>CBDBJJ010000004.1:0-33186 GCA_965206345.1 Arenicellales bacterium | reverse complement strand
GGTGCATACTTTGATTCCTGGAATGACGGTCAGGCTGAACCCAAATTTTTGGATGCGATTGTGATTCGATTCGGAATTTCCGATCCGACGCAGCATTATCATGTCCCGCTTCTGCTATCTCAATACGGGTATTCAACTTATCGGGGAAGTTGATGCAAGACAGAAAGTCAATTCGATTCTTGTTGGGTAGTGAAAGCCGTGAGCTGACGGATGTTCTGCCGACTACAACTGTACTGGAGTATCTTCGTAAAGTCGAGAGGATGACGGGTACAAAGGAAGGGTGCGCTGAAGGTGATTGCGGTGCCTGTACAGTCGTCGTCGCTGAAAATGTAAATGGCAAACTTCGATATAAAGCCTGCAATTCCTGCATCATGTTTGTTCCCTTTCTTCACGGCAAGCAGTTGATCACCGTTGAACACCTGAAAGACAGGAACGATGAGTTGCACCCAGTGCAACAGGCGATGGTTGATCAGCATGGTTCGCAGTGTGGATTTTGCACGCCTGGCTTTGTAATGTCATTGTTTGGCATGTATCACAATGGAGGTGATACGAGTCGGGTTGCTATCGATGATGCGTTGGCAGGTAATCTTTGCCGCTGTACCGGATATGCTCCGATTGTACGAGCTGCCCGGCAGGCCTTGCATGGACACCATCCAGATCAATTTGATCATCGCGAGAAACAAACCTTACTTTCTCTGTCAGAACTAGATGCCGCACCTTCAGTTCATCTTGACTTGAGTCAACAAAGCTACCACGCACCGGCAACCGTTAATGAACTGAAGCAGATTCTCAAGGAGAAGCCGGCAAGTCGAATTGTGGCAGGTGCAACCGATGTCGGGCTCTGGGTTACCAAAGAACGTCGACATTTGGATTGTGTCATATCCGTTTCTGATATTCGGGAGCTTCAAAGCATCTCGATCGAAAATGACATGATCAGAATTGGCGCTGCAACGACCATAGCTGAAGCAATGGATACACTGTCTTCATACTATCCGTCGTTGGATGAACTCTTTAGGCGATATGGTTCGGTACAGGTTCGAAATCAGGCTACCATCGGTGGCAACGTTGCGAATGGATCACCGATAGGAGATAGTCTGCCTGTTTTAATCGCGCTTGATGCAAAATTGATTATTTCAAGTGCTGCCGGTTCTCGTACCTTGTCTGCTGAGGACTACTTCATTGACTATGGCAAGCAGGACCTCAGACCTGGTGAATTTCTGGAACGAATTGATTTACCCCTGCCTGTAGAAGGACAGCAGTTCAGGGTTTACAAGTTATCCAAGCGATTTCACCAGGACATTTCGGCGGTTTGTGGGGCGTTCTCTCTGACACTGAATTCTGGAATTGTTCAAGCTGTTCGAATCTCTTTTGGTGGTATGGCTGCTACACCAAAGCGAGCGTTTCACTGTGAAGATGCCTTAATCGGTTCTCCTATGACTGGCGATGCAATTGTCAAGGGCCGGGAGGCTTTACAGCGGGACTTCGCTCCCATCACTGACTTTAGAGGCAGTTCTGATTACCGAACTCGGGTTGCTGGAAATCTGCTTGAAAGACTGTTCGATGAACTGTCGGGCCAGGAACAAACCATCGTTTGGGAGGCAGACTATGCTTGATCGACCGACCAAATCCCTGCTGCCAGCAAGTGTGCACAAGCCCATTGCCCATGACAGTGCTGAACGTCATGTTACCGGTGATGCAGTCTACATTGACGACATGCCGGAACCAAGAAATGTGCTGCACATCTGGCCAGCGCTCAGTCCCCATGCCGCAGCTCGAATTACTTCAATGGACACAAGCCGGGTTGGCAATGCACCAGGTGTCGTTGCAGTACTTGATTCGAGTACAGTGCTTGGTAAAAATGACTGTAGTCCAACAATTGGAGATGATCCGGTTTTTGCGGAGAGTCGGGTAGACTTTGCCGGGCAGGTGTTGTTTGCGGTAGCAGCTGAATCGGAACTTCAGGCACGTCTTGCCTGCCGCGAGTCTGTTGTCGAGTATGAAATTGAAGAGCCTGTTCTGACAATTGAACAGGCACTTGATCGGGAAACATTCGTGCTGCCTTCTGCAACCATTCGACGGGGTGAGCCAGAGCGAGCAATTCAGGACGCACCCCATCAACTTGAAGGAACGGTTCGAAATGGTGGCCAGGATCACTTCTACCTTGAAGGTCAGGCCGCAATGGTGATACCAAGAGAGGGTGGAGACATGGTGATTTACTGTTCCACTCAACATCCATCTGAAATTCAGCTTCTCATTTCGAAACTGCTAAACAAAAAGTTAAATTCGATTACAGTCGAAGTTCGTCGGATGGGTGGGGCATTTGGCGGCAAGGAGACACAAGCCTCGCAGTGGGCTTGTATTGCGGCATTGACTGCCGAACGAACCGGGCGACCCGCAAAGATTCGACTAGATCGCGATGTTGATATGCTGGCGACCGGTAAGCGGCATGATTTCTCTTTCAAATATCGGGTGGGGTTTGGAGATGACGGAACCATTCACGGCCTGGTCGTTGAAATGGCTTCAAAATGCGGTTACTCCGCCGACCTTTCAAAACCTATCAATGATCGTGCTCTCCTGAGCATTGATAACGCATATTACCTGGAAAATGTGGTTGCAACCACACATCTTTGCCGTACCAATACAGTATCGAACACGGCATTCCGAGGGTTTGGGGCACCTCAGGCGGTGCTCTGTATAGAGCGAATTATTGATGAAATCAGCTGTCATCTCGGAAAAGACCCGCTTCAAATACGTCAGAGAAACTACTACGGTAAACGGACTCGAAATATTGCTCCCTATGGCATGAAAGTTTCCGATTTTGTGGTGAACGAGATGACCGCGGAGTTGGTTAAATCTTCAGCCTATCATGCCCGCCGCCAAAGAATCCGACAGTTGAATCAGGGAAAATCCAACCTATTGCGAGGCATGGCGCTAACGCCCGCTAAATTTGGTGTTTCATTCACCATGTCCTACTTCAATCAGGCGGGTGCGCTGGTTCACGTATACACGGATGGCAGCATTCATCTCAATCACGGTGGGACGGAAATGGGACAGGGTCTGTTCATCAAAGTTGCACAAGTTGTGGCCGATGAATTCTCAGTACCGCTGGAATGGGTCAAGTTGGTGGAAACCAACACTTCAAGGGTTCCGAATACCTCTGCAACTGCTGCATCATCCGGATCAGATCTAAACGGTATGGCCGCAAAAGCCGCCGCACGAACGATTAAGAATAGATTAATCGGTGTAGCTGCCAAGGCATTTGGTGTGAAAAAAGAAGAGGTCATCTTCTTGAATGGCTCAGTCATTGCGGGCCGATCATCCGTCTCATTCCGGAAACTGGCAAAGATGGCTCAGATAGCGTGCGTTTCGCTGTCAGCTACCGGATATTACAAAACGCCAAAAATCGATTGGGATCCAAAAACCATGACGGGTCATCCGTTTTACTATTTCGCCTATGGCGTAGCAGTGAGTGAAGTTGCGATTGATCGCTTGACTGGTGAATATCGAATCACACGGGTTGATATTCTTCATGATGCTGGCCGCTCACTGAATCCGGCCGTTGATCTTGGTCAGATCGAAGGCGGATTTGTTCAAGGCACAGGGTGGCTGACGAGCGAAGAGTTGTGGTGGGATGATAATGGAGCACTCAAAACCCACGCTCCTTCAACTTACAAGATTCCTGCCAGCGGTGATGTACCAGAATCCTTCAATGTGAAGATCTGGGAACGCGGTCGAAACGTCGAGCAGACAATCTATCGATCCAAAGCAGTCGGTGAACCGCCGTTACTGTTGGCTGTCTCTGTTTTCAGTGCAATATCGGATGCTGTTTCAAGTCTATCGGACTATAAACAATGGCCGGCTATTGATGCACCTGCCACACCTGAGCGTGTGCTGATGGCCATCGATGAAATGCGTTCGAGTGGAGTGTGAGTCAATGAGTCTTCGGCAGGACCTCTACGAAAATTTGGTGGGGCTTGATTACTTCGTGATCGTGACCGTGATCGAAATCAATGGTTCTGCCCCGAGAGAGGTTGGGGCGCAAATGGTCGTTACCGGAGAGACTTCTCAAGGCAGCATCGGTGGTGGCAACCTGGAGTTTCAGGCGATTCAAAACGCCCAAGCGATGCTCGTCCGGCCCCAAGAGTTTACTCGAAAAACGGAGTATTCAGGATTGGGCATTACGCTGAAGCAGTGCTGTGGCGGCGCGGTGCAGTTGATGTATGAGATGTACTCAGGAAAATTGGCCGATCAATTCATTCATGAGCTTGGAATTGTAGGTGACGGGCGACCGCGGTACTTGGTGTCTTGCGTCTCCGATGACCGCCCGACCAGTGTCGTGTCCCGCAGAAACGATGTTGAAGAGCTGCCTGATTCGGTCTGGGACACTGCTAGGGAACTGGTTGCTGGCAGTTCCGAGTACAGCAGACTGGTTTCGGAAGGTTCGACTCAGTGGTTTATCACACACCTCAATGAAAAGCCAATCAAGATTGTATTGTTTGGAGCCGGACACGTTGGCAAGGCGCTTGTACCGCTGCTACAGAATCTGTCATTTCAGATTGACTGGGTGGATCAGCGTGAAGACGTATTTCCTTCAATTATCCCGGACAATGCAAGAGCCCTTTCACCAGATGATCTAACCGGCTTCATTGATGCACAGCCAGATGGGACATTTTTTGTTGTGATGACCCACGATCATGGACTGGATTATGAGCTTTGTCTGCATATTCTCAAGCGACGGAACTTTGGCTGGCTCGGGTTGATCGGTTCAAATACCAAACGGCAAAGATTCGAGCAGCGTTTAATTAAAGATGGCATTAATTCATTTACACTGCAGCGGCTGGTCTGTCCGATCGGGCTTCCCAGCATTCGCGGAAAATATCCCGCGGTCATTGCTCTTTCAACAGCTGCGCAGTTGCAGGAAGTTCGAAATCGCATCGCGATTGGTGAAGATACGGAAAGAACAGTTCTTCAGGCAGAGGTGCAAACGTGAGTTCACCGTTGCTGGAACTTCGGGGTGTCACCAAGGCTTTCCCTGGAGTATTGGCTAACGACTCGGTTGACATTTCAATTCCAGAAGGCCAGATTCATGCTCTTCTTGGGGAAAATGGTGCCGGCAAGAGCACTTTGGTCAAGATCATCTACGGATACTATGCCGCCGACGAAGGTGACATGTACTGGATGGGAAACTCGATAAGCGTGACAAGTCCGGCCCACGCGCGCCAGATCGGAATCGGCATGGTGTTTCAGCATTTTTCGCTGTTTGATGCGCTGTCGGTTCGGGACAATATCGAACTGGCCATTTCTTCCAAAGAGGGTGGCGATGGGCTCTCACAAAAGATTCATGAAGTCTCCAATACCTACGGTTTGGGACTTGATCCCGAACGCGATGTATTTTCGCTGTCAGTTGGTGAACGGCAGCGGGTAGAAATTGTTCGCTGTCTGCTTCAGTCTCCAAAGTTGCTCATCATGGATGAGCCGACTTCGGTTCTGACACCTCAGGAAGCAGATAACCTGTTCAAAGTTTTGAACCAACTCGCTGATGAAGGTTGCGCAATTCTCTACATCAGCCATAAGCTTGAAGAAATCAAGGAGTTGTGTCACCACGCGACTATTCTCAGGCAGGGTAAAGTGGTCGCAGAATGTGACCCAACGAAGGAAAGTACGCGAAGCCTTGCGGAAATGATGATTGGAAAATCGCTTAATCCTCCAACTTACGAGTTAAAGAGCACAGGTGAGACAAAATTTATGGTCCGCAATCTTTCGCGGACTGCTGAAGATGAGCGTAGTATTTCTTTGAAGAACATTGATTTTGATGTTCGCGAAGGGGAGATATTTGGAATCGCCGGTGTCGCCGGAAATGGACAGACCGAGCTGATGGAAATGCTGGCCGGCGAGGTGCTGGCCGATGAAAACGCGGCCATAAGTATCAATGGTGTTGAGTGCGGGCGACGAAGTATTCGTGAGCGCAGAGAACTCGGCGCGGCTATCGTTCCAGAAGAACGTTTAGGCCATGGTGCCGTTGGTAGTATGTCATTGATCGAAAATGTGTTTCTGAGCGGACACCAGCGCTTCAACTTGGCTCGTAAGCTTTGGATGAATTATTCGAATGCTCGATATTTTGCGCAGAAAACCTGCGATGACTTTGATGTCAGACATGCGGGGATACACGTTGATGCTGGCAGTCTTTCTGGTGGAAATCTGCAAAAGTTTCTGATAGGCCGTGAAATTTTACAAGAGCCATTAGTGATGCTCGCGTCCCAACCTACCTGGGGTGTGGATGCAGGCTCTCAATTGGCCATTCACAGAGCATTGCTCGACTTGGCCGCCAATGGTACAGCAGTTTTGGTTATCTCACAGGACCTGGATGAATTGCTTGAGTTGTGCAATCGAATTGCTGTGATGTTCGCTGGGAGTTTATCCGAGCCTTATCCGGTTTCGAGTCTGACAGCTGAGAAAATTGGCCTTCTGATGGGTGGCGCTCATCCTGAAGCGGCATGAGGTAGAACCTGTGCGAATAAAGCTGGTACCACGACAGACCCACTCTAGGTTGATGACCTGGTTGACTCCAATTATGGCTTTGGGACTGAGCCTGGTTGCGGGGACGGTAGTGTTTTACCTGCTTGGTTATCCGCCGCTTCAGAGTCTCTATGCATTTTTCATCAGTCCTATCAGTGATCTCTATGGAGTTTGCGAACTTCTGGTCAAGGCGTCACCACTGGCGTTGATCGCAGTAGGGCTCTCAATGGGATTTAGAGCCAATGTTTGGAATATTGGCGCAGAAGGTCAGTTAACCGTTGGTGCCTTAGCTGGTAGCGCGCTGGTCATTTATTTTCCAGAGTCAAATAACGTTCTGATGCTGCCTGCCATGCTGATACTTGGCATTTTAGGTGGCATGGCATGGGCATCGATTCCAGCATTCTTGAAAACTCGGTTCAACACCAACGAAATTCTGACCAGTCTGCTACTGGTCTATGTTGCGATTTTGCTGTTGAGTACTTTGGTTCATGGTCCCTGGCGGGACCCAGCAGGCTACAACTTTCCTCAAAGCGTTCTTTTTCAAGGCGTGGCGACACTGCCGGTGATAGTGCCTGGAACACGGTTGCATCTTGGAACGATATTTGCATTGCTGGCAATCATCACAGGCTGGATATTGATTTCCAGAACCCTGGCAGGCTTTCAGGTCAGAGTATCTGGATTGGCGCCACAGGCTGCAAGATATACCGGGGTTCGCTCAAACCTGATGATTTGGTGTGTTTTATTGGGTGCGGGAGGACTCGCTGGACTGGCGGGCATCATTGAAATTACAGGGCTGATTGGGCAGGTGCAGCCGATTATTTCTCCCGGATATGGTTTTTCCGCAATCATTGTTGCTTTTCTGGGGCGTTTACACCCCGTCGGAATATTGTTTGCGAGTTTGGTGTTAGCGCTATCGTATCTGGGCGGTGAGTTTGTTCAGATCAAGCTTGGTTTGCCACTTGGCATTGCTGGTGTGTTTCAGGGGATGCTGCTGTTCTTTTTGCTGTCCTGCGACATTCTGATCCACTACCGAATCGAAATTAGAAAATCAAGCATCAGCAGTTCAGCAAGGTCAACCTAATGGCTACCATTACCACAATTGAATTAATTCTGCTTACAGTTGTGAGTGCTGCCACGCCGCTGCTACTTGCGGCAACAGGGGAGTTGGTGGTGGAGAAATCCGGGATTCTGAATCTCGGAGTGGAAGGGATGATGTTAGTCGGTGCGGTCAGCGCATTCATCGCGATGCTAACCACAGGTAGTTGGGCATTTGGAATTATTGCTGGTGCTGCTGCAGGTGTCATCATGTCAATGCTGTTTGGGGTGCTTACATTGTTTTTCCTAGCCAACCAGGTTGCTTCGGGACTTGCGCTGACTTTGTTCGGTATCGGCATCAGTTCTCTTCTCGGAATTCCGTTTATCGGATTGCCGATTGATAAGCTGCCAGCGCTTGATATTCCAGTTCTAGGAGACATCCCAATTTTAGGTCCCTTACTGTTCAAACAGGATTTTCTGATTTACTTCTCGGTCTTAATGGTCGTTGTTGTCCATTTTTTCCTTTTTAGAACTAGAGTTGGGCTGATATTGAGAGCAGTGGGGGAATCACATGATGCTGCTCACTCGATTGGATACTCGGTGATCAGAATCAGGTTTTTTGCAGTGATGTTTGGCGGTGCGATGGCAGGACTAGGTGGCGCTTTCCTGTCTTTATCCTACACACCAATGTGGGTTGAACAAATGACTGCGGGCCGCGGATGGATTGCGCTGGCTTTGGTGGTATTTGCAACTTGGAAACCCGGTCGGGTACTGATTGGCGCTTATCTGTTTGGAGCGGTAACAATATTCCAGCTACATCTGCAAGGATTTGGTGTGCAGATACCCGGACAGGTGCTGTCAATGTTGCCCTACCTGGTTACGATACTCGTGCTCGTGATGATTTCGAGAAATGCTTCGCGCGTGAAGCTGAGTGCACCAGCCTGCCTGGGTCAGATATTCCATTCCAACAACTGATTGATATCATTTTCAATAACAGGAGATCATTGGAAATCAGCTGAGATTTTTAATCTCGCTGATGTTCGTGGTGATTGGGATGAAAAGGATTCGGGTTATTTTCACAGGTTATAGCGGCTATCTGTTGGTGTTAAAATAATTCGATGGAGCAGTTTAGAGAAGCTCAAATTTAACGCATAATTTCTTTGGGTGATTTTGTATTCGATCACCAGCTAAGAAACAAGAATTAGGAGAAATAGAAGAATGAAAAAGTTCTTAATCGCCGCCATTGCGGCATTTACTTACGCAATCGGTTCGAGTTTAGCGTTGGCCGATGACCCCCTAAAGATTGGGTTTGTGTATATCGGTCCGGTTGGTGATCACGGTTGGACATATCAGCACAACGATGGACGTCTTGCGGTCGAAGAAGCATTCGGTGACAAAGTACAAACAAGTTTTGTCGAATTCGTTCCTGAAGGTCAGGATGCCGAGCGAGTCATTCGACAGCTTGCCGCGGACGGAAACAAGTTAATCTTTACCACCTCTTTTGGTTATATGAACCCAACCATCAAGGTTGCACAGAGTTTTCCAGATACTTATTTCGAGCATTGCTCCGGCTACAAGCGTGCAGATAACGTTTCCACCTACCTAGCGCGCTTTTATGAAGCACGATATGTTAATGGTCGAATCGCAGGTCAAGTGACAAAGTCCAATACGATTGGGTATATCGCATCTTTCCCCATTCCAGAGGTTGTAAGAGGTATCAATGCATTCGCCCTCGGTTTGCGTAGCGTCAATCCAGATGCAACCATCAAAGTCGTGTGGGTAAGCACCTGGTTTGATCCTGGTAAAGAAGGTGATGCTGCTAAAGCTCTAATCGATCAAGGTGCCGATATCATCCTTCAGCACACGGATTCTCCAGCACCGCTTCAGGTTGCTGAAGAACGCGGTGTTTGGGCAGTTGGTCAAGCGTCCGACATGTCTGCTTTCGGTCCAAGAGCGCATCTGACCTCAGCCATTAACAATTGGGGGCCCTACTATGTCGAACGTACGAGAGCGGTGCTGGAAGGCACCTGGGAATCGGGCGACGTTTGGGGTGGATATGGCGCTGATATGATCAAGTCATCTGAAATCAATGCAGAATCTGTACCAGCGGAAGTCATTGCCGACGCGCATGCGACAATCGAAGCGATTCGTTCTGGAGAACTTCACCCATTTGCTGGGCCGATCCTGGATCAGTCTGGTAATGAAATTATTGGAGCGGGTGCCACGTTAAGCGATGGGGACCTGCTTGGAATGAACTACTACGTCATGGGTGTCGAAGGCTCATTGCCGCAGTAGCGATTACTGGTTGTATTTATAGGTTTCACTGTTCAGGGGTGCTCGATTTCAAGCGCCCCTGAAACTTTTACTGGAATCTTTAATTTCTGGCAATCCGCTTCACTCGTTCAGAACTTTCCGAATCTCAGGTCGAAAATTACGAATTTCCTCATCGCTCAAATCTTCCAGCGAGTGCGGAAATTTGATCCACCATTCCGTCTCATGCAAGTAATAGTCAGGCACATTTTCAGTCCGATTGAGTAAATTTATCGCGGGTGTGGCTGACATGGTTTCGCCACCATCATTAGAGAATTTCTCCATGGGTCTTAGTCAACACCTCAGGTTGCTTAAGTTGCCACCCAAGGATCGATGAGTTTGATGCCAGTGCCCCGGAAATCTCGTACGTTGCGGGTAACCAGAACAGCTCCCCTAGATCGACATATCGCAGCTATCTGGCAATCAGCCTCGCTCATAGGTTGGCCCGCGTCTCGGCGGGCGGCTGCAATTTCCGCATAGGTTTGGGCGGCGGCGCTGTCGAATGGAAGAATCTGTTCTCGAAAACCACGCTCAAGCCAACGGTTCATGGCAACCTCTAGCGCATTTCGCCGTTTGCCTGCTGACATAATCGCGACACCGTAGCGCAACTCCGCTTCGTTCACAGCTGTCAGGTATATCTCCTGTGCGTCGCGATTTGCAATCCACTCTGCCACGGTAGGCATCGGTTGTGGACGCATGAGTTCGGAAGCGACATTTAAGTCAATGACGAGCGCGCGGGTTGCTTAGGAGAATTCCAGAGGTTCGCGCATTGGACCGCGCGGTGGAAGTTCGAGTTCCACATCGCCAAGGGGTGCGAAGCACTCGCGAGTAAACTTCGCTAAATTCCGGGGACCAGTCTGATAGTCAATCACGGCGTTGCTTAGGATGATGCGCACCTCTTCCTCCATCGAACGGTGATGCTTGGCAGCGCGCACGCGAAGGCGCATCTTCACGTCGTCATCGAGATTCCGAATCGTAATGTTCGCCATCGTTACACCTCCTGATGGTACGGCATACACTCAAATTTTCAACTTACTGGCAATGCAAGCAAGCGTACTGCATTGAGTCAATTTCAATCGTTGCTTGAACGCAGCAGAGGAAACTGCAATTAAGTCTAATTCACTCGTTCAGAACTTTCCAAATCTCAGGTCGGAAAGTACGAATTTCCTCATCACTCAAACCTTCAAGCGAGTGAGGAAATTTTATCCATCGTTCCGTTTTATGCAAGTAATAATCAGGCTCCCTGTCGGTCTGGTTGCGTGTGGGTTTATACCAGGGAACGGCAACCCGAATATCTTCTGGCGTATTCAATCTCGCCTTACGACGCAGTTTATCAATGATCGCCTCGATGGTTAAGCCTGTGTCGAAGACATCATCTACAAGAAGCAAGCCGTCTTCAGCATTGACTCTGTCCACAAGATAGCTCAAACCGTGTACGCGCACGAGATGGCCGCGCTGGTCGATTGTGGATTCGTAAGAGGATGTCCGAATAGCGATATGATCTGATTCAATACCAGCCCAGGACAATACCTCCTGAACGCCAATACCAATTGGTGTCCCACCGCGCCATATACCAACAATGAATTTTGGTTTAAACCCACTGTTGACTACCATTGCACCGAGTCGCATGGCATCGTTCAGCAGGTCCTGAGCTTCTATGTATAGTTTGGTACTCATGAATAAAATAGTACTCTATGGAGAATCTACCGACTCAAGAAAAAATTTTTGTTGAAGAGCATGATCTGATTCTGGATGGATTTCGACTCGGTCGCCGCGTCTATGAAAGCGGCTTTCGACCTGATTTCATTGTCGGCATCTGGCGCGGGGGTAGTGCTGTCGGTATCGTTGTGCAGGAGTGCTTGCAACATTTGGGAGTGGAAACAGATCACATCGCCATTCGGACGTCCTACCGCGGAATGGATAATTACTCCGACATGATACGGAATTCTGAAAACATCAGGGTACATGGTTATGAATATTTGGTGGACCGTTTGGAGGCTCAACATCAACTGTTGTTGGTGGATGATGTGTTTAGCAGCGGTCACAGCATGCAGGCGGTGAAAGAAAAACTGCGTCAAAAACTGCGTAAGAATTTGCCGGAAGAAATCCGGGTAGCAACCGTGTGGTACAGGCCAATAGCGGAACGTTCAGCTCCTGAATACTTCATAAATGAAACCGACCGGTGGTTAGTTTTACCTTACGAACTCTCTGGTCTCAGTTTGGATGAGATTCGTATTCACAAGACCTGGGCTACTCCAATACTGGAAACCATTTCAGCGAAGGAATAAAGGTTGCATAGTCTGTTTCACTCAATTGATGTAGCTAAATTTGATTTGAAATTCTAATTATTCTCATGAATAAATCCCATCGCTCCACTCATTTCTTGTCGATTGCCATGGAGCTGTCTCAAAAGTTCGCACCAAAAGCGGCTTTGTGGGACAGGTCCCGTGAATACTGTTGGGAAAATGTTGACGATCTGGTCGATGCAGGTCTAATGGGCATGACAATTCCAGAGCAGTACGGTGGTCAGTCTGCGACTTTCTATGAAGCAGTACTGGTAATTGAGGAGATTGCACGTAGTTGCGCACTGAGCGCACGTATTGTCGTTGAGTCCAATATGGGAGGTATCAGCGCAGTGATGGCTTATGGCACAGAGGAGCAGAAAAGGTACTGTGCGCCTCTGGTGCTCAAGGGTGACAAACCGGCGATCTGCATCACTGAGCCGGAAGCTGGTAGTGCTGCAACTGAAATGAAAACCGTTGCCCAAAAAGCAGGTGCAAAATACACTCTCAATGGGGTTAAGCACTGGATTACCGGAGGTGGTATATCCAAACTCCATTTAATATTCGCTAGAGTTTTGGATGAACAGGGAAAGGACTTGGGAATTGGGGGATTTCTGGTTCACTACGATCCCTCGAACAACATCAAACCTGACGGATTTACTGTTGCGCGTCGAGAGCATACCCTGGGTTTGTGCGGTATGCCAGAAGCCGAACTCCATTTCAATGATCTGGAAGTGGACGAAGCATTTATGCTTCCAACACCATCAGGATTTCGTCGAGGCTTTGCTGATCTAATGAATGCATACAACAGTCAACGAGTCGGAGCGGGAACGATTGCGATGGGTATCGCTGCCGGGTCACTCGACCATGCAAAGCGCTATCTGACTGACCGACACCAGTTTGGACGACCGCTTGCTGAGTTTCAAGGTTTGCAGTGGATGATTGCAGAAATGGATACGTCAGTCCATGCATCGAGATTACTGCTTTACGAAGCGGCGAAGTCCGCTGAAGAAGGGGAGAGCGAGTTCCCAGACCCATTATTGGCTGCCAGGGCAAAGCTCTTTGCATCGGAAAGCGCGATCAAAGTCGTCAGCGATGCTCTGCAAATGTTTGGTGCTCGAGGATATGGTAATCAGGAACCATTGGAGCGTATGTATCGAGACGTACGAATGTTTACCATTGGCGGGGGAACTGCGCAGATATTGAAGACTCAGGTTGGCAGCCGTCTGTTGGGAATCAAGGCGCCGCAAACTAGAGACGGATACTTACGACTTGCGGGAGAATAGCTTAGCTAGTCGGCCTAGCACCTTATTTCTCACGTAATTCTTCGAAAACAAACCATTTATTGCAATTTTGATAGTCCCAGAATCAACTCAACACCCTTCAAGGAGGCCAAATAGAGCTGATTTTCGACTTCCCTAATAAAATTGCATGTCACTTGCAGTAGCTAGTTGATCGTTCACCATGGTGCAAACAATTCAGTATGCAATGAGCGTGATTATTTTCGATATGGCAGGCACCTAAGGGCAATAATTTGCACACCATCATCGCTGGAATTTTCGTAGAAAATGCTGCAGTTATTTGATTCAAACAGATATGTTTTGAGTAGGATAGTCATGGTCTCGATTGTGCTAATGACATTGCCACCCTTCACAGCAGGAGCACAAGAACAAGAATCTGAAGTTAACACTGGGATGCTTGCGGAAACTTTAGCTTCGTGTTCTTACGAGTGGGAATGTTTTGACATATTCGATTTTCAAAAAAAGACAGCGTTATTTCACCTTGAAGGAGTCAAGTGCCCTGATGGCAAATATGGAGTAGGGTTTTTAACCCTAGACGTACCCAAAGGTCTCAAACTGTCGGGCAGTTTCAATATCCGAGGACTCGGACTTGTCTGGTGGTTTGGCAAGGGTGATTTGAAATACTCTGACTATAAGTTTATCGTTCACCTTGACGGGTCTGGCCTTTTTTATGATTTCTCGAATGGTAAGGAAGGCGAATCGATCCTGCCTTCCGAAGTTTTTACGTGTGTCGATCGAACCGATGCGGCCGGAGATCGCTTATGGGAGCATTTGGAAACTGAGAAGCGAAAGAATGAAAAGGCGCATTCGCATTAAACATAACCATTAGGGAAGTATTTCACCCTGACGTTTTCCAGACCTCCAAATTCGCGTTAACAAACGCAAAAGTCGCGTAATAACGCTCAAATTTTCAAATGGTTTGAAACACCATAGGGAAATATTAACCTTTTTGCTCCTTCCAAACAGTATAAATTTATCGGTATTCCGCTCTACAACTCATAGACATCAAAACTGAATTGACGTGGATATATTCCTCATCTTTTGGGTCTAGAAATTTGGGTTCGTCGATGTCGTTCGCATTTATTTTTCTTTATCATCACTCAGGCGGAAGGATTCTACCATCTCTGGAATAAATGTCTCAGAATTTCCGTTGCTGACATTTGGTTGGAAGATTTGATTGCATAAAGGCTGATGGGATAGAAATTATCATATAACCATCTTTATTTGTGAATTCACAGCCGGGGATGTGAGAAATTAAACTTATAGGTTTATCTTGCTTAGTGGGAATTTTACAGGGTCACATGGAAGAACTCATATTTTCACTGATTTGTATAAATTCAATAAGTTAAGAATTGATTCGTCTGTATGAAGAAATGAAAAAATTCGGTATTCGTGGTGCAATATTTGATTTTGTCGCAAACCCGAGGCAGAGTTCAAAAGCGTTTCGTTTCATTGAGGATGGCATCATGGTCATCTCGGATGGGCGAGTCGAATCTATTGCTCAGACGACTGAATGTCTCGACAACTTTCAGGAGCAATTTCCAATTCTTGAATATCCCGGCTGTTTCATTTGTCCCGGATTCATTGATACTCATATCCACTATGCTCAAACAAGAATTATCGGTTCACCCGCACCCGGCCTGCTGGAGTGGCTTGAGACCTACACGTTTCCTGAAGAACTCAGATTTAGTGATCCGAAGCATTCAGCAGCTGTTGCATCACAATTCTTTGATGAGTTGGTCAGCAATGGAACAACGTGCGCACAGGTCTACCCAACGGTTCATGAAAACTCTACGGATGTTTTCTTTGAAGAAGCGCATACACGGGGCCTTCGAATGGTGGCGGGAAAGGTGCTTATGGATAGGCATGCACCAGAAGGCTTGCTTGATGGCAGTGATGGCGGCGAAGCCGAAACGGAGAGACTAATCAGAAAATGGCATGGCAAAGGACGTCAAAGCTACTCCATCACATTGCGGTTTGCCGCGACATCCACTCTCAAGCAGATGGAATTATGCAAACGGTTGGTGCAAAGGTATCCTGACCTTCTGTTTCACACACATCTGGCAGAAACACTACCAGAAAATGAATGGACAATGCAACTGTACCCTGATTGTTCGGACTACCTGGGTGTCTATGAAAAGTTTGGTGTGGTCACGGACAATTCAGTGTTTGCTCACTGCATTCATTTGAGTGACTCTGAGAAGCAGCGAATGGCGGATGCTGGTGCATCAATCGCACTTTGTCCGACATCTAATTCTTTTCTTGGCAGCGGTTTGGTACCGCTGAATCAGTTGGACGATTATCAAATTGGGTTGTCGCTTGGTACAGACGTGGGTGGAGGCACGAGTTTTTCAATGCTTAAGACCATGCACGAGATGTATAAAGTTGTGAGTCTTGTTGGCGACCGAAATGTCGATGAGTTGGATCTCTTCTATCTCGCAACTTTAGGCGGTGCACAGGCGCTTAAGATTGACGAGCACGTAGGTAGCCTGGAAGTTGGTAAAGAGGCAGATTTCGTGATACTGGACGATGGCGGGCAACGATTGATACAGCAGAGATTTGAGCAGTCGCAATCTGTATCAGAGAAGTTGTTTGCACTGATTATTCTCGGTGACTCTGCAAACATACGAGAAACGTGGAGTATGGGTCGCCGCGTATACCAACGCGGTGTTCACTGATTATCCACAGCAAGTCTGCTGCGTCATATTCAATACGAGTTCCGCTCGAATTCTTCACCGGTATTGTCGGACTCAACCCCAACCACTGCGAGACCTTCACCGTGCTCGACCAACCCTCTATGGCATCGCACATAAGCTACACCACCGATTGGAAATTCAATTCGGATGGGTGGTTCTTCAATATGGCTGATACTATGAATATAGCCGACCAAGTCACCAGCTGAAACGCGATCACCGGGTGTAAAGGCAGGTTCAAACAAGCCGCGATGCGTTGCATAAACAGTTTGATTTGCATCAACAATCTTGAAAAATGTTGCCGGTTCTTTTCGCGGTTCAACTTCACCTGACAAAACTCCCAAGTGACGCAGACAGTTGCGGATGCCTTGCTCTCCAAGCTTCATGGTTTCCGGAGAAACGTGACCGGTACCGCCCAGTTCGGCCGCAATTGATGGGATTTTGTTGCGAACAGCTGCACCATTTACACTGCGATCATCATTGAAAATTCCCATCACCCAAACTAAGGGGCAACCAAATACATCTGCCAGATCCATGATCATCTCCTGACGAGCCGGATCGTCATCATAGGTTGCCATCGAACAGGGAGAAAACCAGTAGGCCTTACCACCCGCGTGCAGGTCAATAACCACATCGCAGACTGGCATCACCGCGCTTTCGACAAAATGAGCAATGGCCTGAGTTGGGGTTCCGTCGGGGTCTCCGGGAAACGCTCGATTTAGATTGCCGTCATCAAGCGGTGAAACTCTGGCCGAGGCATTCAAGGCTGGAGCATTGATTGCTGGAAAAATGATGACTCGTCCCTGAATGTCGTCAACATTGGTTTCGCGAAGAAACTTGACCAGAGAAATGGGGCCTTCAAATTCATCCCCATGTACCCCACCGGTCAGGAGGATTGTTGGACCGGTTCCATTGATGATGACACCGGCAGGAATGGGTATGTAACCCAAAGGGGTCTGGTTGTCGGAGTACTTTAGGCGCAGGTCGCCGGACCGCTTGCCTGGAGAGGTGAAATCGAGACTCGACTGAATTCGAGTTTCATTCCATTTGATGTCGGGATATTGTTTGCTCATGGAAATGACCTGAATTCCGCTTGTCGGTCAATTCTCCTCAACTCAAATTTGGGAGTGAATCAATATTCAAGATTCGGAAATCAGAAACTGCCGATTGATGGATGTGATCCATATCTTGCCAACAATACGGATAAGATGATTTTTTTCTGTTCATGGTACTGAGTTTCCCGACAGCTAGAAGATTTATCGAAGAGAGCTTCCCAGCTCGAAACACTGACCGTCACGCACCATGAATTGACGTGCTGAATGGCGGCCACTCCCACCAATACATTGTACAGAGGACAAGTCTGCTGGTGTGCCTGCGTTTGACTGCAGCATAAGTGTCAGACAAGGCCAGATGCCAGTTCAAGGCGCCGGCTGAATCTCATGCGCCGCCTCAATGCGCTGCAGCGCATCCCTAGTGAAGCCGTAGTGCAGCTGCGCTGGTGCCTCGCGCTTTGAATATCCCACTCCATCTGCTGAATCGTCGCCAACGGTCCGCTTGGACATCTCAATCAGAAACTGCCGGAAACTCGGAATCGGACACACAACCTTTCCGTCGTCAAGTTTCTGCAGCGCACCGCTGTGAATCAGGTCGTTATAGTAAGCCTGCGCGCTCATGCCGGGTGGCAGATGCAATCCAAAATCCCGTCTCCCGGCATGATCATCAGCAGTCCTATAGATGATCTCCAGAATTTCATCAGACTGTTCACCTCCTTTCAACTGTTCCATCACCAAACCCAGCAGCTTGCGAGACATTTGCATCGCTTCGCTTCTGCGAGCGTGATAGTACTCCATGCGCGTTGCCAGACTCAGCTGTTCAACTTTGGCAAAGTCCACCGCCTCAATCTCGCACTGCGCCTCCAGATACACTTCACTGAACGCCTGCAGACAGTTCTGCAGGTGTGCCGCCCATCCGTCCGTTCGCTGCAGCAGCGCATCGAAGTCATCCGAATATTTGCCCAGATCAATCTCAAAATGGGTGCAGAACCCCGCCTTCAGTTCCGCCACCTCAGCTACATCCAAACCATTCAGTGAACAGACTCGGTTTTTCGAAAGCCGCGACAGTCCCAGTTTCCTGACCCGCATCTTCGTGTCCGACAGCCCCGCCAGCAGCACCATCACCGGTAGATTTGCATGGCTTTCGTGAAACGCCTGAAGCAGCAGGCCCACCGGCGAGTTCTCATCACCAGGCATATTCTGCGCCTCATCAATGGCGACCACCACGGGCCGCTTCCACTCACTGTGCGGCAGCGCCTTCGCCACCGCCGCCAAAGTGGCTCTGACAGCATCATGATGTTTTGTCGTCTCATGCTCAATGCCGCCTTTGACAATTCCCGCGCTCCCGCCGCCGCTGACGCGCAGGGTCTCGCTGATTTTTGCAAACACGTCCTTTGTCTGGCCCTGTGTTACTACATCCACCAGTTTTTCAAAGAACTCTTCGAGCAAATATGCTTCGGTGCTGCCGAAGTACATCAACGTCGGGGTCGGTCCGGGCCGCTCGCATCCGGCCGCATCCAATGTCATGTATGCGCCCTGCTGCCAGGCGTACTGCAGATATTTCAGAACCGATGACTTGCCCGCACCGGGCGCACCGTAAATCATCCAGGTTGAACCTTCAATCTGCGCCAGCCTGTTTTCATGACGGCGCCATACTGCCATGCAGGCATCCTCAATGTCCGACAGAAGCCGCTTGCGCCCCGCAAAATAAGGCGGCGCACTGCGGTCTAATGTCTGGATATACTCCGCAAGGCCCTCTCGCCCTGCGGGAATCTGCATAGGGTTGCCTTTGACTATCGGCATGTCGTTTCTCCTCCTATCGGCTTTCTGCAACTGAGTTCCGAGTCAGCAAAAAACTGGAACGCAGCTAGCATTAATTATTTTTCCAACTTAACAGCTCGTAATCTTTTCGGTATGATAATTCGATTAGTTGCAATTGTAAAAATATTCGTTCGCAGCGGCTTTTGGCGACGAGCCGGGACTGACTGAAGCGGCCTCATGTGAACTCCAGCACTTCCTTGGCCATGACGCATTTTGCGGACATGCTTCTGCAACTATGTTCTCGATCATACTATTCTTGCCATAGTAATCCCACAACTCAACTATGAACGCAGAAAGGCTGTGCCAGAAACTTCGCTGATGCCGTCTGTTCAATCTTCTAACCAGATCGCTGACGGGGCGTCGCCTGTGGTGAGTGACAAACGCAAAGCGTCAAACCCGAATTCTTGGCATCGGTGCCATAGTGCCGACGGACATTACTGTAGCGCCTTACCTGGCAGAATGCTTCAATCTAGGTTCCAATGCGATGATTGCTCGCTATTTGTCTTTCAATGAAGGCAACATTACCGCGGTGATGTCAGACACTTGCAGTTGATGCCCAAGGCCTCCTTTGGCAGACTATTTTTAGAAAATTTGCGTCGAGGAACAGGATTTTTCCATCAACACCTGAATTTCAAACCAAGGAAGGTCTTTTTATGGATATTTATCAATTCTTTATTTCGGGAAAAATTAACTCCGAAGTATGTGTTCAATAGTATCCGATCACATCACCCTTGGTAGTGACGCCTAAACCATTGAGCAGACGGTTGGCGTAGCAGAAATAACCGACTACCTGGTTTAACTCCAGGATTTCACCGTCATCACATCCCGCCTGAAATAAAGCCTCAATGTCTGACTCAAGCATAGAGTCAACGGCGACTGTCAACTTTTCCACGTAGTTTAGCATTGCCAGTTCTTTATCATGGAAAGCGCAATGTGGTTGGCGGCTTTGCAAAGCTGAAATGATCTGCTCGTAGCGTGCATCGTCGTTCAGTAATTTGCGCAGATTTAAGCTGTGATGTGTTACGCTGTAGTCACACTTGTTCAGCAAGCTGGTATAGGTTCCAGCGGTTTCAAGAAACCAGATTGGCAGCGAATTATCGCTGCTATGGAGTACGCTTCGATACAGTGAAACGTGACCATGCATGGTTTTCGGACGCAGACAGTGAATTCGCATCACATTGTCCACTGTTCCGTGTGGCGTTCTTGCCGATTCCAAAGCTTCTTTTGCTTCTCCCGTCGCCTCCTCGTCAGAGAGCATTTTGATCCAGGCAGTCATTACATCGATTAGTTTCGATATGCGAAGGATCGATTGAATCGCCCGCTGATATAAGCATCGCAGGTGATTGGTTCAAATTGTGCGGCTTCGCCATTGTGAAGAATTGGATCAATGACGGTATGTGAATCAGGGTCCACAAATACAACAATTGAATAACGTGCTTGGCCACCCTTGTTGACAACAAAATGTGGAACCGAACGAAAACGACCATTCGACCAGCGTGACATCAGGTCTCCGATGTTGGCAACAAATGTATTCGGAATCGGTTCTACTTCGTACCAGTTACCATCGGCAGATTGGGCGTTTAGGCCTGGCCCTCCTTGCAAGAGCATGGACAGGCATCCGAAATCTGAGTGTGGCGATACTCCATAGCCGTTGGAGTTTTCTTCAATCGCTGGGTAGTAAATCAGTGATCCTCTAGAAGTTGGGCGATTAAAGTTTCGCGTGAAGAAATTTGGAGTTTCATCCAGAGCTACAGCTAATGCACGGAGAATCTTCCGGGAGCAATTGTGAACTTCATCAAAAAAAGTGTTAAGCACCGAGCGCATATCAGCAGGTTCATTCGGCCAGCGATTTGGTGCTAGCAGTTGATTCTGGTCTTCAGATGAAGGGTCTTCGAGATCTTCATCAATTCCCCAAATAAAGCTTTCTTTCTGGTCGGCGCTACTGTAACCCTCCATGGTTGACTCCCCGATCGACAAAAATCCACGGTGGGTGTCAGACATTTGAATTTCAGCCTTCTTTTCTTTAGGCAGCGAGAAAAATTGTTTGGCTGTTTCAAAGGTCGAACTGATTACATTGGTATCTACACCGTGTCCAGCGACATAAAAGAATCCGTCAGTTTCAGATGCAGTTCGCAGTTCTTTTCCGACAGACCTAAGCGAAGAATCAGACTCGTTATGCAGCGGAGAAATGTCGATGACAGGAATCGAAGTCATTGAAATTTAGGAATTTGACGCAACGAAGTGTAACGAAACAGAAAAGTATACTTGGTTTTCACTTCAGCCTGCTTTTTGAAATGTTGAATCCCTGTCTGTTTATCAATAAGCTTCTACAAAATCAAGGAACTCGGTTGATCGGAACCAATCGTTCAACGGAATTTCAACTCCCTTTGTCAGCACCTTGGAGTCCATTAATCTTTCCGCGCCTAAGTAAAATGCACTCGACTGATCTTGAATACCTGATTCATTGGAGTAATGTCTGATACAGCCACAATAAAGCGTGACTTGACGAAGCGTGTCAAAG
This sequence comes from Arenicellales bacterium, assembly GCA_965206345.1. Classification (GTDB taxonomy): domain Bacteria; phylum Pseudomonadota; class Gammaproteobacteria; order Arenicellales; family JAJDZL01; genus JAJDZL01. The sequence continues at coordinate 11,655 of CBDBJJ010000004.1, read as the reverse complement.
GCGAAGTGCTGACTGGCATATTTGATCGCGGACGATATGCAACCGATGCCTCAAGCTACCAAATGATGCCCCTGGCAGTTGTTCTTGCAGCGCACGAGAACGATGTTGTAGAGACTGTCAGCTATGCGAGACAGCAGGGAGTTCCAATCTTACCCCGAGGAGGAGGGACATCGCAGTGCGGCCAAACAGTCAATCATGCAATCGTGCTGGATTACAGTAAATTCCTGAATCATGTTATTGATCTCGATATCGAAAACTGGCGTTGTCGAGTTCAAGGCGGAATCGTGCTAGATGAGTTGAATCGATTTCTCAAGCCCCATGGACTCTGGTTTCCTGTAGATGTTTCGACTGCAAGTCGAGCAACAATCGGTGGAATGACCGGTAACAATTCCTGCGGGAGCCGATCCATCCGATATGGCTTGATGCGGGACAATGTCATTGCTGTGGATGCTTTGCTGCCGAGTGGTGAAACGCTTGACTTTGGTGAGACAGCTGTGAAGTCTACGAGTCTTCAGCCTCTATTCAAGCAGTTTATCGATATCGGTGAACGAGAGCAGAAAGAAATTGATTTGCGGTTTCCGAAGCAAATGCGACGGGTCGGCGGTTACAACATTGATGCTCTGGTTGCTCAGAACGATTCAATCAATCTAGCGCACTTGCTAGTTGGATCAGAAGGCACCTTGGCACTAAGTCGCGCTATCGACCTAAAACTCTCTCAAATTCCAGAAAACAAGTTGCTCGGAATCTGTCACTTCCCGACTTTTCATGCAGCAATGGAATCAGCCCAGCACATCGTCAAATTGGGGCCAGTTGCTGTTGAACTCATCGACCGGACAATGATCGAATTGTCCCGCGAAATTGAGATGTTTCGAGACACTGTTAAAAAAATGGTCAATGGTGAACCAGAGGCTTTGCTGTTGGTTGAATTTGCTGAAAGTGATCAGCACGAGAATTTTCGACGTCTCAAGGCACTGAGTGATTTGATGGCTGAACTCGGATACCAGTTTACAAATCCTGAACAATCCCGAGGCGGCGTGGTTGATGCAATTGACCGAAAATTTCAGGCTTCGGTGTTCGAAGTTCGAAAGGCTGGGCTCAACATCATGATGTCTATGCGAGATGATCGCAAGCCAGTTTCTTTCGTGGAGGACTGTGCTGTCGACCTTGAGGACTTAGCCGAGTATACCGCCAGGCTTACAGAAATATTCCATAAGCATGGTACCCGAGGAACCTGGTACGCGCATGCTTCTGTGGGTTGTCTACATGTTCGCCCTGTTTTGAACTTGCGCGAGGAGCGGGATATCAAGGCTATGCGCGCCATTGCCGAAGAGTGCTTTGAAATGGTACTCCAATACAAAGGATCGCACTCTGGAGAGCATGGAGACGGGTTGTGTCGTTCGGAGTTCCACGAGAAGATGTTCGGCAAACGAATGGTCGAAACTTTCGGTGAAATTAAGCGACTGTGTGACCCGGATGGAATAATGAATCCGGGAAAAATCATCAATCCACCAAAGATGGATGATGCTCGACTATTCCGCTTCCCGCCTGAATACAACGTACCTGAAATCAGCACTGTCTTGAATTGGCGAGGCTGGACTGGCCAAGGTGGTGGCTTTCAAGGCGCAGTCGAAATGTGTAATAACAATGGCGCTTGTCGAAAACTCTCAGGCGGTGTGATGTGCCCATCCTATCGTGCAACTAAGGACGAGCGGCATGTGACCCGGGGTAGAGCGAATGTTCTGCGTCTCGCTATTTCTGGTCAACTTGGCAGGAAAGCGTTAACCTCTGATGCAATGCGGGAAGCGATGAAATACTGTGTCAGTTGCAAAGCCTGCCGACGCGAATGTCCGACTGGAGTTGACATGGCGAGAATGAAGATTGAAACTACAGCGGCTATATCAGGTGCTCACGGAGTTACCACCCACCAGAAACTGATCGGTCATTTGCCACGATTCGCGCCACTTGCTAGTCGTTTGTCCTGGATCAGCAATCTACTTTCCAATTCCTCAACTATCCGTTCAGTTCTGGAACCCTTTACGCAGTTGAGTCGTTATCGTCCTTTGCCAAAATGGCATCAGAATCCATTTTTACAGTCTCAAAGCCTAGGACAATCCGACGGCAAACCGGTAGTTCTATTCGTTGACACTTTCAACAGGTGGTTTGAGCCGACTAATCAGCGAGCCGCGATAAGTGTTTTGATCGCGGCGGGTTATCGTATTCATTTTCCTGTTTCAGATGACGGTCGACATCCTTTGTGTTGCGGACGTACCTATTTGACGAATGGTATGATCGATGAGGCAAAGTTGGAAATTAATCGATTGCTGACAGCAGTCGAACCATACTTGAAGCAGGGAATTCCGATAGTAGGATTGGAACCGAGTTGTTTGCTCGGTCTACGGGATGAGATTCCACTATTGGTCCGTAGCGATGTTTCGGAATTGCTGGCGCAAAATTCGTTCCTGTTTGAAGAGTTTCTGGAAAAAGAAAACCCCGACCTCAAACTGAAACCTATTGATCGGGTTGCCTTGATTCACGGTCACTGTCATCAGAAATCATTTGATCAGATGAGTTTTGTGGAAAGTGCGCTAGCACGGATTCCCGAATTGAAATCAAGTGTAATTGATTCTGGATGCTGCGGTATGGCTGGTGCTTTCGGCTACGGTAGGGATACCTGGCACATTTCAACCAAGATGGCAGAGCTTAATCTGTTACCGGCGATTCGCGAGGCGGAAGAGGACACAATCATAGTTGCAGACGGAACTTCCTGCCGCCACCAGATTGAACTGGGTACTAGCAGGCAATCTATACATGTCGCCCAGTTGTTGGAATTCGCCTTGCAGAGTAACGATTGATTTAGCGTAATGCAATCAAGTTGGAGTTAGGTTAGTCACCAACTTCACTTAGTTTCCTTCAAATTTTGGTTTGCGCTTTTCATTAAATGCTTGAACTCCTTCACGCCGGTCGCGAGTTGGGACCGTTCGGTTGTAGGCTTCAATTTCAAACGCCAGTGCATCGGACAGGCTCATTTGCACTCCCTTTTGAATGGACTGTTTAGCTTGACGAATTGCGATGGGTGCGTTGGCAGAAATTATTTCTGCTGTTTCAATGGCCGAATTTAACAGTTGATCAAGTGGCACGACTCTATTGACTAGACCCCACTCAAATGCCTCCTGTGCTGAAAATGATCTGCCTGTCAAAATGATCTCCTTGGCGCGACGCTCACCAACAGAGCGCGGTAGTGTTTGAGTTCCGCCGGCACCGGGAATAATCCCGAGTCTAGTTTCCGGTAGTGCAAATCGCGCGGTTTCTGAAGCATAGAGGAAATCCATTAAGCATGCCAGTTCACATCCTCCACCATAGGCAGCGCCATTGACCGCTCCGATGATAGGTATGGGACAGTCCCTGATCGCTCTCACCATGCGTTCGATTTCCAGGTGCTGTCTCGACCAAACTGAATCGTCCATTCCACGCCTTTCCTTTAAGTCGGCACCCGCACAAAATGCCCGTTTTCCGGCACCGGTAACGACAATACAGCGGTAATCAGTCCGACCTAGCGCGATTCCTTCATACAACTGATAAATATCCCGGACCATCTGGGTGTTGAAGGCGTTCGAAGCCTCTGGTCGATTTAAAGTTACGATGAAAATGTGTTCACTGATTGATTCAATCAATAACGTATCGTAGTTTTCAGAAGATAGAGGCGCTTGTGGCATGATTTTTTCACTCTCATAGGCGAGGTATTGAGTGTTACTACAATATTATCCCCTATAAATCAATAGTATCAGTAGTATGAAAATGCCTGTGTTAGCATCGGGATAACATGAATATTGTTTTGCTTGACGGACTGAGATGAAAACGGGTGATAAAATCGATACGTTGCCGCTAGCACGAATTTCTCAAGATATTTCTATCTAAACCCGCAGTCACTTTCGCGCAGCATACTTGTGAGACATGAATTATCAGCTTGACCACCCGGATATTCGCGATGGAGTCCAGAAGCTCTGTCTTGATTTTGGTTCGGACTATTGGCAAAACTGTGACCGAAATCGCTCATATCCGGAAGAATTTGTTGCTGCTCTAACGTGTTCTGGCTATCTAGGTGCGCTTATTCCGCGGCAGTACGGAGGCTATGAACTGCCAATTTCTGCCGCCGCTGCCATTCTGGAGGAAATTCATCGATCTGGTGGGAATGCAGCTGCGTGCCATGCTCAGATGTACATCATGGGGACGGTACTGCGTCACGGGTCAGAAGAACAGAAAGAAAAATATGGGAATTATGTAGCAAAATCCGCAGATTCTTCTTGACATTTGATTTTAAAAGAATATAATAATCCGCACACAACAGAAAAACGGATTGAAACAGTGTCGAAGTCAAAGAAAAGAATAGCAAAAACAATCAGCATCACGCAGTTGTTGCAGATGTTTCCGGACAATGAATCCTGCATCAGATGGCTTGAGAAAATACGCTGGAATAATGTACCGACCTGCAATAAGTGCGGCGGCACTGAACGAATCAGCAAAGCGAAAAGCAAACCGCATACTTACTGGTGCGGTGAATGCCGAAGCCACTTTACGGTCACCACTGGAACGATAATGCATGCAACCAAAACGCCCCTGCGGAACTGGATCGTTGCAATCTACAGCGTCATGACTGCACGAAAAGGCGTGAGTGCTATGCAGCTGTCCAAAGAGATCGGCGTTCAGTATCGCACTGCCTGGTATATGCTTCATCGAATCCGTGAAGCCTGTGCCAGTGGCGAGTTCAAACTCGAAAATGTCGTTGAGATGGACGAAACTTATGTCGGTGGTAAAGAAGTCAACAAACATGCTGATAAGAAACTCAATGCCGGACGCGGTTCGGTTGGCAAAGTGCCAGTCATGGGAGCAAAAGAACGAGAAGGCAGGGTCATAGCAAAACCGGTTCTGACAGCCAGCAGCAAAACAGCGAAGGAATTTGCACAGGAAGCGATTGCACTAGGTTCGAAAATCTACACGGATGATTCCAGAATCTACAGTCATCTGTCATTCGAACACGATTCAGTCAACCATAGTGGTAAGCAGTGGGCAAAAGGCGATGTGAACACCAACAGCATTGAAAGCGTCTGGGCAGTGCTCAAGCGTTCAATCACTGGCACATGGCATCATGTTTCACCCAAACATCTTCACCGCTATGTCAACGAGGCAACCATGCGCCTCAATTCAGGAAACTGCGAGATCGATACCATTGATCGCATGGACGCACTGGTGCGCAAAGTCGGTGGTAAGCGAATCGCCTATCGAGAACTTACATCATGAACAAATTTGATTGGGTGGAAGCCTGCTCGAACTGCACAGCAAGTAAGGTCTTCAAGCAACTTTCAGCGGACGCTCAAGAAGACTTGAATCGTCATAAATCACTTAATCCCAGCCTTGCCCAACATCAGCAATATGATGCAGAAAGAGAAGATATGTTTTCTGTTAAGCGATCCGGCGATCATTGTGTTGTATTCCAGATAAAGAACGAAAAAATCCATATTGACCGATGGGACCGCATGGGTAATCACACGCATCTGATGGAACTGGACGTTCAGTTAGATAAAAAAGGCAACTGCGTTCTGATTGACAAACAGAAGAAAATGTTTAAGCCGTGGCAAGTGCGCCGCAAGGCATTGGAAAAGACGCTGTTTGGATGAGTGTGCAGCCCCCTGCCAATAAATTGGACCTATACAATGCCATCGAGGAAATTCTTTTTCCGTCCGCTTCTCTTCAACAATTTCATTCTCCGTGCGTGGGGCAATCTTCTGTGCCTTGGGTGAACCTGTCTGCTTTCCTGTCATTAGCCTACCGCATTCGCATATGCAATTTTTTTGACCAATATTGTTTTTCTGAAGATGCTTGGATTGATCAATTTCAGTTTGGAATGTGATTGATGGGCAAAGAACCTCAAAATTCCAGCGAATTGTCCAAAACTGAGAATTTGCGTGATGAATTGCGAATACGCGTTTTTGTCAACTATCTGTTTGCATGCGCTCTTTTTTTGGGGACTCTTTTTCTTGTTTGGTTGGCTTATCTGTTTTACAACGGTGCTGTGGAAAGGGCCTCTGAAGAAGCCCAAATGTTGATTCCGAATGACCAATCATTACCAGACTTTTATGATGCTGTCTATAACCCTCACAATAAATTCATTATTGCAGTGGGTGAAGATTCAACAATTTTTGTATTGCCTGACGATAGAAATTCCGGTTCCATTCAAAAGAATGTAGCTGGGTTGAGGAGAAGTTTGAACTCAGTGGCAATTAGTGAAAACGGACGAATCGTACTCGCAGTAGGCGACGGGGGAGTCATCCTGAATTCCAATGATCGTGGTAAATCTTGGTCTCAACGGCAAACCAACACCGAGAACGATTTCAACAAGATCGCACTTAGCAAAAATGGCGAAGTTGCCATTGCAGTGGGCAAACGCGGTCTGATTCGGTATTCCACTGACAGCGGTGAAAACTGGTCGAATCCTGGTAATGTCACATCGAAGGAGATCAACGATGTGGCACTAAAAGACAATGGGAGCAAGGCTGTTGCTGTAGCAGACGACAATGTCATTCTTGAATCCAATCAACCGTTTGAAGAGTGGACCGAGGTACAAGCAAAGGGAATCGGTGACAATGAGAGAAAGCCTGATCTCTTGACAGTTGAGTTTCTTGATGGAGATGGTGTGGATATAGGTGTAGCAGCAGGAGACGACGGCACTATATTGGCATTTTGTGATGACAAATGGTCGAAACTCGAAAACTCCGACCAGAGATCAGATTTCAATGCAATAGCGATCAGTGATCAAGGAAATTCTGCAATTGTCGTTGGGCGACGCGGAGTAGTCAAATATTCGGATGATGTATGTAAATCATGGATGAAAGCAAAAAGCGGCATTGGTGATTCGCTTCATAGTGTTGCCTTGAGCCCTAAGGGCGAAATTGCCGTCGCAGTGGGGCGTGATGGCAACCTGCTGGTTTCGGAGGATCGCGGCAAAATCTGGAAATTACGGGACACAATGACAGCAAACCGCCTTTACGACGTAGCATTGGGACACGATGCCAATAGTGCGACAGTGGTTGGAGAGAACACTACCCTATTTCGTCTGTCATCAACTCCTGGTAAAAAACTGGACAAGGTAGTTCGTGTAGATATAGTAAACATTGATTTTGATCGAGACAAGAAAGTTCAAATTGACGACTCTCAGAAAAGAATTAAATTTGCTCAAATTCAAACTTGGTTTGAACGTAGCGGAACTGTATTGATTCTCGTGTTTCTAATTCAGTTCTTGAAAAGTCTGATCAAATACAGTCTACGGCTAGCAGCCTTCTACAATGCCCGTCGGGATGCCTTGGGATTGGTTGCAGACGACGCGGTACTTTATCCGAAAGACATCGAAGAGCACGAACGGTTGATTCATGCGCTGTCCCCCGATGACTTGGAATTTGAACGCTCATCAAAGTCAGAAGTGCGATTCATGATGCGATTGATGAAACTCTTCAAACGTGACTGAAAGCGTGAAACAACGGCAAGAATGTGTAAAGTGCAACAAATGTAATTGGAGCTACAAAAATGTTCAAATTGATGCTGAGGGTAACTGAAATGTGGTGCGGTCAATACCATATCGCCGAAAAGTCCAGTCGCTGCTTGAAATCAAAGCTATCCAAAGAGGCAAGCGCGCTTTCCGCGGTCGTATTGCCCAATGCATCACAGCTACGTGTAATACAGTTTGCTCGCACTGCGATTGTCTGTGTGCTGCTTTTTGCCGCCATTCCGAATGGGGCAGTGGCGCAGAGTCCGAAACCCATCGAAGACCTGGTTGGTGAGCTGCTAAACAGTGCGACTTCATTGGACCCTGAAAGAAAGATTCTCGACTAGCTGCGCAAGGGAGGAGACCCCAACAGTGTGCACGAGTTCGACGGCGCGGCGACCACATTCATGCAATTTGCATCAATAACCAATCTTGAGATTTTGCGAGAAGCGGTTCAACAGGGCGGATGCTGCAATCGACGCAACGCACATCAAGCGACACCGTTGTATTTTGCAGCAGCACAGCATGCTTTTGGACCGGGACCTGAATCAATACGGATGCTGCTGGAGTACGGCGCTGAAATCGACCGACAGGACGCATCGGTCGGCATTCAGGAATGAACCCAGCAAGGCCGCGCTCAAATCTAGCATGGAGGACTTGATCGAGCTCTCCAGCGCCTCGAAATCCAACGGCCGGGAAAAATCCTGGCCACCAAGCAGTCTCAAGACCTCCTCGGCCACGTCGGTGGCGAAGGCAGCCGAGAGCACCCGCCGACGATCGGAGGCGAAGTTTTTTGACGCCATCCGTGTTTCATGCGAAACTCGCAGACCGATTCGTTTAATTTAACAAAACACCGCACCCAGTCCTGGAACAGACGATATTTGTGCAATTGTTCGCGGCAAGTTTCCAGCTCGGCCTCACCGATGCTGCGACAACGCTACTTACCCTCGACTTTGCGGGCCAGCTGCTGTACTTGCGACCGTCGGGCTGGACGCAATGACAACTGGGACTGCCGCACTTTCGCTGATGACGGGACAGGCTGCCGGAGCGAAACTCACCGAGTGTGTCGAGTTGTCGGCGAAGTTAATTACGTTGTGACAAAAGGTGTTCGAGCTCATCCATGGGTATCCTCCGAAACTATACTGTATGTAAATAATATTTACAGTACAGGGGCCATCACTCCGCCGAACTCTCCACAATTACCAAATCTACAAAATTCTGACGTGCACCCCATGAAAAATGCTCTTTGCTGCAATATCCATCCCGATTGTCGTATTATTGGACTGCGACTTATGCTCCTCTCATTCAGGCATTAATAGACACTCAACGTTATATCCGCCCGAGTGGGGGAGTCCATCTTATCGATGTGGAATGAAGTTATTACAATCAAGTGCGGATTTCAGGACGAAATGGAATCAATTTCGTTGGACTGCACCAAAGCGGATAGCAGTCCAGCGAAACATAGCACTGCGACGGCCATAAGGATCTTGATACGATTTCACATCTGTTAATTCTCGCACATTTTGGCTTCATAGTTGTCAAATCGCTTCTTGAATTCCGCTTGGCACAGGCCAAGACTGTTCTGATAGAATTCCTTGATTCGCTTTTTCTCATATTCCACATCATCAACTTTTAATCCGACAACCACCATTGCACCGAAAGCGGCGTCCATTGCGAACTCTGCAGAAGTATGGCAATTCTTATAGACCCTCATATACTCTTCCAAAAGGTCCTCTCGGCTGTAATGCTTGGTATCACTGCCAACATCAAGCGACCTCGTTACAAAACCATTGGCACTTCGCCATGTGCCAAGATGGAAGCTGCCGAGTACAACCCATTCGTAGCACATAATCTCTTCTTTGTCGATGCTGTTTTTCGAATCTCCGTCGTAGTGCGCAATAAGATTGTTTAAAGCAACGACTGCTTGTTCATCAGGTATCCAAAAATTCGCGATACCAGGAACAACGCCTAGTTGGAATCTTTCGCTACGAAAAGTTTGATTTTCATGAATATTTTCGACGCAGGTTTTGTTTTCCCGGCAGTAAAAATCCCCATATGGACTGAAAGAAGCAATCTCAGAAAGTCGGATTGTGGATTGATAGGAAGCAACAAATCCCCCCGAGGTCAACCCAGCACTCGTATACAACGGATAATCTGCGTGCGCGATTTGAATTATTTTTCCATCTGAAACCTCTACTTTGACCTCAACTCCGATTGTGCTGTCTGTTGAATCATGTTGATAGTGGAAATCAAGATTTTTACGAACTTCTTCAATCAATTCGCTTTCGTTTTTACCGGCGTGTGGATTACCTTTCTGCGAATAATCAGCAACCACGCTTGACACTTCAGTCTCAGGTCGGCTCTGACCGCTAGCCTGATCAGTCCCAGCCGACGGGCAAGGCCCCGAATCGCCTACGCGGTGTCCATCCACCTGCGCCATTAGCAAAACCGAATCATCTGCTATTGGCGTTGTACCGTGCGCGCGTACATAGGCCGTCGCCGCATTCTCGGTTATTTTCCCCCATATCCCATCAATCGGGCCGGGATTGAATCCGCAATCCTTCAGTACCTGCTGAACCTCGCGTATGCTGTTCTTGGATGCTTCATCAGTAGCGAAAACTGAAGTCGCCAGTGCAACTAATGCCGCAAACGCGACAAATCTTATTGTTCGTATCATCATTAAACCTCCCATTGGCTATAGGTTATGAATTAATTTTATCCGCTCTAGAGTAGCCAGTTTTGTTAAAACTCGATTTGGGGCACATTCAATATCCGCTTAGGACGTGCCTATCAATGACTCGATGACTCCAGATCATTCGGAATACCCTTGTCAGAATAATAAATTTGTCAAAGTCGCTTTAACTCTGGCGACACTGAGGCAAGGATGCAAGAATTCATTGTACAAGGCCCTAGGTAACACGGAACCCAACAACAAAATAACAATAATCTAAAATGTTTTAACCTGTTTTCTTGTTGAGTGGATCTTCCAATTTATACTATAGCGTTAATGATTAAGACGGCAGGTGCGACCTTGATCTTGACACTGGGTAGACAATTGAAGAACGTCTTTCCGATCCTCACCAGAACAATCAAAAAAGCAGCGTTCATCATAGTCGCCTGATCGGCCAGCACGATTGCAGCATCCGCCCTGTTGAACCGCTTCTCGCAAAATCTCAAGATTGGTTATTGATGCAAATTGCATGAATGTGGTCGCCGCGCCGTCGAACTCGTGCACACTGTTGGGGTCTCCTCCCTTGCGCAGCTAGTCGAGAATCTTTCTTTCAGGGTCCAATGAAGTCGCACTGTTTAGCAGCTCACCAACCAGGTCTTCGATGGGTTTCGGACTCTGCGCCACTGCCCCATTCGGAATGGCGGCAAAAAGCAGCACACAGACAATCGCAGTGCGAGCAAACTGTATTACACGTAGCTGTGATGCATTGGGCAATACGACCGCGGAAAGCGCGCTTGCCTCTTTGGATAGCTTTGATTTCAAGCAGCGACTGGACTTTTCGGCGATATGGTATTGACCGCACCACATTTCAGTTACCCTCAGCATCAATTTGAACATTTTTGTAGCTCCAATTACATTTGTTGCACTTTACACATTCTTGCCGTTGTTTCACGCTTTCAGTCACGTTTGAAGAGTTTCATCAATCGCATCATGAATCGCACTTCTGACTTTGATGAGCGTTCAAATTCCAAGTCATCGGGGGACAGCGCATGAATCAACCGTTCGTGCTCTTCGATGTCTTTCGGATAAAGTACCGCGTCGTCTGCAACCAATCCCAAGGCATCCCGACGGGCATTGTAGAAGGCTGCTAGCCGTAGACTGTATTTGATCAGACTTTTCAAGAACTGAATTAGAAACACGAGAATCAATACAGTTCCGCTACGTTCAAACCAAGTTTGAATTTGAGCAAATTTAATTCTTTTCTGAGAGTCGTCAATTTGAACTTTCTTGTCTCGATCAAAATCAATGTTTACTATATCTACACGAACTACCTTGTCCAGTTTTTTACCAGGAGTTGATGACAGACGAAATAGGGTAGTGTTCTCTCCAACCACTGTCGCACTATTGGCATCGTGTCCCAATGCTACGTCGTAAAGGCGGTTTGCTGTCA
>CBDBJJ010000003.1:0-1790 GCA_965206345.1 Arenicellales bacterium | reverse complement strand
GTGACTACCAGACCACCAAAGGGCTCCGCAATATATTGGACAATGAAGGCAACAGTGATGATCTCATAGCATTTATGTATGAGAGGAATTTACCCATTGATGATATTCAGGCGAACAAAATCGCAGAGGAAATCCTTAAGAAAAAACCTAAACAAGGCTACCTGACTATTTCGAACGCACTTCAATGGAGACTGCAGTATGGCCGCATAATCGAAGTGGCTGGAAACGTTAAAGGAGTACATAACTTATCGAAAAATCAAAAGAATGAGCAAAAACGCTAAAAGAGTGGAATACGGTGATTTTCAAACACCGGAGAAGCTAGCCCACCAAGTCTGTAGATTCTTAAAAAAGAGCAATGTAAATCCAAGAAGCATAATTGAACCGACTTGTGGAGTAGGTTCTTTTTTTATGGAAGCACTTAGCATATTTGACGAAGCAAGGGAGGGGTACGCTTGCGATATTAATGACAACTATATCGAAGTGTTGAAAAGCAAATTCTCGGGTTATTCAGGTCGAATTCCGGCCAGAATTGAAACGGCCGATTTTTTCTCTAAAGACTGGGAATCTGACTTGTGTGATCTGCCGGAACCCATTTTGGTAATAGGAAATCCTCCATGGGTGACAAATTCACAACTTGGTCAGTTAGGAAGTGATAATCTGCCCGCAAAACTCAATCATAAAAAAATGAAAGGGTTGGATGCTTTAACTGGGAAAAGTAATTTTGACATATCGGAGTGGATGATAAATCGAATGATTGAGTGGCTCCAAAAAAAGCAAGGAACGGTAGCAATGTTATGTAAAACTTCGGTTGCGAGAAAAGTTTTGTTGAACGCATGGAAAAACGACAAAAAAATGGAAGTCGCCACTATGCACCTAATCGACTCAAAACTTCATTTTCAGATTTCCGCTGACGCATGCCTGCTGACCGTAACTTCCTCTGACAAGAAGCACAAAGAGTGCAAAGTGTACGACCACATTGAGAAAGATAACCTAGTAAAGACAATAGGATTGCGAGACTATTTTCTTGTTGCCGATATTCACGGTTATGAGAGAACAAAACACCTGATCGAAAATGGTCAACATTACAAGTGGAGAACCGGGATTAAACATGACTGCTCGAGAGTTATGGAATTGGAAAGAATAGGGGAAGGCGTATATGTAAACGGGTTTGGTGACACAACCGAACTTGAAGACTTGTGTCTTTACCCTTTGCTAAAAGGTTCTGATCTTGCCAACGAAAAAACTCCTGGAAAATTCATGCTGGTTCCTCAAACAAAAATCGGACAGGAAACAAAATATTTGGCAGAGACGGCACCCAAAACATTAGAATATTTGATGAAATATGGCGACCTGCTGGACCGGAGAGTGAGTTCGATATACAAAGGTAAACCTAGATTCTCCGTTTTTGGAGTAGGAGATTATGCGTTTAGCAGTTGGAAGGTAGCTATTCCTGCGCTTTACAAACAACTTAAATTTTTTGTTGTAGGTCCTCATGAGGATAAGGCCGTTGTGTTTGATGATACCGTAAATTTTATCGCTATGGAAAACTTTGAAGAATCTTACCGGTTAGCCAAACTGCTGAACTCGGGCATAGCGAATATTTTTTACAGATCTTTTATTTTCTGGGACAGTAAAAGACCAATTACAGTTCAGTTGCTTAGGTCCTTGGATATTGATGGACTAATGGCAGAATTGGGAAACGAATATAAATACAGCATCAGTAAAACCTCGAGGCAGTTGCAGCTAATATAGCAGGGGTTCCGCCCTAACGGTTTCATCGTCGCGGTTCC
>CBDBJJ010000002.1:0-12112 GCA_965206345.1 Arenicellales bacterium | reverse complement strand
AAATACACTATACGTACGACAGAGTTCGAAAAATTGTTCAAGCAAGAATAGCTGCCTCTCACGAAAATACTCGGCGTATATATAATAGTGAGTTTTTTCTGTCGAGCTGTAGCAAACGCGATGATGGGTCGAGTGCAACTCGCATCACTTCTGTTGCTCCCATGGCTTCTGGTGGAGGTCTACTGTCAGCAGACAGTTCCCTATGTCTCGTTCATGGGCCAGACTCTGGCCAACCATTCCTATGTGGACATCAGTCTAGTGGGGAATGATGGCAGTGGGAATGGCAGTGTTCATTGTTGTCACACTGACCTGAACACATGATGTAGAGTAGTGCATGGCCCCCATCGTGGAGACTGGTACTTACCTAATGGAGATATACTCCCATTCCCTGATGGCAGTGATATCATTAGGATTCGTCAACCTCAGAGAGTTGATCTTCGTCGTATCTCTTCTACTGCTATGGGACCAACTGGTATCTATCGTTGTGATATTGCAACTGTTGCTGTCCACGATGATGGAATGAGAGAGACTGTCTATGCAGGACTGTATACTAGTGATGGAGGTAAGGTATACATTCTTGTCTGCCAATAGTATGTGAAAGAGGTTTGCTAGTGAGCATCAAAGCTAGGGATGTAGTGTAGAGAACAAGTAATCCATATACTCAGTGGAGCATGCAAGATGGTCTAACCTGAGCTCTAAAATAATGTCACACTTGGGAATTGTCAACAAACACGTTTTTTGACTGCACTGTGAAAATAATGGCAAAATTTAATTTAAAAATCTGTGAGTTCCTTGTAACCTGTATAGATTCAAAATGTGCATTTTGCATGTCACACTGGTGAGTGTGTCTTCTGGCTATTTAACAATTCATTTTTATGACCTGTTGGAAGTCAGGAAAAGTAGAGAAGATACACTCACCCACACTCCCTTTAACACTGTATACACCATAGACACTTACAGAAATATTTTGTGTAGCATACCAGCCAAAAAGAAGTTAAAATGGGATGAGAGACATCCAGTAACACAAAACCCAAATGGCATTTTCCTTCATATGTTATGCATTACAATCACTTCACAGACACCTCTGTCACACACAAAGTAATCATATCAGAGCGTCGGTAGACGCTCTATGTAGGGATGGCGCGATTCAGATCTCACGTGAGCGCGTACAACGCGGCCGCCTTACTCGCCAGGGAACAAGAAGTTGAGCCTCAAAAACACACCGCTGGGATCCACAGACCCACCTATACCTCAAGCAATGCCTTTTAGGCTTATAGGTATCTTCGCGTTTCGGCTAGAGCAATTTTTTCTCACACGCGATTTTCCGATTTTTTCGTCATCATCATCATCTTCTTCTTCTTCTTCTTCTTCATCTTCTTCTTCCTCAGTCACAGGCCTAGCGCTCTGAGGAAGCGCGGAAAGCGACTAATTTTTACACCAAACATCTCCACGGACAATGGAGGTGTGCATCGTCATCAAGCGATCGTTCCTTTCTTGCTCTACGACCCAACGACAAAATCACGGGGCCTTCAACTTCACATCACTGAACGACGCCATTTTACAACTGCCACGCCTTTCCGCGTACGCACCATGTTCCAGTATATAGCGCTGATCACACATGTTGTTGCCCGTCGCCGTTTTCGTCTTTGCAACTTTTGACTGCCAGTTTTTGTCTTTGGTAAGTTATGGTGTAGTAAGGCTGCGTATGTTTCACAATGAACTTTACTGCAGAACGAGTTTTTCTCATCCTTTTTGTCTGGAGCTGCTGTTTGTTGCTCTCATTATTTTATGAGCTGGATCTCTCATTTTCTCATCTATTGGTGAGTATATTTTGTGCTTACAAACTCCTCTATCCTTGAACAACCTGAAAACAATGCTGCAGATAGGCAGATATCCACGATCATTTTCATTATCAACAATAAGAGCTACATTCAGAGCGTTTTATTGAACCCAGCATGATAACAGCTGCAGTCCTTGTGAGATTAAAAGACTTTGATTTCACCTTTTCTCTTTGTTTTGGATTCTCATATTCACTTTCATCACTTGTGCTTTCTAAAAATGTCTCTTCTTCTGATTCCTTTTCTACTGTTTTAATTTTCATTAGCTCATGAGAATATCGCTCATTTGTTTCTCCATCTGATTCAGCAGCTGCTCCAGCTGTTCTATACATTGAACAGTTCATTCTGCCTGTTGTTATCCTTTTGCTTTTCTGACTAATCTCCAATTTATAATTTTTTTGTTTAACACCTTTTGTTTGGGAAGCATTTTTTGATTTGAATTCAGACTTGGACTTCTCTTCCAGTTCTCTCACAAACTCTGGACTCTCTTCACAACTTGTTTCACTGTCAGACTCAGTTGCTATCTCTGTTTGCTTTTTGCTAATATCATCATTGGATGGAGTATGCATGTCACTTCCTTCTCCTTTGACTGTCTTTCCCTGCTTTTTATACACAGGCTCTCTTTCAGGCCGTCCCATGGAACATTTTTCTTCATTTTTTCCTTCCCTTTCTTTTTCGTCTTCTCTTACTCTTTCAATATGTCTTGCACTACTTACAGCTTTTTCACTTTCAGATTCTTTCTTTTTGCACTTTTTTCTTCTCTTTCTCTTACTTACCTCACCATCTGAATTTTGCTGGACTAGTGGTTCACTCATTCTATGAAGATGCATGGCTTTTTCTTCCTCTTTCTCTTTCCTTTTTTCATGCTCATATTCTGAGGAGCCTTCAGGGCCAGAAACAATATTGTATTTCTTTTTAATAGCATCTGCTATCTTACTCTCATCAACACTACCTATACTGAGCACTGTATTAATATCTTTCCAAGTCAGAATCTCCCTTTTCTTTAAACGAATTGCTAGTATCTGAAGCAGTCGATCACCAGGATCACTTTCCTTCATCTCTACACTTTCAATCTCACTTATTTTAACTCCAATTTGCAAAGCAAGCGCTCTGTATTTGTTTCTTGCTGGATAAAGGGCTTCGTATAAGACCCCCAAATCATCTTCGCATAAAGTTGCGGATGGCGCTGTATCACTTGACCCAGTGGCCATAGCTTTATAAACGGCCACTCCCTTTGTATAGTGTGCCCGAGAAAGCTTATGAATCCCGCAAGTTAACTAGTAGCTATAGTTTATTAGCTACAGGTTCACGAGAGCGTTTGTGGTGAACATAACTCACTTCGCTAAGATCCACTCACTGGCCTTGCAATAGGTGTCTTCTCCACAGTGTATATTGCAGCAGTGAACGGGAAAGGGAGAGTCAGACAGTGAGAGTCAGACAGTGAGAGGGACACGACCAAGAAAAGCTGTTGTAGCCCAGCGCACTTTCCAGTGGGTGGGGCTCATGAATGTGCGCAGTTTGTTAACGCATTTACCCGTCCACACACGCATGCGAGCCATGGGCTTGCGTGTGATTACGTAACTAGGTATCTGCGGTATTAGTATATGTTGTAGTACTAATAGACTAGTATTGTACTGGTATTTGTCATTCTTCACCTCAGTAGTGGGTGTGGTCTTCTCACTCCTTGGCTCAAACCCAGCTTCACTCCCTGTCACAGTAAGTGGTGGGCAATTCAGTTCTGGGGAGCCTGATGGCAGAAATAGCCTTTCCTCAACGATGTCTGGTGCACAATCATTACATAAATGCAACCACTATAATAATCTCCCTGTAAAGTTTTACAATGACCCCTCCACATATTAGGGACTATACAGCAGTGATGTCATACATAAGCAGGACAAAGTCATGGAAGTTTGTGTGGGAGGATTTAGAATGATGTATAGCTATCCAAGGTTGCTGTTGCTGGAGTCACTCTCACCACTCAAAGGGTTGTCTTATCTGGTTCAGATACAGTTTATTTAAGACCCATAATTTGTTGTAGTGCATCACAAAATAAGCAGAATGATGCATTCTTTCATCAATCATTTTATGAGTATAATGCTTCAGCAGTCATTGATAATAATCTGCTATCCCAATACAGAATTATATACCTCTTCATTTGATCTTTACTATTTTCGCAATGATTTCAAATTCAAGTTCAAACATAATAGGTCATGGGAATGAAATGTAAATGAAGCAGCTAAAACAAATACATTAATAGCCTGCAGCTAAGTGTTATGGATAAGTGTGCAAAGTTGCAGCTGAATAAGCTATTTGAGCTCAATCCTGCTGTGAACTGACCTAGTCTCTGGTGTGCTGATGTCCATTGGCTGTATTGGGAGGGAGAGTATCTTTAGCCTTTGAGGTAGGAAAGCTGGAGCCGGACTGAATGTCACCACCAGGTTTGGTACTAAAGATAGTCTTTCCTTCAGGGTCTTTCACTAACATGTACACCTGCATCAAAGTAAAAAGTAATTATTTTGATGAAAATTTGCCGAGTTTAAAAAAATCTTGCTCTAAATTGTGTATATTCTCCTTCTGTACTCCCACATTATAACACACACATTATACCTTTGTCAAGAACACTAGGCAAAGGATGAGGGTGGTCCCCACAAAGAATCCCAGTCCAAACACAGTTGCATATACATTGATATACTCCACAAGAGAGTATGTGGAGACCATCACAACAGCCAGGACAAGGCTAGTGACATAGGTGGCAGCAATGATAGGCTTTGAGTCATCCAGTCCTGGAATATGCACCTTCCATGTGGCAAATGAAAGGAGAAGTGCCAGCACCTGTGGAGTAGTACACGATAGGGGCATACTAGTGATGACTCTACTTTACCTGTAGTGCTGCCTCAAATCCATAGAGTATACCAAGTGTGATTTTCCTTTCAGTGGAGTTGCAAACATAGACAAAATGCTCAGTCATCACCTTTTGAGGCTGTGTAATAGTGACATGGCTGTTAATAATCTCTGTTTTGTTCATGTCATTCACAAATTATTGTGCACACACGATATTTTAAACCCCTTGTTTGAGAATCAATGCAAACACACTGCAAATAATATAATTATTATTCCTCCCTATATTACAAGGCAAGGAAGTTACATCTCCTTTTGGGGGAGGGGCAGTAGTGAGCAACATCAAATGCTACAATTTGTTTTCGCCTACCAAACCGTAATCACTTACGCTATTCTGAAATAATACTAATAATGTAAGGCACAGCATGCATCATTTTCTGCCTCAGTTTAAAGCTTTTGCAAGGGAGAAGGCTTAAGTTGACACTATGAGCCCAGTACATAGTCAATCACACATGGAAAATTTAAGTTGGTGGGGGGGCATATCTTGCTGTGCCCTCTCCCTATATAGTCCCTATTCTTTGGTATAGAGTTAGTCTCACCCCTGATATTGTTATCTCATTCTCTCTGTTTGGGACTAGTGAGGCAGCCCCTTGACTGGCCTCCAGACCAGTGTACACTACTAGAATCACCACATCAGACACCACAAGACACATCACCAGCAGCACCAACATCCAGTCATGAACCTGTGCAGAGAGTAATGTTGTTCAGTCATCTACTATCTATGGTGGACTGCCAACAGTCCCATAGTGTGTGCTTTGAGACAGGTTTGAAACATTATTGAGAGAGATTTTATAAGAACCTGTTTCTTCTTCACAACTGGGTTATGAAATATGTACCAGATCCTTAGCATTTTTGCAAGAATAGTCCCATAACACAGAGAGAATCCAATTGCTGTGAACCAAGGAGTGACTAGGCATAGGGCTGTTGCCATATTAGCACTTGGCAATGGAACAGCAACCAGTATTATGCTGATATAGAGGAGAATTGCTCCACACCCAATCATGTAGTTCAGGTTAGGTGAACTCAGTTTTATGATCCTAGAAAAATGAAAGTAGTGGAGGATGTGAAGGAGAAGAAGCGTAGTCTTCTGAAAAACAAAGTGATTGTTGCTTTATTATACTCACGGTTTTTTTCTCAGGAGAATATTCAGCAAAATGCAAACAGCAGCAAACACAATCCCAGTAATACCAAGAATAACAAACACAGTCGTCACTGCTTCGCTGAGAGTATCTGTCACTCTCCCAATGCTTCCATCATGAGGCTCACCATCTGCCAAAGGCAAGTTATATATAAGGTTACAGGTTAGTTAGAGATTGTTACATTTCCAAGAGAAATTGGTAGCAATTGTAGCAAGTGAGAAGTTATGAATTAGTTCCAAACGACCAACTTCCTCCTCATTCAAGTTTCCTTCCTCTGTAAAGGAAGCATGTTTACTCGTTGCATTGTATAATACTCATTTCTTATGTACCATCTTCCAGGTATTGTGTAATTTGTATGTGCTGTGATTCTCTCAAACCATTAGAAAATGACATATGACCCTATCATGTGAGATAGTTGGTAAACAGCACATTATAGAGGTGTGCTATCTAACTTACAGTGAGACCAATAAAGGAGATATCATTCCAATTGATCATCATCTGATCTAAAACAACACTGTTTCCATACTCAAAGTCTTCAATTGAGAAGGCATCATTGGGTTGATTTGAAAATACAGCTGCCATGTGATTGAGGTTTTTATTAGCCTTGAAATCTGAGAATATAGTAGTGTTATACAAATCCATGCAAGATAACTGCAACCTGTATACTATTTGTAGCTATATACTGTTGTACGTATAGTGATAGTTACCTGAGATAGTTTTGTTGAGGACCAAAGCAAAGGCCCATGTGGCATCATAGCAATACTGTGAGAGGTGATCAGTTTTTGTCAGGTTGAGAGGTGGAGAGGGGTTATTGATATGCCTCTTCTCAGCCTCAAAGAACTCACTGTTGGTCTAAGTAAGTGTACGTAAACAACGTTTGTGATTTTACACTTAAGCATGGTTTGAGTTGTCACTGCTTACAATGTTGAGATCTCTTGCAAACCAGTTGCTCCCAAACACACGTGTGTTGGGATGATTGTTAACTGCCACTGTGTGCTGCAAAACCTGACACAATGTGCTCATTGCTTGACATTACAGCTTTGTACACATTATTACCTGCTCTATTTGTTCTGGTGAGCAGTCTACAAATTGATGATCCTCCATCCACCATCTTTCTCTGTACAATCCACTCAACATGAACAGGTATTCTGGATACCACATTTCTCTCTTGTATGCCTGTATATGGATAATAATGTGGTCACTCATTACATAAAATCATTATTTCCTCACCTCACACAAAAGTGGCATAAGGAAGCTTCCATAGGAGAGAATTAAGAAAATTCTAATTTCTTCAAAATTTATCTATATTATTATTATGATAATATGAGCATTTCTTTATTGTACTGGCTTACATAATCAAATACTTTCTGTCGATCAGTTTCCAGTTCATTGTGATAGAGTTTCACAGAGTGTACCTCTACTTTGACACTTCGTAGCTCATTTCTGAGATGAAAGAATGTCTGTGTAAAAAAGAAAAGCATAGTTAATGCAGACAAAAAGAAACACATAACATAACTCATAAACTAAAGTGGAAACTGCCATTATTATAGTTCTCAGGTTTATTGCTTTGAGTGACCATTATATCAAATTAAGTATCAAAGTTAAAAGAGAACTGAACTACATGCATCATTCAGAAACCACAAGTACAGGGTCACTCTCAGCCTTTATGACTGTACGGTATGCTCTGCTGATGAGGGCTAATAAACCCAAAACAGCTGTCCAGAGCTCCACATTTCTCTTGACACCACATGGTGTATTACATCATTGGCAATTAGCTATAGGTAAGGAAACTACAGGCCACACACACTGAATCTCAAGTGGTCTGTGGCTGCATCTGAAGTGCTCAGCTATATAGTGACATGTGTCAGAAAATTTTAGTGCAGTGCAGAAATACAGATATGCACTTGAAATTCTTGGTTGGGTATGTATTGCGTAGGGAGAGTTAGGCCTGTAAAAGACTCTTTAACCTATGTACCTCCCCAGTTCTCAAGGCTGGGCACCCAGGGTCCTGCCTCTCATTGTTTTGTGTGATTTTGTGAGTGTTTGGTGTTTGTGTTGGTGTAATGGGTGAGGTTTGGTTGTCTATTTTCTTTCTAACCACTATGTATTTTCTTTTTCTTGCTAGTGTGCAATACACATGCTTTTTCATGTTCCTATCTAATCCAGAAGCAATAATTTCTCATGAGTTGAAACATAGTAGTTAGTCTCACAAACCACTCTTTGCTAAAATAATAAGTACATAACTATGCAGGAGACTGCTTAATACTGGAGGCAGCGAGACTGAATGATCGAAGAGACAAAGAACAGCTGTTGTTGATTCATGTTTCCCTGTCCAAGTGTAAAGCAGGAGGCGTCCACAACAACATCTCATGGCCAGAACGGATTAATACAACAGGGTCATGTACTTGGGTGGAGTACTATTGTGGGCTGTCAGTACTGCATCTAAAAGACAACAATTCTGCCCGCTGTAGAGACAGTGCCTTAGCCTTCCCTCAATATCATACACTATACACTTGTTTGGCAATAACACAAGTAGATATCACTTTTGATTCACCCACAACAATGCATTTTTGTCTGTGGTATGCAAAGTAGACAAACACTATTAAGAATTTTGCTATTATTGTAGGTTTACTTTGTCCTTCTGAATTCAATAATATTGCTTACTACCTCATAGCCTATGGCCCCAGATTAAATGTAGTTATAAGTGAGTGTAAGTTAACATGTGTATATAGCTGAGCATCTCCACAACCTGGTTCACTGGTGTTGCTGTTTCATCATTTACCATCAGAGACAGGCACACATGATACAACTACTGTCCATTTAATTCACAGCACCAACTTACCTCTGTGAACAGGTCTTCATCTTCCACAATAACCCCAACTCTAGTCCAGCCATAGTGAGTGATTATGTTGTATAAACCAATAACTTGTCCCAGCTCAGAAGGCATAATCTGGAAGTAGTGACGGTAGACTTCACGGTTTGCCAGCAGTGGTGAAGCTGAGATGCAGGAAATCTGCAAAGAAAAAGTAATATTTCATGTAAAGTCCCAATTGCATTGACCAGTGACACAATAGGTTGAATACCTATTATACAAGTAAATGAAAAATCTTGCAGATTGAGAATGGGCTCATATAGGGATCGTGTAAAAAGGAAAGGAGACAAGATTGTGATGGGACTATAATAGTCACATAGTTTGTATGTGCATAATAATGAGGAGGTCCGAAATCTCTCTGCCTAAGTAGCTGAGTGATTTCGGGACCACCTCATTATTATGCACATACAAACTATGTGACTATTATAGTCCCATCACAATCTTGTCTCCTTTCCTTTTTACACGATCCCTATATGCGCCCATTCTCAATCTGCAAGATTTTTCATTTACTTGTCTCTTTTCATTTTTAAAGCCTTAGGCTATTGCTTATGTTTAACGGTAGTTGGTAAGTACATGTATGTATGTGCAAACTTATAATGGCTGTATAGAATAAATATAAGCTACGACTTGCCTGGGGCTATTTAGTGCATATTTTGTTGTCGTGGCAAAGGTTGTAGTGGGTTAAATATATTTACAAAGTTTCACTGTCTTATGTACTAGTATAACATGGTTATGGGCTAGAACGTGTAATTATTGCCTGTGGCCATGGCAACCATGGGGCTAGAATGTGTAATTATTGCCTGTAGCCATGGCAACCGTGCTAATCCAGTAGTAAGTTGTGCAAAATTTGAGGCTCATACAAACTACCATTTTCAAGTAATAAGAGTACTATGTATTTGAGGGGGTTATTAAGTGTTGCCATGGCAACCATTGAGGATTGAGATAGTGGTGGGCTACACATTTGATTTAATGTCTGAGGCCATTTTCTACCTCTTACGAACATTTTTGACGGTTGCCATGGTTACAACATTATTATAATGTTAATGTTACCATGGCAACCATACAAAGGGTAAAATTTGTGCAAAGTTTGATGCTCATACACATCACCATTGTCAAGAAATACACAATAATAAGTATTACATGGGGTTATTACTTTTTGCCATGGCAACCATTGAGGTAGACTCCTTGTGAGTCCCAAGGTTTATGGTCATAGGTTTTGTACTCTTGTACAGTACTGCAATAAGCTAAAATAGTTATTCATTGCCTGAGGCCGGTTGCCATTGGTTACGAACATGTAATGTTGCCATGGCAATGGTAATGGTGGGGTACACGTGTGTGCAAAGTTTTGTTGTCATGCACCCTACTATCGTCTAGTTACAAGCTAAAATATTGCACATTAATTAATTGCCTGAGGCTATTTGTTGTTGTTTACAGACATGTAAATTTGTTTACGAATCCCTGATAAGTGATTTAGTGTTTAGGTAAACTTACAGTCTCATGGCATGTTTACTTTCCTATTTATACTGCTACATATCTCCCTTCATAATGTATTGCCTGAGGCATTTGTTGTTGTTTACTTGTAAACAAGGTTGTTTACAAACATGTAAGTATGACCAGTCTCTTCCCGTTACGGAAACCTACATACCAACAAAGTTTCATGTTGATATATGGCTCCCTTTTTGAGTTATGGGTGTTGAATCTGAACAAGAAGAAGAAGAAGAAGAAGAAAATGAAGAATTCTGCCCATCATAGCCCAATACATCTATGATGGGGAGGACCTTGGCAATCCCTATATACAAAGCACTACTGTGCTTTGTGATTCTTGCTGACTGTCTCTCCTACTTACATTATGAGTAAAACTATGTACTGGCAAGAGACATAATTCTGTAGCTCTAAAGGACTTCATGTCCTGTGATGTGCTGCTATAGGAAGTTTAAGCAAAGTCTGCAGGTGCAGGTCAAAGACAGTTCATTTGCAAAATGTAAATTGTTTTACTGTAGAATGTGCCATAATTATATAAACATGCTCTGTTTTCTTTTGACCTTATCAACACTAATTAAACTAGCAAACGTGCATCGTGACCTTGTTGTTTACATACATGAATTTTTTGTAAGACACACAGACTAGCTTGAGGTGAGTACCTAATTATAAGGCATTTAATAGGAGAAGCAATGTTTAATCGGCTGAGCCTCTTTGTTGTTGTTTACATTGAAATGTTAACATGTAAGTGATGGAGTTAGTATATATTGGGAAAGGTTGGATGGTCACACCTACAAGCACTCAAATAGTATTTCCACATTGTACATGTAGTACATTATTTGTGCACGTTGGGCCATCAAAGCCTATGTGTGTGTGAAGTTTCAGATACATACCTACTAGGGTGTTTGAGATACATGAATTTCTAGAACTACAATAACACCTGTGTCAGGTTGTAGAACTGTGATATGAGAGCGGAGTTCTGTGTTGATGGTGAGCACCCAGCTCCTATGATTCCAATCTTTGTGGGTTTGTTCAAAACCTGTCTCAGTGTTGCATCTGCTGCTTGCTGGGGATTGCACTGTGGAGATTGACATGTGGCTTTTCAAGCAAAGAATGACATGAAGTGACATCCAAGGGGAGTTCACTTTTAATATACAGTAATTCTAGCTGTAAGTACTAAGTACCCAAGTAAGTTGTAAGTAACCAAGCATCCATTTAAATAGTAATTCAACTATTGGCACAGCTGTATGGCTGGTTGTTTTATAACAGATCGCAACAAACCTGCGAGTTTATGAAGTTGTAGTGTAAGCGGTAACCAGGAAGGATGCTGGGGTCGGCGTTTATGTGGTCCAAGGCTATCTCCGTCCCGATAATGGTTCCCACGGACTTCAGCAGCCGGTCGGGATGCGCCGGGTCGTATGACTCTATGAGTCCCACGAACAGCGGTGTCTCTTCCGTTCCATCGCTATCCTCAGTCAACGGCGGGTAGATGACTCCACTCCCACTGCTTGGGCTCGCCTCTGCGGCAGGCCCATTGTACCAACACAGCAGTAGCTCCAATGCCCGCAGCAGCACTATAAGGCGAACACGCGGAAGATATCCGGAGACGCTCATCAATGCTACAGATTGTGTCAGTAAGATTTTCAGAAACCACTGCGAAATGCTGGCTAAAGACACAGCTATACATAGTAATAACACTGCCAGCGCTGATCCGCTATTAGTATACTGCGCATGTCAGCTCTATAATTAAACGCTACACAAAGCTGAAGCCCTCCGGTGTCCACTGATTGAGGTTGTACGCGCTCACGTGAGATTTGATCCTGCCGACCCGGAATAGCTTTCGTGCAGTATAATAAAGCAGTAATATTACTTTTAATCAACGAGTA
>CBDBJJ010000001.1:0-2864 GCA_965206345.1 Arenicellales bacterium | reverse complement strand
AGGGGTCTTCCAGTTGTGTGGTTACAGGTGGATACCGGATCAAGCCATGCCCGATTGGGGACCAGCTCCTTCACCCTCACTGCAAGACCTGGAAAGCCACAACAACAGGCGCCAGCAAGGTCTTCCCCTCCCCACCAGGCTTCCCGAAGCGCTGAACCCAGGCAGCAAGACCTCCCCACGCCTCCCTTTATCCAGAATTGGGGTTACACAGAGCACGACAGCGTGATCCGGTGGATTCAGATATAGACCTGTAACGTCCTGTACCTTCTCCACAAAGTGGGGATCGTTGGAAATCTTGAAATGGCGCTGGCGATGGGGTTGGAGATGAAACGTCTGAAACTATCGATGGACCATGGACTTGGAAGCACCGCTGTGCTCAGCCAAGGCACGAACACTCCAATGGGTAGCATTGGCTGGTGGACTCTGTAATGCCGTGTTGATCACCTCGGTCATCCGCTCGTCATCATGGGTGCGGGGGCGGCCAGGGCATGGTTGATCATAGAGTCCTGCGGTACCCTGGTGGTGAAGGCGATGTCGCCATTTGCTGACCGTCATCTTGCTCACCCCTAGTCGCTTAGCAATCTCCACCTGGGGCTCTCCTGCAGCACAAGACAGAATGATCCAGGCACGACGCACCAGGCCGTGGGGCAGCTTGAGGGAGCGGGTCATGGACTCCATTCTTCCCTCTCCCCCTCGCTGAGCTTGATGAGAATGGGGGGACAACCCATGGGCATAGGACACATCCTTCCATGGATTTGCCCCCTATCTTATCTTGCCATCTTTCAGAATGTTACACTAGGAATAGTTGTTCCAGTAATTCCAGGCTGACCGGATGAAGGTTTTAAAGTCGTTGGTGTTCCAGCAAATTTGACACCCATCCCGGATTAACCAGTGTAGTTTATTTGCACAAACCAACTGCGTTGAATCATAATGCTCAAGCCAAGGTAAGTAATTCGCGAAGGTTTCTTGAAAGTTGCCAGTGAAGTACTGGCTTGGGACGTTCCATAACATCCCTTCCAGAAAATAAGAGGGTGCAACCCCGTCTGCCAAGAAGCGGCGGTTGATCATCGCTTTGCGCATATTTTTCAGCACGCGCACATTTGCCTTGAATGAGCTGATCATCTCTTGGTGCTTGCTGGTGAGGTTCTTTCTGTGCTGCTTAGGAAAGTTAACAATCTTTGTCCTATCCATTTTCCAGAAGCAGATGCCGGAGTGGTACTGAGCATTCCAGCTTGATTGATGTGAGATGTAACGGCGATGCTCAATGCAGACAACGACATCGGCATTCCGTCGGCTGTTGCTGCCAGGCACGAAGATTGCCTTCTTCCCAGGTCTGACCCCGTTGCCATATCTCTGTTGAAGCCAAGCAATCACGTCTGCTCTGAACTCGTGAAATCCGTAGGCCGCCTGGGCAGCCGGAACCAGACCACTAATGTCACCGTCAAACACTTCGGTCAGACAGATGACAATATCCACGTCGCTCTCGGCGTGGATGTTGGTGTCATTCCCATAGGAGCCCTGCAGGAACACCTCGAAATGATGTCCTGCATAGGGAGCCCCCCGGTCCTCAAGTGCTGCCTTGATCGTCTTGTAGGTCTCAGATGAGCCCTTAACGGAACCCTGGTGGGACCAGGTTTGCAACTGCTGTTCTGAAATGGCCATGGTGGCTACTCCGCACCTAAAAGCAGATCAACAATAGCACACTCATGCCGTCCAAAGGATGCGGCACCCTGCTGGCGAAGCAAATTCAGCTTGCCCAGGTCATGCTCAAACATGTCTGTGGCCATCTCTGGATTGTGAAAGGAGTCACTAATTCGAACAGTCTTTACGCTTGGGAAGAGTACGCGGCGCAACTGATCCATTGACGACGTATTGATCTGGAATGTCTTTTGAAGAAGTTGAACGAGACAGAAGCGCTTTATCATCCGCTTGATCCACGACCCCGATTCCGGGTATTGCCCACAGCCGATACTGAGAACACGGCAGTTGTTCTGCAAAAAACCAAGTGAGACTGTAGCATCAGCAATTGCGTAAAGCGTCGGATTGTTGGCGCAGTAACCTCCGTCCATCAATTCGAACTCATCGTCATTGTGAGTGGTCACAATCTTGCGCTCGAAGAAAGGATAAGCCGAGCAAGATGCCTCTACAGCCTCGGCAATGCTGCATCCGAAGCCAGGAATGAACGTTGCTCGTCGTCCGTGGGCCTGTGTCTCCCTACTCTTGAAGATCATGGGTGTTTCAAGTTTCCACTTGACCGAGACAATGCCAAGGCCAGTCCGCACCGCATCAAAGTTAGTATCACCAAACACCTGTTCTGCAGCAAGCCGCAATGCCGCTGACTTCGCCCAGCGGCCTCTTGCCCCCATGATCTTGGGGATATGCTGTTTGTATGCCTGGTGAATTGTCCTGACCGGATGCCCCAGCGACAGGAGCGCGGCAATGATCGAGCCAGTGCTTGTACCAAAAATCAGATCAAAGGTCTGATGGATCGATTCTGGCAGACGTGCCTCAAGCTCTTTCAAAACGCCAAGTGCATAGAAACCCATCGCCCCTCCTCCGTCTAGGCAAAGGATGCGGCAAGTACCGTTCTGAACTGTTGCTTTGGTCACGTGACGCCAGGTTGGCCTAGTCCAGCATAAGACCTTGTGGCCATTGCTGGTGGCAATCCAGGGATGTCCAGTTTGGCCAAAGTAAGGTGTTGCCCCTCTCTGCTGCTGGTGCTGAGGGAACCTCGCAATCGTTCTGCTTCTCGGGTCTTTTGGTCAGCCAGCAACGGGTCTCCAGCATGGCGTATGGCTCAGGCTGCTGGTTCAGCAGGCAATCCCTTACCCAGAACCGTTTTTTGAAGACCAGCAGAGAGCTGA
>OZ242211.1:1547500-3189264 GCA_965206345.1 Arenicellales bacterium | reverse complement strand
TGTTGAGGTATGCAGTTGTTGGTCGATGTGGAATATGAACGCCAGAGCGTCTGGCACTTTCAATAAGCTGCTCAATGAGAAAGTGAGCCCGTTCATGACCTTCGCGTTCAATGACGCTAGACAGAGCCTCTAGCCACTCTTCGGTTTCGATCGGATCGATGTCAGCAAAGGTTAATGTATCAGCCATCCATTACTCGGTCTTTTAGGTAGTCAACAAAATAAATTTATACATTAATCGTCAACCCTTCCATTCTGAAATTGGGGCGAATGTACACCTTTACTCTGCGAGAAAGTTTCAGACTATTTCAATTCGAGAGTTGGTTCCATCTTTCTTGACTTTTTCAGAACTTCAGCCAGGCATCTGCCGGTATGTGATTGTTGATTTTGAACAACGCATTCTGGTGAACCGACTGCTACAATATGACCACCATCTGCTCCGCCCTCCGGCCCTAGATCAATGATCCAGTCCGCCGACTTGATAACTTCCAGGTTGTGTTCAATAACGATAACGGTATTACCGCGATCACGAAGTTCCAACAGTACCGATAGCAGTTGTTTGATGTCTTCGAAATGCAATCCCGTAGTGGGTTCATCAAGAAGATACAGTGAATTGCCCGTATCTTTTTTTGACAGTTCAAGCGACAGTTTGACGCGCTGCGCTTCTCCACCTGAAAGGGTGGTAGCGCTTTGACCAAGTCTGATGTACTCAAGTCCAACATCTCTGAGCGTCTTCAATCTTCGGGCAACAGGCGTAATGGCGTTGAACAGATCCAATGCCTCGCTAACTGAGAGTTCCAGCACCTCTGCAATATTGAGCCCTTTGTAGGTGATTTCGAGAGTCTCCCTGTTGAACCGGGAACCGTTGCAAACCTTGCATCGCACAAACATATCCGGTAGAAAGTGCATTTCGACCCGTACTAAACCATCACCTTTGCATGATTCACACCGACCACCTGGAACATTGAATGAAAATCGACCGGGACCGTATCCGCGTGCACGAGCTTCCACAGTTCTGGCAAACAGGTTTCGAATAGTTCCAAAAAGGCCTGTGTAGGTGGCTGGATTTGACCGAGGTGTGCGTCCAATCGATTGTTGATCAATACGAATTATTTTGTCGATCAATTCGAGTCCAAGAATTCGATCATATGCTGCAGCTGTCAGCTTGGTCCGATTCACTCTAGTGGCGACAGCAGGATAAATTGTTTCGTTGATCAAAGTGGACTTACCAGACCCTGAGACGCCGGTCACACAACAGAAAAGTCCGAGGGGAAGATCAACATTCAACCGCTTGAGATTGTTTCCCCGTGCACCCTCTATTCGAAGCACTCGTTTTGAGTCGAATGGAGTCCTCAGCAATGGAATTGAAATTTGATTCTTTCCGTTAAGGTACGCACCTGTCAAGGAATCTGGAGTGTTTTCAATTTCATGTGGCGTACCCGCAGCCATCACCTGGCCGCCCTGTGCACCTGCTCTAGGACCAAGGTCCACAATGTAGTCAGCGCTTCGAATGGTATTTTCGTCGTGTTCGACAACGACCAGAGTATTACCCAAATCACGTAGTCGATGCAGAGTATCCAGCAGTCGCTGATTATCCCGGTTATGCAGTCCAATCGATGGTTCATCAAGAACATAAGTGACTCCAACCAGTCCCGACCCGACTTGTGATGCTAGACGTATACGTTGCAGTTCACCGCCTGAAAGCGAATTGGTTGCGCGGTCAAGAGTTACATAGGTAAGCCCAACACTGGACAAAAACTGTAGTCTGGTCTTGATATCTCTAACAATTCGTTCTGCAACTGTTTTTTTGTGGTCGTCGTACTGAATCGATTGAAACAAGCTTAGAGCTTTGCTCACATTCATGCTCGTGATGAAGTGAATGGGCTTGTTATCGACAAACACATTTCTTGCACCGATTGACAAGCGGCTGCCGCCACATTCTGAACAAGGTTTAGTTTCGAGATACTTGGATAACTCTTCGCGCACAGCATCCGAACTGGATTCCCGTAGTCGTCGTTCAAAATTCGGAATTACGCCTTCAAAAGGACGTACACTTCGGTAGGTTTTGCCGTTTTCACTAAGGTATCGCATCGAAATTTTCTGATTGCTCGTGCCGAAAAGAACGATTTTCTTTATATGTTTTGGCAGTGACTCAAATGGTTGATCCAGATCGAATTTATAGTGTTTGGCCACCGATTCCAACATGCTGTAGTAATAACGATGACGCACATTCCACTCCGCTAGTGCCCCCATGGAGATACTTAATTTGGGATCCAAAACGATACGTTCCGAATCAAATCGGGAAGTGTAGCCAAGTCCACTGCAGCTAGAACATGCCCCTCGAGGATTGTTAAATGAAAAGATTCGAGGTTCCAATTCGTCAAGCACATAGCCGCAATACGGACATCCAAATTGGGTGCTGAATACCTCTCCTTTGTGCTCTATAGAACCCTCGTCATCAACCTTGCAGCAGACTAGCAATCCATCTGACAGCTGCGTAGCATTTTCCACAGAATCAGCCAACCGTTGACGGGCCTGTGGTTTGACAACGATTCGATCGACAATGACATCAACTGAATGTGCGGTGTTCTTGTCCAGTTTCGGAACATTCTCAATTTCATGGATCTCTCCATCAACTCGTACC
This sequence comes from Arenicellales bacterium, assembly GCA_965206345.1. Taxonomy (GTDB): domain Bacteria; phylum Pseudomonadota; class Gammaproteobacteria; order Arenicellales; family JAJDZL01; genus JAJDZL01. The sequence goes on along the minus strand of OZ242211.1, from coordinate 3,186,623 downwards.
CGGACATAGCCATTTTTTCTAAGGTCAGATATTGTTTGATCGTGTGTGCCTTTTTTACTGCGGACTAGTGGAGAGATGAGTGCGACTCGCGTACCTTCCGGTAAAGCCAGAATTTGGTCGACAATTTCCGAAATTGGTTTTGCAGCGAGTACAGAATTATGAGTAGGACAGCGTGGTTCACCGACTCTGGCGTACAGCAGTCTGAGGTAGTCATAGATTTCTGTTACAGTCCCGACAGTTGAGCGTGGGCTGAATCGAGTACCTTGCTGGTGAATACTGATTGCTGGTGAAAGCCCTTCAATAGAGTCAACGTCAGGCTTGTCCATCAATGATAGAAATTGTCGAGCGTAGGAGGACAGGGATTCAACATAGCGGCGCTGTCCTTCAGCATAAATTGTGTCGTATGCAAGTGACGACTTACCCGAGCCAGAAAGGCCGGTGACGACATTCAGGCGGTTGCGCGGCAACTCAACAAATATGTTTTTGAGATTGTGCGTTCGAGCGCCTCTGACAATAATTTTGTCGTTGTTCACCATACTAATTTCAGCAATCGCAAAAACTTAATATGTTACTCTTCCTCACTCGGTTTAGCAAACAGATTAAAATGCCACTTCCTGTTTATCCCGGTGAAACAATGTCCTGCATGAAGATAGGCCGACCCGGGATTTTTATTGTTGCGTTATTCCCTGAGTACTGTTACCTTCCGTCTCCATATTGATTCCAATTGAATTCTGTGTCTGAAAATCGTTTCACAAAATTCGAAAGAAATACGATCACAACGCTTTCAAGTGTTCTGGTAATGCGCTTGATTGGGCTGTTTATGATCTTGCCTGTTCTTGCTCTATACACCAATGAATTTACGCATGGAACGCCTTACCTGATTGGAATCGCTCTTGGAATATACGGCTTGACCCAAGCGATATTTCAGGTGCCATTTGGTACCGCTTCAGATAGGTGGGGAAGGCGGCCACTGATTGTCTTGGGTTTGATCGTATTCGCCATCGGTAGTATTGTGGCCGCGCAGTCCACTTCAATATTTGGCATCATTCTGGGTCGCGCACTGCAAGGTGCAGGAACTATTTCAGCAGTTGTTCTGGCTATGGTTGGAGATGTCGTCCGGGAGCCCCAAAGACCCAAATCTATGGCGATTGTGGGCGTGTCGATTGGAACAGCATTTACGTTGTCTCTGATGCTTGGTCCAATACTTGATTCATGGGTCGGAATACGGGGATTGTTCTGGATCGCTGCCGCATTGGCAGGAGTCGGTGTATTGATGGTGTTGACTCTGTTGCCGAGCAAAGAAAAGGCAGATTCAATTCAGCTGGAACAGCATGCGGAGACAAAGACAAGGCTGTTTGACCGAGAGTTAGTTGCACTCTATGCTGGGACGATGGCTATTCACATGGTTATGACAGCATTATTCCTAGCATTCCCAATTAAGTTCATTGAAGTCTCCGGCTTCGCACGCGATGAAATCTGGAAAGTATTTGTGCCAGTTTTGGTGGTCTCTGTGCTTGTAATGCTTCCCTTGATCCGTTACAGTTCAAAAAAGAAACGATCAGGTCAGGTGATGATTCTAAGTGGACTTATCTTGCTAGTTTCACAAGGTGTATTGCATTTTGGTTCGCTCGACGGAACAATAATGATGCTGGTTTTGGGTCTTTGGCTGTTTTTTGTCGGCTTTAACACATTGGAGGCGCTGCTTCCATCGACTACGGTTACAAAAGCACCGGAAAAAACTCGCGGTACGGCAATGGGAATCTTCAATGCCTGTACGTTTATTGGCACTTTTCTAGGTGGAGTTTTTGGTGGCCTTGTTTACACCAGACATGAGTCCGCAGGTGTATTTCTGTTTGCGGCATTGGTTATACTGATATGGCTTGCCTTCAAGCTAATTTTCAGCCGAAAGTTGGCTTGAATCTAGGCGCCCAATAACAAAAAACATAAATCATTTGAAACTGAGGTTTAACAGAAAAAATGGCTGGCCCTGGATTGAATAAAGTCACCCTGATAGGGAACTTGGGGGCAGATCCCGAACGACGCATGACCCAAAACGGTCGAGTTATTGCAAACTTAAGAATTGCGACCACTGAATCCTGGATGGACAGAGAAACTCGAGACCGTAAAAACCATACGGAATGGCATCGTGTTGTATTTTTCGAACCTAGAGCAGAAACAATACTGAAGTACACACGAAAAGGAAGCAAACTCTATGTGGAAGGCCAGTTGCGAACGCGTAAATGGCAGGATCAGAGTGGTCAGGATCGATATACAACCGAAATAATTGGTCGAGATTTTGTATTTCTTGACCGGGCGGAAGGTGGCGGCGCTCCACGCACCGAATCCGACCCGTTTTCGTCAAGCGAGTCAAGTGAGTCAAGAGGGTCTGGGACGACAGAAACTATGGATGATGATTTTGATTCCGATATCCCTTGGTGATTTGGAAGATCGTTTCTGCGTAATTTGAAGTCGTAAACTAATCCGACTCCAGAGAGTCGCGGGCTCTTAGTTTTGCGGCGATGTATTCAGACTGGGGAATGTGCAATAGCCCCTTGATCTTGCGCATTAGGTGCTGTTCGTTTGGGTCGATGTGCTGGTCACTCAGCACAACTTTCCACATCGCCTCGATTAAGTTAACCTTTGCCTTGAATTCCCAGTCACTGTTGATGATTGAGGTCAACTCATGCAGGCAGGTGGCCTGGTCCAGTTCCTGTTGAGCTGATTCCAGTGTTTGTTTGATATGAGATGCATCAACATTCAGCACATTGACCAGCGTCTGTTCAATTTGAGCGAGTTCAGATTCATCGAAATCATCATCTGCACGGGCGGTTTCGATGAGCAGTGCAGTCGCAGCAGATGAGGGATTCCAAATCTGATTGCGTTGCTTATCTGAGTCTTGAACCAGAAGCATCGAGGTTAAGTTTTGTCTGAGTTTCGACAGCACGGCAAATCAATAAGCAAGCTATTTCAAATAAAATTACATTACCAATTTTAACTGACCAGTGGCATCGAAGAAATGAACTCTAGCAGACGGCGACAGCAGTAGGAATCAAGTGGCACCAAAACTAAGAGTTGGTATCGCTGGGGTCGGTTTCATCGGTAAACTACACGCCGAACATTTTGCAGCGAATGAAAATGTGGAATTGGTTGGGATTGCCGATGTTGACTTGGATCGGAGTCGATATGTTGCTGAAGTGCTAGGATGTGCAAGTTACACTGAACCTACAGAACTTCTCGGCAAGATTGATGCGGTGAGTATTGCCGTCCCTACGGTTAAGCATCGTGAAGTCGCAGAAATATTTCTCAGGGAAGGGGTTCACATGCTGATGGAAAAGCCACTTGCGGCAACTGTTGCTGATGCCGAAGCTCTCGTCGAATTGGCACACCAGAATTCTGCGAAATTGTTGGTTGGGCATCAGGAGCGTTTTAATTCAGCGATTATGGAAATTGCACACCGTATTGATCGACCGGAATTTATCGAAGCCAGCCGACACGGTAAATTTGCTGGAAGGGGAGGCGATGTCGATGTCATTACGGATTTGATGATTCACGATATCGATTTGGTTTTGGCGATGATTAATGCGCCCGTCAAGTCTGTATCTGCACTTGGAGCATCAGTCATTACATCGCACGTAGATATCGCAAACGCCCGAATTGAGTTTGAGAACCAAGCCGTCGCGAATGTGACGGCCTCAAGAGTCGCAAATGACAGGATCCGAAACTTCAAGATATATATGAGGCAGCAGTTGCTGGAACTGGATTTGCTTGACCAGTCGATATTGCTAACCAATCGATCCTATGATCCTGAGGATCGCTTCTCACACAATACATCAACACAGCAGATTGATACCGTCCCTGCCTTAACACTCAAAAACGAGATTGATCATTTTGTGGAAATCGTACGAAATAGTGGTGAACCCTTTGTGTCAGGTGAAGACGCAGTGTTGGCACTTCGTGTAGCACAAATGGTTCGCGAGCAAATTGGTCAGCATTAATGCCCAATTCAATAAATATTCCCTACTTTGATCTGACTCAACAGTTTGCGAACTATCGAAAAGCTTGGTTGGAGGAAATTGAGCGTCTCGGACAAACAGGAAACTTTATTCTGGGATCAGCAGTCAATCAACTCGAATCCGAACTTGCAGACTATCTAGGTGTTAATCATGCCGTAACTGTTGCAAGTGGCACAGATGCCATCGTCATCGCCTTGCGGGCTATAGGTGTCGGATCCGGCGATACTGTAATTGTTCCGAACTTTACATTTTATGCATCAGTTGAAGCCATATCTCTGGTTGGAGCTGAACCTCGGCTCGTTGACATCTGTCAGGATGACTTTAATGTTGATCCGAGAAATATTCGCGAGGCAGTTGATGAACGCGTGAAGGCCATTTTGCCCATTCATCTATTCGGCCTTCCTGCGAACATGAAGGAGATTTACTCCATTGGTGAGGAGTACGGTATTCCTGTAATTGAAGACGTTGCCCAGGCATTTGGTAGTCTTTACCGTGGCGCGTTTGGTGGAAGTATAGGGGATTTCGGGTGTTTCAGCTTTTATCCAACAAAGGTGTTGGGTGCATATGGTGATGGAGGAATGATCACCACAAACTGTGAGGAGTATGCTGAGAAGGTAAGACTGATAAGGAACCACGGGATCACTGGGCCGAACCACCACGAATTAATCGGCTGCACTAGTCGGTTGGATGCGGTTCAGGCTGTGCTATTGAGCCTTAAGCTTAAATCAGTTACCCAGGTGATCAAGCGAAGACATGAGCTGGCAGATCGATATCGCCAATTATTGCAAGATTATCCTGTTGATTTACCGAATGATTTACCTGACAGAAAGCACGTTTTCAACATCTTTACCATCAGGTCACCTGAGCGAAACAAGATTACTGATGCGCTGCGGTCTCAACACATTGAGTACCAGATTTACTATCCATTGCCCATCCACAATCAGACCCCTTATCAGGGACTAGGGTATTCGGACGAAGAATTTCCGAAAACAATGCAAGCCTGCAGGGAAGTTATTTCTTTACCGCTTTACCCTGAAATGCCGGATCAGCATGTTGATCAAATTTGCGAAGTTGTTTGTGCGGCACTCGACTAATGTTGCTATTCTGACTGCGACTTTGTTGATACCTCAAGTCGGCACTAGCAATACTGAAGATTGCAAGTTGTCAACGCGATACTGGGCGAGTATGCACCATGCAGTCATTTCACTCCGCCACGAAAATGGTGAGGAAACTGATCTTCGCGTGAGAATTGCTGATGAGCCAAGGGAGAGAGCTGCAGGAAATCAGCACATCTGTCCCCATATCATTGACCAAAACGCAATTCTCTTTGTTTATCCTTCGCCTCAAAATCGCAGTTTTCACATGAACAATGTCCATGCTGAACTCGATATTGGATTTTTTGATTCGGACGGGCTACTGTTTTTGTTAATGCGAATGAAACCGCCGTTGAAGGAAGGTTCAAGCTCGAATATTTATTCACCTGGGCGTGATATCAAATTTGCACTGGAAACGAAGGCTGGATACTTTGCTGATCACCGATTGCAACCGGGCGAAGTTACTCTCAAATTCCGTTGAATTTCAAGATTGGAGGTCGGTGTTAATTCCGAGTTCCCTCAGTTGTAGGAGTGTATCTTCGAGACTAACGTGAAGGATGGCGTTTCCGCCGGCTGCTTGCCACTCATTCGTGTTTTTGAAAAAATCGTCGATCAAAATGTTTGGAGCTTGATTCGAAATAGCGAAATTCTGTTTTTTACTTCGACGATTGACAAGATGGATTCGCTCAGGATCCGATAATCCAATGTTGTTACGAAGCCACTTTCTTTTTCCCGGACCACTGTTTGGGTCAGAGTAGGGGAGCGAAGAAAGAATATGACCACGGTAGTGAGCGACAACTTTCCAGACGCTTCTTCCACCATCCATCCACTCAAGATTTTCCCAAAAGTCAGCCTGCTCACGACAAAGTGCCCACATCTGGGAAACAGACAGTGACTTGATTGGTTTATCGGTTAGCCTTTGTACGGCAGAAAAGAAGTCACATAAAACACCGTCCATATCGCAATAGATGATGGGTTGAGTAGCCATCATTGAATGATCAGATTGACTTATTTTGCTCGAATTGAGGGAAAGCTATTCTTCAAGTCCACCGTCAATCATCGACGGCTGAAGAGGTTCGCCAAATTGCAGATTGCGCGACGCTCGTCGCCCCAAAATCTGCTCCAAATATTTTGGCTTCATCCCGAATCCCGGACGAATTGAACGAATGTTTGATTCTGTAAATTCTTCACCTTTTGAAATGGGAGACACGACATACAACGAGCGACGCATATTGAGTATCTTTCTTTCCGAAGAAGTCGGTTCGAAGCTAGCATGACCGACTACGACTCTTGCAATTCGAGCCGCCTGCACCAATTCTGCAAGTTCCGCTGGTTCTAATGAAAACGCACTGTCAACGCCACCGTCAGAGCGGGCTAGTGTAAAGTGCTTTTCGATCAGATTAGCCCCGAGTGCAATTGCGATGGCTGGAACAGTTATGCCAGGAGTATGATCAGACAGTCCAGTTAACACGTCAAAGCGATCAGCAATCTCTGCCATTGTTGCGAGATTGGATTCTTTGGGGTCAGTTGGATAGGCCGAAGTGCAGTGCAAAACAACAATATCCTCGGCTCCAGCACTGCGAGCTGCTTCTATTGCTTCCGAAATCTCTTCTAGATTTGCCATTCCAGTAGACATGATGATGGGTTTACCAGTGCGAGCAACATACTTGATCAGGGGTAGATCGATCAATTCTGGAGACGCAATTTTGTGTGCTGGAGCACCAAGACTCTCGAGTAAATCTACCGCGGTAGGATCGAATGGAGAGGAAAAGATAGTCAATCCAATTTTGTTTGCGTGATCAAATATCGGACCATGCCAGTCCCAGGGGGTATGGGCTTCTTCATAAAGATCGAAAAGTTGACGTCCGTCCCAGAGTCCTCCTTTAACGATGAACTCGGGAGCAGAATGATTAATCGTAATTGTGTCAGCGCGGTAGGTTTGAATTTTTACGGCGTTTGCACCAGCTGCTTTCACAGCATCTAGAATCCTGAAGGCTCGCTCAATATCGCCGTTGTGGTTGGCTGACATCTCTGCGACAATATAGGGCGGATGTTCGGGTCCAATCAAGCAATTGTCTATGCGAATTGATTTAGCCATTTTTATAGTTTCCCAAACACAAATCGATGCTCACCGTTTGATTTTTCAAACATTCACTAGGTTCAATTTCAATACGAGAACTCATTATCTAATGTTTCACCTGCATAGAGAAATACGAGTTGAGAGTACCTAATCATCTACCTGGAGCAAATAGATACTGCTGAATTACCGGAAAGTCACAGTGACAAAAGTGCTCAATACTGAGATGGTGAGTATGAAATTCGTGAGAATTCATGTTCTGACGGAAACTGAATTTCAGAACAATAAGCTTTACTGAAGAATGCCTTTCCCTATATTTTCAACTTCAAGCGTCGTAGATTGAATATCAAGATTTGACGCTCGAAATCATTTTCTGAACATCTGAATTTGCATTGATGGCGATTACTTCTACGTCTGTATGTCGGTTAGGAAAAACGCGAAATATCTCGTCCGCAAACGCTTGGCCTACAGTTTCTATCATATTGAAATCCAAGTGCACTTTTTTGAACTGTTCAACCCGGGCCATTAGTCTTTTTGCTTCAGACCGAGAAATTAATTTTTCATTGTTATATTGTGCCAATCGAACCGGAACAATGGTTTTTGAAAAGGCATAATCTTCACCAGTTGTGTATTGGTCAAAAATTTCTTTCGCTGTTCTCGAAACATGATTGCTCAGTTCCATAGAGATAAGAGAACCTGAAATACGTTTCCTACTTTCCAGAATCCAATCTTCCGATTCGCCAAATTGATAATTAAAGAAAGTTTTGCCTGAGAGTATTTGGAAATCATCAAACATCCTCGAAGTGAAAAAGATGCCTTGACCTGAATGGTTTTCAGGATCGGTTGTCAATTTCCCTTTGGATAATTCAAGCACAGCATGTCTCTCGTCCAGCAGTTCAAATTGATTTTTGATTTTCGAAAAAATTCCAATTCCGTCGTCTATCAGAACAATCTTAACACCAGCCGCAGTCTTTTCAACCTTTACATCAACGAACTTTCCGTTGGAATGATCAATCGCATTGTTGAACATTTCCGTAAATCCGTAGTGCCAAATATCCAAAACATTTTCAAGCACATCATCCAGTAAGACTTCAATATCATTTCTCCACACGACGTCTTCAGCCAATTGGCTATCTATCGGATAGCGTTTTTGCCAGCCAATAAAGCGAAGTCGGTAAGTTCGGTTCATTGTAACTCCCTCCGCATCTAGCACTTCTTCGTCTATTAACTTGTTCAAGTGTTGATTGACTGCTTGCCGAGATATGGAAAATTCAATTGAGGTTCGTTTTGCAATGTCACTTGGAAACCGGTTTACATTTTGAATAATGAAGTTCCGAATTTCTTGGGTTCTATTTTTCATGTTATCCTTAGATATTTACAACTATATATTGATGAATCATAAAGAATTATCAATTAAAATATAATTTTTGTCAATATTATCAGTAGAATTACTTAGGTTCAAGAAAATTTAAACGGCAATCGGTGTCGTTTTCAAATGCTCTTCAATAGCACGGGCAATCTTGTTGTCAATTGGTCAATGTGTCTTTTCTGACTTCCAATACTAGTAGAACAGTTCAACGGTTTCGTGTGCCGTGTCAATTTCGAGTTTGGTTGGCGGATTCTGAGTTTCGTAATTAGTTCTCAGAACTAGTCCTCAAATGCCAGAGGAAGCACAAACCGGTTTTCGTTAAATATGCACTTCTCTTGGAATGTGAACAGCGTTCAATAAATCGGCAGAAGCGTCAATCTAACAACTTTAACACCGTGAAGCAGAGCTTCCAGATTGCGAATGTCATGTGTCTCCGTCGTTGACTAGAGAGTAGGCAGGCTTCACTACTCCAGAACCTGGTCTAATTTCCCCCACATCTGATGTGTTTTGATTAATTCGCTGAATTATTGCGTGCACTGCGGGAACAGATTTTCGGGGAACAAGCTCAATTTCCAAATTCAATGCACGGGCAAGTTCGACGAGACTTGATACGCGCAGGTCAACAGCACCGTTCTCAATTTTAGAAATGTGACTTTGAGGAATCCCTACCATTGTGCTGAGTGTACGCTGATTCAATCCTTGAGCTTTGCGGGCGGCTCTGAGTGCATGAGTGATGTGTTCGATAGAATATGTCATGATGATCTGTAATTACATATATTTTTTAAAAATTATATAGTTTTCTATATCAAGCAAACGTCAATATCTCTGTTTTCCTAGCTGCACCAATCACAAGAATTGATTAAAGCGTTATTCAAACAAAGACGGCATTCTCAAATCAACGTAAGCGAAAAATCGGACCAGGTCGGACAAGTTTTACTGATTACTAGAACTAAGTTCAAATTTGGCCAAATTGACGTGGTGAGCGTTCTGATTTCTGATAGAAGCTACCCAGAAGATCCGATTAAAGATTCCCATTAACTAGGAGTGATGGGTTTCCTATCTACCATAAATTGGTAGATAGATCAGCTTGATATGATCGGATTGAACAGGTCCTTCTAATGAATCTGTTCGTAACTGTACTGCGAAAAAAAAGCTTTTAGACTGAGGCAGTTCTGGGGTCAAAAAGAATTAGGTATCATAGAAAAAAACCATTATTTATCAAAGAAATAAATTAGACATCTCATCTAACAGGTATGGCGACTTTGAAATTCTATTTATGAAGTCTGCCTGAAATCAGTAAGTGTGAAATCTCACAAACAAATTTAAAATGAATAACTGATCGTGTCGATAGATCAAAGAACATGAACGGAGAGCTAACTCATGAATTCAGTAGAAACGCACTTACAAGATGGCATTTTCACGATTACACTATCGCGTCCGAAACAGTTCAATGCTCTGAACTGGGATATGCTGAATGGATTAGATGAAGCTGTCCAATTCATTGAACGCAGTACTGACGTTCGCTGTGTTGTTATCGAAGGAAAAGGAGATAACTTTATGGCAGGTGGCGATATCGTGTATTTTCATGACTTGATTGATACCGAAGCTGTTGAAAAAAGAAAAATATTTAGTGAGCTAATTTCGACTGTTCATCAATTGGTTGAGCGACTAGCAGATCTGCCGGTACCTGTCATTGCAAAGGTACGCGGCGCAGCGGCAGGATTTGGAATCAGTTTGGTAGCCGGTTGCGATCTTGCCATTGGAACTAAAAACTCATTCTACACATCTGCTTACAATCTTCTGGGCACTTCACCCGATGGTGGCAGCACCTTCTATATGCCTCGTTCTGTGGGGATGAAAAAAGCAATGGAAATAGCATTGCTGACAAAAAGATACAGCGCTGATGAAGCGCTTGAGATTGGATTGATAAATCAGGTTGTCGATGATGAAGATCTAAATGCTACTGTCGGAAAAGTAGCGAACCAAATCGCAAAGTCTGCACGTTTAGCTGTGTCAAACGCAAAAAAGCTGATCAGAGAGTCGTTCCAGAATGATCTCAACAGTCAACTGAAGTTGGAGCAGGAACTATTTTTGGATTGCGCCGGTTCAGACGACTTCGCTGAGGGTGTTCGAGCATTTGTAGAGAAACGATCGCCCAATTTCGATTGAGAATAAGTTAGAAGAACTATTGTTCTCAGTCACTATCTCCAATGAAGATTAGTGTTGGAACCTTGTTCCGATGCTCTGTGTAGCGGACATCTGTTTCCAATAAACAATTATCCAGGCAACCGGTGCATTTGTTGGCGATTCGAGCACTTTTAGCAACTCCAATATAAAGATCTATTCAGTTACGATATTGCGTCGAAATTCACCTGCGTAAATCCTTCCCTCATGGCGACCATTCTTTGATTGGAATGAAAACTCCGTTCAGGGGTCGAGGCAAGCTGGCAGAGAAGACACCAGCGAGCGAATCTGTTAGGGCCGATTCAGTTTTATGGCAAAAGTCACCGACGCTATTACTACTGTCATTGAGGTCATAACTTTCAGCCCCATCGAACACCCGAAAAATTGTTCAACGTAGTGGTGTGATAGAGTAAATAATATGTCTTAACAGGCATATAAAATTATATTAATCCTTTAATATGCCATAATAAGCATATTAATAAAAATTAAAACAAACGCAACTGTTGGTGATATACAATATGCTAAAAATGACATAATAAGTAAATAATATTAGATTAAATGACATAAAAGGCATATTATGAAGATAGTCAACGATCTTTCTGATCAGGCAGTGCTGGAAGAGATTGGTCGTCGCTTGACACAGCATCGGCTGAATCAGAATCAAACACAGGCTTTTCTTGCACAACAAGCTGGAATTTCACTTCGCACGATGATCCGAGCTGAACACGGTGAATCGGTTCAAGCCTCAAGCCTTATTAGAATTTTGCGGGCACTGCGAATGGTGGGCAACCTTGAGGCTCTGATCCCAGAACCGGGAGTCAGCCCGGTTCAACAGTTAAAAATGCATGGCAAGCGGCGCCAAAGAGCTTCTTCAAAGCATGATAAATCCAGTACGAAATCAGAATGGTCGTGGGGTGATGAAGAGTGACGGTCGCCGAAGTCAAGCTTTGGGGCACTACAATCGGCGCGGCAAGTTGGGATTCACATTCCAATTCAGCCAATTTTGAATATGACCCCGATTTCATTTCCAGCGACATTGAAGTCGCTCCTCTGACAATGCCTCTATCCCGACAAATTTATTCTTTCCCAGCCTTGTCTCGAGAAACGTTTCACCGACTGCCAGGGTTGCTTGCTGATTCATTGCCGGATGCCTTTGGCAATATGCTGATCAATGCCTGGCTTACTAGGCAGGGGCGTGCGCCGGAATCATTCAATCCAATTGAGCGCCTTTGCTACATCGGTACTCGCGGTATGGGGGCATTGGAGTTTGCTCCATCGTACAGACAATTTTCAGAAAGTTCTGAGCCAGTTGATGTTGATGCCCTGGTTAAACTTGCCAGCAAAGTTCTTTCTGAACGCTACCTGCTACATGGATCTTTTGACCATGAACTTACAACAGACTCCTTACAGGATATTTTACGAGTCGGCACCTCAGCCGGAGGTGCCAGAGCCAAAGCGGTTATCGCATGGAACCGTAATACGAATGAGGTGCGGTCTGGGCAGATCACGTCCGCGGAAAGGTTTACATACTGGATTTTGAAATTTGATGGTGTTTCGAACAACAGGGACAAGGAACTTGAGGATCCGGCGGACTACGGACTTATTGAGTATGCCTACTATCTCATGGCGCGCAAGGCTGGCATCGAGATGGAAGAATCACGGCTGTTGGAAGAAAATGATCGCAGCCACTTTATGACCAAACGCTTTGACAGAAAGGGTTCAGGGCAGAAGATTCACATGCAATCCCTTTGTGCGATGGAACACTTTGACTTTAACAGGGCAGGTGAAAATTCCTATGAACAGGTGCTACGTACGATACGCAAGCTGAATATGCCGATGTCGGAAGTTGAAGAGCAGTTCCGACGCATGGCTTTCAATATTGTTGCGCGGAACCAGGATGACCACGTCAAGAATATTGCATTCCTGATGGATCGGGCGGGTGTCTGGTCACTGTCTCCAGCTTTTGATTTAACCTACAGCTACAACCCTCAGGGAATTTGGACGGGTCAACACCAAATGTTGCTCAATGGCAAGCGCGATGAATTCACGATTGAGGATTTTAGAGCCTGTGCTAAATCTATATCGATGAAGCGTGGTAGAGCGGAAGAAATCGTCGGGCAAGTGCAGGAAGCTGTTTCGCTGTGGCAGCAATTTGCTGACCTATCTGGCGTGCCACCATTCATTGCTGACGGCATAGCCAAAACGCATCGAACCAGAATATTGAAGTGATGTATATAGCAACCCAGACTGCATTTGTGAAATGCATCAAATTCCGTCTGTTCATTTCGGAACAAATACCAAATAATTCCATATTGAGTACAACATAAGGTCGATTCAGATTCCGAATACTTAATATTCCTCACTTCGAAATTGACACTGTCGAATCGATTCTGATGTGCTTGAAGCCGAAATCCATGCGGAAACCTGTTAAGTAAAACTGTTCTAAGAATTCCAAGAAATTGGATTGATTTTACACTTGTCAACTATGAACGACTGTTCCCTAACACTAGTGTCCCAACGTTGAATCCAGAATGGTATGTATCTGATTGATAACAATAAAATAAAACTCTGTTGGAGGGTGTCCGAGACTTCAGCGACGCCAGTCGCAGTCAGCGGCCCTCCAGACAGAGTCGCTAACAATCAGGAAAATTCCCATCATGTACGAAGGACAGTATGTTTTTACCCAGATCATGTCTCAGTTGCCGTGGAAAACGTTCCATCGATGCGTGAACCGCTACCAGGGCGAGCGCAAGGTCAAGTCATTTCGCTGCACTCATCAGTATCGCGCGATGGCAATCGCACAGCTGCTGCAACTGGGCAGTTTACGGGATATCGAAATCAGTTTACGCGCCCATGCCGACAAATTGTATCACCTGGGTCTGCCGGCGGGCATCTCCAGGAACACGCTGTCGAATGCCAACCAGGTGCGCAACTGGAAAATTTATGCCGATTTGAGCCATCGGCTCATTGGTCAGGCCCAGGCACTGTATTGCAAGGATGACTTTCAGCTACAGCTTCAGGAGCCGGCCTATGCGCTGGATTCAACCACCATTGATCTTTGTCTGTCACTGTTTCCGTGGGCCCCATTTCGTTCAACCAAGGCGGGCATCAAGATGCATACCCTATTGAATTTGCAGGGTAATATTCCCTCTTTCATTGAGATCACAGACGCCAGGACGCACGATGTGAAGATGCTGGATCAGTTGCCGGTACAAGCCGGTGCGCTTTACGTGATGGATCGGGCTTATCTGGATTTCAAACGCCTCTACCGCCTGCATCAGTGCGGCGGCAGTTTCATTGTCCGCACCAAGTCGAACACTCAGTGGCGGCGGATTTATTCCAACCCGGCCATGCGCAGCGAAGGAGTGATCTGTGACCAGATCATCAGGCTCAGTGGGGTGAACACAGCCAGGCACTATCCGGATCCGTTGCGACGGATCAAATATTTCGATCAAACCAGTGCCCGGGTGTTCAACTTTCTGACCAACAACCGCTCACTGGTGTCGCTGACCATTGCCGAGCTGTACCGAAACCGCTGGCATGTGGAGTTGTTCTTCAAGTGGGTGAAACAGCATCTGAGAATAAAATCGTTTTACGGTCATAGTGAAAATGCAGTCAAAACTCAGATCTGGATCGCAGTATCCGTCTATGTGCTGGTGGCCATTTTGAAAAAACGACTGCATTTGGACCACAGCCTCTACACAATATTACAGGCCTTGAGTGTTACCCTGTTCGATAAAATGCCGTTATATCAAATATTTACAAATTACAACGACAAACGAGTCGTTAACCAGTTCCCTAAACAATTGACTTTATTCGATTTAACGTTGGGACAGTAGTGGTTCCCTAACATTACTGCATCTCGGCAAAATTTGGGTTGTCATTTTGAGCTAAATCGGATAAATTAAACACTCCGGTTAACCACTTTACTCCTTGCCCTGATAACGCCGGTAAAGTAGGGCTAATATCCGAGAGGAGATCTTATCTATGCGTCATTATGAAATTGTCGCTCTGGTGCATCCGGACCAGAGTGAACAGCAAGATGAAATCATTGATCGCTACCGTAGAATCGTTGAAGATTCAGGTGGCAAAGTACACCGTTGCGAAGACTGGGGACGGCGAAAACTCGCTTATCCAATTCAGAAATTGTTCAAAGCTGGGTACTTTCTGATGAATATCGAATGCGACCCTTCAGTTAAAGAGGAGATCGAAACGGTATTTCGCTACAACGACTCAATCATTCGAAGCCTGGTTCTGCGAAAGGAAGGCCCAGTCACCGAGCAGTCGCCAATTCTCAAGCAGATTATCAAGAAGAAAGCTGATGAAAAGAGGCAAGCGGAAGAAGCCGCTGAGGAAGCGCGTAAGGCTGAAGAAGCTAGACAAGCTGAATTAGCTAAGGCTGAAGAAGCAAAACAAGCCGAATTAGCTGCTCAGAAAGAAGCCGCTGAAATCGAAGCGGAATCGACTGATGAAGAAAATCAAAATGAAGATGCGACAGACAGCGAAGATACGGAAACCGCTGTTGAGTCAGTTAGTGCCGATGAGACAGATGATGATAAAGAAGAGGTGACGTCATGATCCGGCGGTCAAGAAAGAAAAAGTTTTGCTATTTCACTGCGAACGGAATTACTGAAATCGATTACAAAGATATCGAACTTTTAGAAAAATTCATTTCTGAATCCGGAAAAATTTTCCCTAGCCGCAGTACCGGGACTAAAGCAAGGTATCAGCGCCAGTTGACTAACTCAATCAAATTGGCTCGATATCTTTCTCTTATTCCCTATACCGATTCTCACGGTTAAGGTGAGTGAACTATGAAAGTAATTCTGCTTGAATCTGTTGTAAAGCTCGGTGATTTGGGTGACGCGGTAGAGGTCAAACCTGGATATGCTCGAAACTACCTGATTCCCCAACGAAAAGCAGTTCGAGCGACCGCTGAAGCAATCGCTGCTGTTGAAGGACGACGTGAGGAGCTGTTGAAGGAAGAAAAGGCTCGATTAGATGTTGCCAAGGTGCGTGCGGAAAGTGCGATCAAGGAACTCACCATTTCGAGACATGTGATTGACGAAGAGGGACGTTTGTTCGGTTCAGTTGCAGCCAATGACATTGTTCAAGCTGCTGAAGAACATGATACCGAAATACTTCGATCAGAACTTCTGATGCCAGAGGGCAATATTAAAAACACTGGAGAGTACACGATTCCTGTGGTTGTTCATCCGGAAGTACGATTCGAAATCAAGGTTACAGTGGTACCTGACAGTCAGGTCGAATCACTTGAAGAGTCTTCAATTTCCGAATCAGAAATTACCGATTCAAATGAATCTGCCGGCGATGAGACATCGACGGAGTAAGTGAGTCGAGTGTCGAGGGATAGTTTACAACGAGAAGCTCCAAACGACCCCGCAATCGCGGGCAGATACAACGAAAATCCCTCTCTTTCTGGGCAGCGGGTAATTCCGAATAATCTGTATGCTGAGCAGGCGCTGCTTGGCGCAATTCTTATCGACAACACTCAGTTCGATAGGATTACTGGCTACCTTGATACGAGTGATTTTTATCAACAAAAGCATCAAGCCATCTTTGGTGCTTTTTCAAGGCTGCTTGAAAAATCTGAAAATGTTGATCTGGTAACAACTCGAACAGCTCTCGAACAATCCGGAGACTTGGAAAAAGCGGGTGGTATTGAATACCTCCTGGAATTGGCTAACGAGACGCCATATGCCGGAAATATAGAATCGTACGCCAAAATCGTACATGACTGCGGACTTCTGCGCAAGCTGCTTCGTTGTACTCACGATATACGGCGAATGGTTCTTGATTCAGGTGAATCTCCTGCTACAGAAGTGCTGAGTAAATCTCAACATTTGATTTACGATATTGACAAGGAAGAAAAATCAAATGTCGGCCTGACGCCATTTAAGGATTCAGCAAAGGAAGCATTCGAGAAGATTGAAGACCTGTTTGAGAATCCGTCGAGCGAAGGAACAACCGGCGTACCATCTGGATTTGTTGAGCTCGACAACATGACGTTGGGATTTCAACCATCTGATCTCGTCATTATCGCCGGGCGCCCCAGTATGGGGAAAACCGCATTAGCGCTCAACATAGCCGAATATGCGGCAATCCAGAAAAAGCTTCGAGTCGCTATTTTTAGCCTGGAAATGTCAGGTGTTTCACTGGCAACTCGTTCGCTTTCGTCGCTAAGCACTATTGACTCGAAACGGATAAGGGACGGCAAACTCGGCAATGGGGCAGAGGCCGATAGCGCTTGGCAGCGACTTGCTGTTGCCTATGATCTGCTGAATGACGCACAAATTTACATAGATGATACCTCTGGACTGTCACCGATCGAAATATCCGCCCGTGCAAGGCGCATGAAACGTGAAAGAGGCGGACTTGATCTGGTGATTGTGGATTACCTGCAATTGTTGCAGATGCAGAGCAAGGTTGAAAATCGGGTTCACGAAATCGCAGGAATTACTCGAGAGCTGAAGTTTCTCGCGAAAGAGTTGGAGATTCCAGTCATTTGTTTATCTCAACTAAATCGGGCTGCTGAGAATCGTAATCGGCCAATCATGGCAGATTTGCGCGACTCCGGGGCAATTGAACAGGATGCTGACTTGGTATTATTCATATATAGAGATGAGGTTTACAACCCAAATACCAAGGATCAAAACATGGCCGAGATCATTCTTGCCAAGCACCGAAACGGCGAAACAGGTACGGTTAAACTGTGGTTTGTCAAAGAATGCACACGATTCGAAACCCCCGCCAAGGCTGACTACGACTTCGAATAGTCAATGTCCCCTGAGTTGAGCCAACCTTTCTGACCCCAGGGATCATGCACGTTTATGGCTCAGTTAATCCAGCCGCGTTACTACACAATCTGTCGATAGCTCGCCAACATGCGCCAACTGCGCAAGTGATGGCAGTTGTAAAAAAGGATGGATATGGACACGGGCTGATTCGGGTCGCAAAGATTCTTGAATCAAATGTCGACGGGTTCGCTGTGGCCAGTGTGGATGAGGCAGTCAATCTGAGAGAATTTTCAGTTAGAAAACCAATCACCATTCTATCAGGGTTCAGTTCACCAGATCAGATTGACCTGCTAAGTCACCACTCATTGGAGCCTGTCATCTACTGTGATGAGCAGTTCAAGATGCTGGAGTCGGCCAAATTTGATCAATTAGCGATTTGGATCAAGTTAGATACGGGAATGAATCGTTTGGGATTCTCAATTGAAGACTTTGATAAGCCGGTCGAAAGGGCCATGTCAAATTCTTCAATTCGAATCAAGGGACTGATGACGCATTTTGCGTGTGCTGATGATCTAAATTCACAGTTTACAGGTCAGCAGATCGATCGATTTCATCGCTACTCTACAAGCTGGCAGCATTCCGTAAGCCTCGCCAACTCTGCTGGTATATTGCGCTGGCCAGAAAGTCGGGTAGGGTGGATCAGACCTGGAATTATGCTTTACGGTGCTTCGCCCTTTCCTGAAATTTCTGCCCACCAACTTGGCCTTAAACCGGTGATGAACCTTTATTCGAGGATTATTTCCAAAAAGAGACTATCAGCAGGAGCGAGCGTCGGTTATGGATGCACTTGGAAGAGTACCGACAAAACTCATATTGGAATTGTCGCTGCAGGATATGGAGACGGTTATTTTCGAAGTGCTTCCAGCAAGGCTAAAGTGTTGGTCAAAAATCGTAAGGTGAACGTAATTGGTCGCGTGTCGATGGATTCACTAGCGATCGATTTAAAACAGGTTCCGGATGCAACAGTCGGCACTCCAGTTAAACTATTTGGAGACGGTCTTCCCGTCGAAGATTTGGCGGTTGCGGCTGGTACGATACCTTACGAAATATTCACCAGCCTCAATCCTCGGACGGTCACGCTAACTGAAGATTGACGAACTAGTCAAATCGTAGTAGCTCATTCAACGAAGTTTTGCTACGGGTTTTTTCATCGACCTGTTTGACAATAACTGCACAGTACAGACTACAGCTTCCGTCAGAAGAGGGTAGTGATCCTGACACAACCACTGAACCCGGTGGCACATAACCGAAGGTTGTTTCGCCAGTATTTCGATTGAAAATTTTTGTACTCTGTCCGATGTACACGCCCATTGAGATCACAGAACCCTGACCGACAATGACACCTTCAACGATTTCGCTTCTGGCACCAATAAAGCAGTCGTCTTCAATGATGGTTGGTGTTGCCTGAAGTGGTTCAAGCACTCCGCCTATTCCAGCACCTCCGGACAGGTGTACATTCTTGCCAATTTGCGCGCAAGATCCCACTGTCGCCCAAGTGTCGACCATTGTTCCTTCATCAACATATGCGCCAATATTCACATAGCTCGGCATCAACACAACATTTCTGGCAATAAATGCACCGTTACGGACAGTCGCTGGTGGAACGACACGGTATCCGCCAGCAATAAATTCCTGTTCATCAAAATCGGCGAATTTCCGGTCGACCTTGTCGAAATAAGTGGCACCCCCATCACGTATAACGGAGTTCTCTTTAGTGCGAAACGATAGCAATACAGCTTTTTTTACCCACTCATTGACATGCCATTGGCCATTAATTTTTTCTGCTACCCGTATTTTCCCGTCATTGAGTGCCGCAAGGGTTTCATCGATAGCCTCGCGTACCTCATCTGAGCAGCTATTCGGACTGATCGTCGAACGATGATCAAATGCATCATTGATAATTGATTCCAGGTTGCCCATGAATGCTCCTTGAGTTGAGTAATTCGTTAACTTTCAGAATGTGTTACACTGTCAACCGCTTGCCGAATGTCATCAGCAAGTACAGTTTGGGTTTTCTTGTCTGCCAGGTAATTTCCATCCCGATCAACTATGAAAAATACATCTCGAACCCGAACACCACTGGTTGTAATTTTTGCAGATAGCAGTTTGATTCTGTGTTTCAACAGAGTTCGAACGACAAGGTACAAAAGTCCAGGTCTATCTCTGGCGGAAATTTCCATCATTGTATAGTCGCTACCGGGTGAGTGGGAAAATACCGCCCGCGTCGGAAACTGCATGTGTTGTGCAACCCGATGGGGTGCAACAGATCTTGGACTGTGTTCAATTTTTCGATTGATGATGGACTGGTAAACTTCCTCTTCACTGTTCCTTAGAAATCGCTCTGATTGACTAGTGTACGAATCAGGTGTTAGCACGACAAAGGTATACGCGTTCAGACCGTTCGGCAGTGGATGCATTCTGGCTTCAACTACGTTCAGGTGCTGCCTGTCAAGTGCACCTGCAACAATAGTGAAAAGCTCATCAGAACTGGTGGCAAATACCAACACCTGAACAACTTCAATCGATGGGTGAGTACGAAAAGTAACCAGTGGAAAATCAATTGCGCTGGCATTCGATAGCTGTTCAACATGCCATGCAATGGTGTTGGCATCGTAACTCAAGAAATAATCATCATCCAGTAATTCCCAAATCCTTTGGGCTGAAGATTTTAACCGAGGTTGTTTATTCAACTGCGCAAGGGAGTCAAGTTGAACTTCCTGAATTCTCGGCATAACTTCATCGTGAGGTAGCGTATTGGTCAATAACGCTCTGGACGTTGCGAGAAACAGGTGTTCTAGCATTTTGCCTTTCCAGTCATTCCATACGCTGGGACCGGTGCCACGCATGTCAGCAATTGTCAATAGATACAGATTGTCGAGATGCTCCTGATTGCCTACTTTGGTTGCAAATCGTGAAATAACCTCCGGGTCATTGAGATCTTCTCTTTGGCTGGTAAAACTCATGGCAAGATGATGTCGTACGAGCCAGGCAACAAAATGAGCATCGTATTCACTCATTTTTGCGTCTTTGCAAAATTTATAGCTTTGAACTTCACCAAGTTGTGAGTGATCTCCTTTCTGGCCTTTGGCGATGTCGTGAAAAAGTCCTGCAATGAAAAGACGCTCTGGTTTGACGAGTCGTTTCATGGCTTCCCAGGCAGCGGGTAGTTCTTGGGCTGTTTCAGGTCGGGTTAATTGATGCAAGTGCCAAATGACGTTAAGAAGATGAGCGTCGACGGTATAGACATGAAACAGGTCATATTGCAATTGTCCTGTAATCTGCTTGAATTGCGGGATCAGTCTTCCCAGCAGATTTGTATCATCCATTAGTTTAAGAGTTTCTGTTAACCGCTTCTCTTTGCTGAAAATACTGATTAACGATACCTGGACATCTTGTCTAAGCCTTAACTGTCGATTGATGAGTCGCCGTTTTGAACGCATCAGCCTTAATGTGCTGGACCGAACGCCTCGAATTTTTTCATTGTTTTGAAACAGCGTACAAGCTTCAACCAGAATTTGCGGAATTTGATCAATCTTGGTTGGATCGGCAAAGTCGAGATATCCGTCTACTAGTCTGAACCTTTCGTTAATCGCTTTGATCTTGTGGCGTTTTGGTGCGAAGATCGTTTCGAATAGGTGTTGCTGAAGCATGGACGTAATGTGCCGCAACTCTTTTACAGTTCGGAAATATGGTTTCATAAGCTTTTCGACGGCTTTATTTGAATCATCATCAGAGCAGCCGAAGAATTTTGCTAACTTAACTTGGTGGGCAAACAGAAGTCGGTCTTCACGT
This sequence comes from Arenicellales bacterium, assembly GCA_965206345.1. Taxonomy (GTDB): domain Bacteria; phylum Pseudomonadota; class Gammaproteobacteria; order Arenicellales; family JAJDZL01; genus JAJDZL01. The sequence continues at coordinate 3,165,276 of OZ242211.1, read as the reverse complement.
CGGCCTGCGACGATGTGCAAAGCGTTTCGCATTTTCCAGAGATAGTTTCTGCCGCGAATTAGAGATTGATACTCCTCCTCAAGAAGAAAACCGTGCTCAACCAAGTCGTGTAGATCTCGACTACTGAAATATCGCATTGCAATCCACATGATGGTGTGGATATCCCGAAGTCCACCAGGTCCTTCCTTCACATTGGGCTCAAGATTGAAGGCTGTATCGGCAAATTTGTGATGTCTTGTATCTTGTTCATCTACCTTGGCCTGATAGAACTTTCGAACTGGCCATACTTTGCTCTTTTCCAATGTTGGTTTCAGTTGGGAAAACAGCTCATTCGATCCTGCGCAGTAACGGGCTTCGAGCAAATTAGTCATGACGGTGATGTCGTTTCGAGACTGTCTGACACAATCCCCCAAAGTTCTAATGCTGTGTCCAATTTCGTATCCAATATCCCAAAGAAAGCGAACAAATTGCTCAATCATCGGCGCATACTTATCTTGAACACCGCTGTCGACAAGAATTAAGATGTCGATATCAGAGTAAGGGTTCAGTTCTTCTCTTCCATAACCGCCAACTGCAACCAATGCCATGTCTTGGTTACACGAAGGTTGCCGCATCATTTCGTTCCATGCGTCTTCCAAAATCGAATCGACTGAATTGACTCGAAACTGGACAAGGCGTGCCGGCCTGACGTTTCTGTCATGCAATTGATTGAGTTTGCTTGCGCTATAGTTGATGCGCTGACGAAAAACCTGGATGTTTTCGTCAATATGTAAAGCAGCGGTGGACACGTGCTTTCTCATTCAAGTTGGTTTGGTTGTTTCCTGAAAAATTTAGGAGTCAGGCAGATTGGGAATTGTCAGAAAGTGTGAGAATTTCATACCCGGACTCGGTCACAAGAACAGTATGTTCCCACTGTGCTGACAGGCTTCCATCACTCGTTACAACGGTCCACCTGTCGGCCTGAAGTCGGGTTTCTTTTTTTCCGGCGTTTATCATGGGTTCCACTGTAAAGGTCATACCTGGCATCATTTGAATTCCGGTATCGGGCTTCCCATAATGCAGGATATGTGGTTCTTCGTGGAAACGACGTCCAATTCCATGCCCACAATACTCACGAACAACGGAATACCCATGAGATTCAGCATATTTCTGTACCGCATATCCAAGATCACCTAAACGAGTTCCAGATTTTATGGTTTGAATTCCGCGCATCATTGCCTCATAACAGATTCGGCTTAGTCGAGAACCTTTGATGGAAGGCTTTCCTGCAAAGTACATTCTGCTCGTATCACCATGAAAATCATCTTTAATAACAGTGACATCGATATTGATTATGTCACCTTTCTTTAACACTCTCGGGCCTGGGATGCCGTGACAGACCACGTTATTTATTGAAGTACAAATGGACTTTGGAAATCCTCTGTAGTTTAGCGGAGCAGGAATTGCATTGAGTTCATTGACGATGAAATCGTGACAGATTGAATTGAGTTCATCTGTAGTAGCACCAACTTTGACATGTTCTCCGATCATATCAAGCACAGAAGCGGCTAAGCGACCGGCAGTACGCATCTTTTCAATTTCGTCAGCGGACTTGATACTTATTTTGGACATTAGTATTCGTAGCAGACTGTATTCCTAGTCTCCAAGAAACGGAACAAGGTACTATGCACAAGGAACAGGATTTGCATATTTTAATCGGTGTGACTGACTAATTCGATTCGTGTCAGAAACAATCCTGTAGACAGACTGAAATACCAGATAGAAAGCAACCTCTATAAAATCCATAAACAAACTTCATTGATGATTACACGCATCAACGAAGAGATGGAACTGAAATTTAGTTCGCAATGGAGTCAGGTAGACACCCGAAACAATTCTGCAGCACGTAGAGTTGAAATTAGTATCTCATAAGGGCTTGTAAGTTAAGACATTCAAAACAATACGATCTTACAGTTACTACAAAATTTCCCTCAGATTGATTTCGTGCTTGAGGATAGCGGCTTGTGGCTATGCCACTGAAAGAGTCGCTAGGTTTCCCGGACAGGTCGTTGTCTGGACTGGTTTAGGCCGAGTCTCATCGCGCTTCGAAAAGACTGATACGCTGTCCCCTGATTACGATGATGTTTTATTCACACAAATCGAGAACGTTTACTGTTGACAATATTCTATTTGTGGAATATATTCTCTTTAAGGAATGAATGATGGCTTGGGATGCGGAGTATACAGATGAGTTTGGCAAGTGGTGGGGCACCCTCACTGAGAATCAACAAGATAGCATCACCGCCACGGTGGAGTTATTAATTGAATATGGCCCTCAACTGAAATTTCCGCATTCCTCAAGCATTGAGGGCTCCAAGTATAGCCATATGCGTGAACTACGGGTTCAATCAGGCGGAAATCCCATCAGAATCTTTTACGCCTTTGACCCTCGTAGAATAGCTATATTGCTAACTGGTGGCGACAAGGCGGGAAAAGATCGCTTTTATGAGAAACATATCCCCGTTGCCGACAAGCTGTATACCCAGCACATTGAAGATCTGAAGAAAGAGGGGTTAATCAAATGACTGGCAGAAGCAAATTTTCCAGACTGACAGAAAACCTGTCGCCGGAACGGCGTGCCAAAATCGAAATTCGCAAGATTGACTTGCGTGAAGAAATGGCCCTGCACGAACTGCGCAAAGTTCTCGGTACATCACAGGCAGACTTGGCGGCACGACTCGACGTAAACCAACCCGCCATCACCAAGATGGAGCGCCGCACAGATATCCGCATTAGCAGCTTGAAGAGAATGATTGAGGCAATGGGCGGTTCGCTGGAAATCAAGGCCCGTTTCCCTCAAGGTGATGTCACAATCACAAACTATAGGAATACCTGAATAATTGCGTCCATGGCAATCGAATTGGATACAACAGAATTTCGGTGAATTGAAACTGATGATTCGACCGCAGGCATGAAACAGGATCGGAAAATCGCGGCTTGTGGCAGTGCCTATTGAAAGAACTACTCTGCTTCCCGAACCGGTTCAGGCCGGCAATTACATAAAGAGTCGGCGTATCAGTCGACCCCGGTCAACCGAATCAGACTGACTTTCGTTCAGGCACCCTGATTACCTGGTTTCCACCCCTAGTACGCGCGATATAGGTGCCATCCGACCGAACGCCATAGGCGTGCCTCCGACAGCAAGTTGAACCGCGAGGTCCGCCTTGATTTGGTTACGCCAGTATTTCGAGCGGCGATTTCGGTGATTCCTTGATCTTGTGCATAATTTTACGAACTGTGTAAAAATTCACATTTCCCAGATGTCGGATGATCAGTTTGGAATATAGAAAAATGCTTACTTGTTGTGTTTTTTCGTTCTGCTGCGATTTTGTTTTGCATTCGACTCTTACGAATTAACGACAATACATAGTAAAATAGAACGCTTCATATTCTCACATGGATTTTCATTGCCTGTCAGGGTGCCCAATGGGTAGGCAGAGCAGTGCCATGGTTGTTAAACCCAAATCAAAGGAGAAAATTCGTGACTGACGTATCCATGCGCCAGCTGCTTGAAGTTGGCGTGCACTTCGGACATCAAACTCGCTTCTGGTGTCCCAAGATGAGCCCATACATTTACGGGCATCGAAACAAAATTCACATCATCAATCTTGAAAAGACACTGTCTATGTTCAATGATGCGATGAATTATCTAAGCGCTGTAGCCAGCAAGCGTGGTTCTGTAATGTTTGTCGGGACTAAATCTCAAGCTGGGGCAATAATTCAGGCAGAAGCGCAACGTGCTGGTTCGCCGTATGTTTATCATCGATGGCTAGGCGGCATGCTGACGAACTATACAACAGTCAGGCAGTCTGTCGACCGACTGAAAGAACTTGAAGATCTGATTCAGTCTGAGAGTTATTCAAAGATGTCCAAGAAGGAGGCGATGAGAATCGAGCGGGAAAGATTTCGTTTGAATCGCAATCTTGCTGGAATTCGAAACATGAAAGGCCTTCCTGAAGCGTTGTTCGTTGTTGATGTCAAACATGAGAACATTGCAATTAAAGAAGCCAATAAACTAGGAATTCCGGTTGTTGCAATTGTTGATACGAACTGTGATCCTGAAGGAGTTGATTACGTCATACCTGGTAATGATGATTCGATCAGCGCAATCAAGCTTTATTGCAGATATGCGGCAGACGCGGTTTTAGACGGCTATGCCACCATTCAGAATGATCCATTCATCTACGACAGCGATGTTGAAGGTGACGTAGAAGCAATGGTTAATACAGGTGTGACGTCTGCCAAGGCAGCGGTTGCGCCAGATGACAGCGACCTCGTGCCCGAGTTGGATAGCGACTCAGGTGAACAGCTTCCAGACACAGATGGTACAGCAGTTGAGGCAGCGGCCACAAAGCCGGAACCTGCGGTTGAAGAGGCAACCACAGAGTCAGAACCTGCAGTTGAAGAGGCGGCTACAGAGCCGGATCCTGAGGTAGTTGAGTCTGCGGATTCAGACTCAGAATCTGAAGAAGAGGAACAGAAAGCAGAAGCGACAGCCGAATAAGGCGAGCAGCATTCTTCGAAAAAGCGGAGAAAATACGGCGATCTGTTTCAGCCGACAAGTCAGCGTGCGTAATTTACGTCGCAAATTTAGCTAAGTCACTCGACCGCGTTTAAGAAAGCAGTGAATTTTCTTACAAGGGGCGAGTAATCAATCAAAATCCACTATGGAGGGATAATCAATTGGAAATCACAGCAGTCATGGTAAAGGAACTTCGCGAAATGACTGGCGCGGGCATCATGGATTGCAAAAAAGTGTTAGCCGAATGTGCCGGCGACCAGGAAAAGGCAATTGAATTACTGCGCATCAAAGGTGCGCAAAAAGCTGAATCTCGTGCTGGCCGAACCGCTACTGAAGGGATTGTTGTTTGCCAAGTGTCGCCGGAACGAGATTGCGGGGCACTGGTTGAAATCAATTCTGAAACTGACTTTGTGTCGCGCGGAGACGTATTTCGCGCTTTCGCACTGCCTTTGGCGGGCATCGCTCTTTCAATTGGTGAGGACTGTGAAGACCTCAATGTTCTGAATGGATTGCCCTTCGATGATTCAGGGAAGACTGTTGAAGAAGCGCGCCAGGAAATGCTACTGAAAATCAGCGAGAACATTTCTATTCGTCGTATGACAGTCATCAAGGCAGCCAAAGGTTCAAAAATCGGCAGCTATGTTCACCGTGAGAGACTTGGTGTAATGGTTGAGATTGCAGGTGGCGATTCGGACAGTATTGCCGACAGTATGTCAGTGCACGTTGCGGTCATGAAACCCAATTGGGTTGATGTCGATGACATTCCCGCAGATGTAATTGAAGGTGAACGCAGAATTTATTTAAGCCAGGCACAGGAAACGGGCAAGCCGGAATTTGTTCTTCAGAAGATTGTCGATGGCAAAATCAACAAGTTTTCAAATGAAAACACATTGATGAATCAGCCATACTATGATGATGAAGATAAAAAAGTCAGCACCCTGCTCAAAGAAAGCGGGGCATCAGTGACTCGTTTTTGCCTGATGGACCTTGGAAAGTAATTCAACCTCATATCGTTTTGTCTGACGAACACTCAGCTGATTCGAAAATCGATACCGTTCTCTACAAGCTGAGCGGAGAAATGCTCGGTGGTGAACGGGGCACTGGGCTGGATGCTGACGAACTAGACCGAGTTGCTTCAGAACTGAATTCCGTCGCCAGCGCGGGAATTAAAACAGGTGTTGTTGTCGGTGGTGGGAACCACTTTCGAGGGGCTCGCAATTCGGCTATTTCGGTTTCGACTCTGAGAGGGCATCAGATGGGTATGCTGTTCACCATCGCCAACGCGATCGCGTTGGAGCAGGCACTACAGAGCCAGGGAGCAGCGGCAGTCGTGCAGTCTTCCGTCGCTGTACCCTCAATCGTTGAACTGTTTGATGGCGTCTCGTTTGCCCAACACCTGGACAACGGTGCGATTGTGGTCTTCGCTGGAGGTACCGGGTGCACACACTTCACTACAGATACGGCGGCAAGTCTGCGCGCTATCGAAATGAAAGCAGATATATTGCTGAAAGCCACTGATGTTGAGGGTGTTTACGATAGCGACCCTGCTAAAAACAATGAAGCAAGGATGTATGATTCTTTAAGCTTTGACCAGGTTCTCGCGGATAATCTAACGGTAATGGATGCAGCGTCGATCGCGCTATGTAGAGAACATCAGATGCCAATACGCGTATTTAATGGCTCCATACCCGGAAATATTAGCAAGGCCGGATTTGGTGGTGGCGTGGGTACATTGGTACACTTCTAAAATTGGGGAATGAGCAATGCTTGAAGAACTTGTTTCTGACGCCGAAGACAGGATGAAAAAATCAATCGCGAATTTACGATTGGAACTTTCGAAATTACGAACAGGGCGGGCCAGTACGGCTTTGCTCGATCAGATTCGAGTCGATTACTATGGAACGTCGTCTCCGCTCAACCAGGTGTCTACCGTAACTGTGAGTGACCCGCGTACCATCAGTATCAGTCCCTGGGACAAGTCTATGATTCCTGTCATTGAAAAAGCCATTATGGAATCAGACTTGGGCTTAAATCCGATGAGTGCCAGTGAAACGATTCGTGTACCGATTCCCTCGCTGACAGAAGAACGTCGGGTTGAAATCACAAAAATCGCAAAATCTGAAGGTGAAAGCTGCAAAGTTGCGATCCGGAACATTCGAAGGTCCTGTAACAGTGACCTTAAGGAATGGCTGAAGGAAAAGGAGATTACCGAAGATGACGAGCGCTTAGGTCAGACCCAAGTTCAAACCCTGACCGATCGTTTTGTCGCTTCGGTTGACGAAATTGTCGCAGAGAAAGAAAAAGAGATCATGACGGTCTGATGCAACATCAGACTATCAATATTCAATTCAGAGCACAATGACTGCTGCTGATTCATCATCGTCAAGCTCAGTCCGCCCGGTTCACATTGCGGTTGTCATGGATGGTAATGGGCGCTGGGCAAAAAAGCGTGGTTTCAGTCGCTTGGAAGGTCATCGACGCGGTGTTGAGAACGTACGAACAATGGTCGAAAATTGTGTTCGCTACGAAGTCCCCTACCTAACTTTATTTGCATTTAGCAGCGAGAATTGGCGTCGTCCAAAGAAGGAAGTTGCGTGGTTGATGCGTTTGCTGGATGGCGCATTGGATCGAGAAGTGAAAACACTTCACTCCAATGGTGTACGACTGCGATTCATCGGAGACCTTGCATCATTGGCAGCCGGCATACAGAAAAAGATTCATCAGGCTTGTGAACTGACCCGGGAAAATTCAACGCTTAATTTGACAATTGCACTCAATTATGGCGGACAATGGGACCTCGTTCAGGCTTTCAGAAGAGTGTTAATGGCCGTTCAGCAAGGGGAGATTTGTCCAGATAATCTGTCTGCTGAATTGATTGCTGAAAATCTCAGTACTGCGCAAATACCAAACCCAGACCTTTTCATTCGGACGGGTGGTGAAAAGCGCATGAGCAACTTTCTCTTGTGGCAGTTAGCGTACACTGAGTTGTATTTCACGGATACTTACTGGCCGGATTTCGACACCAAAGAGTTTGAACTGGCACTTGAATCCTTTGCGTCGAGAGAAAGGCGTTTTGGTGGGGCGGAACACGGTGCAATTGAAATGGAAGTTGAAGATGTTCATGCGTAACGCACCACTGAATATTCTTTAGGAGTGCTTAAGTCAAGGCTTTTGCAACAACCTTAATTTCTGACGTCAAGTGGGCAATGTAAATGAATTACAGGGAGCCTGCATATACTTTGATCATATCGGTCGACAACTCCGACAGTCGTACGCATGTTTCAGAGACATGCGTTGTAAATTTGAAGTAGTGTCTGTTGTTAGACACGACGTTTATTCAGTAAGTGCGTCAATGCTCAAGCAGAGAATCATCACTGGATTTATTGTTGTTCTTGCGCTGTTTTCGGGTGTTTACTTTCTGCCACCATTCTGGTTTTTCATTGTCCTGATAGCAATAGGTGCCGCTGCTTCCATTGAATGGGCAAAAATGTATCAGTCAATGGGTAAACAGGGTATCGCAATCTATCCGTGTGTGGTGATTGCACTTTCCTTGGCGCTATATTATTTCCGGGACTTTGCCATTCTGTTTTATTTGGTAGGTACAGCGCTCTGGCTCGTTTTTACAGTAGTGGTAATTAATGCAGCCAATACGCGACCGCCCAATTGGTTGACAGAATTTTCCGCCTTTGCCGTCATTACACTGGCTGTATTTTCCATGGCTCAACTATTGGCGATACCAAACGGCAAATACTGGCTGATGGGAATGATTGTTTTGGTTGGGGTTGCGGACTCTGCAGCATTTTTTGCGGGCAGACGATTTGGCAAAACTAAATTAGCGACACACATTAGTCCTGGAAAAACCAGAGAGGGACTGATTGGAGGGTTACTTGCAGTGTGGGCTGTCGCACTGATGTGCGGTGCGCTAATTTGGAGTGAAGATTATTCCCAAATATTTGTATTTGCATTGATATTTTTAGTGTGTGCACTGTTTTCGGTGGTCGGAGATTTATACTTGAGCTTACAGAAACGCATCTGTGGAGTCAAAGACAGTGGATCCATTCTCCCAGGACATGGTGGAATTCTGGATAGGATTGACAGTGCGCTTGCAGTGGCGCCTGTTTACACACTGTGTGTAACGACCATCTTGACCTGACAAAACGAATTGGTATGACTAGAACACTGACAGTTCTTGGAGCAACAGGGAGTATCGGTCAGCAGACTCTTGATGTAGTGCGCCGCTACCCCGATGAGTTTGACGTACTGGCGCTGACAGCAAGTCGTGGTAGCGATGTGTTGGCGAATTTGTGTATTGAGTTCAATCCTTCGTATGTAGTTGTCGGAAGTCAGCAGGAATCGAATCAACTTCGGAGCAAGCTGAATGGAAAAGCGAAATCTATGAACATTTTGGTAGACAATGACGAAGTTGAAGACAGTCGGGTATACAGCGCGGATGTTGTGGTGACTTCGATTGTTGGTGCTGCCGGTCTGAATCCAACCCTTAAAGCGATTGAAAATGGCAACACGGTATTGATTACCAACAAGGAACCGGTCGTAATGCTAGGCCCTATGTTGCGCGATGAGGTTCGAAAACACGGAACCACCATTGTGCCGGTTGACAGCGAACACAACGCAATCTTTCAGTGCTGTTCTTCTAGATCAGGTGCTCGCTACGAGTGTTTTTTCCCGATTGACGGCCTTCGTCGCATTTTGCTGACTGGATCAGGAGGACCTTTCAGGACCATTGATTTGAACAGTTTGCAAGCGGTTACACCTGAACAGGCAGTTGCTCACCCAGTATGGAATATGGGTCCCAAAATTTCAGTTGACTCTGCAACCATGATGAACAAGGGATTGGAAATCATCGAAGCGCGCTGGCTCTTTGAAACTCCTGTTGACCAGATTCAGGTAGTTATGCATCCGCAGGGAATTGTGCATTCAATGGTTGAGTATATCGATGGTTCAGTTTTGGCTCAGATGGGAACACCCGATATGCGGGTTCCACTGACATTTGGACTTTTTTGGCCACGGCGCGGAGAAAGTGGGTCTCAGCAGCTGGATATATTTGAAATGTCTGCAATGAGTTTTGAACCCCCAGACTACGTTCGGTTTCCATGTCTAAAACTCGCGGCTGAAGTGGCACGATGCGAAGGCACTGCGCCAACGGTGATGAATGCGGCAAACGAAATTGCAGTGGAAGCTTTCCTTGAATCAAGAATTCGCTTTACCGACATACACACTGTTGTTGCGCACTGTGTCGATGAAATGGGTAACGAGAATTGCGAATCAATATCGCAAGTAATTGATATTGATGGGGTAGCTAGAAATATCGCAAGGAAAAAGGTTTTTCAGTTGAGCACCCGCTAGTTATTGCAGCTGGCACCGGGCATTACTATTTGCCATGGCTCCAAAACGTTAGGAAACAGCTGCTGGGGTGTATAAAATTATCTCGCGTTCGCAAAAGTAGCAACGAACGATTGACAATATCACATCACAATGACGAAAATTTCTTCTTGGTCAAATAATTTTACGGGTCCGGCTTGCAGGAAAGTAACCATAAATAGTGAGTATCGAAGAGCTAACTGATGCCTGAAATTTTCAATAGCGTATTGTTTTTCGTGGTCGCAATTGGTGTGTTGATTACATTCCATGAGTACGGACACTATTGGGTTGCACGACGGATGGGTGTGATCGTACTTAGATTTTCTGTGGGTTTTGGTCCGGTTATCTGGCGGTATCAACCGAAGAACTCTCACACCGAGTTTGTAGTGTCAGCAATTCCGCTAGGCGGCTACGTTCGAATGCTTGACGAGTCCCAGCAGGAAGTACCTGAAGAGTATTTGCCAGAGGCATTTAATCGTCAGCCGCTATATAAACGCTCTGCTATCGTAGCTGCGGGCCCGTTGGCGAATTTTCTGCTTGCTGGCATCCTGTACGGCCTGACATTCATGATTGGTACGGAAGGGCTTCGCCCCGTGATCGGCACGCTAATGGAGAATGGCTTGGCGGCAAAATCAGGGCTAATGGTCGGTGACGAAATTCAGACAATTGACGGTAAGTCCAATCGAAGCTGGGATGAGCATCACTTTTATTTGCTGGATAAGATTGTCAGCGAGGAGACCGTTGTTTACGGTGTTGAGAACGATAGTGGGGTTCGGACTGTAAGTGTAAATTTTGGTGATCTCGACGACGTCGATCTTCAATCCAGCAGTATTGACACTGTGATTGGAATGTATCCGGCAACGCCTCAGATTCGCCCAATTGTCGAACGCACTGTTCCGGGCTATCCAGCTGAAGCCGCCGGACTTCAGTCGGGAGATGAAATAATCAGTATCAATAATTCGCCAGTGAACAGTTGGAATGATCTGGTGGGGCTAATCAGCCAGACAAACGAGCGCGTGCTAAACGTTCGATTTTCCAGAGATGGAATCGATCAGGAGGTGTTTTTGGAACCGCGTATCGTTGAACGAAACGGAACCAGAGTGAAGCAGATCGGCATCGCAGTAAATGCCGAGCAGCAGTTACGGGAATCAAATGCGACTGTTAATTTGCGCTATGGCTTTATTGAATCGCTCGCTCGTGGTTTTGAGACCATGTGGTCCACTACGGCACTGACGTTGAAAATGCTGGCCAGCATGGTCACCTTGCAGCAGTCTGCAGATTCAATTGGCGGACCTATAGCTATCGCAGAACATGCGGGTAAAGCCGCCGAAGCAGGTATAAACAATTATTTGACTTTCCTGGCGCTGTTGAGCGTAAGTTTGGGAATTCTGAACCTGTTGCCAATTCCAGTTCTAGATGGTGGGCACTTAATGTTCCACGCTTATGAAGCAATATCGGGGTCACCACCGACTGAACGAATGTTGATCGTTGCCAACCAGATTGGCTTATTCCTGTTGATCTGTTTGATGGGATTTGCATTTTATAATGACCTCGCCAGAATTTTCTAACGATCAATAACTTGTGCTGCACCTAGATGACCTACATTCGTAAATACGCACTGCTGATACTGTTTGTACTGGCACTTCCAGTTCAGGCCATTGACACCTTCATCATCGAAGACATTCAAGTCGAAGGATTACAGAGAGTAACACCAGGTGCGGTTTTTGTCGTGCTGCCTGTACGCGTTGGAGACGAGATGAATGATCTGGTTTCTTCCAACTCGATTCAGGCACTGTTTGAAACGGGCTACTTCGACGATGTTCAACTTTTGCGGGATGGAGATACTCTGATTGTGTCGGTAGTAGAAAGACCGACAATTGCAGTCGTTGCCTTTGATGGAAACAAAAAGCTCAAAGATGAAGTCATTGAAAATGCCCTTAAAGTTGGGGGCTTGGCAGCTGGTGATGTTTACAATCCGGAGTTGGTGGAAAGTTTTACGGATGAACTCAGGGGTGCGTACTTTGAAGTCGGCCATTTTTCGGCACAAATCATACCGTCAGTTGCGCCACTTGACCGCAATAGGGTGGAATTGAACTTTGTCATCAGTGAAGGCAAGGTTGCCCTGATTTCCGAAATTCAATTGGTTGGTAACAATCAGATTTCTGACGAAGAAATATTGGATGCGATAACCCTGACCAATAAGAAGACACTTGGTATCTTGAATCGTAATAATCGCTATAACCGGGAACAATTGCGCGCAGACCTTGAGAGCATATCTTCGCTTTATTTGAATCAAGGGTTCATTGAATTTTCATTGAATTCCGCTCGCACCTTCATCACGGAAGATCATGACAGGATTCTAATTGTCATAACGATGACTGAAGGTGTTCAGTACAAGTTTGGTGAGTTGTCAATAGCTAGTTCTGATGAAGTCATGCCACAGGAAGAACTGGACGAACTGGTTCAGGAACCTGAAGAAGAAGTTTACTCATTTGAGGAAGTGAGCAATACTCGTAACGCAATTTCGGATTCATTTGCCAATTTGGGTTATGGGCGCGCACAAGTTGACGCACTGCCGACGATTCACGATGAAGAGCGAAAAATTGATGTGAACTATGTAGTCAAACCTGGTAAGCTCACTTATGTCCGTACCATTACTTTTCGAGGGAACTTAAGTACCACTGATGAAGTGTTGCGAAGGGAGATGCGAGTGCTGGAAGGCGGTTTGTATACAGCGCGAGAAATTCAGCAGTCTCGCAATCGATTGAATCGCCTTGGTATTTTTAACAGAGTTGACATGAATCTCGTCGCAGTCCCCGGCACTGATAACCAGGTAGACGTGGTTGTGAATGTTGAAGAACGCTTGACAGGTTCTCTGCTGTTCGGAGTTGGTTACAGTGAAACAGAAAAAGCAAGCTTTAATTTCAGTGTATCGCAGACTAACCTGTTCGGAACCGGTAGGCGACTTGCGCTTGGAGCCGAGTATGGAGACATTGAGCAAGCGATGAATGTCGAATACACCAACCCCTACTACACATTGGATGGAGTATCCAGGGGATTTACATTTGATTACCGTGTACGAGATACATTGGAGTCAGACACTGTGATTATCTACAAGATTGATTATTTGACCACGGGTATGAATTTTGCATTCCCAGTTTCTGAGGATGGTATTGTCGGTATGGGATTCGACATTTCTCAGGAAAATTTAACTCTAGTAGAAAGTGAAAGAGTTAGAACGGACTATAGAGTTGCCGAATCCATTGGAACTGGGTTAGAGACTACGGGCGGAAGCGCGGGAATCAGTTATCGTAGAGATACCCGAAATCGCGCCTTCTTTGCCACTGAGGGAAGCGACTTTTACACTGGATTGCGGGCATCAGGTGGAGATAATCAGTATTTGGCGCTAACGACGAGTTACTCGCACTACTTTCCAATTGGAAAAAAGGCAGTGCTGCGTCTCAGTTCACAGGTGGATGTTGCAAGTAACGAAGTGCCATTCTACCGGAACTACTATATGTCGGGGTCTGAGGAATTGCGCGGATTTACCAGCGGCCAAATCGGCGCAAAACAGTTGTGTCGAAATGTAAATCAACCGACGACACCCGGTTTAACACCTGATACAACCACATTAGGAGAGCTTCGACATCCTGAATCTGGAAGATTGCTCGCCAAGCAGTTTTCTGGCCCTACTGATGCTGACGAGGATTGGTGGTATTTTGCTTGTGATTCCGCTCGCTCACTTGGCGGTAACGTTAGAATGATTAACCGTGCTGAACTGTTCTTTCCATTCTTTGGGTCTGACGAAATTGATGACAAGAGAATTGCACTTTTCATTGACCACGGTGGCACCTTTTTACATACTGACGACTCTGTTTATAACGAGGCGAGTACAGCACTAGGTACCAGAAAAAAATTCAGCTTCGGGAATATGCGAAGTTCAATTGGAGTCAGCTTTGAATGGCTCTCACCAATTGGACCCTTTGGCGTTCACTATGCCATTCCAATCAAACAGCAGACCGGCGATACGACCGATAGATTTCAAATTACTTTAGGCACCTTTTTTGATTAAACGAACGTGATAAGCAAAGCAAAAAAATATATTTGGATCAGTCTAGTACTGATCACGAGCGCGATCTTCTTTCATCACTCTGTTTTTGCCCAGGATAGTAACAATCGGCCTCTTAAAATTGGCTATGTCAACGCTAATGAGGTTGTATCCAATGCACCGCAGGCCAGAATTGCGCTCGAAGAGTTAAATCAAAAGTACTCACCGCGGGAAGCTGAACTCCTCAATATGCAAGCTGAGTTGAGGAAGCTTGAAGAGCAACTCACAAATCCCGAAGCAAATAATTTGACGGAAGCTGAGATCAGCCAGCTGCGATCTGAGGCACGGGCGATTGACAGAGAGTTGGAGCGAGCATCTGCTGACCTGAATGAAGATTACAACTTCGACCGAAACAGACGTCTCGAAGGGTTGCAGGCACTGATCAGCGAGGTGATTCTTACAATGGCAAAGGAAGAAAACTTTGATCTGATCGTACAGAGTCCAGTGGTTTGGGCAAGTCCTCGAATCGATATCACTGGCGACATTTTGGAGCGACTGGAAGAGCTTTCACAACAGTGACGAGTGCGAGTGAAGCAGCCCGAAAGTGGACACTCGCCGATCTGGCGTCATTCGTTGGAGGCGATGGTCGCGGTAATCTCGATGCAACTGTTTCGCGAGTTGCCAAGCTTGGAGATGCTACACCCGAATCAATCAGTTATTGTTCTTCACCAGCACAAGCACGGCACTTAAACCACACTCAGGCGGGCATCGTCATTCTCGGCGAACAGTTGCAGCAAGACTACGACGGAGATTGCATCATTGCAGAGCAGCCGCGTCTTGCATTTGCGCGAGTGGTGGATTTACTACATCCACCGGACAGCCTTCAATCGGGTATTCATGAAACTGCGGTAATTGGGATTGATTGCACGATTGACAGTTCGGCATATATTGGACCCAATTCCGTAGTTGGCAATTGTGTTGAAATAGGTGAGAAAGCGTGCATAGATGCTGGTACGGTTATTCAAGACCAGGCTTCTATAGGCGGTGAAAGCCGAATTGGTGCAAACTCCACAATTTACCGTCGAACAAGAATCGGACGAAATTGTCGTTTCTCCGCTGGCGTTGTTCTCGGTGCTTCAGGTTTCAGTTTTGAATGGGATGGTTCTCGTTGGGTGCCAATTCGCAACATTGGCGACTTAGTGATTGGTGACGACGTAGACATTGGTGCCTGTACGTCGATCGATCGGGCATCTCTCGGAGAAACTCGAATACACAATGGTGTACGGATGGACAATAACTGCCATCTAGGACATAACGTTGAAATCGGAGAAAATACATTAATTGTCGCCAACGTCAGTATTGGCGGCAGTACAACCATAGGTTGCAGATGTGTCATTGGAGGGCATGTCGCCATCCGTGATAACATTGACATTGTCGACGACGTGACAATTTTAGGGACCAGTGTAGTTACCAAATCCATAACAGAGGCTGGAACGTATTCATCTGCTGTGCCAGCGCGAGCAGCGAAAAAGTGGAACCGTGCTTTGGCTCAACTGTATAGATTGGCGGGCTGAACACTGAGCAAAATGTTTGAATGCTAAGCTGAGAGATAGTTATGCCCTCACTTTCTATAAACGAAATCAGAGAAATGCTGCCTCATCGCTATCCAATGCTGATGGTCGATAGAGTCATCGATTATTCTGATGATTGGTTGCTTGCAACGAAAGCAGTTACTGTGAATGAACCTGTATTTCAGGGTCATTTTCCGAATCATCCGATATTTCCCGGTGTTCTGATTCTGGAATCCATGGTGCAGGCATCAGCCATTATGGCCAGTTTGGGACTTGGCGCAAAGGCAGATGATAGCAGGCTTTATTTGTTCGCAGGCGTTGACAAAGTTCGATTTAAACGTCCAGTCTTGCCTGGCAGCTTGATTGAGATTGAAACCCGAACGCTTCGTAAGGTGAAGCGTCTTTGGAAAACTGCAGCGAGTGCGACAGTTGAAGATCAGTTGGTTTGTTCGGCAGAATTGCTGTTCACATTTCAGGAACTGTAAATGATCGATTCGACGGCTGTTGTTTCGCCAAAGGCAAAAATCGGAAAAAACGTAAGAATCGAAAGCTACGCCATCGTTGAAGCGGATGTAGAAATTGGTGACAATTGCTGGCTCGGACACCATTCGGTAATCCATAGTCATACAAAGCTGGGCCACAGTAATCGTATCCACCCATTTGCTGTGCTCGGTGGAGACCCCCAGTCCTATACCTACAATGATGAATTAACTCGGCTGGAAATCGGTGATCTAAACAGCATCCGCGAATTGGTTACTATCAGCCGCGGTACTGAACCAGGTGGTATAACTCGAATTGGCAGCAACAACATGATCATGTCATACTCACATATCGCGCACGACTGCCAGGTGGGTGATAACTGTGTATTTGCAAACGGAACAAACATTGCCGGCTTCGTAACGGTGGGAGACTACGCCTTTTTTGGTGGGTTCACTCTGGTTCATCAAAAGTGCAGGGTTGGTGCTCACTCAATCAGCGGAATCAATACGGTCTTGCGTAGGGATGCCCCACCTTATGTGCTTTGCGAAGGAAATCCGGCACGCGTAAAATATGTCAATGTCACGGGATTAAAACGACGTGGCTTTGAAGACACAACAATATCTGCACTCAAGGAGGTACTTAGAATGTACCTCCAGGGTACAAAAGCAGAAGAAATGATTGCGTCTCTGAACGAGGAAGCAAGAAAAAATCAATGTGTTCAGATGTTCGCTAACTTTTTGGAAACGAGTGAACGCGGAGTCATTCGCTAGGTCATTCAGTTCAGACAGTATTTCCAAGAAATTCTGTCTGCACAGTTTGGATAAATTTCATGCTCGTTCATTGGCCTTAAACACCAGGTGAGACTTCAATGCGTATTGCTATGGTCGTCGCAGAAGCTTCTGGCGATAACATCGCAGCAAATCTGATTTGCACGATGAAGGCGCAGCTTCCTGATGTAGAGGTGTCGGGAATCTGCGGTCCGTCAATGATTAAACAGGGTGCAAGAGCGGTTTACAAACTGGACGATATCGCAAGTTTAGGGGTTGAGGGACTTTTCAGTCGATTGCACAAGATTCTCAGGATTCGAAGAGACTATGTCAACTCACTGCTTGAGAACCCACCAGATGTATTTGTAGGTATCGACGCGCCAGATTTCAACCTCGCAATAGAAGAGCGATTGAGAAAAGCGGGTATCCCGACTCTTCAGTATGTAGCACCGACCGTTTGGGCTTGGCGAGGTTATCGCATCCATAAACTGAAGCGGGCAGTTACACAGCTACTGACAATCTACCCATTTGAAGGCGAACTAATTGATCGTGCAGGTATTCCTTACAAATATATAGGGCATCCGCTAGCTGACCAGATTGCGGCTCGAAGCACCACAAACTGCCGAAAGAAGTATGGACTAAATGAAAATGATCGGGTTGTGGCACTATTACCTGGCAGTCGAACGAACGAAGTCAACCGACTGGCAGCTATTTTTCTTAAGACAGCATCTCAACTCTTAAAAACCGAACCGAATCTGAAATTTATTGCACCGTTTACCAGTGAATCAACTCACACGATGTTCGAAAAAATTCGAAGCGACATGAATATCGATTTACCGGTGCGAGTCGTTTTAAACGATTCTCTTGGAGTGATTGAGGCTTCTGACATAGTGGTCGCCGCTTCAGGTACAGCCGCACTAGAGTCAGCGCTATGTGGAAAGCCTGTCGTGGTGACTTACCGCGTATCACTGATGACATACTGGATGGTCAGAGTGCTGACCAAAACCCGACACTATTCCATGCTGAATCACTTTGACGGTGGTCCGGCAATTCCAGAGTTCATGCAGAATGAATGCACGGTAGAAAATATCAGCCGCGAGACATTAAAGCTAATAAGTGATACAGACTATCGCAATCGTATACTTGAAAGGTTCAAGTCTGTTGCTCAACAGCTAAGGTGTAATGCAAATCAATTAGCTGCACAGGAAATATTCCGACTGGCTGGACAATGAACAGTTTATTGATCGCTGGAGTCGATGAAGCAGGAAGAGGTGCCCTGGCAGGTCCAGTTGTTTCGGCAGCGGTGTTGTACTCTTCAAGGCCAGAAATTTCCGGTCTAACCGATTCAAAAAAGTTAAGCCAGCAAGCCCGTTTTGATCTTGAGATAAAAATAAAACGAAGCTGTGCCTGTTGGGCAGTAGGCATTGCAACGGCTGAGGAAATTGATCGATTGAATGTGTTAAAAGCGACACTGCTTTCAATGCGGCGCGCAGTCAATGGTTTGACAATTCGGCCGGACCGTGTTCTGGTTGACGGTAACCATCTACCGGAAATGGAATATCCCGGTGAGGCGATTATCCAAGGCGACCTGTATGAACCGGTAGTGTCAGCAGCATCGATAATTGCCAAGGTAACCCGTGATTCAATGATGCAGGTGTATGCAGTCGAATATCCTGGCTACGGCTTTGAAAGACATGTCGGTTATGGCACAAAATTGCATCTGCAATCTCTTTCTGATTTGGGTGCAACACCCATTCACAGAAAAACTTTTGCACCAGTTAGTCAACTTGAGCAGACTCAAATCAAATTTTAGGCAGATTTAATGAGTTTCGTTCACCTTCGCGTACACACAGAGTATTCGCTGTCCGATAGCATTATTAGCATCGACAGTCTTGCCTCACGTGCGGCTCAGTTGAAGATGCCCGCGGTTGGCATTACAGAACGGCAAAACGCGTTCAGTGCCATTAAGGCTTACAAGGCTTGTCGTAAATATGGGATAAAGCCGATTCTCGGAGTTGAGATAGCAATTGAAAGTCTCCAGGTGCCGAGTTCTACATTCATGTTAGTTCTGATATGCCAATCACTGGAAGGATTTCAGGCAATGAGCCGGCTACTATCCAAAGCGCATCAGCGAATTAGATTTGATGGTCAAATCGTTGTACATCCGGCGTGGCTGACGGAACCTGAATGTCAGGGACTCATTGCGCTATCTGCGGGACAGCACGGTGAAGTAGGGCACCATTTGTTGAAACATCAATTTGATGAGGCTCGTCATGTCCTGCAGAAATATCAGACGATTTTTCCACAGCGCTTTTATCTTGAAATTTCGAAAATAGACGAAGAGTTCGAGGCCATTTATAACGATGCCGTACTTGATTTTGCTGACCAGACTCAAACGCCTCTGGTTGCTACACATCAGCCACGATTTTTAAATCGTGAAGAGTATGAGTTTCACGAGCTCAAGGTCACGATTCACGCACAACAGACAGGCGGAGTCAACAAACCCTTCAGTAGTTCTCACACCGCTGAACAGTATTTCTGTTCGGCCGAAGAAATTGTCGATAAGTATCAGGAAATTCCCAGCGCCGTTGAAAACACGTTTGAAATTGCCAAAAGATGTAATCTCCAGTTGGATCTAAACCGAACCACACACATGCCGCCATATCAGCCGCAAACAGGAGATGTGGATATCAATGAATATTTACGAAAGTCCAGTTATGAAGGACTCGAAAGACGGTTGCAGGGGAAACGCGACAAACGATATACCGAAAGACTCGAACACGAAATTTCGATCATCATTGCAACCAATTTTGCAGGGTATTTTTTGATTGTCTCAGACATCATTCGATGGGCTAAGTCAAAGGGTGTCTCAGTTGGTCCAGGCCGAGGTTCAGGTGCGGGTTCTTTGGTTGCCTATTGTCTTGATATTACTGCTGTAGATCCAATCGAGCATGATTTGATTTTCGAACGATTTTTGACGCCAGATCGAATTTCTCCACCTGACTTTGACATTGATTTTTGTGTTTGGGATCGGGAAAAAGTTATTGAACACGTAACTGAGCAATATGGCCAAGACCGAGTCGCTCAGATCGTCACATACCAGACGATGGCTGCTCGTGCAGCTGTCAAGAATGTTGGCCGAGCGATAAGACCTGACTATCTGTTTTACGATCAGGTGGCTAAGCTCATTCCCGAGGAGTTGAACATCACACTTGAGCAGGCACTAAAGAAAAGTTCAGATTTACGTAAACGATACGAGAACGAGAATCGCATTAAGGAGTTAGTCGACAGTGCGATGGTCCTTGAAGGAAAAGTTCTGAATGTCAGTAAACACCCGGCTGGACTAGTGATTGCACCGACTCGAATCACCGATTTTGCACCATTGATGGCGGATACTGAAAGTAACCGCGACACTACACACTTTGATAAAGATGATTTGGAGGATATTGGCCTTGTCAAGTTTGATTTTCTTGGGCTCAGGACTCTAACAATCATTGCGTTGACTTTGCGTTATATCAACCGCACTCGGATCGCAGCTATGTCACCGTTGACAGAAGACGATATTCCAAACGACGATGAAGCTACTTACAAATACATTAGCAGCGGGCGAACTGCTGGAATATTTCAGCTTGAATCTGGTGGTATGCAGCGGCTGATTCTTTCAATTCGGCCTAGTCGTTTCAGCGATCTGGTAGCGCTATTAGCACTGTTTCGACCTGGTCCATTGCAGAACAAAATGGACAAGATGTATATCGAGAATCAGAGCAGGCACGAGTACGAAGTGCCGCATCAGGATTTGAAAGAGGTGTTAGACGAGTCTCACGGAGTGATTCTATATCAGGAACAGGTTATGCAAATCGCTCAGATCATGTCTGGCTATACGCTGGCTGAAGCCGATACGCTCCGCAAAGCAATGGGAAAGAAGTTGAAACACGAAATGCAGGAGCAGCGCAAACGTTTCGTCAGTGGTGCAGTGGAAAATGGTTATGAAGAGAAACTCGCTGGAAGCGTCTACGATTTGATCGAAAGTTTTGGTGGCTACGGATTCAACAAATCTCACTCAGTCGCTTATGCCATGTTGGCATATCGAACAGCTTACCTGAAAACTCATTTTCGGGCATATTTTCTGGCTGCGTTCATGAGCGTAGATATGGACATCAAAACGATTGCTAAACTCTGTGCGGATGCAAAGGCCGAGGGCATCAAAGTATTGCTGCCTGATATTAATCGTAGTGTCCATGACTTCATCGCACTTGACGACGATCACATTTTGTTTGGGCTTGGGGCAGTCAAGCGAATTGGAAAATCAGTAGTAGATTCGATTGTAGAAACTCGCAGTTTGGGTGGAGAGTTTAAAGATCTGACAGATTTTTGCGTGAGAAATGATCTGAATGTCGTAACCAAAATTGCATGTGAGGCGCTTATTTTTGCCGGAGCTTTTGATCGGATTAACTCAAATAGAGGCGATCTGCTAAACCAGATTGAGTATGTCCATGGAGTCGTCCAGCGTCAAAATGAAGATGCAAGACTTGGACAGCGAAGTATGTTTGACGACAGTACTGCAACGGATACAGAGGTTTCGCACAGCAGCAACAAAGTGTGGTCTAATGCTCAACTCCTTGCCAAAGAGTATGAAATTCTTGGCATGTACCTGAGTGGTCATCCAATGGAACTTTATGTCGATGAACTAAAGACTCTGAGCAAAATAAAGCGTATTGCTGAAATTGATAAGACAAGACAGGGTCAGATAATTGCTGCCGGTAGCATTTGCAATCGCACCCTGGTTGAACGACGCGGCGAGATATCGGCATTCTTTGAAATTGAAGACGCTTCGGGACAATTGTCCGTCGCACTCTATTCAGATGTCTTTCCAAAGTATCGTGAAATCATTCAGGATAATCAGATTGTTATCGTTAGAGGATCTCTCGATAGTTCTAGAAGTGAATCACAAGCGAGACTGGAAGGCGCTCAGGTTTTCTCCATCGAAGGTATACGCCGTAATAGATCAACGAAGATGGAACTGAAACTCAAATACGACAAGGTGAAAGCGGAATCGATCATAGAAGCGAAAAGATTGATGACGGCGCAATCAGGCGAACATCATCAAAAAGTGTCTGCGGAGTACACTGCTGAGAATGGTACGAAAATAGATTTTTTGCTGAACGAAAGCTGGCGTGTCACAATCACTGATGATCTAGTTTTCAACCTGCGCGAAGTACTAGGCGATGAAGCAGTTCGGGTGGACTACTCAAATGTTCACCTTCCTTCTTGAAGGGCTTGGAATTTGAGTGATAGATTTGAGCGGCCCTGACTAACATGTCAAAATTTCTTGAATTTGAACGACCAGTTGAAGAGATCAAAGAAAAGATCGAAGAGCTTCGTCGATTTGACAGTGAAAACGATGTAGATTTCACCGAACAGATCGAAAGGCTTGAAAAACGTAGAGACAGTCTGGAACATTCGATCTTTTCATCTTTGACGCCTTGGCAAATCACTCAGCTTGCCCGACATCCGATGAGGCCGTACACTCTTGACTACATCGAGCGAATATTTACAGATTTTCACGAGTTGCATGGTGATCGGGCATTTGCAGATGATCATGCAATAGTAGCTGGCCTAGCCCGTTTGAATGGACAGGGAGTTGCAGTAATTGGGCACCAGAAAGGACGCGACACCAATTCAAAACTCAAAAGAAATTTCGGTATGCCGAGACCGGAAGGATACCGGAAAGCACAAAGGATTGTCAGGCTAGCTGAGCAATTTTCACTACCAATCTTTACCTTTATTGACACCCCAGGCGCTCATCCGGGGTTTGATGCTGAATCTCGAGGACAGAGCCAGGCGATTGCATCAAGCATGTTATCCATGATACGGACAAAATGTCCGGTTATTGCCACTGTCATTGGAGAGGGAGGTTCTGGTGGGGCACTAGCGATTGGTATTGCTGACGAGGTTGTCATGCTGGAATATGCCGTTTATTCAGTGATTTCTCCAGAAGGTTGTGCTTCGATTCTCTGGAAAGATGCCAGTAAAGCTGCGGATGCAGCCGAAGTATTGGGCCTCACATCCCAAGCCCTTGCTAAGCATGGCTTGATAGATGTGATTGTTAAAGAACCGCTCGGCGGCGCTCACCAGGATGTTCCAGAAATGGCAAACAGAATCAAGAGCCAGTTGGAAACCAGCCTTGAGAACTTGTCCTACCGATCCATTGATGAACTGTTGGCTTTGCGTGATACAAGACTCAGATCCTACGGAGAATTCTTGCCAGTCAATTGACAATATCGCGTTGAATCTCGATCCACAGCAAGTATTTCTTGAACTAAGAAACGCATCAGAAATCGATAGCAATTCGACTGTATATGTTGCATATAGCGGAGGTGTCGATTCGACGGTACTTCTGCACCTTCTGAGTCGATTGAGAGATACCGTCAATTTTCAACTGGTCGCTTTGCATGTCAATCATGGCATAGACCCTCACGCGGATGAATGGTCTGCACACTGTGCAAATTACTGCAAGAAATTAGGTATTAATTTTCGTTCAACCCAACTTGAACTTGGAAATCCACGTAAACGGACGAGTGAATCTGATGCGCGCGCTGGCAGATATGCGTGGTTTAAGCAGCAAGTGGGGAAAAACGAACTATTGTTAACTGCTCATCATCAGAATGACCAGGCGGAGACATTCTTGCTCAATCTGATGCGGGGAGCTGGAGTACGAGGACTGGCTGCAATTCAACCTCATACTCGCTTTGCCTCAGGATGGCTACTAAGACCGTTGCTGGCTCAACCCAGACAGAGGATTGTCCAATACGCCAGCACTCACAATTTGGCTTTTATCGATGATCCGAGCAATCTGGATGTCGAATACGATCGTAATTACCTGCGTCATGTTGTGCTTTCAGCACTCAGCGAAAGATGGCCTGCAGCGGTCAGGCAAATTCACAAGGCGACTGAGCAATTCACGCAATCCCGTCACTTACTTGATGCACTAGCACATCTGGATACTGAAACCTGTCGTACGGAAGGGACGGGATTTTTAAGTATTGGAAGTCAGTTAAATGTGCGCCAATTGCAAAATCTAGACCGGGCTCGACAGGTAAATCTACTCCGGTACTGGATGCGACAGAACTTGGAAAGCGAACCAGGACGAAATGCACTGGATGAGTTTATCAATACAGCGTTGATTCTCGATAAAGACTTTGCTGAACTTACATGGTCGAACAAGTGTATCTATCGTTATCAGAACGTGCTTTATCTCGCACGTACGGTAAAAAACACCTGTCGGCCGGATCCAGTTGAGTGGGATTTGACTAAACCATTGATCCTGGAACAGGTAGGTCTAAAGTTGGTACCCAAACTGGTCAAGAAATCAGGCTTGAGTGCAGATAAGTTGGCGGGTGGTGTGACTGTTCGATTTCGAACAGGAGCAGAGCGCATCATGCTTCCTGACCGAGCGCATTCAAGTTCACTTAAGAAGTTGTTTCAACAGCACTTAATTCCACCTTGGGAACGAAATCAATTGCCATTGATCTATTGTCAGGATGAACTGGCCGCAGTCGTACCCTGGCTAATATCTGGTCGATTCAAAGCCGCTGAAAATGAGCCTGGAATTTCAATTTCAATTGACAGAATTTGAGACATACCAGTATGTACTTCTCAATGAATTCGTGAGAAATTTGAAAATTGTCTGGTAATTTGATGCGTTTTCTGGTAACCTATTATTCCGTCCGAAGCAAAGTTCATCTTCGCTTCTCTCAATACATGTCTCTGAGAATTCTGACTGAGCGCAAAGTAACAAGTGCCTAAGTTTGTATTTGTAACCGGAGGAGTGGTGTCTTCACTTGGAAAGGGCATCGCATCTGCTTCACTCGCCGCTTTACTCGAAGCTCGCAACGTATCAGTCACCCTAATCAAACTTGACCCTTACATCAATGTTGACCCGGGTACGATGAGCCCGTTTCAGCATGGTGAGGTGTTTGTCACTTATGATGGTGCAGAAACAGACCTTGATCTAGGCCACTATGAACGGTTTGTTAATGTTCCGATGCGCCAAGCTAACAATTTCACGACGGGCAGGGTGTACGAACGCGTCATTCGCCGAGAGAGACAGGGTGACTACCTTGGGAAAACCGTACAGGTCATTCCGCATATTGTCGATGAGATCAAGACATGTATTTCTGAAGGTGCCGGTGACCACGAAGTTGTTTTTGTAGAAATTGGTGGTACGGTTGGTGATATTGAATCACTCCCATTCCTTGAAACCATTCGTCAGATGCGTATTGAATTAGGTACAGAGAATACGCTTTTTGTACACCTAACTTTGCTGCCGAAACTCGATTATGCAGGGGAAATAAAGACCAAACCGACTCAGCATTCAGTGAAGGAGTTGCGTAGCATTGGTATCCAACCAGATATTTTGTTATGTCGCACTGAAATTGAAATTCCCGATGCGGAGCGTCAAAAAATTGCACTGTTTACTAATGTTTCAGAAAATTCAGTTATATCGGCGCTCACTGTGGACAATATCTATTCAATTCCAAAGATTTTGCACGAACAGGGTGTTGACAGTCTAATTGTTGAAAAACTGAACTTGACGGCTGACTCTATTGATCTATCCGAATGGAATGATGTGGTTGACCGAAGCAGCAATTTAACCGATTCACTAGAAATAGCTTTTGTTGGCAAATATATGGAGATTGCCGATTGCTATAAATCTTTGGCTGAAGCTTTCCGACATGCTGGTATGAGGACGCGTACTCGCATTGAAATAAAATATATCGATGCAGAAACAGTTGAAGAGAATGGCACCGGGATCCTTAATCAAGCCGATGGGATCGTTGTTCCAGGTGGATTTGGACAAAGGGGTACCGACGGCAAAATTGCTGCTGTCGAATATGCTCGCGTGAATGATGTGCCATATTTGGGTATCTGCCTGGGTATGCAAATTGCCGCCATCGAATTTGCTCGTAATGTCCTTAAAATGGACAACGCCAATAGCACTGAATTTGACCGCAATACTCCTCACCCGGTTATTGCATTGGTGACTGAATGGCAGACGCTTGCCGGGCAGGTGGAAACGAGAGGGGAGAATGAGGGACTCGGCGGCACTCTGAGGCTTGGAGCGCAGGAAGCGAAGCTGGCGGGTAACTCACTGGCACATTCAATTTATGGGAAAGATAAAATCAAGGAGCGGCACCGACACCGCTACGAGTTCAATAACAGTTATCGAAAGCAGTTTAACGATGCCGGCATGAAGTTTTCAGGTGTTTCAGTTGATAACCTGGTTGAAGTGATTGAATTGCCATCGCACAAATGGTTTGTTGGATGTCAGTTTCATCCAGAATTCACTTCAACTCCGCGCAAAGGACATCCATTGTTTACCCATTTCGTTGAATCCATACTGGAAAGTAAGAAGTCGTCAATACCGATGCCTAAGCGGGCTGCAATCGTTTGATAATTGACAATGTTTCAGTCGGGAACGACCGGCCGTTTTTTTTGTTTGCCGGTCCCTGTGTTATCGAGTCCGAAGGCTTCGCACTTGACACAGCAGGTGAAATCAGAAACATCTGCCGTAATCTAGACATACCATTTGTCTACAAGTCCTCATATGACAAGGCAAACCGTACGTCTATCGAATCATTTCGGGGTCCTGGTATTCATCATGGACTTGAAATATTGTCAAAAGTTCGTGAGGAAATTGGCGTTCAAGTTTTAACGGACGTTCATTCGCCGGAAGAAGCATCGACTGCAGCAGACTATGTCGATGTGATTCAGACCCCAGCATTTTTGTGCCGTCAAACTGACCTTATCACAGCGGCTGCAAAAACCGGAAAACTGGTCAACATCAAAAAAGCACAGTTTCTTTCACCGCAGGAAATGGTTCATGTCGTCGACAAAGCTGCGAATGCAGGTGGTGGCGATCGAATTTTAGTTTGTGAACGAGGTTCAAGTTACGGGTACAACAATCTGGTGGTCGACATGCGGTCACTTCAGATACTACGAAAAACCAGGTGTCCAGTCGTTTTCGATGCGACGCATTCAGTGCAGTTGCCTGGTGGTAGCAACGGAAAATCAGGCGGACAGCGCGAGTTTGTTCCGACTTTGGCGCGTGCCGCTCTAGGATGCGGAGTTGCGGGCATCTTTATGGAAACACATCCGGACCCGGAATCAGCGCCTAGCGACGGCCCGAACGCATGGCCTCTGGAACAATTGGAACGGCTACTTGGAGACTTAAAAGCGATTGATTATGTTGTTAAGAATACGATTTCTGAAATTTAGTCAAAGTGGGAAGTGGCACTAGTGACTTCACCAACGATTTCACGTGTCTGTGGGTATGAAATTCTGGATTCGCGCGGTAATCCTACTGTGGAAGCCGAAGTTCATTTGAGCGATGGCGCCATTGGGTTTGCTGCGGTACCTTCGGGAGCATCAACTGGTATCAGAGAAGCTTTGGAACTACGCGACAAGATTCCCAATCGATATCTCGGGAAAGGCGTATTGTCCGCAGTGGAAAACGTCAATACAGAAATTGCCCAACGACTATTTGGAATGTCACCTTTCGATCAGGCTGCTGTTGATCATGTAATGATCGAACTTGATGGAACCGATAAGAAATCCAGACTTGGTGCTAACGCAATTCTCGCAGTCTCAATGGCAGTTGCCCGCGCTACATCTAATTCACTCCAAGTGCCTTTGTATCGACAACTAGGTGGTGAGGAGGCCGTGACTTTACCAGTACCGTATTTCAATATCCTGAATGGTGGAGCTCACGCCAACAACAACATTGATGTTCAGGAGTTTATGGTAGTGCCACAATGTGCCTCAAGTTTTCGTGAGGCGCTGCAAGTGGGAGTTGAAGTCTATCACACATTGCGGAAACTGCTGGATTCACAAGGGTACAGTACCGCAGTCGGTGACGAGGGTGGATTTGCGCCTAATCTCGATTCGAATGAACATGCATTGAGTTTTGTGATGGAGGCAGTGGAAAAAGCGGGCTACGACCCGAAGACTGAGGTCGCAATCGCACTTGATGTTGCAAGTTCGGAGCTGGTCTCTGATGATGGTTATTATTTCGGTTCAGAAGATCAACATTTCAGCAGTTCCGAGTTAGCTGATCGTTTGGCAGAATGGACCAATCGTTTTCCGATTGTGTCGATCGAAGATGGCATGGCTGAGGAGGATTGGCAGGGCTGGGCGGAGCTGACCAGGCTGATTGGTGATCGAGTTCAACTGGTTGGTGATGATTTATTTGTTACGGATGCGAAGACGCTTCAATCAGGCATTGATCAGTCTGTTGCCAATGCAATCCTTGTCAAGCTCAATCAGATTGGTACGGTTACAGAAACACTGCATACGATTTCTGTCGCACAAAAGGCAAAGTACGGAGTGATTATTTCTCATCGCTCTGGAGAAACTGAGGATAGCATCATCGCTGACCTGTCCGTTGCGACAGCGGCTGGACAAATTAAATCTGGGGCACCTTGCAGGTCCGATCGTACTGCAAAATATAATCGGCTTTTGAAAATAGAAACTCAACTTGGAGATCAGGCAGTTTATGCTGGCTTCTCCGGGTGACATCCTGGTGTCGTGTTCAAGTTAAACAAACGAGTGCTGATCATTGGAGCTTTGCTCTTGGTCGCTGCTGGACTGCAGTACACATTCTGGTTTGGGAAGAATTCGGTGAAAACACTGAAAGAAACTGAAGCGTTGATTGCAGCCGAAGATGCTCACATTGAAAGCTTAAGAAAAAGAAATCAGAAATTGGTAGCTGAAATTTTGGATCTTAAAAATGCTGAGGAGTCCATGGAGGAAAGGGCCAGATTGGAACTTGGCTATGTTAAGGAAGGCGAGGTGTTTTACCGCGTGGTGGAAACTGATAATGCTGTAGAGTATTCGAGACCAGTCATCAGCAACTCAGAGTAATTGTTTTTCTGTTCGCATACCTATTGAAACACAAGACGGAGAAGGTTACCGAGAATGCGTAACAGTTTCCGTAGGGCACCCTACCAATATTTTTCAGGGGCTATTGCGGTTACGATTATTGGTGTTTCTGCCGTTACGCATGGGGGACAGATTGAATCACATTACGAGACAACCAAATCCCACGTGATGATTATGCTCTGGGAAATTGGTGATTCTCGATATGCAACG
Source organism: Arenicellales bacterium (assembly GCA_965206345.1). Taxonomy (GTDB): domain Bacteria; phylum Pseudomonadota; class Gammaproteobacteria; order Arenicellales; family JAJDZL01; genus JAJDZL01. The sequence goes on along the minus strand of OZ242211.1, from coordinate 3,136,320 downwards.
CCACCAGTACTCCAATACAACGAATCAACCGCTTCTATCAACGGCCCAAATGCGTATTATCTGTGGCCGACAGAACGTACTCCCGCAAGAATAGTGGTGGACGCAAGTCTCATGTGGGAGCTCAATGAAAACGAACGGTTTGCTGTTCTCGCTCACGAGCTTTCACATTGGATTTGGAACGACGGATTGAACGGCGATACAGGCATAGTCATGGAAAAGCGCGCAGACTGCACCACATACTTCATTCTCGACAGAGTAGGGGCGGATATCGATAAAGTGGATTTCTTTGCCATACGGCATTTACCTAAATCGCCGATCGATTATTTTTCGCTTGCTATGGGTGGACTGAGCGGCTGGTTAGATAGCGTCGCCACATCCGAATTTTCGCATCCTTATCAAGACGCTGATGCTTTGCGGGAATTGGTGCGTGACTCAACAAAATACTCATGGAGGGATTGCGACGCTTACGCTCGAAATAAATGGTAAGACCTTCCACAGCCTGCCCTCTGACGATACTCACACTCCGAAACACAAACACTCAAGCTTTATAGACACCCTTGACGAATTGCGTTGGCCTGTTGCCGATAATTTATTCTGCTTGCTATCCGAGAGACTTTGTTTTTTCCAACTCTGGAATCGAATAGGGCAGACGCCCAATTTGAAGTTCTAGCGGATGAGTATCTGAAAGCAGCAGATTTTCCTGATTCAAAAATTTTATTGGTACAGAAATCAGCATGCTGGCTTGGTTGCTGTCAGCATCAATGACGGAATTGACTACAGTTCCAGTCTGATTGCCCGGGAGATCCGGACAGGATATTTCGGTGCCTGGGACGGGTTTTGATTCTGCACTACTGAGTGCACTTACCATTCTCCGATTAATCCCACCTCGATAATGCAGTCTCGCGACTATTTCTTGTCCCGGGTAGCAGCCTTTCGTCCAGCTGACACCACCGATCAAATCAAGATTGATGGCTTGCGCTATCAAATGTTCACTGGTGTGCTGATTGAGCCATGGAATACCGGCATCAATATCCTGTAACTGCCAAAACTCTAGATCAGGCGGCCGTTCCACTGCTTCAGTGTGAGATGAATCGGCGAGTACTCCATATCGCATTTCAACACCAGGCATCTTTACAACCGTAAACTCATCAATCGTTCGTGTTTCCAGCACTAACTTCGGCAATTCTGATTCACTGATTGCTGAGAGTTGACGACAGCCAAAAAATTCAAGACCAGGCTCCAAATTTATATTTACCTTTGCGCGTAGAACGTAAAGTCTCAAACGTTTTGCTAATGATTCAACCAGCTCTTTTGCAACAACGATATAGAACCGGTCATTTCGCATAGTCAGCAGAAAATTTGCGATGACACGCCCCTTGGGATTTAGAATCGCAGAATATTGTGATTGATTCGACGTTACTTCGGAAATATCTGAAGTCAGCAATCGCTGAAAGAAAGATGCTGAATCATCTCCCGAAACTTCAATGACGCTTATCTGACTGAGAGCAAAAAGATTGAAGTTATTTGAATTCATTTCATTGTTCATCGTTTAAATTGCACGGGTAGAGTATCTGTCGAGGGATCTTTCTATTGATATAGGGGCGGTTATGATAAATCACCAGTATCCACACTATATCCATGATTTTGATTGAGGTGAATTCTTTGTTGGAATCAGCTCGCCGAGGAATAAGGCAGATAACTGAATTAATCACTAGTTAACCCGGATACCTCAAAAAATTGAAGTAGAGGGCTATAGCTTACAGCCCTGACGCCAGTTGGTATGACACCTATTGAAAATTTTCTCCGAAGAAAAGTGAAATTTTGCTTCTATTCATTTTGACTGGAAAAATGTAAAGCTGATTTAATCCTCTAGAATTTTTGCATTGACGAAAACCCAAAAGGGACTTAACGAAGAAATCAAGTAGGAGTGATAATTTATAAACTCAGGTCTGAAAGACTACCGATCAGTGAGATTTACCGACAGCTCGAAGTGATCCAAAAAACGGTTCGAAAGCATCTCCGGAACCAACAGCTTGAAAGTCGAAGCGTGTGAATAGTTGAGTGCTTTACCGTGTCACAAGATGGCACACTTGTCGCCGACTGAGAATAGACTTCATCTGAACCCGGCCAACGCCCGCGCAAAATTCAAGCTTTGCCCTATCACCAATTTCCAGAAACGAATATGCATACAACCAGTGCAACCATTACAGCAATTCAACCCAGACTAAAATAAAATATTGAACAATGAAAGGGGGACAAATTTTGCCTGAAACAGTACCATTTACTGACAAAATAGAGGTTCAAGACAAAAGGAATGAGACTCTATCTCCCGAAAATCACTTTGAACCAAGTACCGATCAGCTTGAATCTCAACCTGTTGACCCGACCCGCTATGGTGATTGGGAAATAAACGGTCGATGCATTGACTTCTGATCGTTCTATGTGAGATCCTGCATTCCCACTTTTCTCCAGTAGACCTTATGGATTCCGCGAAACGCCCCGTTTCACCCCATATTCAGATATATCGGCCACAACTCACTTCTGTGCTGTCGATTATGCACAGAATCACCGGAGTTGGTTTGGGAGTAAGTGCGATTGTACTTACTATAGAACTCTTTGCAATCGCCTATGATCGGGAGTTTTTTGAAGCGTCAATACAGTGGCTGTCAGGCTTTTGGGGCAGGCTAGTTCTGTTTCTTTGGACGCTTGCGCTATTTTTTCATCTTTGTAATGGAATTCGACATCTGTTTTGGGATGTCGGGCGCGGACTTGAACTGGAACAGGTCTATAGAAGCGGGTGGGCCGTCATTATTGGGTCTTTGACATTGACAGTCATTGTTTGGACTGTTGGGTACACAGCCTGCAGTTAGGATTTGCATGAATTTCCGTTCTCCACTCGCGAAAGTTTTGGGCCATGGATCTGCCAAGGAAGGATCTGCTCATTGGTGGTGGCAGCGTCTCACAGCCCTCGCTTTGATTCCGTTGACTTTATGGTTCACCTATTCGGTCGCCAGACTGAGCGGTCCTTGCATGGAGGAGATCTATACATGGTTTGCATCTCCAATAACTTCAACAATGTTAATTGCCTTTATCGTTTCGCTTTTCTACCACACACAATTGGGCATACAGGTTGTACTGGAAGATTACGTTCGCCATGAGGGACTCAAAATTATTTCCATATTGGTAGTTAAAGCCTTTTCAGCCATTCTGGTAATTTTGAGTACCATCTCTATCTTGCAAGTGACGCTGGGGTAATCGTCGAGTGAGCATCAGTGCCTATAAAATCATTGATCACAGTTACGATGTCGTCGTAGTCGGTGCTGGTGGCGCAGGTCTGAGAGCAACATTTGGCTGTGCTTTTGAAAACCTTTCCACCGCCTGCATAACCAAGGTTTTTCCTACCCGTAGCCACACAGTTGCTGCACAAGGTGGCATTAGTGCAGCTCTCGGAAACATGAGTGAAGATGACTGGCGCTGGCACATGTACGACACTGTCAAGGGGTCGGACTGGTTGGGTGATCAAGACGCGATCGAGTATATGTGTCGGGAAGCGCCTGATGCGGTTGTCGAACTGGAGCATTACGGTGTACCTTTCTCTCGAACTGAAGATGGACGTATTTATCAACGCGCGTTTGGTGGTATGACAACTCACTACGGTGAAGGCCAGGCGATGCGAACTTGCGCAGCAGCCGACCGCACCGGACATGCTATGCTTCACACCCTATATCAACAGGCTCTCAAGCATCGTGCCGAGTTCTACCTTGAATACTTTGCGCTTGATCTGTTAATGGACAATGACGAATGCCGTGGTGTGTTGGCCTGGAATCTTGAACATGGCACGTTGCATCGATTTCAGGCAAAGATTGTCATTCTCGCCACGGGTGGTTACGGACGCGCGTACTTTTCCTGCACATCGGCACATACTTGTACCGGTGATGGGAATGCGATGATTTTGCGTGCCGGATTGCCTTTGCAGGATATGGAATTTGTTCAGTTTCATCCAACAGGAATTTACGGTTCCGGATGTTTGATCACTGAAGGTGCGAGAGGCGAAGGTGGCTATCTGACAAACTCGGATGGTGAGCGATTTATGGAACGCTATGCTCCCAATGCCAAAGATCTGGCATCAAGGGATGTTGTAAGTCGTTCCATGACGATGGAAATAAATGCCGAACGTGGTGTCGGTTCAGAAGCTGATCACATTCATCTGCATCTTGAACATTTGGGACCAGACGTGATCAAAGAACGGCTTCCCGGTATTACAGAAACCTCCAAAATCTTTGCCGGCGTCGATGCCACCCGGGAACCAATTCCTGTGATTCCGACTGTGCATTACAACATGGGCGGTATTCCGACAAACTTTAAAGCTGAAGTTGTAACCAAAATACGTGGTGACAACGATTATGTGATTCCAGGTCTGATGGCAATCGGTGAAACAGGATGTGTCTCAGTTCATGGAGCCAATAGACTTGGATCAAATTCACTTCTTGACCTTGTTGTTTTTGGTCGCGCTGCCGCTCTACGCGCTAAAGATTTACTGAAAAAAGATGAACGGCGCCGGTCTCTTCCAAGAAATATTGAATCACATGCAATCGATCAATTTGATCGCATGCGATACAGCGAAGGCTCAATTCGCACGGCAGAAATTCGACTTGAGATGCAGAAAATCATGCAGCGACACTGCGCGGTGTTTCGTACGCAGGAGTTGCTGGATGAAGGTAAAGAAAAGGTATTTGGCGTTTGGGAAATGTTAAAAGAAGTTGCAGTGTCAGACCGTTCAATGATTTGGAATACTGACTTGGTAGAAACGCTTGAACTAGATAATTTACTTCGACAGTCACTGGTTACAATTTATTCAGCTGCTAATCGCACGGAAAGTCGCGGCGCACATGCAAGAGAAGACTATCCCGACAGGGATGATGAACATTGGATGAAACACACCCTTTCCTGGTTAAGCGATTCAGGTGAGGTTTCACTAGAGTATCGTCCCGTTCACCTGTATACATTGACTGAAGATGTTCAGCTTGTCGCTCCAAAGGCACGCGTGTATTAGCCGAGTAATATGCAGTTATGGCAAAACTATCACTTCCAGTAAATTCAGTAGTCGGTCGAGGCCGTACCTATGCGGCTGAAATGAAGTCTAACCGACTCAAAATATTTAAGATCTACCGTTGGAACCCAGATGGCGACGCTAATCCCACTATGGATACATACGAGGTGGACTTGGATAATTGCGGACGCATGGTGTTGGATGCGTTGATCAAGATCAAAAATGAAGTCGATTCGACGCTTACATTTCGAAGATCGTGCCGCGAGGGCATCTGCGGCTCCTGCGCCATGAACATTGATGGTACCAATACGCTTGCCTGCATCAAGCCCATTGAGGAGATCAGGTCCACTGTCAAGATTTACCCGCTGCCGCATTTACCAGTGCTAAAAGACTTGGTGCCTGATATGACGCACTTTTATGCGCAATACGCATCCATCAAGCCTTGGATTCAGAAACGTTCGCCACCCTCAGCCGGGCGGGAGAACCTTCAATCAGTCGAGGAACGCGAGAAACTTGATGGCCTCTATGAATGTATTCTGTGCGCTTGCTGTTCGACCAGTTGTCCAAGTTATTGGTGGAATAGTGATCGTTATCTTGGACCCGCAGTTCTTCTACAGGCGTATCGTTGGATAGTTGACAGTCGAGATGAAGCAGTCGGTGAACGGCTTGATGAGTTGGAAGACCCGTTCAGATTGTATCGTTGTCATACGATTATGAACTGTACCAATACCTGTCCTAAACACCTAAATCCGGGCAAAGCGATCGCCGAAATCAAAAAGTTGATCGCGACACGTTCGTGACAGGCTCGATAGTCGATAGAAACATTCAGAAAAACCGACTCCTCTGGCGTTGCAGAAGAGGCACGCGCGAACTTGAACTACTGCTCTATCGTTACATTGACGAACATTACGATTCGCTTTCACAAGAAGAAATTCATTTGTTTAAAGAGTTTGTTGAACAGGATCACGATGATCTCAATAACTGGCTTCTGAATCAGAAGTTACCTTGTGATAACAATAGATTCAATAGTATTATTAAAGCAATACTAAATATTTCCTAAAGGGCGATATCATGGCGAAAGTTCCTAAAGAATTGAAAGGCGGGAGACTGTGGCTTGAGTTGCCTGAGTTGAATAAAGGTACCGCATTCACACGAAAAGAAAGAATTGAATGCGGTTTATTGGGAATGGTCCCTTACAGCCAGGAAGAGCTATCCGCACAAGTTAGTCGAGCCTATAAAGCATATGCTGCTAAGGACTCCGATCTCGAAAAGCATATCTTTCTGCGACAGTTGCAGACGATTAATGAAACACTTTTCTATGAACTGATCATACAGCACGCTGCCAGAATGTTGCCAGTAATTTATACGCCAACGGTTGGTAATGCCTGCGAATTGTTTTCGGAAATTTACAGAAAACCCTTTGGCCTCTTTCTTAACTATCCGGAAAGAGAATTCATGGATGAAATTCTCGAAAATGTGCCGAACGATGATGTTGAAGTCATTGTGATGACTGACGGCGAGGCGATTTTGGGCATTGGAGACCAGGGTGTTGGAGGCATGGGAATACCGATTGGCAAGTTGAGCCTGTATTCTGCCTTGGGAGGTATCGACCCAAAGGTTACCTTACCTGTCGTTTTGGATGTTGGAACCAACAATAACAAACTATTGGAAAGTAATTTTTACGTGGGTTGGAAAAATGCTCGCATTCGCGGCCAGGAATATGATGATTTTGTTGAGCTTGTGCTTAGTTCAATTCACAAAAAGTGGCCACATGCAGTTGTTCAATTTGAAGATTTTGGAGCTTCAAATTCACTGCGTCTTTTGGATAAATATGTTGATCGCTTGTGCTGCTTCAATGACGACATACAAGGAACAGCCGCCATCACCGTCGGGTCCTTAATTGCTGCGAGTCGTGTCACTGGACAGTCTCTGATTGATTCAAAGATCGTAATTGCCGGAGCCGGGGCTGCTGGTACAGGCATTGCACATGGGATTGCTCTCGACATGATGAGAATGGGAATGGAAGAGGAATCGGCTCGGCACAGAATTTATATGTTAAACAGCAAGGGTCTGATTCGAAGCGATTCTCCCAAACTTCGACCACAGCAAATTCCATTTGCTCAGCCGCGTGAACATTTGGTAGACTGGAAGGGTGATTTTCAGCTGTTGGACGTTGTCAGGAATGTCCGCCCCGATGTGCTTATTGGAGTCTCCGGACAGTCAGGTTATTTTTCCGAGGAGATTGTTCGAGAAATGACCAAAGTTCGCAGTAGACCGTGTATTTTCCCATTATCTAATCCTACTTCAAAAACCGAAGCTTTTCCGGGAGACATTCTGAGATGGACGGACGGTCGGGCAATCGTTGCAACAGGAAGTCCGTTTGACCAAGTGTCACTGAATGGGGTCAATTATGAAATCGCCCAATGCAATAACGCTTATGCATTTCCAGGTATTGGACTAGGCTTGAGTGCGATTAAAGCGAAAAAAGTCACCGATGAAATGCTGAATGTTGTTGCCAACGTCATCGGTCACGCGAAAGAGGGTGTTAAGGAACCCGGCACCTCAATCTTACCGCCATTGGATAGTATTCGGAAACTAAGTAGAGAAGTCGCGATTGCAGTTGCCAACATTGCTGTCGAACAGGACTTAACGGGGTGTGACTTTGATTGCTCAATTGAAGAGCTGGTCGACAGCAAGATGTGGAGCCCTGGTTATGGGGACTAAATTAGCTCGATCTACACATTTCAAGCTTCCGCAGTTTCTGAAGATTTAACAAGTACGGTGCTGTTTGCCTGATCAGCAGTTTCCGGGTAATCAAGTACAAAGTGCAGCCCTCGACTTTCTTTTCTAGCCAGTGCTGACCGAACAATAATTTCCGCAACTTGAATTAGATTTCTAAGTTCAATAAGGTCGCGATTGACCCGAAACTGACTATAAAACTCGTGAACTTCTTCACCTAACATTAGAACTCTTCGTAACGCTCGCTGAAGTCTTTTGGTGGTACGAACAATTCCGACGTAGTTCCACATAAATCGCCTGAGTTCTTCCCAGTTGTGTGCCACTACGATTAGTTCATTTGGGTCTGAGACCTGGCTTTCATCCCAAAGAGGAATCGATTCAGCACGAACCGATGATCGAACTGGATTTTCCATAATGTGCTTCGAAGCTGCGTCTGCAAAAACAATGCACTCCAGCAGAGAATTGCTTGCAAGTCGATTAGCGCCGTGCAAACCTGTGTTCGCCGTTTCTCCAATGCAATATAGACCGGGTAAATTTGTCTTCCCATTCAAGTCAACTTCAACACCGCCACAGGTATAGTGGGCGGCAGGTACCACAGGGATTGGTTGTTCGGCGATATTGATACCAAAGTTCAAGCACTTCTGATAAATATTGGGGAAATGCCTCAACAAGAATTCTTTCGATTTCATGGTCACGTCGAGATAAATGCAGTCGAAGCCACCGGCCTTCATTTCATGGTCGATTGCTCGGGCGACGATGTCACGTGGGGCCAGCTCTTCACGAGGGTCGTATTTTTGCATAAATGCTGAGCCATCAGGCAAGATCAGTTTTCCGCCTTCACCTCGAAGGGCTTCAGAAATTAGAAATGACTTTGCATGAGGGTGAAACAGACAAGTTGGGTGAAACTGAACAAACTCCATATTTGCAACTCTGCAGCCTGCACGCCATGCCATTGCAATGCCGTCCCCAGTCGATGTATCAGGGTTGCTGGTGTAGACGTACGATTTTGATGCACCTCCCGTTGCCAGGATGACCGCGTCCGAAACGAAAGTAAAAACCTGTTCTTCCCTAATATTTAGCACATACACTCCCAAGCAGCAGTCTGTCGCTGAAGGTTCCAGTTTTGACTGGGTAATCAGTTCGATTGCAATGCAGTTTTCATGAACTTCTATGTTCTTGTGATTCAGTATGTTCGAAACCAGCGTGCTTTCAACTTTCATTCCTGTCGCGTCGGCAGCATGAACTACACGGCGTTTGGTATGACCACCTTCTTTCGTCAGGTGAAATTCATATTGTCGACTGCCTTCTCGCTCCCGTAAACTGAATGAAACGCCATTTTGAACCAGCCACTCAATTGAACTAGGTCCTTGCTTGACCACAAATTCCACAACATCAAGTTTACATAGACCACCTCCGGCGTTCAATGTATCCTGAACGTGCGACTCGTAGGAGTCTTCTAAACTGGATACCGCCGCGATTCCGCCTTGCGCGTAATAGCTGGAATTTTCCGCAAGGACTTCCTTGGTTATGATTGCAATTTTGTATCCGGCGTTGGCTGACTTCAGCGCGAATGCCAGTCCGGCGAGACCACTGCCAATAACGATCAAGTCTGTACTCTTTTGCACTTGTCTAATTTTGCTGAGTCGTTAGATTCGCAAGTATCGATACGGAAAATATTGTAAGAAGTCATTGCAAAGGCAGTGAAACAGAATCACCTAGTGCCTTTGCGCTAAAGGCTGCAAGTTTGAAACCTATAATTAGTTCAATTCTGCACTTAATTCGCAAAGAGGCTTAATTGGATTGGGGGGTTGCGAGCCCTTGATGACATTGAGTCATTTATGTTAGTCCATTTGATTAGCGACGGCATTCCTTTCGTAGAATCTTTTATGATTCAGTTGGATAGAACATTCGAACCCATTATCTGTCACACTCTAGCAATGTAACTTCCATGAAAAATAGTGAAAGTCTGTCTGAGGTCGAACTGCTAAATAGGGCGAAGACAGGAGATGAAGTTGCATTTAACCTGCTGTTTACTAAGCACCAGGGAATGGTTTCAAGATGGGTGGCCAGAAAATGCCGTGAAATGTACATCGACTCCTCTGAGGTGAATGACATTGTTCAAGAGGTGTGGTTAAACGCTTCGAAAGGTTTAAAGAATTTTCGGGGTGACAGCAAATTTTCGTCATGGCTTTTTACAATCGTACGCAATACCGTAATTAACCAGGCAATAAAAAATTCGCGCTCGGGAAATATTTATACCATCAGTAAGTTGCAACAGCTAGATACGAACACACAGGATGGAGAAGACAGTCAGCTGACAATCGATGATCTGGCTGTTGATGAAGATACACCAGAGGATGAGGGTATCGCCAATGAGTATTTACAGAAAGTCATGCAAATCATCGACAATTTGCCCCCAAAATTGAGAGAGAGCATCATTCTACGAGAAATTGAAGGCCTCAGTTATGAGGAAATATCTGTGCGAACTCATACAAAACTCGGGACTGTAAAAACACAACTTCACCGAGCAAGGGAACGCATTAATGAAGATCTCGAACAGTGGAAACTATACGGTCGTGAGTAGGAGGAAATTTGATGTCGGAAAAAATTTCAGCACTTGTCGATGATGTAGTCGACGAAAATTGTTTGCCTGAACTCATAGAAGAATTGTGCGAGGACCCGGTTCTACAAGAACGATGGCAGCGGTACCATCTCATTCGCAGTGCAATTCGCGGTGAATGTACAACGGCTTACTTTGAATCAGTGTATGGAACCTCGGAAGCGGTGACAGACGCACCTGCACCATCTTTGTTTTCCTTTAGACGCCAACGAAAAGAAAGAGTTGGTTTGGTACACGATTTGCGTGAACGATGGGGCGGTTGGGCTAGTGGTTTTGGATTGGCTGCAGCATTAAGCGCAGCAGCTGTGTTCGGATTCGTATCAAACTCGATTTTTGATACGCAGCTATCAGACCCACAAAAGTCCTACGCTGAATCGTTTTACGTGGGGAATGATGCGCTTGTATGGCAAGCTCATTCGAATCAGGATGCCAAAGAAATTGTGAGTGCGAATTACCTCAATGAAACGTTGTTGGCGCACAATGATTTCACCGGTTTATATTCAATCAATGGACTGTCAAACTATGCCAGGATGGTTTCTTACGACAACTAGCCTCGATAGGAAACAGTGTTGCTCAAGCTGAATTTCTTCCAAGTGTTCGCTCCAATAGTCTCAAGGAGCATCATATTGATGCCGCTCTCAGTGCTATTCAGTATGCTGCCGGTACAAGCAATAAATGCTGATTCGATTTCGGTGCTGTTGTCAAAATCAGCACAGGCTGCAGAATTAGTTAGCTACAAGGGTACGTTCATATATTCGAATGGGCTGGAACCGGAGACTATGCGCGTTTATCGTCTTGTCAGTTCCAGTGGATTTCAGGAACGAATTCATTCGCTGAACGGCGATCGTTCGGAAATCGTTCGGAATAGTAAAGGTGTGTGGTGCTATTTTCCAGATCGAAAAGAAGGATTTTTCAAATTTCGGGACGATCAATTATTTCGAATGCCCAAAATTGATGCAGCATTAGTCCCAGAACTACAAAAGTACTACTTGATTACCATGGTTGGGCGAGAAAGAATCGCAAATCGTTGGACAAATCAACTGAAATTCATGCCAAAGGACTCCTATCGTTATGGTGTAAATCTTTGGATAGATGCTGAGTCTGGTTTACTCTTGCGCTCTGACTTGTTCAATAAAGACCAGGAAGTGATCGATTGGTACGCATTCGTTGACATAGCACTCAATGAGGAGATCCATGATTCCGATCTCCTGCCGACTGAATCAGGAACAGACTATCTTTGGAACTTCAGTAGCGAAGGAGAAATAATGGTTTCTGATGCGTCAACACCACTAACCGTAACAATGCTTCCTAACGGATTTAAAAAGGTCAAGCATGTTCGCACTCAGTCCGAAGAAGAAGAGAAAGAACAGATTGTTTTTACAGATGATTTAGCAACTGTGTCACTATTCATGCAGAAACTAAATCAGGATGAACCTGATGGATACTTCATTGGGTCCAGTCAATTGGGTGCAGTAAACGCGTACGGTCGAGTTGTTGACGGATATCAGATAACTGTCGTTGGTGAAGTTCCGTTCGATACAGTGCGTGAAATCGGAGAATCCATCGAGTTTAGGTATTGACGTTGAAAGTTAGCTCTGCCAGATGCTAACTGAATTTTGTTTTGTTTGTTCAAACGACTCCTACCAACTCTACGTCAATCCTGTAACTCAAATGATTCCTTAATGCGGCTTTGAAATCGCTGCAGTATGTCTGTTTGGAATCATATTTCATACGTCCGTTTTCATTCCATAAATCGCAGTTCCATAGCAACCGAATCCTGGTTGTGGAGCAATTGAAAATATCAGTAAGATATAATTTCACTTTTCCCAAACATTTGTATCCTGCACCTTATTTCAAATTTTTGTCCCGGCTTTTGAAGCCGATTTACTAGAATCTGCCTCTTTGAACTAGAAATTGAACGCTCCAGCTGATTTCACTTTTGTATTAGTCCTTGCTGTTTCAGTAACCGGTGCGATCTGGTTGATTGACATAGTTTGGCGACTATTGAAAAAGCACGTAATTTCATTCCGTTATGAATCTGAATCGCGCAGTCGGTTTCGTTGGATTGTTGAATATGCGCGTGTATTTTTCCCAGTATTGCTGATCGTTTTTGTTTTGCGCTCGTTTGTTGTAGAGCCTTTCAGAATTCCTTCCGGTTCTATGCTTCCAACGCTTGAAGTTGGTGACTTCATACTAGTCAACAAGTACGAATACGGAATTCGAGTGCCAGTACTAAATAAAAAGCTTTTCAACATGAATGAACCAGACTACGGTGATGTCATGGTTTTTCGATTTCCGCATAACGAGTCAGTTAACTTCATTAAACGAGTAGTTGGATTGCCGGGGGACTCTATCGTATATGAGAATAAGCAAGTAACGGTGAACGGGAGAGTCGTCGAACAAGATTTGAGTGGTGAATTTGTTATCGATGCGGGGCCTAACCGTAAGACACAGACGCAGTTGCTAAGAGAGTCATTCGCCGATGGAGAATCTCACCGGATTCTTCATGACGACAGACGATCTTCCCGACCCTTGGTGTTCAAGGTGCCGGAGGATTCCTATTTTGTTTTAGGAGACAATCGAGATTACAGTAACGATAGCCGAGTTTGGGGATTCGTACCCGATGAGAACATCATTGGGCGGGCGTTTTTCATTTGGTTTAGTTGGAATTCTTCAGGTGATAAGGGAGTAGACTGGAATCGAATCGCGGAAGCGATCGAATAACTACCAACAGTTTCTTGTGGATACGAATCGGATCAACAGTCTAACTGAAATACTCGGTTATTCATTCAACGATCCAAGCTTGCTTCAGCGTGCCTTGACACATCGTAGTGCCGATGGGATGCACAATGAAACGCTGGAGTTTCTGGGCGACGGAATACTTTCAGCAATCGTTTCCAGCTATTTATTCGAAAGCAATCCAGACGCTTCAGAGGGTGAACTGACGTTAAAACGAATCGGAATCGTTAACAATCACCAGGCGCTATTTAGTGTCGCTGAAGGCATGAAAATTGGCGACTTCATTGTGATTGACAAAGGGTTTGTCAAATCGAACAAAAGAGCATGGCAGAATTTGCTGGCGAATTCTGTGGAAGCTTTGATTGGAGCTGTTTACCTGGACGGCGGGATGTCTGCAGCGACTGAATTTTTCTATCGACACTTTTCGTCACTACTAAACGATGTGAGCGGCGCGGCGCATACAAACTTCAAGTCACTGCTGCAAGAATATTTGCAAAGCCGAAGCCAGAGTGTACCACGATACGAGACGATTGAAGTTCAAGGCAGGGATCACGAACCTGTCTTTACGGTTCAATGCCATATTGAGATGTTAAGACATCCCATTTCTGGTACGGGACAAACTGTCAAGGAAGCACAGCAAGTCGCAGCTGGACGAGCCTATGAATTACTCTGCAGGCGAACCGATTGACCCAGAATTCCGTTCGGGCATGATCGCCATTGCGGGGCGCCCAAACGTTGGCAAATCAACATTGCTTAACAAAATTCTCGGTCAGAAAGTCAGTATCACTTCAAGAAAAGCCAATACAACCCGACATCGAATTCTAGGTGTATTGAGCGAGCCCGACTGCCAATATATTTTCATTGATACTCCAGGGTTTTCAACCCAATCGAAACAGTTGGTGGATCGCGCGATACAGAAAGTCGCGGTCGCTGGAATTATGGGTGTTGATCTTGTCCTGTTTTTAGTTGAAAGTCGAGGTTGGCACTCACAGGATCTTCCAGTTTGGCGGCGAATTCAGTCGGAAAAACTGGATAGTATCGTTGTCATCACTAAAATCGATCTCTTGGCCAAGAAAGATCGATTACTGCCTGTGATCAGCGAAATAGCACAAGTGACCGGATCTACAGATATTGTTCCTATTTCAGCTCAAAAATCGCTGAATCTTGACCGGCTCAAGTTAGTCATATCTAAGCACATACCAAAAGGCCCGCCTCTCTTTCCCTCTGACTTTGTTACCGATCAGGACGACGTTTTTTTTGCATCGGAGTTGATCCGAGAACAGGTATTCCGTCTCTATGGTGAGGAGTTACCCTATTCGTGCGCTATCCAAGTTGAAAAATATCAACTGCAGAAATCTGTGCTGCATCTTCATGCATTGATTTGGATGGAGAGTGAGAATCAAAAGCGAATCATCATCGGGTCTAAAGGAGAGAAAATCAAACTTGTCGGAACCCGGGTCCGGCAAATTCTGGAGGCAAAGTTAGGTACGAAGGTGTATGTGAAGCTTTGGGTGAAGGTGCGTTCGAAATGGACTGAAGATGAAAGGTTGATTGCAAACTTTGGATACTCAGTTCAGGAATAATCGATGCGAGTTTCCAATGAAGAATGCTTTGTTTTGCGAACTGTTCCGATTAAGGAATCCAGTTTGGTGGTAGATGTATTCACTCGAAATTTTGGGCGCTACAGCTTGATGGCAAAAGGTGCGAGAAGACAGAAGTCGGAATTCAGAGGTTCAATACGACCGTTTCAATTGTTGCTGGTTGGCTGGTCTGGAAGAGGTGAAATTCCAACGATGACATCTCTCGCAAACAAGTTCAACCATTCAGATGTTGCTGGAAGGCAGATCTACTGTAGTTATTATTTGAACGAGTTGATCATCCGTTTTGTTCGTCAAGCTATTCCTTATCCAGAATTATTCGACATTTATTTGGAAACCTTGAAACAACTCGCGGTGCCAGACAATGAATTCTCTACACTGAGGGTGTTCGAAAAGAATTTGCTCAAGTACCAGGGTTACGAACTGAATTTGAGCACTGAAGTGGATGGGAAAACTCCGATTGATACAGACAAACTGTATCTCTACGATTTTGAAGCTGGTCCTGTTTGTGTCGCGCAGTCGAATGAAAATTCTGTTTCGGGTAGTACGCTATTAGCGATTGCCAATGAAAGATTCGATTCAGTAGAGATTCGGCGCGAATCCCAGCTATTTCTTCGAAGGGCGATTGGGTATTTCAGTGATAGCAATGCCGATCGGAGTAGGGAGGTGTTCAGACAGACAATCAGAGCAGATTGCTGAACCTTAAACAATTGATGCAACTGAAGCCATTCCTCAACAAAACAATTTCCTACTTCTTTCGCTGAGTGGTAAATCCTGCTGGTAGTTGGCCCAAATCACCTTCACCAAATAGAAAGCCCCGCATGTGTTGTTCAATCAATTCGTGGGTTGGTGAATCCCCGGTGACCAGCTGATTCTCATTAATGATTGTAACGAGTCTCTCAAGCCATTGCTTCCAGCCTTCTTTGGAGACATTCTCAAGAATTCGAATACCTAGTTCTCCTGGATATGGGGGTGCATCAAGCGCTTCCGCTTTTTGCTTTAACACAGAGCAATCAACAAGTCTGGACATCTTTATGAAGGAAAATAGAATGAAGGAGTCTAGATTGAGTGAAGTTCATTCCAGTGTGTTTTACGCTTTTCACAGACAATTAGTTTACTGACTACGGGTAGTATCTTTCAAACTACGACTTGAGCGCAAGTGAACTAATCCCCATATTTTATATAATCTGATTACCTTTCAAATCATCCTTGTGAAATGACATGGAATTAGCAACTTTTCAGAAAGAAATTACAGATTCAGATATTCGTGTTACTGATGCTGCTGGTGACAAGATGTCGGAACTTGTTCAATCTACAGACGAATCAGTAGTCGGCATTCGTATATATGTCTCCGGAGGCGGTTGTGGCGGAATGAACTATGGCATGACATACGCAGAATCTGAGACGGAATATGATCGCATTTTGGATCGGGGAGATTTTCGTCTTTTTGCAGATGTGATTGCGATGCAGTATCTCAAAGGTGCAGAAATTGACTACGTTGATGACGGTATTCAGGCAACTTTTGTTTTCCATAACGTTTTTCAGTCGGTTGGAGGTACTGGTGCCTGCGGTGGTTGCGGCGCAGCAGTTTAAGAACTAAACAAAATCTAATCTTCTTCTTGTCAGCCAGTTGACAAGAGCCAGGTCCATTGCATTAATTGCACCGGTTCACAGTTACCGAGCGTCAGTTTATCTGACTGCGGCTGCCAAACACGGTATATCGATAATTTTTATCTCAGACGGGGTTGCTGATGTCATTCCCGCGCTCATCGAAGGGATTCGTGTTAAGTTTACAGACCTAAGCGAAGCGAAGCGCATTATTTTCGAATCGCTTGATGACTACGATGTGCAGGCGGTACTGGCACCTGATGAGAAGTATGTAGAACTTGCAGCAGAAGTCTCGGCAGACCTCAAACTACCGCATAATTCAGTCCATTCACTCAACATCGTATCCAATAAGTATCTTTCACGACGGTATTTGAAAGCTTCTGGCATCGATGCTGTTCCTGAATTCAAGCTAATCAACTTACAGGACAGAATCGATAAGCAACTTTCAGAGATTCGATATCCCTGTGTTGCCAAACCACTGAATTTGTCTGCTAGTCGTGGCGTCATTCGAGCCAACGACCAAGGTGAGTTGATTGAGGCGTTGGAACGAATCAAAAGAATTCTTCATACTGAGTTCGAACATCCCAACCCGCTGCAAGCCATGGTAGAAGATTACGTTGACGGTACCGAACATGCGCTTGAAGGTTATTTACATGAAGGCGACTTGGAAGTCATCTGTATTTTCGACAAGCCCGACCCACTCCATGGTCCCTATTTTGAGGAAACCTACTATACAACTCCGTCGCGGCTTCCTCAGTCTATGCAGGAACAAATCAGAAAGTCCATACTCAAGGGATGTAACGCTCATGGATTAAGCATGGGACCGATTCATGCAGAAGTGAGAGTATCCGGTGAGAAGGTTTGGATTCTGGAAATCGCTGCCCGTTCGATCGGTGGAGACTGTGGCAGAATTTTTGAACTGGCAACCCATTCAAGTCTGGAGGAATTTGTAGTCTGTCGTGCGATTGGACAACCGGTTGATACGTTGAGTCTTGAACATGCAGCAGGAGTACTGATGATTCCAGTTTCTGAAAATGGTATTTTAAGGCGCGTAGAGGGGGTTACAAAAGCGCAGTCCGTTGAAAATATTTTTGAAGTTCGACTGGATTTACGGGAAGGTGAAAAGCTCGTTCGTTGGCCAGAAGGTGGAAAATATCCAGGATTTATCTATTCGGTCGCAGACTCTCCAGAACGCGCAGAGGCGGCGCTACGAGAATCCTATGCACACCTCAAATTTGTTTGCATGCCTGACTTGCCTGTTCTGGTTAAGTGAAATCTTTTGAACGGCACTCATCAATAATTCCTGATAATCATTCAAAAAATAGAGCGTAATCTATTCAGAACGTGTACACAATAGAATAAAATTTGCCCGACGACAAGTGATCACTTGTCGTTTGTCTTCTTTTCCATTCCCCGGTAGCTCAGCTAGGTAGAGCAGGTGGCTGTTAACCATCTTGTCGGCGGTTCGATCCCGTCCCGGGGAGCCAGTTCCTCATCTTTAATGCGTCTTCAGGAAACTGGAATTCGCAATTCCTCGAAATCACCGGTCGTTATGTAAGTCAAGTCATTATTGGATCGCACTCATGTGCCTTGAGAAGTCTTCTGTTGACATGAGATTGATGCATCTCGTAAATCGCTCGATAGAGTACGCCCAAAAGTCTTCCACCGGATTTTCATTCATAAACTGAATAAGTCCCCATAACGTCCAAAGCAGGTCGCACAGTGCTTTGTACATAATCATTCTGCCTACATCACGTGCTGAAGGATCTCGTCCGAAATACCCCTGGAGCAGGGCCATCTCTGCCTCCTCTGGCATGCTTGCTTCCACTGATAGATCACCCAGGTCCCAGTATGGATCATTCATTCCAGAATATTCCCAATCCACAATCCACATTTTTTTGTTCTGTTTGAGAAAATTCTCGCAAAGTGGGTCACAATGGCAAGGAGCCAAATTGACTGGATTTCTGTCCAGTGCTTCTTTAACGGACTTACTTTGCTCGACCACATCGTGATAGCCTTCAGGTAGTTCAATGGCTTTGCCTTTAGACAGCAAATGGAGGTATTCCTCAATCATTGAAAACACCTCGAAGCGGAATTCAAAGGGCTTATCACACTGATGCAACTGTCGAAAGCTTTTACCGGCCTGAAATGATGCATCAAGGTCTGATTGAAATGTTTCGGGAGACATGGTAACACTATCTGGAATGAATTCCGTGAGCATGATGCCGTCATCGGAAAAATAATGGACTTTAGGGCTGACGCCGGCATACTCTGCTACACTCGCATTGTGTTGTTCTACTTTGCGATCAATATATTCTTCCGTACCAGCGCCGGGAATTCGCAGGCAATAATCTTGATCTTCACCAGCCAGGTGATACACTTCATTGGTCAATCCACCCAGACGTCCAACTTGAAATGAACTCGGTTCAATACTGGATAGATGAGGAATGGTTCGAATGATCGCTTCCAGTTTCTGTTCCATGTCACAAGCCTTCCAATCATATGTTACATAGTTAATCTAGGATTAAAAATAGCATTCAACTATTTGTTTTGAAATGAATAAAATGAATAAATTAGATCATCTTAATTACGATTCGCTACATTCGTCGGTTCCTTCAGACTCTCTCTCTCTATTGTTTTCTTCGACGATTGTATAGGGGTTTCAATTGCTTACTCAGAGGGATGACTCGATCGATAGTCTGTAGATAAAAATTTCCATCAATCTGATGTGCTTTATCCAGGAATGCATAGCATATGGTCCGGCCAGTTGAGTGGCCGAAACCTCCCGACAGGGTATAAGCAACAACTTCTCCCTCCAACAATATTGGTTCACTGCCGTGAATCGGAACATACTCCTCGCTGTGAAAACAATAGAGTTTCCGTTGCTGTTCTTGTGAGCCAATAATTTCCAGAGTGTCCTTGCCAATAAAGTGTTTCTTGTTCTTGCTGATTCTGAAGTTTAGTCCCACTTCGTATGGATTGACATAGGGAGTTATTTCACCGCTCCAGTACAGATATCGATTTTCCAACCTCAAAGAATCTAGCGCTCGAAAACCTGCATTAGTGATTCCAAATTCTCGCCCCGCTTCAAACAAAGTTCGATAAACCTGGAGAGCATCTTCAGCTGGTATGGAAATCTCCCATCCGAGTTCTCCGCTGTACTCAAGTCGTGCCAGTAGTACTTCCGCATCATCAATAGTGCTCTGTTGAAATGTCATGTAAGGAAACGCCGATTCAGACACATCACAATTCACCGTACCTTCAAGTACCTCACGAGATCGAGGTCCACAGATGTTGATCACTGTATAGCGGTCAGTTATGTCTCGAATTGAGAAATTCACGCCAATTGGTGTATTCCTTTCGATCCAGTCTCGGTCATGTACTCCAAAAGCGGACCCTGAAAAGAGCCAGAATTTTTTGTCTTCCAGCCTCAATAGAACAACATCACATTCGATGCCAGCTTGCTCATTGCACATCTGAGCATAAATGACGGATCCGACAGGTCGGTCCACATTGCAGGTTGATAGGTCATTCAATACTGAGAGGGAATCTTTACCTGTAATTTCATATTTTGAAAATGAAGTTTGATCAATCAGTGCAACACGGTTTCGAATTGCCTGACACTCAAGAGTTACGCGTTCAAAGCAATTTGGCAGATCAAAGGTGGGCAGATCAACTGCTTCCGTTTCCTTGTCTGTGAACCAGTTGGGTCGTTCCCAACCAAACTTTGCTCCAAAAACAGCACCCTGCTGTTTTAATTCTTCGTATAGCGGTGAGCAGCGCTGCTTTTGACCGGCCAGCGGTTCCTCAAAGGGCCAATGAATCTTGTAATAACTGCCATAGCTAAGCAGGGCTCGGTTTTCAAGATAAGGCGATTGTGCATGAATTTCACCAAATCTTCGAATATCGAACGACCAAAGATCTAATGAAGGACGTCCTTCCAGTATCCATTCCGCCATCGCCTTGCCAGAACCACCAGAAGCTGCAATACCTGCAGTGAACCCACATGCAACAAATAAATTGTCAAAGCCAGGTGCGCATCCCATAACTGGTTCACCGTCCGGACTCACTGGAATTGGACCATTGATCAGAGACTGAACTCCGAGACTTTCCACAAGAGGAATTCGTCTGGCAGCATTACTGAATGTTTGATCGAATCGATCGAAATTACTTTCATAGAGAGTTCGGGTAAATTCTTGGGAAAAATCGAGAGATGGAACCGCAACGGAATCGCTCTCCCAACCTCCAAACTCAAAGGCACCAGCCGCAACTTTGAGGTAGAAAATATGATCAGGATCCCTAAGCGTCGGCAATCCATCTGTAATGTGTTTTGATTTTTCTGTTATCAGGTATTGGTGTTCGACAATCGCTGAAGGAATATTTAAACCCGCCAGCTTTCCAATCTGTCGTGCCCAAAGTCCACCGCAGTTGACGACCGTTTCGCATTGAATCGTTTTTCCGCGGGTATGGACTGCGGTGATTCGTCGTCCAACTCGTTCGAATCCAGTAACGGCCGTATTTTCGAATATTCTTCCACCGCGTTCACGAAACCCCTTTGCCATCGATTGGGTAAGACCATTGGGATCGACATAGCCGTCAGTAGGCAGATAAGCTGCACCATAGATACCGTCTGGACGAACTAAAGGAAACAGATTAACGGTTTCTTTGGCATCTATCAGATGCAACTCAACATCGAAAGATCGTGCACTAAGTGCAAGCTGTTGAATTTCGGTCCATCGATCGCGCGAGGAAGCAATTCGTAAACTACCCACTGGACTCCAACCGGCAGAAAGTCCGGTTTCAACTTCAAGTCGATCAAACAATTCGACACTGTACTGCATCATTCGGGTCAGCCCTATCTTGCTGCGCAGTTGACCAACAAGTCCTGCTGCATGCCAGGTACAGCCGTGTGTGAGTTGTGATTTTTCCAGCAGCAAAACGTCGGTTTTTCCTGCCAGTGCCAAGTGATATGCTACGGAAACTCCGATTACACCACCACCGACCACAACAATTTCTGCCTGGTCTGGTATGGTGGTTTCCGTTGTCATGATCTCATCCTTGAGGAAGTCGGATCATATAAACTCTCACGTTCAATTTTGACTGAAATATTCGAATGCTCCACTTCCAGTTCGTAGTCACCTTCATACAGAAAATCATCATTAACACCGTCAGCATTCCGTACGTATCCATAGGCAACATTGCAATTGACTGTATACCCCCAGCCTCCACTTGAAGTCCAGCCAACTCGTTCACCATTTCTGTAAATTGTTTCTCTGCCGTGTAATGTGATCGACGGGTCAGGAGTGGTAAAGCATGCAAGTCTGCGTTTTTGCGAGTTGTTCCTTTGTTTTAACAGCTGATTTTGACCAATGAACTCAATATCGCTGTCTAGTCGGACAATCCGTTCCATACCTGCTTCAAGAGGGGTGTAGTCCGGTCCAATGTCTGAACCTAGTGCAAGAAATCCTTTCTCCAGACGCAGTGATTCCAATGCCCGATAACCGACATTTTTGAGGTTAAATTCCGCACCACGCTCAATGATCTTCCTGTAAATATCTAGTGAATTGGAAACCGGGATATGGAATTCCCAGCCTAGTTCTCCTGCAAATGAGACACGAAGGGCGAGTGCATCCAGATCGTTAATTTTGACAGATCGAGCTTTGAGAAATGGAAACGATTCACGCGATAGATCGCAATCAACCAATGGTTGCAAAAGATCTCGAGTATTAGGACCAGAAACTGAAAGAGTCGAATATTGAGTGGTCACATCCTCAAGAGATACATTCTTAAAATTATCACGTAAATGATTGAGAATATGGTGATAATGATGTGTAGCAAAACCGGTGCCAGCAACTACCAGAAACTCATCTTCTGCTAGTCGGGTAACCGTTACATCGCATTCAATTCCACCGTCTGAGTTGAGCATTGTCGTATAAACAACTGTACCAACAGGACGGTCCATTCGATTGCTGCAAAGCCAATTCAACAGCGCTAAGGCATGTTTGCCTTTCAGGCTAAATTTTGCGAAAGAAGACTGGTCAATCACTCCGACAGCTTCCCGAATCGCACGATGTTCAATACCTACTGCATCAAACCAGTTAGGACGCTGGAATGAATAGATATCCTTCGGATTCTCACCGGTGGGAGCATACCAGTTAGGTCGTTCCCAGCCCAACTTTTCACCGAAACATGCATTGGCTAATCTGAGATCTTCGTAGAGTGCTGAGCGGTAGTAGGGACGGCCACTTTGATGCTCTTCATTTGGCCATGCCATTGTGTAGTGTTTTGAACATAATTCAATGGTTCGCTCCGTAATCCACTTTGTATCTCTGTGCACCTTTCCAAATCGTCGGATGTCCACCGCCCCAAGATCCATGGGTGGTGATCCAGTAGCAACCCATTCAGCAAGTGCCAGACCAGCACCACCAGCACTGGCAATTCCAAACGCGTTAAAACCAGTTCCGACAAAGTAATTTTTGACTTCAGGCGCCTCTCCGAGGATAAAGTTGCCGTCTGGTGTGAAAGATTCTGGGCCACAAATCAACTGTTTAATGCTGGCGGATTCCATTGCTGGTACCCGGCTCAATCCAGCCTGCATCAAGGGCTCAAAATGGTCTACGTCAAAATCAAGCAATGTAAAACCAAACTTTTCGCCAGGTTGGTTCACATCCCAATGTTGCGGATTCAATTCATAACCGCCAAAAACCAGTCCACCAACCTCTTCTTTAAAATAAATCAGACGGTCCGGGTCTCGAACAGTAGGGATGTTACTAGTCACTCCATCTACTTTACCGGTTACGATGTAGTGGTGTTTCATTGGAACGATTGGTACATTGACACCGGATAAGGCTCCTAGTGCCCTAGACCATAAGCCGGTGCAGTTGACGACGTATTCACATTCAATCGTACCTTGATTTGTGATAACCGATTTAACCGACTGATTTTCGGTGCCAATTGACTTTACGCAGACTTGTTCAACAAATCTTATTCCCTTCTGCCTTGCGCCCGTGATTAATGATCGAGTGAGATCTGAGGGGTTGGCTTGTCCGTCGGTCGGTAAAAATGCTGCTCCCAGTAGATCAGAGGTCGACAGAATGGGGCACAATTCTGATGCCTCCTGTGGCGTCAAATAATGCATTTCGAGTCCAAAAGAATGCGCCATTGTTGTCTGGCGTTTTATCTCTCGAACCCTTTCCGGATCACAAGCCAAACGCAGGCCACCGTTCATTTTCCAGCCGGTTGCTTGTCCAGTTTCGGCTTCCAGTCGGTCGTAAAGATCAACTGAATATTTAAGCAGTTGAGTAATGTTTGCACTGCTACGCAACTGACCAACCAAGCCCGCTGCATGCCAGGTTGAACCGTTTGTGAATTCACCCTGTTCTAGAACAACACAGTCAGTTTCTCCTCGTTGAGCCAGATGATAGGCAGTGGAAGATCCGATGATTCCGCCTCCGATTATCACAATTTTGCAATGTTGTGGAAAGGACATACAAGTCAATACCTGTTTTCGATTTTAGAGTCCTAAAGCTTGCTTACGTTTTTTTGCAGCAGCGGAAATTAGACGGTCTGTGATGATGGCAATAAATGCCACTGACAAACCAGCAACAAGTCCTCTGCCAGTATCTGCTTTGGTTAGGGCAATATAGACTTCCTGGCCTAAGTCCCTCGTGCCGACCAAAGCAGTAATAACAAGCATGGAGAGAGCAAACATGACCGTCTGATTCACTCCAAGCATGATTTCGGGCCAAGCGAGACGAAATTGAACCTTGGTTAACAATTGTCTTTTTGTACAGCCAGATGTTTTTGCCGCTTCAATTAACGATGGTGAGATCTGCTGAATTCCATAGAGAGTGTAGCGTACCGCAGGGGGCAGGGCGTAGAGTACGACAGCCACCATGGCTGAAAAGTCTCCCACTCGAAATAACATGACAACCGGAAGCAAATAAACAAAACTCGGCAGAGTTTGAAGTGTATCAATAAACACCAGCACCGAGCGTTTGAGAACCGGGTAGCGAGATGCAATCACACCGATTGTTATTCCGATCATTGCTGCAATGACCACCGAGATTCCACAGAGGTAAACGGTAATCATCGCCTTTGTCCATTGTCCGGTTATTAAAATGAAACTCGCACATGAAACTACCAGAATTGCTAGTCTGATCCCACCTAGTTGAAGCCCTGCGAGTGCCAAAAACAGTAGGACGCCAGGCCAGGGCAAAGCAAGCAAAAATGCTTTTACTGGTTTAAGTACATTGAGTAACAGGAAGACTTTGACTGCTTCAAGTTCATCAAAGAAGTTGATGTTGATCCACTTGATCAGATCATTCCAGAACTGGCCGGTAGAAATTTCAAACTGCTCTGGCCATTGTGCAAAAAATGGTGCAACAAAACTAATTGCCGTCGTTCCCACCAAAATCAACAATGCTAGGAAAAAGTTTTTGTGTTTCTCCAGTAGTGTTGGCTTGGTTTCTTGATGTGGCGCTGGACTTCTTGATGCCCAAGCCTGTGTCAATCGATCCAAGACAATTGCGATTAGGGTGATTGCAATTCCCGCTTCAAGTCCATCTCCAATTGCTTGTCGCCTCAGAGATGCAAGAACATCAAAGCCCAATCCGCCAGCACCAATCATGGACGCAATAATGACCATGTTTAGCGACAGCATAATCACCTGATTGACTCCAACCATCAGTCCGGGTGCGGCAGCTGGAATTAGAACTCGCCAGGTCATTTGATGTTTGGTGCAACCAACCATCTTACCAAATTCCTTAATTTCTAGCGGTACTGTCTTAAGCGCCAGCATGGTGATGCGAACCATGGGTGGCATGGCATAAATCACCGTGGCCGCGACAGCTGAAACCGGCCCAAATCCAAAAAGAAATAGCACTGGCACCAGATAGGCAAATATGGGGACAGTCTGCATCAGGTCCAATATTGGCGTAATCGCCCGTTCAAACCGTTCATAGCGATAACCAAGAATCCCGATCAGCGCACCGAATACGATTCCAATTGGCACGGCAACTGCAATTGAAGATAACGTGATCGCGGCACTTTCCCAGTTTCCAAAGACGGCAAGGTAAGCGACACACAGAAAAACCATGAGAGCCAGTTTCCAGTCCTTCAAACGATAAGCCACTGCAGTCAGCACAATAGTAAGTCCGAGCCATGAAATAGGCGGAGACTGCCACGATTCACCGCCGCTCAGCGGAATCGTAAAGCCGGATGCAAGAAACGAGCGGATTATCTGGTAGGGGAATTCAATACACGCTGCAACAAAGCGGGTAAATTCTTTAAATGTCCAGGGAAATATGTAAGCTTCATTGCTGACCATGAACTTGAAAAAACCCGTGACGCACAAGCGCACACTAGTGCAACTGCCCAGCGCTTCAACTTTCCAGGTTAATTCCTTGGGTGCTTTAACTGCCCACTGCCACAGATCTCCACCAATCCAGATGAATGCGACTACTGCGAATGCCACTCCCCAGGCAAGTGGCCATGTATATGCAAATTTATGTCGTGATGACAGGCCGACAGTGGAGTTCATGTCAGTCAAACAATACGTTGACTACGGTTGCTTAACCAGTACATCAACGACTGCGTCACGCGTCAGCTGTCCAATAACGTTGTCATCTTTGTCGACAACTTGGAAGGGAAGTTCTGATTTAATCAGGTCCTCTGCCAGATCCTGAATTTTGGTTGAACTGGAGACTTTGCCACCGACTTGTACTTCTGGTTCAGGTTTAGACATTACAGTTTTTGCAGTAAGGACCTTCGCCCTAGACAGATCATTGGTAAATTCCTCGACGTAATCGTCGGCTGGATTAATCACCAGCTCTTCCGGTGTGCCGATTTGAATGATTGCACCATCTTTCATGATGGCGATGCGATCAGCCAGTCTTACAGCTTCATTGAAGTCATGAGTGATAAACACAATTGTCTTGTTCAACACCGACTGAATTCTCAGGAATTCATCTTGCATTTCTCGCCGTATCAGCGGGTCAAGGGCAGAGAAGGGTTCGTCTAGAAACCAGATTTTAGGTTCTACCGATAGCGAACGGGCAATTCCAACACGCTGTTGCTGGCCGCCGGACAGCTCTCGAGGGTAGTATGATTCGCGGCCCTGCAGGCCGACGAGTTCAATGACCTCCAGCGCACGACTTTCGCGTTCAGACCGATCAATACCTTGAACTTCCAACGGAAACGCGACATTACCTAATACGGTTAAATGCGGCATCAGCGCAAAATGTTGAAACACCATTCCCATTTTGTGTCGGCGAATCTGAATCATCTGCTTTTCAGAATGACTGAGCAGATTCTCTCCTTCAAACATCACTTGACCAGAAGTTGGTTCGATCAGACGTGCGAGACAGCGAAGTAGGGTTGATTTACCGGACCCTGACAATCCCATGATGATAAATATCTCACCTTCGTCGACTTCAATGGTTGCATCTCGAACGGCGCCGATTAGTCCATTTTCCGACAGCATGTCGTCAGTGACGTTCTTGTTCTCCTTCAGAAATTGCTCAGCATTCCTGCCAAACAGTTTCCACACTTCAGAGCAGGAAAGTATGGGATCGGCCTTAGGGTCCATCACAAATAAAAAGAAATTTCGGGTGCGATTAACAAAACGCGCCAGTGTCTACTTCAGACACCGGCGCGCTCAAAAAATCAATTAATTCGAACCGAATAAACCCGATTACATTGTCCAGGCTTTCCAGGTTGATTCATTGTTAGCCAACCATTCTGCAACAACATCTTCAACGGATTGTCCTTCAAGGTCCACTTTGATGATTAATGCAGCCATTGTGGCGTTGTCAATTGTGAAGTTACGAATGGCCTGATAGGCTTTCGGCCATTTCTCTTCGCCACCAACCCAGCCGACTGCCTTAATCCAACCTCTAGGTTTTCCGCAGTCATAAGCCATATCTGGATTACTACCCCAAGCGGGGTCGTTGTAGCATTCATCCGTATATCTAGGAAATTCAACCCACTCACCTTCGTATTTAGCAGGTGCCCAGTGTGGTGCATAAACCCATGCTAGGATAGGGGCCTGACGCTGATAAGCGGATTCGATTTCACCAAACAGCGCTGCGTCTGTTCCGGCATGTACGACTTCGTAGTTCAAACCCAATGATTCGGCTCGTTCATCATCGTAACCACTCCATGTAACCGGTCCGCCCAGATAACGTCCCTTCGGATGAGTCTCAGGGGTGGAAAACGCTTCAGCGCAGTCGTTGAGTGCTGTCCAGTCCGGTAGTCCCGGGCACTTTTCTTTCATGTACAGTGGATACCACCATTCTTCAATCGCGTCCATTCCCGTTTCTCCGAGATCGACGGTATTACCGGTGGCCAGTGATGCCTCTAGTGCATCCTTTCCTGTGGTTTCCCAAATTTCCACGGCAACGTGCAAATCACCAGACTCCAAACCGACAAATTGGGCAATGTAGTCAGCAGGTACATACTCAACGTTGTATCCCATTGACTTCAAGATATCTCCAACCAGCGTTGCAGTAATGAACTGGCCGGTCCAATCGTGCCAGGTGATTTTAATCGGGTCAGTAGACTCGACTTCTGCAGATGCAATGGGCGCATAGGTAAACAATGCAACCGTGCCTGCGAGAATTGTGCTTTGTAGCAATCTTTTCATTTCAAATACCTCCAATTTGTTCTACAAGCAAAACAATCAAAAATTAAATTCAGCATGACAATTTCCTGTCAAACTATTTTCGATGAAAAAAGGCTAACTTGAGAATCGATCATGCAGATTCAGAAATCTTTATCCAGCCGAATTTAGAAGAATATAGTAATTTAGCTACGAATTAACCCTCCGTCAAATTCAAGCTAAGTTCATTTGCTCTGTTCACATTATCCAACTGATGTCAAAACTTACAAATTATTTCTAACGATGATTATTCGAACATTTCCTGGTACCGCTCCCAATTCGATTCGAAGCGGGTGCGGTTCATGTTGGTATAGCCCTCATAGCCGGGTTCCTGACCTGGATATAGGTCAGTCATCGACGCAGCGACGTTATCGCTGTCAAGATCAGATGTTACTTCCTGTACCATTCCCCACATGTACTCGCGAAGATTCAATGCCAGTTTAAAGGCAGTCAACTGCCGGTGCGTTGCATCATCAACCGTTCCATAGTACATTTCAAACAACTCGGCTTCAGATTCTTCACTCATATCTGCATTACAGCTGACGCCGACCAAGTCAAACATTGGGTGACCATAGCCACCGTAATCCCAGTCGATTAGCCAAATGTTGTTTTCGTCGTCAAACATGAAATTCTGTGGCACAGTGTCGTTGTGGGTGAACACGGGTGTGTACGGTTCGACCGTTGATTCAATCAAATTATTGATTCGAATGATTTCTGGTAGAAGATCCATCAAGCGAGACCCCTTTTTCTGTCCAACGTCAACATAGTTGCGTATGACTTGAAATGGCCAAAAGTAGGTGAGGGAACCATGAACGTGACTCGACCCCTGATGAAGTCTCTTCAACAATTCGACGATTTTTTGCAAATTTTTTGGGTGACCTTCCATGTCTTCCATTCTTAGACAGCCGCCTGGAATGAATTCAACAATAGCAAGTCCCGGTTCAGAGTGACGGATCTGAGGGCTGACTCCAATATCTGCGGCTGCTATCATGGAAGCTCGAACGGAGGTTTGAATGATCCCGTGCACAAGGATATCAGTGCCAATTCGAGCGACTGCACGGCTATTGTTGTCTGTTACGACAAAACTTCGATTACAAAGTCCGCCAAAAAGCGGTTCAACCTCGATGCCACCTGACCAGCAATTCAACTTACGAAGGTAGTCAACAATTGCGTCATCGCTCCACTCTGGGTCAAACATCGTTCAATAGCTCCTTATTAAGAAATTAAGATTCGAATTTCAATTAAATGATTCCAACCAGCTGGAATCTCGAAGGTCATGAAGAGTTGGGCAATCTAGCGAAACTAAGTGCCAAACAAATTCTTTAGTCTTCTCATAGCCTCTTGCAGAGTATCCATTCCTGTGGCGAAGGATAGTCGAATATAGCCGTTGCCACCGAATGCACTGCCAGGCACTACAGCAACTTCCCCTTCGTTCAGAATGTATTGCGATAACTCCACATCTGTACTGATACTGTCAGTCGATTCAATGATCTCTCGGCAGTCAGGAAAGGCGTAAAATGCGCCATCACCTGTCAGACAATGCATCCCTTTGACCTCATTCAGACTAGAGACAATAAAATCATGTCGACTTTTAAAGTGCTCATTCATCATCTTTATTGATTCCTGTGGTCCATTCAGTGCTTCCACTGCAGCTGCCTGTGCAATAGAGTTTGGGTTTGAAGTCGTCTGAGATTGGATCTTTCGCATGGCTGCAGTCAACTGTTCGCTAGCGGCCGCGAATCCAATACGCCAACCGGTCATCGCATAAGCCTTCGAGACACCATTCACCACAATCGTTCGGTCTTTGAGTTCCGGACAGGCGTTGACAATGTTGCAGAAGGGCTCTCCGGACCACAAAATATGTTCGTAAATGTCATCAGTAACAACGTGAATATCGGAATGTTCAAGCAATACTTCTGCCAAATCTTGCAATTCTTTCTCTGTATAAGAAACACCGGTTGGATTGCTTGGAGAGTTGAGTATAAGCAACCGGGTACGGTCGTTAATTGCCTCTCGTAACTGTTCGGGATGTAGTTTGAAGTTCTGTTCGATGCTGGTATTAAGAATGACTGGCTTGCCACCACAAAGTAGTGTCATATCGGGGTACGATACCCAATAGGGAGCAACAATCAGAACTTCGTTACCTTCATCAATTAAGGCCGTCAAAGAATTGACCAGGCTTTGCTTTGCACCAGTTGAGACGACAATATTCTGAGACGTGTAGCTTAAGTTGTTTTCACGTTGAAACTTGTCAACAATTGCAGATTTCAGTTCAGGTGTACCATCGGCAGGCGTGTACTTTGTCATGCCCTTGTTCATTGCTTCGATAGCAGCTTGTTTGATATTTTCAGGGGTATCGAAATCAGGTTCACCGGCACCTAGACCAATAACATCTCGGCCGGCTGCCCGCAGTTCTCGTGCGAGTGTCGATACAGCGATCGTTGCTGAGGGTTTTATCGCATTGACGCGTGAAGATAAACGTGCTGAACTCACTAAATTAACTGTCTCGTGATGCTGGTAAACGGGTTTCAAAAGTATAACTCAACTATATTTTGCAGTGTTGATTCTTCAACAGCAAATAGTTGGAATGATAAACACCCTTAATTTAATCTTGGCGAATCAAGTTCACCTGCAAGAAGCGATTGAGTCATTGTTTTGACTCAACGCTATAGAAAATAATGTATGATTACAAGGCTTTAAATAACTATTCTATGACTTAACATCATTATAGTAAACCTTACTTCAGTAATCAGAGGCATAGTTGAATTGATCTCTAAACACTTGGAATTTGCCAAATCTTACAGAAGACTCTGATCAGATGAAATTGTGTTTGATTTCTGAATCGGTAAACTACAAAATATGTTTCTTTCTGGGCGATTTCGTCATAAGTTCATACCAGGTGTACTTTCGTAATTCGTATGTTTTGAGTTTCGAGAATATCGACTGATCATTACCAAATGAGAGAATTTAATCTAGTATCGGATTATCAACCGGCAGGCGATCAGCCGGAAGCTATTCAAAAAATTGTTGAAGGCGTTGAGGCAGGTGAGCGTTACCAGACCTTGCTTGGAGCAACGGGTACGGGAAAGACCTTTACAATGGCCAATGTGATTGCTTCCACCCGCCGGCCGACTCTGGTGCTGGCTCACAACAAAACTCTTGCTGCGCAGCTTTATTCAGAGTTGCGTGACTTCTTTCCAAGCAACGCAGTTGAGTATTTCGTTTCATATTACGACTACTATCAACCAGAAGCTTATGTACCGAGTTCGGATACCTACATCGAAAAGGATGCTTCGATCAACGATCATATCGACCAGATGCGACTCTCTGCAACCAATGCACTACTGCTCAGAAACGATACGATCATCGTTGGCACTGTTTCAGCCATCTACGGGCTCGGCAGTCCAAATGAATACAACAAGATGATTCTTCACCTGAGGGTAGGTGCTATCGTTGATCAGCGTACCATTCTCCGGCAGTTGGCTGAATTGCAGTACAACCGAAATGACACAGATTTAAGGCGTGGAACTTTCCGTGTGCGGGGTGATGTAATCGATATTTATCCAGCGGATTCAGCCAAAGCGGCGGTTCGTGTGGAGCTATTCGGTGATGAAATTGAACGATTGTCGCTGTTCGACCCATTGACTGGTGAATTGCTCAATTCGGTTGTTCGCTACACTGTATTTCCTAAGACTCATTATGTAACTGCCCGGGAGACACTTGACAAGGCTATCAATCGTATAGAACTGGAACTTAAGCAACAACTTCAGGAGTTAACCGATTTAAATAAGTTGGTTGAGGCCCAAAGACTAGCCCAGAGAACACACTACGACATTGAGATGATCAAGGAACTTGGGTACTGTGCTGGAATCGAAAATTATTCACTGCACTTGTCAGAACGAAAAACAGGGGAGGCACCCGATACATTGATTGATTATCTGCCTGAGGGATCGTTGGTGTTTATTGATGAAAGTCACGTGACAATTCCTCAATTGCGAGCGATGTATAGAGGCGACCGATCGCGTAAAGAAACTCTGGTTGAATTTGGTTTTCGATTGCCGTCTGCTATGGATAATCGCCCGCTACAGTTTGAGGAGTTCGAGCGACGGGTCAGGCAAATGATATTCATGTCTGCAACTCCAGGCCCTTATGAACAGGAAAAGACTCCCGTGTTTGTTGACCAAGTTGTTCGTCCAACTGGGCTCGTGGATCCGGTTATCGAAATTCGTCCAGCTCACACTCAGGTTGACGATCTTTTGTCTGAAATTCAGAAAAGGGCGTTGATCAGTGAACGGGTACTGGTTACAACGCTTACCAAACGGATGGCAGAGGACTTGACAGATTACTTGAGTGAACACTCAGTAAGAGTTCGATATCTTCATTCTGATATTGATACAGTTGAACGTGTTGAAATCATTCGCGACTTACGCGCCGGTGTGTTCGATGTTCTGGTGGGTATCAATCTATTGCGTGAGGGACTGGATATTCCTGAAGTTTCGCTGGTTGCAATTTTGGACGCAGACAAGGAGGGATTTTTGCGTTCGTCAAGCTCTCTGATTCAGACAATCGGGCGCACTGCGAGAAATGTCAATGGCAGAGCAATCCTGTATGCGGATGAAGTTACAAGATCCATGCGGAGCGCGATTGACGAAACCAATCGACGCCGAGATAAGCAACTACACCACAATGAGGTTCATGGCATATCTCCAGAAACCATCGAGAAAGAAGTTAAGGAACTTATTGATGGTGTCCAGGCAAGAGGAAGTCAGAGGAGACGAAAGGGTGGTCGAATTCGTGATTCAATTGAGGAAAAAGTCAGTTTGTCAGTCGAAATCGACTTGCAAAATCAGGGGCAGGTTGCACGAGAACTTAAGAAGCTAGAGCGGCAAATGCAAAAGTACGCGGCTAATCTCGAATTCGAACAGGCCGCCCGAACGCGTGATCAGATTAAGGAACTTAAAGAGATGGTATTTCTTTCTGCATCGTAAGCGGTTTGAACTTAGTGAATAAAGGGTAAAGTCAATTAGCATTCACCATCATATAACTTTTTATTTTTGGATGATTTCATGAAAGTAGTGGCAATTACAAAATTTAAGAAACAATGTCTGGTGCTACTTGATCAGATTGATGATGAAGGCTTGATTGTAACTAAGCACGGAAAACCGATTGTTCGCATTGTTCCGTACCATAATCACAATGCGGAGTTGATCGGAATTCTGAAGCACGAAATCAAGATCAAGGAGTCCATCTATTCGACTGGTTTACACTGGAACGCCAACGATCAAAATTGATAATCATATTCTGACCTAGGCGCTTTGCGACGAGCTATAGACAAGGGAAAAATAGTTGTTGGAGGGAATTCTATGGTCAATGTCCGCAATCGTAATGGGGGTACTGGTAAAAAGACAGGATCTAGGCCGTACTGATATTAATCTCAACAGACGTAGTGTTGTTCACGTATTGAACCAAATGCGTGTTTGACCCATCAAATATGACATTGCTCTAGTATCAACACAGCTTGACTTCCAAAGCGACCCGGCTGATGTAATCATTGCTGCTAGAAATGTTGTGCACAATTTACCTCTGATTACACGAGACAACCTAATTCGAAGATCAAAGATGGTTCCATTAGCTTAGCAAGAGATACTCAATAGTCTTTCAACAGAAGGAGATTATCGGATTCGATACAGTCTCGAGCACGATCAATTGAGTGTTGTGAATGCGGTGTGATCACTGAACAGGATCTGGTTGCGATGTCGAACGTATCTGACTTGTGACCAGATTAGACATTGGTGCCGGTTCAGTTTTATTTGACGTGGCAGTGTCCCGATTAATTGACTCTAAGTTTTATATTCAGCCTATCACCCTCAACTAAATTGCTATTGCCATCGCTTCTGAAAATCATATTGGTTAACGTGTGTTTGTACTTGCTCCAACCACGCCTAGTTTTATTTTCTATGAATACTATTGTCCTTGCCGTTCCATAAATTTCTTCAATCAGATTATTCGGAAGTCATCATTTCCGCATAGGCAGCTACAGGCTTTGCGTTTTCTATCCGAATTCTCCGATTTTCAGTATTCAGGGCTTTCCAAAGATCGTTACGTCGCTGCAGGTTCAACCAAAATTCTGCTGAATTGCCAAATGCTTTTGCCAACATCAACGCAGTATCAACTGTTACGGTACGTCGATTGGTGCACAGTTCATTTATTGTTTTACGGCTCACCCCCATTGCTTCTGCTAACTGTCCTTGAGTTAGCCTCATTGGTGAAAGAAATTCCTCAGTCAACATTTCACCAACACTGACCGGCTGTCTTTTGGTAATCATCATATGTTCTATATCACCGATATTTGTGATTGTCCAGATAAATATTCCTTGCTTCTCCGTGTTCGCTTGACCAAGTGAACACCAGACGCCATTGCACGTTTACACGAATAGAATGTTTGTTGGCCAATTTACCCTTTAATTTCTCGAAATGATTGCCTGGTGGTATTCGCAAGTCAGCATCACAGGTTGCATCATCAATGATTTGCAACTTTCTGAAGAGACGCTTTTGTATGTCAGCTGGAATTTTCTTACTATCTTTGTTTTCCAGAAAGAAGTCTTGTAACCACCTATCCCTAAAGTTCTCAATCAACGATGCTTCTCCAAATCAAGTAATATTGTATCGCACATCATCACACTAGGTTGAAGTTGAAACTTGAGACACTTGACGCGTTTTTACTAAGTAGTGTCCCGATTAATCGACGCAAATTCCAATATGATTGTGTTATATTTTTCTCCCAATCGAGACCGAAATCGATTTGCGGGCGCATAGCTCAGGGGGAGAGCACTTGCTTGACATGCAAGAGGTCCCTGGTTCAATCCCAGGTGCGCCCACCACTCCTGCATATT
This sequence comes from Arenicellales bacterium, assembly GCA_965206345.1. Taxonomy (GTDB): domain Bacteria; phylum Pseudomonadota; class Gammaproteobacteria; order Arenicellales; family JAJDZL01; genus JAJDZL01. The sequence goes on along the minus strand of OZ242211.1, from coordinate 3,101,414 downwards.
TACCTGCGCGTTGCTTTAGCTAGTCAGTTAGTACAGTACTCAATTGACACTCAGACAGCTCCTTCTAGTCCATTTGATCCATACAGCCAGGCTATCGTGTTGCACCAATCGTGTTCCGATTTAGCACCCATTATTCGATCGCGCAAATCTGCATGAGCTCCGGAGTTGTGATAGATGTGATCGCCAATGAGCCTCGACATAAGCTGCACCTTAGCGGTGCGGAGATATCGTCTTTTTTTATAGTTCTCAAAGGCAATTTCAACATCACCTTCCTGCCGCTCCATTTCATCTGCCAGGCAGACTGCATCTTCTAATGCCATGCAAGCGCCTTGAGCAAAATACTGTAGCATTGGATGTGCGGCGTCACCGAGTAAAGTGACCCGGCCATCAACCCAAACATCGGATGGTTCGCGGTCGCATAGAACCCATAGTCTCCAGTCTCTGCCGTGATCAATAATTTGGTTCGCGATAGGGTTGATGTGTTCAAATCCCTGTCGAACTTCTTCATGTGACACAGGCTTGCCAGCAACAGGTTCCGGTGCATCGTTGTGGAATGTTACGACAAGATTAAACGCCTTCCAGCTCGATAAGGGATAGTGAACAATGTGACACTTGGGACCCGCCCAGAGTGTTGCCGCATTCCAGCGTATCTCGGCCGGCATGTATTCAGTTGGGATCACAGAGCGATAGGTGGTGTGCCCGGATACTCTTGGTGCGCCATCACCGACTAATTGTGCCCGGATGTTGGACCATAAACCATCTGCACCGACAAGAGCAGATCCATATACATGTTCAGATTCTTCTAAAATCGCACACACTTGTTGGTCAGATTGAGTGTAGCTTGTCACCCGACTGTTGGTCCGTAATTCAACTAGATTGTGATCAATGCAAGCTGTCAGAAAAACACCATGAAGATCACCACGATGTACGACCGCATACGGATTCTTGAAGCGCTTTCGGAATTCACCATCAAGCGGAATCCGGGTAATTTCACGACCGGAGAGAGCGTCCATTAGTCGAAGGCTGTCAATGTAGATCGCCATGTTTCGAGCGACATCGCCCACACCCAGGAAATCAAAGGAGTGAAACGCATTGGGTCCTAACTGAATTCCAGCGCCAATTTCACCAAACTTGGGTGCTTTCTCCAGAACCAAAGAACGAAAACCTTTTTGCGCAAGCCCCAGAGCAGAGGCAAGTCCACCGATTCCTCCACCCACAATCAATACACGATTTGCTTCATTCTGGTCCAATTAAATTTCCACAGTTGCAGTCAGCCTTTACAAGTACGTATAGAGGCTTTACATCTTTGCCTTTCTTAGGCAGAAGTTACTTTTATCAAGAATTTCGGGCTAAATTTATTGGAATGTGATTGGTTGTGATTTTTGAAGGGCTGTAACATTTGCACAGCGTTGTCATCCATCTCAATGCAGAATCTCTTTTCCAGTTCCTTCATAATGTTATTTCCTAATTATCCGGCAGAGTTTCATGACTCATACAAGCCAGCAACACTAATTTTCTGACGAATTAGCACATAAATTTCTTAACGAGCTAGACAGAAAGGTATTAGCGTAGAAGCTGAGCATCGAAACTTGTTGACTGCTGCGCTATCAGAACCCCAGAAAAGGAGTTTTGCTGAAGTCATCCAGTCGACAGTCGATCCCTTCAGTGGGCCGTGCTGACGATTTTTTGCCAAATCAAGACAAACTACCGAACCAAGATAGTGGTGCTGGTCCAAAAGCACCTGAAAATGTGAACCTCATGATCGGGCAACACCGGTTAAAAACGTAAAGCTCCGAGAGGTTCATTACAGATTTTTTGTATGGACTATCATCACACGAGACCATATAGTATTGAAATCAGAATGTTTAGCCTTGCAGGCTTTTTTTTGCTCCGTATCATGAGTTACACGAGCTTTTGATTTACCCTAATGCTTAGACACACACAAATCAAGAGCATTCTGATATAATTGATATCATTGTTATCAATATTAAGGATTTCAATTGTGGCGAAGAGCCTTATCGTACGAAACCTTGACGATGAAGTTGTTGTGAAGCTCCGGCTTCGCGCCGCCCGTAATGGTCGGTCAGCAGAATCCGAACATCGAGAAATCTTGAAACAGGCGTTGCTAGGCGAATTTGAATTTGATTTTCTCGAAATGGCGGCGAAGTTCCGCGAATTGACGAAAGACCGTACGCATACGCCATCTGAACAACTTTTGCGCGAAGGTCGCCAAGAACGCTGAAATCAAGCCCGAAATATTGAAACAGCGATTTGTTGTTGATGCAAGTGTTGCGTGCAAGTGGCTCATTGAAGAACCGCAAAGTACCGATGCACTTGAGCTATATGCACGCGCAAATTTAATCGCGCCGGACTTGTTGGTCTGTGAATACGCTAATATTCTTCGGAAAAAAGTTCAATCTAATCAACTGACGGAAGATGAAGCGCGGCTAGCAGCTCGGGTGCTTGCGTCCGCAAGTATTGAGTTTTTTCCTACGAAGCACCTGACTATTTCTGCGGTCCAGGCGGCAATCGAGTTAAATCATTCCGCGTACGATTGCATGTACTTGGCGTTGGCATTGGACCAGGAAACGTTCTTCGTAACTGCCGACGATAGGTTTCGAGTCAAAGCTCTATCACACCAGTTGAGCAAGTACTCCACAAGTGTTCTGTCAATCACAGAAGCATTGGCGAGATGCGATTAAGTGAAACCTGCTTTCGGACAATCGCAACAACAACGATTTTCGTATTGATCAAATAAATTCCAATATTAAGAAATTTGTCTACAACATATAATGACGCTTCTTCTTTAGTTGAAGCCGACATTGATGCCATTCGGCATCATAAGCTCCCAATTTCAACCATTTTCAAATAGTTAGGTATGCCGACTGTTTCATTGCCTGATGGCTCAAAAAAAGAATACGCGTCCAGTGTAACCATTGACGCAGTTGCCGCTGACATCGGTGCAGGTCTGCGAAAAGCAGCGATTGCCGGTGAGTTCAATGGAAATCTGTGCGATACGTCTTACTCAATTGATGAACACGGATCACTTCGAATAGTCACGGGTAAGGACGATGCGGGGCTTGAAATCATTCGACATTCAAGTGCCCATTTGCTGGCGCAAGCGGTCAAGAGGCTATTTCCTGAAGCACAAGTTACCATCGGTCCTGTCATAGAAGATGGGTTTTATTACGACTTTGCTTATGAACCCGGTTTCTCTGAGGATGATCTGGCCAAAATTGAGTCCTGCATGCAAGAAATCGCTTCAGAAAAACTTTCAGTCAGCCGAGAAGTTGTTGATAGGGATGAGGCAGTTTCGATGTTTCGCGATATGGGAGAGGAGTACAAGGCAAAAATCATCGAAGATTTGGGTGATGATGAAGTCATCTCTCTTTATCGACAGGGTGATTTTGTCGATCTCTGTCGAGGTCCGCATGTTCCGCATACCGGTTTTCTCAAGGCTTTCAAGCTGACAAAACTTGCCGGAGCCTACTGGCGAGGTGATTCAAACAATGAGATGCTGCAGCGCATTTACGGAACTGCCTGGGCTTCAAAAGCCCAACTTGAGGAATATCTAGATCAACTGGAACAGGCGAAAGCACGCGATCACCGTCGTTTGGGTACTGAACTCGATTTATTTCACTTTCAGGAAGAAGCGCCAGGCATGGTCTTCTGGCATGAGAAAGGATGGACTTTGTATCGACTTGTAGAGTCCTATATCCGGGACTTGCTCAAAGAGTACGACTATACAGAAGTTCATACTCCACAACTAATTGACCGATCGCTGTGGGAAAAGTCGGGACACTGGCAAACCTATAAAGAGAACATGTTCACTACAGAAATTGAGGACAAGTTCTATGCTCTTAAGCCCATGAATTGTCCGGGGCATGTTCAGGTATTTAATCAGGGACTTCGAAGCTATCGGAGTCTGCCGCTTAGGATTTCAGAGTTCGGTGTAGTGCATCGCTATGAGCCATCTGGTACTCTACACGGACTTTTGCGAGCGAGGCGCTTCACTCAGGACGATGCGCATGTATTCTGTACTGATGACCAGATTAAATCTGAAGTCGACACTCTGATTGAATTTGCTCTGCGTCTTTATGATCATTTTGGATTTAGAGATGTTCAAGTCAGGTTGTCAACCCGCCCGGAAAAAAGAGTCGGTGCTGACAAGCTTTGGGATAAGGCAGAAAGCGCACTTGCATCAGTCTTGAATGAGCGTGGCATGGACTTTAAAACTAATGTTGGGGAAGGGGCATTCTACGGGCCAAAGATTGATTTTATGTTCAAGGACTGCATCGGACGGGTCTGGCAGTGCGGCACAATTCAGCTCGATTTCTCCATGCCAGGTCGTTTGGATGCAACATATGTCGATGCAGATGGTTCGAAAAAAACACCGGTAATGATTCATCGCGCAATTCTCGGATCACTTGAACGCTTTATTGGAATTCTGATTGAAGAACATGCAGGCAAATTTCCAGTTTGGCTCGCACCAGTTCAGGCAGTTGTCATGAATATTTCTGAAGCTCAGTTTGAATATTCTGTTAAAATAAAACGTTTATTGGAAAAAGCCGGTATTCGTACTGCGATAGATGTGCGAAATGAAAAGATCGGCTTCAAAATCAGAGAGCAGACGCTTCAAAAGATTCCATATCTATTGGTTGTCGGGAATCGAGAGGTACAGGAGGAGTCTGTTTCGGTACGAACTCAGGACGGAAAAGACTTGGGTTCCTATGTCATTGAGTCATTCATTGCATTGATTAATGAAGAATGTAGTACCGAGACTAAACACTAGGAGGACTGGATACGGCTACTGAAAAATTACATCGGATCAATTCTCAAATTGATGCCGAAAATGTACGTCTTGTCGATGAAGAGGGAAATCAGGTAGGAATCGTCAGTCTAGATCAGGCGCTCGAGTTCGCAGAAGAAGCTGTGCTTGATTTGGTTGAAATTGCACCGAATGCTGAGCCCCCTGTTTGTCGTGTGATGGATTACGGTAAGTATCGTTATGCTGCAAGCAAAAAACAGCATCATGCCAAGCGCAGACAAAAACAGATTATTGTTAAGGAGGTTAAGTTTCGACCCGGCACCGATGTTGGTGACTATGATGTTAAGTTGGGACGCTTGAAGAAGTTTCTACAGGCAGGCAACAAAACTAAAGTTACGCTTCGTTTTCGAGGACGGGAAATGAACCATCCTGAGTTGGGCCGCAGCATGCTCAGTCGGGTAGAACAGGATCTTGCGGACATCGCAGTCGTTGAACAGGAACCAGTCATGGAAGGCCGACAAATGGTCATGTTGTTGGCTCCACAGAAGCCATAAAACCAGGAATTGTAAACTGCCATAGTAATCATGCCAAAGATGAAATCCAAAAGAAGCGCAGCAAAGCGCTTCAAAACCACCGGATCCGGGAAGTTAAAACGCGGACATTCTCACGCGTCTCATATCTTGACGAAGAAGTCAACCAAACGAAAACGCGGGCTGAGAAAACCAGGTTTAGTTCACGCCTCGGATGCCAGCAGAGTCCGAGACATGTTGCCTTACGCTTGATGGAAGAGGACCTCAGATCATGCCAAGAGTAAAACGCAGCGTAACCGCCAAGGCGCGTCACAAAAAAGTACTTAAGCAAGCCAAAGGTTATCGTGGTGCGAGAAAAAATGTATTTCGAGTCGCCAAACAGGCGGTTACGAAAGCTGGACAATACGCCTATCGTGACCGACGCCGCAAGAAGCGGGATTTCAGGTCTCTGTGGATCATTCGAATTAATGCTGCTGCACGTGAATGCGGACTTACTTATAGCACTCTAATGCGAGGACTCAAACTCGCTAATATCGAACTCGATCGAAAATCGCTGGCATCAATTGCCATCAATGATCGAGAAGCATTTTCATTGCTGGCGGATAAAGCCAAGTTTCAATTGAGCCAGTAGCGGATTCGATTTCGCTACTGAGTGCGTCTTTCCACGAGACGGTCACACTACGGTTGAGTGCGAACATGAGTGAAATTCAATCACTTGATGATGTCGTTGCGCGCGCGACTGCTGAAATTGAGGTAGTCGAAAGTGAACCCGAACTCGACAGCATCCGTGTTGCTTACCTCGGGAAGAAAGGTGTCATTACGGCACAACTGAAGTCGATTGGCTCCTTGCCGGTTGAAGAGCGTCCTTCCGCTGGTAAAGCTATTACCTCAGCCAGGAGTGTAATTGAAAATCTTCTAAAAACGAAGCGGCAAACACTACACCAGGTTGCTCATACCAAGCGTCTGGAGTCAGAAAGAATCGATGTGACACTTCCAGGTCGCCGTAGCTATAGTGGTGGCCCTCATCCCCTAACCAGAACAATGTTGCGCATGCAGGAGATTTTTCTCAGCATTGGTTTTGATGTTGCTGTAGGGCCTGAGATTGAAGATGATTACCACAACTTCGAGGCTTTGAATTTTCCTGAAAACCATCCTGCTCGAGCCATGCAGGATACATTTTTCTTCCCCGATGGTAGACTATTACGAACGCATACCTCACCCGTTCAGATTCGGTACATGGAAACTCATAAGCCACCGATTCGAGTGGTGGCACCTGGGCGCGTCTATCGCTGCGATTCTGATGTCACACATTCGCCGATGTTTCACCAGTTGGAAGGCCTTGTTGTTGATGAAACAACCACATTTGCGGAACTGAAAGGGGTGCTTGAGTATTTTGTTTCGGAGTTTTTTGAAGAAAAACTCAAACTTCGATTTCGACCCTCATACTTTCCCTTTACAGAACCTTCGGCTGAAGTTGACATCAGTTGTGTATTCTGTGGCGGAGATGGTTGTAATGTTTGCAAAAGAAGTGGGTGGCTTGAAGTTTTAGGTTGCGGAATGGTTCATCCAGCCCTCTACAAAGATGTCGGTATTGATGGAGAGCGATTTGTCGGTTATGCCTTTGGTCTGGGCGTAGAACGTTTCACGATGCTGCGATACGGTGTAGATGATCTACGCTTGTTCTTCAGAAATGATCTTGATATGCTAAGTCAGTTCAAATAGATACAGATGCATTGTCATGTTGGTTAATATTCAATGGCTAAAAGAATGGATTGCGTTTGACTATTCAGCTGAGGAGCTTTCCAGTCGTTTAACGATGGCTGGATTGGAAGTGAAATCCAGTAGTCCGGTTTCACAATGCGATAATCGCGTGGTGGTTGGGGAGGTTAAGTCAGCAACCCTGATCGATGATGCCAAACACATTTCACTCTGTCGTGTTGATGTTGGACGGGATGCCGATATTCAGGTTGTCTGTGGTGCACCGAATGTACGACCAAATGGGAAGTACCCTCTGGCGTTGCCTGGCAGTAAAGTAGGCGACAGGATGATTGCAGAAGCAGATATCTATTCGACAAAATCTGTTGGGATGCTGTGTTCGGCCGCAGAACTTGGTTTGGGAGACGTAGCTGGCGGACTGTTGGAATTGGATGCTGCTGCACCAGTCGGTCAGACACTCAACACATATCTGAATCTGGAAGACTTCGTACTCGATCTCGAACTCACACCGAATCGGGCAGATTGTTTGAGCATTCGGGGTGTTGCACGAGAAATTGGGATTCTTGCAAATACTCAAATCGAAGCTAAAAATCATACAAGCATCGAAGCGCAGTCTGGACGCGGTATTCCAGTTCAAATTGAAAATCCGGAAGATTGCCCGGTATTTTGCAGAAGGGTGATTGACAACATCCCGAGCGATGCCAGGACTCCAGGCTGGATGAAACAAAGGTTGCAGAGAGTGGGCCTTCGAAGTATTCATCCCATAGTTGACATTACGAATTATGTCATGATGGAAATGGGACAGCCCATGCATGCATTTGATACCGAACTTATTGATTCTTCAGAGATCATTGTTCGTCATTCTAAAGTAGGTGAAAAGCTGATTCTGCTGGATGGTGAATCACTGGATCTTGGTCCGGGTATGCTGATGATAACAGACCACAACGGGCCGATTGCTTTAGCCGGTGTTATGGGAGGAGAGTTCAGCGGAATTGGCGAACAGACTTCTAGCATCATGCTAGAAGCTGCATTCTTTTCTCCACACGCGATTCGTCGCTCAGTGTCTAATTTTGGAATGCACACCGATGCATCTCATCGATTTGAAAGGGGAGTAGATCCCACTGGACAGTGGGCCGCAATCGAAAGAGCAACTGGATTGATTCTGGAAATTGCTGGCGGGGTACCTGGTCCAACACAGGAAATCAGATTTAATCAGCATATTGAGGCAAAGCAACCATGTTTTGTTCGACACTCTCGCGTCAATCGTGTATTGGGATTGGATGTTGATTACAAAACCGTGGAATCCGTGATGTATGCGGTGAACGAATCCGTGACTCCGGTCAAAGCAGGATGGCAGGTCGTGCCACCCGCTTATCGTTTTGATTTGACTGAAGAGCATGATCAGATTGAGGAAGTAGCACGGGTTTACGGATATGACAAAGTTCCTACTCGAATGAACTTTGAAGCTGGTACGTACCGAAACCTGAGCGAGAAGAACGTTTCTCTGACCTCTGTTCGGGACACACTACATTCACTCGGATATTACGAAGCCATCACATACAGCTTTGTTAATCCGGCACTGCAACAAAAGATCCAGCCAAGTGCAAATGGATTCATGTTGTCTAATCCTATTGCAGAAAATCTATCGGTGATGCGGACCAGTCTTTGGCCAGGTTTGATCGGCTCTTTTCTGGAAAATTACCGTCGCGGCAAAGAGAGCATTCGACTTTACGAAGTGGGTCGAATTTTTCCGGCAGACGGTGAGATTAACAAGTTAGGCGGACTCATTTACGGCAATGCCTCTCCTACTCAATGGGGAGTGCAACAACGAAAAGTCGATTTTTTCGACCTTAAAGGCGACCTTGAAAGATTGATCGAATTAGCTGGAAATTCAGACCAGTTGGAGTTTAGGTCAGGGCATGTTGAAGGATTGCATCCTGGTCGCTCTTCGCGTATTTACCTCAGTGGAAACAGTATTGGAGTTGCCGGGCAGGTTCACCCCGATATATTAAATGAAGTGAATTCTAGAGAAGCCATCTATGTATTTGAAATGGTGCTGGATGTAATTTTGTCTCGATGTGTGACTTCATACCAGACGATTTCTCGTTATCCAGCCGTTTCCAGAGATTTATCACTTGTAATTGAAGCTAATCAGAATGTTGCCGAAGTTACTGAAGCAATTGAACAGTCTGCAGGAAATTCACTCGAATCTTTATCTTTGTTTGATGTATATTTTGACATTGATTCAGCAAACACCTTAAAGAGTGTGACTTATAGATTGATATTTCGGTCAAATACACGGACGTTGACTGATGTAGAAGTGGAATCCAGTGTGCAGCAGGTTTTGAGTGAGTTACACCGTAGATTTGATGCGACCTTGAGAGAGTAGGCCTAACAAATGAGTAAATCTGTAGTTGTCAAGTCTGATCTCGTAAATGAGATAAATAACACGCTAGGATTAAACCAACGTGAAGCAAAAGATTTTGTTGAAAAGTTTTTTGAAGAGATTCGTTGTGTACTGGAACGTCACGAAGACGTTAAGCTGTCGGGTTTTGGACGCTTTAGCGTGAGGCACAAATCACCTCGTCCAGGACGTAACCCAAAGACTGGCATTGATGTGGAAATTAAGGAACGAACTGTTGTAACCTTTCGAGCCAGCAATAAACTTCGCGAAATGACAGTTAACTACCAACCAGACGACACCTCCCAAGACTAATCGGATTATTGTGGACTAACGGATGGCGCGTAATCATCTGGTTGGGACCCCAAAAATCCCAAATAAACACTACTTCACAATCGGTGAAGTCAGTAAGTTTTTCTCCATCGAACCCCACGTGTTGCGATACTGGGAGCAGGAATTTGAGGAACTGAAACCAGTTCGTCGCCGCGGTAAACGTCGTTATTACACCCGTCGTGAGGTTGTACTAGTCGGCACCATTGTCGATTTGCTTTACAACATGGAGTTCACAATTAGCGGTGCACGCAAGCAACTAAAGAGTCGAAAGCGAGAACCTTCACTGAACAATGACGAAATTCATGCTGAGATTAAAGAAGCCGTTGGCCAGTTGAATAAAGCATTGAATATTCTTTCTCCCAGTTAACTTACTGAATTTCGGGGCGTAGCGCAGTCTGGTAGCGCACTTGCATGGGGCGCAAGAGGCCGGAGGTTCAAATCCTCTCGCCCCGACCAATTGTCTTTAGATTTGTTTCTGTTCAATTATTTTTGCAAGGTAATCTAAATGTCAGTAACAACAGTCAATTCATGGAATGATTTCGACCCGTTGAAACACATTATTATCGGACGCGCCGATCATTGCTGCATACCCGGTTGGGAACCTGCGATTGAAGCAAAGATTGAAAAAAACAGCGACATGTGGGGTATGTGGGGACCTCGTCCTTTAGAAACCGTTGAGAAAGCTAACGAGGAATTGGACTACTTTACCAATGTTCTGGAATCACGAGGTGTACGCGTCGACCGACCAGCCCCAATTCAATGGAATCAGAGCGCTCATACACCTGATTTCAGTACACAGACATTATTTGGATGCATGCCGCCAAGGGATGTGCTGCTCACTGTTGGAAATGAAATATTGAGTGCAGCGATGATGATGCGCTGTCGGTTCTGGGAATATTTGGCATACCACCACCTGATGCAGCAATATTTTGACGAAGATCCAAATTTTAGGTGGGAACAGGCTCCACGGCCGCGGTTGACAGATGATTCTTATCAACTGGACTATTTTGACGGAATTACCAAGGAAGGATTAGTTCAGAAAGCGAAAGAATGCGATTTTGTTACGACAGAACATGAGCCACTCTTTGATGCGGCAGATGTGTTGCGTCTGGGAAAAGATCTATTTTGTCAACATGGTCTGACAACCAATCGACGGGCTATGCAATGGCTACAGCGACATTTTCCAAATCACAGGGTTCATTCTGTAAATTTCCCCACTGATCCGAATCCAATTCATATTGATGCGACCTTCGTTCCATTGCGACCGGGTTTAATCATCAATAATCCAGAACGAGCGCTGCCGCCGGAACAAAAGAAAATATTTTCGGAAAATGATTGGGAGATTATTGACGCGGCTTGGCCAGCACATGATCGCCCTCCACCCCTGTGTTATTCCAGTGTTTGGTTGTCCATGAACGTGCTAGTGCTTGATCACAAAACAGTTTGTGTAGAAGCAACGGAAGTCAATCAAATGGAGCAACTTGATTCATTGGGGTTTGAGGTCATTCCCATCCCGTTTCGCAATGCATATTCATTTGGTGGAGGTTTGCACTGCGCAACTGCAGACGTGCACCGAGAAGGAACTTGTGAGGACTTTTTTCCAAAACAGGTTCCGGGCACTCAAATTCGAACAATCTAAGTTCCTCAAGACAATTGAAGTCAGCATCTCAAGCGACATGCTCAGTATTGACCAATTTTATGACCGGATGTTGAAGTTGGCTTCGCATCGTCATGCCCCGGCATATCTGGCGGGTGTCAGCTTTACGGAAGCGATATTGGTACCGATTCCACCTGACCTGCTTCTCATACCAATGGCCTTGGCTAAGAAGTCTCATGCCTGGCGATTTGCTTTTTTAACTACACTGTCCTCAGTCTTGGGAGGGTTGGTTGGCTATCTGATCGGTATGTTTCTCTATGACTCTGTAGGCCGCAGTGTTATCGAGTTTTATTCCCTTGATGGTTATTTTTTTTCAATGGCCGAGTGGTATGCAGACTATGGAATATGGGTCGTATTGGTATCCGGATTTTTACCGATTCCATATAAGGTCTTCACCATTGCATCTGGAGTATTCGCAATGGCCGTCATACCTTTTCTAGTGGGTTCAATTATCGGTAGAGCCACCCGATTCTACGCTGTGTCAGCCATCTGTTATTTGTTGGGTGATGCGGTCTATAAGATAATGAAAAGATATACTGGACCTGTAATGGTGATACTCAGTTTGCTACTGGTCCTTATCTTTGTTTATTCAACCTTCAATTAGACTTTTTTCTGGTAGCATCGTACTGCTTACACTCTTGATTGGAGCGTGTGCATCGGATACTCCATCTAGTGTCAGTGTGTATGACTCGAATCCCGATATTCGGCCTGAACCGTTCACTACTTTCAAGGGGCGCACTACGATCGTCAAGGCAGGTGACAATCTTTATTCAATTGCATTTGAAGCTGGTTTCGACACTGCAGATGTGGCTAGGTGGAACAATATGGACCAGGACGATACGATAATAATTGGGCAGGAGATACGACTATACCCACTGAACAGAGACTCGCCGACGTTTTCCGGTGCTCCATCAAAAACAATACCTGCAAAGAATATCGTCGTACCCACCCAGCAATTAGGTGGCCCATCGAAGTGGATATGGCCAACGCAAGGTGAGGTAATCTCGCAATTCTCCGCACAACACCAAAGGAATGGCATTCACATTGCGGGTGAAAACGGTACGCCAGTATCTGCTGCCGCGGCAGGAAGGGTTGTTTATGCAGGGTCTGGATTAATTGGTTTTGGCCGCATCATCATCGTCAAACACAGTGAAGAATTTCTCAGTGTCTACGCGCACAACTCTCGAATTGTGGTAAATGAAGGGGATTCGGTTCAGCAAGGTCAGAAAATTGCGGAAATGGGCAGTACCGATGCAGACCGGGTGAAACTACACTTCGAGATTCGGCAATTTGGCAAGCCAGTCGACCCGCTCAAGCTTCTGTCTTCAGGCTAGTTGCCGATTTTTCGTACTGTTTTGAATCAGTTAGAGGCTGAGTAAAGCAGCCACGACTTTACGATCATCTCCAATCAGCAGATTAAATGTGGAACACGCGGAACGTGAATTCATCACTTCGTATCCACACCCTTGTTGCATAAGTGGCTTAAATAAACGGCGATCGGGAAAGTGCAAATTTTTCCCGGTTCCAAGAATAAGTATTTCAGGATCAAATTCGGCAAGCATTTTGAAATGTTCGGTGCTCAGGTCCGCTACGCTCTTTGCCGACCAGTCCGTAATCACATTATCAACCGTTACAATAATGCTCTGTGTATACAATACTTCGTTCACAACGAATTCGCCGGAATCAAGCAACTTAACCAGATTAAGGTTGGCTGAATCGGACCTATGCAATTCCATGTTTCGAATGACTCTTGAAGTTTAATTCGGACACAATATTAATTTTTATTCAAATTTTCAGTGCTTGAAAGAGGAGCATTTGTAGAATGACGCCTGTTCGTATCGGACTATTGGGATTTGGCACGGTTGGTCATGGAACTTGGTCTGTGCTTACCAGGAATTGTGATGAAATTGAACGCAGAATAGGGCGCAGATTTGAAGTTTCTCACATTGTCGTCAAGGACTTGAGTAAAACCAGAGATCCCGCTGCAAGTGGATTGCACTTTACGGATAATCCGTCTACGGTTATTGACAATCCTGATATTGATATTGTAATTGAGTTGATGGGTGGCACAAGCCCAGCCTACGAATACATTGATCGCGCACTTGCCAATGGCAAGCATATTGTGACTGCGAACAAAGAACTCATTGCGTTGCGTGGCAATGAGTTATTTATGACAGCAAAGAAGTCGGAAAAGATTATTGCATTCGAAGCTTCGGTTTGTGGCGGCATACCCATCATCAAGGCAGTGCGGGAGGGATTTGCTGCTAATCGGATCAGTTCACTGGTTGGAATCATCAATGGGACGTGCAACTATATTCTTTCAGACATGAAAGATTTAAAGTGTTCTTTCAATGATGTATTGGAGAAAGCTCAAAATTTAGGTTATGCGGAAGCAGATCCTACTTTCGATGTTGAAGGCATCGATGCGATGCACAAGCTGGTTATTTTGGCATCCATCGCATTCGGTATTCCACTTCAGAAGTTGGAGTCTATCCACTGTGAAGGAATCAGAACGATTTCATATGACGATATTGTTTATGCCGATGAACTTGGATTTACGATCAAGCACCTTGCTATAGCTAGAAGAAAAGAAACTGGAATTGAAATTAGGGTGCATCCTTCGTTGGTTTCGAAACAACGTCTGCTTGCTAATGTGAATGGCGTTATGAATGCTGTGGCTGTATCAGGCGATGCAATTGGTCGGACTCTTTTCTATGGCCCAGGCGCTGGTTCTGAGCCGACTGCTTCTGCTGTGATCGCTGATTTGGTCGATGTTGCCAGAGCCATGAATGGAAGCGTGAAAACCAGTGTTCCACATTTGAGTTTTCAGTACGATCAACTGAAAAGTTTACCAATCATTCCATTGGACCAGATTGAGACCGCCAATTATTTGAGAATGAGCGCGTTGAATCAAGCTGGTGCATTGGCGGAAGTGACTCGAATTCTTGGTGATCATGAAATTAGCATTGAGTCGATTTTACAAAAGGGTTCAGGGCATCACGAAAAGGTGTTGCCTGTAGTCATTGTGACTCAGGAAACCTTGGAAGCGAATATGCAAAATGCATTGGAAGAATTGCAAGTGCTTGAAACAGTGATTGGTGAAATAAACCGAATTCGCATCGAAGCACTGGCGTAAGTCCGCAGATGAGTGATGACAGGATCATTTTGAATCGCACTTTGGTTCGTCGAACTCCCTCGGTCGAATCAGATGACCTAGATGTTCATCCAGTACTCAAGCAAGTCTACAAAAACCGAGACATTTCAGATTCCTGTCAACTCGATTATTCCCTCAACAATCTTTTGCTACCTACAAAGCTGTCAAATATTGACGAAGCTTCTGACATCATCATCAGTGCCATCCAAGCGAATGCACCAATTCTAATTGCGGGAGACTTTGACGCTGATGGTGCAACTGGTTCAGCATTGGGCTATCTGGCATTGACTGCATTTGGTGCTCGAAAAGTGAGCTACATTTGTCCCGACAGGCAGTTGTTTGGTTATGGGTTGACTGAAGAGTTTGTCAAAAGCTTCGCAGATGCACAACCCGAATTGGTGATTACTGTTGACAACGGCATAACCAGCTTGGCAGGAGTTCGACTGGCGAGAGAGTACGGAATGTCTGTTGTAATCACCGACCATCATTTGCCGGGTGAGGAATTGCCAGAAGCAGATGCAATTGTCAATCCACGACTGCCAGGTGATCAGTTCGAGAGCAAGAGCCTGGCAGGTGTTGGAGTCATGTGGTACGTTATGTCTATTGTTCGGAAAAAGTTGAGAGAAGAAAAATGGTTTCAATCTGAAGGCATCGCGGAACCAAATATGGCCCAATATCTAGACTTGGTTGCAGTAGGGACGATCGCTGATGTTGTCCCTTTGGATTACAACAATCGCATACTGGTTTCGGAGGGTTTAAAGTTAATTAATGGAGGCCGTTGCCGCTATGGAATCAGATGCTTGCTTGAGGAGAGTGGTAAGAAAATTGGAGATATTGTGTCCGAAGATCTCGCATTCACGGTCGGTCCAAAACTAAATGCAGCAGGTCGACTTGATGATATTAGTTATGGAATCAAATGCCTGGTCAGTTCAGATGCAGAAGAGGTGCGAAGCGTTGTCAAAACTTTGGAGCGGCTTAACATCACACGCAAGGCGATGGAAGTTGAAATGGTTCAAACTGCCAAAGATGAAGTCAGGAGTCACTTGAATTCAATTCAGCAAACCATGCCCGGAGTTTGCCTCTTCAACGCTGACTGGCATCAGGGAATTATCGGATTGATTGCATCACGGGTTAAGGAGTACACAGGCAAACCCGTTGTAATTTTCGCACCAGACGATGAAGGAAAGATTCGAGGATCAGGTCGTTCAGTTCAAGGCCTTAATCTTCGCGATGTTTTAGCAAGTATCGAAGCAATTGAACCGGATATCTTCATTCAGTATGGTGGGCATGCAATGGCTGCTGGAATGACACTTCAGGAAACAGATCTTGAACGATTTAATTCACTGTATCAGGAGGAACTGTCACGCCAGTTAGGCGACAGAAAATGGGAAAATCAAATTCTGTCAGATGGAGAAATCAGCGATTTGGGACTGGAGGCCGCAGAAAAAGTGCGTTCTGGGGGGCCTTGGGGACAACAATTTGAACAACCGATTTTTGATGGAATTTTCAGTGTAGTTAGCCACAGAATGTTGAAAGACGGTCATTTGAGTGTTCGATTAAGCAGCCCCTATTCTAACGAAATGGTAGCAGGTATATTCTTTAGGTACTCTAATTTTCACTCTAATCCACCGGAAAATAGAAGCTATCGATTTGCATTTCATCTGGTAGTCAATGAGTTCAGAGGTTCACGCAAGCCTCAACTAAACCTGATATATATGTCGGACGATATTTCTAAGGTGTGAACAATTCCAGGCAAGGCTCTGAAATCATGAATATGGTTGTTGCATTTGATATCGAAACAATTCCTGATACTGATGGCGGTGGATTGTTGTATGACCTGGAAGGGTTGAACCAGGAGCATGCCGCCAAAGCAATGATGGCGGCGCGTCGAACTAGGGTGCCGGATGCGGTGATGCTACCATTGCATCAGCAAAAGGTGGTGGCGATTTCAGTTGCTGTTCGCTGGGACCGAGAATCGTTTACTGTTAAGTCACTTGGCAATTTGGAGTCAACTGAGAGAAACTTGGTCGCGGAGTTTTTTCGTGCTGTAGAGAAAAAACCGACTTTGGTTTCGTGGAATGGAAACGGCTTTGATCTGCCGGTTCTACAATATCGTGCATTAATTCATGAAATTAGCAGCGTCCCATTTTGGGATACAGGTGATTTCGACCGGGACTTCAGATTCAACAATTACCAAAGTCGCTTTCACAAACGACATATTGACCTCATGGACATATTGGCTCGATTCCAAGGGCGTGGATCTGCACCGCTTGATGAGATTTCCAAGCTAATTGGTCTGCCCGGAAAATCAGGAATCGGAGGTGCGAATGTATTTGATGCTTACCTTGACGGTCAGATTCAGGCGATACGCGATTATTGTGAAATCGATGCCTTAAATACTTACCTGATCTTTCTGAGGTTTGAGTTGATTCGAGGTGTTATATCGAAGACAAAGTACAGCGATGAAATTGCACTGATACGACGATTTCTCTCAGAATCGAATACCGCACACTTTGTGGAATTTGTACAGAGCTGGACCGAATCTGACGGATAAGTCGAGTCCTGAGAAGTATCCAAAATCAGGCGCTTCAAATTGGCTTTCCAATTCAATCAGTGCCTGAATCTATTCGCATTTCATCCTTTTCGGATTTAGACGATCGCCTGCGAGGTCGAGTTGTTCGTTTTGACGTGTTGCCGCTTGGCTTCTTTCTGGCTGAGCCATTCGGGTCACGCGTTGCAATCTGTTCAGAGTTTGAATTCGGGTCAGGGTAGTAGATTGAATTCCCAGACGGGCGTTTCCGCCGTCTATTCGATGTGCTCTTTCTCGACTGGGTTGCTGGCTTTTCTGCTGGACTGGTTTGAGATTTGACTTTAGTTTTTGTAGAACGATGGCTGTCTTTTTCAGTGGCTCTAGTCTTCTTTTTCTTGCTACCTTTTTGTTTCTTTAAAGGTTTAGATTCATTCTTATCCGGTTTAGGTTGTTCCACAACCGCTTCCTCTTCACGGCCAAAAATCGAACTGACAGCTCTCTTCAGCCAGGGTTCAGATTGTTTGTTTGATAAGTTGGATTCCAGTCTGAGATTTTCCTGACTCACTGCTGCCTGCTGGGCATTGCTACCAGATCTGATAATGTTGTAGATTTCTGGATTTCCGTTGGAGTTCTCAAGTGTGTAGCTGACTTTGTCATTTTCTTCGATTTCAGCTGCAGTAAACCGAACGATGCGTTGATCGGGTATGAGTAACGATCGAGTGGGGATAATGAACACTCGAGTTCCAGTTCGTGATTCAAGCGTATTGAGTTCGTGCCGTTTTTCGTTGACTAAAAAAGTGGCAACATCGATGGGCAGATGCGCATGAATCAATTCAGTGCTTTCCTTTCTTGATTCTTCTTCAATAAACCGCAAGGTATTCAGCGCTGTAGAGGTGACACTTCGAATAAATCCTCGTCCTTTACAGCGGGGGCATTTCTCATGGCTGGACTCTTCAATTGATGAGCGTAACCGTTGCCTGGATAGCTCCAATAGTCCAAATTGCGAAATTTTGCCGATTCGGGTTCGTGCCCGGTCTGATTCCACTGCTTCGATAAAGTGTTTTTCAATTTTTCTTCGATTGCGAGGAGAGTTCATATCGATAAAATCGATGACAATCAATCCGCCGACATCTCTAACCCGTAATTGCTTGGCGATCTGGTCGACTGCTTCAAGGTTGGTTTGCACGGCAGTTTCCTCAATATCAGCACCTTTCGTTGAACGCGCTGAATTGACATCAATTGTTACCATGGCTTCGGTTTGTTCGATGACGATAACTCCACCGTTTGGAAGGCTGACATCTCTTTCAAACGCGTTTTTGATTTGATGTTCAATCTGATATTTTGAGAATAGGGGGATCGCGCCACGGTAATGCTCAACCTGAACCTTTGCAGACGGCATGACATCTTTGACAAAGCGCTTTGTCTTCACGAAGAGATCGTGGTCATCAATTAGAATCTGTTTGACATCATCCCGAAGGTAATCTCTCAGGGTTCGCATGATCAAACTGCTTTCCTGATAAATCAGCATAGGGGATTTGTTCTGCTCGGCAGTGGATTCAATTGCGTTCCATAGATTAATCAGATAGTTCAGGTCAGCTTTGAAACTTTCAACACTCTGACCAATTCCAGCTGTGCGGGCAATGATTGAATGCTCGTAGGGAACTTCAAGTTTGCTGAGTATTTCCTTAAGTTCGTGACGACTGGACCCCTCCACTTGCCGGGAGATACCTCCACCGCGGGGATTGTTCGGTAGAAAGACAAGACATCGTCCAGCGAGACTAATGAAAGTTGTCAGTGCTGCGCCTTTAGTACCCCTTTCATTTTTTTCGACTTGGACGATCATTTCGGTGCCTACCTCAATGACATCCTGAACCTTGACTTGCGCCATAGGGGTTGACGCAGTGTAGTTGCTGGAGAAGTAAATTCTCGAAATATCTTTAAGCGAAAGAAAGCCCTGACGTTGTGCGCCGTAGTCTACAAAAACCGCTTCAAGACTGGGCTCTACCTTGGTAACCGTACCCTTGTATATGTTTCCTCGTTTACTTTCGCTATTTAAAAATTCTATATCGAGATCAACCAGAGTTTGGCCATCGACGATGGCGACCCGCAACTCCTCTGGATGAGTGGCGTTGAATAACATGCGTTTCATTAAAAAATTCCTCGAATGGCACCGCAGCGTGAAGGTTCACCGTTTTCTTGGGTGTGACGGAAAAAACCAAACTGGAAAAAGTTCGAATCATCAGAACTGACTTAATTTAAGTGCGGTGCGCCAATGTATTTCTTATGGAAGAAGTACTCGTTAGTGTCAGCTGGAAATGCCTGCTGCACCTATAGTACACTTTTGAATTTGTTCATAAATTTTTTGAAAGGACTACGCAACTTGCGTGATCCATTACAAAATCAACCCAAAATGCGATTGAATAATTTTTAATAAGTTCTAGGGTTGTTTCGTCCTATTTTCACCTGACATTATACAAGGAACTTTGGTTGATTCTCTGATCCATGAAAATTCATAGGAAAAAGAAAGCACACTAGCGTCCGGTAAATTCAACATATATTGAGATGGTCGAAATCTTAAAGTTAAAACATGCTGAATGTGAAAAATGCCTCAGAATCGAAAGTTCAACTACGCGTCAGTCAATCACATAGAGATTGATGCGGATTCCGAAAACCGTCGGTTGGACAATTTTCTGATCAGCATTTTGCAGGGTGTGCCGCAAAGCCATATTTACAATCTTATACGAACGGGACAAGTACGAGTCAATAGCGGAAGAGCTAAAGCCGGTCAGCGACTTAAATTGGGTGACCGGGTGAGGGTGCCCCCAGTAATCACACGGAAAAAGGAATCTGTCGGTGAGATCAGTCCAAAGTTGAAGAGTGCGATACAGAAAATTCTGTTTGAAGATGAATGTCTGATTGTTCTTGACAAACCTGCTGGCATTGCAGTGCACTCTGGCACCCGACACAATTTCGGATTGATTGAAGCAATGAAGATGATGCGAAAAAATGAGCCAGGTATCGAACTCGTGCATCGGTTGGACAAAGATACATCTGGCGTTTTGATGCTAGCTAAAAATAGCCGTACACTAAGATTTCTTCAGGCCCAATGGCGTCGGGAGGGGCTTTCACAGTCATTGAGTAAAAACTATCTGGCGTTGCTCAAAGACAGATGGGAAAATCCATCAGAAATGTGCGTGGAAACTACACAGGCCAATCACTCAACGAACTCGGAGAAACGCCAATCTGCCGCCGCTGCAGTGAGTTATTTTTCTCCGGTTCGCAATTTTCGCAGTTGTGTATTGGTCAGCATCGAACTAATGACAGGCAAAACACATCAGGCGCGTCAGCATGCATTACATATCGGACAGCCCATTGCAGGTGACAGAAAATATGGCGACCGTGACTTTAATCGCCAAATGCAAATTAAGGGATTAAAACGAATGTTTTTGCATGCACACAGAGTTTCGATCGTTCATCCAATGAGCAAGCAGCAGGTAATGTTTGAGTCGGAACTGCCCGTCGAACTTACAGCAGTCATCAAGCAACTGGGTAGCCAAGAGGAAGTATTCGAATGAGTTCAAAAAAAATTCAAATGATCTGTAATTCAGACGACCTAAAATCCGGAGGTACCGGAGTCAAGTTCAATTTATCCGTCGGTTCACAGCCCGTGCCAGCTTTCGTGGTTCGTTTTGAAGGTTCCGTATATGCGTATTTGAATCGATGTGCTCACATGATGCTGGAATTGGACTGGGATGATGCTGAATATTTCGATACTTCAGGTGAATATCTGATTTGTAGCAATCACGGTGCACTTTATGAACCGAATACCGGCCTCTGTGTGAATGGTCCTTGTTATGGCGCTTCACTCATAGCTATTTCAGTAAAAGAAGTTGACTCAATGGTCGTACTAGAAGACGAGCGGTTTGAAATTGACCAAACTGAGGAGTCCTAATACTTTCTTGACTATAGAACTGAAACTCCTTCACTTGCCAACATGTCAATAAGGCGGATGAGGGGGAGTCCCAGTAGGGCATTTGGGTCGGTACCATCAAATCGTTTTAACAGCACGACTCCCAGACCTTCTGAACGCAAACTTCCACCACAATCGTAAGGTTTGTCTTTGTCAATGTAATTCTCAATCATTGGGCGTTTTAAATTTCGAAATTCGACACGGTAGGGGATAACGTCTGACTGCACATTGCCTGTTCCTGTATTGATCAGCGCTAACCCTGTCAGTAGTACAACCTCTTTTTGTGACATGAGTTCGAGTTGAGAAATAGCACACTCCCGATTTGCTGGCTTACCGAGAATTTGTGCACCAACAACAGCAACCTGGTCTGAACCAATTACCAGGTGCTCAGGATAGCAGTCAGCTGCAGCGCGTGCCTTTTCAACGGATAGGCGTTTAACCAACTGATGCGGTGATTCCCCTGATTTAGGCGTCTCATCGATGCTCGGTTTGAATACATCGAACGGAATTTCGAGTTTTTCCAGCACTTTTCGCCGGGCCTCGGATGATGATGCAAGCACGATTTGAGTGTTGTGCGAAATGCTGTCCGTTAAATGATTGATCATTAGATTTTTTCTTTCACTTGTCAAATTGACACGCAAATTTAGAGTGCCTACTTGCTAAATTGCTCAAAATGAACGCTTTCTGTTTTGCTTTATAATGTTCCTATTTCAAAGCTGCTTCGGTTTACATTACAAGAACTTGTAAAGGATGCAGGCAGGTAGGGTGCTTGCATCGCTTAAGGGGGGATATTCCGTGGTGCCTTACGTGCTCTGCCAAGGAGTTTCATGGATATTGTATGAAATTCCCTGCTCGAAAATATGCTCAGCTGTTGACAGTGTATGATTGGAATTCAATCACATTGACAGCAGTTTGAAACGGTTTTGAATGTCGGATTCGAGCCAGAAACCAACAGATAATTCACAAATACCGAAAGAGCAGTCCATTACAACCATTACTTTGAGGAAACAAAGTGGCCGTACAACAAAGAAAGAAGTCCAAATCAATGCGTAATATGCGTCGTTCACATGACGCGCTTAGCAAGCCAACTCTGTCGATCGAACCAGAGACTGGTGAATTGCACAGGCGACACCATGTTTCCAGTGATGGTTATTATCGTGGCAAACGGGTTTTGCCAGAAGAGCTAATCTCTGACGAGGACGAATAGTAACCCAGCTTAAATCCCGCTGGTAAATTGATTCAATATCCGCCTCTATGAGGCTGGTTGACTTAACATGGTAAATTCCATTGCAGTCGATGCGATGGGCGGGGATTTCGGGCCGCAAGTTACAGTGCCTGCCACCTTAGCTGCGCTGTCCGAAACCAATGACTTGCAGTTTGTGCTGGTTGGAGATCAGGAACAACTCGAACCGCTGATTGACCAGCACAGCCACACAGACTCCTCTCGTATCAAAATTCATCATGCTTCCGAAACGGTTGCGATGGATGACTCGCCAACCTTTGCGCTCCGCAGGAAGAGAGACTCCTCAATGCGAGTCGCTATGGATCTTGTCAAATCGGGTTCAGCCAGTGCGTGCGTCAGTGCCGGAAACACAGGTGCGCTGACTGCAATTGCTCACGTTATTCTGCGACCTCTGCCAGGAATTCATCGTCCCGCCATTATTGGGCAGATTCCAACTATCGACGGATTCGTCAACGTTCTAGACCTAGGTGCAAATGTTGAGTGTTCATCTCAGGTACTGTTTCAATTTGGCGTTATGGGCGCTACATTCGTCAAATATATGGAAGGCATTGACAAGCCAAAAATTGCACTTTTGAATATCGGGATTGAAGCAATTAAAGGTAATCAAACGATTAAGGATGCTGCTGCACTGTTTGAGGCAAGTGAACTAAATTTTCAGGGATACATAGAAGGTGATAGAATTTTTTCTGGCGATGTGAATGTAATCGTTTGTGACGGATTTTCTGGTAATGTGGTCATAAAGACCGGTGCAGGAGTTTCGCACTTTATTCAGAGTACGCTACGTGAAGAATTCGAGAGAAGTTTCATGAGCAAGTTGGTAGCACTGGCTGCCAGACCAGCATTCAGACGCACAAAAAATAGAATTGATCCACGGGTGTATAACGGTGCAGCACTAATCGGATTGACTGGATCAGTCATCAAGAGCCACGGAGCGGCAGATCAGCTGGCATTTCAACATGCATTGCGTAAAGCGGTGAATGAAGTTAAAAATAAAGTGCCTGCAAGAATTAATGAACAGATTTCTGTTCTTGCTGCGAGTTCCTTGTGAGTTTCTCAAAAATCATTGCAACTGGAAGTTATCTTCCTACAGATATCGTCACCAACTATGACCTTGAAAAAAGGGTTGACACCAGTCATGAATGGATCTATTCAAGAACTGGCATCGAACAACGACACATTGCGCATTCCGATGAATCAACTTGCGACCTGGCGGAACAGGCCGTTTATTCGGCAATGGAATCAGGTCACTTTGATGTCTCTGATATTGATCTTATCGTTGTAGCTACAACCACGGCGGACCAAGTATTTCCCAGTACCGCTTGCATATTGCAGGAGCGTCTTGGTATCCGTAATTCACCTGCGTTTGATGTGCAGGCAGTATGTGCCGGATTTTTATATGCCATTGATATCGCGGATAAATTTATTCGTACCGATAGTGCAAGCCGGGCATTGGTTATTGGTGCAGAAACCTTCTCCCGAATCATTGATTGGACAGACCGAACAACATGTGTATTATTTGGAGACGGTGCGGGTGCTGTTGTTTTAGAGGCCTCGGGTACGCCAGGCATCCATTCTACCCACTTGCGGGCAAATGGTGCATATAAAGACCTGTTGAGTGTGCCAGTCGGTGTTTCCCGAAATTTCGATCAGGTCATTAACGGTTCCGCCTATACGCAGATGCAAGGCGGTGAGGTATTCAAAATTGCTGTTAAATGTATGGAACAAATTGCAGTCGAAGCACTTGAGACCAACGAAGCAGTTGTTGATCAGGTTGACTGGTTGATACCTCATCAGGCAAACATTCGAATTATTTCTGCGACAGCCAAGCGATTGGGTATACCGATGGAGAAAGTAATCGTTACAATAAACCAGCATGGAAATACTTCGGCTGCCTCAATTCCGCTTGCTTTGGATACAGCCGTTCGCGATGGGCGAATAAAAACCGGCGATACTATTTTGATCGAAGGATTTGGTGGCGGATTTACCTGGGGCTCCGCATATTTGACATTCTAGAATGACTGATCTTTTGTCTGACAAAATTTGTTTGGTTACTGGTGCCACCCGAGGAATTGGTCGCGCTGTTGCTGAGACTTTTGCGGCCGAGAGTGGCGTAGTTATTGGCACGGGTACCACTGACAGTGGGGCAGACAAAATTACCGAATATCTGAAAAATGCAGGAGTATCGGGTGAGGGGATGCGTCTAGATGTCAACGACGTCGATTCTATTGTCGAACTCCAGGCGAACATTCAAGAAAAGTATGGTGCCGTGAGTGTTCTGGTCAATAATGCTGGTATTTCTCGAAACAACCTTGTTATGCGAATCAAGGACGCAGAGTGGGAAGAGATTATCGAGACAAATCTCAGTTCTGTATACAGAATGTGCAAGACGTTTATGCGAGGAATGATGAGGCAGCGATACGGAAGGATCATCAACGTTTCTTCCGTTGTGGGACACATTGGCAATATTGGACAGGCACACTACTCAGCCTCAAAGTCTGCAATTCTGGGCTTTTCAAAGTCCCTCGCTATGGAAATTGCTACGCGAAATGTGACTGTAAATATGGTTGTGCCTGGGTTCATTGACACTGACATGACCAATGAACTCGATGAGAGAGTGCGCGATAATTTGCTTAGCAATATTCCAATGGGACGGATGGGGCAACCAGAGGAAGTCGCCAATGCAGTAGTTTTTCTTGCATCATCGCAAAGTTCTTATATTACCGGCTCGACAATTTTTGTGGATGGCGGTATGATTCGACACTGACCATTGATGATAG
Source organism: Arenicellales bacterium (assembly GCA_965206345.1). Classification (GTDB taxonomy): domain Bacteria; phylum Pseudomonadota; class Gammaproteobacteria; order Arenicellales; family JAJDZL01; genus JAJDZL01. Next base: position 3,076,335 of record OZ242211.1, on the reverse strand, counting down.
ATTCAGCAATTCGATATACAATTTTCGATTTGGTTAGTGTTACCATTTTTCATTCAACCTAACTGTCTTTTTTCGGAGGTAATCTTTAATGGACGGCAGCGGTCAGGAAACAATTGAACAACGAGTCATTCGACTTGTAATTGAAAAATTATGTGAGAACACAAATCCCCCACCTGTAGTCACTCGAGACACGTCATTTACCGATGATTTACATGCGGATTCGTTAGATACCGTTGAGCTCGTGATGGAATTAGAACAGGAATTCGACCTGGACATTCCAGATGATATACAGGAAAGCATAACCACTGTCGGTTCAGCTGTGGATTTCATTGAAGCGAACTTCAAAGGTTGAACCTCTTGATGGAGGTTTAAGCGAAATTAATTGAAGTCCTCGATTCGATTTACACACTCCTTAATTTCTTCCCCGCCACTAATTAGCCAATGGAAGGCCGTCGCGTTGTAGTTACTGGCCTAGGTGCTATATCACCTATTGGCCATGGAATTCCTGAGAACTGGGAGAACTTGATCGCGGGGAAGAGTGGATTGGGCAACATCACCTTGTTTGATACGACTGGATTTCCAGTTACCATTGCCGGTGAAGTTGACAATTTCAATCCAAGCGATCATATACCGGCCAAGGAAGCTAGAAGAATGGATCGATTCATTCAGTTTAGCATGTGTGCGGCCGGTGAGGCAATCAAGGATTCTGGCCTGTTGGATTCTAATATTGACATGGATCTGGTTGGTGTTTATGTTGGTGCAGGCATCGGTGGAGTCACGACGATTGAAGCTACAACCATCTATAAGCACGAGCACGGTGTACGACGAATTTCCCCGTTTTACATCCCCATGTCAATCATCAACATGGCGGCCGGTAATATCTCGATCAGTTATGGTTTGAGAGGACCAAATATTGCGGTAACCACCGCATGCACGACAGGAACACACGCTATTGGAGAAGCTGCGCGACTGATTCAATTTGGTGATGCCGACGCGATGGTTGCCGGCGGAACCGAAGCAGCAATTACACCTACATCGGTTGCGGGATTTGCCAACGCGCGTGCACTCAGTCGAAGGAATGATGACCCTGAGGCAGCTAGTCGACCGTGGGACTTGGGGCGCGATGGATTTGTTATAGGAGAAGGTGCTGGTATTTTGGTACTTGAGGAATTGGAGAGTGCCAAGCGTCGAGGTGCCAGGATTTACGCAGAATTGACAGGATTTGGAATGAGCGGGGATGCTCACCATGTTACTGCACCTTCACCAGATGGTAACGGGGCGGTTAGATGCATGACCAATGCATTACGAAGCGGTAGAACCAATACTGACGAAATTGACTATATCAACGCGCATGGAACTTCAACTCCTCAGGGGGACATTGCTGAAACTATGGCGGTCAAAAAGTTGTTCGGTGACCATGCATTCAATCTCGCAGTCAGCTCTTCAAAATCAATGGTGGGACATTTGTTGGGTGCAGCGGGCGGAGTTGAAGCAATACACACAGTACTGGCAATTTATCATCAAGTAGCACCTCCAACGATTAATCTTGATGATCCTGATCCACAATGTGATCTTGATTATGTGCCTCACACAGCACGCGATACAAAAATTGGTGGTGCGCTATCAAATTCCTTTGGATTTGGTGGAACAAACGGGTCACTTGCATTCAGAAAATTCGGTTAGATTTTCAACTGGAAGTTACGGCTAATTTTCTGTCGACTCAGCACAATTATTTTCTGACTGATTTCAGACGTGGCAGTCAAAAGAAAATCTCGTAAGCGACGTTCGTGGCCATTTTTTGTCGCTATCATCTCTCTTTTCGCGTTTGCTACGGTTACTTATGCAGCGTACCTGATTACACGTCCGCTCAACATACCAGTGGATCAGGTTTATGTGTTCGAGTCTGGTGCAAACGCAACCGACTTAGCGAACATGTTGCATGAGAACGGTCACCTGACAACCCCTGAATTGTTGGTTTGGGTGGCGCGCACGGGACAATTCGAACGCTCTCTAAAGGCCGGTGAATATCAATTTCAGCCAGAATTGAACCTTCTGCAGGTATTGTCGAAAATCGTAGAAGGAAAGTCAATCGACCATCAAATTCAGTTTATTGAAGGTTGGACTTTCAAGGAGTTTCTGACTGAACTGAGTAATAAGGCAAATTTAGAGCAAACACTTGCAGAGGCTGACGCTGATGCTGTTCTGGTAAGTCTTGGCATCTTGGAACAAAATCCTGAGGGTTGGTTTTTCCCGGATACCTATAACTTCAATGCAGGGCAAACTGATTTGTCGATATTGCAAAGAGCTCATGCTCGGATGAAAGAAATTTTGGAGCAGGAGTGGGAAAATCGAAGTCCCGATTTGCCATACGAAACGGCCTACGAGTGTCTGATTGCTGCATCAATAATTCAGAAAGAGTCAAGCGTTGACGAGGAATTCCCAATAATTGCTGGTGTGATTGTGAATCGCTTGAATAAGGGGATGCGCCTGCAGATGGACCCGACCGTGATCTATGGATTGGGCGGAATTGACGGACCGCTCAAAAGATCCGAGTTGGATCGGGATACGCCCTACAACACCTATACTCGTTCCGGGTTTCCGCCAACTCCTATTGCGATGCCCGGGTTAGCCGCAATTCAAGCCGCTGCCCGGCCAGCAGAGACCAGTTATTTGTATTTTGTTTCTCGAGGTGATGGAACACATAAATTTTCCAACACGATAGACGAACATCTTGAAGCTGTTCGAAACTATCGTAGGATTGTTGAAAAGCAAGGTTGACTTTCAGAATCATCAAACCGAACAGATGACAGACCGGCAGAGCATGCAAGGAAAATTCATCACTTTGGAAGGTCTGGATGGCGCAGGCAAATCGGTTGCAACAGAGGCAGTCGTCTCAACCATTCAAGAAGCTGGATTTGAAGTTGTAGCCACGCGCGAGGTTGGTGGAACACCAATTGGTGAGGAGTTACGCAAATTGGTGTTGTCCAGAGACAGCGATATTCTTCCGAATGCTGAAGTGCTACTCATGTTTGCTGCGCGTTCTCAGCATCTGGAACAACTCATATTGCCAAATATTGAAGCAGGGCGATGGGTAGTTTGTGATCGATTCACCGATTCAACTTATGCGTACCAGGGAGGAGGAAGAGAACTGCCATTTGATAGAATTGCACAAATTGAACAATGGGTTCAAAATGAATTTCGACCGGACCTTACATTGTTGTTTGATGCCGATATCAAAACCGCCCAGCAACGGGTTAGACAGATTGATTCGCCGGACCGGTTTGAGAAAGAGACAGATGCATTTCACAATCGGGTACGGACTGCATTTATTAGATTACACAATCTGCACCCAGAACGTATCAAATGCATTGATGCTACTCTTGATGTTGACGAAGTTAAAGAAATTTCTCAGCGTTATATGAAAGAGTTTATAGATCAAACTCATGGCTAACTCACTTGAACTGTATCCATGGCAGATCAAGGCCTGGGAGCGCGTCGTTGATTCATTAAGCAGACTACCCCATGCGATTCTGTTTACGGGTACAGAAGGTATCGGAAAACTTCGTTTCGCGACCAGACTTGCAGTAGCATTGCTATGTGAAAGTGAAGAAAACTCGGCATGTGGGAAATGCAGAAATTGTCGACTATTCAGTTCAGGCACCCACCCAGATTTGCACGTGTTGACTTCTGAAGCCAAACTCGAAAGTATGGATTCGGTACTAGTCAGTTATGCCGATCGATATCTGGATGATCAATCCTCTCGTGCTAAACGCAAGAATCCACGCTCCACGATTGTCATCGATCAAATTAGAGCATTGATCGAAAACGCAAATGTAAAGCCTCATTTATCTGTGAATAAGGTTTTTGTCATTGATCCGGTCGATTCCATGACAAACGCGGGTGCAAATTCTTTGTTGAAAGTTCTTGAAGAACCGGCACCTAACACATTTCTGGTTTTAATCGCGCAGAGCACACAGAACCTGCTGCCAACTATTGCCAGTCGCTGCCAAAAGTTATTCTTACCTGCTCCAGATTCAGACCAGATTGAGCAATGGTTAGTACAACAGAAATTGCAACCACAGGAGATAAGAGCAATTCAACAGTCTGGAAAGGGACCTGTCGTTGGATTACAACAATTACGGAATGATGAAATTTTACGTTCAACAGCATTTGGTTCGACGGTCTTGAAGCAATTGCAGCGACATAAACAGAGTGATTTGTTCGAACTCATTGAATTGGGCATTCAACTCGGAGAAGCAGAATGCTTGGATGAATTACTTCAGCTGGTGAGCAAGTTGATTCGCGAGGTTGCGGTTGCCAAAGAAAGAAAAGGAAATGGGGAAACGTTGCTAAGTGAGATTGCGTTGCGAGCGGATCAGAGAAAGCTGTTTCTAATCTATGATCACATCGGATTATTGAGAAATCAAATAAGGGCAGGGGGGTTGGACAAAACGTTGGCTGTTGAAGATGCATTGATTGCAATCGACAGCTGTGTACGCTGAGTCAGGAGAATTCATTTATGGAACTCGCAGATAGTCATTGTCACATCAACTTCCCCCAACTCTGGGAAAAGTTCGATTCAGTGCTAGATCTTGCACAGCAGATGGACGTAAAGTACATGCTGTGCGTCGCAGTAAATCTGGAGGAATATCCACAAATATTGGAACTGAGTGATGCAAATGAGAACATTTATCCGTCAGTTGGCGTGCATCCTAACGAAACCGAAGGAGAAGATCCAAGCGTCCAAAGACTGGTTGATCTCGGAATGGATGATAGGGTTGTTGCCATTGGCGAAACCGGATTAGACTACTATCGAAGTTCTGGTGAACTGGATTGGCAACGCGACCGATTTGCACGGCATATCGAAGCTGCGCGTATCGTAAAGAAACCAATTATTGTTCATAGTCGCAATGCACCGGAAGACACAATCTCGATAATACGGGATAACCAGGCAAGGGAAGCGGGTGGAGTGATGCACTGCTTTACGGGCGACTACGAAATGGCTAAAGCAGCACTCAATGAGGGGTTCTATATCTCCTTTTCCGGGATCGTTACCTTTAAGAATGCTAAGGAATTAGCAGAAGTGGCGAGGAAAATTCCAATGGACAAATTGCTAATAGAAACTGATGCACCATACTTAGCCCCTGTTCCGAAACGCGGTAAAGAGAACCAACCTGCCTATGTGCGTTACACGGCAGAATTTTTGGCAGAGTTAAGGGGAGTCAGTCTGGAAAGTCTAGCGGAGGAAACAACCAACAATTTTCTTGACTTGTTTCAGATTCGAAAATTAAACCAAGTTTAGTGTTTGTAGCGAATTCGTCAGTTATGGATGCGTAATTGGACAATTTCCCGAATTCAAAATTTTCATGACGCGAGGTGGAGGTTACCTAAATAGGAAAACTTACATCAGGATATTTAAAACCGAATGCCTGCAATTCATGAAAAAGCGAAATTTATCTTTAGTGTCGAATCATACGAGTAGTGTCGTAAAAATAGACTGGCAATTCACCACAGACGATTCTCGTGTCAAACTGAAATGTCTTAGTTCAACATTAGTCGTATGACATGACACTAGTGTGTTTTTCGCATTGACCCTCGCCAGAAGGATTTCCGAACATTTATGACGATTACAGAGTGTTGAAGGGCAAAGAAACCGAGCTCAACAAAGCAATAATCGTTGTAACCATATCCAGTGAGAACAATTACAAGTATTGCGTCGCCTCACACGGCGCAATTTTACGAGTACACGTAAAGTAAAACTCGATTGCCGGTTGGGTTGCGCTCATTCACAAGAACGCTAACACAACAACACAGCAGATGATAATGTCCGACTTCGAGGTGAATGTCTGCGATGAATTGTGGACTGCTGGAAAGCTCGCCCTTTAGACCCATGATCTATTTGGGATGGACTGATGAGGCAAGCGTCTGAGCAATACGAAACCCGATGGCGGCACTAATTTCTCCATATGAGGCTCTGCCGCGAAATGCGGAACGCAGAAACCACGGCTCATTCATCCAAGCCCCACCGCGAATCACACGATCTTCGCAGTATCCTGGCAGAGTCCAAGCACTGCCGTCTCCTGGCGCACCGTGATACCAGTTGTGCCAGCAATCCTCAACCCATTCCCAAACATTGCCGTGCATATTATGCACACCAAAGCTGTTCGGTGGGAAACTACTCACCGGTACCGTCTGGTATCGCCACAAACCTTCTTGTCCTTTTCCGTAGACATAATTGCCGTTATAGTTCGCCTGATCAGTCGAAATCGTTGAACCAAAATAAAATTCAGTTGTGGTCCCTGCTCTTGCAACATACTCCCATTCCGCCTCCGAAAGCAGTCGGAATTGATAACCTGTTTTACTGCTCAACCATTTCACGTAATCTTTGGCATCTTCCCAAGTTACACTAATGACAGGGCGGTTTCCTCGCCCAAAGCCCCAGTCATTCAGCTTCCTTCTCCAGCAACCGCCTCCATCAACGCATGCCTCCCATTCATTGAACGTTATTTCGAATTTACTGACTGCAAATGAATCGGGTATGATCACACGATGCTGAGGACCTTCATTAGAATGCCTACCTTCCTCACTGTCAGGACTTCCCATCATGAATGCTCCGCCTGGCACAACCACCATCAATGGACAGTCCGGACAGTCGCGATATTCCTTCCCTGGATTCATTCGCCTTTTTGTCTGCTTCTCGGTAGTTGACGGAACCACCGCATCATCGACTGGTATAACAAGTATCAACGCATTTTCATGGGTCTTTTTGTCGGTTAAAGACGCCGAATCCTGTGTAGAATGAATCGGAAATGACCATACGAGACACAAAGTCAAACAGGCTGTTTTCAAAACGGACATGATTCCTGTCAGAGACAAAATTGCGACCTTAAGCCTGCCAATAAACCGCTCTTTCAGAATTGGAATCTGCTGCACCTCATTCACGTTCAATCTGTAACGTCTGTGGTGACTCGGGAAAAATTGGTGGTTATATACATGACTGAATCAACTTAAAACTTTTCGATATTTGTTCCTTGTTCCCAATCATTTCGCTCTGCGCTTGTTTCAAATCTTAACAAATGTGGGGACATCTTCGTCTCGCTAAATCGTGACTGTCGGCCAACCCGAAACTCTCACTTTGAGTCGCATCCTGTCGAAAGTGCCCGCTGACATCTTAATCGTCTCAAAGGTTTTGACTTCAATCCTACCCTCCTTGGAAAATGTGTCAATTCGCCGCCCTCCAATTAACACATTTTCAATCTGGATAGATTTGATATTGTAGGTCTTGCTAGGCTACTAAGGCCGCTCAAACTCAGACTCGTGAGGTTCAAAGTATCGTGCAACCTCTCCTCGCTTGTCCAATCTTGCTATCAGGTTGTACGTTTCCGCATTCCAAATAAGAATTTGATTCCGAGTGCCGGCGCCTCTGGAGCATAGAAAACTGGCACACCTTCAGGAGGGGTTAGGGATTGTGTTGAAGCTAAACTCGCGTATTCTGCGATCAGAGCAAAAAATAGAATGAAAAATTAAAACTTTGGTAAACCTAATATTCCACACTTTTTACATCTCTTTAATCAACTAATTGCAGCCACCTCTACTACCATATTCTCTCCAGGAAATCCATCCTTGCGGGCAGACAAAACCCCAAGTTCGAACCACAGGTCCGGTAATAAACAGCGTCGTTGCAGATTCACCAACAGGTAATTCAATTCGATGTTGGAATCTTGGACTACGAATCGCAATCTTTCCTCGATGGATTTTTCTGGTTGAACCATCTGAACGATGCTCAATCAAGCGACCTTTTAGCACACAGCTGATTGAATACCAGGGATGATCATGAAGAGCGCGATCGTCATCGCTTCCCAGAAATCTGTGCAGGTAAATATTCAAAAACTTGTTTCTTGGTAGCAAATAGCGACGAATCAAATAGTCGCTGCCATCAAGTCCAGAAATTCTGCGACAGGACAGGAATCTACCAACTTCATTATCTCTTCCCCGACCACCAATAACCAACCAAACAATAAACAAACAGATCAGCAAGAGAAGTACAGTTTGGATCATTAATTGAAATCTCCATTTATGTGATTGACGGAATTCGGTTCAACATAACAGCCAAATTGCTTACTGAGTTAACGAAGTCCGTAAATAATTTTTTACTACTCTATATTTTACTTTTAGCTGTTTTCATATTTAGTAACGCAATTATCCTATACGACACCAACTGTCAGAGGAGGAAGTACAGTCCGAAATGGAACTGGTCTCGTCATATGAAATATGAATAAATCCCTAATCAGTAATTAGAAGTTTTAACAAAAAAGAAAGTTCTGTAAAATTAAAGGGATACCAAAAAAAACAGATTCACCCCATTGAGTGACAACTGAAAGACTCTTTAAAGGTTGGAGGCGTTTGCGCTGAAGTGTTTTTCTGCAGTTGATTTTCCCAGTTGCGCGGAATTTAATGGATAAAATTTTCAGATCCTAGCAGAAATTCAGTCAATTTGGAAGGATTCGGCAGCCACAATCAGTGATTTTTTCAGTCGTAGCCGCAAATTCTCTGCTGTTCAGCCGCGCAACATCCTCAGACACCGGCCTGATCATCCCATCTTTTTTGCTTCAGCTGTTCTAATTTGGAATTGAACAATTGCACCGGTTCGACCAGCGAACGGATAAGATCTGGTTGGTCTGTAGGTCATTATCAAAATATTTCATACATTGGTTTGCTTCAAATCATGGCTTTTGACTTGGTTGGGGCTAGCCAAGTCAGGTTTTCGAAATTCAACCTCGTACTCGTTGGGACTGACGTGACCGAACTATGAAAGCAGTTGGCTGACGATACAAAAATTATCAATGTTAAATCGAAACTCAGAGTGCAGTTCATTGATGGTCACAAATCGCTCAACGGTTACTGAAATCTCTAAATGATCATATATGTTGTAAATTTCGCTGTTTGTGCTGTATTAGCAATTGTCGTGGATAGCTGTCTCAGTCACCCCACACCTCAATCAACTAGAATTCTGTACGCAAAAATCCAACAAATTTTAATCAGCGAATCTCTGTGCCTGAATGGCTAGTTTTTTATCGCGATTAGAACGTCGGCGGAGTGTTAACCCAAAGTACACGAGTTGTGCCGTTACTCGCATTTCTGTAATAGTGTTCATGTTCAGAGTTGAACGAAAATGAGTCGCCTGCATCCAATCGGTGGGTTTCATCGCCAACAAAAAGATCAAGCACGCCTTCCAAGACCATTCCCATTTCCTGCCCGCGATGTGAAATAGGTTCGCCGCTTCCACCCCCGGCTTCCACCACATGTATATTGGACTGGAGAAGGCTATCCGGTCTCACAGGCGATAATCTCTCAAGAATAACACCATCACCGTTATCTGGCTTGTCAAAACGCATGATTGGTCGCTTGTCTGCCTTAATCACCGAAACAATCTTACCTGTGTTTTCTGGCATGGCCAATAAAGCGCTGATGTTCGTTTCCAGTGCATTTGCAATGCGATGCAAGGTCGCAAGAGAAGGCAACACTTTGTCATTTTCAACTTTCGATACATACCCTTCGGTCACATTTGCACGTTGAGCTACCTCCCGCAAACTCATACCCAGTAAAATCCGCGCATGCCTTATTCTTGTTCCCACTCGCGGTTCGGATAAGGTTCCAGCCGAACCCGAAGTTTCTTGGTGGGCCATGTGTTTTTCTTTATTGACAATGAAATCGTCGGTAGTCACTTAGTCGGCTCCGTTCTAGTTGATGGTTCAATTGATTTGTCGCGAAGCGGCTTCGATAAAGAGTTGAAGTACCATCCGCAGACAAAAAAGTAAGTGAAATATACCAAGTCTATGACACATTGGACTGGATCTAATTCATCACTACATTAGACTAGTTCTCATTAATCACTTTATTCGATTTGGCTTTAATTTTCAATAGACGGGTTCTGGGGTCGAAACTATCTCTTAAACTATCACCAAAAAGGTTGATTGCAGTCACTAGGATAACGATCATTAAACCAGGCAAAGTTGAGAGATAAGGTGCTTTATGAAGCACTAACCGTCCTTCTCCAACCATTAGACCCCACTCGGCAGTTGGTGGTTGGATTCCTAGACCAAGAAAACTCAATCCAGATGCGATGACAATCAGAGGACCCATCACCGTCATTGAATAAACAATCGACGCTGAAATTATGTGTGGTAGCATTTCGACGAATAAAATCGTGAAGTCGCTGGAACCCGTTGCACGAGCTGCTTCCACATAGTCTCGATTCAACTGGGTTTTGCTTTCAACATAGACAATTCTCGTGTTGTAAGGTACGAGTACCACTGTCAAGGCAAGAATGAGATTTACCAGACCGGGGCCGATAAATGTGGTTAGCAGAATTGCCAAGAGAACCATTGGAAACGCAAAGAAGATGTCCATGATTCGCATGATTACTTCGCCCGTACGAAAATAGTATGCGGCAATCATGCCGAGCGGTATAGAAATCACTCCGCCAATGAGCACAGGTGTAATTCCGGTGATCAGTGACATTTGCGTACCGTAGATTATCCGCGTCAGAATATCTCGTCCCTGGGTGTCCAGTCCTAGCAGATGTCCAGGTGTTCCTGGTCCTTTAAGCCTTAGTAGCGGAAACGCATCGTTTGGATCGTATGGAGAGATCAACGGAGCCAGAAGCGCGATCAATATGCAGGTGAAAAGAATAATCGCGCCGACAAGTCCTAGACGGTCGGAAAGCGTGCCGTGCCAAATAAAATAGAATGCTGATCTAGGCGGTTCTGAACCCTGATTATCAGCGACTTGATTGACTGATTGAGTTTTCATGTTTTGTCAACGATTCTTGGTGTCAAGACTATGACTGATTAGATCAGCCAAGAAATTGGCGGCGACAAATACAACTGCAATTGCAAGCACACAGCCCTGAACTACGAGTGCATCACGTTTGAGTATGGAATCATAGAGTTGTAAACCGATTCCGGGCCAAGTAAAGATAATTTCAGAAAATACCGCACCTCCAAACAAAAAACCGACATTTAGACCGATCATATTGACGAATTGCGGCAGCACATTTCGGACTGCATGTAAAAAAATTATTCGTTTGCCGGTCAGACCGCGTGCTCTTGCTGATACGATATAGGGTTCGGCGAGAACATCAATCATGGCGCTGCGTGTCATGCGCGTCATGATCGCAATGCTTGGAATTGCTGTTGTCACAGCAGGGAGAATCAAATGGCGGAGCAAGTCACTGAATCCGCCCGGATTTGCAATTTCATACATCCCTGCACTTGGAAGAATGCTCCAGTGCACGGAGAAAAAATATAGTAGAACCAATCCGAGCCAAAATACTGGCATTCCTGCAAAAAGCAAAGAAAGCAATACCGTAAACCGGTCAAAAGCACCTCGAAAGCGGGCCGCAGATAGAGTCCCCAAAACAAAGCTGAATACGATGACGATGACCATGCTGCCGGCCATCAAAATGAGTGAATTAACGATTCGATTCGAAATGATTTCGAATACGGGAGCCTTCATAATTGGAGATGTTCCGAGATCCCCCTGTAGTAAATTCCATAGCCAAATGCCGTACTGAACCAGTATCGGTTTGTCCAAACCAAGTGCAGTCCTCAACTCCGCCGAACGTTCTTCGCTGGCAAACATGCCCAGCAGTTGCTGAGTAACATCGCCTGGTGCCAGATAAAGCGATACAAATACGACGAACGTTACTCCGATCAGAACTGGAATAATGTGTAGTAGACGGACAACAGCGAATTTCAGCACGAAGCAACGTTTACTTTGCTAATGTGAGAGGGAGTTTGGTGGTTCGGCAAAACTGCCCCGGTAGAGGTTCGCACCCTCCGGGACAGCTTCGACTGTTGGACTATTCAGAAATATCGATGATCGCAAAATCTTGCCAATGCTCTGGCGCAAGCACAAAACCTTGAATTTTGGAACTCATCGCATATTTCAATTTTGGGGAAAACACCGGAATCCAAGGGACATCGTTTCCGGCAATTTCTTGCACACGACGAAGATGCGCGATCTGATCGTCTGTGCTCAATGAAGACTTGACCATTTCCATTAGCTTGTCAACTTCAGGGTTCGAATATTTCCCTGTGTTGTACCCGCCCGTGGTCATTACAACAAACTCAACCCAGATAAAGGACGGTTCTCCCCATTCAATGGTCATGAGGCTGGTTCCTTCCTTCATTCCGCTGAGCATCTGACTGAAGTAGGTACCAACATCCCATTTCACCAACTCTACTTGGATACCAACTTCTCTCAGGTCTCGTTGTACCCATTGAACGAAACTTTCCATTCCGACCGCACCTGCTCCACCAGTTGACCAATCGAATCTGAGTTCAAGACCTTCGGCACCCGCTTCGGCAAGCAGCGCTCGTGCCTGTTCAGGATCGTATGGATAGGGTTTGAAGCTTGCATCATAGCCAAGTCCGCGATTATTCAAGATGCCCCAAGCTGGCTCGCATTCACCAAGACGCAGTTGAGTGCATATTCCCTCCCGATCAATCGCCATGTATATTGCCTTTCTAACCCGGATATCTTGAAGTTTTGGGTCTTCCATGTTGAGCCAAATCAACTGAAGATTGGGTCCATCTCGCAACACGACATCAAATCCTTCGCTCTTCAAATAATCGAATGAATCCGGTGAAGGAGTTGCGATGATGTCTGCTGAACCGGAGATCAACGCTAGTTCGCGGGCGGCATCATCAGCAATTGGGCGAAAAATTAACTGATCGTATTTTGGAATTCGATTCGAATCCCAATAGTCGACATTTTTTTCCAAAACGATCTTTTCACCAAAGACCCGTTCTTTAAACTTAAAGGGCCCGGTACCTATTGGATTGTTGCCGAATGCTTCGTCCCCAAGGCTTGCCAGCGCGGTTGGGCTGACCATACCGGCACTGCCGTAACCGCCATTGGCAAGTCGTTGCAGAAAATTGGAAACGGTATATTTCAGTGTAACTTCAAAAGTGAACTCGTCAACCACCCTGTAGTTGGCGACGTCACCAGTCCACCATGCATTTAAGATCGCTCCGGCAAATTCATTGTAGAATTCAAAATCGGGATCAAGCAGCCGATCGAAATTGAACTTTGCAGCCTCGGCGTTCCAGGGTGTTCCATCGTGAAAATTCACACCCTTACGCAGATTGAAGGTGTACGTCTTACCATCATCGGAAATGTCCCAACTATCTGCAAGTGCTGGCACTATACTGACTACATCACTTTCGTCGGTAGTCAGATCAGGCTGCACGAAACTTTCAAACAAATGATAGACAACGCGGTAGGTTAGCCAGAGAACATGTGTGTGTGGATCGAGTTGGGTAGGTTCACCTTCAACTCCTACGGTTACCGTTCTGACGTCTGCTGCCGTTGATAGCTGAACAGCAGAAAACTGAAGTGTCAGCGTCAACACGCAGATGGATAAAATCCTGAACACAGATTGAACGCTGAATTTCTTACACTTATTTGTAATTGTTAACATAAATTTCTCCTTTATTTGTGAAACTGAGTTCTAGCTACATGTTGTGCGTTGGATGTGGTTTGCATTGAATTGTCGAATAGATGACATGAAACAAAGTGATTCAAGTCAACTTCAACGGGTTCGGGCTTGATCGTCGTGCACTCGGGTTGCTGTTGTAAACATATACGTGCATAAGCGCATCCACCTTTATGGATTGATGCAGTTCTCATTTCCACTCCGGAATCTTCATCGACGGAAACCGACGTGCGACTGCTTTGTTGTAAAACGGAGTTAGATTGATCGTCAATATTCAAAACCGAAGCAAGCAGTTCTTTCGTATAGGGATGCTGCGGATTGTTATAGATATCCCGGGATGGCCCACTCTCAACTATGGAGCCCTGATAAAGTACAACAATGCGGTCAGCTATGTAACTCACGACTTTCAAATCATGAGAGACAAACAAATAGGTCAGATTCAGGCTCTCTTTAATGTCCTTTAGAAGATTCAATATTTGCGCTTGAATGGACACATCAAGTGCCGAAACCGCTTCATCCAAAAATAGAAATCGCGGTTTAAGGGCCAATGCGCGGGCGATACCAATACGTTGGCATTGTCCACCGCTGAACTCATGGGGAAAACGGTTTGCGTGCTGATGCTCCAGTCCAACCAGTTCGAGTAGTTGATAAATACGTTCAGCAATTGCAGCTCTTTTTGCTCCAAAATTTAACAGCGGCCGCGCAATATTCTCTGCTGCAGTTCGACGCGGATTGAGGCTAGACAGAGGATCTTGGAATACCATCTGCATTTCTCTGCGAAAGGGTTTCAATTGTCGTTTGCTGAGATTGTTGATTGGTAACCCGTCAAACCGAACCTCTCCAGAATCAATTGATATCAAACCAAGTACCAGTCTACCGATCGTCGACTTGCCGCTGCCTGATTCCCCAACAAATCCGAGTACCTCTCTTTCATAGATGTTAAAGCTGACGTTGTTGGTCGCCACCACTTCGCCAATGTGTTGTCGAACAAAAACACCTTTCGTGATTGGAAACGATTTATTCAGACCTTGCACTTCGATCAAAGAATTGCTCATGCCATCTTCATCTCGGTCGGACCATAGAGGTGGCATCTCACCATTGAACCATCAGACGCAGGCAGGAGATCAGGGGGTCGAATTCGGCAATAAGCGGTGGCGTGTTCGCAACGTTCAGCAAAACTGCAGCCGGCTGGCAAATTCATGAGGTTCGGTGACTGCCCGGCGATTTGGTATAGTCTGTCGGTGCAGTTTGCGCGATCGGGAACTGATCGTATCAGAGCCTTGGTATAAGGATGTGCTGGATTCGTCAGTACCTTTTCAACTTCACCTTGTTCTTGAATTTTTCCGGCGTACATCACAATCACCCGAGTTGCCAAAAAACGGGCAACGCCAAAATCATGAGTGATAAGGATGATTGGAACACTGCGTTCTATGTGAATTTGTCTCAGTTTTCTTAAGACGATTGCCTGAACAATCACATCGAGAGCCGTCGTCGGTTCGTCTGCAATGATGATTTCGGGATTGCAGGCAAGGCACAGTGCGATTCCAATCCGTTGACACATTCCGCCACTCAGTTGATGCGGATAGCTGGTATTGATTCTTTGTGGATCAGTAAATCCGACTTGGCGCAGTAGGTGCTCAGCTTTCTTTCTTGTCTTTTGGTCTGATCTGGAATGTCTAGAATGGCTGTATCGCTTCAGTGTTTCGATCAAGTGATAACCGATGGTGAACGATGGATTGAGAGCTGCACGAGCATTTTGAAAAATCATTCCTATTCGCCTGCCTCGAATATTTCGCATAGACGCTTCATCAAGCGCAGTGATATCCTCATCTAGTAGGCTAACAGTACCGGAAACGTATTCGCCAGGTGGCGTTGGCACGAGTTTCATTATTGATTGGGCGGTAACACTCTTTCCAGATCCTGACTCGCCGACAATGGCCAAGATGTCATTTGGATATAACTCAAAGTCAACTCCGTCAACAGACTTTATCGTGCCAACTGGTGTGTGGAAATATGTCTTGAGGTTTTGTACAGACAACTTGGCTGCACCCAATTGCACGATCTCCTCTGTTTACTGATTGCTCACCACGCAATTCAAAATTTGAAAAAACGCTACTACCGATTCAAAGTCATTCTAACATCAGAAATAAATAAAGTCAAGATTATTGATAAATATGATAGTATGATTCATATAAATACAATCTGTTTCAAATTACTGCATGTCAATATATCGTGTATGTTATATTTACCATGGTTACAGCGACACAAATTCTCATAAATAAGAATCTTCAGAGTTAAGTTTCAAAGAGTATTTTTATGTTTATAAATAGATATATAAGCAAATACCAAGATTTCAATGATGTGAAAAGTGGGCACAAATCAAAATCAAAGAAAAATACTTGCAAAATAATCAGTAAACTTGATAAATATGTTTGCACATTGGTTAAAACCTATAGTAGTTCAAGAATAGAGGCAAGAATTCCACAAATGGTGGCTTCGTCCGAGTGAGTAGCAATTTTGAAGCCTTTGATTGCTGTACTGAATTGCCAAACGCAAAGTAAATAATGTTCTAACTACCCATTCAATCGATCATTCCTATGTCACATTCTTTAGATGGTTTGATATGTCCTCAGAGTATGGAAACAGCACTTGAAGCAGCGTTACATGTTTCGCAGTCACGCTTGTGGCAACGGCATATGGAGATGGCGGCAATTGGAGATATTGGCGACGGCGGTGTAAACCGACAAGCTTTGAGCGATGGCGATATTAAAGCCAGAGATTTGCTTATCAGATGGGCACAAGAGCGAGAATACGAGATTAGTGTGGACGCGATAGCCAATTTATTCGTCCGGCGGGAGGGAACTAATCCTGAAAAGGCACCAATATTGATGGGGAGTCACATGGATTCCCAACCGAGAGGCGGTCGATTCGATGGAATTTACGGGGTGTTGGCGGGGTTGGAAGTTTTGGATGCTCTCGATGCTGCTGGCATTAAAACTGATCGCGTACTCGAGACCGTGGCGTGGACTAATGAAGAAGGTGGCCGATTTGCCCCTGGAGCCATGGGATCTACGTTCTTCGCTGGTTTGAAGTCAGTAGATGAATTTGCTGATATTGTAGATGCTGATGGCATCCGTTTTGCCGATGTGCTCAATCGCACTCTTGCTGCCACACCCAATTTGAAACGACGCGATACAAGTGATACTCCTGTGTTCTATCTGGAAGCTCATATAGAACAAGGACCGATGCTTGAGAATGCCGGTGTTGTAATCGGCATTGTCAATAGCATCCAGGGCGTGCACTGGTTCGATATTGAAATTGTGGGGCAGGGTGGGCATGCGGGCACAACACCTGCTGCGCTCAGAGTCGACCCGGTGCAGGAGGCAGTTGCAATCATTACGGAACTTCAAAGCCAATTTTACGATCCTACTGGCGATCTACGCTTTACCGTTGGACGTATCAATGTGATTCCTAACTCCCCTAACAGCATTGCAAGCCGAGTATGCTTTTCAGTCGATCTAAGGCACCCTAATGCCAATGAGCTTGCAGGTCATGCTCGTTTCGTGAATTCAGTGTGCGGTTCTCGGTCAGACAAGTTTTCTATCACCGTCACTGAAACCATGAAACATGACCCGTGCGCGTTTGACAGCAAAATTATTGATGTTATCCATCAAGTAGCGAATGAGCTTGATTTGTCGCACCAATTTCTATCTTCTGGAGCATTTCATGATGCTTTGTTTGTCGCTAATGTATGTCCTGCAGGGATGATATTCGTGCCATGCGAGAAAGGCATCAGTCATGATCCTGCAGAGAATGCAAAACCCGAGCATCTAGCAGCGGGAGCACGCGTGCTGACGGCTGTAGCCACTGTCTTGTCCCTTGAGAATCGACCTTTGAACCATTTTGATGTGACTTGAAGATCGTGTAGAACCAGGAGACTGAGCCGTGTCCAAAACTATACATATAAAAAACGCCAGTTGGATCATTGCCTACGATCCAAACAGAGACGCGCACAAATACATCCGCAATGGTGATGTGGCGTTTTCTGGGAATAAAATTATTTTTGTCGGAAAATCTTGGGATGGTTTAGCCGACCGGGTGATAGAAGCCGAAGACCTCATGATAATGCCTGGATTGCTTGATTTGCATTTACACGCTTACATGGAAATGCACGGCAAGGGATTTTTTGAAGACTTGGCCACCAAGCACACAGGTATGACCCAGCTTTTTGAATATACCTGGGTTCTTCAGGAAGACAAAGAATCGGCCATTGCAGCAACACAAGCCTCGGTTTGCGATTTACTGCGAAGCGGTTGCACGACAATGGCTGAACTTTACTGTTCTGGATTGCCTTTTGACGGATGGATAGATTTTCTCGCTTCAACCGGCATTCGCACTTATACATGCCCAATGATTCAGTCAGGTCACTGGTATACACCAGATGGGCGCAACCTTTGCTACAAATGGTATGAGGAAAAAGGCAAAGATAATCTAGTCAAAGCGTTGGCCTTGATTGATCAGGCTATCAATCATCCATCAGGACGGTTGCATGGCATGGTAGGAGCCGCTCAAGCCGACACATGCACCGAAGAGCTGTTTCATTTGTGCAAACAAGCTGCAAATGACAGAGACATCCCTATGCAGACGCACTGTTCCCAATCATTGATGGAACATCGCGAAATGATTAGGAGGCATCTGAAGACACCAATCGAATGGCTTTATGAAATTGGTGTACTCGACGAAAACACCCTTTTGGGACATGCGATCAACATAGACCAGCACCCGTGGATCAATCATTATGAACATCAGGACTTGAACCGGTTAGCAAGAACAGGCACTTCGGTCGTCCATTGTCCGCGTGCTTTCGCACAATGGGGTGACATGATGCACAGCCTGGGTGGTTATCGTGCTGCCGGAGTGAATATGTCACTCGGTACAGATTGTTATCCGCATGACATGATTGAGGAGATGCGTATTGCAGGATTAATGTCCAAGGTGGCAAGCGGCAATGTGGATCTACTCCGAGCAGAAGATGTGTTTGAAATCGCTACTCTTGGAGCAGCAACAGCACTCAAGCGGAAGGACTTGGGGCGAATTGAAGTCGGAGCTATGGCCGACATTGTTCTTGTGGATCTGAAACACCCTTCAATGCGTCCGGTTCGCGATCCAATCAGATCACTCGTATATTCCGGTGTGGCTGAGGCCGTTCGCGACGTTTACGTCAATGGTGAACTCACCGTTGAAAACAGGGTGGTTTTGACGATTGATCAGGACAATGCTCATCAGCGCTTGCAGGAAGGTCAGTCCCGTGCAATCGGTCGCGTCCCCGACATGGACTGGGCAAATCGTACAGCCGACGAAATTGCGCCACTATGTCTTCCAGTAGATTAACGGAATCACCCAATATCTTTTGGTAACAACAGCAATTGGAGTTGCACAATGAAGACCAAACTAATCCGCAACGGACGAATCGTTACGGGAGTAGATGATTATGTAGCAGACATTCTAATTCGCGATGAACGCATAGATACGATTGGTAATTCAATTGACGTATCCGAAAACGTTGAAATTTTCGATGCAAAAGATCTGATTGTTTTCCCCGGTGGTGTCGATGTTCACACGCATCTAGAGTGGGATTTCGGCTTCGCCAAGACAGCAGATAACTTTGAATCTGGCACCAAGTCGGCAGCCTTCGGCGGCACAACCACATTAGTGGATTTCTGCAATCAGGGGAAAGATTCTCCTCTAGCGGCTCTTGAAGGCTGGCACGGACGCGCCAGCAATGCTTGTATAGACGTAGCTGCGCATATGATTCTAAACAACATTGACAACGAAGTTCTCAGGCAAATGCGATTGCTGATCCATGATGAAGGAGTTAGCACATTCAAGTTGTTTACTGCTTACCCGGGAGTATTCATGGTAGACGATGCAGCGCTATTTAAAGCAATGCGCGTTGCGCGTGACAACAATGGTATGATCTGCATACACGCCGAAAATGGTCCGGTTATCGAAGTGCTGATTCAGGAAGCGCTAGAAGCCGGACATACTGGTCCTAAGTATCATGAAACTACCCGACCATCAATTCTAGAGGGTGAGGCGGTCCAACGTGTCATTACGCTTTCCGAGCTTGCTGAGACTCCCATCTACATTGTTCATCTGTCTGCATCTGAATCACTCAAGGCTGTAACTAAAGCAAGGGACAGGAGCTTGCCGGTATATGCTGAAACCTGTCCTCATTACCTGTTTCTTACTAGAGAAATGTATGAACAGCCTGGGTTTGAATCAGCAAAGTACATCATGACACCTCCATTACGCGACTGCAGTCACCAAGATGCACTTTGGCGTGGATTGAAGACGGATGATCTTCAGATAATTTCAACCGATCATTGTCCATTTTGTTTCCACGAACAGCCTTTGGGAATGCTTTATTCGAAACAGCAAGGAATAGACAATTTCAACAAAATTCCTAACGGCGCTCCTGGAGTTGAGACGCGAACACCACTAGTATTTGATGGCGGTGTCCGTCAGAAAGGAATGTCGCTTAACCGATTCGTGCAGTTAACGTCTACAAATCCAGCAAAACTGTTTGGCCTATTCCCGAAAAAAGGAACTATCGCAGTAGGATCTGATGCGGACATAGTTCTGTTTGATCCCAACGAAAAATGGACAGTCAGTTCACAAAACCAACATAGTCAGGTAGACTACACACTATACGAAGGCCGCGAAGTTGTCGGGCGGGTGAAAAAGGTCTTTCTCCGCGGCGATCTACTTGTCGATGGTGAACTCTGGAACGGACGACCGGGAACTGGACAGTATGTAAGTCGTGGTGAAGCTGGAAGACTATAGACTTAGACAGTCAGACTGTTAAATGCAATCGTAGCGATTAGTCACGCCAATCCTGAAATATCGAGGCTCAGCAATCTGAGCATGCAGCTGCAAATTGACCAAATTTCCTGATCAAAATCTCCTCTTAGAAGCGCATTCAGTTTCAGCATCCATTGCGCGCACAATGAACAATCTGCCCGGCCAGAGCATACAATCGACCGTTAAGCGTGGTGACGCGGCAGCATTCCCAATTCGGCGGCAGCATCATGCGCATCAGCGATAACAAGTTGCAAGCCATCATTCACGACTTAAAGTATGTAGCATTTGTACCAAAGTAGCTACACGCTACACGGCAGATTGGCCTCGGCGAAATTACTGCGAAGCGCTTTTATTCAATTCTCTGATGTGTTCGCTCTCTGATTTTAGTAAGGCACTACCAAATGCTCATCGAACCCCTCGCCATTCAGTTTAGTGGTACTGGTCGGTACGGAGAGTGTTTGAATTGGACCGTCCCACCATCCACATGGATCGGCAGTGCGGGAATAAGATCCTACTGTGCTTGACTAACTGCGTACACTTTCAGAATCAGTGGGTGTGGATTTTTTGGGAAATAGATGTCAACGTCCGACGGGAAATTGCTATTCTCAATTCAATGACTCCATGCGAACGGCAATATCCCGCGATTATACGGGGACGATCAAATAGGTCTTTCGGTTTCAGCACTTAGTCCTCAAATTTAGATAAGTTGAATTGCGCTGGCAATGATTGCCTACCCTCCTGATGCCGATAAAACTATTCGAATAGGCTACATTTCAGGAAGTGCAATGATGAAAGGATGAGCCGTTACCTTCGATTCTGGGTTCGCTCAAGATTTAACAGCCAGTCCGGGTCCATTTCGGGTACAGAGGCCAGTAGATGCTTTGTGTAGTCAGGATATGGGGGAGACAAAATCTCGCTTTTTGCTCCTTGCTCGACAACGGTACCTTGATACATCACTACAACTTCATCGGATATGGCATTAACCACCGCGAGATCGTGTGTAATGAACAAATAAGAGATACCGTGACTTTGCTGCAATTTGATTAACAGTTTCAAGATTCCCTCTTGCACGATTTGATCAAGGGCTGATGTGACTTCATCGCAAATTATTACATCCGGTTCTGCAGCCAAAGCGCGGGCGATGCATATTCTTTGTTTTTGCCCTCCTGACAATTTGCTCGGATATCGATCGTAAAACGATTCATCAAGTTCAATCATCTTCAGTAGTTCGATCGTGCGAGCGTGTTTTTCTCTTTTTTGCATTCCATGGTAGAACTCCAATTGGCGACCAATGATTTCGCTTACTCTCTGCCTCGGATTCATGGCAGTGTCTGCCATTTGATAAATCAGTTGAATTCGTTTCAGTTGATCGGTCGACCTATTCTTCGATTGTCGAGGCAATTCCTCACCGTTGAAGACGACCTTACCAGATTGTGGCGGCAACAGTCCTGCAATCACGCGTGCAACTGTAGATTTTCCTGACCCGCTTTCACCAACGATAGAAACCGTCAGACCTCGAGGAAGCTTAATATCAACTTCGTGCAATACTTGCACCGTACCCCCATATGCAGCGTCAATACCTTCAACCGAAAGAACAGTATCATCGTTTGTGGCCTCTGGTTTTTCCAATTCACGAACCGACCACAGTGTTTTTGTGTAATCCTGTTTAGGATCATCCAGAATTTCCCGCGTGGTTGCTTGTTCGATTTCCTCACCGTATCTGAGAACCTTAATCGTGTCTGCCATCTGCGCAACCACAGCCAAATCATGTGTGATATAGATCGCCGCTGTATTGTGTTGTTTGACTACACCTCGAACTGCTATCAACACCTCCACTTGCGTAGTGACGTCTAAGGCAGTCGTAGGTTCGTCAAAAATAATCAAATCCGGGCGCGGTGACATTGCCATCGCTGTCATGATTCGTTGCAATTGTCCGCCCGACACCTGATGAGGATAGCGCTGGCCGATAGTATCCAGATGTGGAAGTTGTAAAGACGAGAGAAGAGCGAGTGCGTCTTGTTCAGCGGACTGTTTTGATTGCAAATTTCTGTTCAAGGTGGCTTCAACAGTTTGGTCCATTAAGCGAAGAGCGGGATTAAATGATGCAGCAGCGGACTGGGCAACATAGGCAATGCGCGTCCCCCAGAGTTTGCGCTTATCTTCATTTGATGCAGTGACCAAGTCTATGCCGTCAAAATTGATCGATCCTGCCGAGAGTTTACATCCATGCCGACAAAATCCCATACAAGCAAGGCCTAGCGTTGATTTACCAGCCCCCGATTCGCCGACCAGCCCCATCACTTCCCCTCGATGCAGTGTTAGGTCGACACCCTTGATGATTTCATGCCAGTGTCCAGCAGAATAACCATCAATTTGAATCCTTTTAATTTCGACAAGAACGTTGGATTTTCCGCTACGAACCTCACTCATCATTCTAACCCGCTTGATTTGTTAAGGAACCAGTCAACGACAAGATTGACTGCAACGGTCAACAATCCGATCGTAGCTGCTGGAATTATCGGTGTCAAAGATGTTACAAGATCAATTCGCGCAAATTGAATTAACGATGCTGTCTCGCGCACCATCGATCCCCAATCGGCTAATGGGGGTTGAATACCTAGACCCAGGAAGCTGAGTGCGGCGATAGTTAAAAATACAAAACTGAAGCGTAAGCCGAATTCGGCGGCGAGTGGAGCCCAAATGTTGGGTAGAATTTCACGGCGCATAATCCAAGGAAGTTTCTCGCCCCGTAGTCTGGCAAATTCGACATACTCCATAACAGTCACAGTACTGGCTACTGCACGTGTGAGTCGAAAAATTCGGGTGCAGTCAAGAATTGCAATGATGACGATCAGCGTTAGCACGTTTGATCCAAAAATAGCAAGTAGCATAAGGGCAAATATCAGACTGGGGATAGCCATTAGCGTATCAACGATCCGACTGAACACCTGGTCTGTCCAACCGCCCAGTATTGCTGCTATCAGTCCCAGTGAAACTCCAATCAAGAATGAAAGAATCGTTGTAATTACAGCGATACCCATCGTATTTCGTGCTCCAAATATGAGCCGAGACAGTATGTCCCTTCCAATTTGATCCGAGCCGAGAATGTGCTCGCCGCTCATCGGAGCGAGTGGGGGAGCGACAATCTGTGCTTCCCCATACGGAGCAATCAATGGAGCGAATATAGCGACCAAACAATACAGCAATATTACAGTTATGCCGAACCAAGCGCTAAAAGGCACCTCTTTGAGGTTCTGCAGAATAATCTCTTTGCGAGAGCGGCGCTCGCGAAACCGGACTGACTGAACGGTGTTGTATTCAGAGTTTTCATTTTTGGCGGTCATTTTGGATGAAGCAGCCTTGGGTTGGATATGATTCCGACGATGTCCGCGATGAGATTCGAAAGGATATATATGGCGGCAAAAATAAGGGTGCATGCCTGAACTACAGGAATATCCCGCGTAGTGACTGCATCAACCATTAACTGTCCAATGCCCGGGTAGATAAAAACAATCTCAACAACGACGACTCCGACAACCAAATGTGCCAGATTAAAGGCGATCACAGTCACAATCGGCGCCCAGGCGTTTGGTAGAGCATGACGGATAATGACCTTTGCTGGCG
The DNA here is from genome assembly GCA_965206345.1 of Arenicellales bacterium. Classification (GTDB taxonomy): domain Bacteria; phylum Pseudomonadota; class Gammaproteobacteria; order Arenicellales; family JAJDZL01; genus JAJDZL01. Next base: position 3,052,346 of record OZ242211.1, on the reverse strand, counting down.
ATAATCCCTTCAGTTGCGCCATCTCGATATACGAGTTTGACATTAGGTTGATGATTGCTGCACGCGTCATCCTCATCATGTGGGCCAGAGTAATGAAAACCAACGTCATTATTGGCAAGGCACTTACGGTCAACCTTTCTCCGAGCGGTGTGTCGGGCGCTACGTTTGCTAAAGAAGGAAATATTGGCCAGATTGATGCAAGTATGAGAATCAGGAGATATGCGATAAAGAATTCGGGAAAAGAGATGACCGAAAGCGTGCTCGTACTGACCGCCTTGTCAAAAATAGAATTTCTGTACAAAGCAGATGCAACGCCGAGAATCAATGCCAGAGGTACCGAAATTATTGCCGCTAGTCCGGCAAGATACATCGTATTCAAAAATCGAGGTGCGACTAAGTCCACTACAGGACGAGACATGTCTCCGCCCGATGCAGTACGCCCGGAAAACGAATTACCCAAATCGCCCTGCAGCAGTGCACCGATCCAATCAAAGTAGCGAATGTAGGCTGGCTTATCCAACCCAAGTTCCCGTCGAAATGCTGCAACAGTTTCTTCAGTAGCTGATTGACCGAGAATGGCCTGGGAAAAGTCACCGGGAAGAAACTCAACTACACCGAAGATTATGATCGAAACAAGTACAAGTGTAATCAAGCCCATTGCAAGACGCTTAACTATAGTACTCAGTATCGGATGCATTTCAACGAATAAACCTCTCTGAAGTAAGAAAAATTCATGATTCTGTGAATTCATGAATGCTAAAAGTCAAGCAAAATATCATCCTAATTTATTGTTATTACGTATATAGCGTAAATATGAGGAGGTTCGGGCGTGACTACTTTGTACAGTTGTATTGATGCCCGAATCGTCTTTTTGGTTTGTGTTTTTCGAGGTAAGATCGACATGGTTCCTGTCGCGTTAGTGCTCTCCCAATTGGTGAAATTTTGTCATGGAATACATTTCGACACTGTGTGTTGCGCTACAGTGGTAATCACACAGCCAACTCGGTTCGTAGCAACGAAAAAAACCGTTGCGAGACATTCGCGCAAATGACTTTGCTGAGAATTTTGCAACCGCAGTTAAGTGAACTGGTCCACCGCGTCAATGAACGTGATCGCAAGCCGATATTCTGTGCGATTAGTTTTGCAGTCAGCTCAAGTGCTTTGCTGAGAAGGGTCATGACTATAGTCGGTAGATTGGCTTTGATTGCCTACCTAGCACAAAATTAAAGACGTAGACCTGCATTTCAAGTGGTGACACTGCTACTCGGAGTAAAGTGTTTGATAAATGTTTGAATCAGCGAAGTAGGGCGAATGTCTCGCCGTACAGCAAGTGAAATATCAATTTCAAACGACAGCTTGTTAGGAAATAGGGGCCGAATTTCACCCGAGCGTACCCACTGCTTTGCATATTGTCGGGGAAGATAGCTGATGTAGCAGCCGGAGAGTACCAGCATAAGAATTGATTCAACGTTGTAACCAGTAGCGGCCGGATTAAAGTGGATTCCTTTTCTCGGCAAATGATTGGCGGTGGCATATCGACGATCGGCAAATTGCGCAGCTTCTAGTTCTTCCGTTGATATTTCTTCGTCTTTAAGGCCAAAGAACGGGTGCTGTTGTCCGCAGTACAGTATCTGCTCGTCCATATAGAGCGACAAGTACGACAACGATGGCAGGCGTCGGAAGTACTGACCTATCCCAACTTGAATGTCACCATTCAACAGAGCCGCTTCCAAACCTGACGGCGGCAAATTCCGAATTGAAAGCCACACCCTGTCATGCTTGTTGTGAAAACGTTGTAAGGTTTTGGGTAAGTCCAGCGTATCGTCAAATATGATGTTCTCGATTATTCCCAGTCGTAATTCGCCAATCAGCTCTCCTTGCAGTTCACCCATCTGGGTTCTGAAATCTTCAAGTTGTGAGAATAGTTTGATACACGACTTATAGATAACCTCGCCCTTATCGGTGAGTTGGAATCCACTTCTGCCACGATGGCAAAGTCGCAGTCCGAACCGATCTTCAAGTTTGGAAATATATGTACTGATACTGGAAATACTCAAATTCAGCTCTATCTGAGCTCTAGCCAATCCGCCACATTCGACGACAGTAACGAAAATTCTCAACAGCCGTATTTCTGGGTCCCCAAGATTCGGTAATCCGATAGACACTTTGATTTACTCGTGGTAGTTAGTTTTCTTCAATAGAGTCGCCATGATGAGCTTGGTTTACCGTGAGTTTCCGGTGATAAACATTTCACCATCACATTTGATTGCCGCAAAATCATGGTTACATCGAAATATGTCAAACTTATGTTTGGAAACTGATTAACTTAGTTGTGATTTTCTCAAATTATACTGATTTCAAATCACATTCAATTGATGCAAAGTATAGTCTATTGTTGATATTTTTCAAATTCGCAGTGTACATTGATTTTGATCTCATCCAACCGCTAACTCGATCCAACCCTTAGCATAAGTATGAAATCATATTCAGGAGAAGATAAACGGAGGATATTTATCTGGTGATTTATTGCTTTAAAAACAGTTATATGTTTCTTTAATATGACTATTATGAAACAAGATGGTCACCTTAGCTTCCAATCTGCCAGATGAAATTTACGCTATTCCTGTTTGCATGAAACGACTGATTTGTGCACATGTTTATAGTCGGAGTTGAGCCAAGATGGCAAGTGTGGACAAGGGTCGTCTTTAGTTTGGAAAATAATGAACTAACGAGATATGGCATGCCAACAATTCATACATACGCTGTTTGCATCACCCATTGTATTTATCGTCGTAACTGGGCTTAACCTCGATAAATCTTAAACATTTTTACGGAGTATTTACTAATGGACAGGATTGAAAATTTTGCAACACAGTTAAGGTCAGAGACAATTTCTCGTCGTGAATTTATTCATCGTGCAATAGCGATTGGTGTATCCGTACCTGTTGCGATGTCAATGGCAAACCAGTTGTTTGCAGCAATACCAGCAAGCGGAGGGCAGTTTCGGCAAGCCATTACTGGTGGTAGCTCTTCCGACAATCTGGACCCTGCACAAGTGCTTGACATGTACATGGCTAATGTCAGCTATGGACAAATTCGCAACAATTTGACTGAAATAACAGGGGAAGACGGTTTAATTGGAGAACTCGCTGAAAGCTGGGAATCATCCAGTGATGCCAAAGAATGGACGTTCAAGATTCGAAAAGGCGTTGAATTTCACAATGGAAAAACACTCGATGCAAATGATGTTGTCGCCTCGATAAATCATCATCGGGGTGATGATTCGACGTCTGCTGCGAAAAGCATAGTTGAAGCAGTTGAAGACGTTCGCGCAGATGGGAAAGATACTGTAGTTGTCGTTCTAACCGGCGGCAGTGCAGACTTTCCTTTTCTGCTCAGTGACTTTCACTTGTCAATCTGTCCGGCTAATTCTGATGGTTCCATAGATTGGGAGTCTGGTGTCGGGACTGGGGGCTACATACTTGAGAGTTTTGAACCTGGTGTAAAGACAGTCACCAAGCGCAACCCCAATTACTGGAAAGAAAACCGCGCTCATTTTGACTCTGTTGAAACGCTCTTTGTCCCTGACGTCGTTGCTCGCACAAATGCATTGCAGACAAATTCGCTGGATGCAATCACTAGAGTAGATTTGAAAACTGTCCATCTTCTGGACAAGTCTCCCGATATCAATGTAATCCAGACAACCGGCAATCAGCACTATACTCTTCCGATGTTGACTGATGTATCGCCATTTGACAATAACGACCTGCGCCTTGCATTGAAGTATGCAATCGACAGAGAGCAGTGGAACCAAGTAATCACGCGCGGTTATGGCCGACTTGGAAATGACCATCCGATTGGACCAGCAAACCAGTACTTTGACGGTAGCATAGAACAACGCGTGTATGATCCGGAAAGGGCAAAACACCATCTGAACAGAGCTGGTCACAGTAGCATCTCCTTAGACCTTCATGTGGCTGAAACCGCTTTTGAAGGTGCAACTGATGGAGGCCAGCTCTTGCAACAAAGCGCTAAGGCAGCAGGCATCAATATCAATCTGGTCCGTGAAGCAAATGATGGATATTGGTCAAACGTCTGGCAAAAGAAACCATGGTGCGCAAGCTATTGGGCAGGACGAGCGACCGAAGACTGGATGTTCTCGTTGGTTTACTATACCGGCGCTGCGTGGAATGAGACGCATTGGTCAAATGAAAAATTTGATCAATTGCTGATTCAAGCGCGTGCAGAGTTGGACAACAGCAAACGTCAGGAGATGTATAGCGAAATGCAACGGCTTGTTCGTGACGAAGGTGGTGCGATAGTGCCGATCTATGCAAGTTTCGTCCAAGCCACGTCTAGCAAAGTTCAGACTCCGGAAAAACTTGCACTGAATCTGGAGTTCGATGGACATAAGAGTGCTGAACGCTGGTGGTTCAGTGGCTAAGATTCGACATATTCGTCGAACTAACCTCGGATTAACAAAACTGCGCCACCGCGAAAATCGCGGTGGCGCAGTTTTCGCGAATATCATAGGTTTCAATTCATGTAAATCAGACATTGCCGAAAGTATCACCTGAGGCATAGGACGATCTGGCGAGTTTCACGCCGCAAAATTTCATGTCAGTCGAGAGGGCTGAGTACAGCAATCGTAGTCTTTACGAACTATTCAATCCATTTTGGAGAAAAGAAGAAAATGAATTATCCCGATTGGCCAGAAATCCGCAAAGGCATGTGGGCAGCGAGTTTAGACTTTCCGATGATTGATGAGGAAACTCCGACATTTATGGGACGCCCGCATGTTCAACGGAAAGAAGACCTTCAAGGAGCAAATGTCGTCATTATTGGGAGCCCATATGTATCAAGTTCCACTGATGAATGGGCGGGTATTAACAAAGAGCATTGGCTCGCGGCGCCTAAACGCGTACGGCAGCAATCTATTCGCTATCAGTCGGGTTATATCCAGGATTTCAGATTCGACGTTTTTGATTACCTTAAAGTTGTGGATTATGGCGACGCCGACATTCCTCCAGAAGCGAATGTAGGCGTGCTGGACCCGGAACTGATTCTCGAGGCTCAGGCAGCGGTAGAGAAGAAAGTCGATGACGCACTGGAATTTGGCGCATTGCCGATTGTGATTGGTCAGAATTCACCCTGTGGCTCCTATGCTATTGCAAAATCCGTTGCAACTCATACTGACGGTAATGTGGGCATTGTCAGCCTTGATACCCATTGGGATATTTTTCGGCTTTGTCCGCAAACCAAGGACCCTCGAATTGCTGGAGGTTTTAACTGGTTGTACAAGACTATTGAGTTTCATGACAATATTCATGCACGTAATTTGGTGGAAATTGGTCCACGCGGCATGTTGGAGAATCCAGGTCCAGTCGAAGAACTTTTGAGAAAAGGTGCATTGTTCTATTCAGGCTGGGATGTGCGGCGACAGGGAATCGAAGCGGTTTGCAAAGGTCTTGACCATGCTTACAAAGGTACTGAGGCAATCTACGTGCATTTTGACATGGACGTTTTAGGCGGCGCAGGACCAGCACCCGGGGATATTCTTGGAGAGTTGGCTGAACCAATTGGCCTTACAGATTATGAATGTATTCGAATTGCGTATGAACTGGGATTGCGAGGTGTGCATGGATTTTCGTTTATCTGCATACCGCCTGGGTCTGCAGTTATATATCGGGTCATTGTCTTTATTATCATGTATCTTTTAGCGGGTAAGGCAAATCGCGAGCGCGGGGCAAAGAGTCGAAATGGCGCTTCTGATCAGCGTCATCCCGAATGACTGTCAGTTAATTTTTAGGAATTGACTTGTAAGTACTTAAATCGTTTTTCTCCAACTGGTGCGAATTGCGAAATTTGTACAAAAACTCTGGCTACCTGTACAACAAAGATATTGCGCATAAAAATGCAATCTGAAGTATCAAATTGATTAGCGTAGTAACAACTATTGGACGCTCTCAGCCAAAAAGATTGACAGTAGAAGTAATGTAGCAGGGAAACAAGGCGAAAGTCATGACTTCGTACACTTTGTCTAATTTGTGATTAATGTTACGTAATCTTATCTGTCATGGAGGGTATTGCAAAAGTCATTCATCGGTTCTGGTTGGAACAGGTGAGACCAGAATAGGGAGACAGATACACCATGCATCCAGACTGTGCAGTGAGGGCCTAATGCACTGTTCGTCCGTGCTGGCTGCCGTCCGATTCCTTTCCCAGCAATGATTCAAATCCAGGTGAGATTGGGTTGACTTGTTAACCGCTTTGTACTGACAGCCCAGTTCAGCATACTTCACGGGTCTCGAACTGTTCGTAATCATCGTGTTTCAACCGTTCCAGGATGGGAACGGTCAGAATATTAAAGTGTTCGATATGCGACCAGATCTCTCTAATCTATAGTGTCTTAAGTTTAAGGTTTGCCTTTCGGACTGTTAAAGTGCAGAATGTTAAAGTCAAAAATATTTGCCTTATAGTTCGGATTTTTGCGAAGATCCAAAGAGGGTTTACGACGATGACCATAACAAATAGAGCAAATTTCATGATTCATCAACTGAAAAACGATGGACTTTCTAACATTGGGATTACACGCTAACTCAACATCAGCTATCCGACTATAACAAATACCCGCGACACGATGCAGACGACCTTGAGGGCGCGCTCCAGATTCACAGGCCCAGCAAGCTAGTTATATGTTTCGATGCTATATCAAAGTGCGCCTCAAAGCCTTTACTAAACTGTCAGCCAAACAATTACTGTGGGAAATTACCGAACGCGATTAACAGGGTAGCTATTCCATTCCAGTTGACTCGACAACGGGTAATTCAATTGGAAGGGTGGGTGGTTAAACTGGAAACAGAATCGTACGATAACCAGAATTGGCTCGAACGCGTTTAATCGCTGCACAGGCTATCATCAATTTAGTCCATTTACGGTTTCGATAAAATACTTCGCATAATGTATATTATGTAATATTACTATTTTCTCCAGATTGACTTTTGATTAATCTTAGTGGTGGAGAGACAGGATAAGAACCCAGTGCCTGTGATCCTGTAGTTCCTTTACCAGCATTCATGTAGCCAGTTCAATAATCTGTCTTGGTTCTTAACAGATAAATAATGCTGCAACAAATCTTTATGTGTTGTTTTTCATTTAATATTTAAGATAGAAATGTAATAACCTGAACTATTCCCTGTCGAATTGATAATTGTCAAAATGATTAAATTGGCTTTTGAAACCAACCTGTGTAGGCAATGCCTCGGCTTTCGAAAATCACTTGTCCATAGGACGCTGTCATATAATTGAACTATCGAATATTTGCACTTGAATAATTGTTCTATTCCTGTTGTGCTTGCCGAGTAAATCTTTCCAATTGAGGTCTAAATTATGTGGAAAAAAGATAATCCTTCATCGCAACAACCACAGACTGCACCTAGCGTTCCATCTCAGGTGGAATCAATGCAGCAATCCATGCCTGCGAAAGCTGAAAAACCAGAAAAAGAAACTCGAAGTGGTGGTTACACAGCCCTTGACAGAACCAGTACTGTAGCGAGAAGTGAGCTTGCTTCGGTTGAACCGACAATCATTAGCGCTCAGACAACGCTGAAGGGAGAAATTTCCGGTCAATCAGATATCAGGGTTTACGGTAAGTTTAAAGGTTCAATTGAAGCAAACAAAAACGTTGTAATTATTGAGGAAACCGGACACGCCGAGGCTACTCTCAGTGCGAAAAATATCACAATTCATGGGAAACTGGTTGGCAACGCAACGGCTAACGACACTTTGCATTTGGTTTCGACAGGTAGCGTGGAGGGTGACATTCATGCTGCTAATGTGATTCTTGACAAAGGATCCACGTTTAATGGTTCTGTAGAAATGTTAAGGGAGAAAAAGAAAAAGTCTGCTGAAACTTCAACCGCAACTTCGCAGCCCAAGCCTTCAAGACCTGCTGTACCTAGCCAAGTTGTGAGCAAATAAAGCTTTATTATTTCATTAGATTTGGAAAATTTGAATGGGAAGGGCTTGCACTGAAGCCCTATTCCCATGAGAAGAAAGGGGTCATCCATCGACTGTGAAATAGAACTACAATCGATGGATGCTATTCGATGTACCGATATTTCAGACATCCTTACCACCCGAATCGGTGTTGGATTAGAAAGTGTCCTTTAATGTATTGAATTTCAATTCGCCTCACCGAATTGGAGACCGAATTCGCTTCAATTCTGTTGGTATCAACGTTATTTCTGAGTATTTTTCACGTGAATTTGATGATACGCTTGGAATTCTGGATTTTGCACCAGCCGACCCAAGTGTCATTGATTTTTTTTCTGAATTCAACTACATCTACTTCGCGTCATCTACTCTTCGTTCCACTTTGCTTGAACTCAATGAGCATCAAACACAGGAAAGTAGCAACTGGGCAGCTGATCAATTCTTGAATGCACTGCCATCCCTAAAAAACTACAAAGGGTCTCAACACTTAAATTTAATTCTGGTTTGGGATTTGTTTAATTACTTGGACAGAAAACATATCATTGACATCATGTCTATGCTAAGTCCGATGTGTAAAAAAGGTGCTTTACTTTACTCTTTTGTGTGGCTGACAGAAAAAATGCCGAGCATGCCTGGAGGGTTTACTCTTGAATTCCCTGATCTCATCGAATATCAGTTCAAGACATTTGATATGACCCCTACTCTCATTACTACAACGCAGTCTATTGTCAGCTTAATGCCTTGTTTCAGACCTCATCGCATGCTGGCAACGGAGAATGGAATCCTTGAAATTGCTTTGGAATTTTTTGAGCTAGTAGATCCACCTGACCCCAATATTGTTCCGGCAAATCATCTAACAGGTGTTTTTCGATAGTTGTTCTAAAGACTTGTTTTTGCTAATTGTTCTATCGAATTTATCAACGCTTCTGAATAGTCCAATCCAGAATACTCTGCCGCATTTCGGCTCGCAAAACGATTTGAACCGGGTAATCGGGCCGGTTGCTCTTCGTGGATTTTTTTCACTAAAGTTTCAATCTGCTTGAAGAATTCTGGATTGAATTCAAGTGGATTCATGCAAACTAGGAGTTGACCAACTCGAGGTGGACCGCCCTCTTGATCAAAGAATGAAGACGCCTGAAAGCCAAAGTTACTATTGACAAAAGCGCCGGCTAGTATTTCAACCATCAGTGCCAACGCCATCCCTTTCGTTCCTCCTATTGCATTCAGGCTGCCTTTCAGAACTTCATTAGGGTCTTTGGTAGGTAGGCCTTGTTCATCTACACCCCAATCATCTGGAATATCACTACCCTGTCCTGCGGATTGCACAATTTTTCCTCGCGCTGCGATCGAAAGAGATAGATCCAACACTATTGGATCATGTGATTTCCTTGGACAGGCGAACGCGATAGGATTGGTTCCAAATATTGGTTTTGTACCCCCGAAAGCATGCATCGCTTTAGGTGTGTTAGCTAGCATAAGTCCAAGAAAACCTCCCCGAGCAAGTTTTTCAACCGGATGACCTGCGACTCCACAGTGATGTGATCCGACTATGGCCGCCATGACGATACCCCCGCACTCTCTACAGGCGGCTATAAGTTCTTTCACAGCCAGACTGATAGCTGGATAGGCAAATCCTCCGTTTGCATCAATTTCAATGCTCTGGTAAGATTTCTTTTGAATGAGAGGAAGAGCCTTCCCATTGACCTTCTGGCAGTGCATCTGATCAATATAGGAAGGAATTCGCGACAACCCATGTCCTGCCTGCCCATCGGCATCGGCCAGTACTAGTGCTGATGCTACACTAGCGGCAACCAGATCATCAGCGCCTTGTGCAACAAGTGCCTTGTGAGCGAGGTGCTGCGCAGACTCAAAGGAGATTCGCACCTTTGAATTCAAACCGCTTGTCAGGGACGCAAAATAATCTTTGGAGAAGCGACCTTCCCGTGAATTAATTCTCTAAATGCTTGAGAACCATCAGATAAAGGACGTTCATCAACCCAGTCGAGCGCGCCATATTCACCATTGGCGATCTTGTGAACAGCAACACGAAAATCCAAAGCTGTGTATGTGTAGGTTCCGATAAAGGTTATTTCCGAAAGCGTCATTTTTCTGACATCCATTTCTCCGGATGCATCACCCAATCCAATGTGCATGATTGCGCCACCAGGTTTTACGGCACGAATAGACGTTTGACGGGTTATTGAAATACCTACTGCATCAAATACGGCATCAAAATGGTTTTCCGCAATGTTATCGGTTGTTGGATTAATTACCTCGCAGACACCTGTCGATTCAATGACTTTAAGTCGCTGTTCGTTGGTTTCAGAAAGCGTTATGGACTTGCAGCCATAGTCACGCAGGATAATTGCGCATAGCAAACCAACCGCACCACCACCGATAACGAGTGCATTTCCTTCCGACAAGGGACGCATGGCTATTCGTTCAACAAGTCTTACGGCGTGTAAAGATACGGCTGCAGGTTCTGCGAGAGCCAGTTTTACAGAATTTCCGCCATTGGGAACTTCGACCAGATTTTTTGCAGGCATTCCGAATTGTTCGGCAAAAGCGCCGGGTCGATTCATACCAATCAATTTGCGGTCCAGGCACAAATTGGTCAAACCATTCAGGCAGTCGTTACACTCTCCACAAGTAATCAAGGGATTGACAACAACCTGCTTTCCTTTACTGGAACCTTCGATCACAGTACCGCAGACTTCATGCCCTAATATCAATGGTGGTACTCGTCTGCTGTCATGGCCCAGATACGCATGTAAATCCGAACCACAGATTCCCACCGCTTCGACTTCAACTAAAGAATCACCCGGAAGCAGAGAAGGAGCCGGTTCCGGGCGAAATTCAATGGTGTTTGGAGCTGTATATACAAGTGCTTTCATAACTTGATCAAAATTTATTTGGCAGTAAAGCCGCCATCAACAAATAATACCTGTCCCGTGACATAGTCCGATGCCCTGGAAGCAAAAAACAATACCGGACCCTGCAAGTCTTCCATTGTACCGTTTCGTCCGATCGCTGTATTGTCTGCCATTTGATTTAACATTTCTTCATTTTCAAAAACTGGCGCTGTCAAGGCGGTTTTGAAAAACCCGGGGGCAATCGCATTACACATTATTCCGAAAGAAGACCAGCTTTCTGCCATCGCCCTAGTTAGCTGGATGACACCCCCTTTCGAGGCGCCGTATGCAATGCCGTTCGGAAAGGCACGAAGTGATTGAAGAGATGCAATATTGATGATACGCCCCCACCCTGCTCGTTTCATGTCATCAACAAACAGTCTGGAAAAGAAAAATGGAATAGACAGATTTAACCTGATCGTGCGATCCCAACTCTCCCAAGAGACGTCATCGGATGATTCTCGAAGATTAATCCCTGCTGCGTTTATCACAATATCAGGGAAACCAAATGGTTCGCAAATCCTATCATGTGAAGCCATTGTTGCATGGCGGTCAAGCAAGTCTACGTCAACGGAGTGAACAGAACCACCCTGCTGTGTGATCTCATCGCACTCCTTTTCGAGCAATTCGGTTCTTCTCGCTACAAGTACGACATTGGCTCCCATTCGGGCTAGTGTTTGACTCAATGCAAGACCAATGCCCGAACTTGCACCAGTCACTACGGCGCTTCTGGATGCTACATCAAAAAGATTCGCACGTGATTCAGGCATTGTGACCGAGTTCGAAGACCTCACCAGGGAAGTATTTGTACAGCCGGTCATCTCCAGTGAAGGCGTGTCCTTCCATTCCTTCAAGTCGCGAGATTCTTGCAGTAACGGACCCTACACTTCTATTAGCTTCCTCATTCATCCTTTGATAGGTTACTGTCTTGATGAACTTGCCGACACTCAAGCCACCTGTGTATCGAGCTGCGCCACTAGTTGGTAAGATGTGGTTGGTTCCAGAACACTTGTCACCGTACGCAACTGTGGTTTCCTCTCCCAGAAACAGCGAACCATAGTTCGACAGGTTGGCAAGCCACCAATCAAGGTCTTCTGCCTGTACTTCAAGATGTTCCGGTGCATATTTATCACTCAACGTGACCGCTTCTTCACGCGTGTCAACCACTAATACTTCGCCAAAATCTCTCCAGGCGGCTTCTGCAGCAGATCGATTTGGTTCAGGGAGTCGTTCAATGTAGCCGGGTACCAACTCTATCACACGATATGCTAAATCACTTGATGTCGTGATCAGCCAGGCAGGTGAATCAGGGCCATGTTCCGCTTGTCCAACCAAATCCGATGCGACTATATCCGGATCTGCTGTTTGGTCTGCAATTACGAGAATTTCAGTGGGTCCCGCAAAAAGATCAATCCCAATTCTACCAAATAGAATTCGCTTGGCTTCTGCAACAAAACGATTGCCAGGTCCTACAAGAATATCTGCCTCATGGCCAGTAAATAACCCATAGGCCAACGCTGCTACACCCTGAACACCGCCCAAAGCGAGTATTGAGTCGGCTCCACAAAGGGATGCCGTATAAGCAATCGCCGGATTGACTCCGACTCCGGGCTTCGGTGGTGAGCAGGCGATCACATTTTTCACACCCGCAGTTTTCGCAGTGGTGATGCTCATAATTGCAGATGCTACGTGTGCGTAACGTCCACCAGGCACATAACAACCGGCTGTGTTAATGGGAATCAGTCGCTGACCAGCAACCACGCCTGGCGCCAGTTCTGTTTCGAATTCAGACAGACTCGCAAGTTGGTGTTCAGCAAATGCCTTCACCCTGCTATGTGCAAATTGAATATCGTTTTTCAGTTCATTACTCAGACTTTCGCCAGCTTGAGCAATATCCTGTTCACTTAGTACAACATCGCCGCTCCAGTTGTCGAGCTCCTTGGCGTACTCTAGTGCCTTCTGTTCACCGCCTGCTTGAATCGATTCAAGCATCTCTCGAACGATACGCTGAGTATTTTCAATCGCGTCCTGCGCAACACTTTTTGTTATGGAGTCTTTTATTTTGTCAATTGCCATAATGAGACCTTAATTTGATTCCGCTTCCATGAATTATTGTTACTCAAGCAGGGCTATGCACTTCGATAGAGTTTTGTCATAACAAACTCTCGATGTCCTAGTGCTTCAGCTGCCGTCAATCGACCATTACACGTTCGAATGGTCATGTCAATCAGCAGGTCTCCAGCTTCATCCATAGTCATTTCTCGCCGCAGAATGCCTGAAACATCCAAGTCAACATGCTCACCCATAGTACGAACAGTCCGCGGATTCGCGGTAAGCTTGATAACAGGTTCAATTGGATGTCCAATGATGTTACCTTGCCCCGTCGGAAATACATGCACAACGAAACCAGCAGCCGCTTGAAGAGTTACACATTCCGCTGCGGCTGATGAAGTGTCCATAAAATACAGCCCAGGCCCACTCTTGGGTTCCTCCGCAGGCTTAAGAACATCAATATAAGATGTGTGTTTTCCAATTTTTTGGAGATTGCCCAAAGCCTTCTCCTCAATGGTTGTCAAACCACCTTCGATGTTCCCCTTGGTCGGCTGGCTTTCAGACAGATCGTTGGTTTTGTGTGGTTCAATGACCTCATCCATATATGCTTTCCAGGTTGTATAAAACTTTTCACCAATTTCAGGTGTTACGGCACGATCTTTGCAGAGGAGTTCCGCGCCCGTCAGTTCAGATGTTTCACCAAAACAGTTGGTAGCACCCAAGGGGTCTAATTTATCAATCAGATTACCGACAGTTGGATTCGCACCGATTCCAGATGTGGTGTCAGATTCACCGCACTTATGAGAAATCCAGAGGTCTTCGATTCCGCAAGGTTCGCGTCTAATTTCAGAGGCCCAATGCAGATATTCTTTCGCGGTTCTTGATGCAGCAGCGATGGTGGCTATATCGCCTTGCTGTTCAATTGAAAATCCGGTCACTGGCTTCCCGGTTCTAGCAATACCATCAACGACGCGTTTTGTCCAACCAGGTTCAATACCAATAACAACGCATGCAGCGACATTTGGATTGCTACCCGTACCAATTAAGGTACGAAAATGCAATTCCAGATCTTCGCCAAACTGCAAACGTCCGTAGTGGTGTGGTAACGCGAGTGTTCCTTTAATGTTGTTAGCGACAGCTTCGCTTGCTGCATTGGATAAATCATCCAAGGGCAAAATGATGACGTGGTTTCGAATGCCTACGCGTCCATTTTCTCTTCTGTATCCGAATATTTGCTTTGACTCATTCATTACCATTTTTCCGTTTTTGTATTGTGAACATGCACATGACCGCCTTTTGAAATTGGTGCGACAATTCGACCGATTGGAAAGCCATACTTGATGACTTTATCGCCATCGGCCATATCAGTCAGTGCAATCTTGTGACCAAGCGGAATATCGTCAATCGCATCGACGGTTATAGTTTCATCTGTATCAATCACCCAGCCTGTCAAAGTTTGTCCGGCAGTTAATTTTTCGACAACGACAACTCCAACCGAGTCGACATCGTCATGGACCAAAAAGTCAGGTGGAGAATTAGGTGCTATATTGTTTGTCATATCAGAGCTTTAATTGAGGTTATTAAATTAAAATCAAATTATCAAACTAGGAAGAAAATTCAGTTTCCCTTTCCAAATCGTTCATGACATTGGCTATGTAGGGTTTGTTCTGTCGAATTTCTTCAAATTGGAGGCCCAACAGTTCATGAGGAAACACAATCCACTTGTCTGTTGCATTGACATAGTAATCAGGGATTCGATCCGTGCGATTCTTATTTGGCTTGAACCAAGCTGCGGCCACACGGATTTGATCAGGCGTATTTCTTCTTGCACGTCTGCGAATCTCGGAAATCAGTACATCAATGGTCAGTCCTGTGTCGAAAATATCGTCAACGATTAGAAGAGAATCTTCTTTGTTAATATTATCAATTAGGTATCCGATTTCGTGAATCCGAATTTTGCCCTTTCGCTTGTCAATTCCTTCGTAGAACGACGTTCGAATTGCGATATGATCGGTTGGTACACCATAGTACGCGAGAAGTTCTTGTATGGTGATTCCAACAGGTGTGCCACCTCGCCACAGCGCGACCAGCCAATTCGGTCGAAAACCACTTTTGAGGACATTGGCTGCAAGCTTGCAGGAATCTTCAAACAGTGCTTCAGCCGTTACATAAATTTTTTCTATTTTTTCTGTAGGATTCGCCATTCGATTCGTTCAATAATAAGAAAAAGGAACTGATTGCCAATGACGTTCCAATGACATCAGATCCCCTATTTCGTTGATCGCTTGCTGTTCATATAATGATACATTCAAACCCGACCTTCTCGGGATACATCTTATCTCTCGATTGATACTCCCCTTTCTACTCGTGCTGACATTAGGAGGCACTGATACATGAGAATTTGCGTATTTTTAGGTTCAAATAAAGGTGTTCGGCCAGAGTATGCTGATGCGGCAATCTATTTTGGACAGTGTCTTGCTAGAGACAACATTGGCTTGGTATATGGTGGTGCATCGATCGGACTCATGGGAGAAGTTGCACGCGCCACTGTTGAAGCAGGCGGTGAAGTGATTGGTGTCATTCCTCATCGCATCGCTGAACTCGAAATTGCGGCAGACTTTATCCCAGATCTTCGCTATGTTGATACACTCGAAGAACGTGAGAACCTAATGTTTGAATTGTCAGACGGCTTTATCGCAATTCCGGGTGGAGTCGGAACCCTGGAAGAATTGTTCACCGCACTCACATGGAATATTTTGCGGTATCACAACAAACCCATTGGTCTTTTGAATACTTGCGGATACTACGACAAGTTAATGGAATTGTTAGATTTTCAGAGCAATGAAGGGTTCGTACCGATCAACTGGATAGACTCCCTGATTGTTGAAGAAGATGTGGAGGCACTCATTCGTTTAGTTTGTGCTGCAAGCACATCCTATCAACATGTAGGCGTATTTTCCCATTGATTACAGCTTATGTCGATTTGTGGGGTATTGGACACAGTTGACTCTTTCACATCGTACTGAATCGAAATTCAGGTTGAAGATCAAGAGCACCGTTTAATGACTGGGTTCAGGTTACAGGATTTACCATTGATGGTGGAGCGGTAAAAAGCTCTATCTAAGCAATGTTTTTCCTCGCCCTAGAGCGAGGAATCCAAACTTTTCCCCAACTGAATAATTTTCACATTTGGTTGGCTCTGAAAAATTCGGTTTTTTGTTGATTTTCGAATTTCAGGTGTTCAAAACTGAAAGGCTTTTTCCGCGCTCAGCACCGCAAATCTTATCATTTACTCCCAACAGTGCACATTTAACTTAGCCTCGCCACTCTGAAAGATGGAAGTTTCGATGCTCAATCATCACGGCATTGCGGATCGTTACCTACGCTTCACCTGTTTCTCACGAGTACCGGCTCTCGGTTCGTGGCGACGATATGAGGTTAGCAATTACTATTTGTCGGATCTTCATCAATCGCCCTTATTCCATCTAGCCTAGCGCACATTCAAATCTCCTGCTAGAGACGGCAAAGGTTTACCAGATTGCCGAGCTACAAAACCGGTTTGCGCATCAGCGAGGTCGTCAGCCTGAAATTCTATGACTTGGACAAAGCGGCACAAATGATAAGAGCACACTGATTTTCGTTCCTGCACTGGGAAACAACTGGTCCCCTGTTATGTGGAATAAACAAGATGGTGTGCTGCGGTAACAGCTACCAACTTCACAACGAACGAAATTCGTTAATTACCAGTGATTTTTTCGATTTCTTGAATCTGCTGAGTGAGTATCAAGGTTCTGCGGCGAAGCGGCTTAGTTCAATTCAATTTGTTAACAACAAATCTCTATATTTTGTTCAACCGACTCGCATACAACACTGGTCCTCCCCCGAAAAAGTAGAGACGACAATATTAGTAGTGTAAGATAGATTGTCGGAGGTTTTCTGTAATGAGTAACCAAAAATATTCGGAAGAATTAAAGGCCCATATTCTGGCAGAGCTGGAGGCTGGCGCAGGCGTTACGAGTCTGGCCAGAAAATATGAGCCCTGTGCGGCGACGATCCACAATTGGATGCGTCAGGCCGCTGAGGCGAAGTTCAGCGAGTCGCGATCCACGGAGGATGATGAGTCGAAGATCCGTCGACTGGAGCGTCGCAATCAGCAGCTGGAGCAGGAGAATGCGTTCCTAAAAAAAGCGGCGGCCTGGTTCGCGAGCGACAGCGCGACCGACACTGGTGGGACCAGGCGTACGCATTGATTGAAGCGGAGCGCCAGAACTTCACGGTCCGACTGATGTGTCGGGTGCTGGAGATTTCGGAGTCTGGCTGGTACGCCTGGCGCAGGCGTGAGCCCGGAGCCCGCGCGTTGGCCAATGCCCGGCTGACGGAGAAGATCCGCACCATCATGGTGGAGAGCCGGTCGACCTATGGTGCGCCTCGGGTGACGGCAAGGCTGCGTCAGGATGGCCATGCGGTCAGTGAGAATCGGGTGGCGCGATTGATGAAAGCCGCCGGATTAAAGGCTCTGTATTCGAAATCGTTTGTCAGAACAACGGTGAGGGGTGGCAGAGCCCATGGCATCCAGGATCTGGTGCGTCGTGAATTCAGCGTCAGCGGACTGGACCAGTTGTGGCTGTCAGACATGACGTATCTGCGAACCCTGGATGGATTTCTGTATCTGGCGGTGATTCAGGATGCCTGCAGTCGTCGCATCGTGGGCTGGGCCATGCAGAAAAACCAGCAGGCCAGTCTGATGGTCAGGGCGTTGAAGATGGCGCTGTTGAATCGCAGTCATGCCGGTGTGATCCATCATTCGGATCAGGGCTCGCAGTACTGTTCTGATGAATATCAGAAAGTGTGTGAAGTGCATGGGATCGAGCAGTCGATGGGTAGCATTGGTGACTGTTATGACAATGCGCAGGCGGAATCGTGGTTTGCGACACTGAAGCGCGAATGCGTGTTGAGAACCGATCCGCTGGTGTCATCGAAAGTGCTCAGGCACCGGGTGATTGAGTACATTGAATCGTGGTACAACACCCGCCGGATTCATACCCGTTTGGGGTTTCAGAGTCCGGTGGAGTTTGAAGCGCAGTTGACTCAGCCCAAAACCATGCAGCCATTTTCACGTGAAAATGGCTGCATGAACAGTTTACACGTCTCTACCAAATCGGGGTAGGTTCACACACAACAGGTTCAACCCTCAGCACTGAGATAGGCAACTTTATTTCTAATTCACGAGCAACAAAATTAAGTTAATTCAAAAATAGACTTTGAATTGTCTTAATTCAAATTTATTGTCGATGCTAAATTTCTTGAACTATAGACAACCCCCACATTATTGTTCTTCTATCTTTGAGTTATTTTGTCGATAGAACTACTCTTTAAATCGGTGCCATAGTTAAACGGAAACATCTTCAATTTTCGACGGAGCTTTTTCTACGAGGCAAAAGTGGTATTTTTGAATTTCTTCCTGAAATTCTTCTGATATTTCATCCCAAATCAACACGTCAACTCTGAATGGCAGGTCACTTTCTTCAAACTCCTCTCGCAATGACCAAACTTGACTTCTCTGAGCTTCACTCGCAAACGTGACCAAGTCCAAATCAGATTTCGGACTCGAAGTCCACTTGACTCTCGATCCGAATACCCATGTTGTTGTGTTCGGAAGGTATCGATCAAGCAACCCAAGAATCAAATTGCGCTGATCAATTGTGAGGTCGACGCTACGATCTATTCCCATTCTTCACCACTCAAGACACCCAGTAACACAATTGCATCATTCACAAATTCGGGAATAAGTTGTAAACATGCTTTTGCTTTTTCACCATCGTAGTCATGGGACGTATCGATTCTGGCTTGTGCGTATTTAAACCACTGCTCTACTGGAGACTTCAACAAATTGTTTTCATTCGCCATTCTGAAGATCGGTTTAGGACTATTGGGCACATCTGGAATCGCCAAAGTTTCGATCAAATGTCTCCTAAGCACTTTCCACAGGGAGTCATAGCAGGTTTCAAAGCGTTGCACTACAGATTCTGCGATTCCGTCTTTGATAAAGTTCGGATAACTTTTGTCCAAAGTCTGATAATTTTTCGACTGTTCCTGCAATCGTTTAAGAGACTTTTCAAATTTTTCGTAATTCACCACTGTTCTTCTCGACATTTGGAATTCAGTTTGTACAAAATGGATTCGTAACTACTCAACACCCGCACTTTTGCAAACTTGACTTCTATCCACAACACCCCAAATAGTGTTTTAATTTATTTATTTCAATCAGATACAAGACTTTCCTCTTTCGTTATTTGGACATCTAATGAGTGTGCTACGAAATTGAAAACTAAGTACTGTCAAAAGTATCCAGATTTTTGGCGGTCAATCGAAGTCAAAAATGGAAGCAGACAGAATTCGATTTCTATCTGATTGCTGTACAGAAAATCTTTGCGCATTGTCGAAGATGTCAAATGGTGCCCGGGGCCGGACTCGAACCGGCACGGGATTACTCCCGAGGGATTTTAAGTCCCTTGCGTCTGCCAATTTCGCCACCCGGGCTTCGGACACAAGTTCACAGACAAAAGTTGATAAGTGGAGGCCGGGGTCGGATTCGAACCGGCGTAGACGGCTTTGCAGGCCGCTGCATAACCCCTCTGCCACCCGGCCACGGATTGGCGATAAATCTGACTTTGGTTTTCTTCGTCTCTGGTAATCTGAAGAAAAATGGAGCGGGAAACGAGGTTCGAACTCGCGACCTCAACCTTGGCAAGGTTGCGCTCTACCAGCTGAGCTATTCCCGCTTTGAATTGACAACTTAAAAATTTTATCGCAGAAACTTTTGCAATTGATGTCAATGTGAAACTCACTGTAAAATTTATTCGGTTTCAACTGTCGCTTCTGTCCGACAATGCCGGCCAGGCGATTCTAAGATAGACAATCATTGACCAGACGGTCATGGCCGTTGCGATGTATAGCAGAATTTCACCAATTACCAGAGTTGGGTAGTCAGCTATGGGCAGTGCATAAAGCAGCAACACGATCGCCGACATCTGTGCAAATGTTTTGATTTTCGCCAGTATATTTGAAGCAATGCTTGCACGATTGCCAGTTTCCGCCATCCACTCACGCAGTCCGGCCACACTGACCTCGCGCCCTACTATGATTAAGACTGCAATGATGAAAGCGGGTTTCGACCACACGCTGCTGGTAATGAAATCGTCCGAAACCAGTAAAACCAGAGCTGTGCAGACGATCAGTTTGTCTGCCACCGGATCCAGAAATGCACCAAACGCTGATTCTACACCCATCTTTCTCGCAAGATAGCCGTCAAGCCAGTCAGTGATTGCTGCGGTAAGAAAGATTGCTGTTGCGAACCAGCCATAATTGGGCTGCAACAAGTAAACAACCACGAATATGGGGATCATGGCAATACGTGCCAAAGTCAGGAGATTGGGAATTGTTAAAGGCACGTCTTGAGTCTTATCCGTGTAGCTCAAAGTATATTTTTTCAGCTAGCGATGTACTGATACCGGGCACTTGACTGATATCTTCGGTACTTGCACGGTGCAATCCCTGCAAGCCACCGAACTGTTTCAGTAAAGCAGACCGACGACGTGGACCCACACCAGGAATCCCCTCAAGAATCGATTGTCTTCTTGATTTATCTCTTCGTCCACGATGACCGGTTATAGCAAATCGATGCGCCTCATCTCGAATGTGTTGCAAGAGTAGTTTCGCATCAGACTGCATTTTAATGGGTGATTTGGATTGGACTCCCCAATACTGCTCACTCCCTGCTTTTCTTTCTCTGCCCTTAGATATCGCCAACAGACAGACATTGGCAACCTGTAATTCATCCATGACTTCCAAGGCAGCGCTTAACTGACCTTTTCCACCATCAATCAGAACGATGTCAGGAAGTTTACCATTACCGTCTTTAACTTTTCGAAGACGGCGGGACAAAGCTTGCTGAATCGCTGCGTAATCGTCAGCAGCACCAACATCAGCGATGTTCAGAGTGCGGTATTCTGACTTGACTGGCCCGTTGCGGTCGAATACCACGCATGAAGCCACAGTCTTTTCACCGGCAAGATGACTAATGTCAAAACATTCGATTCGCTCTGGAATGTCATCCATTTTTAAACTTTCGACAAGTGAAGTCATACGTTGCTGCATGGCGTCATGTTGATTCTGGCGCTGGTAAATTGCGTTGAGTGCGTTGTTTCTAGCCAATTCGATCAGGTTTAATTTTTTGCCCCGAACGGGATTTCGTATCGTAACTTTTTTACCGGTTTGTTCGCGAAGAACATTTTCAATAATCTCCGCATCTTTAATCGGGTGGTTGATCAGTACTGTCGAAGGAACTTCCCTCTCCAGATAGTACCTTGGAATAAATTCCCCCAACACTTCACTCAAGTCCATTTCCACTTTAATATTCGGGAACAAGGTCTTGTAATCAATATTCCGTCCACTTCTGAAAATCACCAGCTGAACACATAAAATTCCATTCAAGTACACCGCTGCGATCACATCGAAATCTGTAGTGCCACCTTCGACAGATTGAATTTCACGAAGTCTTTGAATGGCACTGATTCGATCCCGGTAGTTGGCAGCCTGCTCGAACTCCAGTCTTGATGCGGCATCCTCCATTTTTTTCATCAGCGACTGATTTAAATCCTGGCTTTTCCCTGTCAGAAAATAGACAACCTGCTCGACATCTTCCATATAAGCTTCTCGATCGATCAATCCCACACAGGGTGCTGTACATCGATCGATTTGATATTGTAGGCAGGGGCGCGAGCGATGCTGAAAAAAGGAATCTCTACACTGTCGAATTGGGAAGACTTTCTGGATTTGTGACAATGTATCGCGCACCGCGGATGCACTGCTGAATGGTCCAAAATAACGGCCTGGTTCTTTCCTGTTTCCTCGATAGAAACTTAGCTTGGGAAACTCATGTTCGTCATGTAGCCTGATGTATGGATAGCTTTTGTCGTCCTTTAGGTTAATGTTGTAAAAAGGTTTGTTTTCTTTTATGAGATTATTTTCCAGAAGCAAAGCCTCTGTTTCTGATTTTGTGATGATTGTTTCTATGGATTCAACCTGCTGCATCACGGTATGAATGCGATGCGAAAGACCAGACGGGCGAAAGTAGGAACGTAAACGACTGCGAAGATTCCTGGCCTTCCCGATGTAAAGAGGAGTGCCATCTGTATTTTTCATGATGTATACCCCACTGGAGGTCGGAATACCTCTCAGGTAGTCCCGAATGCTGAAATTCTCTCCTCCAAGCACTGTATCTATCCAACAGAGTTTTTCGAATTACCTAATCCTGTATATTAGGTGATTCACCGATTGGCACTGTAGCCAATTAAATCACTCAATAGGATTGTTGAACAATGAAAATTTCTGCATTTGAAGCGAAAGTTGGAAATCTGATCGAACTTGATGGGTCGCTGTGGAAAATCCTCAGGAAGTCTCATGTGAAGCCTGGGAAAGGTGGCGCTTTCGTGCAACTTGAAATCAAGGATGTATCTGCTGGAACCAAAAGAAACGATCGATTTAGATCGGAGGACAAGTTAGAAAAAGCGCATGTTGATTTCAGGAAAATGCAGTTTCTCTACAGTGATGGTGATATTTACACGTTCATGGATATCGAGAATTATGAGCAGATAGAACTGACAACAGAAGACTTGAGCGATCAAATCGACTACCTGATTCCCGATCTTGAGGTTCAGATCAATCTTTATAACGGAGCGCCAATTGGTGTTGAGTTGCCAGAAAGTGTTATTCTGGAAATTTTTGAGACAGACGCTGCAATCAAAGGCCAGACGGCCGCGGGAGGAAGTAAACCGGCCACCCTTTCAACTGGTCTTCGAGTCAATGTGCCAACTTTTCTTAATGCTGGAGATTCAGTAAGAGTCAATACTGATTCAGGCGCATATATTGAACGAGCGAATTAACAGTCAATCGTATCAGCACTTTATAAAGTTATTAATGTATTGGCTCAAATACGATAGATAATTAACTGACGGACAATAACATTAATTCGCGCCATTCAGTGACTTTCAAAGTCACAATATTAGTTCAAAAAAGTATTCTCTAATCTGCTCAATTTCGTCAGATTTCTGCCTATCTTCCGGACGTAAGTGATCCAACTGCCACCCCGGTTGTTTCCAGAGTTCTCTATTTTGGAGCAAGGCATCTATCGCTTTATCAGTTTCAACACTGCTTTGACAGATCAAGGCAAAATCACATCCGCTCATTAGTGCGGTCAGCACTCGCGTTTCCATATCCCCGGCTTCAGCAGCACCGCTCATTGATAAATCATCACTAAAAACGGGTCCATAAAACGCCAATACTTCCCGTAGCATATGTTCCAGCCAAAATGACGAATAAGTTGGAATGGCTGTGGTAACTTCTTTGTATAGCACGTGCGCCGTCATTACCGCTGACAGGCGTTCCCCCAGTCGACGATAAGGGATCAGGTCGCAATCCAGGAGTTGCTCAATGGTTCGGCTATCCTCCGGAACTTCGACATGAGAATCTTCAGCCACTCCGCCATGCCCTGGGAAATGCTTTCCAACTGCTTTCATGCCTGCCTTTTGCATGCCGCGTGTCCAGGAGTCAGCGAGAATTGCGACAGAATGAGGGTCACTGTGAAATGAACGGTTCCCGATGACATCAGAATCAACTGTAGCAACGTCCAATACCGGTGAAAAACTGATATCAACATCAAGGGCTCTAAGTTCGCTCGCCATCAGATAACCTGCTATCTCAGCGGCATCATAACCCCGATCAATCTCCTTGTCATAGAGAGCGCCAAACAGTTGCTGCGGCGGAATTTCAGTTACACCATTCTTCAGTCTTTGCACTCGACCGCCCTCTTGGTCAATTGCAATGATCAGGGAGGGCGTTCTGAGTTCGTGAATTTCTTTGCTGAGATGACCAACCTGCTCTGCAGATTCACAGTTATTGGCAAAGAGTACCACGCCACCAATGGCTTCGCTTTGGAGTCTTTCGCGATCTTCAGGATTGAGTTCGACACCCGAGATCGATGTGAAAATCGGGCCAAGTTTCGAATTTGAATCTTCAGTCACTTGTCCTTCCCTTCAGTGATGTAGACCAATGTACCTGGTTCAACCTGATCAAACAGTTCGACTACATCTCGATTGCGCATTTTGATGCAGCCAGCCGAGCCTTCGATTCCCATGGGATCATCATCCGGACAACCGTGAATGTAGATGAATCGTCTCATGGTATCGACAGAGCCATGTCGATTTTTTCCCGGTTCGAGACCACTCAGCCACATGATGCGTGTAAGTATCCAATCGTCGCGCTCTGGGTACTGTTGCTTCATTTCCGGAGCGTAGATCTCCCCAGTTGTCCGTCGTCCGCGAAATACTGAATTTTCCGGCTCGCCTTTACCGATTTTCGCTTGAATTTTGTGCCAGCCTCGAGGTGTACAGAAACTGTTTTCAATCTCTCCAGGTCCGTTGCGAGCTGTCGAGACCAAAGTATCCATGACTACACGGCCGTTGTCATCGACTGCAATCAATTTCTGATCCTTTAGGTTGACCTCGATATACATGATTAATCAATCACTTCAAAGTTGTTTTTAATGTCCTTTATGAGACCATTTGAAGCATCAGTAATCATGTCAAAAGCCCGTTCAAATCCCTGCGGACCGCCATAGTATGGGTCAGGGATATCACGTTCTGACCAATTGTCCGTAAAGTCCAAAAATAGTTGGATTCGGCAGCGAAGGTCCCGTGGTGCCAGCGAGATCAAGTCAGAATAGTTGTGGCGGTCCATCGCGATGATGTAATCAAATTGTTGAAAATCTGAACGACGGACTTGTCGAGCACGCAGATATTTAAGATCAATTCCGCGACTGGCCGCCACTCTGATCGCTCGTGAATCGGGAGGATCGCCTGAATGGTAATTTGCGGTTCCAGCAGAATCAATCTTGACCTTTAGCTGCAGGTCGGAATTTTCTACACAATGCCGAAATACGCCTTCTGCACTGGGCGAACGACAAATATTACCCAGGCAGACAAAAAGAATGCCAACTTCTCGCTGATCTGACATGATGGTATCGTGTCTCCCTTTTATTTTATAAATGTGCTGTTTCGATGATGCTGCGAACCAGGTTCAAGTCGTCTTGAGTGTCAACGCCAATGCCGCGATAATTTTCATCGATATGCACAGCGATGGTATCGCCATGATAAAGTGCGCGGAGTTGTTCCAGACCTTCCGCTTTTTCTATTGGGCAAACATCTCGACTGGCATGTTTGTGAACCAGATAGTCTACAGTGTATGCATAAATTCCGATGTGATGCAAGCCCATACGAGCATTTTCGTGGTTTGTTTTAGTGCGATACGGAATTACGCTTCGAGAAAAATAAAGTGCTCGATTATGCCGATCGATGATGCACTTGACGCGGTTGGGGTCTTTTCCATGTATATCGAGATTCATCGGAACTGCTGCGGTTCCGATTACGGCTTGTGAGTCGGTTTGCAAAACAGCCGCCACCTGATCAATGAGTTCTCCAGGCATCAGTGGTTCGTCGCCCTGAACGTTAACAATCATTCGCTCACCGGGTAGTTGCATCTTCTGAACGGCCTCTGCAATACGGTCAGTACCTGAGGCGTGATCTTTAGATGTTGCTATCACTGTCGCAGAAGTTGTAAGCCTCACGTTGTCTGCAATACGCTCGTCGTCCACCGCCACAATAACCTGCTCCGCGGAACTCGACATTGCGCACTCTACGACGCGCTGAATCATTGTTTTTCCGCAAATTTCAGCAAGTAGTTTGGCATGGAAACGGGCCGAGGCAAATCGAGCAGGTATAACCACATCGAAAGGCAGTTTCGGGGTCATGAATTAGATCTCACAATCGCGGAAACTCTATCGGAAAATGCACTCTGAAATGTAGCCTCAGGAATGGCTTCAAGTTTCACACACCACCAGTTTGGAGATGCAAATTGAGCGCACTTCACTGCATCTTTTTCGGTCATTACTACGATGTCATCCGTCGACAATATCTCGGAAAAATCCTCTCTAGTGAAATCGTGATGATCGGGAAATGAGTAGTTCTTGGATTGAATGCCCCGCTCAGCCAGCAAGTTAAAGAAACGTCTCGGATTTCGAATGCCTGCAATGGCTGAAACGGTTTCGTCGGTAAATGATTCAAGCGTACGCGTCTTTGAATTGTTCAATAGGTTTACTACTTCAGTCAGCTTACATTCCATCGAATATTCATCTTTCTGACCTGTACCGTTGACAAGCTTCAGGTCGACGCCATTCGCATGTCTTGAACTTTCTCGCAGTGGCCCGGCAGGCAAACAAAAGCCATTACCAAAACGCTCTTCTCCATCAATCAGCATAATTTTCAAATCTGATTCAATCGATAGGTGTTGTAAGCCATCATCGCTAATAAAAATATTGCAGTCTTTTTCCTTGATCAGTAAACGAATGGCATCAGACCTTTGTCTGGCAACTGCAACTGGCACATTGGTACGTCGCCAAATGACAAGAGGTTCATCTCCGGCAACGTCTGGAGTGCTGTCTTCCCCGACCAGGTGAGTCTCGGTGATCCGTCTACCATAACCTCGACTGATCACTCCAGGTGAGTAGCCAGCATTTTTCAGATGTTCGACGGCCCAAATGGTCAATGGTGTTTTTCCAGTCCCGCCGACAGTCAGATTGCCAATGACGATGATTGGGAATTGAAAGTGTTCAACTGCAAACAATCCACATGAATATCCGAATCTTCGAATCTCAACGATGGTACTGTACAGCAAACTGAGTGGCCAAAATCCAAGTGCGGTAAGACTACGGTCTTTCCAGACCTGTCGGAAAAAATCGTCTAAATTCACATGTTATCCGACGGCAACTTGACGGTTTGCGACGGCGGTTCGTCTTTCTGGCACCTGATCATATTCAATTGTATCGGAGCCGTTGTAGACGAGAAAGTGGCGGCCCTTGGCCCTAGCAATCATCGTCACGCGCAGATCCTGGGCTAATTCGAGACCCATATAAGTAATACCAGAACGAGACAAAAGTATGGGAATCCCCATGTGAGCCACCTTCATCACAATTTCCGAAGTCAAACGTCCCGTTGTATAAAAGATTTTTCCTTCTCCAGATGTGCCATCCATCCACATCTGACCGGCAATTGTGTCTGCTGCGTTATGTCGCCCGACATCTTCAACAAAAATTTCGATGTTGGTGTCTTCACAAAGCGCACAGCCGTGCACCGCACCGGCCTGTTTGTAAATCTCGTTGAACTTTGCGATATTGGAGAGTAAACCATATAGGGTTGATTGCCGGATGAATGCTTTAGGCAGAGGGTTTTCGTAAATTTTATCCAGCGTACAACTGAATACGGTTCCTTGTCCACAGCCAGTCGTCACAGTACGCTTGGACAGTTTATTTTCCCAATCGATGATCCCCTCACCTGCGTGAGTTTCGACAAATGCAGTTTCCCGATCCCAATCAACTTTAATGGACTTGATGTCATAAACGCTTTCCACTAGTCGCTGATTGCGCAGGTAACCGAGTGCCAACAACTCAGGGTAAGTGCCCAGAGTCATCAGCGTTACCACCTCTCGATCATCTACTTTGATCGTTAGCGGAAACTCTCCCGCCACTCGCATGTCGCGCTTTGTACCGAATTCATCGATTGCTTCTACCGGATGGGTAGGTCGCAGTCCGGCTGATGACAATAACGGCTCAAGTTTAGATGTTTTTTGACCGCTCATTAGTTTGCAGGGAAATAATTGACTGATTGAGTTGTATTATATTGAGTTTGATCAAACTCACTTCAAGTGCAGAATATGGCTCAATTGAAAATGCCGGAATTCAAGGTTGCGGTAGTTTTGGAGAAGCAGGAAAAACGTGTAAAGTCTTGGATCAGCTACGAGTGGGAATTAGCTGCGATTCTCTCGGATAATGAAGGACCAGAATCTCTGGAGGGACCAATCACGATTCGCGAGTCCACGCAAACCTCCCAGTATCTGTGGAAAGGTCTGACGATCAAATTGTACGTTGATGCGGCAGAGGGTTACTGGTATAACCTGCTGTCAGATGTGCCATATGCTTTTATTGTTTGTGAACTTGATGCAGTGGACGATGATGCGGTACCGATTCCTTATTTGGTAACCATTTCTCAGGATGAGGCAGGTGCCCATTTGGAAACCGACAGTCTGGTTCTGTCAGGTCCTTTACCAGCAGATATTCGAGATTCAGCTGAACAGTTTGTTGTTAACAACTACATTCCTCAAGTAAAGAAAAAGCGTAAACGCCGCGACTGGTACAAAGATTCACTGAGAAATCAACCACCTTCCACTAACTGATTTGTAAGGCGCTCGCATATAAGGCACACAGCTGAACATAGGCAATCAACAACTGCATTGATTTAACCAAGAATTTTCGAATGTTCGACGACAGAATAAAATGCGTTGATGCATAACCTCAAAACCTAATCACTAATTTCATGTCAGATTCATTACTTCGTCGCTGGTCCAAACAAAAAGCCGAAGCAACTGAGGGAGAGTTGCAATCGACTGAAATCCAAGATCAGGAAACTGAGACCGATACTGATTCAGATGCTGAAGCGACCGCCTCCGCAGAAATTGAACAGACGGAGCAGACCGATGAGGAAGAAAAAGCGCCAGTTGAATTGCCACCAATTGAATCACTTAACGACGATAGTGACTATTCCTTGTTTATGTCACCGGAGGTTGATGAGAACTTAAAAAAGCTAGCCCTTCGAAAGCTGTTCAAAGCGCCCTTTTTCAATGTCGTTGACGGACTCAATGACTATGATGATGACTTTACCACCTTTGAAATGCTTGGCGACATCGTCACCTCCGATATGAAATTTCATGAAGAACGAAAGAAAGCAGAGGAAGCATTGAGAAGGCAGCAAGCAGCCGAGTCAGAAGAAGTCTCAGAACCAATTGAATCAGAATCACTTGGCAGCGAGGGAGCAGAGGAAGAAGAACCCTCTGTTGCAAGCGATGAAGTTCTTCCATCAGATGATGATATTGTTGTCAAAGAAGTTCAGGACCTTGACCAGGATCCGAATTCAGACAAATCCGTCACCTAGAACAAGCGCTCTTTATTTTCGCTTATGAATCTATCCGAATTTTTATCGGCTCTTCCTGCTGAGACCCAAGATGGTATAGCTCGCAGCCAAGCCATCAACTCGGTTGAAGTTGAGGTTTCCCCAACATCGATTGTTGGCTACACATCAACAGGACGCGTGCTGATTGTTGGCCCTGCAAAAGATATAGTTAAAATTCAGACCAATCTGTCCGAATCAGGTGTTAAGAGTCACACGCTTACCACGAGTAAAAGAACAGATGATGAGGACGAGTCGTTCGAATACCCGATCAATTTCTATGCAGAAGAGTACGAATTGTCCGGCTACCTAGGTGCCTTTCAAGCGATTTCCATAACGGGTGAACGACGCATGAATCTCGGCGTGTATGCGGGGCATGAATCCGGACACTTCGATATGGTGATGGAGTTTTCGGACAAACCTGCCATTTCAGCTGAAATCTCACCACCAGGTTACTATTGGATCGGCAACGATGCCGGCCGAAAATCTCAAATCAAGAATGCATTAAGTGAGATTCCCGAAATGATCGGGAGTTTTGACAAACCTAAGTTTTTCAATTACGACCCCGATATTTGTGCACACAGTCGCAGCGGAATTGTAGCCTGCACTCGATGTATTGATGCCTGTCCAACTGATGCCATTGTTCCGGCGACAGACATGATTGAAGTGAACTCCCACCTGTGCCAGGGTGGCGGGTCTTGTGCTGCCGCGTGCCCTACTGGTGCAATTACCTATGCTTACCCACCTGCAAACAATCTCGAAGAAATTCTGAAACAACTGCTTCATTTTTACAGAGAATCCGGTGGTAAGAATCCAACACTTGTTTTCTACGACAAAGCCAATGGTACGCTACTGCTTGAACAACACGGCAATCTCATGAAAGAAAACTTTTTACCTGTAGAAGTTGAAGAGGTGGGATCGCTGGGCTTAGACATCTGCCTGAGCGCATTGGTATATGGTGCTTCGAGTATTAAAGTATTGATTACAAGTGAAACACCCAAATCCATGCGGCGCGAATTAAGCGAGCAGTTTGAAATATTGCATATGCTTTTGCAAAGTCTGGGGCAATCTGAACCGGTTATTGAACTTCTGGAAGAACCTTTTTCTGCTGAGCAGCTGAATTCGGACACCGCAATGCTGTTTGAAATTCCTCCTGCATCGTTTGCACCGGCGGGTATAAAACGAACTGACATTCGGACCGCGATTGAACACTTGTATGATCATGCACCCCAGCAGCCGAAGACAGCTGCCATGCCGCCACATTCACCGTTCGGTGAAATCAATGTTGATACGAATACTTGCACTCTGTGCATGGGGTGTGTATCAGTTTGCCCAGCATCCGCTCTGGAATCAGGTGGAGAATCACCCAAGTTGAGTTTTATTGAGCACAACTGTGTGCAGTGCGGCCTCTGTGAAACTGCATGCCCAGAGGGCTCGATATCGCTGAGCCCGAGATACCTGTTCAATACCGATGAGCGCATGCGTTCTCGCGTAATGAATGAAGATTCTCCCTTTCATTGCATCATGTGCGGTAAACCATTTGCTACCAGTGCCATGCTCAACACGATGAAAGAAAAACTCAAAGGTCATTCAATGTTTGCAAAGAATGTGGATGCGATTAAACGGCTGGAAATGTGTGAGGACTGTCGCGTGAAAGATATGTTTGCAGCTGAGGGCGGATTCCCCCGCGACAAACTATAAATGATTGGGTTCTCTGCTACGGTTAATTCGAGGTAATTCAGTTTTTGACTATCGATTCAATTGAGAAACAAAATTGGCTTATTCACTTGAAATTTGCTATCAATTTATATAGAATTAAAAAGACAGTATACAAAGAATATACAAAACTGAAATTTAGCAAGGTTCGCTTTCGCTAAAGTGAGTAGTATATTTGTTGCAATAGAAGGTGATATGAATCTAAGAAACGTTGAAACATCAACGGAAGAACTTCGATTTAGGGCAAATAATTACTATCTGTTTTCCCTGCTTCTGTCTGCACCTCCAAATTCTGAAACTCTTCAGCAAGTCGCACAACTGGGCGTTCCCGAAGACCAGGCGATAAACCCATTTCTGATCAAACTGAATGCTCTTGCCAGGGCGGCGAAAGACCACCCTGGTATTGAAGCGCTTGATGATGAGTATCATGATTTATTTATAGGCGTTGGGCGTGGAGAGTTGGTCCCCTACGGTTCGTGGTACATTACGGGCATGTTGATGGACAAACCGCTTAGTCTGCTGCGACAGGATCTGAAAGCTCTTGGTATTGAACGAATTGAGAGCAGCAAAGAGCCTGAAGACCACATTGCCGCATTGATGGATATCATGGGTATCGTGATTGATTCTGGCGATGAGTTTCAGTTCAAGACTCAGCAAACTCTATTTTCCCGACACATCAAACCTTGGGCGAGGAGGTTTTTCAAAGATTTAACACAAGCAAGGAAAGCAAACTTTTATTCCAAAGTTGGAGAATTTGGTATTGAATTCATCAACTTTGAAACCGAATACCTTGAAATGCCTGTTTAGGCGGGCATATTTGGGTATGTATGTGACGTCACTTTATAAACATACGCAAGAGGAGAAGAAGCTATGAAACGTAGCAACTTTGT
Source organism: Arenicellales bacterium (assembly GCA_965206345.1). Lineage (GTDB taxonomy): Bacteria > Pseudomonadota > Gammaproteobacteria > Arenicellales > JAJDZL01 > JAJDZL01. Next base: position 3,020,669 of record OZ242211.1, on the reverse strand, counting down.
CGACCGGGACTCCCGGCGTAATGCCCTCAAGGGTATGGCGGTGCTTGGCGGTGCCGCTGCTCTATCGACGACATCAACTTCGTCGGCTGATAGCGCACACCTTGAGACGCAGGAAAAAGCGCCTGATAGTCTTGGTTATCATGAAACCGACCACATCCGCGAGTACTATCGTCGGGCGCGGTTCTAGGAAACGATAGGAGTACAACTATGAAATTAGTTAGAAGTACCGATAGTGGAGCGTTGGCAGGCATTGCCTCGACCGGCGAAGCTATCGATCGCCGAACGTTCCTGAAGCGCTCCGGAGTTACGCTGGGGGCAGGTGTAGCGGCTTCGATGTTTGCCCCTCAATTGATGAAGAAAGCTCAGGCTGCTGCCGGCTTCTCGCCAATGGAGGGAATTCAGACAGAGATCCGCAAGAGCGTCTGTACTCACTGTTCCGTCGGATGCGGTGTAGTAGCCGAGGTACAAAACGGTGTCTGGACCGGTCAGGAACCGGACTTTGACTCCCCGTTCAACCTTGGTGGACACTGCTCGAAAGGATCAACCGTCCGCGAGCACGGAATGGGAGGAAAGCGTCTGCGCTATCCAATGAAACTGGTCGCCGGCAAGTGGAAACGGCTCAGTTGGGATGATGCGATTGAAGAAATCGGCAACCAACTGCTCGATATCCGCGAACAGTCCGGACCGGATTCAGTGTACTGGCTGGGTTCAGCCAAGCACAACAATGAGCAGGCGTACATGTTCCGCAAATTCGCAGCGATGTGGGGAACCAACAACGTTGACCATCAAGCGAGAATCTGTCATTCAACCACAGTTGCCGGTGTTGCCAACACTTGGGGCTATGGTGCAATGACGAACTCCTATAACGATATGCACAAGTCGAAAGCGATGTTCTTTATCGGCAGTAATGCCGCTGAAGCCCATCCGGTTGCGATGCAGCATATCCTTAGGGCTAAAGAATTAGGGTCTAAGATGATTGTCTGCGATCCTCGTTTCACTCGAACTGCCGCACACGCAGATCACTTTGTCCGCCTCCGACCTGGGTCGGATGTCGCACTGATTTGGGGTGTGCTCTGGCATATCTTTGATAACGGCTGGGAAGATGAAGAATACATTCGCCAGCGCGTTTACGGGATGGACGAGATTCGTGCAGAAGTCGCCAAGTGGACACCTGAAGAGGTCGAAAGAGTAACTGGTGCACCGCCTGAAGTTGTCAAGCGAGCAGCCGAAATTATGAATGAAAACCGACCAGGCACCATTGTGTGGTGTATGGGAGGTACTCAGCATACCATCGGTAACAACAATACACGCGCATACTGCGTGCTGCAGTTGGCTCTTGGCAACATCGGTAAATCCGGTGGCGGCGCCAATATCTTCCGTGGACATGACAATGTCCAGGGTGCGACCGACTTAGGCGTTCTCTCTCACACCCTGCCAGGTTACTATGGTCTGTCCAACGGTGCATGGAAACACTGGTCTCGTGTGTGGGATCTGGATCCTGATTGGGTGAAAGGCCAATTCGATGCTACCGAAGTCGAAGGCGACAACGGTAAGCCGACCCATCCTATGAACTACAAGGGCATTCCAGTGTCCCGCTGGATCGATGGAATTCTTGAAGACAAGAATAACATTGGTCAACGTGACAATGTTCGTGCCATGATCTATATGGGTCATGCCGTGAACAGTCAGTCTCGCGGACCTGAAATGAAAAAAGCAATGGAAATGCTTGACCTGATGGTTATCGTGGATCCTTATCCGACTCATGCTGCGGTCATGAATGATCGTACAGACGGCATTTACCTGCTGCCAGCATGTACTCAGTTTGAGACCTATGGTTCGGTAACTGCATCTAATCGCTCACTGCAGTGGCGCGATAAGGTCATTGAACCGGTTTGGGAGTCATTGCCTGACCAGACGATTCTGTACAAACTTGCGAAGAAGCTTGGCTTCCACCAAGAGTACACGAGGAATATCAAGGTCAACAATGACGAGCCACTGATCGAAGATGTTACCCGGGAGATTAACCGTGGTATGTGGACGATTGGATATACCGGTCAAAGTCCTGAGCGCATTAAATTGCACATGGCGAACAAGGCGACCTTCAATACCACCACGCTGAAGGCCGAAGGCGGTCCGGCAGACGGTGATTATTACGGTATGCCTTGGCCTGCCTGGGGAACTCCAGAAATGAAGCACCCCGGCACACCAGTGCTGTACAACACTGAACTGCCTGTCGCAGAAGGTGGACTTAACTTCCGTGCCCGATTTGGTGTCGAACGCAATGGAGTCAATCTCCTTGCCGAAGATTCCTATCCGGTTGGTGCTGAAATTCAGGATGGTCACCCAGAATTTACCGACAAACTGCTCAAGCAGCTTGGTTGGTGGTCTGACCTGACTCCTGAGGAACAAGCAGCAGCCGAAGGCAAGAACTGGAAGACTGACCTGTCAGGTGGTATCCAGCGGGTTGCAATCATGCATGGTTGTGCGCCGTTCGGAAACGCAAAGGCACGGGCAGTGGTATGGACCTTCCCGGATCCGGTTCCGATTCATCGTGAACCGTTGTACACTCCGGACCGGTCACTTGCAGAAGACTACCCAACATATCCGGACCGCAAACGGTTCTATCGTTTGCCGACCCGTTATGCTTCGATCCAAGCCGATGATTACTCAGGAGAATATCCGCTGATTCTCACCAGTGGACGTCTTGTTGAGTATGAAGGCGGCGGTGAGGAACAAAGGTCGAATCCGTGGTTGGCTGAGCTTCAGCAAGACATGTTCGTTGAAATCAATCCGGTTGATGCCAACAACAACTCGATACGTGATGGTCAAATGGTCTGGATTTCTACTCCGGAAGGAGCCAGAATTCTGGTCAAGGCGATGGTCACGAAACGTGTGGATGCAGGAACTGTGTTTACTCCATTCCACTTTGGTGGATGGTTCCAAGGTAAGGATCTAGCCGATAAATATCCGGCTGGTACTGTGCCATACGTCAGAGGTGAAGCCTGTAACACAGCTTTTACCTATGGGTACGATTCAGTAACACAAATGCAGGAGACGAAAGTTACTCTCTGCAAACTCAGCACCTAAAGGAGGTCTGAATTATGGCTAGAATGAAATTTCTGTGCGACGCAGAGCGATGCATCGAATGCAACTCTTGTGTTACTGCATGCAAGAATGAAAATGAAGTTCCATGGGGTGTCAATCGTCGACGCGTTGTCACATTAGGCGACGGTGAGCCCGGTGAAAAGTCTATTTCAGTCGCATGTATGCACTGTACCGATGCTCCTTGTGCTGCGGTTTGCCCAGTCGATTGTTTCTATACAACCGACGACGGCATTGTCCTGCACGACAAGGATCTTTGCATTGGCTGCGGCTACTGCTTCTATGCGTGCCCATTTGGCGCACCGCAGTTCCCGCAACAGCAGGCGTTTGGAGTACGCGGAAAAATGGACAAATGCACATTCTGTGCAGGTGGTCCGTTAGCTGACAATTCGGATGCAGAATACACCAAATATGGTCGTAACCGCATCGCCGAAGGTAAGCTTCCGCTTTGTGCTGAAATGTGTGCCACCAAGGCACTCGTTGCAGGTGATGGCGACACGATCGCCGACATTTACCGCGAGCGCATACTGCAAAGAGGAACCCGACCTCAGACATGGGGATGGGAAACGGCTTATCCTACCGGATAATCTGAAACAGTCAAAGGGGGAGGTATACCCTCCCCCTTTTGACTCTGAATAAACTACAACCAAAATATCAGGCACTAATCAACAAAACAATCGGAGCAATAAAGGACATGCATCGAAAGATCTTAGTAATCATTCTCATTGTTTTCGGCTCATTAGCACTCAGTGGATGCTTGGAAGATTTTCAAGTCACATTACATGAACCAGGAATCTACATGGGCCCCGAAGATCAATTGTTGGGAACTTCGCAGTCCAGTGCTCTTGCAGAAAGACTGGCCACTGGCCAGATGGATCGATAGTCAGACGATTGAACGGTTCTGTGTCCGCTGCGGCAACTGACCGAAAATTGAAATACAAACAAATCGACACTCAATTAAATGCGTAAAGCGCTGTACGTGTAACGAATAAGGAAAGGAGTAAACATCAATGGCCACACACAAAATCACTACTGGCAGAGTGCGCTCCAAACGGGTGCGGCAAATGACACTAACCTTGGCGCTCGTCCTGGTGTGTGCGATGGTTCTGCCACTGACGGGATACTTGTTTCCTGAGACGCAGAGTGTAACTGCGCAGGCACAACAGGCCGCAGGTGACGCAAACCAACGGTCTGAATTCTGGCGTGTAGTTCGGGAAGGTGGTACTGGTTATAGTTCTATACCCAGTTCGGCAGTAAATCCTGAAACAAACACTCTCTACAACATAACTGGTCAGAACTGGCGCCAGATTCGAAACGGTTTAATTGCAAATTATGGCGGCTGGTTTTTGTTCGCCGTTGTGATTGCAATCGTTTTGTTTTACGCATTGCGAGGTCGCATTGATCTGACCGAACCAGAATCCGGCGAACGAGTTCAGCGGTGGGGTTTTTGGGAGCGCTCGCTGCATTGGTATACAGCTTCACTATTTATTGCTTTGACAGTAACTGGACTCAGTTTACTGTTTGGAAGAGCTCTGCTGATACCATTGCTGGGACCTGAAGGATTTTCTTTCTGGGCGGGTCTTTCAATCAACATTCACAACACCCTAGGCCCATTTTTCGTACTGGGTCCGATTCTCATGTTCATTTTCTGGGTTCGCCATAACCTTCCCACAGCGGTAGATGTCGCGTGGTTCTTTAAAGGTGGCGGAATTATCGGAAAAGCACATCCAAGTGCAGGTAAGGCAAACGGTGGTGAGAAAGTTTGGTTCTGGATTGTCATTTTGCTCGGGGTTGGTGCTGTCAGCTTTTCAGGCTTCGCTCTGATCGGTTGGGTTCAGGAGTATTTCGGAGTCGAGTTCACTCGTTCCTACGCCCAATACATGCATATCCTGCATTCAGTTTCAGCACTTCTCTGGATCGCTGTTTTCTTTGGGCACGTGTACATCGGAACAATCGGTTCTGAAGGCTCCCTTGATGCAATGACCAAAGGACACGTTAGCAAGGAGTGGGCGAAGCAACATCATGATTTGTGGTATGACGAAGTTAAAAATGCTGACAGTTCAGCATCACCTGCGAGTTCAAGCGAAACGGAGTCAACTGCCTAATCATCAGATAAGAATTCCAAAGAAACAAAGCGCATCTTGAGTATTTTGCTCTAGGTGCGCTTTTTTCTTGCCTAGAAACTAAAATCAATAAAATGAAAAGGTTTCCTGAATTTGTAAGAAGCAGTATGGACTACACAGGTTCAAGTGTGACCTGTCTGCCTGTGAGTTTTGAAGCTGATAATTGGGAAACTGCAATATTTTTTCAGGTTGGCGGCGGCGAATCGAAACTGGATCGACGTAATCTGACACGCCTTGGTGATGGTGTCGTACCGGTGGCGATAGAATCTGATGTCATCAAACATGAAAGTGCATCTGTCGTTGTCATTCGACTCGAAGTCTACACCCGAGGTGATGACGACCCACTCGCCGGTGAGGTACTGCTTACACCAGGTGAAACGGAATCACATTTCGAATCTCTTAAACTTTTGTCGTCCCAACCACGAATTCGCTGGTTCTTCGCGGACGCGGCGTACTGGGTTATTCATAGCCAGCAAAATCAGTTAGGTTTAATGGAACATGAGGCTTTTAAGGATGTGCTGGATCAAGCGACACAGCACGATGCCTTGATCCGTTTGACTGGAAAGTACGATGTTCAGGCAGCTCTTACTGAGGTTGTATCGCATTATGAATTCCGGGAGACTGGTTGGAGTCGTTCAGTGTCATCATCTGAAATTCATTGAGTGATGAATTCAATAGCGTACCATAAGAAAATTTTGATGGCAACCGTCGGTCTATCGTTGACATTGATCGGCAACGCAATCAAAGTGCCGCTGGCGGAGGCAGACAGTTTTTATGAAGCGATGAAGCGTGAAGACATTGTCGCGATGAGCCGATATGTTGACCAGCTTCAGGATCCAAACATCCGCCTTGCTGACGGACGTACAGCATTGATGCTCGCTGCCAAATTAAGTTCTCGCGAAGTAGTAAAAAAGCTCCTTAGCGCGGGAGCTGAAATCAATGATAGAAATCTGAATGGTGGAACAGCATTGATGTATTCCGCAATTCGGGGTAATTCGGAAACACTGATGCTGCTGCTGGAACATGGGGCTGAAGTCAATGTGGCTGCTAAATTTGGATGGACTGCACTCATGGTTGCAGCAGCCAAGGGGCATGCTGAAATCACATATTTATTACTAGATCATGGCGCAGAGGTAAACATACGGGATATTTATCGTTGGACGCCACTTATGCGTGCATCATTTTCCGGACATGAGCAGGCGGTTGCAGCACTGCTTAGTGATGCAAGAATAGATGTAAATGCACAAGACGATAACGGCGCTACAGCGATGCATCACGCAGCAACCAATGGTTACGCTGGTATAGTTAAGTTATTGTTGGAGCACAATGCATCATCTTCGATCAAAGATCGATTTGAACTGGATCCCCGCGGCCGTGCAATTGTGAATAATCATGCTTCAATTGTGAGTTTACTCGACAGTCGTTCTTGAGTTCGTTATCCTATTTTGGCATGAGTCAATTTAATCGAAGAAAATTCTTCCAAATTTGTGGGGGTTATGTTGCGGGACTGGCTTCATTGCATCCGAAGACTACAGTCGCTTCAAGCCCGACTCATTTGTATAACCGCGTGCAACTGATGAGGGAATCCAGACCCATGCGTGCCAGTGATTTTGAGGAGGGTCAGGTCTACATCTTTCATTACCCTTATGTTACGACTCCATGCATGATTTTTAATTTGGGAGAGTCTGTAGAAGACCCCTATCAGCTCAAGACTGAATCAGGTTCACAATACTCCTGGCAGGGAGGTATCGGCCCTTCTCGCTCCATTGTGGCGTATTCTGCAATTTGTGCGCATCAGATGACCTACCCTGCCAAGTCCGCCAGCTTTCTAAATTACCGGCATTCAAAAGTCGTTTATTTCGACGAAAATCGTAGCAGGCAGGAAAGGCAAAAAATTATTTACTGCTGCTCGGAGCGCAGTGTTTACGATCCAAAGCTTGGTGCTAAGGTTTTGGGTGGTCCAGCTCCACAGCCGCTCGCCTCAATTCAACTTGAATATTCAGATGAAGACGATACGATTGCTGCTGTTGGAACAAGAGGCGGCGAGAAGTTTGATGAATTTCTGACCCAATTTGAATTCCGGCTACAACTGGACTTTGAAATACTCAATGTATCCGAGTTCACAACGAAACAGGTCGAACTCATGACTATTGAAGAATTTTCTGAAGTTATCGTGCACTGCTGATGTACAGCTTATGGTCTGGTAAAATCATCGACTCTAATTTACTATTCTCTTTACCCGCCCTACCAATCACTCAACTGGTTTCAGTTTGCCGTCTTCAATCTGAAGAACACGATCAATCGACGATGCTAGTTGCAAATCGTGTGTTGCAACAATCAAACTGACCTGATAGTCTCGATCCAGGCTCGTCATCAGCTGTTGAATGTTTTTTGCATTTTGCCGATCAATATTTCCGGTTGGTTCGTCTGCTAGCAGGCACAACGGTTCGATAATGAGTGCCCGCGCTATAGCGGTTCTTTGGCGTTCTCCCCCAGAAAGTTCAGCAGGTTTGTGATTAAGTCTGTGAGCTAGTCCTACCTGATCTAGTAAACGCACTGCTTTTTCCTTAGTCTCTTTTGTGGAAAGCCGTCTCACCAACAACGGCATCATCGCATTTTCTAGTGCGGTGAACTCCGGCAACAAATGGTGAAACTGGTAAACAAACCCAATTTTGTGATTTCTGAGGCGACTTCTCTCAACCTCATTCATTTCGGCCATGTTTTGCCCGTCTAGTGATACGGTGCCACTTGTCGGTAAATCAAGTCCGCCGAGTAAATGCAATAATGTGCTCTTCCCGGTACCTGAAGCACCAACAATCGCTATTTGCTCACTTCGACGAACTTCGAGGTGTACATTGTGAAGTACAGGCACTTCAAACGATCCCTGTCGGTAGGTTTTAGAAACCGAACTTGCCTGCAGAACCAGTTCAGTCATAGCGCAATGCCTCAGCCGGATGAACTTTGGAAGCACGCCAGGCTGGATAAATCGTAGCCAACAGACTCATCAGCAGTGCAACAACTGCCACCTTGATCACATCGTCCCAAACAAGTTCGGCAGGAAATTTAGAGATGACATAGATCTCGTCTGGAAAAAACTGTGTGCCAAGCAGTTGTTCCGCCCACGGAATCAGCGTTTCAAGATTAAGTCCTGTTGTAACACCCGAAATAACGCCAAGCAGTGTACCAACAATGCCGATGACAACTCCATGTACAACAAAAATTACCATCACACTCTTAGGCGTTACTCCAATCGTTCGCAAAACGGCAATATCTGCACTCTTATCGGATACCAGCATCACCAGTGATGACACAATGTTAAATGCCGCAACCGCTACGATCAGGAACAGAATAATGAACATGACGCGCCGTTCAATTTTCAGGGCCTCAAACAAATTGGAATACTCCCGTGTCCAATCTGCGACAGTGAAATTTGCCCCAAGCACCTGACGTAAATCTCTTGATATCAAAGGGGCTTGAAAAGCGTCTGTCGTTTTGATTCGCAAACCTGAAACTGCATCATTCACTCTTTGCAATATTGCAAGATCATTGATATTAACCAGAACGAGCCCACTGTCATATTCGTAGAAATTTAAGTTGAATATTCCCACAACGGTAAAGCGCTTTAATCGAGGCAATACACCAACTGGTGAAGATTTTCCCCTGGAACTGATCAAAATGACCTGATCTCCTACTTGTATGTTGCCCATCGAAAGCGCCATGTCTTCCCCGAGAACCATTCCGAATTCACCATCCTGGAGTCCGTCCATACTGCCTGCGATCATGTTCTCGCCAATTGCTGATACGGTAGCTTCAAGTTCGGGTGTAACACCTCGCACAATTGCCGGATTAACTCGGTTATTGAATTTCAGCATTCCATGGCTGAGAATATATGGCGCGTGTGCGCTAACACTTGACAGCTTATCGACCTTCTGAGCCACATCTTGCCAATCGAGAAGCCAGCCACCAGTGCCACTGACACGAATGTGGGACGCAACAGTCAATATTCTGGACTTAAGTTCCCGCTCAAACCCATTCATAACTGACAACACTGAAATCAGCGCCCAGACACCAATAATGATGCCTAAGACTGAAGTTGCAGTAATGAAAGAGATGAATCGGGTGCGTCGTTTGGCGCGTATATAGCGCAGCCCGATAAATAGTTCAAATGGACGAATCATTCACCGGTTTACGATATTGGCTTCATGTACGGAAACAGGATCACATCACGAATTGACGGTCTGTCAGTTAACAGCATCACCAACCTGTCGATACCAATACCTTCCCCTGCGCTTGGTGGCAAGCCAAACTCCAGCGCTCGAATGTAATCGTCGTCGTAATGCATCGCTTCGTCGTCACCCGATTGGCGTTGTGCAATCTGATGCATAAAGCGTTCCGCCTGGTCTTCTGGATCATTGAGTTCCGAGAATCCATTGGCGATTTCCATACCACCGACGAAAAATTCGAATCGATCAGTAATCGTCGGCTCAGAATCAGATACACGGGATAAAGGAGACACTTCAAGTGGATAGTGAGTGATGAATGTCGGTTCAATTAGCTGATCTTCAACCGTTCGTTCAAAAATTTCAAACAATAACTTACCGGCTCCCCATTGATCGGATATCGGCCCGCCAATTTGTTCTATATGACTGCGCAAGCGATCAATTTGATCCAAGTCTTCCCGTTTCAGTTCGGTGTTGTGTGACAATACCGCGTCACGTAACGACAGTCGCCGATACGGCGGTCGAATATCAATTTCATGCTCGCCAAATTTGATCGTTGACGGTATTGGGACCTCATCAATTAACCGCTCGAACATCTGCTCAGTAAAGTTCATGAAGTCGTTATAGTCCACATACGCCTGATAAAACTCCAGCATAGTGAACTCAGGATTGTGCTGTGTGCTGACACCTTCATTTCTGAAGTTTCGATTGATTTCATAAACCCTTTCCAATCCACCGACAACCAAACGCTTTAGAAATAGCTCGGGAGCGACTCTCAAATACATGTCCAGTGAGAGCGCATTGTGGTGGGTAGTGAATGGTCTTGCAATTGCACCTCCTGGGATGGAATGCATCATTGGTGTTTCGACTTCAAGAAACTGATGTTCATCCATGAATGCCCGAATACAGCGAATGATTGCGCTACGTGTCTGAAATGTTTCCTTGACATCCTGGTTGATGATGAGGTCCAGATATCGCTGTCGATATCGAAGTTCCTGATCAGTCAATCCATGAAATTTCTCTGGAAAAGGTTGCAGTGCTTTGGTTAAAAGCCTGATCGAATCGACCGAAATGCTGAGCTCTCCAGTACGCGTTCGAAACACTGTACCATGCACACCAACTATGTCTCCAATATCGTAAGATTGAAATCGGTTGTACTCATATTCCGACAAGGCATTCTTCCTAATAAACAATTGGATCTTTCCACTAGCATCTTGAAAATCGGCGAAAGTTACTTTTCCCATCTTGCGCCGACTCATCAAGCGCCCTGCGATATTTACAACAACCTCTTCACTTTGTAGGTCTTCGCTTGAGTAATCTTGAAATCGCTGCTGCAAATCACCAGCCTGCGTATCAGGTCTGAAGTCATTTGGATAGGCCAGGTTAGACTGGCGCAGTTCAGCAAGTTTTTCCCTGCGTAATTTGCTCTGTTCGCTTTCGTTCAACATAGTTCGCTACAAACCTGCCTTTAAACTAGCTTCAATAAATTCATCCAAATCACCTTCTAACACAGCGTTAACATTCCCTGTTTCCACTCCAGTGCGAATGTCTTTAATTCGTGACTGATCCAGCACATACGACCGAATTTGATTTCCCCAGGATATATCCGGTTTTGCATCTTCCAATTTCTGACGTTCCTCAAGTTCTTTCTGTCGCTCTAGCTCAAACAGCCTTGCACGTAGCATGGCCATCGCTTCAGCTTTGTTTCGATGCTGGGACCGGTCATTCTGACATTGCACTACAACGCCGGTAGGCTTGTGTGTAATTCGCACCGCTGAATCAGTTCGATTCACATGCTGACCACCTGCCCCACTCGCCCGATAGGTGTCAATTCGAAGGTCTCCAGGATCAATATCAACTTCGATTTGCTGATCGACTTCTGGATAAGCAAAAACTGAGGCAAATGAAGTATGGCGTCTCTGCCCCGAATCAAACGGTGATTTACGGACCAGTCGGTGTACGCCATTTTCGGTTCGAATCCAGCCAAACGCGAATTCACCAATAATTTTTAGTGTTGCGCTTTTTATTCCTGCAACCTCTCCATCACTGTAATCAACCGTTTCGATTCGGAACCCCTTTTTCAGTGCCCAATGTTGATACATTTTGTACAACATCTCAGCCCAATCTTGTGCTTCTGTGCCGCCAGAGCCGGGTTTAATGTCAACAAACGCATTAGATGCATCCATTTGTCCACTGAATATACTGGTGAATTCAAGACTGTCAATCTGTTGACTATAACCCTTAACGTCTTCCGCGATAGCGTTGAGAGTTTCCTGATCATCTTCCTCGCGCGCAAGTTCTGCGAGTTCAAGTGCATCAGCTACCGCAGTCTTGAGCGACTGAATCGCCTGTAACGACTTTTCCAGGCTGGCTTTTTCTTGATTTAATTTCCGACTAAGTTCAAAATTCTGCCACAGGTCCGGATTCTCTAACTGTTCATCAATCTCATTCAGTCGAGACCGCTTCGTTTCGACGTCAAAGAAACCTCCACAAGGATTCAATTCGAAGATTGATGTCGTCCAATTGATCGAATGCTGAGCCTGTTTCCATGGTAAATTTCTGCTACAAATTGAAAATGAAATCTTATTTTATTGCGTCAGGGAACCAATTATTAGATATCTGGGGCACCCAATAGAATGTTCCTATTGAATGTGAAAGTTCATATTTAATCGATAGAAAATTGGAATTTCAAACGATAGTGACACTATCGACTGTAAGGTGCGGACATTTACGGCAACACAGCACAGTCGGTGTTATTCAAAGGGTAAAACCCGTTTAGGGTGTAAGAGTAGTTACCATTTTTGCGATATTTAACTAATATTGACGTTCGCCTTTGTTGTAGACACAATATTTTTATTTCAATTCAACATCTTAGTAAAATCGATGACATGGCATATTAATCTGGCAATTTTTTTGAGAGTAATTACCGTCACACTATAATCAAATTTTCATAAAGTCAGAATATTCAAAGAGTTTTGTAAACCATTAAATGGAGTAAGTAGCATGAAAGAGTTAATTCTCAGAATAATCGGGATTGTTATAGCAGGGTTTCTGCTTGTCCCGGTATCCATGGCCGAGTACCCGGAAAAACCAATAACGTTAATGACCATGGTTCAACCCGGAGCCCAAATTGATCGACTTGCTAGAGGTCTCGCAGAAAGACTAAGCAATGAACTCGGTCAACCTGTAAATGTCAAAAATGTGACTGGAGGTTCGCATGGAAGCGTGATGGCAACTGAGTTGAGTAAGGCCAAGTCTGACGGATACACTTTGGGTGTCGCAGCAGTCACTGCCTACACATACCAGCCACACCATTCGCCAGTGAAATACGGATTTGATGATTTTGACTATCTATCGCTGGTTGCACTGAACTCAAGTGGTTTTATCTCTTTGCCAGACCGCCCTTGGAATACTCTGAAAGAAGCTTTCGAATGGGCGAAAGCCAACAATGAAGCTTTGGTATGCATGTTTCACGGTGCAGATGACCGCGATGCCATACAACGTATTGCTAAGGCCGAAGGTGTCAATATTTCGTTGATTCCTAGTAAAGGCGGCCCTTCCGTAATCAAGGCGGTAACGGGCGGACATGCAGACATTGGCTATGTCGGAGCGATTCTTTACGAACATGTCAGGGCGGGAAGATTGAAACTTCTGGCTTCCGCTCTCAACGAGAGATTGCCTCCACTCCCAGATGTGCCAACTCTGAAAGAACAGGGTTATGATGAAGCTGTCGAGATGATTGTCGGACTGGTTGCTCCAAAAGACTTGCCTGATGATGTAGCAACTACAATTCTTGCTGCAGCCGACAAACTCGCCAATGATGCTGATACCAATGCGTTTATCACAGAAAAACTGTTGATGCTTCCTGTAACTTGGGGACAGGATCATGCCGAAAAATCACTCAAGGAGTTGTATGATCTCTTTGGTGAACAGGCTAAAAATCAATAGCTTCAACTTAATTCAGAAACCTGATTATGTTCTGTAGGACAGAACATTGAACAGGGTCAAACGAGACATGCTGGCCAATGTGGTTATCACTTTGGCCAGCGTGTTATTGCTCACGTGGGCAATTCCAGTGTATACGCCAGCCTATCCAGGCTATGGCGCCTCACCAGCACTGGTTCCAATCGTTGCTGTTGGTGTGATGCTTGTCATGGCAATTCTCGCGTTGATACGATATGTAATTGCGATCAAAGGCAACAATCCATTGAGTCAAGAGGAATCTACGTACCCGGACGAGGGAGGTGGATCCGGATTTACTCAGGTCGGCCGACTCGATATCGGACATTTGGCTAAAATTATGGTTCCAGCTGCACTGCTGGTGATCGGTATCCATACCATTGGATATATACCCTCGGCTCTGGCTTTTTTGCTTTTGCTCCAGTACCTGGTAGGCGCTCGCAACTGGATAAAAATCGTGCTCCTGGCTGTCATTACTGTCGCATTGATGTATGCTGCCATGCGATACGGTTTTGGGGTACCAGTTCCTGGCAACTAACCTGATATTCAATCCGTAGGATCAAATCATGGAGATGATATTGGCTGGACTGATGGACTCACTGTCCCCAGTGAGTCTTATGTTTGTCTTTGTCGGTGTTTTTACAGGTGTTGCTGTCGGTGCGGTACCCGGAATCAATGGTCCGATGGCCATAGCTCTGTTCATTCCATTGACATATTACATGTCTCCACTTGCAGCCATCGGTTTTCTGGTTGGACTGAACAAAGGTGCATTTTTCGGAGGTGCTATTTCTGCAGTTCTGTTGCGCACACCAGGAACACCCGAAGCAGCGGCAACGACGTGGGATGGATTTCCGTTAACCGAACAGGGCAAAGGAGAGAAAGCCTTGAGAATGGCGCTTTTCAGTTCAGTTTCTGGTGATTTTATTTCGACTGCTGTTTTGATTCTGATTGCTGCCCCACTTGCGACAGTCGCTCTATATATGGGGCCCCCTGAAATGTTTGCGCTGATCTCATTGGCTCTGACCGTGATCGCCGGAATCGGAACTAAATCGATTTCCCGTGGTTTGATTGCTGCTGCTGGTGGATTGCTGGTCGGTATGATTGGTACTGAGCCGGTTACTGCGCTACCGCGCCTGACGTTTGATATTTACCGTCTTGAGAGTGGATTGTCATTAATTCCAGTTGCGATTGGACTGCTGGCGTTTTCCGAAATTCTGATTCAGCTGGAGAAGCTCAATTTGCGCGCAAACTCTGAAAAGGCAGCACGCACGTTTTCTGACAAACCTGAAGACAAGTATGTGTCAACAAAAGAGTTTTTCGGATGTACGAGGACTTTACTGCGAGCCAGTGCCATTGGTATAGGCGTCGGAGCCATGCCGGGACTGGGAGCGCCCGTGGCCTCGTTTCTATCGTATGATCAAGCACTCAAAAGAGCTAAACGCCCCGAGGAGTTCGGCAAGGGACGTCTTGAGGGCATCGCGTCATCGGAAGCTGCCAATAGTGCAGTCGTCGGAGCCAGCCTGATCCCGTTGTTCGTGCTGGGCATACCCGGTAATTTAGCTGTAGCCATGCTGATGGGTGCGTTCATGATTCATGGAATGATGCCTGGTCCGCTTCTATTTGAAGAGAATTCACAATTGATGTATGGCGTATTTGGTAGCCTTGTAATTGCCAGCCTGTTCCTGCTGATCATAGGTAAATTCGGTTTGAAACTGTTTTGCAAGGCAGTTCAAATTCCGTCTGTGGTCCTTTATCCCGTAGTAATTTTCACCTGTATTATGGGGGCATATCTCGGGCAGTCATCCATGTTTGATGTAATCGTCATGCTGGTATTTGGCGTCATTGGTTACTTTATGCGTAAGTTCGACTTCTCTTACGTGGCATTTCTAATCGGGTTTATTCTCGTGCCTGAATGGGAACGTGCTCTTCAGCAAGTTGTAATTACTTCTCAATTTGATCCATTCCTGTTCTTTCGACGACCTGTGGCGGTTATTTTGATGTGCCTGACTTTTTTCGTGATCATCCGCACATTCGTTATGGGAATTAGAAAGAACGACTGACATCGTTTTTTCATCGCTCGTATTGAAACGAACATAGAACCGTGAAATCGGACTTTTTTACAACGAATTGCATGCCTTGTAAGTCGATGGCATATGAAACTGATTAATTGACTGGAGTTACTTTTGCAACTTAATTGGCCCAGAGAAAACGCTGTCGATCTGACAACGGAGTATAGTCGCTGGTTTCATCCTGCAAGCAACTATTGCCTGGATTTTCACGGCGATCCGGCTGCTTCAAACTTGCGAGTGTTTTCTGACGGCAACCACCACATGGCTCTCGAAGAAACGCTGGAGTCATTCCGCTCGGAATATAACCTCGCATCTGTTTTTTACTGTACTACGCCGCCAAAAGTGTACCTGGATTGGATGAAGTCTGAATTAATCGAGTTAGGTAATCTTCGCCTGAGTGTGGAACCTGACATAGTCATTGGCCCTGATGACATTATGGAAAACCTTCTGGTGGAAAATAGAGTATGCCGCAACAAAGTGTTTGCCCAAAGCTGTGGAAACAGTTTCCTGGTGCAGAAGAACAACCCAAAGAATATTCGACAGGTTGGCGATCTGCTCAGAGAGAATGTAAAACTCTTTATTTCCAATCCAGTGACCGAAAAAGCCAGCCATATGGTTTATCGTCAAACTCTTGAAGGAATCGGCGTGAAAGAAGGAATCGCAAAGCAATCTATAAAAGAATTATTGTCAGGTGGTCAGGTTCATATAGGCGAATTGATTCACCATCGAGAAGCGCCACAAGTGATAGCGGATGGGCTTGCTGACGTTGCGATCGTGTACGATCATCTCGCACTTCGCTACTGTCGAATTTTTCCCGAAATTTTCGATCGAATTCAATTGCCAGCAAATGAGCACAACATAGTCACGCGTTATGCAGTCGGACTAGCTAATGAAAACTGTCAAGTGGCTTGCAATGCGTATCAGTATTTACTCAGTGAGAAAGCAGCCTCCATCTACCGATACCATGGCTTGCATCCAGTCCACTAATGTGCGTCAACTGCCGTGCGATTCAAAACTGAATTCTTACAGTGTGGAGCATACCGTGACATTGGATACTTCTCTAGGGAACACTGCAGTTACTGCAAATTGCTGAAGCCATCACAGTGCTGAAATACCGTGAACTGATGGCGGAGAAGTTGACTAAGATTTTCACAATGAAGTAGACATGTGAAAGTAAATTGACTGGCCTTTCAAACGGCCACAAGTATCCAGTTACCCGCAAATGACAACTGGAATCTTGATTGAACCTAATGCAGTGAAGCCCAATGCAATAGCGAGGAGAATACATAATGCAAGAAGGCGAAAAAAATATTCAAACCTGGTCTCAGTTCACCACTTCAGAAGCTGAAATCAGGCAAAAGCTGGGAGACTATTTTGCACCTAAAGGTCTTTATAACAAAACCAGAAGCATGCCATTTCTTGGTAGCGTTAGTTGTAATGTCGATGAACTTGTGGCAGGTGAATGGACCGAAATTGTGCTGGATTATGAAGTGGGGGCTTCCGGCATCGCCGATGGCGCCTGGATTAAGGCAACATTTAAATTTTATTCCGACTGGGCACTATTTCAGACGGTTGATCCAAAAGCTGCAAATTTTGTTACTGCTGAATACAAGGCTGGCCCCCCGTGTGAAGGACAAAGCCCAGCGACAGTTCAATCGCTAAAGGTTCGATTCGACCAGAAAGGTCACGAGCGTCCATTTCAAAAGGCGATCATCGTAGACACTGTCGACGGGTTTTTGAAGCCCGGTGATCACATAATTATTCGACTTGGAGACCGAAGGGGCGGCGGTCCAGGTACGAGAGTTCAAACGTTTGTCGAAAAGGGATTCCAGTTCAGATGTTACATCGACCCACTTGGCACGTCTCGCTTTTGCGTCATTCCTGGTGATGTTGTAATCGACATAGTGCCGGGTAAACCAGCTCAGCTGGTAATGGTCGGATCACGCATGCTCCGACCGAGTGAACCCTTTGTATTAGGGGTACGTGCCGAAGACATATGGGGAAACACCTGCTTCGATGAAAGCGTTGATGTGCTGATCACCGCTAGTTTGGATGGTACACAGGTTTACCAAAAACAGATCTCTCTAGCGAGTCAAGGGTGGGCATTTGCCGAAATAACCGACCTGCCCACTGATTCATCGGGAGAACTTGCGGTAACCGCCACCATGATCGGTAATAAGTCGGTCAGACACGCTGAATTTTTTGTAACAATTGATGAGTTAAGCCCGTGTCCGCGCGTGTTTTATGGCGATTTGCATGTTCATTCCGATAACACTGTTGGTACGAACGACACGGTCTACAATCTCACCTACGGGCGGGACATCGCCCGACTGGATTATTTAGGCTACACCGCAAATGACTTTCAGATTACCAAGGCTAACTGGGACGAAGACGTCAAACTTATTCACAGCCTAAACAAAGAAGGCAAGTTCGTATGCTATCCAGGTACTGAATGGTGTGGCAATTCCTGTGCCGGTGGCGATCATAATGTGGTGTTTCTGCATGGTAAGACACCGGAGTTTCCGTTTGATGCCAAGGGTAATATTGCCCGTTCATTTGAGTGGAACGAAGACATGGATAGCGAAACGATTCAGCCAGGCGCCTGGCCGTTGGAAGAGCTATGGGGCACCTATATCCACGACCCGGAAGGACACCTCCTCATGCCGCATGTCGGAGGACGACGCTGCATCATGGATTGGTATCATCCGGTCATGGACCGACTGGTTGAAATCACATCAGCTTGGGGGCACTTTTCCTGGCTTTACCAGGAAGTAGCCGCCCGGGGATATAAGCTCGGCGCCGCAGCCAATGGCGATGAGCATCGTGGTCGCTGCGGTGGCGGCGTACCAGGTACAGCAGTTTTTGGAACCAAAGGCGGCGTAACGGGTTTAGTCTGTGATTCACTGGACAGAGTCGCCGTAGGTAAAGCGTTAAGAGCCCGTCGCACCTGGGCGACAACTGGGGAGCGCATTGTCGCACTCAGTTGGTCGGGTGACCAGATGATGGGTGATGAATTTGAGCATCACGGCCCTCTTAATCTGGAATACCGCTTTCTTGGTGACACGGGCTGGGATGAAATTGCTTTGTACGATCACACAGGGCTTATTGAGCAACGCAACTTACAGGCTGAAACCGGTTACTCAAGTCGTCGTGTTCGCGTTCGAATCGGCGGTGCACGAATTCGAGATCGCTATCGGTGGGCAGACTGGCGTGGCACAATTGACATTCGAAATGGTGTGATTAATTCATTCAACGCTTATGGTTTTGAACATATTGAAGAAACTCTATGGCGGTCCGGGCCAACGACGATTGAATTTCGCACGGATACCTACGGCGATACAGATTCATTTGAAATGGATTTATCCAACCTGGAACACGCAACTATCCGGGTATTTGGAACCATTGACGGATACGTTAAAGTCGGCAACCCGCTAGATGGAAATCCCTTTGTCCATTGCCCTGATTTCGATTGCCAGGTTAGCGGTGCTGAACTAATGGAGAAAGGTCGTGTACGGGTCGAATTAGGTGGTGCGGATATTTTTGTAGCCATAGAACGCATATCTGATTCGGCAATGTGCCGAGATGTCAGTGGCACATTTGAAATAGAACCCGAAAATGGACCGCATGGATTTCGACCCGTTTACTTGCAGGGTACTCAGGTTGACGGTGCCACGGCCTGGACATCGGCTATGTACATCAAGTTTTCTTGATATTGTTCGCTGATACTCATGCGTAGACTTTGGTTTGGGTAATTTGCAGAACAATGCAGACGAACGGCAGTATGCAAGCCACAATTTAGATAAAGGCGTCTGTTCGCGAATGACATCATGATTCGGGGGATAGTGAATTCAAATGTCCCGTAAACCAAGCCGGGTATAAAGCCACAGTTCTTTCTATTCATCGTATCGCAATTGCACCTTGAAATCCGGGAGGATTCCATATCACTCCATTGTTTGCGGAATTTGTCCAAGTCGACAAATCTATAATGTTTTCTGGTTCATTTTCCCTAGTTAAATTGAAAGATTAATGAAAATTGGAATAGTTAAAGAGCAGTATTCTCGGGAACAGCGTGTAGCTCTGACACCTGATTCAATACCGAAACTCCAGAAAATGGGATTTGACGTACTGATAGAAACTGGTGCAGGAGTGCCAGCAAGTTTCAACGATTTGGCGTACGAAGAATCAGGTGCTACGGTCGTTTCAAGCGCGGAATCTGTTTTTCAGGATGCGGATGTCATTGTGAAAGTACGTGCGCCTGATGAATCAGAACTCGGACTTCTTCGCGAAGGTCAAAATCTGATGAGTTTTCTATGGCCAGCGCAAAATCCTGAACTACTTGAAAGGCTGGCCAGTAGTGGTGTGAATGCAATTTCAATGGATGCCATTCCACGTATTTCCAGAGCACAGAAGCTTGATGCACTGTCCTCTATGGCAAATGTCGCCGGCTACCGCGCGGTTGTTGAATCTGCCAGTCATTTTGGACGATTTTTTGGTGGGCAGATCACTGCAGCCGGCCGAGTGCCGCCTGCAAAGATCATGATCATCGGTGCCGGAGTTGCTGGCTTGTCTGCAATCGGTGCGGCTACCAGTCTCGGTGCTATCGTTCGCGCCTTCGACACGCGCCCTGAGGTCAAAGAACAGGTTGAAAGCATGGGAGCTGAGTTCCTGGATCTGGATTTCGAAGAAGAAGGGTCTGGTACCGGCGGTTATGCGAAGGTCATGAGTAAGGAATTCATCGAAGCCGAGATGAAGCTTTTTGCTGAGCAAGCACGAGACGTCGACATCATCATCACAACTGCACTGATTCCTGGACGACCTGCACCAGAACTCATTACTGAAGAAATGGTACGCAGTATGAAGCCAGGAAGCGTCATTGTAGACCTGGCGGCCGAACAAGGCGGAAACTGTGCGCTTACTCAACCAGATCAAGTTGTTATCGAAAACGGTGTCAGTATTGTTGGCTACACAGACTTTCCAAGCAGGCTGCCCGCTCAATCGAGCCAACTTTACGCTTCCAACATCGTAAATTTCATTGATGATCTCTGTCCCGAAAATGATGGCACCCTAGTGCTCGACATGAATGATGATGTTATTCGCGGTGCGACAGTAACCTTAGATGGCGAAATCAAATGGCCACCTCCTCCTGTTGAAGTTTCAGCAGCCCCTGCTCAAAAGCAGGATACATCGGCTGACGTAGAAACGGCAAAAGCGCGACCGAAGAAGAAATTTCGACTGGCTCCCTATGCTTTTATTCTGGCACTGGCATCAATACTCGGTGTTGGAGCATTTGCACCGCCTTCATTTCTTGCTCATTTCACTGTGTTTGTATTGGCAATTTTTGTCGGCTGGCATGTTATCTGGAATGTGACTCCTGCGTTACATACACCACTAATGAGTGTTACCAATGCCATTAGCGGCATCATCATTGTTGGCGCACTACTTGAAATTGGTGCCGTTAACCCTTGGGTGAAAGCCTTTGCGGCTGTATCAATTCTGATCGCTTCCATCAATATTTTCGGTGGATTTTTCATCACCCGAAAAATGCTCAAAATGTTTCAGAAGTAAATGTTCGACGGATTTATCAACTCACTCTATATCATCGCTTCGATATTCTTTATCTTGAGTCTTGGCGGCTTAAGCCACCAAGAATCCGCCGTACGCGGGAATGTTTTCGGTATTCTGGGCATGATTCTCGCGGTTGGTGGGACAATTGCGGCAAAAGCACTTGACAATATTGGTCTTGTCATCGGTTTGATGGCAGTAGGAGGTGTGATTGGTATTCTGGTCACCATGAGAGTCAGAATGACCGCAATGCCGCAACTGGTTGCGATTCTTCATAGTCTCGTAGGACTTGCAGCAGTATTGGTAGGATTTGCCAACTTCATTGAACCTTTAATCGAATTCGAAGGAGCCGAAAAGGTGGTTCATGAGGTAGAAATTTTTGTCGGCGTATTTATTGGAGCCATTACCTTTACTGGTTCTGTTGCGGCATTCGGGAAGCTTCAGGGAATCATTTCCAGCAGGCCATTAATGCTTCCTCTACGACACTGGTTAAATCTTGCCATCGTGATTGTGTGTATTTGGCTAGGTGCGGAGTTTCTTACCGCAGATTCACTGGTGTCCGGCACGAATGTCCTACTTATCATGACACTGCTGGCATTTATTTTGGGACTTCATCTGGTGCTTGCGATTGGTGGAGCCGATATGCCTGTTGTAATATCGATGCTAAACAGCTATTCTGGCTGGGCAGCGGCGGCAACTGGGTTCATGCTAGCGAATGACTTGCTGATTTTAGTGGGCGCTCTGGTCGGAAGCAGTGGTGCGATTTTGAGCTACATCATGTGCCGAGCAATGAATCGACATTTTGTCAGTGTCATTATGGGCGGGTTTGGAACGACCAGCACAAGTTCAGCTTCCGGTGAATCAGGCGGTGAAATTTCTGAAATCTTTCCGGATGAAACTGCTTCGCTGCTCCGCTCGTCAAAGTCTGTTGTCATCGTGCCTGGATACGGCATGGCTGTCGCACATGCGCAACACCCCGTTGCTGAGTTGACCCGAAAGCTACGCGACAAGGGCATCATTGTTCGATTTGCCATTCATCCAGTTGCGGGCAGAATGCCAGGACACATGAATGTTTTACTTGCAGAGGCGAAAGTTCCCTATGACATCGTGATGGAAATGGACGAAATCAATGAAGATATGCCAGACACGGATGCAATTCTGGTGATTGGCGCCAACGACATTGTTAATCCTTCTGCTCAGGAAGATGATGAAGGTCCGATCGCAGGCATGCCTGTCATCGAGGTTTGGAAAGCTAAGAACACCATTGTACTGAAGCGAAGTATGGCCTCCGGTTATGCAGGTGTCGATAACCCACTTTTCTACAAAGAAAACAATCGCATGCTTTTTGGCGACGCAAAAGACAGCATCGACAAACTAGTCGCTTTGGTTGACTAGTCATTCAAATGCCTGGTGTGGCATTGGCACTGGGTTCTGAAGTCTTTTTGAAGAGCAGGAATTCTTAAGGCAGAGCACAAAAAATCTGTCTGTGTAGATTTCTAGAGCACTTATTGACTCGTCGTTTGCACGAAGTGTATCCCAGTAGCTGGTGAACTGCGAAATCAGTCTGACCTGCCAAGACTGATTTCCAAGTTCAGCAACTGGCGAAATTCGCAATATCGATTCTAGCGTCATATGGTTGCAATACAATTGACTTAATCAAAGTTCTGAAGAATTCTCGATAACCTGAGGAAATGTGAAATGAAATATCGAACAATTTTTGTGCTTCTTGCTAGTCTGTTCGTGGCCAGCGCGGCGCATGCCGAAACATCAATTAAGTTTGCCAACGATTGGAAATGGGAAGGGCCAGCAGCACCGCTACTGTTGGCATGGGACACTGGGCTCTATTCAGCCGAAGGACTTGATGTTCAGATGGACACTGGCAAGGGTTCTTTGGATGCCATTCCCAGAGTTGCATCAGGCACTTATGAAATGGGCAATGCAGATATCAATTCATTGATTAAGTTCCGTGATAAAAATCCTGACCTGCCTGTTAAAGCAATTTTTATGATTTATAACGCTCCACCTTTCGCTATAGTTGGCCGAAAATCACTTGGAGTAAATTCACCCAAAGACCTAGAAGGAAAGATTTTAGGCGCGCCAGCTCCAGACGGTGCATACGCCCAGTGGAACGCTTTTGTTAAAGCCAATGGTATTGACGCCAGCCAGGTAACGATCGAGAATGTTGGTTTTCCTGTCCGAGAACCAATGCTGGCTCAGGGTAAAGTCGACGCAATTACCGGCTACGCATTTTCATCTTTCATCAATCTCAAGGCCAATGGCGTTCCGGAAGACGATATTTCAGTATTGCTCATGCGGGAGCACGGACTGGATCTATACGGCAATGTCATCCTAGTCAATCCACAGTTTGCGGAAGAAAATCCGGAAGCAGTGAAGGGATTTTTAAGAGCAACCATTAAAGGGTTTCAAGCAACTATTGCTGATCCGGCAAGTGCAGTAAAGCATGTCATCAATCACAATGATGTCGCTCGGGAAGAAGTTGAATTGGAACGACTCATAATGGCACTCAACCAGAACATCGTTACCGATGAGGTGCGGGAAAATGGTTTGGGTGGGGTTGTAATTGAACGACTTCAGCGTTCAATCGATCAAATTGCTGATACCTACGAATTTGAAAATCGCCCAGCAGTTTACGACGTATTTGACTCCACTTTCCTCCCAGACCCATCAGAAAGAATGGCACCGTAGTTTCGGTGGAAACTTTCGTCGATATCAGTGATGTTGCACTTCGATATACGGGAAGAGCTGGCAGCCAAGATACATTAGCTGTTGAACACCTTAATTTAAAAGTCCACCGCGGCGACTTCGTCGCCGTGGTCGGTCCATCAGGGTGTGGCAAATCAACTCTGATGAAACTCGCCACCGGGTTGCACTTTCCGAGTGCGGGAGTGGTTCGCCTAGATGGCGAGGTGGTTAATGGGCCTGTTTCGATTGCAGGCATGGCATTTCAGAATCCTGTCATGCTACCCTGGCGATCGACGCGTGACAATGTCCTGTTGCCTATGGAAGTTGTCGATCCTCATCGCAGGCAAATTCGGACAAATCGCACCAAGTACAAGTTGCAGGCAGATGAAATATTGACATCTGTTGGATTGGAGGGTGCGGGTGATCAGTATCCTTGGCAACTGTCCGGTGGAATGCAACAAAGAGCCTCACTGTGCCGGGCTCTCATTCATGATCCAGAACTTTTACTGCTGGATGAGCCGTTTGCAGCGCTTGATGCGTTTACTCGAGAAGAGTTGTGGTGCGTGATCAGAGACTTGCATCAGGAAAAGCAGTTCACTTGCATTCTTGTCACACATGATCTAAGAGAAGCGGTATTTCTAGCGGATACCGTTCATGTAATGAGTGCGCTTCCCGGCCAGATCATTGTGAGCCGTACCATTCCGATTCCCCGACCCCGTCCCATAGAGATAACCTACGAAACTGAATTTGCTGAATTAACTCATGAACTGCGCGGCCACATTGCAGAAGCCCGAGGATAGCCGTCATGCAAACTAAGTCTGCTGGTTTTGCGAATATCGACTGGGTTAAAGCCTCACCCTGGCTTTGTACCTTTGGTCTCTTTGCGATTTGGGAAGCTAGCGTTTGGGTGTTCGGCATTCCATATTACATTTTGCCGGCACCGACCCAAATCGGATACGCCATGTATGAGTTTGCTGGCGCACTGTGGTTCAATTCAATTCAGACGCTTTGGACTACTTTGCTGGGCTTCGCAATGGCCATCGTATTTGGTCTTTTGCTTGGGTTGTTCATTGGATGGGACAAGCGAATTTATGCGGGACTTTACCCACTGATGATTGGATTCAACTCAATCCCGAAGATTGCTGTTGTGCCGATTTTGGTACTCTGGTTTGGTGCAGGATGGCTTCCAGCTGTACTTACTGCTTTTCTGATCTCATTCTTCCCAATTGTTGTTAATGTTGCAACGGGTCTTGCGACGATTGAGCCTGAAATGGAAGATGTATTACGTGCACTGGGCGCGAAGAAACTCGATGTGATGGTCAAAGTTGGGATTCCCCGGTCCCTGCCCTATTTCTTTGGCGCACTAAAAGTCGCAATCACACTTGCTTTTATAGGATCAGTTCTCTCTGAAACCATTGCGGCAAATTCAGGTATCGGACACATGATGCTGACAGCCCAGGCAAATTTTGAGGTCCCATTAGTATTCGCCTGTCTTATTGCTCTGGCAGTCGAAGGAATTGGCATGTATGCAATTATGGCCGGTCTGGAACAACGCATGACCGGCTGGGCTCACCGATCTGGCTTCAATCGATAAAGCTGAAATTTTGAATCCTCCTAGAAGATCACTGAATTCAGTCCAGTCAAGCCGCCTGTTACCAGTGATGCACTCGCCGTATGGGTTTGAGCAAGAATGTCTTAGTCCTTTTGGTTTTTGATGTCAGCAGGTTTGACCTTGAGGACCTAGCATCAGAGATTTAGCGTAGCCATCATTGGGTGTGGCCATAGTCTATTGCCCTTAAAACAAGGCAAATTAAGGTTTATGTTGCAATGCCTAGTGCTAATTTAATATCCACTCTCGACCAATTTGTAATCATAACTACAACAATACGGTACTAGTTTTGCGTTCGAATCCTTGTTTGAGATTCATTGGTTGCGCGGTTAGTCTTCTCGACTCGGCAATCTAAAACTTGTGCTACGCCCACCGCCGGAATTTTGGACGAAGATGCCCTCTTCCTTTAATTTCTGAAATTCGTGTAACGCTGTATCGTTTGAGCACATGGCCAGTTTTTTGTGTCGGTGGACCGACATATTAAACACCGCAATATGTGCGGTGATTAAGCTCACCATTCACCGCATGAACATCTCAATATCCATCTTGCCAACGGCAGCAATATGGTCAGATCTGAGTTCGCAGACTCATTCAGCCAGCAGAAAGGGTTGACTAGAATAATTTGCTCTATAGTGCCACATTGAATTTCCAACAGCTTGGGGTTGTCAACCACAACACCAGACATTTTGCGCGGAAAACTGCAATATAAAGACGGGTCTTGTTGTGCAAAAATTTGATGTTACTCGGAGAAGGATTGGTTTGAGGTAAGGATCATGGCATATGAAAGTTCGACTGCAGTCAATGGCGGAGAGGGAGGGATTCGAACCCCCGGGAGGTTGCCCCCCAACGGTTTTCAAGACCGCCGCTTTCGTCCACTCAGCCACCTCTCCAAACCTGAATATGAAGATTGCGAGATTCGAATAAATCCCACAATAACTGCAATGCGCGGGCAGATAAATCTACATCAAGTCGACGAGGTGCGATTGACCCCTTTTGATTGCTAGACTCCCGCTGTGAAACAATTCCAATGCCTTCTCAAACCAAGCAGGAACTGCTTCTGCTGCAGTTGAAATATTATGATTCATCTCCATATTTTCATAAGTACAGTTTCAATTGCAGATTGAACTTTTTATTCACTGCGAATAAAATAGTAACCATGTCTATACATTTGTGAGGATTTTGTCTCATGAGGCTAAACACCCAAGTATTATCACGCCCTTCATCTAGTATCGAAGTCAATCGTGTTTTGAGAAACACGTACATTCTGCTATCAATGACGCTTTTGTTCTGCGCTTTGGTTGCAGGCCTCTCAGTGGTATTCAACTGGCCTTATCCAGGACTGCTCCTGACTTTGGCTGGATATTTTGGATTGCTGTTTCTCACCTCAGCATTTAGAAATTCAGCTCTGGGATTAGTGTTTGTCTTCGCCCTGACAGGGTTCATGGGTCTGACACTTGGCCCGATCATCGGTTATTATCTGACCGTTATTCCGAACGGCGATCAGGTTGTAATGACTGCTTTTGGTGGAACCGGATTGATCTTTTTTGGTCTGTCCGCGTATGCGCTCACAACAAGAAAGAATTTCGCTTTCCTGGGTGGAATGTTATTTGCAGGGATACTGACTGCTTTCGTGTTGTCCTTAGTAGCTATTTTCTTTAGCTTGCCGATTCTGTCGATTGCTGTGTCCGGAATGTTTATTCTGCTTATGTCAGGATTGATTCTGTACCAAACTAGTGCAATCATTCATGGTGGCGAAACGAATTACATCATGGCTACAGTGACGCTGTTTATCAGCATCTACAATCTGTTCATCAGCCTAATCCAAATTCTTGGTATTTTCGGCGGCAGAGACTAGTCTAAGTTAAATTCTGAATTAAACCATCAGCCGCCGTACGACTTTGTCGTACGGCGGCTTGTTCTTGATGCAGGGTCTGTAGTCGGTATGGATTCGTTAACTTTGACGAATCATTGAATGCACCACAAATTGCCTTGGCAGCAGCGATTGTTGTGAAATAAGCAACTTTTCGTTTTAGAGCTTCTTTCAGAATAGTCTCAGAATCTGCCAGGCTTGTGCGCTTTCGGGGGACGTTGACAATTAAATTAATTTCGTTATTCTTCAGCATGTCAACTACATGAGGGCGCCCTTCTCGAACCTTGTTTACCCGTCTAATATCAATTCCATGGCTACGCAATAGATCAGCAGTCCCTTGAGTGCCAAAGAGTTTGAACCCCCTTTCCTGCAGTGCCCGGCCTACATCCACTAAACCTTCCTGATCGTCTTCTGATACACTCAACAGTGCATTTCCGCCATCAGAAATTGTAAATCCAGTTGCGTGATAAGCCTTCCAATACGCTTCACCAAATGTTTGTCCTATACCCATAACCTCGCCGGTACTTTTCATTTCCGGCCCGAGTACAGGTTCTGCACCGGGAAATTTTTCAAATGGAAATACTGCTTCCTTGACACTAAAGAAATTTGGAATGAGTTCCTCCATTATCCCTTGATCATCAAGTGATTGTCCCAGCATGCATCGAGCCGCAATCTTGGCCAAAGGAATAGATGTCGCTTTTGAAACAAATGGAACAGTTCTAGAAGCTCTAGGATTAACCTCAAGAACATAGACGTCATCACCTTTGACAGCAAACTGAATATTCACCAACCCCAACACATCAAGCGCAAATGCCAGTTTTTCAGTTTGCCGACGGATCTCATCTTGAACTGAATGAGACAGGTTGTAAGGTGGCAGTGAACATGATGAGTCGCCTGAGTGTACGCCAGCGAGTTCGATGTGCTGCATAATCCCACCAATCAGAACTCTTTGTCCATCACAGATCGCATCAACGTCAACCTCAATTGCATCACTCAAAAACTTATCAAGCAAAACTGGTGAATTGTGTGATACATCGATTGCTGCACCCATGTATTGACTCAATTGATTTTCGTCTCTCACAATTTCCATCGCACGTCCGCCCAGAACATAGGAGGGTCTGACAACCAAAGGGTAGCCAATTGATTTTGCAGCAAGCAACGCATCATCAACACTAACTGCAGTCGCATTGGATGGCTGTTGTAATTTCAATTCTTTAATCAGAGTTTGAAAAAACTCACGATCTTCTGCCTCATGTATGGAGTCTGCGGACGTTCCCACAATGACTACATTTTCTTCTGTCAACTCTCTAGCCAGTTTTAGCGGTGTTTGTCCGCCATACTGCACAATTACGCCATTGGGCCTTTCGACTCGACATATTTCCAACACGTCTTCAATCGTAAGAGGCTCAAAATAGAGTCTATCTGAGACATCATAGTCCGTCGATACTGTTTCTGGGTTGCAGTTAACCATGATGGTCTCGTAGCCATCTTCCCGAAGGGACATCGCGGCGTGTACGCAGCAATAATCAAATTCAATTCCTTGCCCTATTCGATTGGGACCACCTCCCAAAACGACAATTTTTCGATTTCCGGTTGGCTCTGACTCACACTCTTCTTCATAGGTCGAGTACATATATGCTGTTGGCGTATCAAACTCTCCAGCACATGAGTCAACTCTCTTGTAGACCGGGTGAATGTAGTTGGCAACTCGAACACTGCGAATAAACTGCTCATCAGTTTCGACAAGATCAGCAATTCTTTTGTCGGAAAACCCTTTTTGCTTCCAGGTGCGAAGTAAAGAATAATTTCCAGCTTGACCGAATTTCTGAATTTCAAATTCAGTAGAGACAATATCTTCGATTTCTGCGAGAAACCAAGGGTCTACCCCTGTGAGTTTATATATATCTTCAACACTGAAATCCCATCTCAGCGCGTCTGCGATGTGCCACAATCTTTCGGCACCCGGAACTCTGAGCCGAGCTCTAAAATAGTCATCTAGATCTCCTCTGCTTTTTCGTTCGTCACTCAGCAAAGGTTCAAATCCAAAAGTGCCAATCTCAAGACTTCGAATCGCCTTTTGCAAAGACTCCTGAAATGTTCTGCCAATAGCCATTACTTCACCGACCGACTTCATTTGAGTCGTTAAGGTTGAATCCGAATGTGGAAATTTCTGAAAATCGAAGCGTGGAATTTTGGTAACGATGTAGTCAATAGATGGTTCGAATGAAGCTGGTGTTGCACCGCCAGTGATATCGTTTTTCAATTCATCCAGGGTATATCCCACAGCAAGTTTTGCTGCAACCTTAGCAATTGGAAATCCAGTTGCTTTCGAAGCGAGCGCAGATGATCTCGAAACCCTTGGATTCATTTCAATAACCACCATTCTGCCGTTTCTCGGATTGATTGCAAACTGAACATTGGACCCGCCAGTATCAACACCAATCACTCGCATAATCGCGATGCTGGCATCTCGCATTCTCTGGTATTCCTTATCTGTCAGCGTTTGAGCAGGCGCAATCGTGATCGAGTCGCCGGTATGGACTCCCATGGCATCAAAATTTTCAATTGAACAGACAATAATGCAGTTGTCGCAGTGATCTCGAACAACTTCCATTTCATATTCTTTCCACCCCGCGATACTTTCTTCAATCAGAAGTTCGCTAGTAGGCGATGCAGCGAGTCCGCGCATGCATATCTCGGTAAATTCGTCCCGGTTGTATGCGATACCTCCACCGGTTCCACCTAGAGTAAAGGATGGACGTATGATTGTAGGAAAGCCAATTTCATGTAAAACTTCATACGCCTGCTCTAAGCTATGAGCCAAAGTGCCTCGAACCGACTCCAGCCCGATTTGATTCATGCAATCACGGAACTTTTCTCGATCTTCCGCTTTATCGATCGATTCCCTCGTTGCGCCAATCAGTTCGACACCGTAGCTTTCCAACACTCCCTCACGCACCAAATCCAGAGCACAATTTAATCCTGTTTGTCCTCCCATTGTGGGCAGTACGGCATCTGGCTTTTCTTTCCGGATTATTTCTGCTACAGACTGCCAGCGTATGGGTTCAATGTATGTCGAATCCGCGAATTCTGGATCGGTCATGATTGTAGCTGGGTTTGAATTAACCAATATGACTCGATAGCCTTCACTACGCAGGGCACGACATGCTTGTACACCTGAATAGTCGAATTCACATGCCTGTCCAATGATGATTGGACCGGCACCAATGATCAAAATTGATTCCAGATCAGTTCGCTTGGGCATGCTTCAATCTACAGTCTTTTTGCTGCTGCATCAGCTCAACAAATCGGTCAAAAAACTGGGCCCCACAATCGTGCGGCCCAGGACTGGCTTCCGGATGACCTTGAAAAGAAAATGCTGGATACTTCACATGCTGAAGTCCCTGAATCGTACCATCGAATAACGATCGGTGCGTTACTATAAGGTCGGCTGGTAGACTCTCATCATCAACTGCAAATCCATGATTCTGACTGGTAATCATTATTTCTCCTGTAATCAAATCCCTGACTGGGTGATTTGCACCGTGATGGCCAAATTTCATTTTCTGAGTTCGTGCACCAGCCGAAAGTCCAAGCAGTTGATGACCTAGGCAGATACCGAAAACAGGAACCCCACTGTGAATCATTTCTCGAATAGCCTCAATTGCATAGACACAGGGTTCGGGGTCTCCTGGGCCATTTGACAAAAAATATCCATCAACATCTGGATCTAATGAGGCGAAACTCGTTTGTGCAGGTACAACAGAAACTGAACAGCCTCGGTCTGTCAGCATGCGTAAGATATTCTGTTTAATTCCAAAGTCATAGGCGATAACTTTAAGAGTTTTTCTATCAGGGAATTCAATATCATTCGGCTCTTCCTCAAACACTTTGTACGATTCTGCTTTCCAGTCATATCTCTCTTTTGTCGATACAACTTTGGCTAAATCCATGCCCTTCAAACCAGCAAAAGCTCTTGCATTTTCAACTGCTGTTTCATTGACATCTTCGCCACACATCAGGCAGCCGTTCAACGCACCTTCAGTGCGAAGCATGCGCGTTAATTTCCTGGTGTCTATACCGTAGATTCCCGAAACCTTCCTTGTTTTCAGAAACGCATCTAGAGAAAATTCTGAGCGCCAATTACTGACCCGTTTTGGAAGGCTCTTTACCACCAGTGCAGACGCGTGTAAAACATCCGCTTCGACATCAATGTCGTTTGCACCCACATTGCCAATTTGCGGGTGTGTGAGTGTGATGATCTGGAGGGCGTATGATGGATCGGTAACGATTTCCTGATAACCTGTAATTGAAGTATTGAAAATAACTTCACCGATGGCAGTATCCGTACAGCCGAAAGAATAGCCTTGAAAAATGGCACCATTTTCAAGTGCCAGAGTTGCTTTTTCAGTCAATCTTTGCCTGCCTTTCAATCAGCCTCAAGTACAAAAAATAAACCACTATCGCAGTTTGGCAACAGTGATCGGATAAATTGCATTTGATTTATTCCTTTAAATCTGATAAGTTAAACATCTATGGACTATCTAGAAGCTCAGTATTTTTGTGATTTCCCGCTAAGGCTACATCCCGTTAGCGAATTGTTCATGAATTACTACAATGAGGGACGTATTACAACATCGGAATTCCTTCGTTACTTCTCTCTTCCAAATTCGGACTACATCGAAATGGCTTTCTGTTATGTCAGCATGATCTTATCAGTGCCTCAATTCGGCTGATAGTCAACACTTACGCTACATTCAGTCCAAATTTAGAATATCTGACATTCCGTAAAATCCAGGTGGTTGTTCCGCCACCCACTGCGCTGCTCGAACTGCACCGGATGCGTAGGTCATTCTGCTATTTGAACGATGCGTGACTTCAATTCGCTCACCAGCACCGATAAACATCACTGTATGATCGCCAACAATATCTCCGCCTCGAATGGTTGAAAATCCAATTGATTTTCGTTCTCTTTCACCAGTCCTCCCATGTCGGGAAAATATACCATCCTCTTTCAGTGTACGACCGAGTGCATCTGCAACCACTTCCCCCATTTTCAGTGCGGTACCGGAGGGTGCGTCAATTTTGTGCCGATGGTGAGCCTCAATGACTTCAATGTCTACAGAATCGCCAAACGCTTGTGCCGCAGTCTGGAGCAGCTTCAGACACACATTCACACCAACACTCATATTTGGAGCAACTACGACTGGAAGCGTCTGAGCTGCTTGGTGTAGAGTTTCAAGCTGGCTATCTGTAAATCCTGTTGTTCCGATCACAATAGGTTTCCCAGCTTCTACGCACTGTTCCGCATGTATAACTGTTGCTTCCGGGAGTGTGAACTCGATCAATACATCAAAATCATCCTTTGAAAATTGATCTGTGATCGACACATTCTGATTTTCAATCCCTGCTATTGCACCTGCATCTTTGCCTATCGATGGATTACCTTCGTATTCTAGAGCCATTGACAACTGAACGCCATCTGTCGAATGTACCGCTTGCACAAGCGTTGTACCCATTCTGCCAGCGGCTCCTGATATTCCTATTCGCAACATATTCTTGAATTCAGAGTTAAATTACCTAGTTCTGGTCCAAGGTTTAATTATCTCAAATTGTGTTTCCATTCATTGTTGAATTCCTAGTTGAGACTGTTCACTCTGACATCAAGCAGTTCTACTCTGCTATTCCCTTAACTGACCTTTTGTACGTCTGATTCAGTACCCAAGGATTTGAAATTTTCTATACCTGAATCAGGTACTGAATTTTCTGCAAAAAAGATCTTCTTTTTCTCAATATGCTCCTGAAGCTGCTCATAACACCAGCTTTTCATCTCAAGTTCAATATTCAGAGGATAAGAAACTTGCCCGTTTCGTGAACTGAATGGCTGAGCGATGAATCCATCGTTCGGATAGAGCCGCTCCAGTTGCTTATAGAAATCTTTCGGTAGCCGAAAAATACCGATACTTATAGAATGAATAAGGTCTGGGTTCAACGATAAAAATAGGAGGTTGAACAGACCCTGATACTGCTCTCGAAAATCATGCGAGTAAATGAGTGGATCAAATCGAAGTCCAATTGACCATCCCCGCTCCTGCAATCGGAGCATTGCCGCAAGTCGTTTCTCAACTCCTGGAACTTGATGTTCAATCTGTTCTGAAATTGCTGCCGGCGAAAAACTAAATGCAGTCACGATATTTGGAAGTGGTGCGCGCTTCAAAAGCGAACGAATTTGAGTGCTCTTGGTTCTCAATTCAAGCCATACATTCTGACTTGATGACACTGTTTCTATAAAGTAATCGGCCATACCAATAACTGGTTCCAGGGCCAGGCTATCACAGTCGTAACCCGAAAAAAACCACACCTGTTCATCCTTCTCGAATCTGGCCGCTGTTTTCAACAGTGAATTGGAGAAATCTTCATAATTTACAAATACCACATGATTCGCTGAGCGGTACATGCCCTGAAGAAAACAGTATCGACAATCATAAAGACAGTTCAACATTGCCGAAAAATAAAAGTTATGATCGCCGCCCACACCATATCCCGCCGGTACCTGTTGGATGTATCCACTGTGTTTTCTTGCCAGAATCAGTGCAGGCTGTTTCTTTTGCAGCCTAAAATCCTGAGACTTCAGGTTGAATATTTCTGTATATCGATCACATGTCACAATCGATGCGTCTGTATATCGTGCCAAAATTTCCTTAACACGAGGATACCGCAGCACCTCAGACTCGACATAAATATTTCTATACATTTACAGATTGTTTAATTTTGCCAATGCGTTTCGACAGTTCTCTCAACGACTTTTAAAGCTGATCTGCCATCTCGACAAAAGATGAATTCATCAGACTCAACATCAATATCAATCTTTAATACATTGGTTTTACGCAACAATGATTTCAGTTGATACTGCTGAGTAACTGAAAATCTCCATCGTTGAAGAAATTGATGCAACAACTCATCTGATGAACTTCGAGTAGCAACTTCTGCAGCTAGCTTTTTCAGTGAGTCGATCGTACATCGGATTTCAGACAGATTAGATTTAATCAATTCGTTAGTATTGGGACGGGTGACATTTGCGACTGAATTTCGCGGATTATCCGAAACAATCTTGAAACTATGCACCAGTTCGATTGTTGAGTAGTTAACCGCTGCAGGATAGAATCCAGATGCTTCCATGTCATAGCCTATGGGATCTGAATAGTCTATCTCGACCTTTTCGACAGTCATTAGGGTTCCAGTTCGACAGACTGGTTGAAACACAAACTGCGGATACCAGGTTTTCATGGTGGTCTGATCGACAATTCGACTTGCTATGAATCCCTGACCTACATCAAATGTTCCGTGCCCTGCAATCCCAATGTTTAACCATGCATTGACACAATCCTGCTTCGTGCCATTGACGCAAAGGACTGCATGTGCCGCAGCTGATTTCCCCATACCGGAAACTGCAAGAGTTACCTCATAGCCACCAAATATTGAAATGGTTTCATCAACAGGTATTGGCTTTAGTTCAAAGAAATCGATCAAAGGTTGAGCTTCAGCTTTCAGAGCGACAATGAGATTTACGCTATGATTCATTTAAGTTCACTTAACTCTGCTCTATAGCGTTCCAAAATCGTTTCAAGATCATTCACTTCAGAACGTTTCCTACGCTTTCTTGCACCATTCATATAGATTTCAGTTTTTTTAATTAATGTTTCAATCGTACTCTTTCGCTGGGTGGATGTAAGAACGCCCTGTTCCAAAGACTTGACCAGTGCTGTGATCCGAAATCGATCCATCCCCGTATACGACTTAGACAACTGGTCACTATGCCCTCCATATTTGACAAGGAGCTGTTTGTCAACATAACCGACCTCAAACCTTTGGGTAATTCGAAGCCACAAATCATAGTCTTCACATGCTGGTAGGCATTCGTCGAACATTCCGACTTCGTCAAATACCTCTCGATTGATAACAACGGCTGATGGTGATATGACACAAAGTGGCAAGCAGTGCAGATATATCCATCCGCCCTGTTTTTTGTGTCGTTTACCAGGATTGACGCGAACTTGATTCCTGATCCAGATTTCGTCGCAGTGACATACTTTTATATCAAGGTGGTTTCTAAGCCAACAGGACTGCATTTCCAGTTTTGACGGAAGCCACTCGTCATCTGAATCAAGAAACGCTACCCACTCTCCCTTGGCTTCCGTGATGCCTCTGTTTCTTGCAGCGCTGACACCTTGGTTAGCCTGGGTCACGACTTTAACATCAGGAAATTTTGATTCGACGAACTCTGAAGTTCCGTCAGTCGAGCCGTCATCCACGACGATAATCTCGCGCGGCAAGACAGATTGATTCAGAACTGACTCTATTGTTGGTTGAATCCGATCTTTCCGATTGTAAACCGGAATCACTGCAGAGCAGTCAAACACTTCAGAGCAAATTTGCGATTGCGTCTCGTTCTTCGATCAATTCCTGTTCAGTGATTTTCATCTTATCTTGACTGAACTCATTGATTTCTAAATTTTGAACAATTTCATAGTCACCGGATTTGCATGTTACCGGGTACGAAAAAATCAAACCGTCTGTAATCCCGTAAGAGCCATCACTAACAATTCCCATACTTGTCCAGTCGCCGCTCGGCGTACCCTGCATCCATGTCCTGATATGGTCCATTGCTGCTGATCCAGCAGATGCCGCACTTGAAAGTCCACGGGCAGCAATGACTTGTGCGCCTCTTTTTTGAACTGTGGGAATAAATTCTGACTCAATCCAATCCTGCTCTACCATGTCCAAAGCCAATTCTCCGTTGACAGTGACGTGATGAATATCCGGATATTGTGTTGCTGAATGATTACCCCAGATTATGACTCGTTTGACGGAAGAGGACAAATTACCCGTCTTTGTAGCAATTTGACTGATTGCACGGTTATGATCCAATCGGGTCATTGCCGTGACTTGTGAAGAGTTCAAACGTTGTAGCTTGCTGGCTGTGATCAAGGCATTGGTATTGGCTGGGTTACCTACAACGAGAACACGTACATCCTGACTTGCGACTCGGTCCAGTACTGAACCCTGCTCCGTGAAAATTTTGGCATTCGCTTCTAGCAGGTCTTTCCGTTCCATACCCGGTCCACGTGGCCTCGCACCAACCATCAGTACAAATTCGGCATCACCGAAAGCAAGCTCCGAATTGTCCGTAGCGATAATTTCGGCCAAAGTCGAGAAGGCACAGTCTTCAAGTTCCATCACTACACCGTCCAACATTTTCATTGCTGGGGGAATTTCCAATAATTGGAGAATCACGGGTTGATCTTTGCCCAGCATCTCACCGGCGGCTAATCGAAACAGCAAGTTGTAACTGATCTGCCCTGCTGCTCCTGTAACTGTTACTCTGACTGGATTTTTCATTGTTGAACTTCTCTACAAGAATATCGGTGGTTAAGTGAGTGTATCAACATTATGTGCTTTCTACTTACCTGCAATTCCCAGTAATTAGTCAAGCCTGATTTCCATATAAATAGGGCTACACCTTGACTTGACCAAAATTTTCAGGGCCTGATGCGAGATACCCGATCTCTTCAGGTGTTGATTCCCGTCCAAGAATTTCGTTTCGATGTGGAAATCTGCCAAATCGCTCAATTATTTCCTTATGCAAATGAGCAAACCAAATGGATTCGCTAGAATCAGATTCGAATTGATTGTCCTCAGAAGCAACGAGTGCTTCGAACATTTTGACTGAAAGAATCTGCATGTCCAGACACTCGGAATGCTCAAGGGGCATATAAACGAACATTCTCTCGACATAACTTAATTGCTCATGCATGCCGCTTTCAATCATGTCTTTGGTCACACTCAACGCAAATGAATCATACGCAAAGGCTTGGGCAGTACCACGGTATACATTTCGAGGGAACTGATCAGTAGCAATTATTCGCGCTAAGTTGTGCCTGGCATCAGAGCTCAATCCAGAATTAGACAATTCAACCGCCTCTGAAATTTGCGATTCAAATCTTCGTCGAATTTCGGAATCAAATTCCTCATTCACGGAAAACCAAAGTTCCTTACGTATCTCGTAACCTTCCGGTGTCAAAGCATTACTTGCAAACCAAAACTCAAGAATTGATTCCGCATCAAAACTCATTTGATTGACCTGACTTTCTCTGGTAATGGCAAGTATTCAGATTTTGCATTAATTCTTACTTTTTGTATGTTGAAATTACGATGCTATTTCAATTATTTCCGTCATATTTTTAATTGGATTAATTGTCAGAATCACATTCGATTGTCTTTGCGTTAGAAAATGTTTTTAAAACTCTCACCACAAGTTTCGCAACAGAAATTTTAATTCAGTGCATCAGCTAGATTTTCACAAGATGGTGTTCACCTGTTGAACTAATGATGTTAACTTTCCCCTAGACTTCTGATTTTTCACCAGCAAATATGGGAATTTCTAACTGAAAATTTTGAGAGCCAGTCATTGGCGGTAATGCCGGTGCTGTTTATACTGACATGAGTAGAGACTCCCCACTGAGGAAATACCATCGGCTGAAGTACCGGAAGGTACTTTAAGTGTTCTTCAATCCAGTGAAGAAGAATTGTATTGCAGCGTCAGATGTTGCTCAAGGCTTCACTGGAGACCCAAAAGCGGTAGAAAAGGAATTAACCGGCTACTTTCCTGGTTGATCACAACAATACGATGATGTTTTGACATTTATGCTGAATGGGTCAATTCAGTCAATAAGATTGGTTGAACCGGAGGCCAGTAGTCATGTCTCCACTGCTACGTAGGCAAGACGCGATGTCTATTATCGATTAAATTGGAACAGGTACCAGCAACAGTAAGTTGATCATTGAATGCGACTGACCACAGTCGCAATTTGGCAGTAGTTTGTGGTATCTACAGCTAAATGGCCCTGCCAATTCAGAGCAGTTAGTCTTCTTCCCAAATTACGTCAGAATCTACCAACTGAACATAGGCCATTGGCGCCGCATCACCGGTACGGTAACCGCACTTCAGAATCCGCATATAGCCGCCCGGGCGTTCTTTGTAACGCACTCCCAAGTTATCGAACAGTTTCTGAACCATCTCCCGATCGCGCAAACGATTAAATGCCAATCGACGATTTGATACACTGGGTTCCTTGGCCAACGTAATTAGCGGTTCAGCAAACCGTCTCAATTCTTTTGCTTTGGGTACGGTTGTTTTGATCTGCTCATGTCGAAACAGAGAGGTGGCCATGTTTCTCATCATGGCTGTTCTGTGACTCGATGTGCGATTAAGATGTCTTCCTGATTTTCGGTGTCTCATTGATTTAGTCCCCTAAACGGTCCAGATCCAATGTATCTCGGCGTAACATCAAGGGTGGCCAATTCTCTAACT
The DNA here is from genome assembly GCA_965206345.1 of Arenicellales bacterium. Taxonomy (GTDB): domain Bacteria; phylum Pseudomonadota; class Gammaproteobacteria; order Arenicellales; family JAJDZL01; genus JAJDZL01. Next base: position 2,982,080 of record OZ242211.1, on the reverse strand, counting down.
TCTGACCAAGTTCAAGGTTTCTTTCAGCTAGAACGTCTCTAATTTCGTTTAAAGACTTCTTACCTAAGTTGGGAGTTTTCAACAAATCAGTTTCAGACCTTTGAACGAGGTCGCCAATGTAGTGAATCTGTTCCTGTTTTAAACAGTTTGCTGAGCGTACAGTCAACTCAAGTTCATCAAGCGGCTTCAGAAGAACTGGATCGAATTGTGGCTCTTCCTCAACATGCGTGACTTCTTCTGTCTCTTCCAAATTGACAAATGTTGAGATCTGGGTATGCAATATAGTGGCTGCGAATCGCACAGCTTCGCCTGGATCAATTGTTCCATTCGTTTCGATGTTTAAGATCAACCGGTCCAAATCTGTCCGCTGCTTAACCCGAGCATTTTCAACTGAATAAGACACAGTGCGAATTGGTGAGTAGTAAGCATCAACTTTCATCCTTCCAATTTCAGTCCGTTGACGGTCTTCAGCTGACCTTGGCGCTGATTCTGCATCGAGAAATCTGAACCCCACTCCCTGCGTCACAATCAGTTCCATATCCAGTTGAGCATCAGCCAGCAGATGAGCAATCACATGATTGGGGTCGATGATTTCGACATCGTGTGATAGTTGAATATCTGCTGCTGTCACAACGCAAGGACCGGTTTTGCTTAGAGTTAGGATCGCTTCTTCGCGGTCGCTGCTCATTTTGACGGCCAGGCTTTTCAAGTTAATCAGAATTTCGATTACTTCTTCACGAACGCCCTCAAGGACCGTAAATTCGTGCAAAGCTCCCTGAATTTTTGCTTCAGTAATGGCTGCACCTGGCATGGAGGACAAAAGTATGCGTCGAAGTGCATTGCCCAATGTATGTCCGAAACCGCGCTCTAGCGGATCCAGCGTTATTTTGGCGTGCTTCGCATCTTTCTGTTCAATCTTGATGTTGCGAGGCTTTAAAAATTGTGAAGTATCGTACATTTAAATCCTGTGAATCAAAGTGATAACTACTTATTTGGAGTAATATCCAATCACCAGTGTCTCATCAATATCATCTGGTAATTCGCTGCGTTCAGGCATATTTTTGTAAATCCCGCGAAAGTTCGTGACATCAACATCTACCCAAGGAGGAAAACCGACTCGCTCCGTTACATCAAGTGAATCGGTTATACGATCCTGAGAACGACTTTTCTCTCTGATTTCAATAGTGTCTCCGGGTCGAACCTCGTATGAGGGAATATTGACGCGGCTGCCATTCACCTTAATTGCATTGTGGTTGACCAGTTGCCTGGACTCAGCCCGAGTGCAGCCAAAACCCATGCGATAAACAACGTTGTCGAGACGCGACTCGAGAATCTGTAGAAGATTGACACCTGTCGAACCCTGACGTCTGGATGCTTCCTTGAAATGTCGACGAAATTGCTTTTCCAAAACCCCGTAGGTACGTCTGAGCTTTTGCTTCTCTCTCAGCAACCGACCATAGACGGTTACACGAGGGCGGTGTGAAACGGCTTTCTGCCCCGGTAACTTTTCGAAACGACACTTGTCCGTAATTGCCCTGAAATCTCCGCGGCGCTTCAGACCAAGGTCACTTTGCTCGCGCCTTGAGAGTTTACACGTTGGTCCTGTATATCTAGCCATCCGAAACTCCTTTAAGGTCGCCGCTGTTTTGGCGGTCGACAACCATTGTGCGGAATGGGTGTAACGTCGGTAATCGTTGACACCTCAAGACCGGCAGCATTCAAAGCGCGCACTGCCGAATCACGTCCGGGTCCGGGTCCGCAAACCTCTACATCAATGTATTTCATACCCATGTCCAATGCACTTTTTGCACAATCTTCAGAGGCGATCTGTGCGGCAAATGGTGTACTTTTCCGAGACCCCTTGAAATCCATCTTACCAGCAGTCGACCAGCATAGGACATTACCCTGTTTGTCCGTAATGGTGATAATGGTATTGTTGAAAGTTGCGTGAATATGTGCAACCCCCATACTGACTGTGCGTTTGACTTTGGCTTTACGCTTTCTTTGTTTTGCTTTTGCCACTGTTCAATTACCTACTTTTTCTTTTTCTTGACCGGTGCCTTTCTCGGACCTTTTCGAGTTCGAGCATTGGTCGAAGTTCGCTGTCCTCGAACGGGCAATCCACGTCGATGTCTGAGACCTCGATAGCAACCGAGGTCCATAAGTCGCTTAATATTCATTGCAACTTCTCTTCGTAAATCACCTTCGATTTGATACTTACCTACCTCAGCGCGAAGCTTTTCCGCCTCTTCGTCAGTCAGATCTCGTACTTTCTTAGATGGTTCAACCTGAGTAACGTTGCAAATCGATTCTGCAGTCGACAGTCCAATACCGTATATCGACGTTAGAGCGATACGAATGTGTTTCTGTACGGGTAAATTTACCCCTGCTATACGTGCCAAAACTTTACTCCCAAATTGGCAATAAACTAAAGTTAATTCAGCCTTGTCGCTGTTTGTGCCGCGGGTCGGAAGTACATTTCACCCTGAGCACACCGTTGCGCTTGAATATCTTGCAGTTCCGACAAATTTTCTTGACTGAAGCTCTAACTTTCATCATTCCTCTCCTACTTTTATCGGGTCATTCCAAATCCGCGAGAAATTGAAGACTTCTTTAACAAACTCTCATACTGACGCGACATTAGATGTGATTGCACCTGTGCAATCAAATCCAGCATAACCACAACAATAATCAACAGTGACGTACCACCAAAATAGAACGGTACACTCCACTGAACGACCAAAAACTCCGGAATCAGACAGACAATAACCAAGTAAATTGCACCTGCCAGTGTCAGCCGTGAAACGACTGTATCGATGTACTTTAACGTCTGCGAACCCGGGCGCACTCCTGGAATAAAAGCGCCTGACTTCTTCAAATTGTCCGCCATGTCCTTTGGGCTGAATACCAGTGCCGTGTAGAAAAAGCAAAAGAACACAATCATTGCTGAGTAAATCAACATATAAATCGGTTGCCCTGGACCAATCGCAGTCGATATATCAGCTAGCCAGCCCATTCCCTCTGTCTGCCCGAACCAGCTTCCCAGACTAACTGGAAAGAGAATGATGCTTGAAGCAAAGATCGGTGGAATGACGCCAGACATATTTATCTTCAGCGGTAAATGACTTGTCTGACCTGCAAGCATTTTACGTCCTTGCTGACGCTGTGCATAATTTACCGTAATTCTGCGTTGTCCCCTTTCAAAGAACACCACACAACCCGTAACAAAAACCGCACCAACAAACAGCACCAACACACCAATTGGGGTAAACGCACCCGTTCTTGCAAGTTCCAGCGTTCCAGCAACTGCCGATGGCAAGCCCGCAACAATACTTGCAAAAATCAATAATGAAATACCATTTCCAATTCCGCGTTCAGTCGTTTGTTCTCCCAACCAAACCAGAAACATCGTACCTGTAACAAGAGCTGCCACAGTCGATAATTTAAATCCCAGTCCAGGTGTCAAAACGACTGCACTCCCGCCAGCAACCTGACCTTCGATTGCAATCGCAATTCCCAATCCCTGGAAGGTCGCAAGCAGCACAGTTCCGTAGCGGGTGTACTCCGTAATCTTTCGCCGACCTGCTTCACCCTCTTTCTTTAACTGCTCCAACTGCGGAATAACTGCACTCATCATCTGCATGATGATGGATGCCGAAATGTATGGCATCACACCCAACGCGAAGACGGACAATCTTGATAGGGCACCACCCGAAAACACGTTAAAGATGTCAACGATCGAACCACGGGTTTGTTCAAAAAGTGCCGCCACCGCAACCGGATCCACACCAGGTACAGGGACATGAGTGCCCAACCGAAAAACGACCATCGCACCCAGCACAAAAAGCACCCTCATTTTTAACTCACTAAGGGTGCCGAGCCCAGGCAATCGGCGTGATGCTAATGGTGCAGCCATCAGATTAATCTTCTATAGTTCCCTGCGCAGCGACTATTGCTGCTCGTGCGCCTTTAGAAACAGCAATTCCTTTCAGGTTTACTTTCTGTTCAAGTTCCCCAGAAAGAATAACCTTCGCCCGCAGTGCTTTGACTGGAACAACTCCCTTGGATTTCAGCAAAACCAGATCAACAGTCTCACCTGCAAACTGATTAAGTTCTCTCAATCTAACTTCGGCACAGGAGTGTGGTGTCATTGAATTAAAGCCTCGCTTTGGCAAACGACGAGCGATTGGCATTTGCCCACCTTCGAAACCAGCTCTCACGCCGCCTCCTGAACGAGAGTTCTGACCCTTGTCACCGCGTCCGCAGGTACTTCCGAATGTGGAGCCTGCTCCTCTGCCGACTCTCCTGCGACGCTTATGTGCACCAGGGGTACTTTCTAGTCTAATCCGCGAGCCCATTCGACTTTCCTGAAGTTCCTCTTTGGTCATCAGGTAATCTCCTCAAAGTCAACCATGTAAGAAACCTTGCGAATCATGCCACGAATTTCAGGTGTATCTTCAAGCTCACGCGTGTCATTGATTCGGCGAAGTCCCAATCCGCGCACACAGGCTTTATGTTTCTTCAAACGTCCGATCGTACTACGCACGAGTTTAACGCGCAACTTTCCAGGTGTTTTCGTATTCATCTTTAAAATCAAAAATTCAAAAAGCTTGATCAAAATATTTCGTATACGCTTTTTGATCGTTTATTTGCAACTTCTTGTGGGCTTTGTATCGACGCCAACCCGTTCAAAGTAGCCCTGGCCACATTAATCGAATTTGTCGTTCCAACCACCTTCGCCAGCACATCCTCAATACCTGCTGCTTCAAATATCAAACGCATGGTGTCGCCTGCGATAATTCCAGTACCCGCGGACGCTGGACGAATAACTACTTTGGCGGCACCGTGACGGCCGATAACAGGGTACTGCAGTGTCCTACCCTTTAAGTGAACCTGAATCATGTTCCGTCGAGCTTTTTCAGACGACTTTTGTGCGGCGAGTGGTACCTCTCGAGCTTTTCCTACTCCAATTCCGACTTTACCATTACCGTCACCAACAACAGTCAGAGCTGAAAATCCAAAAATACGGCCACCTTTGACCACTTTCGAGACTCGGCGAACCTTAATTAACTGCTCTTTAAAACCTTCGCCACTCTGATTGCCTTGTTGTTCACTAATTGCCATATTCAATCAATCCTTATCACTAAATCGCCAGCCCGGCTTCTCGTGCTGATTCGGCCAATTGTTTGACACGCCCATGATATCGATGCCCTGAACGGTCAAACCCAATGTTGCCGATGTCTGCTTCAAGTGCACGTTGTGCAATGGTGGTGCCAACTAATTTCGCCGCTTCAATATTACCACCAGTTTTCAGTTGTTTGCGAAGTTCGGGTTCAACTGTAGAAGCACTGGTCAGTGTTTTCTGTCCATCTTCTGAAATAATTTGTGCATAGATGTGCTGCGAAGAACGATAGACACACAAACGATTCTTGTGATGTAATCGCAATTTCGCTCTCGCTCGACGAGCCCGTTGCAGTCGCCTGGTTTTCTTATCAGATGCCATTTATCCTACACTCTTAGCCTGTTTCCTGCGCACCCATTCATCCGAGTATCGAACTCCCTTTCCTTTGTAAGGTTCCACTGGGCGCATTCTGCGTATATCTGCCGCAACCTGACCAACAACCTGTTTATCGTGTCCATGTACAACCATCTCGACCTGTGAGCTGGTTTCCGACTTGATCTCAAACGAAACACCATCCGGAGCTTGATATTCAATCGGATGCGAATATCCCAACGAAAACTTCGCAGTTGACTGATTCACTTGAACTCGATATCCAGTCCCAACCAAAGTCAGTTCCTTACGAAATCCAGTACTGACACCAGTAACCATGTTGTTGACCAGTGAACGCATCGTTCCAGACATAGCTCGGGAATTTTGGCTTGAATTGCGTGCCGTAACTTTAATCATTCCATTTTCGTTTTCTACCTTTACCAGAGGATGAATTGACATGTGCAATTCACCTTTGGGTCCTTTGGCAGTAATATCCCGGGCTGACAAATCAATAGTGACACCATTTGGGATCACAACCGGTTCTTTGGCAATTCTGGACACGCTAATCTACCTCTTTAACTGACTGTACAAATGACTTCGCCGCCAACATTCATGTGCTTTGCTGTCTTTGCAGTCATAATCCCCTTCGATGTCGAGACAATTGTCACACCAAGCCCCGCATTGACGAGAGGCATATTGTCAATGCTTCGATAAACTCGTCTCCCGGGCTTACTAACTCGCTTGAGCGTGTCAATAACCGGCCTACCCTGGTAGTATTTCAGATCAATGCTCAAAATCGGTTTACCAGCAGAATCAGAACTGCTAGAAAAATCGCGGATATAGCCTTCTTTTTGCAATACGTCCGCTATTTCGCGCTTAATCCTGGAATCTGGAATCAATACACTCGCGTGAGACGCTTTCGAAGCGTTTCGAATTCGAGTCAGCATATCTGCAATTGGGTCAGTCATTGCCATTAATCAATTTCTCCGTCACTTCATTTCCTTGCCGATTCTAAATTACCAACTTGCCTTGGTAGTACCCGGTGCTTCACCTTTCATAATCACCTCACGCAACTTGTTACGCCCCAAGCCAAAGCGTCGGTAATAGCCGCGTGGTCGTCCCGTGAGTGCGCAACGATTGCGCTGGCGATTCGGATTACTGTCCCGCGGCAGCTTTTGAAGGTCCATCACAGCTTCCAGACGTTCTTCCATGGAAAGATCTGGGTCAACAACCCTCTTTTTCAGCAAAGCTCGTTTTTCACTGTATCGTTTGCAGAGTTTCTGCCGCTTGACTTCACGAGCCAGCATGGATTTTTTTGCCATAGCTAATTCTGCCTAAGTGGAAAACTAAAGCCACGCAACAGTGCAGCAGCTTCTTCATCAGTTCGTGCTGATGTTGTGATCGTAATGTTCATGCCGCGAATCACATCAACATTGTCATAGTTGATTTCAGGAAACACAATCTGTTCCTTGATTCCGAATGAATAGTTGCCCTGTCCATCAAATGCCTTTGCAGACAGCCCACGAAAGTCTCGAATTCGCGGAATAGCGATTGTAATCAGCCGATCCAGAAACTCGTACATTCGATTTCTTCTCAGAGTAACCATGCACCCTACTTCGAAACCTTCTCGAATTTTGAATGCTGCAATGGCCTTTCTTGCCTTTGTTACCACCGGTTTCTGACCGGCAATCTGCTGCATGTCAGTCACAGCATTAGTTACCAGGTTTTTGTCCTTTTTCACGACTGAATCACCGAGTCCCATGTTCAAGGTGATCTTCGTAACGCGCGGCACCTGCATCGCATTTTCATAATTGAAATCGTCCTTAAGACGATTGAATAATTCGTCCTTGTAGAACTGCTCAAGTCTTGGAGTTGCGTCGTTTGCCATCTCGCCTCTAATCTGTCAGTACTTCGCCGTTTGATTTGAAATAACGCACCTTGGTGTTATCCGCTAAAAATTTGAACCCAATGCGGTCACCCTTGTTTGTTGAAGGGTTATAGACCGCTAAATTTGACAACTGAATGTAAGCTTCCTTGGAAAGAATCCCACCCGCCTGTTGAGCATTTGGATTCGGTCGTGTGTGTCGCTTTACGACATTAATGTCATTTACCCGAGCTTTCTTGCCATCCGAACTGATGTCCAATACAGTTCCCCGCTTTCCGCGGTCTTTACCCGCAAGTACAATGACTTCATCGCCTTTCTTGATCTTGTTCATCTTCAGTTCACTAGATTACTTCAGGTGCCAACGAAACAATTCGCATGAATTTCTCTTGTCTAAGCTCGCGTGTGACCGGACCAAAAATACGTGTACCAACTGGCATGTGCTGAGCGTTCAGTAAAACAACGGCATTTCGGTCAAATCGGATTAGTGAACCGTCTCGACGTCTGACGCCTTTTCTTGTTCTGACTACCACTGCAAAAAATACATCTCCTTTGCGCACGCGACTATTCGGAATGGCTTCTTTAATCGTAATTCGAATAATGTCGCCAATTCCTGCATATCGTCGCTTGGATCCACCTAGCACTTTAATGCATTGAACCCGCTTGGCTCCGCTGTTGTCTGCCACATCAAGCATGGTCTGCATCTGAATCATTGCACTGCAACCTCAGGTTTAGTTCTTATTTGCTTTCCAAAATCTTGACCAGTCGCCAACTCTTGGTGCGCGATATCGGACGGCACTCTTCGATCAGCACTTTGTCATTTTCCTTGCAGCTGTTATTCTCATCATGCGCATGTAACTTAGTGATACGCTTGACGTACTTGCGGTACAGCGGGTGAGGAATTTTTCGGACGATCGATACCGTGATCGTCTTATCCATGCGTGCGCTGGTTACTACACCAGGAATCGAACGCGTTTTCTTGGCAGTTGTAGTCTCTTCCATGTTATCCGGCACGTTTCTGTTCATTCATAACCGTTTTGATACGGGCAATATCCCGTTTTACATCGCGGAATTTTGCAACATCCGCGAATTGCCCGGTTCGGTACTGAATTCGAATTTCCAATTGTGTACGACGCAATTCGATGAGCTGCTTTTGCAACTCTTCTTGCGAACTATTGCGTAAATCGCTCGCTTTATTCACAGCAGCCCCTGTCGTTTTGCAAATGTTGTCTGTACTGAAAACTTGGCACTCGCCCGACGAAAGGCTTCGCGGGCCATGCTTTCAGATACACCTTCTATTTCGTAAAGCATGTGTCCTGGCTTGACAACAGAAACCCAGTATTCTGGATTACCCTTTCCCTTCCCCATTCTTACTTCAAGCGGTTTCTTCGAAACAGGTTTGTCCGGAAAAATTCGAATCCAAAGTTTTCCACCTCTTCTGACATACCGGTTGATTGCCCGACGACCTGCTTCAATCTCTCTCGCCGTTATTCGTCCACGCGTTGTTGCCTTGAGTCCGAATTCGCCGAAACTCACTTGGTTTCCGCGAGTTGCAAGACCACGATTTCGGCCCTTTTGCTGTTTTCTGAATTTAGTACGTTTGGGTTGCAGCATTGTTCAATCCACCTGCCTTACGCATCCGCCGCGGCCGCGCTCTTTGCTGGATTATGAGAGTCTCGGAACACTTCACCGTTAAAAATCCAGACTTTCACACCAATCACTCCATATGTTGTAATCGCCTCAGCAAAGCCATAGTCGACTTTTGCTCGAAAAGTATGCAAGGGAACCCGACCTTCCCGATACCACTCAGTACGGGCGATATCAGCACCATTGAGACGGCCAGATATCATGACTTTGACCCCCAATGCTCCAACCCGCATGGAATTCTTGACTGCGAGTTTCATTGCTCTTCGAAACATCATTCGCTTTTCCAGCTTCTGACAAATGCTTTCAGCAACTAGGTTTGCGACCAAATCTGGTTTACGAATTTCTTCGACTGAAACGGCGACTGGCGCGCCGTTCATTTTGCTCAACTCAAGACGCAAACTGTTGATATCTTCACCTTTCTTCCCAATAACAGTACCTGGGCGAGCGGAGTGAATCGTCACTTTCAAATTCTGTGCTGGACGTTCAATCAAAATATCGCTGATCGATGCATTGGGTAGACGTTTGCGGATAAAGTCCCGTACCTCCAGGTCTTCATTGAGATACCGCGCGTAATCCCTGCCGGATGCATACCAACACGATTTCCAGTCTGATGAGATTCCCAGTCGAATTCCAACCGGCTGTACTTTCTGACCCATATTCCTTTACTCCGTTATTCGTCAGACACAATAACCGTGATATGGCTGTTGCGCTTATGAATTCGATTCACGCGACCCCGTGCTCTAGCCCGCCAGCGCTTTAGAACCGGTGCTTCATCAACAAATGCCGCCTGAACATACAGTTCGTCGATATTTGCATTGTTGTTGACTTCAGCATTGGCAATGGCGGAATCCAGCGTCTTGAGAACTAACCTCGCAGCCTTTCTTGTGCTGTAGGTCAAAATGTCTCTCGCCTGCTCTACAGGAAGACTACGTATCTGGTTAACAATCAATCGACACTTGTATGGTGACGACCGAACATACTTGGAAACTGATCTGACTTGCACTATCTCTAGCTCCTATCGCGCTTTCTTGTCGGCGGAAAACGCCCTGAATGTTCGAGTTGGTGCAAATTCACCCAGCTTATGTCCAACCATGTTTTCCGTAATCAAAATAGGTACATGATGGCGCCCATTGTGAACTGCAATCGTCAGTCCTATAAAGTCTGGCAAAATCATGGAACGTCTCGACCAGGTTTTAATCGGTTGTCGACTATTGGTATCGCGGGCCTTTTGTATTTTTGCCCACAAGTGGTGATCGACAAATGGGCCCTTTTTAATTGATCTACTCAATCGTCTATCCTCACTGACTATCTGCGCTTGCTGGCTCGTCGAACAATCATGTTCGAGGTACGTCTTGTCCGCCGAGTGCGATAACCTTTGGTTGGCACGCCCCATGGCGAAACCGGGTCACGTCCTCCAGATGTTCGACCTTCACCACCGCCATGTGGATGATCTACAGGGTTCATGGCAACACCACGTACAGTCGGGCGAATTCCTCGCCATCGTTTGGCACCTGCTTTACCCAGTTTGCGCAGCCCATGCTCCTCGTTTCCAACTTCACCAATGGTTGCCCGGCACTTGGAATTTATTTTTCTCATTTCCCCCGAACGCATTCGCATAAGAGCATATTTACCTTCACGACCAAGAAGCTGTGCCGAAGAACCGGCTGAGCGCGCCAGTTGCGCACCCTTACCGGGTTTCATCTCAATGCAGTGAACTACTGTACCTTGAGGAATTCTTTCCAACGGCAAACAGTTGCCGGGTCTAATCTGTACGGTAGTACCGGACTCCAGCGTAGCACCTGCCGCAATTCCCTTGGGCGCGATAATGTATCTTCGTTCACCATCTGCGTACAAAAGCAATGCGATATGTGCACTGCGATTGGGATCGTACTCAATTCGTTCAACGCGAGCCGGAATATTGTCTTTGTCACGTTTGAAGTCGATTATCCGATACCTGCGTTTGTGGCCTCCGCCTCGATGTCTAACTGTAATCCGCCCTACATTGTTTCGTCCGTCTGTTTTGCTGACCGAATCCAAAAGCGCGCGATGCGGGCTGCCCCGATGGATTTGCTGGTTCTCAACCTTGACCATCCCACGGCGACCAGGAGTCGTCGGATTTTGTTTTACCAGTGTCATAGCTATTTACTGTGTCTAAGCTTCAACGGCCTGTGAAAAATCAATATCATCATCCTTGTGCAATCGGACATAAGCTTTCCGACGATCGCTCTGTCGTCCGATCGTTCGTCCAAATCGCTTTTCTTTGCCGCGTACATTCAGCACCTGAACCGACAAAACTCGAACTTTGAACAGTTTTTCTACAGATTCTTTGATTTCACTTTTTGTGGCATCCTTCGATACTTCGAATACGATCTGTTTTGCCCGTTCGGCAACCAGCGTACTTTTCTCCGAAATAATCGGATAGCGAATTATGGTGTACATGCGCTCTTCGTTCATTGCAACCACTCATCAACTTTTTTGACAGCACTTTCCGTCATTAGCACTTTGCCCTGATCAACAACATCAGCCGGGTTCAGCATTGAAGGGTCGATCAGGTGAACATTCGGTATATTTCTCAAAGACAGGTACAAATTGTCATTTGCGTTATCATCAACGATCAGCACTCTTTGGCAATTCAAGTTCTTCAGCTGCTGAACTGCCTGCTTGGTACTCGGTACATCACAATCTAAATCAGTCACCACAATCAGGTTGTCCCTTCTAAGCGTTTCCGATAATGTCGAACGCATCGCTGTCCGAAAAGCCTTGCGATTCACTTTCTGTGAATAGTCGCGGGGAGAAGCGGCGAATGTCTGACCACCACCACGATTTATCGGACTGTTACGTGTGCCTGCCCTCGCTCGGCCGGTACCTTTCTGCCTAAATGGCTTGGCGCCACCGCCACGCACTCTGGAACGATTCTTCTGTGCGTGCGTACCTGCCCGAAATGCAGCTCGGTAAGCGACTACGACCTGGTGCACCAAAGCGCTGTTAAATTCAGCATCAAAATTTTCACTGGAAACCTCGATCGATTTTTGTCGATTTCCTTCTTTGTCCAATACCTCAATTTCCATGTTCGATTCCTGCTCCAGGTAAATATTAGGATTTCTGTTTGGCGGCTTTCGTAACGATGATGTCAGATTGCCGCGATCCTGGAATTGATCCTTTAATCAACAGTAGTTTACGCTCTGGATCAATCTTTACGATTTCAAGATTTTGCTGCATTCGTGTTACGTTGCCAGAATGCCCTGCCATCTTCTTGCCGGGAAAAACCCGACTCGGCGTCTGGTTCTGCCCAATCGATCCCGGCTTGCGGTGCGCCTTCGAGTTTCCATGAGTTGCACGGCCACCACCAAAACCGTATCGTTTCATTACACCCGTGAAGCCTTTACCAATGGAAGTACCCTTGACATCCACTTTTTGTCCTTCATTGAACAGTGATACATCAACTTTGTCACCGACTTTGTACGATTCAGCTTCTTCAGCATCAACCCGAAACTCCCACAAGCCTCGCCCTGGTTCAACACCTGCCTTTTCGTAAACGCCGCGGATCGGTGCACTTAACTTTTCTTCCTTGGATCGACCCGTCGTTACTGCAATCGCAATGTAACCGTCTCTTGATTCAGACTTAAGTGCGGTAATACGATGTGGCTCAACACCAACAACGGTTACAGGAATAGAGTCACCGTCTTCCTTGAAGACCCGCGTCATGCCCAATTTTGTTCCAATCAGCCCTAGTGACATATTCAGTTACTCTCAATCCTTCTGTGTTTCTATTTGAGCTTGATTTCGACATCCACACCGGATGGCAGATCCAATTTCATCAACGCGTCAATCGTCTTGTCGGTCGGTGAAACGATGTCAATGATTCGCTTGTGTGTACGAATTTCGAACTGGTCGCGGGACTTTTTATCTGCGTTTGGCGAACGCAGCAGTGTATACCGCTCAATTCGCGTCGGCAATGGAATCGGGCCTCGCACCAGTGCACCAGTGCGTTTTGCAGTCTCAAATATTTGCGCCGCAGAACTGTCAATCATTCTATGATCGAATGCTTTCAGCCGAATGCGAACCTTCTGTTCATCGATCGCTCTTACTGCCGGACTTGCCATGGTGTTCTATTCTTCCGCAAATAAATAAATTAAATTAGTTGTATCGCTGTCCAAACGCCTGAATCTGTTAACTGGCCTTCCTAAGCCCCAAACCCGCGTCCTCAATGGAAACTGGAACGTAATTATCAAATTCCATGGAGTAGGTTGCACGTCCCTGAGTGAGTGAACGCAATGCCGTTACATAGCCAAACATCTTCACCAGTGGTACTCTGGCTTTGATCACTTTTCCGCTGCTAAAGTCTGAAACTTCTTCAATGATGCCGCGTCTTGAATTCAAGTCATTTGTAATGGCACCCAGGTATTCACTGGGCGTTACGACTTCAACCGACATGAACGGCTGCAACAGTTGTGGCTTGGCTCGCTGTGCTGCATCGCGAAATGCCTGAGTACCAGCGACCCGAAATGCCTGTTCGGATGAGTCAACTTCATGAAATGAACCATCCAACAGCGTTGCTTTCACATCCACTACGGGATATCCGGCAATGACACCTGCTCCCATTGCATCCACTATGCCACGCTTGACAGCAGGAATAAATTCCTTGGGAATCGCACCACCGACAATCTTGTCCGAAAAATCAAACCCGCCGCCCTGTGGCATTGGTTCAATCAGAACTACAACATGCGCAAACTGACCGCGTCCGCCTGTCTGTCGAACATGGCGAGTCTCCTGTTCAACAGCAGTTCTGATTGTTTCGCGATACGCGACCTGGGGCTGCCCAATATTGGAATCAACGCCGAACTCCCGTCGCAAACGATCAATAATGATTTCCAGGTGCAGTTCACCCATTCCAGAAATGATGGTTTGACCGGACTCTGAATCGGTTCGAACTTTGAAAGATGGATCTTCTTTTGACAGCTTTGCTAGTGCCAGTGACAACTTGTCTTCATCTGCACGAGTCTTGGGTTCAACAGCCTGGGAGACAACTGGTTCTGGAAATTCCATTCGCTCAAGCGCAATTTCATTTCCCTTTGTCGCAATTGTGTCTCCGGTCGAAACATTTTTCAGTCCGACTGCAGCTATGATGTCACCTGCTCTGATTTCCTTGATTTCAACTCGATCATTGGCATGCATCTGCAACAAACGGCCGATGCGTTCTTTCTTGCCATTCGAAACGTTGATTACAGAGTCCCCAGACACCAATTTACCGGAATACACTCGCATAAACACCAATTGACCAACAAATGGGTCTGTCATAATCTTGAATGCCAGTGCAGCAAATTTTTCCGATTCATCGGGCCGACGAACTTCAGTAATCCCTTTATCGGCATCAATAACACCCTCAACCGGTGGCACATCCGTCGGATTCGGCAGATAATCGATCACTCCATCCAGCAAAAGCTGTACACCTTTGTTTTTGAACGCTGAACCGCAAAAGACAGGCACAATGGAATTGTCAATTGTCAGACTGCGCAGCCCCTGACGGATTTGAGTCTCATTCAGTGTGCCATCTTCAAGCCAGGTATTCATCAGGTCATCATTCGCTTCTGCAGCAACTTCAACCAGACTCTCTCGCATGACGGCCGCTTGTTCAACGAGTTCATCGGGCACTGATTTGCGGGAAAATTTAGCCCCCATAGTGGAGTCATCCCAATACCAGGCTTCCATCGAAATCAAATCGACAACTCCCAAAAACTTTTCCTCAGACCCGATCGGAAGCTGCACCGGAATAGCTCGCGCTCCCAAGTATTTTTCCACCTGTCCGATCACATTTTCGAAGTCCGCTCCAATACGGTCCATCTTATTGATGAAGATCATTCTTGGCACTCCGTATCGGTCAGCCTGACGCCACACGGTTTCAGTTTGAGGTTCTACACCACCGACGGCACACAGCACAGTGATGGCACCATCCAATACCCGCAGCGAACGCTCCACCTCGATGGTGAAGTCAACATGTCCCGGTGTATCAATAATATTGATCCGGTGATCTTCCATATCGGCGCGCGCACCTTTCCAGAAACACGTTGTAGCAGCGGAAGTGATTGTAATGCCGCGCTCCTGTTCCTGTTCCATCCAGTCCATAACGGCGTTTCCATCATGTACTTCGCCTATCTTGTGCGAGATTCCAGCGTAGAACAGAATTCTTTCCGTTGTGGTCGTCTTACCGGCATCAATGTGAGCCATGATGCCGATATTTCGATAATTCTTGATTGGCGTTCCTTTTGCCATCAGGTGTTTATGAGCCTCGTATTAATATCTGAAATGCGAAAATGCCTTATTGGCTTCCGCCATTTTGTGTGTGTTTTCACATTTTTTGAACGCTTCACCCGTTCTGTTTGAAGCTTCAATCAACTCAGCTGCAAGCCTAATTGCCATGGATTTCTCTCGGCGTTTTCTTGCAGCATCAATAATCCAACGAATCGCCAATGCGTCGCGACGCGTGGCACGTACTTCTATCGGAACCTGATAGGTTGCACCTCCGACACGTCGACTTTTCACTTCCACGGTCGGTCTGACATTTTCCAGAGCCCCTTCAAAAATCTCCAGAGGTTCACCTGCTCCGCGACTGACGATGACATCAAACGCGTTGTACAGAATTTTTTCTGCAATAGACTTTTTACCGTCCAGCATCAAGGCATTGATGAACTTGGCTACCCTGATCTGCTTGTACTTCGGATCTGGCATAACTTTCCGTTTTGGAACCAATCGACGTCTGGGCATAATTTCTGTCCGCTTCTGCTAGTTCAGTAGATCTTGGTTATGAGCGCGGCCGTTTGGTGCCATACTTTGAACGACCCTGTCGTCGCTTGTCCACACCAGAGGTATCCAAAGCGCCTCGCACTGTGTGGTAGCGAACACCCGGCAGGTCTTTAACCCGCCCACCCCGAATCAGCACAACTGAGTGTTCCTGCAAATTATGAGATTCGCCGCCGATGTAGGTGGTAACTTCGTAGCCGTTTGTCAATCGGACACGTGCAACCTTACGCAATGCTGAATTCGGTTTCTTCGGCGTGGTGGTGTAAACACGAGTACATACGCCGCGTTTTTGCGGACATGCCTCAAGTGCGGGCACGTTCGTTTTCTTCGTCTGTTTCTTCCGCGGCCTATTGACCAGCTGATTTATTGTAGGCATTTTCGTTCGGTATTCCTTGGAACGATTGAGTAATTTTCCCCAAAAAAACAAATAATAAAAAGACAGACCGCATCCGATCTGTCTTTTTGCCCGTCGCCGATCCGACGGCAAGCACAAAGTTGATTAATATTAAACTATTTTAGGTAGAATTTCAAGCCTGATTTAGAAATATCCCGATCGTTGAGGCTTGAAATTCCACATTCATTCGCAGTGTTGCAGCCCGATTAATTCACTCCGGTTTGAAACAACCGGTCTGGATCAATCACACTCTCCGGATCATCGGGAGTTCTTGCAACAGACTGCTGGAATCCTTGTTCGAACTCCATTTCCGGCGTTTGCAACTTCAATTGCTGACGGCGCTGGCGCTTACGTTCTTCATGATGCACAAGACCGGTACCAGCCGGAATCAGACGCCCGACAATCACATTTTCTTTGAGTCCGCGCAGTTTATCAACCTTGCCACTCACCGAAGCATCCGTCAACACCCGAGTTGTCTCCTGGAATGATGCTGCAGAGATAAATGACTCAGTCATCAATGAGGCCTTGGTTATTCCCAACAGTACTCGAACGGCTTTCGCCTCTTCCTGCTCAGATTCAGGATCAAGCTCTTTGGCTTCACGAATCTCTTCATTAACCTGCTCAAAATAAGAACGTTCGACCAATTCCCCCGGCAAGAATTTGGTTGTTCCGGGCTCTTCAATTCGAACCTTGCGTAACATCTGGCGAACAATCACTTCAATGTGTTTGTCGTTGATCGCCACACCCTGCAACCGATAGACTTCCTGCACTTCCTTGACGATATACGCTGTCAGTTCCTCCACACCCTTAAGTTCCAGAATGTCAGAAGATACCGGTGCACCATCGACAATCTGTTCACCTCGTTCAACCGTTTCACCGTCAAACACCATGAATGAACGGCCCTTGGCAATCAATTCCTTGTGCTCATTACCCTCTTCATCGGTAATGATTAACCTAATCTTTCCCTTAGTCTCCTCACCGAAACTGACAGAACCAGAATGTCTGGCGTAGACAGCAGGATCTTTTGGCTTGCGTGCTTCGAACAATTCTGCAACCCGCGGCAGACCACCGGTAATGTCCCGGGTGGAATCATATTCATGTGGAATTCTGGCCAGTACATCCCCGACATTCACTTCAGACCCATGCTGAATCAGCACCTGAGCACCGGTCGGCAGCAGGTAGCGAACCTCGCGATTCGTTTTTGGAAACATAACGGTCTCATCCTGTTCATCAACCAGTCGAATCGCTGGACGATCTTCCATCAGTTTCTGCTTCGAGTCCAGCACCGTAAAAAACGGTCTTCGATCACTGCCCTCCTCACTTCCATCATCAGTGGATTGAGAGACTGTGATACTATCAACAAAGTTCTCCAACTTGACAATGCCGCCGACCTCGTTGATGATCGGATGAATGTGTGGGTCCCAACTCGCAATTGACTGATCAGGCAGAACAGATGTTCCATCTTCGACGAAAAGTTCCGCTCCGTACGGAACCTGGTAGCGCTCCGCTACAATTCCATTGGTATCAAGAATTTTCACTTCACCAGATCGGGTATTTACAATTAAATTGCCCCGCGTATTCCTGATGTAACTGACACGGTCAAATTCAAGTGTTCCCTTGGTCTTTACAATAATGCCTGTTGCCGTCTGCTCACGTTCGGCGACACCACCCATGTGAAATGTACGCATGGTTAACTGCGTACCCGGCTCGCCGATGCTTTGGGCAGCAATCACACCAACCGCTTCTCCCCGGTTGACCAGATGCCCTCTTCCAAGATCCCGACCGTAGCAGGTCGCACAAATTCCATACTTGGTTTGGCAAGTAACAGGAGAACGGACTTTGACACGATGAATCGAGTGTTGTTCAAGCTGTTTAACCAGCCTTTCGGTAATCATCTCACCTGCTTTGATCAGGACCTTTCCAGTGGTAGGAGACTTAAGGTCTTCAGCGGTTGATCGGCCAAGAATCCGACTGGCAAGCGGCACCACAATTTCTCCACCCTTAACCAGTGCTTCCAGTTTGATTCCTTCTGTGGTACCGCAATCCAGATCGGTAACAACAAGGTCCTGGCATACATCGATCAACCGTCTGGTCAAATAGCCCGAGTTCGCAGTTTTTAAAGCTGTATCAGCCAATCCCTTTCGGGCACCGTGAGTTGAAATGAAATATTGCAACACATCGAGACCCTCTCGGAAATTCGCCTTAATCGGGGTTTCGATGATGGTGCCATCCGGTTTGGACATCAATCCACGCATGGCAGCCAGTTGTCTAATCTGGGCATGTGAGCCACGAGCACCGGAATCCGCCATAACGTGAACAGGATTGAATGATATTTGCTCAACTTCGTTTCCATGCTGATCGATGACAGTCTCAACACTGAGTTTGTCCATCATAGCTTTGGCGACCTTGTCGCTGGCACGACCCCAGATATCAACCACCTTGTTGTAGCGTTCACCATCAGTTAAAAGTCCGTTAGTGGCCTGTCGCTCAACAAATTCAACTTCCTTGTCGGCTTTTTCCAAAATTTCCTTCTTATCCTCTGGAATCTCAATGTCGTCCACGCAGATGGAAATTCCGCCTCTCGCCGCATAATCAAATCCGACATACATTAACTGGTCAGCCAAGACCACCGTTTCCTTCAGGCCAACGTGACGGTAGCATTCGTTCACGATCTCTGAAATTGCTCGCTTGTTGAGCACCCGATTGATTAGCGAAAATGCCATGCCATCCGGCAAGATTTCGGAAAGCAGGGCTCGGCCAACAGTAGTATCGTAGAATCGCCTTATGTCGCGCCATTCACCGTTGACTTTTTCACGCTCATTGATCCTGACTCGAATACCTGCGTGCAGTGAAATCGCACCCACATCATGCGCTCTTCGAACTTCTGCAACATCCGCAAATACTTTACCGTGACCCTTGGGGTTATTGGCTTCCCGAGTCAAATAGTACAACCCGAGCACAATATCCTGTGACGGCACAATAATAGGTTCACCATTAGCGGGGGACAGAATATTGTTAGTTGACATCATCAGCGTACGTGCTTCGATTTGAGATTCCACAGTCAGCGGAATATGCACAGCCATCTGGTCGCCATCAAAGTCCGCGTTGTATGGCGTACAGACTAATGGATGCAACTGAATTGCCTTGCCTTCAACCAAAATCGGCTCAAAAGCCTGAATGCCCAGTCGGTGCAATGTTGGCGCACGGTTCAGAAGCACCGGATGTTCACGAATCACGACCTCTTCGAGAATGTCCCAAACCTCCGAGCCTTCTTTCTCGATTACACCCTTCGCCCAGCGAATGTTGGAGCGTTCCGGGTAGCGCCGATTCAGTTCACAGAAAACAAACGGTTTGAATAATTCAAGTGCCATCCGTTTTGGTAGCCCACACTGATGCAGCTTCAAGGTCGGGCCAACCACAATCACTGAACGACCAGAATAATCCACTCGTTTACCCAGTAGATTCTGTCGAAAGCGACCTTGCTTGCCCTTGATCGAATCGGCTAGAGATTTAAGTTTCTGCTTATTCGCTCCAGTGATTGACTTACCGCGCCGACCATTGTCCAACAACGCATCAACTGCTTCCTGAAGCATGCGTTTTTCGTTTCTGACGATAATGTCAGGAGCGTATAGATCAAGCAGTCGTTGAAGTCTGTTGTTGCGATTAATCACTCTGCGGTAAAGATCATTCAGATCAGAAGTCGCAAATCTGCCAGCATCAAGTGGCACCAGCGGTCTCAGGTCAGGTGGCAGAATTGGCAGGACCTGAAGAATCATCCATTCCGGCTTATTTCCAGAATATATGAAAGACTCAATCAGCTTCAAACGCTTGGTCAGTTTCTTGATCTTGGTATCCGACTTGGTGTCAGTGAGCTGCTCTCGCAAAAGCTCAGCTTCCTCTTCAAAATCAATACTACGTATCAGGGTGCGAATGGCTTCAGCCCCCATACCCACTTCAAACTCACTGCCGTACTCTTCATACGCCTTGAGGTACTCTTCCTCGTTTAAGCAATGGCCGCGCTCAAGCATGGTGTTTTCACCTGGGTCGATGACGACATAGGCTTCAAAGTACATCACCGTCTCAATCTGTCGCACGGTCATGTCAAGCAGCAATCCAAGCCGGGAGGGCAGGCTCTTCAGAAACCAGATGTGGGCGACTGGACTTGCCAGTTCAATATGTCCCATGCGTTCGCGACGAACCTTGGAATTGGTCACCTCGACACCACACTTTTCACACACAACTCCCTGGTGCTTTAAACGCTTGTACTTTCCACACTGGCACTCATTGTCCTTGACCGGTCCGAACAGCTTGGCACAAAACAAACCGTCGCGTTCAGGCTTGAAAGTCCTGTAGTTAATCGTCTCGGGCTTTCGTACTTCTCCATAAGACCAGCTTCGAATCTTTTCTGGCGATGCCAATCCAATTCGGATCTCATCAAAGTCTTCGAGCCTTCCTGCCCGCTTCATCAAGTTATCAAGATTTCTCATTTTGCAACTCTCAATTCTGTCTGCCTATATCTAATGAGATCAATTCTTTACTTGGAATCTCTCATTTCGACATTTAGTCCAAGTGAACGGATTTCCTTCACTAGCACATTGAATGATTCAGGTGTATTTGCCTCCATGCGGTGACGTCCCGCAACTATGTTTTCGTAAATCTTTGAACGGCCGAACATGTCATCCGACTTAACCGTCAACATTTCCTGCAAGGTGTATGCTGCACCGTAAGCCTCCAATGCCCAGACTTCCATTTCACCGAAGCGCTGGCCTCCGCCCATCGCCTTACCGCCCAGCGGCTGCTGAGTCACCAGACTGTAAGGACCGGTCGAGCGTGCATGCATCTTCTCATCAACCAAGTGTGTCAGTTTCAGCATATACATGTAGCCGACTGTAACCGGGCGAGCAAATGGTTCGCCGGTTCTTCCATCATAAAGAGTGGCCTGACCGCTTCTGGGTAATCCGGCCAACTCCAGCATCTCCTTAACCTCAGCTTCCGTTGCTCCATCGAATACCGGTGTTGCCATGGGAAGTCCGTTACGAAGGTTTCCTGCAAGCTCAATCACTTCGCGTGCATTCAGCGACTTCAGCAACGACTTTTCTGACGGCGCTGTGTAAAAAGTTTGCAAGTGTTTTTTCATCTGCGGGCCTTTCACACCGGCATCAATCATTTCACCAATTTGACGCCCGATTTCTTTGGATGCCCAACCAAGATGGGTTTCAAGAACCTGTCCGATGTTCATTCGGGATGGAACACCCAATGGGTTAAGAATAATGTCTACCGGTGTCCCATCTTCTAAATGTGGCATGTCTTCAATTGGAACAATCTTTGAGATTACCCCCTTGTTTCCGTGGCGTCCAGCCATTTTGTCACCTGGCTGCAGACGGCGTTTGATCGCCACGAACACTTTGACTCGTTTCAACACACCGGTCTTCAGATCATCACCTTCTTCGATTTTCTCGCGCTTGCTTTCGAACTCCTCATCATATTGCTGCCGCTTTCTCTCAATCAACCCCCGGATGGATTCAAACTGGCGAGCAACTTCGTCATCACGCACACGGATTTCAAACCACGATTTGCGATGCAAGTTATCCAAATATTCCTTGGTTATTTCATCATCCTTGCTCAACCCATCTGGTCCACCTTCAGCGACCTCTCCCACCAACAGTGCTTCAATTCGATCGAAAGCCGCTCTTTCTTCAATTCTGAACTTATCATCCAGGTCTTTACGAGCAATATCAACTTCCATCGCGATGTTTTCCTCAGCACGACTATCACGATCGACTCCCTCGCGCGTGAACACCTGAACATCGATGACCGTGCCTGATGTACCAGATGGCATCTTCAGCGAGGTATCCTTGATGTCAGACGCCTTTTCACCGAATATTGCAAACATCAACTTCTGTTCCGGAGTTGGCTGTACATCACCCTTGGGTGAAACTTTACCTACCAACACGTCGCCCGCAAATACCTCGGCACCATTGAAGATAATGCCAGAATCATCCAACTTCGACAGCGCAGACTCTCTGACATTCGGAATGTCACGGGTAATTTCTTCTGGTCCAAGCCGTGTATCTCGCGCTTCGATGGAAAACTCTTCAATATGTACGGTGGTGTAAACCTCATCTTGCACCAGACGCTCTGAAATCACAATTGAGTCTTCAAAGTTGTAACCACACCAGGCCATAAATGCGACCAGAATGTTCCTACCGAGTGCCAATTCTCCCATATTGGTTGCCGGTCCATCGGCGATAGTGTCGCCCTTCTCAATTCGATCGCCAACATTGACCAGTGGACGTTGATTGATCGTGGTGCTCTGGTTCGAGCGACGATATTTGATGAGCGAATAAATATCCACACCAGAATCCTGATCACTGGTTTCAGACTCGTCGGCTCGAATGACTATTCTTCCACTATCAACAGAATCCACTACACCGCCTCTCAACGCGGAAACCGTTACACCCGATTCCACACCGACCGTGCGTTCGGTGCCCGTACCGATCAACGGTGTTTCGGTTTCAACAATTGGAACAGCCTGTCTCTGCATATTGGACCCCATTAGTGCACGGTTGGCATCATCATGTTCCAGAAACGGAATGCAGGCGGTTGCGATCGACACAATCTGAGCTGGAGCAACGTCAACATAATTGATCAGTTCAGGGCTCGACAAGGTGAATTCATTGCCGCGTCTGCAGGGTACAAGGTCCTTGGTGAGTTGGCCTTTATCACCTGAGGTGACATTCGTCGGTGCAATGACGAAGTCACCTTCTTCAATCGCAGACAGGTAATGTACATCTTCCGAATTTTTTGAAACCTTGCCATTGACGACTTTTCGGTATGGCGTTTCCAGAAAACCGTAGTTGTTGATTCGTGCGTACATCGCCAGCGAATTGATGAGACCAATGTTTGGACCTTCTGGCGTCTCAATCGGACAAACCCGCCCATAGTGAGTAGGATGAACGTCCCGAACTTCAAAACCTGCGCGTTCACGCGACAGTCCACCGGGTCCCAATGCCGTTACTCGACGTTTGTGCGTGACCTCAGATAATGGATTGGTCTGATCCATAAACTGTGATAACTGACTAGAGCGAAAGAACTCCCGCACAACAGACGACACCGGTTTCGCATTAATCAAATCCTGAGGCGTTAGAGTGTCTACATCTACCTGGCTTAAGCGCTCTTTAACCGCTCGTTCAACCCTACCGAGTCCGGTGCGAAACTGATTCTCAATCAACTCTCCAACAGAGCGAACTCTACGATTACCCAGATTATCAATGTCATCAACTGTTTCCTTTCCATCTTTCAAGTCAATTAACAGTTTGATCACATCGACTATATCGGACTCATCCAATACTGTTGAGTCATTTACCTCTTCTCTTTTCAGACGCCGAGACAACTTCATGCGTCCAACCGATGACAGGTTGTACCTCAACGGCGAAAAGAACAGTGTCTGGAACAGGTACTCGGCTGCATCATTGGTTGGTGGATCACCTGGGCGCATAATTCGATAGATGCGCCGTTTGGCATCAATTTCGTCTAGCGTTGGATCAATTCGCAATGTATCGGATATGTAAGATCCGCGATCTATATCGTTCGTATAAATCGTATGGAGTTCTTTAATCCCAGCCATGCGCAACTTGGCAAACAACTCGCCTTCTTCGTCAAACACCTGATTGGCTTCAGCAACAGTCTCACCTTTTTTGAATTCGTCAGAAACAGTCAAAAGCTTGAGTTGGTAAATTCCAGCGCCAAGCAATTTGTCCAGCGTATCGCCGCCCGCCGCATAGCGCTCGCCACCTTTCAGAACAATTTCACCCGTATCGGAAGCTGCGAGAACATCAGGGACGATCTTGCCATCCAGATATTCTTCTGGAACTTGAATGCGCTTTATTCCAGATTCCTTTATTCGAATCGCATCATCTGAAGTGACTCGATTGCCTGCTTTAACAAACACATCATTATCACGGTTGCTGACCAGATCAAATTCAAAGGCTGTACCGACTAATCGTTCCGCTGAATCCAGCACCAGCGAAATCTGTCCGTCCTTTCGTAAAGCGAAAGTCTCAATGACACCACCGTCGCCGGCAGATATGATGTCTGTTGCACAAACTCGACCATTCAGAAACGAAGCGGGGACATCGATCTGTCGAAGACGCGAAGACGCCAATTTACGAGTGTCTGCCTGATTGATGCGCCGCCCCTTTTCAATTACAACCCTGCCAGATCGCGTTTTGATATCGAAATTAAGCACCAAACCACGCAAACGATTCGGGTCGTCCAACAGCATCGTGACGGTGCCGTTGTCATTGAGTCGAAACGAATCGAAATCGTAAAACGTACTCAATATCTTGGCGGTGTCAAATCCCATCGCTCGTAACAACATCGTGGCCGGTTCTTTCTTTTTTCGGTCGATCCGCATGTACAGCAGATCTTTCGCATCAAACTCAAAGTCCAGCCAGGAACCCCAGTACGGAATAATGCGGCAGTTGAAAAGAACCTTGCCAGAAGAATGGCTCTTGCCCTTGTCGTGATCTAAAAACACGCCGGGTGAACGATGCAATTGGGATACCACAACTCGTTCGGTTCCATTGATGATGAACGAACTGCTCTCAGTCATCAACGGAATTTCACCAATGTAAACGGCTTCGCTTTCCTTCACGTTAACGACGGATCTTTGCACATCTTCACCACCAGCAACTGAATCCGCACTACGGTCGTAACTGACAAGTTTTAGTGTCGCCTTGAGAGGCGCAGTGAAAGTTAACCCGCGTCGACGGCATTCTGTTTCGTCGAACTTGGGTGGGTCCAAACGGTATTCATCAAACTGCAGTTCGATCAATCCATTTTGACTTGGAATTGGAAAGGCGGAGTTAAAGGCTGCTTGCAGGCCTACATTTTCCCGCTCCTGCGGGGGAACATCATCCTGCAAAAACTTCTTATAAGAACTCTTTTGAATTTCTAACAGATACGGAACTGGCAATACATCGGTTCGCTTGCCAAAATTCTTTCGTATCCGTTTCTTTTCGGTGAAACTGTAGCTCATAGGTTATCAGGACGCATAGTCGGTTAGTTGTAAATTACAAATACGCGCGTGCAACGGCTCTATTCCAGACAGAGCCGTCGACAAGGTAAAAACGCTCGAGGCGATGGTTTGAAATACCAGGCAGGCCAGGTAATCAGCTATTTAATTTCTGCTGAGCCGCCAGCTTCTTCGATTTCTTGCTTGAGTTTTTCAGCATCCTCCTTTGACATTCCTTCAAGAACCGTCGCCGGCAGTTTTTCCGTCAACTCCTTGGACTCTTTAAGTCCGAGGCCGGCTGCTGCTCGTACGACCTTGATGACGCCAATTTTCTTATCACCAGCGGAGGTCAAAGTAACTGTGAATTCGGTTTGTTCTTCTGCTTCTTCAGCCTGATCGGCTGCAGGCGCAGCCACTCCGGCGACCGCCACGGGCGCTGCAGCTGACACACCAAAATGATTTTCCATATCTTTGATCAGTTCGGACAGGTCCAATACTGACATTTCCGAGATCGCATCAATGATTTCTTGCCTTGATAAAGACATAAATTTTCCCTCGTGGTGGATGTTAAGTTAATGATTTTCTGCTAAATTAAGCGTTCAAAAATAAAGAACTATTCGCTCTTCGAATCTCTGATTGCAACCAGTGCGTAAAGCAGATTGGATGGCAAGGCGTTCAAAGTACGCACCAGTTTCTGCATCGGTGCCGCCATCGTTCCAATCAGCGTAGACAGCAACACTTCCCGGCCAGGCAAATCCGCTAACTGCTTAAGCTGTTCGGTGTCAACCAGCCTACCCTGCATTGCACCAGTCTGCACCTTGAACAATGGATTTGCTTTGGCAAATTCGTGAACAGTCTTAGCCGTCGCTACAGGATCTTCCGACAATGCAATTGCTATTGGACCTGTGAAATGTTCAGACAAACATTCAAAATCTGTGTCTTCCACAGCCCTTTTGGCTAAGGTGTTCTTTACAATCTGAATCTGTACATTGGATTCACGAGCACTTCTACGCAAAGCACTCATGCCGGCGACGTCAACGCCGCGGTATTCCGCTAAAACAGCCAGACCCGCTGACTTGAAGTCGTTATGGACTTCGTCCACTATTTTGTGTTTACGCTGAAGATTTTCGTTCATCAATTCTAACTTCTTGTTTACATTAACGTTTAGCTATCGCAATTAAACTGATACTAAATTCTAGCAAGCTCCACTGCATCAACTTTTACACCAGGTCCCATCGTAGTAGACAGCGAAACTTTGCGTATGTACTGTCCTTTTGCGGCAGCGGGCTGAGCCCGTTTGAGTGCTCGTAACAATTCTTTTAGATTTTCCGTCAATGCATCTGTCTCAAACGATGCCTTACCGATTCCGCAATGCACAATTCCAGCCTTATCAATGCGAAAGTCCACTTTACCCGCCTTGGCTTCCTTCACAGCCTGTGCTATATCGCTCCGCACGGTACCGGTTTTTGGATTTGGCATCAATCCTCTCGGTCCAAGCTTGCGACCTACTCGCGCGACCAACTTCATTGCATCGGGTTCCGCAATACAGGAATCAAATTCGATTTTGTCGTTTTGAATGTCTTCGATAAGGTCTTCCAATCCAACAATATCAGCACCTGCATCCAAGGCTTCCTGAACTTTATCACCTGACGCAAATACAGCCACACGGATGGTCTTACCAAGCCCACGCGGAAGTAGCGCTGAACCACGCACATTCTGGTCTGATTTTCGGGCATCGACACCAAGCGATACGGCAACTTCGACAGTTTCATCAAATTTTGCCGATGCGGTCTGCTTTACCAGACTGATTGCATCGTCAACCGGGTAGAACCTGCTGCGGTCCACCAACGCTTCCAATTGTTGATTTCTCTTGCTCGATTTTGCCATGTTCAACTCTCCCTGACTTCCAGGCCCATGCTTCTTGCACTACCGGCAATTGTGCGCATTGCCTGTTCAGTCTCGTAACTGTTTAAATCTGGATTTTTTATCGCCACGATTTCTTTCAACTGATCATGAGTGACAACCCCCACCTTGTCTCGATTGGGTTCAGCACTGCCCTTATCGACTCCCGCTGCTTTTTTCAACAGATATGATGCTGGTGGAGTCTTTGTGACAAAAGAAAAACTCCTGTCTGAATAAACGGTAATCACGACTGGGACCGGGGTACCATCTTCGAAATTCTGGGTTTTCGCATTAAATGCCTTACAAAATTCCATGATGTTCAGGCCATGCTGTCCGAGTGCTGGTCCTACTGGTGGCCCGGGCTGAGCAGCTTTGGCCGCAACCTGCAACTTGATATAGGCTGTTACTTTTTTTGCCATGAATTGTTTTACCTACGGTCTATTTCCGCCTTCATATGTAATCAGTTCTTGGTTACCTGGCTAAAATCAAGCTCTACTGGAGTTGAGCGCCCGAATATTGCTACAGATACCCGAAGTTTGCTTTTCTCGTAATTCACATCTTCGACTGTACCGTTGAAATCCTCAAAAGGACCATCTATAACCCGAATCAGTTCACCCGGCTGAAAATAGAATCTCGGACGCGGATTATTGGCTCCGGCCTGAACTTGCTCCTTGATGATCTGTGCCTCTTTTTCTGAAATCGGAGTTGGCTCCTTACCACCGATGAAACTGGAGACATGCGGGATGCTGTTGACCAGATGCCAGGACTCCGGTGTCATATCCATTTCGATAAAAACATACCCCGGATAAAAATTACGTTCAGTCGTACGCTTCTGCCCGCTTCGCATTTCAACAATTTCTTCAGTTGGCACAAGAATATCGCCAAACATATCTTCACTTTGATTGGTGCGAATGTAATGCTCAAGTGAGTTTTTCACGCGCTTTTCATGTCCTGAATACGTATGCAGAACATACCAGCGCATACTGTCAGAAGATTTTCCAGAAGCACTTCTTCCTAATGATTCGATATTCTCTCCAGCAAATTTTTCTTCGTCTGTCATCCGTTACTCTCCAATCTGCAGAAAAAGGTCGTAGATGACCCAAAACGAAATCTGATCAAGCAGCCACAAAAACAGACCGATCAGAATAACCATCAGAATTACAATCAGAGTGTTCTGAACCGTATCCCTACGGGTGGGCCAAACAATCTTCCGAAACTCGGATCGGGCACCCTTGGCGAAGGACCAGGCCTGTTGACCTGGTCCCGAGGTCAATGCCAAACCGGCAGCAAGCAAAATACTGAGTACCAGTGCCCCGACACGCAGCAGCTGAAGCGAACTTTCCAGGCTATAAAATGCAGCAACACCCGCTACTACCAGGAAAATAGCGCCTAAAATTTTTACCTTGTCAATCGCGTTTGCCATCGTCGGCTATAGCCTGCATCAAAGTGGCAGGCCAGGAGGGACTTGAACCCCCAACCTGCGGTTTTGGAGACCGCTGCTCTGCCAAATTGAGCTACTGGCCTTCAAGCTGACTGTCTTGTTTCCTACCGGAATGTGTTACTTGATGATCTTGGATACTACACCAGCACCAATGGTTCGTCCACCTTCACGAATTGCGAACCGGAGTCCTTCTTCCATCGCAATGGGCTTAATCAGACTGACTGTCATGTGCACATTATCACCAGGCATTACAACCGCAACGTCAGCTGGCAGGGAAACACTCCCTGTCACGTCAGTGGTACGGAAATAAAACTGTGGCCGATAGCCTGCGGTAAAGTGCTTGTTTCGCCCACCTTCTTTTGGAGACAGTACATACACTTCAGCCTCAAAATCGGTATGCGGGTCAATCGAACCCGGCTTTGCGAGCACCTGACCTCGCTCGACTTCATTTTTCTTGGTGCCGCGCAAAAGAACACCAACATTATCACCAGCTCGGCCTTCATCAAGCAACTTTCGAAACATTTCAACACCCGTCGCGACAGTCTTGGCTGTCGTTCTGAGTCCAACCATTTCAACGGGATCGCCTACATTGACGATACCGCGCTCGACCCGTCCCGTAACCACAGTACCGCGTCCGGAAATTGAAAACACATCTTCAATCGGCATGAGAAAGTCACCATCAATGGCGCGTTCCGGTTCTGGAATGTACTGATCAAGTGCTTCGGCCAACTTGATGATCGACTGAATTCCGAGTTCGGAATCTTCACCTTCAAGCGCCTGCAGTGCACTACCAATAATAATTGGAGTGTCATCGCCTGGAAAATCGTACTCGTTCAACAGGTCCCGAACCTCCAAGTCCACCAGTTCAAGCAGATCTTCGTCGTCGACCATATCGGCCTTGTTCAAATACACCACGATATAGGGCACCCCGACCTGGCGAGCCAGCAGTACGTGCTCACGAGTTTGAGGTTCCGGGCCGTCAGCCGCAGAAACAACCAATACCGCACCATCCATCTGAGCGGCACCAGTGATCATGTTCTTGACATAGTCAGCGTGTCCCGGGCAGTCAACATGCGCGTAGTGTCGAGCTTCGGATTCATACTCAACGTGCGCGGTGGCAATTGTGATTCCGCGCTCTCGTTCTTCAGGTGCGTTGTCAATATCTGCAAACGCCTTGACTTCCCCACCGTAGCGATCCGCCAAAACCTTGGTGATAGCGGCTGTCAGGGTGGTCTTTCCGTGATCAACGTGGCCAATGGTGCCTACGTTTACATGCGGCTTACTACGTTCAAATTTTTCTTTAGCCAATTTCCTATGACCTCGCTAGTTATCTAATATGACCAGAATGACTGAATAAAAATGTAACCCGATTGCGACACTGGAGCCCACAACCGGATTTGAACCGGTGACCTCTTCCTTACCAAGGAAGTGCTCTACCGACTGAGCTATGTGGGCACCCGGTTTAATGGCTCCGTTTGACTTCTCAGGGTCCATATACAATTTCCACTGGAGCGGGCGATGGGAATCGAACCCACATCATCAGCTTGGAAGGCTGAGGTTCTGCCGTTGAACTACGCCCGCGCAAACCTGGGTTTCAACTCCGTCTATCGATCCAAAATCATACGGTGGAGGGGGGAGGATTCGAACCTCCGAAGGCTGAGCCAACAGATTTACAGTCTGTCCCCTTTGGCCGCTCGGGAACCCCTCCGGAGCAAATCCAAATAAACGCTAAATTTTATCACAACTTTTCTGAAACAGAAAATATTGGAAAATAATTAAGCGGATTACCGAATTAAAGGTAGACTCCTGTGCCGGTGCAACTGGCCCAACACCCCAAATATCCTCCTAGCCGAAATAACAACTAATAATTATAAGAATGATAGTGATATTTTACATCAAATTCGTTTTCTAGTTTCGGCTCTTCGAAGTATCTCTAGTAAGGTAGTCAGCGCCTAGAATTGGCAAGAAAGTAACCAGGACAATAATCATCGCAAAGACTTTGGACACAAGCGTTGACCAGGCCGAATCCCCCTCCTCTAGTTTCCAAATCAACAAGGTTTACTTTAGATCAGCTGTAAACGTCGTTACGATGATCTCATCGAAAGAGAATGCATATGTAAGAGTCTCTCCAACCCTCTGAACTGTTGTGAGATTAGGTAGCAACTCATAAAGAAAGGATTGAAATTCCGTAGAACCAAAGTCAAATGATGCGTCAATCATTGAACCCGACATACGTCGGGTCTGGGTGCCCTCATAAAAATCAATTAAAAGTCATACAAATCATCAACAATTGAATTCTGGAGCCCGCAAAGGGATTCGAACCCCCGACCTGATGATTACAAATCAACTGCTCTGCCAACTGAGCTATGCGGGCTAAGGCCCATGGTTCAGTGATCAAGACAGGTTAAACCGATAAAACAACCTGATCTGACAATGACGCACATGGGCTGCCGAACTGTAGCTCTTCAATCCGGACTTTTCCGGTTAGCGTCTTGGTAGAACAACCGATGAGAACAGTCTGTGAAAATCATCACCAGCTGCGCCACCAAGGGCGGAGTTGGAAAAACGACGCTATGCGCTAACCTGTCTGCTATTTTATCAGACAAGGGTAAAGCCCGGGTGTTGATGATCGATGCCGATCCGCAGCCGTCGCTGTCCAGTTTTTTCCCACTAGCCTCCGATCCCGATCGTAAAACAACCGGTCTGGTCAGCCTGCTCTCATCCGACAGCCCTCCAATTCCACGCCAGACGAAGCTTCCAAACCTGGACGTCATTCCATCCGACGACCCCACTGGTGAACTAGAAAACCGTCTGCTACACATGCCCGATGGCCGGCTTCGGCTTTATCACGCACTGCAGCGGATCGAGGGCTATGACTATGTACTGATCGATACCAGGGGTGCGCGTGGTGTACTGGTGGAAAATGCCGTCCTGGCAGCTGATTTGTGCATATCACCTCTTCCACCAGAAATGCTGGCCGCCCAGGAGTTTATACGAGGCACTCTGGCGCTGTTCGAGAGTCTGCAGCCGTATGCGGCGCTGGGGTGCGCACCAGGCAAGCTGGTTGCAATGATGTATAGAGTTGACAATACAAACGACGCAAGATTCATTACACAGGAAATCTCGGACGCACTAAGTGATTGCGGAACCCCGTTACTGCAGTCTTCAGTGCCAAGCCGCGTTGTATACCGCGAAGCCGCCACTCGTCAGATCCCTGTTCACGTTCATGAGCCACGTCGCCGCCAAGGCCTTAGTGCCGCTCAAACCATGCAGGAATTGAAATTCGAACTGCTCACATTGCTGGGAATTGACCCTGCAGACCTTTATGCAAATAAGAATCGCTCCAACTGGAACGCGCGCGTTCCAAAATTAGAAGTGACTGTAAATAAAACACATAAGACACTGTAAATAAAGCAAACTGACAAAAATAGGGTTTTCGAAGATGGCGGAAGAACCAAAAAAAAGCATTCGCGACCGATTGCGAGGCGTCAGCAGTCAAGATACAGCACCTCAGCCACTGCCTGAGCTCGCAGCCCGGAGTATGATCGTCTCGATATTCGACATTGCAGAGTACAAAGGCAATCCGCGGATATATCCCAATCCAGAACATGAATCGATCAAGGAATCCATCCGTTCGCGCGGTCTGCTTCAGCAGCTCGTGGTGACTCAGGAACCCGGTAGCAGCAAATATGTTCTGATGCAGGGCGGCAACACCCGCCTCAAGTGCCTGCGAGAACTCTACGAAGAAACCAGCGATTCCAAGTTCGCTCAAATCGTTTGTGAATACAGACCCTGGACAACCGAAGACGATCTGTTGATCGGCCATTACATTGAAAACGAGCAGCGCGGCAACCTGAACTGGTACGAAAAGTCCGCACTGGTCTGCCGCCTGCATTCGATGTTTGAAGCCCGCTCCGGTGAACTTCCTCTGACGAGTAGGGACTTTGAACGTCAGGCCACCACAGCAGGAATCAGAATACGCCGATCCGAATTAAACCTCAATCGATACACTGTCGATCGTCTCGCTGACCGTCTCCCCCAACTGTACCAGCGCGGAGTCGGCAAGCGCACAATTGAGAAGATCCGCCGCCTCGATCTCGCCGCTGCCTCAATCTGGCAGGACGCAGGCCTTGATAGCACTGCATTCAATGAAACATTTTTCTCATTCCTGTCCGATTATGACAGTTCCGGTGATTTCTCGGGACTGATTTCCAACACCACTGACGCACTGGGTGACCACTTGCATGATATCAATTTCCACAAAATGCAATTCCTACTGCGTCGACATGTGCTCGACAATGACCAGGCTCCGAAATTCGAAGACCTGTACCAGGCTCCATTGAGAGGCGTTCAGGCTAACAATGGCCCGATCATCACGGTCGAAGAAACTACAGCGCCGTCGTCTTCCGATTTTACTACCGAAAAAGGGGCTCCTTCAGGAGTTAAACCTGGTGCCAGCCGCCCAGGACGATTGGGCCGTCTCCGCTCATTCCAGAATAAGTCCATTACAGCAAGAAAAAACATATTCCGAGCTGCCGAGAATTTCGCTGGCCAGACTGGCAATCATGGATGTTTGGAAAGTAGGCTTTTCTTTGGATACGGTTTCCTGGTTTTTCATCTCCCGGAAAACATTCCCGATCTGACAAAGGAATTCCAGGCACATCGCGACCAGGCATGGTGGCTTCTGGTCGAGCTGAGCGATTTGACCACTGCAACCCTGTATGAACCCGAACGCCTGGCAAAAGTCGCAAGTGCGATAAATTCGAACATTCAACCCTGCTTCGAGCACCCCGACCCGCAAATTTGTCTGCAGCAGCTCGCACGCGATCATGGCATGACGATGCCAGGTTATCTTTCGAACCTGACTCCCCTCCTAACCCACATGTCGGATCATGCCCTGAAAAATTTCAATCTTATGATTAAGCACTATCGTGCGCTGGAGCAGATCGCACAGGAATTTGATATCTGGCGGTACGAAAGTAAATACGAATGAATCCATCCGTCGAAATCTCGCTAATCGTCCGCCGGTACTTGAGACGGTGTGATCGCTCCGGAGACACCCAAGCGCTCGCTGGTGCAGGCCTGCTGACAACAGATCGCCACCTTCTGGATGAAACTGCGTATTGGTGCGGCAACGCACACCTGAAACCTGCCATCGACGTCGAGGTTGCAATTGACTGGACCGCACTATGTTTCCAGGTATCCGACGACTCAACTCCGCCACCTGACCACCCTTCGCCAGATGAAGAACTGACAGCCGACCTGTGCGAATACTACCGCGTCTGCGCGTTGACCCCAAACCGACTGGAAGAGCTGGCTGCAGCCAGCGCCAACAGTGCAATAATCGAACAGGTGCTCCTTGCTCCTGTTTCTCCTGTTTTTTCTGAAACTGCGGCTTCAGCTGTATCAGCACGGTTGAAGATCGATCGCCAGCAGGTGAAGCGAATTCAGAAGTACTGTACCCGTCACGCAAGCGAATTTAGACAGCATCTGCGACTCGTGGCCAGTGGAGCGACTTACGATCTGATGAAGCATCTCACCGGCTGCACAACACACGAATTCGCTGCATGGCGCAAGATTACGGCAATTGACCATCCCCGCGGACGCATTCGGAAACCAACTCCTGACAAACTCCGGCATATCCGCGAACTGATCAGCATGGTCTGTTCTGCCAGCCACCTGCCAGGCATTACCGAATATCTGGAGATCTGCGATCACATCGAACACAGCGATCTGTCGCTTGGCGAAATTCATGCGGCGCAACTGCAGGAAGATCCTCCAGATTAATTTTCCGACGACCCCACCGGTGAACTCGAAAACCTTCTTATACGCCTGTCTGATGTCCGGCTTCAGGTTTATCACACACTAGAGCTGATCGAGGGCTATGACTATGTCCTAATCGATACCAGGGGAGTGCGGAATTTATAATTGCTACAAACCTGATTCCCATCTCTTAATACTTACATCTCACCGGATTTTTCCAATGGCTACTGACTCGCTAATAGGTCCCATCAATGACGCTATCGTTCATTCCCATTTCATTGATTTCTACAAAAACCGCTTAAATTCCTCTCACGTACGCGAACTCTACGACAGATTAAAAACAATTCACTTGAATTCGACTGATAAGATTGTTGTACGACAACGGGAACTGGATGCCATCACGCAGAAACTTGGACCCTTGCTTGGCACTTACATGTCGCCCACAGGTTTTGTGGGCAATGGACTTTACACACTAACCGGTTCATTGGCTTCTCCGCGACATCCATCTTGTAAGGAGTACGCCAAGATTTTAGTTCTTGCCGCAACACGTATCGGTGCGGAACGGGTAACACAACTACTTGGGGATTGGATAGAGGGTAAGAGACTCCGCGTCTTCCTATGCGTACTGCTCAAGGGTGTGTCAACTGAAGGGAAGCTGCAACCTGTGCCCGGCATGCTTCTCGATACGCTGCCAAATAATGGCAATTTTTTACCTAGATCACTAAGGCTCCAACCTCATGATCACAGGCGTGAGCAGTTTTTGAGTCGTGCCATCCTGTCCGTTGAATGCAAAACTGAAGCAGGGCTATATGATCCAGAACTCATACAGGGTAAACCTACATTTCCACCCGCCCCACTTGACCCCCCTTGTCCCGTGAATCAAAATTTGTCGACCGTTACATTCCCGAGTTTCTGTCGAGCCTTATCCTTGACAATAAACAACAACGTTGACTGGTTCATCCTATGGCATGACTATGGCGATGTAGAGGCTTTCTTCCTAAATCCTGGGTTCTGGAGCCAACGCCAAGAGGTTCGTTCAGAATCTGTTGTGCGGGTGACTGAAGAGGATGTGCGTACGTGTCTGGACTTGCATGATAAGTTGACCAGACGTAGCGATTTAGACTTGCCAATCGCGAGGTGGCTGCGCACAAAACGCGTACGTACACAATACGAACAGCTGATCGAACTCCGAATTGCATTGGAAACAATTTTACTGAATGACACTTTAGGAACGAGCGAAAAGAAGTTCCAACTCGCCAATCGAGGTGCCTGGCTGCTGGGCGAGACCTTCGACGACCGTTTGAAATATTTTGAAACACTCAAGCAAGTCTACGATTACGCATCCAGAGTGATACATGGAGGGAAACCTAAAGCAAAAGCAGGTCGCGATCTTCAAAGAGATATGGTTGAAGCACAGGATCTTTGTCGGGATGCCATTTTGAAGTTCTCGACTGATGAAAATGCGCTGGACAGCAGTGAGTGGGCTGCACTGATTCTTGGCAAAAAAGCGTAGGATTTTAGTAGTCAGTTATTTTCACAATTCACGCATTTCGTCTTCGCTGCCCACCAATCCCCTGCGGCAACTTTTGCAGGGAAAAAAGTTGACAGTGCGAGGTTCACAAATCAATATAGTGCGCCATGACAGATAAGCAGAATACGGACACTGGTTCGTTGTCAGATGACGAGCCGGCCCAAACATCCAGCAAAGACCAGACTTCAACCCCAAGAGCTCCCGGGAAAATCAAGCACGGAGCCGTTGAAATCACACTGCACTCAATACATGCCTTTGAGTTGTACCGTGGCCGCCCTGGCACCTCAACCCAGCACGCAGTCGTAGGTCTTAAGGGGTTTGCCCGCGCACTGGATCGAATCACCGACCGCGAGCACACTGACCGTATTGAAGACGCCCTGCTCGACGCCCAGGAGAGGATTCAGCAAATCAAACAGCAGATCGACAACGCTTTCGCTCGCAATCATCTGCGCACAAAAGAAGATAGCGTGTCAAAGAACCCAACCGTCATCGTAGTAACGCTGCACACACGCCAGGCCCATCGAGGCGCACAGTTGCTGATTGAGTACGACGAACAGATAATCCGCTGTCTCAGCCTCTACAAACTCGGCGTGCACGGCCGACATGAACACAATGCAATGGTCCGCTCACTGACCCAGACCGTTCGCAAAGCCTTCACATCACCGGTTTTCACCCAGGCCGCTGTCATCAACGCGAAAGAGACTGCAGCAGCTGAAACATCCGACGACCAGTCAACACCGCCAGCTGAACCAACCACCAACTCCGTACAGGATTGACGTGTCTGCCGAGCTGCACCCCGACCTGGAATTCATTCCGCAGGAATTTTCAGTTCATAACATGCAGGCGCGTTCGGAATTGCTGGCTTCACTGAAGAGCGCACTGCTCAAGTGCTGCAGTGATCTCTGCAACTCCTTTGAATGCGCTCAACCCGATTCAGACCTGACTCTCACCGCCACTGCGGACTTAGCCCAGCCCATCCGCTGGCGCTGGCGCAACAGCCGCCTGACGGATCTTACGTTCTACCTGGTCGACGCAGACGATGAAGTACGGAACATTTATCTCGAACCTGAACGCGTGCGCGTCAAACTGAACTACATGCTGTCTGCTGTAGCGTATGAGGACAATCGACTGCAGCAATTCATCCGCACCAGCCAGGCAATCGACCACGCACTCTCCCCCATCCAGACCACCACCTGATCCTCGCAACCCCTGCAGTAACTTCTGCAGGGAAAAAAGTTGACACTGTCAAGTGCGCTGTCTGACAATGGCGAACGCATTAAGCAGACCCGCATGACGCCTTGAGATTGCGGGCGGGTGTAAACCCAGGCCACCGCCTGAAGAAGGCGGGGTGTCGAGCGATCGGCACCAAGAAAGCGGGACAGGAGTCCCGCCCCACCCTGACCGGGGAACCAATTCCCTGGTGGGAGTGGTGTTCTCCGACGATTAAGGAGAACTACTAATGAAAACAAAAAAGATATCAGTTCCATCGAATCATCTGACGATAGTGACTGAAAAAGATCAGCGTTATACATACGCTGTGATCAACTCTACGACGGGTGAGTACGTGTGGTACGCTGTCAACGTACAGACTGCTGATCAGGCTATCAATGAAGTTGGCAGAAATTCCGGTCTAATCGACCCAGAAACCGAATGCTTTGAGAGAGTCAAAGAAGCCAGTAAGTCCGACTTCCATGTTTCTTTGCTGCTCAATGAATTATTACCTGAAGGGGTTCTGGACGAGTGGCCAGAGAACGAGAATTTACATGAGATTCTCAAAAACGCCACCGAGGCCGAAAGATACTACTCCGTACAACCGGTGAAGGTTATCGGTTACCGAGACCGACATGGCTACGCCAAAGTCAATGCGAAAGGTTTCAAGAAGGTCTGGAAGAGAAGTTTAAAGATCATGAACAAATCTCCCACGGGTCCAGAATGGGGCTATGCAGGGAGCGGACCATCGCAACTTGCACTGGCAATCTTACTCTGGGCTGGTGTGGACCAACAAGCGGCTGAACGCCTTTACAGTGTCTTCAGAGCCGAGCATATCGAAGCTCAGCCCAAGGCAGGCTTCGAGTTCACCAAAAACTTCATTCGTTATTGGGCAACTCAAAAAATGCTGCACGCTACGGTTGAATCGTAGGTTAATTGAAAAGCGCCTTTCCAAGGCGCTTTTTCTTTGCCAAAACCCCTGCGATGAGGGGAGCAGGGAAAAAAGTTGACAGTGTCAAGTGCGCTGTCTGACAATGGCGAACGCATTAAGCAGACCCGCATGACGCCTTGAGATTGCGGGCGGGCGCAAGCCCAGGCCACCGCCTGAAGAAGGCGGGGTGTCGAGCGATCGGCACCAAGAAAGCGGGACAGGAGTCCCGCCCCACCCTGACCGGGGAACGAATTCCCTGGCGGGAGTGGTGTTCTCCGCGTCACGTTTTATTGATTGGAGTTAATCATGAAACCAACTAGGATCACACTCGATGTCTGGCCGAACGGTCGTGTCGATGTCATCACTATCGTCTCGGAGGACACACTTCCGAAAGTTGTAAAACTTGACAAGTCAGACCCTGATTTCGAACAGAAAAAAACGGAGCTGAAAGCCAAGGGATACAAGTGGAATCGTCAGAATAGTGACTGGCGACTGCCTGAGGGCACTGATGTTTCGCAGGAAAAACTCCCGCAAGTCGTGACCCTCGACAAATCAGACCCTGATTTCGAAAGAAAGAAGGATGAGCTGAAGCGAAAGGGGTACAAGTGGGATAACCAGAATAAAAACTGGCGACTTCCTGCAGACTCTGCAACTTCTGCCAAAACCTCAAATTTTGAGGGTTGGTGGGGAGATGCCACTGAGGTGAAATTGTCAAAAGACGATCCGGACTTCGAAGCAAAGAAGGCCGCCCTCAAAGAAGCTGGCGCAACTTGGGATGGACCAGACCAGGTCTGGGTTCTTCCACAGTAGAAGCCCTGGTAAACATCATCATGCAGCCGCCACCTGGCGGCTGCATCACCCTGTCGGGGCATCATCCCGTCAGGGCGGTGCCTCCGACCAACAGGAGGTATCTATGAACAAGTACAAGATTACCGATGTACTCAACGGAGGTTGTGTCGGAAAGTGTCGGGCATCTGATTCGGTCGGTGCGGTAAAGACTCTAATCAATGGACTCGGTTTCTATATTAGTGATTCAGAAATTGAAATTGCCAACCAACCCAAAGATGTGGTGCTGAAGGTTTCCTGTCGAGGTGAAGATCCTACTTTGATCATTGTCCGCGATACCCAAGTCACTGATGCACCGATATCAAACTACCCGCAATCCGCCCAGGCTACTATACCAGGGTTGAATTGCTAAATAAATTAATGCAGCCGCCACCTGGCGGCTGCATCACCCTGTCGGGGTTTCTTCCCGACAGGGAAGGGTCTTCGACTAACAGGAGGCCCCATGACAAAGCAAAAGAAAAAGCGTGATCTCCATGTGGAGATTACCAAGCGATTCATCAAAGCGCTCGAATCCGATCGCATACCATGGATCAAGCCATGGAGATCCGGCGGCCCACAAGCCGACGTATTTCCAGTAAACGCCGTTAATGAACGGCGATACCGGGGAATCAACATCCCGATACTCTGGTCCAGCGCCATTGAGCGCGGCTACACCCGCGATCGATGGCTAACATACCGCCAGGCGGTTAAAGCTGGCGGTCACGTTCGTCGGGGCGAAAAGGGGACCCTTGCGGTCTTCTATCGAACCATCGAAAAAATACCCGATGATGACGAGGAAACCGATGACACTGGCGACACGAAGAAATATAGGATCGCAAGATCTTTCACGTTGTTCAACGTCGAACAGTGCGAGGGGTTACCGGATGAGGTTATGGGTAATGCCATCGCCGATCCAACACCCTGCGAGCCGTTTCCGGCAGTCGATGCGTTGGTTGAGCTTTTAGGCGTAAAGATTCGCCATGGCGGAGACATCGCGACTTACTACGCAGAAGCGGACGTAATCCAGATGCCTCCCGCTCAACAGTTCGAGTCACCAGGGCACTACTACAGCACGCTGCTACACGAGTTGTGCCACTGGACCGGACACGCATCAAGATTGAACAGGCCAGGAATTACAGAAGGCTCATGCTTCAATAGTTTGAGCTACGCCTTTGAGGAACTGATTGCAGAAATCGGATCCGCATTCCTGTGCGCTGAATATGGCATCAAAGGTGATCTGCGTCATGAAGAGTACGTGACAGACTGGGTCAAACTGATGGAAGACAAGCCACGCGCCATCTTCCAGGCATCAGCTGCAGCTCAGTCCGCTTCCGACTACCTGATCTCATCCGCAACTGAACTAGCAGCATGAATCGTCTGCATCTAATGAACGAGTTCGGCAAGCCTGGGAGTATTACAGGCTTGCCGGCCTCGCTGCGTCGACCATCACCTGCTGATCTACACGTCATCAATCGTTCTCTGCATTTAATTCGTCGTCAGTTTCAGCACTCTCAGAAGCTTCTGAAACGGTTACGGTTTTCTGTGGATCCACGAAACACCAGATTAGTGCGACCAACCAACAAACGGCCGCAATTAACCTCCCGAACCAACCGAAAGATTCAGTAAAAAGCAAGATCACCGCCGCGCCCACCCCGACGATGATTGTCCTAACAATTAAGACTTTATGAGGGTGTTTCTTCCTTTCTGCGATGAATATAGGAACAAGGTAAATCAACAGCAAAAGTGAACCTATTAGAAATTCCTCACTTACCATTATTCCTCTCCCAACTAGTGTTAGTTCCGGGCGTCCCGCCTGTCTTTTCAGATTACCCCCATTTTATTCTAGCAAACTGATGACGCACAAAACGCAGCCCCACCACGCAGCGGTTGCCGAATCTAACCAGTAAAACCCCTGCGATGAGGGGAGCAGGGAAAAAAGTTGACAGTGCGAACGGTGCTTGTCGACAATCCCCACCATGAAATACTGTCTGCAATTAATCCTCGCCATATTTGCGATCACGCTATCAGCACCTGCATCAGCCGGCGCTGACATTCAGGTCAACCGCTACTCATTTCAGAAACAGACTCCGCCACCCCACCAGGCAGATCTTCTCTCAGCTGTCATAGAAACCCGGTTCCCAAATAACGTGGTTACTGTCGGTCATGCAATTGAGTACATGCTTGAGCGAAGCGGTTACCAGTTTATCTACACCGAAGAATCTGCTGAAGCAATGACGCTAGAGCTGCCTGCAGTGCATCGAAATCTCGGCCCACTGAACCTACGTACTGCGCTCACTACCGTCGCAGGACCAGCCTGGCGGCTGCAGGAAAATAACGAGCATCGTAAAGTCTGGTTCGAACCCAAGGTTGCCGCCGCTAATACTCCCAACCCAACTTCACCTCCTGTTGCTACTCCTCCACGGGAAGCCAGGTCCACAGCCTCTGCAACAGCACCGCGGCAAGCCTCACATTCGTCCGCGGCAGTGGCTTCGACCTGGCTTCTCGATCCGGACAAAACGCTGCGCGCAAATCTGGATGAGTGGGCCAGCCAAGCGGGCTGGTCGCTGCAGTGGGACGCGCTGCACGACTACGAAATTGATTTTCCGGCCAGCTATGATGGCACCTTCCGAATGGCGGTTGAGTCAGCCCTGGAGCACTACCGTACCGCTCCAGTCCCGCTCACTGCGAGTTTTTTCAATGGGAACGCGGTGCTGCTGATTCAGCCCGCGTCCGCAGTGCCATGAAGTTCATCCACACCTTCCTGATCCTGGCTGTCGCATCACAGACCGGCTGTCAGAAATTCACCGAAGTCTCGGCCTGCTCCCACGCCATCAGCGACGAATCATCCGCCGCCGCAATGGAAGCTGACCATGACTGAGTCCTATCCACTGTACTGGCCCGAGGGCTGGCCGCGCACTGCAGCGACCGCCCGAAAATGGTCGCTCGCGGGCGGCCGCGCGCAGTCCCAGAACTGGGACCGCGTGGTGGATCGGCTGCACACCGAGATCGAGCGAATCGAGGGCGCCGACATCGTAATCTCGACAAATCAGCCGCTGCGGCGCGACGGCAGACCCTATGCTGCCAGAACAAACATCAAAGACCCTGGCGCCGCTGCCTACTTCACCCGCCAGGGCCGGCAGCTGGTTATGGCCCAGGACGCCTACGAACTGCTGATCGACAACATCCGCTCGCTCGCCATCGCCATCGAGGGACTGCGTCAGATGGAGCGCCATGGTGGTGCGGCGATGATGGAACGGGCTTTCAGCGGTTTTGAAAGACTGCCGCCACCAGCCACTGGCTGGCGAGCCGTTCTCGGCCTGCAGCCGGGAGCCGGAATTGCAGAGGCCGAAGCCGCCTTTCGCGCACTGGCAAAGCGCCACCATCCCGACCGGCCCGGCGGATCAACCGAATCCATGGCCGCTCTCAACCGCGCCATTAGGGATGCCCGGGCGATGAATGAACGCATTTGAACATGACGGATCCATGCACAAATACCAGAATCCGCGGTGACGGCACCGATGGCCGGCCGGTTTTTACTCAGAACGCCGTGCTGTTGATTCAGCCCGCGTCCGCAGCGCC
The DNA here is from genome assembly GCA_965206345.1 of Arenicellales bacterium. Classification (GTDB taxonomy): domain Bacteria; phylum Pseudomonadota; class Gammaproteobacteria; order Arenicellales; family JAJDZL01; genus JAJDZL01. The sequence goes on along the minus strand of OZ242211.1, from coordinate 2,939,671 downwards.
ATGAAGTTCATCCTCCCTGCGTTGATTCTGGCTGTAACTGCGCTGACTGCATGCCAGAAAATCGCTGACATCACGAACCGCGCCGCCGGAATAGACGCTCAGACGGAAGCGGCTGTCGCACGGCATTATCCACCGCTCTCCGGCCCAGCGCCACTGACATCGGAGACAGACTCGGCCTGGCTGGGTTCAAGACGGCCGGTGCAGGTTGTTCCTGAATCACCACCACCGCCCGCACTGCAGAAGCATCTTGATCTCACCTTCGTCGAGCCCATCAAACTGACGCTTCTGGCGCAGCTTCTGTCCGATCATACCGGTGTCCCCATTGAGGTGGCTCCGGAGCTGGCCGATGCATTTTTCGACAGCTTTGAATGGAGTGGCCCTGCCGCTGCCGCCCTGGACTCTCTGACTGCCAGTATTGGCGCCTGGTGGCGCATGCGGTCCCAACGCGTCCAGATATTCCAGACGGACCTGGCCTCATGGACGATTTACGCCCCCATCGCGGTTGCCAACTGGCAGGCTACGGTCGGCCTGTCCGGCGCCACCACCGCCACCGGCGGCGGTTCAGACCTGAGCGCGAGCGACCAGGTCCAGATCAGGCTGGACACGGCGGAATTCTGGTCACAGCTTGAGGCAACCGTCGGCGCACTGCTCTCCCCGGCCGGGCGTGCCTCACTCAACAGCCAGACCGGCGAGCTGACGGTGATCGACGTACCCCCGGTGCTGGATCGTATCGATCAGTGGGTGCAGCACAAGAATCGGGAGCTGTCCACCCAGGTTGTCATTCACGTTGAACTGTATGAGATCGCCCGATCGGCGGATGCGATCAAAGGCGTCAATCTCGAAGGGCTGTTTCAGGAAGCTGTGGGAAACAAAGCTTACAGAATCGACTTCGGCTCTGATGACAGCGGCCAGCTGGTGGGGCTGCGTTACAACCGCGGCAGCATTCCGGCGTCGGACGAGGCTGAAATTGCCCTGCTGCTTCGCCTGGCCGCCGGCAGCGACCAGGTCTCAAAACTGACCTCCACGGTTCTGCGTGCAACCAACGGCCAGCCGGTACCGGTGTTTTTCGGTGACGAAACGAGTTATCTCGAACGTCGGGAAATAGTTGAAGACGACACCCGCACGTCTACGCGGCTTGTGCCTGGCAAGCTGCAGGACGGCATTGCATTGAATGTAGTGCCCCGTATCCTTCCGGATACTGACCGCCTGGCGCTAAACATCACGCTTCGCACCTCGCGCATCAAACAAATCGTGCGCTTTCCGGCGGATGCCGGTCCCACCGATCCCGTCATCCAGCTGCCGGACCTCGAATCTCGCTCGATCCTGCTGCCGGTTCTCCTGCGCTCCGGTGAGACGCTGTTCGTCGCAGGCCTCGACACCACCCGCGCAACCACCCGGGATTCATCCGCCATCCTGGCCAAAGAAAACCGCCGCTCAACCCACAGGATGAGCCTGGTGCTGTTGATCACACCGAAAATCATCACACCCCCGGCGGCTTTTCCATCACGCCGTTTTCTGGGCACATGACGGTCCGTCAGCTGAACAGCCAGACACTGGCACTTGGACTTTCGTGGCTGCCGCCAGGCAGGATCACCGCCGCCCGCGGTGAAAGCCGCAGGACGCGCGAACTGCTGAAGCTCAGGCCGCAGCCGACCTGCTGTGCGGAAATCGAGCTTCCCTTGTCCACCCAGATTGCGGTCAGCACCGATTCAGACGCGGCGGGGCATGTGTCCGCCGCTGCATGGCTCGCGTCCGCGCAGCAGTCAGCCGTGCTGATCGAAAAGGTTGCCGACAATGAATTCTGGCTGTGTGTCGTCGAGGACGGCGTCGTCTTTCCCGCAGGAGACATTGTCGGCGACTACGACCGCATCTCCGCGCGGGTCGCAGAGCTGAAAGCTGATCTTGCCAGCACCAGGATTTCGTATTACGACAAACACGGCAGGTTTGAACTGCCGGATCCGCTCCCGCTTGAATTTTCCGACCTGACATCCGGCACCGAGCCGCAGGACGCCTGGACCGTCCGCAGCATACGCCCGCCGCGCACCGCAAAACCATGGATGCCGCTCACTGCACTTGCGATTGTCGCGGCAGTGGGTTACGGCACCTGGCACTGGTACGCGCTTTCGCCTGGCAGCCAGACAGCGGTTGAAGACACTGCCGCAGAGCGCAGACAGAGGCTGCTCGAGCATGAGCAAACGATGTTGGCACAGACTCTGTCCCAGAACGCCGCCCAGCTTGTGACAGCCCTTGCAGAAAAGATCTCCGCCCGTCCGCACCGCGCGGCGGGCTGGCGCAACCTGTCGGCCGAATGGAAACAGGGCAGTGTGACGGCGAAGTGGCACCGCGCCCATGGAAGCTATTCGGCGCTCGCAGCCCACCTCGGCGACCGCCAGTTCAGTCTTGACGAGAAAACCGGCGTGGTCACTGAAGAATTCCAGTTTGAGGCGCCCGACAGCGACAGCCTGGACATTGATCAGGCACTGTCTTCAGCCATTGATCGCTACGCTCTGCTCGATGCGCTGGCCAGCCTGCCTGGCAAATGGACGCTGGCCGCACCGCTCAATCTTGGTTCCGAGTATTCGGTGAAACAGTCGGCCCTGACCGGCACTGCGCCAGGCTTTGCGGCGGCTGAGGCGGCTGCCCGTTTCTTCAGCACCAGTCCCGTGCACATCCGATCGATATCGGTCAAACTCGAAACCCGCCCGCTGTGGCGCTTTGAAGGTGATTTTTATGAACTGCCGACGAACTAGCATCGGAAACCTCCTGCCGGCAGTGTTTCTGGCCGTCTTTTCTTCATGGACATCGCCAGCGCAGGCTGAAAGCGCCCTTACCGTGCCGGATGCCTGCCTGAAGTCCGCCCATAGCACAGTGGCACTGCTGGACTGCCTGCAGACCCAGCAGGAGCTCATGCAGCACATCCTGGATTACGAAACGCTGCTGCTTAAGGCGCAGGAAATGCGCCAGCAGCACACCGAGCCGGCGCCCCCGCACACCGAACAGATCGCCACCGAATCAGAGACCGACGCATGGAATCAGATCATGGAAAGGGTCAACTGGTTTGATCGGAATCTCGAAGTTTATGCCATCGTCGGCTCAGGTGATTCGCGCACTGCGCATGCGCGCCTGGAAGGTCGCGAGTACCGGCTGCGCCTTGGCGATCAGCTGCGCCTGGCCACTGTCGTCAGGATCGACCCGCGCACTCTGTATCTCTCAATCACCGGCGCTGAATTCCCGGTCAGCCTGTCCGGATCAGGTGGATCGCTGACGAAACCACCTGTCGATTCAGAATGACCGGGCTGCCTAAATACGAACTGGTGCTGACCGGCGGCCCCGCCGCTAGGGTGCCACTACCGCCCGAGCACCTGCGTTTTTTCGCAGCGGTGGCAGACTCCAACCCACCGAAAACGGCAGTGATCGCTTACACTCCTCTGGATTTTCCAGCCCGACTGAAAGCGGAGCTGCGCGAGAGTTTGAAGCGCGAGGGAATTACGGTCGTCGGCCAGCAGGAGGTGTCGCCGGAAGAACTCGACCAGATTTATAGCACTGTCGATCGTCCCGCCAGTTCACTCCGCAGCAGTGACATCGATTTTGAGCGATACCGAGACATCGTCATGGCGCTGCTGTCGGCCGCAGTGTCGAGCGGCGCATCCGACATCCACATCGTCCGCAGACGCCGCTCTGCGCGCGTGAGCTTCAGAATCAACGGACAGATCGTGTACCGCTCCGAATGGGGCGACGATGAGGCTGACAACACCTGCCGTTTCATCTACGACTTCATGGCGCAGGACCAGGCAGTCACCTGGAATCCGCGCGCACCGCAGGATGCGGTCATAGACACATCGCTGAACTCGGGCGCACGGGTACGCGTCCGCGTCGGCACCATCCCCGCATCACCGGATGGCTATGACATGGTATTGCGGGTGCTGCCCGCACTCGGTGACAGCCTGCCACTGCAGCAGCTCGGATACTCCGAACTGCAGCTGTCCGAAATCCGGAAACTGGTGCACCGTCCATCCGGACTCGTGGTGATGGCCGGCGGGGTCGGATCCGGAAAGAGCACGTCGCTCATCGGGATGCTGCATGAAGAACTCGAGGTGCACGAGCAGCAGCTGCGCATCATCACCGTCGAAGATCCTCCGGAGCGGATCATACCGAACGCCACCCAGGTTCCCGTCATCCGCCACTCGAACTGGCAGAATCAGTCCGCTGGTGACGAGTTTCTGTTTGCAATCCGTGGGGCCCTGCGCTGCGATCCCGACACCCTGATGGTCGGGGAGATCCGGGATCGGCCCGCCGCCCAGCTTGTCATCAAGTTCGCACAGTCGGGACACCGGGTCTATACAACGCTGCATACGAACAGCGCCCTGGGCGTTGTCGGCCGCCTGGTCGCCATCGGAATCGATCCCGCGCTGCTGTGCACGCCAGACGTCCTGAAGGGCATGATCTATCAGACGCTGGTACCCGTGCTCTGCGAATCCTGCAGGATTCCAATGTCCGAAGAATCACGCCTGTCTGCGCGTCCATCCCGCCGCAGGGAATGTGTGGAACGCCTTAAGGCGGCTCTGAGCCTGCGCGGACTGGGCACGGACGGGGTGTCGTTCCGCGGCCCTGGGTGCGAAGCCTGCGGACAGTCAGGCATTGCCGGCCGCACCCTCATCCCGGAAATCGTCATTCCAGACGATGACACGCTGCGATTCCTGGCGCAGGGGGACCATGCCGCCGCCCGTCGATACTGGCTGGAAACCGGTGGCCAGCCCGTCATCGAGCATGGCATCCGTCTGATCGAAGCCGGCCGCGCGGCACCGGATGACGTGGAATGGCGCATCGGGCAGCTGGATACACCGCCGGTATTCCAGAGCCGGCACACCACCGCCAATGGACACGCAGAGCTCGCTGCCCATGCTTGAGCCCCTCGCCATTGCTACCAACCGCTTCCGTTTCCGTCTGGCTCCCGGCGCGCGTTCGCGTCTCTGGGGGCGGTTGAGCGCACTGTGTCGGTCGGAAATTCCGATACGCGAAGCCGTGGATTTCCTGAGCTCCAGCCAGACCACCGATTCGGTTGTCAAGCGGTTCATCGCTCACCTGGAATCCGCCCTCCGCCATCGCAGTTTCGCATCCGCCGCCCGCGAATGGGTGCCGCCCGAAGAACTCCTGATCATCGAAATGACGCAGGAAGGCCGGATCGCGGACGGGATGGCACAGGCCTCCCACATCGCCGAAGTGCGCCAGAAACTCCGGTCAACACTGGTATCCGGGCTGATTTACCCGTTGATTCTGCTGATGGTCGGCAGCGCCGCACTGGCGCTGCTGCCAGGCATGGCGCTCGATGTCATGACCGAAGTGCTTGACCCCACCAGCTGGCCACCGGTTTCCAACAGCGTGCTCGCCATGTCCAGGTTCGTGGCGGTCTGGGGGCTGCCGCTGGCTGCCACTGCGATCATCATTCTGAGCGCATCCATTTTCGCGGCACCGCGCTGGTGCGGCCGCGTCCGCAGCCGCCTGGACTGGTATCCACCGTTTGCACTGTACCGCCAGTTCACTGGACCGGAAGTGCTCAACGCCTGGATCGCGCTGATGTCAACCGGCATCACCCGGGCCAATGCGCTGGGCCGTCTCGAAGCCAGCCTGCCACCGTATCTGGCCTCACACATCCGAACGATGCGTGCCGGCCTGTACCGGGGCGAACCGGTTGAAACGGCGCTTGACACGGGGCTGTTTTCACTGGAAACCATTGATGATCTGCGCGTGTATCAGAAGGCTGGCGCATTCGATGACAACATCCAGCGGATTGCCGCCTCGGATATTGCCCGCGCGCTCAGAAGGCTTGAAGCCTCCACCCGCACGCTGGCAACGCTCATGCTGCTGTTCATCGGCGCAGGAGCCGTCTGGGTTTACATCGGCATCGCCAGCGTTGCTTTCAGTGTGCAGAGTTCCATTCTTTAAATCAAGGAGAAACTACCATGGAAATCTTTAGAAAAATCCTCGACTTCGTCCGTCGAACCAGACGCCAGGACCGGGAGAAAGGCGCCATCACGGTTGCCGAAACCCTGATTGCCCTGGGCGTTGGATCCGCCATCCTCGCAGTCGTCTTCGCCGGCATCCCGGCTCTGACCTCCGCCCGCGATTCGAACGCCGCCCAGAACGGTCTGGCACAGCTGGCCACCGCGGTCCGCTCGACCTTCGGCGCCCGCGCTGACTTCACCGGTCTGAACACTGCGCTCGCCACCAGCCTGGCAGGATTCCCTCACCACTTCCGCTCGGGCGACAGCGCGGTTCATCCCTGGGGCGGCGCGGTGACGGTCGACGTGGTGGGCGGCAACACGCGCCAGTTCACGGTGCAGTTTGCAGAAGTGCCAACGCGCGGCTGCACCACCATTGCAACTGCGACACTGTCGCTTGCTCACCAGATCCAGATCGGCACCACGGTCGTCGACCTGGCAGCTGAAGATGACGACAGCACCCCTGACCAAGATGAAAGCTCCGCCGCCAACATCGCCGGGCTCTGCGGCGCCGCGGACGAAGTGGACATCACCTGGACGTTTACGGCCTAGCCATGCGAACCCGTCAGAAAAACCGGCATGGTGAAAGCGGCGTCATCACCATCGCCGAAACCCTGATCGTGATCGGCGTCGCCATTGCGATCCTCATCACCTGGGCGCTTCACCGCAACGCCCAGCTGACCAATGAAACCGCCCGTCAGAGCGGCCGCGTGATTGCAGCCTACTCGCGGGCGGCAGCCGAGTGGCTGAGTGAGGCGCCGCCCGCCACCGACGGCGATTACGGCATTGCCGAGCTGCAGGACTGCATGGACCCGGCCGGCCCGCGTTTTCTGTCGTGCAGTCTTTCCCCTGCCTCTAGCATCCCGTTTGCATACGGACCGGCCGACACCCCCATCAGTCTGAACGACCTGGTGATCCGGGTTGCACTCACACCCGATGGCGCTGCTGGTGATATCGACTTTGGCGTCATTCGCAGCGGGGAGGATGCCAATGACGACGGAATTCCGGACTCCAGGCCGGATCTCGCCGCCATCGCCCACCGCACGGCCAGCGAAGAAACCGGAGCCGGCGTCAATGATTTTTTCGAGCTCACGTTTGCCCGCACCGACCCCACTGGCCTGATTTTCGATCTGACCGATCCAGCATTTGACCAGGCGGCGATCGACGATCTGGCGCGTCTTCAGGCGCGCGTGGGCGCCACCGTCAATGCCCCTTTCCTGCGCACTGACGGCAGCAACGAGATGCAGGCCGGCATCACGTTTGACAACGGCGTCATGGTCGGTCCTTCAGGCAGCAACCTTGAAATCACAGGTCCCGGCGATGTCGTCGTGAATACCGCCACCGGTTCGCTCACTGCAACCGTTGTAACCGCCGCTGAACTGAGCGCCACCACAGCACTCACGGTCGACCCGGCGGACGGAGTGCGCGGGGCCGGCTTCGACCGCCTGGATCAATCCCGGGAGGTGGCAGACAACCGCCGAACCATCCGATCCAACCAGACGTCGATCGCAACCAACGAAAGCAGCATCAACTCCAATGCCTCGAGGATCACCTCCAACAGGAACCGCATCACCACAAACGAAGGGAGGATCACCTCCAACAGGAACCGCATCACCACAAACGAAGGGAGGATCACCTCCAATGAGGGGAGGATCGCATCAAACGAAGGGAGCATCACCTCCAACAGAAACAGGATCACCTCCAATACGTCTGGAGTTACCGCCAACAGAAACCGCATTGCCTCCAACGAATCTGATATTTCTGCTTTGCAGAATACCTCTCCACCGCCACCAACACAGTGCGTGCCTACCGAAGCTACGGTCCGCGCGTCGTTACCGTCTGGAACCGTATTCTCCCAACCCAGCGGCTGCTTCGGCTGCGGCACCTGGAGATACACGACCCGCAGCCATACGTATTACGTCCGCAACCTGACAACACTCAACTGCGAAAGCCGCACACTCAGCTCGTATTCGAACATCTGCCTGGACTCCAACGGCAACTGCGATGGGTATTGTGACCACGGTGTGACAAAATGCTGAAAGCGACGGGCTGCCAGTCAGCTGGATTCTGGTAAAAATCCGAACTTTTAGCATGCCCAGTGAAAATATCGCCCCGATACAGCCCCGTGGCTGAACGATCAGCACTTCGTAGGGGTAAACATCCTGCCGACCCAAAAACGCTCTCAGGCTGCTCCAGATGCGCCTGAGAGCGATTCTTCGAGACCGGACAGTCTAGAGAGTACAAAAAAGTGCTAATTTCCGAAAAAATTGTAATATTTGCATTTTTTGCTGTCACTGCAGCCATCCTGGCAATCCTGGATCACAGACGCAACTGGCTTCCGGACTGCCTGACCTTTCCGCTCGCTGTCGCAGGCCTGCTGATCAACCTGCATGACACCCTCGCAAGTTTCAACAGCGCATTGATAGGATTAATTGCCGGTTACACTTCCATCCGAATTTTGCAGATTGCACAGCTGCTTATTATCCGCCGAACGGGCATTGGTCTTGGTGATGCAAAACTCCTGGCGGCGCTTGGTGCCTGGCTGGGCTGGCAGGCCCTGCCGGTCCTCGTAGTCGGTGCTGCGCTCCTAATGCTCGCAGTTTATTTCCGTCGTCCGGAAAAACCATTCGGTACAGGACTCGCATCGGTGGCGACCGCCATGCTGACCACCAATCTGCTATCAAACTGATTAATCCCTTTAAACCCCTGCGATGAGGGGAGCAGGGAAAAAAGTTGACAGTGTCAAGTGTGCTGTCTGACAATGGCGAACGCATTAAGCAGACCCGCATGACGCCTTGAGATTGCGGGCGGGCGCAAGCCCAGGCCACCGCCTGAAGAAGGCGGGGTGTCGAGCGATCGGCGCCAAGAAAGCGGGACATGAGTCCCGCCCCACCCTGACCGGGGAACCAATTCCCTGGTGGGAGTGGTGTTCTCCGAAAACTTACAGGAGAATAACCAATGATTCCAGAAGAATTCATTAATGACCTGAATCAGCGAATCAATATTGCCGAAGTAATCGGCCGATATGTGGAGTTGAAGCAGTCAGGCAAAGAGTTCAAAGGACTCTGCCCATTTCATAACGAGAAAACACCCTCGTTTACCGTTAATCCTGAAAAGCAGTTTTATCACTGCTTCGGATGTAACGAGGGCGGCAACGCCATCCAGTTTCTGATGAAGCATGATGGCAAATCGTTCCGAGATGCCGTTGACGAGCTGGCCTCGTCAGTAGGCCTTGAACTACCTGATAAAACCAACGGCAACCGTCAGCGACGGTCTGCCGATAACGGTAAAAGTGCCTACGATCTGATTGAACGCGTTAGCACCTTCTACCAGGAACGATTGCTTGGCAGTCAAGCCGACCCGGAAGCTTCCGCGTATCTGAAGAAGCGGGGAATCGACCGCGAGACGGCAGAACATTTCCGTCTGGGCTACGCACCGAACAGCTGGGACGCAGTGTTGAAGAAGTTCGGCAAAACCGCCACCCAGCGACGTCAGCTTGAGGACATCGGTCTGATTGTCCGTAAGGAAAAAGACGACGGGCATTTCTATGACCGTTTTCGCAATCGCCTGATGTTCCCGATCATGGATCAACGAGCTAACGTGCTAGGATTCGGCGGGCGTGCCATTGGTGACCAGCAGCCGAAGTACATGAATTCGCCGACCACCGAATTGTTCCGGAAGAGCCATGAGCTGTTCGGAATCGTTCAGGCCGATGAGTCAATCATCAATACTGGACAAGCACTCGTTGTAGAGGGGTTCACGGATGTATTGTCACTTCATGCACGCGGCATCACTAACGCAGTCGCAAGTTGCGGCACCGCGGTAACTGGCGAGCATGTCAGACGCTTGTTCGCGATGGCGGACGAAGTCATCTTCAGTTTCGACGGCGATGACGCTGGCCGCACAGCGGCTAGGAAAACGTCAATGACAGCGCTGACTGAAATGTCAGACGGCAAAATGGCATCACTGATGTACTTGCCGGAAGGTCATGATCCGGATTCAATTATCCGATCAGAGCCGGAGTGGTATGAACAACTGGGACTGCCCACACGAAGCCCGGTCCTGGAAACCCTGCTGGGCGGGATCGGATCTGTGTGTGACATGGATCGACTTGACGGACGTGCGCGATTCCGGCGGCTCGCAGACGAAATTATCGAACTGCTGCCTGAATCAGGGTTATTGCGTCACATAGTTTCAGACTATTGTGACCGCATATCGTTCGGCACTTCCTCACTTGATCACTAGTGTCGTTATTTATAGCGACCGTGAATGGAAAGGTCAGCTGCAGAAATGCAACAGGCTTTTACGAACCGCAGTCGTTTACAGCGGTGCAGCCGTCAGGCTGTATTCGCCACACAAGGATCGGGGATGTACGCATCCCCGGTTCACTTTCTACGGGTCTGGGCCAGTGCCTGGCACCAGGCTGGACCAAACTACCCATACGGGGACACGGATCCTCGTTTGGGGATGGTGTCTCCAATTGATCATTGTCAGTTTGGAGAATCAAAATGAACGTCATCAGACTTTCTCAAACCGATTTCGACGAAAGTTGTTACCACGGCTGTGGCATCGGTTGCCTGGATATCCAGGAAGGCAGGGTAGTCGGAGCTGGATATGGTTGGTCAAAAGACCGCGAGGGGTTGAGCGAAATGCCAGTTACCAGCGAATGCAGCCAATCCAACCCGCCACCACACGAATTCGATGATGGAACTGTCCGGCTGTTCGGCTCATTCAGTTGCTGGGAGTTCATCACGTTTTAGTGAAAACGTTGACTAGAATTGTCGTAGGGCGTTTTGCGATTGTTAAGAAATGGACCTGACAGGGATATTGCTCAAACTAATAATATTGCTCAAACTTTCTTCATCACAACCCGAGTCAATTAACATACTTGTAAAGGCGTTATGTACTGTGACTGGATATTGGGTTGGTCCAACAATTAATTTGTACAGTAAATTAGGGATATCAAGTTTGATAAACCCATTTTGGGGATCGTCAATCAGAGGCAGTTTCAGCACCTCCTGCAGAACTCCGTCAATGTCAACAATGTCTCGCACAATTTTTTTACTAATAGCACCATAGGACGGGTCTGAATATACTCGCAGTTCTTGCTCTTCAGTGAATCCAGGGTGCTTGGTTCCGATTGTAAAGTGTAAAAATAAGTTATAAAGTCCTAGTTCAATAAAATTTTCTCCTTTGCTTTTCAAAAATTTAGAATTTTTAGTAATTTGATCGGCAACTTTCGACAGTTCATCTTCACATTCAGATTTTGTCCAATAATTTACAAGTAAGGAGTAAACCCCTATATTCATTGATGTCGACATAAACCGCTCTTTATTGACTACAAGCGCTATGTCTCCGTAAGCTCGCCACATTGACAAGCGACCATTGTCATCTTCAGACGAGCCGTGTTCGGAAAGACAGCAGATGAAAGTACTAATACCCACCAATGGATACCAATCCTCGAATTTTTTCTTAGTAGATTCAAACAGGTTTGGAGCAAGGGATTCCAAAGAATTCTTGAACTCTAAGCCACCTGGTGAATCCAGAGCTTCAAAGAGCAAATCAAATCCATATTTAATTTCCGAATAATCATTTACTACCAAAGCTTTTCTTAGCCAGATTTCCTTGTTTTTGATTATCTTTAGCGCAGTACTAGCGGTTGTATAGTACGCAAAATTGCAGTCTCGGTTACGCAATGCAATTTCTCGACTACGCTGAGTCGGAAGGAATATTTCTCTTAGTTCGATCATTTCGTAATCTGTCACAGTTAGTTAAACATCTGACTGCACGGTAACGGCAGAAGAAAAGGAGGGTATTGAGCCCTCTTTTTTTGACCCTTTTGGGTTGTTCATTCGCCGGCCTGTTCGTCAGGACGCGATGATAGGTTCTGCAGAATCAAGTCCTGCAGCGCATCAAACCTGCTATTTACAGCTAGCACAGCACCGACAAAAACGACTGTCAGCAACAGTGTCAATCCGATCGAGGCCAAGACAATAGTCAACATTATGTTTTCCGTGTTATGATCTCCGAAATTACCTCTCGGAGACTTAACGCCCCTCCAGGGATCGATTTCCCCTGAGGGTGGTCAAATCTGCGGCGGTCTTCCGCCTGGTTGTTGCCAGGATAAATCTTGGCTGCTCGCTGAAGACTCAGGGTCTTCAGCTGCAAAGCCGATAGCCGACAGGCCACACGCGCGTTTTCACGACTGACGCGCACGATTTATCGTACCTGTTATTTTCGCAAATTGCGAACCGCATTGCAAACCGACTGAATGGCAGGACATACGCTTGGCCACATAAAACCTGCGATGTGGAGAGCAGGGAAAAAAGTTGACATCGCGCGGGCGCTGTCAGACAATGGCGACCCCTTTTAAACCGCACGCAAGCCTTGCGAGTGCGGGGGCGCAAGCCCAGGCCACCGCCTGAAGAAGGCGGGGTGTCGAGCGATCGGCGCCGAGCAAGCGGGACATGAGTCCTGCTATCACCCTAACCGGGGAACATCATTCCCTGGAACGGGGTAGTGTCCTCCGGATCTTTTTTTTGGAGGACTGCCATGACTACCAATAACATCGTAGTACCGCACGCTCCCGAACCCGCCAAACTCTACTGGGATTTCGATTCCGGACTGGCTGTGTTCAACACCGACCACGGCCAATGCATCTATGATCTTCAGGGCCTTGCCTTTCTGATCACAGAATGCCGAAAGCGCGGGATCCCGGGCGACAACTATGAAAAGGCCTATTTAAGCCTGAAGATGCACGGCGAACGATTCAGTTCGTAGACCGTCCATCGACTGATTAATTTTCAACCCTGACGGGGACCTTGCTCCCCGTTACGGGTGGGTTCCCGTCACAACCGTGAAGGAACCCTTAATTGAAAAAGCAACTTCTTCGGCGAGTGGAGGCGCTGCCGCGTAAAGTGGCGCTGCCCCTTCGCCATCTGGTCGACGTCGGCCAGATAAAGCCCCGTCTACTGGAGACGGTTCTTGACGCTGGCGAACTCGCCGGTAACACCCAGCACCTGCTGGGCTTCGCAGCGGGCATTGCATCGCTTGAGATGCAGAAAGTGCCAGCCAGCGACACTATCAAAATGGCCAAGGAGAACGGGACAGCCATAAAGCTGGACTGGTCTCCGCGACGATGGCACGAAGAGCATGAGAAGCTTTCCCGGCTCATGACATACCGCAAACTCAGGGCAGACAACGTGAATTACGATGTGTCGCCATTTGTGGAGCTCCTGCCGGAGAAATTTCCGGGTTACGTCGTATCATCCCGCCGACGTCTGGCGACTATCGCACACGCCCAGCGTAACTGCCTTGCAAGTTATGAAACGGGCATCATGCACGGCGATCTTGCAATCGTTTGTGTCATCCTGGACAACACCCGCTGGTCGGTTGAGGTCCGAAAAACGGGCATGAAAGCCGCCCCGCTAAGGATCAATCAGATCAAGACGACCGACAACGAGAGTCCAACAGTGGCCGAAAAAGCCCGGATTCATGAACTGCTGGGAGTCCGGACAGATGTATTGGCATCTGAAAATGACCTTCGTCTGTTCTTTGCTCATCTGGAGGGCCTGAACAACCTCACGGTATGCCAGGAACTCGCACAGGCTGGAGTAGAGCAGGTACTGTATCGGTACGATACGTCACCAGGCATATTGCCGCCGACCCCGCTGCTAATAATGCCGGACGTCGACATCAGCAAACGTTCGGTGACTCTGTACACAAATGATCCGGAAACGCTGGAATCACTGGAACTGGAAACCGGAGATTTCAACGAAGTGCCAACGGTGACTCACGACCTGCACACCTGGCTGTCGGGGGCTTTTGAAACCCTGCGCAACCATTATCAGGAACACTGGTCAGTATCACGCCAGTTGCGTCATTATCCCAATCGATCATGGGACATCAGTCTGGAGCCATCGGCATCGGCAATCAAGACCAGCCTGGTTGCGACCCGCGGCCCTGGCCGCAGGAAGCCGTTTGAATACTCATGGACTATTCCGATCATGGATAGAGAAGAGTTACAGGCAGCTCACCGCAGCCGGCATTTTTATTGATATGATCAATACACCCGCCACCCAAAAGCGCCTCAATGAGGCGCTTTTTGCTGTATTGGCCAAAACCCCTGCGATGAGGCGAGCAGGGAAAAAAGTTGACGATTCACCCCCAAAGGGCATACATTCGCCCCCATGAAACGGAGCACGCCTCGTAACCAGGTACTTGAGCACTTTCTGGATCTGCAGCCGGCGGACCTGAACAACCGTCGCACGCTGTACGGGCTTTACCTCAAAGCCGTGTTTGCGGGCATCTGGGAGAACAAAGACTCGAGCGACGTGCTTGACTTCATGGCGCTGGCGGTCAAAGCCGTTCGCGATGACACGCATGGCACTCCTGGCGTGCTGTTGTGGCATCTGCTGATAAACAATGCCCGGGACCGCATTACCGACGCGCACGAACGAACGGTTCTGCTGCGCTGGTCTTCACAGGATCGATACGACCTCTACGAGGACACCTGCGCACAGAACAACGCACATGGCACCGTCCATACACAGATACCCCCGCTGACGTACGATCCGGACTATGAACAGTTGCGTGGCTATCATCATTCGTTTCTTCTGCAGTGTCCATTCCCTCAGAAAACGCTGCCTGCCAACACTGGTCTCTGGCGATCGCAGCACGGTCGCCGCCTGATGATCGTGCGTGCAGGGTACTCAGTGGTCGACGGTGAAATCATCAGCCGAGCCATTCCTTCAGGCGCCATCCCGCGTATTGTTCTGCCGTACATATTCGCCCAGGCAATACGCTATGGCCGCTATGTCTGTATGGGACGCACTCTTTACCAGTTCATGAAAGACACCGGTTTTTCAACCGGTGCGCGCAACTACCATGCTATCAAGGAACAGACGTTCAATCTGGCCTGCAGCACCATATCGCTGCATGAAATTGTTCAAGGGCGCCGCGGCGCCGATATCTACGCCACCGCGTCGGTACCGATCGCCTCGAAAATGCGCCTCGATCCCGAGGAACTGACGATCAGCCCGGAAAACGAAGTCACCGATCTCAGCGACCCGCAGCACTGGGAGTCCAACATCATCATCTCACCACCGCTGTTTGACCTGATCACTGAAAATCCGGTACCGCTCAACATCGAGCACCTGGCACGGCTGACCCGTTCACCGCGACGTATGGATCTGTACTGCTGGCTGTCCTACCGCACGTTCTACGTACGAAAGACCGTGCGCATCCCGCTATCGCGCCTACAACCGATTTTTGGGCTGGACATAAAGTGTGAAAGGGCATTCAAGCACCGCATCCGGCAGGATCTCAGTGCAATCTGCAATGTTTTTCCGTTCAAGGTTGAACTCGACGGTCAACATGTTGAGCTGCGCAGGTCCCGGTCGCATCCCACCCGCTACTGACATATTGCCGCCAGCGATCTATTGTTGAAGGGGGCAGTGCGGGGTTGCTTTCTCCGATTGCTGTGCTGACAACCTCGCCAGACACCTGCCCCACCCTACCAAAAAGATTCCCAAACCCACACAAGTACTGCACTGAATTTGCTGCGCCTCAAACAGCAATTCATGGCCCGTAATTCGTCCATTGAGACTGTTCTTTAGGTGAGATATTTCACTCAAATATCGCGTTGTGCGGTGCAATATAAACTGTTAATAACCATTCGTACTACCGTAACGCGACATTCGTACTACCGTAACGCGCGGCCTGCCCATCGTTACATAACTACTTGAATAAAAAACTTTTACAGTGACACCGCCCTGAGAATTTTGCGACGCAAACAAAAACATCCCGCACCGCGCGAAAAGAGGGGGAACCATCCCCCTCTTGAACTCCCCCTGCCAGTTGACAGGAAAAGTAATCAGGTACCCTAGGTCGACAGAAACGGAAACCCCTGCGATGAGGGGAGCAGGGAAAAAAGTTGACAGTGCGAACGGTGCTTGTCGACAATGCCCGCCATGCAGAAATCTCTGAATCCAGACACTGAACCATTGCCGGGCGAAGAGACGCCACCCGCGTCCGGAGATCAGCAGGTCGCCGACACTCCAGACAGACGCGTGCCGAACGTGCGCAGACGAGCAATGAAGTTTGCTGCAGGAATTGTTGGCCTGACCGCTGTTGCTGTGATCGCAGTGATTTTCGTCCCGCCTCTGCTACAGCAGTTTCAACCACACAATCCGCTGCCATCCGTATCGCCCGAACCCGCAACCGCCACCGAGCTGGTTGACATGGAACCGCTACCGGTTGAATCTCAACCGGTTTCACCTGAGCCCGATCCTGCAGCAGCGACAGAGGCCATTCCTGAACCCCCTCAGCTAGATCCTGAAGTGCGCGAACTGCTGGAGCGTGTAACCCAGTTTCTGGAGCAGAATCACGGCGCGAATCTGTATCTGGACGAACGGCTTGCCGACCTGGAAGGAGCGTTGGAACCCTTGACACAGCTGGGTGGCTACATCATGGCGCTCGACACACGCATCGCCCTGCTCGAAGAAAGTGTCAGCAGTCTGACAAAACAGAACCCGTCTCCAGCCGCCACGACAATGAACGAAACGCCGGAACCGGTGCCGACGACCGGACCACCGTTTCGACTGATTTCCATTGACCGATGGCAGCAGAAGTGGAATGCCGTGCTGGAATTCGACGGTAAATTAAAGATGATCGAGCCGCCAGCCAAAGTCGCTGGCTGGCAGTTGCTATCAATTAACCCAAACCGACGCACTGCAGTTTTTCGCGACTCAAGCGGCAATGAAATGGAACTGACGGCAGGTTGAAACGATGCTGACATTTCGTTTACTCACTATTTTCCTCCTAGTGCCAGCAGTGACACCGCTTCTGTTTGCGCAAACGGTGACACCGCTTCAGCCTGCTGGTCCAGAGGTCGATACACTGTCGACCCGTCAAGCACAAACCTGGAACCTGACGATCGACGAGTGGAAACGCTCCACCGAGCTGCGCGCACTGTATCACGGGTTGCTCTCGGCGGAACTCACACCGCTCGAAGTCTTGGGTATTCTGGCCGAAACACCGGAAGACCGCCAGCGTTACGCGAGACTGTTTGCAGCCCGCCAGCTGGAAATACTCGAGCATATTGCAGAGTTCGAAGCCGATTATCTTGAGGCGGTCGCTGACCTCGCAGATGACCGTCGCTCTCGTATGCGGCTGGTGTCCGAAGTCGCGTGTCTGAGTGGCGCGTGCACGCAGCCCATCACCGACGCGCTCGACCAGGCAAAACAAGGTCAGGGCGTTGATATTTTCGTGCTCGGTGCCACCAGCGACAATGCCATCCGCGGGTGGGCGGCCCACCATCTCATCCCGCCGGATCTCGTACGCAGTCGGGTGATCACCCTCAATCATGCCCGCCCGGGCATGGCACCAGGCCTGTCGAAGCCCTGATGTCCAATGGCGGGGACACAACATCCTGAGCCCCTGCTTCGATCTCCGCTCGAATACCCCGTCGCGCTGGCTCACACTGCCGCGGCAGTCCTGTTTTACGTCAATCCGCCGATTCTGATTCTGCATCCGATATGGGCCACCTCACTGACCGTTGTATGTGCGTCGCTGGCGACACTCAGGTTTTTTCAGGGACTGCAACTGCACCGCTACCAGTGGCGCCTGAGCCGTCCCAGGCATTTTCACATCCCACGCATCGAATCGTTAGGGAATCAACTGTTTCTCGGTCGGGGCTTCCGATGGCAGCAGCGGCATGTCCAGCGACTCAAAGAGACGCGTACGGAAGGTGCCCGACGCTACCTGAAGAGCTCGGAATCCGGAACCGGGGACACCGTACTGCACGGAGTAGGTCTGCTGGAGCGGGAAAAGAAGGTTCATGCAACGCTGGCCGAACGTAACGGACACATGCTGGTTCTCGGCGCCACCCGAACAGGGAAGACCCGCCTCGCGGAACTGCTGATCAGCCAGGACATCGCCAGAGGTGATACGGTCATAGTGCTGGACCCCAAGGGCGACAACGAACTGCTGCGTCGCATCCACCACGAGACGCAGCGGGCCGGCCGCACAAAGGACCTGCGTATCGTCCACCTGCGCTACCCGGGTCTGTCACAGGCCTACAACCCCATTGCATCGTATCACTCACCTGCAGAAATTGCTTCGCGTATTGCCGGGCAACTGCCAGGCGCAGGAGAGTCCGAGGCTTTTCGGAAGTTCGCCTGGCGCTTCATCAACACCATTGCAGTTACCATGGATGCCCTTCAACAGACTCTAACCTATGCGAAGGTCGCAAGTTACATCGAAAATATCGAACCGCTGTTCGTTGAATATTATGAGCGTCTCTTCGACACGGTTCGACTGCCCGAATGGCGCGGGCAGGCCCAGGCTCTTGCGGCGGTGGTGGAGGCGCCTAAGATTCAAAAGAGCCTGAGCCATTGTGAACGGTACACAGTCGCACTGATCACCATCTACAAAAAGAATGAGATCAGTGACCCGATTGCAGAAAGTCTTCTGACCTCGCTGAGAATCGAACGGACCTACTACGACAAAATCACTGCAAGTTTAAGGCCACTGCTGGAACAACTCAGATCCGACCGCCTGGCACCCATTCTCATGCACCCAGCGCCCGGTTCAAAAAGCGTCTCCTGGCAACAGGTATTTGAAGAAAAATCGATCGTTTACGTCGGGCTCGATGCACTGGCCAGTCCGGATGTTGCAAATGCGATCGGCAATGCCATGTTTGCAGATCTCGCCAGCGCCGTCGGCCAGCTCTACTCAGAACAGGGTGCTGGTACATCAACCAGGCGGATCTGCATTCACGCCGATGAATTTGCCCGCATCGTCGGCCCACACCTGCATCCAATGCTGTCAATGGCCGGTGGTGCCGGTGTCCAGATAACCGCCTACACGCAGACGATGGCGGATATCGAGGCAGGCCTGGGCGGCTCCCGCCCGGAAGCCGAGAGGATTGTTGGCAATTTCAATGCGCTGGTGATGCTGCGGGTGCGCACCGAAGACACTGCCCGCGTGCTGGTGCAGCAGGCGGGTATGGTGGACGTAGTGGAGCTGGCACAGACCGAAGCGGTCGCAGACTCCTCGAACCCCGAATCGGACATAGACTTTACTTCATCTTCGTCAGCCCGCCTGGCCACACGCAGGGTACCATCGCTCGAACCGGGTGATGTGATGCAGCTGCCGAAAGGAGAAGCTTTCGCTTTACTGGAAAGCGGTATTTGGAAACTGCGAATTCCGTTAATCCAGGACGCGCCAGAAGAGCTTCCGATCGAGTCCATTCTCACCAGCGTATCATAGCCGCCCCACCTGCAAAAACCCCTGCCCGTTCGTCTTCCGGCGTAATCACATTGATCGCGTCAGCCATACTCGCCGGTTTTTTTCTGGCTCCAGTGATCGAAGTCCTCGGTGCGGCCGCAGGATTGTGGCACGCACCAGCGCACAGCGAACACACGCTTGACCGAACGCAACGCACGGTACAGGCACTGCAGTCGCTTGCACCGGTGAGACCGGTAGTGAGTATCCAGCAGCTGGTGGCCGCCTGGCAGCCAGTGATCCTTCAGCTCCTGCCATTTCATCCGGAGTCTGCCATATCCGGCTATTTCGCCGCAGCCGGGAACCAGTTACAGACCAGCCTGCTGCGCCTGGCAGTCCTGGCGGCGCTCGCACCGGTTGCCGCAGCGTTTTTGATGCTGTCAATTGTAGAGGCGCTGCTTACACGCGATAAACGTCGCCTGCGCGGAGGGCGCGAGCATGGTTTTGTCTACCACCGCCTCCAACGCGTTCGAACACTGACCCTGTGGCTGCCATTGTTCCTGTTCCTGATGGCCCCATTCACCGTGCCACCCGTTTTCCTGACGCTGCTGGTTATCCCTCCTGCAGCATACGTCTGGGCCCACATGGTGCTATTCAAACGGAACGTCTGATAGAGTGAGAAACAGACTGAAAAACCCCTGCGTCAACTTTTGCAGGGAAAAAAGTTGACAGTGCGAATGGTGCTTGTCGACAATCCCCGCCATGTTCAACAATTTACGAAAATTGCGACTCCCGGGCTTGGTTTGTACTGTCGTACTCATGACGGGCTGCGATGCCCTGAAAATGAAACCGCCTGCCGGACTGGCAACTGATCACAACGCTCAGCCGACCACACAGGCGCCATTGCCCGAGACATCCATCATTCGTCCATCACGCAGTCTCGAGACGCGTACTCTGCAGCGTCTGCTGGCGGAACTGGCGCGTATTGACTCACTCGTGAGCGAAGCCGCCCGTCATGCCGACCCGGATGCACGTCTGAGATTTGACTACCAGCTCCTGCGCAGTGACATGCAGCTGATCAGCAGCGGCATTGAGGCACATGTCAGGGCTGAGTCCCAGTCGCCTCCGAGCATCGAGCCGATTGCCGGTGACTATGTGCGCTGATTATGGATTCGAGCATTATTCAGACCATAGAGCAGGTGCTTGGCTGGAGCGGCAGCCAGACGTTGAGCACCGCCCTGGCCGCTTTGGCGATCGTTGCGAGCCTGGTGTGGTTCGCCTGGATCTGCCTGTCGCAGATGCCTCGACTTCGTGCCGGAGAAATCACGGGCCCTAACATGCTTGCGGAAATCGCCCGTGCATTCGCGGTGGTGGTCGGAACATTCGCAATGGTCATGGTTTTGCAATTGCAGTAAGGAGATAAGCGCTATGTCATCAAATCGAATTGAAAATTACACAACGCTGGCGATCTGCCTCCTCGCCTGCGTAATAGTGCTGCTGGCGGGTGATGCCTGGGCACAGTCGCCGCTGCCGCAGGCGCCGACGGTCGGAACTACCACTGCCAGCACGTCAGACCCAGTCGGGTATGTAGTTGGTACAATCCGCTTTCTAATCATCATCGCTCTCGTTCTGATCGCGTTGTTCGCCCTGGTAAGTTTTGGCAGTGGCATGATCTCGGAACTCAACCAGGCCCGCCAACGCGGTGAATGGGGCAAGTTTTCGATATATACAGGCGCGGGCTTTCTTGTTTTGGTGATTGTCCTGTTCGCCGGCTGGTGGGGTGGTGAAATCATCACCCGAAACCTCACGTGAACAGCCCGCTTTCACCAGCCGCTCCGCTGGATGCGGAACCGGCGCTGTTTCGAGGCCTGGGTGTAACAGCACTTGTGCGACTGCTGGCGGGTGCTGCCGCCGCATGGTTCCTGCCAGCCACAGTGCTGGCAACACTGGTTGCCGACGGAATCGGAATCCTCATGGTGCTGCTGACCACTCTGGTGGTCCTAACTGCGATCACGACCTTCATTACCGCCACCGTCTACCGCCGAATTGAGCGCAACCGTCCATTCAACTGGGTCAATCGGGCACTTTCATTGCGTCTGCCTGATCATGCAGCCGCCAGGCTGGTCCAGCATAACGATTTGTGGTCACTCTAGCATGAAATACAGGTATGTTGACCAGGACCTGTACGCCCAGATTCGTCTGCTGCGCATTGGCACCGCCATTCTCCTCGGGCTGCTGGCGGCTGCAATTGCCGGCTGGTATGCAGCCGGCCGCACGCAACGCCTGAGCCTCCCACCTGTACTGTCCTATGGAACTCAGCTCGAATCCGGAACAATCCAGCCTTGGGAGGTCTACAATTTCACCGGATATGTCTGGCAGCTGCTGCAGCGGTGCGAATCAGACTGCAGTCGCGAGCAGCAGACACGAGAGTCCCGACTGACGTCCTTTCTGACCCCGCGATTCCGCACATGGCTGGCTGCAGAACGCAGTGAGCGGATCAGCGAACTGCAGGGTCGCAGCCGCTATCTGATACCGTTGCCGGAAGCCTGGGAACCGGAACGAGTGCAGCAGGTTGACAGCAACCGATGGATGGTCGAGCTTGATGTCCTGCTGGTCGAGTCGATCGGACCGTCCGAAGTCAAACGCGTTCCGATCCGATACGCTTTGGTGGTGGTCGCACGAACCATCGACCCGGACTACAATCCGTGGGGTTTGCACCTTGACTACATGGCGCGGCCGCCACAGCGCTTGACGCAGCAATGAAGCGAAGTCTGATGTTCGCAGCCGTCGCCGCCACGCTTGCCACTCCTACACAGGGTCACGCGGTCGAACGCGTGGAATGGGTGGGCGAACCCATTTCAGTTCGCCTGAACATCGACCAGGAACGCCGGCTTATCATCGGTAACGAAACCGAAGTGCGCGTTGGACTGCTTGGTGCGGCCGCGGGCAAGATTGTGGTGCAGTCAATCGGCCGGAATGTCTGGCTGAGAGCGCTGGAACCAATTGAATCGGCACGGATGCTACTGCAGTCGCATCCTGCCAACATTACCGTCGTCATCGACGTCTACACGGAAGACGATCCGGACGATACCGGGTTGCCAACTCCAATCGAGAACCTGGTGATCATGCTACCTGAGACCCCGATCGGAGTTAACGGAGTGCGGCCGGAAACAAGCCCTTTCGAACCGCCACCCGGCTTCGCCGCACTCACGCGATTTGTGGTGCGGGAGTTGTACGCGCCGGTGCGCCTGCGCATTGCACTGAATGGTGTCAACCGATATCCGGCCCCGCATGAGTTGGACGAATTGTTCCGTTGCGGCGGAATCAACATTCCTTCGTCCTGCGGCGGTGCCCTCTCGATCGAACCGCTTGCCGCCTGGCAGTCGGAAACGCACTACGTTACAGCAGTACTGCTGACCAACACACTTGAGCAGCCACTCGTATTGGATCCTCGGGATTTGCGAGGCGCCTGGCGCGCCGCCACATTCATCCGCTCGCGGTTGATGCCGGCAGGCCAGCCTGACGCAGCCACGGTACTGGTGCTGATATCGGACGCTCCAGCCAGCGAGGCACTGAACCAGTGAGACTGCCATCACTCATATGGGTATTGGCGACTCTGGTCATCATAATTGCGGCAGGTCTGGTTATTACTGCAGACCGGTCGCCGACGCCGACGTCAGAACCGTCAGCTGCCTCGGGTGAACGGGACACGACAGCAGAGGAAGTCCGAGCTGTTGCCACGACAATGAACGATATGCAACAGCAGATGGACGATGAGACCGCTGCCAGGCAACGCGAAAACGATCAGCTGCGACAGGAAATTCAACAACGAGTCAGCGAAATCGATGCAGCCCTGCAAAATTTTGCGGTTGAAGCTCCTCAGGAGGTGATCAGTGCCCTGGGCGATATCAGCAACCGACTCGCCGCGCTTGAACAGCCGCCCGTTACTGCGTTTGATCCGGAATCGTATGATTACACGGTCAGCGACGATTTTCGCCCTAGCATCGTCTGGGTCGAGTCTCTGACAGCATCGCCCACCGCAACCCCAACCGCGCTTGAGGCGGTCGTCCCACCTTCGGAACCGCCTCCGCCGGATCCTCGCTATACATTGCCACCGGCCAGCATCATCGATGCTACGGCATTGACCGCTCTGGTCGGCCGAATCCAAGTCGACGGACGTATTGATACGCCGTGGAGATTCAAACTGCTGTCAACTGCAGTGAACATGACGTCACGCCGTTTCCAGGTGCCGGATCTCGAAGGCGTGATCTGGTCAGGGGTTGCTTATGGCGACTACACGCTGAGCTGCGTCAGAGGTACCATTGATACGGTCTCGTACGTGTTTGCCGACGGCACCGTGCACAGCCAGCGCTCAGAATCCAACCCCGACGACATTACGGCTGGTATTGGCTGGATTTCAGACGCATACGGCAATCCCTGCGTGCCAGGCGAATTCAAGACCAACGCCCCTGCTGTCATCCGTCGCCTGGCCACTGCCGGCACCATCGAGGGCCTCGCCCGAGGCTACGCCGAAGCACAGACCCGCCGTACTACCAACAGCGAGGGAGAAACCACAGCGACCGTAACCGGCAATGCCGATGACTATGCGCTGTCAACCGCGGTATCGGAAGCGGTTTCTGAATCGAACCGCTGGCTGCTGAGTCGGCTGAGCGACTCGTTCGATGCGGTTTATGTCCCGGCCGGAGCCGACATCGTCATTCACATCGAGCAACAGGTTGCCATCGACCATGACAGTTTTGGCCGACGCATTGATCACCACCAACATGCCCGCGCCCGGGTGCCGCAGAATGAGACACTGGGCCTTCACGACTAGCATGCTGCTGATGCTGACAGTGTCTCTTGGCGGCTGCACCACCAAGGGACTTGTTTCGCCTCTGCCGCCCGGCGAAATGACGATATTCGAACGCCTTCAGCGTACCTTTGCTCCGCAAAAAGCATCCGCTGCCGAGAGCGCACCGCTGCCGGACGGCGATATCGGACTGCATGGCTATACTCGAGATGCAGCCAATGAATTGGATATCCGGTTCCCGCGCCTCCCGAACCCAACGCTGGTGATGTACATCTTTCCGCATCTGTCAGGTGAGGGAACGCCTGTACCAGGCTACTCCACGGTATTTCAGCTCTACGACCGCGCACACTTTGCGCTGCCAGGCGAATGAAACCCGACAAAGGACAGCAATTCTCTCACGAAGCGGCCATCTGGGACCGTGATGAACCACTGCGCCGCAGCGAAGCCAGACGTCCGATCATCCATCCAAACCGCGAACTCGAACGGAGTCTGATGCAAAGCCGCTCATTCTCGGAACTTCTGCCGCCGCGTTTCGATCTGAAGAACGGTTACATCGGTCTGCGCGACATGCACTCAACCGGTGCGTTTTTCGAAATCACTCCGCTCCCATCTGAGGCGAAGCCGCCCGAGGCCTTTGACATTCAACACAAAAAGCTGTGTCATGCACTGACCAGCGTTTTCCCCGATCGAACGAGCAACGAATGGATTGTCCAGATATTTCTCTATGATGAGCCTCTGACGACTGACGCCCTGCCCAATATCCGAGAGTTTGCAGCTCGCCACGGAGTAGACGACAGATATTCCGATACCTGGCTTCAGGTGCTTTCAGAACACCTCAGCGACACCGAACGGGGGTTCATCTCCGATAGCCAGGAGTCAACCTGGCAGGCGCGTGAGCGGCGTATCCGATTGTGCGTCTGGCGCAGTTCACATCCGGACGAAACACCTGATCCAACTGACAACATCGAGCACGTGGTTCAAAAACTCACGGACAGTCTGCTGCAGACGGGAATCCGCCTGAAGCCTCTTTCCGGAGGAGATCTGTATGCCTGGTTCACTCGATGGTTTGCTCCACAGCACCCGCACCCGCACGAATGGAATCCCTCGATGGCATCAGCTGATATCAGCCGCTCGGCTCTTCATGGCGTCGCACCAGTCAGCACTCCGGACGGCCTGTGGTTGTTCCGGGAAAGGCCCAGCCGCTTCATCACGATCGACGAACCTCGGCTGCCCCCTGAAATAGGACATCTGGCGGGAGAGCGGCCATTTGGCGACATCCAGGCAACCCTGTGGGACCGGATGCCGCCGGACAGTATCTGGTCGATGTCGATCACCTTCAGCAGCCAGGACGCATTGACCGATCACATCAAGCGCGTTCGACACAACTCGGTTGGTGCTGACCCGCATGTACTGGCCAGGCGACAGCTGGCTGACGACGCATTGACAGCTGTCGCCGCCGGGCAGCCGATCTATCGAATGTACTGCGGCGTATACGTGTTCGCAGCTGATCGCGAAGAGCTGGATCAGCGAACTAACCAGAGTCTCGCACTGCTGTCATCTCAGGGACTGTCGCCAATCGCTCCGCAGGACGACCCGATCGCACTCGACAGTTACATTCGAGCCCTGCCCTTTGGTTTTGATCCGGCGCAGGACCGGCACTGGTACGCCCGCCGCGCACGGCTATGCCACAGCGACCATGTCGTGCGCCTGGCACCATTTTTCGGACGATCGACCGGTACAGGACACCCGGGCATCGTACATTTCAACCGCGGCGCCGAACTGCTTGCGTATGACCCGCTGCATCCGGAAGACCGTCAGAAAAACGCGCATGCGCTGATTCTGGGTCCGACCGGATCCGGAAAGACGAGCCTGCTGATATACCAGCTGCTCCACATCCTGGCAGTCCATCGACCCCGACTGTACCTGATCACCGCCCTGCCGACGTTCGGCCTGTTCGCAGATTACTGCGAGCGGAATGATCTGAGCGTAGCACGTCGCAGCATTGCTGCTGACGGCTCGGTTACCTTGCCGCCCTTTACTGCAGCTGCAAAAATATCCCGAACTGCCGACGTCTCCGCCGGAGACGATGATGAGGCGTTTCGCGATCTCCTTGGCGAGATGGAAATCATGGCACGGTTGATGATTACTGGTGGCCAGCCGTCTGAAGAAAAGCGATTGACCCGTGCCGACCGTGCGTTGCTGCGAGCCGCCCTGGTGGAGGCTGGCAGACGCACACCAACTGACGGTCAGACGATGGTAAGCGATGTGATCGAGGCACTGCGAGACACCGCAAGCGGACATTGGCAGAATGAAGATGGCGCCTACGCACAGCCAGGTGCCGCAGAACAAATGGCTGGTGCAATGAATCTATTCACCACCGGTGTTGATGGTGATATTTTCGATCGCCCGGGCAAACCCTGGCCAGACGTCGATGTAACGGTAGTCGAGCTCGGGCTCTATGCACGCAAAGGCTACGAAGACCGCCTGGCAGTGGCGCTGACCGGACTGATGACAGCCATCCAGAACCGCGTTGAGTCAGCACAGACTACCACGCGCCAGACGATCGTCGTAATCGACGAAGCCCACGTGATGCTGCAGAACCCGCTGATCTCACCGTATCTTGCGAGAATCGTCGCCACCTGGCGCACGTACGGTGCCTGGCTGTGGCTCGCAACACAGAATTTACGGCAGTTTCCGGACTCTGCGCAGGAACTGCTCGACCAGCCGGAGTGGTGGATCCTGCTGGCCGTCGACAAGGACGAAGTGGATCAGATCAGTCGATTCCGCGCCCTGTCTGACGAGCAGAGGGAGATGATTCTTTCGGCCAGAAAACGACCGGGACATTACACCGAGGGAGTGGTGCTCTCCGGCCGTCTGCTCAATCTGTTTCGCAATGTGCCGCCGGCCATCGCACTGGCGCTGGCACAAACGGAGAAACACGAAAAAGCCCAGCGTGCGCGTCTTTGCGAGCAGCATGGGATATCCGAACTGGATGCCGCATTTGAAATCGCCTCCAAGTTGCGATCACAGAGGCTGGAATCGTGAAACTGCTGGGAGTCACTCTGATCATGTCGCTGGCGGCGCTGGTAACAACGACTGTGTCAGCAAAATCGTGGCCTCATGCGATCATTGTGTATCTTAATGGCCAGAACGAGAGTCAGCTTCGAGGTGTCCATACCGCCACTCAGCGCTCAATCTACGTCGAGATCATGGATGTTGCTCCAATCACCGCGTTCGAGAAATCCATGACCACCGGACTGAGTCCGAATTCAGACCAGGCAATTCGTCAGGTCGAAGGACGCATTAAGCGACTCAGCGATGCTGAACGGCAGAGAGCGGTTGAGTCTGCCAGGGCACGCTCCGAGGCGGTAGCCTACGGCATTGAGGAATTCCCAGCGATCGTCATCGAAGACAGTTTCATCGTCGAGGGAACGTTTGATATCCGGCGCGCAGTCTGGCTGTGGCGCCGGTACGAAACCAGGCGAAACCAATGAAACGCATCGCTGTGATCTGCATCAGTGCCTGGCTTCTTGTCGCAGCTGGTCCGGCCGTACACGGTGATTCTTCATTCACGACGCAGGACCTCGCCCGCGCCGCACAGAGTCCGGACTGTCTTGATTGGAAAATCGACGGAATCTGTTTCTGGCTTCGCTGCGACCTGTTCGGCTGCCGCGTCGTAACCAGCCCGCGCGTATCGCACCGGCTGCCGGACCTGGTCGTACAGTCACACATTGAGCCGAGCAACCCACCGTGGCGAGAGTGGCAACCGCATGCGCGGGCTGCTGCAGAAACGACGCTTTCGGGAGCAAGGCTGGGGACTGGATTGACCGGTGCCATAAATCGAAATCGATTCAGCCACATGCTGAACTATTTCGAAGTTGACGTTGTCGGCAACCCTGTTGCGGATCTGTCCCGCCGAATTTCTGGACGTTTTCTATGCCGTTCTGACGTATCTCCGTTTCACCCGTACCTGTCAGCTGCAGCCGATGCAGACACCTGGCGCAGTACCGGTATTGAAGAGAGTCGAAACGCCCAAGACTACGAACAGCGCGAGGTGGGCATCAGTGCGGAAAGCACCTGGGGGCCAATGCAACCGCGCACCGGCTTTGTACTGCAGCCTCATCCAGCCAAGGCAGCAGCGGTTACGGCGGCGCGTGGCATTGACATCGTTACCCGCCACCCGGGCGAACACGTTGCCACCCCCTACAAAGCGAGCGAAAGCGCACGCAGCATGCGTCGTGGCGATCCCAAAGCTCCCGATCCGAAATCCTGCTCCGATTCAGGTGGCGTCTGGCGTGAATCGAGAAACGAGAGCGGCTGCCATACCGCTATCTGGCGGCAATGGCGTTCGCCACCCGCCAGCAACCGTCCCCGATGGCAGATGCTGACACCAGAACCCGCTCAACAATGCAGGAGTTTTGGTACTCCCCCACCGCCATCATCGGCAGCAGTCGACGGCCGTTACGCATGGCACTACTGGCAGCGCTACCGGTGCTGTCGAAAGCGCGGAATATTCATTGGCGAAACAGGGCTGTAGCAGATGGCAGAAACATCTCCGAGGTACCGACCCAACCCCGCCACCCGCGCAAAACTTGCCAAGTGTGAACAGTTGCTGACTGAAACAGACATGGAGGTACACGAGATCGCCAGGGAGGTTGGACTGCATATCTCGGTCATCTACCGCTATCTGCCAGCCTCGTGGCCCAATCGTCGTGGAAGACCACCGCCTGCCTGGCGTGCAGAAGCCCGCGAGCTTCTGCTGGCGGGTGAACTGAAACCTGTCGAAGTCGCCGCCCGGGTGGGCAAGAGCCTTTCGACGCTATACACGTATGTTCCAGTGCCAGAGCTTCGCAAACTGGCCGCTCAAAAAAAGGAGAAAAAGTCATGAACCGCCTATCATCAATCGTAATATTCGCCGCTGCGCTTCTTCTTGCGCATCCAACATCCGCTTCAGCGCAGTACGTAGAAAGCGAGGAACTATATTATCGAATCGGTGGCGCGATACCGGTCTCTGCCCCGGTTACGATGGAACCCGTGAATTTCGCCGGCGGCAGGTTCGACGGGTTCAGCTGCGGCGCATTCAATCCCAAACTGGATGTGAGCTCCATGCTGCGCAGACTTACCGGTACCAGTACGGGGTTCGCCAGTCTCGCAGATCTGGGCTCGATCCCCACCGGGATTACGTCCGCACTGCCCGGCAACATTCTATGCAGAGCACAGCCGGTTTTGTGCCAGCTCACCCAGCACTATTCGGTCCGCTCTGAGGATGCCTGGCGTCACAGTGTAAACGCTTGTGATTTGATCTTTGGCAGCCAGCCTTCCACCGCTTGGCAGCGTCATGCCAAATCGGAGGAATGGCAGCGCCAGTTTCGCCGCGGCGCCTCCGCAACTCAGGCGCACCGCCAGGTTGAGGAAACTGATGATCCCTGCATCACCTGGGTGGGTGGCCAGCTTGCCGGGTGTCCTGGCAAACCCCCGCTGCGACCGGTTCGAGACACGGTCAGCGCTGGCTGGTGCGTAGTAAACGGCCAGCCTGTTGAATGTACCTCAACATCCCGCTCCACGCGGGCCTCCGAAACCTGGAAGACGCCCGAGGAAGCCGCCGACTGGGTCGCAGATGTTGTTGGCGATGTTGGCATTCAATCGAGTGGCACGCCGCCGACCACTACTGCCATCGGCCTGCAGCCAAAGATCGAAGAGGAAAAGAATCGCATTCTTGAAACCCTGCAGGAGATCTATGGAACCGCCCCGCGGTTCGCTATCACCCAGCATCAACAGGATGTGATGTTCCATCCTGCCGGCAATATTCAGCCCAATGTCGTGCGAGCGCTCTACGACTTTGATGGTGGGGGCATTGGCTTATACGCCGACCGGGTTGCGACCGAGGCGGCTACAGCCAGGGTGATCGATCAGGCCCTGCTGGCGCACCGCCTGCTGCTGACCGGCCAGTCCGAGCCGAATATAGCCACTACGGACCCGGCAAAGGACGAGATCAAAACATCGATCGACCGGCTTGAGAAAGAAATCGACCGCCTGGCGTGGGAATTTCAAATTCGCCGCGCTATCGTAGCAGACACGTCGCTTGAATTGATGAGGGCACATCGAATTATGCAATCTCCTTCCACGATGTCAACCACAGGCACCAGCGTTCCAGTTCGAAACCCATTACCGTAATCGCCAGTGAAAACAGACTCGTACATGGAACTGGCGCTGACGGTGTTCGCATTTGACGTAGCGAACAAACTGGCGACGTTGCTTGTCGGTACCGGTTTAATTTTTATCCCAATTGCCTGGCTGTACTGGAAGAACTGGTCCGAACCGGCTCGCAGTCAGGAAGCCAAGGCCGCAGCACCGGTCTCGCTGCGGCGAATGGAGCAGGACATCGGCCTGGCACTGCTAGCGATGCTGCTTGCGTTCCTGCCAGCAATTAACATTTCGAGTTCAAACATTACCTATACCCCGCCACTGACAGGAACAGAGGTCAACTCAAACTCGATTGGCGGAGGTAACGCCCAGCCGCCCTCCGCAGAAATTGGGGTGCCAGTGCTTTGGTGGATCGTTATTCAGTTTTCGTCCGGCTTCACCAATGTATTCAAATCAGCTATCCATAGCTTTGAAAGCCCTCAGCATACACGCGCCCTGGTAATGGCTCTGGACTACGCACAGATTTACAATCCTGCGCTCAGAGACGAGCTCATCGAGTTTGACAACACCTGCTACAGACGGGCACTAGCCAAACTGGAAAAAGATTCCAATGCTCCTGACAATCATCGGCGGCGCTGGCGCGGTGACGATTTCTGGCTGCAGAACCAAGGCTACTACAATCAATTGGTTCCAGCCCAACCGCTGATTCCTTCGGGCTGGGAAAACCAGTACAGCCACCCGGACAACCCCGGACCAAGTTGCGCGATCTGGTGGAGCGCACCTGGAAGAGGCCTGCGAGACAAGCTCTACGACGAGATCCAATCGACAATTAGAGACGAACAACCAGCAGAAACAGATGATTTTCTAGGCTGGGGCGCCACCGCACGCGGAATATTTCCAAGTAATCCGTCCGATCGGTACAAGAATAACGTTGTACATTCGTACATGGAACGAAAACCACCGCCAGGGCAGATATCAGGCGAACAGTCAACTGTAAATACAAACATTTTTTCGAACCTCGCCGCTATCGGTTCCATCGTTATCTACCCCGTAGTCAAGACAACGATGACCGCACTGATCGTGGCGCTACCAATGATTCAGGCGTTGATCCTGGCCTGTATTTATATTGCGTTGCCACTGGCCGTTCCTTTTGCAGTGGTGCGCCCAGGCGTTCTTGTTTTCTTCGCGGCTGCAATATTCAGCGTCAAGTTCCTGACGGGCATTTGGGCGCTTGCGCAATTCATTGATGAAAAGCTCATATCTATGATGTACGGTGGACAGGGTATATTTGCCGGCGCAGGTAGTTCCACAGATATTATTCTTTGGCTGGTAGCGATTGTGTCATATGCTGGTCTACCGGTCGTGTGGTTTTGGTTGATGTCTAACTTCACAGGTGCAGGCATCGCCGGTGCCAACTCGCTGTTTTCCAATACGGCCGCACATTTAACCATGATCGGTACACAGGGTACAGGTGCGGTTCAGCAGCTAGGCAGAATGCTAAAAAAATAACAAACCCTAGACAACGCCAGTTGTCAGATCACCGGAACAGGTGTTGCAGCCTCACAACGGAATGACTGAGCTAGATTATCAGTGTTCGCGGCGCGTAGGTGAAAAATTTTGTCTGAACGGATTACCTGCGTGAGTTTCAGTGGTCCCATCCAAGTCCCAAGGCTCACGCCCTTGCATTATGTTACGACGTTGCTGTTCGTTCACTTGCTCTTGCGCTTTCCGACCGACCTCTGCACACGCCTCGGCGGCTGCAGCCGCCCCACCGAACATGGCGGATACCACACGCTTTAGATTGCCTTTGCGTCCACCACCACGCCACATGTAGCTCGAAATATCGCTGGAGTTTGTGTTGGATTTGTCTTTTACATCACTCATACTGAAGAATTCTAACATCTTGGAGCGGTGGATGTCAAAATAAATGTACCCGAGATCCGACCACAAGCTTTTGAATACGCACCCATTGCGTTCAACCCCTGCGATGAGGGGAGCAGGGAAAAAAGTTGACAGCCGGAAGCGGCTGACCAACAATGCCGTGCGTGATCTTTCCGGAAGTACTAAGTGTAGCGCCTCGAAGCGGCTTCAATCGACAGCCGTAGGGTGGCGGAAACAAGTGTCGGCTGAAATATCGAATCTTGAACACACGCTAAACAACTGTAATCGCGTTTTCATCAGCACGAACATGCGGCCACCTGAAGCTCGCGGCCAGCCTCTGTACGTACAGGTCAAAAAAAATATCATTAAAAAATGTATCGATGAATATGGCGCAGCCAGGATCAAGTGGCACATTGAGTTTGAAGCTGCGCTTGCAGATCTTTTCATTGACGACATTGCATGAACCGATGATATCGATCGGTTCTGTAAAAACCGTCCCGGAAACACTGTCCCTCGCCACATTTGCCAGACATCTGCAGCCGAAAACCGGTCAATTGACTTAGGAATATTGCAGAGCAAACGCGCATCGATGCCTGCTGTCAAAGAACCGCAACAGTTATTGCAAACCCATGGTGATCTGATCGACCAGATCAAACCAATGGTCGAAGTTGATGCCAACGTCTGGAATGCTTTGTATTCACCGCTGGTCGTGCAAGCCGCTGAGCATCTGCAGGAACTCCCAAACCGCGATGGCGACAGCCAGTTGCTTCAAATGGCTTTGCGTGCAGCGTTGCTGACGTTGCAACGCACGACCGATGCGAATTTAGGAAAATTTCCACGCCGCACGCGCTACGCGTGCTTCGCAGCGGCACTCACCTTCGACTGCGCCGACCCAGCTGCCGATCTTGAGGTAACTGTCAGTACAGACGACGGTGAAAGCACAGTATGGGAACCGCTCGAAGTTTCAACCATCGGTGAGCTCGGAAGTTCGTACACTACATCCTGGACATACCGTCGCATTGACCCATCCAGCGCCCGGTCGACCATTGCCTGGGCAATGATGCCGCCCCTGGCGAGGCAATGGCTATGCGCCGAGCGTGCAGTCGTCCATGAATTCATGGAAGTGGCCGTAAAGCCAAGCGCCAGACTGGCGAGATATATTCCGCAGCATGATATCACCCCAAACAATCCGGCACCACAGCTTCACGAATTCACCGATTACCTGCAGCGCCTGATCGTGGGCGGAAAAGTCAACAGACCAGTATCTCGAGTGCATGTAGTCGCCGAAGGCCTGTTTTTGGTTTCACCTGGAGTCTTCTCGGACTACGACACTCTCCTGGGCAATCAGATCGCCGCTCAGATGCGAGTCTCACCATTACTGGTGCCTTGCACTAACGGAGAATCGAAAACCAACACCTGGCGTTTCCGCACAACTTCCGGAAACAATCTGAAAGGCTGGGTAATTGATCCGGCCCGAGCCGGCATCAGCGTTCCAAAGGCCTTAAGCCGTTACCTGCTTCACCCGGCAATCACCCCACCAGCGCCATCGTAAGCGACTTCGAGACCTGTTCGGCCGCATTGCTGACATGCCCGCGACTGACATGCAGATAGCGCGTGGTCGTATATACGTTCGAGTGGCCGAGCAGTTGGGCAATGACAGACATTGGAACGCCACCCAGCGCTGCATGAGTTGCATAAGAGTGCCGAAGATCGTGCATTCGCACGTCCTCGATTCCAGCACGACGCCTGGTTTCTTCCCATGGTACCCGCAAAAGTATCCTGGTACCATCGCGATCCATCATTACGAACTCACCTGCAATGGGTACTGATTCCAGAACTTCCCGGACCGGGCTTGATATTTCGATCGTTCGCGGACCGGTTTTCGAATCCGCCAGGCGGATCTCTCTGTTCTCAAAATCAACTTCGTCCCATTTCAGTGACTCAATTTCACTTCGACGGGCACCAGTCAGCACAAGCAGCCGGATGCCCGCAACCGCCGCCGGACTGAAACGTTCTTCAGCCGCCAGTTGATTGAGTACGGCACCCAAGCGTTCATATTCTTCGCAGGACAGATAACGATCTCTGCGTCGTTCTCTGTAAAAGCGAATCTTACGGAACGGGTTGCCGCACTGTTCGTCGAGTACACCGATCTCCTGAGCGAAAAAATACATCCGCTTTCCGACCGCCAGCACGCGGTTGGCAATAATTGGCGTCTGTTCCATGCTGAGGTGCAGGGCGTGCACATCCTGGCGCTGGACATCATTCAAATTGGAATCTCCGAATTTCGGCCGTAGGACATGATTAAGGATATGAGAATACTGTCGCACCGTCGCAGGCTTTAGATGGGCGTTACAGTGAGACTCAAAAAAATGTGCGAATTCATTGAATGTTGTCATTAGAAAATCCTCCCGAAATTAATTTTTGTATCAAGCCCCCCCCCTAGCTGAACTTAGACGTCGGGAAATATCCGCTCGGCAAGCGCTCGTTCCTCATCTCCAATGACCTGCGTGTAAATCGAGGTTGTTTCCAGTGAAGCGTGGCCCAGCCAACGCTGAATCATATTCAGTGGCACACCGGCCTGCACCGCAGCAACGCCGTAACCGTGGCGCAGACCTTTTGGGGATGCCTGCGGTCCGCGAATTCCGGCATCGTCCATGAGTCTGGAAATGGACCGCCAGGCCGTGGTTCGAGACATCGGCCACAGCCGTTCGCTGCACTGATATTTCTGACTGCGTGCTGCCCGTCGAATTCCATATGCGAGATCAAGGTGCTCGACCAGGATCCGCGGTACTGGCACCGCTCTCCAGACCCCGAGTTTTCTTCGTTTCAGCGTCATGATGTGAATTTCTCTAGCATTGACGTCCACATTGGATGCGGTAACAGCCAGTGCTTCAGATATCCGACAGCCGGTGTAAGTCAGGGTCTCTGCCAGTGTCCGGATATGCCCGTCGACTTCGCTGGCAGCGTTGAGGAATGCCGCGCGCTCGCTCTGATTGATGTATTTCCGACCGTGTGAGTCGATCAGCGAGAGCGTGCTTGGTTTCATAATTGCAGATTTATAGCATGAATTAGCACACCCGTAATCTTCCCTGTCACTGGCGGGTGTCCAAATGAACGTATCCAGCAGCTCAGCTGGTTCCCAACGACGATATCGAACAGAAACATTTGAATGTTCTTACAATTGCTGTGATCGAGGCCTCTATAGAGCTCTCGCAGACCAGTTGCCCTGGTATTTTCGAAAAAATCACCTCAGAGAACCGAATTTCAAACGCAGATCATACCAGAACTGGCAGTTTTGAGCATATCTCGAAGGATCCCGGAACATCTCAATGCCTGGAGGCAATCAGGAAAAAGCGGCTTTTGGATGCTTTCGACCCAATCGTCTGTGGCCTGCAGCTGATTGCTGTCTAATACGATTCAGTTTGCACCCTGGCGGCAAATCTGCGAAAATAACGGGTACGATAAATCGTGCGCGTCAGCCGTGAAAACGCATGTGTGGCTGCAGAGCCATCGGCCACCGGCTGCGGACTTCAAAGCCAGCAGCTGACAGTCAGGATCACTGACTGAGCAGGGATGGTTGAATCCATCCCATTGATCAGTTTCAGCCTGACTGAAAACAGACGGCGAAAGCCGTCTAATACTCACATCCTTTTGGGGATTGCGATCCCTGAAAGGGGGAGAGTGTCTCCAACGGGGTATTTTTTATTACTTTTGGAGGTAACCCAAAATGGCAAACGAAGCCATTGCAAGCAACACCACCACCGAACGAGTGGTGAAATTAGAGGTAAACGACAAATTGCAGAACCTCTTCTCGCGCTTTGCGCTTGGAGCAGTGCTTGTACTCGCAGTCGCATACGTCGCATTTTCGGCGGTCATTTACACACAACTGTCCGATCTTGACATCGGACAGTCCGAACTCAGAACTGATGTGTCGGGACTGAAGAGCGATGTGTCGAGTCTGAAGACAAATCAGAATACGATTCTGGAAAGACTCAAATCGCTTCCTGAATGATCAGGCGGCTCAAAATAAATAAGGAGGGCATTAAGCCCTCTTTTTTTTATTGACCAGCTTGGGTCCCCGCAGTCGAACCGCCGCGGTTGAAGAATGAAAAAACCGGGAATCCGGCGGACAGTCGCTAAACACAAGTCTAAAGAAATGTAAATGGCCAAGAACTACGAAAAAACACAAAGTGGCAACCCGCATCAATTAACGGTCTGGCAACATTGTTTCCCCAAAAAATCCATTGAAAGGTTTGCAAATGAAGATGGGCGTGTTCAAGTGCACATCATCGAGCACGATAAAACAGAGCCACTTACACCGGATAATAACATTTTCTGCGCGCGCAGGAGTTGGGACCAACGTGCCGAAACTGGATTTATGAAAGAAGTCGAAGACGCTTACCAGGAACTTGCTGACAAGATAGCAGCCGGTAAAGTTGTCAGACGACTAAAGCCAGACGAGAATTGCGTCATTACAGACATGTTTTTACTTTGGTCACTTCGATGGCACTATAGCAAGAACCCTGTAGAGGACCAGGAAATCAAAGGTGTCCTGGCAAGTACCCACAAAAATTTCAAGGACGTCCAGGAAAGGTTGGAAAAAAGGGGCTTTATTTCCATTAAACCCGACCTAACCATCAGTGGGAGACATTTCACCGGAATCAATATTCAACTGGAAATTATCAATGGAAGGAATCACATGAAAGATTTCAGTTGGTGTATCTTGAATTGTCGGGAAGTTGAATTCGTTGTTCCAGACCACCCCACATACTATGTGTTGCCCGTTACTCCAAACATATGTCTAGTCAAAGAAGAAGAACGTGAGCCCGTCAGCACACGTACGATTGCTGAATTGAACGACCTAGTCAAGGAAAAAAGTGAGAAATACTACTTTGCCAGGTCCTTGTAGTCAACACCTGGTGATCTGAATTCGCTCGAAGCTTCAAGCAGCCCGACTTTCGTTTCCCCAAACCCAATAAACTGGCGCATACAGCATTGGCTGGCCAATCGCAACCCCCACTGTCCACCACTCTTGAACTCAAAACCCCTGCGATGAGGGGAGCAGGGAAAAAAGTTGGCTGGTTCCGGCGAGGTCAAATTCCATCCCGATACAAATAACAGACCGTCCGGGGTGTGGCAAAATCCAGTGAAGTCCAGTTTTATTCATTCGATTCGCTCCCGCTTGAGTCAATCAAGGGAGGACAATAAAGATATGAAGGTATTGCTGGAATGGCTTGGAAGGGAAGAAATGGCTGAAGAAATGGCTGTAGTGCAGGAGTTTGTCAATTCTGGAAATGGTGTTATGACGTGGAAAGAAATAAACGATTCTCCAAGAATTTCGCGAGACGGGCTGGAATCAATGATGTATCGAGAGCTGATTCATCCGTCTGTTACGATTGATGGTTCGACAGAAACTCTTGTCCTGGATACCAAACTATTCAACCATGCAAGAAAAGTCTTACCTGTCGATCCTCCGCGGTAGCAATTTCGGCTAAGAGCGTTCGAGTGCCTGGCTGATCACACCCATCCTTTCCGCCCGGTCGAATCCAATTGGGGGATTCTGTTTCATTGCTTTAATTAAAATTATTTGAGTGAAATTGCATGATCTTTCTGTGTATCTGACACGGATATTGCGACTGGTAAATAATTTCAAACTCGGGAGTTTCAGTAATGAACAATGAACCAGGAAAAATGGGAGATCCAGCTACCAGGCAGGATATTTCAATGCTGAAGTCTGAAATTGATCATTTGAGGTCTGCGCGGAGTTTAGATGTTGGTTGGATCAGGTGTCTATTGTTTATCAATCTTTTACTGTCGGCATTGATCCTAATGGCGGCCATCAAACTGCTTGAGTAACAGCCACATCTGGCATTTGAGAAAAATACAGAATAACTTAAAGTCGTTCTATTTTGCGCTTCAAATAAGATTCGACAACGACATCGCCTCGAAAATGTTTCGGTTCTGATACAGTGCTCTCACGCAATTCAAATTGCAATCCGGTCGGCAATCTGCGAAAATAATAGACACATCAAATACGTGCATAAGCCGTGCAATGCACGTGTGGCTGCAGAGCCATCGGCCACCGGCTGCTGTCTTCAAAGCCGGCAGCTGACAGTCAGGATCACTGACTGAGCAAGGATGGTTGAATCCATCCCATTGATCAGGTTCAGCCTGATTGAAACGGACGGCAAAAGCCGTCTCATACTCACATCCTTTTGGGGATTGCGATCCCTGAAAGAGGGAGAGTGTCTCCAACGGGTTCATATCTTATTGGAGAAGAAAAATGGAAACCGAAGTTCGTTTGAGTGTCCAGGAAGCGAGAAGCGAGATGATTCGTTCGCTCGTCAAAGCGTCGATCGGCTGGACGCTGATACTTACAGGCGCCGTTGTCGGTGCTGTATTTGCAGTCAACAGCCAGTTCGACACACTTGAGAACCAGATCGATTCGATCGAGATCAAGTTCGATAACCGGTTCGAGTCAATGGACCGGAAGATCGAAGGACTGCAGAATTTAATCCTGCAGCACATTACGCTGCATCCTGAAAGTCAGAATGGAGCAGTGGCAAGCCAACCGGTCGAAAAACCGAAGCTCACCGGTTGACAATGAAAAAGGAGGGTGATTCGCCCTCCTTTTTTATTGGCCATCTTGGATCCCCGCAGTCGAACCGCCGCGGTTGAAGAATGAAAAAACCAGGAATCCGGCTGACTAGCGCTAAACACAAGTCTCTGGGAACTGTTTCACGCTGACGCGTCACCGGTGCCGGTTTCCGGGTGGATCGCACTGAAAATCGGGTTGATTCAGGCCCGCCGGACCGGCGGTTTGAAACACAATTGCAAATTCTGTTTCAACGTACATCAATATCCCTTGGCTGCGAATATATCTAAACCCAGCAGAGCAGGGAAAAAAGTTGACGGCGCCGACCCACCGGGTATACATTCCCTGCCATGAACTACATGAAGGTCGGAACTGCGATTGTAATGCTCCTAGCTGCGGCATCACTCACCGCGTCCGACCAGGTCACTGGACCGGTTCGAGTCGTGGATGGTGATACCCTGGTCATGTACGACCGAAAAATCCGTTTGAGTGGCATTGATGCACCGGAAGCTCAACAAAAATGTCTCAACGCAAACAATCAATGGTATCCATGCGGTCAGGCGGCGACTAGAGCGTTGACAAAGCGAATTTCGACAAACCCGGTAACCTGCGTAATGAATCCAACCCCGGACCGCTACGGCCGAGCACTTGGCACATGCTGGTTCAGTGACAACGAGCGCGTGCAGTCGTGGCTTGTGCGTAGCGGCTGGGCCGTAGCCTACCGCCGCTATTCATTGCAATATTTGCAAGAAGAGGATTACGCCCGCACTCTCCGCACAGGGATCTGGAGCGGTAGTTTTGTTATGCCCTGGGACTGGCGTCGCGGAGCGAGACTACGCTAGTAATCCGAATCATCGATCGATAATGGTCCTGAAACCCGAATTCTGGACATCCCAAGGTGTCATCCATCGCGTAAGCCCCCACAGAGAGTTTCATTGGGCAATTCCCCGGATCATTCAAGAGAATCGCTTTACAGTGCAATATTTTGAGCGCAAGTTGGTGCGAATCAGCGATTTTGGGCCACTTTCGAGGGTAATTAATCTACTCAATCTCACTAATGGACATATATTGAGCATCGATTCATTGCCGCTCAAAGAACTTGGAATGATTTGCAGTTCCGTTGCTTAGCTAGTAGGTATGGACTATAAAGCCGTATCCAAAGCAATCGATTGGGCCGGAGAATTTAAAGATCACTCTTTGGAGGAACAGTCAAGGTGAGAATACTAAAGCGCTTTCTCGAGGTATCAGTTGGAGGTGTAAGTGGGTACTACAATTAATTGCTTGCGTGCTCGTCAGGAAGTTGGATACCATACTTGATAAATCTGTCACGAATTTCACTGGCCTTTGTACGAATGTAGCTTTCATTCTCGGATAGTTTGGAAACGATATAACCGATATCTTCTAGATCGTAGGTTGGTGCAAAAATCTTCAACATTTGGATAAGAATATCCGCAACATGTTTAGGATACGACTCAACAAGGCGTCTCAACTCTCGAATCACGAAATAGGAATTGTGCTCTAAATCAGAAAATGGGGTTGACTGCAAAATCAAATCCATTGTTTGCTTATTTAACTCATCAACAAACACACTCCACAGGCACAACTTTGACAAAATGCGTCTATCCGCCTCATTTTGCATATCCACTCGGTTGCTGATTTCTTTCCAGAGAGGAATAATCTTTTCACTAAAATCTGATTTACTGTCCCGCAGACTCCAAAAGAACCATATCAAATGATGAATCTCATCTGGCCTCCAGCGTTTAATCAGCCAACTCAGTGTTTCGGTTTGATTGCCATGTTGCTCAACCTCCCAAATATAAGCAACAACCAAATTCTGAATGATCTTTTCTTTACTTCTGTATCCAATCTCTTCAGAATCTAAGGCATCATGTACATGACTGTTCTTTAGAAGAAACTTGTAAGCCTCGGGATAAACTGTATTGACATAAGTATATCCGTGCATAGCGCATAACCACCCAATACGATTTTCTTTGTTGAAGATAATCGGTAGTTGTTTCATTGTCCATGATTGGTTCATAAAGAAAAAATTTGGTAGATGTCTCGCGAACAACGTCACGAATTCGTAGTTTTCCACCTCTCCGGTCTGAACCTGATTAATCTGTTTATCGAATATTGGTTGCAACTCATTTTGCCACTGCTCCTCATGCCCCGTGTATTTCTTTTCAGCCAGCCTACAAAGTCGTAAAGCGTAATTTATAAGTGCTTGCACGCACTTACCACGGGGACTATTAATAGCAACTAATACGGCATCCTGCAATCCCGTGAAGGAATCGCCTCTCTGATTACCAAGAATATTTTCAATAATA
The DNA here is from genome assembly GCA_965206345.1 of Arenicellales bacterium. Classification (GTDB taxonomy): domain Bacteria; phylum Pseudomonadota; class Gammaproteobacteria; order Arenicellales; family JAJDZL01; genus JAJDZL01. Next base: position 2,898,688 of record OZ242211.1, on the reverse strand, counting down.
TTTTTCGCTTTAGGTAACAAAGACGGAGCAAAAGCCTTTGCGTCGTCAGTAACACCTTCTCTGATGAGTTCACAAATCAACTCAACAATCCGACGGTACGAATGCTCCACATACCCTTGTTGCCCCGACCTACCTTCCAACCAAAAATCTTCAGACTGTAACAAAGTCCAACAAAATTCTAACAGTTCCGCCCAATTGTTATAACGCTCTTCGTTCCAGAGTTCCTTGTAGCCCTCGATCAGGTAATATTTATATTCATTATCTAGGTCTTTAAATTTGGCTAGATTGTCCGTAAACAATTCTGGCTTGATCTTTAAGGCCTCCTTTAGTTCTAGTGCGAGTCCACGACGTGACGGTGTGTTCCTTTGGTTTTCTTCCTTGAAGAGTCTCAATAGATTGATCACGTCGCTGATATCGCGACTCAGCAACTCGTCCACGCTATAAGGCGAAATATCCTTAGCCACCTCAAATGCCCCACCATAAAAGGAGAAATCGGGATGTTCGGGTTCTTCTTTGGCAATCGTGAAATTTCTTTCATATGATTCCTCCACCTCTTGACACCCTTTACCTTTAATTGCGGATAGCCATGTCAGCCAAGTGTACGCCTGTTGTCTTTTCTGTATATCGTTGGCCCGATCAGAATTCATACTTTCCTTTGCGACAATTCCAATTATTTCGAGCGTCCTTTGCTTCTCACTATCACTAAAATCGGTAAAACCATTCTGGAGAAAGTGATACATTTCATGCTGGTAGTCATTCGTGAAATATTGGTAATCAATGAGTGTTTTAGATAGTTCACGTAGTGGCCTTCTGTATACGTTTATTACGTAAATCGCTAGCCGCTTGAAGATTACTCTATCATCAGAAAGTAGATTACATACGTAGTCGTTCGCATCAGAAGCGCGCCTGTCAACATAACCTAGAAGTGCGTCGCGCATTGCACTGACTAAAATATTTATCGTGTCATCTTTATTCCAATTCTGTTTGTGGTCCTCGATAGCAGGTCGCCAGATAGTTGAATATTTGTCCTTATCCGATTTTTCAACTATCTCGCTAATGCGATTCCGGATAATATTGACACCCTTATCTCCTAACCTCTCTCCGATTAATTTTCCATTTGAACTGAAAATTTTCCTTGAATGATACGCATCTACGGGCAATATCGCCTCCGACTCGCCTGTATTTATCCACTTTTTTGTTTGCCACTTCAACGTGGTCAAGGTTTCAATCAAATCAATAGACAGCTTCTGAGCATTGGTCGAGTCGCTATCCAGGAAACGCGGAAGAATCTCACCAAGTTCAGTGCCAATCAGCCCAGTATCAAATTGATTTTTGAGCCAGTAATCGAATTGTTTGATATCGTCAACGGTTAATTTTTCAATTGGAATGAAGCGGATTATCTTGGCAAAGCACCACCATGTTCGGTAATTGTGAATATCACTCGCCATAGAATTTCGGGTAACCTCGCGGATTACATTTAGAAACTTGTCTGTATATTCAATATTCTCAGGTTGTCGAAGTTCCGGTGCGGTCTGATCCAGATAGTCCAGGATGGGCCAACTCGGAATACTATAGAACCCTTCCCGATCGGACCGTTTTGGTTCAGGATTTTGCTCGGGATCCAAAAACCCCCTTTCTTTCAGCTCGTCAAACCACTTCAGCCCTTTCAACTTTCTAAAGAAAAAAGGCTGTAAAGCAGGTTTACTCACCACCCTATCGAGGGCATCCATCTGACGTTCGGTAAGGTTATTCATCAACCACCTCAAGCACATATTTCAGATCGTCAGCCAGTAGCGGACGACCAACTTCCAGTTCTTTAGCCCAGTTTTCCATAATCTCTTCCAACTGATGATGAAACATGTGGTCCAAAGTGTAATGAATCAAGCGTACGCCAAATGAATTGACATAGTAATTATTTAGGTGGTGGAACGTCTCTTTCTGATGAGAATAAATTGGGAATAGCATGAACCGATTTTGTTGCCAGGGCGCAGGCAGCCCACTCTTGCGTAGAATGTGTTCGAGCACCTCCCACTCATCCAACCCATACCCGAGAAATAAGACTGTGTTGTGATCAAACATCTCCTTGAGAAAGCCCTGCACTTTTTCTTTACCATAGCACTCCAGATACTGCGGTGTGGTCATTATCATGGATTCCGGATAATTGATGCTCCCATGCAGGTGGATGACTGTGCCAGGTTTTCGTAAGTGACTAATTCGGATGTGCTCTGGTTGATAAATAATCTCCGGTTCATCTTTGTCAACAGAGTCCTCCGCTTTACCAGGATCGTCTATTGCTACCTTTCCAGGTATTGAATCTAGGAACCTGTCGTAGTTTGTAGTGACGTAGACACAACCGATTTTGAGCAGATGTTCGTATACCCTGGAATCCGAACTAGGACTAGGCACAATCAACTTTTCATAATCCAGTAGAACTGAATTGGCTTCCGCTACCTGAACCGCAATTGTGAGCCGTTGCTTGGCGGATAAATTAGATAGCTGTTCGACTTCCGCGAATGTTATGAGCTCCTGATTAGCCAATTGACGGAGTGCGTCATTTGCGAATTTATTCCATGACGGACATTCCATCAGTCTAGATACACCAGCCCCTACAAAGATAACCAATTTTGCTTCTCTGGCCGCATCTTTCACTTCAGACGGAACCTGTGGTATTCTTGGCGGAGGCCAGACTACTTCAATCAAAGTTGACTTCCTTAATATATGCTTTGAAAATACCTTTCATTGTGCGGCGAGATCGAGGCCTCAATTATGAATGTTTAGATGCCGCGTTAGTGCAATACGTATCTCAGCAATAGAATAATCGTTGTTAGCTAGTCGGCCCTGAAAAATTCGGATATTTATCGAATTCCTAAGCGATCAACTTCAGACGTTCAGAAACTGAAACGGCCTTATTCCGCGCTCAGCGCTGCAAAACGTTCATTTGCGCCCGACAGTGTCCGTTTGGGAATAATCGGATCATTAATTGAACTACAAAATTTACGGACATAATCGTACCCATTCATTGTCACCAGGCATAGTAAAATCAGGGGCTTCGTCCAAGTTCGGGCGGTGCGAAATTGCCCCGCTGATTTTGCCTTGGAAAATTAGCTCGCATCCGGATTTGCGAAGTGAATCGAGTTGGGGCACCAGACTTTGATCGTAAGTTGAAACTCTGGCATAGCCAATCAGCATTTCTGTGAATCGAGGGAAGTGGTGTAAATAAAACTGTGAGCGTAGTTGTTAGATTGGCTTTATTTATTTTACCTAATTCAATAACTGCAATTCCAGCAAAACACGGCTAGTTTTCTGACGATAGACCGTCGTTAAATAAAACGTGCGTTTTCATTACAGCCCGGTGAAACCAAATGTCCATTCTGTCTCATCTGGCTACAGGTCTGAACCAATTTTCATTGTCTACCGGTGTGATACAAATGTCTGCAGCAAGTTTGTGCGATACAGTACACTAAGCGAATTGTGTCTACCGACGGAAACATCTTACTGGTTGATCGGCGTGGCCGAAAGTACCTGACTGCCATCGAGCGGCAGCGGTTTGTCGAGGTGGCACAAACCGATCCGATTCCTGCAGTCCAGACCTTTACGTTGGCTCTGGCCTTCACCGGCTGCCGAATATCAGAGGCGCTGGCATTACGGCACTGCGACGTTGACCTGGAGAACCTGACGCTTCAATTCAAAACGCTGAAGCGCCGCCAGGACGTCTGGCGGGAAGTGGCGGTGCCCCAGGATCTGATTCGAGCCATCGACCTGGTGCACTCGGTGCGTGCTGCACAAAGCCGACAGCAAAGAGCGGCAAAAAGACTTTGGGATTTTAGTCGATCAACTGCTTCAAGACACGTAAAGCGTTTAATGGCCTCGGCCGATATCGAGGGGCCACAGGCATCAGCGAAAGGATTGCGCCATGGCTTTGGTGTGGCCGCTATCGAGGCTGGTGTGCCGCTACCAACAATCGCAGCGGTGCTTGGACATGCTAATATCGAAACCACCGCTATTTACACCACGGCTATTGGCATGGAAGCGCGTGAGCAACTGGCCAAGATGTGGCGGTAGTCACAAATCAATCGATCTAGATACTTGGAACTTGAATAGGGAAAACTGAATGATGGAATTTTTTAGTTGGTTGTATAAGCAACTTTATGACGAAGAAGACCCATGGAAATTAGTTGCTAGCGCCGTTGCAATCGGCGGCTTTCTGTTTGGGCTTATTTACTATGAAGATATGGCAATTGCTTTTGGCATCGCCTTATTTCCCTTCGTACTAATCAGGATCTTAGGATATGCCGTTCAAAGGCTAGCGGAATGGAAAAAAGAAAAACCAGAAAGGGATAAGTTCAAAAGCCTAGGAAATGAAGAAAAGTCTGCTGTGAAAGAGTTTGTCAATTCTGGAAGCGAGTTTATGACGCGGGAAGAAATACTCGATTGGCCATCTGACGTTAGAAACGGGGTGGATTCACTAATTGATAAAGGGATAATTCGGCGCTCTCCTGGAGCTGGTTATAAGGGGGAAACATTTAACTTAGATACTGATCTATTCAACTATGCAAATAAAGTTTTATCTAAAGGTTTTTATTGACGAACATTTCGGTGCTATTCATGACTGTAGCGACATCCAGGAGCCGCAAGCGTCGATCAAAGGACTGTTCCATGGTTTTCACAATGTTGCGGATGCTCGGATAAAATTTGTCAGCATTTGAGCGACACCAGCGCCAAGTGAGGTGCATCTTTCAATGCGTGAGAAGCTTGCAATTATTGTTCAGAGCCAGGAAACGACAGCGGGACGAATTTTTGATGCCGTAACGCTATTCCTGATACTAATTTCAGCTGTCGTACAAACAATCGAAACCCTGCCTAATCTGACACTTTTCTCAAGGCAGCTTTTATCCATATTGGAACTAACAATCACTGTAATCTTTACAGTCGAATATGCGTTACGAGTCTATGTTGCTGAACGGAAGAAAAGTTATATTTTCAGCGTTTTTGGGATTGTTGATTTACTTGCAATCCTGCCTTTCTACATCACTCTCGGTAGCCTGAATCTTCAAGTTCTCAGACTATTGAGACTGATCAGAATAGTCAGAATATTCAAATTTGCCCGATACAACACCGCTGTTTTACGCTACAAATCAGCCTTCAAATCAATCAAGGAAGAAGCTGTTCTTTTCTTCTGTGCAACGGCAGTATTGCTGTATTTCTCATCAGTCGGAATCTACTATTTCGAACACGCAGCACAACCCGAACAATTCAAGTCCATCATTCACAGCTTCTGGTGGGCTGTCATTACACTGACGACAGTCGGGTACGGCGATGTCTATCCAGTAACTGCCGGCGGGCGATTCTTTACTTGTGTGATTTTACTAATCGGTCTTGGGATCGTCGCTGTTCCGACTGGACTGATTGCTTCAGCACTTTCGAAAATTCGTCAGAAGGAAATCGAAGAATAACTAATGCTCCAATTCAAATTGTTTTCTCCAATTTGAACAATCAAAATTCACGCAACTCTGCAGCTATGGATAGGCCCCTATGAAACTAGAACTTGTAACCCAGCGAATCTTTCTAGCAATTCTACCGCGCGCATCCGCCCATCCTCAACCTCTTGGTATGTTTTTGCGATCGATTGTTGTGCCACCAAATCGAAAGCATCATCAATTTTCACAGGTATCTCCACAGATACCTTTTTCATGTTCTCAAGATTCGCTCGATAGGTGCGATCAAACCCATGCCTATTGCGCGTCGCGCGCAGTGCGTGATAGACGTACTCAACATCAATGTCCGTTTGCAAAATCCGAAGAACACCGCAATGGTCAGTCGGATGAAATGGCTGGCCAGCGGGAATCAAATACCAGTCGAAATTACCATCAATACCCCAAGTAAGAGAGGGAACATCAAAGTCTTTGATAACCGAGCCTTGGGGAATATAACCGAACACATCTTTCACGTTGGCGCTAATACAAGGTATTCCGGTCTCGACGCAGTCCTTCTTCAACACTCTTGTACCAATTTGTAAAGAAAACAGTGTTTCATCACCAAGGAAAACTTCTTTGAAATGAGTCGCAGGTTTCTTTTGTCTGACGGTACCCAGTCCAACGGCATCAAGCAGTTTGTTGAAATCGTCAACGGTGCATGTATCTTCAGGTTCTTCTATGCCAAGCTCCAGAAGTTCATCAGAGGTCCACTGTCTATCCACCATCCAATGCGTTAGCGCTTCAAATTGATTCCACTCAATTTTCTTGCATCGCGGCGAATTTGAATTGAAGGTCTGTGGCGATCCTTTGAACTGGTTGAACAGTCCTACTGCTTCGAGTAAGTCGTTTTCTGGAATTGACCAACGGTTTGCATCCCTTGTCTCCCCCGTCTCGGATACGAGATAACTGAAAACCGGGGATGTATGCGTACCCTCATCGTCAGACTTTCTCGATATCGCAAGAATGTAAGTCTTTTTTGGTGTTGCGTAGAAAGTCCGAACAGGCAAGGAAATGATGGCCTTTACGATGCAAGTTTGCTTAATGTAAGTCAGCATGGATTTCTGATTCAACAATCCATCGGGAACTATTGCAATTGCGGTTCCGCCTGGTTTTAAGCTTCTCACTATCCACTGTAGTGCCAGAGATTCCGTCCCACGTCCAGATGCCGGATACCTGCTCGCGATGCCTTCATCCTGAATCGCATTCTTTAGGCTGCTCGTTCCTCTAGTGACATAGGGAGGATTGGTTAATACAAGGTCATACATGGAATCGCTGTCTACCCCGAACGTCCCAAGGTTGGTGCGCAGGAGATTAAACATCGGATTGATAACTTTGTTGGCGAACTCAGCAGTGAAATCGGCTGTGCTGTGACGAGCAAGAACGTCTGAAAAGTAGATCAGAGCATTCGCTTTAGCGAGTATGATGGTTCTCTCATCTTCCTTTTCGTCACTCCCTCGGTCGTAACCAATGAAGGAGACATTTGAATTGATGATGCCCTCCTTAGGTTCGAATCCCGCCATTAATCGGGGACTTTGAAGGATAGCTTCTAACAAAAACCCACCCACCCCGCAGAACGGATCGCAAACTGATTGGTCACTCGAAAGCTCGTTCGCTCCAGACATGTCAACCATAGCCTGAACAACCGTTCTCGGAGTAAAGAACTGGCCGAGGTGATGGAGTCCTGCACCTTGACGCAGAAAGCTCTCATACAATCGCGTTTTAAATTCCTTTTGGATGTACTTAAGCGAACCATGTGTCTCGTCGAATTCCTGCAAGTCGGTGAGCACTTCACAGAACAGCCGAGCTTGTGCCTTATTCGCTTCTCCCTGCTCGTTGACGAAAATCGTACCATTTATGATGGATGTGCCATCTTTGCCAGCGGGAAACAGATTTTGTATTGCTTTACGGCTTATGTTCGCGTAGTTCGTGAGTGCAGCCTCGTGCCCAGCGGCTGCACTGACAGATAGAACACTAGTGAAGTTATTGTGTGAACCTAGAATTGCAAGATCGGATAGATATTTGAATAGAAACAATTCAACTACGTTATAGAGACATTTTTCCGGCTCTTTACCAGTGTTGATCCAAATCTTCTGCCAGATTTTTTGAGCAAGACCGGAAGGATCAATCAACGATGGAGAAAACAAATCATCACAGTCTTCAGTAAGCGAATAGTCCGCCTGGTCCACCAACTCTTCAATACTCTTTAGGTACTCGCTGGTTGCGCTATCATCCACAATGGATTTCGCGTCAAACACCGGTAATGGAATCTTGGAATTAACAGGGTTCCCTGTGTGGGGATTTATCCAAAAAGTCTGCTGCCCATCGCTAACGATCAAGAGGTTGCACAACTCCCTCGCGATGCCCGCGGCCTGCTTAATCGCTTTATTTACCTTTCGATCAGTGCTAAGTTCCGACGTTGTCTTGTATTCGATGCACGCTTTAACCACACCCTTGCCGAGCACGATTAGTCCATCGGGTTTTTTCTTGCGGATGCTTTGTGGGAACGCTCCAGAAACTATCCCTGCACTAGAAAGCTGCCGTATTGTCGATGCACCAAGGCGATAATAGGCATATCTACCTATTGGAATCGGTGCCATCTGTAGAAGTTCCTCACTCACGACGAAAGTTAACTCCACTCAGTTGGTGTGTACACCGCCTCCAATAACTCGTTCATTGTTTCTTCGAGTACGCGTTGTAAAGTATATTCGGTGAGACCTATGGAATAGAAACGAACATTGGCCACGAACGACGAAGAGATGGTACGTCTGGTACAGATTTCCTGATCAGGTATCAGGGGGATATTTGAAGGCTGCCAGTTCGGCAACAGAATGGTCGTTCTTCAATACTGAATCCAGTCGTCATCGTATGGGTCCAGCTCAACATTAGCAAATCTGTCGTTACGAAAATCAAGCGCTTCGATTTCTGTAGGATTTCCGTTGTCATCAACTGAAATCGATAACGACACGTCAATAGGTAATTCAATTAAGTTACTGTTTTCCACGACATCGAAATACCCTGGGTCGTGCGTGGATGTACTCTGCAGATACGTAAAGTTCACCATCGTCAACACATAAAATTGTCCCGCAACCAATATTGGGCCCTTTTTGTCAGCCGATTTGAAAGCGATAGTATGATCAAAATTGACATCAATAACATCTATTTCGGTAATTTCAGAATCTTCTAAATCCCCCTGTAACCCTCTAATCAACAATTCATCATTCACAATTCTTTCAATTTCACTGTGATTTTCTGCCAGAAATTGAGCGATATCTGGATCTTCTAATTCCAGGCCAAGCTCGCTAAAAAGATCAGGCAGTGTCTTGACAAGAGATATGTGTTGTTGATCATTGACAGGCCGTACGAAATCTTTATCTTTGGAAACGATGATTATTGGCTCACTCCGAGATGCTTCTTTTTTTAAACACTCGAAAGCAAATGCGTCAGGAAATTGATGCTTTTTTCCACCTCCATCGGCAAAAAAGCCGCTTTCGTTGAAGTAGTCCCTAAACACATTGTTTACATTTACGTCGCTAATCTTGAGCAATTTGGCATCCATTTTCTTGAACACGTTCTCAATTAACTTGTAATATTTCTTTTTCAGTGCTTCCCACAGTTGCTTCTCAGTAACTTCAGGGAACTCTGTATCAATTGTTTCCTCTACCAGATAGCGTAATTTGGGACTGCATATACATTTCATTTCTTTGAAGTCTCTAACTGTGTGCTTTCTGGTTGCTTCGGCTTTTGTTACGTTAGTTGTCAGCATTCGAATCTGTTCAGATTCGATTAGATCAATCAGCCTGGCAAAAACACGACCATGAGGAGGTTTTCCTACTTCTTCAATTAATGCAGTTGCATCCAGAAACACCTTTTTCATTAAGACACCGCACTACACTTATCCAAATTGAGGAAAGTACATTCCGAATCTACATGCATAAATTCATGAATAGGCTCTGTTTTGCCAGGCAGTTCTTTCGATTTGGAGCAGTTTTTCGGAATTTGAAAGCTCTTCATAGCCCAACGTGTCTCCTTACGAAGTAAATTTCACTTGAAAATATCAGATATTTGAAAGTTTAGAGGTAGATCAATCATTGTTAAATACATGAAACTTATGGGGATTATAAAATTTTGATGTCTGCTAACAATAAAAATGTTGAAAATTGCCGAGACCTCAATAAGTTAGACAATCATCCAAACTTGCGCTATTGTCGGTACGAGTATGACGGTCAGTATCGACCGCAAGGCAGATTATTTTCTGCCGCTGTCCAGCACTAAAATCAGCTTCGACAACGGCCATCCAAGAGATGTACGTACTGTCTAGCTGAAGCCGAATATTGCCTAGATCAAATGAGTTGTCGTTTCGAATCCCATCGAGGACATCAGTGAAGGTATTCAGACGTGATATCGGGCCGAAAATTTCCGGGTCCCTGACTGATCACCCCCATTCTTCCCACCTGAGTGAAACCAAATCGGGCATTCCGTTTCATCGCTTGAATTAAAATAAATTGCATGATATTTCCGTGTGTCTCACCCGGATTTTGTGACTAGCAATTAATTTCAAAATGAGGAGTTTCAGTAGTGAATATTGAACCAGGAAAATTCACCTTTGAAGAACGCACATTGGAGGTTAGGGCATTTCTTGGAACCGACACGGTAAAGGCTTCGGTTTTTGAGGGCGAAGAACAAGTTCTACCAAAATTCTATAACGTACCCCTTGAACTTGTAGTTGCTGACCGTATGCAAAAAAATCCCGTAGATATGATTCGATTCCTAATGGAAAGCGTTCAGATAATTGTAGAAAAGGGCGCAGAAAAATTGATATCGCTTCAGGATCTTGGCTGTCATGTTCAGCCAAAGAAATAACCACCTGAAAATATGACCACCCTCTCGGGGATGTCAACTCCGGAGGGGAAAGATGTCGTTCAACAACACAACATTTGACACATTGACCGCTTCGAAAGACCTGCAGGTTACAACCAGCGCCAAGCGGAAGCGATCGTGATGGTAGTTAAGCAGAGTCAGGGAGATCTTGCAAACAAGCAGGAAGTCGACGTGCGGAAGTCTTCCATGAATCAGGTGAGGGTCGATCTTGCATGGCTCAGGCAGGTCCTTTTTGCGAATCTAGCAATTTCGCTTGTAACCCTCATTGTGATCATCGCAAGGTAGCATAAATCTGCGACAATTTGACATTTAGCCGACCCAGACGCAATAGAAATTCGACATCAATGGTTCGCAGAAAACCGTCCCGTCGACTTTGAGCCCACTGGCAATACACAGTCAATTCTGTTTCAGCACTTCTGCACATGATTCAATTTGCAATGAGAGTGGCAATCTGCGAAAATAACGGGTACGAAAAATCGTGCGAGTCAGCCGTGAAAACGCACGTGTGGCCAGCCGGCCATCGGCTTTGCAGCTGAAGACCCTAGGTCTGCAGCGAGCAGTCAGGAGTGATCCTGGCCAACAACCAGGCGGAAGACCGCCTGCAAATTTGACCACCCTCTCGGGGATATCGATCCCCGGAGGGGTTGATATCCTCCAACAAAACAATCGGAGGAACCCATGGCAAATGCCGCGTTTGACACACTGACGGTGTCAAAAGACCTGCAGGAAGCAGGATTTGAAGCGAGACAGGCAGAAGCAATAGCTTTGGCCTTCAAGCAGACGCAGGGAGACCTGGCTACCAAGCAGGATATTGCTCTGCTGAAGTCTGAAATAGATCACGTAAGAACTGATCTGAAGTCTGAAATAGATTACGTAAAAACTGATCTGAAGACTGCCATCAATTGGACTAAATGGTCAATGGCAGCAATAATTGCAGTCATGCTAGCCGGCTTCGGCTTCATCGCAAGTTAACGGCTCCGGCAAACGATAAAAAAGGAGGGCAATTCGCCCTCCTTTTTTTGTCAATATGAATTTCAGCGCAGATATTCGGTTACGATATCTGGTCGAAAATGCCCGAGTTCCTGGCTGATCACACCCATTCTATCCACCCGGGTAAATCCAAGATCGAGCAGTTCCGACATGCGGTCCTGCGCATACCCGTGTCTCAACCCATGCGCTCCCGTCGACCATCCAAGCACAGCTTTACTTGTTTTGCCAAAAATGAAGGAGAAATACACACCACCGGTGAGATCGTAGTGCTGCTGATATTTGATATTCCTATCTACGACAGCTTTTGGTTCAGCAAGACGAACGTCTTCGAGAGCTCGAGCCAGATGACTAGGCAGTCTAATCTCCCGGATCAAACCACCCTTGCCAATGACAGTGTAGGCTTCACCACTTCTTCCTGCAAATCGTCTGTCTGACCACTTGCGGTGAGTGCTGGCCGGCTGTTCTGACTTGCGACGAATCGTCAGCAGTTCATGCGCGCGCAATCCTGCTGCATATGCAATTCGAGTTGCAAGGCCAGTTCGAACTGATTGTCTTGCAGCAATGGCATTAACCTGCTCAGGTGTATACCCGCGCGATTGATTTGCGAGTTTACGCCCTCCGCGGAAAGTTGACAAGATCCGCGTCAGTTTGACATTTGTACCAGTCTGACGCAGTAGGAATTGCACAGCCTGGCGATCGCGGTCCAGAGTTTTCTGACCCACCTGAAATCGACGTTCATTGAGATATTCCAGCACCAGTTCGACACCAGCGCTTCGCAGGTCGCCCAGACGCCGACTCTGGATCCATTGACAGAACAGTTTGAGTGCCTGCTGATACGACCGGGCGGTTCCGATCGAATGGATCAGCCCATCGTCGCGAGCCTGGTGGCGCGGCTTGCCGAGCGCCAGTCCTTTTCGGACAAAAAACGCGGCCTGCCTGTCCGGAGATCTACGGCTGGTTCGTCGTGCCATTGATGCGCGCCTGGGGAAGAGAGTTGATGTAGCGAAGAATCGAATAACGTGCAACGCTCACTCCGTATGATTCCAGCTTCTGCCGGATCTGGCTCAAGCTGGTGCCATTGAGATATTCGTCGACAACCATGTCTTCGAACGGAGAGATCTTTGACTCTCTCCATTTCCTTCGCCGCGCGATACCACTTGAGATAGTACTCATTTCATCGATGACCATTTTGTTGTTAGATAAAGGGATCACTCCCGCGGGAAAACACCCGACTTGCTCCAATTGAGCCATCATTGGGATGACCAAGGTCGGAACTAGGCCCACCTTTTCCGATCACGATCCGTTCGGAAGCGGAGTATTCATTGGCGTACATCGCCTGGAGATCAATCACCCGGAGGCTTGTATGAAAGCCTGCATCCTAAGTGTTGTTTAGGTAGAGTCAGCCGCAGTACTGAAGACTTTCAGCGGGCTGCCTGATGAGAAGGAACGCTGGTTCCCGGTTAATGATTGGTCATCAATCACCCGGCGTTTCCGCCGTATCCCCCAGTGCCTCTTTGGTCACTCGTGCGTCTCAGGGGGTGCACACTTTGAAGTTGAACGAAATTGTACACCCGCTTGTGATCGCCTGTCAAGCGTTTTGTACGCTGTCTCGTTAACTATCGCTACTCTGTCATCAGATTCCGCGCATTGTTGCGCAATATCAGCACCTTATGTGCCCGCCCCCGCTATGTAGTGATATTACATAGCGGGGGCGCCTGCATGCGCCCCGCGCAGCAAACATGATGTTTGCCGGTGAATCAGCACGCCTCGATGGTACCGCTGATTCGCTGGGGCATTCCTGATGAAGCCCCAAATGAAAAGCGCCCGCAGTCTGCATCTGCCCGTTGCAATGTCAGAGTGCGGGCGGTTTTGAAATCAATGAACACGCATTTCGACCGGGTTCGTTGACTTCGGCGAACTGCATGTTTGCCAGTGCGAACAGATGATGCCAGCTGGCATCTAGCTGTTCGCACCCGCGCGATTTTCACTGCATGTTCATGATGTGAAAATCGCGCTTCGCACATTAGTGCAAAAGCGTGAATCGTCGCTGCTGGCCAGCATCGATTCACGCCAAATTTTGAACGACTCATCAGAGTCTTATGGAGTTACCAAGGTGGTGTAAATACTTGAAATTCCATGTGAGAATTTTTGTAGAATATTAGAACCTACCTTGATTGTCATTTTGTGGCTGTTGGAACGGATGATTACAAATCAACTGCTCTGCCAACTGAGCTATGCGGGCTTTGTTCTCGTAAAACTAAATTATGCTAAATCACAAGCCCAATTCGACAAATAAATTTCTCAAGCAGCATCTGCAACTGCTGTATTTTTAGCAGCAATCGGAATAACAAACACGACTGGAAAAGATCATTCAGTTCAACTGAAGCAATCGAACTCAACTGATCTATGCTGCGCTTTCGACCGATTCCGGTGCTAACTGCCGCAAGCAGTCATCTGATAAGCTTTTGATGGGTGTAAAGTCTCGGTGAGCAATCCATTCGGGTCGCTTAAAGCGACGTATGTGATTGTCGACATGACAAAGCGACAAATACACGACAGTCCTTGGCCACGGCGAAAGATTCGGTGGAGAACAGTGAACAAGAGTGCTGTAAAACATCAGTACACTTCCTGCCTTCCCGTGCGCAGAGACGATGCCACCTTCGTCTACCAGACGAGAGATTGTTGCTTTGTCTAAAGTCCAAAGCGGGTAACTTGTTGTCTGAAGGTCGTGACCTGCTTCGAACACGCCCTGCTTGTGTGATCTAGGAATCATCCATAAAGGACCATTGAATTCAATTGCATCGTTTACATAAAGGGCAATATTCATGGCCCGAGCTTCTGGCATATGATCATCGCGCGCCCATGTGCCGTAGTCCTGATGCCACTGCCATACATCACCGGTAAATGCCGCTTTGGCATTCACTTTGTACTGGTGCATGTAAACCTGACCATCCAGCAGTTGCTCAACTGGTCCGATCAATCGAGGGTGTCTGCCCAACCTGCGAAATGCTTCGTTGTATTGATGTGCCGCAAAGGCAGTGCGAGCAGTTTTACCGTCGCTTTCCCGGAAAACCTCTTCTCGCTGCAACGCGTATACAGTATCGGATGCGCGCTGCAAAACACCAATCTCAACTTCATCAAACAGATTCGGCAGCATCAAGTAACCTTCATGATGAAACTGCTCTACCTGACTTTCTGTGAGTTTCATGATTTTGCTTCTATTTCGCTTTCAATGTACTTGGTATTTTGAACGATTTGGCTGATTTGTTCAAGACAAACTTGCTCATTAGCAGTGCGTCATATTTTTGGTATACAAATTTTGACTGGGTGCTATGTATTTTACCTAGCAAGACCGATGGCATCATATTCAGCCAGAACAACTTGATTAGGCTTACACTTGTGAAGACTATCGAAAGTTTGGCATGCCTTCATGCCGCTGCGATGGTAAATATGTCCTAGTTCAACTGGCTTGGTTGCTAACGCGCAAAGGCAACCAATCGTCGCATACCCAACTACGCCTTTACTAACCTTAGAATTGATGTGCTCAGTCGCAACGTGTCTGAACCTTTGTTAAACTTGAACTTTCGATCCAACTTCATCTCTCATAATCTTTGATTGGAGCCTTACCGATTGACTAAACTGGTTTATAATAAATACTATATATCGCTTTATTAGTGATATATAAGAATATTAATAAACTAATCAAGGTGTTGTGGCTTAGTTCTGGATTCTACAGCTGTCAAACAGTAATTTTCAATCAAATGACTTCCAAAATCAACCGGCTATTGCAGAAGTGGCCAAATAACACCGTAGCAACCGCCAGGTGGTTACGTAGCGAAGGTGTGGACCATCGACTGGCCGACAAGTACGTCCGTTCGGGATGGTTGGTTCGATTGGCTCACGGTGCCTACATCAGGGCTGGCTCAGACATCGATTGGCATAGTGGCGTCTACGCTCTTCAAAATCAACTTGGGTTGGGCATACATATTGGTGCCATAACAGCTTTAGAACTTCAAGGATATGCTCACTATTTGGCACTTCGTGGCCGAGAAGTTCTTTTGTTCGGTCATTCTGGAACCAAACTTCCTCAATGGTTCATCCATCATCATTGGTCTCAACCCGTCAAGCTTATCACAAGCAACACCTTCCAAAATGGAGTCGAATACACTTCAGTATTAAAATTGGATGGTATTGAACTGAAAACATCCTCTCTGGAACAGGCAACATTGGAAATGATGTATCTCGTACCAAATCGACAATCATACGAAGAAGCAGTTCGAATTATGGAGTCGTTAACCACTCTTCGCCCCAAAGTCGTTCAAGAATTGCTGGAGAGTTGTAGTTCAGTAAAGACTAAACGTCTATTTATGCACGTAGCGGAACTATATGAACTTCCATGGCTAATGCAACTTGATTTATCAAATGTGGATTTTGGTTCCGGTCGTCGAAGCATTCATACAGGAGGCAAACTATACTCCAAGTACAACTTGGTTATAGCTGATCTAGATTCAGAGATTTGATAGTTAGCAGACCTGTGCCTATTTCAGAAATCTACAAGTCTCAAGTAAAACTACTAATTCGTTGCCTTCCAGCAATAGATCAAGTACCCTTCTTTGCACTCAAAGGTGGAACCGCTATAAATCTATTTTGTCGGAACATGCCGAGAATATCAGTTGATATCGATCTAGCATACTTAACAATTAATGATCGCGAGACAGCGCTCAGCGAGATTCGGTCAGGGATAATCTCTGTCTCAGAGAACCTTCGCAGAGTGATCTCACGAGTTCAGATTCAAATTCATGGTGAAACACCGCGTCTGTATGTAAGTTTGGACAATGCGCAGATCAAGGTGGAAGTCAACACCACGATACGTGGCACTTTGTTACCACCTTTGAAGAATTCAATCTGTACTAAAGCTCAACAACAATTCAGTCTCTTCGCCGAAGTGCAAAGATTGGCTGATGCAGATTTGTATGGAGGTAAGCTCTGCGCAGCACTAGATCGTCAACATCCACGTGATCTGTTCGATGTTATGCTTCTTCAAGTAGAAGGGGCAATTCCTGACGAAATTCGCCACGCTTTTGTGATTTATTTGGCCAGCCACAATCGACCGATTGCAGAAATTTTGGCTCCAAGAATAAAACCGCTTGAAGTGACTTTTTCTCAAAACTTCAGTGGTATGACGGATCAACCGGTTGAACTTAGTGAACTTGAATCAACCAGAATTCAACTTTTCAAGTGGGCAGTAAATGCACTTACTGAAAATGAGCGGAAATTCTTACTTTCAATTAAACAAGGTGAACCTGATTGGGATCAAATGCCTTATCCTGGAATCAATCGATTGCCAGCCATTCAGTGGAAATTACGAAATGTGCGGCAGATGAGTACACGAAACCATAGTATTGCACTAGCTCGTTTACGAAAACTACTCAATCTATAGCGAAACAAAAAAGTAGATTCCCTATACGGATACCACAACGAAAATAAATTGCTCGACTTTTAAAATTTAGATACGCTTAGAACGCTAATTTATTGAGACCGGCCGCAACGCATCCGAACCTTGCAGAATCAGAATTTGTTGTAGAGATTCGGTGTAGTCTCAACGATGGAAAAAAGGCAATTTATGTTTTTAAGGTAACCTATTGATCGCAACTGTATGGTTCTGCGCTGAACCCTATTTCAATAAATTTCGAGAAAAGTAAGTTCCGAAAATTTTTAAGGCACACTCGGCTTCTCTTTCGATAAACTCATCCAGTTCACAATTTTCCTTTACGGAACGATATTCTATGGATGTTTGGCTTAACGGAGTACGGAAATGAACGTAAGAATTTCTTGAATTACGCAGCCGGTCAAGCACGGCGTATTCATCATTTCCAAGAATTGAATATTTTTTTGCCAGTAACAGTAGTTCCTTTAAATTTAGTTCCTTCGCCTGATTACAACCCGCACTGTATAACTGGGCAGCAATCGAATGTTCAAAATATGACATTACAAGTGAAATCACTGCAATATCCAAACTATGTAAGTAACAAAGTCGAACTTCCTCGAAAATCTTCGCCCCAAGAGTCCCGCCCCATTCAAGTCCCCAACCATCACTGATTTCAATGGCCTCAAACAATCGTCGTAAACGTCTTGCTCGTCTATCACGACTCTTTTCTTCATCGATCTCTAGCCATGCTACTAAGTCTGAGTGCTTTAGTTCTTCCGGCATGACGGTTCGATATTGAAATAGGAATAGGGAGTTATGTGTTGGTAAAATCGTTTAGACGGATTTTTCATACCTAATTCTCTGATTTTAAGTGTTCCCTATCAGTTGAAATTTGTTATCCAGACTGTATAAACTGAGATTAACTATACAGATTCCACCAATATTGATGGCTGAACCGGGCATTTATACCGGCAGTACTTGTAGTTCACCGGAATTGATGGGTACAATTCTACCGTTTTCTGTTCTTATCAGCAATGCTCCAGATTGATCGATACCCACTGCTCTACCCTCCCTTAATGGCTTTCCAACCACTCGCATCCTCCTTCCCTGGTAAGCATGACGTCGCATCCAATCCTCTCGAAATGCATCAAGTCCATCGATCGAAAACAGTTCTAATCCATCTGAAAGTTCACCGAGTAAAACTGCGGTTAACTCACTGCGATCAACCTGGTGCCCCAATAAACTAAAAAGAGAGGTGGCAGGCTGGTCAATTTCCAATTGATCAGAAAACGACAAATTGCAGTTAATTCCGATACCGACAATGACCTTGGTATCTCGAACTTCAATCAGAATTCCACTCAATTTGTGCTCATCGACCAGTACATCATTTGGCCACTTCAGACGAAACGGTGCACCACAAATCTGTTGAACACAGTTGACTACCATCACAGCAACAGCCAAACTAAGTCCGGACAGGTGAACTTCGGAGTGAAACTCCCATGCAATGGACAGCATCAGATTCTCATAAGCACCACCGTACCACTTCTTTTGCTGCCTGCCTCGTCCCGCGGTCATGTACTCTGCGATACAAACCTGCTTATGCTGCAACTGTCCGAGAGGAAGACTCATCAGATATTGATTGGTTGAATTGATTTCTTCAAATAACTGAACTTTGTTGGCAAGATCAATATCAAATGTCGAAACAGCCTGCTGAATCTGCTCCAAATTCAAGGGAAGAACGGGTTTTGTAAGTTGCGCAGTGTCTGCAGACGGTCGATTCAACGGCACACCAATACCAATCAACCAGTTACAGGTTTTGTCAACTTCTTCGATAGATAGTCCAGTTACCATCGCCAATTCATCCAGTGAGACAGGTTGGTTTGAATTGAAACCGCGTAGTAAAATAGATCCTAGCATCAAGATATTGTCTGATCCAAATTAACTAGTGATATTTTATTGATTTTGAAATGATTCTGCGTTCAGGCTCTACGTGATCACAACAACGTTAGTTTGCAGAATTTTGAATTCCACAGAATGATTTGAAGTGAAACTCAAGAGAAACCCCACTCGAAGCGTGCAAATCGGTAATACCAGCATTGGCGCCGGTAAACCAATTGTGGTTCAAAGTATGTGTACGACTCATACTCGAAATGCTGAGGAAACCGCATCTCAGGTCGCAGAACTTAGCAAGGCTGGCGCTGGAATTGTCAGAATTGCTGTTGACAACAAACGTGATGCCCAGGCTCTTGAAGAAATTCGAGATAGATGCGACGCCAATTTGACTGTGGATTTACAGGAAAACTACCGACTGGCTGCTGTAGTAGCGAAACATGTTGACAAGATACGCTATAACCCCGGCCACCTTTATCACCACGAGCGGAAAAAACCGATTTTGGAGAAAGTGCAGTTTCTGGCAGATGTTGCCAGTGAAAACGACTGTGCGATGCGGGTCGGCGTAAACTCTGGATCCGTTGACCCTGAAAAGAAACATCTGTTTGATGAAAATGATGCTGTATCTCCGATGGTGTCCAGCGCTCTGGAACACGCAGAAATGTTGGACAAAATTGGCTTTTACCGATATTGCGTCTCACTTAAGAGTTCTCGGCCTGATCGAGTGATTGAGGCGAACAAGATGTTCGCTAAGCAGCGCCCTGAAGTACCACTCCACCTCGGAGTTACGGAAGCTGGCATGCCACCCGATGGCATCATTAAAACTCGAATCGCATTTGAACAACTCTTCGCCGAAGGAATTGGGGATACCATTCGAGTCTCACTGACTTTACCAGAGGCGGAAAAATACCGAGAGGTGATTGCCGGTAAAGAAATTCTTGAGGATTTTGCGGCTGGACGGGTACGGTCTGTCGTCCGTTTTGATCCAGACCGTCTGAACATCATTTCATGCCCGAGTTGCTCACGAGTCGAAAACGAGGCATTTATTGATCTTGCCAGACAGGTGAAGGCAATCACCGAAGATCTGCAAGATGAAGCCATCACAATTGCAGTGATGGGTTGCCGGGTAAACGGACCCGGTGAAACCGACGACGCAGATCTAGGACTTTGGTGCGGACCAAATTTTGTCAACCTGAAGAAAGGTGAACAGAAAGTCGGTGCCTATCGCTACAACGAAATTCTGCCAGAACTTAGAGCCCAGATCGACAAACTAATCGAAGAGCGCCGAACGTCTTAAAATTCTCATTACTCGTCTGTAACGCAACCCTCGCTCGCAGTTTTGACTGTCTTTATGTAGCGATACAGCGTTCCTCGTGTTGTCTTGTAGTCAGGTCGAACCCAGCGAGTTCTACGCTCAGCAAACTCTTCATCGCTCAAATCAACATCGATACGGTTATTGACTGCATCGATGGTTATGTGGTCTCCATCTTCAAGCAGACCAATCGGACCGCCCTCCTGTGCTTCCGGAACAATGTGTCCGACGATGAAGCCGTGTGAACCACCAGAGAATCGACCATCTGTGATTAACGCCACATCTGACCCCAGACCTGCACCCATTACTGCAGACGTCGGTGTAAGCATTTCAGGCATTCCAGGACCACCTTTTGGACCCTCGTAGCGGATGACTATCACATCACCTTTTTGGATCCTGCCCTGCTCCAAAGATTCCAACATGTCTTCTTCTGAATCGAAAACGCGCGCAGAACCACTGAACTGTTCACCTTCCTTGCCGGTAATTTTTGCTACAGAGCCTTCAGGCGCCAAGTTTCCCTTGAGAATTTGAATATGACTTGTTGATTTAATTGGATTGTTTAAGGGGAAAATAATCTCTTGCCCTAGTGTCAAGGCATCAAGTGATTCGAGGTTTTCTGCAACCGATTTGCCGGTTACTGTCATGCAATCACCATTCAACATACCTTCAGCAAGCAGGAATTTCATCACTGCCGGTATACCACCAACGTTGTGCAAATCTTCCATTACATACTGACCACTCGGTTTCAAATCCGCCAGAAATGGCACACGATCGCTGACTGATTGAAAATCATCAATGGTCAAACTTATATCAACAGACCTGGCCATTGCTATCAAGTGCAATACTGCATTGGTGGAACCACCCAGTACACTAACGATCACCATCGCGTTTTCAAAGGCATCGCGTGTCATAATGTCTTTTGGAAGCAACTCCTTTTCCATCATCTTCAAGAGCACATTCCCAGCTTCGTGACATTCTCTGAATTTGCCTGGATCATTGGCTGGCGTTGAAGAACTGAATGGCAGTGACATGCCCATCGCCTCGATGGCGCTTGCCATGGTATTGGCAGTGTACATGCCTCCACAAGCACCGGCACCCGGACAGGCATTACGCACGATATCCATGCGTTCCTCATCAGTAATCCGTCCCGCAATGTACTCTCCGTAGCTCTGAAATGCTGAAACAATGTCAACTTTTTTGGACCCCGCATAACCAGCGCGAATAGTACCACCATAAATCATCAGTGACGGTCGATTCAACCTTCCCATTGCCATCAGACAACCAGGCATGTTTTTATCGCAGCCTGGAATCGTAATCAGTCCATCGTACCACTGGCCTGCTACAACGGTCTCGATGGAATCTGCGATCAAGTCACGTGACTGTAGTGAATAACTCATACCTTCTGTTCCCATTGAAATTCCATCGCTGACTCCAATGGTGTTAAATCGCATACCCAACAATCCGGCCGAATCGACACCCTTTTTGGATTCTGCCGCCAAGTCATTGAGGTGCATGTTGCAGGTGTTCCCTTCCCACCAGATACTGGCAATGCCAATTTGAGGTTTGTGCATGTCTCTTTCAGTCATGCCAGTGCCGTACAGCATTGCCTGAGAAGCACCTTGTATCTTGTTCTGTGTCAGGCGTGAACTGATTTTGTTGAGATTACCCATGCCATTGTCTCCAAATTACAGAAAATTTATCAGTTAGAATCTGAGGAACCCTCTATTGGTTCCACTAGGTCGAAGATCGTCAATTCAGCAGTTTCCCGACGAACATCGGAAACTCGATACTTCCAGCCTGACCAAATTTTGTTCAGAAATTCCGCCTCTTTTTTAGCTTCTGGAGTTGAATTTTCCATGGCTTGAGCGGTGAATAGAACAAAATTGAGTGAATCACCTTCACCAAACTCAGCGGATACCAGCAAATTATCGGTTGTTCGTGCAGTAACCGTAATGTGTGATTCCCAGTCGGAAACTTTCTTAACATCTTCAAAATTTAGTCGGCGAAAAATTTCACCAATTTCATTGACTTGAAATTGGTAGCGGATTTTATGACTTTCAGGAATATTTTCCAGCAAAAAGTTTTCACTATCCTGTGGGTTACGCCTTACCCTGATTGGCTGAATTTTGGGAGATTCGATGGTCACCTGGTCAACTTTTTCGTCTAAATTCAGAATTTCCGTATCAATCCAATCGATTGCCTGAGCAGGAATTGTTAATCCGCTTTCGACCAGCCAGGTCTGATCAGCGTGCGGTTCTCTGACATGAAATTCAGTCAACAAAACATTGCGAACTGACTGCCGTCTTTTCCCAACTAGCAGACTGGCCAGCATTCTATTGTCTTGTGTCAGCAAATCGACTTGAATAGAGAGTGAGTTTTCAATCTCAATGCCCGCAAGATCAAGCGCAGAAAACTTATCGGGATTGCTCGTTTTTGGTTCAATTTTTCGCAGCTGGGCGAATCCAATTAGAAAATTTGAAACAGTACTGGGCCGTGCCGGGTAGTTATCAAACTTGCTGACTTGCCAGATGGAATCCTGTAACGTTAATGAAACAGAGTTGTGGAAAGACTTGATTTGAATTTCTCTTACATCATTGATTTGGTCGATTAGATCGGGAAACATCAGACCATAATCTGATATCGTGTCGGTACGTCGCTGGTCATCGAGAGAGAAATACCAGATCGATAGCGCACTCAACGCCAAAAGTGCCAAAACGACTGGAATTCGGAATTTCAATGCAGACTTTCAGAGATTCTGAGGGCGAGTCTTCTGTCCCGTCGGCGGACACCAAATGTGCAAACCAAAGCACCTGCTATGGCTAGTAGCAAGGGAACTACAAGCAGGTTCAGTAGCATCAGACGATTTTCAAGCTGCTGGATATCCTTAACCAGATTATGTTGCACCTCACGCAATTGCCGTCGGATTGACAGATGGGTTTCGCGCAGTCTTTTTACCTCTTGGCGCTGCTCATCGGTGATAATGATCTCTGCTGAAGTCTCGCCATCCTCCTGTACAAAATTCGCAAGAAATTCTTCGACACGCTGCAGTTCCTCCTGCAATTGCTTTTCGTGCTGTAAGTACTTCTGTTCTGCTTCCTGGCGTATGCGTTGCGTGAGTACGAATGGACGAAAAGAGCGTCCACGCGTACGCATCCCCAACAATCGGTTGTCACCAGACAAATTGTCAAGTGCATTGTTGATCAATTCACCATTCGACGCTTCCGCATAGAGCAAGGTCTGACCGAATGACTGCTGGGTACGTACCCAGAACCGATCATGTAAAAAATCCGTATCTGCAATCATGATGACATCGATCTCACCACTCGCAAGATGTTCTGAATTGACTTCAGTTGAAGTCTCACTTTCTTCAGCTGGTGGACCGTTTTGGAAGGCTGTGGATGCCCTACCGCGTATTCTTGCTGCCATTGGCCACTGCTGGTTGCCCTCTTCGTAGCCATCTAGCAACTCTCGAATGGATGAGACACTATTGAAGAATCCAACATCATAGAGTTTGGCAGACTCAGAGGTACGGATCAAGGGAGTGATCTCTGTTGCCAGGCCGCCGTTAATTTCGAGAACGCCTGCTGTTGCGAGAATCAGATTACCCAGTTTCGCGGTAACTACATCTAGCGGATTCAACTGCTCAGGTTGAATATTCATCCAGACTGGATAGTTGATGGTTCTACCAGATGATCCGTCACCTTCCAGCACTCGAGCGGAAATCGGTAAATCTCCGACAATTTTACCTGGCTGAAAGGTGACTCCCCAGTGCTTGGTCAATCTATTGAGTTCTGAACTTGTATCTAGTTCCGTCAGCTGTGTCGAACTCAGAATGGCTGACAGAATTTCCGAAAACGGGTCGACCGCCAATAGCAGACTATTGCCCTGCAGGACGAATTGATCTATTTCATACAGCAGATTGTTTGAGAATGTTCTTGGGTGAAGAAGGAACAACATTTCAATGTCATCGGGCAACGACTCAATGGATGGCGACAGCATTTCAACTTCGTAAATTTCATTCATCTGCAGAAAAAATGTCCAGGGTGCCTGCTGGGGTGTTGAACCAACCGGAAAACCCCCAGTGCCCTGAATTGGCAGTGAACTGATTAAGCCAATCTTTTTTCGTGTCCGACCATCTAACTGAACAATCAGTCGAATGAGGTCATATTCGAGTAGTTCCTCGCGCTCCAGCAATATTTGAGGAATGACCTGGACACCGTCGGTACTATTAGTGGCCACCAATCCAAAATAAAGTGTACTGCCACTTTGCAGAGGTATGCCCTGTAATCCATAACCTACAGCAGCATCCTCTGATTCAGAAAATGGACGAGGGTCCACAATTCGAAATGAAATATAGCTGTTGGAAAGCCGCTCAAATTCACGCAACAGGTCTTCGACTCGACCTGCAAATGTACTGATTCCGGGAATTTGAAGAAGTTCGGTTCGCGTAATGAACAGGTTCATTGAAATTGGTTCAGTCAGCGACTGTAGAGTAGAGACTGTCTGCTCGGAAAGTGTGTAGAGTTTGTTTTCGGTTAAATCCAGACGAAAACGCGCCAATAACTCTCCACTTGACAGATTGACTGCAAAGAAAATCAGGACTGCAAGTATGACGGAAACAGTAGTCGAAAGGTTGGATTTCAAGTTTCGAACAAACATGAACTACCAGAATTGTAAGTATTTATTATCAAATTCTTAATTAATATATTTAAAGTGATCAGTATATAAATCCCATTAATGCATTATTCACTTCTTGCTCCCTACCGTGAAAGCAGTATTTTATTGGCTGTAACTTCCAACTACAGATTAGAAAAGCCAGGTACAACGATATTCGATCTACTTCGCTCGATGACCTGCTCAAATCAAGGTAATATCGTTCACCGCATCTATCCGTTGTCGGTGACGCTGGTTCGCAGTGTTCCTATTGGCGACTTCAAAATTTCAGCAATGATAAGGCTCGAATTCGCTGTGATCATTATTTTTACGAAAAAATCGAATCCTGAAAAACATTGAATGTACTACTATAATAAATGATAATCTTATAGTTAGCTAACATAATATCTTATATAAATGCGATATGTTGAACGCTTCGTTGAAGAAAAAATAGTCAATTCTCTAAAGGCATTTCCTGCTGTTTATATTGCTGGCCCTCGTCAATCTGGTAAGACTACTTTGGTCAAACGGATTTGCGCGAGTCGTCATCCAGCGCGCTACATCACATTCGACGATTTACAATCCCGTTCCGCAGCGGAACATGATCCTGAGGCATTCTTGCGCGGTCTGAGAGGGAATGTGGTGCTGGACGAAGTTCAGTTGGTGCCTAATATATTCAGAATCTTGAAAATTATCGTTGATGAGAATCGTCAGTCAGAAAATGGTGGGCGCGGTAAATTTATCCTTACCGGTTCTGCCAACGTTTTGGCACTGCCACAACTGTCTGATGCTCTTGCAGGAAGGATGTCAGTGCATAACCTATTGCCTCTTTCAGCGACTGAACTATACATGACGCGAGAGGCAAATTTCATTGATAGAGCGTTTTCCGGCAATTGCAATTTCAACACCGACTATGAATTTGATCTGAATCATGTTCTAAGGAATATTTCATTTCCGGAACTCCTGACGCTTGAAGACCCATTGATTCGCCGAGAGTGGTGCAACAATTACCTTCAAACAGTTCTTCTACGCGATGTCTATTCCTTGCTTGAGGTGCAAAAAATTGCTAGTTTACCTGACATGTTGACCTTGTTTGCAACGCGGACTGGAGGGTTGTTGAACGAGGCATCTCTAGCTCGTGATTTGGGTTTAAATCATATCACTACCAAGAAGTACCGCGTATTACTGGAGTGTCTATTTCTTACGCTTCCTGTTCCTGCCTGGAAATGCAACTTCGGCAAACGGTTAGTCAAAACACCGAAAGTTTACTTGAGTGACATCAACTTACTGTTTCATTTGCTGCCATTGGAGCAAAATGAGATTCAGTCAATTGATCGAATGCAAGTCGGAAAAATCATTGAGAACTTTGTTGCCATCGAACTAGCCAAACAACTGACTTTCTCAACTATACCAGCACGTTTGTATCACTATCGGACAAGCTCGCAACAGGAAGTTGATTTCATACTCGAATTGCACAATAGCCAAATTATTGGTATTGAGGTTAAATCGACAAGCAGAATCTCTTCAAAGGATTTTCGGAATTTGCAGACACTGGAAAACAACATTGGCGAGAAGTTTAAATATGGATTTGTCGTGAATACTGGAAATAAAGTTGTCCAGTTCGGAAGTCGCTTGTATTCGTTGCCTCTAGCATCACTATGGAGCTAAACAAGTATTCTCAAAAAGATTGAAATCGGAGATTGACTCATTTGAATACGGTCTCGTAATTTAAGACTCCACTCGAACAGTAATGACATCCACATCGCTATATTTTTGGTGACACACTCTGGTGGACAAATGCTGCAGTACACGAAGCGATAAGTTCTCTTCCATCGGATGTTGCTCAGCTTGCTCTGCCAGCAGTGCAACTCTATCCTCTAGATTCTCACCTTCACCGGGTGCCGTGATAAACTCAAGAATCACGCCTTTGCCATCTTTTTTAGCAAGCAATTTCAGATTTTGTTCACCGTTCTCTTTAACCGATTTCTGTTCGATCAGTGTCAGTAAAACTTCCTCACAAACGGCACTCAGACGCTCTCCCATCGCCTCATTCCAACCTCCCGAAGTGGCGAAATTTTGTACAAACTCGCTGATTTTTGGTAGAGAGGACATTTCAAGAGCAGTTTCCAGACGACTGGATTGAGTACTCCCGACTTTAATCAACAAGGTCATGAGAATAGCAATACATGCGCCAACTGTCATTCCATTGTTGAAAGCACCACCCGCGAAATTTGAAATAAACTCCGGGTAAACAATCCCACTTTGAAAAGCTACACCAAACAGGAATGAAACTCCAACTATCAGACCTTTGCGATTGTCTATTCCATCCTGAATAATCAGTTGTACACCGATTATGAAAAGTATTCCGATCATGACAAAGAGAAATGCGGCAAATACCGGTCCTGGTATCGCCAGCATAACGGCCAGCGCTTTAGGTAGAAAAGCTAGAGTAAGAAAAATGATCCCTGCTACGATTCCGACGTGACGAGCAGCAACTCCGGTGAGCTGCGCCATGGAGGCTCCTGTGGAAATGGATGAATTCGGCACAGTTCCGGCTAATCCTGAGAGTACATTACCAAGTCCGTCGGCAGCGATTGCTCCTTGTACCTCCCGAAACTCTATAGTCCGCGATTGACGCCAGGATACGCGCTGAATTGCAATGGCACTGCTTATTGCTCTAATGGAGGCAATCATGGCGGCAAATACAAAACCCGGAAGAAGTGACCAAAAGATGTGCCCGAATCGAAGGTCTAATCTTGGAAATTGGAGCTCAGGCAAACCGACCCACGGAGCATCAGCAACACGCGTCGTATCGTAAAGACCAAACATAGCTGCGATTATCGAACCCACCACTACACCGATAATGGGCGCCCACAACCGAATTGCTCCTGTTGCCTTTAGTGTGAGTCCGCATATGATAATTACAGTCACCAGTGCGCTCAGCGGACCTCCAATCTGTGAACTTCCCTGTGGAACATCCTGTAGCAGCCCGAAGATGGCAGACAAAATCGAAATAGGTAGCAACATAAGAACGGTTCCAGAAACAACCGGTGTGAAAATCCGCCGGAACAGTGAAAGTCTGTCAGAGATTACAATTTGTATTAGTGCTGAGACGACCACTAGTGTAGCGAGAGTTGCAGGTCCACCAATTCTTAACGCCTCAATACTGACTGCAATATATACAGCGGAGCTGCACATCATGAGTAAGTGGCCCATTCCAAACCGCCAGAAGCGAAGTGCTTGAAGAATGGTAATACCGCCTCCGATTGCAACGGCGGTGAACACGGCCCACGAGAGATAAGCTTCGCTCTGACCCCCGGCACGCATGACGACGGTGGTGATCATGATTGTGCCTGATATGCTCAGAGCAGTAAGTTGCAGTCCAAGGAGAACGGAAATTGTCAGAGGCGGTTTTTCATTGGCCTGGTAAAGTAGAGCTGGATTGTCCGAACTCATGATCCTTTCACTCACCTTCGAATGCAGTCTGACTTAGAAGACGAAAAAGAATGATGTGATTGCCAAATTTTCTGCTGGAACTTTTTCCGACAGAATGGGATGGCTGTTTGTTGTAACTATTGCCACTTCTCTAACGGTACGAGAGAATCGGTGGTTAAAATCACTGTTTTCCCACACTTCAGTCGTGAAGTCGTCAGTACAGAAGGTTGTGGTGTTTGAGAAATTCCTGGACCATCGCTTTACACTCTTCCGGTTGTTCAAGTTGAAGCAAGTGTGTTGTATCAGGCAGGAAGTCATAGTCCACAGCGGCGATTTGTCCTAAATTGTAGGTAGGCAGGAATGAATAGGGTAAGGTCGGATCGGCACCGATGACTTTCACTGGAGTAGGTATCTTGTCCAAATCAACCCAGAGCGTGAAAATTCTAGCGTAGTACATCACTTGTGCTTCGTACTCGCGCGGACACCTAAGTTCGTAGTCTCCCTTGTCTTCAGATTTCCGAAATGTCGTTCTGGCAAAGAGATTAATTACACCAGGCACGACCCGTCCAAAAATAGGCATGTAATGGAAAATGTCAACACATTCCTCTATGGAGTTGAACCTTTCCGCGCGCCGCAGGATTATCTCTGTGCTGCGTCTTGCTGCCTTGTCATATTCTTCGGCACAATCATCTGGAATTACGATGGGTGGATCAAACAGTATTCGAGCAGCTAAGCCATTTTCATGATTGTTCGATAGCAGTGAAGCCAACGCCGCGATTGAATGAAAAACGCCAATTTTTGGCTTTTCCCCAAATTCTTCGTCAATTACTTCGAGAATTCGGTCGTGGTCTTTGACAAAAGAGAGTAGATTGTGTTCACTTTGAGAACCGACTGTGTTCCAGCCGTGGTTTCTCAAATCATAAATAAATAGGTCGAATTCGCCTGTAAACAAAGACCAGAACGGGTAGTAAAGATCGATCGCAAGACCGTTGCCGTGGCTCAGAACAAGCCTCGTACCTGCTGGATTTCCATGGCGTCGTAGCTTGACGACGGTCCCATCTTCCATTTGAACGTCATGGGCTGAGCGTGGAGCTGGTAAATGCCAAGTAAAACTGTCAGTCTTCATCGTGCCTTCCCGTTCATTTCTCAAGTGAGTGCTTGATTGTGTTCATACGCTAGGGCAGCAGCGAAATTGTCATTTTCCAAATTTTCAAGTTTCCAAATTGTGTTTGGCAAGTGAGCAAAGCGAAAATATTCCATTTTCGCGTCACGTCGTATAGATCGCGGAATCTCGAATCGAGCCGGATCCAAAGAAAACCCTGTGCCAAGTGCTTTAATTAGTGACTCTTTGAGCGTCCAAAGCTTGAAAAACAAGCGCCGTCTATCAGTTTCTCCCAAAAATTCAAAGTCGGCCTGCTCATTCGGTCCATAAACGGTCCTAATCATCAAGTCGAAGTTAATGCGGGCAGCGCGTTCCTCCACATCTATACCGAGCATTCCCTTCGGCCCAATGGCAATCAATCCGTGCTTACCGCTATGGCTCACGTTGAAACTGACGGGTGCCAACTTCCCATCTACCAGTCCGAATGGTTTACCATGCTCTAAGGTGTCAAAAGAAAGATTTTTGTTTTCGAAGCCGAGTCTGGAGCAGAGAAGGTAACGTAATGTGGCGCGACACAGTACAAATTCCCGTTTGGGGCGATCATAACGGTACCGGGCCCATCGATCCAGTTCTTGTTCGTCAAGCCAGGAAATGGCGTATTTCTCGCGTTTCTCATGAGGCGACAAATCTACATGCGTGACAAAAATATCACCCACTTTATGGAACGTATGGAAACCGGATGCAATGAGGTTGGTGGGCATGAAGCAGATTTTTCAGAGCACCGTGAAGTGTCAAACTGAAATGCCGGGACTAACCCGAATAGGTCAGCCCCGGTGAGTAGACATTAATTCGACAACTGGCAAAAACGGCAGTTGTCGCGAAACCTTCAATAGGTCAAATTAAGTCGTTAGGAGCCTCAACCACCAAGGTGGTTTATCAAATCCCTGAGCTGCCCAAACCCTGCAGCTTCTTCCGCACTGATATCAACACCAAATTCTTGATTAACAGTTTTCAAAAAATTCACTGCATCTACAGAGTTTACGCCAAGTTCGCCGACGCTTGCATCCAGCATGGCGCGGTCTGAAATTCCCAGGTGTTTGTCGAGCAAACCTGCTACACGATCTTCAACTGAAGCCATAGTCAGTTATCTCCCATAAGTTAAGTGGTGAAAAATAGTATTTTAACTCCAAACCAGTGGTTATTATTGAAGTGAAATACACACAATCAAAAACACACAACATCATTAGTACCAAGTCGGAAAGCACCAATCCCCTGTTCCAACAGTTGTGTGTTCAATTGAAGTATATAACCAATATTCATCGAACTAGCGTTGATTTGGCAAATAGCAGAAATCAAATTGATTCGATTAATGTGCAAAATTTGACCGTGATCAATTGTTTTCCTTCCTCAACAATGCGCGAGAGAAAACCAAGATTTCAAATTTGAGATTCTGACACCCCGAATCGACTTACGCCCCTACTTTGATCTTTGCGTTATTGCCCTCGCAAATCTCCTTATCTCGACCTGTTACTAATCGTCAAACCAGAAACGCTTTCTCTGGAAAGGGTAGCTAGGCAGTGAAATTCGACGTCTCTTCTCTCCAACAAACAGCCCAGAGAAGTCTAGCGAGAATCCGGCCTGATATGCCTCGGCCACCAATTCCACAAACTGACGCGGCGTTTTCGAAGTTTGATTAAGGCTTGACAGAATCTTTGGAAATTCAGAACCGTCTGCTTTCACTTCACCTTCGCCTGCTGATTCTTGTGTGGTGGAGGATGTACGCAGGAAGCGTGAAGCGTTAGCACCAATTTCAATCACGGTATCAATACTTGAATTCGCGAGTGTTTTCGCACACTGTTCATGCGCTGAATCATCATATGCCCGACTACGCCAGTATGCCGCATCTAATGTCTCGCCTTGACTTAAGGTGTGTCCTGTCATTTGACTGATGAATGTGATCGAAGGTAGGTTAGTAACAATATCTTTGAGTGCTGATTCCAGATCATCTGGCACAATTTCCACTCCAGTCTCTGAGATGCTTGTTTCCTTCAAAGCGCCGCACCGTATAGCAAAACGAATACCATCCGCTAGAGTAAACACTCCCGCTGCGTGTGCTGCTGCAATCTCCCCAGTACCGACACCCAGAACCACATGAGGTCGGACACCGATACTCGACCAAAGTGCTGTCAGAGAACTTTGGAAAGCAAATTCCAAGGCTTGTGACCACGCCGAGTCTTCGGCACTCCCGTTCCTGTCAAGCATTCCATCCAGTAAAGAAGTGTCACATTCCTTCCAAAATTCCTGATCACACTTGTCCAGAACCGCTCGTGCCACTGGCTCGCTGTCATAAAGTTCCTTCACTAATTCAGCCTGACAACTTTCCTCAGCAGCATAAACAAATGCCACTCTCAAGGGCTTGTGCGGCTTCTCGCTCTCATCAGACTGGGCGAGTTTTCTCAAGCCTTTTCGCAACGATTTGGCATCTCCAAAGGTAATGCCAGCGCGATGCTCAAAATGACTCCGACCTACACCCGCCGTCCAGGCTATATCTGACAACAGATGCTGCGAGGATTCAGTGTCTGATAAATCCGTTTCCAGCTCATCGAGCCAATTGAGATATTTGCTCACCAGTTCTTGAAGCGCTTCTTTCGACTTACCCGAAATTGGCAGCATACGCATCCGTCTCGAAACAAATTTCTCCGTTGGTGAATGCTCTAAGTTTGGTAGCGAAACAGCAACTGGCTGCGCAGAACCAACAGGTAATACGGGTCGTACCCCGTTTGTTAACTCTGCATCAGGCGCCTCATACCCTTCCACCACGACATGCGCATTTGTCCCTGTTAATGAGAATCCGCTGATCCCTGCATACGGTGGGCTATCAGAATTGATTGGCCAAGGCGTCATTTCCGTGACGACCTGTACCGGAAGCCTATCCCAGTCAACATTAGGATTCGGATTATTGAATTCAATATTCTTCGGTATCGTTCCGTGGTTCATCGCTAGCAGTACTTTAATCAGCCCGGCAATTCCTGCGGCTGACTCAAGGTGCCCAATGTTGGTTTTCACTGCTCCTAGCAATAACGGGTGTTCCGCGGTACGTTCACGTCCATAAACTTCTGCCGCCGAGTGAATCTCTATCGCATCGCCCATATCTGAACCGTTGGCATGTGTTTCGAGAAAATCAATTTGTGAAGGCTCAAGGTTTGCATTAAATAACGCTTCTTCGATTACCCGCTGTTGCGCAGGTCCGTTGGGCATCACAAAGCTTCCGCTTGCACCGTTCTGATTCGTAGCTGATCCGCGAATCACTCCCCAAATTCTGTCTCCGTCCGACTCAGCGTCCACCAATCGCTTCAAGATTACTGCTCCACAACCTTCACTACGCACATAACCGTCCGCAGCAGAATCGAAAGACCAACATCTTCCTGTGTGTGACAACATACCAATATCGTCCATCCTATTGGTCGTATCTAACGAAAGAATCGCGTTTACACCACCTGCTATGGCCATATCTGTTTCACCGGCTTTTAAGCTCACGACAGCGTTGTGAACAGAAACTAGTGATGACGCGCAAGCAAGTTCGACTGGCATCACTGGCCCTTCAATTCCATAGATGAAAGATATGCGACCCAGAGCCATACCGATCAAATTTCCGTAAGTACTGTTCTGACCACTTTTGGTATCCAACAGATGCTGATATTCACTTTTGGATATGCCGAAAAATACGCCGGTACGGCTTCCCTTAAGACGAGCGGGATCCATACCTGCATCTTCAAGTGCCTGCCAGCTGGTTTCCAATAGCATCCTCTGCTGCGGATCCATGCCACGTGCTTCGATAGGACGAACATCAAAGAACTTAGCATCGAACTTGTCGAGTTCGTCAACAAATCCGCCAAAGCGGTGAAGTGCCGATTTGGCTTCGGGATTTCCTAAAATGCCATCCCATGAACCTGGATCGCGTCGTCCTTCCATGACTGCGCATTCTCCTGCTTCGATTTGACGCCAAAAAGCCGATAAATCAGGGGCACCAGGAAAGCGACATGCCATACCCACGATCGCGATGCCATCTTCCTGTGGTTTTTGACGCCTAGGTTGACGAGGTTTAGGTGTCGGTTCAATTAAAGGTTTGTCAGTAGTGGTGACATTTTTTAGCCCAATGTCCAAATGGCGAGCCAGGGAAGTGGCATCAGGATAGTCAAACACCACCGTATTCGAAGTTGTAAATTCACTTTCAAGAGCGCGGTTCAGTCGATTTCGCAACTCTACCGCCATTAAGGAGTCCATTCCTAAATCAAAAAAGCTAACGGTAGGCGAAGGTGGTGATGACAGCCTTAACACCGCCTGTATTTCCTGTTGAACAAAGGACTCCAGAAGATTTTGACGTGCCTCCGCTGGCGTACTGCGAAGCTGAGATATCAGGCCGTCTGGAACTGTAGATTCTTTGGATTTTTTGGTCGGCAGATTCTCTTGAACGAAAAATTCTTCGAAAAATGGGGAACCGAATTTCAACTCCCCTCTCACGGTGTTCCAGTCAACCTGGTAAACGGTAGATGCGGTGACATCCTGCTTCACGATCCAGTCGAAGGCATTCATCCCCTGCTGCGGGGTTAGCCAGCCTGTACCAACCTGTGCAAGTTGCTGTTCGACCCGTTGCCTCTGCTCCTCCGCTTCGCCGATTCCGGACCATGCTCCCCAAGCAATGGACTGGCCGGGAAGACCCAGAGCTCGTCTGTGTGCGGCAAGCTGGTCTAGGAAAGCATTGGCGGCAGCATGATTGGACTGACCCGCATTACCGACAACTCCGGTCACACTGGAAAACAATACAAATAATTCGAGGTCTTTTGTTCTAGTAGCGTGATGTAGATGCCAGGCACCCAGTATTTTGGGCCACATGACTTTCTCAAACCGCTCCCATGTTTGATTCTCGATAGCACCGTCGGAAAGAACGCCGACACAGTGTACAACGCCACCGAGGGGTGGCATGTCTGCATCTATCTTTGCGAGCAAATCATCAACAGCTGCAAAATCCGTAATATCTGCCACTTCCACCCGAACTTCAACGCCACTATCCCGGAGATTCTGAATCACTTCATTGGCGTCAGAGTCGGGATCTCGTCGCCCGTTCAGCACAATGGTCCCTGCACCGTGATCGGCCAGCCATTGAGCAACTGCGCAGCCGAGCCCACCCATTCCTCCGGTAACCAGGATCGTGCGATTTTCTTTGATGTTGCCTCTGACGAGAGGCGGCATCCTAAATACGACTTTACCGGTGTGTCTGGCATCACGCATGACCTGCATTGCCGCGTGCATCTCCGACAGCGGCCAGACAGAATGGGGAATCGGAGTCAACTCTCCCGAAGAAAGCTGTGAGATTACGCGTGAAAGTGAAGCACCTGCGCGGACAGGGTCGTCCGACTTGATTGCATCCAAATCTAGAATGAAGTACTCAACATCTGGTCGATTTTCGGCCATTTGCTCTACACTCCAGATATCTCGTTTCGCAATCTCGACCATGCGACCACCTGTACTTAGACAGGACAAATTTGCCTCCACAAAGCCTTCTCCTGTGAGACTGTTCAACAGTACATGAACACCCTCTCCACCAGTGGCTTTTAGAATTTCACTTCCAAATGCTGTTGTACGGCTATTGAATATATGTTTCACTCCCAATGAACTGAGATACACATGCTTCGGGGAGCTGGCGGTTGCGTATACTTCGGCACCAGCGTTAAGCGCCAACTGAATGGCAGCAAATCCGACTCCTCCAGCACCCGAGTGAATCAGTACTCGTTCGCCAGCTTTAAGCTTTGTGAGTTCAAACGCCAGTTCAGCTGTTACAAAGTTGGTAGGTAAGGTAGCAAGATCTGTCGCAGCAACCCCGTTTGGCACAGGAGACACCATGGCTGCGGGAGTAGTTATTTCTGGGGCGAATGAACCGAATCCCATTCCAACTACCGGTTGGCCAACAGAAAGACCTTCAACGTCCTCGGCGATCTCTAACACGCGCCCATACATCTCACGGCCAATTTCCTTGCTGTTTTCAACTGCACCCAGACTAATGAGCAGGTCAGCAAAATTCAGTCCCGCAGCATCAACTGCGACTCGAACCTCACCGCTCTGTATGCTGTTTCTTGGTTGCGACTTCACCTGGAAGGTCGCTGAACTGTTTTCGGGAACATCTGGACTGATGCACCACTCTGAACCATCTGGTAAGTCGAGCCTCGCACTGTCGCTACCGAATCGAATCATTCGGGCAGCATAGCGAGCATCATCCCGAAAAGCGAGGTGGCTCTCCACATCCGAAAATAAGAGTTCATTAACGAGGCTGGAGGTTGAATTCGCTTTCGGTTCAGGATCAAGGTCAATCATTCTTGGCTGCAAATGCGGGGCTTCCAATGCCATCACTTTACCGAAACCCCATAAGGTTGCTCCAGCAAGCTCCCCACTCGTTCGATTAATTCTGTCTTGCTCCAGTGCTTGTGCACCTCGTGTTATGAACCAGACACCATCATTAGGTATAGCGTTGGCATCAGCAATACCCTGAGTGAGTGCCAATGCGGTAGATGTACCCCGTGTTACATCCTTTGCCAGTTGCCGGACGCTGGCGGTAGTTCCATGTCCATCAAGTGCCATGAGATGCACAATGCCTCGAAGCGGTATGTCTGCAGGCAAATTTTCCAGCAAAGACAGCCAGGATTCTCTTTCTGTCGGATCAAGTGCTGTTGGAATTATTCCTGAATTTTGATCAGAAATCCTTTCAATCGCTGCCTCATCATTGGCGAAAATTACTCTTTGGTTTCGCAGTGCCAATTCGGTCGCAATTTTCTCTGCAGTACCGTTTGCATCGGCTGCAATTACCCAAACGCCAGGTGATGGAGTTATTTCCTCTGGGCCTCGGGCGATGATGATGCCGGCTGACAGGAGCTCATCACCTCTAGATTCTGAAGTTCCAATAAACTCAATATCGTAATATTCCTTGTCAGTTAGAACGCGACGCCATGTTGCCTTGTCCGCAAGAGCATAGTCAGGTCGATAAGCATCAGAAAATCGCCACCAACCATCTAGTAGACCAAAGGTCAGGTCCTGCCAGGCGCGACGCCTCAATTCTTCCAGTGCGATGAGCTGACCAGAAGGAACCAAGAGTTCTCTGCAGTTCTCAAGAGTCTCTCCCAGATCGCGAGTGGCGTGTAGCACATTTGCAGCAATTACCAGGTCGTAGCGATGAGGCTCAAATCCTTGATCTGACGGTTTGATTTCAATGTTCAGGGGCTTGTATTCGATGAATTCATCAAATTTGGCAAAACGCTTTTCAGCCTGAACAAAGAATCCGGCTGATATATCGGTAAAGGTGAAATCGAACCTTCCTTCGGGAAGATTAGAAAGTATGAATTCGGTCGAAGCACCCGTTCCAGCCCCGACTTCCAATACCCTTAAGCGCCGGTTATCGGGAAGTTTGGACACAGCAGCTGCTATGACACTTCCCAGCATGTTGTTTCTGGCGAGAGAGAAAGGAGAATTCAGGTAATATTCTGCCGCACCAGTGCCATCATTTGGAAATAGCAGGGACAGAGGTTCGACCAGACCCTGTAGCACTTGCGCAAGGGCTGAGCCACATCTGTGGAGCATCCTGAGTTCGCTTAACCCATGTGGGTACTTTTCAGTGAGTTGCTCACAATAACTTTCGGGCTTTGTCAGAATTTCGTCAGGAAGAGTTTCTTCCTCACCGACCTGAATGATGAAATTATCACCAGATTGTGCCAAGACTCCCGCTTCAGACAGCATGTAAAGAATGCGGTGAAACAGACTGCTATGTTCGTCAATCGTCTTCAGCTGACGACGCAAACTTTCCGGCTGAATTTCAACGCCAGGTTTAAGTCTCCACCCCATTTGTTTAAGTGCTGTGAAGGCATATGCTCTGCACAATCGCTCTAGTTCGTTCAAAAATGCTTTTCTGACTGTAAATTCAACCCCTTCTTCTGCAAGATGGTCTGCGAGGGACTGTGACTGAGCTACCAGCACTGCCGGTTCAGTCAAAATTTCCTGAGCACTTCTGTCATTACTCGGAGTCTTGTTACGCCAGACAATCTCGTAGAGCAGATCCTCGCGCTTGGCATTCGTGGACAGAAGAGCTGTTTGCGTCGCCCGCTTGACCGTGAATCCTTGTAATCCACCAATCTGATAACCATCCGTGGAATAAAACTTTAGATCACCGGTCAAAACTTCCGGTGGGTTAGCCGATTTCTTCTCCAGTTCAATTACTGAAGCATAGTCTCTTAATACTGCGTGACAAATCACCCGCTCCGGCATGGGGCCTGATATCCACAACTGTTCCCATCCGAATGGCATATAGACTGCGCCATGTTCGACTCCGGTCAGATAACGTCCCATCGACAGAACCTGAAAGCAGCCATCAAGGAGTAACGGGTGCATTTCCATTCCGGCTGCGTCAACCGATTCTTGTAGTACGAGTTCTCCTACGGCTTCGCCTTCCCTAGCCCAGACTGCTTTCATGGTATGGTAGAAAGGGCCTAAGTAAATTTTGTCAGCTGAACGCATTTCATAAAAGTCAGCCGTACTTTGGCGGATCAGATCAGCCTTGATCGCATTGAGATCAACGTGTTGCAACGAATCGGGATGATTTTTGCCTGAGGAAATACTACCTTCGGCGTGACGGAGCCATCCTTCCTCTGATTCACCTTTGCTGAAAATTTCAAAACGGCGCGACGAGTCGTCATCTGAAGCGTCCAGAATCAATTGAAGTTTTCGTCCAGTACTGTCTGTTTCTTCTTCGAACATCAGTGCGCTGTACATTTGCATTTCTTCCACAAATGCTGGGCCGGCTCCATCTGCAAATGCTGCTGAAACCGCTATAGCACCGTAAAGCCCACCAGGTGCGACTACTTGTTCATATACCAAGTGATCCACCATCCAGGCCGGATCTGAGGCGTAAATATCCGTCTCATACATAGTCTCGCCCCGTGGCGATTCATGTCGAACCCCAAGCAATGAATGACCTTCGTCCTGTCGACGGCGCCTTGAAATTGGTACCCAATGTTGAGTGCGTTGAAACGGATAGCCAGGAATAGAAATTCGTCGGCGAGATTCGCCTGCGAACAAACCCTTGAAGTTGATGTCAATGCCTGCCTCGTATGCTTCAGCGACTGCCGTTGTAAACCCTCCGCTGGTATCAAACGATTGTTCTTCAGCATCATTTGATGGACGCACCAAGCTGTGAATGATCTCCGGTGTTCGGGCTGCTGCAGCTTCAGGCCAGTTCATTGAAACGACTGGACCGAGGACAGCGTGAGGTCCGATTTCTATAACCACATCAACGCCCATTTCAGCCAATGTTTCTATGCTCTTGTGAAAGGCTACGGGATTGCGCGCATGCCGTCGCCAGTAAGCTGCATCCATTTTTTCGCCTTCACTCAGCAACTGGCCAGTAATGTTGCTTATCAGCGGTAATGAGGGTGATGTCGGAGTAGGAATTATTTCATTAATTTGGGTCTCCAGATCATCCAGAACGGGTTCTACCAAAGCACTGTGGTAAGCCGGACTACGTTTCAATCGGACCACCTTGGTACCTTCAGCCTCAAAGTGTTCTATCAGCAAATTGAGATCCTTCTCCGCACCGCTCACGACTTGTTGCAATCCGTTGTCTACCGCAACGCTCAATTCAGAATCGACGGAAGAAGAGTTGAGTTCATTCACAACAGAAGCGACACGAGAATTGGAGGCGAAAAAAGCAACCATTGCACCATCACTGCGTGTAGTACCCATGAGTGTGCCGCGGACTGAGGCGTATCGCAAACCTTCTTCCAGGGTAAATGCACCTGCAGTTTGCGCAGCTGCAATTTCACCAAGACTGTGGCCAATCACAACATTCGGTTTAACTCCAATACTCTCCCAGAGTGCTACAAGAGCGCACTCCAGAGAATAGATGGCGGGCTGGGTCCAGGCCGGCTCATCCAGAAGTCCGTCTGTATCACCCTGCCCAAACATCACATCCAGCAGTGAGATGCCCCGCTCCTTCAAAATTAACTGATCACACCGATCCAGAATTGAGCGAAACACGGGTTCTCGCTCATACAGAGTCTGACTCATACCAACCCATTGACTTGCCTGCCCAGTGAAGACAAAGACAACCATCTTCCCGCGATCTTTTACTGGTGCGTCATTCAGAACCTCCGTCT
Organism: Arenicellales bacterium; assembly: GCA_965206345.1. Taxonomy (GTDB): domain Bacteria; phylum Pseudomonadota; class Gammaproteobacteria; order Arenicellales; family JAJDZL01; genus JAJDZL01. The sequence continues at coordinate 2,859,333 of OZ242211.1, read as the reverse complement.
GAGCCAGTTCCGAAAGACTTTCTCTCAATTCCGCAGTGTTGCTAAACACCAAACCGGCGCGATGGGCGAAATGACTTCTCCCGTTCGCAGCTGTCCACGCCATGTCGGCGAGAAAGCTGTCAGCGGCTGTCAATTCGGGTGGAAACGCTTTCGTCTGTTCATCCAGCCAAGACAAATAATGTGATGCTGTTTGAAGCAGTGCTTTTGGAGATCTAGCGGATAAGGGAAGGAAACGAGATTCCCGTTTTCCTGAACATTCCTTAATTTGGAGATGATGAGCGATCGTTCGGGCAGCTCCCGAAAAGGACAATTTTTGTGAACTGTCAAAATCAGCCTCTCCCGTATCATAACTTTCCACTAGCAGATGGGCATTCGTGCCGGACCAGCCGAATGAATTAACACCGGCGAGAGGGAGTCTGCCATCAAAACGAGGCCAGTCCAGTAATTTATCGGTCACTTTTACGGGCAGTCGATCCCAGTCCAGATTGGGGTTCGGATTTTTGAAGTTCAAATTCCGAGGGATGACTCCTTCCTTCATCGCCATAACGGTTTTGATCAAGCCAGCGACTCCAGCGGCTGGCCCCAGGTGTCCAATGTTGGTTTTGACGGAACCGATTAGAAGCGGTCGCTCTACTTTGCGTTCGAGTCCGTATACCGCGGCGGCGGCATTTACTTCAATTGGGTCACCGACTACTGTACCGGTGCCGTGGGCTTCAAGATAGTCAACTTCTGATGGCGGAATTCCTGCAGTTGAGAGGGCATCTACCATGGCTCGTTCCTGAGAGGGACCGCTAGGTACCGTGAGACCTTGACTGGCTCCGTCCTGATTGACTGAGGTACCACGGATGACAGCCCAGATGCGGTCACCATCGTCTTGTGCCTCGCTGAGTCTCTTTAGAACCACTAGACCACAACCCTCACCACATGCAAAACCGTCTGCCGAGGCATCGAAGGTTCTACACTGCCCCGTGGGAGAAACCATCCCCGCATTAGCCCGCAACTCCACCGGACGTCCAGTGAGATAAATGTGAACACCACCAGCAAGAGCGAGATTCGTTTCGCGGCGCTGCAAACCTCCCACTGCCAAATGGATGGCAACCAATGAAGAGGAGCAGGCTGTATCGATCGCCATAGCCGGCCCTTCAAGTCCAAAAGCATAGGAAACTCGGCCGATAGCGGTATTCAGGGCAGTGCCGGTAACTGCGTAAAGACCACCGGCGGGATTGTCTGTTTCGGGAGAGTTGACGGTTATCTCCTTATAGTCCATTCCACTGATGCCCGCGTAGACACCAGTACGGCTACTCATAAGAGTTTCAGGATCTATAGACGCATCTTCGAAAGCCCGCCAACTCGTCTCCAGCATCAGGCGTTGCTGAGGGTCCAACATCTGAGCTTCAATTGGAGACATCTTAAAGAACTCAGCGTCGAACAGATCGATGTCTTCGATGAAAGCACCAAAACGAATGGACTCATTTTGGGCAAAAAATGCTGGAAATTGTGACCCCCAACGTCCAACAATTGAACCAGCGGGGCCTTCGACCACCGCGTTCTTGCCTTCGACTAGTTGCTGCCAAAAGCTGGAAAGCCCGTCGCTGCCGGGGAACCGGCACGCCATGCCCACAATTGCTATGGGTTCCATTGGCTGACCAACGTTCTGCGACAAACGATTGACCGCGTGGGTAGAATTCAAATTTACACGCCTGTTCATTGATCTCATTCCTTGAGAAAATCGAATAATTGTTGGCAATTATAGTAGTCTGAGCTACTGCATGATTTGGCTGATAAAGCGTTTTTTAAAACTGTAAGGAAGTGTCGTGCGGATGGTACAGAATGTTATTCAGACAACAGACTCCACCGTTTTTGGAGACTGCTTCCCACTAACTTGTTGGCTGTTTTTTCTTTACTGTTACCACTAACCCATTCAAGTAAAGGAACAAAGCTGCAACAGAGACAAAAAAGACCACATCTGACAAAGAAATGACGCCTTTCGCCATCTGATTGAAATGACCAAGAAAACTCAACCCAGCAATGGCTTCCAGTAAAGGAATTGGCAAAAAAGGAGTTAAAACATCCTGAGTCAGTGTAACTTCACCTATTGTGAAAAAAAGCCCGATAACAATACCCAATACAAACGCAACAACTTGATTCTGACTCAGGGCTGATGCAAAGCAACTGATTGACAAATATCCTCCGGCTAAAAGTAAACTCCCAAAATATCCAGCGACAATCGCACCGTTGTCTGGACTACCGAGATAATTGACCGTCAGCCAGATTGGTGTGGTAAGTATCAATGCGAAAGCAGTGAATACCCACGCCGCAACAAACTTTCCCAACACCACAGAGAACGTGCTGACTGGTAAAGTGAGTAGTGTTTGAATCGTACCAGTTTTTCTTTCCTCCGCCCACAATCGCATGCCTAGCGCAGGTGCCAACACCAAAAATAGCCATGGAACAAAACTGAAAAATGAAGTTAGTTCAGCTTGTTCAAACTGAAAAAATTCACCCACGTAGAATGTCAGGACCCCGCTTAGTGTAAGAAAAATGATCAGAAAAATATAGGCAATCGGTGTATAAAAATAGTCCGCCAATTCCCGGCGCAATATGACCATCCAAGACAGCATGAAAATTCCTCAGATTACTTCAATTCACATTAGCCGACTTTGCTTGGCTGTGTAAGTCCAGTCGAAGTTTGAATCTGTTGGTTCACTTTATCTTTCAATTTCTCTCCTCTTCTATATCCTATATTTATCAATTGCTTGCATAGCTAATTGATAGAATTCACTTGAACTGATCCTTGACTAACTCGATAGTCCCTTCCTTCTCATTAATTATATCGTTGTACAGTCGTCTCAAATTTGGTGAGCTTTCATGAGATTCGAAAATCGACTATTCAGACTGTCGGACGGTGCGGCAAGTATTATTCCGGAAATCAAACGAGGAATAGAAAAAGAAAGTCTGCGCATCAATCCAGACGGACGCCTGGCTGAGACTCCTCACCCAAAAGCGTTGGGATCAACACTTACTCACCCGTACATCACCACCGATTACTCCGAAGCTTTACTGGAACTGGTGACGCCGGTATTTACTTCGATCCCCGAAATGCTTCAGCACCTTACAGAGCTGCATAAGATTGTCTATCACCACATCGGCAAAGAGATGCTCTGGGTCAACAGCTTGCCGTGCTTGCTGAGCGATGAAGACTCCATACCGATCGCACAATTTGGCACTTCAAATATTGGTCAAATGAAGCATGTTTATCGTCGCGGTCTCGGGGTCCGTTACGGCAGGAAAATGCAAGTAATCGCCGGACTTCATTACAACTTTTCTGTTCCCGACACTTTCTGGGAAGTGTTAGGCATCGAAGCAACTGAATCCGACCCTGATGCGGCTTCCAATGCATACATGGCAGGAACTCGAAACTTCCATCATCATTGCTGGTTACTGTTTTACCTGTTTGGCGCATCACCCGCTGCTTGTCGATCATTTTTTAGCGATTTACGACCAGACAGTCTATCCGGTACTAACTCCCACACTCTCTATGGACAATACGCAACTTCGCTGAGAATGAGCAATTTTGGATATCGAAATCCTGTCCAATCTGAAATCAGAATCGATCACAACTCTGTGGATGGTTATATTCACACACTGTCTAGTGTCATTAACAGGCCCTATCGTCCATACCAGGAGATCGGCGTCAAAAGAAACGGTGCATATTTGCAGCTCAATGCCAACCTGCTGCAAATTGAAAATGAATATTACTCGGTGATTCGTCCAAAACGGACAATCAGACCTCAAGAAAAACCAACGGCTGCTCTTCGGGACCGGGGGGTTGAATACCTTGAAGTACGCTGCCTGGACCTCGATCCATTCAGCCCAATTGGAATCTCAGAGAGTCAAGCGAGATTCATGGATCTTTTTCTCACCTTTTGCCTGTTAAATCCCGTAGAACCAATGTCTGCGTCTCAGCATGAAGTTATCGCAGCAAATAAAGACGCTGTTGTGCTGAATGGGCGAGCACCTGACATGAAGCTTCAACGGGACGGAAAATTGATTTCGCCGAGAGCCTGGGGCAACGAACTATTAGATCGAATGGAGGGAATTGCGGCAGTGTTTGACAGTTCACTAGGAGAGAATTACTTCATTGAGGCACTGAATGAACAGCGAGCAAAAATTGAAGATGCCGATCTAACACCATCTGCAGAAATTGTTGCAGCACTGAAAGCCAACAAAGAGCCATTTTTTGACTATGCATTGCGCTTGGCTGAACAAGCGAAGCAATCAATTCTTGCCACTAGTCTAGAACAGAATGTGATTGATCGTTACCGTGAGGTCGCTACGGAATCTTTTGACCGGCAGCGCAAAATTGAGGAGTCTGATGATACAGATTTCGATACATTTCTCAAACGCTACTTCGACCGGTAACGAAACAACCTCTCAATAGGCCCGACTTCGGTCAACCATTCCGTCAATCGGTTCATTCTTCATAAAACTCTCAATTTTCTCAAGAATTCTGACGCTACCCGATACGGGATCGGGTTTACTGGCACAGTGTGGTGTAACCAGCACATTGGGTTCCTCCCAGTAAGGATGTTCAGGCGGCAATGGCTCGGTACGGAATACATCCAGGACTGCTTTGCTGATTTGCCCTGAGCGTAACGCTTCCACAAGTGCATCGTCATCAATCGATTCGCCGCGTCCACAATTGATAATTTTGGCACCCGCCGGTAAGTACGCAAGCGTCTGCCGATTCATAAAATTATGGGTTTCCGTTGTATTGGGCAAAATGCAAACCAAAATGTCAGTTCGCCCAAGAAAATCTTTCAGTTCCTCTTGACCAGCAAATGATTCAACAGATGGAATCTCTTTTCGAGTGTTGCTGTAACCGATCACCTTAAATCCCAAGTCTACCAGAGCGTTCGCACACGCGGTTCCAAGCACACCGAGTCCCAAGATCCCGACACAGGAGCACTCCGGCGATAGATTGTCCACACGGAAAGGATGAGCCCATAAACGAGGTTTATATTCATCTGCTAGGATGTGCAAACCGGTTACGTGATGAACCACATAAATTACGATGCCGATCGTTAAACCGGGGTCGGTCATACGATAAATCGGCAGATGACTAATGCTCTTATCAGCCAGCAGATCCGCAACTCCAGCCCACATCGAAAATATTGCCCGCAAGTTTGAATATCGTGCGAGATCTCCGGCTGGCGGTCGGGCAACAATCGCAAATTCTATATCCTCTTCCCGACCAACATCCGGCCAGACCCTTAAGTCAATTTCCGGAGCATTCTTCTTTAACTCTTCAGTCCAACGTGGGATGTTCTCCTCAGTCGATGAAAGTAGAACTGCGCCTTGCAGATTAAGCATCTAAAATTCAGAAAAATTCTGCTCTATTGCACTTCCAAGAGTTCAATTTCAAAAACCAGAGTGGCATTCGGTGGAATCGCAGGTGGCGCGCCAGCTGCACCGTATGCCAGCTCAGGAGGAAATACAACTTCCCACCTGGATCCAATTTGCATCAATTGAAGTACTTCCTGCCAACCTCGAATGACAGCATTTAGCGGAAATGTGGTAGGCTGATTTCGACTATAGGAACTGTCGAATTCAGTGCCATCAATTAAGGATCCCCGATAGTGTACAGTCACTGAACTGTCTATATTGGGTGAGACACCGTCTCCTTCCGTCAAAACTTTGTACAGGATTCCTGTTGCTGTTGACACAACACCTTCTTGTTTTGCGTAATTTGCACGAAATTCATCACCTTGCATTGCAGACTCCTCTCTCATCTGGTTTTCTTGAGCTGTTATCTCGTCTCTTACAGCTGCAAACGCATCAAGCATTTCTTGTTCTGTTAGTTTCAACTCACCATCCTCTTTGACTGAGTCCACAATTCCAAGCAAAAGTGCGTTTATATCCACGGGTACTGGTGTAGACTGCGCACTAATGAGAATTTGTGCACCGTACTGGACACCAAGCCCATAACTGAATCGTTCCTGCCGGGTTTCCAGTGCAGATTCCTGTGCAATTGAACTGAGTGGTGTAATCGCAACTAGTGCAAGTGTCAGTGCACATAGCATTGTTCTTGATGAGAACATACAAAATTCCTCTTTTGTGAATTGGTCGTTTGCTAATTTGGCATTGACTCTATTGCGAACAGTAAACTCACGACTGAATACTTGATTTTCGAGGAAAATCAATCCAAAGCAACGGACGAAACAGCGTGAGTCGCAACCAAATCAGATTAATGCGCCTTATGATACTTAATTTAGGTCAGTGCCCCAACGCTTTCAGTAGCTGGGCATCATCTATTGCAAACTAATTTTTCTTTCCCCTATAGACGGTGAAAGATTGAGCAGTTCATGCATTCAAATGTAGTCACAATTTTTGCTGATACTTCAGATTTCAGCCGTTAACGTCATGTCTTGATGATTCTGAAGAAAAGGTTGCTAACGAAAACTCGATAGTATCCAGTGAAAGAAACGGAGGTTTAGTCTTTCAGCCAGTCTCTCGATTTGATCTTATATGAAAATCTTCTGGGTAGAGGGCTTCAAGGGTGAAATTACAAAAAATTGCCACGTTTATAATTGAATGATCTTTTAGCATAGCAACCAACAAGTCAATTAGGTCATTCCCGTGTCCATCGATTCAAAGCTTCTTGAAATTCTTCGCTGCCCCTTGACCAAGCAGTCACTCAGCCCACTCACCAAAGAAAGAATTGATGAGATTAATTCCAAAATTTCAATGCATGAGGTTCACTATGAAGATGGTACTGTTGTTGAAGACAGCATTGAAGAAGGCCTGATTACAGAAAATGGTAACCGCATCTATCGAGTTGAGTCTGGCATCCCGATCATGCTGTATAAGCAAAGCATCCCCGTGACATAGCTGAGAGCTTCAGTAACCATGCGGGATTCCGTCAACACTGAATTTACCCGATAGGGCTAGTCAAATTAAACTGTCTGGTAGTAATCCATAAGAATTTTCGCAACTTCAGGTCGGGAAAACTCCGGTGGCAAATTTTCTCCGGCAGACAGCATCTCTCGTACTCGTGTTCCTGACAGCAGGACAAAATCTTCTTTCTGATGATTTGGGGCTTCACGCATCATAACAACCTGGTTCAGTTTTTTTGACCAGGCAGTGTGGTCCGCTTCAAAAATTTCGATCCCTAAGGTACCATCTGGCACATCAGATCGAAATATTTCTTGTGCGTCAAAAGCGCCATAATAATCCCCTACTCCCGCATGGTCACGTCCTACGATCATATAAGCAGCGCCTAAATTCTGACGGAAGATGGCATGCAAAACTGCTTCTCGAGGGCCCGCGTAAAGCATATCAAACCCATATCCCGAAATAATTACCGTGTTCTCGGGGAAGTAAAGATCAACCATTTTGCGAATCGAATCATCCCGGACTTTTGCCGGTATATCGCCTGGTTTAAGTTTACCGAGCAGCATGTGAATCACCACACCATCAGACTGAGTTCGCTCCAGAGCAATTTTGCATAGTTCCTCATGTGCGCGATGCATGGGATTTCGCGTCTGAAAAGCCACGACTTTGTTCCATCCCCTTTGTTTGATCTCATCCCTAATTTGATAGGCAGTCATATAGGTTTCAGGAAACTCCGTCTCAAAGTAGCTGTAATTCAACACTTGAATGTCACCTGAAATAATGAACCTGCCCTGATTCAAGAAGGTTTGTACACCTGGGTGCTCTTCATCATTAGTACCAAACACCTGTTGGGCGATAAATTGACATTCGTCCTCCGTTAATTCTTCCACTGCCTCAACGGTTTGTACAGCAAGCAGAGGATTTCCATCAATTTCCGGGTCTAGAATCGCAATTCTGTCTCCTGATTCAACGTGAGGGGTTACAGCGACCCGATTTAACACGGGCACAGGCCAGAAAAGCCCATCACTTGTTAGCATTGATTCTGCTACTGACAATGCATCCGTCTTGTTCATGAATCCGGTAAGTGGTGTGAAGTAGCCACCACCAAGCATTACAGCGCTCGCTGCAGAAGGTGAGTCTGCCAAAATTGAGCGAATGCCAGCGGCCTCACGTGTCAATGCATCGCGTTGCTTCGCATTGAAAACAAATAATGGAGTTAATTCGGCAGACTGATAAGCTCCGACCATAAGAATGTTTCCTTAGTATCAGACTAAGCGGATTTTGACCGAAAGGCGGGCACGGCATGCAAGTGTTCTCTTCTGCTTGCAACAGCATCACTCAGAGTTCGAAGAAGCTCATACGTTTTGTCCCAACCGATACACGCGTCTGTAATACTCTGTCCATAAACAGGGGCCAAACCATCTTTCAGGTCCTGTCTGCCCTCTACAAGGTGGCTCTCAATCATCACACCCTTGATGCGCTGATCGCCCCCAGCAATCTGTCCGGCTACATCTTCACCTACCAGCATCTGTCGCTCATACTTCTTGGAGCTATTTGCGTGGCTAAAGTCAATCATCAGGTTCGGCTGTAAGCCCCTGCTTTCTAACTGCTCTGCCGCAGCTCGCACGCTCTCAGCATCGTAGTTTGGCTGTTTACCGCCGCGAAGAATAATGTGGCAATCCGTATTTCCACTGGTTTCAAAAATTGAAGTCTGCCCCTCTGTGGTAATCGACAAAAATCGATGTGACTTAGATGCGGCATGTACACCATCAACTGCAATGTTTATGTTTCCGTCAGTTCCATTCTTAAGTCCAACCGGACAGGACAGTCCTGATGCCAATTGACGATGCACCTGACTTTCTGTCGTTCGCGCGCCAATCGCACCCCAACTGACCAGATCACCAATATACTGCGGTGTAATAATGTCCAGGAACTCAACACCAGCCGGAACTCCCAAATTGTTGAATTCCAGCATGAGTCTACGTGCCAGCCGCAAGCCTTTGTTGATATCGAACGATCCGTCCAAATCTGGATCATTAATTAATCCTTTCCAACCTATCGTAGTGCGAGGTTTTTCAAAATAAACCCGCATGATGATTAAAAGATTTTCCGACAATTCGGACTTTACGCGGACTAGCCGTTTCGCATACTCGGTCGCAGCATCCGCATTGTGGATTGAACAAGGGCCTACGATAACGATCAATCGATCGTCCTCTGAATTAAGAACTTTATGAACCGCCCGTCGGGTGGTACGCACCAGTTCAGCTGCCTTGTCAGACACTGGAAACTCTTCCATCACCTGTCGTGGAAAAGCGACGTCGTGAATGGACGCAATTCGCAAATTGTCGCCCGATGGATTATCGTATATGTCAGTAACAGTCATCTCTAGGGAAATAGGGTACAGAAAATTGCTCAAGCCAGTCGCCAGAGCGGTCGTGAATTTGAGAAGCAGTTATTATATTCACTCAAATTTTACAGTTCAAAATTCGACGTGAAATCTTCTCGGATATCGAGACGGAAATCAAAAACTTGCACTGTGTCGAGTACTGCTCGGTTATTATGCTCTGCCACTATCCGAGCCAGATTCAACCAAGGATAGGATGCAGCGACTCAACGGAATTGATATCACCCAGCGGCTCAGCTTCAAACAAGGTACGCTAGTGTACATTTGCATCTCGGACCCCATTCACTATTCCACCAAATTAAACTGTGACTTCTTTGCAAATCTCGTCACATGGTCTAGGAAAACACGGATGCGCTCTGTTTTCCGTAGATCGGGATGCGTGAGAATCCATAAATCAACGGCCATCGATGAAATTTCCTTACCCACTCGAATCAACTGCTTGTCATTCTCGCCGAGATAACAGGGTAACACTGCCAAACCCAATCCAGCTTTAGCAGCAGATAACATCCCGTAAACCGTATTCACGCGAATTCGACACTGCTCAACTAGATTCTCTACCTCAAGCCAACGATTGTAACCTGGATATGACATGCTTTCGTCCGGGCCTATCCAGTCAATAGAGTCCGCCACCTCAGATTTGTCAACCGTTTTGGTCAGTTTTTTCGCCATATAGGCTGCTTGTGTAATAGTTCCAATTTTTCGACCAAGTAGATTCTCGTCTGGCTTCTCAGCTGGTCGCACAGCTATGTCAGCTTCTCGTTTGGAGAGGCTGAAAACAGCGTTTGAAACCACCAATTCAAGTTGAATTTCGGGGTATGAAATACGGAATTCCTGCAAGCTTGGCAACAGCCAACCAAACAACAGTGTGTCAGTTGTGGTAATCCTCAGTGTTCCTGACGGTCTCAAATCTTGACCAGAAATACAGCGTTCTACTGCCAAGACATCATTCATTAACCGTTGTACAAGTGCGGAAACTTCCTCCGCCGCTGCCGTCGCGGTGTAACCATCGCGCGCCCGATCAAAGAACCTTACCTCCATTTTCTGCTCAAGTTTATTCAATCTCCGAAACGCGGTGGGATGGCTCACATCAAGAGAGCGTGCCGCCCCAGAGAGAGTTCCGACATTCGTAATGGCGTGCACCAGACACATTTCATCCCAAGTAAGTCTGTTGTTCATTTTTGTAATCTTCTCTTTCATTTATGTCATATTTTATTGCATATATGGATAGCTTATACTGCAACGAAAACATTTTCAAGATTTAAGGGCATCCACAATGCATGCACTGATTGTCCATTGCCATCCAGAGCCAATGTCGTTCAATGCGACACTTACGGAGGTGACTCAGGTCACTTTGCGAAAGCGGAATTTTACCGTTGAAGTATCTGATCTATATCGTGAACAGTTCGATCCGTGCGAACGTGCAGAACACTACAAGAACCGCAAAATTTGCGCCGTTTTCTCCCCCTTGGGTGAGCAAAGACACGCTTTTAGGACCAACGGATTACCTGAAGATGTCCAAAGAGAAATTGCTCGACTGGAACGTGCAGACTTGGTGGTTTTTCAGTTCCCAATTTGGTGGCACAATCAACCGGCTATTCTAAAGGGATGGTTCGACAGGGTCTTTGTAAACGGAGGTCTCTACACTAGTTCGATGCGATACAGTCGTGGTTATTTTCGCGGTAAAAAGGCGGTGTGTTCGGTTACGACTGGAGCCCCTGAAATTGCATTTGGTATTGGTTCTCGCGGTGGGGGAATTGATCAGATACTTTGGTCAACCCACTATTCTCTTCATTACATGGGCTTTCGTGTTTTGCCTCCTTTTGTAGCTTTTGGTATCCAGGGATACGGCTATTCCTATACAGATGAAGACAACAAGAATCGGCAGCTTAGCTTGTATCAAGAGAAATGGAAAGAGCAGTTGAGCGATTTGGATCAAGTCACTCCGCTTAGGTTCCAAAGTTGGGATGATTGGGATAAACGTGGCCGCGCAAAATCAGTCGTTGACCACAATCCATTCGCTTTGGAGAATAGCAATTCAAGCAAGCCGTTAATTTCACATGAAATGACATCCGAATCTTGAGACATTCAGATATTGCACTGCAAACTAATGGTGAAATTGATAAATTGGTAGTTATGAATGAATACTGAGGCTACGTTTGCCATAATTCACCCCGTCCTTTCCACAAAATTAAGAGTTTAGCCTAGATAGCAGCAAACATGTCTGTCATGAAAATTCTGACCGTAATTGTTTCAAGCGCAATATTGATTTACACCGCAATCTGCGTTTTCATGTTTTTCTTCCAAAAACATCTCATCCATATCCCCTACGAACATTTGGTGGGTGATCCACTGAGTCAAGGAATGGAATTCGAGGATCTCTACCTCACTACGCCTGATAACGCCCGATTGCATGCCTGGTATATCCCCAACTCGAATTCCGATTACACTTTCTGGATATTCACCGGAAATGCTGGAAACAAATCCTACATGCTAGACGCGGTCCAGTTGATTTACGACCTGGGCTATTCAGTGTTTATCTACGATTACCGTGGCTATGGACCTAGCAAGGGCAAATTGACTGAGCAGACTCAATACGAAGACGCTGAATTCTTGTGGAATTATCTAACTAAAACCAGAAACATTTCTCCGAACCAGATCGTGCTTCACGGCCGCTCGCTCGGCACCGCCATGGCAAGCTGGGTTGCCACAAAATCCGACCCAGCTGCACTGATTCTGGAATCTGGATTTACTTCGGTAACCGACATGTCCAAGCACATCTATGGTTGGCTACCAATCGACTTGCTCCTTCGATGGAAGTACGACAATCTTGAAAGAGTCACCCAGTACTCCGGCCCCACCTTACTTATTCACAGTCCTGATGATGAAATTGTGCCGTATCACCACTCTGTACGTCTATTCGAAGCCGCATCTGGAACAAAGCAAATCCTGGAACTTTCCGGTTCACACCTAGAAGGTTTTATGGATAACAAAGAACTCTACACAGATGGCATTGCCCGATTCATGGTTCTCGTGAACTCATAGATTCGATTTGCACGCCGCGGCTTCGAGGCCGCAAAGTGCGAAAGTGTCGGTAAGGAGCAGCTACACCACGCACTCACTCTAGAGTTCGCTAAACGTGCTCACCGCCGTTGATGTGAATTTCAGATCCCGTCACGTAGCTTGAACTATTGGCACAAAGAAAGTAGATGGTTTGCGCGACTTCATCGGGTGTGCCGAGACGATGCATGGGGATATTCCGTACAAGATCTGATGTACCGGGGGACAGTATTGGCGTATCGATTTCGCCTGGTGCAATTGCATTTACTCGAATACCCTTCTGACCAAAATCCGATGCCATTTCGCGTGTCAATGCGGCTAGCGCTGCTTTCGATGTTGCGTAGGCTGTTCCCGCGAACGGGTGGACCCGACTACCGGCGATTGAAGTTACATTAACAATTGAGCCTTGTCCTTTCACTAGTTCGGCCATCAATCCCCGAGCTAAAACAATAGGTGCAAAAAAGTTCACTTCAAAAACCAAACGCCAAGTCGCCATACCAGTATCAGTCGGACCAAGTCGTGCACCCTCCTCACCCTTGGGTGATATGCCTGCGTTGTTCACCAGTGCATGCAATGCGCCACCGGCCAATCGCTTTTTTAGCTCGGCCAATCCGATTGAACGATGATCCGGGTCGCCGAGATCAATCTGAATGTGGTCTTCAGGACCTTCCTGCCAGGGGCATGCACTAGTAAAGGCGCGCCTAGAACAGGTGAGGACACGCCAGCCATGCTCCTGAAACAATTTTGCAGTGGCATGGCCAATACCTTGACTTGCACCAGTCAGTACCAGCGTTTTTTGTTCACCTGAGTCACCGCTTGTGCCGGGTTTTGGCACCGGTTTACCAGAAACCGGGCACGTGGCAGGGACAGTTTTTTCTGGGTCAGCCATGGTTCAATCCGACTCTCCAGCCTAATCGTCTTCTGGATGTTGAAATTCAGCGCTAAGCTTTTTCTGTACGTCCATCGGTGCAGGTTCGTAAGATCCAAACTCCATCACAAAAGTTCCTTCTCCACCCGATATTGCATTGAGTCTTGCTTGAAAATCAGACATTTCAGCTAGTGGTGCCGCACCTGTAATACTGACTGCACCTGAAGGTAGCGAGTCGGTATCACTAATTCGACCACGTCTAGATGAAAGTTCACCAGCAATGTCACCCATATTTCCACTCGGTACCGTTACAGTTACGTCAGCTATAGGTTCAAGCACGATGGGTCCAGCTTTGGATACTGCATCAATAAAAGCCTTTTTGCCTGCAGTAATGAATGCAATTTCCTTTGAATCGACCGAGTGATGTTTACCATCATAAACCGTTACCCGAATATCCTGCAACGGAAATCCAGCAAACGCTCCGCCGGTCAGTACCTGCCTGATCCCCTTCTCCACCGCAGGAATAAACTGAGAAGGAATAACGCCACCGACAACATTATCAACAAACTCAAACCCATCACCTCGCGGCAAAGGCTCTACACGCAGATACACTTCGCCAAACTGACCCGCTCCGCCGGTCTGCTTCTTGTGCCGACAGTGACCTTCAGCTAACCTGGTCACCGTCTCTCTATAGTCGACCGTAGGTATGGATGTTTTTACCTCAACGCTGTAAACTTCTTTCATTCGCTCAAGTGCCACACGCAAATGCAGGTCTCCCATCCCTCGCATTATTGTTTCATTTGCAGCTGGATTTCTGGATAACGCAATGCAAGGATCTTCGACTGCAATCTTCTGTAACGCCTCCGCTACTTTCTGCTCATCACCCCGATTGGCTGAACCGATCGCCAGGCCAACCATCGGGAACGGTGTGCGAAGAGTCTGCATGGTGATCGCATTGTCGGAACTCTCTGTCAACAACACACTATTCTGATTGATTTCATCGATCTTTGCGATGCCTCGAATGTCTCCCGCAATTGCATCAGAAACATCAGTGTGCTGCTTACCCATCATTTGATAAAGGTTGCTGAACTTGACTGGCTTTCGGGCATCATCGATGTACACCGGCGTATCCTTGTTCAACTGTCCCTGGTAAACGCGAAACACACCAAACTTGCCGATGAACGGGTCAAATGCAATCTTGAATACATGCCCCACTAAGGGCTTGTCAGGGTCTGCAGAAATACTCAATTTTTCTTTCTCACCATCGTTTTCCTGAAAGAATTCCGGCAATTGACCTTCTGCCGGATTGGCAAAAAGTTCTGCAACTTGAGCTAATAATTCAGAAACGCCAATTTCCTTGTCGGCAGATGTAAAAAACACTGGAATCAAATGTCCTTCCAGCATCGCCTGTTTGAAAACTGGTGCGATTCTCTCTTCGGGTAGTTCACCAGTTTCCAGATACTCTTCCATCAATTCGTCATCAACTTCAACAATCTGATCTGCTATTGAAATATGGGCGTCTTCGACTGAACCTAGATCACTGTCGCCTTCTTTACCGGTCAGACAGTTGACAACCGCCATACCACCGTTGGCAGGCAAGTTGACGGCAAGGCATTCGGAACCAAATTCATCCTGAATTGCACTGTACACCTCACCAAATTCAACATCGGCTGCATCTATTTTGTTGACTACGATGGAAACACAGACATCCGATTCCCTGGCCCATTCCATGTAGCGTCTTGTCATGGTTTCCACGCCGTTTTGCGCATTGATCACAATGACTGCTGTTTCAACTGCATGTATTGCACTCATGGCTGTACCGACAAAGTCTGAATAACCAGGCGTGTCAATAACGTTTAAATGAGTAGAATTGTGATCAAAGGAAAGGACCGACGAAGTCAATGAACGCTGATGCTGCTTCTCTAGCACGTCTTGGTCGCTGACGGTGTTCTTGCGGGAAATATCACCCTTGCTGGGAATAGTTCCTGATGCGAATAAAAGTGCTTCGCTCAGCGTGGTTTTCCCGGCACCGGCTTGGCCGAGCAATACAACATTTCGAATGTCACTAGTGGAATAGGCCATTAATTTTTCTCCAAATTCTGCCTGTTATTTTTCTTGGTTCTCATTCGAACGAGGTGATTATAGGGTAAGGTGCATCGAGTTCAACTTCGTCGGTATTTTCATCCGGATTACTCCTGTCAATCACGATAAATTCCTGCTCCTGCTCAATTGCCATCAGAAAGTGATGCCAGACTCCTCGATGGTAATTGACACCCTGCTTTCCATTGGATATGAATAACTCCATCTTTGTCGGATTGAGCTCACTGTTACCTTCAGCTACCAATACCAAGAATCTGCCATTGCCTTTTGGAATAAACAATTGACTGCTACAGGGATGACGTTCCATACAGGTAACCTGAAAAGGCAGCGATATTGGTCTTGCCTGAAAAACACTCAGCGCGGGTTCCCCGCCTTCTGTCAGATCAAGTTCTGCCAGAGACTCAAACCGGTCTGCATGGCCCATATTGATCCGTCGCGATTGACGCCCTTCAAGTTCAACCACATCACCGTAGGGTTTGAAAGAATCAGCACTCAAAGGTCGTGGTTTCAATCGAGTTGGATTGTCGACCGTCGCTGTACCGTGTACGCGTAGTCTGCCAACACCACCGTCCGGATGCATTTCAAGCATCACATGACTGATCAACCCGATGGTATTGTTACTACAGTCATATTTGTGGTTCGAATCTGCTTTCATCGGAGTATGATCTATCAGGGTCTGCCAGTTAAATTTTGAATCGGTCAACCTACTCACTGTTGCACCGGGTGCATAGGTCGCCCGAACAGCACACGTCGCTGGATAGTTACCCTTAAAGTGCAGTGTATCCAGTTCCAAACTCTTTACATGGCCAGGTCGACCAAGCTGAATCACCGCCCAATCGTGCCCTGGACCCCTTCGTCTGGCCGTTTCCCAGCCATCGTCCATATTCACCGCTCGCCCGGGATTCAACAGATTTTCCATTCTGCCAAAATGCATGTCACTGCATGCCAGAGCGACACCGCCATTGACCGTCGCTGCCAGATCAATAACCTGATCCTCTAGAACATCAGCCCAGTTCTTGTGTACGTTTCCGTAAACTCGTAAGCGAGCGACACCGCCGTCCGGGAAAATATTCAAACGAATGTGACTCCAGATGCTATCGGAGGCAATTTCGAACAGATTCGTCGAATCTCCTGCTAAATTTGAAACAGGCAATACTTCTGTCCACTCAGTTGTTTCATCGGGGTCTGACTCACTATCGCAGGCTTCAACCATTGCCTTTTCCGGAAAGTTGCCTGTAAAGTGAGTGGTTTGAATATTAATCGCATGTATCACACCTCGGCAGATGCGAACGACACAACTATCGTGGCCAGGAATTCTCCGACGGCGCGATTCCCAACCATCCATCCACTTTCCACGCTCGGTAAACTTACCTTCAATGAATACCGGATCTTCCAGATTTAGTAGATTTTCTTTTTCTGCAAAGAAGTCATCAGTTGCCGATAACACTTCGGCACCCAGACTTCGCTCAGCCAGATTGACCATTCCTGTCAGATTTACGTTGGCATTCATAGTTCGCTCAATGAAGTTATTTCTCTTGAAAATTTTTGTGCCAGTGATTGGCTATGTCGATACGCCGGCAAAGCCAAACATCTTCTTTGCTAGAAATATACTCGAGGAATCGGGCGATACTTGCAGCCCTTCCCGGTCGGCCCACCAACCTGCAGTGCAACCCGACTGACATCATTTTGGGTGATTGTTTGCCTTCCGAATACAGCAAATCGAAGGCGTCTTTCAGGTATGCAAAAAATTGGTCACCGCAATTGAATCCCTGTGGCGTCGCGAAACGCATATCGTTAGTATCCAATGTGTACGGTACAACCAGATGGGGACGACCATGACTAAAGTCCCAAAAAGGCAAGTCATCGCTGTAATCATCTGCATCGTATAAAAATCCACCTTCCTCAACAACCAGTCGTCGGGTGTTCGGGCTGGTGCGGCCTGTATACCATCCAAGTGGACGCTGTCCAGTGACTGATTCTATGGCTTTGATGGCCAAACCGATGTGCTCCCGCTCAATTTCTTCTGGTACGTATTGATAATCAATCCAACGATATCCATGACTGCAAATCTCATGGCCAAACCTGACCATTTCTTCGATCACCGCAGGGTTTCGCTCAACAGCCATGCCGACTGCAAAAATTGTCAGCGGAACTTGATACTCATTGAAAATTCGAAGCAGTCGCCACACACCTGCCCTTGAACCGTATTCGTAAATTGACTCCATGCTCATGTGTCGAACACCGACTCGAGCATCAGCCCCGACAATCTCAGATAGGAAAGCTTCCGATGCCGGGTCTCCATGCAGAATACAGTTTTCTCCACCTTCCTCGTAGTTCAACACAAACTGCACTGCGATTCGTGCTTTATTTGACCAATTCGGATTCGGTGGATTGGCTCCATATCCGATCAGGTTTCTTGGGTAGGTATTTTCCATTAGAGAATAATGACTGAATCTGGTTTTTATTCTGTGCTTTGAATCGAATTAGACCCTATATTTTGACCTGTCCTCCACGGCGTTGGGTGTGCATACATGTTAAATGTGCGTATCTGACAAACACACTGGAGGAACAGGTATGAAAAATTATAGCGACCAAACCCATGCATTCGATGTTGGACTCGATGTACACAAAGACAGTGTTGCGGTGGCGATACACGCTTCTCACTCCAACGCAGTGGAGTAGATTGATTACGGTTGATTGCTGAACTTTAAAGTCAAGATCTTCAGGCTGCTCGTTGCGTAAATTCAACTAACGTTTGCCGCTGGCGTTCATGTGGTCTATTAGACCGGTCCATGAGATTACTTGCTGTGGCGTCATTTTCAACGGTCGGGCTATGACTGCTTGATGGTAGTGCCGTCATTGATTCCCAAGAACTCCGGTGACATGTCAAAACGGACCGGTGCGATGCCATTCAACTTGCGAAGCTGTCGCTGCTCGGACTGCTCACTGAGGCATGGGTGCCCGATGAGGTACAGGACTACCTACCATTTGTAAAGTAAAAATTCGGTGGATTTGTACCCACGATTGGAGGCTTTTGATGTTCATCCGATATTCCAATGCTTCAGCCTTTGGGTGATTGATCCGATCAGGCAGCCTTTTTCAATGGTCTGAGATCGCGATCGAACTCAGTCTGGTTTTTCAGCATCACACAAGCGACGCTTAACAGCCGGTCGCCAATGGTGCGCAGCGCGCGGGCGTATCCATTACCTCGGGAGCGCAGTGTGTAATATTTTGCTTTGCTGATTTCATCGTGCTGCACGGCGATTCGAGCCCAGTGGTAGATGGCATTTCGCAGCCTGTGGCTGCAGGCTATTCGTTTGACAACGAGTTTGGACTTTCCGGATCTTCGGGTGATGGGAGCAACACCGCACAGACACCGCAGGGCCTTCAGATCGCGGCGCTGCAACGGTTCTGAAGCTTCGACATCTGGCTTCCTCCTGTCTTTCATCGACTGTAAGGTGTAAACATAAATGGTAACACACCATAGGCCTTCACCCATCTCGGCGGCAGCGGTTTGACCGGCAGGCGAAACTCCTCGAACTTGCGACCCCAAAAATGAGCGCCGCCACAGGCCTCCATCGCCACACAGCGCACTTTCGATGCCTCCAGACTGGAAAAATATCCCAGCACCTGACTTCGCTTCAACTTAGACTGGCGTACCACCCGCCTGTTCTGATTCAACTCGGTACAGTAAAACACATTTTTTGCCAAATCCAATCCAATCGTTGTGTTATCGTATGTCGTCTGCATAGTAGCCTCTCACCTCTCGCCAGTTGATCTCTGTACAATCCATTCTAACTGCGAGGGTGAGAGGATTCCATATCATCTAAAATTGTCGTCTCTACATTTTCGGGGAGGACCAGGGGACAACCACTCTACCAAATCGGGGTTGGGTTATATGATTTACAATTGAAATTACGCAGCTTTGCAATTTACCTGTTAACGATTAGAAATCAAGCAATTTGAGCACTGCGTCGTATGTCATCCCAGATGAATTTGACGAAGTTGAAGTGAACCGGAACCTCTAGAACCTATCCCGATCTTGACGGAAATGCGTGAATTATGATTTGCTTTAGGCAATTCAAGAATAACAACCGCAACTATAGTCAGCGGATTGCCGCACTTCTACGCTTGAATCGGGTGATTGACTTCGAAAACCAGTCAGGATCCAACACTAAATGTCCAAATTAGCATCAGAAATAATGCCCGTAATTCGAGAATCCGCGAATGAGAGCGGTCGGAGCTTTCGTGCTTATTTCCTTTCTTTTGTTGTAATTACATTTTATGTACTCACTATTGCATCCTCTACGAACCATGAAATTCTCTTCCGTTCCGGCAGTGTAGTGATGCCAATCATTAACATCGCTGTCCCTATAACTTGGTTTTTTTCAGTAGCTCCGTGGTTGATATTGTTGCTACACATAAATCTCATAATACAAGCGATATTTCTTTCTGAAAAGCTGGAGAATTTCAGATCGGAACTCGACACCTTAAGTATTGATAAAGAACACAAAGATAATGCAACTTTATCATTGATTTCCGTACCAATTGTGCATGTATTGGCAAGACGAGTACAAAAGAAAGACATAAGTCTCCTCCTCAAGGTTTTTGTAGTTTCTTCCTTTGTTATTCTTCCAATATTGTGTCTTTCCTATCTACTAATACAATTTTTACCTTATCAGTCAAAAGCGATTACAGAGCTAAATCGAATTTGCCTTCTCGTTGACATATTGGTACTTTTACTGGTGTCGCCTCGAATTAACTCTCCTCATTCATCCTATTTGCGCTGGTGGCGGAGTCGACGCAAATTCCTTTGTCTTGCGGGGTTATCCGTCGTATTGGTGTTTTTCCTATTTACTTTGTCCACCGCAGTGCCCGGAAGCTTCTGGGACACTCGCATCCCGCAATTTGGTTTGCAACACCTTTTTCTTAGACACATAGAATTGCCGGGACGAACCTTGGTATTGGAGGAGCCATCTCCAGAAATTCTGTCCAGTATTTTTTCCGAATGCAATGCTGCAAATCGCGATACTTACGTTGACTGCAATAAAGTGATCGCCCCAGGTTCGAAGCAATGGTGCCGACAAGCAAAGGGACTAAACCTGAAGGATCGTCACTTCCGTGAAGGCGATTTCAGCAACTCAATTCTTTGCTCCGTTGACTTGCGAGGAACGGACTTGTCCACAGTAAATTTTGAGGACGCTATTCTATACGGTGCCAATTTTGCAAATGCTGACATGAGCGGGGGATTTTTATCGTCAGCAATTCTGGGCCAGGCGAACTTTTCGGGTGCGAATCTAAGTGATGCAAATTTGGTAAATGCCAAGTTGCACGATGCAAACTTTACCGTCAAACAAGAAGCAACGTCGCACCTCGATTTTGGTAATGGTGCCCGCGGGAGGAGTTCCGGAACACTCGCTAAACAGCCTGACGTGACAAAATTGCATCGAACAAACTTGCGTGATGCTAAGCTCCACGGCGTAAATCTTGATTTTGCGGATTTGTACGGTGCAGATCTTCAGTACGCAAAAATATTTGGTGCAGATCTGAATTGGACAAAAATGCATAACGCCAATTTACATGCGGCGAAGATATTTGCATCACGCTTAAGGAATAGTGAATTGATTGGTGCCAACTTGGATTCTGCTAGCATTTACGGGTCGGATCTGACTAGTGCGACATTGATAAAAGCGAGTTGGAGTAGTAGGATCGATATCCGTGCTAGTCTGTTTTACAGGGCCAATTTTGAGGATGTTAAGATATATGAATCTGAAAATAGATCCGGCATGGATGGCGAGAGTTCAATTAGATTGTCAGATTTTAACAGAGCAAGTTGTAGTCAGTCACCGCCTGAAACAGTATCCATGGTGGAGCGGTACGAAAGAGAAGGCAACGAAGATCTGGAGAATGGAAGAAAAGGGAAGTCGATTGCAAATTTCTCGGAATGGGTCGAGAAGCGTGGTCAAGAGAACTATTTCGGACATTTCAAGGGTTGTTGGTCAGGTCGTTCTCCTGAGAAAGACAATCCGTGGTATAAGGGAGATAGCTCGAACAGAGCTGGATTTGCTACTGAGCGTCAAAAGTTTCTTTTGAATCAACTCGCTTGTTGGGACGCTTCAGGATACGTTGCAAAATCTATAATTAGGGAAATTATACGCGTTCAGGGAGTGGAGGATATGCTTCGGGAGGCAGATAAAGCGGATGACGATTCTTGCGCGGGACTAGTACGAGGCTGGCGAATGTACCTTTCTTCGGAAGCGAGAGTAGAGTAAGGGCGCACGTCAATTTTTTGGCGGGTTTTGCCAGACGGCTGTTTTCAGGTTCCAGAAATCGTCAAAACGACAACTCAACAAATTGAGCCGAAAGGCAGAGATGGCGTTGGCGCGTTGTACGCTCCAACGCATGTCTCCATGCTTTAACCTAGCACCAATCGCGTATTTGTGCAGCCGGCCTCAACCACGGCGCTCGACACGCACAGCCCTGCGCCTGAAATACAGCATAGACCCTATGTTTTGACCTGTTCCCCACAGCGTTGGGTGCGCATATATGGTATATGTGCGGATCGAACAGTTACACCGGAGGAACAGGTATGGAAAATTATAGCGAGCAATCCCGTTCAGTCCATATTGGGTTGGATGTACACAAAGACAGCATTGCCGTTGCGGTGGCGTTTTACGTTTCCCGCAGCAACGAAGTGTAGGTGATTGATTACGGTTCAGTTGCGAACTGTAAAGTCAGGGTCTCCAGGCTGTTTGCGCAGATTCAACAGAAATTCACATCTGGCGTTCATGTGGTCTATGAGGCCGGTCCGTGTGGTTACGTGCTGTGGCGCCATCTTCAGCAGCTGGGTCATGACTGCTCGGTGGTGGTGCCGTCATTGGTTCCCAAACGTGCGGGTGAGCGGGTCAAGACGGATCGGCGTGATGCACGATAGCTGGCGAAGCTGTCGCGGCTCGGACTGCTGACTGAGGTCTGGGTGCCTGATGAGGTTCAGGAGTCGATTCGCGATCTGGTGCGTTTGCGCTGTAGGCACCGATTTAAAAAGTCCCAGAAGCATCGATGAAAAATCCCCCACTTTCGGGTGTCGGATGATCAGTCCGGATTATAAATCGAAGCCTCCTTTTTCTGTTTGCGCGGTCGGCCGCGTTTTTTCCTGACGGATGTTGCTGGAGCGTTGCTTTCATCCTGCTGCAGCAGATCCCGGTGTTCTCTGAGCCGGTAGCTGGCGCCTTCGATGCTGATCACGATGGCGTGATGCAGCAGCCGGTCCAGCAGTGCCGATGCGATCACCGGATTGCCGAACACCTCGCCCCATTCGGAGAAGGTTCGGTTGGAGGTGAGGATCATGGCGCCTTTCTCGTATCTTGCGCTGACCAGCTGGAAGAACAGGTTGGCGCCTTCCCTGGGCAGCGGCAGGAAGCTGATCTCATCGATGATGAGCAGTGAGTAGCGGGCGAACTGGCGGATTTTCGCAACCATCGTACCGGAACGATGAGCCAGGGCGAGTGCATCGATCAGCTCGGCCAGGGTGCAGCGGTAAACGCTTTTTCCGGCTTTCACTGCGGCGAGTCCCAGCGCGCAGGCCAGGTGGCTTTTACCGACACCCGGCGGTCCCACGAACAGCACGCTTTCACCCCTTTCGATGAACTCAAGCCCGGCCAGCGCCAGCACGCGCTCTCTGTCCAGTGAGGGCTGGAAGGCGTGAACATTAATGGTAACACACCAGGCCTTCACCCATCTGGGTGGCAGCAGCCTGACCGGCAGGCCAAACTCCTCAAACTTACGCCCCCAAAAATGAGTGCCACCACAGGCCTCCATCGCCACGCAGCGCACTTTCGATGCCTCCAGACCGGAAAAATATCCCAGCACCTGACTTCGCTTCAGCCTGGTCTGACGCAACACCCGCCTGTTCTGATTCATCTCAGTGCAGTAAAACACATTTTTTGCCAAATCCAATCCAATCGTTGTGTTATCGTATGTAGCCTGCATGACAGCCTCTCACCTCTCGCTTGTTGATATTCACACCCAATCTATTCTAACTGCAAGGGTGAGAGGATTCCATATCATCTGCAAATCCGTGTAGAGTAATTTCAAGGGGGTAAAATGATATGAAACGATTAGTTATATTGATTGCTTGTGCTCTACCTGCAATTCCCACTGAGAGTATGAGTCAATCTGGTGCTTGGGGTACCGTAGTCATATATTATGATCATCCAAATTCCGCCTATGGATTGGCTTGGAACTATTCATCAGCGGGAGAGGCAGTCAGTGCAGCTGTGGATGAATGTAATAAGCAGGCAGGCTGCAATTATCGTGAAGCTCATAGAATTGTATTTTCAACAAGCATCCCAAAAGAGGACGACTATTATGCTGGAGCAGAAGTTTCAACAAATTACGGACGACTGAGCGTAGATCTGAGAGCCAGCCGGTGCGTAGCTATTATTTTGTTTAGGGTTGATGATGGTTACGCAAATCCTTATGATGCAGAATTTGGTAACTCGAAAGAGCTAATATTTGAAATATTGGACAATCATTGGGACATGAGCAACGGGGAGATAATTTCGGTAGATTGTAACTCTGAATAGTTGTGGGCAGGACAATTGCATTCTATCTCCAGAGGTCAGGAACTCTGAGTTTCTTGGTGGACGGCAGTGACTACCTTTTGTTCGGGGTGAAAGTTCGCGAATTGACCTCAAAAAGCCACAAAAAGCGGTTTAGAGGTGAATTTATGAGGTAAGCGGCTTTTTAGTTCTCGATTTTGACGCGTAACTTCAATACATTAGATCCTTCGAAATGCCTATTATACCTTTGCTAGTGTCTCTGCGGTAAACCTTTGAACCCAGTTGCCTATACTATTGGCAACTTAATGACATTCCTTGCTTGCAAAAATTTTCCTTAATTTACACATAGTCGAAGAATCTCAACAAACAACGAACCATTGCCAGACCTGTTTTGCAAGTGTTGTCACAGTCAGAAAAAATGAATAGGGGCGATCGCGCTGTCAAAACAGTCAAGTAATACAGGCGATTACAGAGGCATAAAATAAACATCCCCCAAAGAACCCTCGAAATTGCCTGTCATGAGACCCTGAGTAGTGATATTCTCAATTTCCACCTCAACCTGAAAGTGATCTCGCCAGCGGTTGAAAATAAGACTGAATCGTGCGCATCAACTCAACATTATCTTTTATTATCAATTAATTATAGTTAACAAATCCGTTGCCATCGAATACAACCATCCCTATCAACCAAAACAAATGAGGAGCGTATCCCAATGGCTGTGACATCCGATAGCGTACTTGTTTCCTGGAACCTTGTGGAACAAATTCCACAACTGAAAAAACTGTCGCTGGTGCTTGATGTCCACAAATATAGTCATAAAATTCGTTACTTTGAAAAATGAATATTCCCATTGCTCAAGTAAAGGCAAAGTTCAGTCAAATCATACGCAAAGCAGAATCGGGTGAATCGGTGACCATTACCCGTCATGGTGAACCGGTTGTAATATTGCACCCCGTGCAACACAACCCCACTGTTCCAAAGATTGGCTCGATGAAGGGCAAGATTGAAATTGCGGACGATTTTGACGAACTCCCTCCGGAATTCATGGTTGCGTTTCAATCTGAGCAACAATCGAAATGAGATTGCTCGTCGACACTCATATTCTGCTATAGGCATTGAGCGATGATCCAAGATTGAATTCAAAAGAAAGAAATGTGCTACTTGAGGTCCAGGAGACGATTATCAGTGCTGCAACAATTTGGGAAATCTCTGTCAAGCGCGCACTCGGAAAACTCAAAGCAAGCGAGAATCTTCTGGAGTATGTGAATGCTGCGGGCTATATACCGTTGTCCATCACTTGGGTTCATGCTGAAATTGCTGGTGCGTTATATCCGCATCATGCTGACCCATTTGATCGTCTGTTAATTGCGCAAGCCCAATGCGAGGGACTCACTATTTTGACTAAAGACTCAATATTTCGCCGATACAAAGTCAACGTCATTTGACTCAGTGATTGACGGGATTGCATACCTATTCTTGGGCCGTGTATTATGAGATTCAGGCCGAGGCGAAATTTATGCATTTCACGTCTAACAAGTCCGATGCAGACTGAATTTAGGGTTTGTTGGGGGTATTTATTCCATGCCTCTGTAGTCGCTTGGATTACTTGACATATTTAACTTCGCAACCGCCTCAACATTTGTTCAAATTGATCTCTCAGACATTACGGGGTTCAATATAATTCCACTTTTTCACACGTTCTGTGCTGATTAAATCCGAACATTCCAGTTATCCAATTCATTCACGCGGAGAGAAGGTTGTTATGAAATCCTGCAAGCGGATATTGCTTGGAATAGTCTGTCTGAGTGCGGCACTGAGTTTTGCTGCTCATGCTGACCCAGAGGCAGGTCGAGAAAAATCTTTCACTTGCACAGGTTGCCATAGTTCGCCTGGTTATCGAAATGCATATCCTGGATACACGGTACCTAAGCTTGGGGCTCAAAAAGCCGACTATCTGGAGGCTGCGTTGAAGGCCTATCGAGATGGAGACCGTCAGCACAGTACGATGCATGCTCAAATCGCGCAAATGAGTGATCAGGACATTTCGGACATTGCCGAATATTTCTCACAATTGGTTAAACAGTAAGTGCAATGACAAAGAGAATATTCAATTTTCAGCTACTGATTGCGATTCTCGCAGTTGTTTCGTCTGCCCCATCGTTTGCGGGTGATGCCTCAGCAGGTAAAGAGAAGGCAGCACTATGCCTGACTTGTCACGGCGAAGGTAATTCAGTTGTCGGTGTGGGTACTCCCATCATTTCTGGACAATATAGAGACTACCTGATTCATGCAATGAAGAGCTATCGGTCAGGTGCCCGCAACAATGCCATTATGGCTGGCTTCAGCACTAATTTGACCGATAAGGATATTGAAGATATCGCGGCGTTTTACTCTGAGATGGACTCTCAACTCTTTACACCTACAGAGTAGCTGACTTTCGCTTTGCCTGTTTAAATACAGGCAAAGCCATTCCCCAATTCCTATAGCTGGTGTCTGCGTCTCGCCATTCAGGATCAGCCCGTCAAAGCCAAACGAAATTCAGCGAACTAACGCTGGCTTTCGAAATTGTCGAACATTGCTGCCAGATTCCATCAGTTCACCATTACGGTAAACTAAATAAGCATTCGGCTCAACGGCGACAGTTGATTCAGGAGAAATTATGCTGCTTAGATTAAATGGATCAGCGGGGTGAATAATCAACGATATTGAGTTGGGCGTGTCGTTTCGCAGCATTTTTATTGCATTCGGTAATGCAAATTGTTCACCGCCCACTCCCTTAACAAATCGTCCGCCTCGAACTTCACCTCGATCCTCTAAACGAGAGTAAAATCGACGAAGTTCTCTCCATTTGGGCAGATATTTGCCTTCCTTGGCGATCAGTTCATAAAAGATGATGCCATAGCGCTTGAGCAATGCTCGTCCAACTACTTCAACCAAATCTTCTTCGGACATTTCAACAGATGCGGGACGCTTGGGATGTACCAGTAAAGACCATCGTCCAGAACTTTGTACTGCATGATTCCCGAGTCGTCCCAATCTGGATTTTTTATGGCGATCGCGTTCAGTCATCAGTAAAGCTCGGATCCCTCCGTAGTGATCGCAGGTTACCATCCCAAGTGAAAAAAGCTCAACCAGACATTGCTCTACATGTGTTGGAAGCATTGAGAGTTCATCCTGAATTTCTTCAAAGAACAAAGGACCTAAATCGGAAAATGCTTCAAGCACCGAGCGTGTCTTACCGGATAGATTCGGTTCAACCGTTTTTTGGCGTGCAGTCAGGCCTTTCCATGCACGTAATTGATTCCTTCTTATAAACGTCAATGGAATCGTTTTGATCGATGTGCGCTGGCGATAAACCCGATTCAACTGCTGTTTGCTTGCAAGTCCATCCGGAACCGACAATCTGCACCATACAAATCGCCCAGTGGCGCTCAATTGATCAAGCAGATCGGGAGCATATTCAAACACGCGAGAAGGTAGTAAATCAGATTCCCATACACCGGCTGGAGCCTCATATCCTTGTAGTGAGTCCAAAATCTGACTCAACGATTCTGGACCTTCACCCATAGTATTTGCACTCAGTCGCATCCATCGCATCAAATACCTGGTGTATTGTCGGGTGTCGACAGGTTTAATTTGATCTCTTAGTTTTGAAATTGCAGATTTGTGTAACCGCGCAAGGTAGTTTCGTTCACACCATTCGACGGCGTTGACAAACTCCCTGAATTGACCACGCAAAACGCTACCTTCATTTTCCAAAGCCTGAAGCGCTGTTTCGATCTCCTTTGTTGGCAATTCGATTGACGAGGAGATCAGATCGACAGAACGCGGTCCAATGAAAGAAAGTCTACTTCTGAGCAGTGAAAGTAGAGCACTTTGCGGGTCATTCACAGGTGTCTGAGCAAAAGTTGCGGGTTTGATTCTTGGACTGTAGTTCGCATCAGGATGCAGTAGCAGCAATTCGTCAAGCCGTTCTGCTGCCACCCACAAAATCACATTACTGGACAAGGTTACTTGTGTCGCTCTCTTCTCTGACCGCAGTTGCTCAAAATAACGATACCATTCTGACTCGCCAGGGTCCGTATCAAACAGATCGGAATACTCACTGTTGATTAGAAATGAATCTCCAAAACTGAAGTAACCAGTGTTTACCATGGCGTCATGAAGTTCTTCAGCATCTCTGGGATTCGGGCTCATTTCATCTGCAACTTGACGCAGCACTTCACTGTCAAATCTGCCAAACTGAGAAATATCCGTCAATCCGGTCAGACGCCTTGTCTGGACTGCCAGTGTTCGCCGTTCTTCAGCCGGTGCATCATCCAGAAATGCATAAGGTTTGGCAGTGAGTACTTCATGCGTCAGTGGAGAAGGTTCAGAAAGGTCTCGACACTCAATTGAAACATCATTCTTTTCAATTAGTTCAAGAAGTTGTTTAAAGCCATTTGCATCCATCAGTTCTTCCAGACAGTCGCGCAATGTCTGCATAACGAGAGGATGAGCGGGAATTTCAATGGGTCCTGTAATGTTCTCCTGACAGGCGACCTGATCTGGAAATACTAGCGACAGCAAGTCCTCTGAATCGTTTCGCTGAAAAGGAGGTGGAACTTTTTTACCTCTGTTGAACCGCAACACTGCAAGTGCGGTATTCGCTGCCCATCGCCATCTTGTTGGAAACATCGGTGCGCCAAGAATTGCCTGGGACAGAACTTCCCTGGAAGAGGCACTCTTGACATAGTTTCGAACTTCTTCAAGTGCAAAACTATGAGTCGGCCCCAATGACAAAATAAAGCAGTCTTCGAGTGCTGCTGCCTGCAGTTCAAAGTTAAATCTTACACAGAATCGCTTTCGGAGTGCGAGTCCCCATGCTTTGTTGAGCCGCGACCCATAAACGCTGTGAATGACAAGATGTGAGTCTCCAGCTTCATCAAAAAACCGTTCAAATATGATCGAATTTCGGGTTGGTAAATGTCCCAGTGATTTTCGGGCAGCTTCCAGATAATTCAATACCTGCTGCGCGACTGGTTCATTAACAGAAAAGGTAGTTTGAAACTGCTTGACAGCAGCATCAAACTCGCTCTTTTCAAGGATATTCTGGGCAGTTTCTCTCAAATCAGAAACAGCCTGACTTAAAGCATCGCTCCGTCCCCGGCCTTCACCAAGCCAAAATGGAATGTTCGGGGGTAAGCCCTTCGCATCTTCTACGCGAACGAAGCCTTTTGCGACTTGCCGTATTCGATAGGATGTGTTTCCCAACTGAAAAATATCGCCTACCAGGCTTTCAAACGCAAAATCTTCATTCACAGTACCAATGCGAATGTCATCCGGCTCCAGAATTACGTCGTAGTCGAAAAGATCAGGGATGACTCCGGCATTGGTTGCAGCAACGATTCGAGCGCCTCGCCGGGCTCGAATGATTCGATTGACAGCATCAAGATGAATATAAGCATTGCGACGTCCCCGTCGAAACGTGAACCCTTCGCTTAGCATTCTTAGAATCTGGTGATACTCGTCTTCAGATAAGTTGCGATATGGGTATGCGGTCTTCAACAAATTGTACAGTTCGTCAATCTGGCAGTCATTCGCGCATACCTCAGCAACAATTTGCTGAGCGAGCACATCCATCGCTGCATCGCATACTCCCAGGGTTTCCAACTCGCCATCGCTGACCGCTTTTAGCAATGCAACACTTTCAACTAGCTCATCACGAGTTGTTGGAAAGATTCTCCCCTTTGGTGTACGATCGATTGCATGACCTGACCGCCCTACCCGCTGAAGAAATACGGAAATGGAACGAGGAGAACCAAGCTGACAGACAAGATCGATATCTCCAATATCAATTCCAAGTTCCAGTGAAGCGGTTGCAACCAGAGCCTGTAGTTTACCGGCTTTCAAGTCCTGTTCAGACTTATGACGATGCTCTTTCGATAAACTGCCGTGGTGAGACCCGACATTACCCTCACCCAGAATTTCTGTCAGATGCCGTGTTGCTCTTTCAACATGACGTCGGGTGTTGACAAATATCAACGTTGTTCGGTGCTGCAGAATTTGCTCTGCAATTTGCTGATAAATGTCTGCCCAGGCAGTCGTTGAAATAACTGCTTCAAGTGGCTCAGCTGGAAGCCTGATACCGAGGTCCCATACCCTGACATGCCCGGAGTCAACAATCTCACAGCCAGGTGAAGATCGACCCGTCAAAAAAGAAGCAATCTGATCCAGAGGGCGTTGTGTGGCTGATAATCCAATTTTTGCGGGTGCCTCACCTGCAAGCCGCTCCAACCTAGCCATGGATAGACTGAAGTGAGCGCCTCGTTTATTCCCTGCCAGTGCATGAATTTCATCAACGATCAACCGGGTTGTCGTATGAAGCATTCTGCGACCGGAGTCAGACGTCAGCAGCAGATAAAAGGACTCGGGTGTGGTTACCAGAATATGCGGTGGCTTTCGTGCCATCTTCTGCCGCTCAGTCTGTGAAGTATCTCCTGTACGAACTCCAGTTCGAATCTGCAAATCCGCCAATCCGTTCTCAATCAGTCGTTGTCGAATTCCTTCAAGTGGCTGCTCTAAATTGCGTTCTATATCATAGGAAAGCGCCTTTAAGGGTGAGACATACACAACGAGTGTCGCATCAGGCAGAGCATCATTGTCAAGCCCGAATTGAATGATTTCGTCAATGACCGCTAGAAAGGCAGCCAGTGTTTTTCCGGAACCCGTCGGTGCTGATACCAGGACATCTCGTTTTTTCTGCACTGCAGGCCAGGCACGCTGTTGACAAGGCGTTGCCTTAGCAAAAGTTTCGTCAAACCAAGTTTGGACGACCGGATGAAAATTCCAATTTTTTACCTTCCGACTTGACACTGGCTCGTGTGGTTGTTAATGACTTAAGAAAGCGCTTCGAAAAAGGAACATATACCGGAGGACATGTTCACAGAATTTGATTTATAAAACAACAACATATAAACAGAAATAGTGCATTCCATAGATCAATTTTTTATACGTACTATTATGAACCATCGTCATTTCAGATGTATATCCATACTGCGAACAGAATAAAATTAAGCTACCAAAAAATTTACATATGATTAAGACTAATCGTACTGGCGAAAACCTGCATTGACGCAAGTTGACACACTCGTCTCTCCCCCTACCATATTGACAGTTTACTGCTGGTTGATGCGTTGCTAAAAACGCTGACATCTATTTCTTCACTGCTTGTCGGATACATCTTCCTGTTCATAGGAAATGCGCTTTTATCGACGCTGGTGTCGCTACGCGCTGAGATGGAATTATTCGCCACTTTGCAAATTGGGCTGATTAACGCTGCCTACTTTCTTGGCCTTTTTATTGGCGCCAAATTCTGTGATCGTCTGGTCGCAAGATCTGGCCACAGTCGATCCTATGCTGTGTTTGCTGCTGTTGCCGCAATATGCGCTCTGTTGCACGCGATTGTGGTGAGTCCGTACGCCTGGATAGTGATTCGGTTGGGCACCGGAATTTGCGGCGCAGGATTGATGATGGTTACCGAAAGTTGGCTGAATTCAAAGGCAACCCGAAGCACCCGAGGCCAGATTCTGTCGATTTACATGATTACTCACGTCGTAGCTTCAGGTTCCGGCCAATTGTTCATTCCGCTGGCTGATCCAAAATCATTTCAACTGTTCTCAATTGCGGCAATTGGCTACTGTCTGGCTTTGTTACCAGTTCTGATTACTCGACAGAATGCCCCAAATTTACCCAAAAAGGGCAAGATCAAGTTTGTGGAAATATTTCGCTATTCCAAAATTGGAATGATTGGAGCATTCTGTTGCGGCATGGTTACAGCTGCGCTTTATGGACTCGCGCCGATTTATACCCAACATATTGGGATGACCACAACCACGACTGCTCTGTTCATGGCCCTATTCATATTTGGTGGCGCAGTTTTACAGTGGCCAGTCGGGAAACTGTCAGATCGGGTAGACCGGCGAAAACTGATTGCAGTAATGAGTCTGATCAGTGGTCTGCTTTCACTTACAGTGTTGTTTAGCTCGCATCTGAGTCTGGCTTATTTCCTGGCATCCGCCGCGTTATTTGGCGCATTTTCATTCACCGTCTATCCAATTGCGCTGGCATATATCAACGATTCGACTCCTGACGATAGACTGATCTATGCTTCTGCAGGCATGTTGACAGCATTCAGCATAGGTGCGGTCTTCGGACCCATTCTGGCTGCCTCCGCAATTGAGATACTCGGTTATGGCAGCTTATTCTGGTACGTCGCGGTCGTTTATGTGCTCTATTCCGTGCTGGTAGTGTTGCGAATACGCGTCAAACCAGCACCAGAGAAAAAGAGATTCAGAAGATTTTTCCGCGCTTCCATTCGATCAGGAATCAGCACCAAAGCGGTACAGGATGAAATTGACAAAGATATCGTAAAGATGTTAGGTGGCACGCGTCGTTAATGCCGTATTGCTACATATTGAGTAAATTGGATTGAAGTTCAATCAGGGATTGCGTAATAACCGGATCAGACTCGATGTATCCCAACGAGACCCTCCCATTGCAATTATTTCTGCATAAAACTGATCAACAAGTGCAGTAACTGGCAATCTCGCACCGACTGAATTGGCCTCCGATAGACAGATACCCAGGTCTTTTCTCATCCACTCCACCGCAAAGCCAAATTCAAACTCGTCGTCCACCATGGTAGCACCTCGATTTTCCATCTGCCACGACTGCGCCGCACCTTTTGAGATAACATCCAAAACAAGTTTTTCATCAAGACCAACTTTGGTTGCAAAATTCAAGGCCTCAGACAAACCCTGAACCAGACCAGCAATGGAGATCTGATTGACCATTTTTGTGAGTTGTCCCGATCCAACAGGCCCCATCAGAGTTACCGCACGGCCATAGTTTGACATCACAGGTGCTACACGATCGAATACTTCTTTCTCACCGCCTGCCATTATGGTTAGCACGCCATTCTCAGCTCCAGCCTGCCCACCGGACACCGGTGCATCAATGAAGTGAATGCCGGACTCAGAAGCGGTCTGTGATAGTTTTCTTGCAATACTAGCGGATGCGGTTGTATGATCAACAAATACCGAACCAGGTTTCATAGTCGAAAACGCGCCATTCTCCCCACAACAGACTTGCTCAATATCAAAATCATTTCCAACACATGCAAACACCAAATCCGCATTCTCTGCTGCAGCGGCTGGGGTACGACCTGTTGTCCCTGAGTGTTCTTCCGTCCATGCCGCAGCTTTTTCAGATGAACGGTTGTAAACGCAGACTTCGTAGCCATTTCTGGCGAGATGTCCTGCCATTGGATAGCCCATTACTCCGAGCCCGAGGTAGCTGGTCCGAATTGATTTTTGGTCTGCAGTTGATGTCATAACATAATCCTCACGTTAGCTGGTTATGGAAATTCCGCAATGGGGCATAGGAAGTGCGGAATTATAAGACCGTTCTTTTTGTGCAGTGCAACATTAAATGATGTATTATTAGACCCAAGAAATAGATGATTTGTATGTTATCAATATGTTATCGGGTGCTATTGCCTACGTATAATTCACCAATCTTATATTGCATACCAAAACAAATGACTTTGCAGTCAGTAGGCATCTTTCGCATCAGTCATTAATTTGACAAATAAAATTCATCTTATTTGACAAGAGAACAACATTGTCCGAACTCAATTCTAACTCCATCTCTATACGTCTTGCTGAGTCTGAAGATGCATCAGTCATCGCAGAATATACGCGTCTTATAGCATCCGAAACAGAGAATGTTACACTTGATCTGGAGACTGTATTGAACGGTGTGAGAAATGTCATGCATCAAACCCAATATGGATTTCATGTTGTTGCGCAAAGCGGTGATGAAGTCATTGGCTGTCTGATGGTCACCTATGAATGGAGCGACTGGCGAAACGGGTTACAATGGTGGTTGCAGAGCGTCTACGTTCACCCAGATTACCGCGGTCTTGGCGTATTCAAAAAACTGTTTAGTTTTGTTGTAGAACTTGCAAAAGATGAACACAATGTTTGTGGCATCCGACTTTATGTTGACAAATCGAATGCCATCGCTATTTCTACTTACCAGGCACTCGAAATGACTCCCACACAATATCTTGTGTATGAGTTGGCCTTGCGTGATTAACCCCTTGCCTAGGCGGGACCTAGGTAATAAATGACATTCTTTCAGGAGAAAAACAGTGTTAGGAAATGAAGTTGTAATTTTAGACGGAGTCAGAACTGCAATTGGAGACTACGGTGGTGCACTGAAGCCAAAGTCTGCATGTGAGTTAGGCGCAATTGCAGTGAAAGGCGTCTTGGAAAGAACCGGTATAGACCCGAACAGCGTAGGACATTGTGTTATCGGCAATGTGCTGCATTCCGACAAACGAGATATGTACATCTCCAGGTATGCGGCAATTGAAGGGGGATGCCCAATTGAAACCCCTGCGCTGACCGTCAATCGCCTGTGCGGAAGTGGCCTTCAAGCGGTAGTCAGTGCTGCCCAAATTGTTCAACTCGGTAACGCCGACACAGTCATCGCAGGCGGTGCTGAATCCATGAGCAATGCCCCTTACTGGGCTACCGGAATGCGCTGGGGACAGCGCATGGGCAATGCTGAATTTATGGACATCATGGTCGGTGCACTTAGCGATCCCTTTCAAGGTTGTCATATGGGTATTACGGCAGAAAATGTTGCAGAAAAGTGGGACATTACCAGAGATGAACAAGACGAACTGGCCGTTGAAAGTCATATGCGTGCTGCCCGAGCTCAATCAGAAGGGCGATTTGATTCGCAGGTGATCCCTGTTGAACTCAAGTCACGCAAGGGTATTACCGTATTCGATACCGACGAGCACATTCGACCTGACTGTAGTATGGAATCACTTGCGAAAATGCGAACAGTTTTCAAAAACGACGGTAGTGTGACGGCGGGTAATGCTTCAGGAATCAATGACGCCTCTGCGGCGATAGTGATGATGGAAGCCAAGGCTGCCGAGAAAGCCGGACATGAGCCAATCGCACGGCTGATGGACTATACACATTCGGGCGTGGAACCTGAATACATGGGAATAGGTCCGGTTCCGGCAATTCGTAAACTGCTTGACAGAACTGGCCTCAGTCTGGATGATGTGGATGTCATTGAATTGAATGAGGCTTTTGCCGCTCAAGCGCTCGCTGTGATGAAAGATCTCGGGCTGCCATCGGATAGGACAAACCCCAATGGCAGTGGAATTTCGCTCGGTCACCCGATCGGTGCAACCGGGTGTATCCTGACCGTTAAAGCAATTCATGAACTCAAGCGAACAGGTGGCAAACACGCAATCGTATCCATGTGCATCGGTGGCGGACAAGGTATTGCAGCCGCGTTTGAACTTCTAAATTAGTTTGTTGTCTAATCGAGTAAATTCAAATTCAATTACTTCAATTGATCGAGGTTAAGAGTGATACTAATCAAACAAAAACCCGACATTGCCTCAAGCGAAATAACGCCTCAGAGCGTTTATCTGAATCGTCGCAAATTTATGCAAACCACCGCTGCACTAGCAATCGGTGGATCTGTTCCATTCATGACGCTAGCAAACCGACAAGCGCACGCAATGGGAACAAAATTCGAAAATCTGATCAAATCTCCCTACTCTAATACAGACGCAGACCTGACTTCCTATGAAGATGTTACGTCATACAACAACTTCTACGAGTTTGGAACAGATAAGCGAAGTCCAGCCAAAGAAGCTCACAGACTGACAACCCGTCCATGGAGCCTTTCCGTTTCCGGAGAATGCGAAGCGCCTAAGGACTGGGATATCGAAGATATTCTGAAACAGTTTCCTGCAGAGGAAAGAATTTATCGACATCGTTGTGTCGAAGCATGGTCAATGGTTGTTCCTTGGGTAGGGTTTTCTTTAGGAGACTTTCTGAAAGTTCACAAACCAACATCAAAGGCAAAATACATTGAGATGCTGACTCTGGTGCGACCAGAAGAGATGATCGGTCAGAAACCCGGATTGTTCGGCTCAGTTCTTAACTGGCCATACCGAGAAGGGCTGAGGATTGATGAAGCCATGAATCCGCTCGCGATTTTTGCCATTGGATTGTACGGTGAGCATATGCCAAACCAGAATGGTGCACCAATCCGGCTGGTCGTTCCCTGGAAGTATGGCTTTAAAGGTGTGAAATCCATTGTTTCTGTACGATTCACGGAAGAGCAGCCACTTAACACCTGGCAGGAACAGGCATCTCATGAATATGGCTTCTACGCGAATGTCAATCCAAATGTTGATCATCCTCGTTGGAGTCAGGCATCTGAAAGAGTCGTAGGAAAACTGTTTGGTCGCGTTCCCACACTAATGTTCAACGGCTATGCAGATCAGGTCGCAAGTCTATACAGTGGGATGGATCTTAGCGTTAATTTCTAATTCACTCAAACCGCAGTAAAATTAAATTCGCGAATTCAGATGCACTGAATTCGCGAATTTTTTGTTTCTACACGTTTAACATCTCATGGCAAAGACAACTTCCAGACAGTGGACCACACGAATCAAGCGGATAAAACCAATAGTTTTTGTCCTCTGTGGCATTCCAGCCGGACTTCTAGTTTTTGATATATTCACCGGGAATATCAGTGCTGATCCTATTGAAGATTTGACTCGTGTGACAGGAGTTTGGGGGTTACGGCTGATTCTTCTGACATTGGCAATCACACCATTGCGCCAGATTACCGGCATAAATCAGTTGATTCTGTTACGCAGAATGCTTGGAGTTTATGCCTTTTTTT
This sequence comes from Arenicellales bacterium, assembly GCA_965206345.1. Classification (GTDB taxonomy): domain Bacteria; phylum Pseudomonadota; class Gammaproteobacteria; order Arenicellales; family JAJDZL01; genus JAJDZL01. Next base: position 2,822,675 of record OZ242211.1, on the reverse strand, counting down.
ATATTGCACTTCACTTTTTGACCTGGTTTGTCGTCGATAACTTCTTTGACATTCAGCGCATCATTGAAGACATCATTGAGCGCTACTACATCCTTTTCGGTTCCCTGGCTTTTATGATGATGATTCCGCTAGCCATCACATCAACAAATGGCATGGTGAGACGGTTGGGCGGCAGACGCTGGACCAAGCTTCACAAACTCGTTTACATATTGTCAATTCTTGGAGTTCTTCACTTTTACCTTCAGGTTAAAGCGGATATAACCGAACCTGTAATCTATGCCGCAATTCTCGCTGTTCTGCTTGGTTACCGGGTTTGGAAAAGCCGACAGCCAGCTACCTGAAAGCCTGCCAGGAGTTAACTGAACCTTCCTATATCGTGCAGTTAGAGCTACGCTAACTTCTGAATTTGAACAATTAGAACATTTCAGCAATATGACTATTGTTAATTCTGTTCAATAGCTTAAGAAAGCCATCTAAGCCTAATTCTCTATCGCTCACTATTACTTGCGAGTAATCAATTCAAGTGATGATCAGAACCGTTAGGACAGCTTTCTTCTCAACTACGCGGGGAAAGACAACTTCTGACCAAATTGTCTTTGAAGCTTGGCTGTCAAGACAGTCTCTTGCCGGTTAGATGTGAAAATTCACCACTCCATCATTACCCGCCACATTCTGATTGCACAAAGTTTGGCAACGTCAATTATTGCTCTTGAATTTTCTATAGCGAGTGCTATCTTTCGAAATGGAGTAGTACAATTCTGATCTTTTGAACAAAACAATACTATTTGCAAAACTAACAGATACTGCAGATTCAAAAGATTGTCCTGCGGATTAATCCAACAGGCTTACTTTGGAGACTCGGAACAGTTTCGATTCTGCATCTCTCCTCTGTCTGTCTGACTGAACTCAGGCTCCGTTTACCGATTTAATTGAAAATCAATTCATCAGAAGAATTTCCCGACTAATGGCGTCAGACGACTTTCACCTCATCGGTTCTGTCGAGGAACACGAACAACAGCGCGATGTCTGGAAAACACTGAAGACATTCGTTGAATATCTTTGGGAATTTCGCCTGCGAATACTCATCGCACTGGGATTTCTGATATTGGCTAAAGTTGCCAACGTCAATGTTCCAATAGTGCTCAAACTGATTGTCGACTGGTTTGATACGTCAACAGGAGCAGAAGTCATTGTCACCGTCCCAGTCTTTTTGGTTGTGGCTTATGGACTATTAGGACTGACCCGTACCCTGTTTGAAGAATTGCGTAATGCGCTATTTTCCAGAGCCTCACAACGTGCGGTTCGAAATGTCGCCCTAAAAGTATTCAGACACCTTCACCGACTCTCACATTCGTTTCACCAAGATCGAGAAACAGGTGGCGTATCCAGGGATATTGAAAGAGGCACGAGAGGCGTCAATACCCTTTTGTGGTACATCGTGTTCAGCATATTACCGACACTGTTCGAAATCACACTGATTTGCATCATCCTCGCCATTAATTTCGATTTCATTTTCGTAGTCATCACACTTGTGACTGTATTTTCGTATGGCTTGTTCACTTACTTTGTGACCGCCTGGCGTACAAAGTTCAGAGTAAGAATGAATGCCGCAGAGTCCCGTGCAAACTCTTCTAGCGTAGACGCTCTGTTGAATTACGAAACAGTCAAATACTTCGGAAATGAAGAACACGAAGCCGACCGCTTTGACTACCACATGCGGGAATGGGAAAAACAATCGATCACTAGTGAACAGACACTTGCGCTGTTAAACATTGGTCAGGGCACCATCATCGCTATAGGCATAATCATCATTTTGTACCTAGCTGCAAAAGGGGTTGTTGCGGGAGACTTGACCATTGGCGATTTCATCATGCTTAACGGTTTTCTTCTGCAGATTTATCTGCCACTGAACTTTCTCGGAACGGTTTTTCGGGAAATCAATCATGCATTGACTGATATGAACCGAATGTTTAACCTGCTGGATGTCGACGAAATAATTCCAGAAAAAGAAGATGCACCAACACTTGCAATTGCCGGCGCTCAAATTCGATTCGACAACGTAACATTCGGCTACACCAAAAAGCGCACAATTTTGAAAAATGTTAGTTTCAAAATTCCATCCGGAAAAACCGTCGCTGTTGTCGGTAAAAGTGGTTCTGGAAAATCGACTTTGGTCCGCTTGCTCTTTCGCTTCTACGATGTTAATGAAGGGCAAATTTCAATTGACGGTCAGAACATTAAGGATGTAAGCCTGGATTCGCTTCACGGAGCTATCGGTGTCGTACCACAGGATACTGTGCTATTCAATGACTCGATAGAATACAACATCTGCTATGGACGTCCGGGATGTGCCGATTCGGAGTTTAAATCGGCTGTCGAACAAGCTAACTTGTACGAATTTGTCGAATCACTGCCTGAGAAATATGACACCGTGGTTGGTGAAAGAGGCCTGAAACTTTCCGGTGGCGAAAAACAACGTGTATCAATTGCGAGGACAATCCTCAAGGACCCACCAATTCTGATACTAGATGAAGCAACATCGTCGCTCGACTCCAAATCTGAGCAGTACATTCAAAATGCATTGGATATGGTCGCTGAGAATCGCACAACATTGATGATCGCTCATCGACTGTCCACAATAGCGGATGCGGACCGCATTATCGTTCTTGATAATGGCGAAATTGTGGAAGAAGGCACACATGCTGAATTGCTCAGAAAAAATGGAGTCTTCGCCGAGATGTGGTGGCTACAACAGGTTGAAGAAACGGATGCCAAACTTGCTGAAATGGCAGCAACACCAAAACCCCCACCATCGTGAGCATTTCAGCGATCATACTAGACTTGGATGGGGTTTTGCTTGATACAGAATCGGTTGCTCGCCGCGCTTGGTTCCAAGCAGCTGTCGAGTGCGGATTTCAATTTTCAGATGAACTCTATGCAAAAGTTGTTGGACGACCTGTAGCCAGTTGTCGGCTGGTTTTTCAGTCTGTATTGCCTGATGGAATCAGTTTCGAGCATTTTTTGAAATGTTCCGACCATCTGTATCACTCTGAAATGGAACACAATGGAGTGGCAATGATGGAAGGCATTCCAGAACTGCTGGATTGGATTGAGCAAACTGATCTCCATAAATCAATCGCGACATCATCTGGACGGGAGGCTGCAGAAAAGAAGATTGAATTAGCTGGTCTTTCCGGCAGAATCGAAATCATGGTCACATCTGATGATGTCAAACAGGGTAAGCCAGCCCCAGATTTATTTTTCCGCGCAGCCGAATTGATGAATCAGTCACCTGGAGACTGTGCAGTAGTCGATGATGCTGAAGCTGGCATTATCGGTGCAGCAAAGGCAGGCACCATTCCAATCATGGTGCCAACAGTAACTGAAACCTCAGCCAATGTACGGAAATTGGCGACTGCCATCTTTGATAGTGTACCTGAAGCCCACTCATTTCTAAAATCTCTGTGCGCAAACTAGAGATCTATATTTTCAGCTACAGTTTCTGCTAGCTGCCACTGACTAGACATGCTTCTCAATTTTCCCTCTCTAGTGGTTACACGAGATAGGGAGAGTAAGCTTTAGTAGATGCTTGTGAGGACAATGATTCCTCAGGTTTGAATTTGAAAGTAAGCCTAGCAGCATATTTATTAGCTCCTTCTGCAAGTGCTATCAATTGAGTAATCATTCGTTCACCACTCTCAATCCTTGAGATAGTGCTGACTTCAAGATAGTGAACTATCTAGGTTTGAATTTTCTCCACTGTTGGGAAATTGGCATTGATACCGTTCGGGGCATTTAATCGATCGCTATTCCCAGTGCTAAAGTCGTTGGTTCAAGTTAATAGAGAAATCTACAAGTTCAATTCTTACTGGCTATCTGCACAGAGCCAGCTTTCTTTACGACAACCACCGTCTAGCGTTTCGAAATAACATCATCCACGGACTCTCATCACATTCAAATTCAGAACACCACGAGTACTGCGCCATACGAAAAACGCGCTCTGGATGAGGCATCATTGCCGTTATACGGCCATCTGAATTGGTGACTCCAGCAGTCGCACCGTACGAGCCATTAGGATTGTAGGGATAGACTTGAGTCGGCTCTTTTCGATTGTCAACATAGCGGAAACAGACATTTCCATATTCAATTAATTTTTGGAAAACGGTTTCACTTCGAAACTGTGCACACCCTTCGCCATGAGCGACAGCAACGGGAAATGCCAAACCTTGCAAATCTTGGGTAAACAAAGACTTTCCGCTGGCAATTTCATTCATTACCAATCTAGCTTCAAACTGCTCAGATTGATTGCGGACAAATTTCGGCCAATCGTTCGCACCGGGCACTATCTGTTTGAGTTCCGCCATCACCTGACATCCGTTACACACTCCCAACGCAAACTTTGAAGTATCGCTGAAGAATGCCTCAAACATGTCGCGAAGTTGATTCTGTTTCAAGATAAGACTTGCCCAACCTCGTCCAGCACCAAAAACATCGCCGAAAGAAAATCCACCGCACAAGACAATTCCTGAATATTCTGAAAGCGTTCTGACTCCTTCAATTAGATCAACCATTACGATATCAACAGATTCGAATCCTGCCCGATCAAATGCTGCTGCCATCTCTAGATGTCCGTTGACACCCTGCTCCCTTAGCACTGCAATTTTTGGAGCTTTTCCAGTATTTATAGATGGAATATTCTGACGGTCGACCTGAAGTGAATCCTCTAGAAGGGATTCCATAGAGAAATCAGAGAACGATAGGCCCGGGTCGCTGACATCTAGTATTCTGTCATACTCTTGCTGTGCTTCATCCGGGTTGTCACGTCGAGACTGCATCTGATTTGTGAGTTCCGACCATATTCTGTGCAAATTAATTCGAGCATCGGAATATAGAAGCTCACCATTAACCGAAATTCTGACATCATCGCCATCTGATATCGTGCCTATCAAATGAACCAGTGAGTCAATACCATATTGACGGAATGTTTCAACTATATGACTCTCATTCTCACTTTCAATCTGAAGTACTGCGCCTAGCTCCTCATTGAAGAAATACTGAATTGGATCATCACAGTCGTTGATGTCTATATCCAGACCAACACGACCCGCAAATGCCATTTCGCATAAAGTTGCAAGTAATCCGCCGTCTGAACGGTCGTGATAGGCCAGAAGTAAATTCCGGTCGATGAGATCTCCGATCGCATGAAAGTATCCTGCTAGCAGTGAAACATCATTAACATCTGGCACTGGTGCGCCGATGTACTCAAACGACTGATACAGGACTGACATTCCCATTCGGTTCTTGCCAGCACCAAGATCTATTAGAAAAAGTTTGGAATGGGTATTTTTGCTCAACTGTGGGGTCAGTGTTTTTCGAACATCGTCTAATGGTGCGAATGCGCTAGCTACCAGCGATATCGGAGAGTAAACCTGGTAGTTTTCGCCATCTGATCCCACCCACTCGGTCATCATTGATAGTGAATCCTTTCCAACCGGGATTGATAGTCCCAAATTGACGCAAAATTCACGTGCCACGCTCTTTACTGCAGTGTACAGTGAGGAGCATTCTCCTTCAATACCGGCGGAAGCCATCCAGTTGGCACATATCTTCACATCTGAGAGTGAAGCAACACCAGCTGACCTGAGATTTGTCAAAGCCTCACCCACGGCCATTCTGACACTGGCAGCTTCATCTAAAACAGCAATTGGCGATCGCTCCCCAACGGACATTACCTCGCCGGTATATGTTTGGAAACCCGCAATCGTGACTGAAGCATCAGAAACAGGAACCTGCCAGGGGCCCACCATCTGATCACGATGAACAAGGCCCGAAACGGTTCGGTCTCCAATCGTGATCAAAAAGGTCTTGTCTGCAACGGCTGGAAAACGTAGTGTACGTTCAACACAACCTTTAAAATTCGAAATGTCAGGTTCCGACGACATATCCAGTCGTTTCTTGATCACATCTTTCCGAATTGGTTGTTGAATGTCGCCCAATAGAAATTCAAGGCTCACATCGACAGCTGATGACTCTCCTTCTTCACCTCTAAGCAAGAATCTGTCACTCGACAAAACTTCGCCAATCACCTGCCACGGACAGTTTTCGCGCCGACAAATTTCAGAGAAGTGATCAAGCTCTGAACTCTGGATCGCCAACACGTAACGTTCCTGTGATTCATTGCACCAGATTTCCATCGGAGACATTCCTACATCATCAACTGGAATGTCGTGCAACCGAATATCAGCGCCGCGGCCAGCAGCATGTACAATTTCTGGCACCGCGTTTGAAAGTCCTCCAGCTCCAACGTCATGTATTGAAAGAATCGGATTTGAATCTCCCATTTCACGACAACGGTCAATAATTTCCTGGCATCTGCGCTGCATTTCAGGGTTGCTCCGTTGTACGGAAGCGAAATCCAACCCCTCATCGGAACTACCCTGCCCCAAACTGGATGCGGCACCGCCACCCAATCCAATAAGCATAGCAGGACCACCAATCACCACGAGAACATCACCTTCATTGAGTTCTTTCTTTTCGATGTGCTGCGGTCGAATATTACCAATACCCCCAGCGAACATAATTGGTTTGTGATATCCATAGCGAGATCTAGAATCGCTACCTGCCATTTCAAATGTCCTGAAATAACCCCCGATATTCGGTCTGCCAAATTCATTGTTGAATGAAGCGGCACCAACTGGCCCTTCCAGCATGATTTGTAAAGGTGATGCAATTCGCGAAGGTCGACACGCGGAAGACTCCCAATTCTGTTGATACCCGGGAATTCTAAGGTGAGATACAGAAAATCCACATATTCCAGCTTTGGGTTTACCACCAATTCCAGTTGCACCTTCATCGCGGATTTCACCTCCTGCCCCGGTCGCTGCTCCGGGAAATGGCGATATGGCAGTTGGATGATTGTGAGTTTCAGCTTTGAAAACAATATGAGCAGGCTCTTCTTGTAAGTACTGATACTCGCGATCAGTGCCAGTTGGAGCAAATGGCTTGGTCATTCTCCCTTCAATCACTGCAGCGTTATCCTTATAGGCAACCAACGTGCCACCAGGTGAGCGACGGTGTGTTTCTCGAATCATCGAGAACATTGATTCACGATGCTCGACTCCATCGAAATTCCAGCTGGAATTGAAAATTTTGTGTCGACAGTGTTCCGAGTTAACTTGAGAGAACATCATTAACTCAGTTTCAGTAGGATTTCTCCCCTGCTTCACACACCAATGATTGAGATATTCAAGTTCTAATTCAGAAAGCGCCAATCCCATCTTGTAATTAGCTAAACGTAGCGCTTCAACTCCATCAGTCATTACACTGATAGTAGTAGTCTGCTTGCGACTGCTATGCTTGAATATCAGCGGAATCTGATCTGTATTAAATATCACAGACTCCGTCATTCGATCCATCAGCAACAATTCAAACTGATGTCTCTGGCTATCACTCAAGGCGTCGTCAGTTTGAAATTTCCACACGACCCCTCGTTCGATTCGTTCAATCCCGACGAATCCACAACGGTGAAGAATTTCAGTCGCTTTAGTACTCCAGGGAGAGGTTGTACCTAAGCGCGGTAAAACAAGAATTGAACTTTCGGAAAATAGAGCTCTCTTTTGGACTGGTACTGCGTCAACCAGACTGAGTATGTCATTAATCTGATTCTGGAATCCAGATGGAATTTCAGTTGATAGAAAATAACAGAATCTGGATTGCAGAGACTTTAGGGCAAAGTCAGTCGATTCGTCAATGCTGTTTTTTAGTAGACTTAATTTGAAATTTGATAACGCCGGTGCACCTTTGGCGCATAAGACCTGATGGTCGCCACCGGCGTTCTGCATGAGTCAGGAGAATTCGAATGTCAGGCAACCATTCGATAATGCACTATCGATCAAGTTCCCGTTGGTCGAATTGAAGATGTTCAAATGGTAGAAATTCCCAAGCGCCGAGCAGCGATTTCGTAGGATTCGACAACATTACCGAGGTCCTGTCGATAGCGGTCTTTGTCGAGTTTTTCTCGAGTATCAGCATCCCACAAACGACACCCATCCGGTGTAAATTCATCACCAAGCAACAGTTCATTCTGATAGCGTCCGAATTCGAGTTTGAAGTCCACCAGAATAATGTTTGCTTCTCGAAACAGAGGGACTAAAACAGAATTCGTTGCGAATGTCAGCTCAGTCATAACTTGAACTTCTTCATCTGTAGCCCAATTAAATGATCGAATGTGATACTCATTAATCATGGGGTCGTGAAGTTCGTCATTCTTGAGAAAGAACTCAAATGTGGGAGTTTCAAGTTGCAAGCCATCCTGCACACCCAACCTTCTGCATATGGAGCCAGTCGCAATATTTCTGACAACACATTCCACAGGAATCATATCCAGATGTCGGACTAGAGACTTTGTGTCGTCAATCATCTCAATGAAATGAGTTTTGACACCCGCATCATCTAACTTTTGCATGATAAACGCATTGAAATGGTTGTTTACCAGCCCTTTGCGACTCAAGGCTTCGGTTTTCCGTCCATCAAATGCAGATGTGTCATCCCTGAACTCCATCATTAAAGTGTCATTATCGTCAGTCGCAAAAATAGACTTCGCCTTACCGGAGTACATCAAGGTACTCTGATTCATATTGAACTCCCGCAAAAAGTTTAAAAATTTAAAGTAGAAAGGAAATTGAGCCGATTACAGTACGCCTGCACCAATCATCGCTGCACGTACGGAGTCCTGAGCCTCTTCGGTCAGAGGCACAAGTGGCAAACGCAAGCAGTTTTCAATAAATCCTTGCTGGGACACACCCCACTTGGCAGGAATGGGGTTCGATTCGATGAACATCGACTCGTGCAAAGGACTGAGCTTGTCATTGAGCTGTCTTGCCCGTTCAGCATCACCAGAAACTGCAGCAGTGCACATCTCATGCATCAACTTCGGTGCAACGTTCGCCGTAACTGAAATTGTGCCTTTTCCGCCAACCAGCATTAGTTCAAGTGCAGCAGTATCCTGCCCAGAGTATGAAATAAAGTCTTCACCCGATTGTTCAATCAATTTTTTTCCGCGTTCGATGTCAGCCGTGGCATCCTTAATGCCAATAATGTTGTCGATGTGGCTCAGGCGTATGGCTGTACTGTTATGCAAGTCAACCGATGTTCGACCTGGGACGTTGTACAAAATCTGTGGTATCGGCACTGATTCGGCTATCAGTTTAAAGTGTTGATACAACCCTTCCTGGGTGGGCTTGTTGTAGTAAGGCACTACCAAAAGACTAGCATTTGCACCGAGTTCCAAGGCCACTTTAGTCAGTTCCAAAGCTTCTGCAGTGCTATTTGAGCCAGTACCTGCAATTACGGGGACGCGTCCCGCAACGGCTTGAATCGTTTTTTCGATAACTGTATGATGTTCATCGTGACTTAACGTGGCAGATTCTCCTGTAGTACCAACCGACACGATAGCATCTGTTCCCTGTTTAACATGATGGTCAACAAGTTTTGCCAGAGAATCCAGGTCCAAAGATCCGTCTTCGTGCATCGGGGTGACTATTGCAACTATACTGCCAGTAATCATAGTAGTTTGTTCTCCAGCAACCGATTTTCTGTAATTCGCCTCAAGTATTGCTCACGCTGGGCATAGTCAAATTGAGAAAAGAAATAAAATAGTTAAATCAACGAAAGATTTAGTTATCAAAGAAAATATGCGTATGGCATTTATTCAATGCCCGTCATGTTTGAAAGGAATATGTAAAGCGAAAAACTAACGAACCACTCGCTTGATCAGCCCATCGTGATCATTCACTCCCTCAACTCGTTAATATATCCAATCTTGTGCTGATTACGAAGACAAATTGAACCAGCGATATGCAATTCAAAGTGAATCAATACTCAATTTGTGAACAACCTTTTAATTAATGAATTTTTAACGAGTAAAATTTCTTTTTCGCTCAAATTTTTGCTCGTTAATCCTTACTTTTCAGGTATGGATAACATCGATACCTGAACCCAAAAGTTTGCTCAATCACCACCAGTTAGAAAATGGGAAACAGGCTATCAAAAATTTACACTAGAACCGGAGATGATGGGACGACGGGACTTGGGGACGGCAATCGTACGCCAAAGGATTCCGATCGCATCGAAGCCCTGGGAGCCATTGATGAACTCAATAGCTGTATTGGTCAGGTTCTGGCTCTCGAGATTCCAGACGACGTTGATCAATGCCTTTTTGAGGTACAGCACACATTGTTCGATATCGGCGGGGAAATGTGTATTCCAGAATTTCGGATGGTTGAGCAAGACCGCGTTGATGCATTAGAAAATCAGCTTGACAAATTTAACGAATACCTCGAACCGCTTAAGGAATTCATACTACCTGGCGGGACAGAGGCTGCTTCAATTTGTCACAGCGCGAGAAGCATTTGTCGACGTGCCGAACGCAGAGTCCACACTCTCGCCCGAAACGAGGATGTATCAGATGTCTCCAGACAGTATCTCAACCGCCTCTCTGATCTTCTTTTTGTTGTAGCACGTTACCTCAATAAGAACGCTGGCGGATCTGACGTTCTCTGGAGACACGACAGGACACGGAAAAAATTCAAACGTAAAAACAAGGCAAGACGAATAACTTGACTGTTTAGCGCACTCTAGACCAGTCAAAATGCGGCCCTGGATCAGTCTTCCGACCCGGAGCAATTTCTGAGTGCCCAAAAATACGACTGCGATCTATTTTTGGATACTCCTGTAGCAGCAACTCGATAAGCATATCAAGCGATTCATACTGATCCTCTTCAAACTGGTCCTCATCACATCCCTCAAGCTCAATTCCGACCGAAAAATCATTCACGCGATCTCTGCCCAGACACTGAGATACTCCGGCATGCCAAGCGCGCTTGTCTATCGGAACGAATTGAACAACGCTTCCATTCCTTCGTATGAGCAAGTGAGAAGAAACCTTTAACCCTTCTAGATTGGCAAAATAATCATGAACCTGATGATTGAGCGTGTTACAGAAGAGAGCTTCGATGTAATTTCCTCCGTAAATTCCAGGCGGCAAACTAATGGCATGAATAATGATCACCTCGGGCTCCATACCCAAAGGACGATCGTCAAAATTTGGCGAACTGATCTGTTGAATACCTTTGATCAGTTGACTGCTACGATCCAGTTTCATTGCTTATCCAAGAATATTTGCTGATTTTATTTCATTGTATTTACGAGGTTTCAATGACAGTTCCAGACTTTAAATGAAACCGACTGACCGCCAATAGACGGTTGGCCTCAGAGCCATGTGGTCTCAATTTCGAATCAACGTTCTTGTCTATAATCAGTGCCAATTTTCAGGGCAAACCGGACACAAAGTCATACATTCCGATGGTGCATACCACCCCCACCCGCTGGCAATTCTGGATTGATCGAGGAGGCACGTTCACCGATATCGTCGCCGTTGACCCGGACGGTCAATTGCACACGCACAAGTTGCTGTCTGAAAACCCCGAACACTATCAGGATGCAGCAATTCAGGGAATCCGAGACTTTTTAAACCTAAATGGTGAACCCATCAGTTCTGATCTGGTTGCTTCTGTCAAGATGGGAACAACCGTCGCAACAAACTCCCTTCTTGAGCGAACTGGGGAACGTTGCGTTCTGGTCACAACAAGAGGATTCAAGGATGCCCTCAGAATTGGGTATCAAACTCGACCCGAACTATTTGCCCGACATATTAAACTACCGGACCTGCTGTATGAGCAAGTAGTCGAAATCGATCAACGGTACAGTGTTTCAGGAGACGTGCTGGTTGAATTGGATCACGATGCCGCATACACAAGTCTCAAAGCGGTATATGACCTTGGAATTCGAGCATGCGCGATAGTATTTCTTCACGGTTATCGATTCCACCAACATGAAAAGGAAGTCGCTGACATTGCCCGTCAGATAGGCTTTACTCAAATTTCGACTTCACATGAAGTCAGCCCACTAATGAAACTTATCGGAAGAGGAGACACGACAGTCGTTGATGCTTATCTCTCGCCGGTTCTTCGACACTACGTCAACCAAATTGCCGGCGAGTTGTACGGAGTGCGTCTGATGTTCATGCAATCAAACGGCGGGCTGACCGATGCCAGACAGTTTCAGGGCAAAGACAGCATTCTGTCAGGCCCTGCAGGTGGCGTTGTCGGTGCTGTTGAAACCAGCAAAATAGCAGACTTCAACAAGATCATCGCATTTGATATGGGCGGTACATCAACTGATGTATCCCATTACGCAGGTGAATACGAACGCGCCTACGACACATTCGTTGCAGGAGTCCGAATTCGCTCACCGATTATGCGTATTCACACCGTCGCAGCTGGCGGTGGTTCTATCCTTAAGTTTGATGGGCTGAAATACCGTGTTGGACCTGAATCTGCAGGTGCCAACCCCGGCCCAGCCTGTTATCGTCGAAATGGACCGCTTACCATTACTGATTGCAACCTAATTCTGGGCAAACTGCAGCCAGAATATTTTCCACGTATTTTTGGTCCGAATGGTAATCAGCCGCTAGATCTAGAAACTGTCGAGAATCAGTTCTCCGAACTCGCTGACTCGATTCGATTGCAAACGGGAGATGTTCGAACGGCACACGGTGTCGCCGAGGGTTTTCTCAAGATTGCCGTCGACAACATGGCCAATGCCATCAAGAAAATTTCCGTGCAACGTGGCTACGACATCACTGAATATACCCTTTGCAGTTTCGGAGGTGCTGGTGGGCAGCATGCGTGCCTCGTCGCCGATGCTCTAGGAATTGAAACTGTCTTCATCCATCCCTACGCTGGCGTACTGTCAGCCTATGGCATCGGACTGGCAGATGTTCGTGTCATTCATGAAGAAGCGGTGGAAGATCGACTTTCTGACCAACTGATTGCGGCGCTCGAACTACGCTATTCAGCACTTTGCGAACGTGCAACTCATGAAGTAACGAAGCAGGAAATTGATGCACAGAACATCGATTTGCAAAAAAGAATACACGTACGCTATGAAGGCACGGATTCTGCCGTCGAAGTTGCTAGCGGTGACTCCGACACCATTCGCAGTCAGTTTGAAGAGAGCCACAAGCAGCGCTACGGATTTATCATGCCAGATAAAGAAGTGATGGTCGAAGCAATTTCAGTTGAAGCCATCGGCAGCACCAGAATGCATGTGGAGGATGAAACATCAATCCTACCTCGTTCTTCTCCTCTGGAACCGAGCGGTACCGCTCAAATGTATTTTTCTGGCAGCTTTCACGAATCAAAAGTGTACGTAAGAGAAGCACTTCATCCTGGTGATACTGTTGTAGGACCGGCAATTATTATCGAATCGACTGGTACAACCATTGTCGAGCAGGGCTGGGCTCTTGAAACAACCCGACACAACCACTTGATTTTAAGACGGATCGCACCTCGCCCCAAACAGAAAGTCGTAGGCACGGATGCCGATCCGGTGATGCTTGAGGTGTTCAACAATTTGTTTATGTCGATTGCGGAACAGATGGGTGCTTCGCTGGAAAACTCCGCTTATTCTGTTAACATTAAAGAACGTCTGGATTTTTCATGCGCAATATTCGACGCTCAAGGCGACCTGGTAGCCAATGCTCCGCATATGCCGGTTCACCTTGGCTCAATGAGTGAGTCGGTGCACATTGTGATACGTAATCGCAAAGGCAGAATGAATCCGGGCGACTCCTACATCCTCAACAATCCGTATAACGGTGGCACTCACCTGCCCGACATCACTGTCATCACACCTGTATTCGAACAGGTTGAAGGCAAAATCCTGTTCTATGTAGCCTCGCGCGGACATCATGCCGATGTAGGCGGAATCACACCGGGTTCAATGCCACCTGACAGTCATGTAATCGAAGAAGAGGGCGTGTTAATTGACGATGTTCAACTCATCGACCAAGGTCGGTTCTTGGAAAGTGAGATCAGGGATGTGCTTTTGGGTGCGCAGTATCCGGTACGTAACATTGAACAGAACCTAGCTGACATCAAAGCCCAGGTTGCAGCGAATGAAAAAGGCGTGCAGGAACTAAGAACAATGGTGAATCACTTTGGCCTTGACGTTGTGATCGCATACATGCAGCACGTTCAGGACAATGCGGAAGGGGCAGTCAAAAATGTGCTTAAAGCACTCAGAGACGGGCACTTTCGCTATGAAATGGACGATGGCAGTGCTATTGAAGTTACCATTTCAGTTGACCAGGAGAATCAGAGTGCAGTTGTTGACTTTACTGGAACCTCCTCACAGCGAGAAAATAATTTCAATGCCCCCTCCTCTGTTGCCAGAGCTGCGGTTATGTACGTTTTCAGAACGCTGGTTGAGGATGTCATTCCAATGAATGAAGGCTGCCTTAAACCGATCAAGATCATCATTCCTGACGGTTGTATGCTAAAGCCGGTGTATCCCGCAGCAGTAGTTGCCGGCAACGTCGAAACCTCACAGTACATCACAGATACGCTTTACGGAGCACTTGGTGTTATGGCTGCAGCACAGGGAACAATGAACAATTTGACGTTTGGAAACGAAAAGTACCAGTACTATGAGACAATCTGTGGTGGATCTGGAGCAGGGCCCGATTTTGATGGTGCAGATGCTGTTCACACGCACATGACTAATGCAAAACTAACCGATCCCGAAATTCTAGAGTGGCGATTTCCGATCCGTTTGGATAGTTTTGAGATTCGACATGACAGTGGCGGTCGTGGCCGACAAAGAGGTGGCAATGGAGCCGTTCGAAAACTTCGATTTCTAGAACCCATGACAGCCGCGATTCTCTCAGGACATAGAATCATCCCGCCTTACGGTGTTGATGGCGGAGAGTCTGGTCAAACAGGACGAAATTACGTTATCCGAGCAGATGGCAGTGTGGAAGAGTTAGGTTCGACAGATCGAACAGAAATGAATCCAGATGATGTTTTTGTGGTTGAAACACCAGGTGGCGGCGCATTCGGTAGGCCGAACTAGCTGAATTCAAACACGACATCAACGAACAGTCTTTAGCACCTATTTCTGAATTCTAGGCTCTAAAATAGAGCAAACTTCTGAAGTCCCGCATCCCAATAATCCTGAATATTATTGTGTTGCGATGCAATATACTAATTTCGAGTTCTTTGAATCAGTGATACATCACTGATTAATTGATTATTTTCAAATATATGGAGCATAGGGCATGACCCAAAGACCAAATGGCAAATACTCATGGGATATTAACCCAACTGAAGATTTAAAGAAATTTCCAGTGCCGAGTTATGCACCGAACCGCTGGGAAGGCATTCAAAGAGACTATGACTGGACTGAGGTCGAAAGATTGCGAGGAAGTGTACGCATTCAAAATACCTTGGCTGAAATGGGTTCTGAAAAACTTTGGAAATTTCTGAACAGTTCTGATTATGTAGCAAGCCTTGGGGCCTATAGCGGCTGTCAGGCGGTACAGCAAGTTCGAGCCGGACTCCAGTCGATCTATTTGTCTGGCTGGCAGGTCGCCGCTGATGCAAACAACGCGGGCCAGACCTATCCAGATCAGTCCCTTTACCCAGCGAGTTCTGTTCCGCAAGTCATTGAGCGCATCAATAACGCTTTCACGCGTCAGGATCAGATTCAAACACTTGAACGCCTGAGCGGTCAGGAAACAACCGATATTGACTGGTTCATGCCGATCGTTGCCGATGCCGAAGCAGGATTTGGAGGTCCGCTCAATGTTTTTGAACTAACCAAGGCAATGATTAAGGCCGGTGCGGCTGGTATCCACTATGAAGATCAACTGTCTTCAGAAAAGAAATGTGGTCACCTTGGTGGTAAGGTTCTACTCTCCACAGCCAATGGTATTCGAAATCTGACTTCAGCTCGACTGGCCGCAGATGTTATGGGGGTTCCCACCATCATCATCGCCAGAACCGATGCAGAAGCAGCTCGCCTCTTGATCTCCGACATTGATGAGCGAGACCACCCGTTTATCACCGGTGAGCGAACTGATGAAGGTTTTTTCCGTATCACCGGTGGAATCGATATGTGCATTGCACGTGGTTTGGCATATGCACCATATGCTGATCTGATTTGGATGGAAACTTCAACTCCAAACCTGGAAGATGCCCAGAAGTTCGCCGACGGTGTTCATGCAGAATTTCCGGGCAAAATGCTGGCCTACAACTGTTCACCCTCGTTCAACTGGCAACGGGATTTAGGTGCCGAAAACCTTGCAGAGTTTCAGAAGAATCTGGCAAAGATGGGCTACAAATATCAGTTCGTAACGCTTGCGAGTTTCCATAGCGTTAACTACTCAAGTTTTGATATTGCAAAAAAATATCTGGACCGCGGTATGGAAGGCTATGCAGAATTGCAGCAAGCTGAATTTGCAGCAGAAGAATTTGGATTTTCTGCGACTCGTCACCAACATGAGGTTGGAGTAAGCTATTTTGATGCAGTTAACGAAGCAACAACTGGCGGACGTAAGAGTTCTACCGTTGCAATGGAAGATTCAACAGAAACTGCTCAGTTCTAACTGAATCCACCTCTCATAAAAAAAAGGCGCCAGAACAATTCGGCGCCTTTTTTGTTTTCAAACACTCGTCAAGCAGAACACTGCTCGACAAAAATTTCAGAACAGTCAGTCGAGTGCGGCTTCAAGTTCCGGTACAGCATTAAACAGGTCAGCAACCCAGCCAAAATCGGCCACCTGAAATATCGGTGCTTCTTCATCCTTGTTGATGGCAACGATCACCTTTGAGTCTTTCATTCCAGCTAAATGTTGAATTGCTCCGGATATACCAACTGCAATGTAGAGGTCTGGAGCAACAACTTTTCCGGTTTGTCCTACCTGGTAATCATTTGGCACATAACCCGCATCTACAGCCGCACGCGAGGCGCCGACTGCAGCACCGAGTTTATCTGCAACACGCTCTAGCATGTTAAAGTTTTCTCCACTTTGCATGCCACGCCCACCTGAAATTACGATACTAGCGGTAGTCAGTTCGGGACGCTCACTACGTGTCAGATCGTGTCGTACAAAACTTGACAGTCCAACATCCCCTGTTGAAGCGATTTCTTCAATTGACGCTGCACCACCGTCTTCGCTCGCCGGATCAAATGCCGTCGTACGAACAGTGATCAGTTTTACAGAATCAGTGGAGCGCACAGTCGCTAAGGCGTTACCCGCATAGATTGGACGCACAAAAGTATCTTCACTCAAAATTTCGCTGATATCGGATACCTGTTGAACATCCAGCATCGCAGCAACTCTGGGCATCAGATTCTTGCCAAATGTCGAAGCCGGAGCAAATACATGACTGTAGTTTTCAGCTAGGTCTTTGACCACAGGTGCAACATTCTCGGCTAAACCGTAATGGTAAGCTTCGCTGTCACATTTAATGACCTTGCTAATGCCATCAATTTTGGATGAGGCTAATACAACTGCATCGCAATTGAAACCAATAACGAGCGCATGCAGATCATCACTGACTTGACGGCCTGCGGTGACAGTATTCAGCGTAGAGGCTTTGACCTCTTCATTGTCGTGTTCGACCAGAATTAGTACACTCATGCTAGCACCTTTGCCTCATCTCTCAATTTTTCGATCAGTTCAACCGCACTGGACACCTTGATTCCTGCCTGGCGGTTTGGCGGCTCATTGACTTCCACCACTTCAACTCTTGGTGTGACGTCTACACCGAGCTCATCGGGCGTCAGCGTTTCTATTGGCTTGCGACGCGCCTTCATAATGTTGGGTAGTGAAGCGTACCTCGGTTCGTTCAAACGAAGATCAACAGTGATTACGCTTGGTTTTGAAAGCGATACTGTTTCGAGTCCGCCATCAACCTCTCGAACAACTTCAAAAGAATCATCCTTAATCTCGATCGTTGAAACAAAGGTACCAAGCGACCAGTTCAGCATTGCCGAGAGCATTTGTCCGGTTTGGTTGTTATCGTTATCGACGGCTTGTTTGCCCATCATGACTAAGCCCGGTTCTTCTCGCTCAATTACCGACTTCAGTAGTTTCGAAACTGCCAATGGCTCCAAAGGCACATCAGTTTGAATCAAGATACCACGATCTGCACCCATTGCCAATGCTGTACGAATGGTTTCCTGGCTCTGCTGAGGTCCTGCAGCAACCACAACGAGTTCTTCGGCCGCACCTGACTCCTTCATACGAATCGACTCTTCGACTGCAATTTCGCAGAAGGGATTCATTGCCATTTTGACATTGTTAAGTTCAACGCCAGAGCGGTCGGCCTTCACTCTGACTTTAATGTTCGCGTCAATAACGCGTTTAACAGGAACAACGACTTTCATACCGCTCCTCGGTTGAAAATTGAAAAATCTTGTGTGAATTGGCTACGATTTGAGCCTGATGTTTTCTGGGTCGTGAGGTGAGTTTTCAACAACAGTACAATTATATCTATCGCCCAAAATTTCTATTTCGAATTTTGTTCCAGGTTTGCCATATCCAGTCTGAACATAACCTAGTGCAAGACTTTTTCCAATGAAGTGACCATATGAACCTGCTGTGGCTCTGCCAATCATTTTCTCGCCATCCCACAAGGGTTCATTTCCTAGCGGATCAGCATCTGTTATCCCTTCAACAGCAACGGTGACAAACTCTTGCGGAACCCCCCTTTCCTTTTGAGCACGCAGTGCATCACGGCCGGTAAATTCACCTTTGTCCATGTGAACGAATATTCCCAATCCCGCCTCAAGTATGGTGTACTCGCGAGTCAGATCCTGTCCCCACATGCGATAGGATTTTTCGATTCTCAGCGAGTCCATTGCTCGCATACCACACTGTCCAATGTTAAACTCCTGACCAGCATCCATCAACTGCTCGAAGATATGACGTTGATATTCGATGGGATGATGCAACTCCCAGCCCAACTCGCCAACAAAATTAACGCGCATCGCCCGAAGCGGTGCGACTCCAACATAAATATCTTGTGCCTTCAACCAGGGAAAAGCTTCTGAAGACAAGTCGGTACCAGTCAGTTTTTGCAGAACCTTTCTTGAATTCGGCCCGGCAATAACCAGTGTTGCATAACTAGTTGTCAGGTTTTCTACTTGTACTGAGTTGTCGTCAGGCAGGTGTTTCTGCAGAAAACTTAAATCAAACCGTTCTGCAGCTCCAGAACTGACCAGGTAAAAAGATCCATCTGCATTCCGGGTAACTGTAAATTCGCTTCTCACTCCACCATTTTTCGTCAGCGCATGACAAAGTTGAATGCGTCCAGGTGCTTTTGGCAATCGCCTAGACACCAATGGATCAAGAAAAGCTTCAGCTCCTAAACCCGATACTCGAAACTTGGAAAAACTGGTAATGTCGATGATTCCGACATTGTTCCGAATATTGTTGTGCTCGCTGCCAACATGTTCAAAGTATTTCGACCGCCGGAAGCTCCAATCATCGACAGCTTCGACACCGTCTGGAGCAAACCAGTTTGGCCTCTCCCATCCATAGCGCTGACCCCAGACTGCCCCCATACTATCTAGACGATCATGAATCGGGCTGGTTTTGGCTGGTCGGCAAGCGGGTCTTTCCTCATCCGGGTAGTGCACCGTGAACACATTTTCATATGCTTCTTCATTCTTCTTCACTAGGAACGGTCCACGAGCATAATCGCCATACCGGCGTGGATCGACTGCTAAAAGATCAATGGTCGGTTCGCCCTCGACGATCCACTCAGCCAGTTGCCAACCAGCCCCACCGGATGCGGTCACCCCAAAACTATGGCCTTCATTCAACCAAACATTAGGCAAGTCCCAGGCTGGTCCAATTAATGGACTGCCATCCGGTGTATAAGCAATAGGTCCATTGACTATATCTTTAATTCCAGCAGTTTCAAATGATGGCACTCGATGAATAGCTGCTTCAACATGCGGTAGCAGACGGTCTAGGTCACCGGGAAACAGGTCTTTCTCAAATCCGGATGGAACACCGTCCGCAAACACTGCCGGAGCGCCAACTTCATATGGCCCCAGGATATAGCCCATCCGCTCCTCACGTAAATAATAGGAAGCGTCGGATTCCCGCAGCACCGCGAGTTCCTCACCGCCGCTCTCCCGATACGCTTTGAGTTCAGGCACGACATCAGTTACGATGTACTGATGCTGCACTGGAATTGAAGGAATGTTGATTCCCAATAGTCGGCTTATGTCCTGTGAATAGTTTCCGGTTGCACATACCAGGTGTTCACAAGTGATGTCACCCTTGTTTGTTGAAACTTTCCACTCACCGCCGCGTGTTCGGGCAAGACCCGTCACTTGTGTTTGCTGGTAGATCTTGGCACCTCTGTCTCGTGCACCTTTTGCCATTGCGTTCGTCACGTCAACTGGTGCAATATGACCGTCATCCGGATGGTACAGTGCGCCAATCAGACCATCAAGGTTGATCAATGGCCAAAGTTCTTTGATTTCGGATGGTGTGATCAACTCGAATGGAACACCGATGGTATTGGCTGTACCACAATACTTCTTGTATTCATCCATACGGTCCCGAGTTCGCGCCAACCGAAGGTTTCCAGTCACGTGGAATCCAACATCCTGTCCCGTTTCGGCTTCCAGGGACTTATAGAGGTCAACAGAATACTTGTGCAATTGGCCAACGGCATAACTCATATTGAAAAGCGGCAGCAGCCCAGCTGCGTGCCAAGTTGAGCCAGCTGTCAGTTCCGTCCTTTCACACAAAATAACGTCGCTCCATCCTTTCTTTGCCAGGTGGTAAAGTGTTCCCACCCCAACGACGCCACCGCCGATAATTACAACTCTTGCATGAGTGTCCATTCTTTGTGCCTCTTACTCCAATTTGATTCAAATTTTGCCACTAATCCAACTTTGTTCGTTGAGTATATTTCAACGCGCCACATGGTACTGAGTGCGTCTGCAACTCTGTGTTGTTTCGTTAGTTTCATGCGACTAAATTACAATAAACTTGTTAGACGAATTTGAGAAAAATTCAATCAATTTTTCAACAAAATCGACTTTAAATTGGGGTTACCCTCAAAATCGCAAATTAAAATGGCCAAGTCAGCAAAAACGATCTACTTTGATCAGGCAACTGTTCCATCCAAAAAAGCATGGAAAGGATCGAATTTTCGGTCCAAGCCAAGGCGTGCTCAAAAGATTGCCCGAACCATTCTTGATGGCTTTGAGAATCACTTCACTATTTATCAGGAAATAACTTCCGGTGCTCAGGATCGTTTTGAACAAGCCAACTGGCACGAAGTGCGGGAAGCTGCCAGACAGCGAATTCACTTTTATGACAAAAGAATCGAAGAAACTGTCGAGATACTGCGTACCAAACTGCACATCTCAGAGCTAGACAAAACTTTATGGGAAGAAGTCAAAGTTCATTTCATTCGACTGCTATTGGAACATCGGCAACCTGAACTGGCTGAAAGTTTTTACAACTCGGTATTTTGCAAGTTATTTCATCGCCGTTATTTCAAAAACAACCATATTTTTGTTCGATCATCGGTGTCCACTGAATTCATTCAGGCCGACCAGCCAGTCTATCGCTCCTACTACCCTTCCTCACGCGGGTTCAAAAATACGATCTTCGATATTCTCAACGATCTTGACTTCAGACTCGAATATGAAAACCTGTCTCATGACGTCAGACAGATTCTCAAGCACCTGGGAAAAGTGCTTCCGAGAGACAAGCGTTCCGAGTCATTGAATTTTCAGATCGATGTTCTGTCATCTCTGTTCTTCCGAAACAAAGCTGCTTACTTAATTGGGCGAGTGATTAATGACTACCAGGTCACACCGTTTATCGTACCGATTCTGAATAATGAAAAAGGCGGTCTATATGTTGACGCTTTGATTCTGAACCCGTCCGACCTAGATGCAATTTTTGGCTTTTCCAGAGCTTACTTTATGGTGAAAACACAGGTCCCATCAGCAACTGTAGATTTCTTGATGGGCATTTTGCCTGGCAAAAGCAAGGCCGATCTCTATTCTGCAATCGGCTTTCACAAGCAGGGAAAAACTGAGTTTTACCGGGACTTCCTGCACCACCTGTCACATTCGACAGATTCAT
Organism: Arenicellales bacterium; assembly: GCA_965206345.1. Lineage (GTDB taxonomy): Bacteria > Pseudomonadota > Gammaproteobacteria > Arenicellales > JAJDZL01 > JAJDZL01. The sequence continues at coordinate 2,800,645 of OZ242211.1, read as the reverse complement.
TTATTGAAGCACCAGGCACAAGGGGCATGGTCATGATGGTATTTACGCTGCCATCCTATCAGTACGTTTTTAAATTGATTAAAGACTCCTTCGAACCACCAAAGAAGCTATCCCGTTCAACGGTCATCGAGAAATACCACCTGGTCAAACAGCATGATCGGGTCGGACGTCTGGCAGATACACTTGAATATTCTGAAGTTGCCCTGCCACTCGACCGATTTGAAAGTGAACTGCTTGAAAACCTGCAGAATACCTGCTCACATTCGATAATCATTGAAGACGATGTTGTGGTCCTCAAGCACGTCTATATCGAGCATCGAATGATTCCACTCAATCTGTACCTACAGAATTTTGATGAAGAAAAAGATACGCTCTATTTTGCCAGGGGCTATGGCGATGCCATCAAGGAAATGGCTGCAGCAAACATTTTTCCAGGCGATATGCTACTCAAGAATTTTGGTGTAACAAGAAACCGACGTGTTGTGTTTTACGACTACGACGAAATTCGTTACCTGGATGAATGTAAAATCAGGAAATTCCCGCATTCCTCCAACCCATATGACGACATGGCGACTGAACCATGGTTCTCAGTTGGGGAGGACGATGTATTTCCAGAAGAGTTCGAAAAGTACTTTTTGGTGCATCCACTAATCAAAAATCACTTTGCTGAAATTCATGGCGATCTAATGACAGCGGAGTTTTGGCGAAACAAACAAGAACTGATTAGAGCCGGAATATTGGAAGACGTTTATCCCTACGATCCGGCAAATCGATTTCCCAGGCCTCAAACAAAGGCAGGACAAAAAATGGAGATCATTAAATGAGTGCGAGACGGACGCGTTCTGGTGGTCGTTCAGCCCGCCAGGCGGCGCGCTCAAGTATCTCAATTCAATCCATACCTTACATCAAACGTAAGGTACCCGTTTACAGTATTGCTCCTGAGGAAACATTGGCGTTGATCGAGCACAATGCTGATCGAGTACTTGCAGAGATTGGAATTGAATTTCGTGATGACTCCGAAGCTCTTGATATCTGGCGAAAGTCTGGTGCATCGGTAGAAGGTGAGCGCGTTAAATTTGAGCCCGGCATGCTGCGGGAAATCATTCAATCAAATGCACCATCAAATTTCATACAGCACGCCAGAAATCCCGCAAAAAGTGTACACATTGCAAAGGACACAGCAGTGTTTGCACCGGCATACGGCCCTCCTTTTATCCGTAATCTGGACGAGGGGCGACGCTATGCCACCATAGAAGACTTTAGAAACTTCGTCAAATTGACGTATATGTCCCCTTCCCTCCACCATTCTGGTGGAACTGTCTGTGAACCCGTGGACCTGCCAGTGAATAAACGTCACCTGGATATGGTTTATTCACATTTGAAGTATTCAGATAAACCGTTTATGGGATCGGTCACCAGTGGTGAGCGCGCTCAAGACACGGTTGACATGGCCAAAATAGTTTTCGGTGATGAATTTGTTGACCAAAACACTTGCATTCTGTCGTTGATCAATGTCAACTCTCCCATGACGTTTGATGACACCATGCTTGCAGCACTGAAGGTTTACGCCAAGCATGGTCAAGGAACCGTCATCTCTCCGTTCATTCTGTCTGGTGCTATGTCCCCGGTGACTGTCGTCGGTACCTGTACCCAGATTCTCGCGGAAGCTACGGCTGGAATGGCTTTCGCACAATTGGTACGGCCAGGAGCACCTGTAATTTTTGGTACGTTCAGCAGTTCAATCTCAATGCAATCAGGTGCGCCCACATTTGGAACACCTGAACCTTCGCTCGTTCTATTCATTTGTGCGGAACTCGCCCGGCGGCTCAATGTGCCTTTTCGAAGCGGAGGCGGACTTTGTGCTTCAAAGATTTCAGACGCCCAGGCTGCCTACGAATCGGCTAATACCCTACAGGCTGCTATGCTGGCTGGAGTCAACTTCATGCTGCACACCGCGGGATGGCTGGAAGGTGGGTTAGTCATGGGTTATGAGAAGTTCATTCTTGATGCAGATCAGGCTGGCGTATTGCAGACTTTCCTCAATGGCATCGATATTTCTGAAAACGGTCAGGCTTTAAGTGCTTTATTCGAAGTTGGGCCCGGAAATCACTTTTTGGGATGTGCGCATACCCAGGAAAATTTTGAAACTGCGTTTTATCGATCGAGTACTGCAGACAACAACAGTTTTGAGCAATGGGAAGCTGACGGAAGTTTGAGTTCTATAGAAAGAGCAAACGCAATATGGAAGCAAATGCTTGATAATTATGTGCCGCCAGAAATTGATCAATCAATAGATGCGGCATTGAACGAATTCATTACAATGCGTAAGGAATCGTTTCCGGACGCATTCGTTTAGCAACATCGGACATGAATATGAGGTGATTTTCATGCAGAATTCCTCCGTCGCGCAAAAGGACATCAAATCCAATTTGCACCCCTACACTAATCTCATTACCCACCAGCAGACTGGTCCCAAGACCTACGTGCGCGGAGAAGGCATCTATATTTGGGATGAGCACGACAATAAGTTTATTGAAGGTCTAGCTGGTCTTTGGTGTACCTCACTTGGATTTAGCGAACAGCGTCTGGCCGACGCCGCTAAACGGCAACTTGAAACTTTGCCCTACAACCACAGTTTTGCCGGACGGACTGCACCTGTAGTTACAGAGTTGGCCGACCGATTGATTTCCATGGCCCCGAAGCCGATGTCGAAAGCCTACTTTGTAACTTCTGGATCAGAAGCTGTTGATTCGGCAGTAAAAATTGCCTGGTACTACAACAATGCTCTGAATCGGCCAGAAAAGAAAAAGATTATTTCTCGAGTTAGAGGATATCACGGTGTAACCATCGCATGCACCAGTCTGACCGCAATTCCAGTCGTTCAGGAAGCATTTGATGCACCGCTCGACAGATTCAAACAAATTGGCACACCGCACTACTATCGTTTTGGCGAGCCCGGTGAAACTGAAGAAGATTTCGCTTCGCGTCGGGCTGCGGAACTGGAAGAGTTGATTCTGGCAGAAGGTCCAGATACGATTGCTGCATTGATAGCAGAACCGCTCATGGGTGCAGGCGGTGTAATTCCACCCCCGAAAACCTACTTTGAGAAAATTCAGAAAGTACTGCATAAGTACGACATTTTGTTTATCGCTGATGAAGTGATTAACGGATTTGGTCGCACTGGTAATCCATGGGGTTGTGACACCTTCAATATTGATCAACCTGACATGATTACGGTCGCCAAGCAACTGTCTTCAGCCTATATTCCAATTGGCGCGACGATGATTTCGGAAGAAATTTTCCAAGTGATTGCAGAAGCGAGCAATCGATTGGGAGTTTGGGGTACCGGATTTACCTACAGTGGACATCCAGTTGGTGCGGCAGTTGCTATCGAAACGTTGAACATTTATGAAGAGCGCAATATTCTTGGGCACGTACGCGAAGTAATGCAGCCCTTCCAGAGTAGACTTCGAGAGCTTAATTCACATCCACTAGTTGGCGAAGCTCGCGGAGCTGGACTGATTGCTGCAGTTGAATTGGTCGAGAATAAAGCAACCAAGCAACCTTACGACCCAGACATGAAAGTTGCATTGCAGGTCTACCAAAAGTGTCTTGAAAACGGCCTAATTTTACGTGCGCTACCATCAGGCGATTCTGTTGGCATATGTCCTCCGTTGATCATCACCGAACAGCAAGTACATGACTTGTTCGATGCTCTGGGTAAAGCGCTTGATCAGGTCTGGAGCGAAATTCAACCAGTATCGATAAGCGCTGCCACAGCATGATGCATGAAATTCAACTGTGTGAAAACTGCTCTGATTTGGTAATGTAGTTGGACTTCTAGTTGCAATCGGTCATGTATCCATCAGCGAGAATGGTTGGCATAGTCCTTTCTACGCGTAAATTCCTATAAGACAGCCGGTCTTGCAACTCGGTCGGGTGTCTGGCTTCAAAAGTCAGTTCAACGAATTGCTACACTGATTTCGCAGGTTAGTGCTTGCAATGGACATTCTCAGCCAAAATCTGTTTTTTCATCTGTTCAATCGTTTAAAATATCTGTTTACTCAAACAAAGAAACTAACCAGATATTCAAAAAGATGACGGTAGCATTACAAACAACTGAAAAAGATCGTCGTAAAGAATTGATATTATCAACAATTCATACAATTGCTAGCGACGGCATTTCAAATGTGACACTGGCTAAAGTCGCTTCAAATAGCGAATTATCGCCTGCAATCATCAATTTTTACTTCAAGACGAAAAAGCAATTGCTACTGGATACGCTAGTCTTTCTTGAACAGGAATGGACAAGTATTTTGCAATCTAGATTGGAACATGCCGCGTCAGCAGAGCAACGAATGGTTGCCTATATTCACAGTTGTTTTGATCAGCGAATTTTTGCTACTGACAAAATTGCTGCCTGGTATGCCTATTGGAGTGCAAATCATGCGGTCAAGGACTATCGGGATATTCTTACAAAGAGTGATCAGTTTGATATTCAACTGATCAAAGAGTGCGTTGCAGATTTGCTGGATCAGTCGAACTCCGACAAACTGGATGCGGAGGTACTAGCACGTGGTCTGCATGGATTGATCGACAGCCTATGGCGTCAAGCTCTTATTTCAAGTGATTCAATCAGCCGTAAGGATGCAATCGAAATGTGTGAACGTTATCTTTCACAGTTTATGACTTTTAACCATTCACCTCTTGAGTCCGACTTCAAGAACAATGAGGTTTCCGACTTGCTGCCCTTCTGGACTTATCAGGATGATGAATTCTTTGAACTTGAGATTGAACGGCTGTTTCAGCCAAACTGGATGTTAGTAGGTCATGTCAGTGAAATTCCTGCACCCGGCGATTACTTGACCTTTCAGGGATTTGGAGAAAGAGCACTTGTCGTTACAGATAAGAGCGGTAAAGTCAACGCCTTTCACAATATCTGTAGACATCGAGGTTCGACAATTCTGACCGGAGAAGGCAGATGTCGACAATCACTATCCTGCCCGTTTCATGGCTGGCGATACAACTTTGATGGCAAACTACTATTTGTACCAGGTCAGTCAGGTTTTTCAAATCTTGACCCTGAAAAGTATTCGCTGAAACCGGTCGATCTGGAAATTTGGTATGGATTTATTTTCATCAGATTTGTGTCGGGTGGTCCATCTGTTCAGGAACAGATGCAACCGATAGAACATGAAATAGAACACTATCGACTGAATGAGCTGCAGCCCTACCAGGAACCAACGCAATATGCCTTCCAGAATCCCGAAAGCCTATCGATTAACTGGAAAATTTACCACGACATTGACAACGAAGGCTACCACGTGCCGATTGGACATCCAACGCTTCAGCAGCTTTACGGACTTTCCTATGTCGACTCTTATGTCAAGGACATTCCCATTTCCAAGGGGCGTTTCAATGAACGAGTGGGAAATCTTTGGAGTGTAAAACACTACAGAAAGTTGATGCCAAAGTTTGAACACCTACCCGACGATCGACACGACCTCTGGTTATACATCGGCTTTTTTCCAAATCTTGTATTGGCGCTGTATCCTGAAATGGTGGAAATTTACATGTCGATTCCTTGTACGCCGACTCGCACTGAAGTGATCGGCAAGTGCTATGCCTTGCCAGACAAACGCAGAGGTATCGAAGCGCTACGATACCTGAACCGCCGAATCAACATGATTACGGCTGGTGAAGACTATTTCTATATGAACGCCATGCAGGAAGGACTGAAATCGTCTGTGTTTCCAAAATGGACACTGTCAGAAACTGCTGAAACTGGAATCAGAGCCTATCACCACTCGATTCAGGCACGTCTACCGGTCGCCAAATTGGAAAACAAACCTCGACCTGGTACTATCGCCAAGCTGAATGATCAACTAGCGGCTAACGGGAACTTTCAGGCTCGTCACTAAAGTCGTATTTTTCTGCTTCGGCCATCTGCATATCGGCCATTCTCTGTTTCTCCTGCCTGGACAAAATCCAGCCAGCTACACAGACTCCAATCGCAACGATCAGAATGATGATTGTTGCGAGCGCATTGACATCCGGCTTCAGTCCCAATTTAACTCTTGAGTAGATGAGCATTGGCAAGGTATTCGCACCAGGTCCGGATACGAAACTCGCAATAACCAAATCATCCAGTGACAAAGTAAATGCCAGTAGCCAACCAGCTGCCAATGCTGGTGCAAGCAGAGGTACAGTGATATCGATCAGCACGCGGTAAGGTTTTGCACCAAGATCTAGTGCAGCCTCTTCCAGAGACTCATCCACACCAACCAGTCTTGACTGAACAATCACAGCAACGTACGCAAGGGAAAATGTAATGTGTGCGATGGTAATTGTTGTAATGCCCCGCGACGGCCAGCCGATAATTTCAGCCATCGTGATAAACAGCAACAACAGTGAAAGACCGGTGATTACCTCAGGCATAACCAGCGGTGCTGAGATCATACCAGAAAACAGTGTTCTACCGCGAAACCGTCTGATTCGGGCCATTGCAATGCCTGCCAGAGCACCCAACAACGTTGCAAATGTAGCGTTCATGATCGCAATCTGGAGACTTAATCCGACTGCGCTCCATATCTCTTCACTCTGAAACAGTTCCACGTACCAGCGAACTGAAAATCCACCCCATACCGGAACCACCTTCGAGTAGTTAAAAGAGTAGAACATCAGCAGAAAAATCGGAATATACAAAAATGCAAATCCGAAGCACAGCAGCGAGAATGTAAATGGTGATTTTTTGAAGCTCATCGCTGCGAACCTACTTCGCGCTTGACTCTTTAGCCTGATACTTCTGGTAAATCATCATTGGGACAACCAGCAATATTAACAGTACGACTGCAACCGCAGATGCGATTGGCCAATCCTGGTTCGAGTTGAACTCGCTATACAACACCTTACCGATCATAAGTACGTTTCCTCCACCGAGAAGATCAGGTATGACGAATTCACCCGTCGCGGGAATGAATACCAATAAAGAACCGGCGATAATCCCTGGCATCGTCAGTGGTATTGTTATCGTTCGAAAAGTGGTAAAGGGACGCGAACCTAAATCTGCAGCTGCCTCATGCAGAGTCATATCAAGTTTTTCAATGCTTGCAAACAAGGGCAAAATCATGAACGGGAGATAGGTGTAAACGATACCGACATAAACTGCAAAATCTGTGTATAGCATCTTGATTGGTTCGTCGATGATTCCAATCCAGATCAAGAAATTATTGATGGTTCCCTGATCGGCGAGAAGTCCGATCCAGGCATAGACGCGCAGGAGAAATGATGTCCAAAATGGCAGAATAACCATCAGGAGTAATATTTTCTTTGCTGTTGGTGTGGCACGTGCAATGCCATAAGCAATCGGATAGCCGACCAGCAGGCAGAGAATTGTTGACGTGATCGAAATCTGTAGTGAATTCAGATAAGTGTTGAGATAAAGATCGTCCTCCCATAGATAAATGAAGTTATCAAAAATCAATGTCATGTACATTGCACCCGTATCTGCCAACCGAAATAGTTTGGAAAACGGTGGGCTCGCGAGAATGTACTCGGCGAAACTGATCTTTAAAACGATAAAGAATGGGATGAGAAAGAAGATCAGCAGCCAAATGTAAGGGACTGCGACAATAAATGATTGCCACACTTCTGCTGATTGAAGCTTGCTCTGGATTCGACTACGCAACGACTACCGCCCTACCTCTCTACCGACTATTCTGGAACCGCAGCAATATTAGCCTACTTTGTTAGTAGTACTGGACTGTGAGGTGCCCAGCTCAGGTAAACTTTTTCTTCCCATTCAACGAGGTGTCTGCTATGTTTGGGACGCGTTTGATTGGGATGGGTGATTTCAATAATTCTGCCGTTGTCGAGTCTGATTTTATAAATTGAGAAATTGCCGAGGTAGCCGATGTCGTCAACAATGCCTTCAACGAAGTTATGATCTACAGAATCTTCGGGTGCAGTAGCAGAAACCGTGATTTTTTCTGGCCGAAGTGCAACCCAGACCGCGGTGTTCTCCCTGACCGCAGCACTGTGATCAATGTAAAACGAAACATTGGAGCCGACACCCTTCACAATGACATAATCGGCACCATTCTCCTTGACTCGACCCTCGAACATATTTGCACTACCGATGAAATTTGCCACAAATCGAGTCTCGGGGTACTCATATATGTCAGTCGGCGTACCGATCTGGGAGAACCGGCCCTGATCCATGACTGCAATACGTGATGACAGTGTCATTGCCTCTTCCTGGTCATGTGTTACGACAATAAACGTGATACCGAGGCGCTCCTGGATATTCATCAACTCAAATTGTGTCTGCTCTCGCAAACGTTTGTCGAGAGCGCCAAGAGGCTCATCAAGAAGCAGAACTTTTGGGTTTTTGACCAGAGCTCGGGCCAGCGCAACACGTTGTCGCTGACCACCAGACAACTGGTGCGGCTTACGCTGAGAGAATTGACTCAACTCAACGATAGACAGCATTTTGTCAACTCGCTCTGCTATTTCGTTTTTTGGCACCTTGTCCTGCTTTAGTCCGTAGGCTACGTTCTGAGCCACCGTCATATGCGGAAACAAAGCATAAGACTGGAACATCATGTTGACGGGCCGCTGATATGGCGGAACTCCTGCCATATCAGCACCGTCGATAAATATATTCCCGGAGGTTGGCGGATCAAATCCAGCCAACATTCTCAACAGTGTAGACTTTCCACACCCGGACCCGCCAAGCAAGGAAAAAAGTTCCCCCTCGTAGATCTCAAGATCGACACTTGATACGGCTGTGAATGAACCAAACGTCTTGGTGAGTGCCTGTATTTTTACAAAGGGCTCAGCTTCAGGATCCAGCCAAGGCTGATCTGCGAACAGTTTATCCGTGCCATTTTGCATATTCACCATTCCTCCCCTATTGACGACTTACAGCAACGCTGTATCTAGCCTCCGAGTCAACTCTACTACAGGCTAGATCAAACTTTAATTACCCGCTTTGAAGTTTGTCCAAGTACGTGTTCGTACGCGCTGAATTTTGGGCGGTAAAACTTCAAGTGGATACATCTTCGCAACAGCTTCAGGTGGTGGAAAACTCGCCTCACTTGAAGTGACAGCCGGGTCAATCAATGGAACCGCAGATGCGTTTGCTGACGCATACCAGGTGTAGTTGCTGTCGCCTGCAGCAACTTCCGGTCTCATCATGTAGTTGAGAAACAAATAGGCGTTGTCAACATTCTTTGCGTCAGAGGGAATTATCCATCCATCGACCCAGATGTTCGCTTTCCCTTCACCAGCAGGTAAAAAGAAGTCCAATTTAACATCTGCACCTGCTTCTTCAGCTGTTGAGATGGCGAGCAGCCCATCTGGACCCCACGTAACGGCCAGACAAAATTCCTTTTCTACCATTCTCTGGTAAGCATAGTTGTCAAATGTTTTGATATAGGGGCGAATCTGTAAAAGCATCTCTTCCACAGCCTTATAGTCTTTCCTATCTGAGGAACTTGGATTTAAATCCAAATAAGCGAGTGCCATTGGAATCACATCGGTTGGTGAATCGAGAAAAGCGACACCGCATTCAGCAAGCTTTTCCATATTTTCCGGTTTAAAGATCAGGTCCATAGACCCAATTGGGGCATCCGGAAAAACGCTTCGGATCAACTCCTCGTTGTATGTCACCCCATGAGTTCCCCACATATAGGGGATGAAATGATCATTATTCGGATCCCATTTTTCAGCCACCCGAGCCAATACTTCACTACTTATGTGCTCCAGATTCGACAGTCTTGATGTGTCCAGCTTCGATATCACACCGGTAGGAATGAGCTTCGCAACTTGAGTACCCGAATGGGATACGACATCGTAACCGGTATTGCCAGCCAGCAATTTTGCATCGACAGTCTCGACTGAATCATAGTTGTCATAAGTGACTTCGATGCCGTATTCTGCTTCAAAATTTGCAATTGTGTCCTCACCAATGTATTCGGCCCAGTTATAGACATTCAACGTTCCTTCAGCATTGGCACTGCCAATGTAGCAAAAGAATGCTGAAAACACGGATGCTAATACAAATTTAAACTTAGATGAGTGTCTCAAAGTACAGTCCTCCCAATTGGTTTTATGTTCTAAATCTGAAATTTAGAAAAGAAAAATAGATTATTACTCAATCGGATTATATCGACACAATGAAAAATAAAAGTAGATAGGCAGGCGTTTGCCATGCTTTTTTTTGGTGGCACGAAATCCCGGATGGCACCACAGTGGAGATGATTCACACTGCCGCAACCGTGTCGCTCACTATCGGACAATTTCAGCATATCACATTGAATTCTGTGTGTGCCTGAACCGACTAGTACCGTCTTCTCGGCCAATTGCAGCCGAGCGCAGACGCAACGCAGTATCGACCAGGGTCAATTTTCAATCGGAGTGTGAAAGGCCGGGTTAGGTCGGCGAGAGCATTGCCTTGAAGGCTTCTTTGCGATTCAAGCTGAAATAACACATTGCTTTCCTGTTGGCCCTTTCGGAATCTTTGTGTCTGGAGTATCAAGTTAACTTGTGTTAAAAATTGATAAATCTGTATCACAATGTATCAATTATTCAAAAATTGATACATTTAAAATACAGGTTTTTACGACTGCGCTAATCGAGAGATTCTCTTGCCTAAGTCGTTGGGTGCGGCAAATCCTCGAGACTTTTTGTCAATTTGAATTTTTTTCCAGAAGATCGAATTCAGCCAGATTCAACAAATCTGCTCTAGCAGTGGCATACGCGCAGCCGTGACTATTTTGGTGGGAATAAATTGTTTAGACATGGTTTGGATGATTTGCCGCGTGATTGAGTAAAGCGAGTTGTCTGTGGTTCAATGACAATCTCTTTAGTTCTCTTCTAATCTGGTCGATTTGCAGTCGTTTTTTTTCAATATATTGATTTAATTCTTTAATACTCTTGCAAATAACATCTAGTTGGTGGTGAATAAAGTAGGTCATGTCGTTATCGTCAGTTTCGACAAACTGAAATGCATAAGCATACTGAGCTGGGGCCTTTCGAATAATTCTGCTTATTGAGAGAAATGCGAAAGCATCGTACCCATCCTTGAGTGCCGAAAAATAAAATAGTGCTCTCGCTACTCGTCCGTTACCGTCTACAAAGGGATGATCAAACGCAATCATGAAATGCAAAATAATCGCTCTAAGTATCGGATGTAGAAATAGGCCACTACTCCGAGTTTGATTAGCGAATTTGATCAATCTATTTAGCCTATTTGGTAATTGTTCGGCCGGAGGTGGATAAAAAATACTTTTCCATGGGGGTCTGCAATCATAACACGCTGCTCATCTTTGGTTTGTATGCGACCGCAATCGTCAGGGTCGTCCAGAGTGCCTTGAGACAATTGTTTGTGCAAGTGCATCAGTCGATCAAATGTCAACTGTTCACTCAAACTGAAGCGAATGTATTCCATAGCCCGGTAATTATTGAAAATCATCCGCTCATGTCTGTTTTTTGGCCTTCGACCTTTGCGAATCATATCACTCGCAATGTTTCTTGTTGTTAGTGCTCCTTCCTACTGGTTTGACGTAATTGCCTCTTCAATTAGTGACATGTTCATGTACTCAGTGCTATGTTCACTGCCAATGATTCGTTCTGAGCCTAATTTTCCTCTGGCATCGCTGTCAATAATGTGCAGTTTTTCCAATATTTGGTCCGTCAGTACATAACTGAAATATCATCGTAGCTTTGTATGCTTGCGAAAGAGCTGGCGCTGATCGGATTTTCTGATTGAAACGAGATCGCCAATACGGGACTGATGCACTCGTCGCTGTATCATGCGCTGAAGCGATTTCTGGATCCCAGTCATCTTTCGTTCAGCATTCCTTTAGCGTTCAAGAATAGCAAGTATTTTGTCTAATTTATCCTCGATTCGCATCTGCCTCTCCTCCAGATCCTCAAGACGATTATTTCGCCTCTGAGCGTCCTCACCAAGGGAATAGCTTAGCACTTCAAGACAATCTTTCACCTGACCTAGAACCGCACCAGTAACTTTCTGGTAGAGGCGATCGAAGTTTCCTGTTCGCTGATATTCCTCGATTATGGTTTCCTCTTCCCGATCGTGTCCGGCTGGATGCGCCGGAAAGGTGCCGGCATAAAGATCCAAGCCCTCCCGGCAATTCCAATCTTGGAACTCCCACGCATCAGTTTGTGCAAACCCAGTAGTGCTCAAGCTGATAAGCAACGCAAACATTGCGGCTCCAATTGCAGAATATCTTCCTTTCATCGTGTTTTTCCTCTACTGCTGTCTCAACCAAAGCTCCAAATAGCTTGACACGCCTTATTCATCGAAGCAACTCTTGGCTCCCGGACTGCTAATTACACACGAGTGCATAGCCCAGATTATTCACCTCGTGTCTGGTTTTGGGGTGGCGATTGTCCATTGGCATCTTCAAATGGCAGTCTTCTTTTTCCGGCATTTCTGGAAATTTTAGTTGCTAACCACCAAGCCTCTGAATTCAACCCCTCGGGTGGTTTTAAATACTTGAACTTGTTCCAGTGTCGATAATTTTTCTGAGACCGATCAGACAATTCCAATACTCACGCCATTATATCTGTATCATAATTATACTGGTTAATTAGGTCTAGGAATTTCGGTGCGGGTTGAACTCTCTGCATATTGTGATTCCAAACTCAAATGCAAAAATATCGATATTGAAACAATAGTCTAATTTGTATCAGTTTAGCATAAATTGATACATATTGACACTAAGTGTGCTGGTTCAGTACATATGAGACGATCAGGCAGCGAGTGCGGATTGATTGAGAAGTTGATTATAGTTTTCCATGGGGCTGGGCTGTCCGAGTGCCTGATGCGGTCGGTAATGGTTGTATTGATGCTGGTAGCGTTCAAGTTCCAGATTGAGCGAGTGGACATTCAGGGTTCCGCAGTAAAACGGAAAAAACTCGTAGCGGCTGGTGCCATTGGCGCGCTCGACGCAGCCGTTCAGTTGGGGCGATTTGGGTGGCAGCACATACAGCGGGATGCTGAGTTAGGGTATTACCAAAAATGTTCACACATATGTATGCGCCAAACCATGGCTTCTGACCTGGCTGGGGCTAGCCCCATAAGCGTTAACTTGTTATGATTCCGAGATTATTGATACAATGCCCGGCATTGCGTTTCAAGGAGTGTTGCGGCATGAAAGCCAGAATCGGTCTGTCGATGGTGATCATGCTGGCGGTGGCGATCGTGCGCCTTCGCTCAGACCAGCCGGAGTTGATCCGTTCGCTGGTCGAACCGGTGCTGCTGTTCGATTCAGGCTAGCAGCTGAAACCAGCAAAATGATGGATCAGACCAGTGTCTGAGAAATCGGCGCGCCCGACAAATGACACGCGCCCAATAAACCAGGAATTCTGGCTTCAGAAGCCATGTGAACTGACCGATTTTCTGCCGGAAGTGTAAATATCGGCCACCTGGCTGGCACCGCCGATGAAATTCGTTGCGAAAACCCCCTACAGCGCAATCGCCTCATTTATTTAATTTATTGTATTTTTTGACTATAAATAAAAACATAAATTCAAGTCCCAATCAAAAGAGGAGGCTGACCATGTTGCTGCGAAACCTGATGGCTGTCTGTTTGTTATGCCTGATGACTGTCTGTCTGTTATATCTGCCTCTGGCTTATGGAAACGACTACAAGAAAGGGGTTTTCAGGTGTACAGACTTTCAACGGGCAAAGATGAACTATGATCAAACACCTGATTTAAGGCACAGGGAGGGAGCTTATGCCAGGTGCCTTTTGGCCAGAGGGGGAGAGGACGGGAAGGCTCTGCGTCTTTTGGAAAGTGCCATCAATAAAGGTTCCGTCCCCTCAGCAAGCACTTATGCTCTATACATAGCTTCCGGAGGGACTCTGGAGTTTGGTAATTTTGAACCAGCCAACTATGACGAGGCCTATGCGGCCTATGCAAAAGTTCTGCATTTGATTACATCTGATCCTGACTACCCCGATAAATTTATTATTTCAGAAGAAGCGGAGCAGCATGAGCTGGAAGCCTACCAAGCTTTGGCTGTCATTTCATACCTGAAATTCAATAAAGGGCTTATAGGAAGCCATGCCCATCACATTTTGGCCTCCCCCTCAGCAACTCTTGAGGACAAAGAGAAATGGGGAAGGAACCTATACCCCCAATACAAGGATTACACCCTGGACAGCCTCCACAAGGCCATTGAGAATGCAGAAACCTGTACCAGCCTCCCTATGAAATGGCACTATAACCCTTCTTATTACAGTAAGGTGACAAGAGCCTGCGCCGTGATTCAGGATGTATCAGAGCGTTATCTAGTTGTAGAAGAGGAAAGGCTTACTCTTTTAAACGATCCCCTTTGCAGCGGTGATATTGAACTCTGCTCTCAATACGAAGAGATTTTTGATAAGGAGTTGGTACCTCTTGCTAGGGAAAAACAGCGGAGAACTAAAGAAATATGGGAAAGTAATTGAAGAATTGTCTGCATTTCCTGGATGCGAATCAAGGAATTTTTCATGTGGGTATTCTGAAGGTGTTGGTTGTAGCATTCGCATATGCGCATGATTTCCTGGGGTTGGCAGGTGAGGGTGGCTATCTTGGGAGTTGTCGTCTGTTGATTGAGCAGAACGATCAATTTGGGCTTGTAGCAGTTGCAGGAGTCCTGCAAGCCGTTCTTGGCCCTGCATTGCTTTTCATACTGCTACTTACACTGCGGAACCGATTCCAGCTGGCTTAGTCTGTATTTCAGTTCTTTCAGAAAAACTGCGCCTAGGCACTGAAGCGCTTTCAATTGACGTGTGCGTTCACTTGTACCTGGTAATATTTCCACAAGTATTGCAGACAATCAAAAACCGAATGGTTTCGGTGCAGAATAGGGTGTTGAAACACAATTGCAAATTCTGTTTCAACGACATAAAGAGCAATCTGCCTGCATTCTCCTATTGGAAAATTGCGCTTTCATCAGCATGTTGTAATTAGTCGGTTTGCTACTCATCAGTAGGGCCTGACCAATCCATGAGGATGAATTGATGGCGATGAGAGGGTATGAATTTCCCAAGTACTGGTTACGAATCATCAATTCACTAGAGTTTAAATATTTGTCCACGCTAAATATCAAATTTTTGATTGTGGGTGGCGAGATAAAAAGTAACTAATGAGAATCGTCCCAATTTAATCACAAATATAATTTGTCTCCGTCGGACTCGCCACAAGGCCTTCGGCGGGGTTATTTTTCGTGTACAGTTGTGCTTAAAGAATCAGACTTAAAATGGGCAATTTCGTTCATCGACGGACAAAACTGGTTTCGGTACGCGGTGCCTGCGTTCGGACATTATCATCCCAATTATGACCCGAAAAAACTCACGGTAGCCGTTTGTGGTGCTAATGGGTGGACGGTAGCTGAAGTACGCTTCTATCCATGTATCTAGAAATGCAGCAAATTGAACTCAAACTACAATTCGATTTGCAACTCGCCTGACACGAGAGGTTTCATTCGGAACAGGTTGTCGTCTATCCTTCTACGCTGTCTGTTCCAAATAGTTTACGGCAACCAATACGACAACCAATTCTTGCGAAATTTCTCCGCCCATCCTTTACCAAGAACATCCGTAAACTCTTTTACATTTATCATTTTACTAATCATAACGTCAACATCGCAATGATTGTATATTTTCGACAATTTAAAGCCATTTGGGTCTGCGTATCTCTGACGCCCATAAGGTCCACCTTGAAATGCTATAGCGTCGCACCAATGTAGGCGCTTGAATCGAAAGATTTGGACTATCCCAAGTGGAAATGAAATGTAGGCGTTCCAATAATAATTCGCTACCTCGGTGTATACATTGAGCCATACGCCTAGTCCCGGTTTTTTCAACTTATTATCCTGTATGGTTAAACCCCATAATAGCGGAATGCCTGCATACCACTTACTCTTTATACCCACAGCATCCAATGTAACTAAATGTGGATTGAACCTAGCCATAGCAACCGCTACGTCATAAGCAGTATTTCCTCCCCAACTATGCCCGATGAGAACAATTTCTGATTGTTGACATATTTTCTTGTATCTAATTAGCGATTTCACCGCATCTGTTCCTTGACGATGAGTGAAATACTCTGCGCGATGCAGATCCCCGAAATCTTTGTCCCACTTCTTATAACCTCTGTACATCAGTTTATATTTCGAGTCTTTTGCCCCGCCAAAAAAACTACTAAAGGGTGACAGTTCTCCATTTTGCTCTTTGATGTCAACTCCTTAGATTCGGCACTTGTTATTCCCAAAAGAGCGGTCAGCAAAACGATAGCAGTTGCGAGAATCGCAGAATTTACACAGTATTTGTAATTCACAACGCGGCTCTACCTCAATTGGAAATTACTCCCCAGCCTTGTTTCCGGCACCGTAATCGGAAAATAGGATGTTGAAAATCGATTTGAAGCACGATTCAATCAGCCATCCAGCAGATCCCAGTCTTCTTTCATGCCGCTACACTCCTTGAAACGCAATGCCGGGCATTGTATCAAGAATCTCGGAATTAAAACAAGTTAACGCTTATGGGGGCTAGCCCCAGTCAGGTCAGTTTTTTGAAATCCGGCCTCATACTCGTTGGGACTGACATAGCCCAGCGATGAATGCAGCCGTCTGGCATTGTAATATTCATCAATGTACGATCGAAGCTCAACGCGCAGCTCTTCAATTGTCTCAAAGCACCGGTCCTGCACCCACTCACTCTTGAGTGTGGCAAAGAACGACTCCACCATCGCATTGTCGTAGCAGTCGCCCACCGAACCGGTCGACTGGCGGATCCCATGGACCCGGCACAGATTCTGGAATGCGGTGCTGGTGTACTGAGAACCCTGATCGGAATGGTGAATCATGCCCTCACACGATCCGCGGCGAACCGTCTTCTCAAGGGCACTGAGCATCAGCTCCGTTCCCTGGCTGCGCGACACCGCCCAGCCCAGAACCTTGCGGGAACAAAGATCCAGTGTCACCGCCAGATGGGCTCTGCCACCCTTCATCCGGACCGTACTCGCATCACTGGCCACCAACTCACGCGGCTTGGACGCCTCGAAGTTGTCACTACCGATTGAAATTCCCCCACTGAGAGACGGTAAAGGTTTGCCTTTCCGCCCGTTAACGGGCGGAAAGGCAAAAACCGAAAATTGCCCTATGGTTTGGTTTTCTTAATAATCAAATCCAAGCGGGCACAACCATGAATTTATATCGGTAGTTTTTCATGATTCACCAACTGAAAGCCGATGGGTTGAACCACTCACAGATTGCCCGACGGTTCAATCTGAACCGCAAAACGGTCCGCAGGTATCTGTGCAGCAAACCTGACGAGACGGCCACGGTGCCGCGAAAGGCGAGGCCTTCCAAACTTGACCGGTGCCGCGGTCATCTGCGCAGGCGGGTGACCGAGCATCCACAGCTGTACGCCACCCGTCTTCTGCGCGAGATCAGGACGCAGGGCTATACCGGTGGCATTTCAATCCTGCGCGACTATCTGCGCCAGCTCGCTCATCGTCCGTCCGTTTCGATACTCCTCCAGTATCTGCGCTTTTAACTCCTCCGAAAAAACCTTCGACATCCCACTTCCTCCTGTCTTTCATCGACTGTAAGGTGTGAACATTAATGTTCACACCTTAAGCTGGACCCATATCGGCCGTATCTGTGCAGGTGCCTGCGGGAGTATCTGCAACTGACGGCTAGGCGGCTGCGGAACAGTTCGGACTGGTCTTTGTTTTTGGGTGAATGAGGCTTCATTTTCGTTCTCGATATTGCAGGGAAATGATGCTTGATTATACCGTTTCCGGCAATTTCAGAACAGGTGGTATGACAATAATAGTCAATGGTAATAATGATATACTGACGAATATTGGGTTATTCAGAGCCGACTAATTGGTACGGAAGATAACTCGGGCAGTTGACGATTTAGCTCGTCAGACTTTCAGCCGCAAATTTCTCGGATCATATAAACACGAGTGACCAACTTGAGCCGAATGGAGCTCACCTAAAATCCCGATTTGCAGTTCGGTTTCAGTATCCGCAAAATTTGAATCGAGGTACGCATATGCGATGTTCTTCTGAACCCTGAATCCATAGCCCCCTGAAGTGACAGAACCGACGATTTTACCATCACAAGAAACAGGATCACCCGAGTGAGCTGGAGCATGACTACAGTCCACACTCATCACTACCAGCCGCTTCTGTGCCTCCTGGTTGACCGCCTTGTGTAACTCTTCTTTTCCAACAAAGTCATCCCTGTCAATTCTGACGAATCGTTCGAGCCCAGCCTCTATTGGGTTGAACTCGTACAGCAGATCTAATTTCCAATGCAAATAGCCTTTCTCCAAGCGCATCGATTCTGCAGCATATAAACCAAACTGCACCAATTCAAGACATTCGCCTGATTCCATCAGCAATTGATAGATTGAGATCAGATACTCGTTCGGAACATGAAGTTCGTAAGCCAACTCACCTGAGTATGAGACACGCATTGCCAACAACTCTATTGCACCAAATTGAACAAACCTGGCATGCATGGGTGGAAGCGTCTTGTGAGACCAATCAATCTCTGGAAATGTTGACTGCAACAACTGCCTCGATTGCGGTCCAGCCAAAACCAGTGTTGTGTGAGTCTGTGTTTTTTCCACCAACTGCACCGAATCAGGCATGAACTTTTGAAGCCAATCTCGGTCATGCCACTCTGCTGCAGCAGCCGATCCATACCAGTAATGGTCCTCACTCAATCGCGTTAGTGTTGCCTCAGTCAGGATGTTTCCATTCTCTGTAAGAAAGTAGCAGAGTCGCACGCTCCCGTCCCGCTGTGGAATCGTACTGCATGTCATAAAGTCTAGGAAAGCCCTAGCTCCCTTTCCTCGAATTTCATACCGATTGAAACCTGATACTTCCATTAATCCGACACTATCGCAGATTCCCGCAACTTCTTGTAATACCACCTGTTGAGTCGGAGTAAATCGATAGGAATGCTGATCGACAAATTCTGAATAGGGCTTGAAGAATAACACCCGCTCCCAGCCATTGACTACACCCCACTCACAATTTTGCTGATCAAGCACCTCATATAGCGGTGTTGTACGCAACTGGCGGGCTACCGGACGAAACTCATGCGGTAGGTGGTAATCGAACTCACGCTGATATTCTTCAACCGCCTTTTGACAAGTCGCTTCAATGCTAGCCCAACTGGTAAAACGGCTGGGATCAAGATACCAGGCATCCCACTCACACTCACCATTCACCATGATTTGTGCCAAAATCTTTCCTAGTCCACCACCCTCGCCAATTCCGGCACGCAATCCCAAGCAGGCGAAGGCATTGGGAATACCGGGAATCGGTCCAACCAACGGTGCTCCGTCTGCGCTATAGGTAATCGGTCCATTCACAACAGTGTGGATCCCGACTTCAGTCAGACCGGGCAAACGTTGGAATATTCGCTCCATATTGTCCAAACACCGATCTAAATCTGACGGGCATAATGATCTCGAAAAATTGGGATCTATGCCATCAATCCCAAACAAACGACAGTCCTGCTCGTAAACACCAACCAGCAAACCAGCTTTTTCCTGTCGACTGTAGAAGTTGTCACCCGGGTCTCGGATAATTGGAACGCGAAAATCAAGTGCTTCGATTTCTTCCATCGGCTCCGTCAAAAAATACATGTGTTCCATCGAAACGACAGGATGACTGACGCCGATCATTTCACCCACTTCGTTGACTCGATATCCAGAGGCATTGACAATCATCTCACAGCAAATGATTCCGTTTTTGGTATGGACTAGGAACTCTCCACTACGTTTACGCGTAATCGCTTCGACTGGATTGAATCGGTAAATTTCAGCGCCTGCTTGTCGAGCCCGACGTGCCAATGCAAAAACCAGCTGTGCCGGGTCGATATCACCATCTAAAGGGTCCCACCAGGCTCCCAATAACTCATGCGTTCGAATCAGTGGGTGGCGGTTGCCGACTTCATCGGCATCGATGAATTCCATATCAACACCCACACCAGCTGCCATTCCGATATAGTGCCGGTAAATATCAACCTGAGTTGGCGTGTATGCCAGACGCATGCCACCTGTGATGTGGTAGTTGATGGGATATTCGGGGTCGGAAGCCAGTTCCCGATAAAGGTCGATTGAATGGCGCTTAAGCGCAACCATTGTCTGATTGGAACCAAACTGGGTGACCTGAGCAGCTGCATGCCAGGTTGAACCGGACGTCAGTTCATCTCGTTCAACCAAAACGACATCAGACCAGCCCTCCTGTGCCAGATGATAGAGCGTAGAAACTCCGCCAATGCCACCGCCAATTACGACCACTCTGGCATTGGACTTCATTGATCTAGCAAAATGCAGGTGTTAGGCCGATACATTGCGTGGCCTTGGTTGTTGAATGGGCCGGTTAAATGTTTGCTATTGACAGAATCTGTGTCGGTCATAGCAATGTGACCTTATTGGCATCAAGGTCCCAGAATTTCTTTCACCCAGTTTGAGTCTTCAAGCCTGAAGCACAAACGTTCGTGAAGCCGATCTTTACGGCCCTGCCAAAATTCTATGCGGTCGGCGATAATCTTGAAGCCACCCCAAAAATCGGGACGTGGAACCGGCTGATCTTCAAACCGTTCCTCAAATTCACTGACTTTTTGGGCAAGACGACGAAAACTGTCAATAACCTCGCTCTGCGGAGAAGACCACGCTCCAATCTGGCTACCCCGAGGACGGGAAGAAAAATACACATCAGAATCTTCGTCAGAAACCACCTCGACGCGTCCTTCAACTCTGACTTGTCGATACAGTCTGTCCCACCAAAGTACCGCGCTGGCAAAAGGAGTGATGCCGATTTCCTGTGCTTTTCGACTGCCATAGTTAGTGTAAAAAACAAAGCCTTCAGGACCATGTGCTTTCAACAGCACCTGTCGAGACGAGGGCCTGCCTCCCCGCCCGACAGTACAGACAGTCATTGCTGTCGGTTCAATGAATCCAGCATTTTTTGCTTCGTTAAACCAACTCTCAAACAGCTCAAATGGCTCGGCATTCGGCTCAAATGAAGGTAAATCCACAGCCAGTTCAGCGTTGCGCTATCGTCGAAACTAGATGCCGGCAACGCAAAGGTATTTGACCTCAACATAGTCTTCGATTCCGTATTTTGAACCTTCACGTCCAAAACCGGACTCTTTCATGCCACCAAATGGCGCAACTTCCGTCGAAATGATACCGGTGTTAATCCCAACGATACCATATTCAAGCGCTTCAGACATTCGCCAGACTCGACCAATGTCTCGGCTGTATAGGTACGCTGCCAGACCGAACTCGGTTGCATTCGCCATATCGATGACTTCGTCTTCATCACTGAATTTGAAGAGCGGCGCCAGCGGCCCAAATGTTTCTTCATTCGAAACATCCATATTAACTTTAACGTGCTTAATCACAGTTGGCTGAAAGAAAGTGCCTCCGCGCTCATGCCGACCACCACCGACAGCAACCTCCGCACCTTTCGCTACTGCATCATTGATGTGCGCCTCAACCTTTTCCACAGCTGCAACATCAATTAACGGTCCCACCTCAGAACCTTCTTCAAGTCCATCGCCAACTTTCATTTCACTGACTGCGCTCGCGAGTTTCTCAGCAAACTCATCATAAATATCTTCGTGTGCGAAAATTCGATTGGCACAAACACAAGTCTGACCGGCATTGCGATATTTCGACTGAATTGCGCCTGTAACCGCCGCATCAATATCCGCATCATCAAATACGATGAATGGAGCATTGCCACCCAATTCCATTGAAACTTTCTTCACTGTATCAGCGCACTGACGCATTAATACCTTGCCGATTTCTGTTGAGCCAGTAAAGGACAGTTTTCGCACTTTCGGATTTGAAGTCAACTCGCCGCCAATTTGGCCCGACGAGCCTGTAACTACGTTCAACACTCCAGCGGGTATCCCTGCGCGCTCCGCCAATTCACACAGCGCGAGCGCTGAATACGGAGTACTGCTTGCAGGCTTGATGACAATCGTACAGCCTGTTGCTAGTGCCGGGCCGGCTTTACGAGTAATCATGGCTGAAGGAAAATTCCAAGGTGTGACTGCAGCACAAACACCAATTGGTTCTTTGATCACAACGATACGCCGATCAGGTAAGTGGTGTGGAATGACATCACCATAGACGCGTTTGCCTTCTTCAGCAAACCACTCGAAAAAGGAAGCCGCGTAAGCAACCTCTCCTCTTGATTCAACCAGTGGCTTGCCCTGTTCAATTGTCATCAGTTTTGCCAGATCTTCTTCGTTTTCCAGCATCAACTCAGCAAGCCTTTTCAAACAAACCGCACGCTGTTTGGCGGTTTGCTTTCGCCAACTCTGAAAAGCAGCTTCAGCCGCATCAATGGCGCGTGCAGTTTCCGCTGCACCCAGCTTTGGAACAGTGCCGATTACGCTGCCACTTGAGGGATTGGTTACGTCTAATGTGCCACCATCATCAGCGTCTACCCATTCACCATTGATGTAGCACTGCTGACGAAAGAGCGACTGGTCTTTCAAGTGCATCTTGATCATGATTTAAACTCCTAAATTCAGTTGAAAGCAGGGATTCCAGTTTGCGACCTGCCCAGAATCAATGCGTGAATATCGTGTGTACCTTCATAAGTGTTCACTGACTCCAGATTCATGCAGTGCCGAATGACGTGAAATTCATCACTGACACCATTGCCGCCATGAATGTCGCGAGCCATACGAGCAATTTCCAGTGCCTTTCCGGCATTATTGCGTTTCATCAGACTGATCAGTTCATGGGGTGCTCTGTCTGAATCCATCATTCTTCCCATTCTGAGCGAACCTTGCAAGCCCAATGCAATTTCGGTCTGCATATCAGCAAGTTTCTTTTGCACTAGTTGAGTGGCGGCAATTGGACGTCCAAACTGTATGCGATTCATCGCATAGTCCAGTGCCGACTGCCAGCAGAACTCTGCAGCCCCCATTGCGCCCCAGCTGATTCCGTACCGAGCCATTGTTAAACAGGAAAACGGTCCTTTGAGACCAAATGCATCAGGCAGAACCATGCTGTCGGAAACAAATACATCGTTTATGACAATACTGCCCGTTGTTGAAGCCCTCAACGAAAACTTGCCTTCAATTGTGGGGGTCTGGAGTCCATCTGCGCCCCTTTCAATCAAATATCCCCGAATGACGCCATCATCATCCTTGGCCCAAACCAGAAGTAAGTCCGCCACGGGTGCATTGGAAATCCATGTCTTCTCACCATTCAGTCGATAACCGGAACCAACCTTTCGGGCACGTGTCATCATGCTGCCCGGGTCAGAACCATGATTGGGTTCTGTCAACCCGAAACATCCAATCATTTGACCACTCGCGAGTTCTGGCAACAATCGATTCCGCTGCTCATCGCTTCCAAATCGATAAATAGGATACATGACGAGTGAAGACTGCACGCTCAAAAAAGATCGATAACCACTGTCGACTCGCTCAATTTCTCTGGCAATCAATCCGTAACTAACGTAATTCAAACCTGCGCAACCATAGCCGTCAATTGTTGGACCGAGCAAACCAAGTTCGCCCATCTCTCGTGCGATTGCCGGGTCAAAGGTCTCCTCTCTATTGGCCTTCACAATTCGTGGCATCAGACTTTCTTCCGCATACCGACGAACGGTCTCCTGAATCATACGCTCAGACTCGTCGAGCTGCTCATTGAGCAAAAATGGGTCAAACCAGGCAAACTGATTGGGTGATTCCTTTAACACAATAAACGCCTCCTAGGCAGCTTGTGGTGTGGTATCTGGCTGACGCCAGGCACTCATCAGATCATCAACCTTGGGCCGAATTTCTTCAACGTGCTGTCGCTTGATGTGACCATATCCCCGAATGAACTCAGGATAACTCGCAAGTTCAATAGCCAAGCGATGATTATCAGCCGTTAGACCCGACATGATCTCATTCACAATCTGTTCATATTGCTGAATCAGCTTTCTTTCCATTCGACGATCGTCGGAGCGGCCAAATGGATCAAACGGCGTACCACGCAAGAATTTGAATTTTGCAAGCAACGGCAACATTCGCTCCATCCATGGCCCGAATGTCGTTTTGACCGGTAATCCGGTCACATTATCTTTTTTACCAATGATCGGCGGTGCCATATGAAACCTGATCTGATAATCTCCCTCAAACTGTTGTTCTAGCTGTTTTCTGAAATCAGCCTCACTATAGAGCCTTGCTACCTCGTATTCATCTTTATAAGCAAGCAATTTGTGATAGTATCGAGCTACAGCCTCTGCAAATCCTTGCATTCCAGGCGCTTTGGATTCCTCAGCCTGAATGGATTGCTGCACAAGTTTCCGATATCGATCTGCGTAAGCACTATTCTGATATCGGACAAGCACTGTAGCTCGAAGTTCTAAACTGTCCCGCAATGTATGGTTTTCTGTGGTTTTGGTTTCATCAGCGGCTGCAGATGCACTCTTTACCTCTCGATCAATCGAGGCTTGATCGACTGCATACTGTCGACCGCGGTGCAGAGCTTGCTTATTCATCTCGACTGAGCGTGCATTCAGTTCGATAGCCCGTTCAATTGCTTCGAGTGAGACTGGCAGATACCCCTTCTGCAGTGCAATACCGATCATAAAGAAATTGGCAGCAATCGTATCACCAAAAAGATGCTCTGCATAATGGTTTGAATTCACAAAGGTCAGCTGATTCGTATTGACTGACTTTTCTATGACTGACTGTAGTTCTGAACCAGGAAATTTCAGATCACTGATCCGGGTGAAATCGCCGGACATCATTCTGTAGTTGTTTACAACCGCCCGCGTACGCTGTGGATCTGCAGTCAACAGCACTTTGTCTGATGCAGAAACTACAAGGTCACCGCCAATAATTAAGTCCGCACCGCCATTGGCTACATGCATCGATGAAATATCATCGGGGCTCTGTGCAATGATGAGGTTGCTGAGGACGGAACCCCCTTTTTGAGCAAGCCCTGTCATGTCGAGCGCAGAACAGCCTAGTTCATCGAGGTGAGCTGCCATACCCAATATTGCGCTCAGTGTAATCACACCGGTGCCCCCGACTCCAGTTACAACGATGCAATACTCCTTGTCAATCGATGCGACTTTCGGCAATGGCAATTGATCCGGATCAAAGTTTGGGGCGGTTTGTGCCTTGACAGGCTTTCGAGGTGCGCCTCCAATGACCGAAACAAAGCTTGGGCAAAATCCATCAATACAGGTGTAGTCTTTGTTACAGGATGACTGATCAATTCGCCGCTTACGGCCAAATTCCGTTTCGTGCGGCAGAATGGCAACACAGTTTGACTGAATTCCACAATCACCGCAGCCTTCACATACCTCAGTGTTGATGAACACCCGCTTGGCTGGGTCGGGATATTGACCCCGTTTTCTTCGACGGCGTTTTTCGGCCGCGCATGTCTGATCATAAATAATTGCCGTTACACCCTCAATATCCCGGAGTTGTCGTTGAATTGAGTCAAGTTCATGTCGGTCGACAACACTTACACCTTGTGGTAACTTGTTCTTTGAACGACAGGCATCGACATCATCCGTCACAACCGTGACTTTAGCGACATCTTCAGCCAAAAGCTGATGGGCTATCTGAGAAACTGACAAGGGACCGTCAAATGGTTGACCACCGGTCATGGCAACTGCATCGTTATAGAGTACCTTGAATGTCATGGTTGTCTTCGCGGCAACCGCAGCACGTATAGCCAAAAGGCCGGAATGCAGGTACGTACCGTCCCCTACGTTCTGAAAGATATGCGATCTCTTACTAAAAACACTTTCTCCAATCCAACTTGCACCTTCACCGCCCATCTGTGTGAATCGTGCTGTTGATCGATCCATCCACTGCACCATGTAGTGGCATCCAATTCCAGCTAACGCTACACTGCCTTCGGGTACTTTGGTTGATGTATTGTGTGGACAGCCCGCACAAAAGTACGGCATTCGCTGAATCGGTGCAAGTTCTGTATCTTTTTCCGACAGGAGTTTAACCTGTTCTAAGCGGCTGGATAACTCTTCGGACTGGATAAGCTGGAGAATCTGCTCACCAATGACAGTTGCTATCTGCATGGCGTTCAACCGGGCTGTTGAAGGTAGGAGAATCCCCCCTTCTTGGTCTCGTTTACCAACCACCACCGGCACCGATGCTCGACCGTAAAGCAGCGTTTTGATTTGATCTTCGATCAGTGCCCTTTTCTCTTCAACAACAATAATTTTCTGAAGATTCCTAGCAAACCGATTTAAACCGACTTTCTCAAGAGGCCAGCTCAACGCGACCTTGTAGAGCCGTATGCCCAGCTTGTTTGCCAAATTGCGATCAAGCCCCAACTCTGTTAGAGCACGTCTAACATCGGAGTAGGATTTACCAGTCGTTACAATCCCGATCTTTGCATCCGAAGGATCGTAGATCAGACGATCAAGACTGTTCTCTCGCCAAAATGCATGAACCGCTGGCAGCTTATGTTCGTGAAGGCGCTGCTCCTGCTGCAAAGGAGTATCAGGCCAACGTATATTCAGGCCACCTGGTGGCAACAGAAAATCTTCAGGGATCACAAAGGAATCCGAAGCAGAGGCAAGCTCAATTGAAGCAGTTGCTTCAACTGTATCGTGCACACATTTGAGCCCAATCCAGCAGCCTGAAAACCGCGAAAGTGCCCAGCCGGTTAGTCCAAAATCCAGGATGTCCTGAACATTGGATGGATTGAGGATTGGCATCATGGCATCGACCAGGGCGAACTCACTCTGGTGGGCTGTAGTCGATGATTCACAGGCGTGATCGTCCCCCATGGCAGCAAGTACACCTCCATACTTCGAAGTGCCGGCTAAATTGGCATGTCGAAATGCATCACCGGAACGGTCGACACCAGGCCCTTTGCCATACCAGATACCGAAGACACCATGGTACATTCCCTGCCCGTCCAGTTCTGCCTGTTGTGTACCCCAAAGCGCAGTCGCTGCAAGGTCTTCATTAATTGCGGGTTGAAAAACGATGTTGTGAGGTGCCAGAAATTCCTGAGCCTGCCAAAATTGAATGTCTAGAGCACCGAGTGGTGAACCACGATATCCGGTAATGTAAGCGGCAGTATTGAGACCCGCCAAGCGGTCCCGTTGCGATTGCAGCATTGGCAATCGCACCAGAGCCTGAATTCCGGTCATGAAAACTCGACCGGACTGTCTGGTGTACTTATCGTTGAGTGAAACTTCCGTCAGCATCAACTATAGATTCCTGAGACGTAGTCGCATGAAATCAAACGCCCCATTTGAAAAAATCGTCGCCTTCCTTCATGTAGAACTTTGAGAGGACCATCTTGTGTACTTCTGATGCGCCATCAACCAATCTCGCCTGTCGCTGATAGCGATAAATCCATTCCAGAATCGTATCTTTTGAATAGCCGCGTGCACCAAGCATCTGGATTGCAGTGTCAACTACATGGTGCAGTGTATCCGCCACCCTGATTTTGGCAATGGACACCTCTTTTCGGGCAAAGTCTCCTTGAGCCAGTTTCCACGCAGCATGCATGGTTAGAAGTCGCCCCAGATGAATTTGTGCAGCTGCCTCGCCCAGCATCCACTGAACTCCTTCATGTTCGCTTAATGTCGTACCAAATGCTTTCCGGTTGCGAGCGTACTCGCTGGCAATTTCAAGACAGCGACGGCATAGACCCAACCATCGCATGCAATGTGTCAGGCGTGCAGTGCCAAGTCGCATCTGCACAACTTTCATACCATCACCAACTTCAAGCAAGCGGTTCTCATCCGGAATTTCGAGCCCGTGAAACTTTAACTCACAGTGCCCGCCATGCTCCTCTGGCCCCATGATCGGCACTCGCCTGACCAATTCCCAACCCGGATCATCGCGATCAAACATAAAAGCTGTCAAACCTTTACGAGGATGATCTGAGGTTCGAGCGAGCAAAATGAAGTGCTGAGCCACGCCAGCGCCAGTGATGAACCATTTGTGCCCGTGCACAATCCACTTATTGCCTGACTTTTCAGCTTTAGTGAGCATCATGCCGAGCGGATCAGATCCTGAGCCTGGCGCAGGCTCTGTCATGGCCAGCGCTGATCGCACTTTACCATCAACAATAGGCTGCAGCCATCGTTCTTTCTGAGCGGGAGTCCCAACACGTTCAAGCACGAACATATTCCCATCGTCTGGAGCGGCACTGTTGAACACAACCGGACCAAAAATAGAGCGACCCATTTCTTCATAACAGGCTGCCATTCCTACTGTATCGAGACCAGCTCCACCTCTCTCTTTCGGCATCTGCAAGCACCATAACCCCTCCGCTCTAGCCTTCTCTCTCAACGGAAGAAAGTACTTGTCCGCAATGTTTTCGCCCTCGTCATATGCATCCGGCTTCAATTCGACGGGTATGATGTGTGTATTAACAAAGTCACGAATTCGCTTTTGGTAATCTTGAACAGTACTGTCAAGTGTATAGTCCATTTCTGAGTTCCTGAATTACATTGAAGATTGCAAATGTCCACCGTCGGCAACGATGGTACTCCCCGTCATATAGGAAGATGCGTCAGATGCAAGCAAAAGAAGTGGTCCATCCAGGTCTTCTGGCTGTCCGAATCGTTTTTGAGGGATTTTCAACTTCGCCTTTTCGCCTAGGGGCGATTCAAGGTAGTCCCTGTTCATGTCGGTAACGATATAGCCTGGAGCGATCGCATTGACACGGATTGAGTGGCGCGCCCATTCGTAGGCCAGCACCCGGGTGAGATGTTCAACTGCTGCCTTGGCAGCCGCATAAGGTGCGACACCGCCCATGACCCGTCGACCGAGTATTGACGCAATATTAATTATAGTGCCACCCTTGGAGTCAACAGCCATATGCTGTCCAGCCTGTTGTGCCACCAACCACACCCCTTTTAGGTTGGTGGCGATGACATCGTCCCAAGTACGCTCCGTGGTTTCGAGTGCCAACCCCTGTGATGCAATTCCCGCGTTGTTGACAACAATATCGATTCTCCCGAACAATTTGGCTGTTTCATGGAACGCCGCTTCAACACTGCCCCGATTGGTGACATCGAGTTGAACCCAACTGATCTCAGTTCGAGGATTCTTCAGTTCTTTTGCACGCTTCATTAGACGTTCAGTGCGCCGCGACGCCAATGCAACGTTGGCACCCGCCTGCGTCAAAGTTCCGGCGAAATGCGAACCAATACCGCTGGATGCACCTGTAATCAACGCAGTTTTTCCACTCAAATCAAAAATTGAAGTCAACATCAATTAACCCAAATTGAAATCTCGATGCAGCAAATTAGTTAGACTAAAGAATCGATATATCGTTCTTTGTCTACCTGCACATCAATCAGTGAAATGCCTCGAAATTTCGTCGATTCCTGATAGGCTTCGGCAAATTCTTCAATTGAACGAACTGCCCTGCCGAGCCCACCAAAGCTTTCTGCAAATTTCGCAAAATCCGGATTGAGTAAGTCGGTCGCAATCACGCGCTTAGGATAATGCCGCTCCTGATGTTTTCGGATGGTGCCCAGCACACTGTTGTTTATAACGACTACCAGCAACTCAAGTTGGAGCTGGGCAGCTGTCGCCAATTCCTGGGCAGTCATCATAAAGCACCCATCTCCACACACCACAACAACCTTGCGATTCGGTGCGCACAACTTCGCACTGATACCAGCTGGCACACTGTAACCCATTGATCCCGCGATCGGCGCGAGCTGTGTGCGATAGGCTGCGCCGTAGCGATAAAACCGATGCAGCACTCCGGAACTAATGCCGGAACCGCTGGCAACGATGGTGTCGGTTGGCAAATGCGACTGCAACCAGTCAATAACCTGCTCATTCGTGAATGCAGGATGATCATCAACCAGCGTCGAATGCTTGAGGTAAGCCTCCCGACCTCGGCGAGTCCAGTCGGCCCAGTCTTCGCAGCATTCCAATTTCAGATCTTCAATCGTGATAAAGAAAGAAGCAGAAGTGGCGTTAACTGCAACATCCGGCTTGTACACCTTACCCAACTCACCGATATCCGGGTGAACATGAAAGAGTCTGGCATTGGGAATGGGCGCCTCAATCAGTGAATACTTTCTAGTTGGCAGTTCACCCAGACGTGCACCGATACAAAGTATCCGATCACTGCTACGCACCATTTCGGCCAGTTCCGGTCCGGTGCTAATTCCAAGGTCTCCAATGTAGTTGTCGTGTGCATTGTCCATATAGTCCTGACATCGAAACTCTGCAACGACTGGCAGATTGTTTCGTGCCGCGAACCGCGCAATGCCAACTCGAAGTCTCTCACTCCAGCCGCTGCCGCCTACAATGACTAACGGTTGTTTAGCGCCGTCAAAGAAGTCAATCACACTGGCAACTGTGTGTGGTGGAGTAACCACATCGGGAACATCAACCGGCGGCAGGTCTTGAACGTCAGCTTCATCAAAGAGTACATCTTCTGGAAACACCAACACCACAGGTCCCGGACGCCCCGACATTGCTGTCAGCCAAGCCCGATTGACATACTCGGGTATTCTTCGAACATCCTCGACTTGTGCCACCCACTTTGCCAATGGTCGATACATCGTTCGAAAATCGACCTCCTGAAATGCCTCGCGATCCAGAAATTCACGCTGCACCTGTCCAATCATCAGAATCATAGGTGTCGAATCCTGTAATGCAATATGAGCACCTAAGGACGCGTTAGTTGCACCCGGTCCGCGAGTGACGAAACAGACACTGGGTCTGCCTGTCATTTTGCCGTAGGCTTCAGCCATAATCGCCGCGCCACCCTCGTGGCGACAGGTCACCGTTTTTATTGAAGGATGGTCGTACAAACCGTCCAATGCAGGTAAAAATGATTCGCCCGCGACGCAAAAGACAGCTTCACATTCTCGCAATGCTAATTGGTCGGCCAGAATTTTTCCACCGTGTCTTATTCGAGTATTTACAGACATGCTTTTCAAGTATGGTTTAGTGACTTCGAAAGACTTATTCGATAGATAGTCAAGCAAATAATTTTAGCCTTGTTGAATGGTCCAAATTTGGCTCAATGGCGACTAGTCGACGTACACCACAATCGAAATCACTACACGACGAAAGACAAATGACAAAGAAAACTTCTGTAACGATCTATCACAATCAACGCTGTTCCAAGTCGCGGCAAACATTGGCCATTTTGAACAGCAGGCTGGACTGCGATGTTGAAGTGATTGAGTATTTGAAATCACCACCTTCAGCGGATCAGCTCAAAATAATTCTTTCGATGCTGGAATTGAAGCCACTTGAACTGATGCGTCGCAACGAATCTGTCTTTAGGTCTGAAAATCTGGATCAAGCAGATCTTGACAATGATCACTTGGTCACCAAGATGATTGAACATCCGATTCTTATTGAAAGACCGATTGTTGTGGTGGGCAATCAAGCAAGAATTGGACGACCGCCGGAACAAGTCCTGGAATTGCTGTGAATTCATGGTGTGTTACCTATAACGCCAATAGCATAGAAGACTTTTTTGCTTCCAATTACTGAGTCTGCCTGGAGGAATCCTAAAGTATGGAAACAATCAAATTTCAGTTAAACGAAACCGATGTGCCAAAATTCTGGTACAACATTGTTTCTGATTTACCGACACCACCACCGCCAGTGATTCATCCTGGCACCGGTCAGCCAGTGGGTCCAGATGACTTGGCTCCTCTTTTTCCGATGCAAATTATCATGCAGGAGGTCAGTGCTGAACGGTACATTCCAATTCCTGAACCCGTACGAGATATTCTGTTACAGTGGCGACCAAGTCCGCTCTACAGAGCGAGACGTTTAGAAGAAGCACTCGATACTCCAGCCAGAATTTACTACAAGTATGAAGGCGTGAGTCCGGCTGGTTCACACAAGCCGAATACTGCAATCGCTCAGGCTTTCTATTCGAATGACGAAGGGGTGAAGCGAATTTCAACGGAAACAGGCGCAGGTCAATGGGGCTCGGCTCTCGCACTAGCGGGTTCGTTTTTTGGACTAGACATTGAAGTGTTTATGGTTAGAGTCAGTTTTGATCAGAAACCTTACCGAAAAGCGTTTATGGAGAGCTTCGGTGCAAGTTGCACAGCAAGTCCCAGCAATACTACAAACTCGGGACGTGCAATTTTGGCTGAAAGTCCCGACAGCAGTGGTAGCTTGGGCATCGCAATCAGCGAAGCCGTTGAATACGCCGCGACCCGTGATGACACCAAATACGCATTGGGCAGTATTCTCAATCATGTACTACTGCACCAGACAATCGTCGGTCAGGAGGCCATGAAACAGTTCGATATGGCAGATGACTATCCTGATATTGTGATCGGATGTACAGGCGGTGGCAGTAATTTTGCAGGACTGTCATTTCCCTTTATTGGCGCACAATATAGAGAAGGCAAAAATGTTGAAGTCATCGCTGTAGAGCCTGCAAACTGTCCTACCTTGACGAAGGGAAAATATGCTTACGATTTTGGCGATACTGCCAATCTGACGCCATTGGTGAAGATGCACACACTCGGTTCCAAGTTTGTGCCGCCTAAGTCTCATTCCGGTGGGCTTCGTTATCATGGGATGGCCCCTTTGGTTAGCCTGATCACAGACCTTGGCAACATTCAACCTCGCGCCTACACGCAAATTGAGTGCTTTGATGCAGGAATTCAGTTCGCTCGCAGTGAAGGAATACTACCTGCTCCTGAGGCGAATCATGCGGTTGCAGGAATGATGGAGGAAGCCAATCGATGTAAGGCAGATGGTGTGGCAAAGACCATTCTGTTCAATCTCTGTGGTCACGGATACTTTGACATGCAGGCATACACGGATTACTTTGCAGGGCAGATGCACGAGCAAGAATATTCGGAAGAAGAAGTTGCCATGGCACTGGCTGGTTTGCCATCAGTAGCAGCCTGACCTTGAATTCGTTGATGCATGCGTGATTACTTGTAACATTACATCCCACTGATCAATGATGTGGGTTTGAATAATATCAATAACTTGACCAGTTCTACCGATCTCAAGCCTATTGGTTCGGTAGAGTGTTCTAATCATCAATGTCTGACAATTGCACTCATCTGACAAGCATGTTATCTGAATTACAACGCTACCCTGCACGTTTCCAAACCAACGCTAACGGCCCTTCCTCCTTAACTCAGTTGATTTGACGAACGTAAATTTTCCTCACTGAGAACTTCATGGCATCCTTGCTGCACTTGCAGTTCTACGCATATGGCAGGAAATTGTCATAACCATCTTAACTTTTGTTATGGTGTAGATTGAATGTTTACCCCCGGATTTACCTTTATGTATCCGAAAGTCCTCTGATAGTAGCGTCTTGTAGTGAAGCGGATCACTATAAAACCAGATCTGTACAGTGTTCCAACAACTATTCTATTGCTGGCAATTGTTGGGGTCGGAATTGGGGTAGTCGTATCACTGCTTGCGATCGCTTTTTATGAAGCATATGGTTGGCTCAACAAAGAATTTTTAATTGACCCTCATGAAAGAATTCAACTCGCTAATGAACCTCTTCTTCTCTCTCTGGCGACAGTCGGAGTTCCAGCAGTTGGCGGTCTGCTCGTCGGTTTCATCATCTACTATTTCGTAAGCGCCCGTAGGCCGCTTGGTCCTTCAGATACTATTCTGCTTGTACAGACCAGGGGGTCACCCCAACCATTCGGAAGTAGCATTGCATCAACCTTTGCAGCAGTTCTTTCTCTAGGTTGTGGAGCTTCAGTCGGACAGTATGGACCTTTAGTCTATCTTGGTACCCTGATCGGGTCTCTTGTCAATTCACTAAAACTCAAAATTCCAAATTTGCAGGCGATCTGCATTGCCAGCGGAGTCGCAGCAGCAATTTCGGTAGCGTTTAATGCACCGATTGCGGGAATGGTGTTTGCCCACGAAGTTATCCTGCGACACTTTTCGGTGAAAGCTTTCGCTCCGACAACTGTAGCTGCAGCAATCGGTTTCATATTTGCAAACGTGATATTTGATCGACCACCACTTTTCCTGGTTGTATTTGAGGGTGTACAGTACAGTTATGAGTTTGTTTTGTTTGCAGTCATCGGGATTCTGGGAGCATTATTGGCCGTCGGTTATGCCAAAGGCATTTTGATGTGTCAGTCTTACGCTTCACGCAGCGGTATTCCTGTAGTCTTTCGGCCAATGGTTGCTGGCCTGGTTCTAGGTATGGTCGCACTACAATTCCCTGAAGTATTAGGTGTCGGTAGGGAAAGTCTGCGATTTGCCACCATTGGCGGCGCTTTTGAGCTCGGTGAACTCACAATTTTGATAATTGCCAAAATCTTCGTTACAATTCTTTGCCTGGGGTTTGGCTTCGCAGGCGGTGTGTTCGGACCAATTCTGTTGATCGGGATACTTTGCGGGGCGCTCTTCGGGGGAATTCTAGATCAGTTGCAAATTTTCGGACACTCAGGAGTGGTACCTTATGCTATCTGTGGCATGATGGCAGCTGCTACACCTGTTATCGGCGCACCACTAGCGATGATTTTGATCGTGTTCGAGTTGACAAGAAACTATGATTTGACAACTGCTGCAATGGTTGCAGTTGTGTTTTCTAATTTGCTTGCTACAAGAATGTTTGGACGGTCTCTATTTGATGTTCAACTGGCTTCCAGGGGATTTGATCTGTCACTCGGAAGAGTCAATGCATTAATCACCTATGGCAGTGTTACCGAGATCATGCGCACCGAATATCCAATATTCAGAATTCACGACAAAATTGGAAAAGTGGCCTATCAACTCGCACATATCGGCCGCACCGCTGGAATCGTTGTTGGTGCCAACGAAAGGCCGGTTGGTGTGGTGCATGTGCGTGATTGTACTGGACGCCCACCAACCACTATGCTCAAGGATGTAATGAATCCGGAAACCATGCGCTTTAGTCAAAACACGAATATCGGTCAGGCTCTAGAAGCCTTCAGACAGTCAGACTATGAAGTCGCGCCGATTGTTTCTTCCAAGACTCAAAAACTTCTTGGTATAGTCTATGAAAGTGATGTGATCAGTAGATATCGCGAAGTTGCCGATCGCATCAGGCAAGAAGAACATGATCCGATTTAGTCCACTTTTGTTGCTTGGCTTGATCCTGGGAAGTTCCACTACCTGGGCTGATAATGGTGAATTGATCATTTCCGGATGGGGCGGAGCGTACGAACAGGCGCAGGAAATCTCGTATTTTCAACTGTTTGAAGAGGAGCATGATGTTCGCATTAAGATCAGGCCATATAACGGTGGAATTGGGCCACTGGATTTTCTGGAGCATCCGGGAGACCCTGGATGGGATGTCC
Organism: Arenicellales bacterium; assembly: GCA_965206345.1. GTDB lineage: Bacteria > Pseudomonadota > Gammaproteobacteria > Arenicellales > JAJDZL01 > JAJDZL01. Next base: position 2,765,313 of record OZ242211.1, on the reverse strand, counting down.
TCGACATGACAGAATCGGATGCTCTGGCGGCTTGTAATGAAAGACTGCTAAAAGAATTTGATAAATCAGTACTCATCTCTGCGCCCGATGGAACGGCTGCGACAAAAGATTTTTTTAATGGTTCAATATTCAAGTGCGGTGTCGCACATGTGAGTTACGCCGATGTAATTGCCTATGATGATCGAGCGTTCCCAAATGTAAAACCAAACTCCGTCGCGGATTTTTTTGACATTGAACGCTTTCCGGGTAAACGTGCGCTTCCGCGCAGACCGATAGCAATTCTCGAATGGGCCATGTTGTCTTATAACGTCCCAGTTGCACAAATTTATGATCTGTTAAGTACAGAGCGTGGATTCAAATTGGTTAGCAAGCGTCTTGACCAGTTGAAAGGCAACATTGTCTGGTGGGAACAGGGTCATGAACCGGTGGATCTGCTCAGAGACGGTAAGGTAGTCATGGCGAGCGGATTCAACGGACGGTTTGACGATGCCAGAGTCAACCACGACATTCCGATTACTATCATACCAGATGGACAATTTGTGCAGTTAAGTGTCTGGGGAATCCATCGACAGGCACAAAGGCCTGATCTTGCCGCACAATTCATTGCGTTTGCAACCAGAACTGACAGAATGGCAGCACTTTCCAACATACTGTCCTACGGCCCAACGCGGAAATCAGCGTTGGATCGAATCTATTATTATGCGGGCACCATGCCATTGATGACCGATAACTACTCGAACGCTGAGTTGGGCGTTAATCGAAGAATTCGAGCAGACAGTCATTGGTATTCAGTTACAGAGTCCATTCGCCATCAATGGTTCGATGAATGGCTGAACTCGATAGGTGAGTAATTTAAGGCGCGACCGTGAATATTTCGATTCTTAATCGAATTGATTGTCTGCTGTCAATTAGCGATGCCGCGCAGTCACCTCCCATCTTGTAGAAACTTTTCCCCTCTGAATGACCCACGCGTGTGTATGAAGCGCTGAAGTCGGACAAATATGAGTCGGGATCGCTAATTCAGAATCCCCAGGTTTATAGCTGGCGGCTTTCGCCGTTTCAATCACTAGGTGCTCCTCATTCTGCAACACTTCGCGGGCGTCTGGAATCGACGGAAACTGCAATCGGTGACCAGCAGGCGGGTCTGCTGCGCAGGCTTTATGACCAAGATCAAATGTGACACAATTGGGAGAAGGACGGCTAATCACCCGGGTAAGAATTAATGCTGCCGGAGTAAATGGTAGGTCCGGAAAGATAGTTGAATATCCCGCATCGTGGAAAACACAGGTACCGGGGCTCAATTCGATAGACGGGTCATCCAGTTGCGCATAAAGCGGAAATGTTCCTGTCCCACCAGCAATAATTTTGGGTACACAAAACGAAGCTTTTTTCAATTCGTCTCTAAATGCCTGCAGCGTCGACCAAATTTCATCGACTGCCGCTTTCCGCTCAGCCAGTGGTGTTTGATGGTTGTGCCCATCATAAACATGAAATCCTACAGGTCGCAAATTCGGTAGGCGGTTAATCAGAGCATAAATTTCAGCAGCCCGTTTGCCAGGTTTTAACCCCGTTCTCCCCAAACCAGGGTTGATGTCGAGAAGCACGTCAATATCTATCTTCGCATTTCCCATTGCTGCATCGAGATCCTTCAGTGGGTCAGGATGGTCGGCAGTTACAGAAAATTGGATCTCGGGATGTCGTAGCCGAAACTGCACTGCACGTTCAATATTTGGTCCAACGGGATTGTAGGCAAGGGTCACTTCCTGTGCACCGGCGAGTGCAAGCATTTCAGCTTCGGCAAAAGTAGCACATTTGTGTTTCAAAATCCCCATGCCAACCTCCAGCCGGATGATGTCGATCATCTTATGGGTTTTGCAGTGAGGTCGAAGCCTCTGTGGGTCGCCAGCAATTTCCTTCATCTGTTCGAGGTTTTCTTGCAATACTTCTTCAAATATCACCAACCCAGGTGAATAAAGCTGATCTGGGGTATCAATTTTGTATTTTTCCGACACTATAGTCTCCTAACCCTGATTAAAAATTAACCGCTGCTAATTGTCATGAACTGGATTTTCTACGATTGGCCAGATATCCCGTTCTAATTTCTTGTACTGCGTTGTACGTGGATCATGCGGGTACGGTACGCCGCTATCAACATACAAAATATGATCGCTCAAGTCGGAAAATCCTGCTCTGAAATGGTTGGTCGATTTGACAACTATCAGGCGCTTACTGGCTGGATTGATTCCAACGCAAGTAAATATGTCTGGAGTATAGGCTTGTACCCGGTTTTCGCATAAGACAACATCAATCTCTGCAGCTAGCCGAATCGCAGCGCAACGCCCCAAACGTGCCGTTGAATCACCGATACACATGGACCCGTTTTCACTCAAACCTGTGACAACCACAGTTGCATCCATCGGTTCGCCAAGTCCTGGTCCTGACTTGGCTCCGAATCGCAACGGAATACGGGCACCAATTCCAGATGCAAAGCAGAACTGCACAGCTATGGGATCCCAGATTGCAGCAATTGCAGCCTGATCAATTCCGCGGTCGACAATTTCACGCAGTATGGCAGTTGAGTCACCTGCCATTCCACCACCCGGATTATCCCAAACATCCGCGACGAGCAGTGGACCATTACCGAAATTTGATTCAAGCTGGATTAAGGCTTCTGCAGGAGTGAGTAGTTTCATCCGAGTCCTTCCACGCAAAGCGTAAAGCTCCAAACCTAGTTTGCGTGCAAGTTTTTGGCCCTCTATTGGATCGTTGTCGGTAACGACAATGATCTTTGTACCCAACTCAGGTACGTCACCCGCGAGAAATCCATGAACTACAGAAATGGATAACACATGAGGAATTTCTCGCTCCATTGTTGAAATTCGATCCACAAACGCTCTTATTGAACTTTCCGTAGTTGGAAATACATCAATCATCTTGCAATCGAACATGGAAAGCTTCGGACATACCTCTTGATCAACAGCATGTACAACGATATCAACAAGTTCGCGGGCGCGTTCCAGCATGTCCGTATGCGGAAACTCCTTAAAAGCAATCGCTACATCAGATGCTTGCGCACACTGCTGTGTGAAATGACTGTGTGGATCAAAAGTGGCGCCAATAATGGTCTTTTTCCCCACAATATTACGAACTCTCGCCAATAGGTCTCCTTCACAATCGTCAAATTCTTGCGCCACCATCGCGCCATGTAATCCAAGTATCACACCATCTACGGGCATCGAATCTCGTAACTGATCAAGAATTTCATCGCGCAGATGTACATAAGTTTCACGACTGACAATTCCCCCAGGTTCCGTCCAGGCGGCTGTTCCTTCAATCACTTCGATCTTTGACTCAACACGTTTACTGTACTCGCGCAACGCAATGAATGGCGCACTGCACAGTGAAGGCACATCCGGATGCTCGCCTGGCGGAAAATAAAAATTGTTCTGAAAATCCTTCAGATCAGTAAACACAGGCGAAAAAGTATTGGTTTCAGTTGCGAGCGACGCAACAAACAGTCTCATATTTATTTTCCTTACATCTCGTAGATACGTTCAGCGTGATGACACGCGACCTGTCGGTCATTTTCAATCGCTCGAACTTCAGGCTTTTGGGTTACACAAATATCAGTCGCTATGGGACATCGCGGATGGTAACGACAGCCAGTCGGTGGTGACGATGAATTCGGTGGTTCATCTGATGACGCAATTAGTCGAATCGGCTGCTGCGGGTCAGGAATGGGAGAGGAAGTTACCAAAACCTTGGTGTATGGGTGACCAGGAGCATCGAACACCTTCCGAGTCGGACCAAATTCGACGATTTGTCCCAAATACATGACTGCAACGATGCTGCACAGATACCGTACCACGTTAAGGTCATGGGAGACGAAGAGTAGCGCCAATCCAAGTTCACGGCGTAGCTCCGCAATCAGGTTCAAAATTTGAGCTTGAAGTGATACATCGAGTGCCGACACGGGCTCATCAGCGAGTATAAGAGCCGGCTCTACCGACACAGCGCGTGCAATCGCAATTCGCTGCCGCTGACCGCCGCTCAATTCATGTGGAAATCGATTCGCATCGACCGCTGACAAGCCCACAGCCTCCAAAATTTGCAACACCTTCTCCCGCCGCGTTTTTCTAGTTCCCACCCCATGAATAGTCAGTGGTTCAGCGATAAGCCTGGCTATACGCATTCTTGGGTTCAGAGAACCACCTGGGTCCTGAAAGATCATTTGCATGTTTTTTCGTATCACTCGTCGTTCAGCCCTGCTCGCCGAATTCAGATTTGCACCGTTGAATCGCACCGAACCACTCGACACAGGTGCCAAGCCGCAAATTGCTCTACTAAGTGACGACTTACCACAACCAGTTTCTCCAACTAAACCGAATGATTCTCCCTGACCGATTCTCAAACTGACATCGTCCACTGCGTCAAACCTGCGAGCCAATCCAAAGATTTGCTGTGACGGCAGCACGTAAGTTACCCGCAGATTTTCTACTTCGAGCAAAGGTACCATTCTTGAGTTATCACTATTCATTGCGATGTACTGTTAATCAATATTGTGACAATAAGCAGTGTGATTGTCTGCAATGGCAACAGTCGGAGGCGGCACGCGTCGACAGTTGTCGTCTGATAACGTACAACGAGGCGCAAATCGGCAAGCATTGAGTGAATCTGTTGTAGCCGGTAATTGTCCAGGAATTGTGATCAACTTCTCATCATCATTTATCGCGCTAGGAATACAGGCCAAAAGTCCGCGGGTGTAGGGATGCGATGGGACACGAAATACCTCTCCCACGGGCCCTGTTTCGGCAATCTGTCCGCAATAGACAATTGCTACCCGATTGGCAATGTTTGCCACGACGCCAAGATCATGTGTAATAAACAACATAGCCATGTTTAACTCTTGCTGTAAATCGCGCATCAATGCCAATATCTGTGCTTGCACAGTTACATCTAGCGCTGTTGTTGGTTCGTCAGCGATCAGCAGTTTCGGTCGACATGCAAGTGCGATAGCAATCATAACTCGCTGCCGTTGACCTCCGGAAAGCTGATGTGGATAGGCGCGAAGCCGTAATTCAGGTTCCGGTATTCGTACCCACTTAAGTAGTTCAATTGCACGAGCCTTTGCCGAGCGCCTCGCAACTTTCTCGTGCGCCCTAATCATTTCAACGATCTGGTCACCAATTCGCATCACTGGATTTAAGGAGGTCATAGGTTCCTGAAAGATCATGGCAACATCGTTACCTGTAACTTCTCGACGTTCAGCATCGGACATCGTGAGCACGTTAATTCCTGACAACTCTATTGACCCACTTTCAATTGTCACTTCCGCTTCCGGCAGCAAACCCATAATCGACAGCGCAGTCAAACTTTTTCCGCTACCGGACTCCCCGACAAGCGCTAACGATTCGCCTTCACAAATTTGGATCGACAAGCTGTCTACAATGGTGCGTGACCCGTTGACTGAATGACCAATGAGCTTTAGGTTTTGAATTGACAAAAGTGAACTCACGACCGATCTCGCCCTCCAAATTCGGTCTGTAAACGAGGATCAAGTCGATCACGAGCTGCATCACCAACAAGATTTAGCGAGAAGGCAGCAAGTGCAATCATCAGACCGGGAAATAAAAGCAGCCACGGTGCCCGTGTGATGTAGATTCTCGACTCGCTGATCATGTTTCCCCAGGTAGGGGTTTCCGGTGGCACTCCGAGCCCAAGAAAATCGAGAGAAGCTGCTTGCAGTTGTGCAAAAGCAAATACAAAACTTGCCTGTACGAAGAGCGGCGACATTAGATTTGGCAATATGTGCTGAAAGACGATACGAGGAGTCCGTGCACCCATAGCTAGCGCTGCATCAACCCAAGTCTCAGACCTAATTCGCAAAGACACACTGTAAACAATACGAGCGGTAGTTGTCATGTAAACGACGCCGATCGCCAGAATTGAATTTTCTACACCACGTCCCAATACGACTATTAGTGCAAGCGCCAATAGCAGTGCCGGAAATGCCATCATAACGTCGACTACGCGCATTAGTAACAAGCCAAGCCTCGGAAATACAGCAGATATGACACCGAAAGTAATTCCTCCACCCAAGGCCAGCAAAACAACGCCAAATCCAATCACTGCTGCCATACGCGAACCATAAATCACCCGAGATAGCGTATCTCTGCCAAAATGATCGGTACCGAACCAGTGATCCGTGCCAGGTGGCGACAGGCGCGCAATTGGATTGATTGCATGCGGGTCCGAATATACGAGCCAGGGAGCAAAAATCGCACAGACAGCCATTACAAGAATAATGATTACACCGACGAGGGCAAGCTTTCGGCCTTCTAAACCAAGGCTTGAAGTAATGGAAATCACTGCAACTTTATTCTCGGATCAAGCCAAGCGTTGACGATATCGACAATCAAATTAATCGTGAGATACAGTAGCACAATCATAAGGATAGTGCCTTGGATTACAGGGTAGTCTCGACGCAGAATTGATTGAACGACCATACGACCGACGCCAGGTAGAGAAAAAACCATTTCGGTTACGACCGCTTCTGATATCAATGCAGCAATGGTAAAGCCGAACGCAGATACAACTGTAAGTAGCGCATTTCGAAATACGTGGCGGACAATTACTCTGATCGGATGAATGCCTTTAGCTCGCGCTGTTCTGACGTAGTCTTCGCGATACACATCCAACATGCTTGCCCGAGTCAAACGAATGATCAGTGCAGCATTTGGTGCCGCAAGTGCAATAGACGGTAAAATCAAATATCGTAAATTCGTCAGCCCGCCTTCACCAAATATCGACGGGTAGCCAGAACTCGGCAACCAGCCTAATGTAGCCGCAAAAATCAAAATCAGATAAAGTCCAACCCAAAAAGTCGGAACCGAAGCCAAAAAAATTGATAGTCCCGATAGCCCCTGATCGAGCCAACTTCCTCTTCGGGCAGCTGCCAGAATACCGATTGGAAGACCCAGAATAACAATCCAAATCAAAGTCATGATCGCCAACAATATGCTGGTCTCCAGACCATCAATTATTAGCGTAAGCACAGGTATCTGAAAGAATATGGAGTCCCCAAAATCTCCTTGCATAACTGCTGCAAGCCAACGTACATACTGATGTACGATTGATTCTTCTAGCCCCATCTCAACTCGCAGCGCAGCAATTGCCTCGGGAGTAGCCAAATCCCCAAGCATAACCGCGGCCGGATCACCAGGAATCAGACGGATAAAGATGAAAATGAGAAATGAGGCTGCCAGCAAAGTTGGCAGAAAAACCCCAATTCTGCGAATCAGATAACGAATCACGATTTGGTCACGGTTACTCTGACGAATGATACCGAGAATTTGGGCAGGCAATCAACTCCGATGCCAACCGGATCGATATAGAGCGAAATAGGCGTCCTGTTTTCCAGGACGCCTATTTCTTACAGAGGATTTATTTGTTTACACCCCAAAAGTGCGGCCAGATCAGCGTAGTGGCCTCAATACCCGTCAGTTGTGGTGAAGCGATGTTGTAAGTATAAATATCACCAGTTTTCATCGTGGGAACCTGATTGTAAATCAGGGCCTGAATTTCCGCCCAAGTCGCTTTTCGGGCTGCTGGATTATTCGTGGCGGTGAAAGCAGTCTTCAGTTGCATTTTCTCATCGGTTACCCACCAACCTGGATAGTTGTCGTTCATCACCGATATCAGAATTGGATCTGGCACAAATCCATGGTGAGTGAAAAACAGGTCCCACTCTTCTGGCTGAGCGCGTTTTTTGATCAGAGTTGCCCAATCAACGACCACCATCTGTACATTGATGCCTGCTTCAAGAAGTTGTCGAGTATAAACAACCGCCTTGTCGTAGTGAAATGCATAGTTAGTTGAAACCAGAAACTTGATTGGAGTGCCGTCGTAGCCTGCTTCCTCAGCGAGCATTGCTGCTTTTTCGGCATCGCCTTGACTAAAAGAATCAGTTCCAGACTCTGTAAACCAAGCATTACCCTTGGGCAGGAAGGAACCGTTTGAACGCCACAACTTCTCCGGACCTATCGCAACACGCAATGCATCTTCTTTGTTTAGCGCTGCTTGTATTGCCTGACGAAGCTTAAAGTTTTCCGACAATGGACCGGCTTTCGAATTCATGAAAACAAGTCCGAAAATTGGCCCGCCGTTTAACACGACTTTAGTTGCCGAGTCAGCGTCGAGTTCGTCGATCAGGTCACTCGGCATACTCTCGGCGTAATCATAGTCACCAGCTTTGACACCGCTTATCCTTGTACCCGGATCTGGAACTGGAATGAATCGTAGTCGATTAAAGTGTGCTACGCGCTCACCAGCGTATCCACTGGCTCCTCCGGGCGCACTCACATAGCCGTCATATTTCACCAACTCAACATGGCGGTTGGGTGCCCATTCTCCAAATTTGTAGGGTCCGGTACCTATATAGTTCTCGACATCGATTGGTGCGCTTCCAGCTCCGGACACAACTCTTTCCGGATAAATCGCTGGTCCACCGTTGATAAATGCCATGAGATTCTTCCAAGGACCAAATGTGCTAGTGAATGTCAGAGCGATCGAATGCGCATCAACTGCTGAAACATCGGATACATTTGCAAACAGCAATTTGCCGCGTGATCCATGTTCACCCCAGCGCTTGAGAGAAGCCACAACGTCGGCAGATGTCATTGCCTGGCCATCATGAAATGTGACGTCCTGACGCAGATTGATGGTGATTGTCAGTCCATCATCCGAAACTTCTTCTCCTGAAGCTAGAAGTGGTTGGGGTTCATAATTTTTATCGAAGGTATATAAACCCTCAAAAATGTGTTGTGCGATAGTGGTAGCGAGATCAGAGGTAACCACGTGCTGGTCGAGACTGGGAGGTTCACCCACAGTCGCGTATCGCAGCATGTCTGCCGCCTGCCCCGGTAGTGCTATAGTAGAACCAAGCACCACTAAGGCAAGTGAGATAAACCATTTCCTGAAAATTCGAATAATATTCATGTTTATTTCCTCAAATAATCAATTATTTCGTTGTCAACAAGGTCGAAGCCTGACTGGGAATGCTAAAATTATTTTCACAGATAACAATATAATAGTAATAATTTGCTTGTTTGTGGTAATTATTTTCATATTGTTTTTCCAAGTTGACAGAACAGTCCCTCATGGATAGAATCCCGAAACGGTGAGAAATTTGAATAGCAAGTCTACGAGTGTTACTGAAGACCCGCTCGCTCGAATCGCGAGGCTTGGACCAACAATGCACCCGGCCGAACGACGTGTCGCAGATCTAGTTCTTTCGGATTTGGATTTTACCGTTCATGCTCGAACCACTGATATTGCCGCAAAAGCAGGAGTGAGCGCCGCATCCGTTACCCGATTTTGTCGTACCATCGGTTGTGAAGGATTACGCGAGTTAAAGTTGGACTTAGCGAAGATATTAGCAGTTGGTGACCGGTACCTTCATCCACGACTCGTTCCGCTTGGCACTAGTGAAGCAGTCACAGAAATTGTCTCTCAGATTCACCGAACTCTCGACTCTCTCGTTGAGCAGATTGACGACGAAACACTGAAACCGGCCGCTAAATCAATTGCAACTGCGAAGCGCGTAATGATCTTTGGAGGTGGTGGCGGTTCCTCGATGGCTGCATTAGAGGCTGAAAACCGACTCTTTCGTTTGGGATTGCATGCCTCCTCATGCAACGATTCGCAACTTCAACTGATGATGGCAGCCACGCTCAATGTAGGAGATGTTGTACTTGTGCTTTCAATTACAGGTAAGTATGAGCCGATCATTCAAGCAGCAGAGGTAGCCAGTCAATATGGTGCGCACACCATTGCCATTACATCCCCCGATTCTCCATTGTCTCGTGCTGCATCTGCTACAGTTCCCTTTCAAACAGAGGAACCAGACAATATTTTCTCTCCGACTCCTGCCCGCTATATGATGCTTGCACTGATTGATATTCTGGCCTACGAAGTTGCAAAACTTCGCGGTAACACTGCTGCCGAATCGATGCGACGTATCAAATACCATCTAGTTCATACCCGCGATCAGGACGATTCGAAGCCGCTGGGGGACTAGTCTATCCCTTACACCAATAGTACCATGAAACTGAATCTGCTCGCCATCGGAGAAGCGATGGCAGAAATCCGGCAGGATAGAGAATCTGGATTTCGCATTGGTTTCGCTGGCGACACTTTCAACACTGCCGTTTATTGTGCAAGGTCAATAGGACCAGATTCCCGTATTGGTTACTGCACGCGTATTGGTCTCGACCCACTCTCTAGAACCTTTCTTCTGATCGCTAGGAAAGAAGGTATTGATGTTTCACAAATCTCCGTTGATCCAGAGCGCAAGATGGGAATTTATACCGTGGCTACTGACAAATCGGGAGAGCGTCAATTTGACTATTGGCGTAGTCATTCAGCTGCTCGAATGTTATTTTCAGACGACAATTCACCAGAATCTTTACCTTCAGCACGGATTATCTATCTTTCCGCAATTTCACTAGCGATACTGCATCCAAAAGCTCGAAGTCGAATGATTGGTTTTCTGCGGAACCTTCGTGAACTAAATGAATGTCATATCGCCTTTGACTCTAACTTCAGACCTCTGCTTTGGGAGGATAGAGAAACTGCGTGTCGAGTTGTCACTGAAATGTGGGAAATTGCTGACATTGCACTACCTTCAATTGATGATGAGATGGCTCTGTTCCAAGAATCCAGCGAAGAAGTCATAATTGAGCGATTTGCCAAGCACAGTTATCATGCGTGCGCGATCAAGAGAGGCAGTCGTGGACCTGTATCTCCGAATTTAACACGGGACGCACATCCTGAGTTCATTCCGGCGGTAAAAGTTGTTGATACTACCGCGGCTGGAGACAGTTTCAACGGAAGTTACCTCGCATCTTTAATCCTTGGCAAAAGTGAAGAGCAGTGCCTTCTATCGGCGCACCGAACTGCCTCAAATGTTGTCGGTGTTGATGGCGCCATCATTTCAAATTTATAAGAATTTCATGCAATTACATACAATTTCTAAATGTTGAGATTAATCGTAGCTACTATTAGTTTGATCAATACTGTTGTCAACAAACCCATCGATAATTCTTGAACGTATTGTTTCGGCCAAGTTTATACCTGTCCTAACATTGGACAACAGTGAAGAAGCCGTTCCACTTGCAATAGCGATATTGTCCGGTGGTTTATCCATTGTTGAAGTTGCCTTCCGCTCCTGTGCGGCTGAAAAGTCGATCAAAGTCTTACGTGAACGATTTCCAGAAATTCTGGTCGGTGCTGGGACCGTTTCAAACATAAATCGAGTCGAAAGTGCCCTTCAAGCTGACGCCCAGTTCATTGTTACACCCGGATTCAATCCTTTGGTTGTCGAAGCTAGCCTCGCAGAGGGAGTCCCCATCTTTCCAGGGATAAACAATCCTACAGGAGTCGAGCAAACATTGAACTATGGATTGAGCGTAGCCAAATTTTTTCCTGCTGAAGCTAGCGGTGGTCTGCCTTTCCTTCGCGCATTGCTCGACCCCTACCCCTCTACGCGGTTTATTCCCAGTGGCGGAATTACCGCGAATAATCTCCGCAGTTATCTCGCATTACCCAATGTAATAGCGTGCAGTGGTTCCTGGATCGCAGATCCTGTACTCATTCGAGAAAAGAATTTTAAGGAAATCGAGCGTCGAGTGTTTGAAGTGGTGGATTTGATCAATCAGAGCGACTAAATATCAAATTGATTGTCTAGTTCCCTACTCACCTGAGAACCACTCTTAGTGCGTTGCAACCGGATCTATTTGATCGAAAATTGAAGCTATGGAATTTACGCAGCGCAAACCATTTTTTTGGAGTGTATAGGTCCAAATTCTCAATATTTGCTAGTGCATTTGAACTGTTTTCACGTAACAGGAGAATTCCTCACTCGACATTAGCTCTGAACAACGCCCAAAACGTTCCACTGTGTAATAACTGTAATCGACTCTGTCGTTACCTAATGTGTCATTAATAATTCCCCATGGGGTCCAAAGAATGTCAATGAACGCCTTGTAGATTGCCATTCGGGCGTAATCTACAAAAGATGGATCGCGTCCAAGATAACCAGTCAGAACTTCAATTTCCTGCTCATGAGACAGATGTGAACTTAGTACAAAGGTGGCCAAATCGAAGTATGGATCATTCATCCTGGAGTACTCCCAGTCGATCATCCAAGTACGGTCAGATCCAACTAAAAAGTTTTCTGGAATAGCATCGCAATGGCATGGAACAAATTCCACTGGATTATCATCCAGAATCTTTTGAATTGAAATCCCATGATCAATGCAATCGAAGTATCCGTCCGGCAGATTCTCCTTTCCTTTGCGATCGAGCTGACTTAGAAAACCATTCAGAAGTTTAAACGTGCGAAATTTATGCTTAAACTTTTTACCACAATCATGAAGCTGCCGAATGGTAGCACCAATGTGGCTTGGAACACATTCGTCTGAATTGACTATTTCACGATTTAGTGTCTCACAGTCCGAAATAAATCGAGTTAGACTCAGTCCACAATCCGAAAAGAACAGCAACTCTGGAGAAATTCCGATGGAAACAGCGACCTCATTATTGTGTTTCTCCACTATCCGATTAATCACGTTCGCTTCAGCATCCCCCGGGATTCGCAAACTGTAATCCTGATCGTGCACTGTCACGTGAAACGTTTCGTTGTTCAATCCTCCCATTCTTTCAATGTCGATTTCATCGGGTGAAACATCTTGTAGTATTGGAATTCGTTGAATCGCATCAATTATGTATTGTTTCACGGTAGCCCTCCTCAATGGAAACTCAGCTTGAAGCCAAATTTCAATCGTGGGTCATGCTATGCTCTACGCATAGACAAAACACGACTCAAGCGCAGTCATGTTTTTTGGTTGCTTCGCCCTTTGTTTAAATTGAATTTATTCGTCGGGCTGCTTTAAATTGTATACCGACAATATGCAAATCTGAAATTCTGACGAATTATCATTATTTTTCAATGCTTTGGTTGATGTTCTTCCTGCATGATGAAAAGTTCAGAATTATTCTGGTGGCTGAAGTTCAAAAGGTTGGGTACCTAGATTCTCAAATGTCGAAAGATACCACGTAGGGGTAACTCACATTCAAATCAGCATCGGTGCTAACACTATCGGTGGATGGATAAGAAATGGAACAGTTCAATGTTAACGAATCAGCATTCAATTAGTTGTTGACTTTTTGGCAAAAATAGGTAAGGTTATATTGTTATTCCTGATAAATAAATTTTCATTGCAACTGCCGATTCGTTGATTCTTGGTTCTTTCACTGTGAAACGTTTAATTGCCGATTTATCAATAGCTTGTGGGATATATCTCAGCTGGTTTATCCTAGTTTTCTATGGCAATGACATTCCGTTGATTCTGCTGTTTCTGGCTGGAGGGTATGTAACCTGCCTGCACGGTAGTCTGCAACACATTGCGGTTCACGGATATCCAACCCGATGGCGTTGGCTAAATACGCTGATTGTCTACCCACCACTGGCATTCTATTTCCCGTATACAGTCTACCGAACCACCCATCTTGAGCACCATCGCGTCGAAACATTAACTGACGTTGAAACTGATCCAGAGTCGGTGTACGTACCAAAATTGCACTGGAATCAGCTAAGTTCAATCAGTAAAGCGGTTTATCGGTTAAATTTCACTTTGGCCGGCCGACTGCTGATCGGTCCATTTATATCGCTCTATCTTCTTTGGAAAGATCAAGCACGACGAATCCTAAGTGGCGATCTCAAATGTGCTCTCACCTGGCTGATTCATATATCCGCTTGTGTTGCGATTGCGCTATTCGTAAGTATGGTCGCTCAATTGCCGATCTGGAAGTATCTGTTGTGTTTTGCTTATCCTGGTATTTCAATGACTCTGCTGCGCTCATACACCGAGCATCGCTGGTCAGATCGTGAAGGTGAAAGATCCATCATCGTTGAAGGTTCTCCGATCAGTCGTCTGCTTTACCTTAATAATAATTATCACTGGGTACACCACGAAAATCCTGGATTACCCTGGCAGGATGTCAGTAAAGAATTCAACAAGCGTCGCACCGAAATTCTACAGACGAATGGCGGTTTCTACTATAAAGGTTACTTGCAGATGTTTGCCAGACTACTCAAAGACCGTTTGATTGATCCCATTCATCCGGTGCAAGCAAACTAAATCTCGATATCCCCAACTTACACCTTCCTTTTTGGAGAGAAAATCAATGATTCAGCGAATGGAAACCAACCAAAGAATGAGCCAAATTGTTATTCATGGTAATACTGTTTATCTGGCCGGACAGGTTGCATTTGATGCGCCTGGAGAAAGCGTAGCCGAGCAAACTAAAGATACCTTGGCTCGTATTGATAAATTGTTGGCTCAAGCCGGAACTGACAAATCAAAACTTCTGTCAGCAACCATCTGGCTGTCGGATATTGGTACATTCGATGAAATGAATGCTATATGGGACGCGTGGGTAAGCCCCGGTAATCAACCGGCCCGTGCCTGTGTCGAGTCAAAACTTGCTGCTCCTCAGTTCAACGTAGAAATTGGAATTATCGCCGCGCTTGACTAAGTACAGTACTTATGAGGTCCGAAAGGACCTTTTTTAAGTACGCGTTGCGATGAAGATTGTCATTTTAGGTGCTGGCCTGATCGGGGTAACGACAGCTTATGAACTGTCAAGAAGTGGCAACCATCAGATCACTGTCGTAGACTCAGCCTCTACCGTCGCCACCGAAGCCAGTGGCGTCAATGCATCGATGATCGCACCAGGTCACTCTTATGCATGGGCATCTCCCAAGGTTCCCGGAATTTTGCTAAAGTCGTTTTATCGCAACGACCAAGCCTTTCGAATTCGACTGCGCTTTGATTTGCAGTTCTGGAAGTGGACAGCGCTGTTTCTCAAGCAATGCAACGACACAGATGCTGAACGGAATACGATCCGCAAGCACGGGCTTTGCACCTACTCCCAAAATCGTCTGGACATCCTGGTTGAGGAGAACGTAATTGAGTACGACCGCATCCAGCGTGGTCTGCTTTATATTTATCGAGATGCCATATTGTTTCAAAAAGGTGCAGCACATTCAAGAATGCTCTCAGACCGAGGACACCAGATTGAAATCATGACGGCTGATGAAGTAGTAGAGATTGAACCAGCATATGAAAAGGAACGATCAAAAATTGCAGGTGCGCTTTACTGCCCAACAGATGAAACTGGAAACTCACAGAAGTTTACAAATTCACTGGCTGCATGCTGTAGTGAAAAAGATGTCGAGTTTAATTTCGATACAAAAGTCAAATCACTCGTATCAGAAAAAGGTCGTATTCGCTCTGTTAAAACCTCTAAAGGTGACTTGGAAGCTGACCTCTATGTTGTCTCACTGGGTGCCTATTCACCGCTTATTTTGAAGACCGTCGGGATCAATTTACCAATTTACCCCGTTAAAGGCTACTCGCTTAGTCTCCCGATCAGGCCTGACGATCAGCCACCTACAATTGGAACGATTGATGAAGACAATCTGGTCGCCTTTTCAAGAATTGGCGATTCATTTAGAGTAACTGCTACTGCCGAGTTTGCAGGTTATAACTTAAGCCATAAGCCGAAGGACTTTAAGACAATGGTCAACGCAGTAAAGGGTTTGGTACCGAATGCAGCGGACTATGAAAGTCCAATCTATAAAACCTGTCTGCGTCCGATGACACCGCAGGGCTCGCCCTATATTGGATTTGCAAGACTAGAAAATTTATTCGTCAACTCAGGTCAAGGACACATGGGCTGGACAATGGCGTGTGGTTCAGCCAAAATTGCCGCTGACTTGATAGAAGGTGTAGAACCTGAGATAGATGCACAGGGTTTTCAACTGCCATAGCGAGTCAATTCAATCTGATACGCGATAGAATTACAAGTAAGAACGACAACTGTTCTACACTATTCCCGAAAATCTCACTTACAACGGGTCAATTCCATGCAACAAGCAGTCCATTCATATGAAGTATCAGAGCGGATTATTCGCACTCATATCCCTTTTGATCTGGACAAGGGCATCGCACATCGAGCAGCAATTGGTGTAATCGTGCTCGCATCTGATCATACCATTGAGCATGAATTTCGTACCTTTCTCGACCTCGATGGTGTCGCTTATTACGAGAGCAGAATTCCCAATTCGCCGACAGTGACCCCAGAGTCGCTAGCCGCCATGGAGCAGCACCTCCCACATTGCGCCGAAATCATTTTGCCCGGAGTGCCGCTTGATGTTGTCGCTTATGGGTGCACTTCAGCTTCAATGGTAATCGGAGAGGAGCGCGTTTTTGAAAGGATTCATGAAACCCGCCCGGAAGCGAAGTGCACGACACCTATTACCGCTGCATTTGCAGCGTTTAAAGCACTGAATGCCAAAAATCTCGCTGTATTGACACCCTATCGACAGGATGTTAATGACAAAGTCGCAGCTTACATCGAAGCGCGTGGCTTCAATGTTGTCGCATTCGGATCATTCAATGAAGAAGATGATAACCGGGCAGCGAAAATTTCGAGTGAATCAATCAGAGATGCCGCTATCGAACTTGGTTTAAACGACAATGTCGACCTGGTCTTCGTGTCCTGTACCAGCCTCAGGGTTGCTTCTGTTATTCAGCAAATTGAAAAAGAAACCGCCAAACCTGTAACATCAAGCAATCACGCTTTGGCGTGGCACTGTTTACGTCTTGCTGACGTGCAAGACAAGAATCCCGAATTCGGACAACTTTACATGATTTAACTGTTTACGGTTACTCTCTCAGCGAAGCTGCTTCTCGACCGCCTTCCATATCACCCTGCTGGGTTAAGAAGATATCGCGCGCCAACCCTACAATCTGCGGGTCCGGAGGGATAACAACACTTTCGTCTTTATCGGGGTAGTTAACTTCGCACAAAAAGTGTCTCATGCAATCGATTCGCGCGCGTTTTTTGTCGTCCGAACGAACGACGGTCCATGGGGCATCTCGAGTATCTGTATAGAAAAACATCGTTTCTTTCGCCTCGGTATATTCGGGCCACAGATTCAACGACTCTTTATCGATCGGGCTCAGTTTCCAGCGTTTCAAGGGGCTATCGGCACGTGCTTCAAATCGTCGGCGCTGCTCATTGCGTGTCACTGAAAACCAATATTTGTAGAGCATGATGCCACTATCCACGAGCATTCGCTCAAGTGACGGCGTTTGACGCATGAATTCGAGGTACTCCAGTCGAGTGCAGAACCCCATCACTCTTTCCACACCGGCACGGTTGTACCAGGAACGGTCGAATAACACCATCTCCCCCTTTGTAGGAAGCTGTTCAATATAGCGTTGAAAATACCACTGCCCACGCTCCTTCTCGCCTGGTTTGGGCAAGGCAACAACTCTGGCAATTCGAGGATTAAGATGCTCCATAAAGCGTTTGATCGTACCACCCTTACCTGCTGCATCCCGTCCTTCAAACAGAATGACAACTTTTTGCCCAGTGTCCTTGACCCAGTTCTGCGCTTTGACCAATTCCACTTGAAGCTCCGCTTTACGCGATTCGTACTCTTTCCTTTTGAGCCTGTCTTTGTACGGGTATGACCCCACCAACCTCCTCGAATCACCATTTGACTTAGATTCGACTGACTCGATATCTTGTGTACTTTTTGCCAAACGAATTGCAGTTTGCTGGTTTGCTAGACTCATTGTTAACTCATCCTGAAATTAGTTTTCCGCAGTGCTCAATAGTAATCAAGATTCGGGAAATTATACTTTATTTCCATCTCTTAACTATTATCATTAATAGTAAGTCTTTACTAATTGTTTTTTTGTAGATTTTATCTGAATTATGTAATTTGAAAATGATTTATTTTTCAGAATTGTTTTCGCACAATTGAAGGCTGAAAGTATTTGGGTAAATCTACTCACGGGAATAACAATACTCCAGAAATTGTCGTCTATTTGGCCCTAATTCCGTTTATAAATCGTTGAAATCCTTACATCAGAATTGACAAGACCTTTCGAATGACTGACATTCAGACATACAGGATTCTCATTAACGGTGTATGGGTTGATTCGGATGACGGTAACACATTTGAAAGTGTTTACCACGCAAAGGGCAAACGATGGGCCTTAATTGCGGAAACAACTGCAAGCGACATTGACAAACCAGTTCTTGCAACAAACCGTGTTAATTGTCAACACTCTTGGGCTGACATGAAGCGTGCAATCAATGGTCCTTTAAATGCAAACTTTGGTGTAACAGACCACAACTGCCCGGTTGGTTCAAGGCTCTATCTTCAGGATTCCACAGCGGGTTGGTTTCTGAATTCAATGGTGGGGCAAGCCTAAGATCTATTGAGCAGTGACTCTATTTTCGAACCAATACAAACGAAATCACCTTTTGAATGAGGACAACTGGAAAAAAGCCAAGAATTTTAGGATGAACACCTCTAGTGAACGACAACCGAGCCTATTGATCGCTCGATAACTTAAAAACAGCATCAGGTAACTCTTATGAAGTTTCAACTTGCCATCAACATGGAAAGAATGGACGAAAGCACATCAATGCAAGATGTCCTGAATCACACTTTGGAAATGGTTCAAATTGCAGATAGAGGCGGATTCAATATCGTTTGGGCAGCAGAACATCATGCATTGGAGATGACAATTGCTCCAAATCCGTTTCAGATTCTGACCTGGTTTGCAGGACACACGAACGATATTCGACTGGGTACAGCAGTCGCAGTAGCCGCCTATTGGAATCCAATTAATTTGGCTGGCGAAGCCGCTTTACTTGATCAAATTAGCGGAGGGCGACTGGAATTTGGAATTGGCTCAGGCGCTTATCAGCGTGAATTCGACCGTATTCGCCCCGGACTTAAACAGTCAGATGCATGGCGATACATGCAGGAAATGCTTCCAATACTGAAAGAACTTTGGAAAGGCGATGTTAAACACGAAGGGGAGTTTTGGTCATTTCCGACTTCAACTTCCGTCCCAAAACCCTTACAGAAACCACATCCGCCGCTATGGGTTGCCGCCAGAGCTCCGATTACGTTTGACTATGCTGTCGCAAATGGCTGCAACATAATTTCCTGGCCACTCTCTCGCCCATTTACAGAAATAGAACTTTACAAATCGCAACTAACACAGGCAATCGAAAAAGCTGGCAGCGGTCATAAACCCACATTTGCCATTATGCGACACACTGCCGTCTATCAAAACACAATAGCACGAGATCAGGCAGTTTCTTCAATTCAGAAAACGATGGGAATGTTTGAGAATTTATTCCGAAACTTAGGCGATGTTGATAACGGCTTTCCAAAAGTAATTCCGCTGGAAGAACTCTCGGAACGTGAGCAGTACGACCCCGGAATGATGACTGAGAACTTAATGATAGGCACTCCTGACGAAGTCATCAGAAAGTTAAAGAGTTATGAACAGGCCGGTGTTGATGAATTCGTTTATCTTGCAAGTTACGGACTTAGCCATAAGGAACAGAAGAATTCACTGTTGCTGTTTTGTAATGAGGTAATTCCTGCATTTCAGACGTAAGTCTCCGATACCAACTTTATTGAATTTCAGCACTCGCAAGATTACTTCGTGGTTTTTGTGCTAATTTTTCAGGCTTTCTTCCTGACATTTGCTTTGAGACCCCTTTTAAAACTCACATCAGGTTACGACTCCACCTGTACGCTGTTTTGCAATACAGGAAAACCAGAAGTCGTAGCGCTCTATTGGGAACTGAGCGTCTGTCGAAAAATTTGGTGTGAGAATGTACCGAGATTCTCGCGACAAGACTAATTGTTGACTTTCATATTTAGATAAGAGACGCCTCTCTATTTGCAAATAGGTTCGTTCGTCCAATCGCATACCATTATCTAAATTGGATTTCCGCGGGATTTTATGCCGATACATCCACACGGACCGTTAGAATGTCGATGTCGTAATACTGCTGATGGCGGACTCGAGACGCAAGATGTCGCAACAGTCGAAGTGAGATTTCCCGCTCGATCGAATCTTCCTCCACCTGATCGCTGAGCACCGCAAGCCGGTCCTGAAGATTGCCTCCGCCCGTAGAGGCTGTGAAAACGAGGATCGCACTTTCGTCCTCCTTGTGTGCCTTCAGGAGTAAGCTTCGCCGATCAGTGTCCTCTGCTGCGTTGTCCTTCCGCATGAGCGTAAGCAATGTCTCCTCGGCAACGGCATCTAGCCTACCAGCCATCGTCGCATCCCAACCGCTACTAGATGCAAACTCGGCAACAAACTCTCGTATGGTCGTCAGAGAGGAAGTGTCTAACTCCACCTCAAGCCTCCTGCGGCGAGACTTCGTCACTTCCATGAACAACGTCATGACGATCGCCACAAGTCCGCCGGCCACCATTCCGTTACTTAGGTGACTTCCAACAATCTCCGTTACGAACTCTGGAAACACCACTCCGTTTTGGAAACCGACGCCAATCCAGAACGAAATTCCGGCGATCATCCCTTTGCGATAGTCGATCCCATCCTGAATAACGATCTTCATACCAATCACGAATATCGTCGCCATCATTATGGTGATGAATGCCGCCATGACTGGACCTGGTATCGCCAGAATCGCAACGAGTAATTTAGGGAAGAATGCCAGCGCGATCACCAACACTCCGCAGGCTACTCCTATCCGGCGGGAGCTGACCCCAGTAATTTCAATCATCGACGTGCCTGTCGGACGGAACCCAACGGGCATAGTTCCAGCGAGGCTGCACAGCAGATTTCCAGTTGCATCCGCCGCCACGGCACCTTGTGTTGCTCGAAAGTTTACTGCCCGAGGCGTAGGCCAAGATACACGCTGGGCGGCAACGGAACCGCTTATCGTCTGGATCGTGCAAACTATGGAAATAAACAGAAATGCTGGAAGAAGACCCCAGAACGCCGGTCCGAATTCGAGATTGAAGCTCGGCCATTGGGCTTCTGGAAGACCTACCCACGAAGCTTCTGCGACACGGTCAAAGTCATAGAGACCAAACGACGCAGCAACTATCGAGCCGACAACGATTCCGATGGCCGGTGCCCAGACACGAAGCGTAGCCCTAGCCTTCAACACGATAATGGCGACCACAACCAAAGTTGCGAACGCACTCATTGGTCCCGCAATTGCTGGAGAGTCGGCAGGCACATTGTTCATCTGATCAAAAATTATAGGCATCACCGTGACCGGGGTCAACATGATGACAGTTCCCATTACGGTAGGTGTCAGGACCTGCCTGAACAGTGACAGTCGGGTGGCGAACAAGAACTGAAACATTGACAGGATGAGCATGAGTATGGCAAGCAATGCTGGCCCTCCCTCGGACAACGCAGAGCTGCAGACCGCGATTGAGGCTCCAGAAGTTCCAGCTATGAGAATATAACCGGCACCGACCCGACCGATCCGAATTGCCTGAAGAATCGTGACCGCACCACAGACTATGATAGACGCGCAGACTGCCCAAAGCAGGATCGGTTCAGCTTGGCCAGCGGAACGGAATACAACCGTCGGCATCAATACTAGGCCAGGTAAAACTAGGCCCGTAATTTGTAGACCGAGGCCTGTAGCGCGAGTAGCCGGAATCTTCTCGTCAGGATGGCGACTAGCTTTAGAAGATGTTTCAGACGCGTCAAAACTCATGTCTTTAGCCCCTATCAGAAATAAGTTGAATCCATCGCATTGAAAGGTATCTCTGGAAGTGACGGAGGACAGTTGGGGAGTTCATTGACTAAATTTCATTCGAGCATACCACACTAGAGCAGGCTTGGAAGCCAAATGCAGGTCGCCGGTGCGATCACAATGATTGCGATACGAACCAAATCGCTTAACAGGAATGGAAATATTCCCTTGAACGAGTCGCTGAGAGGGATGCTGTCCGCTATGGAACTGATCACGTAAACGTTGAGCCCGATTGGTGGTGTGATCAGACCCACCTCAACAACAATCAGTGTCAGGATGCCAAACCAAATTGCAATCTCTTCCTCCGTCAGTCCGAAATCAAGTCCTGTTATTAGAGGAAAGAACACAGGTACCGTCAGTAGAATCATGGCTAGACTGTCCATTACGCATCCTAGTATCAGATAAATGAGCAGGATACCGATCAGAATCGACATCGGCGTCAGGCCCGAATTGGCGAAAGCACCAGCCACTTCGACTGGGATTTGGGACAACGCTAGAAAAGCGTTGTAGACTTCAGCACCGATCAATATGAGGAAAATTGCGCCGGTAGTTCGCGCTGTTTCAAGCACACTCGAAACAAAACCCTCCCAGTTCAGTCGTCGGGACAGACATGCCAGCAGGAGCGTGGATGCAGCACCGATCGCAGCTCCTTCAGTTGGGGTGAATATACCTAAATAGATACCACCCATGACCACCAGAAATATTGCCGCGACAGGCCACACTGATCTTAGACTGCGTACCCGCTCGCGAATAGGTGCGGCTGGAACTACCGGAGCCGATGCGGGTTTGAGCTTGACATATAAACTGATTGCTATCGAATAACCAAGCACTGCAATGATGCCGGGAATCAACGCTGCGAAAAACAGTTTTCCAATCGACTGTTCGGTGATGATCGCGTATATCACCAGTATGATCGAAGGTGGGATCAGAATGCCGAGAGTACCTCCGGCAGCGAGGGATCCAGTGGCAAGAGCCCCGGAGTATCCGCAGCGTTTCATCTCGGGTAAGGCAACAGATGCCATCGTCGCTGCGGTAGCGAACGACGATCCACAGATGGAACCGAATGCTGCACATCCACAAACCGTTGAGATGGCCAACCCTCCGCGTCGGTGCCCCATCCATGCCCGTGCCGAGTCGAATAGTGATCGGCCAAGACCGGCACGTGTAGCGAACTGGCCCATCAACAGGAACAGAGGCAATACTGAGAGGGTATAACCCGATGTTCGGCCGAATGGATTGGTGTTGAGCAGACCAAGAAACGCTGGCCATCCTGCGAGCATGGCGAACCCTAAGCCACCAACTAGGAACATGGCGATAGCGACCGGCATTCGAAGAGCAATCAACATCAAGCAGATACCGAAAAGGAGCCCGCCGAACTCGATATCAGTCATCAGCGAAGCGTGCTTAGATAACGGTAAAAGATCAATATGCTGACGACTGTCAGCAACACAGCGCCCGGCAGCGCGAAGAAGTAACCCAACCAGACCGGAATACCTAGAAAGACCGTTGTCTCGCCGTCTGCGAACTTGTGCATGCCACCGACAAATAGGCGCCAAGCGATCAAAGCAGCAACTGCTGCAAAGACGAGACTGTGCACAGTGTCCAGTACCGTTCTATACCTAGCAGGCATAAATCCGGTGAAGAATTCGACGACAATGTTGGCTTTGCTCGCTTGACAGTAGGGAAAGAAAGCGAATATCGCGACTCCGCAGGCAAGCTCGGTGATCTCATAATCGCCGGGAATTGGCGCGTTGAACAGGTAGCGTCCAAACACGCTGATTCCAGTCATTGCGACAACCCCGATCAGGAGAAAGCCACCCGCTAGAGCCAACACTCTGGCCATTCGCCCCCAAAAACCAAGGCGGTGCTCTGTTAAATTCGGGGCAGGTCCGCCAAGCCCGTTTTTTACGTCGGTGCCTATCACCCGCTCGCCGATTCCGCTAGTCGCTACCGTATTTTGCAAGCAGATGCTTGGCATCTTCAAGCAACACTTGTCCGTCGTATCCCAAAGCAGAGACTTTTTCGACCCAACTGTTAACGACTATCTGGGTTTTTTCCCGCCAGCGTTGTCTTTCATCCTCAGAGAGGGACAGGATTTGATGGTTCATCTCAACAGCAATCGCGCGCCCCGGATTCTCATCGTCGTGCCACATTTGGCCAAGCCGTTTCGCCAAAGCCATACCGGTAGTACTGTCAATGACGGACTTGGCGTCTGGTGTCAGTTCGTTGTAGCGCTGTTTGTTCATCGTCATCACGAAGAGGACGCGAGATAGATCGACCTCCGTGTGATAGTTTGTCACCTCATGCAGGCGGAATGGACGCATGATAGTCCACGGGATTGCTGTTCCTTCGACTACACCGCGGGATAAAGCCTCATACACCGCAGGGACTGGCATGCCAACTGGAATTGCACCCAACGCGCTGAGCGTTTCCGAGCTGACTCGTGAAGGGGTGCGTATCTTCATCCCCTTCAGGTCCTCGAGTACATGAATCTGTTTCTCGGTGGTATGGACGTGAATCGGCGCGGTGCTATGAAAAACCAACGGGTGAGTGTCCTTATATTCATCTCGCATCCACTTCTGATGGAATTCAGTCAGTGCTTGGCTTGCTGCAGTCGCGTTGCCTGTAAGAAAGGGTAACTCGAACACCTCTGTCAGCGGGAACCGCCCTGGTGTGTAACCAGGTATCGTCCAAATAATGTCAACCACGCCATCGCGCACTTGATCATAGAGATCTGATGGCTTGCCGCCGAGTTGCATGGCCGGAAATACCTGAACTTTGACACGTCCTCCCGATTTCTTTTCGACCTCATCGGCCCAAGGTTGAATAAATAGTCGGTGGGCAATCGATTTTGGAGAGTTGAAATGGTGCAAGCGGAGAGTGATCCGCTCCGTGTCAGCACTGCTTGGAGGCAAATAAAGTAGTGGCGTGGCGAGCAGAGTGACCATCGCGCAGATGGCCAACCTCCTCATGACGCAGGTATGTGCTTGCTTCCGAGTTCCTAGTGTGTACCCCAAACCGAACCGAACCTTTCCAGATGCTTGGAATTCACTGACTTCGCGAGATGAGGGAACGAGGCACGAGATAAACAGTATTGCGGTGGAATGGTAAGGACTACACATAACCGACCACAGCCGAGAAGGTGACTAGACACTCAGCCGACCCGTTATCGCAATTGCGTACAGAAAGACCAAGGCACCCAAAGGTGTTTAATCAGGGCATCCGATTCTCCAATCCCATTGCCTGATACCGACATCCTGTAAAAGTCCCAATTTCTGAAGCGGATGGTTTGCAAGAAATTCACGCGCTGCATCAATCGAAGGCGCTTCAATTATGGTGAGGGTACCATTGATGTTTCCGCCTTCGTCAAGTGTCGGACCAGCAAAATGAGTAGTCGCTGTCGGATGGGCGGATTGATCTTTATTGTAAGACGCGACATCGTCCAGCGTATCGTGTCTTTGTTGCGCCACATCCGGCTTGTCAGTTCCGAAAATCACAAAATACATTCCTTTTACCTCCTGTTGGGATTAGCCTCAGTGCTGATGAATAAATTAGGGGAATTATGTATTATACGATCACAATAAATGCTATAATGTTATCTGACAATTATCTCAATGTAATCATATATTTATCAATTTTCAACAAGCGTGATCAGAACCGAGACGTATACGGCCAAACTGTCGAAATCTTCGCACGAGAATCTCGATGATCTGCTTGAAAAGCTGCGTGTTCTCTACAATGCCGCCCTTGAGGAACGCATTGATGCATACAGGAAAACCGGTCAGTCTCCAAACTATGTCGAACAGGCCAGATCACTGACGGAAATCAGACACAGCGATCTGGGTTATGACGATTACCGATGTGCGATTCAGCAGAATCTTCTGAAACGGCTGGAAAAAGCCTACCAGCATTTCTTCAGGCGTGGCGGGTTTCCCAGGTTCAAGTCCCATCAGCGCGGCATCCGCAGTTTTGAGTGGCACAATCCAGCCATCAGAAAGCAGGGGAAATTCAATGTATTGCTAATCAAGGGTGTTGGCAAATGTCGCTTCAGGGGCGAACTGCCAGACCAGATCAGGTTTGTCAGAGTGGTCAGAACTGCACTTCGGGTAAAAATTCAAATCATTCACGAAATTGCAGATATTGAACCTGCGCCATCCATCAGCCCAATCGGCATTGATGTCGGCATCAGATCAAGAATCACCTGTTCCAATGGTTATCAGACAGGTAAGAATGAACTGGACCGATCTAAACTGAATCGTAGGCAGAAAATCCTTTCGAAAGCGAAGAAAGGATCAAGCAACCGAAAAAAGAAACGGATGGCTTATGCAAAGGAATGGCAGCGGGTGAGAGAGAGGGAGCGCGGCAGTCTGCATGAGTTGTCTGCAGAACTGGTTAAACAGTCCAATACCTTTTATGTCGAGAATCTGAATGTACTGAACATGGTGAAAAATCATAGACTGGCGCGTTCGATTCTTGAAGCGAACTGGGGAACTTTCCTAGAATTTCTGACCTACAAGGCTGAGAGTGCCGGTGGGAGAGTGGTGAAAGTTGACCCGAAAGACACGTCGCAGCTGTGTTCTGGCTGTGGCTCGAAACCGAAAGAGAAACTGACGCTGGCTGTTAGACATTACCAGTGTGAGTATTGCGGTTTCGAGGCAGACAGGGATTTCAATGCGGCAATGAATATTCTTCAGCGAGGGCTTGGACTGTCCTTAAAGTCGGGTGGGAATTCCCCGGCACGCAGGGAGAATGAAAACGAGGGGTCGGCACTGGCTGGCTCTACTGCGTAGAACGGTGTACCTTGGATCGTCAAATACATAGTTCCCAAAGTGTAGCATATTTTTGTTCAGCGAATTTCAAGCGGGAATTCTCGAGTCTTTATCGATTTAGCACATATCGACACTGTTTATTTTGAATATTTATGAAGAAGTGCCTGAAAAAGTATTCCGGAATTCTATTTGCCAGTTTATTCAGACTTGGCCATTCGTCCAACCATTTGTGATTGGTTCAGCCCTTTAGTTTTCAGTTGGTGAATTATTCAACTTTCCTTACCAAATCGGACTGGATGGCTATAAAAAAATCAAATAATCGACGACCACCTCGAGTTCGACCGAGAGATTCCATGCGAGAACTTCGAAAGTCCGAAGTAATTCAATCGGCAATTTCAAAAGGAACAAAAATTGAATCGCTATATCAACCTCTTACTGAACATCAAGTCGTACAAATTCATCGGTCAGCTTTGAACTTGCTGGAAAAGGTAGGTGTAGCAAATCCGACACCACGCGTTCAAGATGTGGCAATATCCAAGGGTTGTTTTCTAAATGAAAGCGGTAGACTGATTTTTCCGCACAGTCTCGTTGAAGATGCGTTGGACTCGGCAGCTAAAAGTTTTACAGTACACGGAAGAAAGTCTGAGTACGACTTCGAGTTAAGTACCGAAACTGTGAACTTTTGTACCGGTGGTGCCGCAGTTTCCATGTTGGACATTGAAACTCGAGAGTATCGCCCCAGCACTCTGATGGACTTGTATGATCTTGCACGACTCTGCGATACGCTGGAGAATATTCAATGGTTTACTCGCCCAGTTGTCTGCACCGATATTGATGACTTGTATGAACTTGATATCAACACGATTTACGCTTGTGCAGCTGGAACGCAAAAACACATCGCCACTAGTATCACTAAGGGACAGCATGTATACAAAATACTTCCTATGCTGGACCTGATCGGAGGTAGTGATGGTGCGTTTGTCAAAAGACCCTACTTGACCGTTCACGCCACAAATATTGTTTCTCCGCTTTCGTTCGCTGAGGAAAGTCTTGATGTTACTTGTGCAGCGGTGGACATCGGCATGCCCATTCACTCCCAGACCGGTCCACAGGCAGGCGCAACTGCCCCGGCTGCGCTGGCCGGTACGCTTGTACAAGGTTGCGCCGAAAGTCTCGCTTCATTGACAGTGATCAACTTGCTGAATCCAGGGCACCCAGTCATTATTGGAAATTGGGGATTTGTGTCCGATCTCAGAACAGGTGCTTTCAGCGGAGGAGGAGGTGAACAAGCCCTTCTTGGAGCGGCAACTGGACAAATGGCGACATTCTATGGAATTCCAGGTGGCTGTGGTGCGGGTATGACAGACTCGAAACTACCTGACCATCAGGCAGGCTTTGAAAAGTCGATGACAATGCTCACCGCGGCACTCGCTGGTGGAGGAATGGTGTACGAGTCTGCAGGAATGTTAGCAAGTCTCTTGGGTTGTTCGTTTGAATCAATGATCATCGATGACGACATGCTCTCTTGCCTGCGTCGAATTGCCAGAGGTATTGAAGTTAACGATGAAACACTGTCGCTTTCGGTGATTGAAGAATCGGTTGAAGGACCCGGACACTTTTTAGGACATGCCCAAACGTTGGAACTTATGGAATCTGAATATGTTTATCCAAAAATCGCGAACAGAAAAAGCCCAAGCGATTGGAAGCAGGCAGGAGCTTTGGACTCCCGGGAACAAGCGACTTTAAAGGCGAAGAAGATTCTGAACACTTACTATCCGCAATATATTGATCCCAAACTGGATTCTGTTATACGACGTAATTTTCCAATTCGGTTGCAATTGAACTAACCAGATGCCCGAACACACCAGAATCATCGTCATTGGAGGTGGAATCGTCGGTTGCAGTGTGCTTTACAACCTGGCTAAGTTGGGATGGACGGATGCAATACTTATTGAAAAAAGAAACCTAACTTCAGGCTCAACCTGGCATGCGGCTGGCAACTGTACGTTCTTCGGACACTACCCTAGCATCACCCGCCTGTTTGTGAACTCTGTCAGTTCGTATCTGCAAGCGGAATCAGAGTCTGGCCAAAGCATTGATTTTCATTCAACTGGTAGTTTACGACTCGCAACCAACGAGAAGGAGCTCGCGTATTATCGAAACCTGGAACCGTTGTACGATCAATTGGGAGTTGAATATCGAGTCGTACCGCCCGAAATCGTTTCTGATCTATTTCCGATCCTGTCTACCGAAGGTGTATTGGGTGCTGCACACACACCAGAGGATGGCCACGTGGATGCCTTTGGTGCAACACACGCGCTAGCGAAAGCAGCGAAAATTCGAGGTGTTGAAATTAGACTCAATTGTGAAGTCAAGAATCTTGAGTTGCTTCAAAACGGTAGCTGGATAGTTCACACCGAAGTCGACGAAATTGTTGCCGAACATGTCGTTGTCGCGACGAGTTTCTGGGCTCGGGAACTAGTCCGAAGTCTTGGATTGAATTTACCTGTATTTGCCCTCGAACATCACGAAATCGTCACGGATAAAGTCAATTCCCTACAGAATGTGGAGTTTGAACTGCCTTCAATCAGAGACCCGTACGTTCCATGTAATATCCGACAGGAAGGTCAAGGATTGCTATGTGGAATTTACGAGTCTGAACCGGTACCATGGGCCACTGATGGCATTCCACCAGAATTTGCAGAAGACCTGCTGCCGACAAATTTTTCAATCCTTGATCTGCATATGGAGAAACTGGTCAAGAGAATACCCGTTTTCGAAGATTTGGGCATCAAAACGATTTTCAACGGTCCAATATGCTACACACCGGATGGACTCCCACTTCTAGGTCCGGTCGACCATTTTCACGGATTATGGCTTGCAACGGGATTTGCCATTGGGATTGGAACCGGTGGTGGGTCTGGAGAATTTTTGGCAAACTGGATTGTGAACGGTTCTCCACCCTATGAACTGCCATTTGTCCATCCAACCCGATTTTCAAATAATCTAGCAAAAGAGAAAGCAATCGATATGATTATCGAAACGTATGCTCGTGGCTATTCAATCGACGACTTTTAGTCGACCACTAAAACACTATCGAGAAGAGTCTAACTTGACAACTTATTCCTTCAAAAAGTTATTTCACCTTACTTTTGGAATTAACTTTCAAATACATCTATTTGATACTGAAAGGAATTATCCAAAATATAGAGTCTCGACTACTGGCCTTTCCAACTCGCCTCGCGCTTTTCAGCGAAAGCTTTTGGCCCTTCCATTGCATCAGCAGAGGCTTTCATTTTTTCATAACCTTCAAATTCACCCGTGTGCATCATTCGATAGCATTCCTCTACGCTCGCATTCTCAGCCTTTCGAAGTATTTCCTTCACTGCCGTAACCACTAATGGCGCACCTTCTGCGATTGTTCTTGCAAGTTCCCAAGCACTGTCCATTAGTTGCTCAAGTGGAACAACTTGATTGATCAAGCCCCAGCGCAAAGCCTCCTCAGCCGACATTCTTCGACCAGTCAGCAACATCTCAATTGCCACTGCCCTTGGGATCCATCGGGATAGACGAAATGTTGCCGCATCAGCTACAACACCAACTTTGATCTCCGGCAGAAAAAACTGAGCATGCTCGGCAGCAATGATCAGGTCACCTGACAGTGCCAGTTCAAATCCGCCACCGACCGCATATCCGTTGACTGCACTAATGACCGGCTTATTCAAGTCATGCAGTTCACAAAGGCCTGCAAAACCGCCCGGGCCATAATCGCCATCAAGTTCTGCTTCACCCGATGCCGCTTCTTTCAGATCCCAGCCAGCAGAGAAAAATTTATCGCCACTGCCGGTTACGATTGCAACTCTCAACTCATCATCATCCCGAAAGTTACAAAACACCTCCCCCAACTCTTTGCTTGTTGCCGTATCAATTGCATTCGCTTTAGGGCGGTTAACTGTTAATTCAATAATTGAATCTTCCTGCCGGACTAATACATTACTTTCACTCATATTTACCTAACCTGAGTTTGGGGTGAATAAAACATTTTGATTTCATTTGTTTTTGTGACTGATTAATTCAACAACAAAAAAGGTGTTTACTTGCCAAATCGGTAGACAACATCAACCGCCTTCACACCTGCACCTGGGGCATAGACGAAAAGTGGATTGACTTCAATTTCAAAGATTTGATTGGCTTCGTGAGTAGCGTATCTCGCAAGATCTTGAATGAATTTTAAAACCGCTGTGCTATCTCCTTGAATACCCCGATAGCCACTTAACAGTTTGCCGATTCTCAACTTATTCAGACATGTTTGTACATCGTCGTCGAGAATAGGGAAATGCAATACAGCCGAATCCTGTAGCAAATTTGCCAGTTTTCCCCCTGATCCAATTACCATGATCGGTCCAAACGTTGCATCTATCCGAAATGCCACCAGCATTTCGATTATGGGTGCAGGCACCTGCTGTTCAATCAGCACCAGTTCTGAGAGCCGAAATATCGATTCACATGCTTGCATTAGGTCATCATCGGATTGAATATCGAGAATGACCCCATCAACGTCTGACTTATGAATAGTTTCGACTGACGACATTTTCGCGACTACAGGGTACCCTATCCTTGTCGCCGCAGAAACCGCTTCTTCAACACTGCTAACCAACTCACCAACCACTACAGACATTCCAGCTCGCAGTAATTGTTGCTTTCCTTTAAATTCGTCAAGAGAAACTTCTGCACCTCGACAGGGTGTCATGTTTAGCAAGGGCATCAGAGAACTTACAGAATTTGCTTTTCTCGCAAATTCAACGGAATCTGCTAGCGCATCGACACACTCAACCATTCCGACCATCGGTGGTATGCTGTGCTCCAGCATTGCATTTTGATACATTGGCGGAAAATTTTCGTGCAATGTGGAAACGGCAACTACATTTGCAGCTGTATTTTCTTTCGCATCTGTGATGGCTTGAATCGCAGCGCCCCACTCAATCGGGTCGCAAATTCCTTCGATGGGAAAATCAATGACATTGACATTAATGTTTTGAGACCCTTCATAAACCGCTTGAAAACACTCCGTTTGTGCAGCCTGATCACCCCAAATATAAGTGTGATAGTCCAAAGGATTGGAAACAACAACTCCGTCACCTAAAACTTCATAAAGCCGCTCGCGTTGTGCGTCCGATAATTCAGCAAACTCCAGATTTTTTTCCGCTACCAAGTCTGCCATTAAGGCCGCCTCGCCACCCGAACAACTAATTGAAGCAATGGTAGGATTGTCATCAGGAGGAATAAGCGAAACCAACTTAAGTGTTTCAAGTAATTGTGGAATACTATGCACTTGAATAATACCAAACTTCTGATAAAACGCACTGCTCACCTGGCCGTCGGCTGACAGCGAATATGAATGCGTTCGGGTCACTTTGGCACCGATAGTTGACTGACCGGACTCTAACACAACAATCGGCACCCTTTTCTTTAGTGCTTCAATTGCAGCAATTGAGAATTCATAAGCGTCGACCACACCCTCAAGATAAAGACCAATGGCAGTAACATCCGGGTTTTCCAGCATTGCATGAATGTAGTCATGCGTCTTGACTCCTGTCATGTTGCCAGTTGAAATCAAAAATGCAACAGGAACACCTCGCCTCTGCATAGTCAAACTGACAGTAATGTTGCCGCTCTGGCTGATAATGGCCGCTCCTCTTTCACAACGTACCCCTCCCTGCTCGTCGGGCCATAGCGCAACCCCATCCTGGTAATTCAACATTCCATAACAGTTTGGTCCAATGAGAGGCATTTCCCCTCTTGCGGCATCCAAGTCTTTTTGGGACTCAATTCCCTTACCGCCCACTTCAGCAAATCCAGAGGCGTAGCAGATGACACCTCCTGCTCCTACAGCAGCCAACTCCCCAACCACTTGGATGGTCGGCTCTCTGGGGACTGCAACAAAGGCTGCATCTGGCGGTCCGGGTAAATCTTGAATGGAACGAAAGCAAGGACGCAAATACATTTCATCGCGGTGTGGATTAACAGGCCAGATTTCCCCTTCAAATCCCATGAGGTCGCATTGGCGAATTGCCCGTTCCGCCATTTTGCCACCAATCATCGCAATGCTGCGTGGTCGCAGCAATCGGTTGAGTGGTCTGTGATCGGTGCGTTTCAATGGCGCAGTTTAACTGTCTGCTCTGAACTTTGTCGAGCCGGCAGAGTATTGATACCTGGCCAATACATCAAGAATCTCTATCAGACAGTTGTCGCGTAGTCTCTCCAGTTCCTTAATACTGTGGCCCTCAGACTGAGACTTGGTACCTTCAACCATTCTGTCAATCAAGTTCTCAGTCAATTCTGGTGCTTTGAGGTGAGTCCAAGGTAGCTGTAAAGCAGGGCCAAACTGCTCAAGCATATGTTTCATACCCTGCTCACCACCGGCGAGATGAAATGTCAGACACACACCCATAATTGCTAATCTCAGTCCGGGGCCGTAGACAATCGCATCATCAATGTCTTTGGTTGATGCTACACCATCTGCGACCATGTGAAGCGCTTCTCGCCAGACAGCTTCCTGCAAACGGTCGGAAATATACCCTTCTATCTCCTTTTTGACCATTAGAGGATACATGCCGATATGCTCGTAGAACTCAGCTGCAAGCCTTGCTGTATCAGCAGAGGTCTGATCACCGCGTACGATCTCAACCAGTGGCAGGATGTACACCGGATTGAACGGATGACCAATCACAATTCTCTCTGGATGGTTGGTCCCTGCCTGAATATCAGTCGGTAAAAGTCCAGAGGAACTTGAAGCGACAATCACATCTGATGGTGTAATTTGATCAATCTGCCGGTGAAGCCTGGCCTTGATCTCAAGCGAGTCAGGTGCACTTTCCTGAATAAACTCCGCATTCCTGCAAAGTTCTTCCAGATTGTTGACATAGGTGAACTTGCCAGCTTTATTCCGGTTAAATCCAAGCTTTTCCAGTGCATGCCATGCGTTATCAATGTGCGAACGAATGACACTTTCTCCACTCGGAGAAGGATCATAGGCAAATACATCTATATTTCGTGCCAGACAGCGGGCAGCCCAGCCTGACCCGATCAACCCGGCACCAACAATACCAATGGAACCAAATGTTTGCATATATCGGAAACTCCAAAATTGTCATCTACAGGTTTTTCGTTAAGTTTTCCTGTATCTTGTCGTCAGATTATTCAGTTGTGCTCGCCTAGTCTAGGTACCTTTTTCGGTGATGCGCCTTTATCTAGCAACTCCGAAACAATCGGTAGCGGAAGTGCACTGATCAACTCACCCGATTCAGTTTCAATCTGCCTTTCAAATACACCTCGAGCCTGATAGTGAACATCCTGAACCGCTTCCTCCAGCGTATTTGCAATGATTGAACAGGCATCCTTACCTTCAAAGAGTCTGGTCCACTCGTCAGCACTTTTAGATTGAATAATTTGAGCGATTTTCGCAATCATCTCCTTTGGCTCCTTACGTTCCTTTTCAGCATCCGCTTCAAACTGAATCGTATCGCAAAATACCTGCCAAAACCGTTCTTCCAATGCGGCAACTGCGAGATACCGATGATCCTCTGTACGATACACCTGGTAACGAGGCGACCCGCCAGTCAATAGCTGTTGACCCGAATGTGGCCAATCTCCACTGCCCCAGCCAAGTCCCAGACACCAGAACATTAGTGGGAACAGACAATCCGTCATAGAAATATCAAGGTAGGCGCCCTCACCCGTTTGTGCGCGCCGTTGCAGAGCCAGCAAAATGTTAATCACTGCCGGATAAGACCCACCGGCAAGGTCAGCAGCGAGTAACTGGGGAATTGACGGTTTGCCTGTCGAGCATTCTCCCAGAGCCAGCATCCCTGCGTCAGCTACATAGTTGAGATCGTGGGCTGCCACCTTAGCTTTCGGTCCGGTCTGTCCGAAGCCGGTTATGGAACAGTAAATCAGGCCCTTATTCGTTTCACTCAGATCTTTATATCCAAGCCCCAACCGTTCCATCACTCCGGGTCGAAACTGTTCAACTACTACATCACATTCTCGAATCATAGACTTGATACGATCCCGATCTTCTGCAACCTTTAGATCCGCAGTAACGCTGCGCTTTCCGGCATTCAGTATTGAAAAAGTAACGCCACTATCACCGAACGCGTCTCGATAGATTCGCATTTCATCACCGATCCCAGGCCGCTCTACCTTGATCACATCCGCACCCACATTTGCGAGCATTAAGGTCGCAAATGGACCTGGGGCAAGTGTCGTAAAATCCATTACAGTTACGCCCTCTAGTGGGGCAGTTAAACCTGACGTCATTGATTTAATGCTATGATTTAGTTATCTTTTCGAAGCTTCTGAAGCGTGCTCGCATCCTGTCCAAACAGAATCTTTTTCTCTTCTTCAGACATCTGGGTAGGATTGGGGTTGATTCTCTTCGCAACCTCATAAGCGCGCTCCGTTGCGGGACGCCTACGCACGGTCTCGAACCAGCGGCAAAGGTTGGGAAAGTTTTCAATCTTCTGCAATTGACGCTTGTGTGGAACCACCCAGGGGTAGCTCGCCATGTCTGCAATCGAATATTCACCACATAGGTACTCGTTATCTTTCAACTGGTGATCCAACACCGCGTAAAGCCGCGAGACTTCGTTGACATAGCGGTTGACTGCATACTCAATTGGCTCGTCGAGATAAGTGACGAAATGGTGATTTTGCCCGCCCATTGGCCCCAGGTTTGCCATTTGCCAAAACAACCACTGTAAAACATTAGCCCGGCCGGTTGTGTCCTTTGGAATGAACTGACTGTGTTTATCTGCCAGATACAGCAAAATCGCACCAGATTCAAATATTGACACGTCGCCTTCCGCTTCTTGAGGTTCATGGTCAATCATTGCTGGGATCCGATTATTGGGTGAGATTTTCAGAAAATCGGCCTCAAATTGATCACCCTTCCCGATGTTAATTGGAACTACTTTGTATTCCAGATCTAGTTCTTCAAGAAACATCGTAATCTTGTGACCATTCGGCGTTGTCCAATAGAATAATTCGTACATATTTCAATACCCTATGAATATCGTTCAGTGGTCAGCACACCATCTACCAATCCTAAACCACTGCCCTAACTGTTCAGTGTCTACTAGATTTGATTGCTAAGCCGCCAGATTCAGTAGTTGTCTGGCTTCTTCCGGGGGTGCCGGATATCGATCATATTGTTCAATAACATCAACGATTTTTGTAACCAACTCAGCGTTGTTCTTGGCCAATCTGTCGCGGTCATACTTGATATTGTCTTCCAGACCCGTTCTACAGTGCCCACCGAGTTCGAGACACCACTGGTTGACTGTAAACTGATGCCGTCCAATTCCGGCCGCTGTCCAAGTTGAGTCAGGAAGCACTTCTCGTGATTCCGAAATCAAAAATTCAAGCAATTTTCGTCTGGCTGGCAGTGCATTTGGAATACCCAGCACAAATTGCACATGAACTGGAGTTTCAAGCAAACCTTTCTTGACCAGATTCGCCGCGTTGTACAGCATTGCAACATCAAATATTTCTACCTCCGGTTTGATGTCAAATTCAAGCATGGTTGACGCAAGTTCCTCGACAAACCCGGGAGGATTTTCATAGATTGAAGTCGGAAAATTAACCGACCCGGTTGCAAGGGAGGCCATGTCGGGTCTGAGGTCTAACATGGCACCACGCTGTGCAAGTTCTCTTCCGCGCCCGCCAGTTGAAAACTGAATGATCATATCAGGGCAGAATTTCTTGACACCCTCTTGAATCTGTCGAAATTTTTCTGGATCTGATCCCGGACTCTGGTCATCGTTTCGAACATGTATATGCACCAGCGATGCCCCCGCTTCAAAAGCTTCGTGCGTTGATTCAATTTGTTCCGAGGGAATAACAGGGACTGCAGGGTTGTCTTCTTTTCGAGGAACGGCGCCAGTGATGGCGACGGTGATAATACAAGGTTCACTCATAGCAGAATTCCTCCTGGCTTCGTTCAAGCCGAGTTGCTCGACAAACTAAATGCTCGAATTGACGGACGTGATGCGAGTTGTTTAATCAAAGTTGTCAGTGGCGTTGCACCAATTGAATCGGTATCGAGACGTATCGGACCAGCTCTCTTCAATTCGGAATATTCCTTATCGGCGTAATAGGCCGCAAGCAACAAATCGTCATCAGATGCAAACGGTCCGCGCG
Source organism: Arenicellales bacterium (assembly GCA_965206345.1). Classification (GTDB taxonomy): domain Bacteria; phylum Pseudomonadota; class Gammaproteobacteria; order Arenicellales; family JAJDZL01; genus JAJDZL01. The sequence goes on along the minus strand of OZ242211.1, from coordinate 2,728,648 downwards.
TTCTTCGCAGTTTATCCAATGCCATCGGTACGTGTGCACCAGGCCTTTCCGTGATGGGTTCGGCTCCTCGTACAATTTTGTCATATAGATTCGGGTCAATATCACCTACGACTTCTCCGTATCCACCACGAACATACAGGCGCACCTCGTCAGGCACCGATTCATAACGTGGCTTACCCTGGTTGTGCCCCATCACATTCAATACCGCTTGCGTGATGATGTACTGTGCGAATGGACTAACAACAATCGGATACCCCAAATCTGCTCGAACATGTCCAGCTTCCTCCAATATGTCCTCAAGACGATCTTCCAACCCAACTGTGCTCAACTGATACTTGAGATTAGAAATCATACCACCTGGCATCTGGTGATGAAAATGAAACTCATCGTATTGCGCAATTTCCGCCAACGGTTTATCCGCAATTTTGGCCAGATAGGCCAGTCGGTCTGCTGCCTCTTCAATAGGGTTCAGGTCCAGATCAATCTGATAGCCGCGACGCCTGCAATTTCTCACAAAAAGTTCCGTTGGAGAATGCGATGCACCATTCGCCATAGTTGATGTTGCTGTGTGCACCACGTCAACCCCACCATCAACTGCAAGCAATGCTGTGTAAGGAGCGAGTCCAGAAAGACAGTGTGAATGAAGCTGCAGCGGCAGATCACCAATTGCCTGTTTGATGGTCGGAACTAAAGTCAGTGCACGGTCAGGGCGAAGCAGCCCGCTGGCATCCTTGATATAAACGCCATCGACACCGAGTTTGATCAACTCTTTCGCTTTGCGTGCGTAAAATTCATCTGTATGGACCGGGCTGTGAGTGAATACAAGCCCGCCAATTGTGTGCAAGCCGACCTGCTTCGCAGACCGGATCGCCACCTCTAGATTACGAATGTCGTTGACTGCATCGTAAGGGGTATGGTAGCGCATACCGTTAGCCGCAAAACGCTCCGCTGACAGTGCTACTACATCATCTGCGAAAAATTCAAATGTAAACAAACTTTGACCACGTGTGTGAATAATGAGAGGCGTTTCCTTAACCCAGCTTGATAGAATTCGCATTCTCTCCCATGGGTCCTCTCGCAGGTATCGAACACAAACATCAAACACTGCCCCACCGACAAGATCGATTGCTTCAAATCCGGCTCGGTTCAACAACGGTGCAATGTCTTTCATCATCGCGGTTGTCATTCGGGTCGCCCAAAGACACTGATGGGCATCTCGAAGCGTTACATCAATAATACGTACAGAACGGCTCATGTCATCTCTCCATTCAGAAATTCTCGCTCAACCCAGGTCGTATAGATGTCTCCTGTCCTGAACGAATCTTTCCGCAGCAGTTGCTGGTGAAACCCTAGCGTTGTTTCAATCCCTGTAATTTCAAAATCCTTTATCGCAGACTCTGCACGCCTGAGTGCATGGTCTCGATCATGCCCGTGAACAATGAGCTTCGCAATCATGGAATCATAGTACGGACTAATGGAAAATGTTTCGTAGCAGTGTGTATCTACCCGGATACCGGAGCCGGCCGGCAACTTCCAACCTTGAATTTTGCCAGGAGACGGCATGAACCCGTTCTGCCAGTGTTCTGCATTAATTCGAAACTCTATGGCATGTCCGGTACTCGATGGAGACTTCACAACCTCATCCACACTTTCACCACAAGCAACTCTTAGTTGAGCTTCAATCAAATCAATTCCGAACAATTGTTCAGTTACCGGATGCTCAACCTGAATTCGGGTATTCATTTCAATGAAATAAAACTGTTTCTGGTCCTGAGTCAGCACAAATTCGACCGTGCCAGCCCCCCGATAGCCAATGGACTCGCCCAATTGGACGGCACAATTGTGAAGTCGGCTGCGTACATCATTATCGATGACAGGGCACGGCGCTTCTTCGACAAGTTTCTGATGGCGGCGTTGGATCGTACAGTCCCGTTCTCCAAGCACGATAACTTTGCCGTCTGCATCCCCTAGTATCTGAACTTCAATATGCCTGATTTTGTCTAAGTACCGTTCCAGGTAAATTGTGGGATCACCAAATGCTGATTCAGCTTCAGCGCTTGCCTGTTTATATTCAGCTGTGAATACAGACTCATCTTCGACCACTCGCATACCTCGGCCGCCACCTCCACCTCGCGCTTTGATGAGGACTGGAAAGCCGATGCGTGCTGCTTCCATCTTCGCTTCCTGAATATCACTACAGGATTGAGAAGAACCTGGTACAACATCGACTCCCGCTCGCATCGCTTCAGTACGGGCTTGAACTTTGTTCCCCATTCGCTGAATCGTATCTGATGACGGTCCGATAAATTGAATGCCCTCCGTCTCACACAAAGCTGCAAATTCGGGGTTCTCGGAAAGAAACCCATACCCGGGATGAATGGCATCACAGTCCTGTGCTTGAGCGACATGCACGATGGCTATCTGATTGAGGTAGCTGTGCGAAGGCGCATTGGGACCAATTCGCACTGTGCGGTCTGCTTGCAATACGTGCAAAGATCTGGCATCGGCATCGGTATAGACCGCTACACTTTCAATTCCCATCTTACGCGCGGCCTGTACAACGCGTAGCGCAATTTCTCCACGATTGGCAATCAACACCCGTTTCAATGCAAGCTGTCCCTTCGTTAATTGGAAGAATTTACCCGTCGGCAGTTTATTGAACTACAACACAAATTGTTCAACAATTCTGTGGCAGACCATATACTCACAATATATTTTCTTTGGTACAGCGGATAATTCGGAGTATTATCTAACAGATGAATGTTAGGAATCTCTAACTAAGTTCGGAGTATGACTTTGACTCTCAGTTTTCGCCATATAGCAGAAATTCTCAAGGCGATTGATGATTCAAGCGCTGACGAGATTAATATTGAAGTTGAAGGTTTGCGCCTGTCGGTTAGTAAACGGGGCACCCCTGCATCTCACGCTCAACCCATTTCAGAGATTTCATCAGTTTCTGAACGCCCGCAAGCAACTCAATCAGATTCCCACTCTGCTCCGGCTGAAACTAGCAAACCACCTCAGGCTGAACCCCTGGCTCCTTCAGGACACGAAATTGTGCGCGCACCAATGGTAGGGACTTTCTATCGCAAACCCAGTCCCGACGAACTCCCCTTTGTGGAGGTCGGCTCCACCGTATCGAAGGGTGACGCAGTGTGTTTGATCGAGGTGATGAAGCTCTATACAACCATTGAATCAACCACGGATGGTGAAGTTGTTTCAATTTTTGCTGAGGACGGATGTCTGGTTGAATTTGATCAACCGTTATTTTTGATTAGACAATGATATGAATTCAATTTACACGCCGGGGTGAAAAATATCTGAAACTTTATCTTTTATCCCGGATCATTTTCTATTTCATATTTTTTATTCACAATAAATGGAGGAAATGATATGAAAACACTATTCAAAGGCACTTTGGCATTGTCGTTGCTTGCTTCAAGCTTTTTGGCTGTGCCTGTAACCAAAGCCCAAGATATTGTGTCGATTCTGACCTGTCCGTACGGATGTGGTGTGATGGAAGGCAACACAATCTTCGGAAATGTGGTAGCTCGTAGTGGTGGCAGCTTGTTCATCGCAGCTCAAGAAACTCCGGGCTACATGTACAACGTTCGGGTCATGACTGAGCAGCGGCGTTGGAAACACTCCGTGTTCGGTACTGAAGATGCCATCATCCAGTTAGCTCTGCAAGGTGGCTCAGATGATCTTAAGGAATATCTGCCTGATCCAATTCCGATCAAGTTTCAGTTGCTGCACGGTGAGGCCTACTGGTCGCAGGGCAAATTCTTTGTAACAACCGACCCCAACATCAAAACCATTCCCGACATGAGGGGTAAGCGAGTCTCGATCGGGCTGCTTGGCCAAAGCGACTGGGGAGTATTCCCGGCTCTATTTCTGAAGCATGCGTATGGAATTGACAGTTCCAATACAGATATTCGTCGCTTGAATCCTGGCGGACTGACTCAGCAGCTGATCGATGGCACAACTGATGTTTGCGTAACCGGGTATGGAACGGATCCGTCACAGTCCTATCACCTTCCGAGCGGCCCTCTCCGAAAACTGGAGGCTTCGGGTAAGAAACTGTACTACATTCCAATGGACCAATGGGCCATTGACAAGATGAATGAGAAATTTGGAACGACCTGGCTTGGCATGACCATCAAAGCCGGCACACTGCCGCACCAGGATCAGGACTTTCTTGCGGGATTCAACCGTGGATATAAAGCAGTCCATCCAGAATTTCCGGAACAGCTGGCTTACGACTATGTCACAGCAACTCATAAACACCTCGACGAAATGCGTGAATTGAATGCATTGTGGAAGGTGTTGACGGAAGATATGATGGTCGATGGACTGTCGGAGGAAAACACACATCCAGGCGCAATCCGCGCCTACAAGGATTTGGGAATTTGGGACAAACGGCTTAATTTTGTTCCGGTAACCTATCCGGAATCGTAATTGCCTAACGTCTAGTTGCCACTACACACCGGCTGAATTTCGTTTAGATTTCAGCCGGTGTGACATTTCTTTTTTCATCCCTGACTAGTACGCACTACGCCTATGTTCACTGCCCCACGAATTCGCAGCGTTGTGGAAAATTCATTTATTGCACTGGGAACAATTCTCACGCTTTACATCGCTGTTTCCGTATTCGGGTTTATCAGTAATTCAAAAGTCTACTATGCGACTTTTGTTTTCTTCGTCATGTGCATGTCATCTCTTCATGCTTTCAAAGAACTGCTGGACGATTATGTGAGTGGCACATTACGTAGCTATTGGAAGACGCGCCTCGGGATTGCGATTGTGGGCACGGTTCTCGCGGTTGGCTGCTCAGCCTACGTGCGAATCCACGCAATCCGACTGGACTCGGTTCACCCCTTTTTTGATAACTTTGACATCACGATCGGCATTCTTTTCATCATTGGAATCATGCTGCTCAATTTCCTGCACTGGGGATGGCTGCTGACCTCGTTGATTGTCATTATCATCTGCTATTTTTTCTTTGGCCACCTGGTGCCCTATCCAATTCTGAGATTGCCGGAATACGATGTGGGTTTTGTTATTCACTATTTGGGATTGGGTGTTAGTGAAGGTATTTTCTGGCTGGCTAGGCTTGCAGCCGATAAACTCTACTTTTTGGTCATATTTGCCGCGATTTTGTTGGGCGTTGGTATGCTTAAGATGGTGATTGAGATCGGTAAGGTTACAGGGCGACGCGTTCGAGGCGGTGCAGCTTTCCCCGCAATCATTGGAAGCGGAATTGTTGCTTCAGTAATGGGGCAGGCAGTTTCCAATGTTGTCCTGACGGGACGGCTGACCATCCCGATGATGAAAAATCATGGCTATCGCAAAGACATGGCGGGTGCAATCGAAGCAGTTGCTTCAACATCTGGACAAATTATGCCGCCAATTCTTGGTCTCGCGGGATTTATCATCGCGCTTTTTCTCAATGTTCCATACATTGAAGTGGCTCTGGCAGCACTGATCCCTGCCCTGCTTTTCTTGAGTGGTGCAACATGCGGCGTTATTGTCTGCGCTAAACACGAAAAGCTTGCAAAAATGACAGAAGATGTTGACTATCAGGCGATCTGGAGAATGCTGCCGACATTCCTGATCTCATTCGGGGCAGTGATTATTCTACTGGTTGGCTATTACTCTCCAGCTATTGCGGGTGTCGTAGGCATCGCTCTTGCAGTAGGTCTTTGTCCCCTTCAGGGACGTTATCGCCCCAAAATAAAGGAACTGTATGGTGCCTACATTGATGGTCTGGTCATCGTTACACTGCTCTCGCTGCTATTGGTTGCCATCGGACCTCTGGCGCAGACATTTCTGACGACAAATCTTTCTAATCGTCTGGCTATCGTGCTCGTTCATGTGTTGCCGGATAGCAAGTTTCTGTTGTTACTGGGAACGATGGTCGTGTCCTTGTTCCTGGGGATGGGTTTGCCAACACCAGTGGCGTATGTTGTTGTCTCGTTAACCCTTGTACCATTTTTGCAGCAAGGCGGGATCGAAGCCATCCTCGCACACTTTTTTGTCTTTTACTTTGCAGTTTTTTCGACGTTAACACCACCTGTAGCGGTCAGCGCGCTGGCAGCCGCAAAGTTGTCTGGTGGTACATTTCTAGGTACAGCCATTGATGGTATGAAGTTGATGTTGACAACTTTCATCATCCCGTACGGATTTGTTTATCACCCGGAACTGCTGTCATTCCCGAATGTTACATGGAATGTGATCCCACCGGTGCTGTTAATACTATTGTTGCAGTGGACTTCATCGGTAGTTTGCTACGGCTACTTTCTTCGCGACCTTACCTGGACTGAGCGATGGGGATTTTTAGTGGTCACCGCAGTCGGATTCTCATACCTGATTAACGACCGGCATTTTGAATTGATTTTTCTATTGGTTTCATTATTTGTGGTGTGCAGTTGGGTTATTTTCACCCGCAACCGAACTGTTCAATCAGTCGGTTAATTTCTGAAAATCAAGTTCAATGAAGGAACTTGTAAGTCCCTCAATCAAACATCCGCCACATCAAACTTAAACTGCCGCCGGGTCCAAAAAGTTGGCGCTGCAACCGTCGTCGGTGATTGACCTACAATTTTCGTGGCAGTCTGCCACGCGTGATCAAAATCTCGACAAGGTGTGATTCCCAGTTTTCTGAACGCTCCAGGATTTTTAGTCCCAGCCATGATTACCGCTGCTGCGCGCTGTAGTGAATAGTGGCCTATATACATCAGCCAGAATGGGTGCCTGGGATGGTAGGAATTGCCGTTTTCATACAGATCCAGATAGTCAGGCCGAGAACTGATTTCGAGTTCATGTTCAGCCAGATCACTGATGTCATGATGTCGATCGTATAAATCGATGACTTCCTGATAGGACGGATACATGGTTGAATCAATTTCACCTGCGGATGGGTTAAGTCCGATCACAACACCCCCTTCCCTCAGGACTGGACGATTCAACCAAATTCGCGCTGGATTCAGACATCCTATTGCAGCAATCAGGGTGTTGTCCGCCTCTCCGTATGCGAACCAGTTGCTAAGGCCAATCATCATCACGTCTGCCTGAGGTGACGGATAAATACTGAACGTGTCAGCGAGATCCCAGCAAGGTGCTTCAACTTCTGGTGAGTAGCCTGCGAACACACCAGCCATCTGTCCACCCACCCCTACAACTGAATTGACGTAAAAGATGCGCTTACCCATCGCTTTTTCCATGTAATCATGCACTTCGGCCTTCATTCCCCGATACATCATGGTACGGTGATCACCCGTCGTAGACTCTGGATGATGCCAGAACCGATGGGCATGATGTGATGCTAAACTATCGGCTGATGCAAGACCCGTTACTGCGCCAGTACCCGAATACCCACCAACATAAGTCGCAGAAACAGTGCCAACGTAAATCGATAAATCGGCTTCAACAAAGCGTCGATTGTGTTCGACGTAACCGCCCCTTTCTGTAGTACCCAAAAAACTCAAACCGTCGGGATTTTGGCAGTCATGATTGATTACCTGGCCGATTGGCCAGAAACGATCAAACAGATCATCACCCAGGAAGCGCTTCAACTCGTCTGGAAACCACTTTCGATGCGCACCGTTTGCACAAATGAGAGATATATCCTTGTCCTTGACACCGCCATTTGTCAGTACATCAATCACCTTAGGCATGATGGTCTGCCAAGGTAGCGGTGGTCGGGTTGGATCGTCAAAACCGATCGCGACGGTCATACCTGGTCGGATCAATTCAGCGAGAGGTGGGCTGGAAATCGGTGCTTGCAAAGCACTGATGACCTCTGCACTGGGATCATCCAGAAACTTCGGATTTTGAAATTCTATGACCGTTGAGTGATCCGGAAGATCGACCAATTTTTTTTTGGCTCCAAAATCAGCTTGAACAGCAACCATGGATATTCACTTAAAGGCTAAAACAATTGATGGCGAATGAACTTAGAATCTTACCTAACAACTGAAAAGCTTTTCCTCCAGAGTTTCTGATTACAGGTGTAAGATTAAATTTCGTTAATTGCACAAGTATGCCAGATGACTGCAGGACGGATCGTTAACCCTTCCCCTTAGTAGGCTGAAGAATTTCACTAACAAAATATACGGAACTGACTGGGGTCACACAAATTCTTGAGGAATTTATGCCACCGAATTCTTGTATTTCATTACAACTACAAATTATTGCACCCGTCCCTTAGCTTCAGATTCGCCCGATTCGAAATGGTTTTAAATCACCGCTGAGATTACTAAATCCAAGGATTCCGTGTCGCCGACGAGAATTTCAGAGTTTTTAACGTTAAGAGGTCAATGGGAAATAGTCTACACTTTTCGCTTTTTAATTTGTAAAGTGAGACTATTTGGCAATTCACTTCAATGAATCATTTGGCTTTATAGCAAGCACTAAGTACGCGAATGGCCGCACACGCAGCACCATAACCATTGTCGATATTGACCGTAGCAACCCCTGGTGCACAACTTGAAAGAACCGATTCCAGCGCAGACCGACCTCCTTCAGCCACCCCGTACCCGACTGAGGTCGGAACTGCAACAATTACCGATGGAATCAGTCCTCCAACAACCGAAGCAAGTGCTGCGTCCATACCAGCAACAACAATGACGACCGAAAATTGACGTAATTCTTGTTCAACCTTCAGTATTCGCCATAAGCCTGCGACTCCGACATCATAAAACGAATTAGATCCGAAGCCATGGTACTGAAGCGTTCTTTCAGCCTCCCTTGCAGCCGGGAGATCTGAGGTTCCCGCAGTTACAATAGCCACATCGTGCAACCCCTCAAGCACAGGCCTGTCGCCAATTATTCCCGTGCCAGCAACGGCTTCATAATCGATTAATGATTGGATAGTTCCCTCAAGTTCAGAATACTTTGAATTTGACATACGGGTTAAAAACAGATTACGCTGGTTTTCTTTGGCATCAATCACAATTGATTCAATCTGTGCCACTGTTTTGCTATAGCAGAATACGGCTTCTTCAATACCAATTCTTTGCCAACGATCGGTGTCCGGTTTGAATTCTGGAACCAACATCAGCCTGGCATAGCAACAAAGGCACTGCCCATCTGGTAAGGAGCAAACGAAATGGTGGAAACATTAGTGTGGCTTGAAAGTTGGCTTTGAACCACCTCTACAATGTCTGCCCGGCTGTCTGACTCCAGCCGAACCAAAGCATCAGAATCAAGTTCGATTTCGATGGCTCGCTCGCGGATTCGACAGCGGACAACTTTGGCTTTCAACCGCTCCTGAACTGCTACTTCAATCCGATCGATTGCCCGCAAGCTCTCCGCATCGATTGGTATGCTGGTCTGCACACGACTCGAAAGACATGGCGACGCGGGGAGTTGTGCAAGGTTTTCTAGGCCAAGAAAGTTGGCAATATTGCGAATCCCCGCCTTGGATATTAGTGCTTCCACATAAGGATGTCGCACTTCATGCTGCTTAGCCGCTTTGAGTCCCGGACGGAAATCGCTTAGATCATCAAGGTTGGTACCAGAAAGAATTTGTCCTTCGAATTGGCTGGCGATATACGAATAAAGATTAGTTTTACAAAAATAACAACGATCGATAGGATTGAGTATGTATCTTTCGTCTTTAAACTCTCCAGCGTTAGCGATTGTAAGGTTCCAGTTTTCAGAGTGAGAAAATTCGCGTACTCTTTGGGTTGCTCGTTCCGGTACGGCAGGTGATACTGCATGGAACATCTCAGCATTGACACCCAAAGTCCTACCGGCAATTACTGCTAGCAGCGTACTATCGATTCCCCCACTAACTGCGATGATGAAAGATCCGATTTCTGTCAGAATCGATTTAAGCCGCTCTATCTGATACTCCACAGCATCATCAGATTTTTGAATATCCATTTTGTTTAATGCTTCCAAATTTGTTCAGACCTGTGGTGGGGTTTTTCTCTCTACTTGCTGTTCAACAGTCTGTTTCAGTCGCTTGCGTTGCCTGTATTCATCAATTGTCGATAGATGCTCAGCTTCCACTTTGGCTGTGTGCTGACCATCAGGGCGTTCAACTACTTTCAGTGGCACCACATCATCCCCCGATTCGTGAACGACTTCGGCTCTCCACAACGTCATTCGATCGATGCAGTTGACCCTCACACCCAGGGTGGATGTTTCAAGCAGGCATTTGGTAACTACTTCATCAACTTGTTCGGGAGAAGCCAGGACCTGAACATGCACTGTCAGGCGATTCTTCTTGCCCATTGCTGGAACTTGAATGACATCCACGACTCCCTTAGAGTTTCGCACCCGATCAAGTCCAATGCTTAATTCCTCCGGAGATTGATCATCGACTTCAAACTCCAAAACCGCGATTTTTTCATATTGTGTAGACTTATTTTGAGCTTCAAATGCAGTCAGTCTCAAGACATTACTTATTCCTTGAAAGGTTGCACTTCCGAATCCATGACCACTGCCAATCAATTTCATTGGACTGCGCTTGGTGTTAAATTGGGGACTCAGACTTCGAAGAATAGCAGCTCCAGTTGGGGTGACTCGTTCACCGCCCCGACCATCATTGTGAACTGGATAACCCTTGAGCAATTCAACTACTGCTGGAGCGGGCAACGGCAGTTCACCATGTGCAGATTTCACTCTACCATTGCCAGCTGGAAGTGAAGTACAGGACCAGGTTGAAACTTCTACGACGTTGATCAAGTATGCGGCACAGACGATATCAGTCAACGAATCAGGTGAACCCACTTCATGCAACATCACCTGATCCAACTCCACACCGTGAACTGCCGCTTCCGCTTCCGCAAGATATAGAAGAATTCGACTGGCAATATCTTTGGTTTGCCGAGTCATTGAAGAATCAGTAATTTCTTTGAGTAAACTCGGATAATGAGCATGATGATGCCCCAAATCTGGTCCGGAAACGCTGAAACGCTTGCCAGTTAATACGGAATCATCGTGCGGTGTAATCTCAACATCTATATCATCCAGAGCTGAAATACAACGCAGATTTTCGAGCATGCCTTCTTTGTGCTCCGGATAAAGATCCAGCATTGCTGAGACAAACATATCTCCGGCTATACCACCAACTGGATCTATGTGAATGTGTGCGGATGACATCTATTTTTCGAATTACGGCAATAAGTCACTATCGCAATTTTACAGAAATGAATCAAGCAAAATCCTTCTCCTACCCCAGCCAACCAACTGTACCTTTTTCTCAAATGAGTCAAGAAATGCAAAGGTTTGCTATATATATTAATTGCTCTGGCCCCTGTAAAATCAAATCAGGTTAAACCTGGCGCGCCGTTTTGATTGAATATTGCTTAAAATCAATCGATTGGAATGTAATTTGGGGATTTTTATTTCTAATTGACTAAACTGAGTTCATCGTATCTTGTATAGAAGGCAACCGAGAACACTATGAGGAGTTGGTACCTAGTGTAGAAGACGGAGAAACATCAATTGCGTAAACATTTAGGAGCAAGCATTGTACCGAACAGAATGATGCGGATACCAGATGAATTGTATTCACCTATTCTGCCGAACCGGCTTCATTAAATTTATTTCTTTTAAACTGATCAGTCCCTAACTTTGGTATTTTTTGAGTGATGACCTATCGAACTGATTCCTCTACGAACAACTGGCACTATCCGACTGCAATGCGGTTCGGAGCTGGCCGAATTTCTGAAATTTCCACTACCTGTCAGGAGTTTGGCATCAAGAATCCGCTACTGGTAACCGACCCGGGCCTGGTATCGCTACCGATGGTCGATCAAATCCTCACTCACTGTCGGGAACATCTCGAAAACTGCACACTATTTTCAAATCTACAAGCTAACCCGATAGAAGCGAATGTTAACGAAGGTGTCGCAGCCTATCGGGCTAGTTCTCACGATGGTGTGATTGCATTGGGTGGTGGAAGCGCATTGGATGTCGCAAAGGCCATCGCACTGATGGTTGGGCAAACCAGACCCATTTGGGACTTTGAAGATCGAGCAGACTGGTACACACGTGCAAATGCCGATACAATTGCACCGGTAATTGCGATACCTACAACCTCAGGAACCGGTTCCGAAGTCGGACGCGCCTCAGTGATCACCGATGAATCGGACCAAACAAAAAAAATTATATTTCACCCGAAAATGCTCCCCGTGTGTGTCATTCTTGACCCGGAGGTGACAGTAGGTCTGCCAGCAAAATTAACCGCAGGTGTCGGTATGGATGCTTTGTCTCACAATCTGGAAGCCTACTGCAGTCCCGTATATCACCCGCTGGCACAGGGAATTGCGCTCGAAGGAATGCGGCTAGTCCGCGACTGGCTTGAACCGGCATGCCAGGATGGAAGCAACCTTGAAGCGAGAGCACAAATGCAGGTAGCATCTTCAATGGGGGCAACAGCATTTCAAAAAGGTCTGGGTGCGATGCACAGTCTCAGTCATCCCTGCGGTTCAGTATTAGGAACCCATCATGGTACAACCAATGCTGTCGTCATGCCGTACGTACTTGAATTCAATTGCCAGTCCATTGAAGCTCGTCTATCTGCACTGGCGAGATATCTTGATTTACCGAATTCGTCTCCTGATGCAGTCATTCACTGGGTTCTTGATTTACGCAAGCGCATCGGTATTCCTCATACCTTGAGTGACTTAGGCGTAGATAACACGCACGTCAATAAATTTTCCGAGATGGCCATGATTGATCCTTCCACCGCAACCAATCCAGTGCAGATGACCCAGGAGGGATTTGAAGACCTGTACGAGCGAAGTATTTCAGGTACCATCAGTGTCAACTGACCAGTCAATTTATGAGAAGTTTAACTTGCCGCGCGAAAACCTGTGGGTTTTTGGGTACGGTTCACTGATGTGGAATCCCGGTTTTCCATACCTTGAGAGTACGCGAGCAAGAATTTTTGGACTTCATCGCTCCCTTTGCATCAGGTCAATTCGTTACCGCGGCACCCGCGAACAACCCGGATTGGTTTTCGGACTTGATCGCGGCGGGTCCTGTGCGGGAATGGGTTATTCGATTGCACCGGAAAATCAACGCGAGGTCGCTGATTACCTGCAAGACCGGGAGCTGCTGAACGACATCTACAACCCCTCAATTCGAAAAATTTCTTTATTTGATGGTCGTCGGGTGCCTGCATTGACATTTGTGGTTAAACGTCATCACGTTGCTTACGTCAATAATCTGACCCCACAAAAAAAGGCGGATATTGTTGCTCACGCCAGGGGACAACGCGGTCCCAATATTGAGTATGTACTGTCCACTCTGGACATACTGGAGTCGATCGGAATACGCGATCAGGAGCTATATCGCGTGAGTCAAATTGCCGCGGACTACATTGATAATTTTCACAGTGTCAGTGATGATTAAACACAAGAAATTCAAGCTCATTCGACCAAACAGATGGGTAGGCAGATTGCTGATCGCAGGCCTGCTTGTAGGATACTTGTCCTACACAGTCTTATTTCAACAACACGAAACGCAGTCCGTCGCTGATGTCAAACACGATAACCTGCTCGGCTTTGGTGAATATCACGAGGCAGTAGTCGCTGCAACTGCCAGGTTGGCGAACAAATATCACTATCGAAAAAAAGAGCTTACCAACGAATTTTCTGAACAGATACTTTTTGAGTTTTTGGAATCTCTGGATCCTCAAAGAGTGTACTTTTTAGCATCAGATGTCAGAGATTTTGAATCCAACCGATTCTATTTCGACAATTTTTTAAAAAGGGGCAAACTTGACGAAATTTTTTCAATCTTTAGCGTCTATCAGCAACGCGTTAATGAAAGAGCCGACTACGCGATCTCAAAAATTGACTATCCATTTGATTTTGAACTCAATGAAGATATTCAGATTAACCGGTCTGACTCAGATTGGCCAGTCAGCGAGGTAGAACAGAACGCACTCTGGGACAGTCTGATCAAGGAAAGCATACTGACCCTCAGGCTCAACGGTGAAGATGAGACCCGAATCAAAGAAACGATGGCCTCGCGATACGACCGTATCCGAAACTCAGTCGCTATGTCTAATGCCTTTGATGTGATTGAAATATTTCTCAATTCATACCTTAAAGAACTGGACCCGCATTCTCAGTTCTTTTCACCTCATAGTTCCAGTAATCTTCGCATTAGCATCTCTCAACAAATCGAAGGAATCGGAGCAATGCTGAGGACGGAGAATGAATACACAGTCGTTCAGGGTGTCATTACGGGTGGACCTGCTCATTTGAGCAAACGCCTTCATATTGGTGATCGAATCGTAGGGGTTTCAAATGGAGGCGACGAGGAATTTCAGGATATCGTTGGTTGGCGAATCGAGGATGTTGTTGACCTGATTCGGGGGCCCAAGGGTACGACGGTTAATCTAAAAGTGTTACGTAAAGACGCGCCTAGAGGTACACCCGCGGACCATGTTGTACTAGTTCGGCAGACAGTAAAACTTGAAGAACAGATGGCGAAGAAATCGACTGTCGAAATTGATTCTGATGGAGATATTTTCCAACTAGGCGTTATTCAACTACCGTCGTTCTATTCGAGTTTCCTAGAGACGGATGACAGTGATTTGGTCACCACATCTTCGGCTGATGATGTTAAAGAATTTTTGATTGAATTCGAAGAACAACAGATTGATGGATTGGTAGTGGACCTGCGCGGCAATGGTGGTGGTGCGCTGAATGAAGCGGTTGAGCTAACCAGTATGTTTATTCCATCAGGACCAGTGGTACAAGTTGAAAATTCACAGAAAGAACTTCGAATCCATGCGGATAGTGACGGACAAACCGTTTACGACGGCCCGCTTGTGGTACTAGTCGATCGTCATAGTGCTTCAGCCTCTGAAATATTTTCAGCAGCAATGCAGGATTATGGCCGTGCAATCGTTGTTGGTGAAACGACATTCGGAAAAGGCTCACTGCAAAACATCTGGCCTCTTGGTCAGTTGGCGAAAGAGAAAAATGTTGACTTGGGAGCACTCAAACTATCAACCGCACAATTCTTTCGGGTAAATGGTATCAGTACCCAGCATCTCGGTGTCATCCCAGACGTTCTATTCCCGACCAACGAATTCATAGCAAATTCAGGTGAACGTTCATTCGAAAACGCACTACCGGAATCTGCTATTAAGCCAACGAGACACACCAAACACTGGCACAAAAAAATCGAGATACAGAACAAGATTCCAGAGATTAGGGAATTGAACCGAATCCGCATGGAACTCAATCCGTTGATGAAGATCATCGTGGAACAGGACCGACTGGCGTTTCACCGCGAAACACCTACGATTGTCAGTCTGAATGAAAATTTACGTAAGAATTCTCTTGATAGCGATCAGGATGAACAACTCGGACTTTTAAATGAAGTACGTTCGCTTTTTGGGCTTGAACCTGTCGACTCCGTTAGCGACGATGCCTATCCATCCGATCGCATTGGGGACATTTTTCTTGATGAAGCAATCAATATCCTGGCAGATCTCGTTTCACTGCAAAACGCTGATAGTCGTTCCTGAATCAACTCCTTAACTCTTTTTTAGTAAAACATGGAATTTTCTACTTGGGCCGATCGCATATATCGCGAAGACGGCATTATCAGTCTAATGAAAGACCTCGGCAATGCCTCTGAAGAGGAAGGCCGCCCTCTTTATATGCTGGGTGGCGGCAATCCTAGTCATATCCCTGAGGTTGAGGCTTATTTTCGTGCACGTATGACCAGCATTCTTCAGACTTCGAACAAGTTTGAAAGACTGGTTGGAGATTATGCAGGACCACAGGGTCTCTACCAATTCTCGGAAGCCCTTGCGGATTTGCTGCAAAGAACCTATGGCTGGGACATTGGACCAAACAATATTGCCGTTGCCAATGGAAGCCAGATGGCATTTACTATTCTGTTTCGTTTACTGTCCGGCGACTACTCTGATAATCAGACCAAACAAATTCTGCTGCCTATGGCACCTGAGTACATTGGCTACAGCGAAGCTGATGAAAAAGCACCTCGCTTTAGATCATTGCGGCCAAAGGTTGTCGAAACTTCCTCAGTAACTTTCAAATATGAAGTTGATTTCAATCAGATTGAAGTCACAGACGATATCAGTGCCATCTGTTTTTCGCGCCCAACCAATCCAACCGGAAATATGATTTCCGACAACGAAGTACAACAACTGATGTCGTTGGCAAGCACACACGACATTCCACTGATTATTGATGGCGCCTATGGATTGCCATTCCCCAATATTGTTTACACGGAAGCAACAGTCGAGTGGAATCCAAACATTATTCTGTGTTTGAGTCTTTCCAAACTCGGTTTACCCGGTACGCGCACTGGCATCATCATCGCGCGGGAAGATGTGATTGATCTCTTTACCTGTGCCAATGCAATAATGACATTGGCCAGTGGAAATTTTGGGTCCGTTTTGACTTTAGAGTCAGTCAAAAACGGCGACATTTTTAAACTGAGCAACGAAATCATTCGTCCGCATTACAAAGATCTCATGGAAAGTGTCACCGAAGCGATTCATCAGTACATGAAAGGTATTCCCTACATGCTCCATAATCCGGAAGGGGCATTTTTCGTCTGGTTATGGTTTCCGGGGTTACCGATTTCTGACGAAGAGTTGTACGCCAGACTCAAACGGCGGAATGTCTATGTTGTACCCGGTAGGCATTTCTTTCCTGGTTTAAGTGGACATTGGCAGCACCGATATGAATGCATTCGAATCAGTTATTCCAGGAGTAAGGAGATGGTGCGAGATGGCATCAGCATTATTGCTCAGGAAGTAGAAAGAGCCTTTGCTGAATCAGACAGAAAACAATTTAGTGTTCCCAGTTTCACTGGGACAGAAACCTGAAAATCTGACTGCTAGTCCACAATTTTGACAGATTCTAACTGCCTAGGAGCGTCTGTCTCTCCTCGCGCCCAATCAACAAATACATTGAATAGCTGCTGCTGAATGGGGTCTGAACTCGCCGATTGCTCGGGGTGCCATTGCACTGCTATGACATGGGGGTGGTCAACGGATTCGATCGCTTCAATCACCCCATCATCCGAGATTCCAACGACTCGAAATCCAGGAGCAACTCTGCGCACTGACTGGTGGTGATACGAAGCGCAAACAAATTCAGTGTGTCCGAGCAGTTCAGCCAACTGTGAATTCACGTTAAGCGAGACGAGATGTTCAACTTTGTTGTAATTCTCGCCACGATGAATAATTGAATCGTCATATTCATCTGGAATATGCTCAACTAGCGTGCCACCCAATGCAACATTCAGTACTTGCAAACCTCGGCAAATTGCCAAAGTTGGGATTTTTTTCTGCATCGCCTTTCGAGTTAACTCCAATTCGTAGTAATCCCGTTCCTTGTTGACACCATAGACCGACTCATTGTGCTCGCCATCGTAGTGGCTTGGGTCGATGTCCGCACCACCAGTTAGCACAACACCATCTAGACGATCCAACTGTTCCTGAATATTCTCCGTAGTGGGAGCAATGATCACTGGAATCCCGTCGGCGCGTTCTACTGCATCCAAATAGTTGACTGGTAAAGTGAAACGATCATCATCGTTTCTGTGATAGCTAGTTACCCCAATGAGTGGCTTATTGATTTTTTTCTTCATGTTCCTTGTAATTTTGCCAGATCAGTCTGAATGCACTAGTCAGTTCAAATGGCGTTGTTTCAATCCAATGATCCAACTCTTCCGGTGAAAACCATCTACCCTCCTGTGCTTCGTGAAGATCAATTGTGAAAGGGCCATTGTGAATGATTCTGTATATCCAGCAGAATTCGTAGTCAGTAACTTCACTGGCCTTCAACTTAAAAAGCCGTTCTGGAGGTGAATCAAGTCTGATTCCGATTTCCTCCTCAGTTTCACGAACCATTGCGTGATCATAACATTCACCAGTCTGCAGATGCCCTGCAACTGATGAATCCCACAAATTCGGATTATTGTCCCGCCACTCAGAGCGTAACTGCAAGAACACATACCCCGCATCATTCTGAACAATTGCATGAACTGAACGATGCAAGAGATTTTTCCGATGAACTTCAGCCCGCGATTCGCATCCAATCACACGATCTTCTGAATCGACAACATCAAAAAATTCTAGAGGCTCAGACGAACTCACTTGAAATTCTCACAGTTTATATTGTTTGCAATCACTACTGGTCAACTACATGGCAGAATTGAACAAAATAAGATACTACAGTCAATGGAAAGTTTTTGATTTATTTGACACCGTGCACTTTGTAATTTCGGTACACCAGCGGGGGTCAAACCAGAGTGAACCTCTGATATCGAATCACGACCGTTTGGGTTCGCTCAAATCAAGCGCTGTCAATGCTAACAAATGATGCTATTGCAACCAAATTTCGGTTGCTTGCAGCCATCATCCAAAATCTTCCATCAGTGCTTTTGTCATACAGGATTGATAGCCTACCTTTCAGACAAAACTCAACGAGGTAATTCGCAACACATTGGAATTCGAGTTCAAGTTACACCAGTCTGTTCTGAATCCCAGCATCACAATATTCCACAGCGAAAAGTAACTCTAGTATTGTTGATAGACAAAGATGTTTATCAGTGTACCTATTGATATCGCGAATGAACAACGACTACTTTGAGATAGAAGCAACATCGACTGAAATCGTAATGACATCGGTGTCGTGATACTGCTGATGATGAACAGAAGATGCGTAGTGACGCAGTATTCGTAAAGAGACCTCTCTCGAATCGGTTGCCTCGTCTGTATAGCCACCTACCAACGCAATACGGTCTTCTATGTTTTCCTTTGAAGGCGCAGAAATTACTTCCATGACAGCCCTATCCCCTTCCCTTTGAACAGTCAGCAACAAGTGTCTTTCGCTCAATTTAGCGTTCACATCTTCCGTCTGATGCTCCAGCGTGAGCAAAGCTTCCTCAGCAACTGCGGTAAGCCTGTCTTTTACTACTTCATCCCAACGAAATCTGGAAGCAAAGTTATCCAGGAAGTTCCGAATCTCGGGCAGTGAATTCATATCAAATGGTACCGACAACCGATGTCGACGTGGGTTTGTGAATTCCACAAACAGTGAAAGAATAATAGCTGTTAATCCACCGGCAGTCATCCCATTTTCCAGAATTCCTCCTGCAAAATCACCCGCAATCTCGGGAAAAATCAACCCATTTTGAAATCCGACACCAACCCAAAAGGCAATTCCAACAATTAAACTATTTCGATAGTCAGCACCATCCTGAATGACGACTCGCATGCCCACGACGAATAAAAGGCCGAGTAAGACAGTCATATAGGCTGCAGCAACCGGTCCTGGAATGGCGATGATTACCGCAAGAATTTTTGGAAAAAAGGCCAGGACGATAAAGACACCACCAAGCGCAACACCAATTCCACGTGCAGCAACACCAGTCAGTGCAGTAACGGACACACTTGTCGAATAGGTTGTGTTTGGTACTGTTCCTATTAATCCAGAAAGAAAGTTGCCCAAACCATCAGCATTCACCGCCCCCTGCACTGCGCGAAAATCAGTGGCACGCGCTCGTCGCCACGAGACCCGCTGAATAGCGACACCATCACCAACCGTCTCAATTGCACCGACAAGCGTAACAAAAATAAATGCGGGTAGCAGACTCCAAAACACCGGGCCAAAACTCAAATCAAATCCAGGCCAACCACCTTCCGGCAACCCAAACCAGGAAGCTGATTTGAAAGTTGAAAAATCGTAGATACCGTAGTAGATGGCTACAAATGATCCGACCACAATTCCAATTACCGGAGCCCAGAGTCGTAGCATACCTTTGGCTTTTAATGCGATAAAACCAATAACCAAGGCAGTAACAAGCGCTGAGATAGGAGCTGAATTTTCTGGGGCGCCTTCCGGAACTTGAGACAACATGTCAAAAATGATGGGCATCACGGTCACTGGAATCAGCATAATCACCGTACCAGCCACAGTCGGTGTCAAAATTCTACGAAATAATGAAAGGTGCCAGCCAAGTAGAAATTGAAATAATGACGAAATAATGACCAAAGTAGCCATCATCGCTGGTCCACCTTGAGCGATCGCGGCAACAGACACCGCAATAAATGCACCAGACGTACCCATCACCAGTACATATCCAGCACCAATTCGACCAAAGCGAACAGCCTGAATCACGGAGGATATGCCGCTGACAAATATCGCCCCAAATACCGCCCACAGAAGATAGGCTTGATCCCCACCAGCCGCGTTCACCACAATGGCTGGTCCCAGCACAACCCCCGCAATACATAGTGTTGCAAGTTGAATGCCAAGCCCAATCGTCAGAGGCGTCGGCGGACGTTCATCTACCTGATATCGTATGTTTTCAGAGTTTTGCGAACTAATATTTTGCATAGAACCTACTCATAATCACTTGGATCAATTCTCTGTCAAATCAGTGTGCCCCGCATAGGTTCAGATTGATATTTGTTTTTGTTCGGCTCCACTTCTGCACTTGATTCGTGCAATTGAAGACAACCACAAATCATTTGCTATTGGAAATTTGTCAATCCTTGACAACGAAAATGACATTTTAAAGATTCCATAATACTCGCAATACAGCCGGACTGTTCCTCAATCTATAGGACACTTGTTGCGAATTTCACAACTGGCAACTTCTTTGCGCTCTATCCAAAACTAAAGCCGACATCCCTGCGCAAGAAATGTCGGCTGATTTGGTAGCGGGGGTAGGATTTGAACCTACGTCCTTCGGGTTATGAGCCCGACGAGCTACCGAACTGCTCCACCCCGCATCACGATTGGTTTAAGATTATTATTTTACAAATTTTTCGAAGAAGCCGAAGCAATATTGTTCGATGGACGTGGTAGCTCTGTCAGTGCTTTCGGGAGAAAGTCAACCATCTTCTGCAACCAGTTGACCAGTTCGTTATGGCCAATGACGATGGTGCGATGTGAAGCTAACGCAAACTGGCGATCGCCGTCTCACAAATCGATAGCACATCTCCGACCCATGGAAGAATTGCAACGAGCACCATGGCATTCAGGCCAAGTAAAGCTCTTGATGCCGGCAGATGCTGGTAAGGTACAAGAACCTCCTCCAATTGATCGAAATAAACCACCTTAATCACGCGCAAATAGTAAAACGCCCCAACGACTGCAAACAGGACTGCAATAACCGCCACCCACACCAGATTGACATCGACAATTGCCTGAATAACTGCCAGTTTTGCGTAGAATCCAACTGTCGGTGGTACACCCGCTAGGGAGAACATCAACAACAACATCCAAAACGCCATCCAGGGATCGCGGCTGTTCAAACCACTGTAATCGCTGATTCGATCAAACTCTTCATCTTTTTTTGCACTTATTACGATAATGCCAAATGCACCCAGACTCATAACCGCGTAAACGATCACATAAAAAAGCGACGCAGTGAGCCCCTCATTGGTTCCGCTGAGTACACCAAGCAGCATAAATCCCATATGCGCAATCGTAGAATATGCAAGCATGCGTTTAAGGTTAGTTTGCGCAATTGCGATCACATTCCCGACAATTATCGAAAGCAAGGCAATTATGATCAGCATGTCTTGCCACAAGTGCTGCAATTCCATCAAGCCACCAATCAGCAAACGAATAACCATCGCAAATGCCGCGATCTTCGGAATCGTACCAAGATAGATCGTTGTTGAAGTCGGTGCGCCATGATAAACATCGGGCACCCACATGTGAAATGGTGCTGCACCCAGTTTAAACGCCAAGGCCACAACCACAAAAACAACTGCAAGAATCAACGGAAGGTTATCAGCCGAAGCGTCTGAAAATTCGTTGTGAATAACCGCGATATCAAGCGAACCGGTCAAACCATAGATGATAGACAGGCCATAAAGCAAAGAGCCGGACCCTAGGGCACCTAACACAAAATATTTCATCGCTGCTTCGGTTGCATTGCTCGAGTCGCGCTGAAACGCAACCATCGAATACAAACACAGCGACATCAGTTCAAGTCCAAGGTAAACAACAAGCAGATGGTCTGCGGAGGCCATGACCATCATACCCAAAACTCCGAAAAGGCCCAATACGTAGAACTCACTGCCGGCAATGTTTCGAGCTTTCGAATAGGCCCGAGCATGACCAAATACCAACAGACTGATCAGACAAATCACAAGCTTGATTAAATTTGAGAAGGAATCATCGATAAACATTCCCTCCATCACCACAGCAGTTTCTTGATAAAGATTGCCAGCAAATATAATGCTGACAGCAACGAGTGTAATCAGGGTGAGGGCAAAGGGCAGGTTCTTGTACTTCTTCAGCGCGGTTTGGTCCGCAACCAAAATCGCACAGGCCATAAGGCTCACGATTATCTCCGGCAACAACTTGGAAATCTCGAAAGTAAGATTCATAAAGATGTTTAGATAGAAGTTATATAACCTTGATAATATATATTTATCTTTACAAGCAACATGACTCTAATCACTTGTATGGCCATTTGAATCAGACCATCGTCCCGGCATTGCAGATTAGCGCAAATTATACAGTTCAATTTCTGATTAAACGTCGAGCGCCAAACAATTAAATTCAGGACAACAAAATGGTAGACAAAGTAATCATCCCTGCTCGAAGAGGCAAAGCAGTTGTCGTAGAAAAAGGACAATCAATTCGAATCATTAATACCTATGGCAGTCAGGTTATCGACACCTGGATATTTAACCTTCATGACCTCAGAGAATTTCAATCTAACGAACACACTCGTGCGACAATCTTGAAAATGGGATTCGAACCTGGCGACTTTGTTTACACGAATTTTCGGCGACCAATCGCGCAAGTCGAGGAAGATACTTCACCCGGTGTTCATGACATGCTCATGGCAGCATGTGACAACTATCGCTATCAACTTTTGGGCTGTACTGAATACCATGACAACTGCACCGATAATCTTGCAAGTGGCATGAATAAAATTGGCTATGAAGTTTCTGAGACTCCATGTCCAATCAATGTTTTCATGCATATTCCATGGACTGCGGAAGGTGGCCTGTCATTCGAACCACCCGAAACAAAACCCGGTGACTACATTCAATTTCGCGCAATGATGGACTGTATATTTGCGTTTTCAGCCTGCCCCCAGGATATGTTGCCGATTAACGGTGTCGACGGTGAAATAACTGACGCACACTTTCAAATATTCTGAAGTTAAAACTTGAAATGAACCCAATGTGTTCACTCAAAGAACACGCTTCATTCTGTGATGAGTGAGTCAAAATTGGTGGTGCTGTCCAACTGAAACGCAAATGACGACAAATAATTCAACGATCATCTACAAAAATTAGCAAGGACTACCCGATGAAGGCGTCAAATTTTTCCCCCGAAACCAAAGTTGCACACTTGGGTAGAGACCATAAGGACAGCCATGGATTTGTTAATCTTCCAATTTATCATGGCTCCACTGTCTTGTACGAGACTTACGATGAATTTCGAAATTCAGAAGCAAGGCGTCAGCAAAGAGATCAGGTACTATACGGACGTTACGGCACGCCACTTAGTTTTGCTTTGGAGAATGCCATCGCTGAACTAGAAGGTGCAAATGGTGCCATTACCGTTTCCTCTGGTTTGGCGGCTATTACTGAGTCGCTAAAGGCATTTCTGAGTCAAGGCGATCACATCCTTGTGACGGATAGCGTTTACCAGCCAACTCGTAAATACTGCAATCAGGTACTGTCACGATTTGGAGTTGAGGCGACGTATTTTGATCCGTTGATTGGTGGTGATATTAAAGATCTGATCAAACAAAACACAAGCGTTATTTTTGTTGAGTCACCTGGGTCTCAAACTTTTGAAATTCAGGACCTGCCTGCAATTGCTGAAGTAGCCAAGGAAAATGGAATTACTACTATCTTGGACAACACCTGGGCCACTCCACTTTATCTGAAACCATTTGACCTCGGAATCGATATCTCGGTTCATGCGGCAACAAAATATATAACCGGGCATTCAGACGCCATGCTCGGAATTATCTCTACTAACGAAGCATGCTACGATCGCATCAGAGACTCGGTACGGTTGAGTGGGCAGTGCGCCGGACCTGACCCAATTTTTCTCGGTTTGCGGGGCTTGAGAACGATGCCAACCCGACTGAAACAGCACTGGAATTCAGGTGTCAAAGTTGCTGAATGGCTCGCTGGCAGACCGGAAGTTGCGAGACTGATTCACCCTGCCCTGCCATCTCATCCTGGTCACGATTTGTGGCGACGTGACTTCACAGGTGCCAGTGGACTCTTTACCTTTATTCTTCATGAGGTGTCTGATGATGCAGTCGGCAGACTGCTCGAAAATACCCAACTCTTTGGCATGGGTTATAGCTGGGGTGGATTCGAGAGTCTGCTGATACCCTTCGACCCTCGATCCTATCGAACGGCAACGGAGTGGAATGGCGAAGGCCCTGCTTTTCGAATTCATATCGGCCTGGAAGATCCCGATGAACTCATTTCCGATCTTCAAATCGGATTTGATGCGATGAATGTCTGTTAATTATCATGGCTGACTCTGATCAGGAAATTAGACAGGAACTTTCGGCACTGGTCGAAAAACGCCTGTCACTTGAACTGGCAACTGCTTCGGAGTCTAATATTCCTTGTGCCAGCTATGCACCATATGTCTGTGGTGAAAATTTGCAACTCTATGTATTCTTGAGCGACCTTGCAAAGCACGCGGCTAATATTCGTATCAATTCAAATGTTTCGGCAATGATCATCGAAGATGAATCCAATTCACCTAATCTTTTCGCACGAAATCGCCTGGTATTAGAATGCAGGGCGGAAAAAATCAACCGAGGTACAGAAGAATTTGATCAATGGATCGGATTGTATAAAGAGAGATTTGGTGCTATTGTTGATACACTTGTACAGCTAGCGGACTTTAATTTGTATGTTCTGATTCCGGATCAAGGTGTATTTGTTAAGGGGTTTGGTCAAGCATACCAAATCAGCGGGGATCTGATGAGCGAAGTGAAGCACATTACCAACCCCGCGAGACAAACTGGCTCTGAAAATTAAGTGGATGGAAACCATGATTGTAGAACAGATTTGGACAAATAACGCCTACCGAAATTTCAATTATCTGATCGCTTGTCCAACAACCGGCGAAGCTCTTGCGATTGATCCACTTGATCACAGGAAGTGTTTAGCGAAAATCAAGGAGCGCGGGTGGGAAATCACCACAATATTGAATACTCATGAACATGGGGATCACACAGGTGGCAACAAAGCAATGATCCGTGCAACAGGGGCTAGACTTATTGCCCATCACAATGCCTCTGATAAGATTCCGGGTATGGACCGTGGCATCGGTGCTGGTGATGTCGTTCGAGTTGGGAAGGTGGAATTGCAGGCTTTGGACACCCCAGGACATACCATGAGTCATATCTGTCTATTGGCACACGGTGATAATCCCGCTTTGTTTTGTGGCGACACCCTGTTTAACGCGGGTGCAGGCAACTGTCACAATGGCGGGCACCCTCATGAGCTTTATGAAACATTTGTCAATCAACTTGATCAGTTGTCCGAAAACACCCGAATTTACCCAGGGCACGACTATATTGCCAACAATCTGGGCTTTACATTAGATCGTGAACCCGATAATGAAGCAGCTGCGAAACTGCTTAATATAGTCAAAGATCAAGACCCAGGAAATGCAATGATTACCACATTGGCCGAGGAACGGGAGTTTAATACCTTCTTCAGACTGAGCAGTCCAACCGTGATCGCCAAATTGCGGGAGTCTTTCCCTGATTTGCCGGACAATCCTGACCGTAAAACCGTATTTCTCAAGTTAAGAGAGCTCAGAAACAGTTGGTAATTGTCCACTTTCTCCAGTTAGTGGATCAAAACAACCTTTCAATCGGCTAGTAAATTCGGCGAAAAGTCAGATTCACCCGAGGATCGTTGCGGGTTTTTGTTTTTGGTAGACAGTGTCGCCATAATTTTTGCGTTTGTCCCATCATGATGAGTGCTGATCCATGACACAGTTCAATATTCCACCGCATATTTTTGTCTTTCACGTGTTGCATCAGGAACCGTCTTCTTTCACCCAGGCTGACGGATGCGATCAAAGGTTCAGGCCCAAGTTCACGCTCGTTGTCGCGATGCCAGCCCATACTGTCCTGCCCAGACCGATAGTAATTCAATAGAACACTATTGAATCGACTGCCAGTAACTTTCTCGAGTTGAAAGCGGACTTTTTGCAACGCTGGAGTCCATGGTGACGGCACATTTCTGACTCCAGAGTATGTGTAAACTGCCTTCTCGTCTCCATACCAAGCCGCTAGTCTTGGCGATGGTACTGATTTGGCTCCCAATCGAATAACAGGCTGAGTCCACTCTGTGCTTTCAATCAGGGTATCGAGAATTTCCGAAGCTTCCCTGTCTGGAAGAAACTTTTCATGAAACCACAAATCAGCATCTTTGAGTTGACACTTTTGAAAACCAGCGAGCCTCAGATTTTCGTGGAGCAAAGAATAGTCGATAAAGTTCGTTAGGCTGGTGCTCAGGTCTCTCCAGTCAATCTCGCTTTGCGGCCTCCGCGTCGAACCTTTGCATTTTGCATATTTTTTTTCACCAGAATCAGGCAAGTACCGAATTCCAGCTTGTAATAACTCTCAGTACAGGATTCAGGAATGGTTTCGGCATCCAGAATAATCCAGCAGCCTCCTCCGACTAGCATTGATTGGATTTGCTCAGATAGTTGTTCGCTAAAATCACTGCCAGTTACAACCAGATTTAGAAAATGGTGGCTTACATCAGACAAAAATTCCTCTGGGATCTGGTGATGAACTGCAACTCTTAAATCTGACTCATTGTGCTCAACTGAATTTTCCCGAATACTTTCCGGATGCAAATTGATCACAAGGCGAGTCGTGAGTTCCATCGCAGCAAGTACTTCCTTATGGTACTTTTCTGCCGATTCACCAATCAGCAAAATCAGGCCACTTTGAACCGTTGCAGAAATTGCCTGCAACACTTCCACGGTGTCATTGGCGCTAGTAACGCTTCCAAAGTTCAAGATACGGTCCTAAAATTCAATTCAACTGCCTGAAAGGATACAACAATGTAGCTGTACCAACCATGGGTAATCAGGTAGTGGCGGGAGGTGTATCCTCGGGAATTCGTGGTCAATTTATGGTATACTTAAAGTCTTGATTAATTGTTAATATACTGGGGAAAGAGTGATTTTTAGCTATGTTGACAAATATTGACCTCGACTCCTATTTGCGAGACAATGGTATTATGCCATCACAGCAGAGACTTCGAATTGCGCGTGTCATTTTGGATAATTCCGACCACATGTCTGCCGAAGAAGTCTACCGAAACGTAAATGGCCCATGGCCTCCAGTTTCAAGAGCGACGGTAAACAATACACTGCGTCTTTTCGTCGAGAAAGGTATACTCAAAAAAGACGATGATGATCCGGCGGACATCTACTACAACATCAATCCGCCAGTCCAAAGTTCTCAAGATTCTGCAGCTTAACTGACCTTACCACCGCCACTGCGGTGGCGGAAAATCTGACCATGACAGGGACGTCGGGTACAGATTCAGGCATTTCTAAATTCGAACGATTTTTCCAGGATTCAGGATATTGTCTGGATCCAGCGCGATCTTGATGGTCCGCATCACCGCCACCGAATCGCCATGCTCGGCAACGAGGAATTCTATTTTTCCATAACCAATGCCATGCTCGCCCGTGCAAGTTCCCTCCATCTCCAACGCTCGCATAACCATTCGTTCATGTAATCCCTGCGCCCGCTTTTCCTCCTCTGGATCAGTATGGTCGACCAATAGTACTAAGTGAAAATTCCCATCTCCGACATGTCCCACAATTGGAGCCATCAGATTTGATTCTTCAATGTCTCGCTGAGTATCCATAATGCATTCAGCAAGACGAGAGATGGGAACACAAACATCAGTTGCCCAAATTTGAGCATTGGGGCGCATCGCTTTGGCAGCATAGGCAGCATCATGTCTTGCCTGCCATAGGCGATTTCGTTCCTCGGTACGCGTGGTCCATTGAAAATGCCCACCACCATTTTCTTCACAAATCATCTGTACCATTTCAACTTGTTCTTGAACCGAGTTTTCTGTCCCGTGAAATTCCAAAAACAGAGTATGTTCTTCTGGATACTCCAACTTTGAAAACTGATTTAATGCTCGCATCATCGCATCATCGAGCAATTCGATTCGCGCGATGGGAATTCCAAGCTGGATCGTTGTAATGACAGAATTGACAGCATGGTCTAACTCGGGAAACGCTACCACGGCTGAAGATATCTTCTCTGGTATTCCATAGACTCGCAGTGTGATTTCTGTAATTACACCTAGCGTACCCTCGGAACCAATGAATAGGCGAGTCAGATCATAACCTGCGGATGACTTTCGCGAACGCTTGGCAGTTTTGATTACTCGTCCGTCCGCCATCACAACAGTGAGAGACAACACATTTTCGCGCATGGTTCCGTAGCGCACCGCATTGGTACCTGAAGCTCGAGTTGCTGTCATACCACCGAGTGAAGCATCGGCTCCAGGGTCAATTGGAAAAAAGAGGCCTGTGTCTTTTAGATAGCTATTCAGCTGCTTGCGTGTAACGCCAGGCTGAAGAACAACATCCAGGTCCTCAGCATTGACCTGCAAAACTTGATTCATTTCAATCATGTTCAGACAAAGCCCACCTTTTAATGCACAGATGTGTCCTTCCAAACTGGTTCCAGCCCCATAAGGAATTACCGGAAACTTGTGCTTGGCACAAATTTGGACAGCTAACGCCACCTCTTCTGTTGAATGTGGAGCGAATACTGCGTCTGGTGGAAAATTACCGTGAAAGGATTCATCCGTACCAAATTCACGGCAGGCACCTGCTGAGGTTTTTATGCGAATCCCAAATTGTTCTTGAAGCTCTTCAATGACTCCTGTTTTTTGAATAGGTTTGACTGCGATGGACATGAATATTGCCTAATTTTGTCTATTGGTTCAAACTGACAATATATACCACGAAGCTAAACTCATTTAGTTTCGAGCCAGAGAATTATTATTCAACTGAAGCCGCGAATCATTAAACGATCAGCCAGTGCATAGTAGTACATACCAATTACATGTATTGGCCATCGCATTACACGTCCACCTGGAAAGGGTCGATGCGGAATGGAAGCAAGAACATCGAATTGCTCAGCAGTTCCTGCGACTGTATCAGCAAGAATTTTTCCGACCATATTGGTCAAAGCAACACCATGACCCGAAAATCCCTGGGCGTAATAGACATCAGGATACAAACGTCCAATAGACGGTAGTCGACTGGCTGTTATGGCTATTTTGCCTCGCCACGCATAATCAATTTTGATGTTGCTCAACTGTGGGTAAACAGCGATAATCCTGCGCTTCATGATCTTGGCAACATCTACATTGAGATTTGGAATGTATGCTTCTCCACCGCCAAACAGTAGTCGCTTGTCAGCTGATAAACGGTAATAGTCCAAACAAAATTTTGAATCGTAGACCGCAACATCATCCCGAATTAACTCTGAGGCCTGCTGAACGCTAAGCGGTTCCGTTGCTACGATCATACTCTCAATCGGTATGATGTAGCGACTGAACTTTGTCCGCAATCTGTCAATATAGGCGTTGCAGGCGAAAACGACATAGCGCGCGTGGACTTCAGTACCTAGATTCGTTTCTACAGAATGTCCATCTGAATTCTTGTGATATGCACGAACAGGGGACGTTTCGTATATTCGCACTCCAGCATCCGTCGCAGCTCTGGCAAGACCAATTGCGAAATTGAGCGGATGAAAATGTCCCGAGCTCGTATCTATTGAGCCACCAAAGTAGTTAAATGTCCCCAGCATTTCGGAAACTTCATCAGGGCTCACGTAGCGAATGGCTGCGTGACTGTAGTGCTCTCGGAGATAGACGGCATTTTTTTCAAGCGCGGCTGCTGCTTTCCGAGTGACTGCAGTAGCCAGGACGCCCGGTTTGAAGTCGCAAGCAATCCGGTGACGGGAAATTCGCTTGGCGACTTCGCGTTTGGCCAACTCGGTAATTTTCCATAACATCGCAGCTTGTTCAGCCCCGAATTCAATTTCCAGTTCCTGCTGCGCCCAATGCATACCCGTGCCAACCTGACCACCGTTTCGACCCGATGCACCCCAACCGACTCGCTGAGCTTCCAGCAAAACAGTATCGTAACCTAGTTCTGCTAAATTCAATGCGGTCGAAAGGCCCGTGAATCCTCCACCGATTACGCAAACATCACAACGTTCCGAATCATTAATTTTCGGATAGCTACGCAGACCAATTGTGGTAGCCGCATAGTATGAATTTGTGTGGTGCGATTCAGGCGAAGAATCTGATTGAATCACAAGTACAAGCGGAATTCGTGTGCGGATACGTAATCGTCGAACCGCTTGAGTTCATCGCGTCGGAGTGCACAGTAAGTGTCGATGTACTCGCGTTCGAAATAGGATTTTGCAAATGAAGACTCATGCAAGCGAGAAATCGCCTGCCCCCACTCAAACGGTATAGACTCATCTGTCTCGCCACTCATATTCACTCCTAATGAAGCCTCACCTGGGTCAATTTTATGGCTAATGCCATAATGAACACCAGCAAGCACCGCAGCTAGAACCAGATAAGGATTAGCATCCGCTCCAGCAATTCGATGTTCCAAGCGCCTAGCATTTCTATCTCCTGCGGGGATTCGAATAGTGACCGAACGATTGTTATAGCCCCAAGTCTTATTGACTGGTACAAACATATCTGGGACAAATCGACGGTAAGAGTTTCGTCCTGGTGCAAAAATAGCGAACATATCAGGTATGGTTTCAAGCAATCCACCAATCGCATGGTGCATCAAGTCGCTCCCGAGTTCGGTTCCTCCACAAAATAGGTTATGCCCTTTGTCGTCCTCCAGACTCAAATGAATATGCATGCCATTGCCGCTGTAGTCAGCAAATGGTTTTGGCATAAACGTCGCCCGCATACCAAAATCCGCAGCTGAACCGCAAATCGCTCGCTTCAGTAAGATGCAATGATCGGCAGCCAGTAATGGATCATTTACGTGGTCTAGGTTGATCTCGTACTGTGCGGGTGAGTATTCCGATGTTATGACCGATGCAGGAATATTCTGAGCTGCACAAACTTCTGAAACTTTACGTAAAAATCCAGCACGTAAATCCAAATCATCAAGCAAATAAACCTGTGTAGCCCCTGACAAATCCTTTGGGTCTTCAGTATCGATAGATTTTGGATACCCTTGCGAGTCCAGATCTTTCTGAATCAAATAAAATTCAAGTTCGAAAGCGATATTCGACTGAAATCCCAGTTCATTGAACCTGTCAACAATTCGAGAGGCAATTGCACGCGGTTCAACAGGACAGGGAGAACCATCGTCAGTCTCCAATCTCATCAGTACCTGGGCTGTTTTCCCATCACCCCACGGCACGTGCCTGGTAGTACCGGGAATAGGTCGCAATGTACCATCCGGGTCACCATCGGAAAACCCACGACCACTGGGATCGGAACTTTCACCCATTGTGTCGAGTAAAACTACACTTTCAGGCATTTGAACACCAGAACTGTAAATCTTGTACGCCATTTGTACCGGATAACGCTTGCCCCGAATGTACCCATTGAGATCTGGAACAATCGCATCGACATATTCAAGATTTGGATGCTGCTCAAGTAGTTTTTTGAGTTCAGAGTTCATGAAAAGCCTTCGAATGAAAGGAATATCAACAGTTTATGACGAATTTAATCAAAAGAGGGAAGCTATATCTAGGCGAAAAGAGGTGCAATGTAGAGTACGAATCTGCTAACCCTCAATGAGCCGCATTGAAATATATCGCATTCGCCATCAAAATACGGAATGGTCTGATTCAACTCGAATTAAGACTTTAATCGTAGTATGATAATCCGCTCATTCATCATTAATCCAGCATAACGGAGAACATTACCATGTCAAGCGAAATAAAGGTTGGCGATAAATTACCCGAAGCCGATTTGTACTACATGTCCGAAGACGGGCCGACCAAAATTACTACATCAGAGATTTTTAGTGGAAAAAAAGTGATTTTATTCGCGTTGCCTGGTGCTTATACACCTACTTGTTCAGCGGCACATCTACCTAGCTATGTTGTTAATGCCGATGATATTCTGGCCAAGGGTGTCGACACGATTGCCTGCCTCTCAGTCAACGATGCATTTGTCATGGGAGCCTGGGGAGACTCACAAAATGCTGAGAATATTCTAATGCTGGCCGACGGCAGTGCTGAATTCACATCCAAGTTAGGCACAACACTCGATTTAACTGGACTTGGGCTTGGCATCCGATCTGACAGGTACGCTATGCTCGTTGAAGACGGCGTGGTGACTGCCTACAATCGTGAGAAACCCGGAAAATTTGAAGTTAGCGATGCGGAAACTATGATGAAACTATTGTGAAGCACTTCCAACTGTATCTATTAACAAAGATCAATTCAGTTGCACTTGAATAGGAAAAGGTTGTCGCAGTACCCACTAATTGGTGTCAGTAGCACTAAAGAGGGCTTAGTCTATTCTTAACGATTGCTGAAGTGCTAGATACTTCTAGAGATGTTACGATGGCGCCAATCCGGAACCTGCCTAGATATG
Source organism: Arenicellales bacterium (assembly GCA_965206345.1). Lineage (GTDB taxonomy): Bacteria > Pseudomonadota > Gammaproteobacteria > Arenicellales > JAJDZL01 > JAJDZL01. Next base: position 2,696,013 of record OZ242211.1, on the reverse strand, counting down.
GTGCCGGGGAAACATCTACCACCCAAGCTCACTCGAACCATTGTCAATAGCAATAAAGTACCGTTCTTGATTTTTGATATTTCCTCCGCAGACAATAGCGCGGCCGCTTGAATAAGTTCATCCGAAAAACCAGCTGAATCAACCGCTTTGCCGTTTCATAAGTGTTCTCTCTGCGGCCTATCTTTCGGCCCTTTCTGGTGGTAGAGTCGACCGTCTCATTCATCAAATTTTCCAACAATTCCAATTCATGTTGCATATATCCATCTCCCGGGTGCATCTCCCTCACCTTGCATACAACCGTCAAATTATTTAGTTTACTGACATTCATAAAATATTCCCTCAAACTGGCCGATAACTCACGCTGCCGTCGCCGCGGCAACACCCGAAGTGGGTATTTTCAACCGCTTCTTCTGGGAAAAGTAAACCGTTGTCTACATCATTGGCCATCTGAAGCTTGACGGCAGGCTGGGACTCAGTCATCTCAAGGGCGCCGAAGGCGACAGCATGAATGTGCTGCTGAGTTGTGCCGGACACATTCTGCGGTTGATCCTGAAACGCTTGAGGGACAGCCGCGCCCGAATTTTTTGTCGCTCGGTTTTCGCCGGACTATTTGCCCGAATCGGGTGCTGACGGGGGCAGATTGCAGCTTCGCGGCGTTACGCACGACATAAGGCCGTTTCAGCTTCCGAGAGTTGGACTTCCGCCACCTCGAAAATCGACGGAAAATAAATTTTTTCAAGGACGACCAATTAGTCCAAGCTTGGTAAAGTCGGGCTAGAACTGGCTGAATTTCTGAACGGGCTGTTCTTCCTGCGACTGCATCAGTTTTTCAGCAAGAATCATATGGTCGAGCATAATCTGTCTGCACTGCTGTCGGTCACCAACTTTCAACGCATGGATGAGATTCAACTGATGTTCACGCCCTTCCCGCCATAACTCGAAGTTCGATGGTTTATACAATCGCCTCGTAATCGTCAGCTCAGCGAGTAGATTCGCCATGAATCGCACGAAAAAACCCAACAGTTTGTTGGAGGAAAATTCAGCCAGCTGGGCATGAAATTTGAGTGACGAACGATGATGATTCCTGTCTTCTTCAGCAGTTTTCGGGGGCGTTTCATACTCTCTGGTAATTTCTTCGAGTTCTTGAATCTGCTGTTGATTCAATGTTCCAGCTAAATTAGCGACGAGTTCAGGTTCAAGCTGTTTACGTAACTGATAGATGTCTGAAATCGTTAGATTTCTAAAGTAAAAATAATTTGATAGAAGCGCTGAGGTGCGCTCCTCGGAAACTTCATGAACAAAACAGCCACCACCTGGTCCAGTCCGAGTCTTGACAAGACCTTGCGCCTCAAGAATTCGCATTGCCTCGCGGATCGTGCCCCTCGATCTATTGAACTGTCTCATCAGTTCAGCTTCCGCTGGCAGTCGGTCCCCAGGGTTCATGCAATTGTCAACAACATAACCCTTGATCACTTCGGCAACATGAATTGGTACGCTTTGATGCTGTTTTTGTTTACTCATGGTTTACTATGGGGTGGTGGCAGATAACATAGTTTGAGCTTCCAGTTTTTTTTCTCGGAGTCTGTAGTTGAATGCATTCGTTGGTTGCATAGCGACATCTGGCCGCGAAACTACAGCCACCAGGTGGGTCCAACGGATCCGGCAATTGCCCGATACCTGTTTCAGCCGTAAGCGATTTGCCAATTTGCGGAGCGCTGGATGCCAGTAACCTTGTATAGGGATGTTTGGGGTCCATCAATATCTGACTGCAATCACCGTACTCAACAATTTCACCAAAATACATCACAGCGATTTGGTCACAGACTGCTTCAATTACGGCAAGATCATGACTGATGAAAATATAGGTCAGGTCGAATTTTTGCTTGATTTCTGTCAGTAACTCAATAATTTGCGCTTGTACGGATACATCAAGCGCCGACACCGGCTCGTCAAGAACGATAAGAGGCGACTGTGCCAGTAGGGCTCGCGCAATGGCAATGCGTTGTGCCTGTCCGCCAGAAAACTCATGCGGATAGCGTGCGAGAGAATCGACTGGCAACTTGACAGCATCAATGATGTCAATTATTGCTGCCTTTCTTTGGGCGGATGTGAGGTTATGAAGACAGCGTAAAGGCGTTTCCAGCGACCTGCCAATAGTCATTCTCGGGTTCAGTGAACTGATCGGGTCTTGGAAGACATATTGAACCGCACGCCCTCTTTGAACTGAGTCGAGCATATGAAGATGCTGCCTGTCAATGAGTATCTCACCTGTATCAGGCGATTGCAGACCAACCAGCATTCGCGCAAGTGTTGTTTTTCCACAACCTGATTCACCGATAACGCCAAGTGTATCGCCTTTGTCAACTGAAAACGAAACGGCACGAACTGCACGTAGTTGCCGTTTGTTAAATCCGAACCATCCGCGGTTGACAGGGAATGATTTGGAAAGATTTCGAACTTCCAGAATCTGTTCATTCATGATTCCACAACGGGGAACAAACAACGAACCAATTGAGAATCCATATCGACAATTTCCACGGGCTGTCGTTGGCAGACCGGTCGAACACGGCTGCACCGATTGGCAAACGCACACGCATTTAACGGTTCATGACTAGTCGGAGGCATGCCCGCAATTGGCTGCAGGCGTTGCCGTCCATGTCCAATTTGAGGACTGCAAGCCAGCAACGCGGCGGTATATGGATGCTTCGGGTGTTCGAGAATATCAGGTGCCCTACCCATTTCAACAATCTCACCGGCATACATCACCGCAACTCTGTCACAAATCTGCGCCATCACATTCAAATCATGTGAAATAAACAGTATAGATAAACCTCGCTGCTGCCGCAGATCTTTCAGGATGGCTAGAATTTGTGCCTGGACAGTCACATCTAGCGCTGTAGTCGGCTCGTCTGCAATGATTAGGTCGGGATCATTGGCCAATGCCATTGCAATCCCGATGCGCTGTCTCATTCCGCCGGAGAGTTCATGTGGATAGGCATCCATAACACGTTCAGGATTTGGAATTCGGACTTCAGTAAGCAAATTTTTTGCTCGTTCGACAAATACCGAATCGGCGCCTCGACTGTGCGTCGACATGGCTTCTGTTAATTGATGGCCGATTCGATGCAATGGATGCAAACTGGTCAATGGATCCTGAAATATGTATGCAACTCTCCGACCGCGTATGGCTCGTATACCCTCATACGGCAAACTAATCAGTTCCTGGTCTGAAATTCGAACCGACCCGGATACCACGACGCCCGGTGGAGATGCTACCAGTCGTGTCAATGAAAGAGCGGTTACCGATTTCCCAGACCCACTCTCTCCTACCAATCCGAGACACTCACCGGAGTTGATCGAGAAACTGACATCGCGAACTGCTTTTTTGACCACCTCGCCAACTTCGAAATTTGTCGACAGGTGATTGACATCCATGACAGCTTTACTGGCAGTACTGACGATCGGTGGACTCTGTATCAGGCTGTCGCCTACACGGGTAAGCGGGGAAGGTTTCTCAAGCTGACCTTTGGCCAAACGCGGGTCCAACGCATCTCGAATTCCGTCTCCCAATAGATTTATTCCCATCACAATGAGGAATATCATGATTCCAGGAATAATTGAAGTGTGAGGGTTGGTGATCAGCGCGGCTCTGCCTTCTCCAAGCATCGACCCCAGATCTGCTTGAGGAGGTTGAGAACCCAAACCCAGAAATGAAAGTCCCGCGGTTTCCAGAATCATCCAACCAACCGTGGTTGAGAACGCAATGATGATCACCGAAGCGACATTTGGCAGCAGTTCGAAAACCAGAATGGAGATATCGCTTCGACCTGACAATCGGGCCGACTGGATAAAATCGGCTTGGGCAAGTGTGACCGCCACACCGCGGACATTTCGTGCAAAAAAAGGAATGTTCACAACTGCGACCGCTATGAGCGCGTTCATCAGTCCCGGGCCCAAAGCGGCGACAATTGCAAGTGCGAGGAGAATGTATGGAAATGCCATCAGGATGTCGACTGAACGCATGATCAAGGAGTCAGTCCGACCTCCCAGGTAGCCAGCTACAATGCCCAGCAAGGCGCCGAAAAATCCAGCGATGAACGCAGCCGCTAGCCCGACTGCAAGACTCAGCTGGGTTCCCCAGAGAAGTCTTGAAAGAAGGTCCCGACCCAGATGATCCGTTCCTAACAGAGCATTGTCGCTAAACGGCAAAACAAAACGATTCGGGGTATCTATTACATTCGGAGGAGCAAGCGGAAGCAGTGGTGTCAGTATTGCCAACATGATAATGCCAAACAGGACTACCAGGCCCAGACCAGCGAGACGGTTTCTGACAACTTTTTTGACAAACCCAATCATTTTCTGGTAATTCTCGGATCGAGCCAAAGCTGTAGGACATCAACCGCCAAATTGAAAAATACATAACAGAACGCCACAAAAACGACTCCTCCCTGCACCAGTAAAATATCTCTGGTCAGGATCGCGTCAACCAACATTCTCCCTATGCCCGGCCACTGAAAAACGATTTCGATATAAACCGACCCGGACAACACGAATCCAGCCTGCAGACCCAGCACAGGAAGAATTGTGACAACAGCTGACCGAAAGGCATGACGTGTAATGACTCGAAACTCTTTGACGCCTTTGGCTCGGGCCGTCCTGATATACTCGAGCCGCAGCACTTCCAACATGGTGGAACGAGAGAGTCGGGCAATCACTCCGGTAGCCACAAATGATAGAGCGAACGCCGGCATGATCAGATGACGTATCAGGTCGGCAAAATCCCCTCCTCCATATATTGCAAACATACCCGAAGCAGGCAGCCACCGCAACTGGACGGTGAAGAAAACGATCAGCATCATGCCAAGAAAAAAGGACGGCACGGAGATGCCAATCAATACGACAAACGTAATCAGTTTATCGCTGATTTCGTACTGTCTGGAGGCTGAGACAATTCCTGCCAGGACTCCCAAAAATGAGCACAGCAAATACGCTGTACCGGACAGTATGAGAGTCGCATTGAAGCGTTCGAGAATTTCATCCAAAACTGGTCTGTTCAAGGAAAAAGAACGACCAAAATCGCCTTGTGCCAGATTGCCAAGCCAGATGAAATACCGCTGTACTAGCGGTTTATCGAGGCCGAGTTTGGCATTCAGGTTGGCAACATTTTCAGGTGTCGCATAAGATCCCAGTATCGCCGTGGCCGGGTCGCCTGGGATCAGCGACATGATGAGAAAAACGATGGCGGTGATTCCAATCAGAACTGGAATCATCGAAATGAGACGTCTTACTATATAGCGCAACATAGATGAACGCCCTAAAACTGAATAGCACTACAGGACGAATGAAACATCGTCCTGTAGTTTAATGGTTTTGTCTGGAGACTTTTTTCTCTATTGTTTAGAAACGTCTTTCAACAGCAGTAGAAAAGAAGGCTGCAGCGAGAAATTCTTGACTCTGTTGCTAGTCACTGCATTCTGTTTCCAATTCGCCACGAATACCCACGGTGCGTCATCCCGGACTATTTCCTGCATTTCCCTATAGAGCCGTGCACGTTCCGACTGGTCAACTGAAGAACGAGCGGCTTCAAGCAGTTCATCCACCTTGGGGTTCGAGTAATAACCTGAATTGAATCCACCCTTGTCGGGCCACGCTTCGGTTCGCAACGCAAGATACGGAAGAGTATCCGGGTCATTGGTCATCCATGCCATCTCAGCCATATCTGCCTTGCCTTCCAAACCGGGATTCACTTCACCCAGAAAGGTATTCCATTCAAATGTCTGAATTTCGACATCAAATCCGACAGCGGCGAGATCTGCTTGGATTGCAGTACCCATAGCAACTGGATCCAGCATTCCTGAACCGCCTTGAGTGACATAGAAAGTCAGTTTTGCATCAGAAACACCCGCTTCATTCAACAGTGCTTTCGCCTTGTCCGGATCATATGGATAGGGCTCCAATTCTTCGTTATAGGCCCATGCAAATGCTGGTGGTGTCGGACCCGCGGCAATAGCAGCGGTACCTTCCAAAACGTCCTCAACAATCGCTTTCTTGTTGATCGCATAGTTTGCAGCCTGCCTGACCAATTTGTTAGAGAATGGACCTTCTTTCGCGTTCAGAATCAAGAACCAGACATGAGGACCTGCTTGTTCGACGATAGAGAAATCGCTCCCTGAAAACCGCGACAGGGAAACCGGCGGCACTTCAACCATCATGTCAATTCCGCCCGAAAGCATTTCCGCGACTCGCGTATTCCCATCCGTAATCGGTCGAAAAACCACCGCCTCGGTACCTGCGATACCGTCCCAGTAGCTATCGTTACGCGACAGGATAACGCTTTCGTTGGCCTTCCAAGATTCAAACTTGAATGCACCTGTACCGACAGGATTGCGTCCAAATTCGGCGCCACTTTTCTGAATGGCAGCAGGCGAAGCAATCAGACCCGTCGGATAGGCCAAGTTCGACAGAAATGGGGCATAGGGAGCATTAAGCGTGAAGCTAACGGTATCCGCGTCTACGGCTTCAACGTTTTCTATGGCCGAAAAGAAAAATGATAGTGGAAAGGGACCGGTATCGTGATAAGGATGATTCTCGTCCAGCATTCGGTCAAAGTTGAACTTCACGGCTTCAGCGTCAACCGCTGTGCCATCATGAAACGCAACATCCGAACGTAGTTCAAACGTGTAAGTCATGCCGTCATCGCTAATCGTCCAACTATTGGCCAATGCCGGTTCAACTTCCAAAGTGCCATCTTTATAGCGAACCAGACCGTCATAGAGATTCATCAAAATTCGAAAATCATTGACTGCGGTTACTGTTGCCGGGTCCAAAGATTTGGGTTCTGCAATCTGTCCGACAACCAGCACGTTGTCGGCAGTTTGCGCGAATATCCCCATGCTAACCAATCCCAGTGACAGCACCAAGACAATTTTCGCTGTTAAGGTGCGAAAAACCTGTGTAATATTGAACATAACAATTTTCTTCGTTGATAGGGTAAAACTCGATTGGATTTATTTATTATGATAAATAATTATCATAATAAATTATAAAATTCAAACTTTAGTTACTTTGCACTCACAGCGACCAAGAATTGGACAATGACATATTCTATGCTCACGTTTGAACCAGCGACGAAAACCTTGGCAGGAGCATCTGCGACAGGCAACTTATGTGTGGGTGGCTGGGTGTTGCGAGCTGATTCAAGTGCGGGGATATCAGCATCTCAGGGAGCCAAACCAAGCACATTGTGGGGAGAGGACGTAATTGGTCAGATGGCTAAAGGAGTCAATGCTGACGATGCGGTTCAGAATATCGTCTCAGCGGATGAAGGCAGTAACTACCGACAACTAGCCGCACTAGACGCCAAGGGAGTGGGAGGCATTTTCAGTGGTTCCGAAAATTTGCCGATCGTTGATCACATCGTTGAAACAAATTTGGTTTTGGCGGGTAATTTTCTCATGAATGAGCGCGTGCTTTCGATGATGAGAGACAGGTTTACCGAATCAACTGGAGAAATTGCGAATCGACTTATCGACACACTGGAGGCTGGATTTGAAGTCGGCGGAGATCGTCGGGGCATAATGTCGGCCGCTCTCTTGGTGGTGAATCAGGCTCACCCTCCATTGTCGTTGAGAATTGATTATCACGAAGCCCCACTGCAAGCCTTGCGTAAGTTGTTGGCCAAGACACAGGAAGTAGAATATCAAGATTGGTTAAGCCAATTGCCTACCAGAATTCAATCTTAATTCAATTTTTTTCCATTTTCGTAGGTTGTGAGCGTTTTTATTCGTTTCGCTTTTGATGCCGAAAATCGTTATAAGACGATAAGCCATTGATTCAGAATTCCATTCAATTTTGACTAATTCCTTCCCAGTTGAATTGAAGGAGAAGACTAAGCCCTCTTGAGAACACTGCCGACGCTAACGTTGACCGCCTGGACAATTGCCCTCACCGACAGGCCACAGTCATGTCTTGAATCCGCTAGATATTGCTTCATTTATCTTTGTGAATGTGCGTAGTTTGGAAATTTGAAACAGATTACTCTTTGATCAGTTGACCAGAATTTGGGGTGATCAAAGCAGTTAGTTTCGTCCACCGAAATGACTGATTACCTGCCCCGCTCGGTTAGAGGCAAATTCCAAACACTGCTCAACGGAATTATTTTGTGTCAAGCCGTATAGATAACCCCCTGCAAATGCATCTCCTGCACCAGTGGTATCGACGACTTGCGCAACCGGAGTCGCACAACGCTTGAATACCTCATGCTGAACAACCGCTACTGAACCTTTCTCACCACGAGTGATGACGAAGTGAGCCACGCGGTTTTTGAGTTCTTCGATAGAGTCTTGCAATGTGCTGGTTTCATACAATTGATGGACTTCATGCTCATTACCAATCAGAAAGTCAACATCATTTTCAACAAATTGCTGTAATTCGGATCGAAACCCATCCACAAGAAAAGAGTCAGACAGAGAGAATGCAATGATTGTTTCGCTTTTCTTGGCGATCATAACTGATTCCAGGATCATTTCTTTGGCACATGGGGAAGCCCAGAGATAACCTTCAATGAATAGGACTCTCGTCCTGTCCAAAACTTCGGCATCTACATCTGCGATACTCAATTCACTACTGGCTCCAAGATTGGTACACATCGTCCTTTGACCATCAGATGTAACAAATACATAGCATCGTCCTGTCGATTTCCCTGAATTTAGAAATGATGTACTGTATTCGACACCCTCCCGAATCAAGTCATCGATATAGTGAATACCCGCATCATCATTGGCTACTTTCCCAATAAATTGACTTCGACCACCCAGTTGAGAAAAATGAACAACGGAGTTTGAAACCGAGCCTCCCGATTGCCTTAACACAGGACTGACAGTGGACTGTAGTTCAGCGGCCTTTTTTCCATCAATCAGTGCCATTGAACCCTTAATTAGTCCGTATTTCTTAAGCTCGTCATCACTCGATCGACAAAGGTTATCAGCTATTGCATTGCCAATTCCCAATAGATCGATCGTTTCGGTCATGCAACAACCCCTGCTTTTGCAATCATCGCATGCAGCAGTGTATTGGCGCCTGCTTCACAAAACTCACTCGACGTATTCTCAGTTTCGTTATGACTGACACCCCCGTCGCAGGGAATGAAAATCATTGATGTTGGTGCTACTTTTGAAACATAAACTGAGTCATGACCAGCTCCACTAAACATTTCATTCGTGCTGTAACCACACTTTTTGGCACTCTTTCGAACAACATCAATGCAACCCCGATCAAACTCAATCGGTGGGGAGGCAAAAATACGTTTAATTTCAGTGTCTAGCTTTGACTCTCTGTCGAATTGCTCTACCGCAGCCATAACCTGATCGTGAAGATCATCAAATGTTTTTCCATCTGGGTGCCGCACATCAATTGTAAACTCGACACGTGAAGGTACTGTATTTCGAGAACCTGGATAGGATCGAAATTCTCCAACTGTCAGTCGGGCTGCAAACCCGCAATTTTCCGCAATCGCATATAAATTCCCGATCAATTCTCCCGCCCCTCTCAAGGCGTCGCGACGATTAGCCATGGGAGTTGGCCCAGCATGCGATTCTTCTCCAATAACGTTCACATCATACCATTGCACACCCTGAACTCCGGAAACAACACCGATGGGTTTGTCTATCTCTTCAAGAATAGGACCTTGCTCAATATGTGTTTCGAAAAAAGCCGAGAAGCCATGATCAGAAGGAAGTGAATTCCCCAAATACCCGATTCGTTCAAGTTCGCCGCCTATCGTCTTGCCATCATGGTCAGAACGAGAGTGGCCGTACTCCAGATCATAAGCCCCTGCATAGACAGCAGAACCGATCATCGATGGAGGAAAACGAGCCCCTTCTTCATTTGTCCATACGACCATTTCGACTGGCAGGTCGGTTTCAATATTTGCATCGTTCAACGTTCGAATAACTTCGAGTGCAGCCAAGACGCCATACACACCGTCAAATTTTCCACCTGTTGGCTGGGTATCCAAATGACTACCTGAACCGACTGGTTTACCATCTGTCGAACAGCCTGGCCGTCGAAAAAACATATTTCCCATCGGGTCTACGAGGCGACTGCATCCCTGGTCTTCAGCCCACCTAGACAACAGGTCTCTACTTTCTCGGTCTAAATCCGACAAAGCCAAGCGACAAACCCCACCCTTTTCAGTAGCACCAATCTGCGCCATTTCCATCAACGAATCCCAGAGTCGGTCGCCGTTCACACGTAATTTATCAATCATGTTCACCCCCAGGGTGTGAAATATTCGAAGACATATTCAAGTAGCCATGTCTGATTTGACCACGATCTACTGAACTGTATTTTGAAGTGACTGAATGTCTACCGAATGACTGGAGACTTCGCAAAATTCTGATTAAGCGTTTTCGTCCTTGTATTCAGCGTAGTAGCTACCAAAGAGCTGGCGATGTCGAATAATATTCATCAGTATCGTAATCAGACCCGCAGCAATCAAAATTCCGCTGATTGGTTTGGTAAAGAATGCAAAAACATTGTAGTCAAGCAGAACCATAGATCTGGCGAATGTATCCTCACCAATTTGACCAAGAATAACACCCATCACGAGAGCTGGAATCGAATAGTCACCTTTTCTCATCAAGAAGCCAACCACTCCGGCAATAAACATCGAATAGACATCTAGAATATTGCCCCGAAGAGCAAATGCACCGATTGTTGCAAAAATCAAAATTGTTGGTGCAAGAATCGGAAACGGGATTCTCAAGAGGTTGACAATTCCCTTCGCTTCAACTACGCCAACGAGCAAAATCGCAACACTGGCCCAGAACATTGAAGCGAATAGTACCCAGACGAGGTCATGCGCTTCAATCATGATCAGCGGACCAACATCCATGTCATGCAGATTGAATACACCGATCATCATGGCGGTCAATGCACCACCAGGCAAACCTAAGGCCAGCAATGGAATCATTGCCGCGCCAGTGGCCGCATTATTTGCGGTCTCGGGTGCTACCACGCCTTCCGGTTCACCCTTACCAAAATTCGCACGATTCTTTGACCATCTCACAGCTTCGTTGTATGACATGAAAGCTGCCAAAGTGGCTCCAATTCCAGGCAGCACGCCACAGAAAAATCCAATGAGTGCGGAGCGCACAACGACGAACTTCATTTTCCAGAATTCAAAGAACGTCGGATAGGAAACTGAAACCTTAGGCGATTCATATTCACCCTTTGCAAGCTTCAGCCCCTGCACAAATACTTCTGCAACAGCAAAAAATCCAAGAATCAGTGGCACAAAATGAACGCCACCGTGCAAATAAAGTGTACCAAAGTGAAACCGCGGAATTCCTCCAGTAGGATCACTTCCAATTGATCCGATCAATAGGCCCACCAATAAAGACAGCCACCCTTTTGATAGTGAGCGAGTTCCAATGCCGGCGACGACTGCGAGTCCAAAAAATACAAGCGCAAAAATTTCAATCGGCCCAAAATTGCGAATTGCAAAATCCGCTACAGGACCTGTAAACGCCATCATGGCGATGGCTGCCAAAGTACCCCCGAACGCAGAACAGGTTACCGCATAGCCAATTGCTTTTCCAGACTGACCCTTTTGAGTCATCGGATATCCATCGAAAGCAGTAGGGGCATTTTCTACCGATCCTGGAATGTTAAACAAAATTGCGGTTACGGCGCCTCCGTAAACCCCCGCAACATAGATGACGCCATACAACATGATTGCATGTGTTGATGACAGGTACGCAGTAAATGGAAGTAGAACTGCTCCAAGGGTGAGCAGGCTTAAGCCGGGTACGGCACCAAATACAAGGCCTGCAATAAGGGCAACGACAAAGATCAGAATGCCGATAGGATCGGTAAACAGCTGCTCAGTTCCGACTAAAAAATCTTCCATTACTGCAGAATCCTGAGAAAGTATCCGTTAATCGTATTGAAAACTCCTGCTCCAGGAGGCAGATACGTAAATATTAGCTTAATAAAAACGATCACAATTGCGGCATAAATCCCTACAGTCATAATGATCAATGTTCGTATTTTCTTAACACCAACAACCCACATATAAAGACATAGGAAAAATGGTGTAATCAGTAAGAATCCCATCCTATGAATCAAAAATGAATACAGCACCGGCAGACCAAAAATCAATACCATTCGAACACGGGTTGAAAATTCAATTTTGGTTTTGGAGGCTGGTACAACCTCCTCGCTGTCTTCTTTCTTCCGCGATTCAACAAACAGCAACCAGAGGCAGGCCACGAACATACCGAACAGTACAACTCTTGGCCAGTGGGCAGGTCCCCATTCATAGACTTGCAGTGGGTCATCAAAATCAAACGTATATGCGCCTGCCAGAAGAACAAAGACAAGCCAAACGATTCCTTCTATCAGATGGGAATTTCGTTTAAATACAGACTGGCGAGAATCAGACATGATTTAAGACAATCAGTCGTAAATTCAAAGAAAAATAAATATCCGTCAGCAACTTTGAATGAGTCGAAGCCGCTGACGGAATTCTAATGATCTAGGTCGAATTACAACCCTTCGCGGATTGGCAGTCCCAATTCACGAAACTCGTTAATGTAGACACCCACTGAGTCTTCAATAATTTTTGTGGTGTCTGCTCGACTCCTGAATGAGTCAACGATATCAAGACTTTTGCGCTTAACAAAATCCTGGTGTTCTTCAGACTTGTAGGCTTCTGCAAGTACTTCCGCTAGGTATTCAACGATTTCGGGCGGCGTTCCTTGTTTCACGAACATGCCACGGAATCGCAGTAGCGGATCCCAATCCAGACCATAGTCAGCGCCGAGGGCTTTCACATCCGGGAAATTGTCAAATCTGGTTGGCCACAGCGCCAGAACTGGTTTCAACTGCCCTGCTTCGACGTACTTGGAAACGTCACCAGGTTGTTCCATGAGCACATCAAGCTGGCCACCGATCACTGCTCCAAAGCGTTCTGCAGATTTTCCAGTGAGAATCTGCTTGGATTTAAATCCAAAGTGCTTTTCAACAACTGCCATACTAACTAGTTCCATTGGAATGTTGATATTGGATACAGTCAGGTTGCCCTCACCCTGTTGAGCATAAGCTACGACTTTGTCCCAATCTGCCTTGCCATCTGTGATGAATTTTTCATCTTCACCATTGATGAACAGCATGGTCGGCGCAACATTCATGATCACCAATGATTCAACATCCGTTACAGGATTCAAATCAATTCGACCTTCGACATAGCGAGAAGGCAACGTGTCGATATGCTGCAAAAGCGTATAACCATCTGCCGGAGCCTGCAAGAATTCGGGCAGACAATTCAATCCACCGCCACCTGTGATGTTAATCTTGTTGATCTTCGCATTCATAATTTTTGCAGCTGGGCCAACAATTGCGTCAACCGCCTGATCTGAACCTCCGCCTTTTCCATAGCAGCAGATCACAGTAATTGGGCGATTTGGATAGCCATCCGGTCCTGCCGCATTTACAGATGTCGAAGCAATCAATCCAAAACCGCTTACGGCCGATGCCAACACTGCAAGCAATGCATTATTTAAGAATTTCTTCATATTTCCTACTCCAAATAAAAACTCAATAAATTTCACCAAAAATAGATACTTTTCTGTTTGGTACAAAGACTAGGCTACTCGTAAATCTATTTTGCACGAGTAATGGGGTTTTTAATTTATCAGACAAAGGCGAAAGAATTTTGACTTTTTGCGAAAAATGTTCGAAATTGTGCTGAACTGGTTAAAAATACCGCACAATTTCAAAAAATACACCTTTTTATGTCAACAGTGAAAGTGATTCGGTATGCCCGTCAACTGCCAAGGTCTGTCCACTTATTCTTACACCTCGTTCTGAACAAATAAAGAGCGCCATCTGGGCGATATCCTCAACCTCAACAAATGTCTTTAGTGAAGTCTGACTCACAAACTGATCGTAAATCTGCTTTTCACTTAAATTTCGAGTATTGGCTTCAGCAGCCATTACCCGATCCATTCGCGGACCTGAGACCGGTCCGGGACAAATGGCATTTACCCGAATTCCATAACTTCCAACCTCCATCGCCAAAGACTTGGTCATTCCAACAATCGCCCACTTTGCTGAGGCGTATGGGGTACGCAGTGGGTACCCATGTGTCCCTGCTGCTGACGAAAGATTAACAATTGAACCACTCTTCTGGTTTTTCATCACTTCTAGTGCGCGGCGTGTGCACAAAAAAGTACTGATTACATTGACTCTAAGCGTTGCCTCCCAATCGCTGAGAGTCGTTGTTTCCATGGGACCGTTGGGACCTGCAATGCCAGCATTATTGACCAAAATATCCAACTGGCCTTTAGAAGTTTCGAGAACTGAATCGAACAATTTATTCACATCTGACTCAACTCCAACATCTGCAACAACACCCATAATTTTGGGATCTGTATCCCGCAGTTTATTGACAAGTTTCTTATCGAGGTCGCAAACACAGACTACCGCCCCTTCAGATACAAATGCTCTCGCAATCGCTAATCCGATACCTGAACCGCCACCTGTCACTAATGCCGTTTTACCGAACAGTTCCATAGAATTACTCAATCTAATAATTAATTGTTATGTCAAATATCCAGGATTAGTCGAGAACTTTCTTCCGCTGCCCTAGAAACGCATGCAATCATAGTATTCTGTTTGAATTTCTCTGCCGGGGTGAGTACAAAGTCCCGGTGCTCAATCTCGCCAAAAAGCACTTTGACCTTGCACGCTCCACATAATCCATCCTCACAAGCGTACTTTAAATTCAACAACCCTGCTTCTTGCAAGACATCAAACACACTTTGTGTCTCACCAACGCGAAGAGTTTTCGTGCGTCGAGCCAAAGTAATACTGAAATTCAATGCCGCAGGATCTTTTAAATTTGGTGCAGACATATACTGCGTATGCACCGATTCTACCGGCCAGTCCGCAGTCTTTTCCAAGGCTTCCGTCATGAAGCTTGCGGACCCGCATAGGTACAAATGATGATTTTCTGTAGGTTCACTGTGAAAATTCGAAAACGCGGCTGATATTGAAGAGAACGAATCGGATAAGTGATGTGTCAGTCGTTTGCCGCAAATTATTTTGAGTTCCTCCAGAAAAAAGTTCTTTCCCAATGGACTATGTAAATAGTGCACTTTGAAGTCCGCATCGATGTCAAGGAGTCGGTGACACATCGATAGCAAAGGCAGAACACCACTGCCTTCCCCAAATAGAGTGTGCTGCGCCGCAGATTCGTTTAGTTCTATGGTGTTTATTGGAATGCGCGTTATAAATTCATCGCCAACTTCAATGTTGGAAACTATCCAGTCTGTCATTGAATCATTACCATCTTCATCTTTCACTCCGACTAGATAGCGATCTGTTTCAACCGAGTTGTTGATGAGTGAAAAATTTCGGCTTATGCGCTTCCGGTCAAACAGCAGGCCTAACCGAGCGCCTGCGCAAAACTTTGGCAAGCTCCCACCTTTCGATTGTCTGAATTCAATTGTCAGACAGCCGTCACCCAAGTGCGTAATTTCTGAAACCATAAGGTCCAGCCGCTCTGGAAGCGAAGGTTCCATGAATTTTTGGCCATCGTCCAATAGCAGCCTCTCTACTGGATTACCCTGCACAATATGTTTTTCGAGGATTTCATCGATATCATCTGTGTTTTCGTAGTGATACCAAAGCCCTTCTGGATAAACTACCATCGCAGGTCCTAGTTCGCAGCGCTCCAAACAGCCAGCATTGTTAACCCGAATGTCATCGAGTCCCATTTCTTTCGCCCGCCTCTTCATATACGCGCGAAGTTCAATCGAGCCCCGAACACTGCAACAACCACGTGGATGACTAGATTCGCGTTCGTTAACGCAACAGAATATGTGACGACGATAATGCAAGCGACGTTAACTTCTTATGGGTTGACAGCGCAGGTATTGATTTGGATAGCGGGCTTTGGAATTCAAAGCCTCGGCCGCATGCCAAGGCCAGCGAGGATTGTAAAGCATACCCCGAGCCAATGCGACAGCGTCTGCATCTCCTTCGGCAATGATCGATTCTGCCTGATGGGGGTCAGTGATCAATCCAACAGCAATAGTCGCAATTTTAGCTTCATGCCTAACTGCACGAGCCAAGTGAACCTGATAACCTGGTTTGCTGGTTATGTCCTGATGTTGAACCAACCCGCCACTTGATACATCAATCCAGTCGCACCCAAGTTTCTTAAGTTCAATGGCAAAATGTACGGTTTCTTCCAGACTCCAACCTCCTTCAGCCCAATCAGTTGCTGATACCCGAACGCCGATTGGCTTATCATCGGGCCAAACTGCCCGGACTGCTTTAAATACTGCAAGCGGAAACCGAATTCTGTTGTCTAGCGAACCACCGAATTCATCGTTCCTCTGGTTTGACAAAGGCGACAAAAACTGATGGAGAAGATAACCATGTGCCGCGTGCAATTCAATCGCTGCAAAACCAATTCGATCTGCCCGGATTGCAGACTCGGCAAACGCACTCACTAAATTACCAATTTCTTCTCTTTCAAGCTCGTGGAGTACAGTCGCACCCACATCTGCAGCGATTGGAGATGGTGCCGCAGGAATCCATCCCCCTTCGGAGGGTTGGATATACTCTCGATGCTGCCAAGGAGGCCGCGTCGACGCTTTTCGTCCTGCGTGGGCCAACTGAACACCAATTGGCACACTCCCGTACTGATGACAAAAATCAACAATCCGCTTTAATGCTGCTTCGTTTTCGTCACTATAAAGACCCACGCAAAATGGGCTAATCCGCCCCCTTGCTTCCACATTCGTCATTTCCACGAACAACAAGCCTGCACCACCGATTGAAAATTGTCCAAGATGCATCATATGCCAGTCAGATACGCAACCGTTGTGGGACGAATACTGGCACATCGGTGACACAATGATGCGATTGTGTAGCTTCAGCCCGCGAAAAAAAATTGGAGTGAACAGTTTAGGGCTAGACTTAGACAAAATAGTTGAGATGTTCGTGCTGTCAAACGTGTCAATTTATACAAGCGAATTAAGAAGCATGAAAAAAATATTTCCCCGACAAATCCCTAAACTCGGTTCTCGTCGACCTTCACGGACGTAAATTGTGTAATTGCTAACCCACCTCGCACCTCAACTCACAAGGTGCCGTCAAACACACCTGAGTCAAAACTCCGCAAAAATTCTTTTTCAGTATTTCCGAAGTTACCAATGGTGGAAACACCAATTTTTTCACGGGTTTTCCCGCTTTTTATCTCCAGCGATACTGTTCACTAAAAGTTTTCCCCAAAACTGATATCGCACAGCAACGCAATGACCCTCGGTACAGTTTTATACGGCAGTCATCTCAACAGTCGTGCGCATTCATTATTTCAATGGAAGGTTGAATACTCAAATCTAGCGTCATAAAGACACTGTTCGGGTCCAGTACGTAGTCAGCAAACGGCTCGCACTCAATGAAGCCGTGCTTCAAATACAGGGCACGTGCTGGCCGAAAGTACTCCCATGAACCCGTCTCAAGGCTCAATCGCTTCGCACCCTCAGCACGCGCGAAATCAATGATGTGAAGTAACATCTTACTGCCAATTCCGTCACGTCTCTTGTTACTGATGGTGTGCATCGACTTAATTTCGTAGTGATCAGCCGACAACCTTTGCACGGCGCCGATAGCGACTAATTCGCCATTCTCCCACATACTCCAGAACTCCACTTCGGAGCCTTTCAATCCTTTTAAATCCAAGGCATGGTTGCTTCCAGGCGCTGTTTCGATACAGGCTAGGTTCATATGGGTTTCCACTAATTCGCTAACCCGAGGATCATCCAAGCCTCCACGCTGAATCTTCATGGCGCATCCTTTTGATTGAACTGCTTTTTTAAAAAATTCATTAAAAATTTTCATTTCAACCACCTGATTCAGCGCTGCTGAAAAAATCAGGTGAAAGAACCCCCTACATAGCGACCGCCTTTATTTTGATCCTTCTGGTTTCGTTCGGTGTTTCGGCGTAAAATTTGCGACGCATTTGACAATCGTCCGATCTGCTGAAATCAAGCTTCGATTTTACCTTACCGCGCTATCAGAGGGATATGACTAACCTGACACAACACAGCAAGCAAGACATAGCAAATTTCTTGAAATTTGCAAATAGCATCGCCGATAAAGCGCGCGATATTGCCCGTCACTACTATAGACAGTCGAAGAAACAGTGGATCAAATCGGATAATACCTGGGTGACCGAAGCCGACTGCGCGATAGAAGATATGGCAAGAGTCAGAGTAAAGGAGCATTTTCCTGATCACGACTTTTTCGGCGAGGAATATGGCGATACAACCTCAGAAAGAAAACTGAAGTGGTGTCTTGATCCAATCGATGGCACTATGGCATTTGTCTACGGATTACCGACATTTGGAGTGCTGATTGCACTCACTGAAAATACAGAGCCAATCGTGGGTATTATTGAATTGCCAGCCATGAAAGAAAGATGGTGCGGTGCGCGCGGTTTCACAACAACCCGGAAAGGACGACCCTGCCGCACAAATCCAGATAGAAGTCTGATTGACACTGCAGTCTTTGCAACATCGATCGATATGTTTTCTGATGAGGAGCGTGAGTTATTCAATCGAGTTTCACTGAATGCCAGAGAAAGGCGATTCGGAGCTGATTGCTACGCGTACGGACTGCTCGCGTCTGGCTACATCGACGTAGTTATGGAAGCCGATATGAAAGCTTATGACTTGATGGCATTGGTACCAGTGGTCGAAGGAGCGGGTGGCATCATCACCGATTGGGATGGGAAACCGATCAAACTTGGTTCCGGAAAACAAGTGCTGGCCGCTTCAAACCGAAAACTGCATGAAGAATGTCTGAAACTGATTCACTCAAACTGAGTGAACCAATACTTCGTTTTGAATTTATGGTGTGATTGGCTTGGAATTTTGCAATCTACATATCGCCGGGAACACCATATGACGGTGCGTCACCTGGCGATACGGCACGAGTTACATAGTCGGCTCGCTGCGGTTCGTAAACCTGCCAAAGAGTCCAAAGACGAGATACCGGATTATTAGCCCAATCAATCCGAAGGTTGACATCCGCCCATGCAACTTGGTTCGCTACCAGTACGGCAGCCGAACGAACCTCGCCTTCTTCGCCTCCTGCGTCCAAACCCGCTTGTAGTGCATTCAGCAAACATTCCGCAAAATGTCTGCTTTTTTCGCGATTCTCGAAAGAGTCAACCATCGCTTGGGGAACTCCTTCGTTTGCCAGAAGATTACCAGCAGCTACGCAGCATGATCCAACTACAACTGAGTTGGTTCCCAGAATGTTCTTTCCCGTGTAATGGCCCACGACTCCATTCAGGTCCACAGCGGTTAATTGACGGTACTCGATATTGCTTTTGTCACCTATCGCTTTGAGAATCGCTGTCTCAGCATCATCACCAGATTCGATGTAGTCTAATATCGCTCGCCCGAGAATCGGGTCCGTTATGTTTTGAGTTGACACCGCTCCTACCCCTGCACGAACCCAGGGACAGCGACTCCCGACTGCGATGCTTGATGTAGTGACTGCAACCCCAACATGACCAGTTTCTGGATCGACTGCAGTTATCGAAAATGTCATGTTCAGATTCTCCTCTTATGTCGCGGATGGCTGCCCTTGAATCTCGAAGAAGGAATCTTGAGAGTATGGTGTGCGCATTTCAATTTCCGCATCTCGCAATCGGGCAACCGGACTCGGTTTGCCGCGTACAATTTTACCGCTGAACTTCGACGGTAGAGCCGGTGGTAGCAGTGGGTAAGAATCTGCCGCGTTGTAATCACAGATCAGTAGACGCCGCGCCTGATCGGAGCGATTGATTTCAGAACCATGTACAGTCCAGCAGTGCATAAAGCAAATGTCGCCGCGTTTGGCAATGATTGACGCTGCCCGTCTATCAAATTCCTCATTAAACGATGCATCGATCGCCCCGACATAGTGTCCGTTTTGAAAATGAGAGTAACGTTCTTTGTGCGACCCCGGAACGACACGTAAACATCCATTCTCTTCACTCGTATCATCAAGCATCAGCAGAATTGCAAGCATGTCATCATTGGTGTGCGGATCATAAGACTGGTCCTGATGGTAATAGACTCGAGTTTCCATTTTTGGCAACTTGATATTGAGCTTGCAATGGTGATATCGAACATTTGGACCAATCAGTTGTGAGACCATATCGACGATTGGACCGTCCCAAAGAACTTCCTGAAAGACTTCTGAAATATCAGCCGGATTTGCTATACGGCGAAGTCTGGGAATATCCTGAGTATGGCCAACTTCGAGATCAAATCGAGCTTTCCCGTCAACAGTTTCACCAAAGTTGGTATCGTAATTCCGACTGAGTTCAATCCAACCGTCAAGTTCTTCATCCATTCTGCTTAATAAACTGTCATTAAGTCTGGAATTGGCTACAACGTATCCAAACTCCCGATAATGCTGAACCTGTTCGATTGATAGTTGTTGATTGCTGGTCATTTTTGGGTGTAGATTCCTTAGTAAATCGCTGTCAGAAACTGAATTTTATATTTTATGAATTGACAACTCCATTCAGAGTGTTGTGAATTTTTGGATCAGCTTTTACATCACACCAAACTTGGGTTGCTGAGCCAGATAACAGATTGAGTCTGTAAATAAAGTAGACCCCAAAATTAAGGTTTTAAATCAGATACGAATGTGAACCATTAACCAACCAGGACAGGCTGTGAGATAGCCATCTTAGTCGACCTTGAACTCCGCTACTATCTATGTCTGTAACATTCAACCAGATTGAATTTCACCCACATCAATCTGATTTAAGTTGAGCACTCTACCACCCAAACCTTCAAATAGCGACCCTCTGCATGTCAAAATAATAATCTGAATGTTACGCGATGATGTGTAAAGGATATCAAACATCGTTTTCAGTCTTTCTTCATCTGAAAACACCAATGCATCGTCAAGAATCACTGTCGCAGGTCGACCCTTTTGAGCCAAAAGTTCAGCAAACGTCAGCCGCACAAGAACTGCAATTTGCTCCTGAGTGCCCATACTCAAATTTTGAAATGATTCATTGAAGTTTCTGTTAACTGAAAGAATGTTCAATTCCTCGTCAAATTCAATATTTGCGTTTGGAAATAGCACATTCAGATAGGGCCGAATCTTTGATTTAACTGGCGATAAATATCGCTCCGTCGCTTCCTGCTGTGCATTCGACAGGGTGTCAAGCAAAAGTTTAAGCACTTCCACTTCCTTCTCTATCTTGTCATATTCGTTTCTTTCTCGCTCCAATTCACGCTGTTTCTGTGCAATCTGCTCATCAATTCCAGCACCTTCCTGAGACTCAATTCGACCAATGAGTTGATTGACTTCATCACGAAGTTCTTGAATCTGCGCTTGTCGATTACGCATCTGATCTTCCAAGCGCCCGATTCGAGCCAGGACAAGTTGAACCTCCGTTTTATCGAGTTGGTCTTCTAGTTTTTGAAGATCAACTGCCTGCTGCTCAGCCTTCTCTTTTAACTGTTCAATTTGTTCATTAAGCTCACTCACCTTCCTTTTGCCACCACGCAGCTCGATTTTGGTTTCGAGGCCCTTAATCTGCTGTGTTTGAATTTCAATTTGGCCCTGCATGTTGGCAATCTCCAGTTTAGCAACTGCCAGTCTTTCCTCTGCTTGCCTAAATTCCTTCGCCGGTGTTTCTAAACTGGATCGCAACTGAGCTAAAGCACTTTCTGACTGACCCAGCAACTCTTCCGCCACACTAACGGTGGGTAATTCAGTCAAACCAAGATTGGAGGCATTGGTGGTAAGCAAACTCTTTTGCTGTGAGAATTTTGTGTTGATCGCTTCGATGCCACCTTCAGCTTGATCAAATTCTGACAGATGAGCCTGAATCTCGCGATTTGCTGATTCTGCTTCCTGCAACGAAACTTTTCGCACTTGGTTCAGTTGTCTGGCGTCTTCCACTGAATCTGCGTTTGCCTGAGCGAGCATGGAATCAAGGTTTTTTTGTGCAACTTGACGCGCTTCCAAAAGCTGATCAGCATTTTGCACAGCTGGTTTTACACGAATCGTACCTCGATCAGGGAAATCAATCGTGACTTCCGAAACTGCTTCAAGCCTTTGTTTTTCATTTTTGAGCGGTTCACCGTTGATGCTGATTCCCTCAGCACCTTCTGTTTTCAACTGAAATAGAATTTCAGTCGCGTTTGCAGTGATTGTTGCCTGCGCAGACTCAAGCTTCGAATTGACCTGTTCAATTTGACGTAAGATTTGATCAGAAACTAAAATCTGATTTGCGGTTCTTAGACTTTCCTCTCTGCGTGTTTGTGCGGAAGCTGCGAGTTCAAGCCGTTGTTCCAAGTTGGCGTTTTTCGACCACAGCTGCGCCAGCGATAAAATTTCTTTCTTGATTCCTGAATTCCTTTCTGCTTCGGCAATCTGGCTCTTTAGCCCATCAACAGTGCTTTGAATCGAGGTTTTCTTCGCATTTAATTCCTGCTCCTGACTGGACGAATCCTTCAACTCTGCTTCCAAAGCACCAAAATGCGTACGAACCTTGTTCAATTCCTTTATGAAATCGCACAATACTTGCAGTTCATTTTGCAAAGATGAATGTTGCTCGTTTGTTTGCCCAAGTTCTCCTCTGGCTGCTTCGATTTTCAATTCGATCTGACGCAATTCTTCATACCTGGCGTTGAATTGCTCAAGTTCCTGCTTCTCTAGATTTCTTGATTCATCATCCTCCAATCGCTTGAGATTCTGCTGACATGTTTCTAGGCGTTCTAAGTCTCTGAGTAAGCTGGTTCGCTTTGTTTCCAACTCTACAATTTCATCCTGCACTGCATCAATATGTGCGCTGACCTGCTTAAATTTTCCCGTTGGTTTACCTGTAGGAGTCAGAAATACCCTTTTCTCTTTAGTAAATTGTTGGAGAAGTTCCCGACCGCGTCTTCCACCAAGCACAGTATTGACCTGCGATTCCAAAACCGATTGCAAACCCGAACGTGCACCTTCAGAAACATCAACCGGTGTGAATGACTTACCTTGCTCAACCCAAAATAGATTCCACATTTCTTTGGGTTGGCCATCTAAGCTACCCGAGTTATCAAATGAAAGTAATTCTGATAACACTTCTTCCGCCTCATCACCCTTGATGAGTCTGCCATTGGGCAATCTGAGTTCAGCAATCTGATGCTTGAGAAACCTTTTCCTAATCTGGTACTGCTCGCCTCCAATCTCAAAATCAACTCGAACGCAAGGAGCCCCCTTGTTGTGAGAGTGCTGTAAATCTCTGATTTCCTTATGCTTCGATCGATGTTTACCGAAAAACGCAGCCCGCATCGCACTCAATATCGTCGATTTGCCCATTTCGTTCGGCCCTGCAATGATGTTGAGTTTGTCATCAAGTCCGGTAATTTCAACTGGTTGGTCGAATTTCATAAATTCGTTTACAGCTATAGACTTGATGATCACGATCAGTCCGCCCCCATTTTTTTGAGTTCGACGTACAGCCGGGTTAAGGCTTGCGCAGCTAATTTTCTTACCCGTTCATCGGAATGAGCCAATTGCGCCCTCAACTCATCAACAGCAGTTTTGACAAAACCACCAATATCAAGCATAGCGATATCATCATCTGTTACCTTGACGTGCAGATGCTCATCATCTACATCGAAATGCAGAAATGAAGCTTCAAAGCGCTCTGTGATGATCTCATCAAAGTAAGTGCGATCTTCAAGCGAAATCCAGCCCTCAACCTGCAACCGCACTAAATATCGTTGAAGATGGTCATCAAGACCGCTCAGTTTGATCTGCAACCGTTCGATGTCACTTCGAGAGGCAACAGTTTCGTTGATTGTTTCCCATCTGTACTCACCTGTTGAAACCGACTCCACATTTGGCTTGGAAGTGCTGCTATGTGCAGTAACGATCAATGCTTTTCCACCGCCTGTCACATCAAATGCATCAGTCTCTGGCGTACCGCTATACCAACAACGTGAATTAACTTCGCGCTGTCCATGCCAATCACCCAAAGCCAGGTAGGCTAGACCAGCTGTGTTTGGCCGATCAGGGTTGATGTAATTCGTTGCGGCGCCATTTCCCGACCCGAAGGTCGCAATTGAGCCATGAGCGAGACCTATGCGCATACACTCGCTCGGAAGGTCGACACTGTCCATGTATTTGGTCGGGTCTTCGAGGGTGGATTTGTGATGAAGTGGTGCAGGTAAAATTGCGACAGTTTCCGATTCAATGAACAGTGGATTAGGTTCGTCGCAAATATGGACGTTTTCTGGTAACCCTTTTCTCAGCCGATACCAGAGACCATTGGTTCGGCTAGGATCATGATTGCCAGGCAATAGATACCAATGGACATCTGCATATTTCCTCATTCGCTCAAGTGGTTGATTAAGCGATTTGTTCGACAGATTTTCTTCATCGTAGACATCACCGGCTACAAGAACATTCCGCAATTCCTGTTCAACCGCAATTTTGCCAAGTCGATCAATCGCATTGAGTCTGGCATTTTGCAAGACACCCATCGTCTCCTGGTCTACAAACCTGAATACTTTGCCTATTTGCCAGTCAGCAGAATGTAAAAATCGAAGGGAACTATGCACTTGACGATCCAAGATACACTGTTCTACGCAGTAGAGCCAGCCAGTGCCGGCCCCTCGGTTTCATTCTCCCTGCGTGCCGGGGAATTCCCGCCCGACTTCGAGGACAGTCCAAGTCCTCGCTGAAGAATATTCATTGCCGCATTCATATCTCTGTCTGCCTCAAATCCGCAATACTCACACCGATAGTGCCTGATGGCCAGCGTCAGTTTCTCCTTCGGTTTCGAGCCACAGCCAGAACACAGCTGCGACGTGTCTTTCGGGTCAACTTTCACCACCCGCCCACCGGCACTCTCAGCCTTGTAGGTCAGAAGTTCCAGGAAAGTTCCCCAGTTCGCTTCAAGAATCGAACGCGCAAGTTTGTGATTTTTCACCATGTTCAGCACATTCAGATTCTCGACATAAAAGGTATTCGACTGTTTAACGAGTTCTGCAGTTACCTCATGTAGTTTGCAGCGCTCCCTCTCTCTCACCCGCTGCCATTCTTTTGCATAGGCCCTCCGTTTCTTTTTTCGGTTGTTTGATCCTTTCTTCGCTTTCGAAAGGATTTTCTGCCTGCGTTTTAACTCCGTTCGGTCCAGTTCATTCTTACCTGTCTGATAACCATTGGAGCAAGTGATTCTTGATTTTACGCCGACATCAATGCCGATTGCGCTGATTGATGGCGCGGGTTCAATATCTGCAATTTCGTGAATAATTTGAATTTTTACCCGAAGTGCAGTTTTGACCACTCTGACAAACCTGATCTGGTCTGGCAGTTCTCCCCTGAAGCGAATCCTGCCAACGCCCTTGATCAACAGTACATTAAATTTTCCCTGCTTTCTGACGGCTGGATTGTGCCATTCAAAACTGCGGATGCCGCGCTGATGGGACTTGAACCTGGGAAACCCACCACGCCTGAAGAAATGCTGGAAGGCTTTTTCCAGCCGTTTCAGAAGATTCTGCTGGACCGCACATCGGTAATCGTCGTAACCCAGATCGCTGTGTCTGATTTCCGTCAGTGATTTGGCCTGTTCGACATAGTTTGGAGACCTGCCGGTTTTCCGGTATGCGTCAATGCGTTCCTCAAGGGCGGCATTGTAGAGAACCCGCAGTTTTTCAAGCAGATCATCGAGATTCTGATGCGAAGATTTCGACAGCTTTGCCGTATAGATCTCGGTTCTGATCACGCTTGTGGAATATTGGTGGAATATTGATAATTATATGATTACATTGAGTTAATTGTCAGACAATATTATAGAATCTATTGGGATCTTTTAGTACATAATTCCCAAATCGAATCGTCAAGTTGTCCTCAGAACAAATAAATCAACTACAGTCTTTTCTGTACCGAAGCTAATCCCCTCAGTAGAGTCTTCGAGTGATGTGCGACTTAGTAGAGAGATAGCATTATAGATGTCCATTTCTATGGAAGAATCATCTGAAACATCTTCACGTCATATTCTGTCATATTGTTCTATTGAGACTGAATTCACCAATCAATTGAAACGAATGAACTCGACATCAGTCAAATGACTTTGATCATCAATATTCAATCATCGGTTATACGATTTTCACTACAATCACGCAGATCACATTTGACTGTTTTTGAATTTCAGTTTGCAGCATCTACCCGCACTATGGAGGACGAGAAAAGATGAAGGCATCTGACTTATTTGTCGCATGTCTCGAGCAGGAAGGAATTGAGTACATTTTCGGTGTGCCCGGAGAAGAAAATGCGCACTTCATGATTTCGCTTGAGGAGTCGGACAAAATCAAATTTATTCTTTGCCGGCATGAGCAGGGAGCCGCGTTTATGGCAGAAGCCTACGGACGACTGACTGGACGGGTTTCCGGCTGTCTAGGCACTCTAGGTCCTGGTGCAACCAACTTAATTACGGGTGTGGCGGACGGTAATATGGATCGCGCACCGATGTTGGTGCTTACTGGTCAGGGAGCTTCTACCCGATTGCATAAGGAGTCGCATCAGATCATGGACGTGGTGGCCATGTATCGTCCGGTGACCAAATGGGCGCAGCAGATTCATCATCCCGACAATATTCCCGAAGTAGTCCGTAAGGCCGTGAGAACTTCACTGGTCGAAAAACCCGGTGCGACTCTGGTCGAGCTGCCTGAAGACATCGCACACATGGACGCGTCAACAAAACCGCTGCAGCCTCAAAGACTGAGACGAGCCGTACCAGATGACAAAATCGTAAACCAAGCGTTTGATTTGATTCGAAATGCCAAACGACCCATTATTTTGGCTGGAAATGGCTGCATCAGACGCCGCGCTTCAAAACAACTGCGATTACTTTGCGAAAAAACAGGAATCGGCGTTGTTTCCACTTTCATGGCCAAAGGCTGCGTGGATATGAATTCAGACTACTGTCTATATACCGTTGGTCTAGGGGCAAAGGATTTGGTGGCATGTGCACTGGACGCGTCCGACCTGATCATCACATTAGGCTATGACATGGTCGAATACCATCCGCACCTTTGGAATCCTGATCAGAATAAAAACGTATTACACATTGACTTCCTGCCAGCCGAAATTGATGCCTACTATCGTCCGAAGTTAGAAGTGGTGGGAGATCTTGCACACACTCTGTGGATGCTGAATGAACGGATCAATGAGGGAGACGGATTATCCTTCGATCTCTCTCAGCAAGCCGCAACCCGTCGAGACATGGCTCTGGATTTTGCTGAACACAAAGACGATGATACAGAAGGACTCATTAAGCCTCAAAAAGTACTTTGGGATGTCCGACAGGTCATGGGCCCCAATGATGTACTGCTTTCCGATGTTGGTGCACACAAAATGTGGATCGCCCGGCACTACCATTGCCACGAACCGAACACCTGCTTGATTCCCAATGGATTTTGTTCCATGGGCTTTGCATTGCCGGGTGCGCTTGCGGCCAGATTAGTTAATTCTGATCCTGACCACCGAATCCTTGCAATCTGCGGAGATGCCGGATTTATGATGAATGTACAGGAAATGGAAACCGCCCGTCGCCTTAATCTGGACATTGTCGTCATGGTTTGGGAAGACCATGAATACGGACTGATTGCCTGGAAACAATCCAGTCAGTTCGGTCGACATACGGACCTGAGTTTTGGAAATCCCGACTGGATTAAACTGGCCGATTCTTTTGGCTGGAATGGTCATTGGGTTGAAAACTCACGGGACCTTCAATCAGCACTGGAAAATGCATTTTCCGAAGCGGGACCCAGTCTGGTAGTCGTACCCATTGACTACTCTGAAAATGAGAAACTGACCAAACGTCTGGGAGAAATTGTCTGTCCGATCTAGATCGGACGAATATTTATTCTTGCAGCTTTTACCTGGACTGCTTCTATATCGGATACCGTGTTTTGGCGGCGATTGCTGATGCAAACCACTTTCCAAATTCGCATTCGATAGGATAGGCTTGTCAAGATTCTGGTGGGATTCGCTTTAATGGCTACCGGATTACCTGCGACCCGCTTAATTTAGAAATTGCTCAAAACAGAATGTCATCTTCAATGGCATCAATACCGGCTTGAGCACACAGATCATCCAAATCACCACCTGGTGCGCCAGACACGCCTATTGCTCCGACTGAAAAGCCGCCAGCATCAATCAATAGACCACCTCCCAGCATAATGGCTTCTTCAAGATGCCGAATACCAGACAAAGCGGTTCCTTCTGCTGTGGCTTCAGCAAGTTCCGTGGTTGAGAGACGAAAGCTCGCCGCTGTCCAGGCCTTGCGACGCGCAGTATTCGGCGTATGAGCACCTGCATATCGGTCTCGGAGCATCACTTGAGATAAACCATTGCGATCAGTAACAACTACCGACACCTGGAAACCTTCTGAACGGCATTTATCAAGTGCGGCTTTTGCTGCTTTAAGCGCAATTTCTGGGGTGAGATTCTGGGTAGTAAAAAGTGCATGTTCATCAGCCTTGGCTTGTACCGAAAGCAGAATCAAAATAAAGATTGGAATTCGAAAATATTTCATGTCACTCACGTCGAAAGTTTCAAAAGTTTTATCAGTTAATCATTCAAACATTTAGGGACCCATCTGACAAGTTGATTGAATGATGTCAGTCAATGCCTGATATCAGATACTTGACAGAGCTCAAATTGATTGAGTTGATCCAT
Organism: Arenicellales bacterium; assembly: GCA_965206345.1. Taxonomy (GTDB): domain Bacteria; phylum Pseudomonadota; class Gammaproteobacteria; order Arenicellales; family JAJDZL01; genus JAJDZL01. The sequence continues at coordinate 2,667,243 of OZ242211.1, read as the reverse complement.
ATTCAGTCCCATTGAGTCGTCACAACTGGAAAAATCCACTTGATTTTGCTAATTTTATTGACTCCAGGTGTCAGAAAAGTCAAGGTTGAGTCATAATAATACTAATCGCAGTATGCGAATTTCATCTTCGTTAATTAATGGATTAATGACATGCAAGTGATACTGGCTCAGCCGCGCGGTTTTTGCGCTGGCGTCGAACGGGCGATCCAGATTGTGGAAACGGCTCTCAAGAAATATGGCTCGCCAATTTATGTGAAACACGAAATCGTGCACAATCAGCGCGTCGTTAGCGAACTCAGATCTAAAGGGGTCAAGTTTGTTGAGAGTATTTCTGACATTCCAGATGGTGCAGTTACCGTGTTTAGCGCACACGGGGTTTCAAAAAAAGTCGAGAGTGAAGCATCAGAACGTGGCCTAGAACCACTTGATGCCACATGCCCACTCGTCTCTAAGGTACATATTGAAGGGCGAAAATATGCCAAAAAAGGGTTTGAAATTGTTTTGATCGGGCATCACAATCATCCTGAAGTTGAAGGAACTCTAGGTCAGATTCCAGGCACCGTACACCTCATCAGCGACGTGGAGGAAGTTGATGATCTGGTTGTTGAAGATCCTGATAAGGTTGCTTATATCACCCAAACAACGCTGTCAGTTGACGATACTCGTGATGTCATTTTCGCCTTGAAGAATCGCTTTCCCAATATTGCTGGTCCTGACATCAAGGATATTTGCTACGCCACACAGAATCGTCAAAGCGCGGTCCACCAACTCGCAGATCAAGTAGACTTAGTGCTGGTGGTCGGCGCACAGAACAGTTCAAACTCAAATCGTCTGTGTGAAGTCAGCCGCGACCGTGGAGTACCAGCGTATCTCGTCCAAAATTCGAATGACTACAACCCAGAGTGGTCAGCCAACGCTGAAAAAATAGGCATTACTGCCGGTGCCTCGGCTCCCGAAGCTTTAGTTCAAGAATTGATAGAACGGCTTAAGGAGCATCACGAAATCGAGGTATCAACGATGACGGGTATCACCGAGAACGTCCGATTCAATTTACCCCCTTCTCTGAGAAAAGCGTCGTAATCGGGCAGTTGCATCGGTAGATATACGCAGAATGTCGCCCGTTGATTGATGACACTCTACTGATGGGTTATGTAAAAGCTAGATTAGCGGAATGAAATTGCCTTAACCAAGTTCAATTTCATTCGATGAAAATCATCACAACTGCATTACCCTCGAATCGACTTCCGAATAGAGTGCGATTGTCGGACTTTCTAAGTCCGATAGTACGGAATAAACTAGGCATGAACTTGCACCGGATCATCCATCAAGAAATGGGAGCGTTCAACAGTCGGAAGGGATTTTCAAATCATGAAGGATAAATTCGATAAATCTATTCTCGCAAAATTGCAATCTGTCGGTGTTCGTCGCAACAATCGGTGGTTGGTGCGAGACATTGACCTCACTGTTCACAGAGGGGAAATAGTTTCACTAATCGGTCCAAACGGAAGTGGGAAGACAACCGTAACAAAAATTCTGGCAGGCTCACTTCAGCCTGACTTCGGTAGCGTACAAAGATTGCCCAGCATCAAAATCGGATATGTGCCCCAGAACGTCACTCTAGATTCTTCTCTACCAATGACCGTGAAACGCCTTTTGAACGTTCCACAGCCTGTTGATAGAAGTGAGTTGATCGAAGTGCTCGATGAGCTTAATATTCAACACCTCGCAAACTCTCCAGTACAAAAATTATCGGGTGGTGAATTTCAGCGAGTCCTGCTCGCAAGAGCATTACTGCGCAAACCCGACTTAATGATTCTTGACGAACCAACTCAGGGACTTGACGTTCACGGAGAAACATTGTTGTTCAATCGAATTGCAAATATTAGAGATCGCATGAATTGTGGCATCTTGGTTGTCCGCCATGACCTTCATCTGGTGATGGTTCAAACTGATACAGTCGTCTGCATGAATGTCCATATTTGCTGTACAGGAACTCCAAAACGCGTGCAGGAGGATGAAGCCTATCTGAACCTTTTTGGCGCAAAGGCTTTAGAAGGTCGCGCGCTTTACTCGCATAGTCACGATCATAATCACCGCCTGGATGGAACCATAAGGGATTTATGATCATCCATTCGTCACTGGTATCGGCAAAATGTTCCTAATACCAGATGACTTTTTCAGTCGAGCGATTATCGCCGGCATTGGCTTCACACTTGTCGCAGGTCCACTTGGCTGCTTTGTTATATGGCAACGATTGTCTTATCTTGGCGAAGCGATGGCGCATTCAGCACTACTTGGTATCGCGCTGGCAATCGTTCTGGATATCAATTTGATGGTGGGTGTATTCAGCATCTGCCTGTTTATCGCGTTTATTTTGGCTCGAGTCAATAGCGACTCATTTCTGTCGGGCGATTCTGTACTTGGAATCATGTCTCATTCAACACTGGCACTTGGTCTCGTGCTTGTTTCCTTTATGTATTGGATTAGGGTCGATGTTTTGGATTTTTTGTTCGGCAACATCATTGCGGTAACCTGGTTGGAAATTGCCATGATCTACATGGCAAGTGCAGTTGCATTGGGAATTATCGTATTTAAGTGGAGGGCGATGATCGGCCTGACCGTCGATGAGCAGATCGCCGCAGCTGAAGGTCTTCAACCTAGTCAGACGAGAATACTGATGATGATTCTGCTGGCTGGAACAATCGCAATTGCGATGAAGATTGTCGGCATCTTGTTGACAATCTCTTTGTTAATTATTCCAGCTGCAACAGCACGTCAGGTTGCAAAGACACCTGAACAGATGGCTATTTTTGCCGTCGCATTCGGTTCAGCATCGGTTGTTGGTGGCATGTTCATGTCGCTGGAGTTTGATACCCCTCCAGGTCCGAGCATTGTTGTGTTTGCACTGTTGCTGTTTCTGTCGATGGCAGCAGCAATGCTCTTGAAAAGAACAATTAAAGAAGACGTCTGATCCGAAATTTAACACTGAGAACACCAAAATTCCAGGTGTTCCGACAGCCTCTCAGGTTAGTAGCCTCAATACGGCACGGGCAGTTTTGGCGCCTGAAAGATGTGCACCACCAACCGTTGCCCAAATTGAAGAGTGACAGGCTTCACCCGCGAAAAACACTCGTTCTCCAACAGGCTGTCGAAGTACTTTTCGCATTTTGTACGAGCCGGGACGGGCAGAGGCATACGATCCCAGTGTCAATGGATTCAATCCCCATGCCGTCGCCGATCCTTTGATGTAATGTTTTTCAATGTCACTACCTAAAAGTTTCTTCAAGTGCCCTAGGGCATAGTTGACTTTGGTCGCTTCGTCTTCTGTCTGCAATTCGAGCGCCCAGCTTCCTCCGATATCACAGTAGGCCAGTCCACTGCCCGCAGAATTCGCCAGTGTTCCGAATCCTTTTCCATCTTCGCCAATTTCAAAAAGCAGATAACCATCTGAGCCGACTCCAAACACATCCTGCGAAAAATGAAGTGCGATGTGATCGTAGTTCCCCATGGAAATTTCGTTAAATGACTCGCGCTTTTCCAGCGGGAGTTCCGGCATAAATTTGATCTGATCAGATGCCAAAACACCTGTGGAGACTGTAATAATCACTGCTTTGGACTTCAGGTTACCCCGAGCAGTTTCAACCACAACACCCTGCCCGCTCCAGTCAATTTGATGAACTGGGGTATTGAGTGACACATCAATGCCTTTGCCATAGTGGGCAACTAACGTTCCGTATCCACTACTGCAAAAATAATCGGTGCCGCCTTCAGAATTCCACCAATCTGTAGTTGAAAAATTATCGAAATCTTTCCCCACTGACCACGGTCCCAAAACAAATTTTGCCGTATTGCTCCAGCGTCCATCGACATGTCCCGTGATCGTACTCGGAGGCTCGTCTCTACCTGACTTACTGGCTTTACCGATCGCCGCGCTCAACTTGTCCACGTCTTTCCAGAGCATGTCGAGTTGAACACTGTCAACTTCTTCGTTGGAGCCGGAAAACAATCGGTAGTTCTCAGGTACAGGATAAATGTCAAAACCCTCAGATTTAGCGTATTTGTTGTAAGGATTTAAACTCCCGTTATGTAGCCAATGTGCACCGATATCGTAGGGAACGCCAAAAATTGATAAATCCGTATGAGCGCGCCCACCAATTCGTTGAGACGCTTCAACTAGGATCACATTCTTTCCTTTTTTGATCAAACTGCGGGCTGCAGCCAATCCTGCAGCACCAGCACCGACTACAACCACATCATAATCTGATGACGTCACTCCAAAGGCGGATTGGGGTAAGAGCAGAGCAAGCCCTGTTCCCATAAATTTTCGACGAGTAAATTTATTCATAGCGTTAATTCAAACTAATCGACTTCAGAAAGTCGGCGATAGCATTTCTATCGTATTACATTCCGAACAAAGAAAGCAAAACCTGTGCTGTCAATATGATGCCAAGAATCAACAATACCATTTTGATGATTCGGCGAAAGAGATGGATGTCAATTCGATCCTGTAGTAACTGGCCCAAGTACAGTGAACCAGCGGCGATGCCCGCAATGGGGAGTGTAGTCAAAAATATCTGAAGCGTAAATATTCCCGACGTGCCGAATACGGCCAACTGGGCAGCTTTTCCTGAGAAAAAGCACATATTGAAAACCTGTACCATCACAGTCTTTGCCCAACCAGATTCGAGCGAGTAAATTACAAGAATTGGTACCATGGTATTGGTCGATCCCGCTGAAAATCCGGCTGTCATTCCAAAACCAAACTGTGAGACTCTCGGAAATTGCAAAGCTTTGCTTAATAACCTCCGACTGGTTCGATCTGCCACAAGATATAGAAAAATCAGTAGTGCTAACAATAACTTGTATGGCGTTGGGTCGGTATAGACAATGACCCAAGCACCAATGACTGACCCGATCAAACACCACACTGCCAGCGGCCAAAACTGTCCCAGACTTTCTCGCCAATTACCGCCTTTGGCAATGCTGAACACATTGACAGTAACAGTCGGAATCAGGGTGATGAGGATGGCAATCCGAAGATCAATAAAAGTGGAGAGCATGGCTGTCGACAGCAAAGGAAACCCCAAGCCAATTGAACCATGCACAAATCCTGCGAATACAGCGATGAGCACGAATACTGCGTATTCGTTGAGCGAAATCACTTCAAACATCAGTCAATCGATACACGCATGCGTTCAACTTACCGATCGCCGTGTGGTTTTCACGCCAGATGGTTCGAAACAACGATTGCTGCTTTCGAGAAGAGGATCGGTTCAAAGCGCAGCAGATTGAATATGGCGCTACACCCTGAAACAGAAAACGGCAAAGACGTTAAATCCTTGCCGTTTTCCTTTTGTGAATCTGCTTATAGAAACACAAAGGTAGGTCTGTACGTCCAGTTAGGTGGTCATTGATTGAATACTAAAGGTCGAATCGTTTGCGAATAAACGCTTTAACCGAACGACGTTCTTTACGCTCTAGATTTTCACCAATCGTACCACGTCTTTTCAGATCTTTTTTCAATTGATTCCAGACGGAACCAACGCTTTCGGAAGTGTGTTCAAGATCGGCGTAAGGGCAACTTTCGCAAATGACATGCTCTTGGAAAACTTTCTTTCCCAACTCGTACGTCGAATTTGAGACAGTGTAGCCTGACCCGTTACCGCCGCCTGATGAACCCCCACCCCCATCACCTGAAGCAAATGCCACAGAAGTTGCAAAGACACTGCAAAGCAATAACATAGCAATACGCAGGGAGGAAGATCTACCTAAAGAAGAAATGAATGACATCATAATTCCCAACTGTAGTGTTTCTAAAATTTTATTTTAAATATAGATTGATCTAGCAGCTTCGTCGACAATTTTACCAGATAAACTGAAAAAAGTATATTTGAGTGCATCTTGATCTTCCGCTTCCAGCCATAGCCGAAGTTGCCAAAGAAAATTGAAAGCACCGAGCATAGTTCAATTGACATTCAACATCGCTGGAGCATAACTGGCGGGTGTATTCGTACTGCAGGCAATTCTCTCCCGAGATACGTCCGGATATTATCTGATCACATTTCTGAGTGGAATTGGAATTTTCGCTGCGATTGTCTTGGCCTTTGGCCATGCTGAACAAATTGACGGTAACAGTCGGAATCAGTGTGATGAGCATGGCTATCCGAAGATCAATACAAGTGGAGAACATGGCTGTCGGCAGTAAAGGAAACCCAAAGCCGAATGAGCCATGTACAAATCCAGCGAAACGGCGATGAATACGAATACTGCGTATTCGTTGTGCGAAATCACTTCAAACATCAGCCAATCGATACACGCGTGCGCTCAACTTGACGATCGCTAGGTGGCCTTCACACCAACTGGTTCGAAACAAAGGTTGCTGCTTTCGAAAAGAGAATCGAGTCACAGCGCAGATTGGAAATGACTCTATACCCTGAAACAGAAAACGGCAAAGACGTTAATTACTTGCCGTTTTCCTTTTGTGAATCTGCTTATAGAAACACAAAGGCATGTCTGAACGATGATTCAGTCAGTTGGTCATTGATTGAATACTAAAGATCGAATCGTTTGCGAATAAACGCTTTAACCGACCGACGTTCTTTACGCTCCAGATTTTCACCAATTGCACCACGTTTTTTCAGGTCTTTCTTCAATTGACCCCAGACGGAACCAACGCTTTCGGAAGTGTGTTCAAGATCAGCGTAAGGACAACTATCGCAAATGACATGCTCATAGAAAACTTTCTTTCCCAACTCGTACGTCGATTTAGAGACAGTGTAGCCTAATGCATCACCGCCGCCATTACCGCCACTGCCGCCACTTGATGAACCGCCACTGCCACCACTTGATGAACCGCCATTGTCGCCGCTCCCATTACTTGAAGCGAATACCAAAGATATTGCAAAGACACTGCTAAGCAATAACATTGCAATGCGCAGGGAGGACGATCTGCTTGAAGAAGAATTGAATGACATCATATTTCCCAACAGTAGTGTTTCAAAATATTTATTCTAAATTACAGATTGATCTTGCCGCTTCGTCGGGATATTACTTGACACTATGTTTTAACCTGTTCTCCACAAATTATCGGGTATACGCCTATTTAACATAGGCTTATATTCAGTAATTGACAATAGTAGGAACAGGCATGAGGCATTATACAGAGCAGCACATCTCCCCGTCGAACCCGACTGAGGAGACACCGCAGGTGCCTGCACAGATACGGACGATACGGATCTAGATTGCTGGGCCTCGGTTGCCTGCGCAAAGCCTCAAGATCGTTGCGATCGCACTGCAGGTACATGCGCACCGTCTTGCGGTCGACACCGAGCCTTCTGGCAATCTGCGAGTGGTTCAGCCCTTCGGCCATCAGTTGGTGAATCATGAAAAACTCCCGTTGCAATACCATGGATGGCGTCCTGTTGAGTTGAATCCGCAAAAATCCAAATCATAGGACAAAAACCGGTTTTGTCTTTCCGCCTTTACAAAGTGTGGAATTTAAACCACTGTTGACAGCGCCAGCCAACCTCGGCCTGGTGCCCAGTGAATTCAGCAGCGGCACACGGCGTCATACCAGTGCCATCACCAGGACCGGCAATGCCGCAGAGCGACGCATCCTCACCGTAAGCGCCTGGGCCTATCGGCATCCGCCGCGCAACACCCGACACCTGCAGCGAAAAGCACAACAGGCCTCCGAGTATACAACTGAGCGCGTCTGGGCTGCGCAAAAACGACTGTGCACCAGATATCACGCCATGTGTCGCAAAGGAAAGAGCTCCAAGACCGTCGTAACCGCAATCGCCCGTGAACTGGACGGCTTCATCTGGGACATCGGCTGTCACGATCTCAACCATCTGCAGAAAGCAACCGAACAGTGACCGAAATCGATGGCAGGTGCAGACCTTGTGGGAAAATCCTCGATTTGACTATGTCGGCTCGCCGAACCATGGCTGGCGATGATCCACGATACTAGACCGAGGCAGATCCGTGACGCAGCAGAGTCATGTAGTATCCAACCCACGCATATCAGATTGTCAACCCAGTGTCACGATCAAGGTCGCACCTGCTGTCTCTATCATCAACGCCATAGTATAAATTGGTACATCCACGCAACAAGAAAAACAGGATAAAACATATCAGATAAATGGACAAATGTACATTTGAGTGCGCCTTGATCATCTAACTCAAGTCATAGCCGAAGTTGCCAAAGTAAAATTGCAAGCACCAAGCAGAGTTCAATTGACATTCAACATCGCCGGAGCATTACTGGCGGGTGTATTCGTACTCCAGGCAATTCTGTCCCGAGATACGTCCGGATATGATCTGATCACATTTCTGAGTGGAATTGGAATTGCCGCTGCTATTGTCTTCGGACTTTGGCTGTGGCTAATCAAGGGAGATCACCACGTCAGTTTTGGAATTGTTTTTTTCTGGGCCTGTGTATTCAGATTGATCGGTGTTTGGGGGGAACCCATTCTGGAAGACGACTATTTTCGTTACCTGCTAGATGCCTGTCTCTTTATCAGTTACGGGTCTCCCTACGGAATTCCACCCGAATCTCTCTTTACTGAAAATTCTTTAAGCCCGGCGTGTGTGGAGATGCTCACTGGGGTAAATAACCCTCATCTGTCTACGATTTATGCACCGGTGCTCCAATATGTTTTTGTTTTAACACATCTTCTTTCCCCAGTTAATCTCGATTTACTGCAGTTCATCATTGTTCTGTTTGACCTGGCAGTTGTCTACATGCTTGGCAAACTGGCCCCCGCAAGAATGGTTCTGCTTTATGCCTGGTGTCCTCTCGTCATCAAGGAGTTTGCATTTACCGCACATCCTGATGTCATTGGTGTATGTCTGTTGCTGGCGGCTTTCATATTCAGGAAGCACAATCAAACGGCTCTAGGTTGCATTCTGCTTGGATTAGCCATTTGTACAAAAATTGTTGCAGTTGTGGCATTGCCGTTTTTTCTATTCCGGCAGCCTGTTCGTTACTGGCTTCTTATTCCGGCGACCGTAGTAATTGTGTATTTACCGTTCCTAGTTGGACAGCAGCAGACTGACCTAACCATTCTCGCTCACTTTGCGGCAAACTGGCAATTCAACGCCCCAATTTTCAATCTGCTGAGTAATCTGACAACTGATGAACTTGCTCGGTACATCTGTCTCGCAACTTTCTTGATTTGGTTTGGTTATTTTTTCAGACGACACACCACGCTATACCAGCCTTGTGACATACCCCGAATGGACTGGGTATTTGGTGTGTTTTTTCTGCTTTCACCCGTTCTGAATGCCTGGTATTGGGTCTGGGTTTTACCATTTGCTGTTCTTTGGCCTAGCGCTTGGGCATGGACGGTGTCTGTCACAATCTTACTTTCCTACATTGTTGGCCTGAATACTTCCGGATCGGAGCTTGGCAACTATCAGGTCGCGCTCTCTGCACAGGTTATTCAACTATTGAGTGTTGCCGTCGCCCTTATTTTTGACTATCGCCAAAATCGGTTCAGAATGTCCCATTCTGACTAGCGATAAGCCGGTAGTTTGGATGAAATAGCTAGCCGAATTATCCAGTAAAAAATCTTATACCCCGCCATCAGCGATCCTTTCATGGTGCCAGAAATTTTAGATTTACCAATTCTCTTTCGATAGCGGACGGGTATCTGAAGAACAGTCTGACGGGCCTTGACCGCTTTTACCTGCATCTCAGCAGTCCAGCCAAAATCTTCATCTTGCATTTTCAAATGCTGTAGAGCAGGTACTGAAATGCAACGAAGAGGACCTAAATCCTTGAACCGGTAACGGTGGAGCAGCCAAATCGTGAGGCAAGCCAGTTGAGTACCCCACTTTTGGTGCCTGAACAAACCTCTCGCCTCATTCGGGTTCTCCTGTCGACAACCAATCGCGAGATCACACTGTTCCGTTGCAACGGATTTGACTAAAGGATTCAAATCATCCGGATAGTCACTGTAGCTCCCGTTGATGAATGCAAATATGTCTGTTTTGCCTGCTGCCTCAATACCGGTCAGACAGGCCCGACCATACCCCTTTCGTGGCTCTTGAATGACGCGGGCACCGACCTTTTCTGCAACATCCCTTGTGGCATCCGTGGAATCATTGTCAACGACTACGACCTGATCAACGAATTCTGGAATTTCCCTAATAACTCTGCCAATCGAAGCTTCTTCATTCAACGCGGGAATGATGACTGTGATGTGCTTCTGGCTTATCATGCCCTTACTCGTTCAGCCTCCAGTCGTATTCGTAGTCATCAATCTCATCAAACTCTTGCAGTTCCTCCGCGAGTTCACTTGAGGCATATTCCAGCAAATGTTCAATAACACCTATTTCTGAATCACCAAAATCCTCACGATACCAGTCAAAAATGCTTGAGACAATTATTTCATCGTCTTCGATTCTGGCCCCACGTGGGTGATTGACATATTCTCTGGCAGCCTTCTCTAGTTGCTCTTCCAGATTGTCAGCGGTGAATGCAACAGTCTGCAGGTTTGGACAGCCAATCGAAGCGCAATTGACGGCGTAGTGAATTCTGTTGTCTGCATAAACCGGACGCAAGATATCGTGTTCGATGTTATCAAGAGTCAAATCGACATCTTGCACTGATACAAACTCCTCTTTCCAGGGACCGCGTGTCAACAGACTGAAGGAAATGTCTCGAATCGTATCAACTGGATAGTGCTCGAGAATGACCCAAACGGTCAACGCGTTATAGAGATTGACCCAGTAGGCAAACTGCTGATCAGCATCCAACTGCGTCACGGTTACAGATTCTAGGTCTTCAATGTAATCTTCAAGTCGTTCAAAATCATCTTCAGTAACCTGACCGTAGCGAAAATAATTCAAGCCATCCCGTTGATTAATGTACTTTGACAGAATGTCCGTCCAATCTGAATGATCAAGGGTTCTTGAACTCGATTCAGGCGGTTCAGCGTGAAAAATGGTCAGGTCTGCTGCATGTACAGAGGCTGCCAGAGGCAATAAAATAAACAGCAGTGTCAACCGGATCAAGTTCTTGAACAGTTTCAATTTCATAGTCCCAACCTCTAGAAATAGTCTTGACATCATGGATTTTACGTCGATTGTGCGCACAGTAACTTCAGGATATCTGTATCCGACAATGCAAATAGCCCGTATGTTCTGCCTAGTACTGTTGACAGCATCGTTTGTTTTTGTTTACTCCGCCCCGACAAGTGCCGATGAGGTCAAGCTACTGGCTGACAATACTCTTAAATATCAAGGTGATAAGATTGCGCTCGCTGACATTTCTGTTCCGCAGGCCACTGCAAAGTGTCAGGGTGAAGGCAAATCTTGGCCGTGTGGTGCCAAGGCAACACTGAGGCTCAACGAACTGATTAAAAGTCCGTCGTTTAGGTGTACCATCATACAAAAAAATGACGGTATGTCACTCGCTCGCTGTAGTGTTGGTGAAGCCGACCTTGGCAGACAGCTAGTCGAAGAAGGATGGGCACTGACTGTGGGGATGGAATCGGAGTACAGACAGGCCGAACAGGAAGCTAAGCGAACTCAATCCGGAATCTGGCGTGATGAGTTTTCACCGCCTGAAACATGGCGGCAATACCCTGATAGTGCGTTTAACCCTTATCTGGATCTGCTATGCAGCGTTTGCGCGAGGCGAAAGCAATCTCGAAATCAATGACCTGCAGCGCCTGTACTGCGTAAGCTCTTTACTGAAGCTAACTGATACCGAGTAGTGGCAGAAGTTCGGTCAGGTCCTTAATTTCAGCACGCGGTTTGGCTGGCAATCGATCAAGCTGCTGATTGTAGCGATTACACCAAGCCACTTGGTATCCGAAATGTGCCCCGCCAATGGCATCCCAGCAGTTGGACGACAAAAATGCAATCTCTTCCGGCTTAACATCGAAGTGATCGCAGGGCATTTGATAGACCTGCGCAGTAGGTTTGAAGATTCCAACTTCATCAACTGAAAGACATACATCCATAAAGTCTGAAAATCCAGAGTTTTCCACGACAGGCAAAAGCATGTTTGGGGAGCCGTTCGACAGAATGGCTGTCTCCAATCCATTTTCCTTGAGTATTTTCAAAACCTCAGGCACTTCCCGGAAGCAACCGAGTGTCAAGTACGCATTCATTAGATTTTCTCGAAGTTCCGGGTTAACAACACCGTGAGACGCCAAAGCGTAATCCAGCGATTCACCGGTTACCTGCCAAAAATCATCATAAGCACCCATCAGGCTTCGAAGCCACGTGTATTGCAGCTGTTTGCTTCGCCACATCTCCGATACTGGTTGTTCCAGTTCACCAAGTGCAGCACTGTGCTGAGCCGCTGCCGAATGGACATCCAATAGTGTTCCATAAGCATCGAATACACAGACGCGAATATTGGAAAACGACTGAGACATTCTGAATCTCCTCCTTAGTTGTTGAGTTGTGGGGGCAAAGAATAAGTGCAGGTTACATGGGCAACCAAAGCACTCTGCTGGTCGTTGCCAAAGAGCTCAACAGCACCGACTGCAAGACGTTTGCCCAGCTTGATAACCTTCGCTTCTGCAACAATGTCGCCCGGTTCCGGTCGAACCAGAAAATTGATGTTAAGGTTTGAAGTTACTGCCATCTGAACTCGTCCCGCACGACTCATGATTGCACCCCACATGGCAAAATCGGCCAAGGCCATCATAATTGGTCCAGATACAGTACCACCAGGACGCAGAAAGTCCTCTTTGTAATTCGCGCGAACCGTGCATTCTCCATGCTCAAAACGTTCCACACTAAAGCCAAGCACGTCCAACAACGGCAGCTCCTTGTGAGCGATGCGGCTAAACTCTTCTAGCGTGATTGTAGACATCGAACTTTCAAACTTGCAGTGAAAAACCAATTGGGCTTAAAATTATAGAAATCGTCGTCTCAACCGAGAACAAGTCATGAGTCAATTAGCGACAGACCTTTCCACATCAATTGAACCGCTACTATATCGCGAAGATTTTGAATCGGTCACCCGAATCACGCTTAACCGACCTCAGAAATATAACCCCCTGTCGCGGGACATGATCGCTCAGCTGCAGTCAACTTTTGACGAGATCGCCAGCGATGAGTCCATTCGGGTCGTCATACTCGCAGCAAAAGGAAAAGCCTTTTCCGCAGGACATGACCTCAATGAAATGCTCAGTCACTCAGATTCTGAATTCGCCGAAACTCTGCTGGCTGAATGCAGTCGGATGATGGTTACCATTAATCGGCTGCCGCAACCGGTGATTGCTCAGGTACAGGGAATTGCCACCGCTGCAGGCTGTCAGCTGGTTGCAAACTGTGACCTCGCAATTGCATCGACAGAATCCAAGTTTGCCGTATCCGGCATCAATCTTGGACTTTTCTGTTCTACCCCTGGAGTCGCGCTAAGCCGAAATGTTTCCCGCAAGACTGCCCTGGAAATGCTTTTAACCGGCGACTTTATTGACGCACAGACCGCTTTGGAAAAGGGTCTAGTCAACCGACTGGCCGAATCCAAAGAATTGGAAGATGCAGCATTGAAATTTGCCCAAAGCATCGCAGTCAAACCCAGAGAAGTGATTGCGCTCGGAAAACGGCTATTCTACGATCAAATTGACCAACAACTGGAAGATGCCTATAAAGTTGCCAGCGAGCGCATGGTCTGCAATCTGGGCTTTCCGTCAGCCGCAGAAGGCATAAGCGCATTTGTCGAAAAACGCAAGCCTGACTGGTCCTGATCTTCCCTAACTAATTGTACGACCGACTCACAAGTTGACATACGTGCCAGGTGCATCTGCCAGTGGCGTGTACAAATCACTTCCGGGTTCACGAGCAGGAACTTTCTTACCGCTATAGCGCTTGATCCACTTTTCCCACTTTGGCCACCACGAGCCATCGTTCGAGGTCGCCGATTCAAGCCATTCGTCGACTGAAACCGGTAGTTCTTTGGTACTGGTCCAGAAACCGTATTTGTTTTTCGACGGTGGATTGATGATACCGGCAATGTGTCCGGATTGTCCGAGAATGAACTGAACCTTGCCTGAAAACAAATTTGCTCCGCTGTACGTCGAACGCCATGGTGCGATGTGATCGAGTTCGGTGGAAACGAAAGTCGTTGGTAGATTTACTTTCGAAAGATCGATTGGCGTATTCAGGACGCTGATACCATCAGGCTGTGCTAGTCTGTTTTCCAGATACATCTTTCTCAGATAGTAGCTGTGCATTGCGGACGGTAATCGAGTCGAATCGGAATTCCAGTACAAGAGATCAAACTGTGCCGGTGGTTTGCCAAGAAGGTAGTTATTGATAACAAAATGCCAGATCAGATCATTGGAACGCATCATGTTAAATGTCGAGGCCATTGACTTGCCATCCAGAAAACCGGTAGCCTGCATTTTCGTCTCAAGTTTACTGACACTTTCTTCGTCAACGAACACACCAAGATCACCTGGGTCCCCGAAGTCAATCATAGTGGTGAAAAAAGTTGCACTGCAAATGTCAACGGACATTTCAGACTGACTTGCCAGGTATCCGAGCAGTGTTGCCAATAAAGTACCACCCAGGCAATAACCAATCGCATTAATCTTGTTCTGGCCTGTGATGGACTGAATCACATCCATCGCCCAAAGCGGACCATCTTTCAAGTAATCGTCAAATGTAGTTTCACTATAGCTTTCGTCAGGATTCACCCAGGAAATAACAAAGACTGTGTAACCCTGCCCTACAAGCCAATTGATATAAGAATTTTTCGGGGATAAATCGAGAATGTAAAACTTGTTAATCCACGGCGGAATGATCATGACCGGTCTTGAGTACACCGTCTCAGTGGATGGTGCATACTGAATGAGTTCGGCCATGCGGTTGCGGGCAATTACTTTACCGGGAGTGACTGCGATGTTGCGCCCGAGTTCGAACGCGTCATCATCAACCATTTTGACGCTTTTTCCAGCTTCCAAATCATCTGCCAGATTTCGAAGCCCGTTCAGCAGATTTTCGCCCTTCGATTCACGCGTGGCTTTCAGCACATCGGGATTGGTCTGCAAGAAATTGGTCGGGGCGAAAGCATTCACAACCTGGTCGGAATAAAAATCAAGCTTTCTCTTTTCCTCACTGGTCAATCCATCGGTTTGTTGGAAAAAGCCTTGCAGATATTCCGAGCCAATGAGATAGGATTGTTTTAACGCATCAAACCATAGAGTCGTATTAGACGTTTCTGGATTGTTCACATCGGCATGCCACTCTGATGACCTGAATCGGCCGTCATCAGATTTAGGTTGAATCGCAGGAACTACATCTATACCTTGCGTCTTTTTGATGATGTAGTCACCCAGCGCAGCGTACTTTGAAAGTGCTTTCAACTGCACCTGCAACAGGTTATTCAGGTCATTCGCATTATTTAATGCAACTTTTGCAAATAATGTGCCGAGACGAATTGAAAATTGAGAAACATCAGCGGACGGCGGAGTGATCATCAACGAATTCATGACCCGAGAATACTGTTGATTGAACTCCGACAGCAAATGTGCGGGGCTGAAGTCAGTATTCTTTTCTGAAAGTTGTTCCTGCATAAACTAGTCTCTTATTTTATTGCACTGCATTATCAAATGACGCTTCTACATCATGTGTGATTTCGATGGAAGTCTCTCAGGCAGATCCGTTAGCAGAGCCATTCGTTCTCCTTGGCACTTTGACTTTGGCCTGACCAATCAGTACCACTTCCCCATCAACGGTACAGGTCGTATCAAGTATGGCATATGGTCGTTCACTGTCTAATTCTACAACCACTACATTTGCGGTTACGGTATCACCTACTCTTACTGGAACCGTAAACTTAAGACTTTGATCCATGTAAATACAACCAGGGCCTGGAAGACGAGTGCCAATCAATGTCGAGATCAAGCTCGCGGTCAGCATTCCGTGAACAATTGGTTCACCGAATGCAGTTTTACTGGCAAACTCGCGATTCTGATGCAAAGGATTCGTATCGCCAGACACTCCGGTAAACATCAATACATCGGCATCGGTTAAAGTCTTACCATAAGCTGCAGTCATTCCGATTTTCAAATCCTCAAAGTAATACCCATGCAGTTCAACGTCTTTGCGTGATTCACTCATTTGATTCCTCGTAACTATTTATAAATATTATATTTTATCCTGTTAAAGTAGTCAGGTATTCCAATTGAATATAATTCAAATTCATTCAAAAAACAGTGCCTTGAACAACCGATGCAAAGCAATAATCCATACGAATCTGGTTTAGATAAAAACCTGGCAAACTACGTGCCGTTGTCCCCATTGGGTTTTCTGGAAAGAAGTGCGCGCATATTTCCCGACCGCATCTCGCTGATTCACGGTGATCAACACTATAAGTGGAAGGATACTTACAGGCGCTGTCAGCAGCTGGCATCCGCATTAACTGAGTTAGGGGTAAAACGCAACGATACAGTTTCCATTATTGCACCGAATATACCCCCGATGTATGAAGCCCACTTCGGTGTGCCAATGACGGGTGCGGTGCTGAACACAATCAATGTACGTCTGGACGCAGACACGATCGCATTTATCCTTGAACATGCAGAATCAAAAGTACTGATTGCAGACAGCGAATTTTCAGATGTTGTTGGTGCCGCACTAAGTAAACTCAATCGGGATATTACAGCAATCGACATTCTTGATGATGCGGTGCAACATGGCTCAAAAGTGGGTAGTATGGACTATGAGACCTTCATAAGTCAAGCCAAATCTGATTTTATTCCTGTTCAGCATCCCGAATCAGAGTGGGATGCAATCTCACTCAACTACACCTCCGGAACAACGGGCAACCCCAAGGGTGTTGTTTATCACTACCGAGGTGCATATCTGAATGCACTAAGCAATGCACTTAATTGGAAGATGCGACCGCACCCAATCTATCTTTGGACGCTGCCAATGTTTCATTGCAATGGCTGGTGTTTTCCCTGGACCATCGCGTTACTTGGCGGTACCAATGTCTGTCTGCGTCGAGTTGAGGCGAAAACAATCTTTGATGCGATAGCTGAATACAAGGTCTCTCACTTTTGCGGTGCACCAGTTGTGCTCAACATGGTCGTCAACGCCAGTGAGAACGAGCGCAAGTCATTCGATCATCCTGTTGAAGTCATGACCGCAGCCGCCCCACCACCTGCGGTCGTTCTCGAAAAGATGGAGCAAAACGGATTTTTCATGACGCATGTTTATGGTCTGACTGAGACCTATGGGCCTGCGGTAATTTGCGAGTGGCACCGGGAGTGGGATGAGCACGACAGTGCAAAACGGGCAGAGCTCAAATCTCGCCAAGGTGTACCTTACCTAGCGCTAGCCGGTCTTGACATCATGGACCCAAATTCGATGTCAGCGGTAAAAGCGGATGGCGCCACTATGGGAGAAACCATGTTTCGCGGCAATATCGTAATGAAAGGCTATCTGAAAAACCCGAATGCAACGAAAGAAGCATTTGAAGGCGGCTGGTTTCATTCCGGAGATCTTGGCGTGATGCATCCGGATCACTACATTCAACTCAAGGACCGATCAAAGGACATCATCATTTCTGGTGGTGAAAACATTTCATCAATTGAGGTCGAAGATACCCTGTTTCGACATCCAGCGGTGATGGAAGCAGCAGTGGTGGCGCAGGCTGACGAAAAATGGGGTGAAATCCCGTGCGCGTTTGTAAGCTTGAAACCACAACACTCGCCGCAGCCAAGTGAAGCTGACTTAATTCAGTTTTGCAAGGAAAATATGGCTCGCTATAAGGCACCAAAAAAGATCGTGTTCGGCCAACTTCCGAAAACCTCGACCGGAAAGGTTCAAAAATTCCGCTTGCGCGAACGTGCAGAACTACTCGCTAGGAACAATGCGTCATGACAAAGTTGGATTACTATTACGACTTCATCTCGCCGTTTTCCTACCTGCTACACGAACAGCTTCATCGGCTTCCAAAAACGGTTGAGTTGAACTACATTCCAGTTCTTTTTGCCGGGCTGCTCAAGCACTGGGGGAATTTGGGACCCGTTGAAATCGACCAAAAGAAAATATTCACTTATCGTCACACCACCTGGCTGGCGAATAAACTCGAATTGCCCTTCAGGATACCGGATACACACCCTTTCAATCCTTTACCTTATCTGCGTCTCTCAATCGCGAAAGACAATAACCCCGAGTTAGTCACATCAATATTTCGAGCCATTTGGACCAGCGAGGATAATCCGGCGACCGATACTGGGCGACAGGCAATTTGGCGTTCGATTGGAATTCCTGATGCAGATGATTTGATCAATGATGCTGAAGTCAAGTCAGCACTAATCTCTAACACTCAAAAGGCTACCGAACAAGGTATTTTTGGTGTGCCTTCAATTTCCGTCAACGGTGAGATGTTCTGGGGGCTGGACTCTTTCGAGATTTTGCTGGATTACCTTGAAAATCCAGACTTATTCGACAGCGCCTCAATGGCCCGCCTGAAGCAAATCAATTGACATTACTCTAAATTTGATTGAGTTTAGGGATGTCGAATAGGAACGTGGTCTATGGTTACCTGATTCTTCCTTACTAGCAACTGATATTCCCAAATTCGGCGATTGAAACAGAACACGAACTCATCGATGGACTCTTGCAGATAACAGGTTCAGATTCGTCAGCATAACTCAACATATTTTTCGCCTGGCAACAAACCAGTGGATCTGAACCACGAAATATTTTACTGTTGCCAACGAATCAATTTGACTCCAGCACTTCCGTTCCAAACGCTTCGACTGCATCCAAGGTTTCCTTTACATCTTCCCATGCGGTAGTGAAGTTAACAATGCAAATTCGTAAGGCGAACTTTCCGCCTACCATCGTCGACGACATAAATGCATGATCGTCCCAGAACACACGAACCAGAATACTACGGTTAATTTTTTCAATTTCAGATTCACTTAAGTTTAAATTCTCAGGATTGAATCGAAAACACACAACACTCAATACAACGGGGCTGAGGAGCTGCAGGCTGGAACTACTTTGAACGCAATGCTGTGCTTTTTCTGCTAGTGCGAAACATTGCTCAATTGAGTCTCTAAACGCTTTCATCCCAAAAAATTGAACCGACATCCAAATCTTGAACGCTCGAAACGTTCGACTTAACTGTACACCGCGGTTGGCTAAATTCGGGTGATCTTTACCCCAAACCGTATCCTGGAGAACATCAGAACGCATGCTGTAAACACTTTCCAGACTCTGTAAGTCCTTGACAATCAGGCATCCAACTTCATAAGGCTGGAACAACCATTTGTGAGCATCCAGCGTGATTGAATCAGCGCGTTCAATCCCTTTCAGGAGCTCTTTGCCTCGCTTTGTAATACAGGCGAAACCTCCATACGCGGCATCAACATGAAACCATAAATTCTGTGACTCGCAAAAGTCGGCAATCCAATCTAATGAATCGATTGCACCCGTCGATGTAGTACCTGCATTGGCACTTACTAGCACAGGCTGAAATCCGTTTTCGACATCTGCAGCAACCGTCTCGGCCAACTTGTCAATATCGATCGTTTGTTTATCATCGCTGGGAATTTTCTTGATGTTCTCAGCTGAGATTCCAATCACACGAGCCGCGCGAATGATTGATTGATGAGTTTGATCACTCATATAAACAGTTGCCCGCGACGGATTATCGGCATATTCTCTAGCAGCAACGAATGCTTCGACGGTTGCTGCAGAACTTCCGCTGGTCAGAAGCCCACCTGCCGTGTCTGGATAACCAAGCCACTGTCTGATCCATTCAATTACAGTCAGCTCGATTTGACTCGGACCGCTAGCTACTAGCCACGTACAAACATTCGAGTTCATCCCTGAAGCCAAGAAGTCAGCGATTACACTTGGCCAAGTTGGTGAAGAAGAAACAAACCCAAAACACTTTGGATGGGCAAGATTCAATTCGTTAGGAAAAATATTTTGGATCGCCTGTTCCAATACTACATCGATGATTTGACCATCTTCAGGAGGATCGGTCATAAAAATTTTAGCTAAACCATCACTGAATTCACCATCCCAGGCATCTTGCGACGCATAGTTCAGGTTGTGGTCTACCAAAATTTCTGACGCCTTATTTGACAGATTGAGCATTTCTTCGCGAGTCATGCTCAGTGGTGAAGTATTTTCAGAATTTTTATCAGCGATTGGGGTTGTATTAGCCATTAGGTCGTTCCCAGTAGAGGTTAATTTAGTATGAATTTAATACAAATTGCTAAGTGAAACAAGCATCGCCTACCAGACAGCGCTAATTCCTTTATTGGCTAGAATGGAACATACAGGTTAAGTAGACTTTCATTCGGTATTGGACTCAGTTAAAACATTTAGGGTTCATGAATAAATTATCGTTTGTCGATCTAATCCACACACATATGATAATTTGGTAGGAAGGCATGCCAATTGATTTGCATCGGATCTTTCCAATTAACGAGGCTGCATGCGAATCGCACCATCCAATCGAATAACTTCGCCGTTTAGAAGTTGGTTTTCCAGTATGTGTTTGACAAGCTGCGCGAATTCATCCGGACTTCCAAGTCGTTTAGGAAACGGCACCTGATTGGCTAGGCTCTGTTGAACCTCATCTGGCATCCCAAATAGCATTGGTGTAGCGATCAGACCCGGAGCAATGGTCATCACGCGAATACCGGCACTCGACAATTCTCTGGCTGCCTGGATAGTTAGTGCGACGATGGCACCTTTTGATGAACTGTAAGCTGCCTGCCCGATCTGACCCTCAAATGCAGAAACCGAAGCAACGTTTACGATTACCCCGCGCTCCCCTGCTTCATCGAGCGGTGCTTCATTCCTTAGTGCAGCGGCCATCACTCGAATCGCATTGAAAGTGCCAATGAGATTCACATTAATAACCCGCTTAAAATCTTCCAGAGGCATTGCTCCATCGCGGCCGACGATGCGTTTAGCAGGTGCGATTCCAGCACAGTTCACTAATATTCTGGCAATTCCATGGGTTGATTCTGCTTCGGCAACAGCATCTTCCATACTCCTTGCCTGCGTTACATCGCACGGAAGTGCCAATGCGCCAATTTGATCAGCAATCCATTGAATCTTCGCTTCATCGATATCCAGCATACTGACTTTCGCACCGAGACTCGCCAGTAAGCGTGCAGTCGCTTCACCCATCCCGGATGCTGCTCCGGTCACCAGAACCGGATGACCTTCAATTTTCATCAATGACCTCGCATCAGTTGAAATTTGGAATCAAAAATGGTGAACACGGGATTTATACAGCACAAGCATTAGTTTCACGCGCGAAACAGTTCGAAGTTGAGCCGATTCTTTGTTCAACGTGCGACAATCTGACCTGTAAAAAATTTGAAATTCTTCATTTTGTGTATACTTGAATTGAAGGCTGATAATAATGCATGTTGCTAGTTCAAAACACCTACTTAGAGGTTCGGTATGCAGGAATTGGATCCTCTAACAGATGAATTGGTCAAGCCCGGCGAAGGTTGGGAAAAGGTCATTCGACCCTTACAAATTTTGAGGATAACCGACTTGGAAGGACAGCAGGGTGTCGATTTCCTGTGCTACAACGCTGATAATCCACAAGAGCGATATCACGCACCAAATACAATCAAAGCCGCACAAAGCATACATATCACCAAGGGATCTGTCCTTTATTCGGATTACGCCAATCCATTGATGACAGTGGTAGAGGACACCACTCCCGGTGGACACGATACGATTGCTGGCTGCTGCTCAAGTTGGAGTAATGAGATGTTGTACGGCGTATCAAGTGCTCCAGGCTGCCGGGAAAATTTTCTTGACGCACTATCTAAGCATGGGTTGGGCTGGACTGATATTGTGCCAAACATAAACTTTTTCTGTTCAGTCCCTGTTCACGAAGATGGCAGTACAGAACAATCAGTTTTTGTCGACGGCAACTCTGTTGCGGGCGACTATATAGAATTACGCGCCGAAACCAATGTTTTGGCAGTCATTTCCAATTGCCCTCAGGTGAACAATCCGTGCAATAGTGGCAATCCGACACAGATTCGGGTTCAAGTCTTTTCACCGCATTAAATTGACTGATCTTGAATAAAATACACGCGACTTTTGGTGGATTGAATTTAGCTTAATCATTACGACTGAGATGATCGAATCTGTATTCAATTCACTACCCACCCGCCCTATTCCATACTTCCTGATGAGTTTACCCAAATGACTGTAGAAAGGGATTCACTTGAATATGACGTTGTCATTGTTGGAGCTGGACCAGCTGGTTTGACCGCAGGTATCAGGCTTCGTCAGTTGTGTGAAGAACATGGCAAGGATCTGAGTGTCTGTATTCTTGAAAAGGGTTCCGAAGTTGGCGCACATATCCTGTCAGGTGCGGTTTTGCAGCCGACCACCCTCAATGAACTTATTCCGGACTGGAAAGACAAGGGTGCGCCTCTGAACACACCGGTAACGGATGACAAATTTGTTTTACTGACAAAAAAGTCTGCCATTCGTATGCCGACTCCGCCACAAATGAATAATCATGGGAATTACATCATTTCCTTGGGCAATTTGTGCCGTTGGCTTGGGGAACAAGCCGAGCAGATTGGAGTTGATATTTTCCCTGGATATGCCGCATCGGAAGTTTTGTACGATGGAGAAAAAGTCAAGGGAGTTGCATCTGGGGACATGGGTGTTGGTCGGGATGGCGAGCCCACCGCAATGTATATGCCAGGTGCAGAACTTCATGCAAAGTACACTCTTTTTGCGGAGGGTTGCCGAGGTTCTCTAACGAAAACGATATTCGAACGCTACTCTCTTCGGGAAAATGTTGACCCGCAAACTTTCGGGATCGGAATTAAGGAATTGTGGGAAGTCGACGAAAGCAAGCACAAACAGGGTACAGTCTGGCACAGTATTGGGTGGCCTTTGGATCGTAGCACGTACGGCGGCTCATTCTTGTACCACCTGGAAGACAATCAGGTTGCAATCGGATTTGTCGTCGGACTCGACTATCAGAATCCCCACTTGAGTCCTTTCGAAGAGTTTCAGCGATTCAAACATCATCCGACAGTCAAATCGATTCTAGAGGGTGGACGGCGTATTGCTTATGGTGCACGCGCACTAAATGAAGGTGGATTTCAATCCATACCTAAATTAACGTTTCCAGGTGGTGCATTGATTGGCGATTGCGCCGGGTTTTTGAACACTCCGAAAATTAAAGGCACTCACACGGCAATGAAATCTGCCATGACTGCTGCTGAAGCAACCTTTGAATTCTTGACGTCAGAATCACCTGGTGAACAGCCCGATTATGAGGATAGGCTCAAGAATACATGGCTTTGGGATGAACTTTACAGAGCGAGAAATATTCGACCATCGTTTCAAAAAGGAATGTGGGCGGGGCTGATGTACTCTGGAAT
Source organism: Arenicellales bacterium (assembly GCA_965206345.1). Lineage (GTDB taxonomy): Bacteria > Pseudomonadota > Gammaproteobacteria > Arenicellales > JAJDZL01 > JAJDZL01. The sequence continues at coordinate 2,643,856 of OZ242211.1, read as the reverse complement.
TGACACTTACTTGTTCCGCGGACGAGCTCCTTGGACTTTTCATCATCATGAAGACCACAAGAGCCTCAAGAAAGCCAGCGAGTGCAAGCAAATTGAATATCTAAAACCCGATGGTGAGATCAGCTTCGACCGGAATTCTTCAGTATTCTTGTCGAACACGAATCACGAGGAAAACCAGCCCGTTCACCTGACTCTCAAGAATGATCAGGTGCCGATTGAGATTAATTTAAAGGACTATGACGCACCTGAGCAGCACTACTGCCCAGCCGGAGTTTATGAGATCATCCGAGATCAGGATGAAGAACCTCGACTTGTGATTAATGCGCAAAATTGTGTGCACTGTAAAACATGCGACATCAAGGATATAACTCAAAACATCAACTGGGTTGTGCCCGAAGGCGGCGGTGGCCCGAACTACCCGAATATGTAGAACTCAGTTATTGCGACCGACCTGGAGTGTGTTTATTGCCGAAATCAACTCATTAAAACCCGAGTGAACAGGCCACTGTTATGAATGACAATCTGTCAACCAAGCTCGGATTGTGGCTGTGTCGAATCGGATTTCACAAGTATCGAATAGTCGAGGTCAAGTTTGGCTTCGGTACGGCCGGAAAGGTCGAAACTGTCGAGTGTGAACGTTGCGGTGAAGTCACAACTCGTAGAGCAAAGTAGTTTTGAATTCTTGCGGTTAATTGGGAAATTTTGATACGGATGTAGCTTTGTCTGCCCTCACCACAAGGTGCAATAGTTTGGAAGGCTGAACGCTCTCTTTCAGATTCCATGCTCTTGGATATCCAATCGATTTCACTCGGAATCTCTTGCGATATTCAACCCATTCCTCAATTTCATTCTCTCATCAACTGATCATCAGTCTCCCCTGCGTAGCTTCGACCTAGTGTCCTGGGTTGAATCATTGAACGTTACCATCTAATTGATTCTATTTCAGAATCTCGGTTTCTGTACCTAATCTTTCTTTCACATCCTGAATTGAATTCGGGTGGCAAACTAAATTTTGAATTTTTTCAAATTTAGACTTGACTTTTTTATTGTCTACTGTATTATTACACTAATACAGTAGAAGCAATCATCACCTCAAACAAGATCGGAATAATGATTGAATTAGAAAACATACAGTTCGGTTACAAAAAGCAAAATCTATTTAATGGGATGAGTTTTGCACTTGAATCAGGCCAAATTTACGGCCTACTGGGACTCAACGGTGCGGGCAAGTCAACTTTACTGCGATTACTCAGTGGGTTGTTATTCCCTCACGAAGGCGGTATCCGTGTACTCGGTTATGACCCTGTTCAACGGAATCCGAGTATGCTCTCCGAAATCTACATGCTCCCAGAAACACTTCACTTACCCACAATCACGGATAAGAAATTTGTTTCACGAATGGCTCGTCTCTATCCGAATTTTGATTTCAGCTATCTGGAAAGTCTACTTGAAGAGATGTCTGTACCTCGTGGGCAAATACTGACTAGTCTGTCGCTTGGTGAAAAAAAGAAATTTCATCTGGCATTTGGACTCGCCTGCAGACCATCCATCATGATTCTGGATGAGCCAACCAACGGCTTGGACATACCTTCAAAAGGGCAGTTTCGGAAAATTGTTGCTGAGGCTCTGACTGAGGACAGGATATTGATTATTGCCACTCATCAAGTGAAAGACATCGAACTCTTAATCGATAACGTTCTAATCCTGCACGAAGGCAACTTTATTTGTAATCAAAGCCTCTCTCAAATTTCATCAGCTCTTCGCATCAGCCAGGAGTCAAGCCGACCGGACTCAAACTCTGAGAAACTCTTGTACACAGAGCCAAGTTTGGGTGGTTATGCAGCTGTATGGGCTGATACCGAAACAAATGACGAACACCAAGACTTAGAACTTTTGTTTAAGACTGCCATTACAAACCCTGAGAAATTTACACAGTTCACTAGCGGAGTCCATAATTTATGACATCTTCATTTTCAGCGTATAGACTCTGGTCACTGATGCGCGCTGACTTTCTTGAAGAAAGGCGTGCTCTCACCTGGGCTGCAGGAACAGCGATATTTGCCGTTCTACTGTTGTCTCTACAACAAATCCATTGGGGACATGTGGACCATTCAATGCATCAAGAACTGTATGGCTATGCCCTCTTTATTTGGGGTATTTTCGCAACCAGCCGATCTTTCCGTGTTGTACATGATCCAACTCGCAATGAAGCGTATCTGTTACTGCCCGCTTCGTCTCTCGAAAAATTTTTCGCACGACTTCTACCTGTTACCGTAGGAATCGGACTTTTTCTGCCCATTTTTCTTTTAGCTCTGTCTGCCATCATTGAAACATTCAGCACGATCATTTTTGGAACCAATCGTCCACTGTTCAATCCCTTAGACATAGAAATCTGGAAGATATTCGGATACTACATCATCATTCAGGCACCATTTTTCCTTGGTGCGATCTGGTTCAGACGATTTAATTTTCTCATCACGAGTTTCGCTATCATTCTGTTTTATTTAATATTGGCTACAGCGATTCTGATCACTGCTCGCATCACCATTGGTGCCACCGAATGGCAGCATCTGCACGGACAGAATTTTCAACAAGGTCCGGACACAGGAACTTACAATCAACTTGATTTCTTCCACTTCGGGATAGCGCACGACTTTTTCCATCAACTGTTAGCTGCCAACTGGAGTTTTCTTGCAACGGTCTTCTGGATAGTGATTGCACTACTTCCGCCTGTTCTATGGTGGATCGCGTGGCTCCGACTAAAAGAGGTTCAGGTAGATCATGGAGTTCAGTGATCCCAAAGGAATTTATCAACAAATTGCAGATCGGGTTCAAGAACAGATTTTGCAAGGCGTCTGGATCGCAGGCGACCAGATTCCATCCGTAAGGGAGATGGCAGTGGAGTTGGGTGTCAATCCAAATACAGTTGCCCGAAGCTATCAAGCATTGGTAGAGCGAAGAATTCTGGCAAACCAGCGAGGGAGAGGATTTTTTGTAACTGAGGAAGCCGTTTCAAGCATTGTTCACACTTTGAGAAATGAATTCTTGGAAAAGGATCTTCCTAAGATTATCAATACTATGCGATTGCTCGATATAAGACCTGAAGAAATTGCGATGCACTTTCGTGACAATGAAACCAATTCTGGAGAGGATTCCGATGAAACGAAAATTTAGAACCAGTCAAATCGTCTTATATTCGGTGCTTGGATTTCTGATACTTTTGACAATTATTTTGTCCATTTCAATTCTCAAGGGGAATTTACTTGCACACCAATCAAATGCGTCTCATGTTTTGGATGATGAGCATAGGGTAGTAAAAAATTTGAGCTTACGAGAAATTGAAGAAATTGAAATTGAGGGCAGATGGATCATTGATCTTAAACAGAGTGAAGAATGGAAAGTGGAAATTTCCTTTCCGAAAAACACTGAACACTTATTGAAACATGGTCAGCGAAACAAGCGCTTTAAATTGGAGTACGATCCACCAGGCTTTGGCTCTAGAAAATATTCTGTAGCGGTCATTTCCATTCCCACACTGACGGCACTGGCATTAACTGGGAGAAATTCTTTGAACATCAACAAATTTGAAGGAGAAAGAATTGATTTGTCAATTACGGGAAGAAATGTCATCAAAGGTAAAGGAGGACGATTTGACACACTAGTTCTAAGCGCGCTTGGAAACAACTATGTCGATCTGGAATCAGTACCAACAAAGAACGCTTATGTCAATAATACTGGAAAATCGAAAACCGTTCTTTCCATGGATGGCGGCAAACTTTCTGGTTCTTTGACTGGTAACTCGACCCTTGACTACTACGGAACTACAACAGAAAATGCTGTCAAGGTGACTGGTAAGGGGAGAGTCAATGATCTGGATTGAACAAGTTTCAGGTTGCTTCACTAAGTGCTGCTAAATTTACTATGCCAGGAAACAAGTTGATATGGAAGCATTTTTCAGTATTTACTTGAAGGGCTAGTTCGTGATCTCACAATCACAATCATTCACTCTAATTCTGCACTCGATTGATAATTCGGGGAATATATTCTTGATTAGTCTCAGCAATTGGAAGCGTAGCGATGGATAAATCTGGCTACAGAATCAATGTCCCCCGTCACATTAAGAGAACCTTAATGAGTTGGTTTGAGCGATTTGAATCCCATAATCTAATAGCAGCCTCCTCCATCCAATTACATGAATTCCATCTATTGAAATGAATTCCTGAAGATCATATTGATGAACTTGAACTGCATCGCATTCAGGAAATTTTGACTTGAAGTACTTCAAATTCTTGGAGATGCCTCTAAAGCGAAGTTTACATTCGACCGCACAAACAGGTTGATTGTTTTCCGTAATGATCAAATCTACTTCCCGCCCGTCAACATCCCGAAAATAAACCAGGTCGACATCACGACCCTCCCAGTCCTGAATAAAGTGAACCCACTTTAGTATGTGACTTGCGACCAAATTTTCGAATCGTAGCCCTTCATCTTCCACTTCTGCCCAATTGTAGTGATAATGCTTCTGCTCTTTTTTTACAGCTCTAATCTTTGGCGAACCTAGTGGGGAAAGTCTATAAATCAAGTACATTCTTTCGAAAATACTCAACCAGCTAGAGACTGTCTTGTGGGCACAGTCCAGATCTTCTCGAAGCGCGTTGATTGATAAAGGACTACCGACTAGTTCAGGTAATCGCAACAACAGCAATTCCATGGAAGATAACTTTTGCGTCAATTCCAGGTCTCTAATATCCTCATTCACTACCCTAGTTCGGAATTCACGCATCCAACGACGAGCCTGCTTTTGCGATCCAGATAGAAATGGTTCTGGGAATCCACCCAATATCAATAGGAATTCTAATTCGGTTTGTGATCGAATTTCGAGTTCGTCCACAGTCAATGGATGCAATCGGTAATAGTGATAACGGCCCTGTAAAGAGTCACCAGAATGGCGATAGTAGTCAAGCCTCGCACTGCCAGTTACTAAGATTTTCTTTCCACTAGAGTGCTTATCATAAAAACCCTTGATGTAGTTTCGCCAATTTCCGAATTTATGAATTTCATCAAATATTACGAATGATTCAACGGGATATTTTTCTCTCAACATAAATTCTCGATCTTCCAGGTCATCCCAGTTCAGGTACCGATACCCATTGGGTGCAATATTGAGGGAAAGGGTTGTTTTTCCAACTTGTCGAGGACCACCAACAAAAACCATTTTTCGATTTAGGTCCTCAATCACATTGGGTTCTAAATAACGTTGCATGTCTCAATTTTACAAGTATTTTCTATATAAGTCTAAATTAATCGTAATATTCTTTGACAACAGTCTAATATACTAGCGTTTTTTTGGTATTTTGACAAATTGTAGATGGATTCTCACATTGACTATCACCTGATAGCGAACAATAAATCTTCATTCAACGAATTGAATTAGAGAGTTATTGGAGAGAGCTATGGAAGTAATCGATCCAAACAGCTTCCTTTTCACATAACTTCTGGGAATATCGTACCGCTCATAAAATTCGCTCTTCTCAATTTTGGTTACTATCACATTTTTCCCGAACGTGACAATATGTGATTATTTGATCGGTTTATTTGATGTAATGACTCGGGTCGAATCAATCACTCACAGAATCTAGAATTTCTTTAAACTATTTTCATTAATTCAGATCAACAAAATGTCAGAGTACCTGTTCACTTATGTCGCAACAAAATCCAAATCACCTGAATCCTGAACAATTTCGTCAAAAAGGTTACCAAATGGTTGACCTGATTGCTGACTATATGCGCAACATTGAGCAATATCCAGTGCTGTCTCAAGTTGAACCAGGCGAAGTCTATAGTAGTCTGCCCGCCCGTCCTCCAGAACAGGGCGAGCCATTTCAGAATGTTCTAAACGACGTTGATTCAAAAATTATTCCAGGACTCACTCACTGGCAATCTCCAAACTTCTACGGATATTTTCCTTCGCACGCATCCGGCCCATCAATCTTGGGCGACTTTCTGTCATCTGGATTTGGCATTCAAGGAATGTTGTGGTCAACCAGTCCGGCCTGTACAGAGTTGGAAACTCTGGTACTAGACTGGATGGTTGATATTGCCGGGTTACCAGAGCATTTTCATTCAAGTCAGTCAGGCGGCGGCGTTATTCAGGACTCTGCATCAAGCGCGGCTCTTTGCGCTGCGGTAGCGGCAAGGGAGAAGGCACTGACTTCCAATCCCAAACGGAACATTACAAATCTGACCGCCTATATTTCAGGACACACTCATTCCTCAGCAGAAAAGAGCCTGAGAATTGCGGGATTTCGAGAAGGGCAGATTCGACGCCTTGACGTTGATGGCAGCTTTGCGATTAGAGCTGATGATTTTGCCACACAAGTCAAAATTGACACTGATAATGATCTCATTCCAGCATTCATTTGCGCAACAATCGGCACTACCTCATCACTAGCGATTGACCCAGTACGTGAAATTTGTGAAATTGCAAACAAGAACCAAATTTGGGTACATGTTGATGCAGCCTATGCGGGTTCCGCTACGGTGTGTCCTGAATTTCGCGATGTGCTAGACGGTGTCGAGTTAGTCGATAGCTACTGCTTTAATCCACACAAATGGCTGCTGACTAATTTCGACAGCGACCTTTTCTATGTGGCAAACAAACCCGACTTGGTTAATGCCTTAACAATCACTCCCGAGTACCTGCGAAACAAAGCAACCGAATCTGGTCAGGTTTTTGACTACAGCGGCTGGCAGATTTCGCTTGGTCGGCGCTTTCGTTCGCTAAAGCTCTGGTTTGTGATTCGTCACTACGGCGTGGAGGGATTGCGCGCACATATACGTAAACATATCGAACTCGCAGAACATTTTGAATCGCTGGTTGAAGAGAACTCAAGTTATGAGATATTTCAACCTAGGGTATTAAATCTGGTGTGCTTCCGACATAAGAACGGAAACGAGAAAACCAAACAGATTCTTGAGAAGATTAATTCCGAAGGAATAATCTTCTTAACTCACACGATTCTTGACGATGTGTACGTAATGCGATTTGTACCGGGCGCGATTCAAACTGAAATGCGGCACATTAATGCAGCTTGGGCGGAGTTTGTCAAGGCCGCGGAGTAGCCTTGATTTAGATTTATTATTCAGTGAGCTGACCAACCGCCGTCAATCGACAATGTCGAACCGTTTATGCCACTGGCTTGATCGCTGCAAAGATAGGCAGCCAATGCACCAATTTCACCTGGCTCAATAAACTGTTCAGTCGGATGCTTGTCGTGCAGCATCTCGTAAACAACTTGATCTGCAGATATGTTTTCAGAAGCAGATCGATCTTGAATTTGATTGCGAATAATATCCGTGTCTACATAACCAGGACAGATTGCATTACAGGTTATTCCAGACTTCGCATTTTCGAGTGCAATAACCTTGGTTAACCCGACTACACCATGCTTGGCGGCTATATAAGCTGACTTGTTAACACTTCCAACCAGTCCATGTACGGATGCAATATTGATGATTCGTCCCCACTGATTAGCAATCATTCTGGGAATGACTGCCTTAGAGCAGTGGAATACCGCAGACAGGTTGACTGCTATGATTTCATTCCATTTTTCTGTTGGAAAATCCTCAATCCGGGAAACAAATTGAACGCCAGCGTTATTGACTAGAATTTCCACTTGTCCATATTCCTTGGCGAAGTTCGTCAACCCGTCATTGATTTCGCCAACCTCGCGCAAGTCAAATCCACAGTAAGCAACCTCAACTTCATACTCTGATTGAAACTTAGATGAAATTTCCTGAATTTGTTCAGAGGTCGCAAATCCATTCAAACCGATATTACAGCCACCAGCCGCCAATTGCTCTGCAACTGCCAGCCCAATACCTGAAGTTGAACCAGTGATAAACGCATTCTTGCCCGCTAAACTGCGATCAACATTCATGGCATTGTCCAGATATCAGTCTTTCGGGATCAGGCTATTAGCGACCTGCAATCGTTGGATCTTTCCTGATGGTCCTTTTGGCAGGTCATCGACAAAGAATATTCGACTGGGACATAGAAATGAACCTAGTTCTGTCCGACAATATTCCATCAGTTCTTCTTCACTGTACGATTGACCCGTTTTCAAAACTACCGCTATAGCAACAACTTGTCCATATGCTGGGTCCGGATAACCAAAGGTCGCTACTTCTAGAATTGCCTTGTTCCTGTAAAGCACATCATCGATCTCTCTGGGTGAAATATTTTCTCCACCTTTGATAATTAGCTCCTTAATTCGTCCTGTCACGAAGAAATAACCATCATCATCCTGGTAACCGAGATCTCCGGTTCGAAACCATCCATCCGCTGTGAAGGCGGATTCAGTCGCCTCCCGCGCATTGTAGTACTCCGAAATGACGTTGTCACCACGTACTACAATCTCACCAATTTCTCCGCGTCCTAGATCATCACCAGAATGATCAATGATCTTGACTTTGTTGCCGAACGGGATTCCTACTGATCCCGGCTTCCGTGTAGCGGGTGGCATCGGATTGGCCAAAATTGGCGCTGCCGCCTCCGTCAATCCCATCGATTCCAACATTGGAATACCAAAAGTCTCTTCAAAGTCCACTAGCATCGACGCTGGCATGGCCGACGAAGCCGAACGGGCAAATCTTAAACAAGATGTGTCCCGAAGGTTTTGTTCACCGCCTTTAGTATGCACATCATCCAGCAAATATTTGGTAATGGTCGGCACAGTACTGAACCATGTACACCGATTGTCCGTCAGCGTCGACCAAAACTTCGACAAACTGAACTTTCTCGGCATCACGACCTGGGAGCTACTGACTAACGGCGCAACTACAGTCACAACTTGACCATTGATGTGGTACAGCGGAAGAATACAAAATGCAACGTCATCTTCATTCAGGTTCTGTGCCAATACAACATTCTTTCCACCTGCGATTAAGTTTCCGTGAGTCAATACAGCACCCTTAGGTACACCGACCGTTCCTGAAGTATGCAAAATCATCGCAGGAGTGTCTTTGGTCAAATCAATTTCTGAATCATACTCAGTAGAGAATTCCAAAAACTCAAGATCAAACCCATGCTCCATATCCACTTCAATGACCTGTATGAATCTATCAATGTCAGACAATACTTTGTCCAGTAAGGAACGGTGTGCAGTGCTCACGAAAATTAAATCCAACTTGGCATTTTCAACAGCAAACCTTAAATTTCGATGGCTCGCAACTGCGTTGAGTGGTACTGTCATCGAACCGTGATACATCGTTCCCAGCATCACTATGACTGTCCAGTAGCCGTTGTCCATCAAGAATCCAACATTACTTGCAGACGATGCGCCTAACTGATTTAGCATGTTGCCAAATCGAGCAGCATTTTCTTTTAGTTCCAAATGGCTCATCTTAAGAGCAGAATCCGGATCAACTAGAAAAATACGATCAGGAACTTCAACAGTGCGATGATCGATCAATGATCGAAAAGATTCAGACAAGGGGGTGAGCCTCAGAGCGAATAGTCGGGATGATACTTTCGGAGAAATTCTCCGAATAAGCTCTCCTCACTAGGTTTGTCCTCAGGTATTTCTGTGGACAAATGTGTGATGTTGATGAAGTGTCGGTAATTCAGATTTTCAGTGATGCTGTTTCCGCCCCAGGTACCACATCCCATACTCAAGGTAAACGGAAAGCCGCTGGTAAATCCTCCACCATTCCCAAACGTGTGAGCTTGGTTGACCAGCACCCGAACGACATCAAGTTCCTCTGCAAGATACCTGGTTTTGCTGTGATCTGCAGTGTGAATACCGCAGGAATGCCCTGCCCCCTGATAATCAAGAATAGCGCGCACTTTGGCAACCGCTTCATCGAAATTCGAAACTCGATATGCGGTCATGAAAAGTGAAAGTTTTTCGCCCGATAACGGGTATTCGGGACCAGTTCCCGATTCCTCAACAATGATGAATTTTGTTGTCTCAACAGGTGCAGCCAATTCGCAGTGCCTGATAAGAACGTCTGCGTCCTTGGCGATGAGTGATCGGTTCAACTTCCCAGGAGAAGTCCACAGTGTATTTACAATTCGTTCTTTCTCTTCTGCAGTCGCCAGATATCCTCCGGTATCGGCAAAAGCGTTCATCATATCTTCATAAACTGAATCAAGCACAATGACAGAATTTTCGGATGAACAGGAGGTGCCATTGTCAAAGGTTTTTGACATGCCAATCAATTTGGCGGCACGCTGTAAGTCGGCTGATTCATCCACGATTACCGGCACATTACCGACACCAACACCAATTGCTGGTGTACCGCTTGAATAACCACCTTTTACATTGTTTTGTGAGCCGGTAACCAAAACCAAGTCAACAAACCGCATCAGTTGCTGGGTCATTTCCCGATTGACTGGTGCCGGAAGAATTTGAATCAGATCTTGCGGAGCACCGACAGTATTCAGGCCCTCACGCATCAGTTCCACTGCATGATTCGTTGTTTTCCAACCGGCTGGTGAAGGCGCAATGATAATCGCATTACGTCCCTTGATCGCCATCATACACTTGTTGACAGGTGTCGCTGCCGGGTTGGTTGAAGGCGTAACTGCACCAACGATACCAACTGGCTTTGCGTACTTGACAATACCACGATCCTTGTCTTCTTCGATGATGCCTACTGTACGTGCGCGCAATAGGTCGCGTAAGGTGCCAAAGGTTTTGCGTTGATTCTTGGTGATCTTGTCGTTGACATTCCCAAGTTCGGTATCCTGCACCGCTAATTCTGCCAGTTTCCTAGCATTGTTTGGCTTGTACAACGACCAGGCAACTGCCGTTACCGCGTCGTCCACAGATTGCTGGTCGGCGTTTCGAAACTCATTAAACGCTTGCCGTGAGCGTTGAATAAGCGATTCAACAATGCCTTCAACGCTGATAAATTCCAAGTTTTTCACCTAGACCTCCTACTGCGATATAGGGCGAGTCATTATAAGCCCGTGGCTGAAGTATAGAAAATACGGATATTTCCGAATCGCGAAGTTGAGAGGCAATCTAGTGTCAGTCTGAAACAACTTTTAAAAATGCGATGCATCGCAACGGAATCCCTCCTCAGATTGCGCTCTGGCTTCACAAAGTTTTTGATGGTGGAGGTCGACAATCAAAAGGACGATGTGCTGGCAGGCAAAGATAGCTTTAAGTTCAGAAAACAGTGCACTCATGCACTGTCAGAGCGAATTTCTGTGAGCATTCTGAAAACTAATGCTGATCTTACTAGGAGGCTGATATTACCAATGACTGTGAGGCTAACGGAATTGGACATGCCATTTGCACTAGAACAAATTTTGGACTGAAACAGTCGATGAGAGCCATTTCAGAATCACAATAGTCGCCTTAGTTTCAAAAAGATGCCGCGGAAAGACAGTACGAACAGGTGGCGAGCTATCTGCACGCCGTGGTTGTAAGCAAAAAGCACCTTCATACTTAATTTGCAGCGATCACGAGGAAGCCAGTTTTTCAAAAACAATTGCAACTGCTTCAGCACCAGGGTCATTGTGACCGGAAAGATTGTCCGCCGAGACATAGCTTGCGCGCCCGGCCTTGGCTTGGGTGATTAATGCAGTTGAATTGGCACCCTCGCGAGCAGCGTCTGCCGCGGGCCGAATTCCCTGACCCAAAAGGTTCAATGCCGGTTCGAGTGCGTCAATCATAGTGCGATCGCCGAGATGTGCACCACCAACTTGCTTGATACGCTGCAGACCGGCTTGGAGAGACTGCGGAATGTCACCACCTTTTGCAGCTGCATCTGCGGCAGCGGTAAAAAATATTGCCATTAGAACGCCGAGTGATCCACCCATTGATTCACTGAGTTCCTGACCGAGAGAGCGGAACAGTAGAGACGTTTGCGCCTGCGGAAGTTGATCAATTTTGGAGAGAATGGACTTTGCAGCAGCATTCACAGTACTGCCTGTATCACCATCACCTGACTTGGCATCCAAAGCGTTCAGTTTTGCTTTTGCTTCGACCAAGACATTACAGCACGTTGTGAGTAGCTCTTTCACTGCCGTATTTTTTGTTGGTTCTGGTTTTGCCGGTCGCAGGTCTGCCGGTAGACTGACAACATCAGGCTGTGCTGTAGCCCGGTACGCAGGCCAAGCCTGCGGACTTACCGGAGACATGAGAGCATCGAGGTCATGTTCATCTGGGGCAAATAAGGAAACCGAAAAACCTTTCATATCAAGTGAAGTCATGAGGGCTGCGGGGCCAATCACACCTTGGATTCGCGCACCGATACGCGACCGCATCAGCGCGTCAGCAAGGATACCCATTTCTAAATCTGTGCAGCCACCAAGATTGTTGAGCAAAGCAACCAGTGAACCTTTGGCTGTATGCCGCTCCAATCGGTCAATGACTAGGTTCATGGCTGCTTCAGCCGTTGAGTACGCGACACGATCAACTCCTGGTTCCCCGTGAATGCCTAAGCCGAGTTCGGCCATACCCGGATCGATCCGGTTTTCTTTGGAGGAGCCCGGAATCGTGCAGGTATCGAGCGACAACCCCATGGATGCAATTTGACCTGCAACGCGTTGGGCGCAGTCCGCTACATTATCAAGACTTGCCCCAGAGGCAGCCAGTGCTCCAGCAATTTTGTGTACGAAAAGCGTTCCGGCTACGCCCCTCGGTTGTGGAAGATCCGGCAAGGCGACATCATCACCGACGATAACCATCCGAATGTTGTACCCCAACGCTCGCGCACGCTCCGCAGCCAATCCAAAATTCAAACGATCGCCTGTGTAATTCTTGACGATCAGGAGGCAACCTGCCTCGCCTGTGACGGCTAGGATACCTGAGAGAACAGCATCGACTGACGGAGATGCAAAGACATCACCACAAACCGCGGCACTTAGCATCCCTTCACCGACAAAACCAGCATGGCTCGGTTCGTGGCCTGAACCACCGCCTGAAACCAGCGCTACGCGCGATTTGTCAAAATCCGTGCGAATGACAACCTTGATATGTGGATACCCGTCAAGCCTGGCGAGATGTGTGGGTGATAATCGAAGAATGCCATCAATGGCATCGGTAACAACTGTGTCTCGATTGTTGATAAATTGGCTCATGAGGTTCAAACCTTAGTAAATTTAGCGTATACGATTTCCGGAAGAATCAAAATATAAAGGATTGAGCGGTTGAATGTGAACTGTGTCTCCAGGTCGGAGCTCAGAATGAATATCCGTCAATGTGACAATCTTGTGACCCTCAAGATCCAAGTGCAATTGCGTCTGGTCTCCAAGATGTTCCAGCCGCAAGACTTTGGCTGGTTTGCCAGCGCCTTGTTTAATATGCTCAGGTCGCAATCCCATCTTGTGTGCACCGTTCGGTGCCCCACCAAACAGATCGGCGGGTATGGCATTGATTCGCGGCAATCCCAGTCTGCCGCCAACATATAGACTGACTGGATCTTCGTAGATGTCGCGCGGCCTTCCAGTTTGCACCAACCGCCCAGCTTCCAGAACGCCAATCCTATCTGCCATGGTCATCGCCTCAATTTGATCATGAGTAACGTATAAAAGTGTCGCCCCAAGTTGCGTTTGAATGCGCTTGAGTTCGACGCGCAGGTCGGCACGTAGTTTAGCGTCAAGAGAACTTAAAGGTTCATCCATCAAATAAATAGCCGGGCTACGAACCAGTGCACGACCGATTGAGACTCGCTGCATCTCACCACCTGACAACTGCGTTGTTCGATTTTCAAGCTTGTGGCTGATTTGCAGAACTTCTGCAACCTCCGCGACCTTGCGACGAATAATGTCTTCAGGGGTCTTTAGCAACGGTGAGCGTAGCGGAAAGGCCATGTTTTCAAACACTGTCATGTGGGGATAAAGAGAGTACTGCTGGTAAACCATCGCTACATTGCGCATAGCGGGTATTTCCGCGGTCATGTTCTTACCAGCGATGTGTATCAAACCGCTATCCGGTTTCTCAAGGCCTGCTATAAGACGTAATGTCGTTGTCTTTCCTGCTCCTGTAGGACCCAACAGCACGAGAAATTCACCATCTGCGATTGCTAGAGAAACCTCTTTGACTGCTTCGATTTGACCAAAGGATTTCGAAATGTTCTGGAGTTCAACGTCAGCCATTGTTGCTCTTACTTCTCTGCCTTTCTGACAAGATTGCCATTCTAGATTTGCGGTCAAATAGCGTGACCAACTCTTCCCGAAAATTGAGGCCTACTGTTTCTCCTTCGCTGAATGACATGCTGGAAGACAGTCGGGCCTTGACAACACCATTGGGTGTCGACAGGGTCACAATCTGCGTCGTTCCAAGATATTCTGCTGACTGAACAATGCCTCGGTAACGGGATTTGTCATCAATATGTACATGTTCCGGACGAATTCCCAGTGCCAATGAGCCTTCGGCGGGTTCTTCTATCGGGCACATCCCAATTGGCTGCCCTTCAAGACTAACCGTGCGACAGCCTGCCGCCAAACGACCTTCAAACTCCAGGAAATTCATGGATGGCGATCCGATAAAATCAGCCACGAACATGGTTGCGGGATAATCATAGATTTCCTGAGGAGTGCCCATCTGTTCGACAATGCCATGATTCATGACCACAATCCGGTCCCCCATTTGCATCGCTTCCCGTTGGTCATGAGTAACGTAAACGGTCGTTGCTCCCATGCGATCGTGCAATCCGCGCAATTCACCTGCCATATGTTCGCGAAATTCTGCATCCAGTGCGCCCAAAGGTTCGTCCATAAGAAAGCACTTTGGATTCCTTACAATCGCTCTTCCCAAAGCAACCCGCTGCCTGTCTCCGCCCGAAAGACCACTTACAGGTCGATCAAGAATATCCTCAATTCCCAGTATTCGAGAAACCTCTTGAACCCGCTTGTTTCTTTCATCTTTTTTCATGCCTTGGCTGACAAGAGGGTAACTGATATTCTTGCGTACATTCATGTGCGGATACAAAGCGAACATCTGAAAGACAAAAGCGATGTCTCGCTGGCCTGCTGGTCTCTGAGCGACTTCCTCACCATCAATAAGTATTTCCCCAGAGGTCGGCAACTCCAATCCCGCTATCATTCTTAGGGTGGTTGTTTTCCCACATCCTGAAGGACCAAGAAGCATGAAAAACTCGCCATCCGCAACAGTAAAAGAGGATGATTCGACAGCCGTGAAGTTGCCAAACTGCTTGCGAAGATTTTTGACGATTACTTCTGCCACTTAACCTAATCTTCTTCAGTTCAGGTCCGATACCGGCTACTGTCAGCCTGCCACTTTACATTGATAGAATTTCGCACATCGAAATTGACGAGCTTGTCTAGATAAGCGGTAATCGTGTGTTTGTATGACTTCTTTTCGCTTTGCTGCATCAGCTTACTCTGGAAAGTGACTAACAATGATGAACAGTACTGTCCCAATCAGAGTAACCAGAAATGACCATGTGTATGCCCATAACTGAAGTGGCTGCATTAGCATGATGACGCCAACGGCAATAATGACAGAAGCCACGAGCTCCCACGCCCCTCTGCGAAAGTGCATCAATGCCTGAAGCAGACGAATCATTTACGAACTGCGCCAAAAGTTATGCCGCGCAGCAGGTGTCGCCGCAGTACTATGGTAAAAACCATTACTGGAACCAGAAAAAGCGTTACGCCAGCTGCCACCGCCGGCCAATCCTGTCCGCCGACCCCAATAATCGTTGGAATGAACGGTGGCGCTGTTTGGGCGGTACCAGATGTCAGTAGAACAGCGAATGCATATTCGTTCCAAGCAAATATTAGGCAAAAAATTGCAGTGGAGGCAATGCCTGTTGCTGACTGTGGCAAAACCACTTTGACGAAAGCCTGGAAGCGGGTATACCCGTCAATCAGTGCCGCCTCTTCATATTCGACAGGAATTTCGTCGATGAATCCCTTCAAGAGCCAGACTGCAAGTGACAAATTAACTGCTGTATACAGGAGGATCATGCCCGCATGCGTATCTGATAGGCCCAGCGTTCGGAACATCAAGAAGATTGGAATTGCTACTGCGATCGGTGGCATCATACGAGTTGAAAGAATGAAAAACAACAAATCATCTTTCAGTGGAACTCTGAAACGGGAAAACGCATATGCGGCCAATGTTCCCAGAAATACTGACAGGAAAGTTGATCCGAACCCAATTATTATGGAATTAAAGAATCGCTCACCAAATCGCGACGGACCTGCAATTACCATACCCTTATCACGGACCAGCTTCTCGTACCAGGTTTCGGGGGGATTGTTGGCGAGATACTCTTCTGTCTGCCTTGTCTGAGTGGTGAACAGATTGACATATCCTTCCAGCGTCGGCTCAAATACCACTTTCGGCGGGTAGGCGATCGAGTCAGGCGAAGACTTAAATCCAGTCGAGATGATCCAAAGGAGCGGTAGTAGTGTGACGAGAGCATAGACGATAACCAGCGTTCCAGCAAGCCACTTTTGAACTCTATTTGGTCCAGTCAACGACCAGCTGCTCATCGATCCTTCACCTTGTTTAGCGCCTTAACATAAATCGAGGCCAAACCAAAAATTGTTACGAACAAGATGACGGCGTACGCTGATGCATAGCCTGTTCGCCACTTTTCAAAGGCTTCCCGCTTCAAGTTGATAGACGTCAGTTCAGTCGTGGATCCGGGTCCACCACCCGTGAGAAGGACGACCAAATCAAACATCTTGAAATTTTCAATGCCCCGAAATAAAACAGCTAGCATTAGAAATGGTAAAACCATGGGGATTGTGATAGTCCAAAACTGACGCCATTTCGATGCACGATCACACTCAGCCGCCTCGTAGATATAGTCAGGGATGGATCGTAGCCCAGCCAAACAGATGAGCATCACAAATGGCGTCCACATCCATGTATCGACGATAACAATGGCCCAAGGTGCAAGACTGACCTCACCAATCATGGTAAAACTGCTTGGATCGACGCCAGTCAGAAACGAGATGATGTAATTGAACAAGCCGATTTGAGGCTGGTAGAGAAAGGTCCAAAAGTTGCCCACGACAGCAGGTGATAACATCATGGGTAACACAATGATTGTGGTCCACAAATCATTGCCCTTGAATTTTTTGTTGATGAGCCAGGCTAGCGCAAAACCGAGAATGACCTGCAACAGCAGCGTCCAGCACAGAAAGTGTGCGGTCGCCTGCATTGTCTGCCAGATATCGCTGTCTGTCAGAATGCGTTCATAGTTCCGCAGACCAATAAATTTGACATCTGCATTTGGACGATTGGCTCGATAGTTGGTGAAGCTTAATCTGATTGTCCAGATCAGCGGGAAAATGTTGATCAATAGCAGGAGAACAATGGTTGGACCAACAAAAACCCAGGCAATTGCACGGTCAGACAGTCCTCGAATTCTGCGTCTCAATCCCGTCGGAGTTGCCTCTGCTGCACGGTCAATGGGTGATTTTCCCATGATTGCTCGAATTTATCTCAAGCCCACAAGTGACCGCTCACAAAGAGCGGTCACTTGTCTAAATCGCATTACTTAATAGAAGTCCGCAAGACTCAGAGCTTGCCTTCATCCTCGAAGACTTCAATCCAGTCTTTAACTAGGTTGTCGAGTGCTTCTTGAGCGGTGCCCTGACCGGCAATGACATATTTGTGAACATGGTCCTGCATCGCTAGCAGTAACGACGCATATGCCGGCTCAGCCCAGAAGTCCTTCACAATTGCCATTGAGTCGAGAAAGGTCTGGGCATAGGGTTGGCTCGTTGCAAACCCTGGATCCTCCACAACAGCTCTCAAAGCGGAATAGCCACCAAGTTCCCACCATTGTTTCTGAATTTTAGGTTGCGCAAACCATTTGATATATTCAAGAGCTGCATCCTGCTGATCAGAGTAAGACACAACTGAAATTCCCTGTCCACCCAATTGGGCAAAGTGTCCGCCTGGTCCAGCGGGATTTGGGAAATAACCAGAACGGTCGCCACCGACATTGGAATCGGCATGCACACCCGGCCAAATGAAAGCGAAGTTCATTTGCAAAGCGACTAAGCCGGACTTGAAGGCATCAATTGATTCGCTCATGTACCAATCGGATGAACCTGGTGGTGTACAGCAATCATATAGAGCTTTGTAGTATTCCAGACCTGCAGCGGCACCATCGGAATTGACAAACCCTTCGAGTTCGTAGGGTGAGTCAGGATTTCCATACTCGAAACCGTAGTTGTACAGCGCATTGGTCACACCCATGGTGATGCCTTCGGAACCGCGTTCGGTGTAAATCGCCGCGCCATAGACGGTTTTTCCATCAATATCTCGACCTTGGAAAAACTCTGCGATGTCCTTAAGTTCAGCAAGACTCTGCGGTACATCAAGATCGCGGCCATATTTTTTCTTATATTCTGCCTGTAGTTCTGGACGTTCAAACCAGTCCTTTCGATAGGTCCATCCGACAACATCTCCAAATGCTGGAAGTGCCCAGTAGTTTGGTGTGCCCTTAGGCCATTCGGCATAGCCAGTCACTGTAGCAGGAATGAAATCGCCCATGGAAATGCCTTCCGCATCAAAAAAGTCATTCAGCTTCACATAGTGCCCAGCTTCTGCCGATCCACCAATCCACTGACTGTCACCAATCATCAAGTCACACAGCTTGCCTCCCGAATTTAGCTCATTAAGCATCCGATCGGCAAAGTTGGGCCACGGAACAAACTCAAAACTCATGTTGTGTCCACTTTGAGCTTCAAAGTCCTTGGAAAGTTCAATCAAGGCATTTGCCGGATCCCATGCGGCCCAGCACAAGGTTAAATCCGCTGCTTTCGCAGTTGTGTATGCCATTGAACCAAGCAAGGCAATAGCTGCAATTAACGTTTTTTTCATTTGATTTCCTCATATTGCAGTGCCATACAGGCAGAAACACCTGTATCTCACCGATTATCAAAGCAAATTATTTCCGCAGAACCCGCAAGGGCTCCTAGAATCGATAGATTATGCCATAAGGTAAATAAAAAAATATTTTGTCCTAACCGGCTCCCATAAGACGATTAGGCTGTGAGTCCAGACTGGTTGAGAATCTGACTATGGTTTCAAGGGAGTAAGTAGTTCGCGTGTCCGACGCGGGCGTTTGTGGTGTGTCGTTGCTGTTGCGTTCAAACGCCTGATTGAGAGAACTATTGTTCGTAATTTCATGTTAACAGGTAGAGTTTGAATTGGCTGGTACTAACGTGCTAACTTCTTCCGCGAAATGGCAGTAGTGCGCCACCATGTATCGTCCTCGACCTTATACCTTGGCCGGACAGTTTTATTGTAAAAAGAGTCAGTGGACACTGAAGTTCAAATCGGTTCGCAAGGGTGAGTTTCACTAGTCGCTACGGTTAATACGCAACTAAGGTCAAAAATAGCTGACTCACAATTGTGAATGGCCACCGCTTCAGAATACTACTAGTATTCTCGCAAGTTAGACGCCTGTCAAACTTGCTCAAAACTGAGTCAATCCGAATAGCGTTTAGTATCGCCGACTTGAGAAGTTCAACGTCAGGTATTAGAAATGATTGTTTGACAGCTGTTAGAAATAACGCGTTAAAGTGATTTGTTGAGTATCAAGCTCGGATTACCGAATCGACCAACTACACATCAGAATAATTTTTCACTGTAAAATTTCGCTTTCTCTCACACGTAAGTTGCTTTATTCGGAATCGACTAAACTTCCGCATTGATCAACCTCTCAAACCCTTTAATTCTTATTCTCAAGGAGAATATTTCTGTGAAGCAGATAAACTGGAGCGAATTCGAACAGGTTGAACTTCGAGTCGGAACTATTTTGACAGTGCAGGAATTTCCCGAAGCGCGTAAGCCTGCCTACAAGGTTACCGCCGATTTCGGTGAAGAAATTGGTACGCTTAAATCTAGCGCACAAATCACCGATCTTTATTCACCTGAAGACCTGATCGGCAGTCAAATCGTCGGTGTTGTGAACTTCCCGGACAAACAAATCGGTCCGTTTATGTCGCAGTTTCTGTTAACCGGATTTGTTCAAAATGACGGAAGTGTTGTTATCGCAAAACCAGAGCGCCGCGTAAACAACGGTGCAAAGCTGGCCTGAAGAAGGACTAGAACTGACTTTCGGCCAATTCTAGAGCGACAGCCGAAGACTGGATTACTGCATCGGCATGCGCTTGAGCCCTGGGCAGAATATGGGTTGCAAAATATTT
This sequence comes from Arenicellales bacterium, assembly GCA_965206345.1. GTDB lineage: Bacteria > Pseudomonadota > Gammaproteobacteria > Arenicellales > JAJDZL01 > JAJDZL01. The sequence continues at coordinate 2,623,695 of OZ242211.1, read as the reverse complement.
TGCAGAAATCAGTTTTTCTTGCAAGTGCTCTGTGTGGCCCGAACCTGCACGAAGTTCAGTTGCTGCAACGGAAGCCATATCCAACATCAGCCAACCAGCAACAGTTAAGGCAAAAACATTCATGTAACCAACACTGGCTGCTGCGGTTACCTGCGGTTGAGCTTCACCCGTTTGATAAACCCATTCTGTTGCTCTGTTGAAGTGATTAAGAGCAGTCTTTACCGCAGTTGAGATCAAAGCGACGGCCTCATCTTCCTGGTCGTTATGAGAAATCGACTGACGAATTTTTTCGACCAAACGTTCCAGAACTTCGCGATCACCTCGCAGAATTTTTCTTCCAATCAAGTCATTTGCCTGGATACCGGTGGTGCCCTCATATATTGGGGTGATTCTCACATCGCGCAAATACTGTGCGGCACCGGTTTCCTCAATAAAACCCATTCCACCGTGAATCTGTACCCCTATGTATGCAACTTCATTTCCAGATTCCGCACACCAACCTTTGACCAGCGGAATCAGCAAGGCTTGTAATTCACCATAATTCTGTCGGGCGATTTCATCTGGATGCTTGATTGAAAAATCAAATACTCCAGCGGTGAAGTAAGCAAGGCAACGCATTCCATCAATCAGCGACTTCATCGTCATTAGCATTCGTCTGACATCTGGATGCTCTACAATCGCAACCCGCTCTCGAGTACCGATTGCAGTGCCCTGCACTCGCTGTCTGGCATATTCGATCGCATGCTGATAAGCGCGTTCAGCTACTGCCAACCCTTCAACTCCAACTGCATGTCGAGCCAGATTCATCATCGTAAACATGTACTCAAGCCCGCGGTTTTTTTCGCCAATCAAATAACCGATTGCACCCCCGTTATCGCCATACGACATAACCGCGGTCGGGCTCGCATGAATGCCGAGCTTATGCTCCAGCGAAACACATCTCAAGTCGTTGCGCTCCCCTAAACTACCATCTTCATTGACTAGGAATTTCGGAACAACAAACATCGAAATGCCTCTCACACCAGCGGGTGAATCCGAACATCTTGCCAGTACAAAATGGATGATGTTTTCAGTCAGATCATGCTCACCGTAAGTGATGAATATTTTTTGGCCTTTGATTCGATAATAGCCATTTTCTGCAACGGCTCGGGTGCGAATGGCAGCAAGATCGGACCCAGCCTGCGACTCAGTCAAGTTCATGGTGCCAGTCCACTCTCCAGTAATCAGTTGTTCCAGATAACGTTCCTGCTGTTCCTTGGATCCATGCAATTCCAAAGCTCTAATTGCACCCTGTGTCAGTAATGGACACAGTCCGAAGGACATGTTTGACGAGTGCCACATTTCCTGCACCGCTGTTGCAACAAGCCACGGCAGGCCTTGTCCACCACGCTCCACATCAAATGACAGGCCATTCCACCCTCCATCAACAAATTGACGATATGCTTCCTTCCAACCAGGCGGTGTGGTCACCTCGCTGTTTTCGCATATGGACCCATGTTCATCACCAACTTTATTCAGAGGGTCCAGAACATTGGAGGAGAATTTGGAAGATTCATCCAGAATTGCCGTGATAAGTTCCCGGTCCATGCCTTGAAATTCATCTAGTTCCAATATTTGATCAAGACCGGCGACGTTATGCAAGACGAACTGCATATCTTCAATGGGTGCGTGGTACTCTGACATTGCTACTCGTAGTGCTTCACTGTAAACTTTTTGAAAAATAGCCTGAATCTGGAAATTATAGATATGACTCAGCCAATGGCATTCATTTCTAATCCAGAGGCGACAGCGTAAATGTACTGCTAAGCTGTGCCGGACACAGTCTGCGGCTGATCCTAAAGCGATTGAGGGACAGTTGTGCCCGTGTATTTTCGCTCAGTATATGAGCAAATAAATCTTCTCAAATGTGCAGTGTCGGGGACAGGTAACGGATTTTCGGAACTGAGCGCAGCGAGGACGAAATGAGAGGTGTAATCTGGAATATCAAGAATTCCGGATTCGTCAACATAGCAAAGATTCATGACCGCTAATTTTGAACAAAAATAACGACTAAGCATTTAGGGCTTAGAACCCTAAGGCGAGACGCTTGGCGACTCACCTCAGACGCGCGATTGATTTTTAAGGAATACAACGCACAAATCAATTTTTTCCGAGACATGCGGTGGCCTTGTCGGCGGATGGCAGCGGCGAACAGTCGGTGCGGATGTTTGGCGGATTCACCTAGGATGTGGTGCAGTAGCTTGAAGAGCATCGGATCGGGCAGGTCTCACTCACGTCGACCGGGGTCTACTGGCGATATCCCATACGACATCGCCAGTCATCTCCCGCCTCTGCGCTGGTCAGCCTGAACGCACAACTCTTTCGCCAACCCGTAACGGCTGTAATAGCTAGCGGCAAACGCCTCATTGAACCACTTGATTGTCTCGTTGCTGAATTGCCGCATACCGATATACATGCGTTACAGTAACCAACACTATCACGTGATTGTTAAGTGTGTCTAAATGATAGATTATGATTGTATGGATACCAATTCATTCCGGGTTATTGGCTCGGTCAATAAAATTGGTAAAACCTCTGCAATAACATGGCAGGTTCGAACGAATCAATTTCCCGAAACTACAAACCAAGTTCTTCAAATGTCCGCAAAGGCATGTAAAGGCGGCGAGGAAGGGAGGCAAAAGCCGTAAAACCATATTTCTCATAGAAGGCTTGGATATTGTCGTTCTTGGCATCAACAACGACTGCGTACACTGCAATCGTCAAGCTCGCACAGATAATCCTGCGAATTGCGTCAAGCAGCAAAAATTCACCTAACCCGCTTCCTTGACAAGTGTTGTCGACGGCTAGACGTCCTATCAAAGCTGCTGGAACCGGATAGTGTGGCAACTTTTTCGCCAGCTCATCCGGCAACATGTCTTTTTCAAAACTCATCGCACTTAAGGTGTAGTACCCGGCGATCTTTTGAGACGTATCTCCCGTAACAACAAAAACCTGCGTCGCGCGCCGTCGGACGTCTTGAGAGGCTTGATGTCGCAGGTAGCCGTCAAGGTCCGGTTCACCGCACGAGAAAGTAGCGCGATCGTGTTGCTTGCCGAGAGGTTCGACACTAATCGACAGTTCATCCACCGATGCGTTTGAGATAACGCCGTGCTGCCCGCTTCAACGCTGCGTTCGGTTCGGGCGGATTGAGCAAGGCTTCGTAGAAAGCGTCCCAGTCGGTCGCCGGAAGTACCATCCTCTCGTGTGCTTCAATGACTCGTTCGGCCGCTGGAATGGCGTTACTCAGTACGAATCGGCTGACAGTCATTTTCTCATAGCTTGCTGCCTGTTCCAGCTTACGCTTGCTCTTGGCATCTAGACGTAAATGTACACGTTCGTATTTCAATTCGGCTGCTTCAGCCACTATCCTGTCTCCTGTGCATACAGTTATTTGGTTTAATTATGCACCATTATGGCGTACAGAAGAATAAGTATGCAAACCAACGATTGCGCTGTAAGGGTTTTTCGCAACGGATCTTATCGGCAACGCTAAACCCGGTGGTCGAAATCATCATCGCTGGCAGAATATCAAACCTGTTACCGGACTTCAGCACCCAGAATCGGTGATCTTCCGGTTTCGCTCGTAATATGGCGGCAGCATTGTCAACATCATGTCTTTGATATTAAAAGACATTATTGAACTCTACGGCACGATTCAAGCGCCTGTTCAAGCCTTGGCCAAATCCGCTTCAGTTGGGGTGGATATTCAGAATACCGCTGCCTGCAACCCCAATATGGGCCGTATTGGAACACTTTCTGGGGGATGTTTTATCACACGCCTCTGTTATCACCTGTATTACTTGACATATTTGACAGTGCAACCACCTCAGAGGATTTCGCGATAAAGATTTAGCATTGATTTGACGCGTTAGTTGCCAGCTAGAATGGTCCTTATCACCTTCGCTTGTCCAGTGGCATATGGGGCTGCCGCAATTACGGTAGTTATTGAGCAGATTGCCAAGTCGGAGGTCAATTGAATATTGCTAAGATTCTGACGCACACCCTATGGCACACATTGCAGCTTTGCATTGTTGTGCCGTGGTTTATAGTGACTTGACCAAATTCTAAGATCACTCGTAAAATTTATCTGGAGAGAAGTGGCGTGAATATTCAAAGAAGTATTGCACCAAATTTCTGTCTGACTGTATTTATTGTTGGATTAGGCACCGTCAAAGCTGATGAATTGACAGTCGAATTCGCGGATTCAGCATGGGACGGAGTTACCATTCCGGAAGGCCAGCCTGCAAGAATTTCGGTGGCAAGGGAGCGACTCCACCGTTGACAGTAAACAATATTCCCGCTCAAGCCAATGCAATAGTCGTTGAGTTCTATGATCTTGATTTTCAGCCACTTTCAAAAAATGGTGGCCATGGAAGAATCGGTTTTGAAATTGAGATGGGTGCTGGAACAGCTCAGCTGCCAGCCGTACCCGGCGGTACCAAAAAAATGCCGGACGGCGTATGGTTGGTAAAGAAAAACCGAGCGACAGGTGGCTGGCGCAGCCCGGGATATCTGCCTCCGTGTTCAGGAGGTATAGGTAACACCTACGTCGCTGATGTTCTTGCTGTGGAGAAAGCCAGCAAGAAGAAGTACAAAGTTCTTTCCAAAGCACGCATTGTCATGGGAAGTTACTGAGCCCTGTCCAGCATAGATGACTAGCGTATGGTGCGACTCTTTTCTGCAATTCTTCAGATTTGAAGCAAACGCAACCACGCCCGCACCGCTGAACAAGTCTGTGTACCGGTAGCGCAGACAAAGACTCAGCGTTGTCTAAATCGTGGCGCATACTTTTGTGTACAGTTGGCGGCTGATAAAGATCGAATGATCAAATCATCACTCACCGATAGTTTCACCTGATAAATCACTCAAATGCAGCTAAAGAGTCAAGGTCGCCACTCCATCTGAGTATGCGCCTATCCGCAGTTACCAATCGATGACCTGCTAGCGCGGTCGCAACGATCATTCGGTCAGCAGGATCAGAATGAAAATTTGCTAACTGCACTGCTCTTAAACCAATTTCGCCATCAATTGGAATCTCAACAACACCTTGCTCAATTTGTGTAAGGCGCCAGTGCTCAAGATTTTCAGAAAGCGTAATTCTCCTTTTACTTTGAAGCATTGCGATTTCCCAAAATGAAATCGCCGAGATCGCAAGCTCACCAGACTGCCATGCGAGGTTAATTTCTCTATGTGCAATTGAACCTAATTCACTGGAACCACTTCGCAGCCACAATACAACATGTGTGTCAAGCAGAATCATTTTTAAGTGGACTAACTTCATTCACATCGACTTCCCACTTCGTATCGAGTGGTGAAACGATGTCACCAAGTATCGCAATTTTGTCCCTGTCAATGCCAAACAGAGTTGGAGGTTTACGTCTATAGGGCACAAGACGGGCGACCGGACGGTTATTTTTTGTAATGACCAACTCCCCTCCAGAATTCGCAACCTCGTCCATCAGTTTAAGGCACTTGACCTTGAATTCTGAGGCCTTGATTGTGTGTTCGCGAGAATGTTCGTATGATTTCATTGCCGTTCTCCAGACCTTGATATAGATTGAACTGCTCAATCCATTTTACCACGATTGTGACCTTGGTCATGACCATAGTCACATCAAACAGAATCTCCTATCTAATGTTCCCTCGGACTGCAAGTTCAAAACTTTTCGTCAATCACTAAGTTGGGTTGTGGTGGCATGTCCCGTTGATGGAAGCCCTCTGCGGACCTTTTTAAAAATTCCGAACTATAGAGCGATTTTTTCGGTTTTGTATTCAGACATTACAACATAGAAAGTTCTTGTCGAAACTTTGTAAAGTTTTACTCGGATCAGTCTGATTAACTGAATTTAATGGAGTTGAATATATTCGATTAAATCTTCCATCTATATGAACAATTTGTCATACCAGCATTAATTCTTGGCCAGAATTCACAAATTTAATGACTTTTCTTTTATACAACTGCAAATTGGTCATTACCATTTTGCAGTTGCATATGTGTTTAGTTATGCAATGCTATTCGTTGAACCACTTTGTGAGGCACCTTCAAAGTTACTGCCAAATGCTGTTTTGTCAGTACCTAGACATGTAGGTAAAACGACTGCAGCTAAGTTGATTGGCGAGATAGTGAAAAAATCTTACTACTTTATCTCGGATAATCCATCAGACAGAGTAACCATCATGGAAGAGCCTCTTACAATTTCACAGCAAACTGGTGCAAATCAAATCACCGATAGTCTTCCGCTTTGTACTTTGACGAACTACACAAGTTTCAGCTTTGGCGATATTTTCTGAATGGCATGTTCGATACACACGAATCGAACCTGAGACTTCAGGATTCCGTTTCAAGTAACTATTCAGTCTGATGTTGTCCCTTGCCATTCTTCGTAAAATTTCGAACGGTTGTCAGAGCAAGATGTTGAAGTCTTTTGCTTCCACTGTGGAAATGTGTCCGCATTCTGATTTGGAGTTGCTCAATGGAGAAAGGAGAATTTCGTTGGGTAAGTCTAGTTTATGATTCTTCGATTTAGATATTGAAAAACTTCACTACTGCGACTGTTTCATGCCGAATGACAAACCGAAATCGACAATACGCCTGATCCAATTCAAGAATTCTCAACGATGAATGTTGATCCGAAATCGATGTTGATCGACCTGTTTAGAACTGCTGTCGACCAAGCTTCAGCTCCAAAGTGTCTACCCTCCCATCTAGACAACCTACCTGATCGAAAAATTCGTGTGATCGGTGCAGGAAAAGCCGCTGCCGCGATGGCAAAAACTATTGAACACCATGTTCCAGGTGAGACTTCAGGTCTAGTTGTCACCCGTTATGGGCATGCGGTGCCAACGAGATCCATCGAAGTTGTTGAAGCTGCACACCCAGTACCTGATGAATTGGGGTTGAGAGCAGCAAAGCGAGTGATCGATTTGGCCAAGACTCTTGATGAAATGGACTATGTAATCATCGCAATTTCTGGAGGCGCATCCTCCCTGCTATCTCGACCGCATCCTGAAATCGCGTTTGAAGATAAACAATCAATCACCCGGCAGCTGCTTTTGGCGGGGGCAACGATTCACGAGATAAATTGTGTTCGTAAACACCTATCCTCCATAAAGGGTGGGCGCCTCATGAGCCACATTTATCCTGCCTCTGCACTGACACTCTGTATATCAGATGTCGTCGGTGATAATCCCTCCATCATTGGCTCAGGCCCAACTGTTGGAGACCCATCAACTTGTGATGAAGTGCTTGATGTCATATCGCAATATCGCATCAATGTCCCACAATACATTTTGATGAAGTTGAAGATAGGCGAACTCGAGACACCGAAGCCGGACAACCCTGTATTTAAGCAATCCAGAATTAGGATTGTGGCAAGACCTAAGGATGCGCTTAAAGCTAGTGCCGAGAAGGCACACAAACTGGGTTTAGAAGTTTTTTCACTCGGTGATGCCGTCGAGGGCGACACCAACCAGGTCGCGAAACAGCATGCATCCTTCTTACGAGACAAGCTTACTCATTTTTCGAAAGACAAGCCATTTGCTATCCTTTCTGGCGGAGAAACGACAGTGAAAGTTACCGGCTCCGGAAAAGGCGGACCGAATTCTCAGTATGTATTGGCGATCGCGAAGGAGTTTGACGGCATGACAGGTATTTATGCAATTGCCTGTGATACAGACGGAATTGATGGTTCTGAAGACAATGCTGGTGCTTTGATGACACCGTCTACGTTAAAGCGCGCCCGTTCAAAAGGAATGGATGTCAGCGAATACTTGAAAAACAATGATGCCTATAGCTTTTTTGAAAATCTCGGGGACTTAGTGATGACTGGTCCTACCCTGACCAATGTCAATGATTTTCGCGCAATCGCCTACGTGCCTGGTCTTGACTAACCGACTGCTTTGGCCAATTCTCGCTTGCGGATTTCCTTGTATTGAGACTCAAAATCATCTTTGACCGACTTGGCAACTTCTTCGGCAGAACCGTCTACCTCGTACCGTTTACCTTTAGCCCACTGCATTAGATATTCATCGGTTCCAGCAAGCTTGGTTTTCATGGCGATTAAGTCAATTAATTCCTGGAAGCGCTCACTTAAAAGTTCCTTGTGAACTCCATTTTCGTCGCGCGCTTCGACCACCGACGGAATATCTTGCCAATACAGAATCTGAACTTTAGCCATGCTCTAACCTCACAAGAAAATTTTCAAACATTCAGGTATCAAGGGTATCGTTGATGCCAATTCAGTCGCTAGAATTGAATTTGGCGTATATACCAAATATATTAAAATACCTAGCAATTCTCAGCACCTATTTCACAACAGGTAAATCCGATGTGGGCAAAAAGGTTTCCGGTTCCTGAATTTGACAGACATTCATTAAAAGACATGGACTGGATGGCCCCTGAGATCAAATCAGGGCCTGATTTAAGCGAGTACGCTTGTGTTGCAGTCGATGCGGATTCAGCTCTTTATGAACGATTCAGTTTCGTTGGTGATCATCTAATGGCGGTTGCCTGCAGCCTGCCTGACACCACCGCTAACATTTTCGGAAATTCATTCGCCTGGCCCATTCAACGCGCACTAATGCTCGACTCTCTCGATGCCGAGAACTGCCAGGTCATTGCAGATTGGAAAACACCCCGCCCCATGAATACCCGATTTGGTCCTGATAGCGGCATAACCGTAAACGCTTCACAAGTTTTTGTGCTGATCGGTAATCAATGCGCCGATCACTGGATCGCAAACCGCATCATGTTGGACAATGATTGGGTTTCCGAGACTGGCAACGGCTATAGAATTCTATCGTCAAGTGAAACCGAAATAAATGACTTCCACGATGCCGTCATTTACTTCGATTGGAATTAAAATTATCCGTCAAATTATTTTTCTTGACTTTCTGCAGGGATCGGTAGTCCATTGTCAGATTCCATCCAATTCGCGTTAAATCAACTCATTCGGGGTTATTCAGTCGAAACAACCCCCGGGGCGTCAACCAAGATCCCAGATTACCGCCTCATTTTGCCTGCTGGCACGACTGTGTATGTCACCTTGCTTCCAGGTTCAACCATTGACGACACAATTTCGGTTTGCATACGGCTGGCAAATGAAGGATTTAATCCGGTTCCACACTACGCAGCGCGACAAATTTCAAACCGGCAGAAAATTGCATCATCGCTTCAGCGATTCTGCGACGAAGCAGGAGGCACTCAAGTATTGGTGCTTGCCGGAAGTTCAAGAAAACCTGTAGGAGACTATGAGAACTCCATGCAGCTTCTGGAAACCGGACTATTTGACCAGATGGGCATTTCCAAAATTGGAGTGGCTGGGCATCCGGAAGGCAGCCCAGACATTTCTACTCGAGGATTGGAAGATGCTCTGAAATGGAAAAACCAGTTTGCAGAGCGAACTGACGCAGAGATGTATCTCGTGACACAATTCTGTTTTCAGGCTAAAGCTGTTGTTGAATGGGAACGGCAACTGGCCGAACTTGGTAATAAACTACCCGTTCACATCGGTATTCCAGGCGTCGCAACAATTGGAACACTTCTTAAGCACGCTGCGGCCTGTGGAATCGGTCCATCCATGAATTTTCTAAAGAAACAGGCACGTAGTGCCAAGAAGTTACTTCAAAACTCCACACCTGAGCAACTGCTGTGTGACCTTGCACAGCACCGCAGTTTGAATTCAGACACAATGATAGAAAAGGTGCACGTTTATCCGCTGGGTGGATTAAGAAAATCTGCCGAGTGGCTAGAGCGTTTTCAGTTGGAGGCTGAAACTCGCAGCAAAAGTGTCGCCTGATTTCTGTCTAGCGCACCTCTCAAAGATTTCTCAACATGCCATGGTTTTGGCGAATACTTCCCTAACCCTGCAGCTTTCGATACAACAGAGAAATCATTCAACTTCGTGTGTCTAACTCTTCACTTGCGTAGAGTCGGTTCGCAATAAACAGAGCAATTACAGCACCGATAATCTGTGCGATGATGAACATCGGTGCATGCGCAGGCAAAATGCCGGAAAAGGTATCTGTAAAACTGCGCGCAATTGTTACTGCAGGATTGGCGAATGATGTCGACGCTGTGAACCAGTATCCAGCGGTTATATACAAACCCACCGCCAAAGGAACCGCGCTAGGTCTAGCACGCAAAGTGGCCAGTATTGTTAGCACGAGGCCGAATGTCGCAACGCCTTCGGAGAACCACTGAGAGTCTCCAGTTCGGACATTCTGTGAAAGCTGAAAAAGTGGTTCCGCAAACATGTAGTGAGCTACCAGCATCCCGACTAGACCGCCGAAAACCTGAACCAAGATGTAAAGGGCAGCCCGATTCCAGGAAATGTCCTTTTTCAGAGCAAAAACCAAGGTCACCGCAGGATTGAAGTGAGCGCCAGAAACGGGACCTAGCATCGTAATAAGCACCACCAAAATAGCACCAGTCGCGATCGTGTTCCCTAAAAGTGCAATTGCCACATTGCCACCAGCTAGAGTTTCGCCCATGATTCCTGAACCGATTACTGTGGCAAGGAGCAAGGCTGTGCCTAACCACTCGGCTAGAAGCGCTCTGGCAAAAGGTGTCCAGGTCATGATGAGAGTCCGAAAATAGTAAAAACCCGCGTTGTAATGAAGCGCCTATAACGCATCAATCTGTTCTTGCTGGGTGATGCCAAATTGATCCAAATCGTGACGGTGAGTCAGAAATACTTCCCATTTTTCATCGGCAATACCCTTGACCCAGGCTTTGTCCATTGTGGCATGACAGCAGTCTACTCGTTCCATTTCAAGATACGGTTGACCGGAATCACGGACGCGGTGAGCAAGATCTTCAAGTTCTTCATCACAGTCAGCCTGAATTCCCACATGATCCACTCCCTGAAAACTTGCGTTTCTGCAGATTGCAAAATTCACGGCAGGATTGTCTACATCCCACTTGGCATAGCCATCCTTTAAGACTTTTGGGTCCTTTTTGAACAGCCCGGTGTAGAAAGTGACTGCGGAATCGAAGTCTTTAACAGCTAACGATAGATGAAGTTTCATTAATATGTCTCCTGAATTAAAAATGGAATTTATTCATTCGGCAGACACGCTGCTGCCGTATTGGGTTCATCGACACAACATTCCTCAAGCAAGTAATTGACTAGTTCATGTATATGGTCGTAATTGGCACGATTGATAACAGTACGTCCACACTTTTGCTGATCGATCAAACCGCCATCAGCGAGTGCACGGAGGTGGTGTGCCAGTGTAGATGCAGGAATGTCGAGTCGATGCCGGATTTCACCTACGCTAAGGCCACTAGGTCCTGCACGTACGAGCGAACGCAAAACTTTCAATCGTGCATCAGAACCGATTGCGGAAAATCCTTTGGACGCTTGAGGTGTACAGATCATTACTATATATCGATAAAACTAATTATATAGTTCTATTGTAGGAGAATTTACTAAAAGTAATGGAATTTAACTGCAGTTTGCGTCTTCAGTAGTGGGCGCTGCGACAGCACTTCATGGCCACGGCGCAAGACACCAGTCGATTAAATTTACTCTCCATCGAACTGCGTCTGAGTGTTTATTCAGCACCGTCTTGCCTACCTAGTCAACCGCTCCAATCTGAAACATGTTTATGCCAGACCCAGTCTAATTACGCTTAAATTACCAATAATTTTGTTTGCACTCATGGGTACTTCCACGTTACTCATAAAATCGATCAGTTACTTCGACTGCCTACAGATAATTTTCGACTCCATCCGGGGAAAGCGTCCATTCCTTTGCATTTGTCAATATCGCGTAGACTGCCCAATACTGAAGATTTAACATCCTGTCCCCTTGTTCGTTGAACTCCGAATACGATTTTGGTTTCAATAAAATCTGGAGAGTGAATAGAGAACAGTGTCTTTCCATTTTCTGATATATTTTCGATATACCAAAATAGATCAATTAATATGAGCACGACACTGAACCTGGTTCGCGGTCAGGCTACAACGCTGAAACTTGAAATTCCGGAACCGAAAATTGATGGAATACTCAAAATTCAGGGATACAAAAACCTGGAGAAGGTTAGAAAAGTCATTCGCGCATCTGCGCTAACAGCGCGGGAAAAATTCATCGAAAAAACGAAACCAGTTGTCTCCTACCGAATTGTCGATGTACATTCTGTCGACAATAGCGGTGCAGTACTTGGCAACGGAATTCATCTGCAAAGTGAGATATTCAAACAATACTTGAGTCAATCAGTTGAAGCGGTGGTTTTTGTACTCACTGTTGGCAGGGAAATCGATGAACAGACAATTCAGTGGATGGATGAGGAGAAACTGGTTGAAGCGCTGTTTTTGGAATCTGCAGCCTGGTTGGGTGTCGAAGATGCAACTAAACAATTTGTCCTGATGGTTCGAAGTTGGGCAGTGCAGCAATCGATGAGAATGACCAGGCGATTGGGTCCGGGATACTCCTATCCCATTGATGGAAAGCAGGTTATGTGGGATTTGACTGACCAAAAACCACTGTTTGATCTTGTAGATGATCCTGATATGCCCGTCAAACTGCTAGAAAGTGCCGCAATGTTACCAAAGATGTCGCGCTCAGGATTATTTGGACTGATCCCAACTTAACTAATATTAATTCTGGACAATGAAAGTAGCCAACAATGGTCTCATCATCATCGGTGAGAACTTTAACGCCACCCGAAAGATCAAGGCATCTAGCCCACGCGTTCTGCGTGAAGAAGGAAATTGGTATGTCACTTATACACAGCTCGATGGTTCACAAGGCAGACTGGATGTAACCGATACCATACCCGAGGACCCGAATCAGCAACGTGTGTTTGCAATTCCACATATCGCCGAAGCGTGCCGACAAAAAAATATGGATTACATAACCTGGGCGATCAAGTCCCAGGAAGTTGCAGGCGCCCATATCATCGATCTCTGTGTGGATGAAATGTCGGTCTACCCGGAGGAACGCTATGATTGGATGCGATGGCTGGTAACCACCGCACAAAGCATTACCTCAACCGTTGTCTCGATTGATTCGTCGGACTCAAACACGATTTACGCAGGACTTGAAGCACACGATGGCTCAATCAGCAGACCGGCAATCAACTCGTTTAACCTTGAAGACGGCAGACAGGTTCTCGTTGACATGGCTCGGGAAAGAAATGCAATTCTGTTCGCTAACGCCAGCGGCAATCGAGGCATGCCGCAAAACGAAACAGAACGTATTGATAATCTGGAAAAATGCATGCAGATGATGGATGAAGGTAACATCCCGATGGAAGATCGCTTTTTGGATCCATTGGTGTTTCCGATTGGCGCCGGCCCCGATTTCGGCAATCACTACCTTGATGCCGTACGAGAAATGCGAGCTCGCTACCCTGAGGTGCACATTTTTGGAGGACATAGCAACGTTTCATTTGGGCTGCCGCAGCGAAAAATTCTTAACCATGCCTTTGTCGTCCTCTCCATCATGTCAGGCTGCGATGCTTTGATGATCGACCCGATCATGAATCAGGTTAAACCGTTTGATGATTTTCGATTTGCGGCAAACTCACTGACTGCAAAGGATGAATTTTCGGTGGCTTACCTGAAGTACATCCGATCTCTTGATCGACGCTCGACACGTCCAGCAAGAAAACCAAAAGCAACCGCACAGGTGGCGTCAGGCTAATTGAAAAGATCCCACAAATATACATGCAACTACAGAGAGACTCAGAATGAAAGAACTGTTACCGCGTGAGCGATTTACACGTGCCGTCAGGCACGAAAAAGTTGACCGGGTGCCGCTGCTGTACCGAATGAAAAGTGAAGCGAAAGAAAAAATAGCTCGCATATATGGCGTTACAAAGACTGGCACTGGCATGAAGCACAATCCCGAATTGGAACTTCGGCTCGGAAATGATGCGATCATCTACCAGATCGGAATCAATGCGCAATTTTCTCATCGTCCCATCCAGATTGGTGAGACATGGTACAACCACTTTGGTGTTGGTTACGGAAAAAGCGGACTTAAGGGTCGCACTGCCGAGGAACACGAAGAGTTTACAAAAACCCAGGAATTTTGGGGGCCTGCCAAAGTTGTTCCAGAAAACTTTCCCAATTTTCACCCGATTACCTCGATGGAGGATTTAAAGAACTACACCTGGCCTGACCCCGCTGATCCCGAACTGCTTGATCCAATTAGAACGCTCTTGGAAGAGTACCAGGACGAATATTTCATCATTGTTGATCTTTCATCAACCTTGATAGAGGCCGCATATGCACACGTAGTTGGGACTCAGAACTTCTTTCTCTATATGTTTGATCAGCCTGAATTGATTGATGGCGTTCTTGATGGATTGACAGAGTACTACACCCAACTTGGCAAGAATGTAATAGACCTAGGCATTGACATGATTCGGGTCGGGGACGATGTCGGTGCTCAGCAATCGATGATGATTTCACCACTCCAATGGCGACAGCTTGCAAAGCCTCGTTTTCAGTACATGTTTGATGAATTTCGTAAATCGAATAATGATATTTTCATCAAACTTCATTCGTGTGGAGACTATTCACCCATCATTGGCGATATGATCGAACTCGGCGTTGACCTGTCTGGATTGATGCAACCAACTGGCGGTAATAAGAACCAGGCTGAACTCAAGAAAAAATATGGCAAGGATATCGCTTTCATCGGTGGTTTCGATGTGCAGCGACTCTTACCGCGCGGTCAGGTCGAGCAGGTGCGCCAAGGCGTTTGCGAGGTCATGAAAAATCTGGCAGTAGATGGCGGATACATCTTTTCACCGTCTCACTACATTCTGGCAGATGTACCCATTCAGAATATTTTCGCAATGCTGGAAGCACAGCGTGATTTTGGAACATACGGAAAATATCCATTGAACTGAGTAAAAAAATTGAATACAGAATTTTTAGATTACGAGGGTCCGGAAGAGCCCGAGCTACAAATACCGGAAGGTTGGGAAAGCCGTGCCCCAGAGGGGTGGGAATGGCAGACCCTGTGGGAGGCGGTAGAAACCGGCGACCATATATATACTGACGAGCGCGTGCGTGAAAGCATTGAGATGGGCATTGATCCGCGTGTTATTCTGGATGACGGTTTGTTTCCAGGATTTAATCTGCAGGCCGACCGATTCAGTGCAATGGTTATTTTCATTCCGGAGATGCTGATAACGGCCAGAGCCATGAAGGCAGGTCTGGCACTGATTCGCCCCCTTCTCGCGGCACAGGCAGAAAAGCCTGTCGGTACATTCGTAATAGGCACGGTGCTCGGTGACATGCATGACATCGGACAATCTATTGTGACCATCATGCTTGAAAATGCTGGTTTTAATGTCATTAATCTTGGCACGGATGTTCATCCTGATAAATTCATTGAGACAGCACTTAATGAAAAAGCAGACCTGGTCGGTTTTTCAGCACTACTTTCGACGACGGTTTACTATCAGAAAGTAACAATCGAAGAATTTCAAAATGCAGGGCATCGAGAGAAAGTAAAAATTCTGATTGGTGGTGCCCCAACCTCCCCTGAATGGGCCGAAGAATGTGGTGCAGATGGTTGGGGTAAAGATGCTGTTCAGGCAGTCAGACTGGCGTTAAAACTGGTGGAAACCCCGCGCGAAGTCTGGGCGTAATAATGTCTGACAGGATCTCCGTTACCTTTGTCAGCACCTCCGGGAAGCATGCTGACAAAACCGTACAGGTTCCACGAGATCTCACCATTCTTGATGCCGCACGCTACGCCGGCATCAACATTGAAGCCACATGCGGGGTACGCGGTCGCTGCAGAAGCTGCCGGGTAAAAATCCTTAAAGGCGCGATTCCCCCACCATCTGTACAGGACACAGTACAGCTGGGCCATGATGAAGTTCTGGAAGGCTTTCGACTTTCCTGTCAAACCCGCATGCTTGACGATTCCACGGTGGCACCTATGCCACCAAAGACGGAAGAAGGTCATAAGATTCTTGAAGCACATGATCCAATGATGGACACAGATGAGTTTCATCTGGATAGTGGCATCACCAAAATTACAGTTACCGCAAAAGCACCTGTCGAAGAGCATCATCAAACTTCAGATGTTGAGGAAATTCTAGCGACAATTTCAGACCTTGCTCATCACGATGTTCCAATTCAGTGTATGCGCAAGATCCCGCCAATTCTGCGGGAAAAAAACGGCAAACTGACAGTCACTCGATTCAATGGCCGAATTATCGATGTAGAAGCTGGAGACACAACCAACAAACTGTATGGCTTTGCCTTTGACATAGGAACGACGAGTCTGGTTGGCACTCTGCTTGATCTTCGAACCGGTGAGCAGTTGGCTTCTGCGGGCGGGGTCAATGCGCAGGCAGTATACGGTGGCGACTTGATGTCACGAATTGCATACGCTCAGTTCGACGAGAAAAAACTGACTACACTGCGGGCCAAAGTGATTAATCAGGTCAATCAGTACATCCGAGAATGCTGCGAGGAGGCAGGAGTCGATTCCGAACATGTCTACAAAATAGTCATTGTCGGCAACAGTTGTATGCACCACATCTTTCTGGGAATCGATGTTAGCTATTTAGGTCTAGCGCCTTATGCCCCCGTGGTTCGAGAAAATCTGGTTTTTCCCGCATCGGATCTTCCCCTAAAAGCGGCTCCCAATGCACAGGTGTGTATGCTGCCGATCATCGCCGGATTTGTCGGTGCGGATACCGTCGCTTGCATATTAGCCACTCGCATTCACGAAAGCGAGGAAACTAGGACTCTAGTCGATATTGGGACCAATGGCGAAGTGGTGATGGGTTCTCGCGATCGCTTGACTGCCTGTTCCGCTCCGGCCGGCCCTGCCCTCGAAGGTGCACAAATTCGAGATGGCATGCGTGGCGCAATCGGTGCCATCGAAAAAGTCGAAGTGAATGATGATTTCAGTTGTTTGACTATTGGCGACGTACCAGCCATTGGTATTTGTGGTTCCGGATTGATTGATGCAGCAGCCAAGATGATCGATGCGAGCGTGATGGATCGTAACGGCAATTTCAGAAAACATGATGTTGAACAACTATCACCCGAAATTCAAAAGCGTCTTGTTCTATCAGAAAAAGGCTCTCGCGAATTTGCTTTGGTATGGGAAGAAGACTCGGGCAAAAACCGGAGAATTGGTATTACACAAGGTGATGTAAGGCAACTGCAGCTTGCGAAAAGCGCAATTTTCTCCGGTATTCGAATGCTCCAGTCCGTCATGAACATCAGCGATGACGAAATACAGCTTTTGATGTTGTGCGGTGGTTTCGGCAATTACATCAACATTCAAAGCGCAAAAACGATTCGGCTTCTTCCAGATCTTGAGAACGAACGGATTGCCTACGTCGGTAATGCAGCTCTACTCGGTGCACAAATGGCTTTACTGTCAGAATCAGAAAGAATCAATGCCTATCAAATCACTCAGAACATTGAGCACGTCGCATTAGCTGCTCGGCCCGACTTTCAGGATATCTTCGTCGACTCAATGGCGTTTAAAGGAGCACCATTCCCTGTTTCATCCAAATCTAACCGCCGGAGAAGACAAGAGCGGCGACAGCGGCAACTCGTATAAAATGCAGTAATATATTTTCAAAATATTGCTCAAGTATTAGGCATGCAATCGGATATCAGCGAATTGCGCACCTTGCCACAGATCCACTTGTTGTTTGGATTTCTGGGTGCTGGAAAGACTACACTAGTCAGAAATCTTCTGCAAACGGTAGACCCTGGGTACCCAACTGCAGTCATTGTTAATGAGTTTGGCGACGTCGGGATCGACGGCGATATCATTCAAGGAAATACCATCGACACAGTTGAGCTGGCGTCAGGCTGTATCTGCTGCACCCTCAAAGGCTCACTGATGAACGCGATTGAAGAACTTGCAAACGACAAAGGTGCCAAACGTATCGTTGTTGAAGCAACTGGCGTCGCTGACCCAGAAGACATGCTTGATGATCTAGAGGACTCCACTATTGCTAATAAAATGAACGTGGCACCAATAGTAGTGGTCGTTGATGCGTCTTACTTCAACAAAGTCCGCCCGATGCTGGGTGAGTTTTATGTCTCGCAAGTTCTGAATGCGGACATCGTGATCATTAACAAAATTGATCGAACGGATGAGCAGGAACTAAAGAATGTGACTGAGCAGATTAAGGAAATTAATCCGTGGGCAGAGATACGATTCACCGAGTTTTGTGATGTCGACTCTAGCCTGGTATTTTCAGATGATGTTTCAGCATTGCTTGAAAGATATGATTCTTCCAACGGCGAAGATCATTCACATCACCATCATGATCATGACGAACACCACCATCATCATGATGAGGAGCATCATCATGCACATGAAACGATGGAGTCTTTTGTTATCGCGCCACACGAAGACGTTTCGCAAGTTGATCTGGAAAGAGCTTGCGGACGACTGCCCGATAATGTCTGGCGGATGAAAGGTCATATGATTGTCAGTGGCCAACCCTCGCTGATTCAGTATTCAGCCGGCCAACTGGAAGTGTTTGTAGCTGAAACCAAGTCGCATTATCGGCTGGTTTTTATTGGTCGAGACCTCAATCCGGAATCTATTGCATCTGGGTTCGGCGTACCAATTACTGATGCAGCCTAGTGAACATCTCCATAAAACCTATCCATAAAGATAAATCTCTAAGCAATTTGGCCTATGAAGAGCTGGTCAAACGAATCACGCGACTGGAACTATCGCCGGGTTCAGTTCTTGCAGAAAGAAGTCTGGTTGAGGAACTAGGCATTGGCCGAACGCCAGTAAGAGAAGCTCTGCAACGCCTGGCAATTGAAGGGCTTGTAGTTCACCGCTTGAATCGCGGAATGTTTGTATCTGAAGTCGGAATAACGGAAATTCAGGAAATTTACGAATTTCGCAGCATCATCGACGGATCTGCATGCCGGCTTGCTGCAATGCGAGCGACAAAAGCACAGGCAGACAGCCTCATGGAAATCCATCATGCACTGGTCGCTGCAACCGAGCAGGATGATATTGACGCGTACGTTGATGCCAACCGTGACTTCTACAAGGTGCTTGCAAGTTCAGTGCGCAACACATTCATTTCTGAGACCATCCCGCGCATCATGAACCTGCATCTACGACTTTGGTTCCTCATTTCAGAGCGACTTGGCAGCTGGCACTCAATAGCGCAGGCGCATGAAGTGATGACCCACGACGTTGCGAAGGCGGTCGCAGAGCGCGATGCGGACCGAGCAGAACTTGCAATGAAAACGTACATTGCACAGCGGCACGAAGACTTACGTCAGGTACTAGTTCCGGGCGGAGGTACGGGAAGTTCGTCTGAATTCTCGCAAGGCTCGGGCAGTATGGGAGCGTCTGGATTTCGTTAATTTGTCCAAAGTTCCCTCTACAACTATCTTCCCTCCTGAATCGCCTCCTTCCGGACCCAAATCAACTATCCAATCAGCCTCTGAGACCACGTCCAGATTGTGCTCGATAACAACAACAGTATTGCCAGCATCAACCAGGGCGTGAATGACCTTGAGCAGTTTTTCGACATCCGCTGCATGCAGTCCAACAGTCGGTTCATCCAACACGTATAGAGTCCCAAGTACAGGTCTAGCCTGAGAAGCCGCCTGAATCTTGTAATTATCACGCGGTAGTGCCTTTGCGAGTTCCGAAACCAACTTTATTCTCTGAGCCTCTCCTCCACTCAATGTCGGACTAGGCTGACCAAGTCTCAGGTACCCAAGTCCCACATCTACAAGTAGACCAAAAACACGTTCCAGTGACGGCAGTGCTGAGAAAAATTCCAGCGCTTCTTCGACACTGAAATCCAGAACTTGAGCAATTGTCTTATCTCGATAATGAACGCTGAGCGTTTCCTGATTAAATCGAGCGCCATTACAACTTTCGCATCGCACCCTTACATCAGGTAAAAAGTTCATTTCAATTTTCTTCTCACCCTGTCCCCCGCAAGTTGGACATCGTCCTTCCGCTACATTAAAGGAAAATCTTGATGCGGTATACCCCCGAAGTCGTGCTTCCGCAGTCTCTGCGAATAACTTTCGAATAATTTGCCATACATTGACATATGTTGCCGGGCAGGATCTTGGCGTTTTGCCAATGGGCGTCTGATCAACCTCCAGCACTCGACGCACCTGATTCCAACCGGTGATGTTGCTACAGTAGTCCCACGCATGTTCGATTTCATCAGATTGCCTTTGTGATAGTACAGCTGACAAATTTCGATAAAGCACGTCACGAACGAGCGTACTTTTTCCGCTGCCACTGACACCAGTTACGCATATCAATGCCTGGACCGGGAATGATACGTTGACTTTTTGTAGGTTGTGTCGAAATACGCCGCTAATTTCAATGGAGTTTTTTGGATTCGCTGCTGCACGGGTTCTTGGCATAGGATGCTGTAACGGTGACGTCAGCATACGTCCAGTAATTGAGCTAGAATTTTTGCGAATTTCTTGAACCGTCCCAGTCGCAATAACCTCACCACCGCGAACGCCTCCACCGGGCCCGAGATCAATGATGTGGTCAGCTGAAACTATTGTGTCTTCATCATGCTCAACCACCACAATCGTATTTCCTTTGTCCCTAAGCGATGCGAGAGCTGATAGCAGCAACTGATTATCCCGACTGTGCAATCCAATCGTCGGTTCGTCAAGCACGTAGCACGCACCGCAGAGACTCGATCCCAATTGGGCAGCGAGACGAATTCTCTGTGCTTCGCCACCACTTAACGTTGGTGCTGCACGATCAAGAGAAAGATAAGATAGTCCAACTGATTCCAGAAACGCAAGCCGTGAAGTCAATTCGGCCAAAATATCTTGTGCTGCTACCTTTTCACGGTCAGTCAGTCTC
The DNA here is from genome assembly GCA_965206345.1 of Arenicellales bacterium. GTDB lineage: Bacteria > Pseudomonadota > Gammaproteobacteria > Arenicellales > JAJDZL01 > JAJDZL01. The sequence continues at coordinate 2,602,822 of OZ242211.1, read as the reverse complement.
AACTTGGAAAGCCTGATTCTGGCATCTCGCACTGACCAGCGAGTCATTTCATCAATGGTTATTCCGTGAAACTGAACAGCCAGCGCTTCGGGATTGAGTCTTCGCCCTTCACATGTGCCACAGATTTCACCATCGGTAAGGTGGTCCGGGTCCTCATTATCCTGGCTGTCAGCATTCTTAATCGCCAATCCGGTGCCAAGGCATGCGTCACACCAACCCTGACTTGAATTGTACGAAAACAGCCTTGGATCCAGTTCTTCAAAAGCTCTCCCACAACTGGTACAGGATCGACTGGTAGAAAAAAGTTCCAAATTACGGTCTTCGGTTTCCTGATCCAGCGCGGGGTATGCAATACGAAAATGTCCATCTTTGATTTGCAACGATTCGTCAATTGCCGCTATTAGATTTGCTCTAGCAGACGCGTAATCCGGACCCAATTCGATCGTCGCTACTGGCAAATCAATACTATGCAGACGGTATCGATCTAGTGGCTTCCAATTCTGAGTCGAATGCAGTTCACCATCCACAAGTAGAGAGGACGCTCCACGTTTCAGGGCCCACTGCTGCCAAGGATTATGATTCCCCTTGCGCGATACTACTAGTGGAGCGAGTACGCTAACCCTCGTGTTCATTCGTTCGCGAATGATCTGTTGAACAATGGATTCGATTGATCGAGCATGAATCTCGACATGACATTCCGGACAGAATTGAATCCCAAACCTTACGTAGAGCAAACGAATGTAGTGGTAAATTTCTGTGAGAGTGGCTACGGTGCTTCGGCGCCCTCCCCGGCTAATCATCTGTGAGATTGCAACAGTTGGCGGCAACCCGGCAATTGAATCAAAATCAGCCCTGGTGGCCGGCTGAACAAACTGCCGTGCATAGGCATTGATGGTTGCAAGATACCGTTTCTGCCCCTCGGCAAATAAAATGTCGAATGCCAACGTACTCTTGCCGCTGCCACTCATGCCGGTGATTACCGTCATCGCGTTGTATGGTATTGAAACAGAGATGTTTTTTAAATTATGTTCGCGAGCGTTTTGGATCACGATCTGCTGATCAATTTGCTGATTCGCGCTGACTTCGCCGAGATTCTTGTGCTTTCGATTTGCTTTCCCATTGAAATACTCTCTAAGTGCTTCTGCGGTAGCCGTCGAATAGTTATGTGCAACTGATGTTGGAGTTCCCTCACCGACAAGTTCACCGCCGAATTCCCCACCTTCTGGCCCCAAATCAATCAACCAGTCCGAACTCGATACGAGATCCAGATTGTGTTCAATAACAACAACCGAATGTCCACTGTCGAGCAGTCTTCGAAGTGAACTGATCAGTTTCGATACATCTGTAAAGTGCAATCCGGTTGTCGGCTCATCAAATAAGAACACGATGTGCTCGCGTCTCTTCCTTCTGATGCTCGTATTTTTGGCAATGTGGGCTGCAAGTTTCAGTCGTTGTGCTTCACCTCCACTCAGGGTTGGAACTGGCTGCCCTAGGGTAAGGTAGTCCAATCCGACATCAACGAGAGGTGCAAGTGCATTAACAACCTTGGTTTCATTTTGAAAAAACTCGATAGCATCCGCAACAGTAAGGTTCAGAACGTCAACAATTGAGAGCGGTTCTGATAATGTGTCTGAGTCAATATTTGAGTCTGGATTAACTTTAACCTGACAAATTTCGGAGCGAAATCTGGTTCCATCACACTCTGTACAACGCAGGTACACATCACTTAGAAACTGCATTTCAATATGTTCAAATCCACTTCCTTCACAAGATTCGCAACGACCGAGTTTTGAATTAAAGCTGAAGTGCCCTGCAGTGTAGCCTTTTGATTTAGCCAGCGGCTGTCGGGCAAAAATCTCGCGAATCGGAGTTAACGCACCGACATAACTCACGGGATTGGAACGTGTGGTTCTGCCGATCGCCGCCTGAGTCACCATAACCATGTCGTCGATGTTTTCGACACCATCAATTGACTGGTGATGTCCCGGTGCCTCCGTGCTTCTACCCAGTTGGCGGCATACGCCGCGGAACAAAACTTCCTCAATCAAAGTCGATTTACCAGAGCCACTGACGCCAGTAATGCACACGAGTTGACCTAGTGGAATCGACACATCAATTCCCTTGAGATTATTCTGTTCGGCACCACGAATGACTAGAGGTAACGATTGCTCTTGAAGATGACCGTTTGGGCGGATTTCAGTCAGATAGTCGCCATTATTGAGGCAGGCAGCAGTTACAGACTTCGTTGAATTCAGTAGTTCCCTAAGCGACCCAAAATGCACCAGACGTCCACCTGATGAGCCAGGGCCCGGACCTAAATCTGCAATTTGGTCGGCTGCGCGAATCACCTGCTCCTCGTGCTCGACAACCAGAAGCGTGTTGCCGGTGTCACGTAAACGGTGAAGTATTTCGATGACCCGTCCTATATCTCGACTGTGTAAACCAATCGTCGGTTCATCCAGAACAAATAACGTATTTACGAGAGTCGTTCCCAATGCAGTTGTCAGATTGATTCTTTGAACTTCACCGCCGCTTAAGGTACGAGATTGGCGATCAAGGTTGAGGTATCCCAACCCTACACTATTTAGATACCCCAGTCGTGCGCGAATTTCATCTAGCAGCAATGCGGCTGCATCATCATATGGGGAAGGAAGTTGAATTCTTGTAAAAAACTCCACACAGCGAGTTATCGGTAAGGATGCAACATCGTGAATTGTCAAACCGGGCAGACGATCAAATTGAGAACCCGTCATTTGAAAAGCCGGATGTTTATACTTTTGGTAACTTTCTATTTCCTCGACACGATTTCCCAGACGCCAATTGAAGGCTGCTGGCTTCAGTCTTGCTCCTCCGCAGTCCTTGCATCTCGTATATGATCGATAGTAGGACAGGAAAACCCGAACATGCATGCGGTGTTTTCGCCGTTCTAACCAGGCAAAAAAGAGTTTGACACCGTACCACTTACCACTGTACCATCCTCCTTCCCCTTCAATTACCCATCGTTTGTGCTCGTCTTCCAGATCACACCAAGGCGTATCGAGAGGAATTCCGCTTTCGCTTCCATATCTCAAAATATCGTGATAACTCTCGCTGTAAACGGGAGAATTGAACGCCCGAATTGCACCTTCTCTCAATGTTAGAGATTTATCTGGTATGACCTGGTCGTAGTCAATGCCAATCGTCCGGCCAAAACCGCGACACGAGTCACATGCGCCAATCGGTGAATTGAAGGAGAACAGGTTAGATGTAGACTTTGAATAGTCGTAACCGCAACATCGAAGCTTGTCAGTAAACTCTAGTTCAGGTCCGGCACCCTCGCCGCTTTCATCCAATCGCTGCACAATGACAGAATTGGACCCTCGATACAGAGACACTTCGATCGCTTCAATCAGACGGGAGCGGCTAGCGTTGACTGGACGAAGTCGGTCCTGAATGACCAGCATGGTCTCTCCCTTACGATGCGCAATTCGCGTATACCCTTGATTTCTGAGATGTTCAAGTGCAAACTCGGTAGAAAGACTTTTCGGCACATGAACCGGAAACATAACCCGAATCATGTTTGCGTCTTCAAACTCCTCGAAGATTGAATCGCATATTTCATCATTTGTGCGCTGCTTGACGAGTTTGCCGCAGTTGGGACAATAAAGCGAGGCAATACGAGCAAAGAGAAGTTTTAGGTGATCATTGATTTCGGTCATGGTCCCTACAGTTGAACGCGTAGTTCGAACTGGGTTTACTTGATCAATTGCAACCGCTGGAGGAACATTTTCAATAGAGTCAGCTTTCGGACGGTCCATGCGGTCCAAGAACTGCCTGGCGTAGGGTGAGAACGTTTCGACGTATCTTCGCTGCCCTTCTGCATAGACAGTATCAAAAGCCAGAGAAGACTTACCAGAGCCGCTGACTCCCGTAATGACAGTGAGCTGGTTCAGTGGTATGTCTAAATTAAGGTCTTTGAGATTGTTATGCCTGGCGCCACGAACCTCAAGATTCACATGTTTTTGATTTGAAGAGATTTTTGACAAGTTTCAGTAAATTTGAAGTGAGTTGGAATATTTCTTCAATTACGCTCGCAATTTATGGAATTGGGCATGTACTCTTGAAAGAACTTATGATACTTAAGGGACTCATACAGGACTGTACATCATTTACCAAACTGTGGATAGTCCAATCAATTTTCTGCTAGATTTTTCTGCCGATTGATTGCCAACTGATAATGAAATCGGTCGTTTGGAAATAAAATTGCTAGGAAAATCCGTTTAAATTGACAGACTAAATGAACCAATCTTTCGGGATTTTGCTGCATATTTCAAGAAATATTGAATTCAATATAAATGTGAGAATCGGATTGATAGTCTTGTTCGCATGCTCAACCATCAATACGCTAGAACCAAGGTTGAGTAAAATTCTATAAAGACGGAAAATGAAAGTATTCGGCACCAACAAATGGTTTATTGACACATGACTGAAAGAAAAGCACCACCGATACAGCCGATGAGCGGTTCGATTGTTCCTCGCTTCGCGGGACCGTCAACATTTTGCCGATTACCGGAACTGCGCGATGTAAGCTATTGTGATGTCGCAATTCTTGGCATACCGTTTGATTCTGGCACAAGTTACAGACCAGGAGCCCGTTTCGGGCCCCAGGCAATTCGTCAAGCGTCGCGGCACCTTCGTTATAACTTCCATCCGGCCTACGGTACCGAACCGTTTCGGGAGATTCAGGTTGCCGATGCGGGCGACGTTCCCTGTAATCCTTACAGTATTACAGAAGCCATTGACCAGATTGAGTCAGCAGCGTCTGAGTTATTGAGTAGTGTCGGTGCGTTGATCAGCCTTGGTGGTGATCACACTATTGCAGTTCCTTTGCTTAGAGCCATGCATCGCCGTCACGGGGCGATTGCGCTGGTTCACTTTGACGCTCATTTGGATACCTGGGATACCTATTTTGGTGCACCCTATACACACGGAACACCCTTTCGCCGCGCTGCAGAAGAAGGTTTATTCGATGATCAGGCATCAATGCATGTGGGAATTCGAGGCCCGCTTTATAGCAGCGAAGATCTTGCGCAAGATGCTGAGTTGGGCTTCAAGGTCATACATTGTGATGAGCTCAACGAGCACGGCCCTGATCATGTCGCCGCCAGAATTCGCGATCGAGTTGGAGATGTGCCTTTATATCTGTCCATCGACATTGACGTTCTCGATCCGGCGCACGCACCAGGTACAGGCACTCCGGAGGTGGCGGGGCTCAGCAGTCGCGAGTTGATAAACATTCTGCGCGGCCTGAGAGGAATCAAAATGGTCGGTGGCGATATCGTCGAGGTGGCCCCAGCTTATGATCATGCTGAAATTACTTCTTTGGCCGCCGCCACAATAGCATTCGAACTCGTGAATTTGATTCTTTGCGGTTCAAAATAACTGCACCTACGTCCACCAATATCTGAGGCTTCGTTAGCAAAATCACGTCGTTACCCTCGCTACATTAAATCTCAAAGATCAATTACATTGATTTGTAGGCTTTAATCAGTGCTTCACCTGAAGCGCCAGCGCGTTCTAGCCACTCGCTCGTCATGATCTCGCCAATATTCCTGAAGTCAGCCATCATCTGATCTCCTGCGGGCTGCACTGTCATGCCGTTGGCGGCGAGCTGTTCGGCATACCACCGTGCGAGACTTTCTGCTTTTACCCAACCATTAGTCTCAGCTTCCGCTGCCGCATTTAGAACAATGTTTTGGGCAGCTTCATCAAGATTGTTCCAAGCATCAAGGTTGACAATGACCATATTCTTCGGCAACCAAGCTTGAACGTCATACCAGAAATCGACATATTCCCAAATATTCGTGTCATATCCTGTCGAGGCTGATGAGACCATGCTTTCCGCCTGTCCGGTTGCAAATGCCTGTGACAACTCAGCCACTTCAATTTTAGTGGGTACGGCACCCATCAATTCAGCCAGCCTGACTGTGGCAGGGTTGTAGGCACGGAATTTTACATTCTTCATGTCAGCAGCGCTGTTTATTGGGCTCTTGCTGTAGATTCCCTGTGGAGGCCAGGGAACTGAATAGAGCATCATCACACCCTTGCTTGCAAGTAACTCTTGCATTTCAAGTTTGGCGGCTTCATGTAACTCCTTTGCATCTGTAAAACTTGTCGCTAAAAATGGTAAAGCGTCCAGTTCAAAAAGTGGATCTTCATTTCCCAAAGCTGAGATTAATCGCTCACCTATTGGAACCTGCCCAGTACGAACAGCATGGAATATTTCGCCGCCTTTATAGAGAGAGCTGTTTGGATGAGTAACGATTGTCAAACTGCCCCCGGTTGCCTCTGTAACTGCGGCTGCAAAGGCAGCTGCAGTTACAGAATGGTAATTTGTCGCAGAATATGCGAGTGGCATATCCCACTCCTGAGAATCAGCCTTTACAGCACCAAAGCTAAAAACCAACAGTATCGTTAGTGATTGAAGTAATTTTCGAATCACTGCGCAATCTCCTTCACGCTTAGAAGTTATTCAATGAGCGAACTAGATTAAATCAGTTCTAGTAGAAACAATTGAAATTAATTGATGTTTTGTGGGGAGGGAGAATCTCAGTAGCGACAAGTACTTTGTGACTGGAAGAAACATAGCTCAATTAAAGAGAAAGAAAGCTCATTTTGCTTTCGCCTTTACGGATATAGGCATTTCTTGAAGTTGTCGAATCAAGGAGTGAGACCGGCTACGAAATGGGTATTCAGAAATCGAATACAGACACTTGGAATCTTAATTTTCATCACTCACTTCGTATCGTTAGAAATAACTCATCCAGTAAGTGTACGCTACAAATTAACAGAGTTCCCTCCTGTTATAATCGCTGCAAATCATTAACTTACCATCCAATCTGATCTCAAGACCAGAGTCCTCAACGATTATGGAAATCAACGTACCACAACGTCCTTTGCAGACGGCTACACACTGGGGAGCATACCTACCAGTTCTTAAAGATGGAATTCTTGTAGAAATGCGAGGTGTCGACTATGACCCTGACCCTTCCAGAATTTCAGAAGGTTGGATAGACGCCTACAACCACCCAGTCAGAATCAGCCAACCAGCAATTCGAAAGAGCTTCTATGAAAACGGATTTCAGGCAGACCCATCAGGACGAGGCCGGGAGCCTTTTGTTGCAGTTTCCTGGGATACAGCAGAAAAAATTACGGCTGATGCACTAAAGCAAATCAAAACCAACTATGGAAATGAAGCAATCTATGCAGGATCATACGGCTGGGCAAGTGCAGGCAAGTTTCACAATGCCCCTGCCCAACTGCATCGGTTTTTGAATCTGTACGGTGGCTTCACCTATTCGATTAATTCCTACAGTTTCGCCTCAGCGGAAGTGATTCTTCCACATGTGATGGGGAATTTTTTTATTTTGCTGGTTAACTGTACTGCCTGGCCATCAATCATTGAGAACACAGATGTATTCGTAGCTTTTGGTGGGCTACCGATCAAAAACACTCAGGTCGAATTCGGTGGCCATGCCCGACATGTACAGAAGAGTTACACACAAGAAGCCGCAGACGCGGGCGTGAAATTTGTCAGTGTAAGTCCAATACGAGATGACAGTCGCCCCGAATTAAATCCCACCTGGTTTCCAATTGTTCCCAATACCGATGTCGCACTGATGTTAGGTATTGCATACACATTACTGGAAAACAATTTACACAATCTTGAGTTTCTGAACCGGTATTGTGTGGGATATGAGCGATTTGAGGCTTACCTGCGAGGTGAGACCGATCAACAGCCCAAAACCGCAGCCTGGGCATCATCAATATGCGGAATTTCAGAAGATGATATTCGTTCACTTGCGATTGAGATGGCAGGCAATAGAACGTTGCTGACCGTAAGTTGGGCATTAACACGACAGGAACACGGGGAGCATACCTACTGGATGGCAATTACTCTGGCTGCCATGTTGGGACAAATTGGGCTGCCAGGAGGAGGGGTTGGATTTGGGTACTCATCCACCAATGGTGTCGGAAACCACATTGGTCGCCTTAGATGGGAAAACTATCCAGTTGGTAATAATTCTCTATCGATGAAGAGTTTCATCCCAGTGGCAAGAGTTTCCGACATGCTTCATAACCCGGGTAACGACTTCACTTACAACGGCACCACACATAAATACCCAAAGATCGAGTTAATCTATTGGGCCGGTGGAAATCCATTTCACCACCATCAGGATCTCAATCGTTTGATTGAGGGCTGGCGCAAGCCAAAGTGCACAATTATTCATGATTGTTTCTGGACTGCTGCGGCCCGATACTCAGATATCGTATTGCCAGCAGCAACAATGCTCGAACGAAGTGATGTATCCTCATCCCCGAGGGATTGTTATGCAGTCTACATGGATCAGGTGCTGCCAAAATTTGGTCAGGCCAGAACCGATTACGAAATTTTCTCTGGCATTGCGAAGCGGCTTGGTTTTGAAGATGAGTTTACGGAAGGCAGAGATGAAAGCGAGTGGATTCGATACCTGTTCGAACAAACTCGAGACCGCTCCATTGCCGAGGGGTCTCCTTTTCCTGAGTTTGATGATTTTGTGCATAAAGGTCGTATGCAAGTTGACACGCCTTCCAAACCTGGAGTTTTGCTTCAGCCTTTTCGCGACGATCCCGATGGCAAACCATTGAGAACACCCAGCGGGAAAATTGAAATTTTCTCTCAAAATATCGATTCCTTCGATTATGACGATTGTCCGGGACATCCGACTTGGATGCCACCATCGGAATGGTTGGGTAAGGAAGGTATTGATGAAGACTCTCTGCACTTGATATCTAATCAACCTGTTTCACGCTTACATTCTCAGTTGGATCACGGTGCGTATAGCCGTTCACATAAAATTAACGGTCGTGAACCGCTCCGTATATGTTTCAAAGATGCCGAAAAGAGAAAGATTCGAGATGGTGATTCAGTAAGAGTGCACAACACTAGAGGAGCGTTTTACGCAACTGCGGTAGTTGATGACAACTTGAAAGAAGGTGTCATTCAAATTGCTACCGGAGCATGGCTAGACCCTTTAGATCCAAATGCGGATACGCTCGTCTGCAAGCATGGAAATGCCAACATGGTCACTCATGATCGCGGAACGTCTGGTCTGGCACAAGGACCAGCCGCGATGTCCTGCCTTGTCAAAGTAGAAAAAATTGATGGTGAAGTGCCGTCCGTAACTGCATATTCTCCACCTGAGATAATTTCGACAACCTAAATTTCAGAATTTCTTAACTTAGGTTGACAAGAGCACGAAATTTCCGCATTTCTATTCAGACAATGGCAGTTCTCGCCCTGTTTCGCGCCGTGGCAACTGCAAGTCTACACCATTGACGGGTCCGAAATGCGACTCGATGATCTCAGTAAGACTCTTGGAACTAGACTTATGTCTGACAGCATTTCGAAGGGACTTATTTGCTTCCTTACCGTAGATAAATCCACAATGGTTTCACCAAACCAATCATAATTGTTAGATAGGCATGATGTAGTTCCGTCTCATTTGTATTGACACTTCGATTAATGCAGTAAGAGACATTGAAGAGAGACGAGATAGTGTCAGTAAATGTCAATTAAAATAGTCAGTTAGATTGAGATTCAGCGAACTGTCATGGTTGGCTGAACCTCTCCATTGATTTGAGAGGGTTCGAATCAACTAAACTAGAGGTTGCATTTGATCGGTCGACAACATGCTGATTTGACTTATTTTTTTGTTATGAAATTTGTAGTCTGTTAATTCTTGCACAGAATTGACAATTTAGTCCGATCTCAAGAAACTATACCCTCAGACTTATCATCTATCTTTCATCGAAAGACATAGACATAGGAGTGAAAAAATGTCTGATTCACCAATTTACGATATTCCCTCCGATTTAGCAGCAACTGCCAACGTAACAGCTGAGCAGTACGCTGAGATGTACAAGCGAAGCGTTGAAAATCCAAATGAGTTCTGGGCCGTACAAGCTGACAGATTTCTGGACTGGTTTAAAAAATGGGATTCAGTCGGTGAGTATGATTTCAATTCAGGCCAAATCAAATGGTTTGAAGGCGGAAAGTTAAATGCTGCCTATAACTGCCTTGACCGGCATTTGGAATCCCGTGGCGACAAAGTTGCCTTGATTTGGGAGAGTGACGATGCCTCAGAAGTTCGTACTTTCACTTACCTGGAATTGCATGCGCAAGTTTGCAAGCTCTCAAATGTATTGAAGGAACGAGGCGTCAAAAAGGGCGAGCGAATATGCATCTATATGCCTATGGTCCCGGAAGCAATGATTGCTGCACTTGCCACCGCTAGAATTGGTGCCATCCATTCAATCGTTTTCGGTGGTTTTTCACCTGAAGCACTGAAAGACAGAATTCTGGATTCTGATTGCCAGGTCGTCATCACCGCAGATGAAGGGCCTAGAGGCGGAAAGAATGTCCCGCTGAAGAAAAATGCCGACGCAGCGATGAAGTCCTGTCCAGACGTCCATACTTGTGTAGTGGTGCAGCGAACCGGCAATCCGGTTGAAATGCAAAGCCCGAGGGATATCTGGTATCACGAATCGACTGCTGAGGCGTCTTTGGACTGTCCGGCTAAAGTCATGGATGCGGAAGACCCGCTCTATATTCTTTACACATCAGGTTCAACAGGCAAGCCAAAGGGTGTTGTTCATACCACTGGTGGATATATGCTCTATGTCACAATGACCTTCAATTATTCCTTTGACTATCGGGAAGATGAAGTTTACTGGTGTGGTGCCGATATTGGCTGGGTCACTGGTCACTCCTATATCGTCTATGGGCCTCTCTCAAATGGCGCAACCAATGTAATGTTTGAGGGTGTACCAGTTTACCCTGATGCTAGCCGATTCTGGCAGATTTGCGACAGATACAACGTAAATATTTTTTACACCGCCCCAACTGCGATTCGCGCACTAATCGGTGCTGGTAACCAATATGTCGAAAAAACGAGTCGCAAGAGTCTACGCATATTGGGTACAGTAGGCGAACCAATCAATCCGGAAGCTTGGGAATGGTATCACGAAAAGGTAGGCGATCGCCGCTGCCCAATTGTTGATACCTGGTGGCAGACTGAAACTGGCGGGCACATGATCACGCCACTACCCGGTGCAACACGTTTGAAACCTGGTTCGGCAACAAACCCGTTTTTTGGCATCGTCCCCTGTCTGGTGGATAATGAAGGAAATGAACTGGAAGGCGCTACCGAAGGCGCACTTTGCATCAAGTACTCTTGGCCAGGCCAGATGAGAACGGTCTGGGGAGACCACGAAAGATTCATTCAAACGTATTTCAGTACATTTCCAGGCATGTATATGACTGGTGATGGTGCCAGGCGTGATGAAGATGGGTACTATTGGATCACAGGCCGTGTCGATGACGTGATGAATGTATCGGGGCACCGACTGGGCACAGCAGAGATCGAAAGTGCTTTAGTGCTGCATCCCAGCGTTGCCGAAGCTGCCGTCGTGGGTTATCCACACGACATTAAGGGTGAGGCAATATACGCTTATGTCACCACAGTTGTGGGAACCGAAGAAAACGACGAGCTGAAAGCTGAGCTTTTCAACATGGTGCGAACCGAAATCAGCCCGATTGCCAAACCGGATGTAATCCAGTTCGCACCGGGGCTGCCAAAGACGCGTTCCGGAAAGATCATGCGTCGGATTCTGCGCAAGGTCGCCAGCAATGATATTGATGAACTAGGCGACACATCTACTTTGGCTGAGCCTGCGGTGGTCGATGACATCATCGAGAATCGAGTCATTACTTCCTGATTTTTATCTTCAGAAACAGTTCCTATTCACACGGCAAAATATAGAGTCGTCCGAAAGCTAGCCCATTGGATTGGGTGAGCGACGATACACCTCGGCAATATCCTTGAGCACTTCTTTGCTCAAGGATATGTCAGCAGCGCCAATACAAGCCTTGATCTGATCAACTTTGGTTGCGCCAATAATGACAGATGTCATGAATTGCCGGGTTAAACAAAATGCAATCGCCATCTGGCAGACATCAAGACCGTGCTTTCTTGCAACTGCCAAATACTGATCAATAACAGGCTCGACGTGAGGTGTGAACCGACCGCCTAGATCTTTAGAAAAATTTCGCCTGGAACCGGGCGGTGTCTTATCGCCCTGATACTGACCATTTAAAATTCCTGCAGCCAACGGTGAAAATGCCAATAATCCAACATTCTCGTTGGCTGTCAATTCCGCCATATCAAGGTCATATTTTCTATCCAGCAAGTTGTATTCATTCTGAATACTCACTACACGCGGAAAGCCATTCGCTTCAGCAATTTCCAGAAACTGTGATGTCCCCCAACATGACTCATTTGAAAGCCCAACTGTCCTGATTTTGCCCTCTTCAATCAACTTCTGAAAACTCTCCAGCGCTTCGTAGATATAACTTCGAGTCTCATTGACATTTTGCTTTGAAGGATTGAAAGCCCAAGACTGACGGAAGTGATAGGAATTACGATTCGGCCAATGAATCTGATATAGATCAATGTAATCAGTTTGAAGCCTCTTTAGTGATGCTTCAACTGCAACTTTGATGGTCTCACGGTTAAAACCTACACCGTCTCGAATCAATTTCGAACCTCGGCCTACAATTTTTGTTGCGACGATCACCTTGTCACGGTTATTACGACTTTTCAGCCATGTACCAATAATTTCCTCGGTACGACCACAGTTTTCAGCTAGTATCGGATTCACCGGATACATTTCCGCAGTGTCTATGAAATTGACGCCAAGGTCTAAGGCCAGATCCATCTGAGCGTGGCCTTCAGTTTCGGAATTCTGTGTACCCCATGTCATGCTGCCGAGGCAGATTTCACTCACTTTGATTCCTGAATTACCTAGTTTGTTGAATCTCATTCGCGTTCCTTTTTCTGATTTGGTGAATCTGGTGGAGAGTCGGGTTCCTTGCAAACCTCAATCAAGAAGGTGAATTCCAATTGAAAATTAGAACCAGATGAATCCTCACATTAAAACTGAAATTGAATCGAACTTGTACTGGAATACACCTCAATAGTTAAATCGACGGTCTGAATTCTGTCTAATGCTCCAACATATCTGCCAGTCGCACAAATTAAAATAATTTGAGTGAATTGCTTTCGCCCTATACCTGTACGATTGAGTATCAGGTCTCACTTCATTGAGCTTTTGAAAATAACATACATGCCTCTGCATGTGATTTAGTTCAGGTTGAATTGCATATTTGTTGTGCGCCAGCCATACGGTAGAACTAGAGTGATGACAATACCTGAAACCTTCCGATTGATCCTGTTGATATCAACTAAACTGAGTCGACAGTTGATCGGTAAATAGCACAACGAAGTTGTAAAGAACTACCCTGGCAATCCCGTTACAAGGAGAAATTTTCAACGATGTACAAGCTGTTCTACGCTCTTAAAAGCGCATCCATGGGTGTGAGAGTCATACTAGAGGAAATTGGTGCACCTTATGAGTTAATTCAAACGTCGATTGACATGGATAAACCTCGTCCTTCCGAACAATTAGCAATCAATCCCAACGGATGGGTACCAGTTTTGATTTGGGACGGCGGTGCCATGTACGAATGCGCTGCGATAACTGTGTTTTTATGCGATCGACATGCTGATGCTGGATTGGCTCCGACAGTTGATGACCCTGCTCGGGCACGATATTTACAGACTCTCGTTTATTTTTCTAATTCCGTTCAGAACGCGTTTCAACTGACCTACTACCCAGACCGCTTTGTGGATACGCTAGCGGAAGAACCAAGTGCTCAGCTGCGAGGCATTCGGCGTCTAAGGGAAACCTGGAAAGTAATTGACGACCAAATTGGTGACAACCAATGGATTCTTGGCGATAGATTCAGCGCGGCCGACATTTATCTCTTCATGCTTACTACCTGGATGCGAACAGCCAAGGGTCATCCGTCTGTTAGTGAATTTTCTAATGTCAAACGAATTGCGGATGCTGTCCTGAAACGCCCGAGCGTACAGTTTGTCTACGAACCGTGGATTGCAAATCCAGAATATTGATGTTTGACCACAACTAAGTGTGCTACAGCAGAGAAAATACCAGGGATTGAGTGTCTCAGAGGCTTGCTTTGTGCATCAGTTGGACAAACTCGTGAATTGTTGTTTTACTGGCAGTTATCCTATGAATTATCAAAAAGTTATGTGCACTAGTTGTACTACACAACATAATCGTGTACGAAGTACGTAGTGATATTAAATCTGAATAGGTACAACCGTTGAAAACTGTTTCTTATCGAATCGACGCCGTTCAAACTCCGATCATTCCTGTTGTTGCTGACCTAATTCTTGCCAATCCAGGAACCATTTCGCTAGGTCAGGGTGTCGTCCATTATCTCCCGCCCACTGAAATTGCAAATGGAGTCGCCCGTTTTAGCAAAAACCAGTCTCATCATTACGAAGCAGTTGAAGGTATTCCAGAACTTAGACAGTTAATTTCACAGAAACTGAATCAGGAAAATCTTATTGAAACAGACCGCTACGACGTTGTCATAAGCGCTGGTGGAAATATGGGTTTTCTGAACGCGGTCCTCGCCATCTGCGATCCTGGTGATGAAGTCATACTGCTGAGTCCCTGGTATTTCAATCATGAAATGGCCATTGGAATCGCCAACTGTGCTGCAGTGTCTGTTGATACCGACTCTTCATTTCAACCCGATTTACAAGCAATAGAAAAGGCTATCACCCCAAAAACCCGGGCTATCGTCACTGTATCGCCTAACAATCCCACTGGTGCAGTCTACTCTAAGGAGCATTTAACTCAGATTAATCAACTTTGTGCAAACCACCGCATTTATCACATCAATGATGAAGCCTACGAGTACTTCTGTTACGATGGGATTGAGCACTTTTCACCAGCTGCACTCGAAAACGCAGCTGAACATACGATTTCTCTCTACTCAACCAGCAAGAGTTTTGCGCTAGCCAACTGGCGAATCGGCTACATGCTGATTCCGAAACATTTGTTCAAACCAGTCAGAAAAATTCAGGACACAAACGTGATATGTCCGCCAGTCATCAGCCAATTCGCCGCAGTCGAATGCCTGAAACTGGGACGCGAATTCTGCCTGGAAAAACGCCGTGGAATTGAGATCGCTCGCGACCACCTCATAAATCAACTTAAAACCCTGCCGACCATCAGTTATCCAGATCTTGCCGGTGCCTTTTATGCCTTCCTACAACTGCCAGATGTAGGCATGGAAGATATGGAAATCGTCAAGTTCCTGATTCAGAAACACTGGGTTGCAGTCATTCCCGGTATGGCATTTGGCGCATCGGATCGCCGATGTCTGCGCGTTTCTTACGGCGCACTGGAACCTGACAAGGCTGTTGAAGGAATCGATCGATTGATCGAGGGACTAAAAGAACTTCTGCCTAACCACCCTTGAGTGGCGGGATGATTTTGACGCTGTCCAAATCGGAAAGCGTCCGAGATTGACGCTCTCCAATCGGTACAAGATCATCGTTGATCGATATCATGCATTTGATGTCTTCAGGCAAACCCAGCTTCTTCACCAGACCCGAAACAGTCAGACCAGCCTCAGCTTCAACCTGCGTTACGCCACCTTCACTTTCGGACGGAAGATATCGGCTCAGCGGGCCAACGAGTTTGACAGTTAGTTGCATCGTGTGGCGCACTTAAAGTCCCAGGCGTTCGAGTGTTTCAGCAGTTGGTACACCGTCGGAGTCCCAACCTCGAACTTCGTAATATTCGGGTAACATTCTGTCAAGTTCATTAACCTTGCCCTTCGCAGTTCCCGATTTCGCTGGTTCTTTGAGCAGACGTTCAGGCAAAGAATCGTCAGCTTTGGTTAATCCAGCCGCCAAGTTGAATTTCCGTTCCAGGTTCCAGATTCGCTCACCAGTCTCGAACATTCGCTCGACAGTCCAGTCGCCTTCGCAAGCAGCATCTACTTGTGCCTGATAGTCCTTGATTCCCCAGGTACCTAAAGTAAACCAGCAAAGACCGGTCGAATCAATGATCGATACTTTGTCCTGCGATTTCTTGCACGGAACTGCCTTGCCTTCACCAGACTGGTCTTCCATATCCGGACCGAATACATCGTGTTTCATGTGGCAGGCACCACGGCTGCTTGTTGCATAGCCGAGGCCCATTCCCTGCAAAGCACGTGAATCATAGCCGGCAAACTCCTGACCTTTAACCGTCATCGAAAGTTCCGGATGCCCATATTTTTCACACAGACGTTTTGAACCGAGCCCAAGAATCTGTCCGAAACCTTCAAACTTCCCGGTCTTTTCCGCCATGACAGTCAATGCTTCAGGATTGCCAAATTTCAGTGCGACACCATCCGTATCCTCATCGGTAATCACACCCATTTCGTAAAGTTCCATCGCTGCAGCAAGCGTACCACCAAATGAAATCGGGTCCATGCCGTGTTCATTCATCATAAAACCGGCAAAAGTCAAAGCGTCAATATCATCAATTCCACAATCGGGACCGAATGCGAAGGCTGTTTCATATTCTAAGCCACCACTTGCATGCCAGTATTCTGGCCGGTTCTTGATGGTGAAATGTTCTTTATCGATGTGCGAGATGCGACCGCATGCAATCGTGCAACCAAAACAGGCCTTGTTTGCCAGCAGGTTCTTGTGTCCATGTTCGTTGACTCGAGTCATGGCCGACGGATTGATGTTGTCGACACCTTCAAACTGCACTTCCTTGAAGTTTCGGGTTGGCAGACCACCAAATTCCTGCATCATGTCGATCATGGCATTTGTGCCATATGCCGCGAGTTCCTTGACATCGTCGCTACCCGCAAGCTTGGAATGTGTTTCTCTGACGACTTCCATGAATTTCTTGGGATTGTCAACTTGAACACCCACTGTCCCTCGAACTGCAATTGCCTTGAGGTTCTTTGAACCCATCACTGCACCGACGCCAGATCGTCCAGCTGCACGATGCAAGTCATTGATCACGCAGGCATATCGCACACAGTTTTCACCGGCAACACCGATCGATGCCACTTTCATCAGGGGGTCTTGGTGATGCGATTTGAGATAGTCCTCAGTTTCCCAGACAGTTTTGCCCCAGATTGGCTCCGCAGAAACGATTTCGACATCGTCATCATAGATCTTAAGATAGGAGGGCTCGGGTGCTCGTCCTTCGAGGATAAGCAGATCGTAGCCAGCGAATTTCAACTCGGCACCGAATTTGCCGCCTGAATTAGAACAGGCAATTGCGTCAGTCAGGGCACCTTTTGTGATGACAGCGTAGCGCCCGGAAGTAGAGGCCATCGTCCCGGTTAACGGTCCGGTGGCGAAAATGAGTACGTTGGCAGGATCCAATGCGTCGACTGTGGGATTCATGTATTCAGAAAGATACTTGGTTCCAAGTCCTCGTTCCCCCAGGTATTGTTGAGCCCACTCCATGTTGAGCGGTTCAACCTGAACGTTTCCATCGGTGAGATTGACTCTCAATACCTTACGTTGCCATCCCATACTACTAACTCTCCTGAAGTTTAACTGTTATTCAGCATCTGGTTGATATTCTGGAGCAGCCTTTTGAAATGCTTCCAATTGTCTACAGTTTTTGTCGATTTCAACCAAGATCGGAAAATCATTCAGATCACAGTTGAATCGGCGCGCATTGCTAATTTGTGGCACAAGACAAATATCAGCTATTGTCGGCGCATCTGCAAAACAGAATTTTCCGTGCAGTTTTGCGGTTGATAGTTTTGTTTCGAGTGCACGAAACTCAACGTCAATCCAGTGTCTGTACCATTCGCTCCTCTGACTCTCATCAAGTTTGAAATTATAGTCAAGGTACCGTAGTATCCTGAGATTGTTCAGCGGGTGGATATCACATGCAATTGCCTGGGCGATTGAACGTACATAGGCACGATGCGACGTACTTTTTGGTAGAAACGCCGGTTCTGGATGAGTCTCATCCAAATATTCCAATATCGCAATTGACTGATTGACTACGTTATCTTCGTCTACCAATACAGGTACCAATCCTTGCGGATTTAGCGCAAGAAACGGATCTTGATACTGGTCGTTTTTTCGTAAATGAACGAATTGATTCTCGTATTCGATGCCTTTGAGATTTAAGGCAATTCTGGTTCGATATGCGGCAGAGCTTCGAAAATAGCCGTGAAGTATCACTCTAAACAATCCTTTCTGACCAGTAGACTACTGACTTTTTTTCAATTTGACGATTTAGCAAGATACTGAATGAATTCATCGGGCAAGTTCCAGGAATTCAAAACACCGGTCTCCTTGTCCTTCATTCCCCATATCCTCACTTCGTAGCCATCAACACAAAGTTCTTCTGTATCCGTCAATTTGTAGATTTCGTGCTGAATTGTAAACGTTCTACGCGAATGCTTTTGAATGAAACTGCGAACCGTCACCTGGTCTTCCCATCGCAATGGCTGAACAAATTTAGCATGTGCTTCTATCAACGGAAAACCAACGATGCCATAAAGAGAAATCATCTCATTTTGCCCGAAGCCATGAAATTTCATCATATGGTGACTACTGGTATCAAACCAGCGATAGAAATTTGGGTAGAAGACAATTCCAGCAGGGTCGCATTCGCCCCACTCCACTACGTGTTTCCAATGGCTTTCAATCACGACTCTGCCCCTCTACTATTCGCTGGAGTGCAGAGCGGCTGAGCTTTCCATTTGCTGTCTTTGGAAAATCATCGATTGCTCTAATCCATTTCGGTCGCTTGAACATCGGTAAATTCCGTTCGATGTGCTTGTGCATCAAAGAGACTGCTTCATCATATGAACTGTCATAATTTGGGACGAAGAACAGTGCCGGTCGAATTGATCCGACATTATCTTTTGCACCAATCACTGCCACATCAATGGCGAGTTGAGAATTTTGACCGACTGTCTCAATTTCACGTAAATATACCCATTGACCCGCCACTTTGAGTAAATCATCTTCACGACCCAAGTGGTACCAGTTGCCACTTGCGTCCTGACGGTATAGATCTCCGGTATTAAATCGCGCACCTCTCAATCGATATTCAGTATCCTTCGACCTGTTTGCGTAATGCGTAAACATAAACGGATGTTCAATGTGCAACACCCCTTCTTGACCTTGCGACACACTCACGGAGTCTGCCGGATCAACCAGATATGGAATCACCCCAGTTAATGGATTTCCAACAGAGGCTGGCGGCGTATTGCTCGCACTGCCAGTCAGGGCAAGAAATAGCGTCTCGGAACATCCATAGACATTAATTATTGTTCGACCACAATACTCTTCCCAGCGGGATTGAAGTTCAGAGGGTAAATATTCACCAGCGGAGACATAGAACTCGACACTGGCAAATTCATCGTCATCGCCAGTATCTGTCAAGTCAAGAATTCCCCTGTAAATACTGGGCACTGCAAACACAACCTGCGGTCGTTCAATACGAATAATTGAACGAAGTTCGTCTGGAGTAATCCAATCTGGATGCAGGTAAACAGTAGCGCCGAGTTGCAATGGGGCCAGTAAACCGTTAGCGAGTGCATAAGCAAAAGAAATTCTTGATGTGCAAAACAGCAACTCACCAACTGAAATATTCAGGGTATCTGTATGAAATCCGCAGCAGTCACGAATACATCGATGGGTATGAACGATACCTTTCGGACGACTGGTCGAACCCGATGAATACACCCAAAGCGCTTCATGGTCTGATTCCCGTTCTACCGTATTGAGTACTTCCGATATCCGCTCATCAAGTGACACTTGATTTAAGTTAATTCGTATCAATACTGAATCACCGCTGATCGTTTGACAGGTTTCAGCGGTTGTTGAATCGAATATCAAGGCGTTAGCTTCACTGTCTTGAATGACGTGGTACAGGTCCTCTCGACCGAGCCGAGTTGAAACTGCAATACTGACCGCCCCAATATTCAGTACAGCAAAGTACCAGATCACAAATTCTGCAGTGTCTGCGCACTGAAAGACGACGCGCTCACCTATCGAAACACCGTGTCTATTGAGTTCAAGACTTGCTGCTTGAATTTTGTCAGCAAGTTCCTGATAGGTGATGGAACCGGCGGCCCACTTCAGTGCGACAACGCTACCAATTTCGGCCAGACGATCAACACTGAAGATTTGCTCGACGATATTCATTTAGCGGCCCATCGTCACGAATTGGACAATTCCTCCGTCAGCGTCCCCTGATACGGGTTATCAGGTTAGATCATGCAGTGTTTCGACCGTTGGAACGTACCAATAACTGCCGGATACGGGTGAGGAAAACTCAGTGAGACGATCATGAAGCGCATCACCAGTCACACCGAACATTCGTTCGAGTTGCACTTGAATACGACTCAAACTACAAGCAAAGGCAACAAAATGCAATCCCCGGTTTTCGAAATCTCCGTGTGGCACACTTCTTCGCAAGATTTTCTGCTTGACACCATCCACTTCGGCATCGGTCCGGCTGACATGTGAATCATCGGGCATGGCGTCACCTTTCAATTCAATGCTATCCCGCTTGGTACGTCCAATCACACGCTCCTGCTCCTCCGTGTCCAGTGCATTGAACTTTGGCAGGTTGTGTATCCACTTCTGAGTTAGTGCGAAACTGCTACCAGCACCGTCGGGGATTAGAGCGGCTTCAACTGCAGCCTCCCCTTCCGGGTTTTCCGTTCCATCGATAAAGCCGGTGAAATCGCGATTCTCGTGTCGCACAAATCCAAAAACTTCCAATGTACGATGCGCACCAATTTCTCTCAATGTTCGATTCAGACTGAGTGCTGTGTCAAGATTCATCGGATGAGAGTCACCGTGAATCCAGATCCATAAATCACCCTGTGTTGCTGGTACCAAAACATCCTGTCCGTTAAATTCTTCAAACGCTGCGTATGTATCTGGAATGCTTGCAGTTGAAAGTGCATTCCACAATGTGTCGCTGAAACCAAACAGTACCTGCCGACTCCGAAACGCTGCAGACTCCTGCTCTGATCTGATGACGCGTTTTAGTTCATGAAGGCCGCTAAATTCGTCAAAAGAATATTCAACATGAAAGTGATAGAGTGATGGTGGAGCAAGAATTCCAGGTTGAGCAGTCATTTCGTAGTCAAGTGATTTATTGCGAAGAATTAACTTTGTCTATGATCTCAATACACGATGAATTGGCCATCTGACCCTGTCAATGGCCAGCGTCCCTGCTCGAATACTTGAAGTTTCTTGCTGAACAGTCCGTTTGATTCTGCCTGCAGTGCGCACTCCAGTGTGTATTGATAACAAACTTCCAATGCACACCCCGCCGCAACTTTCTGCAATTGCAAATCCTGGCTCGCCAGATGTCTTTCTACAGAGCGCATTACATGCCCTGCCATCGGGTCAATTACATCTTTCAAAGATCGATGAAACTCCTCCAATTCTGCTGCTTTGACGGATTGAAGGAGTTGAAAGCGTCTATTGTCTTCAATTTGAAACCAGTCTGGATCAAAATGGACTCTTGTATACGCTATTACGTCGTTCAAATTATAAACATACCGAATTGCACAAGATTGACGCCCAAGTGCAGCAAGATAGACATTGATGCATTCGGTATCTGATTCGATTTCCGGCTCACCAACTCGGCTTAGCCAGCCAATCTCTTTCAACCGAGACAAGGCTGTATCTAGAGTGTTAACTAAAATTTCGAAGCTTACCGGCAAATGACAAGTGGAGAACTACTGATCGCATGAGGCAGTTCAAAAAAGATTATTATTCAAACACTTAAATAGAATTCCAAATCATTTGTATCAGAATGTTTCAGTTGTGGTCTTGAAACTTATTTCTCTGATTGTTTTCGACTCTTGATATACGTGCGAATATGCAAGGCGATAATCAGAACTATCAAACCAAAAATTATGGCTGCGATTGGGCGGTCTACAAAGTCAAGCGGAGTCTTCACTCGTGCCATTGCTGAGCGCAGCTTTATTTCCATAATTCCCCCCAACACCATTCCCAAAACAATCGGCACAACTGGAAGACTCAGACGCTTCAATATTAGACCGAAAATTCCAAATCCTGCAGCAATCGCACAATCGGTCATCGAATTTCTCAAAGAATAAACACCAACAAATCCGAGCGTCAGAATAATAATTCCCAAGAATCGCGTCGGGATTCGTACCACATGCAATAACCCACGAGTGGAAAAGACGAGAAAAAATAGCACAATGACATTCAATACAAATAGGGCAAGATAGAGTGCTAGGACAAAGTCCATCTGATTGGCGAATAACTGAGGACCTGGGATGACATTGTGAACGTAAAACACGGACAACATCATCGCGGTCAACGCCTCTCCCGGAATACCCAAAGCCAGAAGCGGAATCATGGCTGCTCCAGGAACTGCATTGTTAGCCGCTTCTGAGGCAATTAGCCCCTCAGGAGCACCTTTGCCGAACCTTTCGGGTTCTTTCGAAGTTCTCTGAGCATAAGTGTAGGAAAAGAATTGAGCTGTGAACTCTCCAACGCCCGGAATCATGCCCATCATGACGCCAAACGATGACGAAACTGTTGCAACTCGCTTAAACCCCAACACCTCTTTTAATCCATCAAACAGTCCACCACCGACTTCCACAGGTTTCGGTCGCTCATCATCCTGCACCAATAGCAGAAATGCCTGGGACAGTGCGAATAGACCCAATACAACAACAATCAAATCAATTCCTGATGCAAGCCAAGTCTGATCAAACGTAAATCGACGCGTATATCTGACCGGTTCAAGGCCGACCGTATTAATAAAAATGCCCAGACACGCTAGCATTCCAGCAGCCAAGACCTGCCCTCGATGAGCCAAAACCACCAAAACAATTCCCAACAGTGCCGCCAGAAATATTTCACGACTGCCAAAGTGCGGTGCGACAACCGCCAGCAGTTGAGAGAGGAACATCAAGCATATGATTGAAAAGATGCCGCCGAAAAACGACGCGGAATAGGCTAATGACAGGGCTCGCTGAGGATTTCCTTTCGCAGCAATGGGATGACCATCATAAGTTGTCAACGCATTGACCGCAGTACCAGGAGTATTCATGAGGATGGCAGGGATAGCTCCTCCATACATTGACGACCCATAAATTCCCAAGAGCATCGTCAATCCAACGATTGGCTCCATTGCAAATGTTGCAGGCAACAGTATTGCGATGGCAACCGCCGGCCCCACACCCGGAATGGCACCGATAATTACACCACCAATTGATCCGACCAGCAAAGCCAGAATGACATCCCAGCGCACCAACAATTCTATTGATGACAACAGAAGTTCCATCAGGCACCTACAGATACAGAATCATAAAGTTTCGAATCGCACTGGGAAAAATTTCATAAAGTTGTCCACCGGGAATCTTTACTGAAAGAAATCCCTTGAAAATGACAACAATAGCGATAGCAGTCACTCCCGACATGAGCAGGATGCTTCTTTCCCGGTACCCTGTGCGTAAAGACAGAGCGTAGACAAAAATCAATGTGCTAATCAGGTAACCCAGTATGGGGACGATGACGACATAGGCCATGAACCACAATGTGTATTCCAATGATTTCAGCCACAGTAAAACTTCCTTAACTTCATTTTCAGCACGTTTGGATAAGACAGATCTGAAAAAATAAAGCGATGCAAAGACAGTCATTCCAATCAGGCCGATTGCGGGCCAGAATCTTGGCTGAGCAAAGAATTTTGTGCCTTTTACCCAACTGGTCTCCGTTCCAATTTGTAACAACAGCAACAGAGTTGCCAGCAAGAAAAAGCTTGCAAAGAAAATGTCACCTCGCTGTGGTTCGTGTGACGGGCGACTATTTAGTAAGGATTCAGGCATATTCGACGCTGCTTTGTGTCGAATGAGGGAATTGGTTCAACAGTGAGCGACTATCGCTAGCCGCCCACTGTTAATTTTTAAACTGCGATTGTTAATTGAGTGCCTGTAAGGTTTCTATATCACTGGCAATCTGAGCATTCGCCTCTTCAACATTTTGCCAATAAATCAAAGCGCCTGTCTCGCTAGCCAACTTATTGGCAGCATCAGATAAAGCTACTTTTTCAGCCACTGCAATAATCTTTTCCCGAGCGTCTTGCGGGGTGTCTTTATGAACAAACAATCCATTCCACAAGGCAATGTTTAGATTTGGAGCAATTTCTGCAACAGTCGGAACATCAGGTGTCAATCCAATACGCTCGTTGCCAACCGATGCCAAAACTTTAATGTCGTTTAGGCATGGGAGCACCAGCTGCAGCGTGGTATTAATGACATCGACATCTCCAGATGCAAGCGTATTGCAATCCAGCGCATCAAAAGCCGCATCAGAACTGTAGCTGAATCCCATTTCGCCTGCGAGTGCCAATGTTACTCGGGTTGGAATTAGTGGTGCGCCAAAATGACCTAGGGCAACATCATTGTCCTTCGCATGCGCCGCAAGTCCCTGCATGTCATCGTACGGCGCATCTCCACCTGCAGCAATGACAAATGGATAGGTCAAGAAGATCCCTAATGGTTCAAATGGATTGGGTGACAATTCTGGAATGCCAATGTTTGGCCCGATTGTGGGAACGGCAATAATGAATGATCCCACTGTGTAACCGTCAGCCGGAGCTACTGCCACTTCGACAGCACCTGGGAAAGGACCTCCTCCGCCACCGGGTTTGTTGACCACAGCAGCTGGCACGCCGTATGTTTCTTGAAATTCATCGGCGATCATGCGGGTCAACACATCTTCAAGATCGCCTGGAGGCCACGGTACGACAAATGTAACGGGACGTTCTGGGTACTCTGCCTGTGCTAAAGGCACAAACAAAAAAGTACTGAGAATCAATGCATAGAGGAATCTCTTCATTTTTGCTATATCTCCTGTAAATTAAAAAAATTGTTCTCGGCAAACTGTTGCTAATGCCAACCCATTTCAGGCCGGTCAAACCATACATGTACCTGACCCGTTCCGGTCGCGCTCTCGTAGTTGCTGAACAATCGACCCTTGGCTCGACAACTCTCTCCACCAAGTGCACCAATCATCATCAGGTAATGGCCGAATCTTCCTTCCGGAGCGTGCTTTCGGTACTCATTCATGTGTCTGATCACGAATTGATGGTCACCATTTTGCCACCAATCCAATCGCTGCTGGTCTGCAATTCGAGCCTCAGCAGTAATAATGTTGCTTGGATCTGAAGTTTCATGTTGCTCCAATTCATCTAGCGGCCAGAATCGATGACTCATTCCTCCACTTGCAAGCAGAACAACACGTCGGTCGGAAGCAGCTACTGCTGAAGCAACGCCTCGACCCACAGTAAGAAAATTGTGATCCTGAGCAGTTTGACACACACCTATTGATATCCAAGCTTCCCCGGCGTTAAGGAAGTGAGCAACATTGATGGTAGGATAGTGTATTGGCAGTGCTGAATCATCACTTGCGTGGCAGCGAACCCCTTCAGCATTCACGTGATCACAAATCAACCGTGACAGCTCAGGGTCGCCATTAAGGCTGTACGGAATTCTTGCCATACCACGTGGCAATTCTTCGGAGGTATAAATTCCGGCGCGCTTGGCATGAGCACTGACGACAAACTCAACGGTTGTAAACCAGTGAGTGTCGAATAGCAAAATCGCATCAGGCTTGAGTTTATCAAGCACTTCCTCGCGCAATCGACGAAGGCCAGGTACCAGACTGATTTCCTGTCCGTCGTTAATCTCGTAGCGAAGTTCCTTTGAAAACATAATTGTTGGCGCGTGAGACACAAACCCGGCACCGACAATTTCTCCCATTAAAAAGCTCCTATTTTGATCCAAATTATTTCATGCTAAACAAAATAAATTATCCATGAAATTTGGTGCAGTTCTTACAATACTTCACAAACTTTCAACTGCACACTACAGTTTACAGAGGACAACCAATGAACTTATCTGATGCGAGAATCTGCGTCGATGGAATTTCAGTTTCACCGCATCACTTTATCGCCGGTCAGCGAATGGCATCAGAACACAGTTTCGAAGTTCGCTCGCCACTGGACTGGAGCATGAAACTGGCGGAAGTCTCGCGTGGAGACGAACAAACAGCATCCCTTGCAGTCTCAGCTGCTGTTGATGGATACAGGGTCTGGTCAAATCTGTCGCAATCCGAGCGGAATGACATTCTGTTCAAACTTTCCGACCTAATTGATGCCAATGCTGGTGAAATTGCCGAAATTGAGTGCCTTGACATGGCAATGCTTCTTGAAAGCCTCAAACTTAGAGTCATTCCGCGTGGTGCGCTGAACTTTCGACACTATGCTGAATTCATTGCTGAACACGAGGAAAGAAAATGGAGTTCAAAAGGTACGATCAATCGTGTCATTCGTCACACAGCTGGACCAGCGGTTGTCATCACTCCGTGGAATGCACCATTCATGCTCGCTTCCTGGAAGGTCGCACCGGCCCTGGCTGCTGGAAACTCGGTAATTCTTAAACCAGCGGAGTGGGCGCCTCTGTCGGCAAGTTTGCTTGCTGACTTTATCAACGAGGCAGGGTTTCCGCAAGGAGTATTTAACATTGTTCAAGGTCTCGGACAGGAAATCGGAACCGCACTGGTTACTGACTCAAGAGTAAGACGCATATCTTTCACAGGGTCGCCAGAAACGGGTCGTATCATCGGAGTCAACGCGGCAAAAAACCTAGTGCCCTTTACCGCGGAGCTGGGTGGTAAAGGTGCTCTGATTGTATTCGCTGACGCCGATGTAAACGCAGCTGCAAAGAAAGCTGCCGCACAGTTTGAAGATTCAGGGCAGGTTTGCCTAGCTGGAACAAGGCTTCTCATTGAATCATCGGTGAAATCCGAATTCATGGAACAATTTGTCCATTACACCAATCAGCATGTTTACGGCGACAGCCGCAACCCCGAAACGACATTGAGCGCTGCCATTCACCCCATTCATTTGGAAAGAATCGAAGGATTTGTAGAACGAGCTCGAAAAGCCGGCGATACCATCGTTTTCGGAGGTGAAAGATTCGAACCAGGAAAACTATGGTACAAGCCAACATTGATCGAACCGGCATCCAACGAGTCGGAGGTTGTACAAAAGGAAATTTTTGGACCCGTGCTCACCATTCAGACATTTGACTCTGAGCTGGAGGCCGTAAATCTGGCAAACAGCACCGCTTACGGTTTGTCGGGAATTGTCTACACATCGGATGCCACGCGAGCCGAGCGCGTTGGTCGAGCAGTGAGAGCGGGCACCGTTTGGGTTAACTCTTTTCTTATCCGGGATTTGACAGCACCATTCGGTGGGTTTGGTATCAGTGGAATTGGGCGGGAAGGCGGCGATTACGCGCTTGATTTTCATAGCGACCTGCAGACATTGCAAATTCTGGAGGGTTCGGTTCACTAGCCAACAAGGATGGACTGGATTTGGTCAGAAAACACAAGACTATCTCAAAGTTCCCCTCACACCCATATCGTAGCCAAACGAAATGCAAAGTAAAACGGACAATAGCCCTCCAAACTTTCTATTCATCATGTGTGACCAGCTCAGACAAGATTATCTTTCCTGTTACGGTCATCGAACGCTAGCGACTCCTCATTTTGATGAACTGGCTGCACGCGGGGTGCGATTTGAAAATGCGTATTGCCAATCTCCCTTGTGTGCGCCCTCCAGAGCAAGCTTTTACACTGGTCGCTATCAAGCCTCTCACGGCGTTTGCGGCAATGAAGATGCCGTCCAGCTCGGTGAATACATGATGGGTGACTATCTCCGTCCGCTAGGCTATCGCAGTGCGGTTGTCGGAAAGACACATAGCTATAAGAGTCCAGCCGAAATCAAGAAAAACGGGGTCGATCCCAAGTCGGACTTGGCACTAACCGCAGCTACAGGTGGATTTGAACCCTACGAAAGCCATGAGGGATTGTGTCTGGACCCTGTTCTGCCTAAAAATCACGGCTATACTGATTACCTTCACTCGGTTGGATTTAAAGAAAAGAATCCTTGGCACACTCGGGCCAATAGCGGGATTGACAGCAACGGAAAACTTCATTCTGGCTGGTCACTTAGAAGTTCGGTCTACCCCGCAGCCCTTCCCGAAGAATACTCAGAAACTGCATTCACGACCAGACGTGCGATGGACTTCATCAAAGAAACGGGCGATCAACCGTGGTGTCTGCATCTGAGTTTCATCAAGCCACATTGGCCAGTTATTGCCCCAGACCCTTATCACGATATGTTCCAAAAGGACGACATTCAGAAAGTTGTTCGAAGTGCAGCCGAACGTGATGATCCTCACCCAGTCATTGATGCATTCATGAAAGCTGAGTACAGTCAAAGCTACGCAGACGATGAAATACGCGACATTGTTTTACCGGCGTATATGGGACTTGTCAAACAACTTGATGATCACGTGGGTCGGTTGATGAAATTTCTAGAAGAAGAGGGGGTGCTGGACCATACAGTCATTGTGTTGACCTCCGATCACGGCGATTATTTAGGGGATCACTGGCTTGGAGAAAAAGATCTGTTTCATGAACCATCAGCAAAAATTCCGATGATTGTCGTTGACCCCGACAGTCAATCAGATGTCACTAGAAATTCAGCACGAGCCGAACTGGTTGAAGGGGTAGATATTGTTCCAACCTTTGTTGAGTTGGCAGGTAGCGAGATCTGCCGCGAGCGGGTTGAAGGTCATTCTCTCCTGCCGCTTTTAAGATCATCATCTACCGCTGAACATTGGCGAGAATACACGATCAGTGAGATCGACTATGCAGATCGAGGCGCTCGATACGAACTGAATATTGAACCTTACGAATGCCGTGCTACGATGGTTCGAGACGCGCGCTGGAAATACATCTACTACAAGGGGTACCCTCATCAACTGTTCGATCTAGAACAGGACCCTGATGAACTCAACGATCTCGGCCACGATTTAAGTCTGCAGAATGTGGTCCAGCGCATGAAGGACGCTCTGTTTGACTGGCAATATTCCCTAAAACGTCGAGTCGGACTCGATTACAACGAAGCGGTCACCTATGGTCCGGAGCGAGATGAAAAGTATGGGATTATTATTGGCCGCCGTTAAAGCGCATTTCTGAAGGTAGATTATTCGCAAACTCGGACACTGTTATCGAAGGCTTAGATTCAATGTGAGTCAGGCTGATATCTCCGGTTCAGCAAGTATCAGCTTTCAACGACATCGCACTCTATAAATAGTGCATGTAATAGTCGCGCAACTGATCGTGATTCATGTGACTTGTTGACTCGACTTCATACTGTTTGATCACAACCAAATTACCAACTAAATCAGGGCCGACCGCTTCAACGAGATTCGTGTCAGCCTGAAGCGCTTCCAACGCCGCACCAAGATTTTCTGGAACACCATCAGTCGCATCATGATTTTCCAGACAGTCTGCCGTTTCCGCTGGAGGCAGATCATAACCATTTTCTAAGCCCAGTCGAGCAGCCTGAAGCACAGCGGCAATCGCTGTATACGGATTCACTGCTCCGTCAGCCATGCGATGTTCAATTCTTGCAGCATCACCAGTTTCGCTGCTGATTCTTGTTGTGACCCCGCGATGATCTTCTCCCCAGTTTCGCCAATATCCAGAAAGACTGGCTGGCTGGAGCCGCTGATAAGAGTTCACCGTTGGTGCAAGAAGACCGGCCAGTCCCTGATGATGATGCATCAAGCCGGCAACACAAGCCTCTCCCAAACGGGTCAGCTTAGTTACAGAATCTGGATCACCAATTGAATTTTCGCCCTGTTTGTTCCACAAACTGAAATTGATGTGGACACCGGAACCACTCAGCGCCTCAATTGGCTTTGGCATAAAAGTCAGCAGTACACCCTCTTGGAAGGCAATCTCCCGGGCCATCAATCTAAACAGAAATGCGTCGTCAGCCGCTGCTAAGGCATCATCGTACCTCAATGTAAATTCGAACTGCGGGGAGTCAAATTCAGATGTAATCATTTCCAATGGAATGCTGCAATGCTCTGCGCAACTGTAAATACTGTCAGTCAGTTCCAAAGGGTCAACGAAAGGTCCTGTTCCATAGACGTAAGCACCCGGAGTGTCGTATGGTTTCCACTGACCGTCGTCCCCTCGCGTGTACGCATACGCTTCCAGTTCAATACCGACTTTGGCGCTATATCCAAGTTTCTGCCACTGAGCAAGTGTACGTTTCAATAAAGTTCGACCACTCACTGCTAGGTCATTTCCATCGCTGTCAAACTGATCTGCAATGGCTACGACTTCATCAGCCAACCATCCAGCGCGCACTTCATTGGGTTCGTATCGAACAACCATGTCGGACAATCCATCCAGCAACTTTGAGCATGGTGCAGGCAGTAATTCCTTGTCGTAGGCTAACGCGTAAATACCTTGACAGAACCGAGATTCTCCTGTTGCACGGTTTGGAGGAATGAACTTTCCTCTGGCTATGTTAAGGTGGTCGCAGAACAACACTCTTAGCTTAGAATCTAACATTGTGAATTTCCTTCGCTTTATTTGTTAAGGTAATGCCAATAGAATCAGGAACTATTTCCTTTTCATTCGGACAGGCAAGCGCTTGATCCCGCCGACAAAATTCGACCGAACATATTCCGCTTCATTGACAAGTTCGATAGCATCGACGCGTTTGACCAGTTCCTGCAGCAACACACGCAATTCCAGTCGGGCCAACCACATACCTAGGCAAACATGAGGCCCACCCTGTCCAAAAGCCATATGCCGATTTGGCGTACGTCGCAGATCGACTTCAAATGGTTTTTCGAACCGACTCTCATCCCGGTTGGCGGATATGAACCAATAAACCACCTTGTCACCTTCTTTCACCTTTTTCCCATGCAACGCGAAATCTTCAGTCGCTGTACGGCGAAAATGCATCGTAGGTGAAGCCCAACGAATGAACTCTTCAGTTGCGGAAGCCCACAATCTGTTGTCTGCTTTTTGCAACATGGTAAGCAATTCCGGCTTCACCACCAAAGCGTGCATTGAAGCGGAAAGAGTATAGCGCGTCGTATCATTTCCTGCTGCCACCAATAGACAGAAAAAGTTTCGAAATTCCGTATCACTAATGACTTCTCCCTGTTCATTTGACTGGAGAATCAGATGCAACACACCTTCAGTATCATTTCTTGCGGCTTTTTCCTCCATCAGTTGCTTGGCATATCTGTATAGTTCAGCACCTGCTGGCGACCGAAAAGGCATGAATCGAAACTCGTCGGTGTCCGCCTTGTCCGGCACAAAGTTAGAATACTCAGGGTCTGTGTTGGCAATCAACTCGTCCCCTTTTGTCACCAGCCAATCAAGGTCTTGCGCTGGCAGTCCGAGAACTCTACCTAGCATGCGCATTGGCAACTGCCGACTGATCAGTAAAGAAGCATCAAATTCATCGTTAGATAAGGCGTTTTCAAGAATGTCCACGCACAGATCTCGAATCAGAATTTCCAGCTGATCGATTACTTTTTTGGAAAAAGCTTCGTTTACAAGCTTTCGAGTGGCCGAGTGCTCAGGCGGATCAGTTTCCTGAAATGTTCTTCGCGCCAAGTACTCTTCTCGGCTTTGGTCTTCCATCCGAACCCCGCGAGCGGAACTTAGAAGCGACGGGTTTCGATTATGCTTCAATATGTCATCGTATCGAGTCAGGGACCAATAACCCTTGTACTGGCCTCCATCACACCACGCGACAGGGTCTTCCCTGCGCATACGTGTAAATGTATTGTGAGGAGCACCATTGATAAACGAGTCATGGTCAGACAGGTTCGCGTAGCCATCATCACTTGGGTGCCAAGTCGTCATGCTGTCCTAACCTCTCAATCCATGTGAGCAAAATGAGTCACAAAAATCAACCTACAAATTTTTAATTCGACGATTTACAGATTCACTTTATCCGATTTCAGGTAGATTCCGGCGCCTCAACGTGGTACCACTTTTCCACGAAAAAGCTAGTTCTCGCCAGTACCCGGCAATGTTCTCGATCGGTTCTAGGCGAGTCAGTTCTTCAACTGGAGAATCAAATAGTTGCAGATCAAATTTGCCTGTAAAGGAACGCCCTATTTCTGCCTGATAGGCACTCATGGTCACCAGTTCATCCAGACTGTCTTCGCCAACGCCTTCGATCGAAGGCATCCACCGATTGTGCAGCATAGGATGGCTATTTACAAATCCTGCATGATCACACTCTTCTGTAATTTCAAAGGTCGCGTGAATAAGCTTGTGGTCATAAGCCGATACACTTGCACCAAATCGGCCACCGAGCTCAAGTCTGGGCCCTGCCTGTCCGACTGTTATTGGGCGTGACATGTAGATTGATGCAAGTTTTTTGGGATAGCCTTGGTGGTGACCCCGAACCATGGCATAGTCAGAATCAACCCAAATATAGACACAGCGAGAGTAAGTTTTGTTTTGGTACTTGCATCTGACTACGACGAACACTTCCATATATTGGCTACGAGACGGGTCAAGAATTTCGCTGTAATCATCCCGACAGTTTTGCCAGTCAGCCCAAATCACTGCGACAGCACCGGGATGTTCATCCGCGGGTTCAAGATACTCTGGGAGCAATTCAGCAACGTTTTCAGGCCTTGTCAAATATTCCAGCGTCAGTGTGGTACCTGAATAGTGCCACGGAGTATCGGGTACCAAGGAGGCTTTACCTGTGGCACTTCGGGGAAACATGAAACCTTTCAGGGACATCACTATCACTTCATACTGTTCAATTAGGTTAAGAATGCAAAATATTTTAGGTTGATTGAAGAAGAATTCATTAGCTTTATTGGTATGATATGGTGCCATTCTGAACTTAGTTCAGAAGCTGACCCATGATCGATTTCGGAGGAAGCATGAGCGAATATCGTCGAGTCTTGTTAGAGGGTTATCCGACAGTAGTGCAGCGACAAGGGGATGAACTCGTAGCTGGAGATGGCCGTAGAATCGGAATTGAAGATGCGATTCATCTTGCGCCTGTGGAACCTCGCAAAATCATCTGTGTGCATCTGAACTACAAGAGCCGTGTCGACGAATTTATGACCAAACTTCCAGCCACGCCCACCTATTTTCATAAGCCAATAACCGCTCTGTGTGGTCATGGAGCGGATATCGTTCGACCAAAGCGTTGTAAATGGCTCAACTATGAAGGTGAAATTGCCATCGTCATCGGTCAGTATTGTCGGAACATCAGCCAAGCAGAAGCTGGAGATTACATTGCCGGCTATTCAGTTTCAAACGACTACGGCCTGCATGACTTTCGCGATACTGATGCGGGCTCGATGCTGCGAGTGAAGGGTTCCGATACTCTATGTCCGGTCGGTCCGGCACTGGTAACGGACTGGGACTTTCAAAATAAACGCATTCGTACCCTGGTTAATGGAGAAGTCAAACAAGACGGCAATACGAATGAAATGGAATGGAACATGCATTATCTCGTCGCTGACATAGCGCGAAATATTACTCTGGAGCCAGGTGATCTGTTGCTTTCTGGAACTCCAGCCAATAGTCGGCCAGTCGAGCCGGGCGATGTCGTTACAGTTGAAGTCGAAGGTCTCGGATCTTTGACCAACACCATCGTAGAAGGCCCGACAGCGATACGGGACGATACAGGTCACCAGCCTATGACAACAGAAGAAGTGGTATCAACGGCAATGGGCGGAGACTGGGAATTTCGAGGGATTCGAGCACCGCGAGGTCCTGGTTCGGCGCATTACAAGAGTCGATTGGAAGAAGACTCAGAATCAAACTGAGGATTTCAACAGTTCTACGGAATACTCCAACCGTCGATTCGGCAGCGGAACAATACCAAAATAGTCAGGACGTAGCAAAAACAAAGCAAGCGTTAACAAATAGCAGCAAGGCTGAACTAAATTTGCTCAAAACCGAAGTAATCACTCGCCTGCGTTTTCTATAGAGGCGATTCGTCCAGATGCCTAGACTTTTCTCAAAATAGGGATACCCGTGCGGGAAAATGGTTCTCCCACACGGGCTTCTTTTATGCGATAGCAGTCAACAACTGAATTTCAGTAGTTGCTGCAACGGTTATTCTGCGGCTGCTGGGGCCGCTTGAGTTTGTTCGACAATTACAGCTGATGAATCCTCGCTCAGCGATTTCACAACGCCATAGGTCATCAGTAGCATGATCACACTCACTGGCAGCGCAGCCGCGATGGATGCAGTCTGCAGTGCACCGAGACCACCAGCGAGAAGAAGAACCGCCGCAACGAATCCCTCTCCGAGTCCCCATACAATTCGGAACTTCTGTGGTGGGTGATCATCGCCCATGCTAAGCATCGTTGTGATCACCAACGTCCCAGAGTCTGAAGAAGTGATGAACCATGTCGCCAGCAGAAATGTGGCTAAGGCGGCCATGATCCAGTTGAGCCAGTGCAATCCCGTCATCAACTCGATAGTACCGTAGAGGGCAGCAGGCAGATTCCAGTTTCGGACAAGCTCCGCTATACCTGCCGTTCCCGCTCCACCTTCTGCAGTCAACTCGATATACATCGCGTTGCCACCGAAGATACAGAGCCAGAAGAAAGCCAGTGTGGTAGGGACGAACATTACGCCCACCATGAACTCTCGGATAGTACGCCCCCGACTGATGCGAGCGATGAACATTCCAACAAATGGAGCCCAGGATATCCACCAGCCCCAATAGAAGATAGTCCAACCACCCTGCCAGTCTCGTTCACCTTCAGCGTTGAAAGTGGCAAATCCCATCGGGATTGCATTCCAGAGATAATCGCCGATAGTGGTCACGAAAAATCCCATTAGCCATTGAGCAGGGCCACCGAACAGGAAGTACGCCAACAGAACCGCCGACAACCAGATATTCCACTCTGAAATAATTCGAATGCCTTTCCCAACTCCAGATACGGCTGACAGGGTTGCCACGGCAGAAATCACGGCAATCAAAGTTACCTGAGTGATGATTCCGGGATCGATCCCAAAGAGATGGTTGAGACCAGCAGCCATCTGGCTTACGCCGAGGCCGAGAGAAGTTGCAACACCGAAAACGGTTCCAAAAACAGCTAACAGATCCACTGCATGTCCGACTGGCCCGTAGATCCTATCGCCGATGATCGGATACAGTGATGATCTCAATGTCAAGGGCAATTTTTTCCTGAACCCAAAGTACGCCAGACATAGACCGATGATCACGTAGACCGCCCAGGCGTGGAATCCCCAATGGAAGTAGGTGACCCGCATCGCATGCACAGCGCGTTCCTCATTCATCTCCGTCACCATTGCTCGGTCTGCGAACGGGTTGTTCGGATAACCCCATGGCTGCGTGTTATCGAAGTAGAACATTGGTTCTGCGATACCGAAGAATAGCAGGCCAATACCTACGCCAGCCGAGAAAAGCATCGCGAACCAGGAGAAGTTGCTAAACTCCGGTTTGGAGTTGTCATCCCCGAGTTTGACGGATCCATGTCGACTGCACATCAGGTAGATACATACAAAGAACATGATTACCAAGGCACTCACGTAGTACCAGTTGAGTGCAGACTCGATCCAGCCTCGGACTGCTGAGTATATGTCGTTGGCGAATTCCACGTTGAGTGCTGTAAAAACGACGAATACCACGACCATCGCTTTTGATGCGATTCCCATACCAGGGTGGAGACCCTTCCAAACTCCTCCAGTCGCGACTAAATCTCGAATATTTTTATTCTTATTATTCATACTAATACCTCTATCAATAATTGATTCCCTACTGGCTGGCGAAAAGTTAGACAGGTTCTGTCAACATTTCGCTGGAGAAGACAACACAATTACCGTAGTAGATGATATTGCTATCATGACTGAGTTGACTTCGACCATCTCAACCATCATTGAAGTATAACGCCATCAGCAGAGATTCAGTGTGGCAAATTCTTGTAAGTCGACTAAGTAAATGAATCAAATGGACAAAGTTAGATATAGTTAACCGGAGGACGAAGTTTTAGTCCGGACAACTGATTGACAGTTATCAATGTATGAACAATTTATGTTGGCGTCATTTTTTGTATGTGGAATATTGGTTTCTTTACCTAATATTCACCGCGTTTTTCCCGCCAGAGACCCAGTTTTTCTTGAACTGGACGATTGGAAAAACTAAAAAGATACGACTCCTCTAAAGGAAAATGACGGACTTCAGTCCAACCAGGTACAACAAAGGTGTCTCGTCGTCGCCATTCGATTGTCTGACCACCGACTTTAGATTTTCCGCTCCCTTCTGCAACAGAAAAAACCGTCGCATCCGTTGACCGATAGGCTGCAGACTCAAATCCCTTCGGTAATAACTGCATGTGAGTTGCCATCGTCGGCATCGCATAATCACCAGTGACTGGATTGACGTACCTTGATTTCAATCCATGACAGGGGTCCCATTCATCTGCCAACTTCATTTGCTCCAGTGCTTCGCGAGTCTTCGCAAATGGATAGTTGAATACAGGTGATGTTGGCTGAACCTGCTCATAGCCTACTGGCAGCAGACCCGATCCATATCTGGCCAATGCATCGCCAACTGGGCGTGATTGAGGGAACAGATCATCTGGATATTTTTCAAAAAATGACGCGTCCAGCATGCTCACTAGCGGTATGTCCAATCCATCCAACCATACCATCGGCTCATTACTGTCGTTGCCGTGATCATGCCAAGTCCAGGACGGTGTAATCACAAAATCGCCTTCTTCCATAATGGTCTTTTCGCCATCTACCGCGGTATAGGCACCGCTCCCTTCAACTATAAACCGAAGCGCAGACTGCGAATGGCGGTGAGCCGGTGCAACCTCACCTGGCAGAATCAACTGTAAACCGGCATATAGCGAATCAGTAATCTTCGATTCACCCGGCATGCCCGGATTTTCAAGAATCAAGACTCTTCTTTCCGCCTGCTTGGCTGTGATCAGGGAACCTGATTCTAAAATTAGAGGGTGTATCTTTTTGTAATCCCAGAGCACCGGCTGACAGCGGCTTACTGGTACCGGTGTGATCAAACTGCTTAATACGGTCCACAAAGGGGCCAGACTATAGTCTGGCAGTCGCTTGTAAAATTCTTTTAGCTCGGGTGTGTCAGGAACAAGCTGTGACATCAATGAAATCTTCAACTAAAGGGTGGCAGCCGCCTCTGGTAGGCTGAGTCCAAACCGGTTTACAATGACCTCCTCTATTCGATTCGCATAATCTTCTGCCATTGCTTCATTTGTACGCTGCTTGATTCCCCACTTTCGATAAATTCGATTGTTCTCTGAATTCGGTCGACCGAAAAATTTACACATCATTGGGTAGTATCGATTCACAACATCCTGCACATCTTGAGGTCCGGAATCTGTCTGAAGGATTTCTTCAGTGAAATCAAGTCCGAACTGAACATGAAACTTCTCCTCCGGCATCGTCATTCGTGCCAGTTTACGCAAGGGAACAAATGTACAGCGTATGAGGTCTTCAACTTGAATGACCTCGGCCATATCGGCAAGAATCTTGATCACACAAAACTCAGTCCAGGAATTTAAATCAAACTCAAATATTGATAGCGGCCGCTTGTGCTGGGTGGTCATTCGTTCAGGCGCAATCTGCATTTTCTCGCCCAATTCGGAGAACCTCACATGGTGACCGTATTCTTCCATCGCCACCCTGCACGCCAGCCATTTTGCGTAAGGTGATGGTGCCAGGGCGACTGCAGGTTCATCAAAAACCTGCGCCCCGTAATATTCGTTCACAGCGTGACTAATCACAATCTTTTCGACTGCGATTCGAAATTCTTCCGGACCCGCCAGTAATTCTTCGCAGGTTTGAACTTCACTTCCAGGTGCAATACTCATTATCTTGTCTTCAGTTACAAGACCGGTTCACTATTAAATGATTCAAGGTCAGTGACCAGTTCAGTATAGGCGTCTTCAAAGTGCTCTTTTGCATGTTCTGCCAGACTTTCTGATCTGGCATCGGGTTCCATTACAAAATTTCTTACTGGTCGAGGCTGGGAAAAGAGAAATACTTCTCTACCCCGCACTCCAAACAATTGCCCGGTGATGCTCTGACCTTGATCTGAACACAGCCAGTTAACTACCGATGACACATGCTTCGGTTCGATTCGCAAAGCCCTTTCTTTGTACGTTGCCTGCTCTTCATTAGCGGGGACAATAATTTCCGTAACGCGCGATCTTGCGAAAGGCGCAATAGCATTGACTGAGACCATTGAACGGGCAAGATCCAATGCAGCGACGCGTGTCAGCCCGATGACACCGTTTTTCGCACTTGCATAAGCGGACTGGCCATAATTTCCGTAAAATCCAGCTGTTGACACTATGTTGATCACTCTTCCCCAAGTGTACGGAGCCTCAGGGTTTCCCGCTTTTGCCTGTTCTCGAAATATCGGAGCAGCAGCCGACAGCACGTGATAATAACCGGCCAGGTTGACTCGAACGACTTCATCAAAATCTTCCGGTCTGGCTTTGAAAATAAAGTGGTCCCGCAAAATGGCAGCATTATTGACAACGATATCCAGTCTGCCCCACTCTTCCTTTGCGAGTGCTACTGCATTCGCCGCGGACTCGGCATTGCCAATGTCCATAAAGCTACCGACAGCAGATTCTCCGAGTTGATTTGCTACATCCTTCACAATGTCAGGGTCTGGATTTCTCCCATCTATATCCCCACCGCTATCGACTATGACCACCCGTGCATCTGACTGAACGAATTTTTCAGCAATTGCCTTTCCAATGCCTCGCGCACCGCCGGTGATCAAGGCAACTCTGCCCTCAAGGGTTGGATCATAATTTGACATTGTCAACTATGCTCATCTGCTGTTGTAAAGAATGGATCAGCATGAATGTTCACAGAATCTAAACCCTTGCTTTGCAGAACATCGCTACAGCTTCTCACCATCGGTGGAGGACCGGCAAGATAGGCCTTACCATCAGAACAGACCTGAATTTCTTCACTCAACACTTCATGTAACATACCCGTCTTCTGACTGCGCTCTCCAGTGGCTTCTGAAAGCACAGGATGGTACTCGAACACCGAATACCGATTACTCAGAGCGCTGAAGATCTCAGAGCGATAAATATCCGCCTCATCCCGAACACCGTGATACAAAAGAAGCGACCGCTCGGGGTGGCGTCGTACAGATTCCAATACAATCGGCTGAATGGCAGACAAGCCCGAACCACCTGCAACAGCAATGACAGGTCCATCATGCTGTTCGCGGAAAAACATATTCCCATAAGGGCCGCTCACTCGAACCGTTTCTCCGGTTACCAGATAATCCCAAACAAAGCTACTCACTGTTCCATCTGGAATTTTACGGATATAGAATTCAAGCGTATCATCAGCATAACTCGCGATTGAATATTCTCGCTTTGGGAACCCCTCAAATTCAACATAAACATATTGACCGGGACTGAATGCAAACGGCTCGGTGCTGGTAACTCTGAGTTTCAGGCTGACAATATCCTGCGTCAGCTTCTCCGGCTGTTGGACTCGACAGGTCAGATCAAGAATCGGATGAACTGCGACATCATCCAACTCACACCACGAAACATCGCAATCGGACCAAGGAACAGCGCGACAGGCCAGAATCAATCCGTCTGAGTATTCTGCTTGCGATAAGGCAAATTCAGAATATGGCGACAGCTCTACATCACCCGAATGAAGCCTCGACTTACAACCGCCACAGTTGCCCGCGCGGCAACCATGGGGGTAATCTATACCGGCCTGTAATGCTGTTTCAAGAACCGTTGAACCGATTTCAACGTCAATTGAGCGTTCAGCCTGCCTGATATTTACGCTGAACATGACAGTCAATTAGTAGTATCTTTGGAAGTTCCCTGTACCAAAAACCCAATGCGGGTGCAAATGGCAGAAGTATGTCGAAGTAAAAATCAGATCACTTTTGCTTGGTCAGTTTGAATTTCTCTCTCGCCTCTTCCGGTCCGACAACTTTTGCGCCCAACATTTCGACGATTTCTACCGCTTTTTCTACCAGCTGTCCGTTGCTTGCAAATTTGCCGCGCTCAAGATACAGATTGTCTTCAAGTCCGACACGAACATGTCCGCCCAGCAAAACGGCTTGGGCAACCATTGGCATCTGGTGGCGACTGATTCCAAAAGCGGTCCAATTCGCCCCTTCCGGAAGCATGTCACACATCGTTTTCATCGCTGCAGTTGTCGCAGGTGCACCATATGGAATTCCAAGGCAAATCTGATAAAGCGGCGGTTCATCAATTAAACCCTCTTCAAGCATTCTGTTCGCCATCCAGACGTGTCCAGTATCAAATACCTCAAGTTCCGGCTTAACACCAAGCTTTTGTATATGCTTCGCAGCAACTCTCAGATGGTCAGGTGTATTGATCATTAACAAGTTTCCATCACCAAAATTCATCGTACCGCAATCCAGTGAGCAGATTTCTGGAAGGATGCCGTCTATATGAGAAACTCTTTCAATCGGTAGCACAAAGTCGGTTCCTGGACCGGGGTCTGTCGGCACCATTTCTCCAACAAAATAGTCTCCACCCATGCCGGTCGTTAGATTCAAAACAACATCAACGCCAGATGCACGAACACGGTCCGCAACTTCAGCAAACATAGCGGGATCCCTGCCACCAGAGCCCGTCTCTGGATCGCGCACATGAATGTGCGTGACTGCGGCGCCAGCATTCGCCGCTTCAATACACGCGTCGGCGATCTGCTTTGGTGTGATTGGCAAATTGGGGTGTTTATGCTGAGTTTCGCCTGAGCCCGTTACGGCACAGGTAATTACAACTTC
This sequence comes from Arenicellales bacterium, assembly GCA_965206345.1. Lineage (GTDB taxonomy): Bacteria > Pseudomonadota > Gammaproteobacteria > Arenicellales > JAJDZL01 > JAJDZL01. The sequence continues at coordinate 2,562,118 of OZ242211.1, read as the reverse complement.
CTGATTCATGTAACGCTACCTGAATATGGACAAATTGACTAAATAAATGAGGTGACTTACTTCGGATTCATGTACTCGCGTGGCAGACGCACTGGAAACTGTTCTCTTAACAACTGATCCGTTGCATCATCAATATACCTCGGAAAATGTGTAGACAAAATGTTGTCCACCACCATTCTTGATTTCTGCAAGACATCGGTCGATCCCTGTTCTGCCCATTCCTTGGGGCTGGTTCGGTCACCCACATCGGGATATACGTAATCTTTCTGCATCAGGCTCATTGTCTGATCATGACCCAAATAGTGTTTTGGTCCATCTACACAGACATCGCGCATGGCCTGAATTGACATCGATTCTTTATTAACTTCAATTCCTCGGATCGACCGGTTGACAGCACCTAACATGTCATTATCGACAACAAACCCCTCCTTGCTGACTCCAAGCAGACTTGCTTGCATTCCTGCAGATTCATAGACCATATTAGCTCCGCTGTGCCCAGCCAGCGTTGTGGTATAGCCTTTCTCAAATCCGGATTGAGCATCCGGTAATTTTGAATCTGCCATCCCTGCTGCAATTCCGGTGGGTATCCCATAGTACCGACCCATCTGTCCGCACGCGGCCATCAGAACTGATTGCTCGCCGCTGCCGCCGCTCATCGCGCCAGTTCTTAAATCAGAGACAAATGGCCAAATTCCCAAGATTGCGGGATGACCTTTCTTGATTAGATTGACATACACCAGACCAGCCAGCGTTTCAGCCACCTCTTGCACAACTGCACCTGCAAGTGATGCTGGGCTTGTCGCACCGGCCTGCCCTGCTGCTAACAACAGGATTGGCATGCCAGCTCTTACGGTAACTTCCAATACCTCACAGGCGTCTTCGGCGAAACGGAGTGGAGGTACAACAAAACATGAGGAACAACTGACAAATGGCCGCTCTCGCCACCTGTCTTCCCCTCCCGCTACGATGTGCAGCATTTCCATTGTCTGTTCCAAGTGCTCCGGCAGTACCCAGCTTGAGCCAACGTGTTTGGAAGTCCCCGAGATACAAGCGTAAGTGGTGTTGAAATCTAGTTCACTCGGTATTTCCATATCGCGACAAACAATGGGCCGCTGAAAGAAATGAATATGCTCCAACTGGTCAACAATTCGTGCAATATCGTAAAGGTCGGCGAGTGTTGATTCGCGATATTCTCGGGTTTCAAGATTAACCACATGAACTGCAGCACCTGCTGTTCCAAAGTGAACCTTATTTCCCGATAAGTCGAGATCGTGTTTAGGGTCGCGACCGCAAAGTGTGAAGCTCTGGCATGCGTTGGCAATTGTGTCTTCAACCAGGGATCGAGGAAAAGTCAATCGACCCTCGCTGGTATAGGTGCCACCAGCATTGGTGACCAACTCAATGCATGATGGAATCGCCTGAGACAAACCCAGATTCTCCAGCACATCCATTACCGCTTCGTTGACACTGTTGACATCGGAATCCGAGAGTGGCTTGAATCGCCCTCCCTGCATGCCTGGACGAACGGCTTTATCTTCTTCTGCCAGAGGAGCTGCGCGCAATGCTTTACGAGCGGCACGCCCTCCCATCCTACGCTTTTCTACCATTGAATTGACCAATGCTCCGATGGAATATGTTGGAAATCTGTAGTTTATTAAAGGTTAATAATGGACAGTCTGCATGAGGTGTCACACAACAATCATTTCCAGGCTATGTCGGCTGAGTTTTTGACACCCGTTTTCAGCCACGCGGACTGTTTCACCGAGCGTCATAGCCAGTGATTGATCTGCATCGAACAGAATCATATGAACGAAATATACCATGTTTGATTCAATTACAACCGGATTGCCGGTGTAAAACATCGGCCAATCCATCCAAGTCGGAGCGTAGGTGGTCCCGAGGCTGTAACCACATGCGTTCATGCGCATATTTTTAAAACCGTGAGCGTCCATGACTTCAGCATGAGTATCAAAGACTTCCCCCACAGTCGCCCCCGGTTTTATGACGGACTCACATGCCTCCAGAGCTTCAACGCAGGCTCGATGCATGGCTACTTGCTGGGTATTGGGTTCGCCAATAACAACAGTTCTCATCATAGCTGCATGGTAATGATGGTATACACCGGCAAACTCCAAAGTCAACTGGTCCTGCTCGGATAAATGACGCCTGGCAGATTGGTATCGGCAAAGCACAGCATTCTCGCCTGAACCCAGAATGAATTCATTGGCTGGATCATCACCGCCGCCGCGATAGATGGCACCGTGCATGGCTGCTAAAATCTCACCATCAAATACGCCAGGAGCAGTCGCTCGAATGGCTTCATCCAAGGCATCGTCAGCCAGTTCTGCAGCCCGTACAACATACTCAATTTCGGCCGGTGATTTGATCACTCGCTGCCGATTGACGAGGTCTGAAACATCTTCCAAGGTGCAGTAGTCTGATAGTGTAGGTCTGAGGCTATTCCACAGATGCGCCGTCAAACCGTAAGCGTGCAGTTCTATCCCCAGTCTTTTGCTCCTACAGCCATAGTCGTCAAGCATCTTCACCAAGTCGTCGACCGGGTTGTGACCAGCCTGGTCAACCCAAACTCTGATGTCTTCAATGGTTGAGGTGATTTGTGCCTGCAAACGATCTGGCGCTCTAGTCAGCAAAGCGTAATTTCCATCGCAGCTTAAATACAGACATTGAAAGAAACAGTAGCCAAAAGTATCGTATCCCGTCAGGTAGTACATGCTTTCCTGGCGGAATATCATGATTCCATCCAACTCTTTTTGCTTTAGCAGTTCGATTAACTGCTGCCGGCGATCTTGATACTCTGACCTTTCAAAATGAAGTGCCATTGTTCTGTTCTATTCCCCCTGAGAATTGAAACTCTGAAGTTCCAAAATCAACGTCCTTGGAAACAGGCGTACAACTCCCGAACCAAACACATTCAATCGTGATTGCGATGAGTTATTTACTCGGCGAAATTATAGATATGTGATTCATTTGGCGGGCACACAAATCCGTTTGGAGATGTCGATGGCTGACCGAAAGTCTGGCCAGTGGTCTGGAGAAAAAAATAGAGAGATGTATAGATCGAATTGGGAAACAAGTCCGTCGATTGTGCAATTGAATTTGAGTTCACACCACACCGAAATATTTGGTGCGCAGTATGCTCAAGTGACGAGGAGTAAAATCTCACTTGACTGTAGATTTGGACACTCCCAGTTCGTCCATCAGGAGATCCATGGAAATGGAGCGTCATTTTTTTTGCTGATCAATCAGGTAAAGTCGCTCAGTTCGGTCCATTTTTGCATCTCAAGTAAGTTTATTCTCACTGATTGACATTACAGTTCCCAAAGCATTTTGATAGGCATCGCAAACAGTCCAGGATACATCTGCTTGATGCGCTCTCCATCGTGCAGAACAACACCGCAAACGAACCGATTCCCACTAATTTCCTGTAGACGTTTCAATCCTCGAAAATCCTTTGGCCAAATCGTCGCCCGCGATTTCACTTCTATTCCAACCACCTCGCCAAATGGACGCTCCAATACCATATCCACCTCAAATTTTTCCATATCACGATAATGACACAAAGTCAACTGATCGTCAGCAAGAGAAGTCGCTTTCAATAATTCTGAAAAGACAAAGCACTCCAGCAATTGCCCTAGCAGATGTCTGTTGGCTTGAATTGATTCAGTATCGATATTGAGCATTGCTGCAAGCAATCCTGAATCGAGAAATTGGATTTTTTCGGATTTGACAAGCCTCTTGCGAGCACTTTGGTGCCATGCAGGTACCCGGCGAATCAAAAACAGGTTCTCCAGCAAAGTCAGCCATCGGTCCGATGTTTTGCTGTCAATGTTTAATTGAGAGCCGAACATTGAAAAATTCAACAACTGACCTGATGCCGTTGCGGCCAATTTAATCAACCTCGCAAACTGATTTGCTTTGTTGACTCTCGCGACGTCCGACAAATCGCGTTTAGCCAACATTGCAGCATATTCTCGTAACCACCGTTGCCTGATTGGCCATTCATTCATGGTCTGCACGACTGGATAACCACCACAAAGAACTCTTTCGACAAGGTTGTCCGTCCGTCCAATCTCACACCTGATATCAACAAAGTCGCCAGATAACATTCGTTCGATGAATCGGGGTGCCACGCTTCTGCCAATTTCTGCCTGGGAAAACGGCATCAATTCAACAACTTCAACACGTCCAGCAAGCGAATCAGGAGAAATGGAATGATGGAAGAGGTCAACTGATCCTGTGATCAAGTAACGACCTACTTTTGGATTTTCGTCGACCATCCTCTTTATCGTCAAAAGAAGTTCTGGAGCCCGTTGAATCTCATCAATCACGGCATATTCATCGTCCCTTAAAAATCCGTCCGGATCGCTGTTGGCGAAGTTTCGATTTGTAGCATCGTCAAGCGAATAAAAACGACAGCCATTCAAGCGAGCGAATCGGCGGGCAAGGGTTGTTTTACCTGACTGCCGAGGCCCCACAATGGCAACCACTCGCGAATAGCCTAACGCGTTAACGATTTGGTATTCAGCATGACGATGAACATAACCTCTCATATCTTTAAACCAGTCGTTCGATACATTCGGAATTTAGCAGGTTTATTTTCTACCACCAGTTCCATATTATTTGGAATAAATATCTATTTTTTATGGAATTATTATTAATAATATTCGGAATATTAGTTTTTAATATTTGGAATTATACCGTTGAAAATGAATTGCTTCCATATATGTTCATACATTAGATGAACATAAAGGGAATGGAGGTAATTGAGAAAAAAGATCTCGTACATGCACCAATTCAAGCTTGATAGTCGCTCGGTGCACTTCCAGTTCGTTCAATATGAGACCCATGGAAGTGGAGCGTCTTTTTGCAGTAGCCAATCAATCAGGTAAAGTCGCTCAGTTCGGTCCACAACTGCATCTCTTAAATAAATTCGAACTCAAATGAATTGACTGATTTCATGAAATGTTGTCACCAACTTAAACCTGCGAAGTTCACTAGACATATTGATTTTCGGGGTATAAATTCAGTCGAGAGATCACCAGACTGTGTTTCCTGTCGAATAATATGAACATTACAGGCATTGAGTATTTGCCAGATGCTCAGCTAGCCAAACTTCGCCAAAGAAGATGGCAATCTCAGGGGAATTACGTACTTAAGAATTCAAAGTTTTTTGCAGAATTCTGGGATGACTCATTACCACCGCAGCAACTGGAAGATCTTCCTGAATTGCCTCTGTGCGAAAAGGTTATGCTCCGAAAGTCGCAGGCAGAAAACCCGCCATTTGGTAACTATTTAGCTGCCGCGGATGAGCAAGTCATTCGTCTGCACCGAACCTCCGGTTCAACGGGGCACGCGATGAACGTTGCCCTTACAAAGTTTGACGCTGAACAGACAGCACAAGTTGGTGCCAGATGCCATCGAGCCGCTGGAGTTAAGCCAGGCGACAGGGTCGTCCACTGTCTGAACTATCAAATGTGGATGGGAGGATTTACCGACCATCTTTGTGTCGAAGCATGCGGTGCAACAGTTATGCCGTTCGGGGTTGGTAATACGCGTCTTCTTATTCAAACTCTGCTGGAAATCAAAGTTGACGCGATTCACTGCACGCCATCATATCCGGCCGTTTTGGAACAAACACTGCATGAACATTTCCCCGGTGTCAACCCTTTTGATCTCAACCTGAAATTGGGGTTATTTGGGGGTGAGGCCGCGTTGGACCAGCAATCTTTTCGAAATCGGATTGAGGAAACCTGGGGCCTTAAAGTCCGTAATGCAAATTACGGAATGGCCGATGTTTACTGTAATTTTGCAAGCCAGTGTGAGCTCAATCAGGATCTGCATTTTCTGGGTTACGACGTTCTATATGGTGAATTAATTAATCCAGAAACGCAGGAGCCTGTGCCTTGGAAAGAAGGCTACAGCGGGGAATTGGTACTGACACACCTTTCACGTCTGGCACAGCCATTGGTTCGCTTTCGTACTAATGACGCGATCGTTATTACCGGAACTGGTCCTTGCGAATGCGGCAGAACAACAACCCGATTTCGGGTTCTCGGTCGCACAGACGATATGATTATTGTCCGAGCAGTCAATGTTTATCCGGCTGCTGTTCATGGCGCAATCGGTGAATTTATGCAGTTGTCGGGTGAATATAGAATTCGAATGAAGGGCAAAGGACCCTATGATCACCTAAACGTTGAGGCGGAACTCGCACCGGGTTTCGAACGGAGTGATACCCTCACGGAGCAAGTTGAAAATGCGATTCAGTTTCGAACCCGTGCGTCAGCTCGAGTAACGTTTGTTCCAGCCTATTCCCTGCCTCGCACAGAAGGCAAGACTAAGAGATTAATTCGGGAGGAAGAGTAATGGCCAACACTGTACTAGTGTCAACTAATAATTCTGTCTGTACACTGACACTCAATCGGCCGGAACGATTAAATGCCTTGAATTCTACAATGCTTGACGAACTTCATACAGCACTTGAAGGTGCAAACAGAGACGAAAGTGTCGGTGCAATAGTTCTGACTGGGTCCGGTTCATCATTCTGCTCTGGCGACGATCTCAAGGAATTTGATGAGCAGTCCTCCGGCCCGGAACATACCCACAAATTTGTCGAGTCCATTCAGGACATCACTAGGCAGCTTGTACTCGGTGAGAAAGTTGTGGTCGGTGCAATTCGAGGCTGGGCTGTTGGTGGGGGTTTGGAATGGGCGATCAATTGCGACCTAGCGGTATTTTCGGAAAATACTCGATGCTTTTTTCCAGAACTCAAATGGGGGATGTTTCCAACTGGGGGAGTCACCGTTATGCTTCCCAAAATGATCGGGCTGATTAAAACCAGAGAGCTGATGCTGTTGGGAGAAACATTCGATGCGAATGACGCACTGGATATGGGACTTGCCTGGCAAGTTGTGCCGGATGATGAGTTGCTTGAGACGGCACACGAAACTGCAGAAAAAATTGCAGCCTTACCGCACACTGCCGTTCGAGACCTGAAACGAGTGCTCAATCAAGTTAACATACCTGAATTCGAAATGACACTAGACCTAGAAACCGAATCCACCGTTCGTGGAATTCTTGATCCAGAAACTAAGAAAAGGGTTGGAAGTTTCTGAACTCAATATGAACTCCAACATCTGATATCTTGGCCAAGTAGGCTTCTCAAATTAACTATGTACCAGTTAAATATTTGAATTAGAATTGTTGCAAAATTCAAGTTCTGTCAGGATTGACTGATTTGAAATAAAGCATCAAATTATTTGAGGAGACTAGTCATTCCGGCTTTAACTAATTGGAATTTTTTACCACTAAAAAAGGAGATATGAATGAAGTCGAAAAACAAACTTATATTTGATTTAGCTAATCGAAATGTATCTCGGCGCAAGTTCATGAAAGCGTCAGGTGCGTTGGGTGTTGCCAGTGCAACGCCTGGATTACTAATAGGGTCTTCAGCTCAAGCTGCAACACCTTCCAGAGGCGGACATCTGCGTGTCGCTACGGTACAAGGTTCATCAACCGATGACCTGGACCCGATCAAGCTGACCAGCGGACACACAAATTTTCTGTTCTCTACAATGCACAATGCGTTGACTGAGGTCGCACCTGATGGACAGTTGATTCCCCTAGTAGCGGAGTCCTTTGAAACCGGAGCGGATTCTTCGGAATGGATTTTCAAATTGCGTCAGGATGTAACCTTTCACAATGGTAAAACCGTCACCGCAGATGATGTTGTCGTTTCACTCAGCCGTCACTGGAGTGAAGATTCCGCCTCATCGCTCAAGTCTGTCATGCAAGATGTCGATTCGCTCACCAAAGACGGCGACCGGGTTGTGAAATTCAAGTTGAAGTCAGCCAGCGTCGATTTTCCAGTAATTCTGAGCGCAAGCGTGCTGTCAATTCTGCCGACAAAGGACGGTGCAATCGAATCGTTTGATGTCGGTTGTGGCGCCTATAAGCTAGCAGGTTTCGAACCCGGTCAATATTCAAGGTATGAACGCAATCCGAACGATTTCAGATCGGATCGTGGATGGGCAGACACAGCAGAGATTTTGACCATTGCTGATTCTACTGCTCGACAGAATGCATTAATTACCGACGCTGTTGATGTCATTGGTGATGTCGACGCGACTACTGCAGGTTTGCTAAGCAGAGGCGGTGATATTAAGATTTTGGATATCGCAAGCACTCAGCATTACACTTTCCCGATGCGAACCGATCTCGCACCCTTCGACAACAATGATGTTCGAATGGCACTGAAGCTGTCAATTGATCGAGAAGCTGTACTTGACACAATTTTGAGCGGCTATGGCAGTCTCGGAAACGACCATCCAATTTCACCAGCAAATCGCTACCATAATCCCGAACTTGAGCAGAGGGTCTATGATCCCGAAAAGGCAAAATGGCATCTCAAACAAGCGGGTATGAGTGATCTCAAAGTGGAATTGAGTGTCTCGGACAGTCTCTATGCCGGCTGCGTCGATACCGCTGTTTTATTCAGTGAGCATGCTAAGGCTTCGGGCATCGAACTCATTCCAAAGCAGGTTCCAGATGATGGTTACTGGAGCGATGTCTGGCTCAAGCACCCTTGGTGCGCTAGCTACTGGAGTGGGCGGCCGACTGAAGACTGGATGTTTACCCAAGGTTATTCAGCCGACTCAAATTGGAATGAGAGCTATTGGCAAAACGAACGTTTCAATCAGCTTCTGGTTGCAGCAAGGGCTGAAGTGGATGAAGACAAACGTCGAGAAATGTACTGGGAAATGCAGGCTATCACTCGAGACGATTGCGGATCTGTCATTCACGCCTTTGCCAACCACATTTCAGCACACACAGCCAAAGTTGGTGTGCCTGAACAGGTTGCGGGCAACTGGGAGTTTGACGGCTACAAAATGATTGAACGTTGGTGGCTTAAAGGCTAACGTGACACGCTTCGCGTGTTCAACTATTTTCAAACCCGGCGCGGCAAAATTTGCGCCGGGTTTTCTATGTTGAATACACGCTACAAAACTAATTACGTGGAGTCTATCAAAATCAAACAATTTTTAAAACCGATTTGAATTGATGAACTATCTCAGTGAGTGGGTCAGTATCAGATATGTACAATTAATCCAAATAGGATTGATTGACTGAAAATTTGGTTTAGAATTTAGACGCGGGCATTTGATTTATCCTTGGACTAAAGGAGTAATAGGACATTCAAATTTCCAATTAACCGGCTGATTAGTCGGTAAATCGACAATCAATATTTTGTGGAGAAAATATGGGTATCATCAACAAAACATTGCGCGACTTCTCTAACCAGAAGGTATCTCGACGTAAATTCATGCAGGCTGGTGGTGCTTTGGGTATTGCCAGTGCCGCACCAGGATTGCTGGCAGGTTCGGCCGCCCAGGCTGCAATGCCTGTCAAGGGTGGTCATTTGAGCATTGCAATGCCACATGGCTCCTCTTCTGATTCGACTGACCCCATCCAGCTTATCAGCGGTCACTCAATTATGATGTTTTACAGCATACATAACACACTGACTGAAGTGACACCAGACGGCCAATTGGTTCCTTTGCTGGCTGAATCCTATGAGCCAGGAGCTGACCCGACAGAGTGGATTTTCAAGTTGCGATCAGGTGTCACCTTCCATAACGGTAAATCTGTCACTTCTGACGACGTAATCACTTCAATCAGTCGCCATATTGGTGAAGATTCAGCATCTTCGATGAAAGCATTCATTGAAAACGTCGATTCAATCACCAAAGACGGCGATCTGGTAGTGAAGTTCAAGTTGAAAGAAGGCAATGTGGATTTCCCTGTCATTTTGAGCGATTCTGTGCTTTCTATTCTGCCATCCAAAGATGGAGCGATTGAGGCATTCGATGTAGGTTGTGGAGTCTACCGCTTGGTCGAGTTTCAACCAGGTCAATACTCAAAATACGAACGCTACGCGGATCACTATAAGACAGACCGTGGTTTTCTGGATACAGCCGAGTTATTGACGATTGCCGATGCCACTGCCAGACAGAATGCTCTGATTACAGGTGAAGTTGATGTTGTTGGCGACGTTGACCGAGCAACTGCAGAGAGGTTGGGTGCGACCGCAGACATCGACATTCTGAATGTTCAGAGTCCAAAGCACTACACATTTCCGATGCGTGTTGACCTTCCACCGTTCGACAATAATCATGTACGAATGGCACTTAAGTTGTCTATCGATCGGGAAGCCGTACTCGAAACGATTTTGAGTGGATATGGCAGCCTCGGAAACGATCAACCGATCTCACCAAACAATCGCTATTTCAACCACGAGCTTGAGCAAAGGGTCTATGATCCTGAGAAAGCCAAGTGGCACCTCAAGCAGGCTGAGCTGGACAGTCTGGAAGTTGAATTGAGCGCAGCTGACAACCTGTACAAAGGCGCTACTGATACCGCGGTCCTTTATAGTGAGCACGCCAAGGCTTCCGGCATCAACATCATTCCAAATCAGGTTCCAGACGATGGATATTGGAAAGATGTCTGGCTGCAGCATCCGTGGTGTGCAAGTTACTGGAGTGGGCGTCCGACTGAAGACTGGATGTTCACCCAGGCGTATTCAGGATCTTCCAACTGGAACGAAACCTACTGGAAGAATGAGCGCTTCGATGAACTACTTGTTGCGGCAAAGTCTGAACTCGATGAAGACAAGCGTCGCCAGATGTACTGGGAGATGCAGGCTTTAGTTCGAGATGATGGCGGTGCAGTGATCGCTTCGTTTGCAAACCATGTTTCAGGCGTTTCGAGTAGAGCCGGGATTCCAGAAGTCGTTGCAGGTAACTGGAATTACGACGGCTACAAACTGATCGAACGTTGGTGGAACAAAAGTTGATAGAAGTCTTGCTATCAGTTTAACCTTGATTATTGAATTCGGCGAAATTAGCGTTTCGCCGAATTTTTTTTCATGACTAGACGTCGCTCCAAACGGTCAATTTCGCGAGAACAAAAGGCGCAACGACAAGTTGATGCTCGGCATCAACACACCAAGCAGGTCCAATATTTATCACTGGAGTTGGCTGATTCAAAAGACTCCAGCTTGATTCACGATGCTGTCAAGGCCATACTCTGGAATGTTGGAGTCGTCGTCGAACATCGAGCCACCCGCGACAGTTTAATTCGCGATCACGGATGCATAGAAGGCGACAATGACTATATTCGTCTGCCACCAGACCTGGTTGAAAATGCGATTTCGATGGTGCCACGCAGGGTATTGCTCTATGACAGAGACGGCAATGTTAAAGTTGATACCGCCAGCAAAGTGTCCAGTTATTGTCCCGGACATAACTGCGTGCGAATTCTTGATTTCAGAACTGGCGAACTAAGACCATGCAGCCTTGAAGACATCCGCGAAACAGCAAGGTTGTGTGAACAGCTTCCAAACATTGACATGGTCTGTTCACTGGGATACCCCAGTGAAATACCGCCAGAAGATGAAGTTGTCGAAACCACTAAAGCCATGTACGACCACTGCAGTAAACCCGCTGCACTGCTGGCACATGATGATGAAATTCAATTGCGGATGATGAAAGCCATTGCCGAACGAGTTGGTGGCTGGAATCAACTTGCAGACAAGCCGGTTTCCCTGGAATTGATGGGGCCAATTTCTCCGCTGAGACTACCAGATGAACTGTGTGCAAGAATAATCAACTGCGCACGCTGGCGGGTACCATTGGTTTGCTATCCTGCCACATTTCCGGGCATGTCCAGTCCGATTTCTATGGCTGGCGCAATTGCTCAATCATCTGCCGAGGCTATTTCCGGGATCGTTCTTCACCAACTGACCGAACCGGGCGCACCAGTGATCAGTGGGTCGGCAGTCCTGCCTATGGATATGAGGCAGGCGAACCTCGCCTATGGTTCACCCGAATATATGCTCACAGGCCTAGGCGCTAGTGATTACTTTCGTTCGATTGGAATTCCTTCCTGGATTGGGGCAGGCTGTTCAGATTCTCACCAGTTTGATGCGCAGGCCGCGGCAGAAGCTGGTGCCAATCTGGCTATCGCCGCGATGGCAAAAACTCCGCTGGTACATAATTTGGGATTTCTGTCTGGCGGTCGTACCGGGTCTTTGGAAATGTTGACGTTGTGTGATGAATTGATTGGCTGGACCTCAAAAATGGCTCATGGCCTTGCGGTCGATGCTGATACCCTGGCCGTTGAGGTCGTTGAACGTTCCGCACCGACGAATGAGTTTCTGACTGACCCACACACTCAGGACCGCTTTCTGACAGAAAGTTGGTATCCGAATCTGTGTGAACGGTCTGATGCCGACGCCTGGCTGGAAGCAGGTGCTCAAGATATGCAACAGAGAATTCGTCAGCGTATGGCTGAACTACTCGGCTAAAATCAATTCCATTCTATCCTGAATAAACTCTTGCAATTGTTGTTGGAGTAACTTCTTAGCCAGACAAGCGTACTTGACTCATATTCTAAAAATGCTGGCGCAGCGAATTCTGTTGGGTTTGCTTACTCTGTTTGCCATTTCGCTGATAATTTTTCTGGCGGTATCAATGCTGCCTGGCGATGCAGCGGAAGCGATTCTCGGTCAGGCGGCCACACCGGAGACGGTAGCAGCCCTAAGAAGACAGTTAGGGCTGGACTTGCCACCACATATTCGATACCTGGATTGGCTTGGTGGTATTCTGCAAGGAGACTTTGGTACTTCAATTGGAAATGGTAGAGAAATAAACGAGGTGCTTGGCACCAGGGTTTACAACACAATTTTTCTGGCATTGTTTGCAGCCAGTATTGCAGTACCCCTCGCACTATTTTGTGGCATTCTCGCTGCTCTCTACCGAAACAGCCTCTACGACCGAACGGTCAATGTCGTAACACTTTCCTCGATCTCGACACCCGAATTTTTTGTCGCCTATATCTTGCTGCTCCTGATCTCTGTGAAAGCCGGCTGGTTGCCAAGTCTATCCAACGTCAGACTAGACACCACCTTTGCAGAACACCTCGAAAAAACTTTGCTGCCTGCGCTTGTGCTCACCCTGGTTTCAATGGCACATATGATGCGTATGACCCGGGCAGCGATCATTAACCTGCTGGCTAATGCCTACATAGAAATGGCTGCACTCAAGGGAATGAAGAGATTTCGAATCATTGTTCACCACGCGTTACCCAATGCCTGGGCCCCCATCGTAAATGTGGTGGTAATTAATCTCGCCTACCTGATTGTTGGCGTCATTGTGGTAGAGGTCGTTTTTGTTTATCCCGGACTTGGCCAGTATCTGGTGGATGCAGTGCAGCGTCGTGACATGCCAGTGGTGCAGGCCTGCTGTCTGATTTTCGCAGCGACGTATGTGCTCCTTAACCTAATCGCTGACATTCTGTCAATTTTGACAAATCCTCGGCTGCTACATCCAAAATAGGAAGGATCTGGTTTGAACGTACAAGTACAGAAGACTTCCTTTCGCACACATTTGGCTCGTGCTCTTCTTGAAATTTACGATGCACCGTTGAGCGCCAAACTTGGATTGCTGGTGATAGCAATCTATGTCTTTGTCGCCCTATTTGCACCTTGGGTCGCTCCTTTCGGAGAATCTGAGATTGTCGGAAGAAAGTTCCAGCCGTGGGACGATCAATTCCTACTCGGAACGGATCACTTGGGTCGGGATATGCTGACCCGAATTCTTTTTGGTGCGCGAAATACCGTCGGTATTGCATTGCTAACCACACTCCTTGCTTTCGTACTGGGCGGAGTGCTGGGAATACTGGCTGCTGTGCTTGGTGGATGGCTTGATCAGCTATTGAGCCGTATCGTCGACGTGTTCATGGCGATTCCTGCTCTTATTTTTGCCATGATGCTCCTTTCCATTTTCGGCACCTCGATCATCAATCTGATTATCATCATGAGTGTCATTGATGCGACCCGAGTATTTAGAATAGCGAGGGCCGTGAGTCTGAACGTCGTTGTGATGGATTACATCGAAGCAGCGAGACTGCGCGGAGAAAGGCTGACCTGGCTGACAATCTCAGAAATTCTTCCAAATATCTCTGCACCGCTTGCGGCAGAATTCGGGCTTCGTTTCTGTTTCGTTTTCCTGACCATCAGTGCTTTGAGTTTTCTCGGTATCGGTATACAACCTCCAATTGCCGACTGGGGATCAATGGTTCGACAGACTGCGGTTCTAATTACGTTTGATGACTATACCCCTCTCATTCCCGCTGCGGCCATTGCACTATTGACAGTCGCCGTCAACTTTGTGATTGACTGGTTCTTACACAAAACTTCAGGTTTAAAAGATGAAGTCTAATTCAGCTGAATATCTGCTGGAAATGAAGAATGTGAGGATCGAAGGTTTCAGCGACCGACGTTGGCACGATATCGTCAATGGAATTGACCTGAATTTGAAACGCGGTGAAATTCTAGGATTGATTGGTGAATCCGGTGCCGGCAAATCCACCATAGGAATTGCTGCCATGGGATACTGTAAAGCAGGATGCAGATTTAAACCCGGTAGCAGTGTTGTATTTGACGGCTTGGAACTGACCACCGCCTCCGAAGAAGAGAAACGACGTTTGCGCGGCGCTCAAATCGCGTATGTTGCACAAAGCGCAGCCGCCGCATTCAATCCAGCGCACAAAATAATTGATCAGTTTAGCGAATCCGTTGTCCAGCACGGTGTGGGCAGCCGCGAAGAGGCCTATGCAGATGCCAAGGATCTTTACTCAAAGATCAAAATGCCAGAACCCGATACGATTGGATTTAGGTATCCGCATCAGGTTTCTGGAGGACAATTACAGCGAGCCATGACTGCGATGGCACTGTCCTGTCGTCCGGATCTGATCATTTTTGATGAACCCACCACAGCACTCGACGTAACCACTCAAATTGAAGTGCTGGCCACAATTCGGGATATTGTTGAGCTATTCAATACCGCGGCAATCTACATCTCTCACGACTTAGCGGTTGTTGCACAAATGGCTGACAATATTATTGTTTTACGCTATGGGGATCTTGTGGAAGAAGCTGAAACACGTACGATGCTAGATCATCCCGAGGAAGACTATACGAAGTCTCTGTGGGCAGTCAGAACCTTTAAAAAGACTACTGTTGCAGGCAGTAGAGATTCTGAACCCATTGTCAAGGTAAACCATGTCACTGCACAGTACCCCAAAACAAAGGAGCCTGTGTTATTTGATGTGGATTTTGAGGTACATCCTCGAGAAACGGTTGCAATTGTGGGAGAATCGGGTAGCGGTAAGAGTACCGCAGCTCGTGTCATTACCGGATTATTGCGGCCTCTTGAAGGATCAATCATACTTGACGGCGAAGTGTTGCCCCCGGACTATCATGATCGCACCAAAGAGCAACTGAAATCCGCTCAAATGATTTACCAGATGGCAGACACAGCTATCAATCCGAGACACAAGATTCGCAAAATTGTCGGTCGGCCACTAAGTTTCTATTTGGGCATGGAGGGAGATGAAAAACAGCGTCGGCTTAATGAACTGATGGAAATGATTGAAATGGACCCGAAGCTCTATCTCGATCGATATCCAGCCGAACTATCTGGCGGGCAGAAGCAAAGAATCTGCATTGCTAGGGCTTTGGCAGCTGACCCGAAGTTCATAATTTGTGATGAAATCACCTCTGCTTTGGATCAGCTTGTGGCTGAAGGGATACTTCGACTGCTTGACGGACTGCAACAGGAACTCAACCTCGCTTACATGTTCATTACCCATGACCTTGCAACCGTTCGTGCGATCGCCGACCGAGTGATCGTCATGCTACAGGGACGCATCGTTGAACAGGGTGAAAAGGAAGTGGTGCTCCAACCACCTCACCATGAATACACGGAACTTCTGCTATCTTCAGTTCCCGAAATGAACCCAGACTGGATGAACCGTATCATGGCCGAACGCGCGAGTGGGAAAGGCATGCAGTCAGGAGGCAACTGAGCTTTCAATAACGGTACACTGACTAAATTAGTCAGTACATCCCTACATGTTCTTCACCCAGATTGATGCCGAGTGCATTGATGAAACGCACCCAGTAAGCAAAACAGGCAGTCGCCTGAACAGCTTCAAGAATTTCAGTATCTGATACCCCAGCCTGTCGAAGGGCATCGATATCATCTTCTGTCATATTTTCTGGAGTACGGGTAAGCTTAGCCCCGAATTTGAGCAAAGAAGCCTGTTTAGCGTCGAAAATCGGGTTGCCGTCAAAGTTATCTTCTCTAACTGCCTGCAACATTTTCTCGCCAAGGTCTTCATCGCCGAGTAAGTGCTTGAAATTTGCACCATGATGGGTAAACGCATAGAGACAGTCGGCAATTATTGCGACCTGAGTCGCCAGCAATTCCAGAAACCACAGGGAAGAATGATTTGCTTCGTTGTGTAAAACATCCCGATAGTGCTGATCGGCTGCCATAAGTGGTTTGGGTTGCAAGGAAAATGCAAGGTAGAGGTTGTGAATTTTGTTGTGAACAGAACTCAGTTGACTGTACATTTCCTTCAATTCGGTGCTGGCGCTTTCATAATTGATCGTATCTATCCAGCAAGGCGGCTGACCCGTAGGCATGACAAAATTCTCCAGAATGAGGTGTTCTCAATATTGATCTTTGGGCAATCGGTAATTGGTGTCTGATTGATTGTCATATAGTTTGCATTTTGCTTGTGATATCTCCAAAGCAGGTTATGCAAGTCATTGTTTATACAAATAATCACATAGTGAATATAGAGATGTTTCGTCTTCTACATTCCTATATCGAGTTGATGATACGCATTCAGCACTATACGCTCTTCCGGTGTAAAAAGAGCCGCAACTTCGGGTCTTTCCAAAAATAAAAATTGTCCGTTTTCCCAGAAAATTTCGTCATCGAACTTAATCGTTGCATCCATGAGATGATAGGCAACATCACCAGGCTCAAGTCCAGTCGCATGGATGTGTGTATATCGGGGGGAACCGTACGCGACAGTACCCCAATACTCCAAATTATCAAATGGATTACCTTTAAAAAATGTTCCTGGATTAACACCAGTATGCCAGGAGTGCAGCGCATAAGGATCACCACCGCTAAGGCGCGCAGCACGCTCAAGTTGCTCAACAATTCTTTGTACGGTTTGGCGGTCACCATCAATCGACGTGATGACGGAGCTTTCAACGCGAGCGCTCACAGGCGTATCAATCATCAGCACACTGTCATCATAGGCCCGTGTGGAAGTCGATGTTATGAACTTTGAAACTTTCAAATTTCCAGCAAGGTTGAAACAGTTGATCGGCTCGAAAATCATGACAGGAAAAAGTTTAACGTGAAACGCGGTACTTGTTTCCCGTCTACCATCGACGATAATCTCACCGGCCAGGTTTGTGCCGTCAGCAGTTTCAATCTGATAGTTTGAAGCAGAGCGAATTGACGCTTCCAGAATCTGTAGCATTTGTGTCATTTT
This sequence comes from Arenicellales bacterium, assembly GCA_965206345.1. Lineage (GTDB taxonomy): Bacteria > Pseudomonadota > Gammaproteobacteria > Arenicellales > JAJDZL01 > JAJDZL01. The sequence continues at coordinate 2,544,679 of OZ242211.1, read as the reverse complement.
TTGATGATCAACTGTCGCAAAGGGAGAGCGAAGATGGGCTTTGGTGAGTGTATAGCACATCACCTTTTTTCCATTACCGGGTGACGGTAGAAATCGGGTCTGATCACCCAGTCTAGAGAAAAATACAACTGCATCTGACGACGACATTTCTTCACGAACCTGATCTGAGACACTTGCTGCATCGACTACGGGTTCAGCGTACAAAACCTTGGCATCAATACCATGCTTTTGTGCTACTTCTTTGACCAGCAGGCATAAATCGCTCTCGTAATAGGTACCCTTGCCGGCTTCACCGACGAGCAGCAGTTTTTCACCAGCCTTGGCGCGCATACAGTGTAGAAGCAGATTGTTGATACCGACTGCCAGATCTTCTGAAGTCTGGAAATTGCTTTCGTTTGTGATCTGTGTGGCGTAACTCACAAGCTAACTTCCTTTGGTTCTGATTTCTTCTTTGCGTTTTGCCATATAGGCCAGAAGTTCTTCTTCAACTATGGGATCAATAGGTGGTTTTTCATACTCACGTAGAAGCTGCTTCCAAATTCCATTTGCCCGATCCAGTGCAGTTCGGCTGCCATCATCACACCAGGTTTCATAGTTGCGCCAATCCGATAAAATTGGTTCATAAAATGCATTCTGATATCGCTCAAGCGTATGCGTTGCACCAAAAAAGTGGCCTCCAGACCCAACTTCCTCAATTGCTTCCAGTCCGATAGTATCTTCATTGACGATCACTGGGTCTAAAAAAGCGGACTGAATCTGAAGAAGTTCAGCATCCAAAATCAACTTCTCGAATGAACAGGTCAACCCGCCTTCCAACCAGCCCCCTGCATGCATAACATTGTTGACATGCGCCTGAATGCAGGCGTATATAGATATATCGCTCTCGTAGGTTGCCTGCAAGTCTACGCATGCTGATGCAGTCGTGCTAGAGGAACGATACGGTAATTTATAACGACGCGCCAGCTGACCCGACATGATTACGGATTGAGCATACTCTGGTGTACCAAATGCTGGCGAACCACTTCTCATATCAACATTAGAAGTGAAGTGTCCGTAAAAAGTCGGTGCGCCCGGTGCAGCGGCTTGGGTCAGTGCAATGCAACCTAAGGCTTCAGCATTTTGTAGCGTAACCGCACCCGCGACTGTTGCTGGCGCCATCGCTCCAGCAAGCGTAAAAGGTGTCACGTGGACAGGCTGACCCGCCAAAGCAAATTCTCGCATACCATCTGCTTGACCCTCATCGAACAGCAGTGGCGAATTTGTATTCACACCACCGACGATTGCTGGCCGTTGCTTTATGCCATCATCATCAGTCTGTCGTGCAATTTTGGCCATTTCGATACAATCCCGAGCCCTTTTTCCAGTATTCATCCAGTTTGGCTGCCAAGCCTTGTCTGTCAGGGTGATTTGGGCATACATCATGTCCAGATGTCGGGTTTCAGGCGGAAGATCGAGTGGTTCCAATCCGCCACCTCCTTCGTGATGAAACACATTTAGCGAACCGGACAGTTTCACAAAGTCCTCCATATCTACCTTGGTTCCAGCCCGTCGTCCGCGATCAATATCGGTTACAAACGAAGGCCCACATACCGTTGCGAACACAATTGAGTTCTTACCCATTGTTACCGTTTTTGCTGGATTTCTCGCGTGAATGGTAAATTCTTCTGGCAGACCCGAAACCAATTCGTTTATTAGGTCGGGATCGAAGCGAACATGCTGACTATCCCAGTCAACTTCTGCACGTACGTCCTTTAGCAATTTCAACGCTGTTTTGCTTTCAATCCGAATCCCAATATCACGTAATATTTTTAGGCTGGCATCATGAATGGACTCGACTTGATCAGCGGAAATAATCTCCATTGGCGGGTACGGATTTCGAACCTCCTTAAATGGTCTTTGCACTAACGACTGGCTTTGGCTTGCCTGTCTACGCGCCCTTGATCTAGACTGACGACGGGTCACTACATCACTCTTCTGATGTTCTGAATCAGGTTAATTTCGAGAGCCGCTAGAAATGAATGTTGAATTCATAGATTCAATTCCACACAAAAGGGGTAGTTTTAGACTTGATCAATATCAAGCCCGCATTCGAATACCTGAAGGATCATAAACTGGTTGCTCGCAGAGTTCGGCATCCCGCAACTCACCTAAAATTTCGACACTGAACTGACCTGTGGAAGTCTGTAATTCATGCTCAATATAGCCTAATGCGATATGTTGCTCACAGTGCGGACCATAGCCACCTGAAGTTACAGCACCAACCAACTGACCATCCAGAAATATCGCCTCATCACCCCAAATTGCACAATTCCCCGCATCGACTACCAGAGTGATCAGTTTGTACCTGGGAGGTGGGTAGTCTTCAACAGCACTGCGACCAAAAAAGTCACCCTTGTTCATATTGACGAAACGCTCCACTCCGGCTTCAACTGCGGTGTAATCTGCTGAAAGCTCAAGCCCCCACGCTGGAAAACTCTTTTCAAGCCGCGTGTGCATCAAACACCGAGTGCCCACAAGTCCAATACCGAATTCCCGCCCTTCTTTCAAAAGCAGTTCAAACAGTTTTACCTGATGCTGTGATGGCAAATACATTTCATAACCGGTTTCACCCGTGTATGAAACGCGAAGAGTGATGACTTCGGGAATCTGGCCGATCGAGACCATTGCTGCACTCATGAAGGGAAAGTTTAGGGTATCCATATCCCGGTCAGCTAGTTTCGCCATTAGTGGTTGAGCTCGAGGTCCACAAATATGCAAGCCCGCGTAGTCAGATGACAAATTTATGAGCTTCACACCATCGCGAGGAAGAAACTGACGAAAGTGTCGCATAAATGAACGTTGCATAATATCGGCACTCAGCACGAAATAGCGATTTTCATCAATTTTCGAAACTGAAAAGTCTCCAATCAAGCGACCACCCTGAGAAAGCATTGGGGATAGAGTCATGCGGCCTAGATCAGGCATACGATTCGCGAGTACGTAATTGAGCCAGTTCTCAGCATTAGGCCCACTCACCTCAAACTTTGCCATCGCTGTAAATTCCATCAAACCAAGCTCATTGCGAACGCGTTTACCTTCGTCTATCACCGGTTTCCACCAATTGGGCTGTCGGTAGCTTAGGGAGTCGAATGAACCGGATGCCTCAGTCGCAAACCAGTTCGCGTGTTCTAACCCAAAAGACGCTCCGAATGCCGCTCCAGCCGCTTTCAAGTTCTCGTATACAGGTGGCTTGTGAATTGGACGTCCAGCGTCAAATTCTTGGTAGGGATAAATTTTTTCGGAACGATTTTCATAAAAGTATCGAGTTGTCTCTCGCGTATAGGATTTCGAAGCCCACTCTCCAAATCGGGCTACATCCCAACAAAAAATGTCAAACTCTGGCTCTCCCTGAATCAACCACTCGGCAATCGTTCTCCCTATACCCGCACCTTGATTGAAACCTGCCATTACCCCATTGGCGCAGAAATAGTTGACGAGGTCGGGATGTGGGCCGATCAACGGTCCCAGGTCTGGAGAAAAGATCATCGGACCATTGATGATTCGCTTGATTCCCGCATCAACAAGACATGGCATGATTCCGACAGCCTTGTCAAAATTCCACTCCATACGCGACAAGTCATTGGGGAGTAATTCGTGGCCAAAATCCAGCGGTGTACCATCTTCAGCCCAATGGGTACAAGTTTTTTCGTACGCGCCAAGCAGCAGGCCCTGCCCTTCCTGTCGGGCATAACATCCTGTCTCGTTGTCGTTGATCTGCGGTAATTCGAACTCCAGTTGTTCAATGGTGGGAATCGTTTCGGTTACCAGGTAATGATGCTCGACAGGCATGAGAGGTAATTCAATACCTGCAAGCCTGCCAACTTCTCGTCCCCAAAGACCGGCCGCGTTAACAACATACTCAGCCTTTATTTCGCCTTTATCTGTTCCAATCAACCAAGGGCCGCCAGACGGTCGAGTGGTACGAATCACCGGTGTCTGCCGATAGATGTCAACACCTAAAATTTTCGCAGCCTGAGCGAACGCCTGAGTGGCGGATGCAGGGTCAACATACCCCCCATCTTCTTCCCAAAGACAGGCAAGGATATCCCGGGTATCAAGAATAGGGGCTTTGTTTTGTGCTTCCTGAGGAGTGAGGAAATGGCTTTCGATACCGAGAATTCGACAAGCACTTTGCATCATTCGGTTGCTGTCGATTTCCTCCTGAGTGCGACAAATGTTGATACCACCCGTGAAGTGAAAACCACAGGATTGACCGCTTTCTTTTTCAATTTTTCGATAAATATCGAACGTATATTTGTGAATCTGGGCGGCTGCATTGGGACGGGTGACCGTGAACAGACCGCCAGCTGCGTGCCAGCTTGAGCCGGAAGTGAGTTCCTTCCGTTCAAGTAGCACAATATCGGACCATCCATACTTTGCCAGGTGATAGGCAACGGAGCAGCCAACAATTCCTCCACCAATTACAACTACTTGAGCTGAGTCTTTCATCTAATGTATCGAGTCAGTGAATTTTTCAAAAATATCAGTCTGGAATTTAAATCAAATTTTCTGTTGTACAAATGAAGCGGTTAAACAAAGTACGATTTTATCGAATAGGGATACTTAAGCCATCAATTGAATTGACAGGCAAGGACCAAAAACAGCAGCCAGCGATCAAAATTAATTGAATCAAATGAAATTTACGGATTAGAATAAACAGGTCAACGGCTACAAGGAGCAGTCTATCTATTCAATTGGCCCTACCAAATAGATAACACGTAACGCCTGAATTCGTGGAGTAATTATGAAATACAAATATTTCACTGCTACCCGCCGATCACCTCATTTGGGAGGCTTCATCGACGGTATAGATCTGAGTCAACCTCTATCTCAAGAGGCGATATCAGAAGTCAGAAGTGCATTATTGGAATTTGGTGTTCTATTTTTCAGAAAACAGTCAATTTCCGAATCCGATCATTTGCGATTTGCCGCTTATTTTGGTGAGCTTGACGAACCTCATCCGGTGTTTGATTGCAAAGACGAAGAACCGCGTCTCACCGTCATCGAATCAAAGGGCCGAACTGGCGATTCTGAGCACCAGTGGCACACTGATGTGACTTATCAGGAAGCACCGTCCAAGGGCTCCATCCTGATTGCCAGGAAAATTCCAGGAACTGGTGGAGACACCCTTTTCGCTAGTATGTATGCTGCTTATGACACACTTTCTAAACCGATCAGGAATCTGCTTCATGAACTGACTGCTCAACATTCTATTGAGCGTGGCTGGGGCGCTACCTTGAGAATGAGACCGGGTGGAGAGCAACGGGTTCAGAAACTTAAAGAAGCATTCCCGCTCATGACTCACCCAGTCCTTAGAACGCATCCAGAGACCGGGCGAACCTCACTGTATGTGAATGAATACTACACACAGCGGATTAACGAATTATCGGAACTCGAAAGCGACGCACTGCTGAGACTGCTGTTTCGCCACTCCCAGTTGCCCGATTTTCAGATTCGACATACATGGCAGACAGGTGATATCGCATTTTGGGACAATCGCTGCACACAACACTATGCATCACATGACTACGGAGCAGAACACCGGCTCATGAATCGCGTGACGATCGTAGGCGACCGGCCTTTTTACAATCCACCTGCTTTCGAAAAAGCCGCCTAAAGGAAAATTCAGGTTCGCGACACTAATTCGTCATCAGTAGTCGCGCCCTGTGCCAAATCGAGCGTTGTCGATTGGGGTGATACCAATTAATTTGATCTGCAACTGCCAATCCCTTTCCCTTGGCATACACCCTACTGCCGAGTCATATGAAATTCTGGACCGGCGCAATCACAAAACAGAGCTGAATCGAATCTGATGAAAGTCTCGCAAAACGGATAAATTACAGGCAACCAATTTGATTACCACCTTGGATTTTCAACATGCTTCTGAACGAGATTAAGTGTTGATGAATGTGTAAACCCTCTGTGACCATTCACCTATCCGTCGCAACAGTGATGTTCAAGCCTGCAGGCGCAGGAAGCGTTTATGGGTACGTCTGCTCTAGCCTTGGCAAGATTTAGCCGATTACGAAAAAATTCAGCTTCCTTCTTTTTTCCAATCCGTTCCAGACACTCTACCAGACCATGCAAGCTCCAAAGATTGTCGACGTGTTGGGAAGTGCTAACCAACGTATCAGAGAGCCCTAGATCATCCAGATAAACCTGTCTGGCTTCCTCTATTCGTCCCTGCTCCAGCAAAAGTGCGCCTAAGGCATGACGGGCTGGTTGCATCCATCCCCAAGGTTCGTCATACTTCAGGTTGTCATCAAGGTAGACGGCTCTTCGCAGATGCTCAAAAGCATCATCGTAGTTTCCCTGTCGGTAGTGAAGCTCACCACAGAGCATCTGATCGGCAATCTTTAGAACATCCTGACAAGAATTGTTGAACAAATAGCGAGAATCGGGAACGCGCTTCACAGCATCGTAGAATTTTTTCTGTTCTGCCTTCGCAGCATCGATCTCGCTACGCACCGCATGGGCTATACCTTTTGCGTAATGCCAAGTGGCAGTCGTCATTGAGTAAAGCTCCAAATCCTCGGGAAGTTGTTGGTTGATGATTTCCTGCCAGCGTCCGAAACGTATGTAGACATGTGCCTCAACCGCCACATAGCCTTCCAGCCAGTCCGCCATTGCCGGATTCTCAATTCTGAGCAACTCCTCTGGGGCGTTTCCGATGATTTTTTTCGCAGCATCAAGCGCAGGATAATACTGACCCAGAAACATGGCTGCATACACTTTCAGATGTAAATTATGGATACGTGAAAACGCATGGTAATTTAGAATGCCTTCGTTTTTTACGTAAGTATTGTCTGCGACAGCTGCTCTGTCGTTAGCAATGATGGCTTCATAGTAATGGCCACATCGCACATCGATGTGAGATGGCATGTGACACAAATGACCTGAATCAGGAACAAGCTGTCGGAGTTGGTCACTCGCCCTCAGGGCTTTTTCCGGGACTGGTGACATTTCCATCACATGAATGTACATATGTAGAACACCTGGATGTGGAACTTCTCCCGCGATTTCCCTTCGCGCAATTGCTTTCTCCAGAACATCAATTGCCTCTAGTGTCGATGAACCTTCAGAAGGTTCGCCTGACTTCAAGTTCCATAACGCCCACGGTGTTCGCGTCATCAGCGCTTCAGCGAACAGAGAGCAGACATGATCATTATCAGAGAAAGCTTCATAAACATGTCGCATGGCGTCAGCGTAATCATCATTCCAGCGTTCGTATTCTTCCCAGGCAACCGGAGTTGGAGACTGATAGCGCGCTGGTAACGCTTCAATCATCATTGCCTGCCAGTCTGTTGCTTCTGAAATTCTTTCATTCGCTTCGCGGGACAACCGATAAGATTTTTCCAGCTTCTGAACCAACTCGTCCTTCTGCATCCTGGACCAAGGTTTGTTGTAGTACATTCCAGAGGCACAGGCCATTCCCCAATACGCCATTCCAGATTCCGGATTGAGTTCTGAGGCTTGCTTGAAACACCGAAATGACATTTCCAGATCAAAGCCATACAGCCAGATCAGGCCACGGTTCAACCAAGTGTCCTGCTCGTTAGCAGTAATGTTGATTGAGTCAAAATATGGACCGAGGTAGTACGGATAAGACATCACAAAAACTCCTCTACTTCGATTGGATGTCCAATGGATTAAGATGTTTTTTCAACATTTCAAGTTAACTGCATTGACTTTAACCTTCTAGTAAATTGCTAGATACGTCAGTCACGGTATAAGGTTATTCCAAAACAACAAAACATTGAATAAATGACGTGATTCAGGCACTATTGATCAGATACCAAACAGTCTGGTCTCTGCTGTCTGGGATATCCTTGATATCTGTAATATACTTCGTTGCAACTTACTACAAGTTTGAAACACTACCACCGGAATTCAAAATTCATTTATGTAGGAATCCGAGTATTCATAACTTCTCACCAAACTCATGCACTGACCATGTTGACAGATCTTCAGAACGAACAAAATCTGCTTCGGAACACCTTTGCGATTCAATCGGACACACTAGACTCCTACCTTAAAGACGGTGCAATATTACTTAAGTCTGTGGTTGACGAAAGCATGCTTTCTAAGCTTCGCACTTCCATAAATCATTCTCTCGAACTGGTCGACAGTTATTTTCACCGTCAAAGAGTATGGGAGCACGATGAAGTCTGTCGTGAGTTTTGCCTCGATTCTGTATCGCCAGCAATTGCTGCCACTTTTCTCCAATCGTCAAAAATCAACCTGCTGTACGATCAGGTTTTTGCCAAAGTTGCTGGCGATCCTGCAACTCCTTGGCACAACGATTTGCCCTACTGGCCGGTAAGAAACGGGAAAGCACTCACAGTCTGGCTGACAGTTGATCCAATCAAATTTGATGCGGGGCCGTTGGAGTTTATTGCCGGATCCCACCTGTGGGATAAGTGGTTTCAGCCTTTCACGGTTGTGAAAGATGGCAGTCAGGCTGACTATTACCAAGGCACGGAAGGTAAATTTGATCCGTTACCTGATTTTGAATCAGAAAGAGACAAACACAAAATTCTCTGTTGGGAAATGGAGCCAGGGGATGTTCTCGTATTTGATGGTATGACGGTGCACGGTGCAAAAGCGAACACATCACTGGCAACACGCAGAGGTTATGCCATCCGCTACACCGGAGAAGGAGCAACATACCATACCGCTGGAGAGATCAACCAACTCATCAACAATCCAGAACTGAAGGACGGACAATTGCTGGACAGCACCCAGTACCCACAAATACACTTCAGAAACTAACTCACTACCTTAGTTTTCGGATTATCCGAATTCGAAAGTGGGCGACTCTCCTCTTTCAATCTGATATTTGAAGCTTCAGATTCAGACTCTGCTTCTTTTGAGCGAATCTTAAAATTCAGCTACGCTGAACGAAGAAACTGCTGCATGACATCAATTGTCTTTTGCATCTCTTCATCTGTCCCTACGGTAATTCGTAGTTTGTCCGCAAAATCTGGAAGTGCAAATTGCCGCGGAATGATCCCCTTCGAATTGAGATGACTGTTTGTCTCATCGGAACTTCGCCCACACTCCGGTGGGAACCCCAATAGAACAAAATTGGTTTGACTTGAATAAGCGTTGAGGCCCAGACTTCTAAACTCACTGATTAGCGTTTTGGTCCATCTCTCGTTGTGATTGAGTACCTTCTGGGTAAATTCAGTGTCTGTCAGACTTGCAATACCTGCAGCGTAAGCAGTGCAGTTAACTGGAAACGAAGGACCAATTTTGGTAATCAGATTAACAACCCACTCCGGTCCATAACACCAACCTAGACGCAGACCAGCCATACCGTAAACCTTGGAAAAGGTACGAGTCACAATGACATTGTTAAATTCATGAACCAAATTAGTTCCTGATTCATAGTCATCAACCCGCGCATACTCTTCATAAGCCGCATCAATGATCAGAAGCACATTGGATGGTAGGTTTTTATGTAAATACCGCATCTCAGGACCCGTTAAAAAAGTGCCTGAAGGATTATCAGGATTCGCCAGCAGCACGATTCGTGTCCGATCATTGACTAAACTGAGAATATCGTCAACGCTGTACCGGAAGTCCATGTCGTTTGCTGCAACTGGAGTAGCGCCCGCCAGCATTGCATAAATGGGAAACTGCATGTATGCGTTCTTGCTGTATATCAACTCTTCACCGGGTCCAGCGAAAGTATTGACGATTCTCTGAAGCAATTCGTCGGAGCCTGGACCAAAAGCCATCCGCTCAGGACTTAGCTGATAGTAGTCTCCGATAGCAAGCGCAAGTTGCTCCGTGTCCACTTCCGGATACAAGTGACCCCTTTCAAGAGACTTCATACCCGCTTCAATTGCCAATGGACTCATGCCAAGAGCAGACTCGTTGGAGGAAAGCTTAATCGGTTTGGAAAATCCTTCAAGCTTGGAAATTCCGACCATGTAGTAGTCAATTGTTTTCAATACCGGTTTTGGTGCAATTGAAGTGCTATTTGGCATAACTATGAAGTCCAGTGCTTGCTAATACTATGAAATAATGGTGATTATGAAAAACCGCTTGAAATGAATACCAGAAATCAATTCCGCTGATCTTGGTGTATCGTTCTGCAACCGTTGATGTCTAGCTTCAATCTGTTGAAGTTGTTCAGCATTCGGAACATTTTCACTACTGGTATACTAAATCGCAAATTTTGCAATTGTCAAACTGCAAATTTTAATTTCATAATCATTTGTTTCTGTCCCCATTCGGTCTAGGAGACACGCATGACCAAAACTAGAACCTGCGGTGAAGCTTTGATGGACCTTCTGGCGCGCTACGGTGTGTCACTGGTGTTTGGAATTCCAGGTGAGCACACACTGGAACTGTACAGAGGTATCGAAGCGAGCAAGGTAAGAGCTGTAACTCCCAGAAACGAACAGGGTGCGAGTTTCATGGCTGATGGCTTCGCTCGGGTCACTGGTAAGCCTGGAGTCTGCACACTGATAACTGGACCAGGTGTAACTAACGCTGCAACTGGAATTGGTCAGGCTTATGCAGACTCAGTTCCGATGCTTGTCATTTCGAGTGCAAACGACAGCCCGTCGTTGGGTAAAGGCTGGGGCAGACTACATGAAACCACCGATCTTTGTGCCATCACCCGACCACTGACTGCGTTCAGTGCGATGGTTCATCATCCGAGTGAAGTGCCGGAATTAATCGCGAGAGCTTTCACTATTTTTGAATCTGACCGACCGCGTCCGGTTCATATCGCCATTCCGATTGATGTCATGGAATTACCTGTTGATGAAGAATGGCATATTGCAACTCCTTCAGACAAACCACTTCCGACCCCTGCTGCCATCAAATCAGCTGTTGATCTGCTAAGCAAAGCGACTTCACCGGTGATTGCGGTAGGAGGGGGTGCTCAGCATGCATCCAAGGAAGTCCTAGCACTGGCGGAACTCGTGAATGCAGGTGTCATCTCCTCCAATGCAGGTAAAGGTATCGTCCCAGACTCCAACTCCCTGAGTTTGACTGGCGGTGTTTTGAGTCCTGCAGTCCAACGCTATCTCGCTAAAGCAGATGTAGTTCTTGCAATCGGTACAGAACTAGGTGAAGCCGACAGTTTCATTTACGATCTGCCTGTCAATGGTAAAGTTATCCGAATTGACATCGACTCATCGCGTTTTAATGACGCTTTCCCTGCAACAGTCGCAGTGCACGGTGATTCAAAGGCGGCTTGTGAAATGATGATCACTGAGTGGCAGGCAAGAGAAATTTCTAGTAGTGAAAGAAATGTTATTGCCGAGCTTGATCAAGTGCGAGTTGATCAGGAAAATGAATTCACCGATGTTGAACGGCAGCACATTAAAGCACTCAATGCAATGCGCTCTGTACTCCCGGATGAAACCATCATCATGGGAGACATTGCCCAAGTTGTCTACACCGGAACGGCAGTGATGAAAGTGGAATTGCCACGCACCTGGTTTTACCCTGCAGGTTTCGGCACGCTGGGTTGTGCCGTACCCGGCGCGATTGGTGCGAAACTCGCCAAACCTGACACACCTGTTGTGGCGCTGGTTGGGGATGGTGGTTTTATGTTTACTGTAAACGAAGTCGCCACCGCAGTCGAAGAATCTCTTTGCATTCCAATCGTGATTTGGCACAATCACAGCTATGCTATGATTCGGGATGGTATGGTCAAACGAAAGATTCCGGAAATCGGTGTCAACCCTAGCGCACCGGATTTTGTTAAACTTGCTGATGCCTTTGGATGCCCGGGATCGCTGGTTCGAAATCAGGAAGACTTTGTCAGCGCCTTGAATGACGCACTTGAACACGAAGGTCCATCAATCATTGTGGTAGTTGAAGACGATGATTGGCTCATCGCCTAACCACCTTCTGTGAAGATTTAATTCTTGTGCGGAATCCGTGTAAAGTCAAGTATTCTGGATTCTCGCTGTTACGAAATTCGTTAGGGCCTAATTCTTGGCCGAACATCCTCCCTACTCCAGAACTTCAACCATACTACGACATCATCATAGTTGGAGGCGGTGGTCACGGACTTGCAACCGCACACTATCTTTCCTCTCGCTTTGGTGAAACTAACGTAGCGGTTTTGGAATCCGGATGGTTAGGCGGGGGCAACACTGCTCGAAATACAGCAATCGTACGCTCCGACTATCTGCTAGATGCAAGTTTTGAACTGAAAAATCTGGCCTTGCAGCTGTGGGGAACTCTAGGGTCAGAACTTGGGTTTAACTTGATGTATTCACCCAGGGGATACATTGATCTTGCGCACTCTGATGGGGAACTTGAGGACTTCATTCTGCGCGCGAATACCATGTGCCTGCGAGGTGCTGAAGCAAATATCCTTGATCGACATCAACTCCAGAAACGAGTACCGCAAATCAACCTCAGTGAATCAGCGCGCTTTCCCATTGTTGGCGGATTGGTTCAGGAAAAAGGAGGTATCGTTCGACATGATGCTGTTGCCTGGGGATTTGCAAAATCTGCTGTTGAAGCTGGAGTTCATGTCGTTCAAAACTGTCCGGTTACCAGTTTCGAGATCAACGCTGGGAAAGTTACAGGGGTAAGGACGAACCAAAGTGTCGTCGGATGTGAAAAGGTTTTGATCAGTGTTGCCGGTGCAAGTTCTGAGGTTGCCAGACTTGCCGGATTGTTGCTGCCGATTGAATCGGTTAATGTCCAGGCATTTGTATCCGAACCAGTTAAACCTGCCCTTGATGTCGTTGTGAATTACAACGCAGGGCTTTGCTATATCAGTCAGACTGACAAGGGAGAGTTCATTTTGGGTGGTGCAACGGATGGGTATCCGTCATTTGCGAAACGAGGTTCGTTTTCCAGCATTGAAGATGTAGTTGTTAGAGCACTCCAAATCTTTCCCTTTCTGTCAGGACTCAGACTCATGCGTCATTGGTCTGGTACTGCTGATATACCGATGGATGGAAATGCAATTTTGGGTAGTACCCCCATCGAAAACCTGTATCTCAATTGTGGATGGGGATATTCCGGATTTAAGGCAACCCCAGCAGTCGGTTGGTTGATGGCTGAATTGCTAACTCAAAATAGATCTCCAGATTTGATTGTACCTTTCTCGCTCAGTCGATTTGAAACTGGAAATCTGATTGACGACAGCGGCACAGGACCTTACACCTGGCTCCATTGATTTCATGCTGCTGATTCCCTGTCCCTGGTGTGGTCCACGTGATCAATGCGAGTTTGAATACGGCGGTACTGATGTCAAATTCCCTGAACTTCGTCACTCACCCGAAACTTCAATTGATGACTGGCACAAGGCAGTTCACTTGCGAGAAAACGCCAAGGGAGAAATCCGAGAGATTTGGTATCACAGATCCGGGTGCGAACGCTGGATATCAATTACCCGAAACTCTCTAACTCACGAATTCAGTGAATTGCCAGCATGCGATGAAGAGGAATCTTCTAGGAACTGTGATGCAGATTAACCGCATTTCCTCATCAGAATTCGGGAACGCTATTGACCGATCAAAACCTTTAGAGTTCATTTTTGATGGCCAAAAACTCACTGGATTTGCTGGTGATACAGTCGCCTCAGCACTGCTGGCGAATAACATTCTTCTGGTTGGACGATCAATAAAACTTCACCGCCCCCGAGGGATACTATCGAGCGGAATCGAAGAGCCTTCCGCAATTGTCGAGTGTTCCACACCGGGAGACGGACCTGTCCCGAACTTGAAAGCCACCGAGGTATTACTCTCACAAGGATTAGTAGTTAAAAGCCAAAATAACTGGCCTTCCAGAAATTTTGATGCGTTTGCTGTTTTATCGTATGGGTCTCGGTTACTGACAGCAGGCTTCTACTACAAAACCTTTCTGTGGCCCAATTGGGGCTGGCATCGAATTTATGAAAAAGTGATCAGGAACTTTGCCGGCATGGGACAGGTTCAAGTTAATGGATCGGGTACCTTTGCTTTAACTGCGGATAAGAGACACAAATACTGCCAAATTTTGATCATTGGAAGTGGACCAGCGGGTTTGAGTGCTGCACTGGCCTGTTCGAGAAAAGGAATTCACGTTGTACTGGTTGAACAGGAGCCAAATTATGGAGGTAGCCTGCTATGGCGAAAGGGTTTCGTCGGAAAACTTTCCGCCAATCAATGGATTTCACAGGCTGTTGAAGAGTTGAAACAGAATCCTAATGTTGACCTTTTCTCCCACACAATGGTCTTTGGACACTACGATCATGGGCTGGCACTTGCTTATCAGATGGAACTAAATAAAGAACCTCACATTTTCTGGAAGATTCGTGCTGATCGAATTCTATTGGCGAGTGGGTCAATCGAAAGACCCTTGACTTTTCCCAACAATGACCGACCAGGCATCATGCTGGCTGGCGCAGTTAGAAAGTACGTCAATTGTTATGCTGTAAGACCGGGAACCAAGGTTTTTATGGCGATTGCTGATGAAACGGAAAGAGACGCAGCAATTGCCGACTGTAATGCTGCTGGGATTGAAGTTGTCGAGTGCTTGAAGTCAGACCAGGAGATCGTCAAGGTACACGGACGACACAGAGTTAGAGCAGTTTCAATCAAAACATTAAATGGTGAAACAGTTCAGTACACCTGCGACCTTATATGTGTATCCGGCGGTTGGACACCAACTGTGCATCTTGCAGCCCACATCCAAGGCAAACTCAGTTTCGATGAAAACATTCAGGTACCCACTCCTCTCAATCAACGCGGACCACTGCTCTCGGTTGGTGCAAGTCGCGGAATTTTTGAATTGAACTCCATTCTCAAAGATGGCCAGTACCAGGCCCATCTAGCCATGTCTCAGATAGGAGTTACAGAAGAATATTCAGAATCACAACCTGCTGCAATTGAGCTGAATTCTTTTCCTACGAGCATACAACCAGCTACCAGTCGCAACGCGTTTGTCGATTTTCAGAATGATGTGACTCACGATGACCTGACACAGGCCGTAGCAGAGGGTTATCGCGACATTGAACTGGTGAAGCGGTATACCACGACAGGGATGGGCACCGATCAGGGTAAAACCAGCTGGGTGAACGCTTCTAAATGCATTTCCACGGCCATTGGAGAATCACAAAAAGCACTGAGGCACACCACTTTTCGCCCACCCTACTCACCGGTACCATTTTCCGCAATTGCTGGAGCGAGAATTGGCGAATTCATGAAGCCCATTCGTAGAACACCACTACATCAAGCATTCAAAAAATTCAACTGTGTGTTTCAAACATCCGGCGACTGGCTTTATTCCCAATATTTTCCGCAAGCAAACGAGACTCTGGAACAGGCTGTCAACCGAGAAGTCCGTGCAGTTCGCAGCAGTGTGGGTTTCGTAGACATGTCCACGCTTGGTAAATTCGAAATCAAAGGCTCCGATGCAGAAGTGTTTCTTTCCAGACTCTACTGTAACAATGTTGCTGCAATGCCGGTCGGTAAGGTTCGCTATGGCTTAATGCTTCGAGAAGATGGCATCCTTTTCGATGATGGCACAATTGCACGATTGGGAGATAACCACTATGTTGTGACCGCAACAACAGCAAATTCAGAGGCAGTATGGCGCTGGATGACAAGACTTGCTCAAACTCAATGGTCAGAATTGAATGTGACACTGGCAAATGTTAGCGAGCATTGGGCAGCAATTGCAATTGCAGGACCAAGATCGCGTGATGTATTGAGCAAATTTAATTTTGATTTTGAAACAGGTCGACGTGAATTTCCATTTACCTCAATTCGAGAGGGAGTCATAGAAAACGACGTGCCCTGCCGAATTTACTCTGTCAGCTACTCTGGTGAGTTGAGCTTTGAAGTCAACATTCCAGCTGGATACGCCAACAGTTTCATTGATCGACTTATGAACATCAGTCAGGAATTCGGTCTGACACCTTACGGTCTTGAAGCACTGGACGTATTGCGAATTGAGAAAGGTCACATTAGCGTGGGACGTGAAATCAACGGCAGAACAACGCCTTACGACCTCGGGCTGGGAAATATGGTATCTGTCGAGAAGAATTTTATTGGCCGTTCCCTCCTCAATAGACCCGGCTTAAAGAGCAATGAGAGAATGCAGTTGGTTGGATTAACTGCCATGAACCAACATTCACCGATATCACCAGGCGGAGTACTTGCCTCCCAAAAATATTCAAAAGGCATCCGACAAGAAGTTATCGGACACTTGACGACCTCCATTTACAGCCCCACTCTGAACATGTGGATCGCTCTAGGTCTTCTGCGTAATGGCCATCAGCGGTATGACGATACGATTTGGGTGGTTTCACCAATTGCTGGTCAATCAACCGAGGTTAAGGTACGCTCCACAAACTTTTACGATGAAACAGGAGAACGATTGAATGGTTGACAGTCTGGTTCGTGAATCCGTTTTGGACCTCATCGAATGTGACAAGGTCGTCTACGACATTTCGGTTGTTGAATGCCCGGTTTTCGTATTTGAAGGCCAGTTCAGAAGTAAAAATGAACTGGATCATATCTGTCATTCAATCACGCACCTTGAAATCCAGCCTGGACAGATGGCTGCTTCGAATGGCATCCAATTGTTGCGATTTAATCCATTTTCGGTATACGTCATATTGGAACAACAGCAACCAGCCGAATTCACTACTGAACATCAGAAGAACTTTTTCGATATCAGTCACGGTAAATGCATGCTTACCATTCAAGGTGAATCGATTTTGGAGATTGTTGGTGACTACTGTTCCGCTGATATATTTTGCAGTCGAATTTCACAAAATCAAATGGTGAAGACTCGATTTATCGACTATGAGCTTGTTATTTGGTGGCATTCGAATGACAAGGTCAATCTTCTTGTCGATAGAAGCTACCTGCAATCTTTTGTGGAGTTTTTTCGTTCACTTCTCTTACGAAGATAGTTCGAATTTTTCTGGCAGAATTTGGATGATGAGATTACAAACATTCAATGGGAAGTATGTTTGAATCTTGGTTAGTTCAAAAAATGAGAGTCATTCAATGTACCTATTCTTCCGCAACAATACCAATTCAACCAAATTGAGTTGGATTGGAATAAATTCTGCAATTTTCAACAGTTAAAAATGGAGAGTAGCTTTTGACAATTTTGAAATTTACCGGCATTGTGCCGTGGAGCAAAGCTGTGAAACAGTTTGAAGGACGTGATGACCCCTATACGAATAATTTCAGACACATGGATAATAGCCTCTATGTCATTGAAACTGGTGGACTTCACATGCTAAAGTGGGGCGACAACTGACCGTATCCACCACAAGAAGTCCTCGACAAAATTGGACAGGTTGACATCGTATTTGTCCCTGTTGACGGATCCAGACACATTCTGGATTACCAACAGGCCGACGATGTAATGGCTGCGACGAGCGCCAAAGTTGGCATTCCACACCAAAATTTGGTTCCTGAGACAACATTCTATACATCTACCTTACTAGGTGCGATGGAGCGGACTCAAACCCACACACACCATACTTATTGGCCCAACAATTCAGATCAGTGCTGCTGATATTTCTGACATGAATGCCCACGCATGTATTTCCGCTCACACAATATAGCTGTTCCACAAGACGGGTAAGTTTGCAGAACTGTAATGCCTGGAAGAAACTACCTACTTCCAGGCAGGTTTTTCCCCTTTCTCTGCAATTGGTGCATAATGCCAAACGCCCAATTCATGAGCGACTGATGAAGAACTCGATCACTTTGCGAATTTTTACCGTCTTGATTCTTGCATTAGGTTGTAATGCAGCATTTGCCCACTTCAATCTGGATGTCAATATTAGAACCATTCATGTCGTTCATACCAATTCCGGAATGGATGTGTATGTACGAATGCCAACACCCTATTTTCTAGCGGAACTGTTCATTGATTCCACCGACTCCGAAAGGGCTATACCCGCACCCTTTACCTACAACGAAACTGAAGGCGGCGTAGTACTACATAATCTCGATCTAGACAAAGTGCGAACTGACCCTTTCGGGTTTGCGGCGATTGCAGCTAGAGGACTGGAATTCTCTGTGGAAGGCAATCCAATAAAACATGAGATCATCGCCGTCAGGGTTCATGAGGCATTGCTTCAACCGCCATTTGCATCGGTTTCGGAGGCGCAGTCCGCATTGGAAGGTGATGTAATCAACTATCCGTATGAGGAAATTTATGTCGGGGATACCGTAACGGATTTGCTTTTAAGATTCAAATTTGACAGATCTATCGATACATATTCAATACGGAGTACGTTTAACCCTGATTTACCGAGTGTGGATGGCACTGCTAATCTGATTGTTGATCATTACCCGGGCAGTGCCCAAATATTCCGTGTTACCGGGTTGCTTCACGAGCCGGTCGAAATTTCGAACTCATGGTTTGATGCAGCATTATCTTTTGTGGTCGCAGGCATCGTTCACATTCTTATTGGACTCGACCATGTTTTATTTGTTGTCTGTCTCACGATTGGAGCAGCTCATCTCATTAATCTTTTGTGGCGTGTTACAGGATTTACGATTGGACACACAATAACTCTAATTGCTGGATTTTGGGGGTTCGTTCCACAAGGTGCCTGGTTTGTACCGGCTGTAGAGCTTTGCATTGCTGTTTCAATCATTTACGTCGCATTGATTGCTCTTCGCACCTCAACTCCGTCAATCGACCGTCATGCGTCTTTTATCGTCACACTGGCCATTGGGTTGTTGCATGGACTTGGATTTTCGTTTGTTCTGCACGAAATACTACTTCCTGATGGCGCTCATTTGTGGAAATCTTTGGTGTCATTCAATATTGGAGTTGAAATTGGCCAAGTTGCGATTGTGCTGGTGATATGGGTGTTGTTGATGTTGATAGGCCGGTTGAAAGCGCAAGTGAAAAACCTCGATTTGAAGTACCTCACGAAGTGGGCCGTGGCTGTACCTTGCCTATTGATCTCTTCATTCTGGGTAGTCGAACGCATCAAACCATTACTGACAGTAATCTGAATCAGACACTCTAAATCATCCCGAAGTGATCGCCTCAGGCTGAACAGACTGAATCAAATCGAATTTATCTGAAGATTTCTCAACAAGACAAGTCTTAAGTTGAGAAATTACCAAGGGAAGTCATCTTCAACAATTTGCCAGCAAACTGGCTTGCAATATTCACCTCTGAAACCGCCTGTAAACCCTGCCAGGCTGGCACACCATTGACCTCAAGTACCAACCACTTGCCTTCCTTAGAACAAATCAAATCGACACCAGCATAATCTGCACCAACTGCATCAGCAGCGCGCTCAGCCAATCGCTGTGGTTCAAAACCCAGCTTCACAGGCAAACACTGAGCCCCTTGAGCTCGATTTGTTATCCATTTATCAGATCGGCGCTCCATTGCACAAATTGCCCTTCCGTCGACAACCATAACCCGCCAATCTCGCCAATAACTGTCTTTTGACGGAATGTATTCCTGAAGATAGTAAACATGATTAACTTCTTCCGTCTCAGGTAGGTCTTCGGTCGACTCAATTAGTCTCAACCCTCTCCCCCTTGAACCAAATAGTGGCTTGAGAACCACTTTTTTGCCCTCAGACAGTAGCATTTCAAGCTGTTTCGTAGCAGATTCTCTAGACTCGCAAGTCCACGAAGGCACCGTTGCAACCTGTTCTTTTTGCAGGAGATGGCTGGTCATGCTCTTGTCAACTGTTCTTTCGATCACGCTGGCAGAATTCATCACCGATACAGACATTGCCGCCAAAGCATGAAGAAACCCAAGCCTCAAAGTTACCTGTTCGAAGGTGCCGGCTGAGACACTTCTTACGAAAACTCCCTGTGGCAATGCATTCTTTAAGCCAGGTATAGTCAACCCACCGAAATCGGTATGATCAGTAAACCTACACTGAGATAGCGAAACAAAATGTGGATTTACACCAGCACCCCAAAAAGCACTTTCAAGTTGTTTTTCGTGCCATCCCTTGGTGTCGGTAAAAACAACAATTCGAATTTCAGACATCAACCAAAGAACGATTTGTAGAGAAGTCCGTAGTCCAAGGCACCACCGGTGAAAGTATGCCCTGTGGAAATTTCATGGACGGTCACCTGCGCTGGACTGAACAGCATCGGGTCTATTTCAAAAAAATCATAGTTGTAGTCTTTGAAGACTTGAGCAAAGGGTTTGCCGTAATCTCTGGAATTGCAGCTCGGCATCGTTTCAGCCAGTTGACATGCTGCATCATCCCCACAATTGACTCGTATCGAGACCGACCCTCCAAACAGAATCGTGTCATTTGTACGGCCCATAGCCAGCAGATCATCATCTGTTGGAGGCGGCAATGGTGTTGACCCTTCAGCACTCAAAATGGAATCAAGCTCAAACTTCATTTCATGAGCTTTATGAAGAGCCACCTCTACCACCCTCGCTGCTATCTGAGTTACACCAGCCAAACTGCCGGTCGGAGTCAAAATCACTGTCAGACTACCGGGAGAAACATTACACTCGTGACTGACTTTGTCCAGTAGACCATTCGGTGGTAAATCTGACGTTTCAATTATCAAGCAAGTTTTATCAAATTCATCACGATAGCCTAATTCTTCAAATAGTGGTTCCTTGACCGCCAGTGCACGAGCAGGCCCCGAACCCAAGGCTCGAAACCTTTTTTCAGCGTCGTATTTCAGACTCCAACCGGCGTATTGACTACCCAGACAACTCAACACCGGTTGTACGGTTTCGACTTGTACGACACGAAAGTTCATATGTGTGCTAACTGACGGAACAATCGTTACATGCCCTAGATCAGCCATACAAATTTCAGCAATTCGGCATCCTGCCTCGACAGAGCCTGGAGATTTGAGGCCAGCATCAATAATTCGACTGCCGTTGTTACTTCGACTAACCAGAATTTCCAAATCTGAAGCATCGGCAACTAATTGATCAACCAAAGGTACCGACAATTGATTGACACTAGGCCAGTTGTACCGTCTATTCTTCATTCCTTAGATTTCCCGCAATTTACCAACAATTTCAACTATATGATGATGTCTATCTTCAACAATTTGTCTTGCAATTTCGGGGCTTTCAGCTGTAGCATAAGCAGTACAGACCGGGTCGCCTGGTTCAAATGACTCTCCCGACGCAGCCTGATCCCGAACCCACGCCGGCCATTTCCAATCTGAAGACAAAGTGAATACATTTGAGGCATAGATGACTGAGTGAGCAGTAAATTCACCCATTTTTGTGACTGACTTCAAAATCGGACTTTGATCACAAAATGCAAGACAATGCGCATCCAGAAATGACTCAGAACCTTCGTGCAACTCGAAGGTGGCTCCAGGGCGCGGATTCACTTCTAGTAGCCACCAGTAATTATCCTGAACGATGGTATCGAGAGAAATTAGTCCTCGAAATTTATAGCGTTTGGCCAGTAAAGCTGCAGCAATTTCAATTGAGTTTCTAATTTTCGATTTAAGTGAGCTAGAGCTAAGTGCTACGGCTCCACCATAAATAAACTCACCGTCTGCATGTGGCTCAGCACACCACTGCTCAGAATATCCCACGATTTGAGTGTGCTTGTCAGTACAAAGTACAGTTGCTGTTACGATCTGCCCACTCTTGAATTCCTGATAATAATTATCTGCGAGGCACTCAGAATCGATTTCTGTTGCCCGCCTTACCTGTAGGCCTCCAGAGCCGCCTGCACTTTTGTAGAGCCAAGCGCTTGAACTTTCCGGACGATCAAAACGAGTTCGAGGCGCGGGAATTCCCAACTCACTAACTGTGTTTGAGAAATGTCTAGGGCTCTTGAGTTCGGCCAGTACCGATGCCGAGTTTCCTAATACTTGTCGGCTCTCAGCAATTCGCTCAATCTGGCTTGGGTTGTGTTCAAATCCGCCGGCGTACACGACTGGAAGTATCGCATTGGGGTCTAACTGTTCGATGCGCGCAAAGAGAGACTCTGATTCAAATCCGCGTCCATCGTATTCGACAGTGAGCGACTTTACTGACTTGTCTCGGGTGTCCAGATCGCTAAACAAATCCAGTGCATAAGCGCTGATTCCAGCTTTATAGGCTGAAGCGACCAGAGAGCGAACCGTCAATCCGATTAGGAGACAATCCTGCACCTCACGCGTGACGCGCGGCTTCGGTATAGGCATCTGACAGACCCAACACCAGTGAATCTTCCGAATTCAGCATTGACTTCAACATTTCCAACTGTGTTTTGTACTTGACGCGTCCAATACCCAAGGCACCAATTGACTTGAAAGAGCCCCACTTGCAGACGACGTCATCTCCATTGTGCATCACCTCAACCCCTTCAATTCCAGTCGGTGGTACCGCATTCACGTCTGCAGCAATCAGCAGGTCGCTTGCCTGATCCAAGGCTTCTTGACCTAAAACCTGTATACCTGCCTTTGCAGTGGTTACGATCACTTGAGCATCAGTAGCTTCTGCAACTCTTTCTGATTGTTCGACTGCCCGCCGTGAGTCAATGTCAACGCCAAATCGTGCCGCAAAATCACTCATAACTCCATCATCTGCACTCGCTGTCAGTCTGATGAGGCTTACAGAAGCACCGCGTTCTTTTGCAAGAACTGCAGTCGACAATCCGACAGGACCACCTCCAAAGATCTTCAAATTGATGCCTTTCAGGTTTTCAGAAGCATGTTCATTCAAACACCTTTCAATAACTGCAACTAAGGCGGCCGAAGTTGTAAAAGCACCGTTGGGGTCTGCCAACACAGACACCTCAAAGGGAGGCACCATTGCACTTTTTGCAATTTGCAGCATCTCGGAAGCACGATTAACATCGCTTCCTCCGATAAACATCCCGGATGTTGGTGCACTCTTTGGTGGTCGCGAAAAAATTGCATCCTGAACAAAATCCGCTACACTTGATTCACCGACTCCACAGTGTGGAACAATGACCTCATAACCTGCATCCACAGCCATGTTGACATCAAAGGGACTTACACTGTCAGATGGTGTAATCATGTGCATTATCCTGCGTCTTGACATAACTCCTCCTGTGCTCACTTCAATTCCCGGTCATGGCATGATGAGCCAGAACGTCCAGAAGTTCCGCCTCAAACGTTGCTCCAGAATTCCGCGCAGCACATATTTCAAATCGTACATCACTCTGACGCGACAGCTTCTCCAAATTGGATTTCATTCGAAGGGCGGCCGCTGTGCCGTCAATAATGATGAATCCAGTGGGTCCCCACGAACTTTGACCAATTCCGGCAGCACCGTTTCGTTCTGCATATTCCAGAATCTCTGCCACTTGCTCACTCAAGAATCTACCGCCCTGAACTGGCTTGAAGAAATCGCCAACCTGTTTCTGAATCAACGAGATTCCACTGCCAAATGCGGTGATATCTTGAGCTTCCAAGGCCGGCACAACCTGATTCAGTAATACGTCTTTCAAATCGGTACTTAGTTTTGTAGAAAAGCCACCTAAGTTTTCGAATGCATTGACTTCCGATTCATCATGTATACCTTGGTATGTCTCATCAATGATCAGGATAATTCGCCATCCAACTGGAAACTCAATTCGTTTGGAAATTGCTCTTGCATATCGGGTTTTTTCTGCCTGGCAGTCGACCAGAAAACCACCTTTGGAAAATGCCGCTGTCCCGATACCCGACCGGGTACCTCGACCTAGCAATCCGGAAATCTTTTCTGGTGAAACATCATGACCATTTAGTTGCATACAGACTGAGGCAACCGACAATGCCAACTGGGTTCCTGAACCGAGCCCGATGTGCTCTGGAATACTCTGAATTGAGTTTATGTAAATAGGCTGTCTCAGGGCAAAAGCCGCTCTTACAGCGTTCATATATTTCACAGCTTTATTCAGAGCGATGCCCGAAATTTTCCACTTAGGATAGTGGTGCGCTTCCAGCACAGTGGCAGGCTGGTCAATCGCCAATCCGAGAGCACCATGAATCTTAGCTGACTGTCCTTCAAGTCCAACAAACCCCAGGTGCAGTCTCGCTGGTGCAGTAATCTTAATACTCTTCATCGATAAAATGGCGGCCTTTATTGGGTTTGAGTTGCATTATAAATTGAGCCGTAACGCGGTAATAGTTTCACAGTACCAGTGTCTTGAGCGATGAGTTGACCTAAGGATCGATTGTGATATCTATCTGATTTTATGTTCTAAACTTAATTTGGAAAGTTCTTCTACACGAAACATGTTCAGTCAATTGATTTACCTGCTGATGTCAGTCTGCAGAACCTCGACGCAGTACAGCTAATCATGACTGATCAGAAAATGTACAGTTTCCTTGATGTCGTGTGTCCTTTCTGCGGGCTGCTCTGCGATGACTTAAGCGTACAAAATGAAGGCAATTCATTTCAAATCAATTCATCCGATTGCGCGCTATCGAAAGCAAATTTTCTTGAAGCGAGTAGGCGCACTCCTCTGAAACCCCGGGTCAACGGAAAGTTCGTGACTCGAAAGACGGCTATTCAGGCTGCAGTAAATCTAATCTCAAACGCAAGACTACCTCTCATCACAGGGTTGATGACTGATGTGGCTGGAACACGAAGTGCACTGAACCTGGCTGAGTACTTGCACGCCACAATTGATCAATATTCAAATCGCGCATTTGGAATTAACGCGAGCCACATTCAGACCAATGGTGGATACTTCACCACTCTATCTGAAACGCGAAACAGAGCTGACATTCTGGTGCTGATTGGCCCACAAATTCCAAATAATTTCCCACGTCTAATAGAGATTCTTGATTTCTTAAAACCAGACAATTCTCGGTTTAAGAGACCTCGAAAGATTGCCGTCATTGGAGAGCCATGTGAGGAAATTGCAACGATTCTGGACAAGATTGATGTTAGTGCTAGCATCGAGTGTGATTTGCAACAAGCAGGACATGCAATTTCAGTCATTCAGAACCAGTTGGAAAAAAGAAAAGATCGTGCACCAATCACTTACAGTTTCCCAAACTCTGCAATTCAATCGTTTGTCCAGGACCTTGAGCAGTCGAAATACGCTGTGTTTGTCTGGGCAGCAGAAGAATTTTCATTTCCGTTAGGTGACCTGGTAGTAGACTCTATCTTTCGGTTGATTGATGTAATCAACCAGTCGCGTCGTGCAGCCGGTCTAATGCTGACAACTACCCCATCAACCTCCACTGCCAACGCCGTTTCGACATGGAGATACGGTAAGCCGCTGCCTCTTAGCTTCAGAAGTGGTAACGCGGAACATCATCCAGATTACTACGCCTGGGATTCGATTTTGAATCGCGGGGACACCGATCTTGTCATTTGGGTCGGAGGATTGGATCAATCGGCCGAAATCCTGGATTGCTCCATGAAAAAAATTTCGCTTTCCAGTAAAGATTCTGAAGATTCGGATGTGTTTATTCCCATCGCGATCCCTGGACTCGATCACGATGCACACCTTTTTCGAACCGACTTGACACTAGCGCACTATCTTAAAAATCTTCACATGAACGACAGTTATTCTGGTGCTGAAACGCTAGAAGAGATCCTTTCGCAACTCAAATGTTGACAGTAATCAAAGGCGGTTATATCTACGATCCAACCAATGGCATCGACGGTGAGATTCGAGACCTCTATATCGATAATGATCGACTAGTGCCCTGCCCTACAGCCGATCAGCACATAGATCGTGTCATTGCTGCGCACGGCATGATAGTCATGGCAGGTGGCATTGACATTCACTCTCACATTGGTGGCGGGAAAGCGAACATCGCGCGAATGATGATGGCGGACTATTCTGAGCTTGAACGTTTGAATACACTTGATGCTCATCATTCAGAATGTAATCATGCCGTACCATCAACTCTTATCACTGGCAAAGAATATGCCAAACTTGGATACACACTGTGCTTTGAGCCCGCTGTTGTGCCATCAAACGCCCGTCAAGCACATCTGGAAATGGCGGATACCCCACTCCTTGATACCGGTGGTTATGTGGTATTGGGAAATGATGACTATTTTTTGAAACTGTTGGCAGAAAAAGCTGAACCACAGAAGTTGCGCGACTACGTTGCATGGATGTTGGATGCGACCCAATGCATTGCGATCAAAGCAGTCAATCCCGGTGGGATCAGTGCTTTCAAATTCAATCAGCGAAAGTTGGATGTTGATGAACCCCATTCGCAGTTTGGTATCACTCCCGGTCAAATTGTACGTTCCCTGACCACAGCAATTTCGGATATTGGATTGTCGCATCCTTTACATACCCATTGCAGCAATCTGGGAATACCTGGAAACATTGAATCAACGTTAAGCACAATTAATGCCGCTGATGGCAAACCGATTCATTTGGCGCATGTCCAGTTTCACAGTTACGGCGCTCAAGGCAAGCGAAAGTTTTCCTCCGAAGCGTTGGAAATTGCTCAAGCGGTAAACAACGACCCTGGCGTCTCGGTTGATGTCGGACACGTAATGTTTGGACAAACAGTAACGATATCTGCCGACACGATGGCACAATTTAGAACCAAAGATTTGGCATCACCTAACAAGTCTACCTTTATGGATATTGAGTGTGAAGCAGGGTGTGGTGTCGTCCCGTTCAAATATCGGTCAAAGAATTTTGTCAATGCTCTGCAGTGGGCAATCGGACTTGAGCTATTTCTAACAATTGACAATCCATGGCAGGTATTTCTTACCACCGATCATCCGAATGGAGCATCCTTTACAACCTATCCCCACCTTATTCGATTACTGATGGATCGAAGCTTTCGAAACGACATGCTGTTAACCATTCATCGTGGTGCGGTGGAAATGAGCGCAATCAAAGACATTACGCGCGAATACTCGCTTTATGAGATTGCTGTTCTAACTCGTGCCGGTCCTGCCCGGTCACTTGGACTGAAAGACCGTGGACATCTTGGAGCAGGTGCCGTCGCTGACGTTGTTCTATATCGCCCTGATGAAAACTGGGATACCGTTTTTCGACATCCAGTACTCGTCATTAAAGGCGGTCAAACCGTTGTCAGGGATGGTGAAATAATTCATTTGCCGAGAGGACGTACCCTTCGTCAAAGTGTCGATTTCCATTCAGGAATTGAAAAGGAATTGAAACCACACTTTGAGAAGTCCAGAACCGCACGATTGAGCAATTTCAAAATCAGCGACGATGAAATGGCCAATGCGATAGGATCAGATGTCGTTTACTATTAGGCAGGCATGAGTCATCCCAGCATCACACTCAATGGCATACTGATTCGGAAAACTTTTGCTGAGGCATTTCCGATGAAAGCAACTCGAATTGTGGTAACTGCGCGAAACAGAGTTTGGTTGAACCATGCCGTCAACTCGGTTACTGGTTTTGCGACATCGGTCATTGCCTGCAAGGTTGAAGCGGGGGTTGAGCTATGGCTGAAACCTTCGCAAACTCCAGATGGACGTGAAGGCGCTGCTATTTTGTTCTTTGCAATGTCGGGCGATCAGTTGGAGGTCCAATTAAGAGACAGAGTCGGTCAATGTCTATTGACTTCACCAACCAGCGCGGTATTTTCTGGCATGGATGAAGGCAAACCAGTTCCATTGGGAAAGGCCATTCGGTACTTTGGTGACGGTTATCAGATCTCCAAAAAGCTCGGAAACAAGCGGTACTGGCGTATTCCTGTTATGGATGGCGAGTTTGTCTGCGAAGACGTGACACACTGGATTGATTCTGTAGGTGGTGGAAATTTTCTGATTGTTGCAAAAGACATTGACAGCGCGCTGAGTGCAGCAGAATCTGCCGTTGCAGCAATCGAAAAAGTCGCCAATACGATTACACCTTTTCCTGGTGGTGTGGTACGTTCGGGTTCCAAAGTTGGTTCAAAATACCGTGGACTCATTGCATCCACAAACGACGCTTACTGCCCGACACTTCGAGGACTGGTGCCAACCAATTTGCCCGATGGCGCAAATGCTGTATTGGAGATAGTTATTGATGGATTGAATGAATCCGCCGTCGGTGATTCGATGCGCGAAGGGATTGTTGCTGCCTGTTCGGGAGACTGGTCCAAAGGTATTCTGGAGATTACCGCTTCAAATTTTGGCGGTAAACTCGGACCCTATCATTTTCACCTGCACTCCTTGATTGACTGCGTTTAATCGGCAAGTTGAAGTCAACAAAATGAAGTGAAATTGAAGCTACCGTACAGATAGCAGACCCCAAGTAATGAATTCTATGAAACCACTAACATTCACTCGCAGGGAAGCACTGGACTTTCCAGTTGACATGAGATTCTTGAAAAATATTGTCGATTCGAGAATGTCATCAAAAAAGGCTGCGCAGGTTTCAATATCAGGTCGACCCGATGCGCTACGGATTGGAGACATTTTCAAAGTTTCAGGAAAAGATCACCATAACATTGTGATCGAAAATTCAAATGCCAAGTTAGAAGGAATCGGTACAGGTTGGAAACGCGGAACGATTAAGGTTATTGGCAACGCTGGCTCGTTTACAGCACAGTCTCTGCGAGGAGGAAGTGTTCATGTTGAAGGTTCGGTTGGTGATTTTTCAGGCTGCGGCATAAATGGTGGCCAACTAGTGATTGACGCAGACGCAGGAAACGGGCTTGGAGCGAACTTAACAGGTGAAAAAATTGGTATGAATGAGGGGTGGATTGTCGTTAAAGGCAACACCGGGTCTCGATTGGGAAATCGGATGAGACGAGGTGTTATCACAGTCTACGGTGATGTTGGTATTGGTGCCTGCTCCAGTATGATTAGTGGAACTGTACTGTTACTTGGCGGTCAGGCGAACCTGCCTGGCACTCATATGCGGCGCGGTACAATCATTTGCGCATCCGAACCAAGCTTATCAGTTGATTCGTTCTTTGAACAGGTGTGTAAAGACAACACATATTGGAATATCTTTTGTTCATACATGGAAGGTCGTTACGAAACAACCAATCAAACCCTTCTCTCCTGTTCTCCTCGAAAACGATTTGTGGGCGATCTCAATATTTACGGAATGGGTGAGATTTTCGTCATTTGAGCAAGTGTTTTGACCGCCTGTGAAGGCATCTGTCTGCAACGTTGTCTTGTAGTGGTAAACTACTTGAATGAAAGTCATCGGTGTTGTTGTTTGCCATAATTTCATTGTGCTTGGAACCGGATTTTTTCGTAAGGCTGAACCCGGCAACTCCTCCCAGACCAACCACCTCTTCGAGAATCGTCAGCTACAGCTACGGACAAATCGAATTGAGACGATAAACATCATGCAAATAAAATTGGAAGCGACACAAGCATGTAAAGCCGAAAAAGCAAAATGACCCTTTGCAGAATTAATCTGAAAATCACAATAATGAAGATTGTTTATTTACTGTTCTTCACAATTGTCGGATTATCGGGGACCTCTCTCGCGAGCGAAGCACCATCGGTCAAGTTATTGACCGCCACCAATCCTTCACACCTGCTATTTGTCGGAAACAGTTATCTGTACTACAACAACAGTCTTCACGACCATCTGCAGCAAATGGTAATTTCTGCGAAACTACACGACCGCAATGACACAAATTTTAAATCCGCCACGATAAACGGTGCGAGACTTAACCATCACGATGTGGCAAATTACCTTAAACCCGGTCAACTAGGAATTGACGAACCGTTTCAGGTGGTAATTCTGCAAGGACATAGTTCTGCGGCATTAACCGAGGAAAATCGTGCACAATTTGAAAATGCTGTTGAACAGCATGCGAAATCCATCCGTAACCGAGATGGCGAAGTGGCACTGTATATGACTCCAGCTTACGTGTTTCCTCACAAGCATCAACGAAATGGCCTGATTCGAGATATCGAATCACTGTATCTAGACATGGGGAATAAAGTTGACGCTTTGATTATTCCAGTGGGTCTCGCATTTGAGGAGTCGTACCGTCGTCGTCCAAATCTTCAACTACACGACGCGTATGACGGTTCGCATCCATCTTTACTCGGCACCTACCTTAGCGCAGCCACGGTGTTTGCGAGCTTGTACAGCCAGTCTCCGGTCGGCAACCAATACGATTTTTTTGGCGCGATCAATGCCGAAACGAGATTATTTTTGCAACAAGTGGCGCATGATACCGTCAAGAATTTCTACCAGCAATCTGATTGAACTATCTACAAGGGTAGAAAACCTTATAGGTCGTGAATAGCACAGCCGACAACTGAATCGATACCTCGCTTGCCAGTTTCCAGCAGTTTCTTGTGGGCTTGAGCTTCAAGCATCCGCCCTTTGATATTGTGCCACTGGCTACGTTCTCACAACTGTCTCGATAGTGTGCTGTACGTATAATCTCCACGAACACACGCACGCTTGAACCACTTGACCGTACCATTGTCGAATTGCCACAAATCAGTTTATATGCGACTGTTCGAATATCACTTCGCCTACTGTATCAAGTGTGCCCGCGTGATAGCTTTGAAGTGGACCGAAACATAATTTAACGTTCTGTTCGACAAATTGACTTGATGTAACTCATTCACTTCAGGTTAAATACCCTCAATGCGATTCAAAAGCTGAATCGTCAAACATTTAGAAAAAATCTACAAATTCAATGGTTACCCAGATAAGAATCAACAGAACCAAACATAGCCGAATATCAGAAATCGATTTCAAAAATCTACAATTTGGATCCCAGTTCAGCGACCATATGTTTGCCATGGAGTACATCGATGGTCAATGGCAGAATCGTAGAATCGAGTCATTTGGATTGATCGAAGTTCATCCGGTATCCGCGTCACTTCACTATGGTCAGACAATATTCGAAGGAATGAAGGCGTACCGCGGAGTAGATGGCAAAATTCGGCTATTCCGTCCGGATATGAATCACAAGCGACTGACCGACTCATGCATCAGAATGTGCATACCACCAATCGAAATTGAAACATTTCTGAGTGCTATCGAGGAGTTGGTTCGAGTTGATCATCAATGGGTACCACCCTATGAAGGTCAGGCACTTTACGTTCGACCCGTACTTTTCGCCGATGAAGGCAGTCTGGATGTTCGACCTGCAAATCGATACCGGTTTCTGATCATCACCTCCCCTGTACGCGGTTACTTTGGTGCGGGCTCACCCGCAGTTGCACTCAAAGCTGAAGAAAAGTACACCCGCGCGATTCAAGGTGGTACTGGTTCTACCAAAGTTGGAGGAAACTACGCCGCAACCTTTTTGGCTTCAAGCCAAGGACGAGATGAGGGCTACGCCCAGATTTTGTGGTTAGACGGAGTTGAGCACCGGTACATCGAAGAAGTCGGTCAGATGAACATCTGCTTCGTACTTGACGGCAAACTGGTTACCCCACCGTTGAGAGGTACTATTTTGCCAGGCGTTACTCGAGACAGTGTGATTCAGTTGACGCGCGACATGGGCATTGAGTGCGAAGAAAGAATGATTGATATCAATGAAGTGATTGACGGAATCAAAAATGAAACACTTCAGGAAGCGTTTGGTTGTGGGACGGCAGTTGTGGTCAATGCTGTTGGCAGCATCGGCTATCGCGGTCAGCAGTATGAAATTGGAAATGGCGAGATTGGGCCACTCAGTCAAAAACTTTATAAGTTAATCTTGGGAATTCAGCGAGGCGAGGTCGAAGACACTCATAACTGGACGAGAGAAGTCGCTATCTCTTAATCGGGACTATTCGCAGACAACACCGTCACCATCAGCGTCTCTCATGAACGGATATGCGGGATGGTCTCTGTAAACAGGTGCAATGCCGTGTCGCAAGGCTTCCTTGCAAGTGATACGACCGTTTTTGTTATCATCCCACGCCGCTAAAGGATCTGACGTTGATTGCTGTTGCGTGGGTTGAGTCGGTGATACTTCGGTCATACCGGAACATTCGAGCACAATCATTTCGAATGAGTCGCAACGCGACAAGATGGTCTGTAGAGCAGCAGCCTCACGCTGATCAACACTTAGGCCATACTTTCGCTTAACTGCAATGACTCGGTCTGTAAACCAGCACTGATTCAAGTCCGGCACCCACTCTGCGGCATCATAATGAGATTTCTGATTACGATTGACATAGGGGCTAGCAAGGGTGAGGTTCAACAGATCGGAAGCAAACTTCTTGCGAACAGCTAAACTAGCCGCACACAAACCGCTGTCATGCGCTTCACTCCGAGCAACAATGTGCTCAATATCGGTTTCGTAACGGCTGGCAAAACATCGCCCTGTATAAGGGCTGTAAATTTTCCCAATCAGACGAATAATTTCGGGTTCTACAGCTTGAGGATAGGTGTAATCCTTGGAACTATATGGTGAGCATCGATTTTTTGGCTCGACATTGAGTCCCTGCCAGGTGTCTGCAGATACGCGACCGATAACCAAAGAGAGTGCAAGACACAGACAAAGTCTGAACACACCGCTTGAGCTCAGCAATATGCTCTGATTGTTCAAAACTTGTGTCAATTTGGTAAAAAATTTTCTAATTGAAAAATTTATAGTTGAATAATTTTACCGTTCTCTGCCCGCTTTGAATTCACCCCATCGTGTAACAACTTCGGCCCCTATCGTACAAAATGGTTCAGGTGGCAGTTTAACTGGCTTAGGGAGCTTAAGGACATGATTGACTGAATTTGATTGATGTCCACAAATAAACTCGGCAACCAATTTTCCGTGTAATGTACCCTGCACCGTACCAAGACCATTTTGGCAACAAGCAGAATAAAGACCCGTATCAAGTTCACCAAACACGGGCACAGCATTTCGACTAAGACACAGCAAACCTCCCCAACTGTATTCCATATTCACGTTTGCCAAGTTAGGAAATCTCTGCTTAAATGATCGAATATGGGATCGCTTTGCCCTTTCCAGTCGTGAAATAGGTACGGCTCTCTTTGGCGCCCAGCTGACACCGTTTCTCATCACAATGCGATCTCCCCCTGTCCCCGATATTCGTCGTACAGTCGAACCCAAGGAATCCGCAGGAGTAAATCCCCAGGCTGGCTCTCCACTCAGTGTTTTAATCTCGTCGCTGGTCAATTCCCTTGTAATCGAAGCATAAAGATAAATGTGCATCAAACGATGAGGAAAAAAACCAAAACTCTCAATGTGACCATTCACTGCCAAGACAACGATTTTTGCCTCAACAGCACCCTCTGGTGTCTTTAACTTCCAGGCGTTTCCAATTTTTTTTAGGCTTAAGATCGGAGATTTTTCGAAGATTTGAACCTCACTTTGATTGACACCCTTCGCGATACCGCGAACATACAGTCCCGGTTTTATCAGACCGTTGCCTGGAGTTGCAAGCCCACCAAGATAGTAACGTGACCCGCAAACTTCATACATCTGTTTTTCGTCAAGAATTTCGCAAGGCTCGTTCAGTTTCGACAGATGCGCTGCATAATCTGAATTGTGTTTCAGCCCCGTTTCAGTAGCTGCCGCGTTTATTTTTCCGGCAATACTAAAAGCCTCTTCTGTTAGAAGGTATTCTTCAGCAGCTTCCCGAGCAAACTGAATGGCTTCGCGATTCAGTGCTGTTTGTTGTCGATCAATTTCAATTTGTCCAACATAATCTTTCGAACCCAGGTTATGAGGCAAATCAATCATAAAGCCGGAATTACGTCCTGAGGAACCTTCACAAATTTCTCTTGCTTCAAAAATCGCAATTTTGCTCTTCGGTTCCAACTGTCGTAGGCGTCTGGCGGCAGATAAACCGGCAAATCCAGCCCCAATTACTGCAAAATCAACCGCTATGTTTTCTTCCAGTTTCGGGTAAGTCGGCCCGCGGGCTACAATGCTTGCCCACCCGGCTGGCCCAGGATCAAATGGCAGGCGACTGACTTGCATAAAAAGACCGTTAATTACTTAAATTGCTGAGTCGCTGAACGACATTGATAGTGGAGAACAACTTCAACCGAAGACGGTTAATGTGTCCAGTTCAGTTCGTCGGATGCTGGAATCTCCCTTTCCCGACGGGCAATGTAGTCCAGTAATGCTTCATCCAAAGATTCATCCAGTGGTGGCAATTCATAGGATTTGAGCATCTCTTTCGCAGTCTGCAGAGCACGTTCAGTAATGGTGGCTGCCCCATCTGCTTCCCACTGCTCGTAGGTATTGTTGTCAAACTGCTTAGGCATGAAGAATCCCCGCTGAAAGTTCAATAAGGTGTGCGGGTGACCTAAGTAATGCCCTCCAGGACCGATGTCCGAAACAGCTGCTATGGCTTCCTCAAAATCATCCCAGCGAATTCCTTCTGCCATTCGGTATCCCATAGCACACTGCTCAGCATCAACAATGAACTTCGCCACTGAACAATGCATCCCTGCTTCGTTCCATCCCGCTGAGTGCCACAGATAGTTTCCACCAGAAAGTAGGACTGCCATCATTGTCGATGCACTCTCATAACCTGCTTGTGCATCTAATGTCTTTGAACCACCTAATGTGTTTGAAGTTCGCCAGGGCAGATTGTAGAAACGTGCCATCTGACCGATCATGAAATTCATCAGACTGATCTCAGGAGTACCGGCCATAGGCGCACCTGAGGCCATCGATACGGTAGAGAGGTAATGCCCATAAATCGCCGGGCAACCCTTTCTTACAACTTGCGTATACGCGAGTGCAGACAAAGCTTCTGCATTAAGCTGTGCCACAGCGGGTGCAGTAGAAGCTGGGGTATTGGCACCACCTAAGACAAATGGTGAGCAAAGTATGGGCTGATTACGCTTACAAAATTCTCGCAGCGCCCCCAACATTGTCTCATCCCACAACAAGGGGGAGTTTCCATTGCAGTTGCCGACTACAACGGGATGTGATTCCATGAACTCCTCGCCAAACAAAATAGCGCACATCTCCAATACATCTGCAGCGTTTCTGGGAGAAGTCGTCATTCCCATAATTGATTTGTCGGAGTTTTTCATCGACGAGTATGCAATGCGAAGATGACGGTGTGAAACGGGGTGATCCATCGGCTCCACAATGTGATGCGAAGTCGAGTGAATCGCCGGAGAGAGATGAGCAAGCCTGTGCAACATGGCAAGATCATCCAGCGTTGGATTTCTACGACGATCTTCCAGATCTCGTATGTACGGTGCTCCAGCCATTGGTACGAATATGGTAGAGCGTCCTCCGATCCTGACGGACTTTTCGGGGTCCCTGGCATGAAGCGTGAGCTCTGAAGGAATCGACGAAATTAGCTCACTTAGCAATCCTCGATCTAGATGCACCCTGTATTCATCCCGAATGTCTGCACCCACAGACTTCCAGTCCCTTATTGCTTGCGGGTCTCGAAACACGACCCCTACGTTCTCGAGAATTTCCAGGGACGCAATATGAATGCGCTCAACCTCTTCCTGCGTCATCGGTTCTGTAAAGGGCAACCGATTAATCAATGCCGGAAGCATAGGTTCTATAACGTTGCTTCTTATGCTCCGTCGTTTTTGGCGTCCACCTCGACGTTGACTAAGCTCTTCAGTACTTAATCCTTCGATCATTCATAGCATCCTGAGAAAGGCAAGAACCTGTACTTTGATTGTGAAATGGAAACATGAACTGTCTGGCGAATTCTTCTCACCACGAAACAAGAGTTCACAGCACAACACCCGTCAGATTAATTCGAGTGTTTTCAATCTATGAAAAAACAGGAATAATGCAACTCAATTGAAAGGTGAGTTTGTGCTCCAAGGAAGATGGTTTTGATTCCATGAGATTTACTTGTGGCGATATGCAGTCAAAGATTGATTGCGCAACTGATTCTACATCAGAGGCATTCCGAATAATACACCGTGAAATTTCGCGAGCAACCCAGCGACAACAATTCCAGACACAATTGCCGCGGCATCCATTGTCCACCGTGGAGCCTTTTCTTGGGAAGCCTGATTGCTTCGCAAGACAATGCTTACCGTTGCAACTACAGAATACACACCTAACGTTCCGAACAGCAGAATCGACCTGAGATCGCCGTTTGCTACAAGGTGAGCGATCGCCCACAAGAAAAGCCCTGCTAGCATGGGGTGACGTACAAATGCCCGGATGTGCGTTGGCATGTTTGCTGCTGCAAAGAGAATCACTGCGACGGGTACCAATCCAAACGCCAGGGAGCGTCCCCAAGTTACAGGCTGATAGACAGGTTCAAAATCAGCCCTGGAAAAACCCCATATGATCAGCGCCAGGCCTGCAAATGCAACGGCCGCGAATATCGCTCGGTACTTTTTTTCACCGAGACTTTCAATCAGTGAAGTACGTAATGGCGGGACACTGGGAATTAGATGCAGGGCTACAAATAGAGTCAGGCCAGTTATCAGAACATTCATCAGAAGGATACCGTGGTTGGTTTCAAATTAAGTTCATTATGTACTTTAGTTTATAGACGAACTGTTGCTCGAATGAATTGATTTTGCATTCGATCGAGAGCACTAGTTGCACATCAGACAATTAAATTACTCTTCTGTTTTTGCCTGCATGTTTGCCTTGATTGATAACTGCTGATGCCACAACACAAAGTCAATTCAAACATACATATCCGCGTGATTTTAAGTTCTTTTGACTTTGATCGTGCGCGATTGATTGTAGAAGTAAATCTTAATTATTCTGTTCGTTAGCAACATCAAGATTCGCCTCTCGCAGTCTCGCATTCAGTGTGTCAAATGTGATTTCTCGGACAAGGCAACCTTGAATTCCACCTGTGCCTGTTCGCCCGGCGGGGTTTCAAATCGAATCTGGAACTCACGCGTTGCGACAGATCGAATCTGGTGCAGTTAGTCGCATAGAATGAAGTAACCACCCTGTAACCGAGTCGTTGGAATTCCCGCTACAGGCGCCTGGCTGACAACTCAGAGATTTGCTGCAGTCGCTCAAACAGGTACATCCGATATGAATCGAGACTGCTCCGTGTGGCCGCCCATCGCTACCCACCCGAATCCTGGGTATCCTGACACAAGTGCCGTTTCACCGTTTTACGGTCAATCCCGAATCGCGCGCAATGGTGCGGTTGGAAAGACCTTCGGATTTGTACTGATGAATCATGAAAAATTCCGTCTGTGTTATCATGGTTAAGCCCTAAGAGTGATATGTGCTAATTATCCAAACTTATAGGGCGTTTTCGGCATTTGTCGTCTCTCAGTGAGGGAATTTCAATCGGTACAAGTGGAGAACTTCTTTGAATCTCAGCACAACCCACACCGCACACTGGTAACCGACGCTACATTCCCGGCCTGTGAAGCGCTCAAGAGTCCACCTCAGGATCTGGGCGCAAAAAATTCACTCCGGCAGGTGAACGATGTGCCAAAATGAACTGGTTAGCGACAAATCAGCGAAGATTGACTGCGAATTTGCTTCGTTGAAGTGTACATTCGGTTTTGAGCAGTGACACAGTGAGACTCGACTACATTTGATATAAATCATTACGTGACAACCTACATAGAGTTAACAAAAATCGCAATCATGCGATTCGGCCATATAAGAACTTCTGGCAAATTTAGTGAATCAATTTCGTGTTTTGCCTGATAAAATACAACCAATTGTCAAAGAAATTATTGGTATTTTCTACCGATAGTTCCGTAATTAATTGTTCTAGTATATTGAGGATTAGATATGAATATTTTTCGCAAGCTCTCATTTGTTGTAACCATTGCAGCGGGTATATTTGCTGTTGCGACCGCAAGTTTTGCAGATTCAAGTATGCCCGGCAAGGGAGTGACGGTTCGGCCGATCGAAGGTACAATCCTTGAAGAGAAATTTCAGAACCAAATTGTCTATCGCGCCTTGATGGAATTAGGTTATGAAATTGATACGCCCCAAGAAGTCGAATACCAAACTATTCATTTGGCACTTGGCACGGGCGACGGAGACTTTACCACAGTGCATTGGGACCCTCTGCATATGGTGTTCTTTGAAGAGTCCGGTGGTACAGGAAAGATGACCAAATTTGGGGACTTTATTGCAGGTGCTCTTCAAGGCTATCTCGTAGATACGGCATCATATGAAGCCGGAGTACAAAATATTGGCGACCTTAAGAATCCTGAAATTGCTAAACGATTTGATACCGATCGCAACGGAACTGCCGATCTTGCTGGCTGCGCTCCAGGCTGGGGCTGTGAAAGAGTCATTGAGCATCACCTGACTGAATATGGATTGCGAGATACTGTTACACATAACCAGGGTGCATATGATGCGATTATCGCGGAGACAGTTTCGCGAAATATAGCTGGCGAACCAATCATCTATTACACATGGACGCCGTATTGGGTTTCTGGAGTACTGGTTCCTGGAGAAAACGTGCAATGGATCGAAGTGCCGTACTCATCTTTACCCGATGGACGTGTGGCCGACACTAAGCATCAGGGTAAGGAGTTAGGCTTTGCTGTCAACACTTTGCGAATACTTGCCAATAATAAATTTGTGACTGAAAACCCTGCGGCCAAGGCCGTGTTTGAGCTGGCGAGTCTGGACATCAATGACGTTTCAGCACAAAACAACAAAATGCGCGATGGTGAAGACTCCATCGAAGATATAGCGCGTCACGTCAATGAGTGGATCGCTGCCAATCAGGACAAATTCGACAGCTGGGTGGAAGCTGGTAGAAAAGCTGCAATGTAGTAAAAATCAAGTTCGGTTGATGTAGTTTACGTGGATGTCACCGGGCTTAATCTCAGTGAATGTCGCGGTGGAGAAGTGCGTCATCGCAACTCCCCTGCCGCGACACCTGGTGGATTGCTCCACCTTAGTTTGATATTCGAGTCAAATGCAATTCGAGCGTAGCAAACCACATTACAACTGGCTGAGTTGACAGATGACTTCGAATATCTATAGTGCCTCAGAACATCGGTCCAGCCCAACGCAAAGAACCAGATCTCGAATTTTTTCTTTTCCACCGTGATTTGCCGCTTGCTTTTGCGACGGTCTATCAATGGTGTCAGTATCAGTAGCCCAGTTCTGGACGTACCGGATTCAGCAGTGATTCGCCCGCGAGAAACAGACGGAGATTACGGAAAAACAGCCCTAGCGTCATCGGCACGTAAGAACTCCCATCATCAGCGGAAATATGCGGTGTGATGATCAAGTTTTTGGTATTCCACAGCCGCGAGTCAGCTTCAATTGGTTCAGGGTCAAACACATCAAGTATGGCGGCACCGAGCGTGCCTTCATCCAGTTTGTCACATAGCGCATCATAGTCCATGACCGACTCACGCCCAATATTGATTATTCCGGCGGTAGTCTTCATCAGGTCGAGTCGCTCACGTGACATAAGTCCACGGGTCTGTGGTGTATCAGGTGTGGCAATCAGCATGTAATCAGCTTCGGGCAGCACATCATCGAGCTGAGCGGTTGTCACCACTCTGTTACATCCTTCCACCGGGTTGCCAGAACGGTTTACACCAATCACCTGCACATCAAGCTGCCTGATCTTGCGCGCCGCCGAACCGCCAAGTGTACCTGTTCCCAGAACCACCAGAGTCTTGCCAGAAATTGGCGATGAGTAGAGCGAATCGTAAACCGCTCTGCGTTGATTGAATACCACCTCGGGAATATGTGCATGCAGCATCAACACTGCCATCAGACTAAATTCGCCTGCCTTGGCTGCATGCACACCCTTATTGTTGGTCAGAGTCACCTGCTCCGGCAGCCAAGTCATAGGTAACATGTGTTCAACACCCGCACCGATACAGTGAATCCAGCGCAAGTGAGGAGCGACATCAGTCAGATTTGCGGTCGGCAGGTCCCATGTCAGCAGAATATCTGCGTCGACCATAGAAGATGTAAAGTTGTCAATATCCCAGTCGATGAAAATTTCGACTTTTCCAACGAGATCTGGAAATTCCGCAAGCGCGGCGTCAATGCGCTCACGCGATATGGTAAAGACCGCTTCACCCTCGGGTGTGTTTGGAAAAGAACCTGGTTGCCAGCGATTATTCTTGACGTGTACCTTCTTCAATTTGAACGACTCCGTCTAAGCAACGTCGCCGGCTTCAAGTTCTTTCAGGCGCCTGATTATTTCATTGTCGCGGTTCTCATCATCCCAGTCCTCTACTGCGAACTGCAGATCCATAACTGCCGCTCCGACGCTGCCCAGATACGCTCGATCATCTTCGCCGTTTCTTGGCGGTAGCGTCAATACAGTGTCTTGCCCATAGGTCTTGATGAAACTGCCACCCGTCTTGGTCGGCTGAGGCGGTTCTATTTGGTTGATCAGGTCTCGGATCTGTTTGCGCACACGTTTGCGATAAAGGGCGATGCCACGGTCCGTAGGCATCAGGTTCTCACACTTATGGGTCGAAATGCTACCCATCCCCTCGACTGCCTCAGAATCTGCCGGAAAACGCTTCTTCTCTTGATGAGTGCGATCAATGATCTCACCTTGTTCAATCATCTCGTGTCCTTCCTTGGTGTTAAACTGATGCGGGTCCCAGCGGTTACCGAAATTCGCCCAAGCGTAGACAACTGAATTTTCGTCATCCACCGGTACTACCCATCGGGTAAAGCAGGAGCGGCCAAAATAACACTGTTGCGTACCATCCACAGCGAAAGCTGAACCGGCCTGCGTGAAGTTGGGGAGAATGAGCTCATTGACTCGCACCCATACATTATCATCAACACGACGAGTCGCAGAACCTAGGAAGTGGTTTTCATAACGCTCGTAGAATTTCAGCACACCGTCAGCTTTCATGCCTTCCGAGAACTGCGGGTGACTGTTCCGACTGTGCAGATAGGTCGTGTGAGTCGGATCCATAATTGCGTCCAGTATTTGAATCCAATTGCACTGGTAGGGCGCCTTGTAGGTTACGCTAGTCATGTCCTCGTAGATGCATGCGTCGTATACCGGAAATTCAGGCTGCTGTTCAGGCGGCCCCATATAGGCGAATACCAAACCGCGATATTCGACGACAGGGTAGGCACCGAGCCGGCTGTTCTTGCGCAGCAGATCCGCGGTTTTGGAATTTTCAGCTGGTGTCTCCAGAACTTCACCATCGGGTGCGAATAACCAGCCGTGATAACAGCACCGGATTCCATTGTCCTCGCACTTGCCATATTCCAGCGAAGCGCGACGGTGCAGGCAATGTTTGTGGACTAGTCCTATCTGATCGCGCTCCTTTCCATAGCGAAACAGCACCAAGTCCTCGCCAAGAATCCTGACAGCTTCGGGCAACTCACCCAATTCTTCTGTAATATAGACAGGGTGCCAGAATCGGCGGATGTATTCACCGGCAGGTGTACCCGGACAAATTCTCGCTATTTCCTCATCTGATTCAGCCGGCTGCGACTGCGCGTATCCCCTGAAACTGCCAGCCATGGCTTGTGGTGAAGTAGTTTTACAGTACATATCAAGCATTACAAATTCCCCTTCTGTAAATTAATTGTCAATATGTAGTAATATGCGATAACTGATTTTGTACCTGTTCGCAAAATGATTAACTGTTTTTGACCAAGACACTGCTCGCTTCCAGTGTGGCAAATGGATGGGTGTCTAACTCAATCTATGACAACAGGAGATTTTGAGGATTTTCCTATCAATCGCAGAATCAGACCTACCGGCCCGCCCTCCCACCAGTGCCGGTAACCGCGTTCTCTACCTGAACGCCCCAAACCTTGCGTAATTCTATCAAGAACAATTGCCAATACGACAATTCCAAAACCACCAACTATAGCTTTACCAGCATCCAGTCTGCCCATCGCGCGCAAGACTTCATTTCCAAGTCCTTTCACCGCAATCAGCGAGGCAATTACCACTACTGACAATGCCATCATGATGGTTTGGTTGAGCCCGGCCATGATGGATGGAGTTGCCAAAGGAAGTTCAACTTTGAAGAGAATTTGCCGCGGCGAAGATCCGAATGCTCTAGCCGCTTCAACCACGCTGGCATTGACTTGCCTTATGCCAAGGGAGGTCAATCGGATAATTGGAGGCAGTGCGAACACAACCGTAACGATTACACCGGAAACATTGCCAATGCCGATCAGCATAACCACCGGTACTAAATAGACAAAGGCAGGGATTGTCTGCATTGTGTCCAAAATCGGGCGAATGGCCATTTGGAAACGATCACTCTTGCCTGCGAGCAAACCCAGGGGTAATCCGAATATGACACACACAACCACGGATGTCGCCACTACCGCCAGCGTCGTCATTGCCAATGACCAGGCATTCGGGTCGCTGAGTCCGAGCAATACCAAGCAAAATACCACAAATGCTGCAACCCTGATTCCTGCAGCCTGCCATGCAAGCAGCAAGATGATTCCCAGCATAACAATCGGAGGGATTGCCTGCATTACGTCTTCCACTCCTACGATCAAATCGTTGACGAACCACTTTATAGGCTGAACTACATCTCGGTTCTCAGAAGCCCAGGTTTTAATCCCATCGGCCCAGTCCGCGATTCCAAAGTCAATCGTTTTAAATGGATTCAATAAATCCAGGCTTTGATCATCCGCCATAAGTGAAATGCTCCAGTGTTCAGTTGGCCGAGTGCTCAGTTAACTCCAATTTGCCCTGAATTCCGCGCAACAGTCGTCGCTTCGTCACAACACCAACGAGTTTCTCTTCTCCGTCAACAATGATTATCGGATGATCGGTGTCAATCGACATATTCACCAATTCATCGAGATTGTCATCGGGATTGGCCGTAGGACAGCTTTCTTTGTCCAGTGCGCCGC
This sequence comes from Arenicellales bacterium, assembly GCA_965206345.1. Lineage (GTDB taxonomy): Bacteria > Pseudomonadota > Gammaproteobacteria > Arenicellales > JAJDZL01 > JAJDZL01. The sequence goes on along the minus strand of OZ242211.1, from coordinate 2,502,119 downwards.
GATTTTCTTCGTAAACCGAGACCGGCTGCATCACTTTCTGTGCAGTAACGAGATGCAGCTTCGAGATGCCAGCGACAAAATCTGCTACATAGTCGTCAACCGGCTCTGTCACGATCTCTTCGGGAGTGCCAATCTGAACTAAAGCTCCATCTTTCATGATCGCGATTCGGTCACCTATTCGAATCGCTTCATCCAAATCGTGAGTGATGAACAGAGTGGTTTTCCGCATCACTTCAGCGAGATGAAGGAATTGAGTCTGAAGCTGCCTGCGAATTAAGGGGTCAAGCGCTGAAAATGGTTCATCCATGAGCAGTATATGCGGGTCGGCGGCAATTGCCCGGGCAAGTCCCACACGCTGTTGCATTCCACCTGACAGTTCATCTGGATAACGATTCCCCCAGCCTTCCAGCTCGACGGTTTCAATAGCCTTGTCCGCAGTTTTGTAGCGCTCATCGCGATCAACTCCGCGAACTTCAAGTGCAAAGGCGACATTGTCTCGAACAGTGCGGTGCGGCATCAACGCCATATTTTGAAAAACCATTCCAATTTTTGTTGAACGCAACGCCCTGAGTTCAACAGCGCCAAGACGATTAATATCCTGACCTTCTATTGATACTGTTCCTGAGGTCGGTTCAATGAGTCGATTTACGTGTCGAATTAACGTGGATTTGCCCGAACCGGACAATCCCATAATGCAGAACACCTCACCTTCGTCGACGGTAAAACTCGCGTTCTGCACGCCGATGACACATTCAAACTTGTCGAGGACCTCAGTCTTTGACAATCCTTCATTCGAAATCGCCTTCATTGCGTTTTCGGCTTTACTACCGAAGATTTTCCATAGATTTCGGCACTCAATGACCGCATTATTGGCGGAAGATTCTGTTTGCTGATGAGTGTTCATAGAATTGAGTGCTATTTGTCTATCTTCTCATACACGTCTAAATTTGCCTATCGAACCGCTTATATACCAGAAAACAACAGTGTTCAAGCAATTGTGCTGGTTCAGCACATGTGAGACAGTTAGGCAATTGACAAGAAATTAAAGAAGAGTCAAATTGTTGTACTTGGTCTGTTCGCAATTATATTTTTGCTTTTATTGGATCAGGCGAAAATTAAGGTTTAGTTCTCAATCTTTCCTTGGACAAAATTGTCTCACAATTCGTTTGAAGTCTGCGTCTTCGTATTCGTTGAAAATTGTACTTCACTCCGTGGATTTTCATCCACAGCTCACAAGTGTTTTCCATGCTACTTTTAGCGTCAAAGTGTTCTGACAGGCGGCAGCGTGAATCGATGCAATTGTTGTTGAAATTGTTTCTACACCTACTGCATCAGCCCAAATCGAAAATTCATCGTCCAACGTTGGTTTAGATTTATTCTATTCCACGAGTACTTAGTTGGTCAATTAGTTTAGCGATTGATCAACTATATTCCAATGACTTCAAATTGAGCGTTGATAACTGCAAGACTGGTTCACTGTTTTCGGCCTAAACGTATTACGTGGAGTTGCTGAACGTTGAGCCAAAACTCGACCGAAGTTCAAAGAAATTGCCCTAATCTCAAAGCTTTTTCATCGGAAGCTGAACGACTTTTGTCGAGAACTTCGGCAATTCGATAAATTGGAACATCAAGTTGAGGCACCAATTCAGCTGCACTCATGTCGAGCACGTCTAGGCCCTCTCGTAATGCCTCGCCCAGATGAATTGAATCACGCATAACTTTCCTTCCAACTTATGTTGAAGTGATCGAGTAAACTGCATGTTTCGTATTGCAAAAAAATGATGTACCGAGGAATAAGTGACAGGTTGGTGGGATAAGAAAGAATTCAATTCGAACCTTTGCGGAACTCGTAAACAACGTTGGTGACAGGCGAGAACATCTACAAATAGTAGATTGAGTGTTTTCAGTCATTCACCATGGAGTACGCAATTCGCAGTTATTGCGAATCCCAAGGATTGATCAGTTCGAGTTCAAGATATTCAAAATCTCGGATATTCCTTGTTGCAAGAGCAAGACCGTTTACTTTGGCAGTGCCTGCAATTAGGGCATCACCGACAACTAACCTTCGCCCCACTCGTTGGCGCTGTGCCCGAAATTTTGCGGCCTGAATTGCCTCCAATTCTCTCACAGGCAGGATTCTGTCACTGAATTGCGACATTAAATCGGTGATCGCCGAGTTAATTCTGTCGCGTCGATATCCTAGCGGAAAAAGTTCAATTCCAAATTTCAATTCGTGCACGACAATTGAAGACAACCATAACTCGTCATTCTCACAAAGAAAGGAACTAATCTGCGAAGCAGGTGAGTCCTTGGTTAACTCAGATATCACATTCGTGTCTACGAGAACACCGTTCATTCAACATCGCCATTCTGGAAAGGAATTTCTCTTTCAGAGTCCCGATCGAAATCGATATTCAGATTAACTCCTTGAGGGATGTTGTCAACCAGCCATTTTCCCATCGGCTTGCGTGTTTGATTATTGGCATGCCATTGCTTTGCAGAAACAACGACACATGGTCGCCTTTTCCCGATTTGCTGCGGTCCTTCTTCTTCGGCGCGACGCAAGATTTCTGAAAGATGAGTCTTGGCATGGGAAACTGTCCATATACGAAAGGCACTGTTTTTTGAGGTTTTCATCTAAAATTTCTAATAATTGAAATATGGTCTATTATAGACCACAATAGTAATTTTCTAGCCGATTGTAACGGGATGATCAGTTCAAGGGGTAAAGAACTGAATAAATTTGTCCCGGAAGGAGCTGCGGTAGGGAAGAGCGTTGCTACTCCCCACCCCGCGCAGACCCTTACTTGCACGTTAATGCACACGGCTCCTACCCCTCTTACTTGACGGGATACCCTGATTAGGCCCTGGATGAATTATCTTCACAGGCGGCCAACAGGCTCGCACGATTCATGTTGGAAGTAAACTGGAATTCAAGTACGACTTGATAATTGCTATCGTGCCGTGCCCCTCAGTTTTTATTGCGAGAATTTTCGATGAATTGACGCGACCAATTTGGAAATACTATGAATTACCACGACTAATTTCGATTTTGGTGGGCCGTGCAGGAATCGAACCTGCGACACCCTGATTAAAAGTCAGTAGGCCAACCAACCAAAATAGGTGGAACGACGGGAGGTTTGGACCTCCGGTCTGCTGATTAGAAAGCTAAATTGTTTCTGTTCCGCAAATTTTAATATTTGTCCACGATAAATATCAATATTTCTACCTTCAAATGAGTGCTGAGATCATTAGTTTCGGAGGCAATTCGTTTCATAAAACCTTCGTCCAGTGCTAGATGACATATTACCGTCGAGAAAGCACTTGATTTTCAGATAAGAAATCTTATAGAATATGCACGAATAAAAAACCGGCGGGCAGTGTGCCACAATCCAAGAGAGCTTATGCTCCGCGCACTATACCCGCCACTTTTTTTTGTCTTTCTGCCACGCTTTCTGATTAGGTATATCAAAACCAATGAAGTTCGCAATTTTGCTTGACGCTGGATTTCTCAAACGAAGACTCGGTTCTAAAAGTAATCCAATTGATGCCGATCAAGTCGTTGATTTTACCAACAAAATAAAAAAACGAAATGAACTCAAAGGTTGCACATTACACCGCATTTACTACTATGATGCGCCACCTATGAAAGGAAAAAGGCCTAAGCCCTTGACCGGTGGTCGCGACAACTGGTCACTGCAGAACTTCTCAACAACTCCTGAGTTCAGATCGAATCAGCAGTTATTGCATGAATTGAAGAAAAAGCCTTTTTTTGCTATACGACTCGGCGAATTAAATTTTCGTGGCTGGCTTGTCAGTCCAAACCTATTGAATCCAGACGATAGTCAAACATCATTGACCGTCCAGTCAAGCGATCTGATTCCCAATATTAAGCAAACGGGTGTTGACCTTTGTATCGGATTAGATATTGCAGCCTTGACATTGAAACAGCATGTGGAAATCATCGTGTTAGTGACTGGTGATGCCGACTTTGTTCCAGCACTGAAATTTGCTCGCCGTGAAGGCAAACAAGTTATTCTGTACACACTAGGGGCTAGTATTCATCAAGATCTCTACACACACGCTGATGTTCATATTGATAGTTCATTTGAGAATTTGTAGCAACCTCTACCCTCTCCAAAAACCGGCATAACTAACAAAGTTACATAAGATTCCTCCCGGTACACCTGGAGTCACTATTGATTGTCGTCGCGTTTGACTATACGAATCCAGTTCCCCACCCGCCCTCAATTGCTCCGTTGCGCGGACCATAAGGCTGATGCTGGAAAACGAGCGAAGCAACCCAAATGACTGATCTCGATATATCTGAACAACTGCGAGTGAAAGATCTATATCACCATATCGATATGGGATTTTTGAATACTCGCCTATGCTGGACCTCCTTGCCTGAAACTTTCCATCAGCGTTTCACAAAGATAAAGAACCCTGGGACAGGCCACTTGGCCGATCTTCAAAACCAGCACAATCTTGTAACTTTAATCTTGGATTACTGCGAACTTATCAAGGCACCCACTTTGCTTCAGGCTCTGCGACTGGACAAACCGAGCCCCTTGTTCCGTAGTACGGAACGCTTGGCTCCGTGCCCACAAATTTACGATTCGTCCCGTGTTTGTCACGCGGTAGAACTTGATTTAAACTTCGACAAACCTGTCTTTATTGCATATCACACGAATCACATTGTCAGCGACACAGGCAAAATGACCCTTAGCAAGGGTTTTACCGACAAATATGTGCACTCGATTGTCGGGTTACTGCACGACAGACCGGATCGATTCGAAATCGAGCCGATGGTGATTGGAGCACCTTTGTTTGATCACCCTCGTAACGGAGAAGACTGCCACGAACTAGCGTTCATAGGAGACATATATGGGGAGATTCAACCGGAAGATATAGAAGAGTTTTCGAAAATGCGCGATGTGAAGGCAGAGAACGCAGATGAATGGATGAGCGTGATGGAGAAACTGCCGGAGAAAAAAGTCAAGGATGCTTTCGCTGGCTTGTTTTCCGAACCGACGAAGAAGGACTGGGGCGGCGAACTGAACGATCACTTCTCAGCGAATGTTATGTTTAATGGACGACGCAATACTGCCGCCTTTCTGCTGAAAGGTCCCAGTCAGTTTCGCGAAATGACCTTGGATATGTGTGGAACACGGGCTGATCAGATTCATCGCATGGTGGATTCACGTGCAGATTTATCCGTCGTCCAGCACTCGCATCTTATCGGCTCTGTCGTTAGGCGAACACTCAGGGCGTTGGTAATCGTTCCCGGTGGGTGCCATCGCAAGTATTGCATTATTGACGGTCAGGCAACGTATCGTATTCTGAAAGCGTATTCGCTAATTTGATCATATTGAAACAGAATCAGCATTCTGTGTCATTCGGCTGCAGTCTTAAGTCGAATTCCATTGTCGACCAGTCTGGTACAAGTGTCTGCAGAACGCTGGTGCGATACAGTACACTTATCGTACTGTGTCTACCGAAGGAAACATCACACTGGTCGATCAGCGTGGCCGCAAGTACCTGACTGCAATTGAGCGGCAGCGGTTTGTGGAAACCGCAGAAACCGATCCGATTCCTGCGGTCCAGACCTTTACGCTGGCCCTAGCTTACACCGGCTGCCGGATATCCGAGGCGCTGGCGGTGCGCCATTGCGACATTGACCTGGACAACCTGGCTCTTCGATTCAAGACGTTGAAGCGCCGCCAGGACATCTGGCGGGAAGTGGCGGTGCCTCCGGATCTGATTCGGGCCATCGACCTAGTGCACTCAGTGCGGGCTGCACAAAGCCGACCGCGAAGAGCGGCACAAAGACTCTGGGATTTCAGTCGGTCAACTGCTTCGAGACACGTCAGACGGTTAATGACCTTGGCCGATATCGAGGGGCCACAAGCTTCGGCTAAAGGATTGCGCCATGGCTTTGGTGTAGCCGCCATTGAGGCTGGTGTGCCGTTGCCAACCATCGCTGCGGTGCTTGGACATGCGAATATCGAAACCACCGCGATTTACACCACGGCTATTGGTATGGAAGCGCGTGAGCAGCTGGCTAGGATGTGGCATTAATTACTACTAAACGCGTTGATAAACTCAACTCATCTTGGTTAAAGTAAAAAAAGAAGAGGTTTTCACAATCAAATATTCTCTCGGTGGAAAATTCAGGTGACTTTCAAATGATCCGTTTAACTGATTACTTCTCATTTGGCCTATTTGTTTCCTTAATATCCTCCAATTTTGGCTCTACAAATGCTCCGGATTGCATAGTTTCATTTGGCTGATCTAAATCATTTGGATGCATGTTCATCGCATCAAACTTCTTTTTTACTTCACTATTAACAGCATCAATAATTTGGCGAGCTTCCTCTTTAGACTCTGGTACGGGAGTACCTTTTTGATCTACAAGTCCGTCAGGCTCAGGTAGCAGTCTCTGATGTTGAACCATTGAAAGAATTTTTTCAAAATTGTCCAGTTGCTCACTAGAAGGTAATCCCCTAGGATGCATGGAGACTGTCGTTTCGGAATTACCGTCTTTAATCTTTACCAATGCTGGTGGCAGTGATTTGTCGTCCACATGACGATGAGATGGGAACCAGAAAAAAGCTATAACAGCAAGCACTATACCGAAGATTATCAACATCGGCAAATAGTTCAAAGCAAGCAAAATTAGCACGAAAGCAAAGATTAGACTTAGTGCTAAGATTCCAACAAGAGCCAAGATTACTCCATGGCTACCTGTCGGATTGATCCTGATTGAAGCCTTTATTCTAGGAATCAGCTTGGATATAGTCCCCCACATTTAGAAGACTATAGAAATAGTACCATTTTCATGTCGCACCGGAGCAAAATACGGATTTTTTTCATAAATCCAAGGTTGTCTGTAATTGAATAATCTCAGTATTTTTACTATTTCTCCTTGAAAATAAAAACTGGTTTTATCGTCAACAAAGCAATGGTGCATTTCAAAATTAGCCGATGCTAAATATATCTGGCAGTTATCAAATCGACAGCTTCGAAGGCTATAACCATCCAGTGAAACAGCCCTTCCATTGAACCACACATTTTCCACTTGTGATCTCTGTGCAAGTACCGAGGCCAAACCTCTTCCTGTCAATGGTGAATTTTCTTCTTGCATTTTCTAAAATAAATTCAAATTGGATGTAATACCACGTGAGTGTTAAATTGTCGTTGGTAAATTCTTTGCTGAATTCCAGCATCAGTACCGAAAACCCATTTTATCATCTGCATTATTTTCATTGCACCACTACTACACAGACTGTAATCTTGCAGCTGCGACCTAGATAACGGACCAATGATAGTCCTAATACTTTTTCTAGCAGATCGGCCGCTTAAAGTTAATAGAAGACTTTTTGGCATCAAGATCCAGCAGCGTAAGAACTGAAACTCATCTCCCAATGCAAATTTTTTTGTTGTCACTTATTCTACGTTCGGTCATCTTCCGCACACAATTCTCAATTATCTCTTGAGACGGTCAGCAGCCAAATGAGACAGAATGCCAATTGTGTCTCACAACGCATTTCTTGATAAGCCACTCGTCCACCAGGTCCCTCTCTAGCGTGAGCTGTCATCATCGCAGACTCAACAGAAAGCGGTGGCGGCGCACTCGCCTTTCGATTCTTCACCGGGATAAACACCGCTGCAGGCATTGCGGCCGTACTGGACCGCTGGAAATCGACCATATCATCCCATTGCGGCACGGCGGCGCTCGGTACAGGCAGGAAAACCTGCAGGCACTCTGCACACGCTGCCACCTCGTCAAGACCAGGAATGAACACCCGCCCCCGGGGGACCTGCTTGGCAGGCCATGATTGACAGCTGCAGCGATGGTTTGTCGAGGGCAGGCGGACGTTTTCTTTACTGTAGCCGTTGAGGCATCCTGAAGTAATCTAACGACTTCATTGAAGTTCACCTTTCGAGTCGCTTTAATGGTGAAGTTTTCAAAAAAAAATTCAGATAGGAGGATGCTATGAAAACGAGCGACTTTATCCAGATTTACGATAGATACATCAGCAGCCACCTGAAGCCGTCAAGCGTAGAGCTTTACAGGCTCTGTCTTGGCAGATACATCCTGCCGGAGTTCGGTGACTGCGACCTTGACAATGTCAGACGGGCGCAGGTTGCCGAGCTTCATGCGCGGCTTCATGACCGCCGTTACATCGCCAACAGGACAGTAGCCATAGGTCGGGGTATGTACCGGTACGCCGGCATCATTGAAGTGGTCGAGGAGTCGTTCAATCCCTTCCGGGGGATCAGACTCTACCGCGAAAAAATAAGAGACCGCTATCTGAGCCGGTCAGAATACCGGGCCGTCTTAGATGCTTTGGAAAAGCTGCAGAATGAAAAAGCGCTCAGCAGGTACGGTGCGGCGGGGCTGAAAGTCCTGATGCTGACCGGATGCCGACGTTCGGAAATCAAAACGTTGAAATGGGAGAATGTGCGGCTGGAAGAAAGAACGGCCCACTTGCCTGACTCGAAAACAGGCGCTCGGGTTGTAGATCTATCTGTAGATGTCGTTAACATCCTGACAGAACTATCCAGCGACAATGACGGGCCGCACGTATTTCCTGGAAGACGCCAGGGGACTCTGATTGATCTGCACAAAGCCTGGAAGAAGGTTCGCAGCGCCGCAGGGATTGAAGACGTCCGACTTCATGATCTGCGGCATTCATTCGCTACGCTTGCTGCCTCTGAAGGAGTGTCGGTTCCTGTGATCGCACAATTGCTTGGTCACTCGAAAGTGTGGACCACGGCCCGATATATGCATGCGTCACGGGCGATGACCGCCAGGGCTGCGCATGAAGTGGCAGATCTCATCATCCGGAGCTGACGGTCCGTATCGATTCGACTGGGGGGATATTCTCAGGCGGACTGTAGTAGATAAAGGAGGTGTAATCACCTCCCTTACCTTGATTCAACTTACTTGATCAGCAAGTTTCGAAGCTCGGTAATCTCTCCATCGACCTTGGTCTCAAGAGCCACTACTGATGCTCTCAGATCGGTAATCTCTTGATCGACCTTGGTCTCAAGACTACCGATTCTTGTATCCAGAGCAACTACTGATCCATTCAGTGTGGACAGCTGATCCGTGGTGATGAAGAACATCGCAATTATTGCTACTACAATCGATACGGTAATCGTACCGATCGACAGCGACACTGCAGCATGCCTCTTCACCATATCTGAGAAACGCACCACCTATGCAGTGTGTTTCTGCCTCGTTGCAATCTCCTCGTCGAACTTCTTCTCAAGCTCTCCGAACTTCGTTTCAAACTGAAGTTTGAGGTTAGTCACATCTGACTGCAGCGAAGAAAGTTTGTTGGTTATGACAAAGAACATCGCAACCAGTGCTATCACAACGGCTACGGTAATCGAACCGACGCCAAGTGTTACATATGACACAATGTCCATAACTGTTGAGAGTGAATTCACCCTCTCATTTAAAATATTGGGGTCCATCATAGCCTCCAAATAGAAAATCCGGAGTACGACAAACCCCTTCCCGGGGATCCGTATTCCCCGGAAGGATTTGAAAGAACCAGGTTCCAGCCCTGGCGTGATCACCGGCTTTCGCCGGGTGCGGCCCTCATCAGGCCTCAGCACCTCTCGGTACTGTAAACATCAATTCAATTATAGCAGAGGGCTGGAATGGTCAGGGCCAGCTAGCCACGCTGGATGCGGGCTTTACCTGTAGCGGGTGGCGCAGACAGGTTGGCTGCCTTAAGGTCAATCACAAACCCGTCAATGATCTTCGGTCCGGTGCTTCTGCTGATGCAGAGCTTCCAGAACCTGCCCTTCGGCGGCGGTAGCGTCGCGCCTGAAGCAACCAGGGCGATTCTGGTCTCCTGCCAGTACGACACGTTGAAGTCCTGGAAAACGTTCGGGTTCTGCACGAACAGGCCTTCCTCGGTCGTGTGCAGCACCGATTCATCGCGGTTGACGCGGTGTGTGTCGAGCTGATGCTGCAGGTAATTGATGAATGGCTGTATCTTCTGCTTCGGTGGCGGGTTACGGATATCCGTTGGCTGGGCTGTGGGATTGACATACTTTGCCATCGGGTTGTTATGGCCACCCTGAAGCGTGCGGACCAGGAGGTTCAGCTCCCTCGGGTTCGAGCCGAAGAGCTGGCGGACGCGGTGAGGGAGCAGTGAATATGCAATGATTGGGTAAAGATGCCTGGACTGCGGGGTGGCGGTTGACCAGGTTTGGTCATAGATCTGTCCGAGTTCGGCGATTCTGGAGTTGGTCAGTGGGTTCCACCGCACCATGCCGGACCTGGTTTCCACGTTCACCTCAAGTTCTGACATCGGCAGACCGACATCATAAAGCAGGGCCGCAGCGAAACAGTTGCACCGTCTGATCGCTGCTACTGAAGCTGGCTTCTCTGCGGACAGCCGGCGCTGGGTTTCCACTCCGCGGCTTAAGGCTGCATGCAGCAGCGGTTCCCCGTCGCGGGTCTGAAGCTGCTGCCAGAATTCTGCCACTTCGGTGATCAGGGGCATGTACAGGTCATTCCATTCTTTTTCCGGAACGGACAGGGCCTGCTGAAGGGTATGCAGGAGATCGCGGTGAGGTGCAATCAGCTGCTCGGGTGTGCGGACCTTATCCATCAGATGGCCGCACTAGGGATTTATTTTCCACGGTAACTACGGAAATGTCCAGCTTCACGGCCTTTTGCTGGTCAGATCACTGACGCCCGTTGTCAGTGCGTCCTTCGTCAGGCCAACACCCTTCTGGCTGGCGTCTTGCATCTGTTTATCGGAAGTCTGAAACAGTGAATTGACGCCATCGATCGATTTGCCGGTGAAACTTGACATGAGCCACAGCCACACCAGGGGCAGGCCCATGTACGTCAGTGAAGTGATGATTGCAAGAACGAGGTCACTCGCGTCGCCTGAACCGACCAGCACGCTATCCGCATCATCCCTGTACATGAAGGACGTAATGGACGTATCAATGAAACTGGCCAGCGCCCAGAGTCCCGTCATGAATTTCAGCGTGAAGATCGCGACGACGAAAAAGACGATCAGACCGGGTTTGAGCGGCGCGAATGGCACCGCGATCGGTATTGCGATATAGACGCACATCAGAATAATCGCCTGGATCATCGGCAGGCCTGTGACAACCAGTCCCATTGCGGCGCGTACGAACGGGTATGAAATCAGTGCGCCTATCCCGCCCAGTCTGTCCCAGATGACATCGCCGAACCGGCTGTTACGATCAGGATCATGGGTCTGCCCAGTGGCGACATTGGGTGGCGGAACTTTCGTCAGGTGTTTTCTGACGATGGCGTTCTTTTTGTCCTGTGACGGGACCTGGGGCCGCCATCGGGTGATCCGCTGGTGTACGTTCTGAGGCAGGGTCTGATAGATCCGTTCCAGCAGGCCCTTGGACGGATGATTCCACCACTCGTCGCACTTTGGTCCCACGTTGTTGGCGTTCCAGTCATACACGTCAGTCCATTCAGGTATCTGCTCCAGCGCCTGCAGATCGCCGTAGTATCCAGGGGTGGAGAACAGCAGTTCATCTCCCCGCCACTTCGGAGTTGCGTGACCCAGACGCGGATCCGTGTTGAGTGAACCGCGGCGCGTTACGGGTGAACCGGCTGGTGCCTGTTCCCATTTTGCCCGCGCGGGCAGATAGCAGAAACTGTCGAACTGGCGTAGTTCCGCCACCAGGCGCGGATCGTCCAGTTTGGCGTAATCCAGCGCAAGCGATATCGAGCGCGCATTGGACGGTGCGTTGAACGATCGCAGTGCGGTGGCGAAAATCGTGGAGAAGCCGCTTGAGGCCTGATGCACCAGCCACCAGAGTGCCGGCACCTTGATCGACGAATTGTCCGTCACTTCGTATGGCAGTTCGGGGGAAGTTCCCTCCACCACCTGTTCTGTTTCGCTCACGTATTTCACGTCCGCCGGAGTGACTTCAACCAGTGGCAGAAATGCGAATGCGATCGTAACGAAAACAATCGCGACGTCCTGTTCCATGCGGCGCATGGAGACCGGCGCGGCGGCCCGAGCTTCCTGGGAGCGCACCGGCTGCGACCAGTTTCGCCACACGAGAAACAGCAGTGGCAGATAGATCAGTCCGCTGGCGACAATCAATTCCGCCAGCCGGTTGGAGACATGCCAGCCGTAAACGGTAAGAGCGAGTTCCAGGTATGAGCCGGTGTTCATTCTGCCAGTCGATTACTGCGGCGGCTGGGACGGAATGATGTCCCCGGTCGGGGCGATTGGAACCAGGCTGCGGGCATGCGCTCTCAGCAGTTCCACCGACGTGTCGGATACCAGCGACCGGCGCACCTGGTAGTCAAAGATGATCCGATCGATCTCGGCTTCGAGTCGCTGCACCGCGTCGGCCACTGCTTCGCTGGCGGGTCCGGCGGCCTGGATGTTCGGCTCTGAACTGCCGGTGAGCAGCAGTCGTCTGGCCAGCAGGGCCTTTTCTACAACCCGGGCGAGCGCGATCTCTTCAGCCAGGCGCTCCGTGTAAATGCCATGATGGTCCACTTCGCGCAGGGCAATGATCAGCTGGTGGGTGACCGTTACTGTCGGTGCGCTCAGCTTCTCCGCCTGATCAGTGTCCGGAAATCCGCCTGAGGCAAGCACCCCGTTCAGGACCTGCATGACCTCTTTCTTTTCGTCTTCAACCTTGGCGCTGAGACCGGTGGCCGTGTGGCTCCTGGGTGTCCCGCCATCAGTGATTTCGTAATCACCGACGATGTCCGCCGCGTAATCTGCCGCCGCGGTGGGACTCTGCCACATGTTCCTGGCTGTTGTCCGGGTCTCGCCGCCCGAGCCCGAGCTGGCTGTGCGGCAGTCGGCAGGCTCGCCGTTGGCGAGACACCAGCCAGCTCGCACGGTGTCGCGGACCGGACGGACTGGCTCTCTGCCAGGACAGCCGGCTTCTTTGCCATCGACCCAGGTAATGCACGGGTTTTCTTCCTCACTGACGTTGCGATGGGCGGTCGTCGCATCGACCCCTGCCGCCGCCTGCCGCTCCCATTCCTGCGCACGGCGAAGTGCAAGCCAGTCCTGGCTCGTGTTCGCACCGGTCGAGGCGGTCTGCTGCAGCGCTTCGCAGGCATCGATGCTGAAGCGCCACGACTCTTCTGCCCGTACCGAGTAGTGCTGCATCAGCTGGCACAGACTCGGCTGCGCCCGGCACAGAATCTGCCCTGGAAGGCCACCGGTAACTGCCGAGGAAAGAGAGCCGAGATCGGCAATCGAATTGCCGATGCCGCCGAGCATCGATCGAACGTCAAGGCGGGGGTTGAAATTGCCGCAGGCGAATCCGCCGGCCGGGGAATTGAACCCGAAACGGATGTTCGGATCCAGCGATGCCGGAGCGGTCGCCCTGCCCCCGCCCAGGCGGTAATAAAGATACGGGTCGTCATAATACTGAGCCACGGATGGCGCAGCCATGAACCAAACCAGAAGTGCGATGATCAGTCTCATGATTACTGCCTCCTCTGCTGCTGCAGTCTGTCGCGCATTTCGCGCGGAAAGTGGTGATAGATGCTGCCTTTGTTGACACCCAGGCGTCTCGCGACTTCGGCCGCGGTGATGTCTTCGCTGGCCAGAAGGGCGGCCGCCTTCCCGTACCACGGCGGCTTTGCCTTGCGCCTTCCGGTAACCGTCGTTCTGGGGCTTGGCATCAGCTTGTAAAGCAGCGATTTCGATATGCCCAGCCTGGCTGCGATTTCAGAGTTGGTCAGCTTTCCCGCCCGCAGAAGCCGGCGCGCCTGGGCTGCTTTTTCCGGTGGCAGCGCGTTATGGCACATCACAGCACTCCAAGAAACGAGCCGAGTTTCATGCAGCACTGATAGCGCACCCAGTACTGCCAGGCGTATTCGCCATCGTCCGCAACCTCTGAAGGCGAATCGGGACCGCCGAAGCTCCGGCACTGCTTCTCGGGCCTGGGCGTCAGTCGCTGCCAGTTGGCTTCCGTTTCGCTGACCTGGGAGCGCCACTGTCGCCATGATCGGCTTTCGCATTTTCCATCGCCTTTCGTCACCACCCACTGGCCACCCGAGTCGCGGCACGATCCCGGGGTTTTTGCCCTGGTGTCGCCGCGGCGGACGATGCGCGCCGAGTCCTGCGATTTGTAATCCTGGGCAATATGACTGCTCTGGTCCCTGGTTACGATATCGATGCCGCGGGCGGCGGTGACGGCGGCCGCGCGGGTCGGGTCATGCTGCATGACAAAGCCGGTGCGGGGGTAGATGGCGCCCCAGGTCCGCGATCCCGATCCGATTTCCCGCAGGCCCGGCGTTACCGACTCAGTGCGCTCCAGCTCACCGGTTCCACTGCGCCAGGCAACCGCATCCGTAACCGAGACGAAATACGGTTTCATCGGTGCGACGTCGCTCCTGCACAGGAACGGGCCGAGCCTGAGCAGCTTTGCGATCGGATTTCCGACTACATCAGTCTCGTGGAACTGGAGTGCATCGGTATAGCGGTGTGGGCCGCTGCCGCTGCTGGCTCCGCCGCTGAGCTGTCCACCCAGTGCTCCGGCGAGCGCCGATCCTGCAGCCTGAGCGGCCCACTGGGCGAACGGCTGCCACTCGCGCCACGGCGGTTTTCCCGTCTGGATATACGACTGCACGACGAGGTCCGGCAGCCGGTGCGAGATTTTCGGCGTGGTTACGATGTAGCAGCCGAAAAGACCGCAGCGCAGAAAAACGCAGATGCCCGTGATCTTCCAGTCCAGGCAATCCAGACTGATCGACGATGATGCCAGCCTCTCTACACCGAACGACTCGCTGTGGACGGTTGGCGGTGTGGCCATAGACAGCATTGCGATCAGCGCGGCAATGGCTGAGGATCTGAACAGGCGGAAACGGTGCTTCATTTCACCCGCCGCCATTTCGCGACTGCACGTCTCAGGCTGCCGGTGTCGTATACGATGATTCTTCCATCGAACACCAGCGCCGGATACCTTGTGAGGCCGTAGCGGGCTGCACGGTGACGGGCCAGAACGCCTCGCAGCGCATCAGTTTTAGCTTCTTCAGAAAGCCGTCCCATTCGGGCTTTTGCCTGTCTGGCAGCCGCCTGCTCATTGTCCGGAAGCGATCGGCCCAGAGCCGTTTCAAGCTGCTCTGCAGGGGCGATGTCGAACACTTCAACGCTCACACCCCTGGCCCGCGTTTTTTCAATCCCCGTGACTTTGGTCGGACCATTGAGAAAGACTTCGATTCGTGCCGGCCACTCACTGCAATAGGCGACATTTGCCAGCAGGGCAAGCAGGATGACACCGATCACTCTCATCTACTGCAGCCGCTCCCGCCGGATTCGATCGGCAATTCGCTGGGCAGCTTCCAGTTCACTCAATCCAAAATCCTCGCGCAGACGGTCGCGGGCAGCCTTTTCATGTTTTTCGGTCTGCGCCAGCGCCAGGGCGATGGCGGGCGGAATGTTCCGGAAAAGATTCATGAGGCCACTGGACAGCACGACTCCTTCGGTGTATCTGTCAGGCACTTTCCTGGCAGACAGGATCATGGCCTCCTGCTCGGGCGTAATCGACCGAAAACGGCTGATCTGCTCGATCTCATCGCGGTCTAGCGCAAGCAGTGTCCACCACTCCGGCTGATCCAGCAGTTCTTTTGCGGAATCCGGAAACTGTCTGAGGTTCTGCGTTGCGATCCACAGCCACGCACCGTAGGTACGCCAGGTGGCGACAATGCGGGCGAGATAAGGCGAGACCAGCGGATTCTGCAGCAGCACATGGGCCTCGTCGACCACCACGATCGTCTGGCGTTCGCGGTGCTGTTCCGCTTCCACCCTGTTCTGGATGGCGGACATGAGGCCGGTGACTGTGATGGCCAGGCGGTCTTCGTAGCCCTTTCTGGCGTAGTGTCCGAGCTCCACAACCGTAACGTCTGCGTCCGGCCAGGCCTGACCTGGTCGATTGAATATCAGCTCGTCGGCGCCAGTGCAGAAAAGGTTCATTGCGGCGGCCATGCGTGCGCCCGACTCTTCATGCGCCTTACTGACACTTGCATCGCTGTCGGCGGATTCTGCGATCGTCCGCAGTGATCTGACCACATCGGCTGTCATGGTCTGCTCACCTTTCCGAGTCGCACGTCCGGCATGAATGATCGCCTTGCGTATGAGATCGCGGTCGTCTCTACGCAGCCGGGCCTCTTCGTCCGGTTCGCCGCCTGTGACCATGAGCCGGGCCAGGATCTCCATATCCCCGAGGAGGTCTCGGGAAGGGGTTTCAAGAGCATCTTCAGCATTGTCGGCCGAAGTGCCAGCCTGTGCCAGTCTACCTGCCTCCGCAAACGGCGGCAGTGAGACGCTGCCGTCCGTATCGATGGCTCGTCTGGCAACCGAAAGGCCGTTCGATCGACAGAAGTCCGCAAACAGGCCGAACGTGGGCAGCGCGGTGATCAGATACAGTCTGGGCCGGCGCACGGCCATCAGATGCAGCAGCTGGTAGATCAGCCAGGATGTCTTGCCGGAGCCGGTCGGGCCCAGAACGAGTGCATGAGCGTTCTTTGCGCGGTCGAAAACGTTCAGCGGATCGTAAGCGAGTGGCTCAGCGCCGCGGTTGAAGGCGATGACCCCGGGGTTCGACGTTCCCACGCTCCTGCCGAAAAAAGGCAGAACGCGCGCGATATGCCCGATGTGCCAGAGGCGCGCGCGGCGGGCATACCAGCGGCTGTCCTGCACCGGATCGTAATTGAATGGCAGCGCGCGGATATAGCTGTCCTGTGCGATCGGATCATTCTGAGGGGCAATGGGTGAGAGCCCATGAGCGCTCAGAATGGCCAGAACCTGGCTGGTTCTCCTGTCGAGGCCTGCGACGTCAGGGGCAGACACGAATACCCCGCAGAACACCCGGAAGATCGGCTTGTGCGCAGCGATCGCTTCCAGCGCTTCGTCGGCCAGTGCGGTCCTTCGAAGCGTCTCCGGATCTGCGCCGACCGAATTGTGTCGAACCCGCTTGATGTGATCAATCACATCATCCTGCAGACACGCAACCACCGCCTGGCTCCAGATGGTGCCGGGCGGCATCGAGTCCCACAACGCGGCCTGAACACTGCCGATGGTTCGCTCGCCCGTAAGGTGACCGATTTCCGGCGCACGGGTGGGTTCGTCGATCGTGATGAAGCGGCTCGGACGGCCGCTGAACCACCAGAGACCCTGCCCATCGGTTGCCGGCGCAGCGCCCTGGAGCGCAGATCGGGCGATATCGAAAGAAGCCAGTTCCGGCGACCAGGGCTTTTCCAGAACAGACTCGGAAGGCGCGTCCTGCCGGTTTTCAGCCGGTGAAAACCACTGCGAAAGCCACCTGTACAGCTCCCCTGCTCCCAGTCGCCTGAGCCGGATGCCCGCCTGGGCGCAGACCGTTTCCAGACGCTCGCAGACGTAATCCAGGTTGTCAGTTGGACTGTGCGCCTCACCGGGGGCGCTCCGTCGCCAGATGCAGAGCCGGTGCCGACGCCGCCGCGAGTGAAACGGTTTGTCGTTTCCCGATGCGCTGGCCTGCTCGTTTCGGAACAGCCCTTTCGCAGCGCTGGTATCGTCCAGATGTTCACTGAGATGTTGCAGCCAGCACTCGGTGAACTGGTCCTGTCTGCCGTGCCGGACGGAATAACGGGCGATCTCCTGTTCAAAGTCACCAAGATCAGGCTCGTCATAAACGAAAGTCTGCATGATCCACGGGTCGATGCGACGTTCAGGGATCAGGTCACACAAAGCGGTGGCGATCCTGGACTGGGTCTTTTCAAGATACTCCGGATCTCCCGCTTCGCTCGGGATCGGGGCGATCTCGAACAGGCGACCAGTTGAGTTCAGGTCTCTGAAACCGATCCTGTCATCACCCAGATCCAGGCGCGGGTTCAGCAGCTGGGAAAACGGACGCATTTCGCGCACCTGTTTCTCAGCTGCCAAATCCGGATGAATGTGCGGCATTGCCGCCTCTCGCCGAAGCAGTGGCCTGTCGCGGGTCCACAATGCAAGGGTGCCATCACGCATCACGGCAGCTCCCCAGGCAGAGCGAAATGATCCCGCTCGTAAAGAGGGAACGTTGTTGAGTAGCCCGGGATCGGCGTATTTTCCTGCGACAGGTGGGGGAAAACATACATGACGATCGTTGGATTTGGAAGACGCGGGAACAGAACATCGAGTTCGTTGAATACGCTGCGCGTGTATCCATAGAGTCCGTCCTGCCGGTTCGGCAGATGCCGGACCGATTCTGGCGGCGGTGTGGCAGCGGATTCGCTGTCCGAACGTTCCATGATTTCGCGCATGGTCGGGCCGTCGGTCGGCAATGGGGAGATGAATTTCAAAGCCGTACAGCCGGTGAGCATCAGTGCCGCGCTAATCATGACCGCCCAGCGCAATGCGAGCCTCCTCTGCTTCAGTCTGACGGCGGTGCGCCAGGCGGCGCCCGTCCGGAGCATAGTCAAGATCGATCTGCTGCTCGATGTGAATGAAAACGTGTTCACCGGCCGGAACGAAAATGGCATCGAAGCTCTGTTCAATGCGACGGCGGATCCATATGTCCACCTCGCTCACGGCGTCGGCTGCGGCGGTGGCGAGGGCGTATTCACCGGTGTCGCCGGTTACGGTCGTCACCGTTCCGCCTTCGCTGTCTCGCCGCCGCTCGGTCTGCGCATCGGCGTACCCCCTGGCGATGCCGGCCAGCGTTCCCGTCGCCAGGCTGCGGGAGATGACGGCTGGAGCGTTGGTTTTGAGCAACCCGGGCAGGCACGGATTGCCTCTTGCATCCGATATCCATCCCAGTCCCTGGGTAATTTCTTCCGGGTCGGCGTTGCTTCGCTGGGTATGAACCGTGCCGTCCGCAAAAACATAGGTGATCGTATCGAGCGTGCCCCTGACACATGACAGCGTGAGGTCACCGTAAGCCACGCCAGTCCAGATCACCCCTGAAAGCGCCGGTACCGAATGATTCCGGGACGTGAAATTGGCTGCCCTGCTGATCAGCTTGAAGCGCAGTGGCGAGACAATATCTCCATCCACCGGCAGGCGGCCGATCAGAGACGTCAGGGCGGTCGATTCGACAACCGAGGTGGCTGGAATGGTCAGGGCCGGCTCAGGCGGCCGCGGTTCTTCAGCACCCTTACCGACGATCTGGTCGGGCAGCAGCCCGGCGATTTCTCCGGCAGTCGGTGCCGGTGGACGGATTGGCTCAATCCACTCGATCTGCGCTGCGAATGCAGCGGAAGCATTCGGCGACACCTCGTAGTCAATGCCGATTGAACCGGATTCGACATTCAGTTCGATGGCGCTGATGCGCTCGCTGAGCTGCTGCATCTGCTCCAGTGCGAAAGCGGGAAGCTCTCGCTCGGTGGCGAGCGAGTTCAGAGCCGTCTGAATCTCGGTCAGGCTTGCGTTCATCTCACTGCGCAGCTGACTGGTGTCCTCGCGGGAAGCAGCGGAAGACTCGTCAATTTTCTGTTCCACTTCGCTGATGCGCGTGGCGGCGGCGCGCACCTCCTCAGCAGTGGAGTCGCGTTCGCCGGAGCGCTGTGCTGACGGTACGAGACCGTCCTGTGCCAGGTCCGTTTCCGGCCACACGGCCCAGATTGCGCTACCGACAACCAGCACGACGAGAACCCAGACCGTATAGGACCTGTTCATTGCTGCAGCGACGCGGCCGGAGATTCGTCGGAGATCAGCACCAGTATGGTCGCTGCGTGTGGATGCCCGACAGGAGCGAGTCTTGAGTTGACAAAGGCTGCAGTGCGCCAGCGGCCCCGCAGATCGCGCGGATCAAGCACGATGGACTCGGATGTACGGTTTTCCAGATGGACGGCGGTGACAAAGTGTGTTGCCGTGCGCCAGGCAGCGACTGGTGTCGCCTGAACCGCACCACCGCAGGCCGATGGCGCCACCGGTCCACAGCGGAACAGGTTTATCGGGTCACTGCTGACCGTAGCCAGTGTCACTGTCGGCAAATACGTGCGCAGCCGCGCGGGCGAATACAGCTGCTGGATTGCCCAGCGGGTCAGTTTTGTAAAGCCCGGCGTTTCGCGGTGCGTCACCGCGGGCGATGCAGAGGGTTCGGGTACCCGAATGACCAGGTTGGGCAGTGGCGGTGTCTCAGGCAGTGCGGTCACTTCCGCAATGATCATTTCCGAAAAGGGATGCGCGCTGATCAGAATCTGTTCGCGCTCCAGCGGGATGGTCGCCTGCCACCAGGTTGAATTGCCGATGCTCCGCGCCTGGAACGCACCTTCCAGGTCCGATGGCACGCCAATGCGTAATTCCTCCGCACCTTCAACCACGATTCGCCGATCAGCGCCGATGGGAACCTGGATCCGTATCGGTTCACCCTGCCAGTCGTGCCGCACCACGTCCTGGCCAAGCGCCTGCAGCGGCGTCAGCGACAGCGCCAGTATCCATGCATGCCGTCTCATGCTTCGCTGATCCTCACAGGTGGTGCCGTCAGGGCATCCAGGTATAGACCCCATGGGTTGAACTCCGGATCCGCCCGCAGCTCAATCACCTTCAGTGTGTACCGCAGCGGCGTGCGTTTGACTTCAACGCCGCGCAGGGTTTCAACCAGCAGCACATCCAGCACGACCTGCCAATCACCCTCTTCGGGTTGGGTCACCAGTTGCGGATCCCATCCGCTGTCAAGCGGCAGCACATATCTCGTGCGATCCTTAAGTTCCGCCATTCGAACTGCACGGTCGTTCGCAAGCGCGGCGGCGAACGCTGGCGTAATGAACGATATCATCTCCTGCTGGCGGGCGGTGAGCTCGGTAGAGCAGTCGGTCTCGCATCGATTCATGTACTGCCAGATATAGCCTGCGAAACTGTACACCTCCCACGGATGGATCGAGCCGGTGCTGATTGTCGCACCATAGTCCAGCCTCGGGGGCAGGCTGAGGCGGTGGGTGCGGTTGGAAAGATACAGCACTACAGTTGACAGGGCAAGCAGAACGGACAGTACCGCGACCACAATGCGCAGTGACCTGATGTGCGCATGGAGATTGTCGTCAACGTAGGCGTATTTCATTCAGCGCGACCAGTGGCGCTGCGTGATAAGTTCCATGCGGGCTGATTTCAGTCTGCCCGCCAGCTCGCGGTTCAGCCAGTTTTTCGGACGGCCTCTCTTCAGACGGCGGACGAACTGTGCGGAAACTGCGGTTGTCAGCACGGTGCCAAGAAGGAGCGCCGAAATGAACATCATGGCGGCCGCCTGACCATCTGCAAGTGCCATCGAGACGATTGCGGAAGGCAGCAGCCACAGCAGGCATGAGACGATCAGGGTTTTGATCAGCGCAGTCATGCCGAGACCGCGGTAGAGTACCGGCTCCTCGTCAAGCGGGGCGGCGGGCTGGCGTTCTTTCTGTTCCATTCGGTGAAAACACTTAGATCTGGCTTGCGATCCAGGTCGAGCCCCACCAGCCGGCAGCCAGTACGATCAGCACGACAAACAGTCCGGAAATCAGGAAAACGCCGAATTTGCCCCACTCCCCTCGCTGCCTGGCTTCATTGACCTCCTTGATCAGTCCGCCGGCCAGCACGATCAGCGCGATGGCCGCGAGGATTACGAAAGCGGCGAAAATGAAGTACTTGATGCCATCAATCATGTATGCGATCGGATCGCTGGTGGTGGGCGCCGGCTGAGTGCCGATGGTGGGCGGCGGCGGCAGCGTCTGGGCCGTGGCTGCAGCGGTCAGCACGGCGGCGTAGACACCGGTCAGCCAAGCCATGGCCTGCAGATATCTTTGTTTCATCGGATTCTCCATTTTTCAGTTGATGTAGGCGATGATGGCGATCACTGCGATCACCGTCAGCAGCGAGCGGGCGCATTCAGCCAGCGCCAGGTCGACCGTAATCTCCCGCGCCCGCAGGCGTGACAGCTGAGACACTGCGATCCACGCAAACCAGAGGATATAGGCGCCCACCGTCAGGACCGCCAGCACGTCGCTGATCGGGGAGCTGTATGACCAGCCGATTGCATCGTTCAGTGCGTCGGTCGGGTTCATTCGTCAGCGGCCGTAGTTGCCCTGGATGGGAGCGATGGAGCGCGGTGCGGTCAGCCCGCCATTCAGATGCGATTCGATGCCGGCTACGACCCTGTTCAGATCGACCGTCAGCTGGTGCCAGTCAAAGCGGACCCTGGCGTCCGGATCCGAGTAGTACTGCGCCTGCGGCACCAGATTGTCGATCACGTAACGCAGCTCGTAAACCAGCCGCCGCAGTTCCCGTTGCTGCTGGTCGGCAGCAGGCCGCAGAATCGTGTCGTGACCGTTGGGTGCGCGGGGTGGCGACACCACGGCTGCCGCTTGTGTGGCAGTCGCGTAATCCGGAGACGGAGTGGTTGCCGGCGCGAGAAATGGTGACTTGCAGCCAGCGAGAGCCAGCAGCGAAAGAAGAATGATGGGTCTGAGTGTCATGGCAGGCAGATATACCCGACTCCGACGCGTGAGTTAACAGTTTTGCCTGTGGTGCGCTGGACAGGACAATATTTGTCCACCATTTCGTGCTGCGGTGAAATTCGCGGCGTATGGCGGGGTGAGTCGCAGTTTCAACGGTCACCCGTCAGACGTGTGGTGCGAACAGTACGACCTGAATCCAGATATAGGCGGCTGCGGGCAGCACGATCGCGGCGATCAGCAGCGGCGGCACGAATGCCGGCGATGCCATCACCAGGAAGATTGGCAGCCACAGCACCGCACCCCTGAAGCGCTGCAGCCGGTGGAACACATAACCGCTCTCGCGGCTCGCACGCAGGCGGCGCAGATTCCTGGCAACCAGGGCATCGATGAAAACGACCCCCACTATCAGCGCCATGGCCGGCAGATAGCCAGTGAGAGACACCACCCGCAACGCGAATATCTGCAGGCAGTTCGCGCCCGCGGCCAGATGTCTTGAGATCAGGTCAACAAACGGGTTCTGAGTGGCTGAAATCAGGGGGGCGTCAATCGGGATGAATTCGAATCTGGCGACCCCCAGGACACTGGACAGGAGTCCGCCTGCCGGCAGTCTGTCGGTGGCGGCGATGGTGCGTCTCAGAAGTTCCGCACTGCGCTCCGGAACCGGCCAGACGCCAGCAAGACCGGCGGCCATTTCGATGAGGATGGAAAAGATGCAGGCAACGAACGCGGATGACAGTATGAGTCCCAGGGCGCTTCTGGATCGCCTGGGTCTCGGAGGCGGTTTTGATGGTGGATGGGCTATAGCAGTTCCTTCATGATCTCTACGACGCTCTTCGGTTCGCGGTCATCTTCGATCAGCGGAATGCGGATTTTCCAGATGGATCCGCCGTCGAGCAGCGCATACCCCTCGCCTTTGGGGAGACGCATGAGATCGCTCGGTTCGATGCCGGAAACGCTGCGAGCACTGATCCGTTCAGAGGCGCTCGAGGTGAATGCCACGTCCGACTCGGCCTGGCTGGAGTCCGCGACGGATGCCGACTCGGCATGCTCAAGGACATCGAATTTCGGCACCTGGTCGGCCAGCGTTCTGGCGGTGTCGAGCGTGCGCACCCGCAGCATCACCAGCGAGTTGAAGTTGCCGATGACGCGGGAGGCAGCAGCACGGTCGCCATCAAGCGAAGCCTCGATATCCGCCATCGTCTGGGTGTAAGCCGTAATCTGCACGCCTGCCCCGCCTGCTTTTGAGAGCAGTGGATGCAGATGCGGACCGACGATATCGTTGAACTCATCGGCGTGGATTGCAATGCGGGACAGGTTTTCGCCGGGAATGCCTTCCATGGTGGCGTAAATGCGGCCGACCGCCGATGCGAGATCGGCGAACATGGCGTTGCCCACCGCCCGGGCCACGGCCGGATTGGCCAGCGCATCAAGGCCGACATAGACAATGCCGCGGTTCTCAACCACGCTCAGCCAGTCAATGGTGCGGTCAGGGTCGGAAGACGTCGTCAGCACCGATGCGGTGCGACCGGTTTTGAGCTTGTTCAGCAGCGGTAGAAGCGAAGCAATGAGCTTGTCGTAGTGAACCTTGTCGTAGCGCAGGATCTGTTCCAGCTCTTTTGCGATATCGTCCTCGATTCTGCAGTTCTTCCGAAAGCTCAGCAGGGCAGACGAGTATTTGATGTCTTCAAAGTCTACGGTCTGAATGGCGGCGACTTCGCGCTGCCAGTTGGACAGGCTGGGATCGTTGGAAAACAGCCATTCGTAATACCGGCACAGGAGCGGTTCGATGTCCTGGAGGTGTTCATAGACGTTCCGGTAGGAAGGTGTGATCGACAGCGCGTCAAGCGCCTGTGCGATGGTATTCACGAACCGCCAGGCGAACTCCTTGAAGGCGGCGGACTGACCCCTGCTCGGCAGCTGTTCGGCGATGCGCGAGGCAATCTCCCCGGGGGAGTTGTAGGTGGCGATCGGATTGTAGTTCTGCGAATACTCCGGATGGCGCAGGTGCAGAACGCGCATCCGGTCGAGCCGACCTGCCCGTTTTGCCTCGCAGTACATCCTGCACAGTAATTCCGAGTCTCCTTTGGGATCCAGCACAATCACGACATCGCCGCGCTGAATGTCCTGGCTGATCAGCAGCTCGGCCAGCCGCGTCTTGCCGACGCGTGTTGCGCCTAAAACAAGCATGTGGCCAAAGCGCTCCTTGAGCGATGACCACACTTCCTTTTCTCCTTCCAGCAGGCCGACACCGTGCAATACCGGGTCACCGCCGCGTTCGGCGACACCTCTGCGATACTTCAGCGCGGCGGGATTCAGGGATTCTTTCACCCGCTGGACATGCGGCTGCGACCATTCGAAGCCGCGGCCTAGAAAAATCCGCTCCTGGGAGACCGGAATTTTGCGAATCACATACTGGCGGCGGTTGACAAGAGTGCGCTGATAGCGCAGCACGCGCCAGGCCTGACGTGCACGATAGAGTGCCGGCAGCAGCATCACTGCAGCGATGCAGTAACCATGCAGATCATTCAGGTTCAGTTTGTGCGGGGCAACGGCGAAAACCAGCGCTGCGGCGGCAAAGACGGCAGTGGAAGCCAGTTCCAGAGGCGAGCGCAGCAGTGGAGCCGGGGTTGCCGTCACTGATACAGGCCTTTTTTCATACCCGGTGGCGCATGGTTCAGAGTGATTCGCTGCTTGCGGACCGCATCCGGTGGGATGTTATTGCGGGCCGCCCAGTTTCTCACCGTCCCATCGCTGCCGGCGGTACCGGTCAGGAAAATGTCGAGGCCGTGCTGATCCACCAGCTGCAGCGCGCGATTCAGCTGTTCGGCACACTGGGATGTCGCGCAGCCGACGGCTGCGACCAGTCTGTATCGACCGGTGCCATCCGAGGCTGACCGCGTCAGCTCCCTCACCGCTTCGATGTAATCCGCTTCGAACATTGCGATCCGTTCCAGCAGATCAAGCTGCTGGCGCGCATACAGACGCGCGTAGCGCTTTCGCTCTGCATCCGAGGGGGCGTAAATGCCGAGTATTTCAAGCGGTGTGACGTCGGGTGAGACCAGTCCCCTTCGCAGTGTGCGCAGTTCACGGTGCCGCTGCCATTCCGTCTCCGTCAGACCCCAGCTGACGGCTGATCGGCGATCCAGATCACTCAGTTTCGGCTGTGTAACTTCGAGATCATCCACAGCCTGGCCCAAAGCGGCGGGGCTGGTAAACAACAAAAACGCAGCGATGATCCAGATGATCCGGACTCTATCGGACCTGCAGTTCATGCTCCGTCCCGGAGGCGGTGTTCCGAAACACGGCCTTTCTGGCCGTGGGATCGAGACGCACGAGTTCCCAGCCGGCGCGCGACTCGGGTGGTGTGACCATGGCCACCTGACCGTCCAGTTCCAGTACGGCATACCAGTCATGCTGCCACTTGTCGATCGCCAGCAGTTCGAATGGCGGGGCGGCGGGAGACGATTGTACTGTCGGCCCTGCAGCAACAGCAGGAGTATCACTGGAGTATGGTGACAGGGCATCAACCTGCATTGAGATGTCGTACACCATCGCACTCAGTGTTTCGCTGGTGGCCTTCACGTCTTCGATCTGGTCGATCTTTTCTGACATGTAAAGGTGCGCGTCCTCGTTTACCTGTAAAGCGCGCTCAATCTGTTCCAGCAGTACGGTGTTCCGTTCCATAAGCTCCTCCAGCCTGACCAATCTGGCATCATCCGGCGGCGGGGGTGAAGTTGCGACTGCAGGAACAGCATCAGGAGCCGGAGCCGGAGCCGGTATGACGGGCAAAGGTTCTGGTGGTGCTGTCGGTGGAACTGCGGGATCAGGTAGCGGTGTCTCAGGAGGCAGCACAGCGAACGGGTTTCCCGGCAGATTCAGTTCATGCCAGGCGACCCAGCTGATGATGGGAATGACTGTCAACAGGATGACGGCGACCAGGAGCAGATAGTTTTTTTTCAGACTCAGGCGAAAGCCGCCCAACGACTTCTTTGGACGACGCTGGTCAGTCGGAACTTCCGATTCTGAAACGGATGGAGCTGTGGTGGCCTGTGTCATGCTGCAAGATTTTGTCAATCCATGCAGCCGGTGACAAGGACTTGTACTGTGACGCAATGGACAGGGATAGGCTTTCTTTGGTTACCCAACCTGGGGGGTCAGGGGGTCATCCCCCTGATTTCTGCGCGGCGATTCTCTGCAGAGTTATTAACAGGCCGATGGCGGCGGGGATCCGGCAACTATAAGTTATTGCTATGGGTTATTACTATAAGTTATTACTATAGGCGCGGACTTTTATTTCTATCTATCTGATCTAAAACGATTATATTTTTCATCGCGTATCACTTCAGCGCACTTTTCGACGAAACGCGTATCACTTCAGCGCACTTTTCGGCGAAACGCGTATCACTTCAGCGCACTTTTTGGCTGAAAGCGTATCACTTCAGCGCACTTTCAAAATGAGACCGCGGCAGTTATTAACAGGTTGAAACTGCCGTTTACAACGGGCAATGGACGCTGGTTTTCAGCTTGATCTCGCTGGGCAAAATGACCGGTCAGCGAGGATTTTCCAGCCAGCAATATCTGTAAAATGCGGCGCGGCCGGTCGAAATCAGTCCGCGTCTACCGATGCGGATCTACAGGAGGGATGGAAGCGTATACCGTTAGATTGCTGGAGGACATTTCGACATTGAAGCTTTGATAGACGTCCTGAATTGCCGCCAGGTCTCTCTTCAGCCTGCTTTTGAACAGACGGTGGTGGCCAGGATCGATTTCGGGTGCGAACTGCTCGTGCAGTGACAGCAGGGGAACTCGGATTGGAGTCTTCCGGACATAGTAGACGCGGTTCGACAGCCAGGTGTAAAGATCCATGCGTCTCGCGCTTTTCGACAGGGCTTTCAGGTGGTCAAGCCGGACCGGCATTGGTTTTTTCCGCACATAGCGCATGAAGTCCTTGGAAAACCAGAATACCGTTTTCCATTCCCGGGGATCCGTCGAACCCGGAGCAAAAAACCGCCTGGCTGCCGAAAAATGGTCGAATACATGCGTCGGGCGAGTCAGCTGGACGGACCTCGACAGATTGAAATGCTCCCAGTTCATCAGCTCCTCACCGCTTCTTCTATCCGTTGTTTCAACGATTATGTCGCAGACCGAAAGCTGTGCCAGCTGTTCACTGACCGCGGTCCGGTTTTCTGTATTCCTCGAATATCCCAAACGATTGAGAAACCGGTTCTTTGTCTTACCCAGATTCACGACCTGGTTCCTTCGAACCGCTTCACCAACCAGGTAGGCAAAGATCAGACGGGGCATGCCTCCGTATGGAATTTCCGGAACCGGATAACCCGGCAGACGGGTGCGGGTGCGATGGACCGTGATAACGCTTCCACCGGCATTTCGAACGGACCAGGACTCCGTGTCCCGGGCAGGCTTTTTCCTTGGGAAAATTCCGGAGGTGAAGCCCTGGGGAAGATACCCCAGTACATCAGTCTCGCACTGCGGACTTTTCGTTTGGGATCTGCATGAGGAATCCGCCTGGGCAGGATCCACAACCTTCAGGAAGATGTGCCGGCGGGCGGCAGAGTCGATGCGGGCACAGGCTCGGTCTTCGTTCCTGCCACTGATCATCGACACTTTCCGATTGTCGATCAGATATCGAAACAGACCGCCCGGATTATTCGTGTTGTCATCCTGCAGCGCTTTTTCGGCCAGTGCGAAAAAATTCAGAACGTCGAGTTCGCCGGTAAGTTTCCACCTGCCTCGTTTAACCAACTGTTCAAGCAGTATGGCCAATCGATCATTGTCTTCCAGGTCGGCCTGGGTGATGCGGTTGTAGCGGACTCCAGCAGCCATGCGGGAATTCTCGCGTTACGGGTGGTCACTGTACAGCAGTTAGCCTGTATGGTTCAAAACAGCAATTAATTGAAGTCCGATCCAGAATTTCTCGAGTTGGTCTCGGTCCGTACATCGGTGAGTAGCGGCGGTGGACTGTATCAGACCGAAGATGCGGTACTGTTTCAGACCTGCTTTTCGGCCGCGCAGCAGGTCGGCTGGTTGGTGTGCAGCGTCAGGGTGATCTTTTTCCGCATTCGCGCTTTAATGTGCGTGTGCGATTTTTCTGGTGGACTACAGTCGACCTGAGGCTAAAGATATTCAAAATGGCAGTGCCACATGGCGTTCTTCCGGATCGGAGCATGGATATTCGTCCCACGTCCGTCCGTCGAGTTCCCGGCCGCCTGACTTTGCAAACCGCCCGCCCCACTGCTTGAAGAAAAACGGCGTGTGTGTGGCCGAGCACCGGTCCCTGATCTCACGGACCCAGTCCGCTTCCATCAACCTGGCTCTGGGACCGCTCTCACCGCCGACAATCACCCAGTCGATGTACTTGAGGTCTATCGGGCCGATCGGCCCGAGCAGCGGTTCAATTGACAGATATCGGGTGCGGGCTGGCGTGTCAATCAGGTGCATCAGCCGCGCCCTGGCGGCCGCTCGGTCTTCAATCGATACGCCGGCCCAGATGTGATTCGGGGCGTTGTCCCACTTTTCATAGCGCCGGCGGAAGTATGATCGCATCCGGGAGCTGCGTTTCGTGAGCACCAGGTAGGTGTGTCGGTCGTGGTAGTCCATCTGGTCGAACACCTGGTCGAGGTATTCGTTCGGCACCCGCTTGTGAAACAGGTCGCTCATCGAGCAGACGAATATCCGGCGGGGGCGGTCCCATCTGCCTGGTATGTTCAGACGCTCCGGCCTCAGATGCAGATCGAATCCGAGCTGGTACGGATGCCCGATCACCCCCCTGAAGCGCTCAGCGTGCCGTTCGGCATAGCAGTTATCGCAGCCCTTGGTGATTTTCGTGCAACCGGTGACCGGATTCCACGTGGAATCCGCCCACTCGATATTCGTGCGTTCACCCATCGTCGACCGCCGGTTCGTATGCTATGGCGCATCTGTAACAGTTATAGTGGTCGCAATCACCCCATGTATCGGGATCGTACCACGTTCGCTGTTCTCTGGAGCTCTCCAGGAACTTCCGGATGTGCGAGGCCTGGATGCGGTTGTAACGGACTCCAGCGGTCATGTGGGAATTCTCGCGTTACGGGTGGCCACTGTCCATCAGTTAGCCTGTATGATTCAGAACAGCAAATAACAGACGGCCGGTAAAGACTGACGCGGCTCCACTTCTGCGCCTCACTTTATGCTGCATTGCAAACAAAAATTTGATCAACATTCGAATTTTCGGCAAATGAACAAATTCAACAGCTTACCATTCCTGCAGCAATCCCGATCGGAGCTTCTCGAGTTGGCCACACATATTGCCATGCAACATGACATTCCAGTACTTTCGATGGGTTGCCCCGCCGTCTGGCGGGAGCCTGGGCCTGGCACCCGCCACAATCTCACGGCACCATACAGTTCTGCCGTATGCGGGCCCATTGTCAGACAGGGTTATCATCACTGTGAACTTTTCTCCGGCGATGCTCTGCAAAGGGGGTTTCGATTGATAATTCAGTAAAATATCGTGAGGAGATGAATTGATCATCCTGGCGGTCACCCTACAGCATCGAATCATAAGTCAACAACATGTTACCAGGAAGTGCACAATGAGTGAACAGGTGAACCTTGCGGAAAACCAGGTTTGCTCCGGAATGTTTGACCGGATCATTGTCGGAGATGCGCGCAGGGTCCTGCGCACTCTTCCGGTTGATTCGGTTGATCTGAGTTTCTGGTCTCCGCCTTATTACGTTGGCAAATCCTATGAGCTCGGCATGACGTTCGATGAATGGAAGTCAATGATCCGGGAAGTCATTGCCTGTCATGCAAGAATCGTCAAGCCTGGCGGTTTTCTGGCTGTCAATATTGGCGACATCCTCTGTTTTCCGGACCCGGCCATGCCGAGGTTTCAGGCGGATAATGTGCGGCGGAAAACCAACCCTGTGACGCGGGAACAGGTGCTGGAAGCCAGGGCCAGGTACCCCGATGCAAACCGGAAAGAGCTGGGTGCCATACTTGGGTGCAGTGAACAGACGGTTCAGCGGCGGCTTGAAAACAATAACGTGCGGGGTGGCAAACACCAGACTTCCACCAAAGTTCTGCTTACGGGCTGCATGGCAGCCGAATGGGCCGAGGAGGCTGGATTCTACCTCTACGACCAGCGCATCTGGCACAAAGACCCCTGCTGGGCCAACTGCCGCTGGCATTCGAACAGCTACCGAGCTGTTGATGAGTTCGAGCATGTTTACGTATTCTGGCGGCCTGGGATCGTCAGCTACGATCGCCAGCGCCTGGCCGATCACGAATGGGCCGAGTGGGGTTCGAGAGGCGTATGGCAGATTCGATCAGTCGGCCGACACGATCGCCACGAAGCGGAGTTTCCCGAAGAGCTGGCCGCGCGCGTCATCAGGCTTTTTTCTTCCATTGGCGGGGTGGTGATTGATCCATTCGTGGGCAGTGGTACAACAACTGCTGTCGCAAAACGGCTGGGCCGACAGTGGCTTGGTATCGAAAAAGACAGATACTCCGCCAGGATTGCCCGCGAACGAACCAATGACGCCTGACGAACTCGAACGTCTTGAGCGAACCGTACTGGAACTGGTTGTTCAGGCGATCACTGATTATCGCGAACAGATTGTCACGATTTTTCGCGAGGAAACCGATTTACCGCAGGACATAGCCGAGGATGTCACCCGGGAAGCGCTTGAGGCGATGGGCGTTTCTTCCATCAGTGAAAGACTCTACGGAAAGGTCGACTACAAGAAAGCCATCTACGCATTCCTGCCAGATCCTCAACCCGTGGCGCTCATGCTGGACGCCAAGGCGGAAAAATCAAATGGGGATCGAACGGCGACCATTCAAATGTCCCAGACGTCAATGACGGTCAGGATGAAGCGGGGTGGCGGTGAGGTCGAAGAACCGGGCAGACTGGATCAGATCATTCAGCGCGGCGGGCGCGAGCTTCGTGTGGTAACTGTTGTTGCGAAATACGCTTACACAGAGGATGCTGCATCCAGAAAGCTCGATCGCATTGTCGTTTCCTGCATTCCAAACGGAGCGTTGCAGAACCGGTATAACCCAACGGTCAATGATACGATCTGGCTTGCAGGGCGTAACGCGCCGACACTCGGCGAAGATTTCAGGGTTCGTCTGAGCTATCAGAAGCTGCAGGAAAAAGCGCCTTGGCGGGTCAGGGAGATCGAACTGGAATGACGGTCAGGCAGCCAGTTGCGTCTGTGATCCAGGATCGCCAGGATGGCTGCCGGTACTGAAAAAACGGCAAAAAGCACTATTTTCTCGTAAATCAGCACTTTTGTACATCTCTGAATCTGTCCGACACCGAAGAGACGCTCTCAGGCGCATCTGGAGCCACCTGAGAGCAGTTTTGTGTTTGCAGGATGTTTACCCCTAGCAATACACCGATCGTGCAGCCACGAGGCTGTAGCGGGATGATATTTTCACTGGGCCAGCCAAATTCGGATTTTTACCAGAATCCAGCTGATTGGCAGCCCGTCGCTTTCAGCATTTTGTCACACCGTGGTCACAATACCCATCGCAGTTGCCGTTGGAGTCCAGGCAGATGTTCGAATACGATCTGAGCGTGCGGCTTTCGCAGTTGAGTGTTGTCAGGTTGCGGACGTAATACGTATGGCTGCGGGTCGTGTATCTCCAGGTGCCGCAGCCGAAGCAGCCGCTGGGTTGGGAGAATACGGTTCCAGGCGGTAACGACGCGCGGACCGTAGCTTCGGTAGGTACGCACTGTGTTGGTGGCGGTGGAGAGGTATTCTGCAAAGCAGAAATATCAGATTCGTTGGAGGCAATGCGGTTTCTGTTGGCGGTAACTCCAGACGTATTGGAGGTGATCCTGTTTCTGTTGGAGGTGATGCTCCCTTCGTTTGATGCGATCCTCCCCTCATTGGAGGTGATCCTGTTTCGTTTGTGCTCCCTTCGTTTGATGCGATCCTCCCCTCATTGGAGGTGATCCTCCCTTCGTTTGTGGTGATGCGGTTCCTGTTGGAGGTGATCCTCGAGGCATTGGAGTTGATGCTGCTTTCGTTGGTTGCGATCGACGTCTGGTTGGATCGGATGGTTCGGCGGTTGTCTGCCACCTCCTGGGATTGATCCAGGCGGTCGAAGCCGGCCCCGCGCACTCCGTCCGCCGGGTCGACCGTGAGTGCTGTGGTGGCGCTCAGTTCAGCGGCGGTTACAACGGTTGCAGTGAGCGAACCGGTGGCGGTATTCACGACGACATCGCCGGGACCGGTGATTTCAAGGTTGCTGCCTGAAGGACCGACCATGACGCCGTTGTCAAACGTGATGCCGGCCTGCATCTCGTTGCTGCCGTCGGTGCGCAGGAACGGGGCATTGACAGTGGCGCCCACGCGCGCCTGAAGACGCGCCAGGTCATCGATCGCTGCCTGATCATACGAGGAATCCTCGGAATCAAATATCAGACCGGTGGGGTCCGTGCGGGCGAATGTGAGTTCAAAAAAGTCGTTGACGCCGGCACCGGTTTCTTCGCTGGCCGTGCGGTGGGCGATGGCGGCAAGATCCGGTCTGGAGTCCGGAATTCCGTCGTCATTGGCATCCCCGCCGCTGCGGATGACGCCAAAGTCGATGGCGCCGGCGGCCCCATCGGGTGTGAGTGCCACCCGGATCACCAGGTCGATCAGACTGATGGGGGTGGCAGCCGGACCGTATGCAAACGGTATGCGGGTGGCGGTGGTGTAGTTGCACGACAGGAAACGCGGACCGTCCGGATCCGTGCAGTCCTGCAGCTCGGTGATGCCGTAATCGCCAGCTGTCGCGGGCGGCGCCTCGCTCAGCCACTCGGCTGCCGCGCGCGAGTAGGCTGCAATCACGCGGCCGCTCTGGCGGGCGGTTTCGCTGGTCAGTTCGGCGTTGCGGTGAAGCGTCCAGGTGATGAGAATCGCAATGCCGGCGCCGATCACGATCAGGGTTTCGGCGATGGTGATGACGCCTCTTTCACAGCGCCGGTCTTTAACGCGGAATCGCATGGCTAGGCCGTGAACGTCCAGGTGATGTCCACTTCGTCGGCAGCGGCGCAGAGTCCGGCAATGTTGGCGGCGGAACTTTCATCCTCGTCGGGGGTGGTGAGGTCATCTTCAGCATCCAGGTCAATGACCGTGGTGCCAATCTGGATCTGGTGGGCGAGCGCCAGTGTTGCGGTGGCGATGGTGGTGCAGCCGCGCGTCGGCACTTCTGCAAATTCCACCGTGAACTGGCGGGTGTTGCCGCTCACCACGTCGACCGCAACCGCCCCGCCCCAGGGATGAACTGCGTTGTCTCCCGCCCTGAAATGCTGGGGGAACCCGGCCAGGCTGGTGGCGAGGTGGGTGTTCAGGCCGGTGAAATCGGCACGGGCGCCAAAGGTCGACCGGACGGCCGTGGCCAGCTGTGCCAGGCCGTTCTGGGCGGCATTCGTGTCGCGGGCGGAGGTCAGTGCCGGGATGCCGGCGAACACGACCGCCAGGATTGCCGATCCGACACCCAGGGCGATCAGGGTTTCGGCGACCGTTATGGCGCCTTTCTCCCGGTCCTGGCGTCTGGCCCGGCGGAAGAAGTTGAGGATTTTTCTAAAGATTTCCATGGTAGTTTCTCCTTGATTTAAAGAATGGAACTCTGCACGCTGAAGGCGACGCTTGCGATGCCGATGTAAACCCAGACGGCGCCTGCGCCGATGAACAGCAGCATGAGCGTTGCCAGCGTGCGGGTTGAGGCTTCAAGCCTGCTGAGCGCGCGGGCGATGTCAGCGGCGGCGATCCGCTGGATATTGTCATCAAAGGCGCCGGCCTTCTGATACACGCGAAGATCATCAATGGTTTCCAGCGAGAACAGGCCCGTGTCCAGCGCAGTTTCAACCGGTTCGCCCCTGTACAGGCCGGCACGCATCGTCCGGATGTGTGAGGCCAGATACGGCGGCAGGCTGTCTTCGAGGCGGCCAAGCGCATTGGCTCGTGTAGTGCCGGTTGACATCAGTGCAATCCAGGCGTTGAGCACTTCCGGTCCGGTGAACTGGCGGTACAGCGCAAACGGCGGATACCATTTCAAGTGGTCGCGCAGGCGACCTGACCAGCGCGGTGCGGCGAAAATGGATGCGATCAGCACAATGATTGCAGAGACGGCCAGCGGCAACCCCCAGGCCGCCACAAAATTGGACATGGCGAGCACGCTGTTGGAAACCGGTGGCCAGCGGGTGGGGTCCAGCACTTCGGTCATGACGTCGAGCGCCATGCCGGGCAGCAGTGCCAGCGCAGCGCTGCCGACCGTCAGCAGAATCACCGGGTAAATCAGTCCGGATACCAGTGTCGAGCGCAGTTTCTGGCGCACTTCGGCAATGTGTGAGGCCTGTGCCATCCCGTCCGCGATCCGGCCTTCCTGCGTCATCTCGATGATCAGGAGCTCTTCGGGCGGCACCCAGTCGCGGGCCGCGTCTGCGAAACTGCGATGGCGCAGGGCGGTTTCCAGGTGTGCGATGAACCGCTTCACAACCGAATCGGTGGTGTGGCTGGTACTCAGGAAATCCACGGCTTCGCGAATCGGTATTTCCGATCGGCACAGTGCGCTCAGCCGCCCCCAGAGACGCGACCGCGCACCGGGAGCCAGGCGGAAACGGAAGCGGCTGGTGGCGATGGCGAGGGGCTCAAGCATGGGCGGCGAGCTCCGCGTGTCCGTTGGCGATGGTGTGCTGGCTCTGATAGACCGACGGTGCATCCAGCTGCCCGATGCGCCATTCCACGTCATCCGGCGCCGCCAGGCCGGCTTCAATCAGACGGAGGCCATGCTCGATGACCGGCTGACCGCCTCTTTCCAGCCAGTGCCGGCGGGCGGCGACATAGTCCCCGTGCGCCAGGCAGCGCAGTGTGTCATCGTCTGGAATCACGATTTCCGGGATGAGGGTGCGCCCGGCAATGCCAGACTGTCCGCAGGACTCGCACCCAGGGCCGCGGAACGACACCCTGGCCGTGCCCAGTCCGCGCAGGACCAGAGCCGCCTCAAGGCGTTCGACGCATTCCCTGCGGCGTGCTTGTCGTTCAGAGAGACGGGATTCATCGGACATTGGAATTTTGCAGGCTTCGCAGAGCACGGGTACCAGCGTCTGGTAGATCATGCCCTTCAGGACGTCCGGCGTGCACAGCAGTGCGGGATCGATGCCGATGGCTACCAGACGCCCAACCACGCCCAGGGCGCTGTTCGTATGCAGCGTCGTATAGACCCGGTGACCGGACTGGGCGAACTTGATGACGAGCTGGGCGGCGGGACGGTCCCGGATCTCGCCGACCATCAGGGTGTCCGGGTCGCAGCGTAAAGCGCCGCGGATCGCGAACAGGAACTCGTCGCCGGCGTTTTGGTTCTGCCAGTTCGAGTGGCGGATGACGGGAACCTGGGTGGCGTTCGGGATGATCCGCTCCGGCGGGTCTTCGACCGTGATGATGCGCAGCTGCTGCTCGTGCACTTCAAGTTCTTCATGCAGCATGCCGATGAGCGATGTGCTTTTTCCGGATCCGACCCCGCCGGCCATCACCACGAGTCCGGATGGCCGGTGCACCAGTCTGCGGATTTCGGACAGCTGCTGCTCGGAGTATCCAAGCTGCTGCAGTGGCAGGCTGTCGCCGAGTGCGGGCAGAACCCGCAGCACCATGTCATAGCCATCCGGTGAAGCGGGGATGGTGCCGACGCGTACGCGTACCCGCGCACCCGAATTCAGCGACGTGTCAATCACCGCGTCCTGCGGCGCGCGCGGATTCCAGGTGACCGCCTGGTCCTGCGCCATGAAGTCGTAGATGAACCGGCAGGTGTTGTCGGCCTCATCGTCTCCCCATTCCGAGCGGTACACGATCTGACCGTTTATTCTGAAGCTCACGCGCGCGGAGCGGCGTCTGCGGACGATGTGGATGTCGGAGGCGCCAGTCGACACTGCGGCCGCGAGCAGCGCCATGACGTTGTCGCGGTACCGCTCAAAATCGATGTCACTGCTGCGGTGTGAGCTGGCTGGGCGGTCGACGGTGCTGTAAATCAGATCGAGTTCTTCCGGCGACACCTCCTGCTGGCCGATGACCGTAATTCCCTCGCGCTTAAGGCTCTCGCGCAGCTCCGCTTTCAGTCGGGCTGGAAAATCAAGAGGCGTGTATGCGATCGTTGCCGTTTTCGGCGGGTTGGCGTCCGCAACAGCTGCGAAAAAACGCAGGTGCTCCGGTGGCAGCGGCACCAGCGCGTCCGGTCCGCCGGTCAGCACCAGTTCATACTGAGGCAGCCCTGTCATTGCGAATCGACAGGCGATTTAGTCAGTGGTCCGCCTGATCCTGACAGGCTGACCGGGAATTCGGCCCCGGGTATTGAGAGATACAGGGTGCGCGGGTCGATCCTGACGACCGTGGCCAGGCGCAGCTGATCGCCGAGACGCAGCCGGTACTCGCGTCCTTCCAGGCGCGCATGCGCAGTGCGCGAATCGCCGGTACCGACGATGGCGTAAACTTCAAGATTCCGATCAAACCAGTTCACCCTTTCCATGACCTGATTCCATGCGTCGGTTTCTGC
Organism: Arenicellales bacterium; assembly: GCA_965206345.1. Classification (GTDB taxonomy): domain Bacteria; phylum Pseudomonadota; class Gammaproteobacteria; order Arenicellales; family JAJDZL01; genus JAJDZL01. The sequence goes on along the minus strand of OZ242211.1, from coordinate 2,465,182 downwards.
TGCGGTGGTGACCTGATCGGTGTGCGGCGGTGCCGGTTCGGTGCGCTGCTGGCGCATTTCCTGCGCCTGCTGCAGCAGCGTTTCATAATCCAGGATGTGCCGCATGAGCTCCTGCTGGGTCTGCAGGCAGTCCAGCAGTGCCACCGTGCTGTGGGCGGACTCCTGGCAGGCATCCGGCACGGTAAGGGCGCTTTCAGCCAGTGCCGGCGATGCCCATGGAGCAAGGATGGCCAGAAACACTGCCGGTAGCTGAATTCCTATGCTAGTCCGCCGACAGCTCATAAAAATCACCTTCAAAACGCCACAGCGGGCGTGTTTCGAGTTTGATCGATATCGATCGGATGTGCACGGGGCTGGTGCTGAAGAAACGGGCGACCGCCTCAGCTGCCGCGAAGCCTGGCGCAGTGCCGGTCAGAGCCGACTGATTCACTGAATACTCAGTGCCGAATCTTGAAGACTCCGACAGCGTCCATGTTCCAGGCAGGCTGGCCAGCGCATCGAGCAGCGCATAGCGGTCCGTGGCAGCCGAGAGTGCCTGATCAATGTCCAGGCTGCCGTTATCGGGCGCCGAAAACTGGAATTCTTCAGTGACCACGCCGGTTTTCGCGTCAAGACTGAACTGACGGTCGCCGAGGTGTGCTGCAAGCGCCGAATAGCTGCCGTGGGCACGGTGCCACCTGGTTTTCACAATATCATGTTCCCATTCGACAGCCGTGTTGCGCCAGCCCGCGGCGCGGTGCGGACGGGTGGAGATCTCGTCAGCAAGGGCTGTCACAAGCTGGGCGGAGTTCTGGGACAGGGTCTGTGCCAGCATCGTTTTCTCGTGCTCGAGCAGCCTCTGTCTGCGCTCTGCAGCTGTGACTTCAACCGCTGGCTGGCTTTCAAGTGAAAGCGTGTACCAGTGCCAGGCACCGTAACCCACTGCTACGGCCGTCGCAACGACGGCGAGCGGTATCCATGGTTTTCCAGTGCGCGGCTGGCGGATGCTGCGGACTGTCCAGGCATCCTGCGGTTCGGTGCCGGAGGTCAGGTCTGAAAATTCAAGCGGGAGCGGATCCGGCAGTTCGAACCTGCCGTGTCTGTCGTAATATGAAATCCGGGAGCTGGCAAGATCGGCTTTCAGCTCTGCGATCCGGGCGGAGATTCGATCATGGTCGCCGACAATGTCTCCTGCGGGAAAGACGACGCCGTCCTCAACGACGCACAGCCAGAATTCATTGTCGGCAATCCTTTCGACCAGCACGGCTGACTGCTGCGCGGACGCGAGCCAGGCTGCGGCGGACGCATGCCCCACCGCGTCTGAATCGGCGGTGACCGCAATCTGGGTGGTCCAGGGAAGCTCGATCTCCGTAAAGCAGGTCGGCTGGGGTCTGAGCTTCAGCAGCTCGCGCGTCCTTCGGCTTTCGCCGCGGGCGGCGGTGATCCTGCCAGGCGGCAGCCACGACAGTCCAAGCGCCAGACTCTGGCCGTTCAGCTGACGGACCGTCATGTGCCCAGAAAACGGCGTGATGGAAACGCCGCCGGGGGTGTGATGATTTTCGGCGTGATCAGCAGCACCAGGCTCATCCTGTGGGTTGAGCGCCGCTTTTCCCTGGCCAGGATGGCGGAAGAATCACGGGTGGTTGCGCGGGTGGTGTCGAGGCCTGCGACGAACAGCGTCTCACCCGAGCGCAGGAGAACCGGCAGCAGGATCGAGCGCGATTCGAGGTCCGGCAGCTGGATGACGGGATCGGTGGGACCGGCATCAGACGGAAAGCGCACGATCTGCTTGATGCGCGAGGTGCGAAGCGTGATGTTGAGCGCCAGGCGGTCCGTGTCCGGCAGGATGCGGGGCACGACATTCAGTGCAATGCCGTCCTGGAGTTTGCCAGGCACCAGCCGCGTCGACGTGCGGGTGTCGTCTTCAACGATTTCCCGGCGTTCGAGAAAACTCGTTTCGTCACCGAAAAACACCGGCACCGGCTGGCCGTTGGTTGCGCGCAGAACCGTGGAGGTCAGTTTGGAGACCTGGTCGCTGCCGGCGGCCAGGCGCAGCAGCAGCGCGATTTCAGCCTCGTCCGACGCCGGAAAGCTGCTGCGGTCGTAACGCAGCCCGACCAGCTGGCCGCTGTCATCAGAGCCGAAGTCGATCCTGTAGGCTCTGTTTCCCACGGCTTCCTGAAACAGCCCCTCAAGATTGACGCCTTTGATCGCATCCGCCGAGCGGGCGATCTCATACAGTTCAACGTGAATGACCACCTGGGTGGACAGCTCCCGATTCTTGTGCTGCACCCACTGATCAATGCGCTGCAGTGCCGGGGGCACGTCGATCACCGTCAGCTCACCGGTCTGGCTGTTGAGCGAGGATCGACCGGCAGGCGAGAGCAGTGTGCCGACGGTTGCCTCAAGCTGCGACCAGAATTCCGCCGTGTCCAGCCTGATCTGGACCTGGTCGCTCGCGTTCAGGTCCGAGCCACCGCCGGTGGCGGTGGTGGCGCCGGACAGACCGACCGTAGCCTGCCAGTTGGCAGCCGCAATGGGCGCGTAAATCGTCCACGAAGCCAGATCCGTCTGGAATATCTGGACGCGCTGCGAGCGCACGCGCCACCAGGCGCCAATGCCCGCGGTCAGAGAGTCCAGGGCGGCGGTTACAGGGCCACTCCATTCAAAGCTGTCGAAAACTGCATCGGCCAGCTCCGGAGCCACCTCAATGGGAACACCGGTATGATCGGACAGAAGCTGCGCCAGAAGCGTCAGTTTTATGGGTTCGACGAACATGAGATCAAGATGCTTCTGCAGTGCGGGTGGCGGGGGTGATGCAGGAACGACCTGCACCGGCCGTCTTGAACCCAGCCAGGCCGATTCCGTCTCCGATGTCAGCGGGGCGGGCCGCGAGAGCGGTGGATAATGCTCTGCAACAGCTTCTTCCGTCCGGGCGTCGATGCTGGCGGCACGGCCCGTGATGTCATCGATTTTCTGGCACGCAGCCAGCGAAACGACAGCCAGAGCCAGGAAGATGCGGGAGAACTTCATCGGACTGGCTGAATCCGCAGCACGGCGTTCTGAGTGTAAAAACCGGTCGGCCATCAGTGGCGTCACCAGGGCATCCAGGTATGTGCGCCTGTATCCGTCATGTTCAAATGCGTTCATTCATCGCCCGGGCATCCCGGATGGCGCGGTTGAGAGCGGGCGGATGTTGTCGATCAGCAGTTCGTAGGCGTCCTGGGCCATAACCAGCTGCCGGCCCTGGCGGGTGAAGTAGGCAGCGGCGCCAGGGTCTTTGATGTTCGTTCTGGCAGCATAGGGTCTGCCGTCGCGCCGCAGCGGCTGATTTGTCGAGATTACGATGTCGGCGCCCTCGATCCGCTCGATCTCGGTGTGCAGCCGATCCACCACGCGGTCCCAGTTCTGGGACTGCGCGCGGCCGCCCGCGAGCGACCATTTTCGGGCGGTCGCTACAGTGCGCGGCCAGCCCTCGGGCCAGTACAGTGGATAGGACTCAGTCATGGTCAGCTTCCATTGCGGCGGCCGATGATTCGTCGCTGATGGCGTGGGAGCGGGCCGAAACTTCGGTGAATTTCTGACAGCCGGTCTGTGATGCGACAGCCAGGATCAGGAAGGTGCGGATGAACTTCATGGCACTGCGGACGCGGGCTGAATCAGCAGCACCGCGTTCCCCTTGAAAAAACTCGCACTGAGCGGGACAGGAGCGGTGCGGTAGTGCTCCAGGGCTGACTCGACCGCCATTCGGAAGGTGCCATCATAGCTGGCCGGAAAATCAATTTCGTAGTCGTGCAGCGCGTCCCACTGCATGGACCACCCTGCCTGATCGGACCATGAATCCAGATTTGCGCGGAGCGTTTTCTCCGGATCGAGAAGCCAGGTCGAAGCCACTGCCGCGGGCGAATGCGTGGCTTGCCGCGGTGCTGTTGCAGCGGTTGTGGACCTGGCTTCCCGCGGAGGAGTGGCAACAGGAGGTGAAGTTGGGCTGGGAGTGTCAGCGCTGGCGATCCTGCGCTCGAGCCACACGGTGCGGTTTTCCCTGTTTTCGCGAAGCTGCCAGGGCGGTCCTGCGACGGTGCTGATGGCAGTGCGCAGGGGCAGCGGACCGAGACTTCGATGGACTGCAGGCAGTTCGAGTGCCATCGCGTCGGTGGATTCCTCGGTGTCTATGAAACGGTAGCCGCTGCGCAGGAGCATGTATTCGATCGAATCGCCGACTGTTGCGATGTTTCTCGGGAACTGGGTTTCAATGACCGCCGACAGTAGATCAACCTGCTCCGGACGGGCTGACTGCTTTTTGAGCGTATAGCGGTCCAGCCTGAGTTCGCCGTCTGCTGTCGGGGCACCGGCCAGTGCCGGCGCAGTCGACGCAAGGGAAAGGATCAGCAAGAATTGAATGAGCCGGGTGCACATGGTGCGAATGTTGTATTGAATCCAGCCGAATTGGAATACTTTGTGCTGTGGCGCGCTGGGCAGGGATATCCGCGGGCATGGACCAAAAGAAAAGCGCCCCATTACGGAGCGCTGTTCTGAAAGTCTGCAGTCAGCTCACGCTGCTTTCTCCTGTTCGACTCCAATCGAGGTCAGATAGTCAAAAGCGGACTGAGCTGTGGCGGACGCCTGGAAGATTGCGCGTGGAGCGCCTTCCATGAGTTTGATCCAGTCGGCCACATAAGACTCGTGCCGAAGATCGCCTGTGATGCCAAACTCAGCACACAGAAACGCCGATCCGATTTCTGCAATCAATTCCTCGAATGCATAAGATCGACTGTTGTATGGACAGGATTCGACAATAGCTTCCCGGTTCAATCTATTTTTGTGACCGCTCCAGTGAGTCAGTTCATGCAACAGAGTCGCATAGTAATGCTCTGGCGATTCAAAATTCTGAGCCGGTGGCATCTGAATCACGTCTGCGGCTGCATCATACGTAGCGATGTTTCCACCGTGACGCACTTTGGCGCCGCAGCGGGTGATCAGTTCCTCCACATCCGGGAACTCAGTGCCGCGATCGAGGACATCGACGATGGCATCACCCATGATCGATGCCGGCAGATCCTCGCACTGCTCAACGTTGAACAGCGTGAATGATCTTGCGATCCTGAACGTCTTCGGTTCATCGTCAGACAGCACGCTTTCGTCGGCTGTCTGTTTCTTTTCGATGGTTCTATAAAACACCACAAGGGTGCCTTTTTCACCCCGTCGAACGTAACCGCCGGCTTTTATCACCTGGCGGTACGTGAGCCATCGGTCTCGGCCGTAACCGCGCTCGATGGCGCTTGACCACAGTATCGGGACATTGACGCCCGAATACCGCCTACCGGTGGCAGCGTTGACCGGAAACCCGTCAGCGGATCCGCTGTCGGTTCTCCATGGTTTGATCCATGGTATGCGATCGGCTTTGAGCGCATCGATGAATCTTTTAGTAATCTCCCTGTGGAGATCACGATTTTTTTGCTTTCGCATTTTCAGGGCCTCCTGTCAGTCGGAAACCCCTCCCCATCGGGGAGAAACCCCGACGGGTGATGCAGCCGCCGTCAGGCGGCTGCAGAATTGAAATTTGCAGGTCAGATATGAGCAAAGCTCCAATCTTTCCTACTGTTAAGTCGCTATCAGCGCAATTCGCATGTGCGAAGCTGAGCGCGACGGTGTGCGATTTTGATAACCCGGTCCCTTGGACAGTCCTAACTGTCGCAGGATGCACTGGGTTTGCGAACAACTATGTAAGTCAAATCTTCGCCTTTGCGGGAAACCATCAATTCAGTTTCCGTGCGTGGGCGGTTGACCACTTCGATTGCATAATCGCAGTCAGCGAAACCGGCATTGGCCATCAGCCTTCGTACTGCAGCAACCGGATTGTCACCACGGCACCTGCCGTAGAATTGCCCGTTTCGAGCATCTGAAATTTTGAATTTCTTATTCATGACGATCTCCTTCGATATCGAATCTCCGGAGATTTCATGCCCCCTGACCGGGGAGATGAAACACTCCCCGGAGAGTGGGATCCGGCCAGCGTCAGCCGACCGGAAATTCAGATTGAACGCAGGCCTCGCCCTATGGGCGCGGCCTTTATCCAAGAAGCTGCCGGCGTACGAACTTACGCGGCAACCCCGTGTTAGTAGCCACCTGTCGGACCACCAGTTCCTTGAGGATTTCTCCCGGGATGGTCTGAACGCGTGGCCGCAGGTCGACAAGCGTTTTTGCGACCGCTGCGCTGGAACTGGATCGAACCAGCTTCCTGAGAAGTGCATGATCGAACTGCAGAGCTTCTTCACTCACGTTCCTCTCAAACGCTTCCGCTCCACAGCTACACACGAATGTGTCCGGATCCTGCCCTTCAGGCAGGGAAACGAAAGAAACAATCCTTCCGTCTTCCATCAGTGGCAGTACCGTATCGAGCGTGCGCCAGGCGGCGCAGATTCCAGCTGCATCGCCGTCATAGCAGAAAACTATTTCCGCCGTTGCTGCGAACAGCTGCTGCAGCTGCTCGGACGTTGTTGACGTGCCGAGCGACGCAACCGAATTTCCGATTCCGTGCGTCGACAGCGCAAGTACGTCCGTGTAGCCCTCAACCAGTAATGCGCGATTTGCGTCGTGAATCGACTTGCGCGCCTGGTGAAGACCGAACAGGTTGTCACGCTTTTTGAACAAAGACGTTTCAGGTGAATTCAAATATTTTGGTTCATCACCGTCCTTGATCGTTCTTCCGCCAAAGCCGATAACCCGGCCGCGGCCATCGTGAATGGGGAACATTAGCCTCCCACGAAAGCGGTCATACTGCCTTTTCTCACCATTCACTGAAGAACTGATCAATCCGACCTTCTCCAGCAGCGCACGCTGCTCGTTCGTCTTGCCCAATCGCTTGAGAATGAAATCCCAGGAATCGGGTGCGAATCCAAGTCCGTACTGATCGACTGTTTGAGGAGGAATACCTCTGGATTCGATGTACTTCCTGGCCACCTCGGCGACGTTGGAAGTGCTCAGCGTCATCTGATAGATTGACGCCGCTTCAGCCATCACCTGATACATCCGGGCGAATTCGCCGCTGCTGTCGTCGGTGGTAGCATGTTCCGGAATTTCCACGCCGGCCTGCGCTGCAAGCTGCTTGACGGCAGTAAGAAAATCCAGGTTCTGGTGGCGGTTCAGGAACGTGATTGCGTTCCCGTTGGCCGAACACCCGAAACAGTAAAAAAACTGTTTCTTTGGGCTCACAAAGAAAGACGGTGTCTTTTCCTGGTGAAATGGGCAGCAGCCCTTGAACTCGCTGCCTGATTTCTGCAGACTGACGTGTTGTCCAATCAGGCCAACAATATCGGTCTGCTGCAAAACTGCGTCAATGGTTGACTGCGGTATTCTTTTCATGAGTCTCTCTCCTGAATTGAACGGATTAGTGTTCCAGGTGGACTCGCGCCCCCGCAGGGAACGTTGTCCCCCGGAGGGTGGAAGGAGAACGCCGTTGGCATTCTCCCTCCGAGATTGATTTTGGCTAAGACTATGAGGCCCGGGCCCAAACCTTCCCTGAACTGTTCCACCTGAAGCCGGCTGCCTTAACGGCGGCTTTCTTGCTCTCGAATTCCGGATCGGATTTCGAAAGTTCGACTTCAGTCTGGTCCTTCAGCCACTCAGAAAAATCCTGTGGCTGGTCACCGTTGGAACGGATCCAGGAACTTTTTGACTTGTTCCAGCTGAAGCCGGCCTCTTTCAAGGCTTGCCGTTTGCTCTCGAATTCCGGATCGGACTTTTCGAGCTTGACTTCAGTCTGGTCCTTCAGCCACTCGGAATAATCCTGTGGCGAGGCTGATGGCGGCAGCCACGACTTTGTGGAGCCGTCATACTTGTACCCTTTTGCCTTCAATTCCTCCTTTCTGGCTTTAAAGTCGGACGCTTCAGGGTCCAGCTTTACAGCACCAGGTGGCAAATCGGCTGAGGATGTTTCAGCGGCTTGGCCTGGGTTCGGGTATTCAATTTTCCCGCCCATGACTGTGCCATTTTCATCAATGAACACATCGATGATTACTCTTTTGAAAGACATGCTAATCTCCCTTCGATTAACTCCGGTTGCGGAGCATGTCCGTCCCTGCGGGGATGCCTGCTCCCCGGAGGGTGAATAATTGAACCAGGTTCCTGCCCTGGCGTGTTCACCGGCTTGCGCCGGGTGCGGCCTTCATCAGGCCTGAACGCCTTGCGGCGCACTAATAATAGTGCGGTCATTTTCGACCGTCAGGACACACCGTTCAACCATTTGTGCTGTGGCTGGCTGGGCAGGGATGTGTCTGAAATCCGAAGAATCGAACAACATCACATCACGGTTGTTGCCTTGTTAAAAATTTGCGCCACGACGTCCAGTCGTGGCGTCTGTCATGCGATCTGCATGACGCAAAAATTCGAACCTGGAGTTCAATTTTTGCCGCGCGCGCTGGTTGCGCGCGCGGCGATTTTGCTTTAATTCGCAAAATCGCCTTCGCTCGATCTCAAAGCATTGAAAGCCTATGCTATCGAGCTGAACGGTCTTGACGACCGTTTTGCGACTTGATGTCGCTTGAACCGGCAAAGCCGTTCCATCGGATTCTGACGTCGATGAGCGGCGTCAGAATCGGCGCACCGCCGGGTCGGGAAGGCGGCGCGCGGGCGTTTTACCTTACAGGCGCTCACAGGCGCCCGCGCAGTAAAACGCTGCGAACTGGAACTGATGAAGCGCAGAGCGCAGGTTCCAGTCGCTTTGGCGACATCGCGGCTGCATCAGCAGCATGCGAATTCGCCGGGCCTCGACCATCATGACCAGTCAGGCCTTCGGTCGAGGCTGGAGCAAAAACATGGAGTTTTTTGCTCCCAGTGTGCGCCCAAGCCGCACACGCTATGCATAGCGCATATCGATGCTGCATAGCGTGTGCGGAGTCGCTTGGGCTCTGGGTTTCGGGCATTCGAGGCCCGAAACTAGTGGGCAGGAGCGTGCAACAGGAAATCAATGCTTGACAAAGCCGATCCTGTTGTGTTATGCTTGGCGTGAATCTGAAGTCATGCCAAGCCGTACACAGGCATGCAGGTCTCCAGCAGGAGACCCGGCAGACCGGCGCAAAGTCGGTAATTTCGCCAGGGCTGGAACCTGGCCACCCATCCAAAGATCCATGAATCTGGCTGTGCCATACTTCATTTATGGAGTCGACAATATGCTCGACACCTGCAGGGTCTGTCTTCGGGCAAACCCCACATCCACCGCAATATCGCTGGCATCTGCGGCATCCGGGGAAATAGATAGTACCGGAGCTCACTGCAAATTCAGCGATCCTCGGATCGGCTGCGCAAGCCAATAGCATGCACCGCTTCGCACGGGTCATATGTGAACAGGCGTGACACAGTTCCGGCCTGAATCAATGCTAGACATTGACTTGAACTGAGAGCGATTGGAATGAAAAGTTCCGTGGGACCAGATCCCAGAATTCTTAAGTATGAACACAAAGGTTTTTGAAATGAAAACCGATTGGCGGCAGCGGACGCCAGGGGAAAGGCATGCCTCATTCAATTAACAGACGAAGACGCTGGACAGACAGCCGGCTTGATCCATTCGAAGACTTCATCATCTCCGAAAGGCGTTCTGGCCAAAGCCTGCGAGCGATTCGCGATCAGCTTGCAGTGCTGGGGCTGAAAGTTCATGTGTCCACCCTATCGAGATTCCTCAAAGGCCTTCCACCTCTTACCGACTGATGGCTGCAACATCCGCAAGACGCATCTGGTATGCGAAGCCGCAGACCCAGGCCGAACGAATGATTCGGCGCGGTCTGGCGCTCGGCAAAGCGCGCCACAACTCGAGGAACGACGGCAAAATTCATTCGCGCGGCACCGCCCGCGCCTACCATAGCGGCCTGGCGCTTTTCTGCGCCTGGATCCAGCAACACAAGCTTGGCGACCTGCCTGGCGCAACCGTCAAGATCGCTGAACGGTATCTTTCGGAACGCGCTGGCAAAGTCGGCCAGAAAACGCTCGACCGCGACCGTCAGTCCATCCAGTTTCTTCTGCGCCAGACCTCGGGCATGGATATCAAGCTGCCGCGTCTCAAAACCTCCTTCCGCGGCGGGCGGCGGCTGGCTGAACAGCCCCGGGCGCTGACCGTCGAGCAGCTGAACGCGGTCTGTGAGAATCTGTCGGAGCGCAGCGCTCTCGCGGCGCGGCTCTGCTACTGGACCGGACTGCGGGCACACGAGCTGCATACCCTGGAACTGCGGCAGTCAGATACGCCAAGCAGGCACCGAAAGTGGTCGCCCGACCGGTTCAGGGGACGCAGGGGTCGACTGTATGTCGTGAAAGGAAAAGGGGGATTAAAGCGCGAAGTGATGGTGCCATACCGGCTGGCCGAGGAGCTTGAGCTGCGGCGGCTGTCGAGGCCCGTCATCAGGATCGATCGCGGAATTCAGTACTCCTGCAGTTACGACCTCACTGCCGGCAACGATTTCAGTTGTGTTTTCACCGCGGCCTCAAAGAAAACACTCGGCTGGTCAACCGGAGCCCACGGCCTCCGACACAGCTACGCACAGGACCGCATGATGGAGCTTCGCGGCATCGGCTGCGGTCGGCATGAAAGGATGGAAATCGTGAGCCAGGAGCTCGGACACTTCCGGCCCGATATTGTAGAGTCCTATCTCCGATAGGTCAAAAAGATCCGGAATCGGTTCGAGACCAGGAACGTCATTTCCAGCAGATCACTAGCCCACACCAGCTCCAAATAAAAAACCCGGGAATTAACCCGGGTTTTCCTTAATTCACAACGCAACCTGCGGTTCGTAGGAATAGAGGTTCCAACTAAGGAAGTTCTCCGTCGGTTTGCGGCGTGCGCCTGCGCGTACACTCCAGCGGAACTCCAGCCGGTCGTTCGAAATATCGAGCCTGAGCTCTCCATGTTCATAGAAGCCATCGCGGTACGCCCTCATCATAAATCGGTGACGCATGTGCCTTGCAACCAACGTGTGCAGCCGGGCTTCAAGCAGGGACTCGATGTCATGTGAAGCCGGCTCCAGACGGTCGTCGGCTGCAGCCGCTGGACAGTAGCCTTCAATCTCAAGACAGTCCGGCCGGGCGGGAGTGAAGCGGTTTGCATCAATTCCCGGCAGCTGCGGCCGATCGGTGACAAGATGAGTCAGCTCGACACATTGCACGCCCTGGTCGGCCAGTGCCTGGCTCGCGCGAGCGAGATTGGCCTGGTCCACCAGCTCCAGAACATCCGGAGCAAGAGGCTCATTGATCACACCGTCGGGCATGTTCAGAATCGTTTCAATTCTGTGCCTGATGTGGGGTGGAGGCGACTCGTTATACTTCGTGCGGATCTGCGCGATACGCATTCCGCTGTACGTTTTCTCGAGCTGCACCGTCCATCGCTTGCGGTCGATGAAGACGCACACGAACGCACAGCGCTGTTCAAGAACCTGGCTGTGATACGACGCCACGCAGTGTCTCTGAACCAGACCAACCTTCGCCAGGCGGAGACGGGTGGTGATCAGATAGCCGGAAAACTTTTTCGGCAGCCGTTGCCTGAAATAGGACACGTCGTAATCGCAGTTCTCTTCACTGATTTCCTGTAAGGAAACCAGGTGCTGCAGGCGGTCGTGCACCTCCCGCCAGCGTCGGGGCGACCAGTCCAGGCGAATGTTTCGCCCAAGCTGCCTGGCCATCCGGACCGTATCGCAGACCGGAACACCCTTGGCTTCCATTGCCATTGCTCCAGTTGCAAACCCCAGCAGATGCTGGGTGTTTCCCGCCAGCTCGCCGGCATCCAGAATGGCCTCAAGCTGCGGTTCTTCAATCTGGCCGACCTGGGACAGACTGATCAGGGGAAACGCCACCTTCCGCGGAAGGCTGTCAAGGCGCTCGCTGATTGATTTCATGGTGATCTCCTTCAATATGATGACGGAGATCTCCCCAATGGAAGGGGGAGGTCCCCCTTCATCAGGGTTTATGAGAATTTACTGGCGTTCGGTTGCCAGCTGATACTGCCTGACGGTCTGCCAGGCGGTATTGAGTAGCGGGTCGACTGACCCGCCTTTCTTGAGCTGCTGCTCGACCAGGTACCCTAAGCCGTTTACGTCGAACAGCTGTTGGCCCTGATCGGTCTCAAGCACCGCAGTTGGCTCTTGGTTTTCGCTGAACCAGATGCCAGAGAATTTACGCACTTTCATGATGATCTCCTTCGATGTTGAATCTCCGGAGATGGCATGTTCCCCGCTGGGGGTTTGCAGCCCCAGAGGGTTGGTTTTAATTCCAGGGTTGGGCCCTGGTGTGTTCACCGGCTTTTGCCGGGTGCGGCCCTCATCAGGCCTGAACGCCTTGCGGCGCACTAATAAAAGTGCGGTCATTTTCGACCGTCAGGCCGCGCTACGCAACCGTTTTCGCTGTGGCTGGCTGGACAGGAATGTGCTGCCATTCATCACCTGGCAGGCGGGCTGGATAAACTCCGATCGGAGTCTGTCTGCATGGTTGCAGACTCTTAAACTTGAAAGATTAGGAGCCTATTCGTTCTGCGAACGCGCGCCAACTCGCTCCCATAAACTGAGAGCTCATAGTTCAGTTTCCGACGCTCTGCATTCAGTTGCAGTATGTGTTCTGCGTCCTGAGTGGTCGCGGCGATGGTGGCAGGGTCGATAAGGTGGCATTTTTCACCAGTGGCGCGCCAGCGCCAGGTGAGCTGGTTTGAACCGCTTTTGGAAGTACGCATGAGCACAATGTCCAGCGTCTTGATGTTTTCAGACCTGCGGCAGAGTTGCGCCGCCGAATCTTTTCTGCTGTCGAGCAGACGCTCAATGCTAACGATGCGATTTTGAAGTGCTGCGATGCCGAATGATTCCGGAATCAGCAGCAACGCCGGTTCCGTCACTGCGACGCTTCCTCTGCCACCACCGGGGCACTGTCCGACTTTGCAGTCGGATTGTCAATTTTGCGGACCTTGCCAAGCGCATCGAAACCCGAAGCGTAAGCTGAGCGGACATACTTGGCACACAGCCTGGTGCGCTCGGCGGCATCGTCAGAATCAAAAATTCCAAGCCGGTTTAAAAGCACGATATCGCGGGTGATGTCATCGTAAGTCTGCAGCAGCTGGGCACCTCGTATTGCCAGGGAAGTCGTCGCCTCGAAGTCAATCTCCATCGGCTTTTTCGACGAGTGTCGCTCGACCGACAGGTGGCTGCGGGTGCGGGCCTCATCGTTCTGCCGCTGCAAATTCGCCAGGCGTTCTTCGGCATACTTGAGGCGCTCCTCAATGAGCGCTTTAGCCTCGGGTGTGCCGTTCACCATGCTGCAGATTCTGGCAAACCCGTCCAGACCGAGGATTCCCGGTGACTTCTTTGTGTCACCGCGGCCGGTGTACAGCAGCGTTGACTGAATCATGTGCAGCGTGATCTTCACGCCGGTCACAAGCGTACCGGGACGCTTTTGCGGTTTGGCGGGTGGTGTGGCTGGAGCTGTTTTTGCAGGTGTGGAATCGTTCATGTCGGCTGTATTTTTCCCGATTGAACGAGAATTACCAAGACTTTGTGCTGTCACGCGCTGGGCAGGGATGCTACGGACAGCCGTTAGAAACTCTATATGTCAAGAGCAGTCTGGTTTTCCTGCTGGGTGGTTGGCTTAAAGTTCTGTATCTCAGTGATGATTTTTTTAAGGTCGCCCTGCACCCATTCATGCTTGTTTGGAAATGCCTCGTGAATGTGCGTCTCAGTGTCACGAAAATAAGGCGTTTCCAATTTGAACTCAACCTTGTACCGTCTGTCAGGATCCGAAGTTTGATAAGCATTGAGACGCGATCTCCAGTTCTTTGCAATACCCACCTTGTACTCGCCTGGATATGCCGGGTGCGATATGACGTAGACAAACTTCTTCTCCCGGTAATCCTTATCCAGATCGGTTCTCTTGGGCGGGTCTGTAAACATGTGGATTTCAGTATCAGGCTGCCATATGGTTACAGATTCTTTCGTTAATCGTTCCTTCACCAATTCGTAAGCCTTGACTGATATATCAACACCTATCCATTGACGGTCAAGCCGTTCAGCTGCTACACAGGTGGTTGCACACCCGCAGAATGGATCAAGCACTATATCGCCCGGATTGCTACTCGCTTTGATTACTCTTTCAAGCAGCTTTATTGGCTTTTGAGTTGGATAGCCCGTTCGTTCCACCTGATTTGTCAGTATTGGAATATCCGTCCACCAATCTTCCGGAACCTTGCCATCGCCAAATAAATCTCTGACGGTCTCCTCGTTTCGTCGTTGCTGGGTTTCCGCTGATGAAGAAATGATGCTTTGCACTCCCTCAACCCTTCCCCGTCGAGCGATTGTCTCGGCATTGTAGGGAACGCGGACCGAATCTCGATTGAAATTAAAATCCGGTGGTGCGTAAAACAGTATGACATCGTGTTTTCTGGGAAAATGTTTGCGGACATTGCTGGGCCCGGTGTAGCACCAGACGATTTCGTTCCGGAACTGTTCTTCTCCGAAGATACAATCCATAGTTGTTTTCAGATAATGACTCATTGTTGGGTCGCAATGAAGAAAAATGCTGCCTGAACTTTTCAGTATCCTCTTACATTCGATCAAACGGATCGCCATGTATGCGAGGTAAGCAAAGTTATATGGCTTGCCGACGCCTCTGATTCCGTTGAGATAGTGGTACAGTTCGGGTTGATCCTGTTCGAGCGTAACCAGCCACTCAAATTTGACATCCTCCTCCCTGAAAATGTCTGAAAACTCAGCTCCTGCAGCGCTTGTTCCGATTGGTGCGGTAAACCGCTTGTTTTTGTTGAACGGCGGGTCAAGGTAAATCAGGTCGATGCACTCTGAGTTCATCCCCCGAAGCACATCCAGGTTGTCATCGCAGAATATCGTGCGGTTTTCAATATTGCAATCTGTCATTTTCTATAAATATTCCCAACAATCATTGGACTTATTTTACAAATACTTATGTACCATCAAAGTGGCATCAGCAGCTTGCAGGTGCTGGTTACCCCTGCTGCTGGCATTAAACGAGAGTTCAAATCAAACGAGGTTAGTGCCCCGCACAGAGGCCTCGCAGGGTAGTTAGTCCGGTTTTTTCCGGAATATCGCACCACAGCGCCATATTTTGAGCGCAATTTTGCGAAAAAAGGCCTATTCATGGCATTTTTGCAGGTTCCAGGAGGACTCGACAAGCAAAAGCAATTGCTACTCGGCACGAATTAGCCGAATGATCAGTGAGCCTGTGAACCCGGGGAGTGTTCAGATAGAGTGGATGGAAGCCTGGGTGATGAAACCCGCGGTTCATTCATCGTAGGGGCTGGGTTTGTGGGGATCGAGGCCCAACTCTCTTCTTCTCTCTACATTGCGTTGTTCTTTTTTGCTGATTTCATTCGACGCGGCCAAAAATCCTGCAAGGCCTGCCAGAAAGACTTGAAAAAAGACTCCCAAAATTTGAAGTGCGTAATACAGCCTGCCTTTGGACTGGATTTCCTCACCCGATTTTTCGACTTGATCACTCATGCGTAAAAATTCTACCTCACTGAAGCACCAGTGTCAAATTGGCCATGTTCAAAACCTGCGATGGCGATCCTGACCAGAATAGAACTGAAGATAAACTGCCGGACCATTCGCCACAACAGATTTCCGCCAGACTTATTCCAATCGACGCTGTTGCCAGGCCAACGCCGAAAGGCTTGTCAGTACGTTTGAAGTAGAAGATCAAAGACACAGCTGCGCCGGCAACAACAATGGCCGGCAACGCCCTCCAGCCATACCACGCGCCTAGTGCGGCGAACAGTTTGGCATCACCCAGGCCGATGCCAGGACTCCCGCTGATCATGGCTCTGCTGTCGTGAATCAAGCGAATGCTGAGATATCCCACTGCAGCACCGAGGACCGCTTCCGGGAGAGACGCAAAGATGGAACCCGTGTTTGCGAGCAGTCCGGCCCAAAGCAGTGGCAGCGTAATCCTGTCCGGGAGACGATTGTGTTGATGATCGATCACAGCCAGTACTGCAAGAGCTGCCAGTAGCACGGAAAGCAAAACGAATTTCAGAATCATTGAACCGACGTCCGAGTTCCGCTAGTTCAGTCTGGCACCGCGGCGCCAGCGCCAAGGCAGGACGAATCTGCCGCGCCAGATGCCATTGCGCTGGGTGCGGGCCAAGTCTTCCTCACCCAGATATCGCAGCGAATATTGGCTGTAGGCGAGGGCCCAACCGTGGCGCACGAGCCAGGACTGCACCTGTACGCCATCGCTGAACCAGCATGTTCCAAGTGATCGGCCGTAGCGGTCCGGGTGCGGATCGATGTCGCAGGTAACTGGGTTGCTGGCAATGCGTTGTACGAGCGCTTGAGTTGCCTCGCGGCCACACATATACCATTGATTTTCCGCATCGAGACACTTTTGACGCGACTCTGGAGCATCGATTCCGCTCAAACGGATTTTATGGTTAGCCATGACCAGGGTATCGCCATCCACAACACGGACGGTCCCGGTGATCTGGCTGGACGCAGTGGCGGTGGTGGCGGACAGCAATGCCGCAAGCACAATGACAGTCTTCATCGTATTCTCCTAATTCAGTTGCTTTCTCGAGTAGCGCACCTTGACCTCGGCATGCACCTTACCGAGGTTAATGGTATTGCGCGTGATTGCGCAAATCTTCACATAGTCCTTGAGCTGCGGTGGGCGGTCGCCGCACACCTGGTCAAACAGGTCATTGATCTTCACTTCTTCTTCATGCGTGCGGTTGGCCACCCTGCTGTGATTATTCACGCCGATAACCCTTCGCATGGCAGCGAATTCGTGCGTCGACATCCCAGTGATTTCGGACATCATCGGATGCGTGGCGCCGCATCTAATCAGAGTTATGCAGTCTACAGTTGCCTGATGCTGGCGCTCGCGCTGCCGTTCAACCGCCGCAACGAGTTGTGGATCGATTTCGACGCTGACACTGAATGGACAGGCTTCAAGATACTTCAGGGCGGTCAGGGTGAATTCGCTGAGAAAGCCAATGTCCATTTCCGTCAGTCCGAGCTGACTGGCTATCTCAAAGTCAGACTTCCGGATGGACTGCAGCGCCAGGTCCACAATCTCGGCAACAGCATGCGCATAAGCGCTAGGACGCGACGCTGACGTTCTTTTTTGCTGTCCTGCCGTGTCGATCGCATTTTTGATCATTGGCCACGCGACCGTCAGGTGCGCCGTCACTGCGGGCTGCGCAAGGCGGTCGACGATCCAGTAGCCCAGATCATCCAACAGGCGGTAATCCTCCTTGCTGCTTAGTCCGGCTGCGGTGAGAGCTTCGAAGTCGCGTTCAAGGTAGCAGCACCTGAGATATCTGACGATCGCTGGTGCAATGGACTGCTGCGGATTTGGTGGTGGGTTCATGACTGGCGGCGGGTGGCCTCTTCGTCGAAGGTTTTCCAGGGATTCGTTTCGGTCTGCAGATAGTGTTGTTCCAGACGCTGCACGGCGGCCATCATTTCCGTTGCGATCTTCAGCGATCTGGCGTCAATCGCACGGATCAGATCGCCGATCGAGTGGAGCAGCGAACGCGTCTGAACGCCATGCGTTTCCGCCAGAGCGACGAGATCATCGGGGTTGGCGGTTTCAAACCACTCCGCAAGCGGACTCCTGTACGAGCTGGCATAGGTCTTGATGAGGTCCGGGGCTGCGGACAGGCCTTCATGCACAGCCGAGAGTTCCTGCAGCAGCCACCAGGCCTGATCCCGCATGATCCGCTCGGTCTGCGATCTGTCCGATTCCTGCGGAGGATGCAGAACGATGAATCCGTAGCCGAGCTGCATTCCGGCAATGCAGCCGCGATTGCCGGTGGCGATCTCGAACAGGTTCGCCTGACGGTAAATGGCTTCGCGCAGGACTTCCGTCTTTGCCGCGGCGCGGCGCATAATTCGCTCACCGTCCAATGCATCTGTCTCACCTGAAGGGCGGCGGTGGGAGCGCCGTGGTGCGGTATTCTCGAATAACGATGGTTGTTCGGACTGGATGGTTGGCGGCTCGGGCGGCGGATTGAAAGATGGCATGGCCACAGTGCCTTGCGGTGCAGCGCCTCTATCGCTGATGTCCGGATTCGGCTCAGCTGGAGGAGTCGCGCGCGGCATACGGTCAATCACCGGCAGATCTCCTCCAATATGGATGTACTCGCCGGTTGCGGTTTCCAGGTAGGAACGCGGAACCGACAGGATCAATGACAGCTCGTAAGCTACGTTTGACAGAAACGTTGAGTCATTAAATGTGTCGAGTTTATCGAACTCGGCAAGCTTTGAACGGAAAATCTCGTCGAACTGCTTCTCGGGCATCTTAGCGCTGGTCCAGATGGACCTCAGCGCTCGGTCCGTCTTCATGATCCGTTCAACTGGACGACGTGCGAGCCCGCGCCGCAGCTGGTTGGGCATGACGGATTCGAGCTTGTCAACTGTGTAGCGATGAGTGTGCATGTGCTGGTGTCGTATCGTCACACCCTTGCTTTGTAAGAGCCGTTCGAACTCTCTGTCTGGAAGTTTATGATCAGACTGGTCGTCGAACATTTTGTGCAACGTAACGGCCATACGCGATTTTTCGTGCCAGTTGAGATTGCCCCGCAGTTCGTTCTCAACCACATGTCCGACCATGAGTTCAGTCTCATCGCGCCATTGCCGCAGTATGCAGTTCGCGGTACCGAATCTCGGATCGGATGTTTCCTGGTACAGTTCCTGAAGGCACTTGAGTCGCGTGTTGCCGCCCTGACACAAAGTGAACTTTTCGGCTCCGGGGCGCTTGGTTACAATCAGGTGCTGAAGCACCCCGCGTTCGCGAATCGATTCCTTGATTGTGTCGAATTTAGGATTGACGTAGAGTCGCGGGTTATGTTGATACGGCTCGATCAGACTGATGTCGATCGGTACGATTGAAGATTCGGCTGCGCTAGGGGAATCAAACGCAGCGGGCGGTGTGTGAGTACCAGCTAGGCGGGCATTCAGGTCTAGTGGCTGTGTTTGTTTTTTCATTCGAACCTCCAAACTGTGATGCTATTGGTCTTCAAAATAGCCAATGGTGAAAAATTGCACTCGCGATAATTTTGCGTGGGGTGTTTTTCCATATCCTGTAAATCATTGATTATTTCAGTGGAAACCGCGGTTTCCACCTATTGTGTTAGTCGATTTTGTTTCTCATATCCGCTAAATTTTAGAAATATTTTCTAATGCTGGTTTTTGAAGTGTAGTTAGTTGCAGCTCTTCCAACAGTGCCTCCATATCATCTTTGGCACTGGGGCCTGACCAGCGTTTTGATTCGTGTACGTGTACCGGCAACTGATGGCTTGCCGCCGCTCGGTAGACCACTCGACTTGGAATCGCCGAGTTGAGGAGCGTGATGTCGGTATGTTTCAGAGATTGTGCGATCGATTGCATGACCGCCTTGCTGTCGTTGGTACGATCGCAGCGATAGAAGAGTGCGACCAGTCGGCCTGGCGACACACCAAGCATGCTGAGCGAGCTCAGGTTTTTCACCAGGTCGGCTGTGCCGCGCAGGAATTCCTGGGCGGACAGAATTTCCGGAGGCAGCGGCGACAGGCAGATGTCTGCAGCGAGTACCGCTGATTCGACCAGCGTGCCAGTAGACCCTCGAGTATCGATGATTGTGATGTCGTAACCCTGAATCAACTGCAGTCGATTCAGCATCCGGAATCTGCCGTCCGGAGCGTGCAGCAGGCGTGCTTCGAGCGAACCGCTCGGGTCGTCCGACACGATGATGTCGAGGTTCTCGACGCTGGTTCTGCGGGGTGCTGGAGACAGCTCTCCAGCCAGGAGATTTGTCAGACCACTGTCGTGATCGCCAGCTGCGAGCCTGTAGTAGCTCGTGAGCGATGGCTGCGGGTCAGCATCTATGAGCAGCACCCGTTTACCCCGCCCTGCTATAATGCCACCCAAGTTAGCTGCGAGGGTCGTTTTGCCCACGCCGCCCTTGGTGGCGCAAACAGTTATTTTCATCTCTGGACCTGTTTGTTCCGCCAGGCAAGCTAACGCCCTCAATGCCGATTGCCGTCGGCATCGAGGCCGGAGCTTAGTAGGTAGAGCTCAGATTTCTAGTCAGTAGAGCTCGAATCCACCCATGAGAGTGGATTGGTGGGCCGTGCAGGAATCGAACCTGCGACACCCTGATTAAAAGTCAGATGCTCTACCGACTGAGCTAACGGCCCTATATCCGCACAATTGCTTAGATGAATCAATATCAACCCGTCAATTGATTTCATTCAACAAGAGTCTGCAAACCGAGATTGGAGAAGCAAACTCTTTACCCATGTTTGCTTCTTATCGATTGTTTGGTAGCGAGGCACGAGAATTATAACCAATGCGTAATCTAGCAATTTGATGTGTTCGTTTTGTTTTTTCAGATAGGAAACTGTTGCCTAGACTGTGGGGGCTTTGTCTACGAATGATTGAAATAGCCAGACTCATTCAAATCGTATACGAGATTCTGATGACAAAATTTGCGGTTTTTGGACTAGTAGGGAAAGCGTCAGATATTGATCATACTAGTCAGTGCTGACATCATCCACCACTGAAACAAATGGGGTTAGTTCTGATTCAAATCAACTTGGATAAATTCAAAGATGATTTAATCCCAAATTTACTGAAACCAGCACTTGACGAATCTGTTTTTTGAGAATTCCACCCAAACAAATCTAGACAGTACTGACACCCACTAGGTACCTGCAGTGGTTTCTTGAATCAAAAGCCCTTCTTCTGGAAAGATCGAGAGTTGATCACCCGTTTCAATACACAAAGTGATGTCAACGGCAAAATCATGAACAAGTGGAAGCGCCGCAAACGCTGCTCCTTGAGCCAAAATAGGATTAGTTAAATTCAATACCAACGCGGCAGGTGCCATTCCTCGCTCAACCATATCTAAGAGCATCCAAGCAGTTGCCACCCCACCCTTGGCGGTGTTCAGCACCAGTATCTTACCAACATAACTCTGACCGTAGAGTTGGTGCGAACGTCTAGAAAATATTCCTCGGAGTCGGTCAAGGTCATAACGGGCACTGAAGTTATCACTGGCTACCAGCGCTTCACCCGTAACGGACGCTCCAATCCCCGCTTCGAAACTATACGTTCGCTTATTGCTCATAGTCTACCTGTAATCGCTGCCTCGACACATTGTTCAGTTGTCGCAAACTTGGGTTCGTATCCGTAACCAGAAATAATGTTCACCAATTTGGCTGAGTTGGATACAAGTGTCTTCCAGCCGTTCGCCTCACTCAACTCTCTGGCATACATTTGATAAAAACATACGCCACTCAGCAGAATTGCACCACTGTTCTCAATTCGATCAGTTATTCCAAATCTATCGCAGGCAGACTTGATTTCAGGTGAAGTTGCAATCAACAAATCTGTTCTCTTGTTGATTTGTTTTCCGTCTAATTGTCTGGCTATTTCCTGTATTTCAAACAGCGATAACTGAGGTGCAGCAAAGACGACTACATCTACTTCAATGGAACCGTCTGCCTTTGCATACATTGCTCTAATGTGATCTCGGGTGATTGAAATTGGTTCTTGTCCGTCGAGGTCCGCTGCAACCGCCATAAAGTCGAGTGCTTCCGGTGTAACATCGTCAAGGTGGAAAAGTGCAACGGAACCATGGCTGGCGAGTGCTGCACCAAAGTGCTTAAGCTGGTCTGAAGTCGGACTGTCAACAAGTCCCTCAATGATTGGCACTTCCCAATAATCACCGGTAAATTCCCCTACAATCGCCCCGAATGCACCCCAGTCGGTCAATGTTTTCGGATCAAAACTCAATGTAAATCTCTGAGTTGCCTGACGATTGGAATCGATGTGATAGCCATAAGACGGTACGCGGCCAGTCAATGCCGCAGCTAAAGCTGCCGGTCCACCTTCAAAATTGCTTCGCGCACCAAATACACTGTTTGTATAAATGACAGCACCTGTATCACCAAACGCGACATGTTCCCCGAGAACCGGAGGTGAAATGGTCTGGTAATTGATGCATGTATCGGTCATCATAATTCCCATCGCTTCCAGTGCTGTCGTTGCGCGACGTTCGCGCTCTGCAAAGTCTTCCGACTGTTTGAGCCGACGGTAATTCATGAGGTCCATACCTCGAGGATCAGTGATGGTGGGTATGGCAACTGACCGCTCCTCCTCACTGAAACTTGCCAAGCGTTCCAGATGCTCAATTCCAGCCAAACCCAATGATTCGGTGTCACACATAATGTGTGCCAGTGTAACCTCAACGAAGCAATCAGCTGAGAAAAATTGACCAACTTGCATTTGCTGCTGCATGGCCCATTGCCGAGGATATCCGTGTTTTCCCTCGAGCATTTCTTTTTCGATTCTTCTAATTTTCATCAGGACGGCGTGAGGGAAACTTTCCGAATCTGTTGGATTACGGATGAATACCAGGGAGATGACTTATTCCAGCCCGTAAGCTCTGTGACGGGTGTTCTCAAAATCTTCAAATGAATGACAATCTGCAAACGACCACTTACAGTACATTTGCTTTCTTCTCACTCGAATTCGACTGGATTGGTCAAGAAAAAATTGTCTCGATAGCGACGAAGTTCTTCAATTGACTCCAGTATGTCATCTTTAGCCCGATGTGCACTTCTCTTAATGTGCATGTCTGCAAGGTCTGGACGCCAGCGTTTAGCCAATTCCTTAATCGTACTTACATCAAGATGTCGATAGTGTAGATAACCAGAAAGTTCAGGCATATATCGATCCAGAAACCGCCGGTCCTGACAGATCGCATTACCACATAGCGGAGATCGCTGCTTTGTCGCATGGCGTTTTAAGAATGCGAGCGTTTTCCGTTCCGCTTCCTTTTCATCAATCGTCGACTCTCTGACGAGTTTGATTAATCCACTCTCACGATGTGTCGTCTGGTTCCAGTCATCCATCGCTGCGAGTCTCTCATCGCTTTGATGAATGACGATCTCTGGTCCTTCTGCGACTATCTCCAGGTGAATGTTGGTAACAATTGTCGCAATTTCAATAATTCGATCATTTTGCGGTGACAGTCCAGTCATTTCGAGGTCAATCCAAACCAAATTGGATTTTTTCCTGACTAAGTGATCTTTGGTCACAAAATCTTCCTAGTTCATTTCCGATTACATGTCGCGCGGTGCTTTGTAGTACACCAATTCGGTGCCAATCCCGCGTTCGAGCGCTTTTTCGACTGCCAGCATACCCAGCATAATGTCACTGATTGCGAAACCTTTATGCCAAAAAAGACTTCTTTCAGTTTCAGATTCCCTACCGAGCTTAAGGCCAGCGGCAATTTCTCCGATATTGCAGTATACGTGTTCGTCTCTCAATTCGCCTCTCTGGCAGAGGTCCGCAAATTGTCCATAAGGAGAAATTTTGCACTGATTCCAGTCATCAACAACGAACTTGTCGACAGTGAATGGAAGCGTCGGCGCAACTGAGAGCACCGCTCCATAGGCTTGCAGATGCGCTCCAGGCTTAACATCGGAGTCGGCAACTAACACTTGGTGTTCAAGCAATCGAGATGCGTCAATGATGATGTCAGCATCCTTCACTGTGTCTTTACAGTTGTCCATTACTTTGATTTCTTTGTTCAATTCCGCTGAAAGTGTTTCGGCAAACCTTTCTCTAGATTCTGGACGTCGACTGGTAACACGAATTTCCTCAAAATCAAAGAACTTGTCCAGCATCCGAACGTTGTACCACGAAGTTCCGCGTGCACCGATATGCCCCAACACCTTAGAGTCCCTGCTCGCCAGATATTTGGCACCCAGAGCTGTGACTGCCCCTGTCCTCATCCAAGTGTTGACGGTGCCATCGACGATTGCCATTGGCACCCCAGTCTTCGGGTCATAGAGTGTAACCAATGCCAATTCAGACGGTAAATTATGCTGATAGTTATCGTGAAAGTCACCAATGATTTTGACCCCTGCGGCATTGACCGGCTCAACATATCCTTTGAGAATGTTGAACAGTTTATTGGGAAAGTCCAGCACAAGATGGCTCTTAGAAGGCATGATGACCTTTTGTTGGCCATGTGCAATCAATCCATTCTCAATCGCATCCAACGCATCGTCAATACCGATATTCAAGGTGTCGATGTCGTCTTTCGACAGAAATAATATTTTGATGTCACTCATGAGTCTCTATACTTTGGTTTAAGATTATTCGTACAGTTTTAACTGGCTAAAACTCCCGCACATTATGTGTTATTGAGCAACACTCTAAAGGAGTTTCAAGTCGTGTCAGGCGCGTGAAGTTAAGTTGATTAGGGATTGGCTGACGAGGTAAAAAACATAAAGTTGACTGTACCGGTAATATTGCTCAGCTGGATTCAAGTCAAATGATCTCAAAGTGAATCTTGAAAGCTGAAATTGAATTTACGATCAATTCGCAAGCCATACTGTTCAATATAATTTCAGCCAATTAATACCTTGATTTGTTCGACAAATTTGCAAGCAAAGAAACCATTCTGCCAATCATCAATTCATTTCAGAAATTACCATCATGACAAAGATCATCCACCGCCATCCGATCCACACTCCGCCAACAGCCATCCGAGGTGAAGGCGTTTACGTTTACGATGAGAATAATCGCCAATATCTAGATGCCTGCGGTGGTGCAGCCGTATCCTGTCTTGGTTATAACCATCCCGCCCCTATAGAGGCCATTCGAAAACAGGCTGCTGAACTTGCTTATATTCATTCGGAATTCTTCACTTCGTTTACCGCTGAATCACTGGCTGAGAAGCTGGCTGATCTGGCACCGACACCACTGGATCATGTTGTATTTCTATCCGGCGGTTCTGAAGCAATGGAGACAGCATTCAAACTCGCTCGACAGTATTTTGTTGAGACGGGAGAAACCAGCAGAAAATTCTTGATTTCTCGTCGCCAGAGTTTTCACGGTAACACACTTGGCGCACTATCTGTCGGCAGCCACGTAGCGCGTCGCAGACCGTATCTGCCTATGCTCCACTCCGATCATCACACAATCGCTCCATGCTTTCCCTACCGGGAACAGCGGGAGAATGAGTCCACGCATGAGTATGGGATTCGGATTGCAAATGAACTGGAAGAGAAAATTCTTGAACTCGGGGCTGACAGAGTCATTGGATTCGTCGCCGAAACAGTGGGTGGCGCTACCGCTGGCGTGCTTCCACCAGTACCGGGGTACCTGAAGCGTATCCGGGATATTTGTGATCAGTATGGCATTTTGTTAATTCTTGATGAAGTCATGTGCGGTTCGGGACGGACCGGTACGTTTTTCAGCTTCACGCAAGACGCAATCGTGCCCGATATGGTAATACTGGCCAAAGGACTGGGAGCAGGTTACCAGCCAATTGCCGCTACGATCGTCTCTCAGTCAATCTACCAAGCGGTTCATGGCGGCAGTGGTGCATTGATGCAAAGTCACACATACATGGGACACGCCATCGCCTGTGCTGCATCACTAGCTGTAGTGAACACAATTGAGTCAGAAAATCTATTGGAAAACGTCCGAATCCAAGGCGAGAACCTGATTGCAAAACTGAGATCAGAACTTGGTTCCCATTCAAACGTCGGTGACATTAGAGGACGAGGACTCTTTATCGGAATAGAATTTGTCGCAGATAAGACAAGCAAAGAGCCACTCGATCCAAACCTTCTCTTCCACTCCGTGCTGAAACGGAACGCAGAACGCAACGGACTCATGTGCTATACGGGAGGAGGAAGCATAGATGGCATACGCGGTAATCACGTCATGTTGGCACCGGCCTTCATCATCAATGAAGCCATCGTTGATGAAATCGTCGAAAAAATGAGCCAGTCAATTGATGACAGCATGGCCGAAATCACTGCTGCTGCAGCTTAAGTTTCGATTTTTCTGAACGGCTGGGTGATTAACCGATCCAGTCGATTTTCAATTTCATCGCGATAAATCGGCAAGCCAATCGTCATGCCCAGATGTCCCTCTTCCGGCTGGGCTCGATAAGTTCCGAAGATTCGGTCCCAGACCGACAGATTAAATCCAAAGTTACTGTCAGTCTCGTTTCGAATAATTGAATGATGTACCCGGTGCATGTCGGGGGTCACAATTACAGATCTTAGCCCTCGATCCAAAACATGTGCCATCTTGACGTTGCTATGATTGAACATGGAAGTGGCATTCAGCAAAATTTCAAACAAGACAACGGCGAGTGCTGGCGCACCGATGACCGCGACCACAGCAAATTTAATGATCATAGAGATAACAATCTCTACTGGATGAAACCGCACACCTGTGGTGACATCACAATCTAAATCAGTATGATGCATCCTGTGAAATCGCCAGAAGAAATCAATTTTGTGGAACCAGTAGTGCTGAGCATAGATGGCAAGATCCAACAGTAAAACTCCAGCCAGAACCGAAAGCCAAACTGGAAGATTCAGCCAATTCAGCAGTCCAATTCCTCGGCCTTCGAGAATGAGCGCAAATGCTGCGACAGTCGTTGGAATCAGAATTCGAACGACAAGCGTATTGACTACGGAAAGCGTCAAATGATTAAGCCATCTCGCACCTCTTGACAGCTGCCACTGTCGCCGCGGACTGATCGTTTCCCAAAGTGCCATTGTCAAAAGCAATCCAAAAAACATACCCAATCGCCAATAAATCTCGTTTTCCATCGCTGAATTTCCCGTTAGGAGGGCTCCTCTACCGCGACACTTGATTCTTCCTTTTCCTGATTGACACCAAACTTGGCATATGCTTCCGGTGTATCAAAATCAGTTAGCACGCCAATATCACGCATTTCAACTTCGACTACACAATTCTCGTACTCACCAATGATGTGCTTGGCACCAACATCCCCCTGAATTTCCATTATCTGCTGAAAATAATTTCTTCCCCATAACACCGGATTGCCACGCTTGCCCCGAAAAGTTGGCACACATATTGTTTGCTGATTGGCCGGATCAAATGCAGAAATCAGTGCATTGACATTAGCACTTCCAACAAACGGCATGTCTCCCAAACAAATCAACGCTGCAGTAATCTTCTTTGGTAGTTGCGCCAAAGCTGTCCGAAGCGAAGTGCTAAGGCCTTTTGCATATTCGCTGTTGTGTATGAACGTAACCGATGCACCCTGCAATTCTTCTCGCACTCGATCTCTATCATGGCCAGTCACTACAAATACTCTGTCTACTGCTGAATCAGTCAGGTTGGCTACCACCTGCTGAATCATGCTGCGCTCTCCCACTTTGAGAAACAGTTTGTTCTGCTCTCCCATACGTGTTGACTGACCGGCTGCCAATACGATAGCAGCGACATTCATTTCGCCTGACAACTCAGAAGAATCAACAACTGTACGTCGTGCCGGACGTTTGGGTGGTTCAGGAATTATCCCACCAATACCCATAAACATGATATCTTCCGGCAACACTTCAAGCCCGGCTGTCAGTCGTTCAAACACGAAATCGAACCCATTCCGTTTCGGTGACCGTACGCATCCAGGCAGTCCCAAAACATCGATTTTTCTGTACTTCGCCGTCAGCAGCAGGTTTCCGGGATCGACTGGCATCCCTAGATGTTCAATTCGACCACCCGCATTAACAATGGCTTTGGGAATGACATCTTCCCGATCCTGAATTGCCGACGCGCCAAGCAGAAGTATGAGATCCAAATTTTTCTTACCGTACTCTACAATTAGTTTAGAAATCGCATCTTCATGATGTTCACAAACTTCGTACTCCGTGATCTCAGATCCAACAAGTTCCGCCCTGCTCTCAAGCATTGATTTACCCTTATCCAGCAACTTCTGTGCAAACCAGTCAGTCTGTGTCTGAATTAAACCGATCGACAGTGATTGAAACTTGAATACATTGATCGGAGGCACTCCAAAGCTTGCCTCAGTGACGCATTCATTTAACAGTGCGCGGTCAACAGCATACGGAATGATTTTGACAGAAACGACCAACCTGCCAGCATAAACGGTGCTGTAATTTGGAAGAGTTGCAATTGTGAACGCCTCATCAACTGAATTGATTGCATGTATGCGGTCAGAACGCAGTTGCAGCAGACCACGATGTTTTGCGTAGAGATTACAACGTCCGGTGGCAGCTGACCGAACTTCAAGTCCATCGCCACAAATCACCCGTGCGATAGCCTCTGCAGCAGCATCTTCACTGACATCACTGTCTTCCATTCGTGCAACAACTATGCTGTCAAAATTCTGGCTCAGTAGCACTTCGATATCGTAACGAGTGAGTTCTCGACCTTTTTTCCATTTCTTGCCCAGAACCGAAAGTGGAGCTCCAAGAATGGCGCCCACTCCTTCAGTAGTCGGAATTCTCCCGAACTTCATTGATTCACTCTCACTCTAAGCGCTGATGTAATCTCACCCATTATGGAG
The DNA here is from genome assembly GCA_965206345.1 of Arenicellales bacterium. GTDB lineage: Bacteria > Pseudomonadota > Gammaproteobacteria > Arenicellales > JAJDZL01 > JAJDZL01. The sequence continues at coordinate 2,436,859 of OZ242211.1, read as the reverse complement.
ACTGCGATCTCAGCGGGTGAATTTGCGCCGATATCCAAGCCAATCGGCGCGTGAATCCGTTCAAGTTTTTCCTTAGAAACACCAGCTTCGCTTAAACGTTCGCAGCGCGCATTGTGGGTTCTGCGACTGCCTAAAGCACCGATGTAAAATACATCGGAATTCAGTGCCTTGATCAACGCCGGTTCATCAAGTTTGGGATCGTGCGTCAAGGTTACCACTGCTGTTCTTGAATTCAATCCAAGAGCGTTCAAAGCCTTGTCTGGCCACTCGTTTCTGACAGCTACTCCAGGAAACCGATTATTGGACGCAAACGCCTTTCTTGGATCGATCAAGGTCACCGCGTATCCACAGGACTGAGCCATTGGAATCAGTGCCTGTGCAATGTGAACTGCACCTACAACTAACAACTTTAAGGGCTGATTGATGACCTGAATAAAATGTCGCTTTCCTTCAAATTCAACCACTCGGCTGCGGTCCGTTCGAAACCCATCTCGAACTGCGACTCCCAATGGCCCATCCGTTTCTGCAGCCTCCGGGAAGAATAGCAGTTGGGTGTGATTATCAAGCGAGGTTGCAAGCACAACCGCCTGTCCCTGCTCCTCTGCCTGAACCAGCGTCTTGAGTGTTGATGCCTTCACAACTGCGCGGTGTCCGATTTATCGTCCCACAAAGGCTCAACATAAACTTCAATCTGACCGCCGCATGCCAAGCCCACTTCCCAGGCTTGTTCATTACTCACGCCATAGGACAAAAGTCGTGGTAAGCCTGTGTGCATCACATCCATTGCCTCTTCAATCACAGCAGTTTCAACGCAGCCTCCGGATACCGAACCTTCAAACTGTCGCTCTTCATTGACTACTAACTGACTGCCAGTCGGTCGTGGTGACGAACCCCACGTTGAGATAACCGTTGCTATCGCGACGTTTAGCCCCTGTTCATACCAAACCAGTGCGGTTTCCAGTGTCGAGTGTTTTTCGTCCTTATTCAACATGTCAACTCACTGAAGTCTGAGGAACAAATGGTGTCGAATCGTGCAATTTCCGTCGCCAAAACAACCTTTGTTTATTGAGTTCCAAATTGTGCGCGCTAAACCTTCGGCTTAACATTTCAGCTAGAGACTGCAAACTGTTTAAATTATGCACGGGCAGGAAGGCATCAACATACGGAAGCATTGCCCGAATACCACTTACTCTTGGCTCAAATTCAGTATAGCGAAGCAATGGGTTCAGCCAAATTAATTCTTTGCAAGAACGATGTAGCATTTGAATCTGCGGCGTGAGAGCAACAGACTCTGAACGATCTAACCCGTCTGTAACGAGCAGTATCGTTGCCTTGTGCAATGGCAATCGACGCACCCAGGTTTGATTAAAATTCTTCAGGCACTCTCCGATACGAGTACCGCCATACCAGTCCTCAACCGCTTCAGAAACATCCGCCAACGCACAGTCTACATCGCGAACTCTCAACTGCCGGGTAACATTGGTCAGCCGCGTTCCAAATACAAAACAGAAAACCTGTTTTCGGTTAAACATTAGGGTATGTGCAAAATGCAGAATCATCCGCGAATATTCACTCATCGAACCTGAAATGTCACAAATCAGCACTACCGGCGGCGGTTCCATTCGACGCTTCTTCCTAATCAGCGTGATCAAGTCTGCCGGTCCTTTCAGACTTGATCTGAGTGTATTTCTCATATCAAGTTTCTTTCCAAGTTCAGTCACACGGAACCGGCGGGTAGGAATTTCACGAAACGCCACTCCGAGATTGGCAATCGCCTGTATGGCCTGCTGCATCTCGGCAGTCGACATGGTATCAAAGTCAACACTCTGCAGTCGTTCCCGGTCGCTATATGTCATTGACGCCCGAAACTCAAACTCAGGTTCCAATTCTTCAAATAAATCATCAGAAACTTGTTGTGGATAAATTGATTCGGCCAAGCGACGAGCTATCTCCTTGGTGGATTTTTCAGATTCAGGTACTCGTATTTCAGGCAACAGTGCTGAAATTGAACGTTCGAGAATTCTCGGATTCCGCCAGAATACCTGAAATGCCTGCTCGAATAGATATCGATGTCGCGGATGGCTTACGAAAACCGAGTGCAACGTCCAATAAAAGTCGTCCTTGTCAGCAACGCCAACGAGTTCAACCGCGCGAACCGCATCCAGAATTCTACCGGTTCCTACCGGCAAACCCGCAGCTCTTAGAATCCGACCAAAATAGACGATGTTATTGACGAACGTACCATGGTTTGCAGAATCCACTGGTCGACACCCCTCACGGTTTACGCGTTGATGCCAGCGGCGACGGGTATGGCTTCCAGCAGACGAGCTGCTTCAGAACCGCGAATTTTTTCGAGATCATCCTGATATTTCAATAGCACACCAAGAGTGCTGTCAACCACTGCAGGTTTCAATTCAATCGCATCAATTTGTACCAGCGCATGTGCCCAATCGATCGTCTCAGCGACCCCGGGAGCTTTATAGAGATCTTCGTCGCGCAACTTCTGCACAAAGCCAACAATTTGTCTGGCAAGCTGAAGTCTGGTATCTGGTGCTTTCACCCGCAAAATCTCAAGTTCTCGATCGGCATCCGGGTAATCCACCCAGTGATAGAAACACCGTCGTTTCAGTGCATCATGTATTTCCCGCGTCCGATTCGACGTGATGATGACTACGGGTGGGTGTGTTGCCTTGACTGTGCCTATTTCAGGAATCGAAATCTGATACTCGGAAAGCAGTTCCAGTAGATAAGCCTCAAAGGGCTCATCTGTCCGGTCAATTTCATCAATGAGCAGAACCGGTGGTGCTCCACCCATACCTACTCTTAACGCCTTTAACAAGGGTCGCGCGATTAAAAATTTTTCAGAGTAAATATCTTTGGCAATGGCCGCACGATCATGCACGCCCACTGCTTCCGCCAAACGAATTTCGATCATCTGCCTGGAATAGTCCCACTCGTAGACTGCAGAGGCTACATCAAGTCCCTCATAACACTGAAGGCGGATAAACTCACAGTTCAGAGTCGCTGACAGAACTTTAGCGACTTCGGTCTTACCGACACCGGCCTCACCTTCCAACAACAGAGGCCTGCCGAGTGACAAAGACAGGTAAACAGCAGTCGCCAGACTTCTGTCTGCAATGTAGTTGCCAGATGCCAGTAACGATTCAGTTGTGGTAATGTCGGAAGGAAAGTTCATTGAAGAAAATTCGATTGAAAGTGATGACTCACAATCACAGATTTGAAGGGCTCTGGGGCGCTTGAAACCACAATAGTTTCAAGCGCCCAAACGGTTTGTAATTTCCGAGGCTAATTAGCAGGAAGCGCAGGCCTTTTCAACGGCTCGTTTCGCCATGACAGTCACCAGGTGCGCCCGATACTCCGCGCTCGCATGAATATCACTGTTGAGATCATCGGCTGAGATGCTGATGCCCGCAATGCTAGAAGCAGTACACGATTGCGCCAATGCGGATTCCATCTCACTGACCCGGAAAACACTCGGCCCGGCTCCGGTTACCGCAACCCGCAGTCCATGTTTGCAATCGGCAAACATGACTCCGACAATCGCATACCGAGACGCTGGATTTGGAAACTTGCAATATGCAGCACACTTCGGGATATGAAACGATACCGAAGTGATGATTTCATTCTCTTCCAGTGCGGTTTCAAACATCCCGGTGAAAAAATCTTCAGCAGAAATGGATCTCGAGTTCGTGTTTACTGTCGCACACAAACCCACTAATGCAGCCGGGTAATCGGCTGACGGGTCACTGTTGGCAATAGAACCACCAATGGTCCCGGCATTTCGAACCTGCGGGTCACCAATGCCACCTGCAAGATCTGCCAGCGCCGGTATGGCACCTCTGACATCAGATGACGCAGCAACTTCTGCATGCGTGGTCATAGCTCCAACCGTTACAGTGTCTTCAGACACTGAGATACCTTTAAGTTCGCTGACCCCACCGAGATCGATCAAATCACTCGCCGAGGCAAGTCGCTGTTTCATAGTCGGCAGCAACGTGTGTCCCCCAGCGAGCAACAATCCGTCATCCAAGCTTTGCAGCATTCTAACTGCTTCGCTCAGACTTGATGGATATTTGTAGTCAAATGAATACATGATTACTCCTCCTTTCAGGAAGCCTGAGCATTTCGAATGGCCTGCCAGACCCGATGCGGTGTCGCAGGCATGTCGATATTGGTGACGCCAACTTCAGCTAGCGCATTCAAAATTGCATTAATTACCGCTGGCGGCGATCCGATTGCACCGGCTTCACCACAGCCCTTCACGCCTAGCGGATTATGCCCACATACCGTAACAGTCGTGTCTACTGAGAATGAAGGCACATCAGAGGCTCGCGGCATGGTGTAGTCCATATACGAACCGGATAGCAACTGCCCATTTTCATCATAGGCAGCTGATTCCAGCAAAGCCTGTCCAATACCCTGAACGAGTCCACCATGTACTTGACCTTCCACAATCATCGGATTAATTACCGTTCCAAAATCGTCTGTTGCGTGAAAGCTTGCGATATCCACAACACCAGTTTCCGGGTCGACTTCAACCTCGCAGATATAAGTTCCGGCCGGAAATGTGAAATTTTTCGGATCGTAAAATGCGGTTTCTTCGAGCCCGGGTTCCAAATCCTCTAATGGATATTGATGAGGAACGTAAGCAGTGAGGGCAATTTCACCAAAAGCCTTTGCTTTGTCGGTTCCCGGCACCACAAAACTTCCGTTTTCAAACTCGATATCCGATTCAGACGCTTCAAGCAGGTGTGCAGCAATCTTTTTGCCCTTGGCAATAATTTTGTCAAGCGCATTCACAATTGCCGTGCCGCCCACTGCGATTGAACGTGAACCGTAAGTACCCATTCCAAATGGAATTTTGTCGGTGTCACCGTGAACGATTTCGACGCTGTCAATATCAACTCCCAGCTTTTCAGAAACCACTTGTGCAAATGTTGTTTCATGACCCTGACCGTGCGAGTGCGAACCTGTCAGCACACTAATCGATCCAGTTGGATTGACTCGAATCGTTGCTGCTTCATAAAGTCCAGCTCTTGCACCAAGTGAACCAACAACATTGGACGGTGCAATTCCGCAGGCTTCGATATAGGAGGAAACTCCAATTCCCCGCAACTTACCCGCTGCTTTTGAAGCTTCTTTTCGGGCTGCAAAACTAGCGTAATCCGAGGACTCAAGTGCTTTGTTCAGACTCGACTCATAGTCGCCAGTATCGTACACCAGTGCGACAGGTGTCTGATATGGAAACTGGTCGGGCTGAATGAAGTTGCGTCGTCGTATTTCCATTGGATCCAATCCCAGTTGATCGGCAGCAACCTGAACGATTCGCTCAAGCAAATAAGTTGCTTCAGGCCGTCCTGCGCCACGATAAGCATCAACCGGAACAGTATTGGTAAACACCGCCTTTATTTCACAATAGACCAATGGAGTCGAATATTGTCCCGCCAGCAATGTAGCATGCAGGTAGGTTGGAACACACGGTGCGAAAGTTGACAAATATGCACCCATATTGGCAAGGGTCGACGCGCGAAGTGCGAGAAATTTTCCGTTTTCATCGAGTGCCAGTTCGACCGAAGTTACGTGATCTCGCCCATGAGCATCCGAAATAAAGGACTCACTTCGATCTGCAGTCCACTTGACCGGTCTGTTGAGTTGAGCAGCCGACCAGGTTACGATCGCTTCTTCCGCATAGTGATAAATTTTCGAGCCAAATCCACCACCAACATCCGGAGCATTAACGCGCAGCTTGTGCTCTGGAATTCCCAGAACGAAAGCACCCATCAGCAGTCGAATGACGTGAGGATTCTGGCTGGTGGTGTGCAGCGTGTATTGCCCGGAGGCTTGGTCAAAATCACCAATGGCGCAACGCGGTTCCATTGCATTCGGAATCAGGCGATTATTGATGAGGTCCAGTTTTGCAACATGTGCAGCGTCGGAGAAAGCTTCGTTGACTACATCCGGGTCTCCCAAGGCCCAGTCATAGCAAACATTAGTGCCTGCATCATCATGAACATTGGGTGAATCATCTGTAATGGCCTGATTCATATCCAAGACGGCTTCCAGCACATCGTAGTCAACATCGATCATTTCCGCCGCATCTCGAGCCTGGTCACGCGACTCAGCGATAACGGCTGCTACGGGATCTCCCACATGCCTCACTTTGCCTTCAGCCAGAGCCGGATGCTTCGGTTCATGCATCGGGCTGCCATCTTTACCGTGCACTTGCCAGCCGCAAGGAATGCCACCAACCGCAGCCATATCTTCGGACGTATACAAAGCGACAACTCCATCACTGCTTGCAGCTGCCGATGTGTCAATCGATTTGATGGTAGCGTGAGCATGGGGGGAGCGCAGAATGTACGCATAAGCCTGACCCGGTAAATTCATATCGTCAGTGTATTTACCTGCACCACGGACAAATCTCAGGTCTTCTTTTCGACGCACGGAGGCGCCAATTCCGGTACCACTCATTCTTATGCCTCCCGCATGGCTTTAGCGCCAGCCTGTATCGATTTAACAATATTGTGATAACCCGTGCATCGACACAAGTTACCTTCCAGCCACTCCCGAACTTCCTGCTCGGAAGGGTCAGCATTTACGTTGACTAGATCCAATGCGCTCATGATCATGCCAGGTGTACAGAATCCACACTGCAAACCATGATTTTCGCGAAACGCCTCCTGCATCGGATGTAATTCACTGCCATTGGCAACGCCTTCAATGGTCGTGACATCCGCACCGTTTGCTTGAGCCGCGAGCATCGTACAACTCTTGACGGACTTCCCATTCACATGAATGACACATGCGCCACACTGACTAGTGTCACATCCGACATGCGTGCCTGTCAATCGCTGGTTTACCCGCAAAAAATCGACCAACAGAGTCCGTGAATCAACATCGGCTGACACACTGCGTCCGTTAATCGTCATTGAAATTGATACAGTCATAAACTGCCCTCCTCTTGTAAATTTCCTAGATTTCTAGCTCAAACCGTCCATTCTCGAACTATTTAGCAACGAATCGAGTACTTGTTTCAAATGAATTTCTTCAAGCAATTTTAATGAATTATTCGGTGATTGGGGCAACTTAGCGATATCTTAGCTTGTGCTTGATCTCACCGATTTCAATCCGATTCTTTCTCCCGATCAGTTTCGGGAGAATTCTGGGACTCAATTTCTGCTAAAAGAGCCTCGAAAAAATCTCCAACGATTTTTTTTGCTGCGCTGCTCATCAACCGCGAACCGATCTGAGCCAATTTACCACCCATTTTGACTTCAGCCTCATAGAAGAATTCACAGCCTTCGTCTGCATCGACCAGTTTAAATTTCGCTTCACCGTTAACATAGCCAAACGAACCACCTTTTGACGAACCTTGCATGGTGTAACTTTCGAATTGCACCACATCGCTGACCGATAAATTAAGCGGAAATGTAGCTTTTACGGGACCAAATTTTTTCTTGATTTTTCCCTGAAGTTCGTTTTCTGATATCCACTCCAACTCTATACAACCGGAAATTGAGCGCCGCATGGTTTCCGCATCATAGAGCGATTGCCAAACGACATCCCGTGGATATGGCACAATCGTGCTTCCAGATAATTCCATTTAAACTTCCCTAGGCATATTACGATTTAAATCAGCAAACTGATCAAATGAAATTTTAAGGGATTACCAGAGCGTTCGCACACTTGCTATCACTCACCTGGCAAAAAAGTCATTTCAGCATCGTCCAGCAAGCCTAGACGAAAATTTATTGTGTGAGTTCCAATTTTTGAAGTTGGAGATTTTTCTGTGTTCATTAGCTACACTAGCCACTTGGACAATTGAGTGCAATCAATCGGATATTAGAGGGATAATTGACTGCCACACACTTCGAATAAAATGGAACTGCAACATCTTTGAATTTTCAAGACACAATGACTAAATCGCAGACAGTCAATTCCAAGCCAACATCAACTCGGGCGACCTATCAGGACGTGCTGGATGCCCCGCCGCATATGGTTGCAGAAATTGTCGACGGTACGCTCTACACCCAGCCAAGACCGGCCCCTCGACACTCCTTCGCTATTTCGGAGCTTCGAATTTGCATTGGTTCACCTTATCACAAAGGTCGCGGTGGACCTGATGGCTGGTGGATTCTCATTGAGCCTGAATTACATCTGGGAGAGGATATTCTGGTGCCCAATATCGCAGGATGGCGGCGTGGGCGAATGCTTGAGTTACCAACCACCGCCTACCTTACGTTGGCTCCGGACTGGGTGTGCGAGGTGCTTTCACCTTCAACTCGCGCGCTTGACCTCGGTGGTAAAAAAGCGGGCTATGCCCGTGAAGGTGTTGCCTATCTTTGGTTGGTGGATCCGGATGCCCATTCGTTGGAAGCATATGAGTTGCGCGACACTGAGTGGGTATTGATGGACAAGTTATTCGATGACGCTCCAGTTTCGCTGCTGCCATTTGAGGCGATCAGCTTCAATCTTGGTGATCTATGGCCACCCCATGCTGTACACAAAGAGCCGCCGCCAATCAAACAGGCAGTTAAATCTGAAACGGAGATTGCTGAAACATCAAAGTGAAGTTCTGCGGTTCGGTAATCTCTTCTATCCTATCCTTGCAAATTGAAATCTAAGTTCAACAATGCAATTTTGATTGTTCAGAAAGGTTGATCAATTTCAAGACTTTGCTGTTTGGTGTTCTAAAATCATTCAAATTTTTCTGATCACTTAAAATTTCTCGCAAGTTAGAAAGTCTCGGATTCGAAGGTAAGAGCCCCAGCATTCAAATTCTTCTCGGTGTTGACTCTTTTGCAGATACAGCAGGTATTTGCGGGATTGCCGTCAGTCAATTAAGATAGGATACCCTTCACTATCGCGTACGTACAGATGTGCGCAGTATTCGAGTGGCAACACGCTTCCATACTACGACTTTACTAGGCTCATGGATCTACAACAGTGCTGAATTTTAGCAACTCTGTATACTCGTAATATATAGTTACCTTTTCGCTCGGACAAAGACTTGTCCCGAAATCACCAAACGCCGGAAAAAACCGGTATTGACTTCAATTCGGAGAAAACTATGAAATCAAAATTTAAAGCAATGGTATTGGCTGTAGCGGTCACCATCTGTACCGCCCCAGCATTTGCAGCTGAGGAAGTAAAAATTGGCGTACCGTCATGGACTGGTGCCCAAGCAATTGCCAATTTGCTGGCAACTGTCGTCGAAATGCGTATTGGCGGAAAGGCCGAACTCGTACCTGGTAACAATGCGACGATCTTCCAGGCAATGGACCAGGGTAAAGGCGATATTGACGTGCACCCAGACGTTTGGCTTCCAAACCAAGAGAGTTTTACCAAGAAATACGTGGATGGTGCGGGCACGGTTACTTTGTCAAGCAATCCCTATGAAGGAAACCAAGGTTTTTGCGTTTCCAAGAATTTCGGAGAAGCAAACTCCATTACAGACATTGCCGATCTGGGACGTCCCGAAGTTGCAGCACTAATGGACAGTGACGGCAACGGGCGAGGAGAGATGTGGATCGGTGCCCCAGGTTGGGCCTCAGCCAATGTAAATGAAGTCAAGGTGCGCGACTATGGTTTATTGGACTTCATCGAGCCAATTCGAGCCGAGGAAAGTGTAAAAACTGCACGCGTCAAGGACTCGATCGCCAAGGGCGAGGGATATGCTTTCTACTGCTACAAACCACATGCGATCTGGTTCATGTTTGATGTGAAAATGCTGAGTGAACCAGCTTACGATCCAGAAAAATACATCATGTTGCAACCATCTGACTCCCCTGATTGGTATGAACAATCGATGGTTGCCAGCAAAGATGCACTGAAAAACGTTCAAATTGCCTGGTCCAACTCCCTGGCGGATCGATCACCTGCAATTGTCGAGTTTTTCGAGCGATTCGCACTCACCGCGGATGATGTCAGTGGCTTTGCCTTTGAAGTCTCAGGGAAAGGCCGCGATGCGAGAGATGTCGCGGTAGAATGGGTTAACAACAATCCTGATCGCGTAGACGCCTGGCTTGGGCTTTAATTCGCAACAGCTAGAAATAAGCAATTGATAACACCTGGAGCATGAGTGCTCCAGGTGTTATTTCAACAATAAATTCATCTCATTGAAGTGGACCTAGCCTAGTGTCAGTCGATTCGCCAGATACGATAGAAGACATTGTCATTAAGATTTCGAATGTCTGGAAAGTCTTTGGAACGAAAGCTGTTGAAGCTATGCGGGCTGTTCAGGAGGAAGGGCTGACGAAAGCGGAAACGCTTGCACAATACAATGCGGTGGTTGGCGTCGCCGATGTCAGCCTCAGCGTCAATCGGGGTGAGATTTTTTGTGTTATGGGGCTGTCAGGCAGCGGTAAGTCAACCCTTGTGCGCCACTTCAATCGCTTGCTGGAACCTAGTGCAGGGAAGATCGAGATCGAAGGGACCGATGTGATGGCTCTGAAACCCGCGGAGTTGCAACAATTTCGAAATCGCAGAATCGGGATGGTATTCCAGAATTTTGCACTATTGCCACACAGATCGGTTCTCGACAATGTGGCGATGCCTTTGGAAATTCGGCAGATGAGCAAGAATGATCGGATGCGTCATGCGGCGGCGATCCTCGATATTGTCGAACTGGGGGCATGGGGCAGTAAGTTTGCCCATGAGTTGTCTGGAGGGATGCAGCAACGTGTCGGCCTTGCACGAGCATTGGCTGCCAATCCCGATGTTCTATTGATGGACGAACCATTCAGCGCACTTGATCCCCTGATCCGACGACAGTTGCAGGATGAATTTCTCAGACTGTCAAAAATAATGAAAAAGACAACTGTGTTCATCACTCATGATCTGGACGAAGCTGTGCGAATCGGGAACCGCATAGCGATTATGCATGACGGAAGAGTGGTTCAGATCGGTACAGCCGAAGATATTGTGATGAACCCGGCTGACGACTATGTGGCCGATTTTGTGGCAGGTATTTCCCGACTAAAGATTGTACGTGCGCACGTCGTCATGCAACCGCTGGACGAATATCTAGCCAACAACGCCCCCCTGCCCGCCGATACGCAACGAGTCAGTGAAGACGAGATGCTTAGTAAACTCATTGAAATGGCAATCGACAGCGATTCAGCAATCCTGGTGCAGAGTGGGAATACCGATGTCGGTGTCATCACCAGGAAAGACATTTTACGTACCGTGATAGAAGGAGCCGATGTGTCATGACAGAATCAATACAAACCCAACTTGATGATGCTATCGATTTCAAAGTTGCAGAAAAATTTGCTGAGGAACGTCTGGACAACATTCGTACCTTCGTGCAAACCAAACCAGACTACTACATCAAACAATTTGACAAGATCGGTGGTAGTTCTCGCTTTACACCAACAATTAACGCGTCTGCCGGAATGCTTGGACCTATCTGGTTTGGTGCTCGCGGGCTGTGGATGTGGGCTTTGCCTTTTTTAATTATCGAAACACTGGGTTATGTGCAGATTGCACGTGGACTGATTGGTGACTTGGCGGCTGATGCGCGGGCCCGGATCGAGTCGATTGAAGGTACCCTGGAATTGCGTCGTCAGCAGTTGGCTTCAGCAATTGAGTCCCAGTCCGACAAGGTCGATGTCTACAAACGTACAGTTAAATCTTTAGAAGATTCGATTGAAGGAATTAGATTGGAGGCACAGGAAATTGCGGATCAGGGAATTTGGATTGCGTTAACCGGCTTGATCATTTTAATCGCTGTTAAATTCGCACAATCTGTAATCGCTAATTCAGCACTAGAAGCGAGGTTTTCGGAATGGTTATCCGACAGAAGTATCCGGTCTGGCGTGTCCCTCCGGCAAGTAATATTGAGTACACTTTTTATGGCTGTGATTGTTGGCACAGCCATGTACCACTACAGCTTCCCTGGACAGCTGGATACCTTAGCTGAATTTCCCACTGATCCCGATATTCGTCTTACCGGTATCGTATGGGTGGAGGCATTCTTTACCTTCTGTGTAACTCAAGGTGAGGCGTTGTTCGATTTTATCACGTACGGTATTCGCCTGATCCTCGACGCTCTGGAGCTTGTCTTCGTCAGTACTCCATGGATCGTAATCTTTAGTTTTATTGTCTTATTGACATGGCTTACGGCTGGCATTCGTACCGCAATTTATTCCGGTGCGTTCTTGACCTACATGGGACTGTTGGGCTTTTGGGATAAGGCCATGACTACTCTGGCACTCCTCGGAACCGCTGCATGTCTTTCCATCGTAATTGGTATTCCTTTAGGAATGTTCAGCGCACGTAGGCCTCGTTTTTACGCCTTTATTCAACCGATCATGGACTTCATGCAAACCATGCCTGCATTCGTTTTCATGATTCCGGTGATTGCCTTCTTCGGGACCGGTAAACCAGCCGCCGTAGTCACTACAATGATCTTTGGTGGTACCCCTGTGGTGCGTCTTACGGTGTTGGGATTGCGCGGAGTTCCTGAGAGCGTCCGCGAAGCAGCAATATCGTTCGGTGCTAGTAAATTTTACCTATTTACGCGAGTCGACCTTCCGTTGGCTGCCCCGTCAATTCGAGCTGGAATCAACCAAACGATTATGTTGTCTCTGGCCATGGTAGTCGTCGCGTCATTGATCGGTGCCAAGGGCTTAGGTGAAGATGTTTTGGAAGCACTGCAATACGCCAATGTAGGGCAGGGAATTCTAGCAGGGTTTTCCATCCTGTTCTGTGCCATGATTCTTGATCGTCTTGTTCAGGGTGCACGCAAGTAATTTCGTCAGTTCTTTGATCAGTTCACTGCTGCGCGGTTTATAAGCACCCCGATCATCTTCGATAGTCTCGGTGCTGAAATGCCGTATTTGTCGGCACTGATCAAATCAATCGCTGCGAACCATTTGGTCAGCGGAACTTGGCTGTACTCGAATTTGGTCCTGACAGTTGGCGACACCTATTGCTGTCAATTGGCTCACTATCGTAAATGTCGGTCATTCAGATGGTAGGCACGTTCTTAATCGTACTTCGAACAGGAATCCGTTGCGCCAGTGCTGACGAACCAAAGTTTCCTTGCAAGCCTTCTCAGTGGCGTGTTTTGTGCACTATTCTAGGAAACACGTGGGTTGTTTATTGATTGACAGGTTTCCTCCAAAAATTCAATAAGATAGATGAAATATTTGTACTACATTACTTAATCATCTGCAAAGGCATGTAAAATAAAAAGATTGAAGCACCACCTTAAGCTTACCATGCCAAGCGACTCCGACTCATCATCCAATCCTGTAACGCTGCTGCGCGGTAAACAGAATATTGAGCGGGCTGAACACGAAGAAATTCCGCCGGGTCAGCTACGAATGGTCATCACCTATCTGGAAATGTTTAAGTTGCCAAAATTTCCTCATCAGTCAAAGCGAGCCGAAAACATTTCCATAATTCGAAGCCAAAAACCGACCGTTAGGTTTTATCGCTTTTTGTATCAAAGCGTGGGAGAGGAATGGCTGTGGTACGAAAGAAATCAAATGGCTGATGCGCAGCTCGAATCAATCATTCAGCACAAAAAGGTTCAAGTTTTTGTCCTGTATGTCAATGGCACCCCTGCTGGATTTAGTGAACTAGACAGTCGTCAGAAAGATGAAATTGAACTGGCCTATTACGGTTTGATGCCGGAATTTATCGGTCGTGGACTAGGATCGTACTTTCTTCAATGGACTATCGAAAAAGCTTGGGTGGAAGAGCCCAAACGTTTATGGGTGCATAGCTGTAACTTTGACTCTCCACACGCCATAGCGATTTATCAAAAGGCCGGCTTCACTCCATACAAGCGAGAAGCAATACTAATCGACGATCCGCGTCTTCACTGAAATTCTCTTTTCAGACCACGCTGATTTATTAACATTTTTCAACCACGTCTCGAAGTAGATTAATCGGCTTGACAGAGTCGCTGGCTTCTGCCCGTTATCAACAGCGTTAACCACCAGAAAAAAATGAACGATCTCCAACTACTCAACACCAGAGAACTTCAGAAAATCGACAACGAGTTTCATCTTCACCCATTTACAGATACCAATCATCTTCACAAAGTTGGCAGCAGAATCATTACGGATGCTGAAGGTGTTTATGTTTGGGACTCAGATGGCAACAAGATCATCGATGGAATGGCTGGTCTTTGGTGCGTCAATATTGGGTATGGACGTGAAGAGCTTATTGAAGCTGCAACTGGTCAACTTCGAAAATTACCCTACTACAACACTTTTTTCATGACATCTCATCCACCGGTGATCGAGTTGTCACAACGTCTGGCGCATATTACACCGTCCCAATTCAATCACGTTTTCCTCACCAATTCTGGACCGGAAGCAAATGACACTGTGATTCGAATGGTTCGTCGCTATTGGACCCTTCAAGGCCAGGAATCGAAGACTGTCGTTATCAGTCGTACCAATGCATATCACGGCAGTACTTTCGGAGCGGCAAGTCTGGGTGGCATGTCCGCCATGCACGAATCAGGCATCCCGATTCCCAACATCGAGCATATTCAGCAACCTTACTGGTATCAGGAAGGCGGTGATCTTGATCCCGACGAGTTCGGTAAAAAAACGGCTCAGAGTCTTGAGGAGAAAATCCTTGAGCTGGGCATTGAGAACGTTGCTGCTTTCATCGCAGAACCGATTCAGGGAGCAGGAGGCGTTATCGTACCCACACAGACATACTGGAATGAAGTTTCCAGAATTTGTCAAGCTTACGAGATTCTGTTTGTTGCTGATGAAGTAATCTGCGGTTTCGGTCGAACCGGTAAGTGGTTTGCAACAGACTATTTCAGTCTTAAGCCGGATCTGATGGTATTGGCTAAAGGTCTGTCTTCGGGTTATCTGCCCATTGCGGGTGTTATGGTGTCGGACGATGTAGCGTCAGTTATGATCGAAGACGGTGGGGAATTCGCACACGGGTTCACCTATTCCGGACACCCGGTTTCTTGTGCGGTGGCTTCTGAGAATATTCGCCTCTTATCTGAAGAAGGGATAGTGGATAAAGTCGGGGCTGATATAGGCCCCTATTTTCAGAGTCGACTGGCGGAACTTAACCACCATCCTCTTGTCGGAGAAGTACGAGGCGTCGGACTGATTGCTGGAATTGAACTGGTTGAAGACAAAGCAACACACCAGCGTTTTCAATCGGATTTAAAAGTCGGAATCCGCTGTCGGGATCATGCAGCAAATCGAGGCCTGATTATGCGAGCGGTTGAGGATTCGATGGTTCTCTCACCGCCGTTGATTATTTCCAGGTCTCAGATTGATGACTTGATTGAAATTGCTGCCGATGCTCTGGATGACACCTTACGCGAGTTGCCATCATAAAAGTACATCTTCGTATTTTTCGTTCGTAATTCATTGTTTTATGCAACCCAATTTGTCATTGGGAGCACTACATGGCGAATGCAATAATCCTTGTCAGAACAATTGGGTGGAATTTATTCAGAGGAATGGTTAGACTATTCCGCCTTAGTGGATTACGTTTGGAAGTACCAAACCCTCAATCCAGTTTTTGACTTCCAACTGACGTACGTTCTTGTCAAGAATATCTGTATCAATTCCTAGTTCCCACGCCGTATCTTTGCGTTGAGGATCATCCCGCAGGATATCGAGTTTTTTGGTGTACTCGTGCAGACTCTCTGAATCACCAAAAAATCCCATTCGAATCAGTCTTTCTTCGCGACATCGAATCAGCGATGCCAACTCTCCAGTGTCATATTCCGGATGATACTGAAGAGCCCACATTTTCCCCTTGCCACAACTAATCTCCATGGCCTGTACCCTTGAGACATGATTGCCCGACAAAATTTTGGAGTTTGGTGGTGTACTGATGACTTCATCTTCATGGCTGGCAAAACCGTCAAAAACAAGTGGTTTGCCTTTGTACAACGGATGATTCAATCCACTTTCAGTCAACTTAATTTTTCTGGCAAACCCCATCTCCCTGCCTTTTGGATTAATTCGCACCTCACCACCCGATGCAACCGTACCAACCTGCAATGCCCAGCAACTGCCAAAGCTTGGCACCCCCTGTTCGAATATTTCTTTCTGAAAATCAACCTGTCTTCTAACACTGGGGTTAGAGTCGTCAAGGACGGACAAATTGGAACCGGTTATTGCAACACCATCATAGGAGTTGAGTGCAACGCCCTCCGGCAACGAAGTGTCAACATCGGCAGGTGTCACAATATCAACGATGGCGTTCGGTGCAATCGACAGCAACATCGATTTATAGAGATCACTTGCCAAAGCCATGCCACTCTCGGCAAGCGTATCTCGAGACTCACGGGCGTATCCCTCTACAATGAGTAGTTTGATTGATTCATTAATCATCTTTTGTGGAAATTCAATAAATCCGGTTGAATGATTGAGATGGAGTGTATTGTCAATTGAATCAATTAGTTCAACTGATTTAGTATGGCCGGTAGTTCGGCGTAACTCTTGCAAACTGCGTCAGCGGTCGTATTTTCAGCATCCGCATCACGCGTTGCAGTGAACAGTATTGCTCGCATTCCTAATGCATGCGCGCCTCGAATATCGTTGTGTTCGCGATCTCCAATGTGCACTGCATCTTCAAAACGTGCACCCAGGCCATCGAGTGCGCAGGCAAATATGTCACGGTGTGGTTTTGACCGTCCAACTTCGTCTGAAAAGGCAAAAACTCTAAAAAACCGCTTAAGGTCGTGTTTTTCAAGCCATGCCCGAAGACCCGTTCCAGGGGTATTGATGGTATCCGAAACTACAGCAAGTGGAAACTCTTTGGAAATTTCAGCCAAAGCTTCGTGTGCTCCTTCTATGGGTCTCGGTGGAAGGTCAACTTCGAGCGACTCCAATGCTTCAACCGTATCGTCAAAACTCTTATCAGGAAGTTGAATATTCAGATTCAACAGCACCCGATTCAATCTCTGAGAAACTGTCCAGGTAACAAATTCATCGTGCCAAACCTGATTGAATTCGGCATTTATGTCTTCGTAAGCGAATTTCACCTTTTCCAACGACAAAGGTGAAACTTCGTTTACCGCCTGCCAAACCAGAAAATGCCGCTCTTCCCGTTTGGTTCGAAGCCCCATTTCCTTACGAATGGGTTCATCGGAATCATCGTTGATTACGGTGTCCCACAAATCAAAAGTAATCGCTGTAATTGATTTCAATGTAAATTCCTCATCCTTTTGAATTCTCAGACCTCCCTGTCCGAGCTGCTAACCCTAAGGTTTCGCGGTTAAGTAAACGTGAAATTAAACTGTATTTTTTTAGAGAAAATTCAAAATTTCGAATTCAAGAACCTGAAGAAATGGCGGGAGCAGGTTCACGTATCGGTAATTTTTGACATTTTCTTCGGCCATTTTTCAAGAATAACGAGAGTCTACACGCGTTTTCGCGCAAAGGCATCATGTACGATATTTTCCGGTACAGGTAGATGAATTCGTGTTCCGTTTCAATCGCCGAAATTGGGAAGGTCAGTGACTAATGAAACTGATTCAAGCGGCCATAGACCATGTCCCAATTCAGTTCTATACCGAATCAAATGGTACTACACAAGTTTCATTATCGAGAGAACTATCAGCGCATCAAAGCCTTTAAATGGAAGAAATTTTCGCCGTTAGATCACGAAACGCGTAAATGTTCGGAGCGACGTACAAAACCGTCAGAAGCCTTTCAACGATAATTCGGGCCGGAACACGGGGTTGAATCGTGGCATTCTGGACGCTATGGCACAAGCCAGTTGCGCATTACGACAAAGGAGGAACATGTCAACAACTACGTTCTGGTTTTTGGACACAAATATTCTCTCCGAAATGATGCACCTGAACCTCGAAGCTCGCGTTTCCAGTTGTCTTGACGAATTTGCTCGAGACGGAATCGGTCTTGCTGCAATTACTGTTTGGGAGGTCTTCACACACACATAATCGCCTTTACGAATCGAGTCTGTGCCAAATTTTTTGCTTTAGACTAACACATGATGTGCCATTCAAACCTTGCAATTCCCGAATTTCATTTCAATCATTCTAAAACGTTACTCACTACCAGTACACACATCCATTACAGCCTTTTCGACAGCTTCTACGGTTAAATTGAAGTGCCTGAAAACGTCTTCTGGCGGTGCTGATTCACCAAATCTGTCTACACCGAGCGTTATTCCTGACGGACCTGCAAACTTATGCCACAACGCAGAAACCCCTGCTTCAACTACAACTCGACGATTCATATGAGGGGGAATCACCGAATTCTGATACTCTTGGCTTTGGGATTCAAACACATCCACTGAAGGCAAAGAGACGACTCGACAATGAATTTTCTTTTTCGCAAGCGACTTCATCGCATTGATTGCCAGTTGAACTTCAGACCCGGTCGCGATGATAATTGCGTCCACGCTTTCATCGCTGTCCGTAACTACGTACCCCCCTTTTTCAATCAATGGTAGACAGTCAAGTTCTATTTCTTTCGCAGGCACAGTTTGACGTGTTAGCAACAAACATGTTGGCCCAGTTTTACGCTCAATCGCTGCTTTCCACGCAACAGCTGTCTCAGTCGCATCGCATGGACGCCAAACCGACATATTTGGAATCAATCGCAATGTCGCTGCTTGTTCTATAGCTTGATGTGTAGGACCATCCTCACCCAAGCCAATTGAATCATGGGTGTATACAAAAATTGAACGTATCCCCATTATTGCTGCCATGCGAACTGCATTGCGTGCGTACTCAGAAAATACCAAAAAAGTAGCTCCGTAAGGAATAAACCCGCCGTGCAATGACAAACCATTAACTATGCTAGTCATTCCAAATTCTCGAACCCCAAAATAAATATAGTTTCCATCAGGATTTTCACGGGTTAGTGGTTTTGATTCACCCCAAAACACCAAATTTGAGTTTGTCAGGTCAGCTGACCCACCGATCAACTCGGGAAGTCTTGGCCCATAGACTTCGAGCACCGTCTGTGACGATTCTCTGGTTGCTGCAATAATATTGCTACGACTAATTGATCGGATGAATTCATCCGTAGTTGTTTGCCAATGGTCTGGTAGATTTCCTTCAATGCGACGTTTGAATTCGCTAGCAAGTTCTGGATATCTCTGACGATAAAAATCAAACTTCCTGTTCCATTTTTCATGTGCCGCGGCGCCTTTAGATACACAGCTGAATGAATCGTAGACCGACTGGGGGATGAAAAATGGAGGATGGTTCCAGTTAAGAAATTCTCGAACAGAAGAAACTTCAGCTTCCCCAAGCGGGGCTCCATGTACTCCTGAGGTACCCTGTTTGTTTGGAGATCCAAAGCCAATAATCGTCTTACAACAAATTAGAGAAGGTCGTATGTCCTGCGATTTCGCGGTTCGAATTGCCGACCTAATCTGTTCAGGGTCATGTCCATCAACATTTTCTACCACATGCCAGCCGTAGGCGCGAAATCGAGCGGGAGTGTCATCCAAGAACCATCCGCTTATGTCACCATCAAGTGAAATCTTGTTTGCATCGTAGATTACGATTAGTTTACCGAGTCGATGGTAAGCTGCAAAAGACGCTGCTTCATGCGAGAGTCCTTCCATTAAGCATCCATCGCCAAGAAACACGTATGTATGATGATCCACAATAGTGCAATCATTGCGGTTGAAGTGTGTTGCAAGTGTTTTTTCTGCCAGCGCCATTCCCACAGCGCTGGAAAAGCCTTGTGCGAGCGGACCTGTGGTGACCTCTACACCTGGCGTGATTCCAAATTCCGGATGCCCGGGGGTTTTGGATCCGAGTCGTCTGAAAGATTTGATTTCATCCAGCGGCAGATCGTAACCGGTTAGATGCAACAATGCATAGATCAACATGGACCCATGTCCGTTCGACAGTACAAATCGATCCCGGTCTGGCCAGCTTGGATCTTTTGGGTCGTGTTTTAAAAATTCTCGCCACAATATTTCTGCAATGTCCGCCATTCCCATGGGCATACCAGGATGGCCAGAGTTTGCCAGTTGAACCGCGTCCATGGCTAGTGCTCGTATTGAATTGGCACGTTCAAGACGCGCTATTTCTTCGACATTGAAAGTCTTATTCATTGACTTGCGGTGATTCCTCCATCAACGTACAAAATTTGACCGGTTACAAATCCTGAGGCATCCGAACAAAAGAACAGAACTGGACCAATCACATCGCTGGGAGAGGCGATTCTCCCCAGCGGAATTCTTGCGACCAGTTCGTCATGGATTTCGGGATTGTCCATCACCTTTCTTATCATAGCGGTGTAAACAAATGTAGGTGCCACTCCATTCACAGTGATTTGTTCTGATGCTAGTTCCAGCGAGTGTTGCTTGATCAGCATCATCAACCCTCCTTTACTGCTGCAATACGCAGAATATCCACGGTTCCGTATCCCAAGTTGCGCACGAACAGAAGCCAAATGAATTTGCCGTCCTCCTCCACCAGCGGCGACTTGGTGACGTGCCGTTGCCTGAGCCAAAAACATTGCCGCTTTCAGGTTAGTCCGGTAGACTTCGTCATATACATCCTCGGTCACTTCTAGCAGAGTTTGCTCCTTGTGAATTCCAATGCAGTTGATCAGAATGTCGATTCTTCCAAATCGTCCAGCAACCTCATCAACAGCACAATTAATTGATTCTACGCTGTTCGCGTCCATCACAACACAGTCGGCCTTCCACTTCCTGTTGACTAAACCCGCCGCAAGAATTTCAGCTTTTTTCTTCTGACGTCCGGCAATGACTACAGTCCCTCCAGCCGCTGCAACTGCTGATGCGATGGCACTTCCAAGACCACCGTATCCTCCCGGTACGAGCGCAATTTTGCCGTCTAAACCAAAGATTTCAGAAACCCCGGAAAAATGCTCTGAATTTTGTGGATTCATTTTTTTCGCTAGTATCAGTCCATGTGCAGACCACCGTTGATGTCGACGATCTCTCCAGTGATAAATCCTGCTCGTGGTGAAGCCAAGAACGCTATTAGATGAGCAACTTCCTCAGGCTCGCAGAACCGACCGACAGGGATTTGATCAACGATGCTTTGACGTTGCACTTCAGTAAGCTGTTCGGTGACCATTGGAGTTCGAACATAGGCAGGAGCCACAGCATTGACTGTAATACCTTCAGGCGCCAACTCGCGCGCGAGAGAAAATGTCAATGCCCCCAAAGCACCTTTGGAAGTTGAGTATGCTGTCCCCGCTGTCAGTCCGCCGGTCTTCATCGCGAGCGAGCAAACATTAACGATTCTTCCCCATCCGCGCTTTCGCATTGCAGGAAGCAAAAAACGTGTTAGAAAAAAGGCACCGTCCAGATTGACTGCCATGATTTGCTTCCAGTCATCTAGTAAGATGCTATCGCTCTTCGCGTTGGATAAAATTCCAGCATTGTTTACCAGCGTGTCGGTTTCTCCGTATTGTTCAGTGATTTGCTTGCATGCGCGCTCAACAGCTGCAATATCACTTATATCGAGTACAAGCGGAACCGCACACTCACCTATTGCTGATGCATTTCTCCTCAATTGACCGCGACTGATGTCGATCATGATTACGCGATAGCCGTCAGCAACGAATCTACGCGCTACTGCAAACCCGATCACGCCCGCAGCACCGGTTAAAACTGAAAGCCGCTTTGTGCTAATCATTTTCTCTGCTGTTATTTGGAGCCAATTTTCCAAGATACGCTTTAAATTCATGCATTCGAAGCATTGAGTCGAAACTCGGGAATTGATATACATTGCCGTTCAAAACAAACAGGAATTGTTCACAAATTTCTCGCATCAATTCAATGTGATAGGGCTCGTTTGGGTGTAGGCAAACGAATATTAACTTACCTTGTGTTCTCAACTTACGGAAAAAATCGAGCATGAACCCAATATAGCCATCTTGAATATTGAATTGCGGCTCATCAAACAAATGAATTATTGGGTCTTTGCGTGAAACAGGCGATAGCAGAAATGAAGGCTTGGTTCTGCGAAACCTTCGTACCTGGTATGATTGGTGATAATGCATTGCGAGTCGATACCGCTCCGAGTATTTCACGTTATGAATGTTCTTGCCCAATATCAACACCGAACCTGAACTCGGTTGATTCTGACCGGTAATTAATTCAAAAATCGTGGTTTTTCCAGATCCATTCGGGCCCATTACACCAATGACCGTTGATTCGGGAATTGTGAAGTTGGCTTCGAGTCGGAACGTCTCCTTTCGGTTGAGCAGTCCCCGACGATAGAGCTTCACAATATTACGAACTTCCAGTATTGTCTCTGTCATGAAGTCCATTCACCATAAGTCAGCGTACATTTGCTCGTCCCTCAGCAAATCCGAGGCCGAGGCTTGATGTACGATTTTGCCTCGGTTCAGTAGATAGCCGCGATCGCAGACCTCAAGTGCTGTCGATGTGTTCTGCTCCACAATCAACGCTGAAATACCGACTTCTCTAAGGCGAGAAATTACCATCATTACATCCTGGACAATTTTGGGAGCTAGTCCTTGAGTCGGCTCGTCAAACAATACCAATCCAGGCGAACCGAGCAACGCTCGACTAATGGCAACCATTTGCATTTCGCCACCGGACAGGTTTTCGCATTCTCGTTCCATCAAATACTCAAGGGCAGAAAAGATTTCAAAAATTTCGCTATGAGTCCACGATCGAAACTTGGTTGATTTGCGCGCAATAGACAAGTTGCGAGCCACCGTCAATGTTGGAAATATTCGGCGGTCATCTGGTACCCAGCCGATTCCCATTCGCGCAATTTCATGAATCAATTTGGCAGTAATGTCGATTCCGTCGAATTTGATTTTTCCTGTTCGAGGCGGCGTCAATCCCAAAATTGAGCGTACCAAAGTGGTTCTGCCTGACCCGTTTTGACCCAGCAAGGCAACAACTTCACCCTCTGCCACATTCATTGAGACATCAAACAACACTTGAGTCTCGCCATAGAACGTATCAATTTTTTCAATCTCGAGGATCACTTCACGTCTCCAAGCATTGATTGCTTAACCCATTTGTTGTCGCGAAGTGTGTCAGGGGTTCCATGTGCAATGACTTGACCCCAATGTATTACCGAAATTGAATCAGCGAGTTCGAAAAGAAATTTCATATCATGCTCAATCATAACAATGGTGTAATTCTGTTTCAGGCGATGCATGAGGTCAAGCAGTCGAACCGTTGCCTTTGCGCCTAAGCCTGAAGTAGGTTCATCAAGAAACAGCAAGCTTGGTTCAGCAGCCAAAGCGACGCCTATTTCCAAGCTGCGACGGTCACCGTAGGCCAATTCGGATGTCCGATGGTTTTCTTTTCCTGACAATCCAACCCGCGAGAGAATTTTCTCCGCTTTATCAGCGACTTCACTTTCCCGTGCCAGCAGATGCATGAAATCAAATCCATGTATTCGCACTTCTTTCAACGCAATCAAAATATTCTCCAATACCGAAAATTCATTGAATAGATTCATGGTCTGAAATGATCGAGAGATTCCTTTGCGTGCGATTTCGTGTGGTGAATTTCCGG
Organism: Arenicellales bacterium; assembly: GCA_965206345.1. Taxonomy (GTDB): domain Bacteria; phylum Pseudomonadota; class Gammaproteobacteria; order Arenicellales; family JAJDZL01; genus JAJDZL01. The sequence continues at coordinate 2,413,360 of OZ242211.1, read as the reverse complement.
TAATGTCCTTTCCTTGAAATTCGATCCGTCCCCGGTCGGGCTTATATTTTCCAGTCAGAACATTGAAGCAAGTTGTTTTGCCGGCGCCATTCGGGCCCATGATGCCGCTCAGGCAGTCAGGCTCAAACTGGAGATTGATATTCTCAAGAACTACGTGATCTCCGAATCGTTTATGAACGTCGCTCGCTTTAAACAACGGCACCAAGTTCACCTTTTCCTCATTGATAGAATTTGCAGTAGAGATTTATTTTTCGAAATTGTTAAAGTTTTGGATTTACGCCATTCCTGCCAAGCACCGGCTATACCTTCCGGCTTGAAGAGCACTGTAAGAACAAAAATCAGCCCAAACCATAGCAGCCAAGCTTCTGTAATAATTCCAAGAACGTCGCGTGCCAGAAAATAGACTGTTACCCCGATCACAGGTCCCCAAAAACTCACAAAACCACCACCAATCAAGGTCATCATGACAATAATGCCAGAAGCATGAAGCGCCATTACGTCAGGGTAGGCGCCTTGCTGTGCCATTGAAAACAAGACCCCAGCCAAACCGGCAATCGAAGCGGACAGCGAAAACACCACCCATTTGAACAACCAAACGTTGTATCCGATAAAGCGAGCCCTTTCTTCGTTCTGTCGAATGGCTTGCAACACTTTTCCAAATCTCGAATTGACTAGTCTCCACAATAGCAAGACGATGCAGAGAAAGACAATAAATACGAAATAGAACAACGCTGTGTTCGAGTTCAAGTCAAAAGAAAAAATGCCGAAATCCGCTGCTGCACGTGGAATATTCAGCAATCCGTCTTCACCACCAGTAACCGAATGCCACTTTATGGCAATGAACCAGAATATCTGACCGAATGCGATCGTCATTAACGCAAAATATATTCCTCGGCGATGAGAAACAAAGCAAGCAACAATGGCACCTGCGATAAGCGATGCGAAAATCGCGAAAATTATTGCCAACCACAAACTTTCAAAAAACCACAGCTGAAACAGCCCAAAGGCATAAGCACCAGTTCCGAAAAACGCACCATGCCCAAAACTCGGCAAACCCGAATAACCAAGCAATAAGTTGAAGCCGAGTCCATAAATCATCCAAATGACAATTTCGACACCCAGATAACGGTACAAACCAATTGGCTCAATCCAAAGCGGAAGTGTAACCAGAATAACGAAAAGCAGTAACATTTCTTTCGTATACCAGTCATTCGCTAGAATTTTGCGCACAGCCATCCGTCAGTTCTCCAGTATGCTTTTCTTACCGAGCAATCCTCTCGTACGAACTGTGACTACTGCAATCAAAAGCAAGTACATTGAGAGCAGGGACCAATCCGACGCATACGCTCCCGTGATGCCAACGGAAAGACCCACCAGTATTCCTCCAAACACTGCACCCCAAAAACTGCCGATACCGCCAATCACAATAATTAGGAATGCCGGGATAACCGCGTCAATGCCAACATGTGGTCGCAGTCCCCAAATTGGAGTCAGTACAATTCCGGCGAACCCTGCTAATCCAGCTCCAAAGCCAAACACAAGCAATCGGAGCTTGGTTAAATTTATTCCCAGCGCCCGAACCATCTCACTATCGTGAGCACCGGCTTTGATGATCGCCCCATAGGGTGTTTTTTCCAAGAACAGCCAAACCAGAAAAATGGTGATGATCGACAAAATCACCGCATACAGTTTGTACTTTGAATAGATTAGACCGGCGAACAGTATGGCACCGGACATGAATTCAGGTATTTGAAAATAGCGTTCGGTGGGACCCCAGGTCAGTCGAATCGTCTCTTCGATGACAAGTGCGGCACCGAACGTAAGGAGCAGTCCGTATTCCGCTTTTTTGCCGTAGGTTCTCCGCATGCAAAGCTCAAGCCCCATTCCAACGACCGCCACTAACAAGGGAGCTAGAATCAATGCCAATCCGTAGCGATAGATTAACGGCAATGTGATGTAGGCGTCTTGAGCAGATGTGACCCAAAAAAAATTCGGATCAATGATAGTCAGGGCAAAATAGGCACCGAGAGCGAACAATGAGCCATGCGCTAAATTAATCAGTTCCATGACCCCGACTATCAGCATGAATCCCAGTGCTATCAGGGCAAAAAGCAGTCCGAGACTCAATCCGTTCAGAAGATGAGGAAAGATATGCGAAACAGTCATACGAACCTCAAGATGTTTCGATGCTCGGGACAATTTTACTGCCGCCACGCTATAGAAACGCAGCGGCAGACTGATTGACTGATTTGATGAGACTACATTTCGTAGGTAGGCGTGTCTGCAAGAGATTCCAAGCTACATTCCATGTCCGCTCCACTATCTCTAATGTCTTCGGGACTTGACTGGCTGAGAACAGAAAACATATCGTCTGAATCTTGAGCACCTTGGTTGGCTGTGGCCAAATAGATAGTCTGTTGCATCTGATGAGTGTTGGGATTCATATACGCGTCATGATGCTGCATTCTGTCTTCGGCGGACACTTTAAGGTTTTCCAGTTCCGTGATGACCTTTATGTTGTTGGTAGTACCGGCCCGTTCAACCGCACCAAGAAGCTCGCGAGTGGCCATATAGCCGTTATAGAACACGTTTCCAGGTACGCGCATACGAGTGTCCGGATACATTGCCTGATAGCGTTCTACAAATTCTGTAACCCCCGGCAAGTCCAATTTCCAGTACCAAGTCGTACCGAACACACCAAACAGGTTTTCCAGCGGCAAACCGTAAACGTCGGGCCAATCCTGCTGGTTGTTGATCCATGCCATGTTTTGTCCAAGTCCCAATTGAGAGACTTGCTGACGCATTGCCTTTTGGTCGTCGCCACCAACTGCAGCGGCAACAACTTGCGGAGAAGCCTGTTGCACCTTGAGTAACATGGATGAAAAATCTCGAGTTCCTTGCGGTACGAGAATCTCGTCTAAAATTTCTCCTCCAAATTTCTCCACTAAGCTGCGGGTTGCAGCAGATGTGTTGTGACCCCAGACATAATCGTTGGTCATCAACAACCATTTCGTGCCATAAGCATCAATCGCATTCTTGACTGCGGCTTGAGCGAAGTTGGTGCCATTGCCGTCCCACACAAACTTTACTCGATGACAGTTCTTGCCAGATTCTGTTGGCGAGCTTGAATTGGTATTGAGATACACAGTCCCATATTTCTGTGCAACTTGCGAAATTGCATTAGCAACACCTGAGCTGACTGCACCAATCAAAAACGCACATTCATGGCGTGTGATAAGCCGTTCAGCCACGCGGCTGCCAGTTGCTGGAGTGGTTTCTGTATCGATATGTATGGTTTCAACGCGCCTCCCAAGAACGCCGCCTTTTGCATTGAATTCGGCTATTGCCATCATCATACCCCGACGGTCTGACGCACCGGAGTTAGCGTACTGACCGGAAGCATCAGAAGTCAAACCGATCAGAATTGGTTTATCCGAAGCGGCGGCGTAAACTCGGTTATAGGCCCAAGGGCCCATAAATCCGGACGCAATGCCTGCGGATACCACCCCCACTCCTTTCAATAAAGTTCGTCGTTTCGAATTTACAGCTGAGTTGGATTTACCAGATTTAGTAACCATTGAATTTCTCCTTTTAGTGTTGGGTTGTGCTCTAAAAAATTGTCCAATAAGACTAGAAAGGGCTGCTATAGATCAAGCGTTGTTTTCGGGTTTTTGATTCAAGATTTGCACTCCGTTGAGCTTTTCTTGCACGTGCAGCAAATCTCCAACCAATCCATCAGCGTAACCGAGGTTAAGACCTTGAATGAGTGCATGATGCACTAATCTTCCCAAATTACCTGAAAGAGGAATGGTATCCATCATACGGTTGTAATAGCGAAGGTCTTTGGCCGCGTTGGCCATACTAAAATTAAGTCCGGAACAATCTCCCGATTCAATTGCTTTCGGTGCGATCAACTGAAATATTCCGCTGTTAGCTCCACCTGAAGCTACCACATCAGAAAATTTCTTCAAATCAACTCCAGTAGCAGCGCAAGCGCAAAAGGCCTCGGAAATAATTGCCGCATAACCCATGGTAATGAAGTTGTAGATTAGTTTGGTCTTGTGGCCTGAACCTACCGGTCCCATATGGAAAATGTTTTCGCAAAATTGTTGCAGTACGGGTTCAACGCGCTGAAAATCATCTTTTGATGCACCAACCATAGTGTTAAGACGACCTGCTTGTGCATCGTCCGGAGTGCGCGCGAGAGGAGCATCGACTAACGATGCCCCCAATTTTTTCAGCGAAATCGCGATTCGTTCACTTGAACTAGGTTCGCTCGTTGAGCAGTCAATAACAATCTTGTCTTTGTGAATCCCTTCCAATAGCCCATCCTTTGAATAAAGAATGCTTTCAACCTCAGGACTTCCAGTAACGCAAAGAATGATCAAGTTACTGTGTTCCGCTAGTTCACGATAAGTTTGAAACTCTTTCGCCCCGCGCTGAACCAAATCGTCTATACAAGACCTTCTTTTGTGGCCAACGACGAATAATGAATAACCACCAGCAAGAATATTCTTTGCTATTCCACTGCCCATCAGCCCCATACCGGCAAGACCAACTGCTGTCATCTGCACTCCCTATCTAATAGAATTATTGTTTATTTTAGATGTAATTAAATGAATATTTATTTTATACATAATATTAGAATATTTATTCTTTTTTATCAAATTATCTGCATTGAGTTCAAATTGCGAGGCATCTGAATAAAACTTTGGTGAATCGTTGGCGTGTCGTGTCGATAATTTTCTTAGTGTTGTGAGCATTGAATTTTCAAAAGTTGACAACGCAAAATTGTGGAAAATGAACCCATTTCACATGCACTACAATTAACAATTTGAAAGCGTCAGTGATCAATGGGAATTGATAGCGATTGGGGTTCAGTTGAGCCAACATTAAGAAGCTATTTCGATTTCTGACAAACTACTTTTTGATTCGATTTATCTCGAAGTCTTCTCTGGTCAGGGCAATGGTGGGAACAGAACCTGAGCCAGATGGAATGAAAATGAGCACCTTGTAATGGACAATGCAGCGCCTCTAGACTTCGATCGATTGCGTGAGCTTATTCAACACCAGTTTGAGGAATTAAGCCCGCATTTAAAGAAAGTTGCGCAATACTCCCTTGAAGATCCAAATCGCTTTGCGTTGCATACTGTCGCTGAAATAGCGCAACAAATAGGTGTGCAGCCATCCACGTTGATTCGGCTGGCTAAGGTCTTTGGATATTCAGGATTCTCCGAAATGCAACGCGTCTTTCGATTGCGTTTAATTGAAGGAGTTCCCACGTTTCGTGATCAGATTTACGATCACCACCAGAAAATGGAAGAAATAGCTGAGACTGACCCGGCTGCTATCCTTAATGAATTCGCTGATGCATCAATACTGGCACTGCAGCACTTGAAAGATGATATTGATGGAGACAAGTTGCAGGAAGCGATTCGTATGATGGACGGTACAGACGAAATTTATGTCATTGGGCAACGACGCGCATTTCCGATCGCGGCATATCTTGCTTATGGACTAGCTAGACTTGAGTACCGTTGTCACTTGCTAGATTCTGTTGGTGGTATGCTCAATCAACAGGTTGCAACTTTGAACTCGCAAGACCTGTTAATCGCCGTTAGTTTTGCTGAATATGCACAACCTGTTGTCGACGCAGTCTCCGACGCATACATCCGCAACGTTCCTGTGCTCGCAATTACTGATTTAATGACTAGTCCTCTTGCTCGAAATTCGAGTCTTTGTTTTATTGTTCGTGATGCGAACGTACATCGATTTCGTCCTTTATCTGGACCTATAGTTCTTGCCCAGTCACTGATCATTGCATTGGGATACTACCGGGATGCAAGATTTCAAAAAGCGCTGTCTGAAACCGAAAATCCTGAATCAGCAGGTGAGTAACTTTAGTCCCGCCAAGTGCTACTAGTGTAGACACTCATCAGATAAATTGCGGTGAAGAAGACCCGTTCCGGAGGCATTGATGGTATCCGAAACTATAGCAAGTGGAAACTCTCTGGAAATTTCAGCCAAAGCTCCGTGTGCTCCTTCTATGGGTCTCGGTGGAAGGCCAACTTCGAGCGACTCCAATGCTTCAACCGTATCGTCAAAACTCTTATCAGGAAGTTGAATATTCAGATTCAACAGCACCCGATTCAATTTCTGAGAAACTGGCCAGGTAACAAATTCAATTGACCTAAAGTAAGAGTGGGAGCAGATTTACCAAACGGTAAATTTTGACACTTCATCGACAAAATTTCAAACATGGCGATCATCTACACGCTCTTTCGTGCAAAGGTATCGTGTACAACATTTATCGATACAGGTCGAAGTGGTAATTGCGGCTGATTGAAATCGAATATTCTTGGGTCCAAGCCAAATTGGTTCGCTGGCAATCTTGATACAGCAACACCACCAATTCGTCCTTGAAAGCGTTCCATTACAAGTCGAGTCCAGTACTAATTGCCTGCAAATTTTGCAGATTTAACTTCGTGCAACACGTGACCGAGGATGGCATCCTCATTCACCTCATATGCGCTGCCGTCGATGTAATTGGTGATCACTGTTCTGGACGTGGCTGGTTTACAAACCGGTATGGTTCGTATAGATCGTGGCGCAAGAAGGGTTCAGAATCTGAAACCATGTCACTTAGCAGTTAACCAACATCCGGCGCTCGAAAAAATCCCGTTCCGGCATCGTCAGCGGCGATAAACAATCCGTCAAACTCCAATGGTCCCAAAAGTAACCGCTGATCAGAAGCAACTGCTTAATAACGTACCCTTGAGTACCGCGACTGAACGTCATCGAGACTCGAAAAGAGATTCAATAACCAGGCAATTGTATCAACAACTAGGTCCAGATCTACCTTCGATATTGACTCCTGGACACCTGACTGAGGTGTTCCGCACTATGCAGGACTGTCATTTAGCGGTTGCATAATTTTACATATACTAAAATTTAATGCGAATGACAGATACTTCGACAACCATGGAAAATCCTACGCTCAAAAAATCCAGCGTATCCGCACAGTTGGCCACTTCAAAGCTGATTCAGCAGGAAATCGAGACAGCGATTATTCGCGGAGAATTCAGTCCTGGTGAACATTTGGATGAGAACCGCCTGGCTAAGCGCTACGGAGTGTCTCGAACGCCCATTCGTGAAGCTTTTGAAGGCTTGAGTGCCGCTCGACTGGTAGTGAAGCGTCGAAATGCTGGTGTTTTTGTCGTCAAACCCTCGCTTGACGAAATTATGGAAATGTTTGAACTGGTTGCGACACTAGAATCATTTGCAGCCAAAAAAGCAGCAATTCGAGCAACAGTTGAAGATCTGGCACTCATTCGAATGGCACACGAAAAGTGTATTGAGGCAGCAAAAACCCTTAATCCCTTGATTTACTACTCTGCCAATCAGGTTTTTCACGAGCAGATCTTTATTGCAGCAAAGAACTCAGCCTTGATTGAACAGATAGCTTCAATTGACAAGCGTCTTTCACCTTATCGACGACTGGTTACTTTTCGACCACATCGAATAGAAGAATCGAATGAGGAACATCAAGCGATATTGGAAGCCATTGAAGACCATACACCCGAAATTGCCGAGCTCAGCATGGAAAAACATTTAGATCTGCTGGCAGAAGATGCACTGACAATTGCTAAGTCTGCCAAGGTGTTGGAAAGTCAGGATCAGCCAACTCTAACCGATAAACTAGCGTGAAGAAACCCGGTGCTCAGCCGAAACGGTCAAACCTCATTTTTCTTGCAGAAACCTTCCGTTCCATTACCAACATTTTCTGGGAAGTTTCAACAGCGAGTGGCGGACCGGCGACAAACGCCACTGTAATCTCGGATAAATCTCCCAGAACTTCATTTGCTACATTGCTCAGATATCCTTCAGAAAACTCCAAATTGAGATAATCACTCGTTAAAGAACCACTTCTATCTGGCTCAACCAGTGCGACGATGACCCTTAGATTTTTGTATCTGCCAGCGAGCGAATTGAGTTCATCTAAAAAAAAGACATCCTGCGGTCCATTGAGACCAAATACGACATCTCCTCGGTACTTTTCGAAGTGACCGCAATCTGAAGCATGCTGGAGAATTGACATAATTCCAGCAATGCCAGACCCACCTGCCAGAACGATGAAGTCACCGTCACTTTCCGGAGCGAAAACTGCCCGCCCAACTGGTCCGAAACCCATCAATTCATGACCATCTCGATTCTGTTGAAAAAGCCAATCGGTCAACTTTCCTCCAGGAATATGTTTCACGACAAAATGAAGAGACTGAGTCGGTTCAGCGGAATAATTTGTCATTGAATAGGCGCGGTAGCCAGGAATTCCCTCCAGTTGCACTGTAGCAAACTGTCCCGCCAGAAACTGAACTGGCTGCGACAAGTGGTATTCAAACACCGCTACATTCAGATTCAGGCTTCGGTGGTTCTTGATCACCCCCTTTAGGGTCCCTGGCTGAGGTTTGGGGGCCGGCGACGGCACTGCTGGGCGAACTTTAATATGTACGTCGGTCTTAGCAACTGCCTGACACATTAGAAACTCGTTGCGTTCTTCTCTGACAATTTTGTTGCCGGGAGCCTCCGACCACAAGGACGAAACCTCACCAGAAATCAAAACCGCTTTACAGGTACCGCAAACTCCACTCGCACAGTCATGTGCCAAATTGAATCCATTGCGCAATCCACAATATAGAAGCCGCTCCCCTTTGGATACAAGAATTTCCTGCGTACCCTGTCGCTCTTCCAGTTTGACTTTGAACATTTTTCCTATACTTCAACCTGTGCACGGTGTCGATTCTTTGACCGCCAGTAAAAAGGGAATGATATTGTAGCGATCAAGTTCTACTTTTATTCCGGCATTCTTCCAATTTTGTTGAAACGCATGTTTGATGCTATGTGGTTTCACAGATCGCAGCTGCGTCGCACGAATCGTTCTTGGCTGAATCCAATTCCACAAACTCCAATTAGTTTTCAACTCGTCGTGTTGACTACGTTAACCTGAGTTTGACGTAAAGAGTTTAGGTTTGAATGTTGTCAATGACTGTCAGATTCCGACTGAAAATCGATCACTGATTTCTAAGGTTGTCCTGCGAGTAGTCGGGACAATTCAGTAAATTGAATTTCACCCACAGTACTGGTAGCTTAGACACTGTCAAGTATTTCGAGAAGTTTCTCTTCTTCTCCCGGGTACATGGGAATGCTCTGCTCCTCATATGGAAACTTTAGTGCAGAAACTTCGGAATGAAATTCCTTTAGGGCGGCAACCCTTTCGTTGTACAACTGTTCGTGCAAGGGCTGCAGATTCCGAAATGCGTGAGAATGCTTGGGCGGATTTGGCTCTTCCCCACAAATATCAGACATAAACAGAAAAATTACGTCTCCAGCCTTGCCGCTACCAAGCGAGAACGTTACGATTGAAGTTTTCGAATTCAAAAGCTGTAGCGCTCTTTCAGCAACGCATTCAATCTCTACTGCAAAGCATCCAGAGTTTTCATAGCGTTTGAATGTCTGGTAAATTTTCATCACTTCATCCGCAGTACGACCAAACGCGCGCAAGCCACCACACCAGGTACTCAAAGATGGCACTAGGCCCATGTGAGCCTGCACTGGAATACTCTCCTTAGAAAGCATTTCTACAATTTCGAAACTGCGATTAGTGAAGTACATGTCTGCACCACGCTCCATGCACTCGACTGCATGTCGCAATATATCGTCGGCAGTGGCGAATTGCCCCCAGTTCATCGCGGTACCCATAAAATGATGGGGTGCAATTTCGCGGGCAGACTCAACCTGATCGTCCCAAACGGTCAATGTGTCGATGCCTGCGTCTACACAAGCGCGAATCTCGATTGCATTTGCCGGATTACACATCGTTAGACGTTTGCCTGTTCCCTTTAACGATTGCAGGTCAAAAACTGTATAGTTTCTTTTAGCAGGCCTTCGACCAAAGGTATAAATTTTTTTCATGTTTACGGAACAATTGCTGCGTTTGAATGTTCCGGTAACACTTTCCGAACAAAGTAACTGGGGTCCTTTCGTTGTCTGTTGATCCCGGCAGCGATTTCACTAAAGACCCCAAAAAGGCCATCACATGGCTCTGGCAACTGATCCGTAATCGCAGCATGCAATTTTGGCAAATTGTAAAAAGGTACCATCGGAAACATATGATGTTCGACGTGATAGTTCATGTTGAAATAGAAATACCGAGTTAATGGGCTTGCTACAAAACTTCGCGTTGACAGTCGATGATCGCGAACGTTCATTTGCAGGCAGGTATGCTGAGTCAGATGAAGCAGGCCCGTAACAGGACCTCCAAGTATTCGAGGTGCAAACGTTAACAATACGGGCAGCCAAGACTGGGCAATCAAAGCCCAAAGGGCGAACAATGCATAAACACCAACCATAATTCGAGCATTTCTAATTGCAAAATTCACTTTCTTTGGCGGGATGACATCGAGCATTTCACTTGTGATGTGTCCAAATGCCTGTGCAATTAAAGCTTTCCAATAAAAAAATGTGCCGCCTAATCCAGAGCCTATCTTGAAGAACACCTTCCAGGTCACCGGATTAGGCTCTGACAACTCTGTATCACCTTCATCGAAATGAGTAAAACTATGGTGTCCCAAATGCCCCCACCTTACCGCAATAGGTTCCATTTGCGCCATCCACCCGAATGTCCAAAGCACAATTTCGTTCAGCCAAACTGTACGAAATGGAGTTTTGTGGCAGGTTTCGTGGACGCCAGACGCAGCACACCCCCAAAGTGCGCTGTATATCAGCAGTGGAGCAATTAACCACCAAGTTCCCCAAGTCAAAGCGACAAGTATTCCAGCAAGAGCCAAAAGCAGAAAATAACTACCGAACCAGATCAATGCTGGCTTGTCAGATCGTTTTGAAATCGCCCTCAAGGTATCTTTGTCTATTGTGCAAAGATACCAGTCATTCTTCAGCCTTGCCATAACTCACATTCCTTTCCAACAGACGCAAAGCAAAAAATCCATTTTTCTTGCATCACATTCAATGAATTACCTCGACAAAATCACTACTTTTGAATGTTTGGGAATATTTTTTCTGAGTCAATTTTACAAATGACAATTGAATACTTCATCCAAAAATTCAACTGAGAAAACTAACTTGGTGCAGATTTTAATGTTTTCCGGATAACGCAATGTACTGAAACAGTATCCTCAAACGGACGATTCAAACTGAGCGTGTGATTTTGACTGAACGAGCGGTTCAATCGCCCGTAAGCTGACTGAGTTTGCTTGCTATTCGTTTTTTGGAGTACCCAAACTGAAGATTCGTGTCAACCTTACAAATACCAATAAACTTAATTGTATAGAGGTATTCACCGAATTTTTCTCACCGCCTTGATGTGCGCTTCAGATGCGATATCGAATTGAATGGCATGGGCATCGCGGGCGCTTGGAGATGCGGTCGGTCGCGGTCGTCCAGAGAACAATATTCGCGTCTGCATTAACAATGTTGTGCGCCAACGATCAAATTTATTCGACAATGAGTCCTAAGGCCTTAGTTGTATGAAACAGTTCGGTTGCCCCATACCAGAGCCTTTTGAAATAAAATTCATAGCGTAGGAAACAACTGCCAGGTTCCCCTACCGCGGCAAAACAAATTATTACGATTCAAGGTGAATAGACATGGACGCGTCAAAACCTAGTAAAACAGCAGATATCGTTGCTGCAACACGGGCTCGCCATTTGAAGACTTATGATCCGCCCATATTCGTGGACCCATTCGCAATTCAATTATGCGGAAGCGGTTGGAGGAGAATTTTAGGTTCTAAGTTTTTGAGCTGGTTCGTGATCAATGTTATGCTCAAGGATATTCTCCCCCTAGCACCCTGGGTTGCTACCCGAGCACGCTATTGTGAAGACATCGTTGATTCAATGATCGAACAAGGAGTGGAACAGTATGTGATCATCGGTGCAGGTTACGATTCTTTTGCGATGCGAAGAACAGATCTGCAAGATCGAATAACTGTGTTTGAACTCGATCAACCAGGAACTCAAAACGAAAAATTTAGAAGGATGGCAGAACATGGTATCCCGATACCGAAAAATGTACGTTACATCGACTCAGACTTAAATGAAGTGCCTCTATTTACAGCCCTAAAAGAGAATGGCTTTGATGCCACAAAGCAAACTGCCTTCTCCTGGTTTGGAGTAACTTACTACCTCCCTCGCGAAACCATTGTGCAGACTTTGCAGAGCGTTGCCGATAACTCGATAGAAGGCTCAGCAATTTTCTTCGATTTTCGAATATCGCCCCATTTAGTGCCCAACGAGTGGACTGTGGCTTATCACAAGTTGACGAAATTCGTTGCGAGACGAGGTGAACCGTTTCTCACACACTTTTCCCCCGATGAATTATCTGACTTAGCACTTGACTGCGGGTATAGCAGTACCGATATTCCAGATACGGACACAATCAACCTGCAATACTTCTCAAAGATGCCGGCTTCGCAAAGACTCACACCGACTTTTCGACTCTGTCACGCGATTTGCTAATTCAATATTCAATGTCTGTAATCAGGTTCACTGGCAAGGATTGAAACTGCACAACATTCCGTCCGGTGTAGTAGGGGCAGTAACACCTATCAAGAGAGCTTTTAGCGAGGGGTGAACTACGAACTGAACGGGAAGTAATTGTCAGAATTTTTCAGAAAGAGGAATTCTCCCTCTCTTAGAGCATTGAATGCGGCATTGGCCTTGGCAAGTCAACAGATTTCGAAAACCCAATGTAAACCAGTGTGCTGAGGCGAGCTTTGCTCACATGTTGAATTCCATTGCGCTCAGACGACACCATTCCCAGAAATCGGTCCCAAAACTCTGCAATACATAGACAATAAAATCGTCGCCCATGCAATGAATGGTTGCACCTAAATGACCGATAACGCTCGAAATTACGTCACCCGATACCAGCGAGTCGATGTCAGCTGGACAACCTTTCTTTAGAAACGTCCGACTTGAAACACCTGACACTTGAACAGTCAATCTTGCAGACGACAGATCCGTAACACTTGCGTCTGTGTCAGCCAGCAATTCTCGCAAGCGCACCAATGTCATTTCGCTATCCCTTTTTCGCGACTGAACCATCCACATTCCGGGGCCATTGCTTAGTATTTCGAAATCATCACCTGCTACAGACCTTCCATAAGCCGGCAATAAAAGAACTCCAAATTCGTTCAGCCGATTACCACAACTTTCAGTTGTCAGCCCATGCACCTGATACAACAGACTGAATTCAATCTCAAGTACAAGGACACTTGGAATTGACTTTCGATTAGCCACGGACTCGTTCACCTTCGGGATCAATAAAGATATGATGAACAACTTCAACCGGTACTTCCCGTCCGGTCAAGGGTGAAGCAGCGTACATTGTTTTCCCGTAAATCAGACGCGCATCCTTAATAAGTGCGAGACCAATTTCCCGGTTAAGGTGCGGGCTGAAACACGCAGAAGTGACCTGTCCAAAAGTCTGCGTTGACTTTCCGCCGCTGGGTTCAGCGATGATCTGGGCACCACGCGGAATTGGACTGCTATCAATGGACTTGATGCCTACCAACTGCTTTCGTCCATTAGCTGTCAAAGCACCTCGTTCAGCCAGCCGTTTGCCAACATAGTCGCCATCAGGTTTCATCATTCGCCCAAACCCCAAGTCGGCTGCTGTTGTGCGACCATCAAGTTCTGCAGCAACAACATGCCCTTTTTCAATTCGAAGAATGGTCATTGCTTCCAAACCATAGGGAGCAATCTCCCATTCCTGTCCGGCGGCCAGAATCGTCTCCCAAATCAGTTCGGCCTGCCTGGAAGGCATGTGAATTTCGTACCCGAGTTCACCAGAAAAGCTCACACGAAAAACCAAAACCAGCACATCGGCAATTCGTGCTTTGATGACGCCCATGTATGGCAGGTTCTCATTACTAGCCGCCTGCTCACCAATCAAAGAGCTTAGAACATTTCGACTGAATGGACCGGCGAGTGCCATTCCAGCCCACTGGTCAGAAATCGAGGTAAGATGAACATGTAAATCCGGCCACACAGTTTGTGCATAAATTTCCATGTGCTCCAGAACCGGTCCGGCATTCGCAGTTGTGGTGGTCATGTAAAATTCATTTTCCGACAGGCGGGTCGAAGTCCCATCATCAAATACAAACCCGTCTTCTCGCAGCATCAGTCCATACCGACAGCGGCCAATCTGCAGAGATTTCCATCGATTGATATATATTCGCTCCAAAAATTCAGCCGCATCACGTCCCTGAACATCGATTTTTCCCAAAGAAGAAACATCTGTAATCCCGACTTTTTCCCTTACGTGTTTGGTTTCTCGCAAGATGGCGTCCTGTACGCTTTCACCTGTTCGAGGATAGTAAGCAGGACGTTTCCATACCCCGGAATTTTGCAGGTGAGCATGATTACGTTCATGCCATTGGTGGAGTGGTGTGCGTCGTACTGGGCTTAAATGTTCGCCAAAGTCAATTCCAGCAAGCGCACCCAGCGATACAGGTGTATATGGCGGACGGAATGTCGTGTGTCCAACTTCGGGAACTTCTGCTTCTCGCAGCCGGGCTAGGTTGGCCAATCCATTGATATTGCTGGTTCGACCCTGATCAGTACCCATGCCAAGCGTGGTATATCGCTTGAGATGTTCAACTGAAACAAAACCCTCCGTGTGCGCAAGTTCAATGTCATCAATTGTGACGTCATTTTGAATGTCGACAAATCGCTTGACTGTACTCCCCGTTCGAGGTACGCCCCATAACGGTTCCAAGTCGCCTATGGACTCCTCCGGTGAGGTCGGAATTGAGACTGATGCGGTAATTTCATATCCCGCCTGTTTCGCACTTTCAATTCCCGCATCACTACCCTGCCGAAGACATGCTGCCAGTGAAAACTCGCCGTTTGCACTGCCAGCGATATGCAAAGCCGGAAGGTCAGCTCCCGGAACGAAGGCACCGATGGAATCGTCGAATTTTAGTTTTCCCTGGGCATGTGAAAATAAATGTACCGTCGGTGTCCAGCCACCAGATACACACACCAAATCACATCGAATCACGTGCGATTTCTTTGGTGATTCACCTTCACTGGTTATCTGTCCGATTTCGACCGCCTGAACCGAGCGCAGACCTTTGGTCTTCATCACAACTGAGCCCTGAATCAACTTTGTATCACCAAGTTGTTCAAGTGCTCGATTGCCAGGAGACTGTGTACGAGAGTCAACCACTGCGGTAACTTTAGCACCGACCGAGTGAAGTGCAGCGACTGTCGCATAGGCACTGTCATTGTTGGTAAACACTACAGCTCGCCTACCACAAGCCACGGCATACTTCTGTGCATAACCTCGTACTGCCGATGCCAGCATGACACCTGGCTTATCGTTATATCCAAAAGGAATCGAACGTTCGATTGCGCCGCTGGCGAGAACCACCTGCTTCGCTCGAATTTGTAGAAGGCGCTGACGGACCTGTCCTGGTTCCGGTTCTGACAAGTGGTCTGAAACCCGTTCCAGAGCAGCGACCATGTTCTGATCATAGTAGCCGAAAGCAGTTGTTCGAAAGCGAAATTCAAAATTCGGCAATTTCGACAGCTCACGCAGTGTCTCATTCAACCACTTGTCCGCAGGCTCGTCATTAATCACTTCGTCATCGAATCTGAGCCTGCCACCGCCATCCGGCGTTTCGTCAACCAGCATTGCTTTGGCACCACTAGAGGCCGCCGACAGTGCGGCAGACAATCCGGCAGGTCCGGCACCGACAATCAGAACATCACAAAACTCATAAGACCTTGAATAGTTGTCCGGGTCAGGTTCAGTCGCTGACCTGCCGAACCCCGCTGCCTTGCGAATAAAGTGTTCGTAAAACATCCACTTAGTCGCTGGCCACATAAAGGTCTTGTAGTAGAACCCAGCCGGCAACAAGGGTGACATGACATTGGCGATGGCGCCAAGATCAAAGTTTACGGAAGGCCAGCAATGCTGGGAATGCGCTACCAGGCCATCGAAAAGTTCAACTTCGGTTACTCGGACATTAGGTTCTGCCCTTGCTCCAGTACGTAAACGCACCATTGCGCTGGGCTCTTCAACACCCATTCCGAATACGCCGCGGGGCCTGTGATACTTGAAACTTCGTCCCACCACTCGCACACCATTTGCCAACAGTGCTGAGGCGAGTGTATCGCCTTGAAATCCAGAGTATTGCTTACCGTCAAACCGGAACCGAATCCGTTGAGTTCGATCCAATGTACCGCCGGAGGAATTTCTAAAAGCACCCATTTGTCTTGTCAGTTCCTGTTCGCGTTAGTCTCGAACCGGGGGTTCGCTTGATATTACTTCATGAGTCCAAGTATTACGACGCACTTTGAACCATTTTCGACAGCCGCCGGTATGGTGCCACCACTCGGTGTGCTCACCACGGGGATTGTCCCGGGTGTAGACGTAGTCATACCATTGAGTATCGCTGTCTGCCAGGTCAGGTCGCTCAATGGTCGCATCACCGCGGTAAGTGAACTCGGTTTGAGCCCGTTTACCACACCAGGGACATGGAATTAATAGCATACGTGAGCCGTTCTTGTATTCTGTCTATAGAGTCAGTGGGAAAAAGCGAATGCTCCACTGCCCTTTTCATCCAACAGCGCACCAGTCTCAAATCTTTCAAGGCTAAGTGCTACGTTCAGTTCATGGGGTTCATCAT
The DNA here is from genome assembly GCA_965206345.1 of Arenicellales bacterium. Classification (GTDB taxonomy): domain Bacteria; phylum Pseudomonadota; class Gammaproteobacteria; order Arenicellales; family JAJDZL01; genus JAJDZL01. Next base: position 2,396,649 of record OZ242211.1, on the reverse strand, counting down.
TCGCAATCGTATGGGCAAAGCACCATCCAGACCCGGGGGTGGCTTTAAAGCCGCCATAACACCAGCCACCGTTAAGGTACATCCCATCAATCGGCAACTTACCAATGATCGGGCTTCCGTCCATTGACATGTCCATAACACCACCCCAGGTACGCATGAGACGCACGCGCCGCAAACAGGGAAAAAGAGTCAGAACCGACTGTACAACATACTCGATTCTTGGCAGATTGCCGCGTTGGGCGTATGAATTGTAAAGGTCGAGGTCACCGCCAAACAGCACCTCACCCTTGTCGGTCTGGTTGACATAAACATGCGAGGCACCAGATGTCACCACTGTGTGAATAATTGGCTTGAGTGGTTCAGTCACCATTGCCTGCAGCACGTGAGATTCGATTGGCAGTTTAAGTCCTGCCATAGCGGCCAGTCGACTCGAATTTCCGGCTACTGCCAAGCCCACCTTTGGAGCATCAATCGACCCTCGGTTTGTGTCAACACCAATCACACGGTTATTCTTAACGCGTATAGCGGAGACTTCACAGTTTTGAATAATATCGACTCCGAGTGCATCAGCACCTCGGGCATACCCCCAGGCAACTGCATCGTGTCTTGCAGTACCTCCCCGTTCCTGCAACAGCCCGCCAAATATTGGATAACGAGTTGTTTGAGAACAATCAAGGTGCGGCACCATCTGTCGTATCTGATCAGGCAACAACAGTTCGGCATCGATTCCATTTAGCCGCATTGCATTTCCGCGTATCGCAAAAGATTCCATTTCAGAATCACTATGTGCCAGATTCAACACACCACGCTGGCTGAACATGACGTTGTAGTTCAGGTCCTTCGATAGCCCTTCCCACAGCTTGAGTGAATGCTCGTAAAAATTGGCGTTACCATCCAAAATGTAATTGGACCGTACTATCGTGGTATTGCGTCCGGTGTTGCCGCCGCCTAACCAGCCCTTTTCCAAAACCGCTATATTCTTGACACCATGCAGTTTGGCCAGGTAGTAGGCAGTTGCTAAACCGTGACCACCGGCACCGATAATGATGACATCGTAAGAATTTTTAGGTTCCGGGTCGCGCCAGGCCCGCGGCCATTTGCGATGGTTCGACAGCGCATTTCGAAACAGGGAGAAACCGGAATAACGTTTAAATGGAGATTTCGCCATCCGCAGCCTGCCTGTTTAATATCTTCAATTGTTCAATGATTCTAGTGTTTGGTGCAAGCATGTCAAACCTGCCCAAGTCGTTGATTTCAACCCAGCGTAAGTCCTGCTGCTCAAGACTATTTGGTTCTCCAGAATAGCGTTCTACCAGCCGGAAATTAAGCCTCACTTTTCGGTCGGGATAATCATAGTTAAAACTGTCAAAGTGCGTAGAGGAAATTACCGAAATTCCAATCTCTTCATCGAGCTCTCGTTTCAAGGCATCCGATACCGATTCACCATTTTGAATCTTCCCACCTGGGAATTCCCACTTCCCAAAATACTGATCTGGTACGGTACGGCAACCAATGAGTACGCGGCGCTGAGAATCAAGTACCAGACCAACTGCAACGCGGATTCTATCAGGTTCTATATTCGGCATTGATGCGAATGTATTCGTAACTGAAATCAGTCGTCCAGACGGTAGCCGACTCTTCTGACTGGCCAATTCCAAGATCAATTCCGATGGAAATTTCTGCGTCTTTCATTGCTGCGGCCGCCTCCGCTTCCCGATAATCAGGGTTCAACTTACCCTCTGACATCACTACGACATCGTTGATATTGATGTTGACACGGTCCAAGTGCAAATTTTCAACCGGAGCACGCCCGATGGCTGCGTAGATTCGTCCCCAATTGGGGTCTGAAGCGTGCAGCGCAGTTTTAACCAGAGGTGAATTAGCCACAGTTTTAGCAACCGCTCTACAGTCTGTTTGGGATATGCCCCCAGTAACGCGAATCGTTATGAATTTGGACGCACCTTCACCGTCTCTGACGATAGCTTGGGCAAGCTGTGTTGCGACCTCGCGTACTGAACTATTAAACAGTTCCTTCACTCGTGAGTCAGAGTGTTCACTGATTTCAATTCCAGATTCGGCAGTAGCTATAAGCATACACGCATCATTGGTGGAAGTATCGCTATCAACTGTAATGCAATTGAAGCTTTCATCAACCGCACTCTCAAGAACAGTCTGCAGATAAGCGGAATCAACCTTAGCGTCGGTGGCGAGAAACGCTAGCATGGTTGCCATGTTTGGCTCAATCATCCCTGACCCTTTTGCAATTCCAGAAATCACAACACGTTCTCCACCACTCAGTTCAATTGTTCTCGACGCCGCCTTCGGAACAGTATCCGTCGTCAAAATGCCTCGGGATGCTGCCACCCAATTGTCTTGGCAGAGTGTGGCAATACATTCACTTAGGTGGGTGGAAAACTTCTCAAGTGGCAGACGCTCTCCAATAACACCGGTCGAAAAAGGAAGAACAGCATTTTGGGTAATATTCAATTCAGCAGCCACCATGTCGCAGATTGCCAAACAGTCTTCTATTCCTTGGGCGCCTAGTCCTGCATTCGCGTTGCCGCTATTGATTACGAGAGCACGATTCACACCGGAATGTCGCGCTCCTGCGGATTTGAGGTGATTAATCGCGACTTCAACCGGTGCCGCTCGGGCCTTGTTTTGAGTAAATACACCTGCAATAGTCGCTGTCTCCGGTACTGCGAAGACAACCAAGTCTTCGCCTGATGACTTTCGGATTCCAGCATCCACAGCGCCTATCCTGATGCCTTGCACTGGCCGAATTGAAGACGGTGAAGTCAGATTAACTGCCATAATTCAGGCAGCCTTTCCGCAACATCGTTTGTATTTCTTTCCTGAACCGCAGGGACAGGGTTCATTTCGTCCAATTTTCCGCTCTTCCCGGACGAATGTGGTAACTTCTGGCTGTCGATTTGGAACCGCTCCGCCGTCTAACGCTGACTCTGACTGGGAGTGTAAATATTGCAGTTTCTGTGTGGTCTGAGACTCGCGTTGTGTGATTCGCTCAACGTCTTCACTCGGTTTGATTTCAAGTCGAAACAGCAATCTGATGACTTCGTGTGCAACGTTCTGCATCATGGTGCTGAACATTTCAAAAGCTTCGCGTTTGTATTCCTGCTTGGGATTTTTCTGCGCATAGCCGCGAAGATGTATCCCTTGACGGAGAAAATCCATATTCGCAAGGTGTTCCTTCCAAGAGTTGTCCAAAACCATCAGCATCAGAGCTTTCTCGATGGTTCGAAGTTCCGCTTCCTGTTCGATATCTGTTCGTGCAACATAATGTTCAGCCAGTGCTTCGTCCACTCTTGCCACCAAACTTTCCTGACTTAAATCCGGTTCAGCTTCGAGCCATTCAGCAACAGGTAGTCTCGAGTTGAATGATTGCTCGATTTCCTTGGTCAATAGATCAAGATCCCACATCTCGTCATTATTGTCCGGTGAAAGACAGGAATTAACGACGCTCTCAACATACAAAGCCCGCATCTCTTCAATTGCGTCGGTAACGTCCGCACTTTCCATCAGGAAATTGCGCTGTTCATAAACAACCTTTCGCTGTTCGTTCGCCACATCATCGAACTCCAGCAACTGCTTACGAATATCAAAGTTGCGCCCTTCAACCTTTTTCTGCGCGTTTTCGATGGCCTTCGTAACCCAGTTGTGTTCAATCGCTTCGCCATCTTCGAGTCCAAACTTTTCCATCAAGCCGGACATCTTGTCGGAGGCAAAGATTCTCAACAAGTTGTCTTCCAATGACAGGTAGAATCGACTCGATCCCGGGTCACCTTGCCGACCTGAACGGCCTCTTAACTGATTGTCCACACGTCTTGATTCATTCCTTTCGGTACTTAACACGTGCAGACCACCTGCGTCGACAACCATATCGTGTCGCTTTTGCCAGTCCGACTGGATTGCATCTATCCGGGAGGCACCAGCATTTTCACCGGCATCGCGCAGTTCCATTTCCAGATTGCCACCCAACACGATATCGGTGCCACGCCCCGCCATATTAGTAGCGATTGTTACAGAACCTGGACGTCCAGCATGAGCAATGATGTTAGCTTCCCGCTCGTGCTGCTTGGCATTTAAGACTTCATGGGGAATTTTTTGCCGCTTTAACAGTCCAGCAAGATACTCTGAGGTGTCAATTGATGCTGTGCCGACCAGGATGGGCTGATTATTGTCACGCCGTTCGGAAATTTCTTCGACGATCGCCTTGAACTTTTCGCTCGCGGAGCGATACACCAGATCCGCGTGATCTTCACGAACCATTGCCATGTGCGTTGGTATTACAACCACTTCCAACCCGTAGATTTGTTGAAATTCTTCCGCTTCGGTATCCGCTGTACCCGTCATACCTGCAAGGCGGTCATACAGTCTGAAATAGTTCTGAAAGGTAATCGATGCCAGCGTCTGATTCTCTCGTTGTACTCGCACCCCTTCCTTTGCTTCAACCGCTTGATGCAATCCGTCAGACCAGCGTCGTCCGGGCTGCATACGTCCGGTAAATTCATCAACAATAACTATCTGACCTTCATGCACAATGTAATCCACATCGCGTGTGAACAGGTTATTCGCACGCAGCGCTGCGGTCAGGTGATGAACCAGTCCAACATTGGAAAAATCGTAAAGTCCGGTTCCTTCTGGCAACAAACCTGCTTCCGACAGATACTTTTCTGCGTTATCGTGCCCTTTATCAGTCAGATATACCTGCCGGGTTTTTTCATCGACGCTGTAGTCGCCCGGACCGTCCTCTTCTTCCTGCCGCTTAAGATTTGGAACAACCCTGTTCATCTGCGCATAAAGCGCGGTGCTGTCTTCTGCAGCCCCTGAAATGATCAACGGCGTTCTGGCTTCATCGATCAAAATCGAGTCAACTTCGTCGACGATGGCGTATGTCAGTTTTCCCTGAACCCGATTCGCAGCAACAAATGCCATGTTGTCACGCAAATAATCAAACCCAAATTCATTATTCGTGCCATAGACTACGTCACATGCATAGGCTGCCTGTTTGTCGACATGGCTCATGTCTGGAACAACCACGCCTACTGAAATGCCGAGAAAGTCGTAAATCTCTCCCATCCATGCAGCATCTCGGCGTGCCAAATAATCGTTCACCGTAACGATGTGAACCGAGTGACCGGCGATTGCATTGAGATAAACCGGCAAGGTTGCAACCAGCGTCTTACCTTCACCTGTACGCATCTCTGCAATTTTGCCTTCATGTAACACCATTCCACCGATCAACTGTACGTCAAAGTGGCGCAGTTTAAGGGTTCGACATGACGCCTCTCTAACTACCGCAAACGCCTCTGTCAAGAGTTCCTCAACCGTAACGCCGTCGGCAAACTTATTTTTAAGTTCAGATGTCTTGGCTGCCAGTTCAGCATCGGATAATGCCTGCATCTGAGGTTCAAGACCGTTGATGATACCAACCGTCTTGGACATTCCCTTGATCAACCTCTCATTACGGCTGCCAAAAACTTTGGACAGGGTTTTAGCTATCATAAAAATTCAGGAGTTGTAGCGATGGAATGGCTAATGTTACAGTCGATGGCCGGTGAACAGAACAACATCGGTTAGCAGAAAAATTGATTGATTTTTATCTTGTGGTTGACTCAACAAGCAAAAGCAGTACTTTAAACTTGTTTAGGTGCAGTCGGTTGCCGGATCCTATACAGCATTTCAGACAGTCCCGGTACAACATAAAATAGGGACTAGTTACGGATAAACAACTTGTGCAGACTAATATTTTATTGAATGTTGACCCGTTTTTTTGATTCCGGCAAACCCTATCGAAGTTAACTTCCATGTCAGATTCCAACTACTCAAAACTGTCTGACTTCCTCACCAAAGTTGAGTTGCCAAGCGCACCGGAATCATTTACTGAGACCACAATTTTTCGTCATTGGAAAAAAGCAGCCGGGCAAAACATCGCTGACAACACCACCAAGTTGCAGATTGAGGGGAACTCACTAGCTGTAACCGTCAATTCTTCAACCTGGGCATACGAACTCTTCAATAGTCAATCAACCATACTTTCTCAGATGAATCAGTGGGGTTTCGAAGACCTTGAAGAGATAGTGATACGAGTTGCTGTTGAAGGTAAACGAAATACACCGCGCAAGACTAAAGTCGATACGGAAGAACCTCAAGCACAATTGCTACCTGCAAGGCTAAGTCAAGTCTTTGTTGAAATTGCAAAGAATTCTTCCAACCCCGAAACCAAAGAAACCTTTCTGCGCTTGAGCCGAATTAGTGCGGAGAAGAAGTGATGGGGGCATTAGCAGGCCAGTACAATTGAGCATATTGGCAATTTAACCTGCCAATCGGTATCTGCAACTCTAGATTACATCGGTAGTGAACAGCTCATTAACGTTGTCACAGGTAGGCCACTCCAGAAATCGATCCAATTCGGTCCTAGTCAGACCGGAGCAATCTATGAACTTTTTCGCAAATTGAGCTTTGCTGATCGGGTTTGATGGGGCACCTAGCGGAAAAGAGCAAGTTGTTTCAATTACCTCCTGTTCCATAACTATCCGCAATCGGTCAGGTTGATCAGGGTCTAAATTTAAATTTGTATTTTTTGCAGGCTCCGTATTGATATTTACCAACTGAATCAGTTCTTGAACCAGTGGTCTTTCCCAAAATTTGGCAGCTAGATCCTCCAGATTCAAATCACCGTCCGACAAAATTTTGGTGATACATGCTGGTACTGAGAACAGCGCTTCTTCAGTTTTCGTCGGTCGGTCAAATGGAAGAATGCGTCTATGTAAATCGGGTAATGTTGCTTCAATTGAAACAATGCTGTGAAGGCGATCAATAACCTTGGGTCTTAGTTCGATTGCAGCCGTCATCAGTCGGTGTGCATAGGAACAGGTTGGCCAGGGTTTCAGCGCAATTCCATGCTCAACTAAAGCCCACGGATCACCCAGTTTTGTCATGGGCTGTCCAGCAATAGCGAAAAGACCAGCGAAACCCCGTTCATTTTCAATGATGTCAGTATTTGCAGTGATACCCGCTTTGGCAAGCAAGGCTGCTTCGACACCGTTTCTCGCAGCAAATCCTGCCTGCAATGGCTTTACATTGGTACCAAATTGCAAGGTAAAACCCGATGCCTGAGTAGCTGCGATGGACAACGCGTTAGCGGTAGTCCGTACGTCAAGATCAAGCAGTTTTGCCACTGCAGCTGCGCTGCCAATTGATCCAATGGTTGCGGTGGAATGAAATCCCCGGTTGTAGTGATCCAAAGTTACGGCCTCACCCAGGCGAGCGATTAACTCAAAACCGACCGCGTATGCAATCAGCAATTGCTGTCCGGATACCGGCTTGTTGTATGACACCGCCAGCAGTGCAGGTAGCAGAACGACGGTCGGATGAGTATTGGCCGCAGCTTCCCAGTCATCCAAGTCATAGGCATGCCCGGCAACAGCATTTATCAATGCTGCCTGGCCTGGTGAGGTTTGTTGACTGGAACCGTAAACGGGAACTACGCCTTGGCCATCGACAACAAACCCGTCAGCAACTCTCACAGCGACTTCACTGTTGGCTCCTGCCAGGATTACGGCGAAACCGTCGACGATTGCCCATCTTGCAGCATCAACCATTTTAGGCGTCAATTGTGCTGAGACCGAAAATTCAGCGAATCGCAATGTCACTGCATAGAAACCTAAATTAGGAACTAGTCAAAGGCTAAGGGAGCAAAACAATTGAACAAATGTCTTTTGACTATTGCCGCCAAAAATAATGTTCAAATTTTGTACAAAAATTGTCAACATCTGAGTTGTTAAATTCACAAAAATTCAATATTCCGATATTGCTTTGCAGGATCAAAATAACTTGAACATGCAAGGGAATAAAGTTCATGCTGTTTGGAGAAGCGTAGTGCTCTTTAAGAGTGGAAAGGTCGTATAGTCAGGTTTGCTACACAAACTTAAATGCGCGAGTTACGTTGTTTGAAACTCGCTCCAGTCCTTCACTGAAAGTTACCTCGAACCAAGCGTTATTTAAAGATTTTCGAATTCTCCATTCAGGCTGTTTTTACGCTTCGCACTCGGATAAAAAGCCGACGGATGGCGGGATGGGTAGACAACAATTCAACAGGAATTGTTTGCGCTGACTCGCAAATCAGCGACAATCGAATCTCGTGAATATTGATGGCAAATTACACGTTCGCAATTCAGCTCCAGTGTGAACGCTGATCAGGCAGCGGCCTGCAAAGTCATAGGCCTAACCCCATCAGCGCGTAATTTTCAAAAATCCATCATTTGTTTTAGGTGCCCGATGAGGTCATCTAAGAGTCATCATTACTGGGGTAGAATTCGGGAACGAAGGTTTGATCAGACATTGGCGGTCGAACATAACCTAAACCTTCCACCCGTTCAGGCAAACTGATCGGTTCTGGAGTCAGATCTTCATACGGAACCATGGTCAGAAAATGACGAATACAATTGAGTCTCGCGTGTCGTTTATCATCTGCATTAACAACATACCAAGGAGCTTGTTTGATATCGGTGTGTGCGAACATTTGATCTTTCGCTTTCGAATATTCCAGCCAGCGAGTTCGCGATTCCAGATCCATCGGTGATAGTTTCCATCGCTTATGTGGTTCAAGCAGTCGACTCTGAAATCGCTTTTCCTGCTCATCGTCGGAAACCGAGAACCAATACTTAATCAGTTTTATCCCAGACCTGACAAGCATCCGTTCGAATTCTGGACAGCTTCGCATGAACTCACGATATTCCTCATCCGTACAAAAGCCCATGACTCGCTCAACGCCAGCCCGGTTGTACCAGCTTCGATCAAACAGAACGATTTCACCTGCAGCGGGGAGATTGGCGCAATACCGTTGGAAGTACCATTGTGTCTTCTCGCGCTCTGTTGGTGCGGGTAGTGCCGCGACTCGACAAATTCTGGGACTTAGATGCTGAGTTATTCGCTTAATTACTCCACCCTTTCCGGCAGCATCGCGGCCTTCAAAAATGGCTACGACTTTCAGACCATTCTCTTTCACCCATTCCTGCATCTTAACGAGTTCCAACTGCATTCGAAACAGTTCGCTTTCATAAACTGATTTTTTGACACGCTTACGTGATTTTTCCGGTGTTGATGTGTTATTTTCTTCTGTACTCATATCAAATTCCTAGTCTAGACGGATTAGATTACTATGAATATAGCATTTTTACTTCAATTGCCATGGGCAATGCAACACGATTCTCCTAAAACTTTCCGTGATGCAATAATGCAAGCACCGTAACACAAAAAAACCGCTTCAAAGAAGCGGTTTTTATTGTTTAGTTGAAATTGTTCTGACTTTAGGCGATCGCCGGGTCCAGCCGAAGAATTGATGACGGCATGTCTTCGTATCGTTCGTAATCAATCAGTTCCCAAGCAGTTTCGTCCTGCTTCAGGGCGACCAACAATTGATTGTTCAGATAGTGACCTGACTTGTGAGCAGAAAAGGAACCAATCAATGGATGCCCTAAAAGATAAATATCTCCAATTGCGTCAAGCACTTTGTGACGGGCGCACTCATCTTCGTAGCGCAACTGATCCTCATTCATCACATGGTAGTCATTCATTACAACCGCATTTCTGATGCTTGCGCCTCGGGCCAAACCCTTTGAGTGTAAATTCTCTAGCTCCGACACAAATCCAAACGTTCGGGCTCGAGAAATATAGTTTTTGTAGGATGCAGTCGCAAAATCAACCTCGACTCTCTGATTGGAGTTTTTGATCACAGGATGATCAAAGTCAATGGCGAAAGAAATTTTAAACCCGTGGTAGGGTTCAAATTTTGCCCACATATCGCCTTCCTGAACGGTCACGGCTTTCTTGATACGAATGAACTTCTTGGGGGCGGATTGCAGTTCCAAGCCACCGGCTTCCATCAGAAACACGAAAGGATGCGAACTGCCGTCCATAATCGGAACCTCGCCCGCTGTCACATCAACATAAGCATTGTCGACGCCCAAACCAGCAAACGCTGACATTAAATGTTCAACTGTAGAAACCTCGGCACCATTGATGCCAATCGTGGTAGACAATCGGGTACAGGAGACATTTTCAACACACGCTGGAATCTCTACTAGTGGATTGAGATCAGTTCTCCTAAATACGATTCCTGTATTAACGGGTGCAGGTTTCAGTTTCATCTGAATCTTCACGCCCTTATGAAGTCCGACACCTGCCCCTGTTATTTCATTTTTTAAGGTTCTCTGTCTGATCATACTCTATCTACCAGATATGTTCCTACACGGAGATATATTGTATACAAATACTGTTGCATTTTAGAATTTTCTTTTACAATTTTGCGGTTCGTTTCATTTTTCGGCAACCGACCGCAGTACGGTCATCGTAAATCACAGAAATACGTGACATACTGTATCGAGTTCAATATTTTCAAATCCTGGCGATTCTCATCCATCCATAAGTAACTGATATTACTATATTGTATCGACAAAACAAACGCCAGTCATGGCAAACCGCTCATTGATTCTGTACAAATCGCTCAGGAAATTCCAACTTGAGCGATTTGTACAGAATTCTATCCGGACTGAATGTCAACTTCTGTTAAATTTCTGCCGATCCGTTCAATTGCTTTTCGGGTCTTAAATTTCCACGATTTTTCAAAATGCTTGGCACGTGGCTCATCTCCAGGATATTTTCTTCCTGATCATCTTCAGTTTCGTCAATAAACGGACTCGTCACAACTTCCTCTTCAGCTACTTCACTTTCACTTTCCATGTCAAAGTAGTCGAACTCATCACGCATCTCTTCCATCGATAATTCTTCATTCTGCGCTGAACTCTCCACTGCACCAAGACTTCCATCTTCGGGCAGCGTCAGCCCGCTGGCTACGACCGTAACTCGAATTTCGTCACCAACTTCATCATCAAAGACCAAACCTGAAACAATGGACTCGGCATTTGATGCAGCGTTCTGAATCATTTCTCCGATTTGCTTGTACTCATTAGCCGAAATTTTCGAACTCGCAGTCACGTTGACTAAAAGTCCCTTCGCATTAGACAGTTCGATACCTTCCAGCAACGGGTGGCTTAAAACGCTCTGCGCCACTTTTCGTGCGCGGTCTTCACCGGTGGCACTGCCATGCGCCATCATCGCCATACCCTCTTCTGACATGATGGTTTTCACGTCCGCGAAGTCAACATTGATAAACCCAGTACGAACAATTAAATCTGATATGCCCCGTACTGCGTTCAACAGTACATTGTTCGCAGATCCGTAAGCATCAGACAAAGGAATGTCGCCCAACAGTATTCTGTCATTGGCAATGGTAATGATTGAATCAACTGAATCTTTCAATTCGCTCGCACCAGCTTGAGCATACTCCATGCGACGCGCACCTTCGAAAGAAAATGGGATCGTTACTACTGCAACGACGAGTATCTCTGGGTTATGCTCTTTAATTGCCCGAGCAAAGACCGGTGCAGCACCGGTACCGGTACCACCGCCCAAACCTGCGGTGATGAACACCATTTCGGCTTCACCAATAAAGTCAATAAAATTTTGACAATCTTCTATTGCCGCCTCGCGGCCTCGTTGCGGATTAAATCCTGCACCGCGTCCCCTGGTTGTGCTGGTGCCAAACTGCAGCTTATTGGCGGTATTCGACTTCGCCAATGCCTGAGCATCAGTGTTTGCAACATAACACTCAACATCTTCAATCAGTTCCGGAATCATGTAATCGACAGCATTACTGCCACCGCCACCGATTCCGACAACCTTGATCCTGGCATCATGATGAAACTCTTTTTGCGTTTGCAGTACAAATCTCTTTTTTGTAAATTCCATTGTTAATATCTCCTCTTTTAGAAACCTTGTTCATTAACTTGTCGTTTCACTAACCACACACTTTCGACTCCGTTAAACTCTCATACAGCTACTTGTAAATCGGTTATGTATGTGGCTGCAACAGGTCATGGTCCTCTCGCATGAACAGCTTGCGTATAAAACTGGTCACCCTGCTTGCTGTGTTTCCAGGCAGACTTCTGATATTTTTTTGGCCAATCAGGTCAGTTTCCATCTCCTGAATCAAGGAGCCATACTCACATAGGCCCAATCCAGTCGCAAACGAGGGGTCACCGACCAATTCACACATCTCTCCTGTGTAGTTTGTCGTACCCAGCCTTACTGGAATTCCCAAAATCGTAGTGGCCAGTTTTTCAATGTCAATAAGCTTTGAACTGCCACCAGTCAGTACCAGTCCCGAACGAATCAGATCAATTTTTCCAGACTGTTTCAGTTCTTCTTTCACCAAACGAAATATTTCAGTCAATCGTGCTTCAATTACCTCGGCAAGGTATTTACGGCTTGCTTTCCTTGCGCGGTGTTCGCCGATAATCGTCAATTCAAATGACTCGCTATAGTCAACCGAGCTCGAATATGCACCACCGTAGGTTTGCTTGATGCGATTAGCTTCCTGTTGCGAGGTGTGCAAATGGACCGCGATGTCCTGCGTAATCATTGATCCCGCAGTCGTAAAGGTTGCGGAGTGGACAATCGACCCTTCGCTATAGACGGCAAAGTCTGTTGTACCGTGGCCAATGTCCAGCAAAGCAACCCCGAGTGCCTTTTCGTCCTCAGACAGTACTGCCTGACCAGAAGCAATATGATTAATGATGACATTGTTCACCTGAAGGTTGCACGATCGAACACACTTAAATAGGTTTTCGATGGAACTCACACTTCCAGTGACTACATGAACTTTGGCTTCAAGTCGGACGCCACACATTCCAAGTGGGTGCCGGATGCCTGTCTGACCATCAACGATGTACTGCTGCGACAGGATGTGGAGCAGTTTTTCGCCGCTTGAGATAGGCACCGCTTGCGCGGCTTCCGTAACCCGATCAATATCATCGATTGTTACTTCATTGCCCCGAATTGCGACAACTCCGGTTGAGTTAGTTCCCCGAATGTGAGAACCTGTCACACCGACTATCACCCTGTCAATTTCGCGCATACACATGCTCGATGCCTTCGCCTTCGCTCTCTCAATAGATTCAACCAACGCTTCAATGTTGGACACCATGCCTCGCTGCATTCCTTCCGTTGGGCTGTCGCCAATACCGATGACTTCAATACCTTCGTCATTCTGCGCGCAGACAACGAAGGTTACCGTTGCAGTTCCGATGTCGAGACCTACAATAGTACGGTCTTCAATGCTTTGTCTATTTGCTCTCATGATTTAATGTTTTCAGTATTTAAAATTGTCTGAGTTCCATGAAATTTCGGGGGTGTTCCCTTCCATGTAACTGACACTCCGTCCCGATAGCGTAAGTCAACGGTTCCGACCATTTCAGATACCGGTCGAAAAATGTCAGCGTACAACTTGAGAAAACGTTTTGATCTGTCCTTGACTTCGGTGCTTCCCATGATTACCCTGATTGGTTCTGGCTCGCTGGCGATTTGTTCAAGAGTGCCGGTACTGCCAAGCGGACTGACAACTACCTCCCAACTGCCTCGACCGGACAGTTTGACCGACTTGATTTCAAGCCCGACTTTTCTGGCAGGTTCTTTCCAACTGTCGTACGCTTCCAGAATTTCCGGCGCAGCACTTCTGGGGCCACTTAGCATGGGCAACTTCTGACTGACTTCGATTGGCATCGTGAACGGGGTACCGAACTGATCAAGATATTCATCATTTCCCCAGCGCGCCTGAACCTTGCGGGTGTTGATCTGGACTTCCAGAGTGTCCGGCCACTTGCGACGTATAGTGGCGTTTTCCACCCAGGAAAAGGACTGTGCCGCTTCTGCCGCTTTCGCAATATCGACGAGCAGGATGTTTCCGGTGGAAACCTCTGCAACCGCTTTAACAATCTGATCGGTTGTCGATTTAGCGTGGTCTCCAACAACATCGATATACTTCGTTGGAAAACGCTGCCCCTGTAAAACAAAATCAACACAGAACGCAAAGACCATAGTTACGCTCAACACGGTGGCAAACAGATAAGTGCCCTTGCGGCTGAATTTTGGTGATGCCACTGAGTTGGGGTTTCGAATCGACCTTCTTTCGAGTCTGGAATGTCTATAGGGACTGTACACAGAGTTCATAGCTATGCTCCTTTTCCAATAATTCTGACTTCAAGTTCAAGTTGAATACCGTGCACCTCATGGACACGTTCCTTTATGTAAGCAATCAGTGATTCGATTTCAGTCGCACTGGCATGCCCGGTGTTCTCAATGAAATTCGCATGTATCGGAGACACCCGGACCGCACCATTCTTGAAACCTTTCAATCCGGCAGCATCAATCAACCTTGCAGCAAAATCTTCCTTCGGATTTCTGAATACGCTGCCTGCGTTTGCCGTCTGAACCGGCTGGGTTGCCGCTCTCTTTTTCAGGAATTGACGAATTTTCTTGTGCCCGTCATCTGTCTGACAAGGTGACAGTTCAAATTCAGCGCCAATAAACCATTCGGAATCGTTAACTTCAACTGACCGATATCCCCACGAAACCTGATCGGCGCTTCGTCTAACACGATCACCCTGACGGCTGATCGTGTCTGCATGGTGCACCACCTGCCAGGTTTCGGACCCGAAACATCCAGCATTCATAGCTAAAGCACCTCCGATGGTTCCCGGAATGCCTATCATGAATTCTGCACCGCATAATGCATTTTTTGCAGCAAACTTTGCCAGTTTTGCACCCGGCACTCCAGCTTCGGCGTAGATGCTTCGACTTCCGGTTTGTCGCAGTTTCTTTAGACCCTTGTGTGTGGAAATCATCACACCATCAAAGCCCCCATCTCGAACGAGCATGTTGCTTCCCAGACCGCACCAGGCAACTTCTGTGTCCTGTGGCACTCTTCTCAGAAACTCGCCAAGATCAGATACGCCATCAGGCGTGTAGTGCCATCTGACGGTGCCGCCTGTTCGCCAACTTGTATGACGACTCATTGGCTCATCCATTCGCAGTTCACCATTCAGTCCAGCCATCGAAATTCCGTCCATCGGTATCTGTCGTAAGTTTCACGTTTCCAGTGCTTCCATGCAGTACTCAACGACTACATTTGTTGCATCGGGTCGCCCATTGGCTCGAATGCGCTCGGCAAGTTCTCGCACGCGCTCCCGATTTGAAATCAAGTGCATCAGCTCGGTGCGCAGTTTCGATTCAAAATCATTGTTCTGTAAACACACAATTGCTGCACCTAGTCGCATAAGCACCTCGGCATTGGCGCGCTGATGATCCCGTGCCGCATGTGGAAGAGGAACCAGCACGACAGCCAAACCCATCGCTGACAACTCGGCAATCGTCATCGCTCCAGCTCTTGCGACAACGATGTCAGCCCAGGAATAGGCTTGCGCCATATCACTGATGTAGTCGACCACCTCAGCCTCGATTCCCTGAGTTTGATAGGCCGCTCTAACCTTGTCTGTGCGTCCAGGGCCAGTCTGATGCTTAATATTAGGACGCAGATCAGCAGGCTGTTCAGCGAAAGCCTTCGGTAATGCCTGATTCAAAGCTTCCGCACCCTGGCTGCCACCAATAATCAACAGATTGAGCGGCTGACCATGGTTGCCTTCAAAAGCAGGTTTATGTTTGGCCGCTGCCAATATTTCGGCACGCACTGGTGTACCGGTAAACACGGCCTTCTGTCCAAGATCTGATTTTTCAACCCCGCTCAACACTCGCATTGCCATAAACGCCAAAATTCGATTGGTCAGTCCGGCAATTGCATTCGACTCATGAATAATTAGTGGCCTACGCAGCATTGCAGCAGCCATGCCACCTGGACCACACACATATCCGCCCATTCCCAGCATCAGGTCCGGACGACGATTCAGAATGATGCCAACACTTTGCCACAGTGAAATTGAAATCCATAGCGGCAGGGTCATCCAACGCATCAATCCCTTGCCCCAAAGACCTTTAACTCGAATTGCATCGAATTCAATTCCCGCTGTACGCGCCAATTGATCTTCAAGTCCGCTGCGCACACCCATCCAGTAAACATTGACACCGCGTGCACGAAGTTCAGTGCCCACCGCTAGCGCAGGATAGATGTGGCCACCGGTACCACCGGCCATGATCACAACGGTACTCATAGCTTCAACTTCCGTTGGGATTCACGATGTATCGAAAGTACGATGCCAATCGCGATGGAATACGCAATCAGGCTTGATCCACCTTCGCTCATAAAGGGTAAAGTAAGACCCTTTGTGGGCAGGATTCCCATATTCACACCCATATTAACGACAGCGGAAATGGCAATCATCATGCCGATTGATTTTGCAAGAAGGTTTGAGAATGTGTCATTCACCGCTGCGGCGAGCCAGGAAATATGAAATATCTTCCAAATCAGGACGACAAACAGTCCCATTACAGTCAACAACCCCATCAAGCCGAGTTCTTCTCCAATGACCGCGAACAGAAAATCTGAACCGGCATAGGGTAGGTAATGCAGTTTTTGAACACTGGTGCCAAGTCCAACGCCAAACCACTCACCTCTGCCGAGTGCTATCAGTGATTGCACCAATTGAAATCCAGAGTTGTACGGGTCTTCCCATGGATTCAGAAAGGACATGACACGTTCAAGACGATATGGCTCAATCAAAATCAGAATGACAACGGCGATGGTGGACATAATTGTGAAAAGAAAAATATGCGAAATTCTGAGGCCACCCAAATACAGTACAGCCAAAAGAACTGCGCCAAGCACCATCGTACTGCCAAAATCCGGCTCAAGCATCAGCAAGGTTGCAAACACCAGGTATATGGCGATGATCGGCAGTACATCATGAGACAGACTGTTCAATTGCTGATCGCGAACTGCCAGATATCTAGCGAGATAGATCAGGAACAGTATTTCAGCAAATTCGGATGGCTGAAAGATTCGGCCGCCTATTCGAACCCAGCGGTTACTGCCATTCAATTCGACTCCGATTGAAGGAACCAGCACGATCGCTAGCAATCCGATACCGATGATCAGGAACAGTGGAGCAAATCGTTTCAGAAAATTAGGCGGAATGAACGCGGCAACCGACATTCCGGTTAATGCGATTGCAATGTTGATGGCGTTTTTACGAAGGTAGACAAAATGGTCTCCAGTGTCAAACGCCTGCGCAATCGTTGCGGAATACACCGCGATCATCCCAAAGATCACAAGCCCCAAATAGACGGTAACTAATACCGAATCGACTCTTGGCGACGATTTGACGTCGCCCACTTGGGATTGAGTGTCTTGTACTACAGTATTGCTCATAACACCTGTAATTGAAGTGCCTGACTAAAAGACTTTCCTCGATGTTCGTAATCGGTGAACTGATCATTGCTTGCACATCCCGGTGAAAACACCACGCAGTCACCTTCCTTCGTCATGCTGTTTGCAACGCTGATCGCATCGTAGATGTCTTCAACGTGATGTTTGGCAACGTTGTCAGTTACGTCAAATGTCTTGCTAATCTCGCGTCGGTCACGTCCAAAGAAAATGCAGCCGCGTAGTTTGCCGTTGACGTTCTGTGGGATCATTGAGAAATCAGCGCCTTTACTCAATCCGCCCGCGATCAGTATCACCGGTCTTTCGTTGGATTGAATAGCCGCCAGTGCGGCTCCCACATTGGCTGATCGCGCATCATTCACCCAACGAACTCCGTTCCACTCGCCTTCAGTGCTGCAACGATACGGGAGACCTTCGAAATTCGTAACTGCCGTTCTAACCGCTTTGACCGGATAACCCGCTGCATCGGCAACCGCACAGCTTGCCAGAATGTTCAGGACGTTATGGTCACCCGAAAGTTGACATCTATCCAGATTAAGCAATTTGGTGTCACCGCGTACCACCCAGTTGACTCCGGAAAAATCAACTACGCCGTAGTCTCCTTCACTTTCTGGCGAGCTCATTCCGAAGGTGATGCGTTGACCTGTCGTTGAAATGCCCGAAACGATCGGATCATCCCGGTTGATCACAGCTATCTTTGCGTCGCTGATGAGTTTTGCCATGGTGCCGACGCATGCGTCGGTTGACTTATAGCGCTCAAGGTGATCCGGTGAAACATTGAGAACCGCTGCAACATCTGACTGAATCCTTTCAACCTGTTCAAGGTGAGGCGCTGAAAGTTCCAGCAGATAGGCATCCACCTGTCTTTTCTTCAACAGTTCCATGAACGGATAGCCTCGGCAGCCACCGAGCTGGACAACTCCGCGGTACCTTGAAATAATATTGCTTACCAGAGTCGTTACCGAACTCTTTCCGTTTGTTCCGGTTATCGAAATGACCGGTTTATCAGCGCAGTGGAAAAACAACTCCAGACTGTTCATCACCTCTGCACCATATTCTTTCGCCATCCGTGCAATTCTCAGATTGGATGGCGCTGATGTGCAACTCAATACCGCCAAGTCCTTGCCCACGAACAAATCGGATTCAAAGGGGGCATTGATTGCCACACCTGGCAGCAGTGAGCTTACATTCCGCTCCAGACCGGGCTGAGATTTGACTTCTGCCATTTCCACATCCCAGCCGTTGTCGATCAGGTGAGTAGCACAGGCTATTGCACTCCGGCCAAGGCCAACTACAACAGCGTTGCCCGTATAACCATTTGATTTTGTGCTTTTCTTTAATAGTTCCATGATATTCACCTCGTGCTTATCTAACTTTAAGTGTCGCCAGTCCAGCCAGCACCATGACCAGTGAAAAAATCCAAAAGCGAACCGTAATGCGCGGTTCTGGCCACCCTTTCTGTTCGAAATGATGATGTAGCGGGCTCATCAGCCAGATGCGACGACCAAGCAGTTTGAATGATGCAACTTGCGTCATGACTGAAATCGCCTCAATGACGAACAACCCACCCATGATGAAAAGTACGATTTCCTGTCGAATCAATACCGCAATAATGGCAACGGCGGCTCCAAGCCCCATTGAGCCTGTGTCACCCATAAAAATCTGTGCTGGATAGCAGTTGAAAACCAGAAAAGCCAGTCCCGCGCCAACCAACGAACCGCAGAATATGACCAACTCACCGACGCCTTGAATAAATGGCAGTCCAAGATATTCCGAAAACACTGCGTGACCCGTCGCGTAGGCAAAAATTCCAAGTCCCCCGGCCACCAGTACGATGGGCATGATGGCCAGTCCATCCAGTCCATCAGTCAAATTGACTGCGTTTGAAGTCCCAATCAGAACCAGCATGGCAAATGGTATAAACAGGACGCCAAGCTCGAACAACAGATCTTTGAAGACGGGTACCAAAAGCGTAGTTTGAGCACTGGATTCCGCACTGATGAAAATGATGATTCCGATGACTGCGGCAGCAATTGCCTGATAGAGCAATTTTTTCCGTACCGAAAGTCCTGCTCCACTTTTCTGCTGTTTGAGTTTTTGCCAGTCGTCCAAAAAACCGATCAACCCAAATATGGCGGTTGTTGCCAGTGCCAGCCAAATAAACGGATTCGTTGGATCTACCCAAAGCAAAGTTGACACAAACACTGAGAACAGAATCACGATACCACCCATGGTTGGTGTTCCACCTTTGTCAATGTGCAGCGGAACATCATCGTCACGAATGACTTCCCTGATCGACAGTTCCTGTAGTTTAGGAATGGCGTAGGTAAACGCGACAACACCGATCAACAGTGAAGTTAGCACCGCCAAAACAGCTCGAAATGTCAGGTATCGGAATACATTGAAACCAGACACCACATCGGAATAGTACAAAAGCAGTTCGGCTAACATTCCGCAACCTCTTCAGCATATTGGTTGGCAGGCATGCTGATCGAATCAGCAATTTCATCCATTTTCATGCCCCGAGAGCCCTTGATCAGTACAGTTGTTGTCTCATCAAGCTGTGAACCAAGATCGCTGATTAACATTTCGCGATCTGAATAGTGCGTTGCGCCGCGCCCAAATGCTTCGGCAGCTGCAGCGCTTAATGTGCCTAGTGCATAGAGCCTTCCAACACCGCATTCGCGGGCCAATCGACCCACGTCTCGATGCAACTCTTCCCCGTTTGCCCCGAGTTCAAACATGTCACCAATCACCAGACGTCGGTCTCCGTTCAATTTGGAAATAAACGCGAGCGCCGCGGCGACTGAATTCGGGTTGGCGTTGTACGTGTCGTCAATCAGACAACCGCCTTTCAGGTGTTTTCTAGGCTGCAGTCGTCCCGCCACTGCACTCATGTTTTCAAGACCGGTCTTGATGTTAAACGGAGCAAGTCCTAGCGCTACAGCTACTGCGGCAGCAGCAAGTGCGTTCAAAACATTGTGTTCCCCGGCCAGTTGCAAATCGACCTGGAATTCACCCAGTGGTGTTTTCATACCAATCTGTGAACCAAAAGTCAGTGTGGTGTATGTTCCCGATACATCCGCATCAGAGGAAAACCCAAACGAAATGACTTTGCGCGAACCTGTAGTCCTGCACCATGCTGAATAGTGACTGGAATCGGCATTCAGAACTGCCACCCCGGAATTGCGAAGCGAAGAGATGATCTTCCCCTTTTCAGTTGCCACTTGTTCAACGCTCACCAAAAATTCCAGATGCGCTGCACCGGCATTAGTAATCACCGCAACATCAGGCTGAGCAATACTGGCAAGACGCTCAATTTCCCCAACCTGGTTCATGCCTATCTCAACTGCGGCAAAGCAGTGCGACTCACGAAGCTTCAGCAACGACAGTGGTAAACCAACCAAATTGTTAAAGTTCCCCTGCGAAATCAAAGTATTATCACTGGCTCTCAGGATTCTTCCGACCATCTCTTTGACAGTGGTTTTTCCATTCGAGCCAGTAATGGCCACTAAAGGAATGTCAAATCTTCTGCGCCAACTGGCGGCAAATTGCCCAAGCGCATACTCAGTGTCTTCGACGATGATTTGCGGAATAGGCAGATTCAACTCGGAATCCACTATCGCCCCAACGGCTCCCTTTTTAACCGCTTCTTCAACATACCTGTGCCCGTCGAAGCGTTCACCGCGAAGTGCTACAAATAATGCACCGCTTTCGATCGTACGTGAATCCGAACTCACTGAGTCAATCATAGGATTGCCACCGATGTGGTGACCGTTTACGGTTTTGGCAGCTTCCAGTAACGTCAGCATGCCTGACCTCTCAGTAATTCTTCAGAAACCTGACGATCACTGAACGCGATGGACTTCCTAGCACAGATTTGCATCGTCTCGTGCCCTTTTCCGGCGATCAGCACCGAATCCTCAGCATCAGCCTGAGAGATTGCATGTGCAATGGCCTGCCGACGATCGTGAATGATCAGTGGAGAGTCCTTCATCTGACTTGTAATGTCGTCTGCAATCGTTTCGGGGTCTTCGTTTCGGGGATTGTCATCAGTAACGATGATCCGGTCTGCGAGGTGCTCTGCTATCGCACCCATGAGTGGCCGTTTTTCCTTGTCGCGTTCTCCACCGCAGCCGAATACACACCATAGACTGCCGCGGGTAATTTCCCTAACGCTGTTCAGCGCCTGCTGCAAACCATCCGGGGTGTGGGCGTAATCGACATAAACTGAAGGAAAGTGAGATGCCCCATAGATTCTTTCGAGTCTGCCTGGAATGGGTTCAATTGCATGCATAGATTCTTCAATGTCTTGGTTTGAAATCCCAAATGAATGCAGGACTGCGGCAACAGTTGTCAGATTGATGCCGCTAATCCTGCCCAGCAACTTGCTTCGCACCGCAATTAATTCGCCATGAATCCTGATGGAAACACTCAATCCCCGCTCGTCGGGACTGCAGTTCACCAGTTGGATGTCAGAACTCTGTTCTCCGTAGGTGACTTCTTGCTCAGCAGATGTTCGGCCCAATAATGATCGACCGAAGTCATCATCGATATTCAGCACTGCATGAGATGCATCTGTCCGAGTAAACAATTTGGATTTGGCGGCCCGATAATCCTCCATGTTTCGGTGGTAATCCAGGTGATCCTGCGACAGATTGGTGAACACCACTGTGCCAAATCTAACGCCGTCAGTTCGAGACTGATCAAGCGCATGAGATGAAACTTCGAGGCAGATGGACTGGGCACCTGCACTAACCAACTGAGCGAGGTAGCGCTGAAGCGATATCGAGTCTGGTGTTGTAAGCGGTATAGGTGCAAGTTCGTCTGGAAATCCATACCCCAGAGTTCCAACAATTCCACATCGATGTCCGAGCGACTCAAGAGCCTGTGCAGTCATCACAGCACAGCTCGACTTGCCATTGGTACCAGTAATACCGACGACGTGAACTTTTTTAGACGGGTGCCTGAAATACAAATCCGCTATCGCACTGATTTTGCGACTTAAATCAGGTACACCAATTTGTGGTGTGGAGCCAATCCGCTCAATTTGCCAACCCTCAGACTCATAGACGATCGCACTTGCTCCAGCGGTGATTGCACTTTTGATGTGCGAGCGACCGTCGTCAATCAGTCCGGGTACTGCAAAAAACAGACTGCCTGGTTGAACGTCGCGGCTGTCGAGGCTTACTTCTTGAATAAAAGGGTTTCGAGCGGTATCAACCTTTGCGATGCCATCAAGCAAGACGTTCAAATACTGGCCAGATCTTGAACCGTTCGAGGTCCTATTCATGCTTCAACCTCAATTTTGGGAAGATTGACGCTGGTTCGTACATTGTCAAGATCATCCGGCTGGATCTTCAGGATTCGCAACGCTTCTGCCATGATTTCACGAAATGCGGGCGCAGCGACTCGACCACCAAAGTAGTGCTCAGCTCCTGGTTCGTCTACCATGACGATAGCAGCAAGTCTCGGACTCGACACAGGAGCAAAACCGACAAACATGGAACGATGAAGATCTTCCTGGTATACCCCGTTGATCAACTTCTGGGTAGTTGAGGTCTTTCCAGCGACGCGGTATGATGGGACCTTCGCTCGACGGGCTGTTCCTGTTTGGCTAACAACTGTCTCCAGCATATTGGTGACTTCCCTGGCAACGAAATTTGGCATGACCAGAGTGGATTCATCTGACCGGTCACCTGCCAGTATGGTCAAGGGCGTCAGCTTACCGCCACTGGCCAACATCGCATATGCCCTGACAAGTTGCAGCATTGTGATGGAAAAGCCGTAACCGTAAGTTAGTGTTGCATGTTCACTTGAACGCCATATCGATTTTTGTGGAAACGTACCGCTTGCTTCACCAACAATTTCGCTACCGGAAAGCTCCCGAAAACCGAGACTGTCAAGAAAATTCACCAGTTCTGTCGGAGGTATTCGTCTGCCAATCTTGATGGCGCCAATGTTGCTCGACTTCTTGATCACACCACCAACTGTCAATTCGCCATAGTTGCGAAAATCGCGAATTTGAAAACCTCCAATATGGATGACACCAGGTGATGTATCGATGATCGTGTTTGAAAGCACTTTACCATCCAACAGCGCTTTGGCAATGATGAAAGGCTTAATGACAGATCCTGGCTCATACTCGTGGCGGGCAGCATAGTTGTGGGTCGTGTGACGAGAACTGCTTTCGTTTGGGTTAAAACTTGGTACTGTACTGATTGCCAGAATTTCTCCGGTGTGAACATCAATGATCACGGCACTGGCTGATGTTGCCTTGTGTTCAATCGCAGTATTGATCAGTGTTTGGTGTACGATCTGCTGAATGCGAGAGTCAATGCTGAGGGTAATGTCTTCACCGTCCCGCACCCGTTGGAGGTCCCCTATTGTTTCAACCACACGCCCTTTACGGTCCTGAATGACCTGTCGAATCCCGTGCTGACCCGTCAGACGTTCGTTGTAAGTGAATTCGATTCCTTCCAACCCATCGTCGTCAATATCGGTAAATCCAATGAGGTTGGCAACGGAGGAACCAAATGGATAGAATCGCCGATACTCCCGTTGTAAAGCAACACCGGGCACAGCTAGATCCATAACTTGTTTAGCATGATCGACAATCAAAGCGCGCTTCAGATACATGAACTGGCGATATGGTTCTATATTCTCCAGACGTGTGGCGATCGCATTCGGCTCAAGCCCGATCACCTGTTCGAGGCGCGGCCATTTGTTGGGATGAAGCCTGAGAATGTTTGGCTCAGCCCAAACACTGTCTACAGGTGTGCTGACTGCGAGCACGACACCGTTTCTGTCTCTGATGATTCCCCGATTGGCCGTTACCTGTTCATTTCTCAAAAATCGGGCGTTGCCCTCGCTTTGCAGCAGGTCTGTATCTGCCACCTGTAACTGAACTGCGCGCGCTCCTAAAAGAACAAAGGCAATAGCGATTGAACTGAGAACCACAACATCCCGAGTTGGGGCGTAGTATGGACCGGCGTTCATTGCTGTCCCTCTGCCGATAGCCAGTCGGCTTTCTGCTCTTTCAGCAGTAGTACGATTTCCTTTTCCGGAGCGTGCATTTTTCCTTCCCTTTCGGTCCAGGTCTTCAGGCTCTCGCGACGCGAAACAACGGAATGCTGAGCTAGTAGTTCTCTCCACTCAATGTTCAGATCATCCCGAAGTGAATAACGATCATGCAGCTGTGGCGTCAAGATTCGGTTTTCCTGACGGATCCAGATCAAACTCAATGCCGACACAAGGCAAAATGCGAGCAAAAATATAGTAGTGACACTACGCATGGCCGACTCCGATACGTTCCGCCACTCGCATGACCGCACTTCGAGCGCGGCGGTTGCGATCAACTTCGTTCTCATCCGGTCCCAGTGGTTTACCGACGATTTTCAGCGTTGGATGAAATTCTGAACGTCGAAATGGGATCCCCTGTGGTCCCGGTGCACCGATAGATGCGTCTCGCATGAAATTTTTAACCAGACGATCCTCGACCGAATGAAATGTAATGACAACCAGTCTTCCGCCACGTTTCAACAGGCTGACGCATTGGGGTAAAAATGCGGCCAACTCTTCGAGTTCGCGATTGACATGCATGCGTATGGCAAGAAAGGTACGAGTTGCCGGATGCTTATCCTTTTCTTTATTCGGTACACAATCGGCAATTAGTCGTGCCAACTCTCCTGTCGATTGAATTGGAGAGACTGCTCGATGCTCAACGATTCGGTGGGCGATTCGCCGAGCGAAGCGCTCACCTCCCATTTTGCTGAGTGTTTCACTCAGTTGCCGTTCGTTGACCGTTTCCAACCAACTGGACGCGGACACTGATTCGCTTGTATCCATTCGCATATCCAGCGGACCGTTTTTCATGAAGCTAAAACCGCGATCAGGCTGATCGAGTTGCGGAGATGACACGCCAAGGTCTGCTATCACACCAGACAGTTGAGTTTCAGGTTGCCGCGAGCGAAGTTCTTCACCAATTCTTGAAAATCGTGCATGAATGGCCTCAAACCTTGGATCGTTGCAGTGTTTGCGATGCGCCACTGCAATGGCAGCCGTATCACAGTCAAATGCATACAACTTGCCAGCTGAGCTTAAATGGTCCAATATTCCGAGGGAGTGTCCACCGCGACCATAGGTGCTGTCTACATAGGTTCCCGACGGATCAATCGAGAGTGCGTCGATTGCGGCATCGCGCATCACAGCGTCATGTGTATCAGAACTGTCCGTTAAGAAATTCAAGATCCAAACTCCGATTCAAGCTAAAAATCAAACGTCTTTAGGACTTTGTCGTAGGCATCTGTATCAGAATCATTCACAGCCTTGTGGTGACCCTGCCACCGCTCGAGATCCCATAGTTCGATGCGATTACCCATTCCAATGAGAACAGCATCGCCTTGAATGGAATTGAAAGTTCGAAGCTGTCTTGGAACCAGAATGCGACCGGACTTCGGCAATACACAGTCCTGTGCAGTACCAACAATTGTTCGCAGAATATTCTGATAGTGAACACTCGAGTTTCGATTACGAAAGAGTTCATCCCGAATGCGCTCAAATTCGTGATTCGGATATATTGACACGCAGTCGGTACGAAAGGCCTGACCCATCACGAGGTTACCTTCGCAATCCGCATTGATTTCTTCGCGTAATCTGACAGGGATCATGATGCGACCCTTATCATCTACTGTTACGTCGTAGGAACCAAAGTATGAATTTCTATCCCTGTTTTCCACGATTTGTCACTATTTTCCATAATTTCCCCCCTATTTTTATCAAAAACTAAGTCATTGTCAACCCCTAAATCAACAAAAAAGTGAAAAAAATCGGCTAAATTCGAGGAAATTCAGATTTTCTTTGCCATAATTTTTCGAAACTGGCAGATTGAACAACTCCAGAAGGCGAGCTTAAAGTAGTCAATTCCACCCGATCCACGCAGTTCTCGCGCTTCCTTTACACTTGGCCAAATCCGTTGCCTGGATAGAAATTTGCTAACCTCAATCAAATGGAATGGGATAAGTTCGGTGGATTGCAGTCTGAATGAATTTGCGATACACTTAACACAGCCAGATTCGTGATTTTTCTCGGAGCAAAGGCATTTACTCGAAACGAGCAGGACAATGAAGATTTGTCGATTTAATCAAAACCGCCTAGGGGTCGTTGAAGGACGTCATGTTCAGGATGTCACCGATGCTGTTGCAAGCGTCCCGGTTCCCGCGTGGCCACAGCCACCAGGCGACCTGATGATCGGTAACCTCGAAACCCTGCTACCTGCCATTCACCGAGTGAGAAGGCAATCGACAACGCACTCTCTACGGGATTTGCATCTTAATAGCCCGATCGCACGACCTTCGAAAATAATTGGCGCACCATTGAATTACAAAGCACATCAGGAAGAAGTCAACAGTGACCCGTATCTCGGTGAGGCCGGTCAAGTGGCAAGCGTTGAAACTTACGGTCTGTTTCTCAAAGCTCCGATTCCGGTTGGTCCGGATGATGGAGTGAAGCTCAAGTTTCAGAATCGCCGAACTGACCACGAGGTTGAACTTGCCATCGTCATAGGACGCAATTGTCGCAACGTCGACGAGTCAGAAGCAATGGGCTATGTCGCCGGATATACCATTGGCCTCGATATGACTATTCGCGGCAAAGAAGACCGCAGCCTGAGAAAGGCACTCGATAGCCATTCAGTTCTGGGACCGTGGCTGGTTACCAAGAACGAAATCGAAGATCCGGATAACCTTGATATCTCCCTGGCGGTGAATGGGAGTACCAAGCAACATGCCAATACCAACCAAATGATCTTCTCAACGAGCAAACTCATTTCTTACGCGTCGAACTATTACACACTCTACCCGGGTGACGTCATCATGTGTGGCACACCAGCTGGCGTTGGTCCGGTCAGTGTCGGCGACATGCTGGAATGTAGCATTGAGAGAATCGGCAGTATGCAGGTGGCGATTAAATCAGCATGAACACCACCGCTTTGCTGGCAGCACTGCTCGCTTCCAGTCAGCGCTATAGCGGTTCATCGATTTTTCCAGTTTGCCTTCCTTTTTTCCAAAAACGCAGCCATACCCTCCTTTTGGTCTTCGGTCGCAAACAAGGCATGAAAAGCCCGACGTTCGAACAATACGCCTTCCGTCAGAGTTGATTCATACGCTCGATCAACAACTTCGGTAACCATGGACGCGGCGATCTGCGACTTTTCGGCGATTTCCTGAGCGATCCCCACCGCTCTGTCAACCAGCTCAGCTACCGGGTAAATTCGACTGACGAGACCGGAGCGTTCCGCTTCCTCAGCATCCATCATACGTCCGGTCAAACACATATCCATTGCTTTGGATTTACCAACCGCCCGCGTTAGTCGCTGAGAGCCACCAGCACCTGGTATGATGCCGAGATTGATTTCAGGCTGGCCAAATTTTGCATTGTCACCAGCAACAATAAAATCGCACATCATTGCGAGTTCACAGCCTCCGCCAAGTGCAAATCCAGCGACAGCTGCAATGACAGGTTTACGACAAACAGTTACTCGTTCCCAGTTGCTGGTGATGAAGTTGCCCATAAATGCGCCTGCAAACGTGTTGTCCTTCATCTGACTGATGTCCGCGCCAGCTGCGAACGACTTTTCGTTTCCAGTGATAACAATGGCTCCGATGGAACTGTCAGACTCAAATGAATCAATTGCCGCACCGAGTTCATCCATCACACCAGAAGATAATGCATTCAACACCTTTGGGCGATTTATCTGAATGAATCCAACATTCTGTCTAGTTTCCGCAATAATGTATTCGTAAGTCATGCAAGTAACTCCTGACGTTGTGAAGTTTCGAGAAACAAAACGACCTGCGTTCGCGGGAGATTCCACAGCAGGTAATTTCGTTTGATGGCAAGTTCTAATGAAATATTTTATTAAAATGGAATTGGCGAACGACTGCTAACTCAAAATGAGTAAAAGTGTGATCAAATAAACTGTAATCGACATTCCTGTCAAACTACTGACACTGAAAAATGAGTAAATATCAAGCAGAATTTAACCGATCCATAAAGGAGCGAGAATCCTATTGGGGTGAAATCGCAAAGTTGGTTCACTGGGAAAAACCCTGGGACAAAGTTCTAGATGAATCCGATAAACCCTACTATCGTTGGTTTCCAGGCGCGGAGGTCAACACCTGCTATAACGCCCTGGATCTGCATGTGGCGCAGGGCAGAGGTGATCAGAATGCATTGATTTACGATTCGGCCATGACCGGTGAAATTCGCCACTACACGTACCGGCAACTGACTGAAGATACCGCCCGATTCGCCGGCGCTCTCTCTGAAATTGGTGTCGAAAAAGGTTCACGCGTTATCATCTACATGCCGATGATTCCCGAAGCGGTCATCGCCATACTGGCCTGCACTCGCCTCGGGGCCATCCATTCAGTTGTGTTTGGTGGATTCGCATCCAATGAACTGGCAGTTCGAATTGACGACGCAAAACCCGTTGCCATAGTCAGCGCCTCATGTGGATTGGAACCTGGCCGTACGGTCGCCTACAAGCCACTGCTAGACCAGGCAATCGATCTTGCCAAACACACACCTCAAGCCTGTGTGATTTATCAGCGCCCGCAGCTTGAAGCAGAGATGTTAACGGGACGCGATCACGATTGGCATGATCTTATCAGCCGCGCATCACCAGTTCCCTGTGTTTCAGTCAAGGCAACTGACCCTCTCTATATTCTCTACACATCTGGAACAACTGGCCAACCCAAAGGCGTTGTTCGAGACAATGGCGGGCACATTGTGGCTCTAAAGTGGAGCATGAAAAACATCTACGGCGTTGAGCCAGGTGAAGTGTTTTGGGCGGCCTCCGATGTAGGCTGGGTTGTGGGCCATTCCTATATTGTCTACGCACCACTATTTGCAGGTAACACAACCATTCTGTATGAAGGAAAGCCAGTTGGGACACCAGATCCTGGTGCCTTTTGGCGCGTCATTTCACAACACAAGGTGTCGGCGCTTTTTACTGCACCAACTGCGTTTCGGGCCATTAAGAAAGAAGACCCGAAAGCTGAGCACCTGAAAAGGTACGATGTTTCAACATTACATACCCTGTTTCTGGCTGGAGAGCGTACAGACCCGGATACTTTGCATTGGGCTGAAGAAAAACTTGAAGTACCCGTCATTGATCACTGGTGGCAGACTGAAACCGGTTGGGCGATTTGTTCTAACCTGATGGGAATTGAGCAACTGGCGGTCAAGGAAGGTTCTCCGTCTAAACCGGTGCCAGGCTGGAATCTGAAAGTTCTGGATGATGCAGCGAATGAAGTCGCTCCGGGTGAAATCGGTTCGCTTGTGGTTGAATTGCCACTGCCTCCAGGCGCTTTTCCAACGCTATGGAATGCCAAGGAGCGGTATGTTGAAGCGTATCTCGCTGAATTTCCAGGTTACTATAAAACTGCAGATGCCGGCTTCATCGACGAAGATGGATATGTCTATGTCATGTCTAGAACTGATGACATCATAAATGTTGCTGGACATCGGCTGTCAACCGGCGCCATGGAAGAAGTTCTGACCTCACACCCCGATGTCGCCGAATGTGCAGTAACCGGCGTAAACGATGCACTAAAGGGCCAGTTGCCATTAGGACTTCTGGTACTCAATTCTGGCTGCAGAACACCCCACGATCAGGTTGTGAAAGAGTGTGTTGGCTTGATGCGGGAGAAAATTGGCCCGGTCGCAGCATTCAAGCAGGCAGTTGTCGTCAAGCGTCTGCCAAAAACACGCTCAGGTAAAATTTTGCGCGGCACTGTCAGCAAGATCGCTGATGCCGAGCCATGGAAGATGCCAGCTACAATTGATGACCCCGAGATTCTGAATGAGATCACCGAAGCACTCAATTCAATCGGCTTTCCGAAATCCTGAGTTTCCAGGTAACACTTGAAAGAGCCTCTGTCTATGGCATTTGAAGAACCTTCTTTAAATGAGTGGCGGCAGCAGGCTGTCAGCGAACTCAGGGGACGCTCGCTCGACGAACTCACGTGGCAAACGCCAGAAGGCATTGACATCAAACCGGTTTATAGTGCGAATGATCTCGCCGAGCTTGAGCATCTGAACACATTGCCTGGAATTCCGCCCTATTTGCGAGGACCGCGGGCAACAATGTATGCCGGGCGGCCTTGGACTCTCAGACAGTACGCTGGTTTTTCTACTGCTGAAGAATCCAACCGGTTTTACCGCGACAATCTGAAATCCGGGCAGACGGGTCTTTCGGTTGCCTTCGACCTTCCCACTCATCGTGGCTATGATTCTGATCATCCCCGAGTCATTGGCGATGTGGGTAAGGCAGGGGTGGCAATCGACAGCGTTGAGGACGTGAAAATTCTGTTCGACAGCATTCCACTGGATCAGATTTCCGTTTCAATGACCATGAATGGCGCAGTACTGCCAGTACTCGCGATGTTCATTGTTGCTGGTGAAGAACAGGGTGTTTCGCAGGAGGCATTGTCCGGCACATTGCAAAATGACATTCTCAAGGAATTCATGGTGCGAAACACTTATATCTACCCGCCGGAACCATCCATGCGCATCGTGGCGGATATCATTCAGCACACATCCAACCATATGCCCCGATTCAACCCGATCTCCATATCGGGCTATCACATGCAGGAAGCAGGGGCAACTTGTGTCCAGGAACTTGCTTACACGATTGCTGACGGAATTGAGTACGTCCGTGCGGCACTGTCGACTGGTATGGATGTTGATCAGTTTGCCCCTCGTCTTTCCTTCTTTTTCTGTATCGGTATGAACCTGTTCATGGAAATTGCAAAACTGCGCGCCGCGAGATTCCTATGGGCAGATCTGATGAAGACGCACTTCGGTCCCAAAAAACCATCTTCACTGATGCTGCGCACACATTGCCAAACCTCTGGAGTGAGTCTTACCAGTCAGTCGCCCTACAACAACATCATTCGCACGACAATTGAAGCACTCGCTGCAGTGCTAGGAGGCACCCAATCCCTGCATACAAACTCGTTTGATGAAGCGCTCGCACTACCGAGTGAATTTTCCGCACAAATCGCTAGAAATACACAGCTCATTCTGAGAGAAGAATCCGGTCTCTCTAAAATCGTCGATCCTCTGGCCGGTAGTTACTACATTGAGAGTCTGACAGGTTCAATGATCCGCGAAGCGAAAATTCTCATTGATGAAGTTGAATCAATGGGTGGAATGACCCGAGCGGTCGAAGCAGGCATACCAAAGCAGCGAATCGAAGCCTCAGCAGCAAAACGCCAGGCCAGACTCGACAGCGGCGAAGATGTCATCGTTGGTGTTAATCAGTTCATCAGCGATTCAGATGATGATGTCGAACTGCTCGAAGTTGATAATCAGGCAGTTCGGGAAAGCCAGATTTCGAGACTCAATAATGTGCGGCGGGCTCGAAATGAAGAAGCGTGTCAGAATGCCCTTAATCAGCTCAAAGGCTGTACTGAATCGGGCGAGTGGGGACTGCTGCAGCAATCGATATTGGCAGCCCGGGCACGCGCTACGGTGGGTGAAATTACCGATGCCGTAAGATCGGTTTTTGGCCAACACCACGCGGTTCCACAGACTATCAGCGGGGTCTACAGTAATGCCATTTCAAGTAATGAGGACGTTTCAGCAATTCGTCAGCGGGTTGAGAGGTTTATCGAGTCTCATCACCGACGTCCGCGTGCACTGATCGCAAAAGTTGGGCAGGATGGACACGATCGCGGAGCCAAGGTGATCGCAACAGCTTACGCCGACTTTGGCTTTGAAGTGGATATCGGTGCCCTGTTTCAGACACCGGCAGAAGTTGTCCGCCAGGCCGTTGACAACGATGTGCATCTGGTTGGCATCTCAACGCAGGCCGGAGGGCATAAAACTTTGGTGCCACAAATTGTTGACGGTCTTAAGAGCGAAGGTGCTGAAAATGTGGTGGTTATCTGTGGCGGCGTTGTACCACCTGACGATGTCAGGACTCTTGAGTCACAAGGCGTATCCGCTGTCTATGGTCCCGGTACTCGAATTCTGGATACAATTCCACAAGTTTTGGACTTCATTGAAACCAAAATGGATTCCGCATAGAAGTTACCATTCAGGTACTTTGGAGCAGTATTTTGCAGGACATCATTGATCAACTGAATACGAAGCGAGAAGCCGCACGGCTAGGTGGCGGCCAGAAACGCATTGACGCGCAACATGCCAAAGGTAAATTGACTGCGCGTGAGCGTATTGAATTACTGCTTGACAAAGACAGTTTTCAGGAATGGGATATGTTTGTTGAGCATCGCAGCACTGACTTTGGCATGGCCGACAACAAGATTCCTGGTGATGGTGTTGTCACCGGATATGGCACCATTCACGGGCGTCTGGTTTTTATTTTCAGTCAGGACTTTACAGTCTATGGCGGTTCACTGTCTGAAGCCCATGCCGAAAAGATCGGCAAAATTATGGATCAGGCCATGAAAGTCCGTGCACCGGTCATCGGCATCAATGACTCCGGTGGTGCTCGTATTCAGGAAGGGGTCGCGTCATTGGCCGGCTATGCTGATATCTTTCAACGCAACGTCATGGCATCGGGCGTGATCCCGCAAATTTCTCTCATCATGGGACCGTGCGCAGGCGGTGCAGTCTATTCCCCGGCAATTACCGACTTCATCTTCATGATACGCGACAGTTCCTATATGTTTGTAACCGGCCCTGATGTTGCTAGAACGGTCACCCACGAAGAGGTTTCTGCAGAACAGTTGGGTGGCGCCTCTGCACATACAGAAACTTCCGGTGTCGCCGACGGCGCATTCGAAAATGACATCGAAGGATGTCTGATGCTGAGAGCATTTTTTGACTTTCTGCCTTCCAACAACCAGAGCTCCCTGCCAGTGCGTCTAACCGACGATCCTCGCGATCGAATTGAAGTGTCCCTGGACACCCTGATGCCCGAAGACCCCAATCAACCTTATGACATTAAGGAACTTATTCTGAAAGTCGTCGATGAGGCACACTTTTTTGAACTCAAGCCAGACCACGCTAAGAATATTGTGACTGGATTCGCACGGATGGAAGGCCGACCTGTCGGAATCGTCGCAAATCAGCCCATGGTGTTGGCTGGCTGTCTTGACATTCACTCATCCATCAAGGCAGCACGGTTCGTCCGATTCTGCGATGCTTTCGGGATTCCAATCATCACATTTGTCGACGTGCCTGGCTTTATGCCGGGTACTGCACAGGAACATGGCGGCATCATCAAACACGGGGCCAAATTACTATACGCCTATGCTGAAGCGACCATTCCCAAAGTAACAGTGATCACGCGCAAGGCATATGGCGGTGCTTACGACGTCATGAGTTCGAAACATTTGCGGGGCGATGTCAATCTCGCTTGGCCAAGCGCCGAAATCGCTGTTATGGGCGCCAAAGGCGCAGTTGAGATCATTTTCCGCGCGCAGATGAGTGATGCCAAAAAAATTGCCCAACGAACAGAGGAATACAGTAATAAATTCGCAAATCCGTTCATTGCTGCCAGCCGCGGATTCATTGATGATGTCATCATGCCGCACGATACTCGACTCAGAATCTGTCATTCTCTAGAGATGCTGTCCAACAAGAAACTGGAAAATCCCTGGCGTAAGCACAGCAACATACCACTATAGCTCGTGCCACTCATGTTCAGCAAAATACTGATTGCAAATCGGGGTGAAATTGCGTGTCGCATCATGCGAACCGCAAAACAGATGGGAATTAAGACTGTCGCCGTGTATTCGGACGCGGACCAAAACGCGCTACATGTCCGAACTGCAGATGAGGCTGTCAATATCGGACCCGCTGCTGCAGCGCAAAGCTACTTGCAAACTCAGAAAATTATAGAGGCCTGTCATTCGACAGGTGCTGAGGCCGTTCATCCCGGATACGGATTCTTGTCGGAAGATGCACAGTTTGGTGAGCAGTTGACTGAATCCGGCATTCAGTTTATCGGCCCCGGACCAGAAGCAATTCGTTTAATGGGCGATAAGATCACCTCGAAGAAAATTGCACGAGATGCTGATGTCAATGTCATTCCTGGATTTGATGATGTAATCGAAAACCCGGACCACGCAGTTGAATTGGCTCAGCAGATTGGCTACCCAGTGATGCTTAAACCCACATCAGCCGGTGGTGGTAAAGGCATGCGCCTAGCGTACAACGATGAAGAGTGCCGAGATGGGTATTTGCGCTCTGCAAGCGAAGCAAAGACCCATTTTGGAGATGACCGGGTATTTGTTGAAAAGTACATCGAGAATCCGCGGCATATTGAAGTTCAGGTGTTAGCCGATAAATTTGGCAACGTCATCCATCTTGGAGAGAGGGAGTGTTCACTTCAGCGTCGTCATCAGAAGGTTATTGAAGAAGCTCCATCCCCTTTCCTGAATGAGACAACCAGAAATGAAATCACTGGGCAAGCGGTAGCACTGGCACGAGCGGTGAATTATGTTTCAGCTGGAACAGTGGAGTTTGTCGTTGATGCCGACCAAAATTTTTACTTTCTAGAAATGAATACTCGCTTACAGGTCGAGCATCCAGTAACGGAATATGTATCTGGTGTAAATCTTGTAGAGTGCATGATCCGTATCGCTGCAGATGAACCACTTGACCTCAATCAATCAGACATCGTTGCCTCAGGATGGGCAGTTGAAGCGAGAATTTACGCAGAAGACCCGGCACGAAACTTTCTGCCATCAATCGGTCGGCTGATTAGATATCGTCAACCAACGCACTCAGAGAAAGTGCGTGTCGACTCTGGTGTCTATGAAGGTGGTGAAATTTCAATGCATTATGATCCCATGATCGCCAAACTGATTGTGCACCACGACACTAGGGAAAAAGCGCTTGATCTGCTGGCAAAATCCCTTGACGAATATCAGATCTTGGGAGTTACAACCAACATTCCATTTTTGCAGGCCTTGGTCCGAGATCCTTTGGTTTGTGCTGGCGACATGCACACCCGCTACATCGAAGGACGTTTTCCCGATGGCTATGACTGCAAAACTGAGACCGGCAGTGAAACAATCACCGCAGCCATGATCGCAACGATAGCCCACTATGTCAACGAACAACGTTCCGCCAAATCAGGTGCGGATCAGTCGAACAGCCAGAGGACTGCGTGTAATACCTGGGTTGCAATCAGCGGTCAAGAGCAGTTTGAGTTTACTATCGAAGAGATTGAGTACGGTCACCGGTTGATTAAATCCAATGGGGATGGTACTGATGTTATTCACAAATGGACACCGGGGCAAAGTCTGTTCTACTACAAAATTGCAGATGGCGATACAAAATGCGTCAAAATTCTGCGCGTCGGGATAAGCTATCAGCTAGACTTTTTTGGCTTGCAGCGTTTGTTTAACGTACTTAGCCCATTGGGAGCAAAATTCAACCAGTTTATGCTGGAGAAGAAAACTTCAGGCGTTTCCCATATTCTCAAATCACCCATGCCGGGTCGGCTGCAGGAACTTAGGGTTGCCGAAGGCCAGAAAGTCAAGGTCGGTGAAACCATCGCAATCGTTGAAGCGATGAAAATGGAAAATGCTTTACACTCTGAACAGGATGGAACAATTTCCAAGATTCTGGCGAACGTTGGCGACAGCCTGGCTGCCGACCAACCCATACTGGAATTTGGAACGGAGGCTGAATGATTGGCAAATTGAATCATATCGCCATAGCAGTCCCCGATCTCAGTGCGGCATCGGAGCAATACCGATCAGTACTAGGTGCAGACGTATCTGCTCCGCTTGATCTGCCTGAGCATGGAGTGGCGACGGTATTCGTCAATCTTCCCAATACAAAAATTGAACTTCTGCATCCGCTTGGCGACCATTCACCGATCGCCGGCTTTCTTAAGAGAAACCCTGCAGGGGGTGTTCATCACTTGTGTTATGAAGTGACGGATATTGATGCGGCACAAAGCCAATTGGTTGCAGCAGGCATGCGAGTTCTAGGTGATGGCTCACCCAAGATTGGCGCTCACGGCAAACCCGTTCTGTTTCTGCATCCGAAAGACTTCAACGGAACTCTGATCGAGCTTGAGCAAGTGTAGACCTGTCAACTGGTTTCAGACTATCCGCGGTTGATGACTGTTGAGATATCCCTTTCCAAGTTAACCGTTAATCAGTTGCTGTGTAAGCCTTACACGTTGCCTCAAGAGTTTCAACATTAATCACTGCATGATAATCAGGTCTTGAATTCGCACGTCTGAACATGCGAACGATCATTCCTTGCAAATTTGGTCGCTTGTCGGACGGAGTTTCACCCTTGCCCAGACCGCCACCGAATTCAATAATTCTTTCAACACCCGCGTTCGCAATCGCTTTTAGATTATCGCTCCAGCGAACAGGTTTGAACAATTGAAGATACAGGTTTTCCCGAATGCTATCAATTTCCGATGAATGAAATGCACCGGTTGTATTAGACGCAACCTTAACTTTCGGCCTTCGCATGTGAGTTTCTTCCAAGAATGGTCGAAACTTCTGCGCCGCTGGATACATGTGAGAGGTATGAAAGGCGCCCTCAGTTTTCAACCGAACACCTCCCTTACCAGGGAATTTTTCATCGATATTCGCGGTCAGCTGATCCAGTTCATCCGGCCAGCCGCCAACGACAGTCTGCTCCGGCAGGTTCAGAGCCGCAATTTCGCAGTTGCTGGTTTCAATTAATGGTTTGAGGTCGTCTTCAGTCAGAGAAAGAGCGAGCATCTCTCCCCCGCCGTGTTCACCCATGCATTCGCCACGCTTTGAAACCAGTCGCAGTGCGTCTTCAAAACTTAATGCGTCGGCGGCGACAAGTGCTGTATATTCACCTAGGCTGTGTCCACCCGCTGCGAAAACGTCAACGCTTACGCCGAGATGCTGCTGAAATACCCGCAGGCAGATGTATGAATGAACAAGCAGTACTGGCTGGGTAAATTTTGTGAGATTGATCACTCCACTCTCGGCATCATTACACAGAGCAACCAGATCATAACCAAGAATATCGCTCGCATCGCTGTAAATTTCTCGTGCGATTGGAAATTCACGGGTTAGGTCGCTGCCGATTCCTGGGTATTGTGCACCCTGTCCCGGAAAAAGGAGTAAAGTTTTAGCGCTCAGAATTTAACCCTCAATGTCGGCACAATTTATCTTGGGGAGTTAGAAATCTTGAAACTTTGGGGAAACTCAATCCCCCAATTTTTGCAAAGAAAAAGCGTAAATCCGACAAAAGATCTACGCTTTTCCTCATTTTAAGGACCAAGCTACATTGAAGTAACTTGATCGCTTACTTGTTGCTTACTGTAATTGTTTTGCGTAAGCTTGTCCTAGATTTGCATTGGTGGTCTGTGCACCAGCCCAGAACGGAACTGCGATTTGTGCAAACGATTCCATCGATTCCCAGACTTCTTTGAAGAATTCATTTTCCGCTTTGTTCTTGTCCATGCTAGTCAAGACAGCATTCATGTATTCTGTGAAATAGTCGACAGGCGTATCATGCAGGATAACGCCATGATTTTCGGTTAGGTCTTTCAGCGCTTTACCATTTTCATAAATGCGATAAGCTAGAGACTGAATCAGGGAGGCGTCTGCCGAAACTTCCATGGCCTTCTGTTGATGTGGCGTGAGACTGTCCCAGACATCCTTGTTGATGTAAATGTCAGCGTTAACCACAACTTGGTGCAGGCCTTGCAAATAGTAGTGTTTCAAAACTTTTTGAAATCCAAAAACCGAATCGGGCTTCGGGCAGCACCATTCTGCTGCATCGATCGTGCCCTTTTCAAGTGCGGGAAGAATGTCTCCACCGCCCATAGCAACGGCTGCAACGCCAATTTCTGTGTAGGTTTGACCTGGAATACCCGGTGGGGCTCTGAATCGATACTTTCGGAAATCATCCATGCTGTTGATCGGCTCCTTGAACCATCCCAACGCTTCGGGTCCGACTGGCTGCAACATTAGACCTTTCACATTCATGCCCATTTCGTCCCAGAGTCGGTCATACAGTTCTTTTCCACCGCCTTCCATGTACCAAGAAATCCAGGCAATGTTGTCGATTCCAAGTCCTGCGCCTGCGGTCGGTGAACCGAACAGCATCGCTGCCGGATGATAACCTGACCAGTAGTGTGTCCAAGCAAATCCGCCTTCGATCAATCCTGCGTTGACAGCTTCTAAGGTTTCTTTAACGCCAACGACAGCTCCTGCTGCAAGGACTTCGATTTCGACTTCGCCGTTTGTCAAAGCAGAAACATTATCGCCAAATCGCTTCAGCATTACAGTTTCGTCAGCGGACGTTGGAATGACCGACTGGACACGAATGACAGTCTTCGCACTTGCGAGACCTGGCAACAGAAGTGCACAGGAAAGTACTGCACAAGCAATTAATTTTCGAGTTGTAAACATCTGATAGTTTCCTCCAAACTTGATAACTCTAAAAATATTTCTCAAATTAAATTCAAAAGGAAAAAATATTTGGTGAAGAATGACGCGTTCAATTCAATTTCAGGAATCAACATTGGGATGCAATAGCTTAGCATCTGGTACCAATGTTGTGCGTCGGCGCACATTATAGAAATAATAAAGAATTGAATTACTGAACTTTCGCAGGGATACTTTACAGTTTTCAAATTCTTAATTACGAGTTTTCCGAATCAATCACTTCGCTTGGGACCGAGCGCAATCCAATTTCTACATGATGACCATGTTGTCCCGGTGAATTAGTTCGTGGTCTCTCACATAGCCCAACACTGACTCAATACGATCTGTTCGATACCCTTTTATTTGACTGGCTTCTTCTGAATCGTAATTGATGAGACCGCGCGCAATTTCCCTAGAGTCCGTATTTAGACACACGACAAGGTCGCCGCGTCTGAATTTTCCCTCTACCTGCTTGACACCAACGGACAGCAGACTGCGACCCTGGGCCAGTAGTGCTGTAACTGCACCTTGATCAAGATGAAGTTTTCCAGCCACACGTGTCCGCCCTGCCAACCATTGTTTGTGTGCTGCAATTCTTCCGGTCCTTGACAGCAGTAAGGTTCCTTTTGCCTGATTGGCGATAATTTTCTGTAACTGGTTTTCAACCAATCCTGATGCAATAAAAGTTGCTGCACCTGAACGAGCAGCCTTGCGAGCAGCTTCCAGTTTGGCATGCATTCCCCCGCGACCATACTGACTACTCGGTCCAACGACTTGATCTAGGGATTCATCGTGGGGATAAGCTTGTGATATCAACTTGGCGTTTGAGTTGGTTCGAGGATCAGCATCATACAAACCTGTTTGATCGGTCAATATTACCAGCAGGTCCGCATCAACAATATTCGTAACCAGACCAGCCAAATTGTCGTTATCCCCAAATTTAATGTCTTCGGTCGTAACGGTGTCATTTTCATTAACTATCGGAATGATCCCTTTTTCAAGCAACGTTCTGATGGTATTTCGGGTGTTCAGGTATCGTGCGCGATCCGAAAGATCTGCATTGGTCAGTAAAATCTGAGCTGTCAGGTAGCCGTGCTGCTCAAAAGCGATTTCATATGTTCGAACCAATCCCATCTGACCCACAGCGGCGGCAACCTGTAGCATGTGTACTTCATGCGGACGCTCACTCCAGCCTAGCCGTTTCATGCCCTCCATTACGGATCCAGATGAGACCAGCACCACCTCGACACCAGCGCGCTTTAATTCAGCAATTTGTCCAGCCCAACCATAGATTCGGTCAACGTTAATTCCAGTTTCAATATTCGTAATCAGGGAACTGCCAACTTTAACGACCCATCGACGCGTTGCGCTGTAATCATATGGATCTGTCATAGTAAGAGTTCCTCAATCGATTGATGCTCATTTGGCTCAGGCGAGTTGTCCTCAAGCCAATTCATTGCTTCACCAATAAGTTTTTTGCAGCCAGATCCAGTCACAGCTGAAATGGCAAACCACTTGCCGCTCCAGCGACTCTTGGCAATGATCTCCTGCAAGTAGTTCTCTAGTTCGGCTTCCGATACGAGATCAATCTTATTCAGAACCAGCCAGCGTTCGCGACTTGCAAGATCTTCGTTAAACTGCGCTAGTTCATTCGCGATGACATCAATTGACTTGGCCACCGACTCGACCTCTGTGTTGGAAACAATATCCACTACATGAAAAAGCAAACGGGTATGACGTAGGTGCTTTAGAAATTGAATGCCAAGTCCACTGCCGGTTGAAGCACCTTCGATCAGTCCGGGAATATCTGCAATCGTATAACTGCGTCCGTAGTCAAGTCCAACCACCCCTCGAGATGGCTTGAGAGTGGTAAAAGGATAATCTGCAATTTTCGGTTGCGCATTGGTGACTTTCCGAATAAGGGAAGACTTCCCGGCATTTGGCAATCCAACTAAACCAACATCAGCCAAAATGCGCAGTTCCAGTTTGAGCATGCGAATTTCGCCGGCACCACCAGGTATGGTTTTTCGCGGCGAACGGTTGGTACTCGATTTAAATCGCGCATTACCCACACCATTTGAGCCACCTTTTGCGACCAATACCCGCTGATCTGATTCCGTAATTTCATCAATCAATTCACGAGTATCAGCGTCCTGGATCACTGTGCCCAGTGGTACGCGAATTTCGAGATCCTCACCATCCCTTCCAGTGGCATCGCGACCGGCACCTGGACGCCCGTTCTGAGCACGATAGTTTCGATGATGCTGAAAATCTACGAGGGTATTCAGGTGCGCATCTCCAATGATGTAGATACTACCACCTCGACCGCCATCGCCACCATCGGGCCCACCACGCGGTGTGTGCTTTTCGCGTCTGAATGAAAGGCAACCAGCACCACCCTTACCAGCCTCTACCCGAATTTGCGCTTCATCTATAAACATTTAAACGCACTCTGATTGATCGGTGTGCGTCATGGTAATCCCATGGAGAGAGAGACCGGGCAAGTGCCCCGGTCGAGTGAGTTTGATTAGGCGGGAATTACCGAAACAGTCTTTTTACGAAGGGGCCCTTTAACCTCAAACTTTACATGACCGTCTGCGGTTGCAAAAAGGGTATAGTCATTGCCCATTCCGACATTGGTCCCGGGATGAAACTTGCTACCGCGCTGACGAACAATGATGTTACCTGCACGAATCAATTCACCGCCATAGCGTTTAACGCCCAAGCGCTTGGAAATCGAGTCGCGTCCGTTTCTTGAACTTCCACCCGCTTTTTTATGTGCCATGAGTATTTACCCTATAGAATTTCAGTTAACCTCAAACCTGAAAGTCTTTCAGTCCTCAGCTGATTCGTCATTGCTGCTGTCGGTCTCACTAACTTTCGACGCAACTGCCTTTTCGTTTGATTTACTGGCAGCACCAATGCTTAAAACTTCAAGTTCTGTGTAATTTTGCCTGTGCCCGTAAGTCCGTCGATAATTTTTCCTGCGCTTCATTTTGATCACGCGGATCTTCTTCCCTCGGCCATGATCTAGAATTTTGGCAATGACTGGTGAATCTTCAACATGCGGTGTACCAATCACAGTTTGAGTACCATCGGAAACCAGCAGCACATTGTCAAACTGGACGTTATCCCCGACTTCACCGCTCAGCCGCTCAACCTTAATTCTGTTGCCTGGTTCAACTCGAACTTGCTTGCCGCCTGTTTCGATAATAGCGTACATTTTGAAATAAGAAGTAGAGAAAAGAAAAAATGATGGGGAAAATAGTGAAGCGCAAAGTATATCTTTTTTTCAGAAGTTAGTCAAAATTTTTGAATGCACAATCTGATATTTGATGAACATAAAATCAACGTTTATTCTGATTCTGGTCACTTCCATTAACGTGTTTAACAGTCGTTCTCGCTAGTACAAACAAAACGGGAAACCCTACCCCAAACAAAGATTTAACATGGTATTTTAGAATCCAATTTACTAATATGTTGGCGTAGCAAATTTCAATCCGAAGTTTTTAGAGAGAAACGCTCTTGGACTGCAAACGAACTGTTGCGACAGTGATTCCTAGTGCAGCGATTAGAGCAGTTGATTTGTAATCATCCGTTCCAACAGCCACAAAATGACAATCAAGGTAGGTTCTAATATTCTACAAAAATTCTCACATGGAATTTCAAGTATTTACACCACCTTGGTAACTCCATAAGACTCTGATGAGTCGTTCAAAATTTGGCGTGAATCGATGCTGGCCAGCAGCGACGATTCACGCTTTTGCACTAATGTGCGAAGCGCGATTTTCACATCATGAACATGCAGTGAAAATCGCGCGGGTGCGAACAGCTAGATGCCAGCTGGCATCATCTGTTCGCACTGGCAAACATGCA
This sequence comes from Arenicellales bacterium, assembly GCA_965206345.1. GTDB lineage: Bacteria > Pseudomonadota > Gammaproteobacteria > Arenicellales > JAJDZL01 > JAJDZL01. Next base: position 2,354,097 of record OZ242211.1, on the reverse strand, counting down.
GTTCGCCGAAGTCAACGAACCCGGTCGAAATGCGTGTTCATTGATTTCAAAACCGCCCGCACTCTGACATTGCAACGGGCAGATGCAGACTGCGGGCGCTTTTCATTTGGGGCTTCATCAGGAATGCCCCAGCGAATCAGCGGTACCATCGAGGCGTGCTGATTCACCGGCAAACATCATGTTTGCTGCGCGGGGCGCATGCAGGCGCCCCCGCTATGTAATATCACTACATAGCGGGGGCGGGCACATAAGGTGCTGATATTGCGCAACAATGCGCGGCATGTGATGACAGAGCATCAATAGTTGACGAGACAGCGTACAAATACGCTTGACAGGCGATCACAGGCGCGTGTACAATTTTGACCAACTTCAAAGTGTGCACCCCCTGAGACACACGAGTGACCAAAGAGGTACTGGGGGATACGGCGGAAACGCCGGGTGATTGATGACCAATCATTAACCAGGAACCAGCGTTCCCTCTCATCAAGCAGCCCGCTGAAAGTCTTCAGTACTGCGGCTGACTCCATCCAGACAACACTGCGGATGCAGGCTTTCATACAAGCCTCCGAGTGATTGATCTCCAGGCGATGTACGCCAGTAAATACTCCGCTTCCGAACGGATCGTGATCGGAAAAGGTGGGCCTAGTTCCGACCTTGGTCATCCCAATGATGGCTCAATTGGAGCAAGTCGGGTGTTTTCCCGCGGGAGTGATCCCTTTATCTAACGACAGAATGGTCATCAATGAAATGAGTACGATCTCAAGCGGTATCGCGCGGCGAAGAAAATGGAGAGAGTCAAAGATCTCTCCATTCGAAGACATGGTTGTCGACGAATATCTCACTGGCAGCAGTTTGGACCAGATCCGCCAGAAGCTGGCATCATACGGAGTGAGCGTTGCGCGTTATACGATACTTCGCTACATCAACACTCTTCCCCAGGCGCGCATCAATGGCACGACGAACCAGCCGTAGATCTCCGGACAAGCAGGCCGCGTTTTTTGTCCGAAAAGGGCTGGCGCTCGGCAAGCCGCGCCACCAGGCTCGCAACGATGGGCTGATTCATTCGATCGGAACCGCCCGGTCGTACCAGCAGGCACTCAAGCTGTTTTGCCAATGGATCCAAAGTCGGCGGCGTGGTGACCTGCGGAGCGCTGATGTCGGGTTGGTGCAGGAATATCTGAATGAACGGCAATCGCAAGTGGGTCAGAAAACTCTTGACCGCGATCGCCAGGCTGTGCAATTCCTACTGCGGCAGACTGGTACAAATGTCAAACTGAAGCGTATTCTGTCAACATTCCGCGGTGGTCGTAGACTAGCAAAACAGTCACGCGGCTACACACCTGAACAGGTTGACGCCATCGCTTCGAACCAATCCGCTCGCACTGGGCTTGCAACCCGTATTGCGTATGCTGCCGGACTGCGTGCACATGAATTGTTGACGATTCGTCGAAAGTCAGAACAGCCGGCCAGCACTCACCGCAAGTGGTCAAGCAATCGTTTTGCGGGCCGACGAGGTACAGCCTACACTGTCGTTGGCAAGGGTGGTTTGATCCGGGAGGTCAGACTGCCTGGTCATCTGGTTCATGCTCTCGAAGACGTTCGTCTCGCTGAACCAAAAACTGTCATGGACAGGAACATCAAATACCAGCAGCACTACGATCTAACCGGTGGTGTGTATTTTTCCTTCATATTTGGCAAAACCAGTAAAGCTGTGCTTGGGTGGTCGACTGGGGCGCACGGGTTGAGACACGGGTATGCGCAGGACCGCATGTCGGAACTTCTCGATCTCGGTTTTACCCGGGCGGAAAGGATGGGTGTGATCAGCCAGGAACTCGGTCATTTCCGACCCGATATCGTATCCGAATATCTGCGCTGAAACTCATATTGTCAAAAAAAAGAGGGTGTATTGCCCTCTTTTTTTCGTTAGCCGGAGCCTTTATCTCAAGATAAGGGTGAAGCCACTTAGCATGATCGCTACAATAATTGCCAGCGACCACTTAGTCCAATTGATGGAGGACTTCAGATCAGTCCTAATGTGATCAATTTCAGACTTCAGCAGGGCGATGTCCTGCTTGGTTGCCAGGTCTCCCTGACTCTGCTTAACTGCCAACGCGATTGCCTCGGCATGTTTCACCTCAATCCCTGCGGCCTGCAGGTCTTTTGACACTGTCAGTGTGTCAAACGCGGCATTTGCCATGGTTTCCTCCGATTGTTTTGTTGGAGGATATCTACCCCTCGGGGGATCGATATCCCCTGAGGGTGGTCAAATTTGCAGGCGGTCTTCCGCCTTGATGTTCACCAGGATCACTCCTGGCTGCTCGCTGCAGACCTAGGGTCTTCAGCTGCAAAGCCGATGGCCGGCTGGCCACACGTGCATTTTCACGGCTGACGCGCACGATTTATCGTACTTGTTATTTTCGCAGATTGCGAACCGCATTTCAACTCAAAGTTCAATGCTTGGGAATTAAACCAGGTAACCCGCAACACCGTAATTTTCGGGTGTGCTGGCTGCGGTTGAGAAAACTTGAAAACCCTTGAAAGTAGCCAGTGTTCGCTGTTTCGCACCAATTTGCTCTCAAAATATAGTGCTATGATGCGATTCTTTTGAATAATCCGGAAATGGCCTGTGAGGCACTCTGTGCGAGGCGTGGCAGAGTGTTGACAGTTGAGGATGTCAAGAATTACGGGTGGCGGGACTGTAATCGATCGATGATCTGGATCACTGGGGTAGTCTCGCACCGCGTCGCCAGTCCCAGGGCATAACAAATCTGCCGCTCCAGATCCCAGTTCGGTGAATGCGAGCGTATTCTTCTTCTTGTAAATATTGCAATGAATAGCGGCGGTAGGCTACGGCCCAGCCGTTGTGTACAAGCCAGGACTGCACGCGCTCGTTGTCACTGAACCAGCATGTGCCAAGTGCTCGGCCGTAACGGTCTGGTGTTGGACTCAGCAAGCAAGTTACCGGGTTTGTCGAAATTCGGTTAGACAGTACTTGAGTCGCCACTTGGCCGCATGGATACCATTGGTTTTTTGAGTCGAGACAATTTTGTTGCGCCTCTGGTGCATCAATGCCACTTAAGCGAATTTTTCGGCCATGCATGATTAGAGTATCAGCGTCCACGACTCGAACCGGCCCAGTGATCCGGTCGGACGCGGTGAGCGATGCCGTAGCCAGGATAATTGCAATTGCAAAACCTGCCTTCAAGTAGTTCATGGCAGGGAATGTATATCCGGTGGATAGGCACCGTCAACTTTTTTCCCTGCTCTTCTCAGTTTAGATATTTTCACAGCCTAAGGGTTGATGTACGTTGATCCAGAACTCCCATCTCCGTTTCATCCGAGTGGAAAGAATGGGTGATCTAACCGAAATTGACGCATGCTGGCACTACTGCAAAAATTTTCGCCGACTCGCGTCAAACGCATGATTTAATTTTGCAGTTCAATTTCCTGACTCATGCAAATAACCAACCCAAAATATTGACCTCGGACAAGCCCATACTTAGCTATAGTGTTGTGTTATCCACGATCACCGACTATGAGTTGACGTTGGGCGAGAATTTTCGTTACTGCCGATTTTTTGAATGATCACTTCTGCGACAAATTTGGTAGACACCATGAGGCGCTTGGGAGATGCGACTTCGCGCAACTTGGAATACTCGTATAACCCGAGAGTGCCGGTGAGTTACGGAGAAGCGACAATCACGGAGAGCAATCTCTTGGAGTTGTGTCTTCATCACTCGGATGTGATTTTCTTGAGACAAATCTCGAGTCATGAAGAATCCAAAGTCGGTGCAGACTGGGAATGGTATCTCATCGGCCGCAAGCGCACACTGGCAATGCGCGTGCAAGCAAAGCGTGTTCAACGTGATAACAAACTGAGAATCAAACATGTCGCAGGGAAGTCAGGCCGAATGCAGTACGACCTTCTAGTCGAGTCAGCAGAGGAAAACAATATGAGACCTATGTACTGCATTTATTGTACCGAGTCCCAAAGGAGACTCTGGAAGCAAGTTGAGAGACTTGAGACGGGATGCCTATTAGCAGATGCGAGGAATATGTCTGTGCACACCTTTAGCCTGAATTCAATTGAGCACATGTGCTGGCCATGGCACCTTTTCTTTGCATTTAGCCGCCCTGAGTGGGAAGGTTACTATCATCGTCAACTGAAAGTAGTGCCCAAGAAGATAGGGTTTAAGTTACCTTCACCTATTTTGTGGGACTTTCCAAATATTAGTGATCTCCACGAAGAAACCAAAGGGCATAAAAATCCGCCTGGCGTGTGGGACAACAAAAAGCTTGATCTCCCAGTGTCGTTCGCTGACGGTGACTCGCGGTGGATAGGCGTACATGAACACGACCGATTCCGACAACCGGAATTCCGCGCGCGGGGTCAGGTTGTGATTGATTTAAGGTGGTTAGAACCCGAACATATACCATCGTTGGTTTGTTGAATGGTCTGGAAGGACTTCAGTTATTAAGACCCGATCGTTCAGATTTTTGAAATGTATGCTGAAAGGAAACGATTTATTTTTCTTCAACATCCTGCTGGCGCACTTTCGAAAGTGCTGAAGCAATTAGTCCGGTCGGAACTGCGACAATTCCAAGACCGATCAGTAGAATCACACAGGTAAAGAATCGACCGCCGGCAGTGACCGGATAGACATCACCGTATCCGACTGTCGTCAGTGTAATGACAGCCCACCAGAAGCTGTGAATGATGGATTTAAATTGTTCAGGTTGGGCTGCGTGTTCGAAATAATAGATTCCAACCGATGAGAAATACAACAACACTGCCGTTGCACAGAAGAAAAGAACAACTTCTTCTTTGATTGATTTAAATGCTAGTTTGTAGCGTAAAACGGCGGTGTTGTATCGGGCAAATTTGAATATTCTGACTATTCTGATCAGTCTCAATAGTCTGAGAACTTGAAGATTGACGCTACCGAGAGTGATGTAAAAAGGTAAGATTGCAAGTAAATCTACAATTCCGAAAACGCTGAAAATATAACTTTTCTTTCGATCAGCAACATAGACTCGTAATGCATATTCGACTGTAAAGATTACAGTGATTGTTAGTTCTAGTATGGATAAAAGTTGTATTGAGAATAGTGTCAGATTTGGCAGAGTTTCAATTGTTTGTACGCCAGCGGAAATTAGTATCAGGAAGATCGTTACCGCATCAAAAACTCGACCCGCTGTTGTTTCCTGGCTCTGAACAATAATTGCAAGCTTCTCACGCATTGGAACTTGCACCTCATTCGGTTTCAGCTGGGTCTAAAATTGAAGTGGCCAGTCAGGAACCCGGAAATTTTCCAGCCTGCTTCATATGGCGATTTCAATTTCATCGAATGACATAACTACTGGAACTTTTTCCCCTGTCACTGGTTGCCTTCCACAAAGATCAATTGTCCTCGGCCGAGCTCTGCCATATTTTTGGGGATTCGTTCCTCCTGGTGTTGGAAAGGCGACAATAGTATACCGGTCGCCGGGATTCCCGATATCTCGCTTTGGACACGGAATGAATACTTGATACACATCGTTTCCGAAACCCAACACCAAAAATGCATAAGGCACATTAACAATCGCCTCTTTCCGTCGCAATATCATTGCAACGATTAAGTCGTTCCTCATTGGTCCTGTTTGAAAGGTATGAATAATGGGGAAGTCAGTAACATAAGGCTTAGTTTGATGCGGTTGGCGAATCCAAAACAACGTTTCCTTGAAATTGTGCACTTCTTCACATGGAAGTAAAGTAAGTCCGATTTTGACAAATGCTTTCAGTACCGCAGCCGGAGTGAAGACGTCTCTGGTTAGCTCAAACGTCACCTGTCGCATTTGCTCATCGATGAAGAAGTGAGGGTCGCTCTCATAGTGCTGAAAATGAAACCCATCATTGTCGTAGTCTATTCGCCACCTTTGCTCTTTACCATGTTTCTTTATGCTGGGCACCCCCCTTTTTCCTTGAATTCTTGATAATGTACGACTGGGCTTGGTCCAATTGCCCAGATCATTTTCAATCCCAGATCCAAAGAAATGATTGCAATCATCGCACTCGTAGGTCGTAAAAAGGCTCTTGTTTCCTAGAAGTTCAGGAATAGCATGTGCGTCAAAACTAAATTTTGTTTTAGTTTCATCCTTTTCACAAAAGCGACAGACCCGATTGTTCTTGGATCCTAAATACTCTCGTTGACCGGGCACTATAGAGTAGTTGGCCAATAATTCATAGTTGTTACTGTAAAACGTTACAAGCTTATTGATTGTATGACTGAAGGGTTGATCATTCATTTCGCCATGCTCTGGTGAGTAGATTGCGGGGTTGATTTAATGCTGGCTAATTTTAACTGACCATCCATTCCATTGTGTTATTGATCCACGGTTGATGCTCTGATTTGAGATGATCAATTTTTCCACTAGAAACAAGTCTTCAATAAATAGAATATTGATCGTTCAAGACGACACGCACAGCACTCCAAGTATCCTGCTGTGATTATTAGTTGAACACTTTTTGAACCAGAGCACAGTGGTCGCACAAGCCTGCTGTGTCCCAAAAATTTGTATATGTCTCCGTCTCATAAATCATTCTTAGCAGCACTGACTGCTCTCAGCAAAAACCAGATCCAGCAAGCCGGAGAGAGGTATACACCCAGAAACGATCCTAACGCACCAAATCTCAGGGTTGAGTCACTCTTCAGCGCGATCGAGAACGTCGTCTGTGGAGCAGGAGCGCGTAAGAGATTTCAGTCGGTACTCGATGAGTTTTCCGAGGCTTGGGAGCGTGCCAAGCACTGCAGTCAGCGACCTGATGTACTTCGGCGGCAAGTGAACGCTGCCCATAACTTCTTATCACCGATGATGGACCGACTCCGCGCACGCGAAACAGATGCGGGAAAAGAGTGGTTGGATCTTCTCTCTGACATTGAATTCAAATTATTGGAGGATATGAATTACTGGCGTGAGGAGAATTCAAAGCTAAAGCTAGCCGAAAGAGATAGCGGCTACTCATCTAAACGTGACACTATCCGCGAAAACATGGACGCCATTGGTCGCTGTTTGGTCATTTTGCGAGATGAGAAGCAGTATACCTGGACCCCGGAGTTCAAAGTCCTGTTTGATCCGAAGCTCTTGCTAAGAGGCGAGTGGGGTACCGGTAAGACTCATCTGCTGTGCGATTTTACGCAAGACCGAATCGGTCATAGTCAAGCCACTTTGCTCGTTCTGGCCAAGAACTTCCAAGGCAGAAATGTTGTTGCGGAAATCTGTTCACGAATTGAAATTGAGAGTACGGAAGTTGAGGTTTTTGATCGGCTTGAAAAACTGGCCTGCGAAGCAGCAGAGCGAGCGATCGTCATCATTGACGGTGTAGAGGAAGGTCGTCGACCTGAATGGCGAAAGGCCATTGCGACCCTACAAGCCCTCGTTGCAGACCGACCGAATATTGGCTTAATCGTTTCGTGCCGAACGCCATTGGAGCCGTACGCAATCAAACAGGAAGACTTAGAGAAGTTTCATACGGTCACGCACCTAGGTTTCGACGATCAGGAATTCGACGCTCAGACAGAATTTTTTCTTTATTACAACCTACCACTACCTGAAGTGCCGCTGCTGAACAGAGAATTCTCGCGACCGCTCACACTGAAACTGATCTGCCAATCACTCAAAAACCTTACAGGCAAGAAGATGAAGCAGGGGTTTGCAGGTATAGCGTCGGGTCAAAGAGGAATGACTTATGTCCTTGAGTCGTTTGTCAATCACATTGGCAAGCCGATTGAACAACAATATGGTTTGGGGGTCAATGGGTGCTGGAAATTGATGAAGGGAAGCGATGGAATCGTTGGATTCGCGGCGATCATGGCGGAGAAGGTGCGCGGCTATGTTCTTAGATCGGAGGCCGATCGTATCATCAAGACCAACTACCCGGGTTTGAGGCCGGCTCAGCGTCGCCAGCTCCTTGAGGAGCTACGGACTAACGGACTCATCGAAGAGGATGTCGTCTGGTCCAAGAAGAAATCAGGGTCCAGGTCCCGAATTGTCTTTCGGCTTCCCTATCAACGGTTCAGCGACCACCTGGTCGCACGGTATCTACTGAAGAAATACCTTGATGATGTTTCCTCGGCTGCGGCTATCAAGCGAAGCTTCACAGGAAAATCACCGCTCGCGCGGATCTTTCGGGTATCTAATCGAAACCGTCAAAAGTACGCGGAACCAAGCTTGGCGCAGGCACTAATTGCCGAATTCCCAGAGCGCGCGAGGCCATATCTTCCACCTATGCAGTGTGAACTGTATTTCGTGCTACCCAAGCGGGCTCAGAACTTCAATGCATACTTCAATCCGTTCATTGAAGGGGTGTTTTGGCGCGATCCTGCAGCGTTCAACGAGGGTACAAAAGTTGTCATCAATCATTATCTGAACGCCGATTCGTGGACGAGGGAGCACATGCTTGATGCTTTAGCTGCTGTCTCGACCAAGCCTAAGCACCCGTATCATGCGGGTCGTCTGTACAATCTTCTAACGAGCCTTCCAATGCCGGATCGCGATATTTTGTGGTCGGAATACCTTCGACGACGAGAGGCATCGCCCACCATTCAACGTCTCCTGACCTGGGTGGCGAAGCTCAACGCGGTGAACATAGAGCAGCTCTATGCAAAGGAGCTTGTGATACTGCTTTCCCTAGTCCTTACAACAGTCGTTCGAAGTGAACGCGACTTGGTGACAAAGGCGCTTGTGATTCTAGGTGAAAGGTTTCCAAAATTACTTTTCACTCACGTTTTGACCAGTATTGAATTCAATGATCCGTATGTGCCGGAACGCATGCTGGCGGCTGCGTACGGGACAACTTTGTCACTGGTGGACTCGGAAGCAGCGCCGACGTTTCGACCTCTACTCGGGAATCTGGCGTATACCCTATATCGAAAGATGTTTGGACCTGGTGCGCGTAATGCAACTCACCATACCCTGATGCGAGACTATGCGCTTGGCATCATCGAGGTCGCCCAGTACGCGCACTGTGTCGCGTTACCCAAAAATGCCAGTCGGAATCTTGCAGCTCCGTATCCTAACACGCCTTCGACATTTGCGAGTGACGGTACACCTGATCCAACTGTGCAAGATGCCGTTGGTCATGCCATTCAAACAGATTTTGACGAGTACACGATTGGCTGCTTGATTCCCGACCACGCTAACTACGATGATAACAATCCAGATTACGTCAAGGTCCGCGAGAAGATAAAACGACGCATGTTCGACTTAGGGTACCGAACAGAGAGGTTCGAAGATGCCGATGCAGAAATTAACTATGGATGGTGGAATGCCCCTGAAGAGGAAAAGGTGGATCGTTATGGGAAGAAGTACTCGTGGATTGCTTATTTCGAGATGTGGGGCGAGCGCGAGGCAGCGCGAAAACTGCCGGATAGTCGGCTGGGAGAGAGAACATCCGATTGCGGAGTTGATCCAAGTTTTCCAAAGCGTCCGCCCCAATGGACGCCACCAATTCCAGACCTGTTTGGCGACCTGGGCATTTCGACCGAAGCCTGGGTCAAGGGCGGCTTCACACCAAACTGGCACCCATTGTTTGTGGTCCCGGAGATCAACGGACACCTAGGAGAGTGGGTGCTTGTAGAAGGGCATATTCGCGGCACTGACGAGGGTCTCGACCGACAAATCTTTGTCTTCTTGCGCGGAGTGTTAATAGCGCGCAGTAATGTGCGTAGTTTCAGAGCGAAGTTTTTAGCGGTCAATAACCCTAGAAACTACATCCCCGAAGGAGCCGTTGAAAACTATCTTTACGCGGGGGAGGCCGGACGCCGTCAGAACTATGCGTGGCTCCCTTATGAGAGGAACGGTCGGTACCGTCGACAAATCGAGAAGGCGTTCGATGATATTGTGCACCGCGGCCCCGGTATCCGTATGGAGATTCCATTCATTCGCTTTGGCTGGGAGTCTTACCATTCGTTGCACAACGAATTTACGGGTTTCAATCTCCCTGCTCCCAGTTTAATTCAGCGACTTGACTTAGCGAGCAAGAATCGCGAGATCGATTTCTACGACTCAGCAGGCAAGCCAGGAACTCTCTATCGAGAGGCCGGGAACAGTTTGATAGGTGATCGGCACAGCCTTTTGTACGTCCGTGCCGATCTTCTTCAGCGTTACCTGGCAGATACGCGCCAAGTACTGGTCTGGTGTAACTGGGGACAGCAGGACTGGCTGAAGAAGAAGGAAGGTCGCAACGTGATCCGCGATCCTGCCAGACAACGAATCTATCAATCTCACGACCACAGACATCGCTCTTTTTCTCAGTGGTGTGCTAAGGATCGGAAGATAGTCTAGCACGATTGGGTGATGCGCTACGCAGTGTTTGCTTTGGTTCGCTTGCTTTACGCAGGAGACAGAGTACTGTTTTATTGTAATTTTTCCTCACTCATAAATGCCTATACCTTGCATCTTTTGGAATGCTCTAAATTTGACTATCTTAAGTGTTGAAACAGAATTGGGCATTTGGTTTCACTTAGCTGTAAAGAAAACGCTCGATTATTTAACAGTAGCGTTTCGCCCTGAAATCAGCCCTGATTCGCCGGAAAAGCGGTCAATCAACTAGGTAAAATAAATCAAGTCAAATTAACCTCCGCTTTCCCCAATACCAAAATGCTGATTGGCTATGCCCGCGTTTCAACTGATGATCAAAGTCTGGCACCCCAGCTCGATTCACTTCGTAAATCCAGATGCGAGCGAGTATTCCAAGACAAGATCAGCGCGGCAAAACGCCGCCGCCCGAACTTGGAGAAAGCCCTTGATTTTGCTAGGCCTGGTGACACCTCTGGTGGTGCGGCGACTCGGTCGCCTCAGTCGGTCGCTTCGAGATCTAATTGAAACTTTCGCAATGCTCGAATCTCGAAGTGTCCAATTAATGAGTTTTCAGGAATCGCTTGATACGACTAAAAGCAATGGCAAACTGGTTTTTCACCTGTTTGGAGTGCTGGCCGGGTTTGAACGGAACTTAATACACGAAAGGACAGTAGCCGGACTTCAGGCGGCTCGTGCGCGAGGACGCCAGTTTGGTCGCCCACTCGCGCTAAATATAGAGATGCAACGACGTGCTGTTGATTTGTATGAAAAGAAAAACCTCACGGTGCCTGCAATTTGCGTTAATTGGGGGTACGGAATAATCCTTTGTATAGCTCACTAGAAACTACTTCAAATTACAACAAAATAGATTTTTTCAGAGCCAGCTAACTAGTAATTCATGGACAAGCAATAAATTCAATGGCGACAGACACACTAACAAGTCTTGCGATACTAAAATCGTTTATTGATAAAGGTCAAGACTACCTTGACTACCTAAAACCATTTATTCTCCAAGTACTTTATGAACGAAAGCCGGAATTTGTTACAGATCAAATTCTAGCAGAATACATTCTTGATCAGTTTGGATTGAAAATTCCAAATAGAACAGTACAGGTAGTTGCTAGACGGCTTGTGAAAGAAAAAATATTACAAAGGAATCTCGGTCAATATCGTGTTAAAGATACTTTGTATGATCCCAATTTGTCATCCGAAACTACTGTTGCAAGGAACCATATTAATGCTGTTGTTCAAGAGTTCATTAATTTTTCGAAAAATTCTCCTCGTCCGCTTTCAAACCATGAGGATGCAATAAGCGCAATCTGTACTTTTCTTTCTAAATTCGATGTTCAATGCATACGCTAGTATGTGCGTGAAACAACTATCCCAGAATCACTGGAATCTCGTGATACAGATGTCGTTTTAGTTAGTGAGTATGTTTTGTATCTTCAACAAAATAAACAAAGTATGTTTGAGAGTTTCATAGTAATGGTACAGGGTCATATGTTTGCTAATGCCTTACTTTGCCCTGATCTTAAACATGTCTCTAAAACATTCAGAAAAACAACTTTTTATTTCGATACTCCACTAATGGTGCAGCTACTTGGAGCAGAAGGTCGGGAACGGGAGCGCGCGGCTAAAGAACTATTAATTCTTCTTCAAAACTTAGATGGCAAAATCGCCATTTTTGAACACACGCTAGAAGAGCTAGATCGAGTAATAAGAGTCGCAGCTGACAATATTGATTCTGTTCACGGTAGGGGAAAAATCGTAATTGAGGCCAGACGTCAAGGAACAACAAAATCAGACCTCCTTTTACTTATTAACAAAATTGATAAATTACTCGATGATTTTGGAATCAAATCTGAAGTTACACCTCGATATATTGAGAAGTTTCAGATAGATGAATCCGCTTTTGTACAGGAACTCGACGATGAATTGTCGTACCTTAGCGATCGAGCAAAAGATTACGATATCAACTCAGTACGAAGTATTTACGCACTGAGGAAAAACACTTCGCCTCCTTCATTAGAAAAATCGGTAGCGATTTTAGTTACTAGTAACACACTATTAGCCAAAGCCGCATGGAAGTACGGGCAGCAACATGAATCGTCGCGTGAAGTATCTAGTGTAATAACTGATTTTAGTCTTGCGAATGTTGCTTGGTTAAAAGCCCCGTTAGGCGCACCAGAATTACCGCAAACAGAAATACTTGCATTTTCGTATGCAGCACTTCAACCATCAAATGAGTTCATGAACAAGTTTCTCGCGGAAGTTGATAAGCTAGAAGAACAAGGGGAGATAACTTCAAGAGACCATCAGTTACTTAGAAGTGATAGTCGAGTGTACAAAGACCTCATGGACTTGACCTTGGGTAGTGAAGTGGCACTAACAAATCAAACAATTACAGAAACATTGAAACGAGTTAAAGTAGAAATTGAGGACGAAGTAACTCGAAAGTTAAAGAACAAATCAGAAAAAATTGAGGAAGAACTAAATCTAAAATTAAGAAGCGAGAAGCATTCTCATAAAGAAACTCGCCGCAGAGCGGACGTTAACGCCGACCAGATTTTACAAATTAGAAATAAGCTTTTTTGGAGATGTCGCAGAAATGCAGGAGTGATTGCTTGGATTACCAGTGTATCAATTGCAATCATTCTGCTCATTGGGTTCTTTGCAACTCTTGGGAATTATTTAAACATTTATCATTTTGATTTGTTTATGGAAATTTCCGGTGTAATTTTTGGGATTTTCGCTTTTCTGAGCCTTGTCTTCGGTTTTACAATCAAACATATTCATCATCAAATCCGGAAAAGATGCAATGAATTGTTATTAAAAAAAGAATACAAAAAACTAGATATGACGCATGACAGTTCATCTGTAGACGGATAAACTTCGGTAAGCTCGACAGACGTTCCTTCTTCCCTAATCGGGGATTTATATGTCAAGGCAGTTCCGTCATTGCGAACGATCAATAATACCCCATCGTCTTCCGATTCAACGTCCCCAAACCTCCAGTACATTTCTAGTCCATGGATTTCGAATCTGATCGATTCTGTCATAGCCCACGATTCGTATAAGGGCATGAACACCTGCCCAAATTCAGATTCGCTTTCAGGGCACTTAACTCCAATCAATTGAAAGCTTACTGTTTCTTTTTCAATATCGTCAAGTTCATAACAGTCCTGTCTGTAAATACACGAGGCTAACTTTCCTTCAAGTGCTTCTCTGTCTAAATCAGATTTTCGCTCTTGCGCTCCTACTGCTAGCGGCACTGTCATTAGCAAAATTGAGATCACGATATTCCTGGTCAAAACATAACAGATTGAACAAAATAACTTAAACATTTGATAACCTCAATTGGTTGATTAGTGACTACTGCCACATTCTGGCCAGCTGTTCGCGCGCCTCCATGCCGATGGTCGTTGTGTAAATTGCAGTGGTTTCGATATTGGCGTGTCCAAGCACTTCAGAGATGGTCGGTAACGGCACACCCGCCTCAATGGCAGCCACTCCAAATCCATAAACCGCTGCCGCTCGATTGCAGTCAGGTACTTGCGTCCACGCTGATCGACCAGTAAGATGTTTCCGTTGTTAGACACAGTACCCTGAGTGTACTGTATCGCAACAGCGTTCTGCAGACACTTGTACCAGACCGGTCGACAATGGAATTCGACTCAAGACTGCAGCCGAATGACACAGAATGGACATTTTGTTTCAGAAAGATAGGTTTGCCGAGAAACCAATAAAATACCCATTTACAAGATTCTTTGAACTTGAAAAGAGAGGACAAACAATGAAAACTCCAATTAAGAGATTTCCGACGAGGGCGATAACCGAATACGGTGATTTCCGTCCCAAAATACAATCTGGTGATCTCCTGCTTTGTTCCGGATCTGGTGTATTTTCCCGCATGATTCAGGCGGCGACAGGGAGCACCTGGAGCCATGTGGGATTTGTAATGCGGTTGGACGCCATAGACCGGGTGATGGTATTGGAAAGCATCGAGCCGTTGGGCGTACGCACCGTCCCCTTGCGTAAGTACCTCGTCGATTATGACTGTAAAGGAAATCCATATCCTGGTGGGGTCGCGATAGCCCGTCACAGAGACTTCTCCATCTTGGCCAACAAGAAGAATTTACATGAGTTCGGGCAGTTCGCCGTCGACCTGTTCGGCTACCCCTATGACAAGGATGAGATCGTCAAAATTGCCGCTCGCATCGGGGCATCTTACCTACCTTTTACCAAGAAGTTCGCAAATACTCTCAAGCCGGACCGAGAATTCATCTGCTCGGAATATGTATGGGAGTGCTATCGAAAACTGGGAATTCGCATCCCACACGACCCGAACGGATTCATTGCACCTGCTGACTTCGCCAAAGCGGAAAAGGTGAATCTCATGGGTGTTCTCAAGCCTAGATAACAACTATAGGTAGAATAGGTATCTACGATATTGTGAATTTGTCATAGTAATTTGAAACATTCTGATTAGACTGCGCTACTTTTCTCACATGTCTGAACCACCCCGATTTGGTAGACACGTGCAAACATTTGTGCTGCCATTTGCACGTGAAAATGGCAGCATGGTTTTGGGTTGAGTCAGCTGCGCTTCAAACTCCACTGGACTCTGAAATCCCAAACGAGTATAAATCCGGCGGATGTTGTTCCACGATTCAATGTACTCAATCACCCGGTGCCTGAGCACTTTCGATGACACCAGTGGGTCGATTTCCAGCACGCGTTAGCGCTTCAGTGTCGCAAACCACGATTCCGCCTGGGCATTGTCACAGCATTAACCAATTGTGCCCATCTACTCCTTGTGCACTACTGAACAACTGGTGGAGATTTTCAAATTTTGTTTATTGAAACACCATCATAGTACAGAAAACACGGCCGAAATAGCGTGCCAAACTCTGTTAACTTTGGACATGAAAAGAACTGTTAAAAAACAGGTAGTCTCCCGAGTTGATTATTCGCTCGTAACTACTCCGTGAGGCCCGTCATCCCGGCAATGACGAAAAATACTATCGCATATCCAAAAATTTTGTGCAAGTAGAAGTAGATTTGCGCACCCCCTTTGAGGTCCAACTCGTAGTGCTGTTCTCGCAGACGAATGATGGGAAGTAACATATCAAGACTGTACCAGAATTTCTTCCAGAATCCCAGTAGATCCTCTTTCTTTTCAGTTTTATCTTCCCAATAGAGGCTGGAGATTCCAATTGAAAGAAATAAAGCAGCCCACCCTAGCACTCTGAATATTTGCCATCCGTAGCCGTAACCGATGGTAATTTCGAGCAACCACAACCACACTTTTCTGAACCAGAATTTGGCTTCCTCTCGTTCGCGCACACGGCTTTCGAACAGAATGTCATTCGCCATTTCTTCAAGTCCGGCTGTATGCAAGACTCCAGCCAATTGTCTGTAAGGCTGAGGAGAATAAGTCTTGTCGTCTTTAAGCCAGTTGATATACCACTCACTGCCTCGCTGAAGAGGCATCTCTTGTCGAGTCGAGTGGGAGCCGGCTAGTTGATTATAAGTAAACCCTTCCAGTTCCAAATTATCAGGCCAGGAACTATCAGTGTCTTGTAGCACATTAACTTCGGTATTCTTTAACGTCATTTTGGGTGATTGAAGGGTTTTGTCTACAAGTTCCAATTTCTTCCATTTTTGATCGAGTCCTGAAAGTTTTAATGTTTGCTCAATTCGTGCGCCAGTAAGGTCCAGTGTTCTTAAAATTCCGCCTTGTATTTCTAAAATTGAACCCACGCTGAGAAATTTCAAATTAGTCTTTTTGTAAAATTCAGCGTCCCTTATGATGAAACTGCTCCCGACCAAGGCGGATTCCATTTCGAGTTCACCGTAGAAAGTAGAATCGTGCATGCCCAATTTCCCGCCAATTTTCGCTTCTGCCAAGTCGACGGTGCTGAATTGTGCGTCATTCATGAACAGTGAACTCCCGACCTTAATGGCGTGCATGTTGAGTTCACCGTTGAATGTAGAACCGTTCATGGCCAATACTTCGCTAATTTGCGCAGCATCCAACTCGACGGTGCTGAATTGTGCGTCATGCATTAACAGTGAACTCCCGACCTTAATGGAGTTCATGTTGAGTTCACCGTTGAATGTAGAACCGTTCATGGCCAATTGCCTGCCAATTTTCGCTTCTACCAATCTGACTGTGCTGAATTGTGCGTCATTGCGCATGAACAGTGAATTCCCGACGGAAATGGCGCCCATCTTGAGTTCACTGTAGAAATCAGAACCGTCCATGGTCAATAAATCGCCAATCTTCGCTACTCTCAAGTCAACGGTGCTGAATTGTGCGTCATCCTGCATGAACAGTGAACTCCCGACCTTAATGGAATTCATGTTGAGTTCACCGTTGAATGTAGAACCGTTCATGCCCAATACTTCGCTAATTTGCGCAGCATCCAAGTCGACTGTGCTGAATTGTGCGTAATCCATTGACAGTGAACTCCCAACCTTAATGGAGTTCATGTTGAGTTCATCGTTGAAATCAGAATCGATCATGAACAAATCATCGCCAATCTTCGCTACTCTCAAGTCAACGGTGCTGAATTGTGCGTCATGCATGAACAGTGAACTCCCGACCTTAATGGCGTGCATGTTGAGTTCACCGTTGAATGTAGAACCGTTCATGGCCAATTGCCTGCCAATTTTCGCTTCTACCAATTTGACTGTGCTGAATTGTGCGTCATTCATGAACAGTGAACTCCCGACCTTAATGGCGTGCATGTTGAGTTCACCGTTGAATGTAGAACCTTTCATGGTCAATCGCCTGCCAATTTCCGCTTCTACCAAGCTGACTGTGCTGAATTGTGCGTAATCCTGCATGATCAGTGAATTCCCGACGGAAATGGCGTCCATGTTGAGTTCACCGTAGAATGTAGAACCGTCCATGTTCAAAACATCGCCAATCTTCGCTACTGTCAAGTGGACTGTGCTGAATTGTGCGTCATTGCGCATGAGCAGTGAACTCCCGACGGAAATGGCGTCCATGTTGAGTTCACCGTAGAATGTAGAACCGTCCATGTTCAAAACATCGCCAATCTTCGCTACTGTCAAGTGGACTGTGCTGAATTGTGCGTCATTGCGCATGAGCAGTGAACTCCCGACGGAAATGGCGTCCATGTTGAGTTCACCGTAGAATGTAGAACCGTCCATGTTCAAAACATCGCCAATCTTCGCTACTCTCAAGTCAACGGTGCTGAATTGTGCGTCATCCATTAACAGTGAACTCCCGGTCGAAGCAAAATTCATACTGAATTTGCCATCAAACCTAGAGCCACTGAAAGCTACCGACATCGGTGTAAAAAGACTACTCAATTTGACTTCTGAGCTAAAAATAGAATCAAGTAAATATAAAGGTCGTTCAATCACTGCATCAGTTAGATCAATTTCTCCGTGAATAAATGCACCAGAAATGTGAACGCCTCGATACGGGATAGTGCTGCGGAAAGGTTCGAAAAGGAGGATTGTAATTAAGAAAGTCGCACTGATTGTCCGGCGTCCGTCTGCCCATTTGTCACTGTGGTCCGGATTTTTGGGATCAAGGTTTTCATTCAAGTGCTCATTGAAGTCCACGTGCTTATTTTCGCAAATTTTCTTCCATGCCCACTTTTCAGCCCGTGACCAACTGGATAAAGCAGGGACTCTACATTCCCGACCAGGCAATGCAATAACAAAATTAAATTCTTCCAGTGAACCAGGTGAATCGGCAAAGACTGTGGAATTTGTACCGTATGCGTTCCCAGCTAATATGAAGAGTACGATCATGCACACTGTGACGACGTTAAATTTCGCCTGTGATCTGGTTAATATCCAATAGACGGTGTGTATCGATTTGACTAGCATAGATCGAATGATGTCAGTAGTATCATGCCCAGGCGAGATAGTTTCTTGACTAGCATGATATACATTTCGCGGATTTGAGTTGAGGTATGCTAAGTCATGGTCGATCTAGACTACGCTTAGTGACCCTTGGTTATAGGTTCACGATATTCTTCAGTAGTCTGCTAATAGCCGGAAGATCGTCTAGTACGACTACGTGATGTGCTGTGCGATGTTTGCTTTGGTTCGCTTGCATAGTACTCCAGAATGACCCTTCTATTTTGATTAACCCTCACTTGTGGATACCAAGACCTTGAATTTTTCAGAATGCTCGAATTTTGTAAGATATTTCGTGCTGAAACAAAATTTGCCATTCTGTTGCAATTGGCGATTTCAGGAAGAGCCCGATAATGCATCGCTACGGATCTAGCCGCCACGAGTTTGCACAAACGAAATGTGAACATATGTAGTGGCAGAATCGCCGAAATGTAGCAATCGGATCAACGCCTGCTGGAGAGTCTGGAACAGGTAGGGGTGTCGCAGATGCCGGAGAAGATCAGTAGCCACCCCCGCCAACGAGCGTTGAACTGGCAATTCAACATGCTATTGATCATGTTCCAATCCCAATTCGCCTTACGTATGTTTAGAAGCATGTTGTGTAATTAGGATATTGAGTAATAATTCGCAAAAATTCACGCAAGATTTATCTCGAACCAACATAACGAGGCATTGAGTCAATTAGAATTCGCACTTTATATGTGAAGCACGACTTCCACAAAAAATTTGCGGCGTGTTTACGGCTCGGGCTCTAGTGAATTGAGCGGGTACCGACCCGTCTTGCTTTGTGTGCACAGTTTATCAATGCAATATTAACCCTTACGGCGCGGTTCGCTACGAATTATTATGTTTACTTTCACGACTAACCTTCGAATGAAGTTGGAGATTTCGATGAATAGACTAATATTTTTTGTTCTAGCCTTGAATTTAGTAATTCTGAATCAGACCGCCTACGGTGCCGGAGAGAAAGTTAAATTGAGCAGCTTTAACGTCAAAACTTCAGTCCCGGGCACACTCGACGTCGAGCTAAGAAAAACGCCAATAACTGTCAAGGCAAAACTACAGTTTCCCAAAGGCAGCAAGGAAAAGGTACCGCTGGTGATTTATCTTCTCCACAGTGGAGGATTTGGCAAGAACGACAAGAAATGGTTGAAATTTTTTCGGGAGAGTGGTTTTGCAACTCTCTGGGTGGACCAATATACAGCGCGTGGTATGACGCTGAAAGATGGGTTAGGTACCGCACAGGCCGGAATGTCTGACATGTCATATCTCAGTGATGTATTCGCAGCGATTAAGTTTGCAAAATCAGACCCTAGAATTGATGGTGAAAAAATCATCACATTTGGTTCGTCATGGGGTGGCGGTGTTCAAATGTATTTGATGTCTGATTGGTTTACCAAAATGGTAGGAAGCGGAGAAACCGTAGCTGGTCACATCGCTTTGGCACCAGCGTGTTACTTTACGGTCGACAAACCCAAGCCGAGTTCTTCTGAAACAAGAACGCTCATTATTTACGGCGAAATAGATAATTGGAACGAACCTGGTCCATGCAAAGACTATGTAGGAAAATTGTCCGCACAAGGCGCCAACATTGTAGAAAAGACAATCAAGAACGGTCATCATGGATTTGATGGGATGGGCCGGAAAAAATCTAAAAAAGTAACAACCTACCATTGCCAAATAACGTTTGACCCCGAAACAATGCAGGGATATCACAGACGGGAGAACAAATCAGCCGACCTTTCAAAAGACTGGGGTAACTTGTGGGATGACTGCGTGAAAAAATCAAAAGTTACAACCCGCGGAACTGAAGAACAACTTAGAGAAACTAGACAACTAGTATCCGACCACTTGAATCAGATCATTAGTCAGAATTGAGTTGAGTTGTTCTATAGTGCGATGAGTTTGGGCGCACTGAAGAGCATTCTGTGAAGTTCGTAACAGGCTGGTGTGATTTCAGCTATTGGAACAAATACAAGCATTTTTAAAATTCAGTTTATTCAATTTGTCACTCTCCAATTATGTTTATCGACTAATTCTGAAAATTAAATTCTGGAGTATTCATGAATTCCCTATTTTTGTTAGCTTCCCAGCGTATTGCTGATTGAAAAGTTCGTGTCGGCTAGGTTGAAACACAATCTGCAATTGTGTTTCAAACCACTGGCCCGGAGGGGCTGAATTGACCTGATTTTCAGTGCAATCCGGTTGGATTTCGATTCCGGCCACACGTCAGCACGAAACACTTCACTTTGGCTTGTGTTTAATACCAAGCAGTCAATTTCTGAGAGTTTCCTCCTAAATCGCAACCAAAAATATGCGTTGATGCCCAGACATGGGCATCTGCAAAATAGTATTTTGGCTAACTGGAGTCTCTGTTTGCTTCTTATAGAGTAAACCGCGTCAGCAGACAATACACATCATTCCGAATTGCTGAACGTATTCAGCAACATTCGACTGAGAAAAGAAGCGGGTTAATTACTTGTCTATTTTTTTGATGGGGCGTTGTCACGGCCTCCCCCGGATGGCTGGCCAGGGTTTTTAGACGGCCATCCTGCCGAACCACCATTTGAGCGCCCTCCCATTCTTGAACCACCGCCACCTTTTGAGCCTCCGCCCTTTGATCCTCTAGACATAGATTAAACCTCCAAAGAGTTTCGTTAACAATTTCTGGTCTAGTATTTCCAGAATTAGGTCAACCGGACCGGGTACAGATTGTACAAATCTCTTGTGGAGTCTCTGACCACAATTGTTTCGACCTCGGTGAGTCAAAAGCAAAAAAGGAGGTCTCGGTCTATAATCAACTTCTCAATCAATCCGCACTCGCTACCTGACCGTCTCATATGTACTGAACCAACACAGTACATTGAATTTGATCGTACAGACGAAGTATAAATTGCACTGAACTCGTCATAAAATTGACGTGATCGCTACACAGGTTTGACTCTCTTAGTACTCCAACTGGATTTATCAGGAATACCCAAATGAAAACGATTATGGAAGGCGTCATTCCGCCGGTCATTACCCCTTATCATGAAGACCTCTCTATCGACTTTGATGCGTATGGCATTCTGCTTGAACACCTTGTAGCATCCGGTGTGCACGCGGTCATTGTCGGTGGAACAACCGGCGAATATTACCTTCAGACTACCGAAGAGCGCGTGCAGTTAATTCAAAAAGCAAAAGATGTGCTAAATGGCCGAGTGCCTTTGATTGCGGGTGTTGGTGGCATACGAACAGAGGACTGCATTCAAATGGGCCTCACTGCTAAATCAATTGGATGCGACGGGATTTTGATTTCCTCCCCCTTCTATGCTGTACCAACTCAGGCAGAAGTGGCTGAACACGCCATTGCGATAGATGAAGCAGTCAACCTGCCAATCATGCTCTATAACTATCCCGGTCGTACCGGTACCTGTATGGAGTCAGAATTTTTCAATAGAATCGCAGACCGACCCAATTTTCAGGCGATTAAAGAATCGAGCGGTGATATAGGCGCAGTACATCAGTTGGTACTCGATTACCCGCAGTTACGTCTATTTTGCGGTACAGATGACCAGGCACTTGAGTATTTCGCCTGGGGGGCATCCGGCTGGGTTTGTGGTGCAGGAACTGCACTACCCGATGAGCATCTCGCGCTTTACCATACCTGTATCGCTGACAATGACTTTGTCACAGGAAGAGCAATTATGAAGTCATTGCTGCCATACCTTGACTTTCTGGAAAATGGTGGCAAATTTACTCAAAGCGTCAAATATTCTTGCGAACTCGCAGGTTTGCCAACAGGCTCCGTGCGCGCACCGTTGCAACCTCTATCTGATATTGAGAAAGAACAACTCGCCGGAATCGTGCAGCGCCTTAAATCGGGTATTTCCGAATTGACGAGCCACAAAATTCGAGTCGCGAAACAGGCTTGATTTCGCTTCGCATCGCTCAAGAACACCTGGTTCAAATTTCATCGTCAGTTGCTGGTTTGTTAATTGACCGGCGGTGTTTTTGGTTTATAGTATTCGTAAACTTTGAGTGATTCAAAACTGCGATTTGGCGGGGACGGTTCGCTTCTACAGTGACGATAGGTTGTGAACCCGGTCAGGTCCGGAAGGAAGCAGCCGTAGCAGCTGATGCGGGCATTGAATTTCAGCGAGTCGGAACCGCCGCCCTTTTGTCTGGAATAGTTCAGATTCTAAAACTTCTATAAGTGAGTTATCTAGTACTCGCCCGAAAGTGGCGACCTAAATTTTTTGAAGATGTTGTCGGGCAGGACCACGTTGTCCGAACACTGTCTCACTCCCTGAATAACGAACGCTTGCATCACGCGTATCTGTTCACCGGAACTCGAGGCGTCGGCAAAACTACGATCGCCCGAATACTGGCGAAATCGCTAAATTGTGAGCAAGGCGTGAGTTCAAAACCTTGCGGTCAGTGCAATGCCTGTGTTGAAGTAGACCAAGGCAGTTACATTGATCTCATCGAAGTGGATGCTGCATCAAAAACCAAGGTGGAAGACACGCGCGCACTACTCGACAATGTGCCGTACCTACCGACCTCCGGTCGCTACAAGATTTATCTTTTCGACGAAATCCATATGCTATCCGGTCACAGCTTTAATGCGTTTTTGAAAACGCTTGAAGAGCCACCCGAACATGTCAAGTTTCTCATGGCAACAACGGACCCACAAAAACTTCCTGTGACCGTGCTCTCCAGATGCATCCAGTTCAACCTTCGAGCAATGGATAACGAGGAAATCGTGGCCCAGCTAGAGAAAATTCTTCCGGATGAAGATGTGAAATTTGAACCGGCTGCGATTAATGCGATCGTCCGACTGTCTCAAGGCAGCATGCGAGACGCTTTGAGTATTGTCGATCAGGCCATTTCATACACTCAGGGCAACTTGAATGAGGCGGCAGTCCGGGACATGCTTGGTATGTTGTCACATGATTTCATCTATTCCATTTTGTTTTCGGTTGCCAACAGAAATGCTGAAGAGCTTTTCAAAATAGTTGAGCGGATGTTTGAACGTTCTATCAATATCGAGAGTGCACTCGACGACCTGCTCTTGAAACTGCACGATCTTGGCTTACATAAAGTAGCACCAGAGCTGGTTGAATCCCGGACAGACAACGTTGAGCAATTAAGAGAACTTGCTGTCATATTGACTGAAGAAGAAATTCAGCTGTATTACCAGATAGGGCTTCTAGGCAAACGCGATTTAAAACTTGCACCAACAGCGCGTATTGGACTGGAAATGACTTTGCTTCGAATGATTGCGTTTCATCCAGACTCTCAGCCCGATAATAAATCTGCTGACAAGTTTTCTGCAGTAGGAAGCAAACCTAATTTGAATCCGACACAGGGTGCGTTACCTCAACCCACACGGACAGCACCAGCGGCAACTCTAAATCAAACAGGTGAAATTCAATCAACAGAGGACTGGTGTCATTTCGCAAGTACCGCACCAAATCTGAAAGGAATGGCAAAACAATTTGCAAACCAAGTGTCGTTCGCATCCAGGGAAGGAAATAAAATAGTCTTGATCGCTCCACCCACTGCGTCACCCGCAATAATGCGGTCTTCAAATTCGGAGACTGTCCAAAGAGTTATTTCAGAATATATTGGGCAAGAAATCGTCCTGGAAGTTCGGCAAGAGGCGACTGAAATTGCGACGCCTGATGAAATTGCTGCCAGAGAGTATGACGAAACTGTTAATTCAGCGATCGAACGAATTAAGCAAGAGGAGATTCCAAAAATGCTGCAGCGGGAATTTGGTGCCATACCTGACCCCAAAACGATTCAACTACCAATTGACAACCCAAAGTAACCTTATCGGAGAGAAATTGCAATGCACGATGATCTGGAAAAATTCCTGAAGCAGGCTACCAAAATTCAGGACCAAATGAAAAAAACGAACAATAAACTGGTACAACAGGAAGTGACCGGAGTTGCAGGTGGTGGCATGATCAAGATCACCATGAATGGGCGTCATGATGTCTCAAGAGTTGACATCAGCGATGAATTGATGGACGATCGCGAGATACTAGAAGACATGGTCGCCGGAGCCATTAACGATGCCGTTCGAAAAGTCGATAAGGTTAACGAAGCTGCTATCGAGGATTTGGCTGTAGGGATGCCATCTTTCGATTTTCTCAAGTAACTGCACCCATCTGAAGATGTCATTACTGAATGGCTGTTACCAGGGCAGTTGAGGATCTGACGAAAGCATTTCGTCGACTATCTGGCGTTGGACCAAAAACCGCACAGCGCTATACATTTCAGCTGCTTGCCAGGGACCGGGAAGCCGCCACGGAAATCGCAAGCGCGCTGAAGTTTGCCGTTGAGAACGTTACACACTGCGTTCGCTGCAATAATTTCAGTGAATCGCCCACCTGCGCTCTGTGCACGACACCCTCTCGGGACGATACTCAGCTCTGCATTGTTGAGACACCGGCGGACCTGAACTCTTTTGAAGACACCGGGGTCTACAAGGGGCTTTATTTTGTTCTGATGGGACGAATCTCCCCGCTGGAAGGAATCGGACCAGAAGACCTAAGCATCAATGAGTTGCTACAGACTCTCAGCGATAATCCGATACAGGAAATCATCATTGCAACCAACATTACAATCGAGGGTGATGCAACAGCAGAATTTCTGTCCTCTCTGCTTTCAAGACATGGTTACAATGCGACCCGACTGGCGCGGGGGCTGCCTCTGGGTGGTGAACTTGAGTACATGGACAAAGGTACCCTGATCGAAGCATTTCAACGCAGAATACCCGTTTAATTTGACCAATATTGTTGTGAAAGCCATTGCTAGAGACATCGATTTTAATATGAATGTTCGTCACTCGACAGGATCAGATGACCCGGATGATCTGCTGGCTGAGATCCGTTCAATCATCCAGATCGACCTAAATAACGCAGAAGAATTCAGTATTAAAGCGCTGGATTCGGACATTCCTCTGATTCAGGAAATTGGACGACATTTCCATCAGTATGGTGGGAAGAAACTTAGACCTATCACGGTCATATTGAGCGCACGTGCATTGGGATTCGAAGAGGGTGAGAGTCACATCATTCTGGCAACAATTCTCGAAACCATTCACGTTGCCACGCTTTTGCATGACGATGTCGTCGATGACTCGAAGATGCGTCGAGGTAAAGCCAGTGCCAATTCAATTTGGGGAAATCCTGCAAGTGTGCTGGTCGGTGATTTTCTTTATTCTAGAACTTTTGAATTGCTGGTGGAAATTCAGCGAATGGAAGTGTTTGATGTCATGGCTCGAACAGTGCGCCGAATATCGGAAGGAGAGATACTGCAACTGGTACAACTAGAAGAGTCAGGGATCACGGAAGAACAATACTTCGAAACCATTGAAAGAAAAACTGCGGCATTGTTTAGTGCCGGTGCTCAGGTTGGTGCGATTATCACGAATCAACCTAAGGAAATTCAACAGCGTATGGCTGATTTCGGAACCAATTTGGGCATTGCTTTTCAACTGATTGATGATTATCTGGACTATGCGGGCGATGCGAGAAAAATTGGCAAGTCAGTCGGCGATGATCTTGCCGAGGGAAAGTTTACACTACCGTTGATTTATGCAAGACAGCACTCCGACGCGGCACTGCGTAATATGATAGATGCAGCGATTCGTGATCCAGAAGCTATCGATATCGAGGAGTTTTGTGAAATCATTGCCAAATCTGGTGCGCTTGAATATACTGTCGGGCTTGCTCGCCAATATGGCAGTCGCGCAAGTCAGAGTATCGATTTCCTGCCTGAAACGCCTTTTCGGGAAGCACTGTATAAACTGGTGGATTTCGTTTGTAGCCGCGACTACTGATCAGGGCAATTTTCGGGGTGTAGCTCAGTCTGGCAGAGCACTGCCTTCGGGAGGCAGGGGCCGGTGGTTCGAATCCACTCACCCCGACCAACTGGAACTTCACATGCCTGATCAATCAATTTGAGGGATTATCGGCGATGGGCCAGGGACGGCAAACTACGATCAGCACTATACAACCCATCCACTCACTCACTGTGAGTTCTCGACTTATGCTTTCGCAAGATCAGCTACGATCCGACCAAACTGATTTTTCCGACCTGCGAGCTGTAAACGGCGAACGTTACGGTTATTTCAAACTGCAATCAAAATATCTTGTTGTATAAACACTTCCTAGTTAATTGAAGGCAGAAATGATGAGTTCCTCTGAACCAACTTCCCTGTTCTCGAGCTACTCGGTGGGAGATGTCTTTTTCGATGAGATGTTTCGTCCAGACGGAACGCCGAGAAACTCTTGCAAGATGCTCTACGAGGCATTGAATGAATTTAGCGTTGAAGAAATGCAAACCATGCAGGATCATGCTGAGCGATTTTTTCTGCACGAAGGAATCACATTTGCTGTATACGGCGATGACGGTGCTCAAGAACGAATAATTCCCATCGACCTCCTGCCACGAATTCTGACTCCGAATGACTGGCGAATTCTTGACCAAGGACTACGCCAGCGTCTCAACGCCCTAAATCAGTTTCTTGGCGATATCTATAGTGCGAAAAAAATTCTTTCGGATGGCATCATTCCGACAGACCTTGTGCTGGGTTGTCCTCAGTATCGACCTGAAATGCGCAACATCCAACATCCGCACGGCTCATTCGTCTCAATATGCGGAACAGATATTGTCAGAACTTTCGACGGGTTTATGGTGCTGGAAGACAATCTTCGGGTTCCATCGGGTGTTTCCTACATGCTGGCCAATCGTCAGGCAGTCAAGTCAAGTATTAGAAATCTTTTTCGGCGACATAGAGTTCGTAAGATTGAGCACTACGGCCAGGCACTGCGACAAACACTCGTTGAAATGTCACCCAATAATAGCAATGATCCGTGTGTTGTACTGCTAACTCCCGGCACCTACAACTCAGCATTCTACGAACACCTGTTTCTCGCTCGGGAAATGGGCATTGAACTGGTTCAGGGTGAAGACCTTTCAATTCGGAGAGGGAAAGTGTTTATGCGAACCACTCGCGGGCAACGTCAGGTTGACGTCATTTACCGACGAGTCGATGACGACTTTATTGACCCACTCGTATTTCGAAAGGATTCTCTTCTGGGTGTACCCGGCCTTTTCTCGGCCTACGCATTGGGTAATGTTACATTGGTTAATTCGCCAGGAACAGGTGTCGCTGACGACAAGAGTGTTTATGCGTATGTACCTGAGATGATTCGATACTATCTCGCCGAAGAACCCATTTTGGCGAACGTTGAAACTTACTTGTGCCGATATCCTGAACAACTTGAATTTGTGCTTGACAATCTCGACAAACTAGTTGTCAAAACGGTGGGTGGATCGGGTGGTTATGGCATGCTGGTAGGGCCACATGCAACAGTAACTGAGCGCGCTGCTTACGCTGAGGTTCTACGAGAAAATCCAGCTAATTACATTGCACAGCCGACTTTGGAGTTGTCTTGCTCACCTTGCATTACAGCGTCCGGAGTTGCACCGCGTCATGTGGACTTACGCACCTTTGTACTAAGGGCGGAAGACACCCGAATTGTTCCCGGCGCATTCAGTCGAGTTGCACTCAGAGAAGGCTCGCTTGTCGTTAACTCGAGTCAGGGTGGCGGCGGCAAAGATTTGTGGGTTCTTTCAAAATAATCAGCCATGCTTGCTCGAAGTGCGAACGGACTTTTCTGGATGAGTCGGTATCTTGAACGGGCTGAGCATACTGCTCGTCTTCTCATCACACAATTCGAGGCGATGGAAGATCGCTCTGTTGAAGAGATTGACTTGAGTTGGCGGCGCATTTACCTGGCAATGGGTCGTTCACCCGCAGGTGGTGACCTTACCAGTAATCTGGAAAATGAAGACTTCATGCTGATGGATGCATATACCCTTGCCGATGATTTGACTTTTGAATTGGTGAATAGTGACTCGATCCGATCAAGTATGTATTTCGCACGCGAAAATGCGCGACAGATTCGAAACGTGGTTGGGCGACAGTTTTGGACTAATCTGAATTCTGCCTATCTAGAACTGAGAAGCTCTCGAATCGAATTTATCTGGACAAACAAGCCTCAGAATTTTTATGCCAATCAGGAAAATAATGCGCGCACCCTGTCTGGTTATCTCGACAGCAGTATGTATCGAGACGACGGGTGGCACTTTCTTCAAATGGGGCGCTTTATTGAGCGTACACAACTGATTGCTGCTTTGCTTATCTCACAAATCAAGATATTTTCTACCGAATTCAATCACCAGGATTCAACTTGGATATCACTGATGGTATTATGCAACGCCCGACTAGCATATCGACGGCAGCGCTCTCTTTTCTCAATAAACCCAAGACATGTATTGGAATTCTTGATTACAGATGCAGCTCATCCTCATTCAATTCACTATTCGATTGAGCGTACAATCGAACACTTTGCAGCAATATCTGCCGGTGAGGAAAGGGTAGAGTTAACTGATATCAGCAAGGACTTGAAATCTCAGTTGCGCTCAATAAAGAAAAATTGGCGGAGCAGGTCCCTGACTGACATTCAGATCTGTGAAATTCTGCAAAATCTGCTGTCATCAAATCGAGAAACTTATAACGAAATCGCATCTGCCTACTTCTTCAATTGATTAAAAGGACCTTCTGCAGAATGAAAGGACTCGACTGCAACTATTTTCAAATCCAGCATGAAACTAATTTCAGCTATGAATTCCCAATCAGTAGAGCAACCATGCTGCTTCATCTTGAGCCTCTCAGCGATGCACATCAGCAGGTGCTAAATTTTTACATTGAAATTGAGCCGATTGCAAATCCCGTTTTAGTCGTCGATTCTTTTGGCAACAGATGCCATCTGCTGGACATTCAATCGATTAATCGATCGTCCCTGTGCATAACATCCAAAGCTGAAGTGATGATTCAAAATTCGATTGCTACACTGAATGCTTTTGATCAATCGTCCTGGGAAAAACTGAATCAATTCGTTGATCGCATTCAATATTGGGACTTTCTTTCGCCGAGCAAGAGGGTTTACGACTGTCCACAATTGAAAAACTTTATGGCGGAATCTGATATTCGAGCCTTGGACAACCCTTACGTCTCTCTGAAAGCGGCCGCGAAAATCATCAATCAATTTTTGCGCTATGAACCCGGGAGCACTGAGGTCAATTCCAGAATGGAAGATTGCCTTGAGCAGAGGAGTGGGGTTTGTCAGGATTACACGCATATTCTTCTTGCGATCGGGCGAAAATGGGGCATCCCCAGCCGCTACGTATCCGGTTACTTGCATCTGTATCCAGAGGATGGGCAAATCATCACTGATGGTGTCAGTCACGCCTGGTGCGAATTTTTCCTTCCTGATCTGGGTTGGATCGGAATTGATGCTACGCACAATTTAGTCGCTGATAACAGATACATAAGAGTATCTGTAGGTAGAGATTATGATGACATTGCACCAACCAAGGGTGTCGTGTATGGCGGCGGCAAGTCTTCCTTGTGTGTGAACATTTCTCTTGCCCTCAGCTCAATTGAAAATTCAGATTGGCTGCTGCAAGGTGCACAGCAATAAACGACTGTGGTCGAAGCAGGCTCGAAATCGGTCTCAGTGATGGGCTCACAGCCACTTTTCAGCATCCGCGGTGCGCATATAATCTAGCCCGCTTTCAATCTGACCGGCGCTAGCGTAATAACGCCTGTCTACCCAGGTTGCTTTTACTAGGCATCAAATTTGGAGAGGTGACCGAGTGGCTTAAGGTGCACGCCTGGAAAGCGTGTGTGCGTGAATAGCGTACCGAGGGTTCAAATCCCTCCCTCTCCGCCATAACCGATGCTAGTTTAGTGGCGTTTACTGTCGGGCAATAAACTGCCTGAATACAACGACTTACAATGTTCTAAAGTCGAATCATCTGTAAACCCGGCTCGATATGGAAATGGCATTGCCCGCCGGGTCCTTGGCATTGGCGAATACGTAGCCGTCGGCCTTGTGCACGCTACCGAAAAGGAGTCCGTGTTCAGCAGCTTGGGTACAGAATGCTTCAACATCCTGTACATCAAATATCAGCTTGGCAACTGACTGGCCACCTCTGCGCCCACGCCCTAGGGGATGAAGCATGATGTTGGTCCCGGTATCGGCGTAACTTTCCAATTCGACGACGCGATCACCTTCTTTTCTGTGAATTCGGAAACCAAAATGGCGCACGTAGAATTCGGCAACGACGTCAATGTCGCGGACGTAGAGCAGAATTCGGCCGAGGGCGGGCACTGGAAGAAGAGGTTGGCGTTGCTTAGTCACCACAAATTTCACGCTGCTTAATAGGTACGGGTTAGTCGAGCAGCACTTCACCAATAACTTATACTTCGCTAAGCTCTAAGTCGCTGATTTTGCGGATCATAAGGCGGCTGAGCAAGTACTGTTGCAGCTCTTCTCACACCCATAATTGGAATTTCAAACCTTGCACCTGGATTGCTGAACTGCGGCTCGACATAAACGAATGCCAGACTGGCTCCTGTACGGTGACCGTAGCCGCCGCTGCAAACGATACCCATCGGACGGTCTCCGTCAAGCGCGGGTTCATTGCCGAGGCAATCAGCATCGTTCACATCGACTGACACTAGAACGAGTTTGGTTGAAATATCCTCTTTCTTACGTTCAACCACGCTGTTCTTACCAATGAATTCGCTGTCGAAGTCGACGAATCGTTCAATATCCGCCTCAACCGGAGTTATCTCGGTTGTCAATTCACTGCCCCAACCCTTGTATCCCTTCTCAAGCCGCATGCAATTAACTGCGTAGGAACCAAACCAGCCGACACCAAACTCCTCACCCGATGATTCAAGTGCCGAAGCTAACTCACTCATCGAATTGATCGGATGATAGAGTTCCCAACCCAGTTCACCAACATACGAAACTCGAAGTGCGATCACTGATACGCCTGCAACTACGATCTCCTTTCCACTCAGCCACCGAAATTCTTCATTGCCAAGATTCATATCGGTCAGTTTGGTCAGTAAATCGCGAGATTTTGGACCAGCTACAGCCAGCATACCCATTTGATCAGTGATATCGTCGACCTGAACACTCTCTCCCTCTGCAATATGTTGAGTCAACCAGTCATAATCGTGCTGCTGTGCCACAATCGCAGAAGTTAGAAAAAACCGATCGTCTGCCAGTCGGGTGATTGCCATTTCACCCTCAATCCCACCGAGGTCGGTAAGCATGTGTGTAAGCGTGATGCCTCCCGTCTTTCGAGCAACCCGATTCGCACCAACCCTGTTAAGAAATCCCTCAGCATCAGTTCCAGTAACCATGTACTTGGCGAATGCAGTCAGGTCCGCCAAACCCACTCGCTCTGCAACACACTCACATTCTTTTGCCACATGCTCAAAAGCATTCGTTCGACGAAATCCATAAATTTCTTCAACGCCGTGAGGTGCAAACCACTTTGGTCGTTCCCAACCGTAAATTTCAGCATAAATGGCGCCTTTGGCTTTCAACTTCTCGTAAATCGGCGTCTTCTTGATTGGGCGTCCAGCGTCTCGAAACTCTCCGGGGTAATGCGTCTGATACATCTCCTGATATTCATCTATCGACTTATCAACCACAAACTGATTGGGTAAATTCGCGTACTCTCCATATCGGCGTGGGTCCATTTCACGCACATTAATGTCGGTCTGACCATGAACCATCCATTGCGCCAGGTACTTTCCGGCACCCGGCCCCTGAGTAATGCCAATCGAAGCACCGCAACACAGCCAATAGTTCTGCAATCCTCCAGCAGGACCCATCAAGTAGCTTCCATCCGGCGTATGCGTAATCGGACCGTTCACCACACGCTTCAGGCCAGCATTTGCAAAAGCAGGAATCCGTTCGGATGCAAGCAGTAGACTCGTCTCCAAACGCTCCAGCGATTCCGGTAGAAGCTCCATGTCGAAATCCCAGTTGATTCCATCCACTCCCCAAGCAACGGCATTTGCAGTCTCGTAAGGACCCACCAATATGCCCTGTTGCTCCTGTCGTATATAGCAGGACGCGATGGGGTCGCGCACAACGGGTGGTTCTTTCTCAAGCGCTTGTATTTCAGGCAAATTCTCAGTAACCAGGTACTGGTGCTCCATGTTGATAATGGGCAACCTAATTCCTGTCATTTGAGCAACCTGGTCGGCGAAACTGCCAGCGGCATTGACAACATGTTCACAAGTGATTGAACCCTGTTCGGTATCGACGCGCCATTCCCCACCAGAGGTTCGCTCAATACCTGTAACACGATTCCGTCTGACAATTTCGACTCCCTGATTGCGGGCACCTACTGCCATAGAGTTGGTGCTACTAGCGGGATCTGTATGCCCATCGTTGGGCGTATAAAATCCCATTTTCACGTTATCTACATTGATCAGTGGATGGATTTCTCGCATTTCGGCGTGTCCTACCAAGTAACATTCGACACCGAGATAGTCGAGGATTCCCTTCACATACCTGAACCAATCCACATCGCCATCCGTAATCGCAAGGCGTAGGGCGCCGCAACCATGCCAGCCCGTCGCGTATCCGGTTTCCTCCTCAAGCTTGGCGTAGAGTTCTACACCGTATGCATGAGCTTTGGCCATATTTAAGCTGCCAATAAAATTAGGTATTAGACCCGCAGCGTGCCAGGTTGAACCGGAAGTCAGCTCGCCCTTATCGATTAAAACAACATCATTCCAGCCCTCTTTCGGGAGATGGTAGGCGAGACCAACGCCCATTGCGCCACCACCGACGATAACAACCTGAGTATGAGATTTCAATTGTTTGTCTCCGTTTAAACTATTCTTTCAAGATTAACCAATGAAGTTGGCACATCATCGAGAGTTGCCAGTCCTGAAGGTGCAACAATGGATTTACGGTATTGGTTGATTGCAGCCTCAGAAAAATCGGACTCAGGAGGGCTCTCAAGTTCAAAGTGCCCGTAATGATCAACCCCTCGAACCAGCATCGCCGTATCACGCCCAGCGTTTCTTTGCTGTACGACTTCGGTAGAAATGTAATTGATCGATAACCCGATTCGCGGCCGGTCTGATAGGTTTGGACCAGAACCATGCAACGCCATACCATGATGTATTGAAAATTGACCGGGACGCAACTCGCAGGTTGTTCTGTTTTGCCAGTCTTCTTCGGTCGGTTCGCAGTTTTGCGAGCTCATCAACATATTATTTGCATCAAAATGATTGTCGTGATTTCGAATCCCATCGGTGTGACTTCCCCGAATAACCTGCATCGCTCCGTTATCGGAACTCGCATTGGTAAGACCAAGCCACACTGTCAGGACTCCATCCGCCGGCTTAAGTCCCCAATAGAGCAAATCCTGGTGCCAGCCGACATGAAAGGTATGATTCGGTTTCTTGGCAAAGAATGTTGCGCCCCACAGCAGAATATTGGGTCCGAGAACACCTTCTACGGCATCGAGCACTCTCTTGCTACTGGCTAGATCGTACACCCACCTTGATACAAGATGAACTTTCAGCAACTGCTTACAGTTCACCCATCCATCCATTCGATCTCGCAATTCTGTGAAACGAGGAATCAGATCTGTTGCGTCCCGCTCACTTATTGCGGTCAAGGGGTAAACAACCCCATCGTTCCAGTAGCTTTGAACCTGTTCTACTGAGAGGAAAGAATCGGTTGACTGATTCAATGAAACCAATTTCAAACCAGCAAATTAACGCAGAAATCAGGTTCGATAACTTGTATCGATTTCGTCGAGCATCCTCAATAATGCCGGCCACTCGTGTGTGCCTGATGGCGACATGCGCTCGTATTGTTCGGCTGCTTTCTCCAGCACGGTTTCGGAAGGCAGATGAATTGGACGGCCCATCGATAAGGTATCCAGCTGTGCCTGACAAGACAATTCCAGATAGTACATTCTGGTGTAGGCTTGAGCTACAGTTGCACCGGTAGTCAATAGTCCATGATTTCGCATGATCATGACTGGATTGTCACCGAGACTGGCTGCCAGACGTTCCCTTTCATCCAAGTCCAGAGAAAGACCTTCGTATTCATGATACGAAATCCGGTTATAGAACTGAAATGCGTCCTGAATCAAAGGTACGAATCCTTCTTCAAGAGCAGAAACCGCTACCCCTGCCCGAGGGTGTGAATGCATGATGCAGTTGACATCCTCTCTGGCGTTGTAAATCGCACTATGTATGACAAAGCCGGTGAAATTCATTCCACTGGTGTCAAGGATTTCCCCATCGGAAGATCGTGGCGGAACGACGACTTCACAGTTCTCATCCAAAGTCACGAGATTAGAGGCTGTAACTTCGTCAAACCGCAATCCAAACATGTTGATCAGAAAGCGGTTAGGTTCACCGGGTACCCGTGCACTGATATGGTTCCAGACGATATCGCTAAATCCGTTCAAATCTGCCAAATGATGACATGCAGCCAAGTCAATTCGAGTCTGATATTCCTCCTCGCTGAAGGCTGGCCAATCACCTCGCAAAACGTTTCCTGAGTGTTGATCGCTTGCCATAACAATAATTCCTTAGAAATTCAAAATGTTGTTCAATATTAAACGATTTTTTACAAAATTATGTTGGATTCTTAGTACCACCGACATCCAAATTGAAACATTCAAAGCAGTGATTTCCTTGAGTTGATTTGATCGTGCTTAGAGTGGTGCAGACAACTCGTCGCCTGTCGTTTCACTCTTTTCAAAATGTACGAGTATGAAACCTTACCCAGCAAATACAGTATCGGTGCCATTGAGCAAACAACAATAAAATCACCAATATTAAAATGACGCCCATTTGCTAAAATAATTTAACCCAATTCCAATAACGATTTTGCAAGAGCGTCTGCATATACCACCAATGGATGCAGACAGAGGAGAAAGAAAAACCGATGTATAAGTCTCTACTTATCGACCCGGCAAAATGCACGAGTTGCTTACAGTGTGAACTCGCCTGTTCTTTTGAAAATGAGGGTCTGTTTAATCCGGCCAAATCCAGAATTAAAGTGTTTGAATTTGAACACGGATTAACGACAGTCCCCTATACCTGCACTCAATGTGAAGAAGCCTGGTGTCTGCATGCCTGCCCGGTTGAAGCCATCACGATAAATCCGAACACAGGTGCCAAGGAAGTCAGCGACTCCATCTGTGTTGGCTGCAAGGTCTGTACAATCGCCTGCCCGTTTGGTACGGTCAACTACAACTCCAGTACTGGCAAGGTGATGAAATGCGATTTGTGTGGCGGCGATCCTCAGTGTGCTGAAGCTTGCCCAACTGGTGCAATCGTTTATGTCGATTCTGATTGGACGGGTTACTCAAAAATGCGAGATTCTGCTCTAGAAGCGCATGCCTGAGCAGCCTCGTTAACCACAGAAATACGGTAGAAAAAGTGCATCACGTCATTGTCGGAGCCGGTCCCGCAGGTGTCATCGCAGCGGAAACGCTCAGAAGAAAATCACAAGTCGACTCGATCACCATCATCGGTAATGAGCCTTATCCGGCTTATTCGCGAATGGCCATTCCTTACTTTTTGGCTGGTGATGTCGCAGAAGATGGAACGTATCTTCGCCATGCAGAAAATCACTTTTCCGACCTGGAAATTGACATTCGCAACGAGTCTGTCACTGCAGTCGCACCGGCAGACAAATCCGTTTCGCTCAGCAATGGAGAAAGTGTCGCCTACGACCGACTGCTGCTTGCAACCGGCGCAAGTGCCATCCGCCCTCCAATTAGCGGTATGGATTCGCCACGCGTGCATAATTGCTGGACCTTGTCCGACGCACACAAACTGCTTCATGACGTCAACGCTGGTGATCGCGTGGTATTGCTTGGGGCTGGATTCATTGGCTGCATTGTATTGCAGGCACTGGTCGAAATGAAACTTGACCTGACAGTCATTGAATTAGCCGACCGTATGTTGGCACGCATGATGGATGATCCCGGTGGACGCATGATCAAGACCTGGTGTGAGGCCAAAGGAGTTAAAGTTAGAACAGGTGCCGAAGCAATAGCAGTCGAGGAGAAAGACGGAGCACTAGAGATTACTCTTGGTGATGGTACCAGCATCGCAGCGGACCATATTGTGTGCGCCGCAGGTGTACGCTCAAATACCGACTTTCTCGCGGGTAGCGGAATCAATACCGATCACGGCATTCTGGTTGACAATCACCTGCAAACCAACATTGAAGGCATCTATGCAGCGGGAGATGTTGCACAAGGCCCAGACCTGAGTACTGGCGAACAACAAGTTCACGCAATTCAACCGACCGCCAGTGAACATGGTCGAATTGCAGGCAACCAAATGGCTGGAGAGACTGTGCCTTATGGCGGCAGTTTATCCATGAATGTTCTGAACACCCTTGGCCTGATTACCAGTTCCTTCGGACTTTGGGACGGTGTCGATGGTGGCGAACGGGTAGCTTCAGAAGACCAGGCATACAATCGATATCTGCGACTTGAATTTAGAGATGATGTACTGATTGGCGCATTGGCTATCGGGCTCACTCAGCATGTCGGCATACTGAGAGGGCTGGTGCAAACCGGCGTGAGACTGGGGGTATGGAAGCAGCGGTTGATGAATGATCCATCCCAAATCATGCATGCCTATCTGGCTTGCGTGCAGGGAAGCCGCGCCTAATCATTTGTTCAATTATTGCGTCAAAAAACGCTTGATGCAAATCTATCTGGACCATAGACTGTCTGATTAAATCAACCAGACTGAAAGCAATGCTCGGTTACTGACCAGTTTTGCCGCTCAGCCTCCAGAATCAAGCATGAGGGACCACCGCGAGTCCTGTTTCTTCCTGCGGCTCCCGGATTCAGCACCCAGGGAGTCTCACTCTGGTCAACCACTCTCTCATGTGTATGCCCGTAAACGACCGCGCGACTGTCTGGATATCGCTTTCTCAATACTTCGTGATATCGGTGCGTATCGCGCACGGTATGTCCGTGTTCAACTGAAATTTTTCCACCAGACAGTACGATGGTCTGTCTATCTGAAAGCGAGTTTAGAACCTCCACTTCAGACGGCTCCCACTTGAACTCAACATCATTGTTACCGGTGACTGCAAACACCAGGTCAGATTGCAGTTTCAGTGATTCGAGCACGTCGCTGGAACCAATATCGCCAGCATGAATCGCTGCATGGCAAGTCGAAACCAGATCCAGAATTCTAGGGTCTATAAAACTGTGAGTGTCCGAAACTATCGCAATTCGAATCGTCTGGGATTCCAAATGTGATAAATCTGTCAATTGAGTTCTAATGATGTCTGCTCCTCGTCGGCCTTTATTCGCTCTCGAATTCTCCGAATTCGTTTCTCTCTTGTATCAGGTTTCATCGGTATGGTCATTTCGCCGTACAGCACCTGTTTGAGAAACTGCATTGAAAATTTCAGCAATTTATCTTCATCCCTCACCAAGGTCGACATCTGGTCGGAAGAGATATCGTAGATTTCCAAAAATCCTTCCGTCTGAATGAACTCCCGGAAACTATCCAGATCATAACTGTACATATCAAACAACTGCTTGCTTCAATCACTTGGACGACTAACGGTCGGTCCGCTACAGCGCTTTTTCAGCACAACGTCACGCCTTTCTCGATTCTTTTCATCATAAACGTCAACACCCTGCTCTACACGATAATCTGCAACCGAAATTGTGCGTGGTTCTTCGTGGCCGCGGCAATGATCTTCTTTGACAAGAAAATAAATCTCTTCAACCTGTGATGCGTCCTTTTTACGGACACCCATACTGCCGAGCGCGTAATAGCGACAAGCTGCTGGTCGATCCTCATAAACTGTGCAGCCTTCCTCAGAGAGAAAGACGCACTCGGTTGTACCGGGTTTGGTGTTCAGTTTAAACCCTGGCATGTCGTGATGATCCATCGGACACGGGGTGGTGTAAGTGCTGACAAATTCGTGCGACAGCAAGCCAAAGCGTAATTTTAGCCGAACGATATCATAGGGAGTCATTACAATATCGATATTACGACAGCATGCATTGAAGCAACTGACATTTTTGTGACAATCGAACTGAATAACAGAATTCAGTTTTAATTCAATGGGTTCGATAGGACTGCTAAAAAAAGCTTTTGTTCTGATAGTTTATCCATTAAACCTAATAGGATTGGAGGGGTAAGATTGGCGCTCACCGTAGCTGGCAACGGTTCCCGAAAATTATATGCAAATTGCTAATCTCGCCCGACTAGCCCTGCGAATTTCTGAGTTCAAACTGGATTTGAGCCCTCAATTTTCTCACCCTAATTATCATGTCCGCAATCCTCAAGATTCAAAATGTAACCAAGAGTTTTAACGGATTGATTGCAGTCAGGGATTGCAATATTGAACTTGAAACCGGTGTGATTTCAGGTCTCATTGGGCCGAATGGTGCCGGAAAATCAACGCTGTTCAACATTGTTGCAGGCGTTTATCCACCCGACAGAGGTAGTATTCAACTCAATGATGTTGATATTACAGGGCTGCCCGCCTATCAGGTGTGCAGACTGGGTCTGCTTAGAACATTTCAGATTCCGCGCGAGTTTTCAAACATGTCAACGATTGAGAATTTGTTGATGGTTCCTCCATTACAAACAGGGGAAAGACTGCTCAATGCTCTATTCCGCCAAAGGGTGTTCCGATCTGACGAAAACAAAAACAGGGAAAGAGCCTTGGAGATACTGGACTTCCTTGGGATGTCTCACGTCAGAAATGAGTTGGCTGGAAATTTGTCTGGAGGCCAGAAGAAACTGTTGGAACTGGGCCGAACTCTCATGGTGGATTCGAAAATCGTGCTACTAGACGAGTTGGGAGCTGGAGTCAACCACACACTGCTAAACCGATGGGCGGACACTGTCATTCGACTTAACGAAGAGATGGGCAAAACTTTTTTCATAATCGAACACAACATGCAGTTTATTTCCAGGCTTTGTCACAAAGTCACCGTACTGGTCGAAGGCCAGGTTTCGGTTGAAGGGACAGCTGAAGAAGTCCTGAACAATCCAGAGGTTGTTGATGCCTACTTTGGCAGACATTCTAACTCCGATTAACGCACACACATTTCGTTGCTGATCAATGCAAAAAATCTGGTAGCCGGATACGGTGGTGAACCCGTTCTCCGGGGAGTCAATTTCGCGATCGGCAGCGGCGATATCGGTGTGATTGTCGGCCCCAACGGTGCTGGAAAAACCACTGCACTGAAGAGTATTTTCGGCTTAGTCAGAGTCAGCGAGGGTAGTGTGCAACTGGAAGGGAAAGACATCACCAACGTACCACCCGACCGACGCGTGAGACTCGGTATCGGTTACGTACCGCAGGAGAGAAACGTTTTTCCTTCATTGACAGTTCGAGAGAATTTGGAAATGGGCGCTTTCATCAGAAAAGACAAATTTTCATCAGTAATTGATAATATGTTTGAGCTTTTCCCACCGCTCGCCCAAAAAGCTGATGATGTCGCCGGCCAGCTGTCCGGCGGTCAACGTCAAATGGTAGCAATTGCGCGCGCCTTAATGGTCAGTCCGCGCCTTTTGCTGCTGGACGAACCGACAGTAGGTCTATCCCCCGCTTTCGTAAGCGAAATAGTCAACCGAATTTTGACGATTGCCAGATCGGGTGTCGGTGTTCTGATTGTCGAACAAAATGCCAAGCGCGCACTGGAAATCGCAGACATTGGTTTTGTACTGGCTTCTGGAAAAAACCTGTTCACTGACAGCGGAAAAAATCTACTGAACGACCGAGAGGTCGCGAAAAGTTTTCTTGGTGGTTAGAAGTCAGTGAACGAACTTATTTTCTTCATTAACAAAGTGCTGATTTCTGGCTCAATTATCGGGTCAATTTACGCACTTGGAGCAATCGGTGTAACGCTGGTATTCGGCATTCTTAGATTCGCCAATTTTTCCCACGCAGACCTGATGACCACAGGTGCATACCTGTCATTTGTATTCGCTGCACTCATGCCGAGCCTCGGGTCGACTATTGGGCTTCCAACAGGCTTTGTCGTTTTGCCCTTGTCGATACTGTTTCTCGTAGCCTTTGCCATGAGTATCGACTTCATGTTTTACCGCCCCTTAAGAAGACGCAATGTCAGACCTGTCATGCTATTGGTTGCATCACTAGGGGTCACATTAATGCTACATGGTGTAATTCGTCTTTTTGCTGGCACTTCGCCGCGTACCTTCTTTACCGAACAGAACAAGGACATATTCCGAATTGATGTGCCGTTTGAGACAACAACCCGAGACCTCATCATCTCTGAACCTCAAGTTCTACTCTTAATAACCACGGTCATTTGCATTGTCAGTCTGCATCAATTTTTAAATCGCACACGAATGGGTAAAGCGATGCGAGCTATGTCGGACAACTCGGAATTGGCACTGGTCTCTGGAATCAATACGGACAAAGTGGTTCAGGCAACATGGATCATTGCCGGAACTCTAGCTGCGATTGCCGGAACATTACTGGCACTTGATGTCGTACTAAAGCCGGACCTCAGTTTCAATCTTCTACTACCTATTTTTGCTGCAGCGATCGTTGGTGGGATTGGCCGGCCTTATGGCGCGATTTCCGGTGGTTTCTTGGTCGGATTTTCGGAAACTCTTGCCGTGTTCAACTGGTCGGTGCTATTGCGACCGTTTGCTGAGTACTTTCCGGACTGGATTGAAATTCCAAGCCGTCTCAATTTTGTGCCCACTGAGTACAAAATTATCGTACCTTTCGCCATTTTGATTGCAGTACTGATTTGGCGACCAACTGGAATCTTTCGAGGCCAGATCATATGAACTTTCGTCGATACCAAAGGGAGTATCTACTATTCGCTTTAGTCGGCGTGGCAATAGCGCTGATCGTATTTGTTTTTGGTGATGCCTATGCATTGAGAATGCTGGCAGAAGCGGCCTGCTATGCAATATTGGCGCTTGGACTCACGATCCAGTGGGGATATGCCGGGCTATTCAATGCAGGTGGAATGGGGTTTGTTGCAATTGGTGGATACGCGACCATGCTGATTGCATTTCCGGTCAACCATGAATTTTGGGGCTCTGAAGGCGCAGCGGCACTCGGTGAATTTTTAATTGAAATGTTGGTGGTTGTAGCAGTTGTCATCGGTATCACACAGATACATCGCATTGGCATTCGAGGCAAACTGAAAGTCATTCTTATCCTGATTTCCTTGGTCATTGCGTTCTTTGTTTTTAATAACCAGCTTGTTCCGGTTGCGAGGCTGATTGAACGCGAATCTGGATTTATTGGTGGCTTAGGATTACCAGTTATGCTAGGCTGGGTCGCAGGCGGATTGGCTGCTGCTTTTGTGGCTTACTGGATTGGTAAAGCTTGTCTGGGTTTGCGTGCGGATTACCTGGCTATTGCGACACTTGGAATTGCAGAAATCATCAAAGCGATTCTTAAAAATGCCGACTGGCTGACGCGTGGTACACTAACGGTTTCTCCGCTGCCGTGGCCGGTGCCAACACCGAATGATATTGGCTTTGTCGCTGCGCGAGCAGCTTACCTGGCACTAACCGCAATTCTGGTGACAATCCTGTTCGTCTTGCTTCAACGAGCATACCATGCGCCGTGGGGACGCATGATGCGCGCCATTCGGGATGACGAGATTGCCGCGGCAGCGATGGGCAAGGACATTAACTTACGTCGTCTGCAAATGTTTGTACTAGGGTCAGGGTTAATTGGATTTGGCGGTGCAGCACTAGTCAGTTTTTCAAGAATTTTTGACCCATCTGGATTTACACCGCTCAAACATACCTTCCTGGTCTGGGTGATGGTGTTAGTTGGTGGTGCTGCCAATAATCTGGGGGCAATTTTTGGTGCGGTTGCAGTCTACATCATATGGCTGATGGGAGAACCCATCATGCTGTTTTTGTTTGAAAATGTCCGTTTGTATGGAAGTCTGTGGTTTGACTGGCAAGCGCCTGATGATTTAATGGCCCGCGCACTTCAGGCACGTGTCTTCTTCATCGGTTTGACCATTACCCTTGCACTTCGCTTTGTTCCAAATGGACTGATTCCGGAACGAATCGGTCGAATCAATTGACCCATCGCCATATCGAGAT
Organism: Arenicellales bacterium; assembly: GCA_965206345.1. Lineage (GTDB taxonomy): Bacteria > Pseudomonadota > Gammaproteobacteria > Arenicellales > JAJDZL01 > JAJDZL01. Next base: position 2,311,832 of record OZ242211.1, on the reverse strand, counting down.
CCCTCGGTTGGCAGATTCACAATTTCATTAACGGTATTTTCAGTTCAGTTGCGACAGCGCACATTTTCTGGTCGTAGCTGGCGAGTGATACTTGCCTTCCCTGGTCTAGCAAGTAAGTGCATGATGCGAGGTGTAGTGCATCAAGCGTTCGTACCGATTGTGGAAATTCTTCCAGCGCACGACTCAGTACTACGGGGAAAGTTCAAGCAATGCAATCCGTCCAAGCAGTGCATGCGTTGATTCGCTGAGTACCTCGGAAAGCCTTTGCCTGTGCAAGCTAGTCCAGGTTTCGTATTCCATTAGTCGACTTGAAACTAATGTATTTTCCCAAATCGTTTCAGGGGGTCGGCGGTCTTCAGACATTAAGAAAGCCAGAGCAACAGAAGTATCTAGATATATCACCGGTCACTTCTATCTTCGTCTAACTGCTCTAATATCTTTTCTAAAGGATAGAGTGGAGGTGGAGCTGGTGGTGGACTTTTGTAAACTATTGTCGGTGGCGACAGCAGGCCGTTTCGAACAGCATCAGCCAGAAAAGCATCTTCCAATATAGGGGTCCGTCTTTCTCTAAGGGGGCCAAGTTCCGCGACAACCCTGTCTCGATCCGTAATGAGTATCGTTTCCCCTGCTGCAGCTAGCCGTACGTACTCACTTATTCGGTTATTTAATAATTTAATTCCAACAGATTTCATAGAAACAATTATAGCCACTTGTTGCTACTTCAGTAAATATCAAATCAGTGGTTTTATTGCAATCTTGTTCAACTGATCGAAACGCTGCATCAACTGTCAGTTCTTGTAACTTTTAGAGCGTCTTTCCTGAGTTAGAAAGATAGGATCTGACTCGTCAACCTAATTCGTAAAAATATTTCATGATCAATTTGAATTTTGTACCCTTATTGGGCGGAAGGTGTCGCTGGTGCAGCACCTTTACAACTTCTACAACCTCTTCTTCCTCTGATATTCGGCTGTCTCGATCAAATCCAGCACTCGCTGCCTGCGGATAAGAACCCGATGATTAGCGTAGGAATGTAAATTTCGGAAAAAATCCTGTACCTTATCCGCAAATAGATGCCTGGAACAAGTTTTCCAGGCATCTTTCGGATCATTCAAAGTGTCAAGTGCTCGCAACACTCGTGTCGGGATTAACATGCACTTGTGAGTAAGCCACGACCACCGATTGTGAAATTAGAGTTACTTAATCTCTCCAACCACAATAATTTTTCCGCCTTGGACCACATTCTCATTGATGATGCCTGCTACGTCGCCATTCTCATTGAAATCATGGCTGCCTGTCGCACCTTCGTAGTTGACCTCACCTCCACCGGACAAAATTTCTACCGCTTTCGCCCAATCACCCGGATAAATGACTTCCCCGGGAGGACTGGCGACTGCCCGTAATGCGGCTGACATCCCATCGCGGTCGTTTGAACCTTTCTGCTGCATTGCAAGCGCTAGCAAAAAGGCAGCGTCATAGGATTGAGCCATATATACACTATCTTCTACGCCAGCACCTTCTCGAATAGCGGTAAATCGGTCGAGACCCGTTCCCGCTAGTGCACCAGCACTCGTGATGATCGTACCTTCAAGTGCTTCCGCGCCAACTCCATCGATAAACGACTGTGTAGGCATGCCGTCACCGCCGATGAAATTTGAAAAATCTCCGCCTTCAATGGCCTGTCGAACAATGGTCTGACCTGATCCATCGGCATACGCAAGAACAACCAAGTGCTCCGCTCCACTGGATGCCAGTGAACCAATTTCGGCACGATAGTCCGCCTTACCATCTTCATGCGCTTCATTTGCCGCTACTGTACCACCCATCTCAGAGTAGGCGTCTTCCAAGGCTTCAGCAAAGCCCTTTCCATAGTCGTTATTGATGTAAGTTACAGCAATGGTATTGATATCCTTAGCCAGCAACAGTTTTGCCATTGATTCTCCCTGATACGAATCAGAGGGGACCGTTCGAAAAACGAGGTCATTGTCATCTATGCTTGAAACTGCTGGACTCGTCGACGCAGGTGATACCATTACGACCCCTGCTGGAATAGCAGCATTATTCGCAGCTGAAATTGTCGATCCTGAGCACAAAGCGCCCACGATTGCAGCTACACCTTCGGAATTTACCAGTCGGTCCGCTGCGTTGGCGGCTTCTGTTGCATCCACACAGGTCGTGTCACCAGCAACAATCTCGATGGACGAACCGTTCACACCGCCAGCTGAATTCACTTCAGAAACCGCTAAGTCAGTTCCTTTCTGAACCGGAGGTGTTATTGATTCAATAGGGCCAGTAAAACCACCTAGAAAACCGATTTTTACCGAATCCGCTTTTGCGATGGATACCGACAGCAAAACTGTCATCGTGGCTGCAATAATTGCAACCGTAAGTTTATTGAATTTCATCTTGAATCTCCTATTTTCATTGACTGCCTGTCAAGTGTGTACCAACCCTTCCATTTTTTGGTACGTAGGTTGATTGTATAGTAGTTGACTGCTACCCTTTTCAATTGCTTCAAAAACATGATGCCATTCCAATAACACAATTCAATTTGCAAATCCTCGATACATTTGGATACGATAACGATGCGCAAGCTGCTCAACTAGTAGCGCTCCTCGTTTCGTATGATAAAGTAGATCTGAGTTCGTGCATTCGCTCGCTTTGGTTTTTTATAGTCTGAAGCATTGCGAAACATCTAAAATGCGCTCGCGGGCAATGACACAAAAGCATCGTAGTCATACCAAGGTGCCCTGCTTTGCTGCATTCAACGCAATCAGTGCTAATTTTCGGAATTTGCCATAGCAGAACTTCAAAGTTCATATTCAGAAAACCACAATTTGAAAAATCTATTGAAATATCAAACTTATCTGAATACGACAATTTCAAAAACAGTGGCTCAAACTCAGCTTTGCCACTTTCAAAAATCAGGGTCATAGAAATCTGTCAAATTGCAGTAAAACCCTTTTGTACCATGTTGCTTGGGAATCTTGGCGTAGATATGATCAAAATTGAACCACCGTCAGGTGATGCCATGCGTCAGTGGCCGCCCATTACCAATGGATTCAGCTAAAATTTTGCTTCAGTCAATCGAAACAAGCGATCAATTGCACTGGATTTGAAAAGCCCTGAAGCCCAGGAGATAGCCTTGAAACTGATTCGAGACGCAGATGTACTGGTCGAAAATAACCGTCCTGGAGTCATGGATCAACTAGGTCTGGGCTATGCTGAAGTATCTCAGGTCAATCCGTTGCTTGTCTACTGTTCTATCTCGGCATTTGGACAGACTGGACAGCGAGCTCAGGAAGGTGCGTTTGATGTAAAGATGCAGGCTATTTCTGGCATTATGAGCGTTACCGGTGAAATTGGTCAGGCACCTGTTAAATGTGGCGTTCCACTCAGAGATTTCGGTACTGGTTTACATTCCTCCTTTCACATCGCGGCAGCCCTGTTCGAGCGCCTGTTCACGGGCCAGGGACGACATATTGACGCATCCATGTTGGGCTGCAGCTTTGGAATGGCTCCTTTGCAAGTTGGCGAATTCTTAGGAACAGGAAATGACCCGCAACCGATTGGATCGCGACATCCGAGAAATGCACCCTATCAGGCGTTCAAAGCTGCAGACGAGTATTTCGTTTTGGCTGCGGGAAACCAGAGACTGTTTGAGATCGTTTGCAGAAAAATTGGACGTTCTGATCTGATTGATGATGAACGATTCTCCAGTACCGCTACCCGGGCAAAATACCAATCTCAATTGTCAGAAATTCTGGAAGGTGAATTCGCTAGCAATAGTGCGAGTTTCTGGTATGACTTGTTTAGCAAGGCTGGCGTACCAGCTGCACCAATCGACAAGTACAGCGAAGTATTAAAAGATCCTCAGGTGGTTGACCTGCAATGGGTTCAACCTCTTGAATTACCAGGACAATCGATAACTCATACGTTTGCGCATCCTGTGCGTCATGGCGGACAGAATTTACCTATCCGACTGCGTCCAACGACACTGAATGAACACAAAGACGAAATTCTGAGTGAGTTAGGAATTGTGAACTCAAGTGGCGATAATTCAATTGGTTCACCAGCCGCTTGACGTTCGCCAAGAGCGGGCTCTACAAAGTCAGTTTAGCGTACCATGCAATTTTCCGAAATCAACTTGGGAAAACTTGCAAATTCCATCAAGCTCTGGGGTAGAGAACTTGGTTTTCAACAGGTTGGTATCGCCGATACGGATCTCACACAAGCAGAAAACTATCTAAATCAATGGATTGACAAAGGACTGCATGGTGAACTTGACTACATGAGTAAACATGGGAAGAAGCGAACTCGTGCAGAATTACTGATTCCAGGTACGGTTCGCATCATTTCTGCCCGTATGGACTATTGGCCTGCTGATGTGAAAGACATCAATGAGACGTTGGATGATCCAACGCTGGGATTTATTTCTCGATATGCAACCGGTGCCGACTACCACAAACTGATTCGAAAAAGGCTACAGAAACTCGCCTATCGAATTCAAGATGAAGTAGGAGAATTCGGCTACCGCGCATTTGCTGACAGCGCACCCGTGATGGAAAAACCCATCGCTCAGAAAGCTGGACTAGGCTGGACCGGTAAGCACTCCAACCTTTTGAATCGGAAAGCGGGCTCGTGGTTTTTCTTGGGTGAGCTCTACACTGATTTACCGTTACCTGTGGACCAACCGGAGAAAGATCACTGTGGCCTTTGCTCTGCCTGCATCAATATCTGTCCCACTCAAGCGATCGTAGAGCCCTATGTTGTCGATGCACGAAAATGTATTTCCTATCTGACGATTGAATTCAAAGGTTCCATTCCAATCGAGTATCGACGTGCCATCGGGAATCGAATTTTTGGATGTGACGACTGCCAGGTAGTTTGCCCCTGGAATCGATTTGCTTCAGTTTCTGATGAACCTGGTTTTCGAGTCAGGCATGGTTTGGATTCAAGTCAACTGAGCGAATTGTTCATGTGGTCAAAAAAGGAGTTCCTCGAAAAAACCCAAAACTCAGCCATTCGTCGCCTCGGTTATGATCGGTGGCTAAGAAATATTGCAGTCGCACTGGGAAATTCAAAACCTTCCGAATCATCAATTCGAGTGCTCAAGACGCGTCAATACCATGAATCAGAATTAGTACGAGAGCATGTTCAATGGGCACTTGAACAACTCTTGAACTGATTCTAAACATCAACATCGATTGGTAGTGATCATTGCGGCAAACGCACGATTCAATTCTGAGCGGTTTGGTTCTAATGACGAGTATTTCTCAAGTGATATGTAAATGGTCTCTCTACGCAAGTTTCACTTTCGAAAACATCCTGACGACTGCGTTTAGGTAAATGGAAGGGCTTGAATTCACGTAGTTCTTTAGCCGCTTTCTCTTTTGCAACTTCCGCCAGTTGGTAAATTGACTGAAAGTTCATCCGATTTCGTGCATCGGTATCGAAGAACCAAGGAGCAGTTCAAACGTTAAAGTCCCGCTCAATTTCGGAATAATCTGAGCTTGCATGAATTCGACTCTAAATTTGCAAGTCTTCCATAACTCTCAAGTTAGGATACGATTGAGTACAATAACTTACTGCACCCTAGTGGGGTAAAGCAATCTGGAATTTAATGTATATCAACGAAATTAACTGGAATCTGAAAAATGAAATCAAAAATTACCCTAGTCATTGCAATGTGTTTGATGCTGGTTGCACCGAATGCCTTTTCTGCTACAGTCAAGCTCGGGTTTGTAACGACACTGACCACTCCAGCAGCTGGTATTGGCAATGACATGAGAGATGCCGTAGAACTGGCACTGGAACACATTGGCCACAAAATGGGACCAGTGGATGTTGAAGTCGTTTATGGCGACGATGAGTTTAATCCTCAAAAAGGCAAGCAGGCAACAGAACGTCTGGTCACTCAAGACAAAGTTGACATCGTTTTTGGCTATATCTGGTCGCACGTGCTACTGGCATCCGCAACCACAGTGCTTGATGCTGGAAAAATTCTGATCAGCGCAAATGCAGGTCCTTCACAACTAGCGGGTAAAGGCTGTCACGAGAATTTCTTCAATATTTCCTTTCAGAACGACCAGACCCCTATGGCAATGGGCGAAGTCCTTAACCAGCGCGGTGTCAATTCACTATATGTCATCGCACCACTTTACGCAGCTGGCAAGAATATGGTCGCTGGCGTAAGACGAACATTTACAGGCGAGATTGTTGGTGAAGATATGACCAAGTGGCCGGATCAAATTGACTGGGCAGCCGAACTATCTAAGGTGAAAGCCGCAAATCCCGATGGTGTGTTTGTGTTCTATCCTGGCAAGCACGGTCCTGCATTCATCAAACAATATCAGCAATCTGGACTGGCTGGGCAAGTTGACCTGTATACCGTGTTTACCGTTGACTCCATCAGCCTGCGGCGATTCCAGCAAGCAGAAATGTCAGGTGTTCTCGGGTCAACCACGACCCAAAACTGGGTGCCTGATCTGGATAATGCTGCAAACAAGAAGTTTGTTGATGGCTTCAAAGCAAAGTATGGCAATTACCCAAGTTTTTATGCTGCACAAAGCTATGACGCTGTGATGTACATCAAGAGCGCAGTTGAAGCTGTTGGCGGTGATATGAGCAATGTCGACGGATTGCGAGCAGCGCTGAAAAAAGCTGATTTTGATTCGGTGCGCGGTGAGATTTCAATAGGATCAAATCACTTTCCAATTCAGAACATCTATAGCCGCGAGGTGGTTGCAGACAGCGAAGGCGTATGGACAACATCGGTACGTGAAACAGTTTTTGAAATGCACCAGGACGTATACGCTAGCGAATGCTCGATGTAATCGGCCTACTGGCTTGACGTTTATTCTGTGAATTTGTCAATTATTCAAATCACAGAATAGTAAATCGTATGACATAGTGTGTGAGACTCCATTTAGGAGTCTCACACAATTCGTTTAGTCAGATATTCACTCTCATGGTGTGAATTTCAGTACCCTTGAAGTTCAACCCAAATTCAATTGTCGTGACTTACGGGTCGCGGTTTCACGTACTTGAGAGTAAATAAGTCACCCATAATCGGTCCGAGCATCGTTAGCAGATCCAAAGCAAACATAACCTGAGAACTCTGAATTGGAGTGGGCGCTACTCATTGAACAGACGCTGAATGGCATTCAGTTCGGCATGCTGCTGTTTCTGCTTGCTGCAGGGCTCACCCTGACATTTGGAATTATGGATCTGGTGAATCTGGCCCATGGTTCCATGTACATGCTTGGTGCGTTTGTCGGGGCTACAATCTTTTTGTGGACTGGATCGTTCATCCTCGCAATATTACTGGCGGTTCCAATTGTAGCGGGGATTGGAATTCTTGTCGAAGTATCAACCCTTAGGACTCTTTACCAACGACACCACTTAGATCAGGTGTTGGCAACCTTCGGACTCATCCTATTTTTCAATGAATTGGTTCAGGTTGTCTGGCCACTCGATGGGCTATCCGTTCCGTTCCCTGACTACCTAAATTTCACTGTGCCCCTTCTCTTCGGCATCGAATACTCGGTTTATCGACTGATGATTATTGGTGCAGGAATACTCGTCGCTGTTGGCATGTACATTTTGGTTGCCAAAACCCGTTTAGGCATGCTAATTCGTGCCGGTGCCGCAGACCGCACGATGATCTATGCGCTTGGCACCAACATTCGTCTGCTTTTCACCCTCGTGTTCGGCCTCGGAACTGCGCTCGGTGCGTTGGCCGGTATCCTGATGGCTCCAATTTTGGGTGCAAATTCCGGAATGGGCGAGCAGATCATCATTATTGCTTTTGTTGTCATTGTCATCGGTGGAATCGGATCTGTCCGGGGCAGTCTGATCGCAGCACTGATCACTGGTCTGATTGACACACTTGGGCGTTCATTTTTGGACGTGCTGCTGGCAATCTTTATTCCTGTTAATGCTGCAGAGGCCGCGGCACCAGCCATCTCTTCAATGCTGATCTATATCTTCATGACCTGTGTTCTGTTTTTCAAACCGCAAGGTCTTTTCGGCTCTCAAACTCGATAATTGTTTGTTCGGAACGATATGCGCTTACTGAACTCCCTGCAAAAACGTCGTACCGTACTTGCCATCCTGGTGATTGGTACCTGTGCACTTGCACCTATAGCGGCGGGTATTTTAGATCAGCCCTATTACATCAACCTGTTCTCCAGGTTGATGATATGGGCTATCGCGGCCATCAGTCTCAATCTGATTCTTGGATATGGGGGCATGATCAGTTTTGGGCATTCTCTTTATCTCGGAATTGGTGCCTACACAGTCGGCATTTTCGCCTACTACGATATCTACAACTTCTACCTTCAACTGGTTACAGCAATCGCCGTTGCAGCGTTCATTGCACTTATATTCGGTGGAATCAGTCTGAGAACGCGTGGAGTATACTTCATCATGATTACGATGGCTCTCACGCAAATGGTTTACTTTCTTTCGATCAGTATCGAAGAATATGGCAGCGATGATGGACTAATTATTTACAACCGCAGCGATTTCGGAACAGACCTGATCAGTATGGATAACCCGGTCCAGCGCTATTATTTGATTTTCTTGGTCATGATTGCCTGTCTGTACTTTTCTCACCGCCTGATTCGTTCGCGATTTGGTTACGTCATTCGCGGAACGAAATCCAATGAAACCCGAATGGAAGTGCTTGGCTTTTCAACCTTTAGATACCGACTCGTCTGCTTCATTCTTGCAGGTGTCATGTGTGCTTTAGGTGGCGTTCTCAGTGCCAATGTAGAAAAGTTTGTCAGTCCCGATATCATGCACTGGACTCGTTCGGGTGAGTTAATTTTCATGGTGGTTTTGGGTGGAATGGCCAGCATTCTCGGACCTATAACCGGTGCCTTGGTATTCTGGCTGCTCTCGGAGTTTCTCTCCCGAATTACTGAACACTGGCATTTGATTTTTGGGCCATTTTTGATTTTGGTCGTGCTGCTTTCACCGCGAGGGATTGATGGGCTACTTAGTATCAAGAGATCTGGCAATGAATGACGCTCTGCTCAAAATTACCGATCTCAATAAGTCTTTCGGTGGGGTGTGTGCAACAGACCATGTCAATCTTGAAGTTGAACGCGGTGAAATTCATGCATTGATCGGTCCAAACGGCGCTGGAAAAACCACCTTGATCTCACAAATTTCCGGAATTCTACAGAGTGATTCGGGAGAAGTTGAATTTGATGGAATACCTATTTCCCATATGAAAGCACCTGCCCGTTCTCTCATGGGGATTGCGCGATCATTTCAGATCACCTCAATTCTTCGAGAGTTTACCTGTCAGGAGAATGTTGCACTCGCCATTCAGGCACATTTTGGTCACAGTTACAACATGTGGAGACCTGTGTCATCCGAAGAAAAGATTCAAGACCGGGCAGTCGAAGTTCTGGAATCAATCGGCATGGGAGAGTTGCGCGATACCACTTCCGCAGACTTGGCCCACGGAGAACAACGACAGCTGGAATTGGCCATTGCTCTGGCAATGGATCCAAAGTTATTGATTCTTGATGAACCACTTGCCGGGATGGGGCGAATGGATTCAGTCAAAATTGTCGATTTTCTAAAACGCCTCAAGCGGAAATTTACGATTCTAGTTATCGAACACGACATGGATGCAGTCTTTACACTGGCCGATCGAATTTCGGTCATGGTGTATGGCCGTTTGATCGCCAGTGGGCCACCTGATGAAATTCGGGCAGACGCTATGGTTCGCAGTGCCTATCTAGGAGTTGACTAGTATGCCGATATTATCAGTCAACAACATCGAAGCGTTCTATGGTCCAACTCAGGCGTTGTTTGGTATCAGCATCGAAATTAATCAAGGAGAGGTGGTCACCCTGCTTGGCAGAAACGGGATGGGTAAAACAACCACGATTCGCTCGATTATGGGGCTCGTCAAACCAGCTTCCGGTTCGATTCATTTTGAGGGAACAGAAATCACTAGATGGCCCGCATATCGGGTTGCGAACGCGGGTGTTGGATTGGCGCCGGAGGGGCGACACGTATTCCCTAATCTTAGTGTAATGGAAAACCTTATCGCAACGGCGCACAACAAGAATGAATTAGATAACCCATGGACTGTTGACAAGGTCATGGCTTTGTTTCCTGCGTTAGAACCGCGAGCAAAAATCAAAGGTGGCAGAATCTCCGGGGGCGAACAGCAAATGCTTTCAATTGGCAGAGCACTGATGACGAATCCAAAACTACTGCTGCTAGATGAAGCGACTGAGGGACTGTCCCCTCTCTTACGCGTTCAGATTTGGGAGAGTATTTCCCAACTAAAAGACAATCACCAATCGATTTTACTGATTGACAAGCATCTTGATTCCCTGCTTCGAATCGGCGACCGACACTACATTGTCGAAAAGGGTTACGTTGTGTGGAATGGAAATTCTGAAGAACTACGGTCAGATCAGGAATTGCAGCAGCGCTATATCGGGATCTAGCGGAATTCTCGCAACCAAATCCTGACTGCAGCTTCATTGGTCAAACTGAATGGTCGGATTGTACCGGTCTGATTTTCAGGTACCGATAGGATTTGATCCAAACTGCAGATTAGATCCGCAACAACACTCTAGTTCCCAAATAAAACCGCAATAATTGGGATCTGAAATCGCGATCGATAATGGCTAAAGCTTACCGTCTCGTTTCAGCTTATTGAGTCTACGATTAGCGTTAAATGCGGAACGACTGGCTGGGTATCGCTCCATCACTTCCAACAAATAGTTTTCGGCCTGTTCGTAATTTTCTTGATCTGCATGGATAATCGCGATCTTAAGCATCGCTTCAGCCGCACGCCGATTGTCTGGATAATCTCTGATAATCTGCTCGAATCCCTGCAATGCTACATCATGATTCTTGGTGACGTAGTTGGCCTCAGCGATCCAGTAAAGAGCATCATCAACCAACTCGCTTTGTGGATAACTCTCGACCAAAGCGGTAAATTCAGAGATTGCATCTTTATACTTGCCCTGCTTCAACGCGCGAAATCCAGTGTCGTAGACCTCGCGTATAACTTCAGGGTTGACGTCCGAGACCGATTCTGGTAGTGTTGCCACAGCGTCACCTTCACCTTCTGCAGAGACCGCATCCGACTCACTAGAAGGCGCTGTTTCATCAGAAGAAGGTGCTACACCATCGGTTTGCTCTGTAACCCCGCTACTGCCTGACCCTGTCCGCTCAAATTTACGCAGCCTGGCGTCAAGGTCATCGTAAAGATCTTTCTGGCGCTGTTTGGTATCATCCAGTTCGATTTCCAACACTTCCACCTGATCTCGCAAGGTTCGCACCTCTTCAGAAAGTGCTTGAACCTGTGCGAGCATCGTCTGTGGGGCCAATTCTTCAGTGTTAACAGCCGATGAACTCTGAGCAGAACTTGTGCCCGCGGATGAGGAGTCAACAGTCGATGTAGCAGGTGCCGTACACCCGGTTACAAGTGCTGCTACGGTGAGCGCACATGGCGCAATCCCGGATTGAATTGAATGAAAGATGGCCACGTCAGATGAGTTTCAATCCCACAGCTCTACTACTATTGAACTAAATCGTGGGCAATTTCTACCCGCCTATTCAACGCCCAGCTTTCTTCATCAGAACCCTCTACAGCGGGTAGTTCCTCACCGAATGAAACCGTCGTTATTCTAGAAGCGCCAACACCAAGTTCCTGGAAAAGTGCGCTAATCGCATTGGCCCGCTGTTCACCCAAAGCCAAGTTATATTCATGCGTTCCCCGTTCGTCCGCATGGCCTGCGAGATTCAGCATCACAGTCGGATTTGCCACTAAAGCTTCAGCGTGCGCTTCAACAATCTGCCTAGCTCTTTCGGTAACGATTGATTCATCAAATCCGAAATAAACAGCTGTGTGAGCCAGCAAATTCTCAACCTCTTCTCCGGATTGATTAGTGAGTTCCATCTCAATCAAATCTGATTCATCTTGTGAGCCGGATGTATCCGATGCTTCCGAGAACTCTGGAGCATCATCGACAGCCGTCATTGATGAGTCAGGGTCTTTTGCACAAGCCGAAAGAAATGCCAGTGAAACGAAAATGACTGCTATGAATCGCACCAACGCGTACATGTGGTTTTCCTCTGAGTGAAAGAATTGAAGTTAACTAAAAGCTGGCCCAATCTACCTGCTTGACTTGTCCTTCGACGACAGGAACACGAGTTGCGACTCGTCCATCGGGTGACAATATTTTAATATATCTTTCGGAGCCCTCAACGACATGTATCACCATATCTCCGTGTGGTGAAAATTTGGCTGAATCATCCAGAGTTGTTGAGGAAATTACACGAGTTGTCTCAGCCGAGAAGTCATAAATTCCAACTTGCTTGCCGATTCCCTGGTCTGTTATCACGACCAACTGTTCACCTGTTTGCGAATAGCTCGCACCGGAATTTGACCGACCGTCAATGTCAACTCGTTTCGCCCGCGCCTTGCGTTGCGGAGATGCTTCATAAATTTGGGGTGTTATGCCTCGATTTGACGTAAACACCAATTTTTTACCATCTGGCCGCCATGATGGCTCAGTGTCAATTAGATGGTGATCCGTTACTTGCGTCAGCCTCTGGTCGTCAATGGAATAGATGTAAATTTCAAAATTTCCCTTGTTTGAATGTGAAAACGCGAGTCTTTCACCGTCTGGAGACCAACTTGGAGCGCTGTTGTACCCGTTTGGGGCAGCAATTGAAGTTCGCTCGCCTGTCGCAACTTCCTGAATGTAAATCAGGGAAGATCCCACAAATAATTCTGCATACGCTATTTTTGTTCCATCTGGAGACCATACCGGTGATAAGATAGGACGCTCCGTGCGCAAAATAGTCTGTGGATTGTAACCGTCATAGTCCGCAATGTATAACACGTGTTCCGCGCTACCGCCACTTGAATTTGGCAGAGTCGTCGTATACAAAATCTTCGTGTCAAACGAACTTTCTTGATCTGTCACTTTCTCGAATACGCTGTTTGCGATTCGATGTGCAGTCTGTCGAAACTTGTCCGCAGAGATGATGAACTGTACACCAAAGACCTGTTTCTGTTCAAAGGAGTCATAGAGACGGGTGATGATCCGGTAATGATCAAGCTTTTCTTCATCCGGTTCAACTCTGCCAATCAACACCAGATCGGCACCGATTAGCTGCCAGTCAGAAAAGACTACCGAATCAGAAGATGTCGGGTGACTCGGGAACTGATCTGAAGATATCGGATCAAATTTTCCAGTTCTGTAAAGATCATTCCGAATCACCTCTTCTAGCGAAAATTGCAGATTTTCTTTAACTTCACCACCAAATGGCACAATGGCAATAGGGACTCCACGCTCGACACCTTCTTCAATTTCAATTGTGATCACCGACAAGGCGACATTCGAGTTTAGCGATAAACCAAACAGCACCAAAAGACAATAAAGCGTTTTTCTCATGTTCAACCAGATTTTCCGCCAAAACTAAAATTGAATTCCTTGATAAACGCATAAATTTCAGGATCTCTAGGAATAGGCAGAGGCGATGCTTTCAGCACCGCAGTTGTGACTGAACGATCATAGGCGACTGAGCCGCTTGAGTCTAAAACCTCGACAAACACAACATCACCCTTGGGATTTACTCTGATTGTGACGGTTGCTCTTAGATCGCCCCAATTCGTCTGCTCAATCCAGTTCTTAGTAACTTTATTCTTGATTTGGGGAATGTACTTGGCAAATTCACTGTTGGCGCGCCTTGCTAAACGCTCTACACGCTCCTGCTCCTGCTGGCGCTTCAGCAGCTCTGCTTCTTCTTGTTGCTTTCGCAATTTCTCAGCCAACTCGGCCTGTTTTTGCTTCTCCTGCTGCTTTGCGAGTCTTGCTTTTTCTTCATGTTCCTTTTGCTTCTTTTCTGCAGCTAGTCGTTGACGTTCCTGCTCCTGCTTCTCTTCCAACTCCTTCTGCTTTATGAGTTCCTCGCGTTGTTGTTCCTGCTGCCGCAATGCGAGTTGCTGCGCGGCAATTTCATTTTCAAGCTCCTGCTTTTCTTCTTCTTGCTTACGTCGTAGGGCTTCAGCTTCTTCCAGACGACGCTGTTCTTCTAGACGTTTTCTCTCGACCTCTTCCACCTCCGCCTGTGCCAACTGTCTACGCTCTTCGGTCTGTTTCAGTTCTTCTTCCTGCTGAAGCCGCTTGGCTTCTGCCTCTGCCACGATCCGTTGCTCTTCTAATTTCTTGTGTTCTGCCGCTTCAATCTCGGTTTGTGCCAGACGGCTCTGTTCCTCTTTCTGCTTTAGTTCTTCTTCCTGTTGACGTCGTAAAGCTTCTGCTTCTTCTAACCGTCGCTGCTCTTCCAGCAACTTTTGTTCGGCTGTTTCAATCTCGGCTTGTGCCAAGCGCTTTTGCTCCTCTGCCTTTTTGAGGTCTTCTTCCTGCTGGCGTCGTAGGGCTTCAGCTTCATCTAAACGACGCTGTTCTTCCAAGCGCTTTCTCTCGACCTCTTCAGTTTCAGCCTGTGCCAGGCGTTTCTGTTCCTCAACCCGACGAAGTTCCTCTTCCTGAGCTAATCGTTCAGCTTCCATTTGCTCTAGCCGACGCTGTTCCTCCAGTAGTTTCTGTTCCGTCGCTTCAATCTCGGCTTGAGCCAGGCGCTTAAGTTCCTCTGCCTGCCTCAGTTCCTCTTCCTGTTGACGCCGTAAAGCATCGGCTTCTTCTATTTGGCGCTGTTCTTTCAAGCGTCTCTGCTCAGCAGCTTCAATCTCCGCTTGAGCCAGACGTTTCTGTTCCTCGACCAGACGAAGTTCCTCTTCCTGAGCTAGTCGCTCGGCCTCCATTTGTTCCAGTTTATCCTGCTCTTCCTGAGTACGACGCTCGGCTTCACGCTGCTTATCCAGCGCCAACTCCATTTGCTTCTGTTGTTCTTGCTGCTTTAGACGTTCTTTCTCTTCCTCCAACTGCATGCGTTCTAGTTCTTCGATTACATCAGCTTCGTTCACCGCACGAGCGTTCACGGGTGTTTTTAACTCAACTAACGCTCCTGAATCAAATTCTGGCCGAAAAATAATACTCATACCGATTGCCAAGACCACTGCAGTATGAACCAACAGCGCCAGCAATACTGACTGTAGAACAAAATTTTTGGATCTTCTTCTTCGCACTACCGTGTCAATTTTCAGTAGGATTTCTGGTCACGAGACCGATGTCATCGACGCCAGCAGCCTGCAAGGCAACCATTGCCTGAACAACTGAATCAAAATCAACATTGATATCTCCGCGCACCAGAAAGGGTGTGGCAGGCTTTGAGCGAAGGACCGCTGCAGCCCTTAGTTTGATGGAATTGAGTGCTACCGGCTGCTCTTTGTCTTGATTGACATAGTACTCGCCGTCCGCGGTTACATGAACCACAAAAGGAATGCTTTCAGCTGACTGAATCGGCTTTGCTTTTGCTTGAGGCAGATCTACCTTTACACCTTCGGTCAGCAAAGGTGCCGTCACCATAAAAATGACTAGCAATACAAGCATCACGTCAATGTAGGGAACCACATTGATCTCATTCATCTGCCGGTGTTTTTGGCGTTTGCTGATTTTTTTCATGATAATGTCTGTCTGATTGCGTACTGCCTGTTCACGACACTTAAGAATTCTTCAGCGAATGTTTCGTACTGACCGAGCAGTCGGTCCGCCTGATAGGAAAATCTGTTATAGGCAATCACTGCCGGAATCGCTGCCGCCAAACCCATCGCCGTTGCAATCAGCGCTTCTGCGATTCCGGGAGCAACTGCTGCAATGGTGGTAGTTTGAAGCGTTCCGAGCGCACGAAACGAGTTCATGATGCCCCATACAGTGCCAAAGAGACCGATGTACGGACTGGTTGAGCCAACGGTGGCCAGAAATGAGAGGTTGGAATTGACACTCTCTTCAGCCCTATTGAGTGCCACCCCCATAGAACGGTGTACTCCGTCAACGATGTCAGCACGATCGATGTTTCTGCGAGTCAGGAGTCGGCTTAGCTCACGATAACCTTCAAGGAATATTTCTGCGATTGATCCGACATCGCGGTTTCGCTGTTCCCAGTCATAGTAAAGCGAACTTAAATCACCGACACTCCAAAATTCACCTTCGAATTCCCTGGCAATGTTGCTCCAATGCTTGAGGGTAAACCACTTGTAAAAAATCATGCTCCAGGAAACCATTGATGCAATCACCAGTATTGCCATGACAATTTGCACCAGCAAACTTGCATTGGTGATCAGTTCAATGAATGACAGCGTTTCTTGTGTGGGAACAAGTTCGATTGAGGTTTCCATTAACTTAACATTCTCCTTAACTCTTCCGGCATTCGTTGGATTTTAAATTTTGAATAGTCTATACAAGCAATCCGGAATTTTGCCTGTACCAGAATGACATCTGCCTCATTGGTGATCGTTTGAGACACAGCAATGCTGGCTCCCCGCACTGAATCAGGCTCAACGGTAACTCGCAACAGGTCTCCGAGACGCGCAGGTTTGAAAAATTCCAGATTAACCGAGCGCACAGCAAAAATGACTCCCCACTGGTCTTTGGGCTGTTGTGGTAGACAGCCAACACTCGCCAGCCAGTCTGATCTTGCTCGCTCCATAAATCTCAGGTAATTTGCGTGATAAACCACCCCGCCAGCATCTGTATCCTCGAAATAAACTTGATACTTGGAAATAAACGCATTTTGGGACAAATTAATCACCCAAATTTTTCAAAATTTTACTAAATCCATTAATTGCCATCTAGATAAGTGCCGACTGTTCGTGTGCTTTATCTGGTTCGACTCGCAGATGTCGCCAAGCTTTCTGTGTGACCTTTCGACCTCTCGGTGTGCGCTGAATAAATCCTTGTTGCAGTAGATAAGGTTCGATGACATCTTCAATTGTTCCGCGATCCTCACTTAGTGCAGCAGACAGAGTTTCGAGTCCTGCCGGACCACCCTGATAATTCTCAATCAGAATTTGCAAGTACTTGCGATCCAGAACATCTAGGCCGCAAGTGTCAACCTCTAACATTTCCAAAGCAAACTGAGCAATTTCGCGATCAATAGTACCCGATCCCTTAACCTCGGCATAGTCGCGCACCCGACGCAGCAGTCGATTGGCGATTCTGGGTGTTCCGCGCGAGCATTCGGCAATTGCTTCTACCCCTGATTCGTCCGCTTTCACTGACAAAATATCTGCAGACCGTCGAACAATATTTGCTAACTCACTGGCATCGTAATAGTCAAGCCGGTGCACGATTCCAAAGCGATCTCGCAGTGGTGACGTCAATAATCCCGTTCGAGTCGTGGCACCAACCAGAGTAAACGGTTTAATCGGCAACTGGATGGTTTTTGCTGCAGGACCTTGTCCGATCACAATATCTATCTTGTTGTCTTCCATCGCGGGATAAAGCACTTCCTCGACTACCGGATTGAGCCGATGGATCTCATCAATGAAGAGGACCGAGCCAAAATTGAGGCGGGTTAGCATTGCCGCCACATCTCCCTGTCGCTCAAGCACCGGACCTGAAGTTTGTGACAACTCAACATCCATTTCGTTTGAAATGATGTGAGCCAGTGTAGTTTTACCTAGACCCGGCGGACCAAACAGCAAAACATGATCCAGTGGCTCCTGCCTATTTTTTGCGGCTTCAAAAAAAATCTGCAACTGCTCACGTGTTTTTTGCTGTCCGACAAATTCAGCCAGAGTCTTAGGGCGCAAGCTGTTGTCAAACACCTGTTCTTCTGAACCTACCTGATCGGGCGAAATGAAGCGAGATTCGTTGTTCATGTGCCAGTGGAACCCAGAATTCCCAAGGCCATCCAAATGGCCTGTTCAGCCGTTTCGGCCTGGTCTCGAACTGCCGCCACAGCGCTGCGGGCTTCTCTATTGGAAAATCCCATAACAACCAAGGCTTCTCTCGCATCGTCAAGATAACTTTCCGTTGTAGTGTTTCCTTGAATGTTGGCTTGGGCAACTTCGGCCACGTGATGAATTTTGCTTGATAGCTCAATCAGCAGTTTAGCTGCTGTAGCTTTCCCAAGCCGCGGTACCTTCTGAAGCGGCTTGGTGTCTTCAAACTTTACGCAGGCCACCAAATCAGAGATTTGCAGTTCAGATAATATGTTCAGAGCGATGCTCGGACCAATACTGCTGATGTTGATCAATATTCGAAACATATCACGTTCGGCAACTGTCAGAAATCCGTAGAGATTTTGGGACTCCGGTCGTACATGTAGATGCGTATGCAGCACCACTGAATCCTCAACATCAGAGAGTTGATGCTGCATGTTCTTGGGCACCAAAATTTCGTAGCCAACTCCGTTGCACTCAAGTACCAAAGAGGACTCCCTTCTTTGCTGAACTGTCCCTCGCAAATACCCAATCACGATTTCAGACCGCTTTAACTGGTAACTGGTGGAACGAATTCTGAAGGCGAATTTCGGTGATGAGAACCTTGAATTGAATCCAACATCGGCATACGCTGATAGTGGGTAATTGCCACAGCCAAAGCATCTGATTCATCCCGAGTCTGAATGTCTTCAAGCCGAAGCAGCATTTGAACCATGTACTTGACCTGATCTTTATCCGCTGAACCGATTCCAGTCACCGACTGTTTAATCTCGCGGGCGGCGTATTCTGATATTGTCAGCTTGTTTGCAGCACAGGCACAGATTGCACTGCCGCGGGCATGTCCGATTTTCAGTGCAGATTGCGGGTTGATCGACACAAAGACTCTTTCGATGGCAGCTATGGTTGGCTGATGCTGTTCTATAACCACTGATATACCCTCATAAATACGAAGCAATCTTTTTGGCAAATCGCCATCATCAAGCCTTATGACACCGCTATCAAGGTAACCGATCCGGTTTGCGTCGCATTCGATCAGACCAAAGCCGGTTACTCTCGAACCAGGATCAATACCCAGAATCTTCAGCACAATTCAATCCGAATTGAATGATGCGTTGGTATAAACATCGCGCACGTCATCCAGATCCTCAATAGTGTCTACCAGATTGAGGATGCGCTCTGACAGCTGTTCATCAATCTCAGTTGACACCGAAGGGCGTTGTTCAATTCCAGCCTCCTCATATTCAAGACCATGCTCTTTGACTGCCTTCACAACGTCAAAGAATGTTTCAGCTGGTGTCGTTACCATGACCCGACCGTCATCCAGAATATCTATATCCTCAGCGCCTGCAGAAATGACAACCTCGACAATCTCATCTTCGTCGCCACCATCCGCAAACTGTATCAAGCCAACCCGGTTAAACATGTAAGAAACGGAACCCTCAGTACCGAGGTTTCCACCATACTTCGATAAAGCGTGCCGTACTTCACTCACAGTACGGTTTCGATTGTCTGTCGAGCACTCAATGAGAAAAGCAACACCGCCTGGGCCATAACCTTCATAGACGACATCTTGGAATCCTTCTCCACCTGTCTCGCCAGAACCTCGCTGAACCGCCCGGTTAATCACATCGCGGCTCATATTCGCAGCTAGCGCTTTGTCTATTGCAGCGCGCAGGCTCGGATTGCCATCCGGGTCAGGGGTACCGGTTCTAGCAGCGACCGTAATTTCTCTGATGAGTTTGGAGAACAGTTTACCGCGACGGTTATCCTGTGCGGCCTTTCGAAACCGGATATTCGCCCATTTACTGTGGCCGGCCATAAAATCTTAAGAGAATAGAAAGATTATGTCTCTGTATATATTATCAGTCCATATTATAAGTTAACATAGAAATAAATATTAAATAACAAACACATAAGGTATATTTTAGTGCGACTGAAGCCCACTTCTTTCATTTCCTGGTGCCAAACCTATTCCGACCAGTAGAATAGCCTTGGAGCGCCTAAGCATCATTGCTGGCTGAACGGTTTGTAATGACCTCGCTGCCGCCATCTAATCTCGGTGATTGTTAACACCGTGGTTGAGAAAATCAACATGCTATTGCAGATGTGGTCTGCAGCGATTCTTGTCGCTCGCTCAACATCCTCAGCCAGTATTGCCAGCATCAGATGAAAGTCACGCCACCTGAATAAGTCAACGATTGGCTACCCATGGCGCGCATCGTCACCACCAGTCATGCCTCAATCGCCTTGTCAGTCAGTACGGTTTGGACACTTTCAGTAGGTGATTTCAACTGATTTTAACACACCAAAATTGACTACAAATTGAATTTTGTACGTACAAAATTATGGAATCTATAGCTTCTCATTTATTTTTTAGGGACTCATTGTCTGGGGGTTCACAAACTGCGGTGACACCCAGTCGGCAGTACGCCAGACTCAGACTAGTGACTAGTGTAAGTGACGTTCTCATCAAATCAACTCTTACCTTTAGAGAACCACTTTTCCGTTCCGTTTTCTTGACTGTGCCTCATTTCTTGCCCGCCACAATTTGTGGACGAGATAGCCGAAGGCTTACTTCCAGTAAACCGCAGCGCTAACGAAATCGAGTTCAGTTGCGCTCGCGTTTCAGCAAAAATCGAGTTTTGTGCCGACCATCCTTTTTCGAACTGACAAATGTCGCGATCATCACGTCCTCGCGGCTGAGAAAAAATTCGATGAAAGCCCCGCCTCTCCAAGTATGCTTCAATACGCCGTCCTCAATGCGAGATTCAAGCTTGGTCGGGCTAAAATTTCTAAATTGATATTCGCCATTCGCCTTCCTAGAGGATACATTCGAGATTATGACACTGACGGGCGAGTTGTAAGCACCTTTCCATTTACCCACGAACTCGCTCGGGGAACGAGTTGGATCCGGTCGGAATCGAATCGCATGCGGTGACTCTTGGAAACCAATCCCCCTATTGGCGAGATACGCTACGACTGCTGGACCCCAGTGCTCGGGAAAATGCGCCGCGCCGTGTCCGATGCCTTTAGGAAAATCGTCGAAGAAGACTCCTTTACCGCCCGCTTTCACGAATTTCTTAAAGTACCGACGAGTTGTAGACAGGGAATAGTAGAGATCGCCGCCCGCATACAACCAAAGGGTATCCTCGCCGAACGGAATACCCCGGTTGAACAGCTCCTGGTTGATCTTATTTATCTCTTTTTTGGAGTTTTTCCCACCAAGCCAACCGCCAACAAAGTTGATAACGCCGCGATAAAGTTCAGGACGTTGTCCAGAATGCGCAACACTCAGTATTCCTCCGCGGCTAATGCCGCTCACGACAATTCTATCCGAATCGACAAAAGACCATTCGCGGATCACTTCGGTAAAGGCATCGATATCCGTCAGAGCGCGATCGGCACCGGGCAGTGAATAACGGGCTTCACGGCTGTAGTGGTCCCGCTTAGGCGTAAATCCTTCGTCATACAACCCTTCGCTTCCCCCTCGCCCCCGTCGGGAAGGTACCACGACGCACCAGCCGCGGCTCACGAAGTATTCGATGATACTGACAGGCGGCCAGTACTGTGCAAACAATTCCGGATTATCTCCCCATCCGGTCGACCCGTGGTGGTTGATCAGTGTAGCAAAGGGACCCGTACCTTCCGGCCGGTAAATTCGCACGGCGAGTCTGACCTGCTCTCCATCAAACGATAGTGGGACCATCAGTTGTTCGGAAATTGTCTTCGGAGCGGCCAGCGCGGCGGAATCGAGGATCGTAACCGCGAAACTGACCCATCCAACGATCAAGAACATGCATGTCCAAATTTCCTTGAACGATTTTCTTGAATTGGTAATGATGCGCTTTCCTCGATGGTTAGCTTGATAAAGCATGAACAGTCTCCTTTAGCGTACGTCGATTTACTCAGAAAGTACTATTTTATCGTTTATGTGTCGTGTTTTAGCGAGCCGACTTGCACTTGTTACTGCCCACGTGCTTTACGTGCCATTGATTAACTCAATTGACTATCAAATTGAAACTCAAGCTCTCAATTACGTTCCGTTCGGCAAAAATCGCCGCAGCTTACTGCCGCATCTCAAACTATCTGTAAACCATGGAAACTTTGGGGTACAGTCCACTGAGTACCGTTCAGGTCACACTGGAGGGCGACGCAGCAGATATCCTTACAATCAACTGATAATATTGTTGCAAAGCCTCGGTAATCTGGTTAACACTGGGCGAATAGTTACCGCCTATGTTAAAATGAATTTCAGAAACTGATGAAGTAGTTTGTGATAATAGAAAATTGCTTATTTTTCAAGAAGTTGGATCAATTTCTTCGTTTCAATTTCATTCTTTGAAATCTGAAGCATGACTATCTGTCCTATGGGCTACTGACTACTAATTGGTGAGTACTACTGAAATTTAACTCTTACGGAGGGAATTATGGACGATCAAATGAATGACGGTTACGACCGCAGAGATTTCCTAAAGATGTCGACAATGCTGCCTACTTCGGCAGCACTAGGCGTAGGCGCACTTGCTGTTGCCAGTAATAATGCATACGCCTATACCACTGCGGAAAACACTCAAGGGAATCCGCTACACGCTTCTATGAGCGAAGAAGAGATCGCTGCTCTTCCACGGGTGAAGCAGGAACTTGTAGCACCTCCTTTCGCACCGGAGCATGAGCAAGTTGCGAGTGGTGGCCCGAAAGTTGTCGAGGTTACCATGACTACTCCAGAAGTTCGCATGGAAATCGACAATAACGGCACCGAAGTCTGGGCAATGACCTTTAACGGCACAGTCCCCGGACCACTAATCATCTGTCATGAAGGGGATTTTGTTGAGTTAACGCTGATCAACCCCAAAGAAAGTGTCATGGAACACAATATCGACTTTCATGCATCGACCGGTGCACTGGGAGGAGGTACATTGACCCATGTGCTTCCGGGACAACAAACCAAACTACGCTGGCGTGCAGTAAAAGCTGGAGTGTTTGTTTATCACTGCGCTCCTAGTGGTGTAATGATTCCATATCATGTTGTACACGGCATGAACGGAGCGTGCATGGTGTTGCCTCGTGACGGCTTGAAAGACAAGGATGGCAACCGCCTTTCCTATGATCAGATTTTTTATATTGGTGAACAGGATTACTATATTCCGAAGGACGATTCCGGAAACTACAAAAAGTATCCAAGTCCGGGCGCCAATTTGGGAGAAGTGCTGCCGCTTATGGCTGGCCTGATTCCAACTCATGTAGTCTTCAACGGAAAAGTTGGTGCACTCACTGGTGACAACGCTCTCAAATCTGCTGTTGGTAAAACTGCATTGTTCATTCACGCACAGGCCAATCGGGATTCACGCCCACACCTGATCGGTGGACACGGTGACTATGTCTGGGAGACTGGATCCTTTACAGATGATCCGACGACTGGTCTTGAAACGTGGTTTATTCGCGGCGGTTCCGCTGGCGCGGCTCTATACACCTTTCGCCAACCTGGCATCTATGTCTACCTCAACCATAATCTGATTGAGGCTGTTCAACTAGGTGCGGCATCACATGTGGTTGTTGACGGCGATTGGGATGACGGCCTTATGAAACAGGTTCAAGCCCCAACCGCTACTACAGCATAGGTTGATCGGGAAACTGTGGCCACCAGAATTAAGGAGCTTGTGAAGCGAAAGAAAATAACTACGATTGTTCTTTTTGTTTCTGTCGGCCTTCTACTCAGTTCGCTAGGATATTCCGTTGAGCGTTGGAATTCTAATAGAGCGAATCCCGTTGAGTTAGAGGTTTCGTCTGACGGTGGCGTCTTTCCTGAATTGGTAGTTATTGAAACTGATAGTCACCCCAATGGTGATGAACTGCGGAAGGTTGCGATTGCCAAGTATGAGGTAACGCGTGGTGAATGGGAGCATTGTGTTGCTGATGGCGCGTGCGAACATTTGCCAGCAAAATACCCATATACTCAATCAGACCATCCTGTGTCAGGGGTCAGTTGGTTGGACTCACAGCAGTATCTGAGGTGGATATCCAATCAAACCGGCTATCAGTTTCGACTACCCAAAGCAAGTGAATGGAGAAGTATTTCGGCAGAGTATTTGCAGACGAAAGAAAAAAAATTGTTTGATGATCCGAGAATGGAATGGGCGAACCAGTACGCTAACTTTTCAACTAGACCAGAAAAAGCGACCAAGCCTGTCGGTTATTTTGGAACCGCAAGCTCCGGTATAGCGGATCTTGATGGAAATGTATGGGAGTGGACTGAAACCTGCGGTTTCAATCTGAACGAGGATGATCTGCAGGAAACAACCGATCAATGTCGAGGGATTCGTGTGCTGGCGGGGAAACATATTACATATCAACCTGAAATTGTGCGATATGTACCGATAGGAGGATGTTCCATTGGATTCGCACCTCCCAACATCGGATTTCGAGTTGTGCTCGATGAGCCCTTAGATTCAGAAATATTTGGAATTATCTCCAAATCCTCGTCGACCTATTCCGGATAGCGGCACTACTTTTGCTGTCTAACTAACAGACTGTTGAAGTCCAATTTGGATTCTTGAATCCGAATTTTCCAGCCTGCAGCTTCAAATCACCGAACAGGTTTTCTTAGTGTTTGCTGGGTCTAGTCAATCTCGGTGGCGCGAATTGAACAAAGTATATCGTAGCCCCTACAATGGCAGACCAGTATATGAACTCAAGCGCGATCAATGGCAATTTATGTCTTTGGATTTAGAAGAAATTTTTATTCAACTGATTGATCTTCTTCGACTACTCCAAATGACAGGCTCAGATGTTAATTTCTCGAACCATTCGAATAGCCTCACGATTTGTCCACGACCACACCATACTGTCGGCCAATTTAAAATCAACCCAGCAACAAGCGCTGTGTTCGTCGGGTTTGAGTACAACCGGAGCAGGCTCCGGTAGACAGAGCGAGAATACATGCTCGAGATTTCTGGTAACTCCAGGTCCAAATCGCTGCCTCATTGACGGGGGAATGTCAAATCTAAATCGACGCTTCAAGTCCATTATTTTGCTGGCGTTGGTCGAAATTCCCGTCTCTTCCCTCAATTCTCTAACAGCAGCTTCAACCGCCGTTTCACCAGACCAGTGAATGCTACCCGTTACAGATTGCCAGTAGGCAGGAGTTCGAATGCGTTTCAGTAGCAGAACCTGATGAGTTAATGTATGGATGACAAGCAGTATCGATTCCGGACGCTTAAACTGGGTTTGTGAGTCAGAAGCCAAAACTCACTCCGCGGAATTGACTAGGTCTGTCTTTTGGCGCCAGAGATGCTCTGAGCGGTCGGTTTGATGCGAAGCTCCAGTTCATCCAACTGGTCCTGAGCAATTGCGTTTGGCGCATCGGTAAGTGGACAATAGGCTCTTTGCGTTTTTGGAAACGCAATCACATCCCGAATGGAGGTTTCGCCCGCCAGCAAAGCTGCGATACGGTCAATTCCAAATGCGATTCCGCCATGAGGCGGTGCACCGGAAGTCAGTGCAGTTAGTAAAAAACCAAATTTTTCATTAATGCTCTCATCGGACAACCCTAACATGCGGAAAATTCGATGCTGAATGTCAAACTGATGATTTCGAATGGAACCGCCGCCAATTTCCACTCCGTTTAATACCAGATCATAGGCGCGTGAAAGAACTGCTCCCGGATCTTCCTCTATCAGGTCAAACGCGTCCTCTTTTGGTGCAGTGAATGGATGATGCAAAGCTTGCCATCGGCCGGCATCTGCGTCATATTCAACCAATGGGAAATCCAAAATCCAAACCGGTCTCCAACCTTCTTCAATGATTTCAAAGTCTGCACCAATACGATTTCTAAGTGCACCCAAGGCGGCATAGACTGTCGATTGATGATCTGCACCAAAGAAAACGATGTCATTGGCTTGAAGTTGACAATCACTGATGATGGTTTCAATTGCTGAATCGGAAAGAAACTTGAGAATAGGAGACTGCATCCCGTCCCTACCCTGATCCGGATTATTGACCTTGATATAGGCAAGCCCCTTCGCTCCGAATTGTGCGACGAAGTCGGTATAAGCATCGATTTTCTGACGAGTCAACAATACACCTTCTGGTACTCTGAGTGCTGCCACACGCCCATCCTTGAGATTGGCTGCCCTATTGAAGACTTTAAATTCTTCACTCTTCATGGCTTCGGTCAGATCAGTCAGTTCAAGTGGAATGCGTAAATCAGGTCGATCGGAACCAAAGCGACGCATGGCATCAGCATAGGTGAGCACTGGGAACTGTGAAGGCAGCTCGACACCGGAAATTTTGCGGAAAACCAGACAATAGAGATCTTCCATCAATCGCATGATGTCTGATTCCTCGACAAAGGCCATTTCTAGATCCAATTGGGTGAATTCAGGCTGCCGGTCTGCTCGAAGGTCTTCATCCCTGAAACACCTTACAATCTGATAATATCGCTCGAAGCCCGAAATCACGAGAATTTGCTTGAACATCTGGGGCGATTGCGGCATCGCGTAAAAAGAACCAGTATGTACGCGGCTCGGCACCAGATAGTCCCTGGCTCCTTCCGGTGTTGATCGAGTCAGCATTGGGGTTTCAATCTCGGTAAAATCCCGCTCCTCTAGGAACGTGCGAATCGTACGAACCAAATCATGTCTCAATCGCAGATTGCGTTGCATTTTGGAACGTCTGAGATCAAGATACCGATATTTCAGACGCACTGTTTCATTTACATCGTCATCATCAATCTGAAACGGCAGTTGATCAGCCTTGTTCAGAATCACTAGTTCGTCTGTGACAACTTCGACTGTGCCGGTTGGCAGAGCAGGATTTTCAGTGCCGTCCGGTCGCTGACTGACCTTGCCTGAAACCTGAAGTACGTACTCGTTGCGAACGGACTCTGCACGCGCGAAACTTTCTGCTTGCTCAGGACTAACCACAACCTGTACTATGCCGCTATGGTCGCGAAGGTCAATAAAGATTAAACCACCGTGGTCCCGTCGACTGTTGGTCCAACCGGTGACAACAACATCGGTGTGAATGTGACTCTCACCAAGCGAGGCACACAGGTGAGTGCGCATACTAGTATTCAATGGTCAGTGCAGTTTTAGGTTGCAGCGGGCGTGGCGACCTGACTTTTCTCAGATTCTGACTTTTTGGGAGGCTCAGTATTTTTTGCGTCGGAGTCGCTGGTGTCGGCTTTGGAAGTTGGTTCTTCGTCTGACGACTTTTTGGACTTATCATCTGATTTTCCTGAGTTTTTGAAGTCGGTTTCGTACCAACCAGTACCCTTCAGATGAAACGCTGCGGCCGACAGCTTTTTCTGCAGACTGCTTTCCAGACAAACCGGGCAATCAGTCAGAGAATTTTCTCTAATTCCCTGAAGAGTTTCAAATTCGTAATCGCAGGCTGAACAAATGTATTCGAATATTGGCATTTTCGTAGAGTCAGTGTTGCGCAATTAATCCTATTCAAATAATGTCGCTTGAATTGAAATCAAGTATCAATTCAAGTTACTTCGCGAAGATTTGGCTTGATAGAGTTCTCAAATTCAAACGCATACCTGAAGAAATCTCAGGGGCATGTAACATTCGACTGGATCGGAGGAGAGTCGTTATCAGATCAGCGAGGGAATTATATATAGATGATGCAGTCCTCTCAACCTCTCAGTTAAAATTTTCCGCAACAATAATTCGCACTCGGGTCATTCACCTGCAACTGCCATACTGCTCAACAGTATCGAACCTGTTCGAACTCCAGTACGATAATCGACATCATTTCCAACCTCGACCAATGAACGAAACATGTCTCGTAAATTTCCCGCGATTGTTACCTCTTCTACTGGGAATTGAATCTCTCCATTTTCCACCCAAAATCCACTAGCGCCTTGAGAATAATCGCCCGTCACCTGGTTGATGCCAAAGCCCATGGTATGCGTTACCAATAAACCCTTATTCATCAACTTTACCATTTCATCAAAATCCCGGTCTCCTGGATCAATGGTTAAATTGAATGTGCCACCGGCATTTCCAGTTGTTTCGAGGCCCAGTTTACGTGCTGAATAACTGGAGAGCAGGTATTTTTGCAATATTCCATCCGTCACAATATCACAAGTCTCGGTCGCAACGCCTTCGTCATCACACACTGCGCTACCAATGCCACGCTTCAGATGTGGTTGTTCGTGAATGCGGGTATTTTCAGGAAATATCTGCTGTCCCAGACTATCGAGAAGAAAACTGGCTTTGCGATACAGCGCTCCGCCGCTAATTGCACCAACAAAGTTCTTGAGCAGACTGCCGGCGGTAGGCGCTTCAAACAATACGGGAACTGAACATGTCTTGATTTTACGGGCATCGAGCCGACGCAGAGTCCGACGTGCTGCCATGGCACCGATGGATTGGGGAGACTCCAGCGCACCTGGATCTCGAGATGCACTAAACCAATAGTCGGTCTGCATTCCCGATTCGGTTTGACCAATAACACTACATACGATGCTGTGGCGTGTTTTTCGTCCTGAAACCAGTAACCCGTCGCTGTTTCCAAAAGCTGAGTCCTGAATAGAGGTGCCAATTGATGCCCCTTCAGAATTTACAATTCTCGAATCACTTGAAAGTGCCGCCTCCTCACAGGAAAGCGCTATCTCCAGAGCCTGATCGCGATCAATCTGCCACGGCAGATCGAGTTCCAAGTCTGCTGTTTCATTGATTAAGCGATCTTTTGGCGGCAACCCGTTACACGAATCTTCTGCAGTGAATTTGGCAATACTTGCAGCAGCTCGAACTGTGTCTTCTATCGCTTGCCGATCAAAATCTGATGTGGAACTGCTACCCTTTCGTAATCCCATAAAGACAGTAATTCCAAGGCCGCCACCGTTCTGGTGCTCGATGGTTTCAAGTTCACCCATCCTGACAGTTAAATCATACCCTGAGGTTCGAGAGACTCCAGCAACCGCCCCACTCGTCCCCATGCGCTTAGCGAATTCCAAGGCATAAGCTACCGCATTGGCCAGGTCAGGATTTGCTAAACCTGAATCTTGAATAATTGATCTTGCTTGCATTGTTACACCAACCCTAAACGACCACGCCACCAACTGTAATTTCATCCAGCCGCAGTGTAGGCTGGCCAACTCCAACTGGAACCAGTTGTCCATCTTTACCACATGTACCAATTCCGGAATCCAACTCCAGGTTGTTACCAACCATTGAAACCCGAGTCAGCACGTCTGGTCCATTACCGATGAGTGTGGCACCCTTTACAGGTTGGGTTACCTTGCCATTTTCAATTTTGTAGGCTTCAGTCGCAGAAAACACGAAATTCCCCGAGGTAATATCGACCTGACCACCGCCAAATTGAACGGCATACAGGCCGTTGTCAACCGATTCAATAATCTCATCATGTTCTGAATCACCAGCCAACATGTAGGTATTCGTCATTCTTGGCATCGGCAAATGCGCGAAGGACTGACGGCGACCGTTACCGGTGGGAGACTGTCCCATCAGACGTGCATTGGTCAAATCCTGCATATACCCTTTCAGAATACCGTTTTCGATCAATACAGTAATTTGGGATTGAGTTCCCTCATCATCAACACTGAGTGACCCCCTACGGTTTTCGATCGTACCATCGTCCACTATCGTGCACAGATCAGATGCTACCTTCTCACCAATTCGCCCGGAAAACGCAGATGTTCCCTTACGATTGAAATCGCCTTCCAACCCATGCCCAATGGCTTCATGAAGCAATATTCCCGGCCATCCGGGTCCCAATACAACCGTCATAGTTCCTGCTGGACCGTCCACTGATTCTAGATTCGTGAGAGCCTGTCGAACAGCTTCCCGCGCGTAACTAAGTGCGCGTTCGCCTTGCTGGAAGAAATCATAGGATTGTCTGGAACCACCTCCAAAACTGCCCCGCTCGCGCCTTCCATTCTGTTCTGCAACAACCGTAACATTCAGACGGATGAGCGGGCGCACATCGGCACAGATTGTTCCATCGTGCCCGACGATCATAACTACGTTATGCTCACCGGCCAAATTGACCATCACTTCCTTGACACGGGGGTCTTGCTTGCGTGCCTCCTGTTCAACGCGCTCCAAAAGTGAAATTTTCGCATCTCCATCAAGACTCTGTAGAGGGTTGTCAGCTGAGTAACGCACTGGAACCTGTGTGCTGCCTTTGCCCAACAGCCCAGATCTTCCTGAGCCGATTCCTTGTGCAATGCCGCGAGCTGACTGGGCTGCGTGGGTCAAGGCTCCCAGACTTAAGTCATCAGAAAAAGCAAAGCCTGTCTTTTCACCACTGACTGCACGCAGTCCCACGCCCTTATCAACCGAATAGGCGCCAGACTTAACGATACCCTCTTCCAGAGACCAGTTTTCGCTTCGCGAGTACTGAAAGTAAACATCCGCATGATCAATTGATTTACCGATCATCTTTCCCAACAATTGATCCAGCTCTCGATCACTGACCTCAGCTGGATCAAGCAATGTTCTGCGAGCGATTTCAATGTAATTTTCCATTATTAGGTCCTTCTATCTGGAGCCAACTCATTAACCGCTGACAATACTGTCCCAAGTCATCTAAACATAACGAAAGCGGAAACAACAAGATAATTGTGCAGTTAACTACATCGGTGTTTACTGCAAGATGAGTGTTAATTATTATAGCAACGCTATTTCACTGGACTTCTTTACGAAAATCTTACTAATGCCAATTTCTTCTATGGTTAACTTGATTGAACTGTTACCCAGTCCCTTGACAATCAACCCAACATGAATTAAGAGCTGGTACGACTATTTATGCAGATTGACTGGACAGTGTTTGACGATTGATTTTCCCGGAAACCGCACCCTGCTTATGGTTGGGTTGCTATATCTGAAACACACCGACAAACGGTTCTAAGAAAAAAGTTCAGTGGTTGCGGGTTCAGCAACGCAGAATACGGTATCGAGGAATGACACCTTGCTTGGCATCATAAACTTGCCGGAGATTTTTTAACAGTATAATGTCATAAATCCTCGAAATATGACGGCATCATGTCAAAAACGACATTTCCTCGGCTGATTCGACCATCCCGGCAGAGCTTCTTCTTGCTCGGCGTTCGAGGAGTTGGCAAGAGCACATGGGCACGAGAGCAGTTTCCCGATGCGCTACACATTGATCTTCTTGACGAGGCGCGATACCAGGACTATCTTTCCGACCCGTCTCTCTTCGCCGCGGATCTTCAATTGTCGCCGCCTGGCAGTTGGGTGGTGGTTGACGAGATTCAACGTCTACCTAATCTCCTCAACGAAGTTCACCGGCATATTGAGGATCGGCAACTCAAATTCGCACTTCTCGGATCAAGCGCACGAAAGCTCAAGGCTTCAGGTGTCAACCTGCTAGCCGGACGAGCTCTACACAAAACAATGCATCCCTTAACACCGAACGAAATCGGTGAAGACTTTAACCTTGATGTCGCACTTGATACTGGAACCATTCCTCTAATCTGGCTAGCTGATGAACGGCGTCAGGTACTTGAGAGTTATGTCCGTCTCTACCTTCGAGAGGAGGTCAGGGCGGAAGGGCTGGTAAGAAACCTTCCGGGTTTCGCTCGCTTTCTGCCAATCGCTGCTCTCTACCACGGCCAAGTTGTAAACATATCAGGAATCGCGCGCGAATGTGGTGTCGCACGAACTACCGTGCAAGGCTTTTTGGACATTCTCGAAGACACTCTGCTTACGTTCCGCCTTTCAGCCTTCCAGTCGCGCCTGCGATTAAGGGAGCGCAGACATCCAAAGCTCTACTGGATTGACCCGGGACTGGTACGTGCAGTGAAGAAACTCTACGGACCAATCGCGCCGGAAGAGCGCGGCACTCTACTAGAAGGTTGGATTTTGCACCTTCTGCGGGCACATGCAGAGGAAAGTGAATTGTTCGACGAGCTATACTATTGGGCGCCTCACCCGGCAACCCGCACCAAGGTTGACTTTCTACTGCGTCGGAATGGTGAGTTTATTGCGATTGAAGTCAAGTCACAACCCCGATATCATACTAGCATGCTATCGGGTCTGCGTGCAGTCGCGGAGCTACCCCGAATTGTGAGACGCCTACTTATCTACAGTGGCAAACGTTCTTTCCGCACCCAAGACGGGATTGATGTGTTGAGCATTGACCGGTTGCAACAAGAACTTGTCGAGAACACCCTGTGGCATTAGACTCGACAAAAGCAATGTAGGCATCGAGTAGGAGGTCTCTAACGATGACTTCAATCCATTCACTTCGAAATTCGACAGATTTTCAGAGTTGACCAGCTTCGAAGCGGTTGTTTAGCCGTTTGAGAATCAATTCTTGTATGACGCATTTTCGATTGCTTTTCACGTCGAAAAAGTCATTTTTGTGAATTCATGAAACGTCTGCGGATGGAGTTGACGCGATCAATGTCAATTTCACCAAAAATTACGCCGTTGCCTTTGGTCAGACAGTCAATGATTTGACCCCACGGGTCAACAATCATTGAATATCCATACGTTTGTCTATCACCGGGGTGATGGCCCCACTGCGCAGGCGCAACAACATATGCGTGATTCTCTATCGCACGGGCTCTCAGTAAAACCTCCCAGTGATCCTTGCCAGTGGTATAGGCAAATGCGGATGGAACAGCAAACCAAGATGCCCCATTTGCTGCTAATTGTTTGTATAGTGATGGAAACCGGACATCGTAACAATTGGTTAGTCCACACGTGCCAACAGGTGTGTCCTGAATTATGAGCTCTGTACCCGGTTCAGTGTAGCGAGATTCTGAATAACACTCTCCGTTTGGTAAATTTACGTTAAACAGATTAATCTTGTCATACCGGCAGACACTTTTCCCTTTATCATCAAATAGAAAACTTGCGTTTCGAACCATATTCGATTGCTGGCTACGAATAAAAACACCGGCTGCGAGAATCCAGATACCCAATTCTTCTGCTAAATCAGACAGAAAATTCTGCACCAGCCCGGGCGTACTCTCAGGTTCAGCAAAATGAAGCCTCTGCTGATCATCACCCGCCATGAAGGCAAAACATTCCGGTAGAGCAGCCAGAACCGCACCTTCTTCACATGCCTGAGCAATGAGATCTCGCGTTAAATTGAGATTTTTATTGATGTCTGCCCCAGCATTCAGTTGAATCGCAGCAACTCGCGGCATCAGTAGTCGCTCAATGCAGTAACGATAAGGACAATTGTTTCAGGAATTCCAGAAGCGGGTTCGAGCAATATGTCAGACTGTGGAATGCCGAGACTGACTAGCGAGTTCCGAAGGGCAACTGCCCAGGAATTGCCTTCGTCACCCCCGGGATACCGAATGATCAGCTGTGCGTTTTCCAATTCATCGTAATGAGCAAGTGCTGATCTGAACTGTGGAATTTGGAGAACATCATCTACGGAGGAGTTTTGAGGCCATTCGTAGTGCGCAATTTGAACTTCAATATCTGCAACAGCTACACCTAAAAGCGTACAAAGTGCCAATACTGAAAAAAAGATTCTCTGAATTCGTCGATTCATAACACATCCGATCGGTTGATATTGACGAATGAAAGCAACCGCGTTCACTAGGATCCTTTCGGTTTGACTACAGGATTGTCCCATGGTCCGGTAATATCATATCGGTAAGAGAATCTGATATCCATCTCTTCGGCGAGTTTGCCACCAACATAAACCAGGACACCTGTGATTGGATTAATCAGCACCGCTGCCAATGTGGTTAATGAATTTCTGATTTGTGGCTCTACTCCCATTGTGATTTGATGCTGTCTAGTGTTCCAGTCGGAGGTGCCAGTCATGACCATTGACATCGTTGGTCCCTCCAGAAATATTCCTTCCACGTTAAAAACCCCTTTTTCCAATTTGGCTGTACCTGTCATCGTCTCGTACAAAATTCCATCTTCAACCAAAACGTCAGTAATATCGTGAGAAAACCTTCGGAAAAGAGTATCGTAATTTAACGCACCAATAAGTTTTAGGGCATCGTCACTGGTACCCTCATTCAAAATCGATCCCGCCCGGGAACTGAACTCGACACTACCATCAACCAATTTGGTATCCCATCGGGTGAGCGCAGCACTCCATTCAAGTTCACCGGACAGCTTTGTGTTTCCGCGACTAATACGGTCGGGATAGCCAAAATCTTCCAGTGTTAATCCAAAGTCCAATGAGTTTAAATGGAAAGTAAGTTTGGAAGTTTGGTCATAATACCAATCTCCATTCGCCTGAAGTGTGAAATGTGGCTTATTGAAGCTGGCGCGGGAAATCCGCCAGCTCTTTGACTCTGGTCGACCATCGATAGCGCTTTCACCTAATTGATATTGACCATACCGGGTATCCGCACATCGAAACTTTATCTCGGGCAGTTTTGCTGGGTCGGTGGGTTTAGACGTTTTCTTTTTTCCTGAAGGTTCAATGTGACACTTCGAAAGATCGATATTCAGAAAAGCGGATTCACCTTCATGTAGAAATTCTGTGCTCTTGTATTGAGCATTCCCCGTGAGCGAGTCTGACAAAAATGCTACTTCCCAATGGGTTGGCTTTTTTGCAGCCACAACATCTGCATTATGCAGTTCATACCCACCTGGAATTGTCAGTTCATTCGCTTTGATAACGATTCGGTTTAACGCGCTGGACACTTCGAACTCACCGCGGTCTTCACTCTCTATGCGCATTTTTGACCAGGCATCATAATCCAGTTGCGGGAGATTCACACTTAATACGATTCCCGATGCGTCTTCCCCGACGGGAAGAGTCCCGCTTGTACTCGTTCCCTTTGGCAGCGGAAGTCCCACTGAAACTGTTCCAGATTGTGTTTTCCACTTTTCATCTCTGAGAGTCGCCACAAGTGATGCTTTTGCGACCGGTCCCAAACTGACGTCAATTTTTCGTTCTTTTTTGCCCTTGGTCTGTATCCCGATATTTAGAGGCATTTCAATGCCTGCACCTTTACGTACCGGTTCAGGCAACGTTGAAATGACATCTTCAAGCGAAGATGAAATATTGATTTCATTTCTGTCGGAAGCAAATACAAAGTCTGCTTTCCAATTCAGCTTTCCGGACAGTCGGCTGGCAACTGGTTTTCCCAAAACCAAATCCAACGCATCTGGCTTTGCAAGACCCGATGCTTGTCCTGTAGCGGTAAAGTTTCCGGTGGTACCGGAGCCTGTAAACTTGGAATTGAATGAACCGCCCAGCATCTGTCCAGACACCTCACCAGATGTAATACCATACCGGCCGAATATCAGATGACCCGTAGTGTCTGATACATCAATTCCAAAAGAAGTTGCCAATTCAGCGTCAACGAATTTAATTTCTCCTACCGCATCAAACTCTTTCCCTCTCCTCAACGGAACATCAATGGCCACAACGACATTGCCTTCGCCTTCGCCACCGGTAATCCAGTTCAGTTTGCCTGGTGACACAATACCATCCTTACCAAACAGGTCAGTTGCAACTTTGAGTGGTAAGTCCAGTCTGGCACCAACTTTCATGATGGGATCGGCAATTGCAATATTTTCTATTCTTGCTTCCAAGCTCTCAAGAGGGTACCCGTAGATTGATCCGTGAGTGCCGGTTGCGACAACTTTTTTACCACTCACACTGATGGTACCTGATCCATCTTTTAATGCTGGCCACTTCTCTCCAAATCTGTAAGTGATGTTTGCAAGATTCGCATCTGCGTTTAGCTGCCAATCTCCCTCCTTGCGAAAGTCATCCGGTGCGCCACTGAATTTACCTCGCATCTCAGTCAACCAAAAGGAGTCAATTCGTTCATTTGCATGTTTATAGAATTTTGGAGTAAATGCTCCTGGAATCTGATCCAAAGCAGCTCTGAAGTCCAGTGATTCCAATGCGAAGTCAACATCAATACGAGGAGTGCCAGAACTGTCGAACATCATTCTGCCATCTGCCGTGATAGTCAAACCATTTGTGTCTGCTATTGTTCCACTCAGATTCGGATCTATTGCCCCAAGGGAAAAGTTAATCGATTCGAGTTCATTACCAGTCCAGTGTGCATAAGCACTGGCATTTATTCTGGTATCAAGGCTAGCCAGGTTAAGTGCTGAAACTCTGGGTATATTGCCAAAAATCGGTGCCAATCGAGCTATTTCAGCTGACTTTGCGATGAGTTCTAAATCGGTGGCTTTCTGACCATCCTCTTGCTCGGAATTGGCAATATTCAAGGTGACAAGCATTTCAGAATGCTCGTTTGACGTCATGTTGACGGACACAAAACTCAAATCTTGCGCACTTTGCCCTCCGACTGAAAATGCACCAGTGAAGTCAACCGGATTGGCACTTCTGTCAAACCTGAACTCGTATTCACCATCTTCGACATTGATTTGCCGAACTGATGACAAAAATCCCAACCCTGCCGGCAACATGCCAGCGTCGTTGAAGTCGAAGTGAGATTGAACTGGCGAAGTGTCTTCTGTTTCAAAGCGATGCGTCGTGACCCTGGGTTTGACAATCTCAAATTTTTCGATTTGCCATTCCTGGCCAAACCATGGCAGAGAAATCTGAACTTCAACCCGATCAGCTGTCAGTTCAAATAACTCCTTCTGTGTTTCCCGTTCAATTTCCAACTCATCGATTCTGATGATAGCACTCTGGTCAACCCAGCCGGCACGAACAAACCCAAGTTTCAGATCAGTACCCTGTGTGGCTGCTACATATTCGATTAACGATGGGGTAAATGAATTCAGATTGGTCAGAAGCAGCACTGCGAACAATATCAACAAAAGCACCAAGGCACTCAACCAGGCAAGAATGCGACTTCCAATTTTGAATAGCTTAGTGAACATGGATTGCTTTGCCTGATCTGGGTACAGTGCCCCGAATGTTGGACTAGAGAACTTCGATATTTCCTTGACTTATTCAGACGTAGTAATCATCTGGCCAACAATGCTCGAACTGAAACTCGGTAAGTACATTTCCAACAACACTGGTGTACGACGGAACAGTAACACCTGCAAGTTCAAGCAATTCTGCAGTTTCTTTAACTGGCATTCCGATAACCGATGTTAACGATCCGACGACCCTCTTGATGAATGCCACGGCCCGCCCTTGAATGGCATAGGCACCCGCTCGATTTTCAGATTCTCCGCTCGCCAGATACGACTGGATTTGGGAATCAGTCAGATGATTGAATTCAACCTCACTGACAGCGACTGCGCACCGGGTAATCCGACAGTTGGTCACCGAAACTGCTGAGTAAACTTGATGAATTTCTCCGGATAACAGTTCCAGCATTTGTTGGGCTTCCGCCAGGTCTTTTGGTTTACCGAGCTTGCGTTCATCAATACTGACACAAGTATCCGCACCAACGAAAATGCTTTCCAACGAATATTGAGGTACCATCTGCACTGCTTCAGCCGATTTTTGTACTGCAAGACGCAAGACATAGTCACTAGGACTTTCATTGGTCTTGGGAGTTTCGTCAATATCAGGGAATATTACTGAAAAGTCCAACTCCATTGCCTGCAGCAAACGATAGCGCTGCGGTGAGCTAGACGCCAGAAATACCCGAGGGGCTTTCAGTGCCACAGCCAGTTACCAAGGTCGGTCCAATTCCTCGAAATTCAACCCAACGCCTTTTCGTCCAGCGCATCAACCGAATTTTTTAGGGTGCGGTCCCAGAGTCGTTCAAGATCGTAAAATTCGCGTGTCTCCGCCAACATCACGTGGACAATAACACTGCTATAGTCAAGTAGAATCCACTGTGAGTGTTGCTCACCTTCTACACCATTCGGCCTGCAGCCCAAATCCGTCAATCGCTCTGCGACTGTTTTCATTATTGATTTGACATGTCGCACAGACGTGCCAGAAACTACGACCATGTGGTCGGTTACGTCAGTTAGTTCCCGAACATCGAGAATCTGAACGTTCAGCCCTTTTGCCTCTTCAATTGAATCAACAATTGGCTGCAGAATTTGATCGGACTCCAACTAGGCAGCAACTCCTTGAGCAGTATAAATTTGATGCTGAGCGATGTATTGAGCGACTGACTCGGGTAGTCCCTCGGGATTCTCATCCCCACGTGACATACTGACCCTGAGTCGAGTCGCTGACACATCAATGAATGAAACGTCAACATGTACGATATTTCCCGCAAGACGCTCATAAAGTATCCGGTTCTGAGTCTGAAGAGCCTGCTCCCACCAGACGGGGAGTACATTGGGAATCTTCGCACCGGGTCGATTCATAACAATAATATTCGCCAACCTTAACACATCTGCCCACCAGTACCAGTGCCTGATCTGTAAAAAGGCATCCATGCCCAAAATCAGACACAACGGGCGAAAAGGATTATCTGTACGCAGGGAGCGAAGTGTTGGCACCATGAAAGACATTCCTGGCCGCTTAATCTCCCGATCATCTGCGACCAGTTGCGGATAATCTTCCAGAGCCAAAACCGTCATGTTCCAGCGATGATTCGGGTCAGTGCGCGGCGTGGGACGATGCCCGGGACGCGCATTGGGAATGTAGCGAACTTCATCGATCCCTGTAATTTCACATACATCAAGTATTGGATAGATGTGTCCGATATGAATCGGATCAAATGTTCCGCCAAATACCCCAATTGGTTTCATGTTAACTCTCCACTTCGATTAAATTCAACAATTCTGTAAAGATAAAGCTACACTCGCACGGTGCCATCACCATAAACCACATACTTTTGCATGGTCAGTCCTTCCAGGCCAACAGGCCCGCGAGCGTGCAATTTGTTGGTGCTGATCCCAATTTCAGCACCCAAACCGTATTCAAATCCGTCCGCAAACCGCGTCGAGGCATTCACCATGACCGAGCTCGAATTGACCTCTCGCATAAAGCGTTCTGCATGGGATAAATTCTGAGTGACGATGCTATCTGTATGCTCAGACCCATATTGCTCAATATGGTCCATAGCCTGATCCAAATTGTCGACGACTCGAATCGCCAAAATTGGTGCCAGGTATTCCTCATACCAATCGTCTTCAACTGCCACGAACATCTCGGGACAAACACTTCTACTGCGTTCACATCCCCTAAGTTCCACACCTTTCTCCTTCAGTGCTACAGCTATTTCCGGTAGAAACTTTTGGGCGATGTTGCGCCCAACGAGAAGCGTTTCTGCAGCGTTGCACACTCCATACCGATGTGTCTTCGAATTCATGACGATCGCCATCGCTTTTTCCAGACAGGCATCGTCGTCAACATAGACATGACAAACACCATCAAGATGTTTAATGACCGGAATGCGCGATTGAGAGGATATTCTTTCAATCAGTCCTTTGCCGCCACGCGGGACGATAACATCAACACAGTCTTCCATGCTGATCATGGCATCAATCGCGTTGCGATCGGTTGATTCAATAAACTGAATGACATCGGTACTTAATCCGGCGTTGTCGAGACCGTGCTGCAAACACTCAACAATCGCAATATTGGAGTTGAATGCTTCCGAACCGCCTCGCAGAATAACCGCGTTCCCAGATTTGAGACATAATCCCCCTGCTTCGGCAGTTACACTGGGTCGTGATTCGTATATGATGCCAATCACTCCCAAAGGTACGCGCATGCGCCCGACTCGAATTCCAGA
The DNA here is from genome assembly GCA_965206345.1 of Arenicellales bacterium. Taxonomy (GTDB): domain Bacteria; phylum Pseudomonadota; class Gammaproteobacteria; order Arenicellales; family JAJDZL01; genus JAJDZL01. Next base: position 2,272,422 of record OZ242211.1, on the reverse strand, counting down.
AGGTCGTTGAACTACTTCAGAAATTTCACCAACCGGGTCCGGCAGTTCAGCAATTTCGCGAAGGCCCTGAGCCATCAGTTCAATTCGTGCATCGGTGAGTTCAAGACGATCAAGCATTGCACCGGAAAGTCCCGATTTTCGTCCCAGATCAAGATCGATCCGATTGGCCTGCTGAATTTTTTCACGCGATGACTCAATTTTGTCAGCCGTTGCCAGCAGTGCCTGATTTCTTTGATCAGTCGTTGAACGCGCAATTTCGCGCGATGCCGCACGCGCATCAACTGCTATTCGCCCGATATAGGCAGCAATATCAAACACCTGCTGTGTCTGTGTTCCCATAGTTTTATATGACTCCCTTGGCTATCCCGCAAATATGCAGAACAATATTCTCAAATTCATCCCAAATATTGCCTGCCTGGACGGACTCCCGCCCTTTCAAAATTCTGTCTGCTTTTGCCAGCCGTCGCATCACAACAGCACTGCCGTTGACTCCAAGTCTTCTTGCGGCCTGTTGTATCACTTTCTGGCGTGATTTCCATATTCTCAGTTTACTGAATATAGCATCAGTCTGCAATCCATTTGCAACTGCGAAAGCAATTCGGTGGACTGTTCTCAACTCTCGTGTTATCGCCCATAATACCAAGACTGGTTCAGTGCCCTCGTTCTTCAGCACGGTCAGTTGCCGCAGGGCTCGGTTTGAATTGCCTGCCAGACAGGTTTCGGCAAAAGAAAATACATTGAATCGCGCTTGATCAGCAACAATTCGATCAATTTCATCGACAGTAATTATGGACCCATCATTACCGACTACCAACTTTCGAATTTCATTGGCTGCAGCAAGCATATTTCCTTCGAAGTAATAGCTCAACCGCGCAACGACATCCGGTTCGTAAGCGACCTTGCCGCGATCCAGAGAACTCCCGATCCAGCTACGAAATTCGTTCCGATACATTTCAGGGTTGTCGACAATCACTGCCTTGCTGTTCCACGCCTTAAACCAGGCCGATTTCTTGATGGAAGACTCAAGCGCACCTGCGATTACTACAACGACGTTATCATCACTTGGAGAATTGAGGCATTCAGTTAGAACCTTTCCACCCTGTGCACCAGGCCTCCCGCTTGGTGGCAGTCTCAACTCAACGAGTTTTCTAGAACCAAACAGATCAAGTTGTGCAAATTGATCGACGAATGTCTCCCATTGAAAGTCATTGGTGACGGTCAGGGAAACGCGTTCCAAATAGTCGTTCTTCTTTGCCCGCTCGCGAGCTATTTGCACACATCGTTCGACGAGATACAACTCTTTGCCGTATATCAGGTAGCGCAGATCAATGTCACTTCGACGCCACAGTTCTTCACGCGTGAGTTGCATTGTCAGATTTAGACCTAACCCCCTGTCCGATTGGCAATTTTCAGACGCAGGATGTTTCCAATTTCCCGGGCAGCTTCCTTACGGATTTGATCCAGCGCTACATCTTCTGCGATAGCCTGTTGCAGATAGCTACCTGATGGATTGAAAAACTCATTTTTCAATTCCAACTCTGGCAAATCGGCTATCACTTCCCCCTGAGAGTCAGAAATAGTGTACGTCAAACGATAGTTCAACTGTTTGAAAGGCTGATCAAACTCTGTGTTGAACGAGAACTCATACATTGATGAAAATTCATTCTGCACTTGAATCAGGTAGTCAGGATTGGCGCGAACTACCGTGTATCCCTGCCAGTTTAGTTCCTGTTCAAACAACTGATTCAATCGCGGGTACGATGACTTCACCTGAACAGCGTAGGGTTCGGACAAGCTCATCGCAGACTCGGTGCCGCGCAACTGAAAACCGCATCCAACTAGTGCAAAGGATAGTAACAGCACTCCTATGCTCAATTTCAATGATTGAGTCATACCACTAAACTGACCATTTTTTCAGGCACGTAAATCAACTTTCGAACCGCCTTCCCGTCTACATAACGCTGAACACCGGGCAATTCAAGCGCGGATGCCGAAACCTCTTCCCGAGTTGCATTGACACTGACCTCAATTTGGCCTCGCAGTTTGCCGTTCACCTGTACAGGTAGTATGATCGAATCCTGAACCAGTGCAAACTCATCAACCTTCGGCCAGGCAGCATCAATTACCGGGTATTGCGCTCCCATCTGCAACCACATGGTGTGGCAGATATGTGGCACAATTGGTGCCAGTACCCGAACCAATATCAATATAGCCTCGACGATGGCGTCAGTGTTCACATTTCGGTGATTTGTGGCATACCGGGAGACATCATTACAAAGTTCCATGCAGGCAGCTATTGCGGTGTTGTAGTGATGTCGTTCAAAATCGTGGCAGATTCGCTGTAGCAGTGAGTGTGTCTGCAAACGTAAATCCTTTGTTTCTCGATCTGAAATCTCTGCTGCCCATCCGAACTGATCAAGTCTGAATCCTGACTGCCCTAGATATTGCTGGCGAATTACGTCTTCAAAACCGATTACCAAGTTCCACACCCGATTAAGAAATCGGGAAGCACCCGCAAGAGCTTCATCATTCCATTCGAGTGTCTGACGCGGCGGTGAAGCGAACAGAATGAACAATCGCACTGAATCCGCGCCAAATTGATTAATCATATCCTGAGGGTCAACCACATTGCCAACCGACTTGGACATTTTTGAACCATCCTTGAGCACCATCCCCTGGGTGAGCAGATTGGTAAATGGTTCATCCGAATCGACCAAGCCCATATCACGCATCAGTTTGTGATATAGGCGCGCGTAGAGCAGATGCAAAACCGCATGTTCGATACCACCGATGTAGTGATCAACCGGCAGCCAGTAATTTGCACGTTCGTCTAGTTTGGCATCAGCGCCTGGACAGCAGAATCGTGCAAAATACCAAGACGATTCAACAAATGTATCAAACGTATCCGTTTCTCGCCTGCCGGGATGATTGGTGTTGGGTACCGTGGTATTAATGAATTCCGGATCTTCGCGTATGGGAGATTTAACCCCCTGAAATTCGACATCTTCTGGCAATACAACCGGGAGTTGATCATCGGGTACAGGATGAATAGTGTCGTCACTGTCGTAGATCACGGGCACCGGGCATCCCCAATATCGCTGACGCGAAACACCCCAGTCCCTCAAACGGTAATTGATGGTACGTTTACCGGCAGCATTTTCAGTCAAGTAGTCCGCAGTCGCATTGAAACAAGCTTCAAAATCAAGCCCGTCAAACTCACCGGAATTACACGAAACCGTACTGACTTTACAGACGTAAGCGCTTTGCGAAAGATCAACGTCACCGTCTGCTGGACGCACAACCTTACGAATGTCAATTCCATACTTGTGAGCAAACTCCCAATCGCGCTGATCGTGACCCGGTACCGCCATAATGGCACCAGTGCCGTACGTGATGAGAACGAAATTCGCCACAAATATGGGCATCTTTTCGCCCGTAACCGGATGAATCGCCCGAACTGGCAGTTTCAGTCCAACTTTCTCCATGGTTTCCAGGGCTGCTTCTGAAGTGCTGATCTTCTTACAGGATTCAATGAATTGTGAAAGTTCCGGATCAGACTTTGCATAATGCCTCGCCAATGGATTTTCCGGAGCGATCGCAGCATAAGTAATGCCCATCAGTGTATCAGGACGGGTCGTGAACACTCTTAGCGGCGGGTGATCACCTTCAACTGGTAGATCGAACTCCACTCCTTCGGAACGACCAATCCAATTACGCTGCATGGTCTTAACTGATTCGGGCCAACCTGGTAAATGATCAATTTCGTGCAGCAACTCTTCGGCGTAGGCAGTAATACGGATGAACCACTGCGGAATTTCTAGTTTTTCAACCAGTGCACCAGAACGCCAGCCCCTGCCAGTCGCATCAACCTGTTCGTTTGCCAATACGGTCTGTTCAACGGGGTCCCAGTTGACCACTGCCATTTTCCGATAAGCCAAGCCTTTTTCAATGAGTCTGGTGAAAAACCACTGTTCCCATCGGTAATACTCCGGCTTGCAAGTGGCAAGCTCTCGCGACCAGTCGTATCCAAATCCAAGCCGCTTCAACTGTCGCTTCATGTATTCGATGTTTTCATACGTCCACTTTGCCGCAGGAACGTTCTTGGCAATTGCGGCATTTTCGGCGGGAAGACCGAATGCGTCCCATCCCATTGGCTGCAGTACGTTCTTGCCCAGCATCCGTTGATACCGGCTCATTGCATCGCCAATTGAATAGTTGCGCACGTGCCCCATGTGAAGCGCACCCGATGGGTACGGAAACATGGAGAGGCAATAGAATTTTTCCCGGTCCGGGTCTTCGACTACATGAAAACTCTGGTTTTGCTCCCAGTATTCCTGAGCTGAAGATTCAATTCGGGATGAATCATATTCACGAAACATAACCAAACAAATTTTATTGGATTGTGAGACGGTCCTAACGGGTAAATCGGCACAGCGAGTAGTTGGTGCGACATGCTATTGTTGCCAAAGTCCCATTAATAATAGTGCGCCGCGCATATTAGCAGGTTGAAATTTTTGGTGGCTCCGTGCCTGCGAGAAACGGGACACGACCCACTCGTCCGCATCCGCTTGCGGCCCTTAGTCCATTGTTCTTATCTATGTTGACTAACTGAATATTATCAGTTGAGGGCAGGTGCAAAGCCTGCAGATTTACCCGCTTCATCATCGATGTCCAAACACGCATAGCACCGGAGGCACCAGTCAAACCGGTCGGCTTATTGTCGTCTCGACCAACCCAAACTACACCGAGTAAATTACCCGAAAGACCAACGAACCAGCTGTCTCTGAAATCATCAGTTGTACCCGTCTTACCGGCGAGCTTCAGATTCGGGCTGAATGTGTTGAGTAGACCTCTGCCGGTGCCATTTCGAATCACTTCCTGCATGCCGAACAATGCAAGATAGACTTCGCTCCTCGGTAGAACCGCCTTTACTGCCGAAGCCTTGGTTTTACCGATCGCACGAGCGCTGGCAGTGATTGCAGAGATGGTTCTAAATTCTGACTGGTAGCCAAAATTTGCAAGAACCTGATAAATTCGTGCAACTTCCATCGGAGAAAGTTCCAGTGCACCGAGCAATATCGCGGGATAGACTGGTGATGCAACATCCGCACCCAATTTACGCACTGTTTCAGCCACCTGTTTAACACCAACCTGCATTCCAACTTTAACCGCGGGAATGTTTCGTGACTGTGCAAGCGCATCAAGAATTGTAATGTTGCCGATAAACTCATCATCAAAATTATTTGGCGACCAGTCTTGACCCCCTTTTATCTTGTAGGTCACTGGCCGGTCCGAAATGACCGATCCAAGTGTCCATTTATTGCCGTTCATAAACGCACTGAGATAAATGAACGGTTTCAAAAGAGAGCCAATAGGACGACGTGCATTGATTGCCCGATTGAAAGTTCCAACAGACGCATTCCTGCTGCCAACGACTGCCAGAATTTCCCCGGAGTCCGGGCGAAGAACCACGATTCCGCCTTCCAATGAATCGCCAGGCAATCCTTTGCTTTTTTCGATTTTAGCCAACTCTTCCGACAGTGCGAATTCGGCTGCCCGCTGAATTTGAATATCCATGGTTGTAAAGACAGACAGAGCACTACTTTTCAAGTCGGCATCGTCCAGTCGGTCAGACAGTTGTCGGAAAACAACATCGATAAACGAAGAGTAGGCCTGGCGCTGTCGTGCGTGACCCGATCGCAGTTTTAAGTCTTTTCCAACAAACTGTTGATATTGGGCATCGCTAATCAGTTGGCTTTCCCTCATGACTCTCAAAACCACTGCCCGACGCCTCTTGGCCGATTCTGGATGCCTCACTGGGTTGTAGGAAGTGGGTGCCTTGATCATCCCTACGAGTTGAGCAATTTCATTTGGGTTGAGCTCTCCAACCGGTCGTCCAAAAAAATGCTGGCTGCCTAAACCAAACCCGTGGATTGCCCTTTTCCCATCCTGCCCCAAATAGACTTCGTTGCAGTAGGCTTGAAGAATCTGACGTTTATCGAGTCGATATTCGAGTACCAGCGCGGTCGCCGCTTCCAAAAGTTTGCGCTCATAAGTACGATCATTCCGACCGAAAACGTTTTTTACCAGCTGCTGAGTTAAAGTACTGCCACCCTGTACAATTTTTCCAGCTCGAAGGTTTGACCAGGCCGCACGTAGAATCGCCCAAGCGTCTACACCCCAATGACTGATAAATCGACGGTCTTCGACTGAAATCAGCGTTTCAAGCAGCAGAGGAGGCATCTCTTCCAGTCGTACCAGGAAACGATCCTGGTGCTGGCTTTGGGACAGGCTGCCAATCAAATGTGGCTTAAGCCTTAAAAAATTGACGGACGTACCCTTCCTGCGATCAATGACCGATTCGACCATTCCATCACTAAATCGAACATGCACATCGCGCGGCGGTTGAGGGCCGTCCCAAAACTCGAACGGCCGGGTTACCAGGTCAATGGATGTTGAGGCTGAATTGAACTCACCGATTTCCTGAACTTTTTCAACGCGTCGATATCCAAGCGCAAGTAGTCTTTCCTCAAGGTGGGTTTCCGAAATGCTAAGTCCTGGGTATATTTCGAACGAACTGCCATAAATGTGAACAGGAATATCCCACAGTCGGTTGTAGAATCGTTGCTGGACTGTGTGATCGATCCACAAAAAGAGTGCAATTCCACCCACCAGTCCAAAACCGATGATCCACATGATCATGCGAATCAGGACCGATTTTAAAATTCCTGATTTACGTTTCCTGGACCGGGAAGCCAAATTCAAACTCGATTGGACTGATGAACACCTGACTCATTCAATCCGTCTGATTCAGACTGGCAGAACAATTCCAGCAGATGTCGAAGTTCGCTGGATTTGGCTGCTCGCAGTTTTTGCAGATGTATTCGTCGGAGGTATACGGTCTGATTTCTCGGGTTTCCACAATTTCGAGTGCCCGAGATTCATCGCGATCATTTTTGACCCAAACCTCTGGCCAAGTATGTGTAAACGGCAATTCTCCGACAGCACCATGGGAAAATTCATTGAACACATGCGTTTCAATGCCGTTACTTTGAATCAGATTGCTGACCAAATGTGCGTCAGCCAGATTCTCGGCGATGTAAACCCGTTTCAAGACTTGTATTCGGAATACTTTCGGGAACTGCCGCGCACTAGTTCAGCTGGATATTTTTGTCGAGTGGCAACGAGTTTTTGTTCCACCGCACTCAACAGATCAATATTAAGCAGGTCTGAAATACGAATCAGGTAAGTCATAACATCAGCAATTTCTTCGGTGACCCTTCTCCGATCGCTATCATTCAATTCGGAACTGTCTTCCTCTGTCATCCACTGAAAAATCTCAACCAGTTCGGCAGCTTCGACCACCAGCGCCATGACCAGATTTTTTGGCGAGTGAAACTGTTCCCAGTCCCGCTCATCAACAAATTCTCGAATCTGCCTGACGAGTTCATCAAGTTCCTCACGACCGCTACAACCTGCGTCATTCATATTTGATCTGACATCGGATACAGATGCTCGCGCGTTCCTGGAACATTATTGTTCGAACCGCGGGTGAACACCATTTGAAACAGTTGCAATGAACCCACAAGGAAAGCAGCAATTGAACCTGAAAGATACAGTCGCCAGGCTCGGACAAACTGCTCATCAAACATGCTTCTCACCTTATCTTCATTCTCGTTATAGCGGGCGAGCCAGTGTCGCAGCGTCTCAGCGTAATGCAAGCGCAGGTTTTCTATATCAAGCACCGAGAAGTTGCAAGGCTCGACAATATCCATAATCTCGCGGATGGTCGGAGGGTAAGCACCCGGAAAAATGCGTTTCTCAATCCAAGCACTCATTAATTCAGGTACGTTTCGACCAATCGAGTGAACCAAGGCCATTCCATCTTTTGACAAACATCGGTCAACAACAGATCCAAGCACCTGGTAATTCTGTTTGCCGACATGCTCCAGCATTCCTACTGAAACGAATACATCGTATTCTCCTGAAATGTTGCGATAGTCATCTTCGATATACTCGACCTGATCGCTCAGCCCTTCAATTTGAGCACGCTTCTGCGCATAAACGATCTGTTCATGAGAAATGTTGTAGGACTTGACTTTCACACCATAATTTCTGGCCATATAAACTGCGAGTCCGCCCCAGCCACAACCTGCCTCGACCACAGTTTGACCGGGTTTTAACATTAGTTTTCTACAAACGTGTTCCATTTTTGCAGCCTGGGCCTGTTCAATTGTGTAGTCTGGGCGAGCGAAGTAAGCACAGGTATACTGCATCGCTTCACGGTCCAACCACAAGGTGTAGAATTCGTTGCCGAGGTCGTAATGGTGATGAATGTTCGACTTTGAACCAGCTAGGGTATTGTCCTTCGCCTTCTTTTTGGTCAGGTTGCGGAACAGTTTTAACTGGGAGCTCTGATTCTGTTTCGCTTTATGTTGTGATTCATAGACATCGCACAGAAATTCAACGAGATCACCATGCACTTCAATGGAACCGTCGCTGTAGCGGTCGCCGAATCCGATTTCGCGACTCTTAAGTACATCATAGAATGCCGACCGGTTCTTGAACTCCATCGTATTCCGGACCGGACCATCTTCATATACACACTTCGAACCATCCCACAACTGAATGTCAATTGGCGGGTTGCCAGCAGTTCGCACCAACTTTTCTATCAATGTACGCTCAATCGACGATGGAATTGCTGATGATTTGGTTGCAGTTTCAGATGCCGTCATCGCCAACGGCTGCGATTGTCTTTCAGAATTCATCCTTCATTTCCTTAAGTTCAACGCTCTGTGAGATTTATTTAAAAAATAGATACCTGCCTGGCGGCAGTCGGATTCTGTCGGAATTGAGTCAAATCTAATTCAAGCGGCTCACGATCCAACCCGTATTTCCTTGCTGCGACCTCAAACCGATGCTGGATGAGGTCTGCAATCGGACCCGTTCCACGCATTCGTTCGAAAAATTCAGTGCTGTTCTCCCGGCCTCCACGCACCTGGCGAATCAGGCTCATAACTTTGGCTTTTTTGTCCGGATATGACTGCGTCAGCCATAGCTGAAACAGTTCCCTGACCTCATGGGAGAGTCGCACCATTGTCCACTCGGCTCGCCGTGCGCCGGCGTTTGCACTCATTTCCAAAATTGATTCCAATTCGTGTTCATTCAACCCAGGTATCACCGGTGCGAAGAATATTGTAACAGGTATACCATTCGAGGTCAGTTGAGAGACCGCCTTTAGGCGGCTGTGCGGTGCGCTGGCACGAGGTTCCATCAATCGCGACAGCTTTGAATCCAAAGATGTGATTGAAAAATTTACCACGATCAGGTTCAATTGCGCGAGTTCAGCCAAAAGATCAATATCCCGAACTAGTGATGCCGATTTTGTTGTTATAGTCAACGGGTGTCGGTATTCCAACAATACCTCCAGAATTTGCCGCGTCAACTGATACTGTTTTTCAATAGGCTGATATGGATCGGTATTCGCACCGAGCGCAATCGGCTTACAACGATAGGAAGGGGCATCCAATTCTTGACGCAATTGCGTGGCCACATCCAATTTCGCAAACAGCCGAGTCTCAAAGTCAAGACCCGCTGACAAGCCAAGGTAGGTATGACTCGGACGGGCGTAACAATAGCTGCAGCCATGCTCGCAACCCCGGTACATGTTGATTGAACGGTCAAATGGCAGATCTGGAGATTTGTTTCGTGCAATGACAGTACGTGCAGAATCGACTTCAACTTGAGTACACAGCGGCGGCAGCGGTTCAGCATACCAGCCATCGTCAAAATCACTTCGAGTCCACTCCTCAAATCGACCCGTGTTATTGGTATTGACGCCTCTTCCTTTAATTGGTACCGGTTGCATGCTATTTCTTTTCAATGGCTTCGAATTCCATATCAGATCGCGGCCAGGCAATTAGCACTGCCTGCACCAGAGTCGCAAGCGGAATGGCAAAAAATACACCCCATACGCCCCAAAAACCACCAAAAACAATGACCGCTATCACTATGGCAACCGGATGAAGATCATTCACCTCCGAGAAAATCAACGGTACAAGTACATTACCATCCAGGATCTGAATGATCAGGTAGGCAAGTACCAGATATGCAAATTCGGGGCTGAGCCCCCACTGAACAGCTGCCACTGCGATCACAGGAATGGTAACTACCGCAGCACCAACAAATGGAATCAGTACGGACAGCCCGACAATCACACTTAGCAGCGCAGCGTATTGAAGACCGAATATGGAAAATGTCACATAAGTTACAGTTCCAACTATCAAGATCTCCCAGAATTTGCCGCGAATGTAATTCGACATTTGTCGATTCACGTTATGCCAGACTGTAATCGTAAGACCGTGATCTTTGTCGGGCAGAAAGTTGACAAACCAACCGGTGATTTTGGTTTTGTCTTTCAGAAAGAAGAACACCATGATGGGTACTAGAATCACATAAATGACCACTGATATGATTCCAGTAACTGATGAAGCTGACCACGCCACCACAATTTCCTGACCCAACTGGGTCACAAACTGGGCTGTTGTGCTGATGAAATTTCGAACCTGCGTTTCGGAAATGATGTCCGGGTATCGCTCTGGTAACTGCAGCAGTGCGGTCTGTACGTCAGCAACCCAACTAGGAATCTGACTCGCTAATTGCAGTGCCTGAGCACTGACCAAAGGCAAAATACCAAATATTAGAGCGAAGCAGAGAATGACAAAGCATCCAAGTACGATAAGTACCGCACCTAAACGCGGTACCTTAACTACTTCGAACATTTTGACCGCGCCTTCCAGTATGTATGCAATGACGATGCTTGCGATAACTGGTGCCATCATATTCCCAGCGAAAATGATGAGAGCAAACAGGACAAGCAGAATGACCGCAAGGATGATGATTTGCGGATTATTCAGTTGGCGACGAAACCAATTGACAATATTCTGCATGGTGATTCCGCTTGTTATGTTGGATGGTTATATCTAACCATAATCAAAGCACCTGAAAATCAAAAGAAATTTCAGCCGTTTCGGCCAGCATACGCGTGGCCGAGCAGTATTTTTCCAGTGATAGACTGATGGCTCGCTTCACTTCCGCCTCGGTAATACCCTCACCCCTGACGCGGTAATGGAGATGAATCCGAGTGAAAACTTTAGGAACCTCTTGTGCGCGCTCGGCTTGCAGGTCTATTTCGAGAAGTTCCGGTTCGCGACGTCGTTTTCGAAGAATTTGCGCAACATCGAACGCAGTGCAGCCACCCATTCCGAGGAGCACCATCTCCATTGGGCGCATACCGGCGTTTTTTCCGCCCTCTTCTGCTGGGCCATCTGATGTGGTCACGTGACCGCTACCTGAGGTGAGGCGAAAGTTGACACCCTCCAGCAGTTCGACCTTGCCATTCATCATCTCAAAACTGCCCCGGATTCGTAGTTCAATCGTTCAGCATGAAATATCCGTCCAAGTTCAGCTCCGGGGTCTGAGGCTCGCATAAACGACTCGCCGATGAGAAACGCATCAATCCCGGCAGACTTCAGGGTCTCAATGTCTTCAGCACTGTAAATACCACTCTCGGCAATTACAAGGCGGTCTTTGGGAACCAGACGGCTCAACCTGATTGAGGTTTCAAGTGAGGTTTGGAATGTACGCAGATTGCGGTTGTTGATTCCCAGCATACCATGACTAACCTGCAACGCAAGTTCCAGTTCTTCTTCTGAATGAACCTCTACTAGAACATCCATATTCAGTTCGACCGCTTGTGCCGCGAAATCCTGCAACTCAGCGAGGTCCAGTATCGCAACAATCAACAAAATGCAATCCGCGCCCATGACATGAGACTCCAGGATCTGAGACGCATCAATGATGAAATCCTTACGCAAAACCGGTAGGTTGCAAGTTTTTTTAGCCTTTGCAAGGTGGTCGGCGGATCCTTGAAAGAATTTTTGGTCTGTCAAAACTGAAAGACAGCTTGCGCCACCTCCCTCATAACTCCTTGCGATATGTGCAACATCATACTTCGGACGAATGACACCTTTGCTCGGTGATGCTTTCTTGCATTCGGCGATAATGCCGGAACGTCCGCTCGCCATATGTTCACGTAGGCGATTTTCGAATCCCCGTCTCGGGACATGCGATTGGATTTGTTCGGTAAGTTCAGCGATTGAAACCGTATTCAGTGCGGCATCTATCTCCTGCCGCTTGTGCTCAACAATGGATGTTAGGACATCCGCGGGTCTGGACATTTTAGAAACTGTTTGTGAACTCCACATATTGGTCAAACCTAGCAGCGACTTCACCAGAACGAAGCAACTCCCGGGCACGACCGATCCCGCCAGCAAGATCTTCCGCAAGTCCGGCAACATAGATTGATGCACCAGCGTTCATTGCGGTAATCGCGGATGCCGCAGACTTTTCCCCTGTAAATACAGAACGAATCACTGCGAGGCTCTCACCGGGATTTGAAACGGCAACATTTTTCAAGGAGTGCGAAGGAATACCGAACTGTTCGGGGTTGATCGAATAAGTTTTAACTTCACCATTTTTCAATTCAGCTACCTGAGTTGAACTCCCTACACTGATTTCATCCATACCATCATCAGAGTGAACGACCATAACGTGTTCCGAGCCCAATTTCTTGAGTACGTGCGCCAAAGGCTCAACCAAATCAGCGCTGAAGACACCCATCATCTCACTTTTGACATGGGCAGGGTTGGTTAGTGGACCCAAAACATTGAATATTGTTCTAACGCCGAGTTCCTTTCTAGCCCCGATCGCATGTCTCATCGCCGTATGGTGAGCAGGCGCCAGCATGAATCCAAATCCTGTTTCCCTGACACACTCGGCAATTTGTTCAGAGGTCAAATCAATTCGGGCACCAGCGTGCTCAAGCAAATCTGCGCTTCCACTCTTGCTAGAGGCTGCGCGATTGCCGTGCTTGGCAACATGTGCGCCTGCAGCTATGGCAACAAATGCTGAAGCGGTTGATACATTGAAGGAAGATGTTCCATCGCCACCTGTGCCGACGACATCAATAAGGTGTGGTACATCAACCTGCACGCTTGTGACCAGTTCGCGCATCACATTCGCCGCAGCGGTAATTTCTTCAATGGACTCACCCTTCATGCGAAGACCAATCAAAAAACCACCAATTTGTGATGCGGTCAGTTGACCCGTCATTATTTGACGCATGATGTCCAGCATCTCATCGCCAGTCAAATTATGACCGGTTGTAATCCGATTTAGGGCTCCCTGAATGTCCATCACGTTGTTCTTTCGCTCATACAGAAAGATTGCTCAACTTTAGAAAGTTCCGCAGTAGATCGTGGCCGCAGTCCGTTAAAAATGATTCCGGATGAAATTGAACGCCATAAACTTGGTGCTGCTTATGTTTTACGCCCATTATGATACCGTCACTTGTCCAAGCGGTTATTTCCAACGATTCAGGTAAACTTTTCCGCTGTGCGATCAGTGAATGGTAACGTGTGGCAGTAAACGGATTTTGAATATCTTCAAAAAGACCATCGCAGTTGTGATAGATGTCGGAAACCTTGCCGTGCATCACCTGCTCAGCCCTCAATATTTCACCACCAAAAGCCTGGCAAATGCTTTGATGACCTAGACATACTCCGAGGATGGGTAATTTTCCTGAATAGCGCTCAACTGCAGCAATCGAAATACCCGCTTCATTCGGCGTACAGGGACCTGGCGAAATCAAGATGCCCGACGGTGCTATGTTTTCGATTTCATCAACCTCAATAGCATTGTTGCGAACAACAGTTGACTGATGTCCCAACTCGCCTAAATATTGAACCAGGTTGTAGGTAAAAGAATCGTAGTTGTCAATCAATAGAAGCATGAAATTGACTCTGTGAGCACCCCGTTGTGCTATACGGTGATGTGAAATCCTAAAGTATGGGAATTTTTGTTATTGCACTCACGAAGTCAATTGCACTTGACAACCCGAATGATATTCAAGTCAATAACATTGCCACATTTTACCTTGTTTCTGCTGTGCTTCCCAATGCTAGGAATATTCGCGCAGGAATTCGCGTTTATCAGTCATTCTTGGTTGAATCGCTTGATTTTGCTCCGGCTAGAGGACTGATACATGTGGACTTACCGATCGCGTTGCTAAATGAGCAAATCGAGATGCGTGCTTTGGTAACGCACTGGCTCAAGCATGCTGTAATCAACTGTTGTGCTGGCTGGTACTTAACGAAAATTTACTGTTGGTGAATTCTAACACCGAACCTTAACAACCTCAACGACTACACAAAGTTCGATTTGAATTGCTGAACTATAATTAATGCGTCAATATCTGTCGTATTAATGAATAGTTATCGAATATTTGTTGGCTTTTCATTGATTTTCACAGGAATTGAATTTAGTATATCCAGTATTGTCGGATGTGGCCGGCGCTGGTCAATATTCACCTTGCTTGGTAGTTTTTTCACACAGCTGCCAGCCGATAAAAAAACAACAGTGAATTCAGATTCAAGGCTTGTTCAGTCAGAAGATGTAATGTTCACTTGCGGACTACTGATTCGAAATGTTCTGCGCATCTTGAATTTATAAGAATTCCTAGCTAAAGCGCTTGTTTACCGGCTGTTTACTATAACCTGGATAGAAGATCTAATGCTAAGCACTTACGAAAGAAAACTCATAGCTACTTATCTCGCCAATTTGGCTGCGAATCTAAATTATCGAGATCCCGAGGCCGCGGGCCTGATCAAATGGATAACTGATAGAGGAAACCAAAATTTGTATGGTGGTAAATCAATGTTCCCTGACATGGACAGTTTCGAGCATCATTTCGACGACATACCTACAAAAAACCAATTACGTATGGTTCGAGAGGCTTTGCAGCGCGAGTGTGCCGCATTCAAGACAGCCAAGTATGATTTGGCCGCTAAGCGACTTCAGAATCTGGCTCAAGCCACTTGCCTCTCGACTATCGATGTCGATATCTTGGAACTCTTGCTGCGGTACTCTACCCAACCAGTCATTGAGAGAATGATTGATGATATTTTTCGTGAAAGAGCGCGATACCGAACCACGTTGAATTCATCTACAATTGCGACTTTTCTTAATTTATCGCTGGGCGATGTTCAGCGCCACCTGCATAGCGAGTCGCCACTGGTCAGCTCAGGGCTCGCTACCATTGACAGAGAAGACGGCGACGTGGAAATTGTGTCTCGGCTTCACCGCTTGGCGACTGATTCAGATCACAGCGGCCTCGACGCGATCCGTCTGTTGCTTGACTTTGCACCTGAGAGTGAACTCGAGTGGGAGGACTTCGAACACATAAGCAAAGGGCGTAATCACATCGAACGACTGATTACAGGTGCGCTCCAAAACAATGCTTCGGGTGTAAACATACTTTTATACGGTCCACCAGGAACAGGCAAGACTGAGTTCTGCAAGGTATTGGCCAAGCAACTTGGTGTGACTCTGTACAGTGTCGGCGAATTGGATCACAAAGGCGACGAGATGACCCGTCGCGAGAGACAGCAGGAACTCCGCCTCACTCAGCGTCTTCTCGCAAAGAACCAAAATTCACTGATCCTGTTCGATGAGATGGACGATCTACTTACAAATGGAACTGGATTAAGATTCCTTGGAATGCCGTTGTCCTCCAACTCACAGAATGGAGGCTCTAAAGTTTACATGCACAACTTACTAGAGCGAGCACCTGCACCAACTCTCTGGACCATAAACGATACCAGTTCAGTCGACCGTTCCCTGTTGCGTCGTATGTCTTACGCACTAGAGCTGAGTCCGCCGTCAATGTCCGTTCGAACAAGAATTTGGAAAACGCAACTTGAGCGCTACGGCATCGATGCAAACGCCGAGGATGCTTGTGCGCTGGCGCGGGAATTCACCGCAACACCCGGTATAGCAGCCGGCGCGACCGCTGCTGCGAGCATTGCTGGCGGTGGTATTGACGCGGTGCGATTCGGAGTGCAGAGTCTTTCCAGGTTGGTATCGTGCGAAGTGCCACCCGAAGGTGTACCGCAACTGTTCGATCCCACACTGACCCAAGCCAACACCTGTCCGATTAAATTAGCCGATAGTCTTGTAAAAAGCAGTGTGCTGAAATTTTCTCTCTGTCTGCAGGGACCACCTGGCACCGGTAAGAGCGCCTATGTCCGTTACCTTGCCGAACGTATGGGGCTAGAGGTAATGCAGAAGCGAACTTCCGATTTAATTTCCGCGTATGTCGGGGAAACGGAGAAAAACATCGCCGCCGCCTTCAAAGAGGCACAGAACACCAATTCATTCCTTGTTTTCGATGAAGCTGATTCATTGCTCTACGATAGAAATTTTGCCCAAAGATCATGGGAAGTCAACCAAGTCAACGAAATGCTGACGTGGATGGAATTCCATCAGCTGCCATTCGCCTGCACTACCAATTTTGGCGAGCACCTTGACAGTGCAACTCTTAGGCGCTTCATATTCAAGATCACCCTTGACTACCTCCAGCCAGAGCAAATAAGGACAGCATTCCAAACTTACTTTGGATTCGCTCCTCCAGAGAGGATTTTGAATCTCTCCAACCTTACACCTGGCGATTTCTCGGTGGTACACCGAAAATCTACGATTGTTGGTCAATCGGACGATCAGGAAGCTTTGGCCGAGATGCTATGTGCGGAATGCGATGCCAAGCCCGGTCGGTCCGGATCAATTGGTTTTCTGGCATGATCGGTGCAGACCCGCTATTGCGGCGGAACAGTTTCAGAGCCTGAGGATTTTCTGCCGGTTTTTTGTAGGGGCCTAAGCAAGATTTCCTTAATTGGGAGTGCATGTTCATTGAAACGATCCCTTTCTTCCTCACCCCTGAGATTGAGGACTAACCAAAACGACAGCTGGAAACATCTTGAATCGGGCCTGTACTAACTGGACAATCTTCCTCGAAATCATACTTTTTGTAATATAGAAATGATTTTCTATATTGCAATACAGATCGACTTAAATGCCACTAAATCAGTAATGCGGGAACACCATCATCAAAGAAACCGGACTTAAGTAAGGGGGCCAGGAGAGAAGATTGATCCTTTTTTAACGTAATAGTCCTTTCTCCATTGTTAGGGACTAGCACATTTCTCTGACTTCGGCGGTTTATTGGTGAATTGTTGTGGTTAGTTCTCTGGGATTAATTGGTGTTTGTGTAGAAACTGAAACAGAGTTGAGTCGACTACTGCTCCGGTAAAACGTAGGACGTAAGGAAACCTGTTGCTGGCCGTTATCAGGATTAGCCAATACCTCGCTGACTATCATATTCTCCGTTTACAGTAGCCATTCACCGAACTCAATGTGCTGATTTCCAGCACTTGTGGCATATATAACAAATTGAAAGAATTGTTGTTGCAAATTGAAAATGTCAGCAGTGATAGATGAAATTTGAGCGTTTGCAAAATGGGCGTAAACAATCAGAAAAATGCAAGAGAACACGATGCCAATCAGCAGTCTAAGTTATGGCGTATTGGATAAAAAACAGCAAGGAAAACGCCTGAATATAAAATTGAGCCAAATATTTGACTCAATTGAAATGAGTCTTAGTCGTCGACTCACAACAGTTGACAGTGTCCGACGACACAGCAGACCAATTGACTTCGAAACACTTATTGAACACGCGGTACTACCGAGTCATGCACACTCGACAACAGGAATTTCTTGAATTTGCCTATACCAGTGGCGCGCTGAAGTTTGGTCAATTCGTTCTTCATTCCGTCCGAACGAGTCCTTATTTCTTAAACACTGGTAGCTTCTCAAATGGCGCTGACCTTATGAAGTTGACGGGTTCTATGCCTTTATCGCGAGGTTATGGAACTTACCTCACCTAAGCTATTCTTTCATCCTATCCTAATGTGCATACTGGTATAAGGGTATAGCTATTCCCTGGAGTCGGTAGTTACGCTACACGTCTATCTCAATAGTACTGCACCGGCAAGCTCCGCAGCCTTCTTATCAAATGTATAAAGTAAGGCATTGTCAAATCTCGCTGCAGCTGCTGCGATCATTCGGTCCGAAAACTCAGCTCCACCCCGACGATATCCATCCACCGCTCGAACTATATCTTCGGCAACTTCAACATAAAGTTCTGCGGTAGCAACAAGTTCTTCAAAAACAGATGCGATTTGATCACGTGAAAATCCGTAATATCTTTCAAGAACCCATGACAACTCCACAGCAACCTCCCTGCAGATGAAACCTGGGTTATCAACTGTTAAGTTTGCAAGTAAATCACGAGCCACTTGTGCTTGGCGATCGTCATCGTTCACCAGATAGCGTACAAGAACATTTGTGTCAAGTGCAATCACTCGTCAATTGCTCCATCTGTTATTGCCCGCTTCATATCTTCAATTGTTGCTGGTGGTCCATCGTATTGACAGATTCCAAAAAGCCGGGAAAGAGGACGAATTGGGATAATTCTCACTTCACCGTTTTCCAATACCACATATTGCACGCGATCTCCAGGTACAACTCCAAGCGATTCTCGAACAGCCTTGGGTAAAGTTGTTTGTCCTTTTGATGTAATTACAGAGCTAATCATTAAATTTCCTATAATGTCTTTACATATCTCGTTTTAGCCTTGATAATAACATATTTGTAAGGATAAAGTCAAAATTATCAGTGGTACAACCATAAATCATGACTTAAATCCTCATGGCTATCTCCTCAAGACAGACTTAGAAGCACGTTCACAAATAAGTGAAGGAAATTCTGCAATTGCATTTTGAATCTTAAGTGGTTGATTGTCAATGAAGTTGGTTATCCGCTGTGTCATCAAAAACGCCAAATTTCGAATATTTCAACCAGTCAAACACTCTGTGAAAAAAGTGTCAGGTCCTGAGGAACGTGATGAGTGATGGATTCAGCAAAAGTGAACTAAAACGCGTTAATAACCGGGAGTCTTAAGTTTTATAGTTCAGCAACTCCGTGAATCCTCGACATTGACATAATCAGGGTATGAATTGTCAAATTAACTCAAATCAGAGAATCTATGTCCACATTTAAAGCCTTTGCAATCACCTGCAATGTTTTGGCAGAACCTATGTGCTTGCTTCTTTCAATTTGAGAAAGACAAACCGGGTTAGTACTAGCTAATGCTGCAAGTTTTTTCGTGTCAAGCAACCGTGATTGCGATAAACTCTAATGGCATTTTCACCGACTAGAAAACGGTCAAACAACTTGGAGAAGTACCATATATGGCAACACTTCACAGCAGAGCAAACCCTTTATCTTCAGTGTAATTATTCATCGTAGTATCATCAGACAATGCACACTCGACAACAGGAGTTTCTTGAATTTGCCTATACCAGTGGCGCGCTGAAGTTTGGCCAATTTGTTCTTAATTCCGGCCGAACGAGTCCTTATTTCTTGAACACTGGCAACTTCTCAAATGGCGCTGACCTTATGAAGTTAAGCGGTTTCTATGCTGATACGATTGCCCAGCAGTTCAGCAGTGAGTTTATGTTGTACGGGCCGGCATACAAAGGCATTCCTCTGGCCGCAACCATCGCAGTTTCGCTCAATTCCAATCACAACCGCTCGGTTCCATTCGCGTTTGATAGAAAAGAGGCAAAAGACCACGGTGAGTTGGGCTGGATTGTTGGTGCACCTCTGACTGGTGATGTTGTCATCGTCGAAGATGTCATTACTTCAGGTCACTCGGTTGAAAAAGCAGTGCACATTATTCAAAAACAATGTGCGCGTCCAGTGGCGGTTGTCATCTCTTTAGATAGAATGGAAAAATGTGTCGACTCCGAGCAGTCCGCGGTACAGCAGGTTCGAGAGAGGTATGATGTCGATGTTCTGTCGTTGGCTACATTTAACGATTTATTGGAATTTGTAGATAATAAGAGGGAGTTGAACAGTACTTCTAACGAGCTTAAAGCGTACGGCAAACAGTTTGTAGTTGACTGACTATATTCGAAGTAATTATTAGACACTCATGCCTTTATCTCATTCAAAACACGCAGTTTTATTTGGTGGCGCCGGTTTTATTGGATCACATCTAATCAATGCTTTATCGCGGGACGGATGGGCGATGACTGTTGTTACCAAACACCCACATCGACACCGAAGCCTACTGGTTGTCCCTTCACTGAAAATGGTTGAAACTGGTGATTTATCAAGCGATTACATCGGCAGCTTAATCAGCGAATCTGACACTGTTGTAAATCTGATTGGAATTTTGAATCAGTCACGAATCGACACGTTCGCTGAAATTCATGCGAGCCTTCCAGGAAAAATAGCTGAAGCATGTCTTGAAAGGAAAGCAAGAAGGCTAGTCAACATTAGCGCGCTAGGATCTGATGTCAATGCCCCCAGCCAGTATCTTAAATCTCGAGGTGAAGGTGAACAAGCAGTTCAGTCAGTTATTGAAAAGGGTTTGGAATGCACGATTATTCGACCTTCAATCGTGTTTGGACCTAGAGACTCATTTTCCAGAATGTTTCACCAAATGCTGTCGATGAGTCCAATATTTTTCCCACTTATTTTGCCGAAGGTACGAGTACAACCCGTCTATGTCGGAGATGTGGTTCGGTGTATTGCTCATGCAATCAATGTCAAATTCACCGACCAGGGGAGTTTTGACGTTGCAGGCCCTGAAATCTTTACACTTAAAGAGTTCGTCAGTCTAATTGATAGACTCGGAGGAATGCGCCACAAAATTGTTGGACTTAGCCCGGGATTGTCCAAACTCCTCGCGAGCTTCGCTCAGTTTGCTCCTGGCAAACCCTTGACACCGGACAACCTGCGATCACTTCAGGTATCCGTTGAAGTTGGGGAAGGTCAGCCCGAACCTTATGGTGTGCAGCCGACGCGATTTGAATCGGTGGCAGGAGAATGGTTAAGCCCTCATATTGATCAGTTCGATCAGTTCAGGACTCAGGCGGGTCGCTAACCTCAGTAAAACGCATCGCAGGCTGGCGGTATGCGTATCCGATTAAAAATTAGAACGGCATTCCAAATTGCCAATTCAGTTCAAGTAACTTGGTATGCCTGAAAGAAGGTGAGATTTCATTGCACTCACCGCTGACAACAATCGATGATTTTACTCTCCAATTTCAGTTCTTTTCTAACAAGTGTCCGACAAACAGAAAGTTCAGCTAAGTGAGTTGAATCGCTATCTTGTTGGCGGTGCAGTTCGCGACCGGTTGCTCAACATCGATCGTAGTGACAAAGACTGGGTCGTTGTTGGCACTACCGAAGCCACCATGCAGTCACTTGGATTTCGTCCGATAGGGAAGAATTTCCCAGTCTTTCTTCATCCCGAAACGCACGAAGAGTACGCTCTTGCAAGAACCGAACGAAAAACGGGTAAGGGCTACAAAGGATTTGACGTAGATGCCTCCCCCACAGTGTCTTTAGAGCAAGACCTTTTCCGCCGCGACCTTACGATCAATGCGATGGCGCTAGATACTGAGGACAATCTGATTGACCCATTTGGTGGCAGACAAGATTTGGAAAACGGCTTGCTGCGTCATGTCTCGGCACATTTTTCAGAAGATCCACTTCGAGTACTCCGAGTTGCCCGATTTGCTGCGCGCTATCACAGTAGAGGATTCATCGTCGAAGACTCAACGCTTGAACTGATGCGCGAACTGTCGGATAGCGGAGAACTCGATTACCTAGTACCTGAGCGAGTATTACAGGAGGTATTGAGCGCTCTATCGGAAGATCATCCTGCCGTATTTTTTACAGTACTGAGAGTGTGTAATGCGCTGGCGAATCTGTTCCCCGAGATCAACAAAATTTATGATTTGAGACCGGACATTGACAAACCGCTTCTTGAACTGGAGTTGGCTGCACACCTGACCGACGACGTCAGAATTAGATTTTCAGTGCTCGCCTGTCTGATCAACAAACTCGCCACGACATCACTAGGTGAACCAAAAGATACAACCGCAATTCGGAAGTTCTGCCGTCGTCTAAAAACACCGACTTCTTATCGAACACTCGCAGAGCAAGTTGCAGCCTACTCTGATTGTGTCATGACTGTCAGAAAAATGCCGGCATCGGACACCGTTGAAATGCTGTTGGCACTGAACGGAATTCGTGACGAAAAGTCATTTGGAAAATTCTTGGAAGCATGCTCCGTCCAACTGACCATTCTGCATCAGGAGGCGGATGTTGTTCGTCAAGCCATTGAATTGCTACGCGAATGCCGAAACTCGATGCGACAAGTCGATGCAAAAAGTTTGGCAAAGAACTACGAAGGCGACAAACTACGAGATCAAGTGCGACACGCTTACATTAGAAGCGTATCGACTTTGCTCGAAGATGATTCAGCTACAAAATGATCAGAATAAATGCAGCCAGCAACACCCTGTAGATTACAAAGGGGAGCATGCCGATTTTTTCAATGAATACAAGAAAGTAGTGTATGCATAGGTAGGCAACTATGGCGGATATTGCCGTTGCAATAGTAAATTGCAGCCAATTGATCTCGACCTGAGACACAATCAGTTGCAGGGCCTGCCATCCTCCAGCCATCGCGATTGCGGGAATCGCCAGCAAGAATGCAAACCTCGCTGCTTCTTTACGATTTAGGCCAAGCATCAGAGCAACCGTCATCGTAATGCCTGACCTGGAAGTTCCGGGAATAATCGCCAAAGCCTGTCCCAAACCGATGAGCAATGCGTCCGTCAGACGCAATTCTCGTAGTGTTCTTTGACCTCGCCGAAAGTGATCCGCGTACCAGAGCAATAATGCAAACAGAAGGGTTGCAAGCCCAATTACAGTGACAGATCGAAGTTCGTTTTCTACCAGGTTATATGCAAGGGCCCCCGAAACTGCAACCGGCACACTGGCAACAATAATGAACCAGCCAAGCTTTGAATCTGCTGTTGTACCACGTCCCAGTAGGGATATAAACCACGCACCTGCAATCTTACTGATCTGCACCCGAAAGTAGACAAGCGACGCGAGCAGTGTTCCGACATGGACAGCAATGTCAAACGCCAGTCCCTGATCATGCCAACCGAACAAAGTCGGAAACAGAATCAGATGAGCGGAACTCGATATCGGCAGAAATTCAGTTGCCCCCTGAATGAGTGCCAGAACACCGGATTGCAAAAATTCCATCATTTCGCTTGAATTCAGATTTTGATGCTACAGACGATGCATGTGGTCAAACGATCCAAATCCCAGTCGGTCGGGTTCAATATTCTTACTCAATTCCATCACTTTGAACAATTCACCCATTTCAGACGGAGATGTCAAAGTATTCAGTTGCTGTGTGACAGACATTTGCTCCGATGCTTGTAATGATGCAAGGTTGAGACTCTCCAAGCCAGTATCAACAATGAAGCCTGCAAGTGTGGTGAATCCGTTGACTTCGAGACCAACATTCTCAGCAACCCTGGCAAGGGATGAAAAATTGACGTGTGCCGTAATGTCCTGACACCCTATGAACTCTAAAGGGTCATGCAAACTGTGATGCCTTCGGTGACACATCAATGTACCTTGATTTCGATCAGGATGATAGTACTCATGCTGGGGAAATCCATAGTCGGATATCAACATTGAACCAACTTCAAAACATTCTCCGACCTTCTCTAGCCATGCTTCAGCACGGCAGTGAATTTCTGATGTGTAGATGCCTTCAATTTTTGGCCAATTGATCTGATTACAAGTTTGTTCAAACTCCTCTTCGAGATTCGTCCTGAATTCGAGTTGAAATGTATCTCCTTGTTCCGTGACATATCCCTGATGCACCCGCCCCTCAACGAAGCGAATGAGTTCTACTGGCATCGCATCAATGACTTCATTGGCTATTACGACACCCTGGAGACATTTATCGGTGGGTAAATTAGACCAGTGAACCTTCGTTGATACTTCGGGGTTTTGCCTGGCTACAAACTGTTGCTGGATTTGTTTCAGTCTGGGGCTAATCTCAAAAATCACATAGTCGTCAATTTCACAACCGAGCCGATTGAGTTCAGACAATACTTGAACACAGAGTTTGCCACTTCCGGCACCAAATTCGTAGATCCGCGCAGGAATTGGTGATGAATTGAATATTCTTGCAATTTTTGCCGACAGAAAATTTCCAAAAACTGCCCCCAACTCAGGCGCAGTTGTGAAGTCACCTTCCCTGCCCAGTACCTGTGTCGCTGAGGTGTAGTATCCATCTACAGGATCGTAAAGTGCACTTTCCATAAACTTCGCAAACGAGATGGCATTAATGCCGGAAGTTCTTATGCGCTGACGAATTTCATCTTGGAGTCGACTACTACGTTTGCTCTCTTCACCATGGATGCTTAGGGCATCAGCAGTTGAACTGACAGGGTAGAGCGACATTAGTGCTGCAAACTTGTATTGAAGTTTAGATCATTAAATTCGCTTATAGGCGGTATTCTGGAGCATGCTGCACAAACCAGAAATATGCAGGTGTGCAAACCGAGTCCTGCCTTGATTGTAGCGAGTTGCTTGAATTTCGTCATCTGGTTTTATCATTTGCGGGATCAAATCGGCGGCATTGTGCCATGAAAAATGAACTATATACGTTCAAATTTCATGATATTGACTCGTTGGTGTAAGTCTCTCGATTGTTCAAATACGGATGGTTCAATCAGAGAATTCAGAATCTAAAAATCACACATTTCAGATGCTTAACCAGACCTGAGAGAATCGGGAGATGATTAGTAAAACTGTATCAGGAAGAGTAGTATTAGTTGCCTGATTTGTTTCACATGTATTGAAACAGGCAACATGTTTACTGTTCGAGTTCTTGTAGGTTACAATGCCCATAAACTTGATTTAATTATGACATTCTCTCAACCATTAGACAATCTTCCAATTTATTTTAATATTTTGATTATAAAAGGATTTCGTTTAATTCATAGTGTCGAATTAGTGTGCTGAAGTGAGCCGGAGATGCGATTTGAATTCAGAGGGTAAAGTAGCACTGGTCACTGGCAGTAGTCAACGAATTGGTGCCGAAATTGCCAGAAAACTTCACTCTCAAGGTTTGACAGTTGCTATTCACTATAGAAATTCAGAACATCAGGCAAAGGAACTGACTCAGGAATTGAATGGCATACGAGCAAATTCCGCGGTTGAGTTCCAAGCGGACTTTTTCGAGTTCGATCAAATTCTAGAATTGGGTAATCAGCTTACTCAGTCATTTGGTCGTTTGGATGTGTTGGTCAACAACGCATCAGAATTTCAGCTAAACGCAATTGGTGATACATCGACTGAATCATTCGACAGAATGTTTGGAATTCATGTTAAGGCGCCTTACTTCCTTATCCAGTCGGTTTTGCCTGCACTACGCAAGGCGAAAGGATGCGTCGTGAATGTAACGGACATTTACGCCAGTTATCCATTGCAGGATTATTCCCTCTATTGCGCCAGCAAGGCAGCACTTGAATCTCTGACAAAATCAATGGCACTTGAACTCGCACCTGAAATTCGGGTCAATGCTGTCGCGCCAGGTGCAATTCTATGGGCGGAAGGTGAGGCAGTCGCTCAGGAAGTCCTCTCCAAAACACCGTTGGGACGAATTGGAACCGTAAACGAGTTGGCTGCAGCGGTAAGATACCTCGCGCTTGAAGCGACATTTACAACTGGGCAGACACTGACAGTGGACGGTGGGCGAGTGATTACCACACCCTGAGTTCAGTTGGTTGAAGCAGGTTTGGTACCGCGCTCAATTATGACGCCCACGTTGCTGGCTTTTTCAACCGCTCGTGGTTTGCTAATCTTGACCCGACACCATGTTGCTGAAAATTCTTCAAGGATGATGGTGGCGATGCTTTCTGCAACTGATTCAATCAATTTAAAATTTGATTCAGCAACAAAATCATGAATTCGCGTGGCGACATCTTTATAACTAATTGCATCATCAATTGAATCGCTCTGGGCGGCCTGGTGAATATCGCACCCCAATTGAATGTCGACTATGAGGTTCTGCTTAACGCGACGCTCCCACTCCCATACCCCGATGCTGGCAGTAATTTTCAGGTTTTCGACAAAGACTATATCCAATGCAGGCTCCAATTCGATTAATGCTGTTTCAGACAGGTCAAACCCTTATACCCGAATTGAATGATTCAGTGAATACGGAATACTGAACTTGACGATGAAATTATTTGATCGACCTTCTTTTGAATAAGCCAACTTCTTCGTTAAAATTGTTTGCATCGAACCTGTCAATTAGCCCTCATAAGTGAATCAAGTGTTGACCATACTAATATTCGCAATTTGCGCCTACTTGCTTGGATCAGTGTCGAGTGCGATTGTAGTTTCGAAGCTGCTTCAACTGCCTGACCCGCGAGTAGAAGGCTCCGGAAATCCGGGAGCAACCAACGTGTTACGTCTGAGTGGTAAATTGCCTGCAGCGCTCACGCTTTTTGGCGATCTTGCTAAGGGAACGATACCCGTTCTTATTGCCCGGATGATCACTGATGATTTGTTGGTGATCAGTGCCGCAGTTCTCATGTCATTCTTGGGGCACCTGTATCCCATTTACTTCAAATTCAAGGGTGGAAAGGGTGTCGCTACTGCGCTCGGTGCTTATTTAGGTCTCGGTATGCCCGTTTTTGTGGGAGTGGGAGGTGTTTGGCTTGTTGTTGCACTGATATGGCGCTATGCATCCTTATCCGCAATTGTTGCAATGTTGCTAGCGCCTGTATTCGCCTGGTATTTTTATCAGAATTCATGGTTAACGGCTACTTGTATTCTGATTTTTCTGTTTATTGTCATTCGGCACCGAACGAATATTCAGCGATTGATGGCGGGTGAGGAAAGCAAAATACGTCTCAACATCGGCTAAGACGGAATCGTAAGTTGAACCAGATAATTGTGCGTTCAAACCATTGCTTCGGAATGAATGGGCTCAAGACTCTCTAGCGACCATCGCGGATACACGGCATAGTTCAATTCTTCACTGAATCCGGCCTTTAACCGCAGATAACCCGTATATGCAATCATCGCTCCGTTGTCGGTACAAAGTTCTAACGAGGGAAAGTACGCTTTAACCTGCAATTGCTTTGCGAGTTCAGCAATTCGATGACGCAGTAACTTGTTCGCACCTACACCGCCAGCAATAATCACTTCAGAATAGCCTGTTTGTTTAAGTGCACATTTCAATTTGACAACCAGAGCGTCAATTGCAGCATCCTGAAACGCATAAGCAAGATCGCTTCGAACCTGATCGTCAAGTTTAAGGTTGTCCACCGTTTGGATGGCGAATGTTTTTAGCCCTGAGAAACTAAAATCCAGTGAGTCATGACCAGACATGGGCCTTGGGAACTTGAAACGGCCCGGCTGCCCTTCTGTAGCACACCTTTCAATGCTTGGCCCGCCGGGATAGGAAAGACCCAGAACTGAGGCAAACTTGTCGAATGCCTCACCCACTGCATCGTCGCGCGTCTCACCCAGCAAACTGTATCTGCCAAGCGACTGCACATCAACAAGCATGGTGTGTCCACCAGAGACGAGCAGTGAAAGGAAGGGGAATCGTGGGGTTTCGTTTTCCAGCATCGGTGAGAGCAGATGACCTTCCATATGATGCACACCAATTGCTGGAATTTTAAGTGCCAGAGCGAGTGACCTTCCAATTGTGGCACCGACCAGCAACGCACCTACCAGTCCAGGTCCTGCGGTATAAGCGATCGCGTCGATATCATCCTTTTGAAGCTTCGTCTCTTCAAGCACCGATTTAACCAGCGGCATTACCTTCCTTATGTGATCGCGGGCTGCGAGTTCGGGTACAACACCCCCATAAATCTTGTGAATATCGATTTGCGATGAAAATCGGTTAATCAAAAGACCCTGATTCGAGTCATAAATTGCGACTCCGGTATCGTCACAGGAAGTTTCAATTCCTAGTACTTTCATCTTCAATCAAGACAATTTTCTGCTTCTTTGATAAGGAAGACTTAAGCTTTCGAATCATTAATTTGACTGTCCTGCTGTTGTTTTTCGGCAAAAACCCGTTCAATGCGTTCGAGTGATTTCTTCGATTCACTGAGCGTGTGTAAAATTTCAGCATCGAGATTTTCATCTTGAACCAGTTCCGTTTCGTGCTGCGCTTTGTGTAGATTGTGGATTACAACTGCAATGAACAGGTTAATAACAATAAAGGCTGCAATGACGACAAAACTGATGAAAAATATCCAGGCAAGTGAATGCAGTTCCATAGCACTGTACATCACATCGGTCCAGTCCTCCAAAGTCAACACCCGAAACAGTGTGATCAGGGAAGTTCCTAATGATCCCCAATGGAACGGATCGTGTGCATGAAACATGTGATATCCTGCAATGGCGTAAATATAAAAAACAATGGATATCAACAAAATTACGTTGCCAAGGCCGGGCAGTGATCTGATCAGTGTCGAAACAATTAGACGAAGTTCAGGAACCGCAGTTATCAGACGCAAGATGCGGAGCAATCGAATGGTTCTGGCGATGAGCGCAAATTCACCGGTTTGTGGTATCAGTGAAAATACCACTATCGAAAAGTCGAATAGATTCCAACCATCTCCGAAATATCGGCTGAATACTGGTGCTGCAGCAGTGATTTTCAGAATGGCCTCGATGACGAAAACAATTAGAACCACACGGTTGATCGAAAGCAGCACAGATTCATAAGGAACCGCAATAACCGGGTAAGTTTCAATTCCAAGAACAATCGCGTTCAAAATGATGAGAGCGAGGATACCCCGCTCGAACCACCGCCACTCTGTAATTTTTCGGCATAGATGGATCACGGGTATCACTCTGGGATTTCAGCAATGGCGATCGCACGCAGGAGCGCACGAGCTTTGGCCATTGACTCCTGCCACTCAGATTTGGGAACAGAATCTGCGACCAAACCACCGCCTGCCTGGACATAGACCCGATCCCCTATCAAGACGGCAGTACGAATGGCAATTGCGGTATCCAGATTACCATTCCACCCGATATATCCAACTGCTCCTGCATAGATTCCACGCCCGTGAGGCTCAAGTTCGTCAATAATCTCCATCGCGCGGATTTTGGGAGCGCCGCTGACGGTGCCAGCCGGTAGTGTCGCGCGCAGCACATCAATTGCGTCCTTGCCTTCCAGCAGCTCACCCGTAACATTCGAGACAATGTGCATAACGTGTGAATACCGCTCGATCTGCATGATGTCATTGACTTTGACCGTTCCAAGCTTTGAAACCCGCCCAATATCATTTCGACCCAAATCAACGAGCATGATGTGCTCGGCCCGCTCTTTTTCATCAGCTAGAAGCTCTACCTCCAGCCTTTGGTCCTCCTCTTCGGTTTCGCCGCGTGGGCGCGTACCGGCCAAAGGTCGCACCGTTACAATGCCGTCTTCTGATCGAACCAAGATTTCCGGTGAAGCACCGACGATGCAATACGTCCCAAAATCCAGGAAGTACATATAGGGAGACGGGTTCAAAGTTCTAAGCGCTCGGTAAAGATCGATCGGATCACCCTTGTAGTGCGCCGACAGTCGTTGCGAGATTACAACTTGAAACACATCGCCCGCTAGAATGTACTCTTTGCTCTTTTCAACCGCATTTTCGTGACCTGTCTGCCCAAAAGCAGATTCGAAAGCGACTTCATTCGCCTCCTCCTTCAGCGAAAGTGCCGGACGAGACGGAATTGGTGCCTTCAGCTGTTTGGCCAACTCATTCAGGCGACGAATTCCGGTTTCACGGTTTTCTCCTTGCGTCACATCCACGTAAACCACAATGAATAGTCGACCGGATAAATTGTCAAACACAACGACTTCATCCGAAACCATCAGGCAAATGTCGGGAATTTCGTATTCCCTGGGCTTTCGTCCTGCAGCCAGAGTGGGCTCTATGTAACGCACAGTGTCGTATCCAAAAAAGCCCACAAGGCCACCAGTGAATTTAGGCATTTCCTCAAAACTCGGCATGCGGAATTTCTCGTGGAACTCTTTTATGTCCGCTAATGGATCCTCGCTTTGCCACTCTTCAACAACATTATCGGATTTGAGAATACGGACGGTTTTCTCATGAACTTCCAATCGGGTCGAATTGGGTAATCCAATGATTGAATATCGTCCCCACTTTTCGCCACCCTGCACTGATTCAAGCAGGTAAGTAAATGGCTGTCGGGCAAGTTTGCAATATGTGCTGAGTGGTGTATCAAAGTCCGCCAGCACTTCGCGCTGAAATGGAATGTGAGTGTAGCCCTCATCCTTTAGCTGATTAAACTGTTCTTCTGTTAGCATTTTTCACTATCGTTGTTTGAAGTGCAAGGGTTCTGAAGCAGTAAATGAATATGCCGACGAATGTCAGCAAATCATAAGGGCATTCCCTTTCACCAAATCTGGCTGAGATTCGTTTTTCGTTCAAACTCGCCAATCATGCGGAGGAATTGATTGCACTCCGCATTTTAGAGATGGTAGTCCCATAGTCAGTCGATCCGAATATCGCCGAACCAGCAACGAATGTGTCGGCTCCGGCTGCTGCAATCTGAGCAATATTATCAACTGTGACACCACCATCGACCTCTAATCGAATAGGTCGGGAAAGGGACTTGATTAGACTGCTCACTGCCTGGATTTTATCCAAAACGTAAGGAATGAATTTCTGGCCTCCGAAACCAGGGTTTACTGACATCAACAGTACCATATCGATTCCGTCCAAAACATATTCAAGAGTAGATAACGATGTGGACGGATTCAACGCCAAACCGGGCGAGCATCCGTAATCCCGAATCATGTTGATCGTACGATCAACATGATCTGAAGCCTCAGGATGAAACGTAATCGAATCGACCCCGGCCTCAGCCATTTCTCCGATTATTCGATCAACTGGTTTGACCATCAGGTGTGCGTCAAGTGGCGCCTCGATACCGAAATCTCTAAGTGATTTACAAACTACCGGACCGAAAGTTAGGTTTGGGACAAAGTGATTGTCCATCACATCAAGGTGAATCCAATCAGCGCCTGCTGCAACTACTGACTCCACCTCCTCACCCAGTCGAGCAAAATCTGCCGAAAGTACCGATGGTGCAATGACCGCATCCATATCGATTTCTGATACGTCTATTGTGGTGCGAGGAAGTAAAACTCGTCCTGCCGATTGATCCTGAGCACGATCAATTCGTCTGGATCAGTGATTGCATACGAAAAATCATCAACATCCGCGACAGTTTGCTGATTGACTTCAACAACCACATCTCCTTCCCTGATCCCCGCGAGCCATCCACGACTGTCTCGCTTAACCGATGCCACAAGAACTCCGGATTCTGAACTCGGCGTATTTTGAAAAACAACACCCTCAAGGCGACGGGAAACGTCGACTCCGGCTATTGTCTTTTGTGAATTATCACCAATCCATCCGGACCCAAACAGAACCTCTCCATTGCGGATGTATTCCACATTCACCGGTTCACCAACCCGGATGAGTGCAATCATCGTCCGTAGTTGTGAACCGTCTGTTACTTTGACGCCATTGACTCCGATCAGAATATCACCTTCCTTCATTCCAGCGTATTCAGCCGCAGAACCAGGCACCACTTTATTAATTAACACGCCTTCAATTCTATCAAGCTGAAGAGCCTCAGCCATCTCCTGTGTTAATGGTTGAAAATGGACGCCTAACACACCACGCTTAACCCGCCCATAATGGATCAACTGGTTTGCAACGCTGGCTGCTGTATTGATCGGAATGGCGAACGCGATACCGACATTTCCGCCAGCTGGTGAAAGTATGGCTGTGTTGATTCCTACGACTTCTCCCCTCAAATTGACTAGTGCGCCACCAGAACTGCCTGGATTGATGGCCGCGTCAGTCTGAATGTATTCTTCATACTGCTCTATTCCAAGTCCGCTACGACCCAGTGCACTGACAATACCCGAGGTCACAGTTGACGATAATCCGTAATTGTTACCTAATGCCAGTACAAAGTCTCCGACACGTAATTCATCTGAGTTACCAAGTTCAATCTCCACGAGATTTGTCAGATCAACTTTCAACAATGCCAAATCCATGTCAGGGTCTGTACCTATGATTTCTGCAATCGCGCTACGACCATCAAGCAAAGTAATCTCAACTTCCGTAGAGTCTGTCAGTAAATGGTTGTTGGTTAGTATGTGTCCCCGCTTCGCATCAATGATGACCCCAGATCCCAGATTAACCGCGCGTCTTCTTCTTGGGCGGTCAGGAGTTCGAAATTCAAAATGGCGATTGAAAAATTCATCACCTTCAAAATAATCGCGAAGTTGATCGCGAAATTGATCGAGTGCGGAATTCCCGGATCGGTTGTCCCTGCGTGTCGCAGTCGATATATTAACGATGCTGTGTTCGATTTTTTCAACGACATCCGCCAAAGTTGGCAGTTTGTTTCCATCGACTGCGAAAGGCAGCGCAGATGCGTTGCAGACAGACGCAAACATCGCGCAAGACCAGAGTACTGCCAAAGCAATTGTCTGACTTCTGATACCTTTTCTCATCTCATCACGAAAGAAATTTTCGAGATTGCATTAATCTGCCGCGAACTTCTCGTGCGTCTGTAGTAAGTGAACGTGCGAGGCGTACAATGTCGAATTACTCTAATTTTATCGTTAATTGAAACCAATAAACTCATTGCTAGTTGATTACTGTACTTCTCGCCAAGCGGGGAACATCGGAAAGTAAATTGCAGTTCGAATCGGCTTGGAATCCATGCCGGAAACAACAGCCTTGTATTGAGTCAACTGTTCACGGTAACGCTCAACTTCCTGCTTAAGAAAAGCTTCCACATCACCGGCCGTGGTACCGCTCTTGTAGTCAATAATCCATCGAGTTCCGTCTTCATCTACAAACGTTCGATCTAGAATAACATTGGAAAACTGCCCGTTTGAGTAGCCAGTCAGCCTGAGTTCTGCACCAGACTCCTGATGCTGGTCGCTCAGTATCCACTGTCCCCTTGGATCTGCCAAAATATTGTTCAATGCAGTTTCAATGCGAGCAAGCGCTTCATCCAATAGTCTCTGGTCATCTGCCATTCCCATCGCCCGCAAGCGAATTTGCCATGTGTTTCTGTCTGCAGCTACTCTTTTCCTGTTCCAGGTACTGACTCCCGTTCGAACGATTTTTTCGAGCCACTCATGCACCACATTTCCAATCCACAGAGCGACACTTCCTGCCCAATCAAAATCAATCGCCTCAAGATAATCAGGGCTCTCCAATTCGTGTCCAGAGGAATTGACAGGTGCAGGTGGCGCAGGCGGCTCCCAATTTGACGGAAGTCTAGTCAGATCAAATGTCGTTTCCTCGATTGAATCATCATCAGGAGCTCTCCCTGGAAAAACACTATCAGGACTGACGTAATGAATTGGGGTTACACACCTGGAATTACTTGCAACTAAACCGGGTACTAATTTTGCAATCAGTGAACTCTCACTAAATGATCCATCTGATAACATTGGCTGTTCGTGAACTTCCAGTTTCCCAAATGCATACACATACAACTTTTCTTTAGCACGGGTGCACGCGACATAGGCTAATCTCAACAATTCAATTGCTTCTCTATCTTTGTCCCATTTTTGGAGAAATGCAAACATTTCCTCACTTATGTCCGAACCGGTAGGGACAACAGGTGACATCAATATCTGACTTCCCGCGTCTGTACGCAAAAATTCTGACCAAACAAGCAGTGGTCGCGTTTGTTGACCGCCCTGTACGGCGTTGAATCTTGGTAGAAAGACCGCATCATACTCCAAGCCCTTGGCACCATGAATTGTGGAAATGTGAAGCCAAGTGTCGTCCGCACTTTCCTCTGGTACAGCATAGAGATACTTAAGTTCTTCCTCAAATTGAGTCAAGCCCTCCACAGAAGCGCCTTTGGAATAGCGTTCTATAAGATCAAGGAAAATTTGTGCGTTTTCTACATCTTTTGATCTGTAACAAGCCGGTCCTCCAAGCAAGAGCCAGCAATCATGAATCCAGTCGCGCATATAGAGTCGACCGCGGCCCGAAAATGTTCGATTCATCACATCCCTTAGCCGACTTATTCGCCGTTGACCATCAGCAGTCAATTCAGATTCAACAGCGGGGTCGATAATCCGGTGCCAGATAATTGCATCTCTTTCTCGTGCAATGATGAGCAGATCAGCTAAAGTCAATCCACACCATGGCGCTCGCAGAATTGCGAGCCATGAAGTTCGATCAGCCAGATTGAGTAGAGCGCGGGTTAACGATAGCAGATCGTCCACGATCGCACGCTGATCCAGCGACACAATATCCTGTGCGTAAAACTTGATGCCTTCACTCACTAATCGAGGAATGATCTGCTTTGCATGTCCTCTTGTGCGAACTAGAATAGCTGCACGAACGTCTGAACCCGGGTTCTTCTCCCTAAATTGCTTTATGTCTTTGATAAGCAAATCACTTTCCTTCTCCACCAGAGGCTGACTTTTGATGTTTTCCTCTGACATTGTTTTTGAATTCTGCAGGACAATTTGCACAGATGGATCTTTCGAAGATTTTTTTGTCGACGTACAATTGACGTATGGTACTGACCCTGTTTCCAATTCAGCATTCACTGGGAATGAAGGTTGAAAAACGGCGTTAAACCATGAAACCAGTTTCGAGTTGGAGCGAAAATTCTGTGTTAAATTGAGTGGTTCTATTGATAGATTTCCAAGGCCGTTTTCGATGACCGAAAGGTAAATTCCAACTTCAGCCTCCCGAAACCGATAAATCGACTGCATCGGGTCTCCAACGAGGAATATCGTACGGCAATCGTCAGACTGCCAGCCTGCAATCAGTCGCTCAAGTAGGTCGCGCTGAGATACAGAAGTGTCCTGGAATTCATCAACCATGATGTGACTGTACTCGTAATCAAGAACCATCGATAAGTCGGTTGGATCATCTGAATCCCCAAGTGCGCGCACTGCTTGCTGGGCAATTTCAATGAAGTCCACCTGACCGTGTTTTCGAAACTCAAGCTTCAACTCCGCTACTGCGTGCTGCAAGACTACTGAACACGCCTCAAGCACTTCCCACTGTCTGTCGCTGTATTTGGCAGAGTATGGAAAATGGTCGCGAATCGCAACCATCTGCTTCCTGAGTTCGGAATTGTCTCTACAGCTTTCAATGGCATCTTTAAAGTCAGCTACTTCAATTCCAACAGCTAGCAGATCTTTATTCAACCTGATTTTCCACGTTCCAGCTTTTGTAAGCATATCGCTTGCCAATGACTTCCATGTCATTAGGCTGTCTGGTTGAGAGTTATCCATGTTGTCAAGACCCAACTTCTCGCGAGCGAGCGGTGGCATCGTGTCCCGAGTCTTGTCTAGCTGTCTTGTGATGAGCACCTGCCAGAAATTTTCCACCTGCTTTCGGTCATCTGCCAGAAAAGAGGCGCCAACAAGATACCTAAGCCATTGATCTCGCTTTTGCAGTAACTGAACAATCAGTTCCTGAAGTCTGTCACTGTTGTTATCAAGGTGGCTCAGTAATTTCGCCAACGCTCTTCCAAGGTCCTGATCGTGGCTTGCGGATTCATACAGATTTAGAACAGCTGACGCATAGTGACGGCTTGCGTCCTCAGCCATGCCTGGAAGTGAACCAAATCGTGAAGCCCACGGCATTCTGCGAATCAGACTCGTGCACAAGGCATCAATCGTCATAATCTGCAGTCTTGAAGGCTGCTCTAACAGATTCCATCCGAGTTTCTCGGAACGTTGCCTGACTTTCTCAACGGCATCGTTGACGACATCCTGAGGAAAACGTTCGTTAGTTTCCGGGTTGAGCGCTTCGATAATTCTCTTGCGCATTTCCGCGGTGGCCTTGCGGGTAAATGTAATCGCCAAAACCTGTTCAGGCTCATCGACGACTGCCAGCAGACACAAAAATCTGCTGATCAGCAATGTAGTCTTGCCAGATCCTGCAGGAGCTTGAACAATATAAGACTGCTTGATATTCAGCGCTTTGCTTCGAACTGCCTGATCACTCATTTGAAATCACTTGAATCGTTAGTACTCAAATGTCGGCTTTGCATTTGATTCTGCAAACTGGTTTTACATGACAGTATCTGCAAGTGTCATACGAGTTTAAGGGATCTGCAACAGCATCGCCGTCAATATAGCCACCTGCAATTTGATTCAGCACTGCCAACCAACTGGTATCCGAATTGGAATTAAGCAGCTCGTCAATCGGCGTAGCTTTCGCTCTACCTTGGGAATATTCAAACCATGTATGAGTAGACAACTCTCCATTTTTCAACTGATAGTAAGCAACGTCTCTGACTTTATGCTCCTGTTGATCCATTGCAACAGCGTATATAGCCAATTGTGGATCTTTCGGCCGATAGGTATAAGGTTTTTTACCCCCCGAGTCAGATAGGCTACATGCACCGGTCTTGTAATCAATCAGAATTAAATTTCCATTGCAATCATCAATTCGGTCGATTTTTAGTGTCAATGTCATGCCTGACAACTCAATCTCAGTCCAGTGTTCGGCAGCCCAGAGCTCGTAATTTGCATTAGATAGCTGACCGATATGTAAATCTAAGGGTTTCTGCCCTTTTGCAAAGCGCTGCAAATCGAAATTCACCAGGGCTTCAGCGAGTTTTAACAGAATGGATACTTCAACTTCCGCTATTTCCCTGCTGAACGGTCTGACTCGCGCACTGTTGAAAGTTTCCACTTCTGACTCGACACATTCTCTTACGATATTTGATAAATCTCCGGATTCCGATAGTGCTTTAAACTGTTCTGGAGACGGGTATGTCTTGTAAAGTGACTCGGCAATAGCGTGCATCAACAATCCCCTTGCGAGCCTCGTTACACCCACATCTAGGGATGGTCCCTGTTTAAGATGTAAGCGATGGACCGCAAAAGCTCGAAACGGGCAATTCGACTGATCTTTCAAGAGCGATGTACCACCGCTCGTAACACCACCTTTCAACTGAACTGCAGGTGCTCTCCAATCATTGAAAGTCTCGCTATTTCTGTATTCCATAGCAAGCAGACTCAAATAATCTCTACATGACGCTAATTCTTCTGAAGCCTCAAGACTAAGCTTTCCTGGCAATCTCAGCAGGTGGCTCCTCTGAAAGTGCTCCCCTTTGTCCGTTCGTGCATAGCTTTGCACAACGTGTTGAGCACTTGACACAATTCGTTCGAAACGTCTTTGGACCTGTTTGTTCAATTCTTCAGCTGAACTGCTCGCAATCCGACAGTTCTTTTGTACGGAAATCGGAATAAACGGAGTGGGACGAGGTGATCCCGGCAGAGCTTTTTCATTCATGCCCAGCATCCAGAGGTGCGTAAATGTCTGACCTGCCATTGACAGATATTCCCCAACCTGAACTGGAGTTCGGACCGCTCTTGGCTGAACATTTGCCTCTCTTACCGAACGAACCAATTTGGCAAGCGCGGTTTCAACGGTGCACTCAGTTTCGACAAACCCCAGCTCTGCCAGGCTTTGTACGATTGCAACCCAGGACCGGTACGCCTGCCATTCATCGACACCGAATTGTCGATCGCCTTTTTTCTTAGACTGAAAAATTTCCATCCACCCCATGAAATACCGGCCCCAGGACGCGTAGTCTGCTCTTTCTGGCTGTTCTGAACGCGTTTGTTTTGCTTTGTGCAGCACTTTGATCAGTTCAGGGCATAGATCGTTTTTTTTTGCTGCTATTTTTTTTTCTAAATAAATCAGATCGTCAAGGGACAAACGATCGCCTCCAACCCCATAAATCTCATTGGCTAACTTAGCGCGTCCGGCTGATTCTTGATCCCAACCTTTAATTCGGTCTGACATCACAATTGAAGTCATGACTTCGATGCTCACGGTTGGCCGAATCAATTCAAGTAGATTCATAGCATCAACCACGATCGGCACCTCATTAAGTGAGCCACTAAGCGTGATATGAAAGGAAAGTTTGTTTGTCTGCCGATCCTCCATTAAGGCGTCAGGATTAAGATAATCTGACAGCGCTCGACTCAGTCCAGGTCCAATTTCCCGTAGATTGGGTACGACGATACCAATTCGATGGACTTCGGGATTCGCTTCGACCGAAACTCTGGCCCAACGTGCACAGGCATTGATTTCCTCATCTGTTGTATCGAACTCAAATCTTTGGGGTAGGCGGTCAAAAGGGACTGTATTCGCTTCCAGAATCTCAACTGCACAATCCACCCTTTCCAACGACTCAATCAGCCGCTCAAGCTGTGGTGTCCATGTGTCAATGCCTGCAAATACAATGGATGGCCGTTCGGTGCCAAATAATTTTTCAACAGCGTTTCCAACGTGATCAGCGAGACATTCATGATCGATTGCACTGTGTTTTACCAGTGTGTGCCGATAGGCCTGCAGCCAATCTCGAAAATGTGCAACATCAATGCTGATGTGGTCAGTGTAGGCATCTGGATCAATGCCATAACTGCATATCTGTCCATACGCGTTTTTCACCTGATTCGCTGTTGCAGTAATATGCCATAGAAGGTATTCGTAGCCTTCACTGTATTGACTTCGAACGTTCTCGGAGATAACACGTTCCCAAATTTGTCTGGACTGTTCGCCACTCAGAAGAACGCTGACGGTCTGTTCAGACTGATTTGCATAGTCCTGCCACAAGCGGCTGAGCCATGCGGAGAATGTGAATACTTCAGCGCTCGGCCAGACAGTCAGGCCATCTGCTTGCATCCGGCGGTTAAATTCGTCTGCTACAAGGTGTTGAAGGCGCTGCGTATCCACCACGACGGTGGCACCTTCCCGTAGTCGGTCGACACAATCGTCGATTAAACTTCGCTTCAGTGCATCAACTCGAGGAATTTCTATGCGATTGTTCTGCTGCACGTTATGATTGCAACCAGTCTCCTGCGGACTTTCGAACAAATTGACCCAGCATCTGAATGTGTTCCGGGCGGTCGTTCAGGCAAGGAATGTAGTTGAATGTCTCCCCACCGGAAGCAAGAAAAAGTTCTCGATAGCCAATGTTGACCTCTTCCAACGTCTCCAGGCAGTCTACTGAAAACCCAGGACAAATCACATCGATACTCTTCGTCCCCTGCTGACCAAGATCTTTCAGAACTGATTCTGTGTAGGGCTGTATCCAAGCCTTTGGACCAAATCTGGATTGAAAGCAAAAACGCCAGTTTTGCACGCCAAGCTTACTGGCCAATAGATGCGCGGTTTGAGAACACTGCTGCTGGTAGGGATCACCGGCATTGCACACCTCTTGTGGAAGCCCATGAAACGACATGACCAGACACTCGGCCTGACCATTGCTCGACCAGTGCTGCCGCACTGTCTGTTCAAGACATTCAATATACTCAGTGCGATTCGCATAGCCGCTCATAAACCGTATTTCCGGAACGAATCGCCGCTTTGCAAGTACATTGCCGATTTCATCAAACGTTGAGGCAACCGTGGAACCAGAGTACTGGGGATACAGGGGAATAACAAGCACCCGATCAATCCCCTGCCCCGTCATTTCATCCAGTACGTCACCGACAGAGGGTCGCCCGTAGCGCATTGCATGTCGCACAGTGATAGGAATCGCATGGTCCGAATTCATAGTTTCTTCCAATGCCTCTGCCTGTCTAATCGAATAAATCATCAGTGGTGAACCACCTTCTTGCCATATTTGCTGGTAGGCGTGCGCACTTCGTCGCGGACGGGTCACCAAAATGATGCAATTGAGCACGAACCACCATAGAATCTTCGGCAACTCAACAACTCTCGTATCCGACAGAAACTGTCGAAGAAACCGTCGTACAGATGATGTCGATGGCGAATCAGGTGTACCCAGATTTGCGAGGATTACACCGAATTGTTTCGTGTCAGATTTTGGCGCGAAGTGATTTCTATATCTTGGCATTCGCCTTTGGGTGGCAATAATCAGGCTGACGGGACAGGTGGTGCGTATTGCTTGCCAAAATCTACCATTCGTCGGATTGACCTTTCAGCCTGTTTCCGAATTTGCTCATCGACCCTGACTTCGTCTTCAAGATGAACAAGAACGTTCTTCAACCGCTGCAGGTCATTCATTTTCATCCAGGGGCAGTGACCGCAGCTTTCACAAGTTGCGCCTTCACCAGCAGTCGGTGCAGTAATAAAGGTCTTGTCAGGCGTCAGCGCTCGCATTTTGTGCAAAATCCCCTCTTCGGTTGCAACGATGAACGTTTTTTCCGGCATGGATTGTGCAGCACTAATGATCTGGCTGGTGGAACCGACAACGTCAGCCAGCGCAATCACGGAAGCAGGTGATTCCGGATGAACCAGCACTTTGGCATCTGGATAACGACGCATCAAATTCTGAAGAACTACGGCCTTGAACTCCTCGTGTACGATACAGGCACCATTCCACATCAGCATATCGGCACCCGATTCTCGCTTGATGTAATCGCCGAGATATTTGTCAGGAGC
Source organism: Arenicellales bacterium (assembly GCA_965206345.1). Taxonomy (GTDB): domain Bacteria; phylum Pseudomonadota; class Gammaproteobacteria; order Arenicellales; family JAJDZL01; genus JAJDZL01. The sequence goes on along the minus strand of OZ242211.1, from coordinate 2,232,079 downwards.
CCACAGAATTTTTTCTCCTTTGGTGTGCAAGTGCTGGACCAGCCTGAGGCCGATGGAGGACGTCACCACCCAATCTGCTCTAGCTTTGACCGCAGCGCTGGTATTAGCATAAACCACGACCGTTCGGTCAGGATGCTGATCACAAAATTGACCAAATTCGTTGGCTGGGCAACCAAGATCAAGCGAACAGTTGGCATCGTTTTCGACTGCAAACACACGCTTTTCAGGACTCAATATTTTTGCTGTTTCAGCCATAAATCGGACACCGGCCACCACAATCGTTTCGGCTGAGTGTTCAAATCCAAACCTAGCCATTTCGAGGGAGTCAGCAACGCATCCACCTGTTCTTTCAGCCAAATCTTGAAGGTCACCATCAACGTAGTAGTGTGCGACCAGCACAGCACGACGATCATCCAGTAGGTTGGCAATATCCTGCATTAGATCCTTTCTTTGCTGCTCTTCAACGACTAAGCCAGCGCGTTTTCTTGCGTCTCGCGCAACCGCAACAATATCGTCTATTGCTGATGTCGAGGGTTGATAGGTGAAAGATTCCAATTGAGGGCTGTTTTTGCTGTTCTTGTTTTCACTTCATTTTACGACAAGAGATTCAAACACGCCAACTTGCATTGGACGGAATGTAGAGAATAGCACCACAAGCAGACGATGTATTTAGAATCAACTCATCAGCTGCCGATGTGAGGCCAATTCAGCGAATCACTATTCTTCAACGATGAGAATTCAGAGTATTTGGAGTAAATATGCGGGGTCTAGGAAGAGAGCGAGGGACCACTGAGGTCCCTCAGCACAAAGTTCGATTAGTCAGTACTAATGCTCAGGATAATATGGTGCGACTCCTTCGACAGCCAATGCTAGATTGTCCACGCTTTCCATGTCTGAATTTTGCTTCGCACGCATCGCTGCAACAATGACAGCGTGGTGTTTCTGCAATCGTTCAGCGTAATCTTCCTGTGAAGATTTGACCCGCTGCGTCAGAAAATAATCGCTGATCGAATCAATGATGAATTGAGCGTGCTGCTCTTTATTCACCACCCAGCGGACTAGTTGATTTTGCGACTGCGGATCTGTTTTACCCGACAACTCACTAATTAAACTGACTGATTTACGAATCGTGTCAACATCTTCGCGCATCGAATCAACCCGCGCATGGTCATCATAAATTCCGCAGGGAATTTGACAGTGTGCGAACGAGTTGCTGGCAAACGCAAATGTCATCAGGGTTACAATCGCAATCGAAACAGATAATTTCTTGGCTTGAAACTTCATTTTGATACCTCGTTGAGTTAGGGAACGAGTCAGCCAGGCAGAAACAGGCACAACATCCGGACTTTCAGCCGATGCAATAACTCGATTGGAAAAGTTCATCTGTCATATTAGCAGTTTCCCCGTTTGAAAGCAATATAGAAGCAGATTGGTTGCGCGAAATGTCTGCGATGTATCCGGTGACACGAGGGCTTAACCATATACAATGAACATCAGTAAATCGAATAACAACTCGCATTCAAAATGGAAATTTTGATCCGTGACTGAATCAATCTCTCCGCAAACTGGCGTCAAGTATCGCGGCGCTGATAAAACAAGCCGAATCCCTGTACGGATTGAGCCCCTTGAATCTCACCAGGTGCTCAGAAAACCGCCCTGGATTCGGGCAAAATTTCCAGGCACACCTGAAGTTCTGCGACTGAAAAAAATTCTGCGGGAAAATCATCTGAACACCGTCTGCGAAGAGGCTTCGTGTCCGAACATTGGTGAGTGTTTCAGCAATGGTACGGCAACATTTATGATTCTCGGCGACATTTGTACCCGCAGGTGTCCGTTCTGCGATGTTGCACATGGCCGGCCCTATCCACCAGATCTTGAGGAGCCTGTCAACCTGGCAAGAACCGTCAAGCATATGGGCTTGCGCTACGTAGTAATCACCTCGGTCGACCGGGATGACCTGCGGGACGGTGGCGCATCCCATTTTGCAGATTGTATTCGCGTCCTTCGAGAATTCTGTCCAGTAACCGCCGCTGAAATTCTGGTACCTGACTTTCGGGCACGCATGGAGCGAGCGCTTGACAATCTGTCTGTGGCCCCGCCCGATGTGTTCAGCCACAACATGGAAACCGTCGCGCGGCTTTATCGAGCGGTGCGACCCGGATCTGACTATCAGCATTCACTCCAGCTTCTCAAACGTTTTGGAGAGCTCCACCCTGAGATTGAAACCAAGTCGGGCATTATGCTTGGAATTGGCGAAACCAAGGAGGAAGTGATTGAACTGATGAATCACCTGCGCGAGCACGGTGTGAGTATTTTCACAATTGGACAGTACTTGCAGCCGAGCCGGCACCACCTGCCGGTGCTGCGCTACGCGCCGTTAGAGGAATTCGATGAGTACCGGGAGTTGGGAGAATCTCTTGGATTTTCTCAGGTCGCTTCAGGTCCTTTGGTCCGCTCCTCCTATCGCGCCGATCAATATGCTCCTGGAGCCATAGCAAGGCGCAGTGCCGCTTGAACTGAAATTGCATTTGCCAATTGCTTAGGCCAACTGGCATTCCAAATATTTCAATAACTTGAAGGCAGGTGTTTTCGTGTGCCGAAGGTTTCAAATCAAAGCGCAACAATTTCTTCACCAACGGAGAAAAATCACTTTGCACAATGAATCAACTCCAACAAGCCAAGCAAGTCAGCAAAATATTGTAGGTAAAGTGCTTTCATAACATATAAACTAAATTGCTAGTGACAGGGATGTTGGCACAACCTGACCTCACAGCCTGTTGCCAATGCATTCGGTTTAGCCGGTTGAGAGTTTGTGCAGGTTGGAAATATCAATTTTTTTGTTGCTACAATACTTGTTGATATGGAAACTCAATTTACTAGTGAGGTAAAGATAATGAGATTAACTAAATATCTTTCAATTGTAGTGGCGGTACTTGCCCTGGGTGTATCAGGCGTAAGTAGTGCTGGTATGCTAGATGATATTAAAGCTAGGGGCCACCTTCAATGTGGCATCAATACCGGCCTGACTGGCTTCGCATTTACTGACGATGCTGGTAACTGGCAAGGTTTCGACGTAGCACTATGCCAGGCAGTTGCTGCTGCTGTTTTTGGTGATGCATCTGCCGTAAAGTACACCAACCTGACAGGTAAAACCAGGTTCCCATCACTGAATGCCGGTGAAGTCGACATGCTTTCACGTAATACGACTTGGACTTACAGCCGTGATGTCGACCTGAAAATGACCTTCTTAGGCGTGAACTACTACGATGGACAGGGATTCATCGTTCCAGCTTCTCTCGGCGTCTCAAGCGCAACGGAACTGGACGGTGCGTCAGTATGCATTCAAACGGGTACAACGACCGAATTGAATCTGGCTGACTTTTTCCGTGGTAACAACATGAACTACGAGCCTGTTCCCATCGAAACCAACGAAGAAGCCAGAAACAGTTATCTGGCCGGACGTTGCGACGTCTACACGACTGACCGTTCTGGACTTGCTGCAACTCGCGCAAGCCTTGATAATCCGCAGGATCATGTCGTACTGCCTGAAATCATTTCGAAAGAGCCGCTTGGACCCGTAGTCCGACATGGTGATGACGAATGGGCAGACATCGTTCGCTGGACTCTGAATGTTATTATCATTGCGGAAGAAAAAGGTATCACTTCAGAGAATGTTGCGGCGATGGCAGCCGAAGTTCAAAAGGATGCAGAACTTAACCGCATGTTCGGCACCGAAGGTGAATATGGCGCAATGCTTGGTCTGAGTTCTGACTGGGTTGTGAACGTCATTTCCGCAGTCGGCAACTATGGCGAAATCTTCGAGAAATATCTCGGCGTCAATACCGATATCGGACTGGAAAGAGGTGTGAACGCACTGTGGACCGATGGAGGTCTGATTTACTCACCGCCATATCGGTAAGGTGTATATTGGAAGCGGCGTGTATTCACGCCGCTTCTGTATCCTCTGAATCCGTTGCAAATTTAAGAACTCCCTCCACTGTAATCTGAGCCTTGCGTGGTCTGAATTTACAAAATATTTGGACTGACAGGGACTCACGACAAGTGATCGTTCAGATCATTGTCGTCATCATCGTACTGTCTCTGCTCGGATTCTTCATCCGCAATACGGTTAACAACCTGGAAGCCTTGGGCGCAGAGGTGGGTTATGGTTTTCTGTTTAACCCCTCAAACTACGACATCAACCAACACCTGATCGAATACTCCTCGCGCAGTACCCATCTGCGCGCCACGATGGTTGGGCTCATCAATACCGGACTGGTTGCAGTTGTCGGCATTGTATTGGCAACTCTTATCGGATTTGTTGTTGGCGTACTGCGTCTTTCTTCAAATTTCCTGGTGAACCGAATTGCCTACGTCTTTGTGGAATTCACCCGAAATGTCCCAGTGTTGCTTTGGATTTTGTTGTGGCACGGTGTCTTGATCCACAGCCTCCCACATCCACGTCAAGCCATCACAATTTACGATGTAACGTTTCTGGCCAATCGCGGATTTTACGTACCGAAACCCCTGCTGGACCCACTGTTTTGGCTAGTTACAATTGCTGCTGTTGTCGCAATCATAGGCGCTGTCATATTTTCGAAATACGCAAAGAGGAAACAGGAGCTGACCGGTGAGCGGTTTCCGGTTATTTGGATCAATTCAGTACTAATTGTCTTTGTACCACTGATAGTGTTTTGGCTGACGGGAACGCCAGCGACACTTGAAATGCCCGTATTTGAAGGTTTCAACTTCAAGGGTGGTATTGTTCTCTCACCTGAATTTATAGCTTTGACGCTCGCTCTCGCAGTCTACACAGGCGCTTTCATTGCAGAAATCGTGCGTGCCGGTATCCTGTCTGTCAGCCATGGGCAGACTGAAGCCGCCTATGCATTGGGAGTGAAACCGAGTTGGACAATGCGCCTCGTCATTCTGCCTCAGGCACTCAGAGTTGTTGTACCTCCCATGATTAGTCAATACCTTAATTTGACTAAGAACTCATCGCTGGCGATTGCTGTCGGCTATATGGATGTTGTGGCAACCATCGGTGGCATCTCCCTAAATCAGACTGGTCGGGCTTTGGAGTGCATGTCGATCGTACTGCTCATATACCTTTGCCTCTCGCTGTCGATTTCGGCATTCATGAACTTTTATAACAAACGAATTTCGTTAGTCGAGCGGTAAAGAATATCAATGGCTGAATTGAACAAGCAACGCTACGAGCCAGGTACTCACGTCGACCTTCCACCACCCGCGTCGCAAGTCGGCGTTACTGGCTGGATGCGGAAAAATTTATTTTCCACCCCGACAAACGTTGCTCTGACGATTTTAACAATCTATTTTCTTTACAAAGTTATTCCACCGGTACTGAACTGGGCTTTTTTTGATGCGGTATTTTCAGATGTCGGTCACCGAAATGAGTGTCGGGAGATTGCCGGCGGCGCCTGCTGGGCGGTCGTACGAGCCCGACTAGAACAGTTTATCTATGGGTTTTACCCGGAACATCTGCGCTGGCGGGTTAACCTGACTTTTATATTAATGTTCGTGGCATTACTGCCTTTGCTGTATGACAATGTTCCGAAACGTAAATACTTGCTTTGGTTTTCGCTGATCTATCCATTCCTTGCATTTTTTATGCTGTGGGGCGGCTTGGGACTCGAAGATGTCGAATCCGCGAAAATGGGCGGTTTCATGCTGACAGTGCTAATTGGCATGACTGGTATTGTCGTATCGTTGCCCCTTGGTATTGCGCTGTCTCTGGGTCGGCATTCGTCGGCTCCAATCATCAAAGTTCTGAGCGTCTGGTACATCGAATTCTTCCGTGGTGTACCTTTGATTACTTTGCTCTTTGTGGCATCAACACTCCTCAACTACTTCATGCCGCCTGGCACTCACTTCGACCTACTGCTTAGAGTGATCATCATGGTCATTCTTTTTGCAGCAGCCTATATTGCCGAAGTTGTACGTGGCGGACTTGCGGCGATACCCAAAGGCCAGTTTGAGGCAGCAGACGCTTTAGGTCTTTCCTATGCCAAGTCAATGCGATTGATTATTTTGCCACAGGCACTGAAAATTTCAATTCCGGGTATCGTGAACACTTTTATCGGACTGTACAAAGACACCACCCTGGTCGTGATTGTCGGTCTGCTTGACCCACTGGGTATTTCTCGGGCGACACTTGCCGATTCAAGCTGGCAAGGTCTGTCGACAGAACTGTATATTTTTATTGCACTTGGATTCTTTGTATCGTGCTTCGCAATGTCACGCTATTCGCTGTATCTTGAACGAAAATTGGATACTGGACATCGCGTCAAGTAAGGAGAGCTTCAATGGACAACGACACTAAACCAATGACTGACGAACAACCAGCGACTAACGGTGACGGCCGAAAAATTGCAATTGAAATCACCGAGATGCACAAGTGGTTTGGTGAATTTCATGTTCTAAAGAACATAAACCTTCTGGTTGAACGAGGTGAGCGCATCGTGATTTGCGGTCCTTCAGGGTCCGGAAAATCTACCCTGATTCGCTGCATCAACCGACTGGAAGAACATCAACGTGGAGACATCGTAGTCGATGGCATCACCCTGACAAACAATCTGAAGAATATTTCAGAAATTCGCAGTGAAGTGGGCATGGTGTTTCAGCACTTCAACCTGTTCCCTCACTTGACCGTACTTGAGAACTGTACGCTGGCACCAATTTGGGTTCGAAAGCTGCCAAAAGAAGAAGCTGAAGTCAGTGCAATGAAATACCTTGAACGCGTGCGCATTCCGGAACAGGCGCTCAAATATCCCGGTCAGTTGTCCGGCGGACAGCAACAACGCGTTGCAATTGCAAGAAGTCTTTGCATGAATCCGAAAATCATGCTGTTTGATGAACCGACGTCTGCACTTGACCCGGAAATGATCAAAGAAGTGCTCGATGTTATGATCCAGCTCGCACAGAGCGGTATGACCATGCTTGTTGTCACACATGAAATGGGCTTTGCCAAAACCGTAGCAAACCGGGTCATTTTCATGGATGAAGGCGAAATCATTGAGCAGAATGAGCCATCTGAATTTTTCGACAACCCACAAAACGATCGCACTAAACTGTTTTTAAGCCAGATTCTGTCACACTGATTTCTGTCGACTGAATCGCAAGTGTAAATTGGAAGTGTTTAACTTCCATTACTGGAGTCGTCTGGACATTCCACAGGATCGGATAATTGAACGGTAGGATTTTGTCTTTGAGCGCTCACCTGAATTGACCCGCCCCAACGTTCTCATCCTTTGCTCTGATGAGCACTCACCCCGCTACACCGGCTGCTATGGGCACCCGGCCGTAGTTTCACCAACGTTGGACAAATTATCGGAACGCGGTACAACATTTGATAATGCCTACTCATCTTCACCCATTTGTGTACCGGCACGCGCTTCTCTGGCAACCGGGTTGCAAGTTCATCAAACCAGATGCTGGTCGTCGGCCCAAGCATACAGCGGGCAGATGGAAAGCTGGATGCATCGGGCAAGAGACCATGGTTGTGCGGTCGTTTCATTTGGCAAACTTCACTTTCGAAGTGGCCGCGATGATAACGGCTTTAGCGAAGAGATCTTGCCAATGCACTTGGCATTTGATGGCCTCGGGTGGCCAACCGGATTGCTTCGTGATCCATTGCCTGTTTTCCAGTCGGCCCATGAACTGGCGGACCTGACCGGTTGCGGAGAAAGCGAATATACCGAATACGATCGCAGAATTACAGAGGCTACCTGTGATTGGCTTCGAAAAAATTCGAACCAATCACGCCAGCATCCCTGGGTATTGTTTGTCTCATTTGTAAGCCCGCACTACCCACTGACAGCGCCGGAAGCTTTCTACAAACTTTATGAGCATTCAGACAAGCTTGGCAAGCCAATGCACGGTCCGACAAACGGTATTGTGCAACACCCAGTGCTGAAAGAAGTTCGAGATTTTTGGAACTACGATGACTTTTTTACAGATGAGCTACGCATAGAAGCAAGAAAGAACTATTTCGGCCTGATCAGTTTTCTTGATGACAATATCAGGCAGGTGCTCAAAGCACTTGAATCCCACAATAGTCCACGCGACACACTCATTCTCTACACTTCCGATCATGGTGAAATGCTGGGGCATCTGGGCTTTTGGGCGAAATCTGTGATGTACGAGGATTCAGTTGGCATTCCGTTAATAGCTACCGGCAGTGGTTTTAATCGGCAACGTTGCGATGCTCCAGTCTCACTGACCAACATCAACAACACAGTGCTAGAGGCAATCGGAGTTGAGTACACTGCTCATACATCGTGTCTTGACGAGTCCCTGCAAAGTGTTTCATCTTCACCTGAAGTTCCACGATTCACATTCTCCGAATATCACGATGGCGGTACACCTGTCGGATTTTTCATGATCCGTGAAAACGACTTTAAACTGGTTCACTATGCCGGTGGACATTCTCCGCAACTATTCAATGTCAGGGAAGACCCCTGGGAGATTAGTGATCTTGCCCACAATCTAGCGTATACACAACAATTGAATCAACTGCAAAAGCGACTGTATGCGTTGCTCGACCCTAATGCGGTTATGGAAGACTACACTCGCGATCAAGTGGCCTTGATCGAACAACTGGGTGGACGAGAAAGAATTCTTGCTATATCAGAATTCAATCACACACCGCTGCCAAACCTGTAACTCCGAAAGTTCCCGCTATATCGGATTGACATCCAAATAAACGTTTACGAGGGTAACCCGTTCCTGATCATCTTCAACCGAAAGCCACCCGCGACTGTCTTTCCGAGTGAAATACCGAAATTCAAATCCTTCATCATCATCGTGGTGCAATGCATAGTCGACTACCTGATCGTCTTTAGAATCTATCGCTTCGTTCATCAAGCGAACCAGTTCACCGGAACGAAGCATCTCCTTGGAGGAAATGACTTTGACATCAGGAGATGCCTTCCAATTCGGGGTGATTTCAAAGCCATTTTTCTTGCTGCTGTATAGTGCAACTGCTTTCAATCCGATTTCAGTACGATCGCCACTTTCGAGATAGCTAAACGAACCATTTCGATTTTAAGACCTCGTCTTGAGTTCTCCAATGAAGCTTCGCTAAGATCAATAATGACCATACCGTTATTACCTAGAACTTCAACCGATTATCCGTACACCACGACAGTCTTACTCTTGATAGCATCTGCAAAACGTGTATCATGACATGGTACAATTAATGCGATGATCAAGTCTACAAAAGGCAGACTGGTTTCATCCGTTCTTGAAGGCTATCCAAAGAAAGGATTTCCTGTAGAAATTTTCAGGATTGCAAAGCGAAAAATTACGATGCTGAATTCGGCTCATTCCATAAATGATCTTCGCGTTGTTCCAGGCAACCGTCTTGAGAAATTAAAGGGAGATCGCGAAGGACAATTCTCAATTCGCATTAACGATCAATGGAGAATTTGTTTCGTTTGGACAGATCAAGGTCCAGAGGATGTTGAAATTGTTGATTACCACTGAGGAAGAGAAGTTGGGCATGTTAACACAACCTTGCCATCCAGGGGAAATATTAAAATATGAATTTCTTTTGCCGCTAGAAATGAGTGCTGGCGAACTTGCTAATCGAATAGGCGTACCACGTAGTCGAATTGAGCGATTGGTAAAGGAGACTTCCCCAATTACGATTGATACGGCATTGCGACTAGCCCGATTTTTTGGGTCGACGCCACAGTTTTGGCTCAATTTGCAAAATAATTTCGATGTTGCAAATACTAGCATCGAAATTGAAAGTATCCAACCTCTTGAGCGAATCGCGATTTAGCGAAGTTAATGGGCCCTGAAATATTCGGTTTTCTGACGATTCTCGAAGTGATCAAAGTCAGATATTCGGAAGTTTAAACGTCCATATACCGTTGCTCGCGTTCAGCGCCGAAAAGCCTTTATCTGCCCCGACAGTACCCATTTGAGACGAATCAACCGCTCATATACTGAGCGACAAAAATATAAAAAATATAGGTGCAACTGCCCCTCATTCACTTCAGGATCAGCCTCTGATTGTGTGCGGCACATTCCAGCATATACACAACAATTGAGTCAGCTGCAACAGCGGCTGTATAAGTTGCTTGACCCTAATGCGGTTATGGAAGACTACACTCGCGATCAGGTGGCCTTGATCGAACAACTGGGCGGACGAGAAGAAATACTTGCGATATCAGAATTCAATCACACGCCGTTGACAAACCCGCAACTCCGAATGTTCCCGCTATATCGGATTGACATCCAGATAAACGTTTTCGAGGGTAACCCGTTCCTGATCATCTTCAACCGAAAGCCATCCGCGACTGTCTTTCCGAGTGAAAAACCGAAATTCAAAACCTTCATCATCATCGTGGTGCAAGGCATAGCCGATTGCCTGACCATCTTTTGAATCAATCGCTTCATACATCAAGCGAACCAGTTCGCCAGAACGGAACACCTCCTTGGAAGAAATGACTTTGACATCTGGTGATGCCTCCCAATTCGGGGTGATTTCAAAGCCATTCTTCTTGCTACTGTATGGTGTAACTTCTTTCGATCCGATCTCAGTGCGATCGCCACTTTCGAGATAGCTCAAACGAACATTTTCGATTTTAATACCTCTTCTTGAGTCCTCAAATGAAGCTTCGCTGAGATCAATAATGACCACACCGCGATTACCTAGAACTTCAACCGAATTTCCGTGCACCAAGGCAGCTGTATCCAGACCCACACCGATTCCATATTGCATTCCGAATTGATGCATGGCAACTAGTGATGTTGCAAACCGACCTCGACCGAAATAATGCTGATCGATGAACCACTCATGCCTTAATAACCCTAAACCATTGGCAAAATCTTCATCTTCCAACTCCCCTTCTTCTAGCGCATGGAAAGGGTCAGCTTGAGTTGATACAACAACTCGTCCAGGGATGCCACCAACAATTAAAGAGCCACCATCGTAGGCTTGCTGAATAGCATTTGACAGTGCTGTCGCCCTGCCTCTTCGGTCGAACAAAACTTTTGATAAACGCTCAGGCTTTCCACCGACAAAAAACACCGAACTTGCTCCTTGAACTCGCTCGGCTATCGCCTCATCCTTTTTCAGATAACGCTGGTCGGTTGAAAATTCTTGAAACTCTTCTGCCAGCGGAATCAGATCAGCGACTTTTCCATATCGCTGAAAGGCGCGCAGGGTAAACCCTCCATACAATTTAGGTCGATCATGAGCAGCTGCAATGACCAGATGCTCGCCCTCTCGACGCTCGGACAAGCGAACCAGATTTCGCCATACGATCTGATTTTTTAGCGGCAGTACATCACCGACAACCATGATAAGACGGTCTGCTGCAAATGAAGGCAGCGGTAGCGTAGTAAGCCAAACAAAGAGTGCCAGAATAGACACCATTTTTATCTTGAAGTTCATTAGTCTCCGTATGTAGTGGAAAATCATCGTTGATTGCCAACTTTTAATTTGTTACACACGCAAATTGGTCAAGCGGGCGTACAAATGCGGAAGTACTTCCGGCATTGCGTTTAGATGTGAGTAAATCGTATAGTTCCCTGTTCCGAAGAGATGATTAAGGTAGCGTGGACCTTCTTGGTCAATCGTCAGTCCAAAACAGACGATACCGTTAGCACGCTGCTCCATCAGTGCCCGGCGAGCGTCTTCCAGAGCATATTTTCCTTCATAACGATCAGTCGGGTCATGCGGCTTACCATCTGTCAGTATCAACAGCAGCTTTTGTCGTGTTTTCCTCTTCGCCAGCTTCGCACCGACATGACGAACCGGCGCACCGATTCGAGTGTAGTACTGAGGCTTCACTTCGAGAATGTTTTTCTGAATAGAATCATCGTAAGGTTGATCGAAAGTCTTGATGCGGTCGCAACGCACCCGCAACCGACTGTCGCTCGAAAAACTGTATAGCGCAAATTCATCACCAACACAACGCAGTACCTCAGCCAACACTGCTAATGACTGCTTAGCGATTTCAATCACTCGCACATTTCCGACTCTCGCCTGGGTCGATCGTGATGCGTCCATAAGTACTGCGACTGAAATATCGCGCTGCTGACGAATTCTTTCGCGATAGTATCTCGTATTCTGTACACCACAGCCTTTTCTGTCACCAACATAACTAACAACCGCATCAATATCAATGTCTTCTCCGGATTCTAAAAATCGCTTCCAACCGGGTTCCTGCTGAACCAACATGTACTTTCTTCGGACTTTTTCAACCAGTGCAGTAAAGCGATAATCCAAATCCGCACTATAACCTCCTCTTGGTGGCTGCTCCATCAGTCGACACCAGTTTCGCCGGTAAACCTGATCAAAGCAATTCCATTCCGGATAGACAAAGTGATCTGGAATCGCCGCCAGTCCCTCTATCGGTTCGACAATTTGTTCAGCTTTAAATCGACCTGTTTGGACCGACTCCAAATCCCCCAGTTCGGGTTGCGGATTGCGCTGTGTTTTAAACCATCGCAGCCGGAATTTAGGTGCTTTGTTGCTACGATATGACCAGAGCGGTACGGGCAAAAATGGGACAGTTCGCCCGTGCCATGGTGTCCTGTCATCGCTACTCCCACCTTCCCTGGCCCGCTCAACCAGCTGGATTAACGATTCTTCCTGACAAGGACGCTTACTGCCAAGTTCATATCGAATTGCAGACTCTAGCACAAGGGCGGGATTGCGAGTCCCTGGTTTAGGGTCTGGGTAGGCCATTCTGCGCTGTTTCAACTCTTCAGTGCATAAGCGTTGATACCGAATTTTAAGATTGGGAAACGCGTCAAGCAGTCGATTTGTTGTCCGAACGCCTCGCAGCAGGTGCTGAACACCAGGTGGCAGTGTTGAAGACTTTGGATAAGGCTCATCGACTGCGAGCACTGCTGCCAGCCAGTAGTAAAGTTCTCGATTCAGATTGCTCGATGAATATCGATTGATGCGTCGGGGAAGGTGAAGGGTTCCGCCGTCAACCCACGCCTGCAGGTCAACCCCACCATGTGAAGAGATGGCAATCGCACTCTGTTCTTGTGGTGATTCAGCGACTTTGCTTTTCAGGTCTCCACCCAGGGCGTGAAAATAAAGGCCCAGTCCGCTCGCAAGATTCTTACTGACCACTGCGTGCTGCGGGTGACGCAGTCGACCAGCTAAACCGAACAGTAGAGTGTACCAAATGACGTTCAGACCATCAACAACAAAGATGTCACGCAACGAAATAGGCATCTATGATTTCCAATAAACTCTCACGAATGATTAAATCGTCGGTCAGTGAATCTACGAGCGCGACCTCACAAGCCCTGCGAGCAGACAAACCATCATGGATCAGATGTGCTGCGTGAACCAGTAACCTCGTAGACGCAGTTTCTTCAATATCGTGACCTTCAACCTCCCGAAGCTTCTGACCCAACGCAACAAGGCTCTTCGCTGTTTTTGTATCGACATCGGTTTCAGCCACAACAATTTCGACTTCTTTTTTCGGGTCTGGAAAATCGAACGTCATTGAAATAAAGCGCTGGCGAGTACTCTGTTTTAGATTCTTGAAAATATTCTGATATCCCGGATTGAACGAGACAACCAGCATGAATTCCGGCGGTGCGGCGACAACCTCTCCGGTACGGTCAAGATAGAGCGTACGACGGTCATCGCACAGCGGGTGCAAAACGACGGTTGTATCCTTGCGTGCTTCAACAATTTCATCCAGGTAGCAGATACCCCCCTGACGCACAGCCTGAGTTAGCGGTCCGTCCTGCCAAATTGTTTCGTCATCTTTGATCAGATATCGACCCAAAAGGTCCGCCGCAGACAACTCATCGTGACAAGCAACGGTAAATAACGGACGCTCAAGCTTTGCAGCCATGTGTCTGACGAATCGCGTCTTGCCGCAGCCTGTGGGACCTTTAAGCAAAACCGCTAGACGCCGCCGATAGGCAGAGCGGAAGATGTCGATCTCCTCATTCTGTGGGAGATAGAAGGGCAAGTGTCTTTCGTTCATGACAATCGACATCAACTCAGCGCTGCTGTCGAAACCAGGATTGATTCTGTATACTTCAAACTATTCTCCCTTTTTTGATTGCACCCGGTCCAATTCACAGTTTATGTTCCGATTACTTTACCGTCTTATTGTTCAGAGAATCCAAGAATATAAGACAAAACGCACCGCGATCAAAAGGCAACAGATCAAGCGACACCCGCGCAAATCAGGCGTTAATCGCAGGTACTGGGTGTTTATCGGTGTATTTTGCATTATCTGTGCAACTGCAATTGCAATCTCCTTACACAGACACTTCAATTTGGCAAGGCTATATGTTGATCACAAGAGTGCACAATTAAAAATAAACGTTAACTCGGTCAACACGCCGCCTTTGGTGATTTATCTGGAGCAGTGGCCACCACCTTTGACGCCTGTTCCAGAAAATGACAGCGTCAGTCGTATCGTGATTCAAGATAGCAAGTTTGTTCCTAGGTTTCAATTGATCACAGCCGGCAGCACCGTTGAAATCATAAACAAAGATTCAATCCTTCACAATACACACATTGACGACGGAAAAAATACGGTGTTTAACGTTGCAACGCCACTCAAAAGTGTGACCGTTCGAAAAACACTCACTTCAACAGGTATCTTGAATGTACGCTGCGACTTGCATCCGGGGATGTACAGCTGGGTTTTCGTGCCACCAGCACCTCAATATGCGGTTCTTCAGGAGCCTGACCTGATCCACTGGACCAAAATTCCCCCTGCAACTTATCGGTTAGTTTCATGGCAGCCAGAACAAACCCCTCAACATCGGACCATAACCCTGTCGTCAGGCAAACAATACACCCTACAACACCACTAACAGAATCAGTAATATTGTCAATTAAATCCTGATCCGCCTTTCGTCAGAGTCGTGGATTGCCCTCACTGTCAAAGTGTTGTATCGAAAAGTCACAATGAAGTGAATTTACCTATACAATAAATTATCATTTGCCAACTTCCAGATGTGCATTCATCGGAAGTGGATGATTGAAACTTAATCGACAATCTGCTGGAGGTACTATATGAGTCGTGATGAACATCGACATATACCTACTTTAAAGCGAGAACTGGCGGAAGGAAAAATCACCCGACGTGATTTTCTGCGCTATTCAAGCTTGCTTGGGTTGTCGGCAGCTGCTGCATACAAGTTTGCTGGCGACATCACAGGCGTCAAATTTATTCCAACCGCGCGAGCGGATATGCCGAAAGGTGGTACCCTTCGAGTCTCCATGCGGTGTCCAACTATTGCTGATCCCCACATTTTTCAATGGGTCTACGATTCAAATATCACTCGCCAAGTGGTTGAATATCTGACTCTTACCGGACACGACAATGTAACTCGTCCCGGACTGTTGGAAGGTTGGGAAGCCAGTGATGATTTGATGACTTGGACGCTTAGAATTCGTCCAGAGTTGAAGTGGCACAGTGGTCGAGACTTTGTTGCTGAAGATGTTGCTTGGAACCTGAATCGAGTTCTTGATCCAAATACCGGTTCGTCTGTACTGGGTCTGATGAAGGGCTACATGATGAATGATGCTGGCGATGGACTTTGGGACGCTAATGCCATTGAAGTCGTCGACGGCAAGACAGTTCAACTGAACATCAAGGTTCCACAAATTGCTGTTCCTGAGCATCTGTTCCACTATCCACTGCCAATGATCGATCCGGATGAAAACGGCGTATTTGGCGTGGGTTCCAATGGAAATGGTGCGTTTGAACTGGTTGAATATGTTCAGAATGGAAAGGCAACACTTGTTGCACGTGATGACTATTACGGCGACGGCCCTTACCTGGATCGAATTGAATTTGTTGATTTGGGAGACGATCCTTCCGCAACGCTTTCAGCTCTGTCTTCGGGTCAGGTACAAGGATCCTACGAAGGAACTATTGCACAGATTGACATCTACCGCGGTATGCCCGGCGTCAGCGTGCACGAAGCGACAACGGCGAAAACCGGTGTTGCGCGTGGACAGGTTGATCAGGCTCCTTTTGATGATCCAAGAGTACGCCGTGCGATGCGAGTGGCGATTGATCCACCTCGTTGCCTTGAGTTGGCCCATGCAAATTCAGGCGCACCAGGTGAACATCACCACGTTTGCCCGGTCCATCCCGATTATGCAGTCTTACCCGCGATTCAAAGGGACCCTGAAGCTGCAATGGCTTTGCTTGCTGAAGCTGGTCATCCGGATGGAATCGACGTTGAAATCGCGTGTAAAGGCGACCCGCCTTGGGAACTTGCAGCTGTGCAAACCATGGTTGAGCAGTGGAAAGAAGCAAATATTCGCGTTAATATTAATCTGCTTCCATCTGCTGACTTCTGGGATGTGTGGGACAAGGTACCATTTGGCTTCACTTCATGGACACATCGTCCGCTTGGTTTCATGGTTCTCGGTTTGGCTTACCGATCCGGTGTACCTTGGAATGAGTCTCACTACGCCAATCCAGAGTTCGACGCAGTCTTGACACAGGCTGAAGGAACACTGGATCTTGAGGCACGTAGAGAGCTGATCAGGCAACTTGAAGTCATCATGCAAGAGGATGGACCCATCACGCAACCGCTGTGGCGATCGGTCTACTCTGCATGGAGTGATAAGGTGGTCAATTTTGCGCATCACCCAACCAGTTACATTTTCGGTAACACGCTGGGACTCAACGCCTAGAGTTAACCACTCCTAAAAAAAGGCCTTCCAAATGGAAGGCCTTTTTTTGTGGATATCGGTTCTACACCATTTAGAACATCCGAACCGATGCGATGATTAGATTGGTTAAGCGCGGCTGACAATTCAAAAACCTCTATAAAAGCGAACCGCAGAATATTGGAGATAACTGCTTGATCAAATGAATTTCTGATGAGTTTGTAAGCTGTTGAATCAACAGGTTGTGTGGGAATCGCTTTATTGGCGGACATATGGTCGCAAAATTGGACTTGCAATTAGCAGAAAGTCAAATTTGGTAGAGTGTGTGCAGTTGTAAGGTAAATACTAATCTGTTATACTTTCGTATAACACTGGAGATCATTTATGCATACGGTAAACTTACGCAAGGTCGGCGGTTCAATTATGCTTGCCATACCCCCTGTTCTTCTTAATCTACTTAATCTCAAAGAAAAAGACATAGTAAAAATTGATGTCGAGGACGATCAGATAATTATTAGACCGGGAAATCGTCCCAACTACACACTCGACGAGCTTTTGGCACAGTGTGATGAAGACTACATCGTTACAGATGAGGACCGTGAGTGGGATGAAGCGAATCCAGTTGGCAATGAGTTGTTGTAGTGGATCGGGGTGATATCTGGGTCGTCAACCTGGAATCCTCGGTTGGTCACGAACAAAAAGGTTTTCGACCAGTATTGATTGTTTCTCCGGCTGCTTTCAACAAATTGACCAACATACCAGTAGTATTGCCAATTACCAAGGGCGGCAGTTTCGCACGTAGACGAGGATTTGCAGTTTCACTTGAGAATGCCGGTACTCAAACAACTGGAATTATTCGCTGCGATCAGCCTCGTGCACTTGATATTGTGGCCAGAAAAGGGCAGCATGTCGAATCTGTTCCTAGAATCATTGTAGATGACGTCCTCGCTCGCCTCGCTACGATTCTCGAATAGACAGTAATCAGTAATCCTATTACACCAAACTGGTACGCTCAACACTACTGCTTACCGGGACAGTAGCGGTAAAATTCAAAAGACACCGCCAACCTAGCCAAATCGCCACTTTCGATCATTGTGATGGCTTTAGTATCCGCCACCTTGAACGATTTGTTTTGCTTAGAATTGCAGTTTCTAATCCCGAAAATATCAGCCTGACCAACTGCTATGCGACAGCTGGCACTTCAATCACGGGTTCAACCTGCCTCAATTCATCTAGCGGTATGTGGCAGGCAATATGATGATTCTCAGAATCTGACTGAACCGGCGGTCGTTCCTCTTCACAAATCTTTCCAATCTTTCGCGGACATCGAGTCTCGAATGGACACCCTTTAGGTGGATTGAGCACACTGGGCAAATTGCCTTCCAGCACAATTTCCCGCTTAGAAACTTCCGGGTCGGCAATGGGTACAGCGGACAACAGAGCTTCAGTGTAGGGATGGTACGGCGGTTGAAATACTTCTCTGGTTAAGCCCTGCTCCATGACCTGTCCAAGATACATCACTAAAATGCGATCGGATAAATAGCGAACAATACTCAAATCATGACTGATAAACAGAAGGGTCATCTTCCTTTCACGCTGCAAATCCATCAGTAGTTCAGTAATCGCCGCAGCAACCGAAACATCCAACGCGGAAACCGGTTCATCTGCAATGATCATTGATGGTTGGCCGGCAAAGGCACGTGCGATGCCGATTCGCTGTTTTTGTCCGCCCGACAATTGACGCGGACGACGGTAGTAGAAATCCCGGGGTAGCTTAACAATGTCGAGTAGCGACATCACCATATCTCGAACCTTCTGCCTATTACGCTCAACACCAAACTTTGTAATGGCGCGACCGATCTGCTGACCAACGGTATGGCTCGGATTCAGCGTATCGCTAGGATTTTGGAATACCATCTGCATTGAGGCCAACTGGGAATTTGAGCGCGAGTGTACGGAAACATCCTGAATCGGTTCACCATTCAAAAAAATCTCACCACCAGTTGCAGTTTCAAGACCCAGCAACACCTTCGCCAATGTCGATTTGCCACAGCCCGACTCGCCGACAATAGCCAGCGTCTCAGATTCATGTGCCTCAAAATCGATCTTTTCATTCGCCTTGACTAGTTTGACGCTGGTTCCGCTCATCACTGCCTTGAGTGATCGATCATGCATGGAGTAATATTTTTGCATGTCGATCACCTTGAGAACCTCGTGACCAATTCCAGCCGCTTCTTTGGACTGATCAGCATCGGCTCGAATTTGCTCAATTTCAGTCCAACGCAGGCAACGCACACGATGTTGTCCGTCAACGTTATCAGCAATTTTCTCCATGTGAATATTGTCCTGGTCACAAACGCCGGCAGAAAAATGGTCACATCGTGGACCAAAATTGCAGCCTTGTGGTCGCTCGTGAGGCAATGGCAGCTGTCCGCGGATCGGCGTCAGTGGTGACGCAGTCTTATCCGCTGTCGGCAATGCAATACAGCCGAATAATCCATGGGTGTACGGATGTCGAGGCGACTTGAATAGTGGTTTGATGCGCCCCTCTTCGACAACTTCGCCAGAGTACATAACAAAGACCCGATCGCAAGTCTCTAGAATTAGACCCAGATTGTGGGAAATGTAAATTTGAGAGGTACCAAATTTCTTGCTGATATTGGCAATTAACTTAACGATCCCAGCCTCAACTGTCACGTCCAACGCAGTCGTGGGTTCATCAAGCAACAGCAGGTCCGGATTCGACAGCAATCCCATTGCAATCACAACCCGCTGCTGTTGGCCACCAGAAAGCTGATGCGGATACGAGGCCAACACTCGGTCAGGGTCTGGAATATTGACATCAGTCAGAATTTGCCGAGCTCTTTCATGTGCCTCCTTAACATCGATTTCTTCATGCGCCAGCGGAACTTCCATCAACTGCTGATCGATGCGCATGCTTGGATTTAGGGCAGAAAACGGTTCCTGATAGATCATAGAGATCTCTTTGCCGCGAATCTGTCTCAATTCTTCCTCACTCAGTTTTGTCAGATCGCGACCCTTGAACTCAATCGTTCCGCTCTTGACTGCACCGTTATGGCCCATGTATTGCATGATCGCCATTGCAACGGTTGACTTACCACAGCCTGATTCTCCAACCAGCCCAATCGTTTCGCCACGTTTCACTTCTAGTGAAAAATCCACAACAGCCGGAATCTCTCCGGCGCGTGTGTAATATGAGATATCCAGATTTTGGATATCCAATACGACTTCGTTCGATTGTTCAGCCATCGTCAGTCTCGCAATGAAATGTCTCGCATACCATCAGCCAGAAGATTGAATCCCAAAATCAACGTTGAAATCGCAATGCATGGAATCACTGTCATATGAGGGAAGATCAACGCCATTTGTCGAGTTTCGTTAATCATGCCACCCCAATCCGGGTCAGGTGGTGGTAGCCCGAGTCCCAAGAATCCCAGCACACCGATATTAATGATGACATAACCCATACGGAGGCAGGCATCAACAATTAGTGGACCACGTGCGTTGGGTAGAATTTCGACCAACATGATTCGCCAGGCTGATTCGCCGCGGGTCTGCGCTGCTGCGACATAGTCTCTATTTCTAAGATCAAGCACTAAACCGCGCACAATACGCATAATTCCGGGTCCGCTGGCGAAAACAATTGCGATAACGATGTTCAAGCCAGAAGCACCAACCGTTGAAATGATGATAATGTAGAGCACAAGTACGGGAAACGAAAGAATCATGTCTCCGATGCGAGATAAAACATCATCAATCCAGCCTCGATAATACCCGGCAACCAGCCCCATCAATATTCCAAGCACATAAGCACAAAACGTTGCTAGGGGCGCATAAAACAGAACCGTTCGGGAACCCCAGATAATTCTCGATAGGATATCTCTCCCTATATGATCTGTGCCCAGCCAGAATGTACCCCCATCCGGATTCACAGCACCTGGTTTCATAAAGGGGACCAACGTGGCATTTGGCTCAAACGGAGAAATCAATGGAGCGAAGATCGCGACAAGCACCCAGAATGAAACCAAAAACGCTCCAACCATCCCGGCTGGACTCTCACGCATCAGCCCAATCATCATAAAGATTCGGCGCAATCCACTAACCGGATTTTTTGCTTCAGTTGCTGCGTTCATTGTGGCTTCAGACATCTTGTGCTACTCGATCAACTAAATCGAATTCTAGGATTCAGCAGTGTGTATGCGATATCGGAAAATACCTGCGTCATCACCACTACGAAAACAGCGACCATCGTACACGCTTCAATCATGTAAATATCCTGTCGTAGTGCAGCTTCCAGCAACAGCGCCCCAAATCCTTTGTAAGCATAGAAAAATTCGACTACGATGACACCGGAAAGCAGCCAATTGATTTGTAGCATCAATACCGTAAACGGAGCAATGAGTGCATTTCTAAGCGCATGTTTGAGAATCACGCGTCTGTACGGGAGTCCCTTGAGTACAGCCGTTCGTACGTAGTGAGTGGTCATCACTTCAGCCATGGACGCTCGAGTCATTCGGGTTACATAACCGAAGTCATAAACCAGAAGCACCAGCACAGGCAACACCAGCTGCTTCCAGTCAAATCCCTCGAACATACTGCTGGTACCCGGCAGCCATTGCAGGGAAAATACAAACAAGCCAGAGAAAAACACGGTGCTTGCAAATTCAGGAACCGACGTAGTCAGAATACTGACGACGGAAATCGTCCGATCAAGCTTGGAACCTTCACGCATACCGGAAAGAATGCCAAGCACCAACGAGACAGGAACCAAGAAAACAAACACCCAGAAGGCAAGAATTGTTGTATTCCAGAGCCGTGGCCAGAGAACTTCAGCAACCGGAATCTTGTAGATTGTTGATGTTCCAAAATCGCCGGTGATGAAATTTCCCAACCAAATGATATAGCGCTTATAGACTGGCTCGTAGTAACCGTTTCTTTCCAGCCAGATCTGCCGCTGCTCCTCAGTACTGAATTGACCAAGCACTTTGATAGCTATCGTGTCAACATCAATTTCCAAAAGCAGAAACAGAATCAGCGATACTGCAAACATCGTAAGCAGCATCATCAACAAGCGCTTGGTTATTAGAATCGCCATTGCTTCTCTAAATCCAAATTAGTTATTTCTTCCTTCTACAAGCTTGACAGACATTGAGCAACTCGGATTATTCTCTTGCTCGGTTATGCACTTACAGCAGATCGGGCCGCAAGCAAATCATCAAGCCAGTCTGGGTCCATTTCGGGTACTGAACTCAATAGTAGTTCAGTGTATTCGTGATGAGGTGGAGCCAACACCTCTTCTTTCTGTCCGTGTTCAACAATACGCCCCTGCAGCATCACGACAATTTCATCCGCAATTGCCTTTACGGTGGCCAAGTCATGCGTGATGAAAAGGTATGTCATGTTTAGTTCTTTTTGCAATCGATCCAGAAGCTTAAGAATTTCTTCTGCGACCAATTGATCGAGTGCAGAGGTCACTTCATCGCATATGATGACCACTGGCTTGGCCGCGAGTGCCCGCGCAATACAAATCCGCTGCTTCTGTCCGCCGGAAAGTTCAGGGGTAAACCGATCAATATAATTGGTCGGTAATTCGATCATCTCAAGCAACTCCTTCACTCGCTGCTCGCGTTCCGCACCATCCATCTGAAAATAAAATCCAAGTGGGCGTCCAATTGTTTCGCGCACCTTTTGTCTCGGATTCAATGCAACATCGGGCATCTGATAAATCATTTGAATCTGTCGCAATTGATCCTTGGTGCGGTTCTTGAATGATCCAGGTAGTTCCTTTCCCTGATACTTGATGAAACCTTGCATCGGCGGTAGCAATCCAGTAATTGCCCGGGCCAGGGTACTTTTCCCACTGCCGGATTCACCTACGACTGCAACGGTGCGACAGCGCTCAATCGACAGATTGATGTCATCCAGCACTTTTATTCCGCCACCATAGGCTGCATGCAAATCACTCACCTCGATAAGTGAATGCTCATTTTCAGTTTCAGGCTCAGGATTTTTCGCAAAAGTACGTACCGCCAGAAGCTGGCGCGTGTATTCCTCTTTTGGACTTTCAAGTATCGTGCGAGTATCCGACTCTTCAACCAAATCTCCATAACGCAGCACCATGATTCGATCAGCGAGCTGCACAACCACTGCCAAATCGTGGGTGATGTAAATTGCTGCGGTGTTGAATTGTTTAACAACATCCTTGATTGCCGCCAACACTTCAATTTGGGTGGTTACATCCAGCGCAGTTGTCGGCTCGTCGAAAATGATCATGTCCGGTTCACATGACATGGCCATCGCGACCATCGCACGCTGTAATTGACCGCCGGACACCTGATGTGGATAACGATTGCCGATGTTGTCGGGATCGGGCAACTCCAGTCGCGCATAAATAATCCGCGCATTCTGCGCAGCCTGTTGATACTTGAGCACTCCGTGTTGAACTGGGGTTTCGGTGTACTGCTCGATTAGTTTATGTGCAGGGTTAAACGATGCCGCTGCGCTTTGTGCGACATAAGAAATTCTCACGCCCCGAACTTCTCTGATTTGCTCGGCGGTTTGGGTAAGAATGGGGACACCATCAAAGTCAATCGATCCGCCAACGATTCGGCAACCCGGTCTTGTGTAGCCCATGGTCGCAATACCAATGGTTGATTTTCCCGCACCAGACTCGCCAATCAGGCCCAAAACCTCACCGCGATCGAGGTGCAGGTCAATACCATTCACAATAGGCTTCCAGGCATCATCTGCAAACCCCTCAATTTGCAGGTTTTTCACTGTTAGCAGTCTTTCACTCATCGATAAACTCAATGTTCAATCATATCGTCGGAATTTTCACGCAGAATTCCAGTCAAATCAATACTCTTCGCGAAGCCCGGCAGTTTTGCGCAGGAACCAGTCAACAACCAGATTGACAGCAATCGTCAATACCGCGATTGCAGCTGCTGGGACAAGTGGTGTAAATATTCCGTATGTAATTGCAACTCCATTTTCGCGTACCATGGCACCCCAGTCTGCAGCTGGCGGTTGAATGCCGATTCCAAGAAAGCTCAGGGAACTGATGAACAGAAACACAAAGCAGAACCGCAGACCAAATTCTGCAAGTAACGGCGTCAAGGCATTGGGCAGAATTTCGCGGCGCATAATCCACCACAGTCCTTCGCCGCGCAGGCGCGCAACTTCGACATACTCCATCACGTTGATATCCATCGCCAGGGCGCGTGAAATTCTGTAAACACGAGTGGCGTCAAGCGTGGCAATCACAAAAACCATCACAGGAATTGATGTACCAAAGATTGACAGTGCAATCAGAGCGAAAAACAGGGTTGGAAAAGCCATGATGATGTCAACGCATCGACTAAGCAAATGATCAACCCATCGGCCAACGACTGCTGCAAAAAATCCAGCAACCATTCCCATGAAAAATGCCAGGCAGGTAATGCCCAAAGCGAGCGCTATGGTATTTCTTGCCCCGTAGAGAACCCGCGTGTAGAGGTCACGGCCAAGTTGATCCAAACCGAGCAAAGTTCCACTCTCTGAAGGCGAAGCCCAAGGGACAGGATCAACGACTTCGCTTTCACCATAAGGTGCCAGCCATGGCGCAAAAACAGCAGCAAATAGGAATATCAGTATTATGACGATTCCAATATGTGCCGGGAGTCCGGCACGTTTGAATGAGTTCCAGAATCGTCTCATCAAAGTCTACCGAGGATGACGCATTCTGGGATTGCAAATGATGGCAAGAATATCAGCCAACATATTCAGCGTGATATATGTCGCACCAAAAATCAGGATACAGGCCTGAACGATAGGCAGGTCGCGGGATGTGACTGAATCAATCATCATCAGACCCAGGCCGGGATAGATAAAGACCACCTCCACTACTACGACACCGACGACTAGGTAGGCCAAATTAAGTACGATGACGTTGATGATGGGTGAGAGCGCGTTCGGTAAGGCGTGACGAACGATAATGCGAGACCGCTTCAATCCTTTCAAAGTAGCCATCTCGATAAATGGACTTTGCAGTAAGTTTATGATTGCTGCCCTCGTCATGCGCATCATATGGGCCACAATCACAAACGTCAGTGTTGAAATGGGCAAGATTGACGCGTAAATCTTCTCCCCTAAACTCATTGAATCAGAAATGCTTGAAATAGCCGGAAATAATTGCCAGTTTACTGCTAAGATTGCGACCAGCATGTAGCCGATAAAAAACTCTGGTAGTGAAATTGCTGCCAGAGTTATCGTAGAAATCATCTTATCGAGAAAAGACTCACGGTAAAGTGCCGCGAGAATTCCCAAAAATAGAGCCAGCGGAACCGCGACAATTGCAGAGGATACAGCCAGGAACAGGGTATTTCCAAGCCGTGTCGCCAGCAATTTTGCAACCGGGCGAGAGTTGGAGAGCGAAATGCCCATATCGCCCTTCACAAAGTTTCCGAGCCATTCAGCATAACGCACAAGCACCGGTTTGTTCAAACCGAGCTGCTCGCGAATTGCGGCTATTGTTTCGGGCGTTGCGGATTGACCAAGGCGCTGCTCGGCAAAGTCACCGGGCAGCGCCTCGAGAGCGAGAGAGATTAGTAAGGTGATTGCAAGGAGAGTGATCAACCCAAACAAAAAGCGATTGAAAATCAGTCGGGTAAGACCCATTAATCAATGCCGTCTGATCTCACTTACCTTGCGTATTTTTTCTAGATCGCAGTTTCCTTATGCAAAACTCCAGCGCTCACCACATCGCTGACCATCCAACTCCCAATCAGAGCCGATGACATCGGGGAGGAGGATTTTGTCTGAAACTCCCATCAAATCAGCAGCAAACAATGGAATCACAGTTCCACCTTCTTCCCAATGCAGACGCTGCATTTCCCAATACATGTCTTTACGCTTGTCTTGATCAACCTCAACACGAGCTTGCTTCAGCAAGGACTGGAATCTCTCATTTTCCCAGTTGTTATCGTTCCAGGCTCCACCTGATTCATAAGCAATGGTCCACATCCAATCCTGCGTCGGACGACCTGACCAATAGCACATGCACCAAGGCTTCTGCTGCCAGACATTTGACCAGTAACCGTCATTGGATTCCCGAATCACGTTAATGTTAATGCCGGCTGCTTTGGCGTGTTCCGCATATAGAACAGCAGCATCAATTGCACCGTCAAACGCCGCATCTGCAGCTGAAAGTTCAACTGAGAGGCCTGACATACCAGCTTCTTTCAACAGGAAGGCAGCCTGATCCGGGTCATATTCCCTTTGTGGAAGTTCAGTGTTATAGAACTCCTGCCGGCGACCAATTGGTAAATCGTTTCCAACTTCACCGTGTCCGCCAAGAACCGTTTTTAACAGTGCTTCCCGATCAACAGCCAGACGCATTGCCTGACGCACTTTCACATTATCGAAAGGTGGGACGTTGGTCAGCATCGGTACTGTGTATTGTTTAGTACCCACGACTTTATGGACTGACACACCTGGCGCTTTGTCCAGCAGGTGGGCTGTTCGCTGGCTGACACGGTTTGTAGCATCGACTTGTCCTGTCTTCAAAGCGTTGTCACGGGCAGCCGCGTCTGCAATCACTGTCACTTCAACGCCATCAAAGTAGGGTCGACCTTCCTTGAAATAATTGTCGTTGCGCTTGAGTTCAGCTCGCACACCAGGCTCGTAATTGACTAATGAATATGGTCCGGAACCGACTCCAGTTTCCCAACCGCCGTTTGCCGGAAAGATTGATACGTGGTAGTCACTGATCAACCACGGAAAGTCTGCATTACCTTCAGACAGCGTAATGTGAAGCACATGGTCGCCATCGGCCTTCATTTCAGAGATTTTGCCCATTTGACCGGCAACCGCTGAAGTCGAGCCTTCACGGATGTGATGATTGATTGAATAGATGACATCGTTCGCTGTCAGCTTTTGGCCATCATGGAACTCAACATCATTACGAAGTTCGAAAGTCCAATCTGTTGCACCCGGTTTGGATTCCCAAGAGGTAGCGACTTCACCAATCAACTCACCAGACGGACTGACTTCCGTCAGATAACTACGCATGTTGCGTTCTATGGTAATGCCCACAGAGTCGGTATGTGTCCCGGGATCAATCGTGTCAGTGGTTGATCCACCTCCCATCCCGAGTCTGAGTACTCCGCCACGCTTCCTTTCTGCCCAGGCAGTACCTGACATCATGGCTCCCGGCACTGCAACCGTTGCACCAATCAGTGCAGACCTTTGCAAGAATTCGCGGCGAGAAATTGTGCCTTCCTTATAGGCTTGTTCAAGATGATATTTTGGGTTCATAGTCTTTCCTCCAGTACATCTTACTTTAGTTTCACATCGTAAAAATTAGTCACAATGTGAAATTTGCACGATGTTAGGGTTTCAAAATTAAATATTTCTGAGTAACAGAATAAGTAAACTAGATTTATATCATATCAACTGAATTTAGAACTTGACAATCAAATTACTCCGAAATTCCGGTTTACAGACTGATCTGGACGTGAATTGGCGGCAATCTACTAACGATTAAGCCCGAAAATTCAGTCGATTATTGCACCACAATCTCAATATTCGCAATTCCCTCAACACCACCCGTCAAGCGGTCACCTGGCTTAATGGGACCCACCCCTGACGGAGTACCTGTAAAAATCAAATCACCCCCGGTCAGTTCAAATTGGGTTGAAAGGGTTGCGATAATTTCAGGTACCGACCAGATCAATTGATTCAGATTTCCTTCCTGGCACAATTCGCCGTTGACTTCAAGCCAAACTCGACCCTGCTGTGGATGCCCGATTGCTGATGCCGGAACGATAGCACTGATCGGCGCTGACGAGTCAAAGGCCTTGCCAACTTCCCAGGGCCGACCCTGTTGTTTCATCTGCTGCTGAAGATCGCGTCGAGTGATATCGATTCCGACCGCGTATCCATAAACATGATCCAACGCGTCGTTGACACGAATGTTTTTGCCACCAGAGCGAAGTGCGACAACTTGCTCAATTTCATGATGGACATTGCTTGAAAGTGGTGGATAAGGAAATTCACTGCCCGTCGGTAAGATGGCGTCAGCAGGTTTTTGAAAAAAAAACGGCTTTTCCCGATTCGGATCATGCCCCATCTCACGAGCATGTTCTGCATAGTTTCTGCCAACAAGGTAAATTCTGCGCACTGGGAATCGGGCTGTTTCACCACTCACTGCAATGGAGGGCCTCGGAAATTCATCAATAACGTAATTCATGAACGCTTCTTTTTGAGTTGTTTGGATTATCTGGTTGAATATTGAGTCTGAATGTTATACATCTGATTATCAATTCTACGGATCATTTTCAGAGAGAAACAAACTGAACAAAAAAAATTTACCATCATTTTGCTGGCAGATCAGCGGTTAAGCAGGAATATTTGTCGTTCGAGGTTATCAGATTATCAATGCTAAAATGAGCCCGTCATCGTAGCGCATACAGGACATGAAGAAACCAAATCTGTACTCGAATGCGTTTGTTTCTCCCACTTTCAGAAACTTATTCAACTCATTACGTAATCGACTATGAACAAATTCAATAGACAGTGGAAGCTCGACTCTTTTCCAGAAGGAATGCCAGTCAAAGAAAACTGGCGCCTAGAAAAAAATCCGATTCCAGAATTAGGTTCGAACCAAGTTTTAGCCAAAGCCGTGTATCTTTCAGTTGACCCTTACATGCGTGGCAGAATCAGTCCCAAGCAAGGCTACGCCAAAGGAATAGGAATAGGCGAGGTTATGTGTGGTGGTGCAGTTGCAGAAATTGTACAGTCAAACCACAGCGACTGGAAAGAAGGAGAATTGATCGAAACCATTAATTTTGGCTGGCAGGAGTACGCGGCGTTGGACACGGATGGGCTGACACGAGTTGATCCTGATGTCGGGCCACCTCACGCCTGGTTGAGTTACATCGGAATGCCAGGGATTACGGCGTGGATGGCTCTCAATGTGGTTGGCAAACCAAGCCCTAGCGAAACCGTGTTGGTATCCGCAGCATCTGGAGCGGTCGGCCAAATTGTCGGACAACTTGCTAAGTCCTATCAATGCCGTGCAGTTGCGGTCGCAAGTTCCGAAGCAAAATTGGACTGGTGTAGAGAACTCGGCTACGATGCTGGAGTAAATTACCGGGAATCCTCAAATCTAGTCTCGGATGTCAGAGATGCCTGTCCCGATGGAATCGACATCTATTTTGATAACACAGCGGGTCCAATTCACGATGCAGCTATGAAAAATCTTGCTTTGAAGGCACGCGTGATTATTGTTGGTACTATCAGTCTGGCAGAACGATTTGAGGAGCCTGATATGGGCGAGCGATTTTTACGCCAAATTCTGGTCAACCGGGCGGAGGTCAAAGGATTTCTGGTGTTTGATCACTTTGATCGATATCCGGAGGCAAGGAAAGCATTAGCCGAAAGCGCTCGGAATGGTGACTTGAAATTCAAAACCGACTTTATGAACGGTATAGAAAATATGCCGGAAGCATTTTTGAAACTGCTGCGGTCCCAAAATATGGGCAAACAACTTGTACGAACGCAGTTAGCCGGTCGCTATTCAGAGTGACAGTCATTCAATAGATCGACAGAAATGTGCTGCTACACGTTTCAATTCAGAAATCGGTGGTGACTCCACCTTCGCGAATACGTCGATCTACGAAGTCATCAAGTTCCTCCCTGACAGCTGGATCAAGTGGCGGTGGTTCATATTCTGCCAGTAGCTGCTTGTACAGACGGTTCGCATGTTCCATGGTCTGAGGGGAACCAGCCTCGCTCCATGTTTCATAGTTGCGCCAGTCCGAAAGTAATGGTGTATAGAATGCGTCTCGGTACCGCTGTTGAGTGTGGTCAGTACCGAAAAAGTGCCCTCCGTGACCTGCCTGTACCATCGCTTGAATTGCGCTCTCATCCTGATTTACCGGCACCGGTTGCAAATATTCCGAGATCATCTGCAGCAGATCGGCATCCATCACAAACTTTTCAAAAGATGCGGTTAATCCGCCCTCCATCCAACCGGCTGCGTGCAGGACTATGTGTGAGTGACCGTTGATCGCTCCCCATAGAGAAAATACTGATTCGTAGGCAGACTGTGCATCTACGGTGTTGGCTGCATTCGTGTTCGATGAACGAAATGGCAAACGATAACGACGTGCCATCTGTCCGCTGATCAACGCTGCTTTCATGTACTCCGGAGTTCCAAATGCAGGAGCACCAGAGCGCATATCGACATTCGATGTAAATCCACCGTATACAAACGGCGCGCCAGGACGCGTGAGTTGTGAGATGGTTAAGCCAGCCAGCACTTCGGCATTTTGCTGCGTGACAGCTCCGGTAAGCGTTACAGGAGCCATTGCTCCACTCAGGGTAAATGGGGTCAGGATCACAACCTGGTTGTTCCGCGACATTTCAATGATCCCAGTAACCATATTGCCGTCTAGTCGCAGTGGAGAGTTTGAATTGATCACCGTGATCAGACTAGGTTCCTGCGATAGTTGTTCGTCATTCAACTGACGGGCAATCTTCACAATCTCAATGGCATCCAGATTGCGCTGACGGCCAAGCGAGTAGGCGTGAAATGCCTTATCGGACAAAATTACACAATCGCGCAAGCACTCAAGATGTCTGATGGAAGCATGAACATCTACAGGCTCGACTGGATATCCACTGATGAAGTGCACAATATTGAGTTGATGCGTCAGCCTCAAAAAGTTTCGGTAGTCGTGAAGATTACCAGTTCGTCTGCCATGATCAAGGTCAGACGCGTGCGGTGCACTACCAACCGTTCCGAATAGTACTTGATCGGTTCCAACCTCCAGATTGTGAATCGGGTTCCTGGCATGAAGAGTAAAGCTGGGACGTATCGTCTTCAGACACTCCTCGACTAGTCCCCGCTCAATGTAGACTACATCACCGTCTATAGAAGCCTTCGCCCCATTTGCAACCAACAGTTTGCGGCCCTCCAGTGACATGATCTCGACACCAACCTGCTCCAGTACGGTTAACGAGGACTGATGAATGAATTCCACCTCATCATCAGAAATTGCACAGATTGGGGGAAACCGGTTGACAACTGGCCTTATCGGCAGTTGGGTGACCTGCGCAGATGCGACTTGAGGCTGTTTACGGCGACGGCGTGCTCTCTGTGTCATAGTGAAAAGCCTGAAGCAATATGTACGTGGACTCTGTGATTTGTTTCAATGGTTTAAATGTGGGGATTGAATCTATGTATTTTAACCAGAACCCGGGCTTCATTATTCCTGATGAAAGCTCCATCGTTTTGCAGATTAGCAGGTAAGGTGTCGACAACTACTCAGAAATTCTAAGTCAAATTCGGTGCGCTAGCACTGGGAACAAATTGTCACAATGCTGGTCAAATGAAGTATTATCAACAGCGAGCAAAGGAATTCAATTCAATGTTAAAGTCCGTAGCTAAACAACTTCTTGCTGCATTCCTGTTGTTATGTGTTGCGAGTCCTGCTTTCTCGGATACTGCAACTGAAGTAAATACAAGCGAAACTGCTTCTGCATCCAATGAAACCATCCAGGATAAGGAGCAGACTACCGTTGTTGTATTGACAGATCCAGAAATTGCTGCTGTAGAGGACGAAGAACCGGACTGCGAATAACCGAAGACTTCGGTAGCTCAATCGCTGACATTTCGAATCTCCGTCTTACAAAGCAAACGTTAATATCGTAGCTACCGCAACGTAGGCACTAGGTGCTGCGTTGCGACTCCACAGTCGATCCTAATTCCAAATCAATGTGTTGGCCTGTGCACTCAGTTGCGTTAATTTTGCAAGAGGGTGAAACCAAATCAATCTACAGTTCAATTGTGCAAATTCGGCGGTCTCCTTTTGCCTGAACTCTAGCCGCAGATTTTTGCAGGTCATAACACTTGCATTCCCTTTCCTTTGACTATACTGATTAGAGAAGCTGTCTGCTGCCTAAAGTTTTCTCGACTGCCAGGAAATTTGAAAGGTGGATTCTCAAGCTTCCGGAGCAGGAATACTTGCGGCACTCAGTTGCAATTGGTTCAATCTGAAATTCTGAAAAGATCATAGACATCAATTGGTTTAACCATGGATGATTTCACTAATGCTGAAATTCATATTGGAATCTGGTTCAACAGGTTGATTGCGAAGACACACCTTTACGTTTGAATTGAAGTATGACAGTGCAAGACAATTTGCACGTACCCATTTACGTCCGTTTATCAGGAGTAATTTCATGAATTTTTGTCGCACTATGGCAGCCGCCACTTTCATGTCTTTTACCGTCTTTGCAAACGCGGAAACAATCACAATTCTTCACACCAACGACGTTCATTCCAAAATTCAACCGATCAACAGATTTGACAACAGCTGTTCGGCGGAAGACGACCAGGCAGGTAAGTGCTATGGGGGTTATGCTCGATTGGCTACGATTATTCGACAAAACAGAGCAAAGTCACCAAACTCACTACTCCTTGATGCAGGAGATCAGTTTCAGGGCTCACTTTTCTATAGCAAGTACAAAGGACAAGCTACTGCAGAGATGATGAATATAGTCGGCTATGATGCAATGGGAGCAGGAAATCATGAATTTGACGACGGACCTGAAGGGCTTCGAGCATTCATGGATGCCGTTAACTTCCCAGTGCTGATGGCGAACGCCGATGTGTCTGCTGAACCCGCACTTGCAGGCGTTCTTATGCCTTCAACCGTTTTAGAACGTGAGGGCTTTCATTACGGGCTGATTGGCCTGATTCCTGCCCACACCCAGGAAATTTCCTCACCTGGGAATAACATTAGATTCACTGACCCAGTTGAAACTCTGCGACACGAGATTGATCAGTTTACTGAGCGGGGAATCCATCGAATCATCGTACTTTCGCATTCCGGGTATCCAGTAGACCTAGATATTGCAACGAAAGTCAATGGTATTGACCTGATCATCGGTGGTGGTACAAATACCTTGCTATCAAACACTGAAGAAAAAGCAGATGGACCTTATCCAACATGGGTAAACACTCCAAACGGTGGCCGTACTGCTGTCGTTCAGGCCTACGCTTATGGAAAATATCTCGGCCGACTGGACGTGACTTTCGACGACCAAGGCATTGTTCAATCAGCAATCGGTGAACCCATCCTGTTGGATCAATCAATTCCTGAAGATGCGAAGGTGAAAGAAAGAATTGCTGAATTAGCGGCTCCGCTTGCCGAACTGCTTGAAAAAATCATTGCGGAAGCAGCAACAACGGTGGATGGCAGCGGAAACAGTTGTCGTAAGCAGCAATGTGAAGTCGGAAATTTAGTTGCAACAGCGATGCTGGAGTACATGAAACCATTTGGTATCGATATCGCCATTACAAATGCTGGTGGAATTCGAGCCTCACTAGACAAAGGTCCAATTACAACTGGTGCCATTCTGACCACGCTCCCATTTGAGGGCGTACTGTCGAGATTCAAACTCAAAGGTTCCGATGTTGTGGCTGCACTTGAGAACGGTGTTAGTGAAGTAGAAGACATGCAGGGACGATTTCCTCAAGTAGCCGGAATTCGGTTTGAATTCACGCTATCACAGGAACCAAATAACGGACGGATTCTGAAGGTCGAAGTGATGCAGGATGGAGAGTGGGCCTCACTATCTCCTGACAAATTCTATGGAATTACCACAAATGATTTTCTCCGTAGGGGGAAGGATGGTTACTTGGTTTTTGCGGACAACGCCATTGATCCTTATGATGGAATAAAACTTGTCACAGAAGTGGTCACAGACTACCTCATCGCCAATAGTCCCTATACAGCAATTATTGACAATCGCATAATCCAGAAATAATTTCATAAGACAGCCTGGACATATGCCTGATTCAGCGAACTGATAACTCTGAATGAGAACATCCGAGATGAATTTCACCCGATTATCAATTACTTGTGATTAAATTGATGTGTCTTTTCGTGTGAATTCCTTTCCGGTTTAGTCGAACGTATCTCACGACAGGCACAAGATTTTGCTGAGCGCACAACCTATTCAAGAATCTGTGCTCGACTCACCGCGATCATGCATGTGACTCTGTAGTTTGGTCCTTAGGCACCTGAACGAAGTATAACAAGATACCACCGATCAGGAAAAGGATGCTCACACTCAAGATTGAAAGTCTGGACCCAAACATAAGGGCTGACCAGCCCACGAGGAAGGGACCGATGACTGCCGCTGTTTTTCCGACCATGTTGAAGAAGCCGTAATACTCGCCTGCCTGCTCTGGCGAGATTAACAGACCGAGTAGTGAACGACTCAAGGCTTGGATTCCGCCGATCACAAGTCCAACCATTGCGGCTAGTATGTAAAATTCCGTGCCAGTCGTCATAAAGGATGCCCACACAGTTGCGACAAGGTAAACAACAATTCCGATGTAAATTCCTGGTTTTGGTCCAATTTTTTGGCCTAGTTTGCCAAATGCCCAAGCCGCAGGAAATCCTATGAATTGAACGAGCAATAGCGCGGTAATCAAGTCATTGCTTGCCAGCCCAATTGAAAGTCCATAATCAACCGACATGCGAAACACACTGTCAACTCCGTCGATATAAAACCAGTAAGCAATCAGAAACAGGAGTATCGTGCGTTGAGTACGTAAGCTTCGACAGGTCTTTGCTAGTTGACGAAACCCACTCATGATTTTGCTTGCCGCGCCTTGGGTCTGAACCCGTTCTTCCTCGACGAACAGCATAATCGGTATTGAAAATACTGCCCACCAAACTGCAACGGTAATAAAGCTGATCTGTACCGCCTGGGCGGAGTCCGCGAGCCCAAATATCTCGGGCTTCAGCACCATAAAGACATTAACTGCAAACAAAATTCCGCCACCAAGGTAACCCAACGCGAAACCGAATCCTGAAACCTGATGAATACGTTCGCTAGTGGGTGCAACCGTCAGCAACAGAGCATCATAAAAAACGTTACCGCCTGAGAAACCGAGAGAGGCCACGATGTACAGAACGATAGCTAACTCCCACATTCCATTTCCAGCCAGATACAGACAGAATGTCGACACAATACCAACAAAAGCGAAGACTGCCAATAGTTTTTTCTTGATACCGGCACTATCTGATATCGCACCGAGTATGGGTGCCAGTACAACAATAATCAAACTCGAAACAGAAGAAGCAACACCCAATCGAAACGTTGTTACCGTGGCGTCGACACCCAGTGACCAGAATTCTTTAAAAAATATTGGAAAAAATCCAGCAACCACTGTTGTGGCGAACGCAGAATTGGCCCAATCGTAAAAAGCCCAAGAAAGAGTGTCCCGTTGAAACAAACTATTCCCTTTCACATTTCACCTCCATGGTGATCACGACCGCAGCCGGACTCCGGCAGAATCATGTGGCGGCTCCTTAAGTAACCGTGCAGGTACTTCAGTGCCAACCACGTGAACTGAAAAGCCTTCCGACTCGTTACAAACTTCCTGCGAAATGTAAGCGAGTGCCAGACTCTTTTTGACCCAATATCCGTAAGCAGCAGATGTAACAAACCCTACGCGTTGACCGCCAAACCATACCGGTTCAAAGCCCGATGCGTCAGCGTCAGTTGAATCAATTTCCAACAATGTCAGAACTTGTTCCACTGGGCGGTCGCGCTGAGTCAATGTCCTTTCTTTGCCAATATACCACGATTTGTCAAAATCAATGAAGCGCTCCAATCCAGCCATTTTGGGTGTGTAAGCTGAGGTGAATTCCCTGGACCAGGAACCGTATCCCTTTTCCAGACGTGTGCTGTTCATTGCGCGGAAGCCAAATAGGCGTAAATCAAATTCTGTACCAGCTTCGCAGAGCGTCGAATATAGAGTCTTCATGTGATTTGCTGACACGTTAATCTCATACCCAAGCTCTCCCGTTACCGAAACCCTAGCTACAATTGCTTCACATCCATTGATGTTGATCCTTCTACAGTTCATAAACGGAAAGGCAGAGTTGGACATGTCGTCGGTAGCAATGCGCTCCAGCAAATTTCTGGACTCTGGTCCAGCAATTGAAATTCCAGACCATTCTTTGCACAGGTTTCTGACCGTAACACCCGAGTCCGGCAAATGGTCGTTGAACCAGCGCATATGCCATGCCTGAAGGTAGTAGGAACCCATCAACCAAAACCGGTTTTCATCCAATCGTACAACAGTCAAATCGCCAGCCAGTCTGCCACTCGGCGTCAACATCGGTGCGAGACGCATACCGCCTACTTTTGGCAGCCGACAGGCCAGCAGCGTATCGAGCCATTCAGTACTACCGGGACCAACTACTTCATAACGCGAAAACCCCGTAATATCGACCATGCCAACCTTGGATCTGACAGCATGCACTTCCTCGCCGATGAAATCGAATGCATTTGAACGCTTCAAGGTTGGAGTCTCTTGAAATTTTGGATTGCCCGGTACGAAATATAGGGGGACTTCAAGTGCCCAGACACACCCGAACTGAGCCCCAGACTCAGACATTTCGTTATGTATCGGAGAAAGGTCCAGTGGCCGACCGGCCGGCAGTTCCTCATTGGGGTAAGTTAACACGAATCGGCGTGAATAAGACTGACGTACCGTTTCGGACAGGTAGCAATCCTGGCTGGCGAAATCCCCATATCGCGCAACATCCATACCAAAAATATCCGCTTCCGGCTCACCATCGATGATCCATTGGGCAAGCGATAAGCCAACACCTCCGCCCTGGCTAAAACCAGCCATCACGCCACAAGCCACCCAATAGTTCCTTAGTCCGGGAACGGGCCCTACGAGCGGGTTGCCATCCGGTGTAAATGTAAATGCACCATTCACCCAACGCTTGATTCCAATTTCATTGAGCACCGGAAATCGTTCAAATCCTTTGATTAACTGTGGTGAAATACGATCAATTTCTTCTGGTATGAGATCCATCCCGTAGTCCCAGGGCGCACCTTCCAAGTGCCAGACTTTGGGGTCAAGTTCATATACACCCAATAACAATCCCTTTCGTTCCGGACGCATGTAAGTAAACCCGTCCAAATCGAGTACTGATGGAATAACTTCTTCACTGGCAACGAGTTCTGGAATCGGTTCAGTAACCAGATAGTGATGCTGCATTGGACTGACTGGCAAATTTACTCCTGCCATTAGCCCGACTTTACGCGCCCAGAGACCACCTGCATTGATGACATGTTCAGCAACAATCGTACCCTGCTCGGTGACGACATCCCAGGCTCCTTCGGGTCGTGGATTCAGATCGATGACACGGTTTCTGAGGACAATTTCGGCACCGCGTTTTTCTGCAGATTTGGCGTACGCCATCGTTGTTCCGTGTGGGTCCAGATATCCTTCGTACTGATCCCACATACCACCATGTAGGTCTGATACATCGATTAAAGGACACATCTCCTTGATTTCTGCTGGCGTAACCAGACGGGGCTCAATCCCCATGGTCAAGAAAATAGTGCGCATGTACTGCAGAAACTCCCAGCGTTCAGGATTCGCTGCGAGAATGATGCTCCCGCTTTGAACCATACTGATGTCCTGTCCGCTTTCACGTTGAATGTCCTGGTAAAGATTGATGGTGTAGGCCTGGAGACTTGAAATGTTGATATCGTTGTTGAGCGGATGGAATCCACCAGCCGCATGCCAAGTAGAACCCACTGTCAGCTCTTTACGCTCAATAAGGACAATGTCCGACCATCCGAGTTTGGCAAGATGATAGAGTACACTGGCACCGATGACACCTCCCCCGATGACTACTGCACGATAGTGATTTTTCACAAGATATTTCCTTGAAGTAGGGCAAAAATGGCAAATGATTATTCTGCTAAATTATCAATCAATCGAAGCTCTGTGAAATTGACATTTCGTGGCTGAACGCACATCTTCAGACAGGTTTTGAATGGATTGAGTCAGTTCAAGTTTGAAATTGAATGACTGTCCAAACCATGCGCGGAGTATTTTGTAATTGAGGTCGTTTAGAATGGTACCGGTTCATCAGCATGTCTAAGCTTATCAGTTTTTGATTTTGATAATCAATGCCAGTTAAAGAGATGAAAAAATCAGCAAAAGAGAGTGTCCGATAGAATTTAATTTTGCTGGTACTGACCATAGATTCAACTGACTGATTTTTAGACTCTCTACCAATGCGTGTTGTCTCTCTAACCTGCTCCAATACAGAAATAGTCGCTTCTATTGGATGCGCAGACCTGTTAGTTGGTATCGACGATTATTCTGACTATCCCCCTGATGTTGTGGCCGAACTGCCACGTGTGGGTCGCGATCTCAACATCGATGTCGAAAAAGTCGCCAAGCTCAAACCGGATCTAGTACTTGCTTCACTTACTGTTCCCGGTCACGAAGAAGTAGTCGAAGGTTTGCAATCGGCAGGCTTACCCTACATTGTTCTTGAACCAGTTCGACTCGACGACGTGTATAGGGACATACTTCATATTGGCGAACTGCTTGCGGCATCAAAGAATGCGCAACGATGCGTCAGTCAAATGCAGCAGAAATTAAGTTCTGCTGTTCAACCCAACCCAGTGCACAGTTTGATGATTCAGTGGTGGCCAAAACCTGTCATTGCGCCGGGCAAGCTGTCCTGGACAGAAGATTTGCTTGAAGCGGCCGGCTTAATCAATCCAATCGGAAACAGGGAGGTCAAAAGCACACCGCTAACCGACGAAGAAGTTCTGGAGCTCAACCCTGATGCGGTCGCGATTTCATGGTGTGGCGTTCAACACGACAAATATCGACCCAAAGTTGTTTATCGCAATTCAAACTGGC
Source organism: Arenicellales bacterium (assembly GCA_965206345.1). Classification (GTDB taxonomy): domain Bacteria; phylum Pseudomonadota; class Gammaproteobacteria; order Arenicellales; family JAJDZL01; genus JAJDZL01. The sequence goes on along the minus strand of OZ242211.1, from coordinate 2,193,650 downwards.
AGAATACAAACTTCGTCAGAAACAAACACGTGTTTACCATTCCGGAAGCGTACCTTGGAAGACCCTCACCTCGACTCATTGATGGCTATACCGAGCTAAAAAAAATTGCGAGCCATCTCAATGCAACAGTCGATCACCCGTTCAATTAAACAAACTTAATCAACGAGCGAAACTGGATCTGAATCATAGAAAGCTTTCAATAGTTTGAGAAAATACAAAGCGTCGTCGCATCCGGCCAATTCTCGAATTGAATGCATCGCAAATTGTGCCACGCCTATATCAACTGTCCTGATTCCAATCTCTGAAGCAACGAGTGGACCAATTGTGGTGCCACACGGCTGGTCATTGCGCGAAACAAAAATCTGAACTGGAATCTTAATATCAGAGCATAAGCCACGAATTACTGCTTCGGTTTCATCACTCGTTGCATAACGCTGATTTGAATTTATTTTGATTACTGGGCCCTTGTTCAGCACTGGCCTGTGCTGTTCATCGTGTTTTTCCGGATAGTTTGGATGCAATCCGTGTGCGCCGTCTGCAGAGAGCATGGCGGAATTTCGAATGACTCTCGAGTTCAGTGCCCCAATTCTCTCAAGCACCTGCAACAAGAATCGTCCCTGTGCACCTGAATCCGATATACTTCCAACCTCTTCATGATCGCTCGCAACCAGCATACAGAAATTGTCTTCGCTGGCATCGATAAGCGCTTGTACTCCCGCGTAGCAACTCAGAAGATTATCAATTCGGGCACTTGATATGTATTGATTCGAACCGTCTGACGTTAAATGCTCCGAGTCTGACCTCTCACATTCTGACCCGATCAGATTGGGCGGATTCGAATCGTAGAACCGAAGGTCAAAGCCAAGGATATCTTCCACCTCCACCTGACCACCACCAGAGTTTAACAATTGTTGTGGAAGTGTTTGGCTGTCTCCCGAGTGATTTAATAACACCGGATTGATGTGCACCTGACTGTCAATTTCCTGTAGCTTATTCGCTTGCCTATCTAGATGAATCGCGATGCTCGGGATGACTGCAACTGGCGCCTTGGAATCGACCAAGACTCTTCTGATTGAACCGTCAGCGTTACGCATAAATATCCTGCCAGCAATGGCCAGATCTCTATCAAACCAGGTGCGAAGCAGTACTGATCCATAGACTTCAACGTTTGCGATCCTATATCCGTGCTTCTCGAAATTGGCTTTGGGGTTGAGTTTAAGGCACGGACTGTCTAGGTGTGCACCGATCAGTCGCATGCCATACGAAACTTTCGATTTTGACCCAAATCGAAATGCGATCACAGATGTACCATTTCGAGTCACATAGCATTGATCACCCTCCTGTAAATGCCACTCCTCCGTTTCAGAAAGCCTTCTGAAACCTTGCTCATCGAGAACGGCACACAAGTTTTGTGATGCGTGATAGGGGGTTGGGGAGTTCTTGATGAACTCCAGCATCCCATTCAGATATTGACTCATATCAAAAGGCTGACTTAGACCTGCCATTAGACTTTTGCCTATTCAGTCTCTTTCTACCACCAGCGAAATAAAATCGAACAGGTTTCGATCTGCCAACTGAGACGGAGATACATGCTGTATGCTGCGAAAAATGTTCTCAACCCGCCCTGGATTCTGTCGCTGCCACTCCTTGAGCATTTCCTTGATTTTTACGCGCTCAAGATTAGTTTGCGATCCGCACAAATTACATGGAATGATCGGAAATTCGCGTAGTTTCGCATATTTTTCAATGTCCGATTCTCGACAATAGGCCAGCGGGCGAATCACAATATTGGTGCCATCATCGCTCTTCAGCTTGGGTGGCATCGCTTTCAGTTTTCCGCCATGAAACATGTTCAGAAACAGCGTCTCAACGATATCTTCACGATGGTGGCCCAGCGCAATTTTGTTGAATCCGTTCTCCTGCGCGAATCCGTAAATCACTCCGCGCCTTAGTCTGGAACAAAGCCCACACATAGTCTTGCCCTTAGGTATTACCTCCTTAACAACACTGTAGGTGTCAACTTCCAAGATTTGATAAGGAACTCCAAGTGATTCCAGATATTCTGGTAGAACATGTTCCGGAAATCCTGGCTGCTTCTGATCCAGATTCACAGCAGTCAAATCAAAATCCACCGGTGCGCGGGCCTTGAGTTCCAGCAGAATATCGAGCATGGTATAAGAATCTTTACCACCAGAAAGGCAAACCATGACCCGGTCACCAGCTGAAATCATTTCAAAATCGCTGATCGCGCGACTTACTTCGCGGCGTAGTCGCTTGCGTAGCTTGTTGAAGTCATAGCGTTCGCGTGAGTTTTGAAAAATCTGAGGTCCGCAGACCATGGAATCTGATTCGAATTCAATTTTCAACGGCAATTACCAAAATAGTTTCTCAAATTACAGACAGTCGCACCAAGTATAAACGCGCGGTCGTTCTCTGAGGTGGCTGGAACAATTTCACCCTAGCGATAAACCTTACCTACGAATATCAATCTGCACCGACTTTAATCGATTTTCTCTTTTGCCATCACACCTTGTTCAAAACTTTTCAGTACTCAACGATTCTGGAATCAGAATGACACAATCGCCCCCGGCAACCTGTAAAATGATTGCAACTTGGTTTGAGTGAAGATTGATTAATTAAAAGTTCTAGTATGCATTGGATAGCGATTGGTGTCGTCTGTATTGCGCTGATTTTTGTCAGCTATTACTCACCAAAGGTTGGTTTTGGGCTGCTCGCTGCACTAGCTGTACTCCTTACCAGTTTGTATTTCTTGAACCTGGAAGATTCAGAGTCAAAGAAATTCCCGATACCCAAGGAGACTATTGATCTTGAGGTAACACAAACTGAAAAATCATATGGGGACAGTTGGGAGATCGCCGGACGGATCTCCAACACTTCAGACAAAAACGTTACTGATGTCCAAGTTAGAGTGCTTCTTTATGATTGCCCGGCTGAGTCCGTTGAAAGAACTGATGCCTGTGTAGTGATTGGTGATAAGGTTGAATTTGTACCAATCAATATCCCAACCCGTCAGGCTAGGGATTTCTCTGACAACGTTTCGTTCAGAAATGCGGTCGCTAAAGGAAAATTGTTTTGGGAATTCGAACTAGCCGGGATTCGGGTCACTGACTGAATTTCATATAGGCATCCGCGTTACTATGCGCGATACCTGCCAGAATTCCAAATTTTAAGGGCTAGTGGTCTTAGTTTGACCTGGATTACGAGCATTTGGAATCGCCGCAGTTCAAACAGGTAAGGCAACCGTCCATCATAATGACTGCGGCAACATTGCAAACTCTACAAAGCTGTGACCCTTCTGGAAAATTACCAGCCTGACTGCCATTTGCTTTAGTATTGCGACTTTCAAATTCAGCCCGTTTCTCATCAAGTATCTGCTGAACATGCGCAGGTCTGGGTTCGTCCTTGATCATGCCGATCTTTCGCATGTGCTCTTCTATCACTGAACCAATTTCAGCAACCAGCGATGGCACATATTCGCCGGTACCTGGTCTGAAGTAGCCACCGCGGGGATCAAAAACCGCTCTGAGTTCCTCAACCAGAAATGAACTGTCTCCGCCTTTCCTGAAAATTGCTGAAATAATCCGGGTCAGTGCAACAATCCACTGAAAGTGGTCCATGTTTTTGGAATTGATAAAAATCTCATATGGACGCGATCTTGCGTACGGTGTATCTGGGTTGATAGCGATATCGGTGATTGTCACGTACAGGGCATGTTCCGACAGATGATTTTTGATTTTGTAAGTCGCGCCAGGCAGAGTTGCAGGGCGCGTCAGATGCTCCAGCAGCATACCAACTGGCTGTATACCGTTTATCATCGGATCAGTGGCTCCGTTGGAACCTAAGGACGGCGAGACTGACGGTTCAGGAGTTGACAACACAGGTTCTACCGTGCCTGTCGGAACCACTCTGTAATCGACAATTTTCTTACTGATTCTAATAGTCATACTGAGAGCAACGGATATTGTGTTGAGGTCGCAGGAACAAATTGCATTTCATAAGGCGTTGAAACTTTCTTATGACAGGCTGAGCTAGAATTTTCCGTAGTACCCTTCCTTAAGGGCATCATATAAATTCGCCGCACTGTGAACTTCCCCGTCATATTCTATTTCTTCATTACCCCTGACGGTGACAACGCTACCGTCTTCCAGAGTAAACGAATAAACCGTTTCTTCGCTGTCTTTCTTCCGAACCAGGACACCTTGGAAGTTTTCTGGGTTGTATCGAAACGTTGTACATCCTTTCAATCCGCTATCGTATGCCGCCAAGTAAATATCCTTGAACTTTTCAAATGGATAATCGGTTGGCACATTTGCGGTTTTCGATATTGAAGAATCCACCCACTTTTGTGCTGCCGCTTGAATCGCAACGTGTTCGCTGGGTGTAATGTCATTTGAAGTGATGAAATAATCAGGTAGTGACTCTGGCTCATCCATCGAAGCCGATGCATCCACCAACTCCCGGAATAAAAGCAGTTCGTAGGAGTAAACGGGCATCCGCTCTTTTGATTTTTTTCCTTCGCGTATGACGTTCCGGAAATACTCGTGAGAAAACGACGGTTCGATGCCATTGCTTACATTGTTTCCTAGTGACAGGCTAATCGTTCCAGTTGGAGCGATTGAACTGTGATGTGTAAAGCGCGCACCGATTTCTGCAATTCGATTGGTAATGTCATCAGGAAGTTGCTGCATATAGCGACTGTACTGGGAGAGCAAAACTTTACCCTTAACGTGATCACCGACCTGGATGCCATCCAACGCCATTTCTGGCCGTTTGTATAGCATCGCTGGAGTGACTTCAAAAGTTTCTTCGAAAATTGGAGCTGGGCCTTTTTCCTCAGCCAACTCAACCGCTACCTGCCAACCTGTAATCGCCATCTCAGCTGCAACTTTTTCTGTGAACTCAATGGACTTTTTAGATCCGTAGCGAATTTTCATCATGGCCAATGTCGAACCCAGACCCAGAAATCCCATTCCGTGCCGGCGCTTTCGCAAGATTTCGTTCTCCTGCTCATTGAGCGGCAATCCATGAATTTCGACAACGTTGTCCAGCATTCGGGTAAATATCGCCACCACCTCCCGGTAGCGTTTCCAGTCGAAGCGGACTTCATCAGAAAATGGATTGACAACGAATTTGGTCAGGTTAACCGAACCCAGAAGACAGCTTCCGTAAGGTGGCAGAGGCTGCTCACCGCACGGATTAGTCGCTCGAATATTTTCGCAAAACCAGTTGTTATTCATCTCGTTTACGCGATCAATCAGAATGAATCCTGGTTCAGCGAAGTCATAGGTCGACTCCATGATTGCATCCCAAAGTACCCGAGCTGGAATAGTCTTGTAAATTCGTACCGCAACCATACCCTGATCGTTTGTAATCCAATCTCGATTGTTTTCGTCAACTGGCCAAAATTTCCAAGTAACTGGAACATCATCATCGGCCATTTCCTGCTGAGTGGCGGGAAATACAAGATCCCACTCTGCGTCATTTTTGACTGCTTTGACAAATTCATCGGTAATCAGACACGACAGGTTAAACTGCCGCAACCGACCATCTTCTCGCTTTACTCGAATGAATTCGAGAATGTCCGGATGAGAAATGTTGAACACGCCCATTTGTGCACCGCGTCGGCCACCCGCTGAGGATACAGTGAAGCACATTGCATCAAAAATATCCATGAATGACAGCGGACCTGAAGTATTGGCTCCTGCACCACTTACAAAGGCGCCCTTGGGTCGAAGCGTGGAAAACTCGTAGCCGATTCCGCAACCGGCTTTCAGTGTGAGTCCTGCTTCATAGACCGAATGTAAAATTCCCTGCATTGAATCGGGAATAGTACCGGAAACAGTACAATTGATTGTACTGGTCGATGGTTTGTGTTCCTGAGCACCCGCATTCGAGACGATTCGACCAGCAGGAATGGCACCGTTTTTCAGTGCCCATAAGAATCTCTTATACTGCTTGTCTCGCACCTTGACATCTTCCACCCCAGCTAATGCTGTAGCAACACGCTCAAAGGTATCTTCAACCGTTTGATCAACGAGATCACCGGTCTGAGTCTTTAAACAGTATTTTCGAAGCCAAGTGTCGTAAGATGCTGGTTGAAGCTCGAGTTTAGGGGGCTGAACTTCTGTAGTTATTTCTGTAGTTATTCCAGATACGCTAGCCATATTCAGTCTCGCGACGGGGTGTCGATAATGAGATCGATGATCAAAGTCATTACCTCGGGTATTTTAATCGAAATTACACTTCCATTCCATTCGATTTGGAATTAACTGTAATAACTTCAATAAGTTATTGGGACTACTGAAATTAAACTAAATCAAATATATCAGATATATAAAACAGAAAATAAAACTTTCAGATTAGAAAAACGCTGCACATTACTTACTTCTTTTCGCAACAAATTGTCAATTTTGCAGGCTGGCTGCAAGGCTGACCGAAAGGCCATGGAGTCAGGTCGTCAATTTGCGATAAATGTCGGAAACTTTTAGCGGCAATTTTCTGATATCGCTCACTACGGTGTAGTTGACGTGCCCATACATGTGTGGCAGATATTCGTGAGCATGAGTGTCGATCGTAACGCAAAATGGATGAATGCCAGCGTGCTTGGCCTCTAACAGTGCCTGGCGGGTATCTTCAATACCGTACTCACCCCGATACCCATCGTAGTCATCGGGCTTGCCGTCCGAGATGGTTATCAGTACTCGAGTCTTGGCATCGATGCGCTTGAGTTTTTCAGTCAAATGCCGAATCACCACTCCCATTCGTGTATAGTCCTGCGGCTTCATACCAGCCATTCTCGCTTTGACATGATGGTCGTAAGGTTCTTCAAAGGTCTTGATCCGATAAACCTCGCAACGTTTCCGGGTCATGCCTGAAAAACCGTATATTGCATAGCGGTCACCCAGAGTTTCCAGCGCTTCACTCAATAGCACCAGACTCTCGCGCTCTGCCTCGTTGATCCATCCCTTGGTTGAACCGCTGACGTCGACCATGAACACAACTGCAAGATTGCGCTCCATTTTGCGCGAATTAATAAACAATCGTTCACTGAGTTCCTCCCCCTTTACTACATCAACATAACTATCCACAACTGCATCTATATCAATATCATCTCCGTTCTTTTGCCTGCGCTGCATGCGGTCATCACCTCTAAGCGCCTCAAATGATTTACGAATTTCGCGCACCAAATGGAAATACTTGTCCAGGATGGCGGTAATGGATTGTGCACTGCCCGGATGCATGTCCAGTTCTTTCAGCACACACCAGTTTTTGCGATAGTGACATCGTCGATAGTCCCATTCATCGTAAAAAACTCCATCTTCGAGTTTGTCAACCTCTTTCTCCGGCCGATCTTCAGGTGATTGACCAGCATCGTACAGTCCGTTTCCAGCGGGAACAAGATAGTCTTCCGGAATTTCACCAAAGTCCTGGACAATGGACTTTGCAGTTTGAATCATCTGTTCGGGCGGGGCTATTGGCTGGCCTTCAATGGTAACAGTCAACTCCCCTTCACCCTGACCGTCACTTTCCATTTCCTGAGAATAGGAAACCTCAAACGCTTCTCGCTTCAAGCCTTCCCCGTTCAGTTCACTGTCATCCTGTACCCCTTCCGCCAACAGAGCAAGTTCGGTGCGAAATTTTTCGCGCTCTTTTTCGACTCGTTGCCGGGTAACCAGACGTACTCGTTCCAGATCAATCGTGCCTTGATAACAGGCGGGTTCTGGAAAATTCACTTTTTTGTCGTAGAGTTGTTTGACTACAGAAAGCGAATCATTTACGGTCGCATCAAAATCCTGAACTCGTTCAAACTCCGGAAACTCCGAGGTAAGTTGCTCCCCACTCGATGCATCCTGCTTTAACGTCCTCATTTGTCTGGCAAGCCCCGGAAGTTCAGCTTCGAGGCGAGCTAGCAGCCGATGTTCTTCCACCGCTTCGAAAATTCTAAGCGCCCTGGCTGGGTCTCGATAGTTGGCAATATTTGTACAGACAATCGGCACTCCCGTTGCTTGATCGACCCGAAAGGTTCCAAAGCGCGATTGAGCAAGCATGAAACCAACCATTGCTTTGTACAGCTCAAAATTCCTGCGATTTGAATCGAACTGTCGAATTGAATGTGGCAGGTACATCGTTTCAGTATCAGTCCATGCCTTTTTGTCTTCATCAAGTCCCAAGTGTCTGCCAGACACTCCAATAGCAAACTTATTCATGACGGTTACGACATCATTGAAGGTTACGGAATACCGTTTTTGCACCATTTTTTCTGCGAAGGATTCAATTCCCCGAAGTGCCGCACTGCCAAGATAAAGGCCATCGCGATCGTAAATATCCATCGCTTCGATGATCCACTGCGTGACACCATCAGTATCCAGCAAGGAAAAGGCCTGAGTAACATGACTCACGAACTGAAATGCCATTTCAGAGTTGGATTTTGAGATGACATTGGCCCAATGCAGAGCGAAATCCTGCTCGGAACGATGTAATAGCGACAGTTTCAGTGCTGGTTCTGCAGCCGTTCGGCGGGAAGTGAGAACCGCGCCTAGCAGGTCCTCCAGACGTTCTTCAATTTCAAATTCTGCGAGCGGTTGATTGACGCGGCTCGACGCATAGTTTACCCGGTCAGACATACTCACCATCTCAATCTAGAAAAGTGAGGAGGCCATTTCCTGAATCGCAGTTAGAATCTCCGGATCATCAGATAGCGTCTGCGATATGCAAGCATTACAGGCATCCAGCGGTGCAACACCGTAAACCATCAGTTTGGCTGCATGTACAAGCAGACGGGTGCTTGCGCCCTCTTCCAATCCGCTGCCCTTCAAATTACGGGTCATAATCGCGAATCGAACCAGCGCAGCAGCATTGGCGAGGTCAATCCCAGATTCGTGCACGATAATCGACTGCTCGAGTTTTTCATTCGGGTAGTCGAATTCAAGCGACAGGAATCGTTGTCGAGTGCTTTGTTTAAGATCTTTGAGAACACTCTGATAGCCCGGATTGTAAGAAATAGTCAAATTGAAATGATCCGAAGCGTACAGTAACTCGCCGGTTTTGTCGATAGGAAGCACTCGCCGGTCATCAGCCAAAGGGTGGATGACCACAGTTGTATCCTTTCGCGCTTCAACGATTTCGTCCAGGTAGCATATGCCACCGATTCTGACGGCGCGTGTTAGTGGACCGTCGACCCATTGTGTTTCTCCGCCAACGATAAGATAACGTCCGACGAGATCAGAAGCAGTCAAATCATCGTGGCATGCGACAGTAACCAGCGAACGTCCAAGCCGCCAAGCCATATATTCCATGAACCTGCTTTTTCCACATCCAGTCGGCCCCTTCAACAGAACCGGAATGCAATTCCTGTAGGCACTTTCAAACAGCTCTATTTCATTACCCTGTGGCGCGTAATACGGTTCTTGGGAAATTTGGTATTCTTCACTCTCGATTCTGTACATCACAAACCAATTAATTCTTCAGATCTTGTTGTCTCGTTTTGTTCGCAACGGGGTGAATCGCAAAATTACTCTCCATTTACGTTTTCACGACCAATGCCCAACAAACACTCAAAGCCAAAAGTATATAAAGTTAGTTGATTAGTGACGCTAGCACAAATCGGTTGAATTCAGAAATGCTTCGCAAAGATGCCATTCATGCAAAAAATGACGGCCGTCTGGTCATCAACGACTCACTGCGCGAACGGATTACGGCGCGCCTGTCCAGTTTCAATCGAATCTCGAATACCGATACTCATCTCCGACAAGCGGCGGTTGCGTTAACAATTATTGACAGTGAACAAAGTGACACAGCAACATTTCTGTTGACTCGAAGGCCCAAATACTTGAATCGTCACGGTGGCCAGTATGCACTTCCCGGCGGCAAAAGAGACCCTGATGAAACAGCGATTGGCACCGCGCTTAGAGAACTACACGAAGAAATTGGAATCAGTCTTCCGAAACATAATGTGCTTGGGATGCTGGATGATTATCAGACCCGATCTGGATTCAACATAACACCTGTAGTAGTCTGGGCAGGAACCAATCTAAAGATCAATCCGGACCCGAATGAAATCGCCCGTGTGTTTCGTATTCCATTGGATGATCTGAAATCCACGGAAATTCCAGTTCTAGAACAGATTCAGGAAAGCGACCATCCGGTGCTGTCAACACCGCTTGCCACACTGGGGCATCGGGTGTTTTCCCCAACCGCCGCCTTCATTTATCAATTTCGGGAAGTTGTGCTCTTCGACCGTCATACTCGTGTTGCACAATTCGATCAGCCAAAGTTTGCCTGGAAATGAGAAAGGTGGTCAATGACAGGACATTCTACCTGTTCAATTTATTGATCAGCGCCTTATTAACTTCGGGATGCACAAACTTCGAAACATTGCCGCCAAATTGAGCAATTTCCTTCACCAGTGATGCGGAGACAAATGCATAGTTTTCAGCTGGCGCAAAAAACAATGTTTCGATGTCAGGTTCCAGTTGACGATTCATCCATGACAGTTGAAATTCATACTCGAAGTCGGACACTGCGCGCAACCCTCGAATCACAATATTTGTATTCATCTGTAGAGCAAAGTCGATCAGCAATCCTGTAAATCCCACGACTGAAACATCAGTCAAATGGTCTGTGGTTTTTTGAATGAGCTCAACGCGCTCTTCCAGGGAAAACAGAGTTTTTTTACTTTTACTATCTGCTACTGCAACGACAACCTCATCGAATAGCCGCGATGCACGTTCAACCAGGTCGATGTGCCCCCTGGTTATCGGGTCAAAACTTCCAGGATAAATCGCTCGTGTTATCGAAGTACCGTTACTCATTGCCAGTTTTTCAAATTGAATAAAAAGTGGATGATCAACAACGCGATCAATAATTGCTACATTATGAATGGATGGGTTCGTATTTCTTCAAGGTATTTACTGTTTCTCTACAGTAATTCGGGCCAGAATTTCAGATTCGACGAAAAATTCAATTCGAAATTCAATTACTTTGTTCAAATATGGGACACAGGCTTGTCTTTTGCGTAGAACCAAATTTCATATTTACTGGCTGGATAGTAAATAATGCGACCGTGAACCCACATTGAAATTTCGGACAATGGACCACCGATCTACCAAATTCACCGAGCTGATCTCTATCTCAACTTCCAGATAGATTCGCGCATCTAATTTGAGGCAACCTATTGAGTCAATCTTTTGTAGTGCTTCGACTGCCAGTCCGCTATGGTACGGTGGATCAACGAAAATAATATCAAATTTCCGATTGCATCTCTGCAGGTAGTCCATTGCATTCCGGTGTACTATGGTGCAACGTTCGGTTTGCAATTCATTGGCAGTTTGGTGCAGGTTTTTGATGCACCGGCGGTTTGAGTCGACCAAAACCACTTCACCCGCACCTCTTGACAACGCTTCAAAGCCAAGTGCACCGCTTCCAGCGAACAAATCTAGACACACCGCTCCTTCAATTCGCTCCCGCAACCAGTTAAAAAGGGTTTCTCTTGCCGCGTCAGTAGTGGGTCGAAGCTCAGTCGAAGAATCAAAGATAATTCGTCGTCTTCGCCACTCTCCAGCGATGATTCTCAAGCTTCCAGCTGCTGACTTACGCGATTCTCTTTTCAAGTCACCAAAACAAAGCAGACGTTTCGGTCAGAGTGCTCTGGATGCTAACTGCCACTGCACCAGAAATCAACTCTACTCACCGTATGTTGATCTTCAACCATCCATTCGTCGCACGAGGTCGCCAAACGATTAATGGTCAATGAATTTGACGGAATGATATCGTTTTTAATAATGTTGGTTGGTACACTGCTCGTGATTGGTTATTCGGACGAGGCTGTCTGTTCGACTGACTTTCCTAGATAAAAAAACAAAAACATTCCGAAAAACAGATGAGACACCGATTCGCGACGCGAACATATGATTTCATATGTCCTTCTGTTCCGATCGACAGTGCAGAATACTGCTCAGAAATTTCGCCAAGGAAAATCCCTTCCGGTGGGTGAATCACTGTATGAAAACCACTATAATTTCTCATGAAAAAATTGCTCCAGTTTTTTCTATAGTGCCATCGAGTTTGCAGTTGAATGGCACTGGTCAATATCCCAAATCGATCGGTCTTCCACAATTTTTTCGCGATTAGAGTCGCCTGGATTTCACTTGACAATTCGAGCTTCACATTCATCTGCAGACTCTGAAGGCAAGTCGAAATTCAAATTCTTCAACGCCCTGGCCAAATCGCGTAACTCCGTGTTTGGAAAGTTGACGAACCTCTTCTCCGGCTCGTCAAAAGTCGACCCGGCGAAGATTGAAGAACTGGAAGATGCACTGATCTTGAGTGATGTCGGCTTCGACATGAGCTCGTCAATTATCGATTCAGTGACCGCTACACTGAAAAAATCCAGGCTGTCAAATGAACAGGTCCTTGATGTACTGCGAGATGAGCTACTGAGAGCATTGAAAAATGGGGAAATTGACTTTGACCTTAGCCGGCATCCCACCCCGGCAGTGATTCTAATGGTCGGTGTAAACGGTGTTGGGAAAACGACCAGTTGTGCAAAAATTGCTGCCCTACTGCAACAGCAGGGACACTCTGTAATGCTGGCAGCGTGTGATACCTTTCGAGCAGCCGCTGTTGAACAGTTGCAGACCTGGGGACAGAGCCTGAATGTACCGGTCATTGCGCAATCCACTGGAGCGGACCCGGCAGCGGTTGCCCACGATGCAATGTATGCAGCAACTGCAAGACAATGCAACGCACTGCTCATTGATACAGCTGGCAGACAGCAGTCCCGCGACGATTTGATGCGCCAGCTGAACAAAATCTATAGGGTCATCAAAAAAATAGAACCCTCAGCCCCACACGAAACACTGATTACCATTGATGCTGGGACCGGACAAAATGCAATTTCACAGGTACGCGAATTTAATCAACACACACCAATCAGCGGAATTTGTGTTTCAAAACTCGACGGCACCGCCAAAGGTGGAATTGTGGTGGCACTCGCTCACGAGTTCTCTTTACCGATTGCATTTATTGGCCTTGGGGAAGGAATCAATGACATTGCACCCTTCAATGCGGATGATTACGTTGCTTCCCTGCTCGGTACGGTACCTGATCAGTACCCGATAAACTGATGATCTCGATTGAAAACGTAACGGTCCAATATCCCAACGGACAGCTAGGAGTTCGGAAGCTGTCGCTGACCATCCCCGGTCAGCACCTGGTCTTTATCTCTGGGCCGAGCGGTGCTGGAAAGACTACGCTCGCTAAATTGCTTGCATTAAGGATACGTCCAACAGAAGGCAGAATTACAGTAGCTGACAACGATCTTGATGAACTGCAAGGTCGGCAGATTGCCCGATATCGAAGATCAATTGGGTCAATTTTTCAAGACATGCCACTACTGGCAAACAAAACGGTAGGCGAAAATGTGGCGCTACCACTACTAATCAAGAGAAAAGTAAAATCAGACATCATTCAGCAAGTTACCAACACATTGGATGTCGTTGGACTTCGAAACAAGATCAGCTACAGCCCAATGGATCTGACAGATTCAGAACAGCAGCGAGTCAGAATAGCACGCGCTATCGTCACCAAACCGACGCTGATCATTGCTGACGAGCCAACCATCAACATGGACCCTCAACTAGGTGCCAAAATCATGCAGATTTTCAAGCGCCTGGCTGATCGTAATTTGACTGTGGTCGTGACGACACACGACAGAACGCACTTGGCAGACCCCAGAAATCCGGTAATTGAAATGCAGGGCGGCCAGGTATTTGATGCGATGCAAGGAGTCGTTAGACGTCGTGTTCGATAGTTCGTCTTACCGATATCAAATCATCTTCGAGTGCTTTGAAAGCCTTTTCAGCACTCCGTTAAAAACCTGGTTTCCAGTTGTGTTGAGTGCGATCGCGCTGGCTTTACCAACCGGACTTTATATGACTGCCAGCAGCGTTAAATTCTTCTCCTTTTTTCTGCTACAGCCGCCAGAAATTACAGTCTTTCTTGCGAAAGACGTTGAACAGTCAACTGCTCAATTGATACAACAAAAAATTTCTGAACTGAACACCGTACAGTCGGCCAAACTAATATCAGCCGACGAAGCGCTGGTGGACTTCCAACAATTGACCGGCCTGCACACCGTCGCAAACTATCTGCCGGAAAATCCCTTTTCGACTCTCGTTATCGTTCAGCCAGACAAAAGTCGCACCAGTATAGAAGCATTTCAGGAACTGTCAGCCAAACTCTATCAGTTGGACTATGTTGACCTGGTGCAATTCGATCAAGAGTGGACAGCAAAATTATTTTCGCTCCGCAAACTCGCCAGCAGCTTCAGCCAGACAATCATCGGCTTACTTTTGATTATCGCGGTTTTTTTAATCTGTTTCTTTGGTCGGTGGCGAGTCAATGATCGAAACGATGAAATTAAATTACTCAGCTTGATTGGTGCGAACTCATCATTCATCTCCAGACCATTCATTTATTCTGCTACCTTTCAAGCAGTCCTAATCGTACTGATCGCATTTGGGTTTGTTGAAGGATTTAGAGCCGTTAACCAGCAATCCGTTGCCGACCTGGCATCTCTCTACGGTATCAGTTCAGCAACTGAAGGAATAGTGTGGCAGGATTGGGCATTTATCCTCGCAGCTGTATTGGTCATCAACGTTGCCGCGACCAAGATAGCCGTCATGTTCAGTCTTCTCAAACTCGAAAAGGAAATGCTGTAATTGGGGTTGAATTATTGCAACACAGTACCCAAATTTTGGATATCAAAAACTACAGAATCAGTGAAACATTTAGTATTGTTAGCACTCTAATGTAATGAGTGCTAAAATAGTAACACGAATCAGACAGACTAATCGAAAAGAAAATGCGAAAAGATAGTTTACCAGCTGCATTAAATCCCCATAGCAACGGACTTTCTTCCTATCTCGCGACAGTTTACGCACAGCCCTTACTGTCCGCTGAAGAAGAACGCGATTATGCGATTCGATACCGGGAACACGAAGATCTGGACGCTGCACGCCAGCTCGTGCTTTCACATCTGCGATTTGTAGTGAAGGTTGCACGGGAGTTCGCGGGTTATGGAATTCCGCTCCCTGATCTGATTCAGGAAGGCAGCGTCGGACTGATGAAAGCAGTCAAGCGATATGATCCTGATCGGGAAGTTCGCCTGGTTTCCTTTGCAGTGCATTGGATCAAAGCTGAAATTTACGACTTCATTCTGAAGAACTGGAAAATCGTGCGTATTGCTACTACCAAAGCACATCGCAAATTGTTCTTTAATCTACGCAGTCATCGCCAAAGTCTTGAGTCGATGACCGAGAGCGAAATCTCAGCACTTGCCGAAGAGCTGGACGTACCGGAAGAGACTGTTCGGGAAATGGAAATCCGCATGTCTGGTACCGCCGTGTCTTTTGACCCTAATGTGGAAGATGATAGCGAAGATTCGCCTACACTGACACCATCAAATTATCTCGGAGACCGAACTTACAATCCTGAAGATATTTATGAGGAAAGTTCCGTCGCCAATCACCGCAGCGAGCAACTCCAGCATGTACTTAGCGTATTGGATGAAAGGAGTCGAGACATCATCGTTCAGCGTTGGTTAAATGAAGACAAATCCACGCTACACAGTCTTGCTCAGAAGTACAAAGTCAGCGCCGAGCGCATTCGTCAGATCGAGGAAAAAGCGATGCAGACAATGCGTGCCGAATTTAGTGATGCGGAGTTTGCATTCTGATTCAGATTGAAATCTGATTCGCGAACCAATTCGTTAGAGTTGAAAAAGCCGCAAAGTCTATTGACTTTGCGGCTTTTTCTGTTACAACTGTATCAAAATCACACCAGCAGTTTCTCAATGAGTGCTTTCTGAGCGTGCAGTCGATTTTCAGCTTCCTGCCACACCACGCTTTGCGGGCCGTCAAGAACGCTGGCTGAAACTTCCTTACCTCGATAAGCCGGCAGGCAGTGCATAAATATCGCTCCAGAAGCCGCCCGTTCCATCACATCGTCATTAACCTGGAAAGACTGGAATGCTCTCGGTCGATTACCTTCGCTGTCATCCTGGCCCATGCTGAGCCATGTATCTGTTACCACCACATCCGCATCCTTCGCCGCTTCGTTGGCTGTCGACACAAATTCAACACGGCTCTCATCCAATTGCTTCAGTAATTCAGTCAGGTTCGGCCGGTAGTTTTTTGGTGTCGCTATTTTCAAACCGAAGCCAAGCAATGATGCTGCACTCGCCCATGTAACACACATATTGTTACCATCGCCAATCCATGCAACCTGCGCATCTTGAATAAAACCAACGGCTTCTTTCATAGTCAAAAGATCAGCGAGTAGCTGACATGGATGATAGGCGTCACTCAGACCATTGATCACTGGCACTGTCGCATGTTCGGCATAGGTCATAACTGTCTGATGAGACCCCGTACGGGTCACAATCATATCCACCATGCCGGACAAAATTCGCGCGGTATCCTCAGTAGACTCGCCGCGTTTCAGTTGCGAATCTCCAGGCGAAAAAAACAGTGCATTGCCACCGAACTGGTATGCGGCAACCTCAAAAGAAAGACGGGTTCGAGTGGATTCTTTTTCGAACATCAGCGCGATTGAGCGATTGCGCATTATCTGTGGGCATAAGCGCTGAGTGCGCCACATGGCTTTCAGTTTCTCTGCGCGCTCAAGCAGATTCAGAATTTCTTCCGGTTCAAAATCTTCCAAAGATAGAAAATGTCTGACCATGGTACGAATTCGAAAAGAATTGACAGAGCCTGAAAATGCATGAACCGGCCGGCGGCCGGTTCATGCAGTGAAATCGGGGTTACCTAAAATGACGGCCGATCAGATTAAAACATACCTATGTGTGTAATCGAACCAGTAACCATGAAAAACAGCATTGGAATGGAAAGCGCGGTGTTGGTTCGGGATGCCAGCAAAGCTGTCCGTGCTGCTTTGGCTTTTTCAGCATCTGATGCCTCCACAATGCCCAGCACTTTTTTCTGATTTGGCCAAATCAGTACCCACACGTTAAAAAACATAATCGTGCCCAGCCAAGCGCCTATACCAAGGTATGCATGTGGGCCCTGAAGAATAAATGCATCCACAAAGGTACCCGATCTTAGCAGGTAATACGCACCCGTAAGCCAAGTAGCAACCGCAGCCCAACGAAACCACAGTAGTGCCCGCGGTGCGATATGCTTGGTAATTCCAGCTGCAGTTCCATCAGCTTTCGCTGCCGCCAGACCCGGGACCTGTACAAAATTGAAATAATAGAGCAAACCAATCCATGTTATGCCTGAAAGGATATGCAACCAACGGTCCAGCAATAAATCCATCGTTTAAAACCTCTTATCTAGGGATATTGAAAAACTCACAGGCGACTCAAATTGCAATGTTCGCAAATACATACAAGATCAGCGTCAGCACAAAACCTAAAACGATTGTGCCTGTAATTGATTCAAGCGGATTTTTCATTCCTATCCTCCCGGATTCAAAAACGTAAAGAGTAACGTAGTTATCATGATACTTTGTCACACCCGAATATTCAATTCGATATGCCTGGAAACTTCGATATTTTGCATTTCCAGTTTGCATTGTCGCACTAAATGTGCCGCAGGATTTCATATACCAATCGCCGCGCCCTCCAAGCTCTTTATGGCATAATTTTCATGGGCAGAAAGTTGCCATTCATGCCAAAATTCAAACAGCAACCACTTAAGCCTGTCGACTCATTCTTATGCCAAAAAAAATCGTACTCGCCTATTCAGGCGGCTTGGATACTTCTATCATTCTGCGATGGCTGCAGAATAAGTACAACGCTGAAGTTGTCGCATTTACCGCCGATATTGGTCAGAATGAAGATCTTGAGGCAATCTCAAAAAAAGCCGCCCGAATGGGTTGCAAGGAAATATTCGTTGACAATTTGGTGGAGGAATTCGCCCGCGACTTTGTTTACCCGATGTTCCGCATCAATGCACTCTATGAGGGAGAATATTTGCTGGGAACTTCAATTGCCCGCCCACTAATCGCCGCCCGTCTGGTTGAAATCGCGCGTAAAACTGGTGCTGACGCAATAGCACACGGTGCAACAGGAAAGGGTAACGACCAGATTCGATTCGAACTGGGTGCATATGCGTTAATGCCGGATATCCAGATTATCTCCCCATGGCGAGAATGGAATTTTCAATCCAGAGAAGATTTGGTCGCATTTGCGGAGCAAGAGGGAATTCCAGTCGACCGCAGAGCAAGCGGTCAGGCTGACTATTCCATGGATGCCAATCTGCTACACATCTCTTACGAAGGTGGAGAGCTGGAGAATCCATGGTCAGCGCCGCCGAACAGCATGTGGAGATGGGTTCAATCGCCCAAGGACGCTCCGAATGAGGCCCAAATCATCGAACTTGAATTCGAAAGGGGTGATGCAGTCGCAATTGATGGCGTTCGTGGAACACCGGCTGAAATTCTCAAACGGTTGAACGATCTAGGGGCGAAACACGGTATCGGTCGAATTGACATTGTCGAAAACCGTTACATCGGCATGAAATCCAGAGGCTGCTACGAAACACCCGGCGGGACAGTCCTGATAAAAGCGCATCGCGCGATGGAATCGATTACGTTGGACCGGGAGATCGCTCATTTGATGCAAGACCTCATGCCACGCTATGCAAAATTGATTTACAACGGCTATTGGTGGAGTCCGGAACGGGTCGCTCTGCAGCAGATCATAAACGACTGCCAAGAGGTTGTTTCGGGTATTGTGCGTCTCGAACTTTACAAAGGAAACGTTCTGGTTACCGGCCGTCGTTCGGAGCAACACTCCATGTATGATGAAGCAATAGTCTCTTTTGACGACGAGAGCGGTGCATATACACAGTCTGATGCGGCAGGGTTCATTAAATTAAACGCCTTGCGCCTTCGAGTAGCCGCCGCCAGAGGCCGCAGCTACTAAAGGAGCGAATCACATACTGGCCGTTTTGTCGTGCAGCCACCTACCATATCGGTCATCGTGCCGGTTCGAAATGAAGATCCCAGCACACTCAGCAAACTGACTGATCTGGTAAGCCTTGAAGGAATTGCTGAAGTAGTTGTTGTCAACTGCAGTGACCAGCACTCTACCACAGACAAACTGAAGGAACTGCAGTCAAAGTTCAATTCAGTTAGAGTCATCAATTCCGAAATTGCCGGACGCGCCCACCAAATGAACCAGGGTGGGGCGCTTGCGAGTGGTAGCATCCTGTGGTTTATCCACGCGGATACAAGCGTACCTGAAAGTTCAACTGAGTACATCTTGGAATCGGTTTCTACAGAAAAGCCATGGGGACGATTCGACATACGCTTTGATAATCAATCCGCCCGTATGAAACTGGTTGCATTCGCGGTAAACTTGCGCTCGGGCTTGACCGGGGTGTGCAGCGGTGATCAGGCCATTTTTCTACTGCGGTCACAATTTCACAAATTGGGGGGATTTCCCAATATTCCGCTTCTTGAAGATATAGCACTGACAAAAAAACTTCGACGCGAGGCTCAGGCAATCCGAATCAGGACGCCCGTCACCACCTCTGCAAGGCGCTGGGAAACTCGCGGTTATCTTAGAACCATATTCTTAATGTGGCTCATACGATTTTTGTTTTGGGCAGGAGTATCACCGAAAGCATTGGCCAGGTTATACCAGTAATGGTGTGTCGTGAATAAACAGCCCACGCTGATACTGATGACTAAAAATCCAGTTCCAGGAGAGGTCAAGACTCGACTGCATTCTCACGTATCTGCGGAAACAGCAAGTGCAATCGCTCTGGAAATGACTGTCGACACGATCGAAAAGGCAGCCGCATGCTGGCCCGGAAACATATGGTTGCTAGTGAGTCCTGATGCCTGCCACCGGAAATTAATTCAACTGGCGAAACAGTACAAAATACGGCTTTGTTCTCAATCCGCAGGTGGCTTGGGCACCAAAATGGAATCGGCAATTTGCGAAGCGCTTCAGCACGCCCCAGCGGCAGCAGTCATGGGGTGCGACATTCCCGCGGTTACGCCAGCGATTCTGGAATACGCTAGCAACAGGCTGCTTGAAGGACGCAATGTGATGGGGCCCAGTACTGATGGCGGATTCTATTTCGCTGGATTTACACGATGCCAGGTCGGCATGTTCAACGACATTCAGTGGAGTTCCTCCACAGTTTTTGAGGTCACACTTAGACGTCTGCAAGCGTGTAAAATGCCCGTTGAGGTAATGCTACCATGCCTGAATGACATTGATCACTGGAGCGACTTTGTCGATCTCGCCAAACACCAATCTCGATATTCAAAGTTTCTGCAATAACCCAATTCACTGGCTTGACACCACTGCATTGGGAGTAACCAGGCTTGCTGTGAGTCAGTTTCTGACTCAGATTCAACAACCAGTCTAAAACTTGCCTGAATGGCAAACGCAATGTACTTCACCTCAAGACTCAAACCCTCAACCCAACGGCTGAAACTTCTGCCAGCATGGCTGGCTATCGGTGCATTAGCGCTTATGGCGCAGTTGCCTGGCAAGCTGCGTCTCGTCTTCGGTGCCCAAGTGGGAAGGCTGTTTTACCTTATCAATGCCAAACGTCGACGAATTGCTCACATCAATCTGGAATTATGCTTCCCTCACTGGCCACTTGAAAAGCGCAAGCAGGTGATTCGCGAGCATTTCAAGATTTACGGGCAAGCGATTGTTGATCTTGGAATGGTGTCTCTATCGAGCGAAGAAAGACTCAACGCGGTCATCAATGTAGAGGGCTTTGAAAACTATCGTAGAGTCAGCAATGCCGGACATGCAGTCATTTTTCTTACACCTCACCTGGTTGGTGTCGACATCACTGGAACGATGCTGTCTCGACACCTGCCAGTCTGCACAATGATGCGGGATCACAAGAATCCAGTCCTGAACAATCGACTCAAGGCCAATCGGAAGCGCTTTGGATTAAAACTTTACACCCGCTCTCAAGGACTGCTACCATTGGTGCAGAATCTCAAAAAGAAGGTCAGCTGCTACTATATTGCAGATGAAGACTTCGGCATGAGCAACTCGATTTTCGTCCCCTTTTTTGGCGTTCCTGTTGCTACTCTTAACACGCTGGGCCGAATGGCCCGGCTGACCAATGCTAAAGTTTTACCGGTTCGCTCCTATCTGAATTCCAAAACTGGACGATACGACATTACGATTGAAACACCCTTGGAAAACTTTCCCACTGATGACAGCTACACCAATGCACGTCGAATGAATGCCATTTTTGAAAATATGATTTCAGCTGCACCAGAACAATACCTGTGGACTCTGCGTTGGTTCAAATCCCGTCCCGACAATGGCACCCCACCCTACTGAGCCTTCGCTGAAGCATCAAGCGTTTGGTTTCGTCGGTTCGATATTCTGGATCAGCTTGAGCCTACTACCATTGCCAATACGTTGGACTGTCGGCAGCGCAATTGGCAGCATACTCTACCTTTTAGTTAGTTCACGTCGCAGAGTGGTCCATCGAAATCTGGAATTGTGTTTCCCTGAAAAGTCCAAGGCAGAACGTAAACAGTTAGCCAGGCAG
This sequence comes from Arenicellales bacterium, assembly GCA_965206345.1. GTDB lineage: Bacteria > Pseudomonadota > Gammaproteobacteria > Arenicellales > JAJDZL01 > JAJDZL01. The sequence continues at coordinate 2,172,063 of OZ242211.1, read as the reverse complement.
ACCTTCAGAAATGCGGGTCGCGGGGTGTTTAGTTGGGGCTTCGGGCTATTCGCCAGTCAGCGGCGAATTGACCGCGAGGTGGAGTGGAAGGGACGGGATTCATTTCAGAGTTTCATCAAGCTCAAACGCCCCGTGATTTTGCTCTGTCCGCATTTCACTGCTCCAATGCTGACCTACCGTAATGTCGGTTCCGTGACACCCGCTGTATCAATTTATCGTCGACCACGCAATCCGATATTTGACATGGGATATCACTGTGCCCTGACCGGAGTCGAATCACCTTTCCCATGGCTGAACAAAATTTACCAAAGACGCGGCAATCATTATCTTCGGATGATTCCGTCACGCGGGAGCATGAGTCCCTTTTACAAAGCACTGAAATCCGGCACGCCTTTTTTTTACTTGCCCGATCAGAACGGCAACCGTCCGCCTCATATCACATTTGCCCCTTTTTTTGGCGTCTCGGCATCGACATTTACCACTTTGACGCGATTCTCCAAATTTGCGGATGCCAGAATATTTTTGTGTCACACGCTGATGTCTAAAACGCGTAAGTGCTATGAAATGCGTACTGAACTTCTACCTGAAGAATTCATTAGCGGAGACTCACAGGCGGATGCTGAACGGCTTAATCAACTGGTCGAATCACTGGTGCGAGAGAATCCGGATCAGTACTTTTGGCTGCACAGACGGTTTAGTACTCGACCGGAAGGCGAACCATCAATTTATTGAGAGTTGCAATGACACCGATGGCAACCACGACCAACACCGCACTATAGATATTTCGCTGGAATCGGTTGTGAGTTTGCCCAGCAATTCGGCAGTCAGTTGATTTTCCACAGAAATAATATATTTCTAATATGCAAAATATCTTGAAATTGAAATTGAACTTGTTCTAAAATCGTTTATATCTAGAGCAAATTAGTTTCGTAAATTGAATTTTTGTGTCGGACGGAGTATGGTTTTCGAGGGAAGTTATCATCGATTTTGAGAAAATTCAACTAGCACTTGGTTCCATCAATTAGCAAGAGGAGAGATGAAGTGAAGCAAATTTTTCAGATTGTAGTTGTATCAGCTCTGGCTGCCTTATTCGCCCTGCCAGCCCAAGCTGCAAAGTATCAGGAAATGGATGTCGCTGACGGTGGCAGCGTCTCTGGACAAGTTACCTACACAGGCAAAGTCAAGATGAGAACTGTGCTTCCGACCAAAGACAAAGATGTCTGTGGCAAGGCACGCAAGGAACCCACAATATTAGTCGGTGAGGGTGGCGCAGTTCAAGACGCAGTAGTCTGGATAAAGGAAATCGCTTCCGGCAAAGCCTGGCCGGAAATGGCTAGACCAGTAATTAATAACGTCGATTGCATTTTTGAACCACGCGTACAGGTCGCAAAGCGCGGAAAGGTCGATATTTTGAATTCCGATCCGGTTTTGCACAACTCGCACGGTTACTACGGAAAAGCCACAGCCTTTAACGTCGCATTGCCATTTAAGGATGCCAAAGTAACAAAAATTCTGAAGCGCAATGGAGTAGTCCGTACAGACTGTGATGCACACGGCTGGATGCTTGGTTGGGTCGTAGTTGTGCCGAATCCTTACTTTATGCAAACCGGAGCTGATGGCAATTTCATGATCGATAACGTACCACCAGGCGATTACACCTTGGTGGTTTGGCAGGAATCAGTCGGGGAAACTGAAATTCCAATTTCTGTTCAGGGGGGTGCAACGACAGATGCGTCAGTGCAGCTGAACTGACAGATTTCACAATAACTATTACTTATTTTCCACTGTTTATGCTGTTATGAGGAGGAAACTATATGACTGATAATATGCATGACCGCGATCGTGTGGTAGGAAACGTCGATATTACGAGACGTACCTTTCTCCACAAATCGCTTTTGACTGGAGGTGCTGTAGCTACCGGTAGCGCAGTGGGGGTTTTCCAAACCCTATCCTCCATGGAGATAGCTAGTGCGGCGATGAGCGAGCCGTTCAGTTTTGCTTGGGTATCTGATACGCATCTGTATCCTCGTGAGCTGAACCAGCGTTTCATTGACAAAACTGTCCGTGCCTTTAGCGAAGTCCAGGCAATGGGTGACAAGTTTGACTTCATGGTTTTTGGAGGCGACTTGGCTCAGCTTGGACATCCAGTCGAAATTGAACTAGGTGCTGAACTGCTTCAGGAAGTCACAATCCCGAAACACTTCATCCCTGGTGAGCACGACTGGTACCTTGATCTTGGCGAAAGCTGGAATAAACATTTCGGTGAAACACCGTGGACGTTTGATCACAAGGGTGTTCGAATCATCGGTGTTGATTCAGTCGGTCGCGCACCAGATTACTGGTCTGCGCGCGGAATGTCAAATGAAGAACGCATGGCGCACATGTCCGGACTAGATGGATCACAAGCGGGTCCCTGGTCAGGACTGGGTAGTGAACAGCGTCAATGGCTTTCCAGCACGTTGTCCGATTGGCCAAAAGATGCACCGGTGATCATTTTCTCTCATACGCCGTTCTATGAGTACTATCCGCCTTGGAATTTCTGGATTCGAGATTGGCGTCAAGTACAGGAAATCCTTGCACCGTGGCAGAACGTTACCAACATTCATGGACACGTTCACCAGCCACTGTACAATGAGATCGGTGGAATGCGCAGCATTGGCATGTTGGCCACATCGTGGCCATGGCCATATGCGCCAGAAGGTGTACCAGCACTCACAAAACCCATGTTGCGAGTAGACCCAGGTGATCACTTCGACGGTGTTGGTTGGAGTAACCTGACCATGAACGCTGAAGCTCACATGGAAGTTGAATACATGATGTGGCGTGAGCAAGTGTTTGGCGTTGGAAGAGCGGATTCGGGTACTGGTGACAATGTCAATCAGAAATTGTCTCCAAGAATCTCGGATCGCGGCTGGACCGGCGATTAATTTACCATAAATAGGAGAGTAAACAATGCAAAGCTTTAAAAGCAAGGGGCTAATCGCCCTCATAAGCGCGCTTTTGTGTGTATCGCTCGCATTTGTCTTTATGGTAAATCGCGCTTCTGCACATAAAGTGTCGCACGACGCTGAAACGTTAAAAGCCTTCAACGATGCATTCATGGAGCAGGTCATCCTTGGTGATGAGTTGTTTCACGGCGCAACCATGGAAGGAATTAATATGTCGAACACCGGTATGGCTTGTGCAATGTGCCATCCATTCTCGTCAGATGTTCACCCACATGAGTATCCAAAGTTCCAGGAGCAGATGAGCGAATTCGCGACTTTGCGTGACATGATCAACTGGTGCATTGAGAAACCAAACGAAGGTGAATTAATTGACCCGGATGGTGAAGCGATGAAAGCGCTGGAAGCCTACATCTACTGGTCAAACCGTGGATCTGTGCTAGATCCCGGCCGTCACTAGCGATAGTGTAAGCTGACCCCGACCAGTCTGAATCGACTGGGGGTCATGAAAGTGTTGGGGGTGCTGTAATGATACGAAGATCTCAATTCATTACTCACCCCCAAATTCTTAACCCGAATTTCGTGGTAAATACCCGGCGTATCGCCAATTAATCATCGCGGAGTAACCGTGCCCTTGAAAAAGATCATTGCAATAGTTTCAGTTGCCGCCGCAATCGGCGCAGCCGCAATTGTCGGCTTATCGATGCAGACTGCAGGCGGGAAAACCGGCGAAATAGTAACATCAGGCCGGTCATTATTCGATTACCCTGCCACAACCGGAAATATCGATCCGGTGTTAAGTGAAGGAATAGAAGTTACGCCGCGGCTGCTTGAACACGGCGAATGGGTATTCCGAGGACTTTGCATCGGCTGCCACGGCGCTTCCGGGGATGGCAATGGTGCAGTATGGGAATTGGGCGACTTATACGCCAAAGACCATAAACTGCCCCGTAAACCACGCGACTTTACAGAAGCAGTCTACAAACTGCGGTCAACTCCGAGTGGCTCGCTGCCAACTGATGTCGATCTGTTTAAGTCAATTTCGCGCGGCCTGATTCATGAACAGGACATGCCCGCATTTAAATTTCTGCCCGAACGTGATCGCTGGGCAGTGGTTGCCTACATCAAAACCTTTTCTGACCGCTGGGAAGAAGAGGCAGAATGGCAGGAAGATCCAATTGAGATCACAGATCCACCTCCTCCGGATGAAGCATCTATCGTAGCGGGTAAAGAAGTCTACGCCCTGATGCAATGTGAACAGTGTCACGGCCCGGTCGGTAAAGGCGACGGCCCATCAGCACCGGGACTTGAAGATGATGCTGGCTTGCCTATCGTACCTCGGGACTTTACTGACGCAACTCAGTTTGTCGGTTCCAGCGACCCAAAGGGAATTTATCAAACGTTTACCACCGGCCTTGACGGCACGCCAATGCCCTCATTTGCCGATTTCCTTGATGAAACGCAACGCTGGCAGCTGGTGTGGTATGTAATATCTCTGCGACCGGAATTTGACCTTGAGGCAACACGGACTCAAATGATGTCGGCTGCGACAGGCAAGCAAGTTGCCGAAGCGAGTATGGAGCAGTGAGAAATTACCTCTGGGCAGTTGAATCTACAGCTAGCAACTTGGGTCGGGAGCGGTGTAGTATTTGCCGGGCTGTTGAGTTGGCTTTCTGTCACTTACTTTCCAGAAGATCGAACCATCCTGCGTATGGAACCTTATGCTCAAATCAATTACGATGCTCTACCAGATGATGCTGAACTTGCAAACCTGGAACGAGGGCGCAGTTATTACGTCCAGCTGTGCGCGCAGTGTCACGGCGAAAACGGCAGTGGAAACGGTGAGTTCAGGTATCGAATGGTTCCAAAGCCGACAAATCTGATGAGCGCGAAAGTAGTCAACAAATCTGATGAGGAATTAAGCGCATTGATTCGGGATGGTATTGAAGGTTCTGCAATGGTGCCATGGGGCAATACACTCAGCCCGATTCAGCGACAGCAGATTGTTGGATATCTTCGCTACCTGAATTTGCAACGCGTCTACTTGGCAAATGGATAGTTTAGCGGCACTAATGGCAGCACCTGTAGTCAACGATGTAACCATCGATACCGATTCGGTATTGATTTTGAAGTTCATCATCATGTCCGTTACTCATTTGCTGATTGGGACTGTTCAAGGCGTAATTCAGACGCTGCCTGAGTTTGCGTTGTGGATTCGGGCTACTGGCCCGGCTGGGCACATGATCGACCCTCTGGCGCATGCACACATTAACCTCGTGGGCGGGGTAACGATGGCGATTATGGGACTCTTTTACTATGTCCTGCCAAAAATCGTAAAACGACCAATATACAGCCCAGTTTTATCCAACACCTCTTTTTGGTTTTCTACCATCGGAGTACTCGGATTTTTTAGTTCCTTGGTCTTCTTGGGCATAGTCGAAGGTAACATGGTACTGAGCGGGATGACCTACCTGCAAGCCATGGATGCCGTCGGCCCAATTCACCACATTCTAATTATTTCAACAGCTATCCTAATGGGATTTGGCTACTGGATTTTTATTGTTAACATATTTATGACCGTTTTTAAACGGAGCGGAGGTCAACCAAATGCACCGGTTGCTTAACTTTTTATACAACGGCTTCATTGTTGGCGTGGGACTCGGAACTGTATTTCAGCTCTGTATTCTGCCACTGATTGGCATGCGCAGCCACGAAGAATGGACCGGCTTGCTGGTCTGGGGGTTCGTCATTTCAATCGGTACGGGCGTCATATCGGCACTGACTTTCTGGTACATGAACTCCGTAATGGTCAAGCAAGGAAAGTAGGGAAAACAAGAGACAATTATTATGGCTACGAACATACTCACCCGAAACGACTACGCGGAAGGCACTGCAGCAAAGCACTTCTTCTTCTCGTCGATTGTGATGCTGAATATCGGGGTTTTCCTCGCACTTCTAACCTCGATGCGATTGGCTTGGCCGGATGTATTCCCTAACGATATACCCTGGCTCCACTTCGGAAGAATCCGTCCGGTTCACGTACATTTCGTGATTTTCGGCTGGATTTCCATGGCCTTCGCGGGTGCAATGTGTTACATGGCTCCAGCTTTGTGTAAAACCAAGCTGTGGAGTGAAAAGCTGGGAGTCTGGAACTGCTGGGCCTGGAACATCGGCATGGTGTTTGTATTTTTCACACTGATTAACGGTATGACCTCTGGTCGTGAATATCAGGACCTGATCTGGCCGTTGGATGTTTTTGTTCTAGTGTTTGTCTTTGCACCACTCGCAGTCAACATCTGGCTCACCATGCTGTATCGGCAGACTCAAGGTCTTTACGTTACAATGTGGTTTTTCGGTGCAGCGCTGCTGTTCATCATATTGAGCTATTTCATCGGCGCAGTTCCGGACCTATTTCCGGTCACCGGTCTGGCAGAAGCGTATATGACCTGGTGGCACGCACACAATATTCTTGGATTGTGGATTACACCTGTATCCGCCGCCATTGCGTACTACATCATTCCGAAGATTTCCGGAAACACACTTTACAGTCACAAGATTGGGCACCTGCACTTCTGGTCAATTGCAGCGTTTTATTCAACACCTGGTGCCCACCACCTTATGGGAGCGCCGATTCCTGAGTGGCTAAAGTCATTTGCATCAGTTTCCGGCGTCTTGATCATGATTCCAGCGCTGGCCTTTGTGGTCAATATGCTAATGACCATGAAAGACAAGTGGTGGATGTACGCCAAGAACATTCCCTTGCAGTGGGCATTAACAGGAGTGCTGTTCGCTATTCCGCTCAATATTCAAGGTGCATTTCAGCAAACCCGATCCCTCAATTGGTACATTCACGGAACGCACTGGATTGTGGCACATGCGCATCTCGCACTGCTTGGATTCTCAAGTTTCATTGAAATTGGAGCGATCTACTATGGTTTGCCAAAACTCCTGAAACGTCAACTGTACAGCGAAAAGCTGGCTCGACTTCACTTCTGGATGATGGCGATCGGATTCCTTGGATTCTGGTCAGTTCTGACCGCAGCGGGTCTGGTACAAGGCGCTGCTAAAGTCTACGAGATTCCTTATATCCAGTCGGTCATTGCGACGCATCCGTACATGGTTGGTCGGGTTATATTCGGCGGCATGATTATTTTCGCACAGCCAATTTTCCTCTACAACATGTGGATGACTGCCAAGTACGGCAAGAAAATTACACCTGAAACCACAGGTGGTCGAACACCGATTGGCGCCACTGCATAATTTATCGATAGAGGTAACAACGATGCCGAAATACGTAGTTGGCGCTGTATTAGTCGTCCTAGTCATATTTATGTCGATTGCTATCACTATCGTAGGTGGTTCAACGTATATGAACGAAATTCCACGAACTGAGTTGGCGATTGAGAAAGAAAAAATGCTGGGACACAGCGCATGGACAATTCATGACCCGTGGATGAGAGGTGATGATGCCCCGACACTTGCCGGAAAAGGCAAGAAAATCTTTATTCGGGAAGGCTGTTGGTGGTGCCATACACTGTTGCCTGAACAAACTCAGGACTGGGCATATTTTGGCGACCCACCGGTGGCTGGTGATGTCCAGGGTGAAGCACCAAGCCTATTCGGTTCAGACCGTAAGGCGCCTGATTTACTGCACATTGCAAGCCGCAATCGCGTCAAGGCATGGCATTACGTTCATCACCGCGATCCGCGGGCTGTTACACCAGGATCAATCATGCCAGCATTCGTACATCTGACTGATGAAGAACTGGATGCCATCATTGCATACCTGGAAACACTGAAATAAAGACCGTCTTTGAATTAGGTGAAATAATGAGCGATCACGATTACAACGAACTCGAAGATAAAGGTGAAGTTTTTGGGCGCTTCGGCGACGAAGAGTACGATGGCATCAAAGAAGGTAATGGCAAAATTCCTTGGTGGCTGGTTCTCATCGTTGCCGTAACTGTCTTTCAAGCCTTTCTTTGGACGATGCCTTGGCCAGGGTTTGGGCAACGGTACGACACCATTACGACGACATTCGTCAGCGCAACCGGCAAGCAACCGTGGTGGGACTGGGGCTACTACATGGTACTGTTCCAGATCATCTTTATACTTAGCTGTATTGCAGGAATCATCTGGTACATCAATATTCAAAAGTGGAAAGAACGCGCTGAAGAGAACAAAAAGCGAAAAGAGGATTCTCAATAAAGCGGACGATCTTTAACCGTTCGCCAGGTGGGCTTTACTGATCAAATATCGGCCCTAATCTTTACGCTGATCATCATCGGCGTTCTGGTTTACGTCATTATGTCTAGATTTGTCATTGGACCACTGAGTACGCTCAAGAAAGCTGAAAAAATAGTACTTTCACTGAGCGTTGTGGGCATCGTTCTAGTCGTTGTCTATGCTGCAACTGAACTTCTGTTTCGTGTGGTGTTCTAGGCAAGAATTTTTTGAATCGCCGAGAAAAGTCGATTGCTAAAACGCGGCGAAAAATTTATGTTCATCTTTTCGGGGATCGTTGTCGTGGCTGCAATCGCCAAGGGTTACCATCACTTCACCGACCTAGACCCTGCCCCGCCCAAGCATTTTTATTCCTTTGACGAGGTTGGCCTGCAAGGACATGAAGTCTATCGGAAAAAGGGATGCAACAGTTGCCATCGGGCAATGGGAACTGGAGAAGTCGGTGTCGCACCGGTACTGGACGGTGTTGGCACCCGCAGGGATTTGCCATGGCTGAAAGAGTATCTGACTGACCCAGGCAGTCTGGTTCCAGGTACTGCTCACTACGGCAACCTGGGGCCTGACTTCAGATTGCTGAAAAACGAAGAACGAGAGCAACTGGCTGCATTTCTTTCTGGACTTCGGGCCAATCCAAATTCGCCGAACTACCCCGTGAAAGTCAAACGCGAGTCAGAATAACGTACACTCTACTGTAAGACAAATCATCGAGGCACTATCTATGAACGCCGAATCACTCATTCCATTTATCTGGGCTGCTACTGGGTTTCTCATGCTCGTTGCAATTGTAGTCGTCATATTCTGGGCTTACCGAAACAACCAATTTGACGAAAATATTAAAGACCAAATTTTTACCGAAGGTGATGATGATCGTTACAACTGAACTGGCAGGTGCAAAAAGTGCGACTGTCTGCCGGTGAGTGGATCGTCATCGTTGGTTCCGCACTGATCGTTCTCTTCGCAGGTGTCGTTGGAACACTAATATTTCTTAAACCGCCTCCGGTCCAATTTGAGTACACTGAGACCGCTGCAACAAGACAAGGTGAGGCACTGTATCGTCGGGAAGGCTGTTTATCGTGTCATGAAATATTTGGAAATGGGGCTTCATACGGCCCGAGCCTGGATGGTGTCGGCAGCAAGCGCGACAAGCAGTGGCTCATTAACTACTTGAAATCACCAAGACAAGGGGTCAGTGCAAAGCCATATCGACTAAAAATGCCGCCCTACAATCATTTGCCAGAAAATGAACTGAGTCTGTTAGCTGAATACCTGATGGCACTCAGGGTCGCATCGGACCCTGGGTAGTTGCTAAACGACGCAGTTGGCGGGGATGTTAGACTTACTCGGAGGGTCCTGACTGATAATCCTGTTCTTTAAATAGACCAGTGCCGATACAAGCCCACGGTACGATCGCCAGTGCAATACAACCACCGAGACCAAACACAATCAGCGACAAAATCGTCAGAAAAGGTAATTCCAGCATGAGATAGAAATTCCAGTAAGTTGATACTAAAATAGCAATTGTAAACGATACGAAACTGTTGATATGACATTTCCAAAGAAAATTCCACTCCTGATACTTGCACTAACCGCTCTACTTTCACTGTCATCATGCAGCGAACAGTCAACCGGCATTGGAGCAAAACTGAAAATCGGAGATGAAGCGCCAAAGAGTGCCAATCTGACTGTGGAAGATCAGAACAATTGGTATGAAGTTTCGACGATGGATACGAAAGTGCCATTGTATAAATGGACCATTGCGAATCTCATTGAGGCAGGCAAACCATTCATGGTGGTATTCGGTACTCCTCAACACTGTACGATGTGCGTTGATCAGATCGTCCGGGTCGCAGTGATGGAAGAAAAGTACGGCAACAAATTTGCCTTCCTGCATGTTGACGGCTACAAGGATAATGATATCTGGGTTGAGTGGGGAGTTAAGGGCGAGCCGTGGACGTATTTCGTGGATGCGACGGGTAAAATCGCATCGATTTTTCCAGGTCAAACCGAATTGGGCCTATTGGAACTCGAAATCGAAAAGCTGATATCCAGCAGTTAAATTTCGTGCAACTGTCGCTGCAAGTCGTCTTAGGATGCCTGATTGGCGGCGTACTCTATGTGGGAAACGTGCCAGCCTGGGGTCAGATTAGTCCGTACGTCTATGTGCAGATGTCAATGGCAGTTCCGTGGTTTTTGTATTTTGTATTTCTGGCCAGTATCCTGCTGCCATTTTTTATTCTGATCATTGTAGCCTGGCGCCGTTACGCTTCGAGCAATAAGGTCAGAACAAAATTTAAACGTTGATTTTCTGTCAGTTCAGCATTACGATTCAATCCAGTTTCCATTACCTTTTCATTCCAATCAAGTCAAATATCCGCCAATGGATTTCTTCTTACGAATTATCTTGCCGATCATTCTGTTGGCAGTATTTGCAATTGTCGCTATTTTTGTCTTGAACTCGGTTGAATCCATCGAAATGATGCGTGAGACAAAACGAGCTGGCCCAACCATTCTTAATCAGTAGCGAATTCACTCGCTGTCATTCAAGTTTGGCAATCACCTTTGGCGATTGAATCTAAATGACATTCACAATTGGGAGACGATAGTCGCGGCATCTGCTGCTCGAAACGTATCTGTGGACTCGATGGCAGCAATGTTTTAGTCAATGCGTAGGAGCACTTGACTCTTCGTTTGAAACGAAAACTGTTCGTAAATTCAACTCTGCCAGTATCGTGGCGTCAGAAGAATCAGCAGTGTCAATAGTTCCAATCGTCCAAGCAGCATCGCAAATGCCAGAATCCACTTCGCTGCTGATGGCAGTTGAGAATAATTATCTGCAGCTGCGCCTAAAGCTGGACCTAGGTTATTGAGACAGGCAGTTACGGTGGAATAGGCGGTTACCATATCAACGCCTGTTGCCAAAACAAGAAGTGAGAGCACTACAAAGCTCAGAATGTAGAGCGCAAAAAATCCCCAAACACTGTTAACGACGTTGTCTGGTACCGACTTACCACTCATTCGGATTGGTATTATTGCAGCTGGATGAATGGCTTTTAGAATTTCTCGTCGACCCTGCTTGAAAAGCATGATGACACGCATCACTTTGATTCCGCCAGCAGTCGACCCGGTGCAGCCTCCGATGATGCTGGCCAGCATCAATAAGGCCGGCAGGAACAGAGGCCAAGCTGCAAAATCCGTGGAGGTGAATCCAGATGTGGTTGCAATCGCCACTACCTGAAAAACACCGTGCTTAATTGCTTCCGTAGCAGAATCCATGGTATTTGAAAACACCAGAACTGCAGAAACCAACACAATGAATGCAACAATTAAACAGAAATAAACTTTAACTTCCGTGTCCTGAATGTAAGCCCGAATGCTTTTTTTGCTCCATACCATGAAATGCAGCGAAAAATTAATTCCAGCAATAATCATGAAAAAGATTGCGACAAACATGACGGGGTCATTGAATTGATTGTTGAAACTGGCATCGTGGGTAGAAAAACCGCCAATCGCAATAGTTGTGTAACTGTGTGTTATCGCGTCAAATGGTGTCATTCCAGCCAACCAGTATGCCAAAGCGCAGGCTATAGTTAAACCAAGGTAGATGTACCACAATGCCTTCGCTGTCTCCTTTATTCTAGGAGTCAGTTTGGAGGACTTCATGACACCGGGCATCTCAGCCATATAGAGCTGCATGCCACCAATACCCAACATTGGAAGAACAGCAACAGCCAACACAATAATTCCCATCCCACCAATCCACTGCAACTGACTTCTGTAATACAGGACTGAGTAAGGTAGTTGATCCAGACCAGTGAATACCGTTGCTCCGGTTGTAGTCAGGCCGGACATCGACTCGAAAAAGGCGTCAGTAAAACTGATTTCCAAGTTGTGCCACAATAGAAATGGCAAAGTCCCAGCCAGTGCCAAAGACACCCAGAAAGCAGCGACGGTCAGGAAACCTTCGCGTACACCCAGTTGCTGACGATTCCTCCGGACGGGATACCACATAGCAAACCCCGTCAGCAGAATTACGAAAAATGAAATTAACAAATCGTAGAATGCGCCATCATCGAAAAGAATTGCGATGGCAATCGGTGGCAACAAGGTCAGACTGAACATGCCAAATAAGATCCCAATGACCTTGAATACTGACTGGTAGTGCATGGCAGAATGAGTTTAAGGTTAAGGAGTGGCGGCTGCGCCAGGGAATTTAGTGGAAAAAGAGCGGATTGGGTTCGAACAGCCTTTGAACTTCTGCAATCATCTTTAGTGATTTTGCTGCGACAAAAATAATGACATGATCGTCAGTCTGGATTTCAACATCATGATGTGCAATGAGAACTTCTTCATCTCGAAGAATGGCGCCGACCACCGCACCTTGTGGAAGATTTAACTCTTCTATGCGACGACCCACAACATTAGAATGTTGTTTTTCACCCACTGCAATTGTTTCGATAGCTTCTGCCACTCCACGGCGCAAAGAGTGCACTTCTACGGTCGAACCGCTGCGAATGTAACTCAGCAACCGGCTAATTGTGTTCTGATTTGGAGAAATGACGATATCGATACCGCTTTGCGTTGATTCGAGCATTTCAACATAGCTGGAATTGTTAATCAATGCCATGGTTCGCTTGGCACCGAGCCATTTCGCCATCATCGCTGAAAGTATGTTGACCGAATCATCGTTGGTAACAGAACAGAATACTTCCATCGTTTCCATATTCTCACGCGTCATCAGGTACTGATCTGTGGCATTCCCATGAATAACAATCGTATTGTCAAGCATCATTGCAGCATGCTCGGCTCGGACTCGGTCATATTCGATCAGTTTGACTCGCAAGTCAAAAGACTCAAGTCCCTCTGCTAGACGCATTCCAATATTTCCTGCACCAACCAACGTCACCCTTTTACCAACAGACCTGTCAATAGTGCGCAATTCTTGCATCATACGCGTCAGATTTTCAGGATTTGCAATAAAAAACACTTCGTCGCCTGGATGAATGGCAGATTCGCCTTTTGGAATGATGGGTTGACCCGAACGATAGATTGCTGCAACCCGTACATCGTCATTGGGCATGTGATCACTTAGCTCTCTAATTTTGTGTCCGACAAGTTTTCCGCCATGTTCCGCACGCATTGCTGCTAACTGAATTTTTCCATGTGCAAATTCAACAACCTGCAAAGCGCCTGGCAAATTGATGAGACGGATGATTTCATCGGTTACCAGTTGAGCCGGGCTGATAATCGAGTGAATTGGAATCTGCTTCTCAGCTGTACCGAAAAACTCGGACTTGCGCTTGTGAAATTCCATATTTCGTACGCGGGCAATCAAATTGGGTTCAAGACCGAGTCGATGCATTAATTGGCAAACCAGAATGTTTGTTGCATCGTTGTCTGTAACCGCCAACACCATATCCATATTGTCAGGATTCACTTCTTCGAGGACTAAGGGATCGGAAGCATCTCCCAGAATTGACTGGATATCGAGATTCTGAGACATCAGGTTGAGCGCGGCTTCACTCTGATCAATGATGGTAATATCGTAGCCTTCCTGGTCCAATGCTCTAGCCACTGAGGAACCCACCGTGCCAGCGCCAACAATCAAGATACCAGTCATGAATCAGCTCCGTCTTTGGTGGTTTCAAATTGACTGTTGGCAGTTTCCTCAATTCCGAGGTCTCGGGTTTTGCGAAATATACTGGCGCGATGCAATCCGGTTGCTGCCGCGACCTCTGTGAGAGTTTTTGAACGATGCAAATGGTACCTGAGGTACTCGCGCTCAAAATTATCCTTAGCCTCTCGAAAAGGAAGACCAAAAAGCTGCGAACCATCCTCAATTGTTTCTAATGACTCAATTGCCGGTTCGTCCCATGTTTCGAGCACCGTACGTACCTCTTCATCAGAAATAGTTTCCACGCTGGCACCCTGAATGACTTTTCGAAGAACGTTTTTCAACTCTTCAATGTTCCCATTCCAGTTATGGTTGCGCAAACAGTTGAGTGCCGCGGTAGAAATCGGTTTATAAGGTAGTTCATCGCTTCTGCTGAGTTGGTCAACAAGATAACCAACCAACTCAGGAATATCTTGAAGCCTGTCGCGCAACGACGGTACTCGTATCACTGATTCATTCAGCCGATGAAACAATTCTGGTCGAAACTTCCCTTCCTTGATACGTTGGTAAATTGACTCAGTCGTCGTTGCAAACATGTCGGGTGCACTATCATCGCCTCTGACGCGCCTCTCAATGATTTCGTTGAGCAAACCTAAAACCTGATTTTGACCATATCTGTCATAAGTGTGTATATCTCGAATCAAAATAGAGCCATGCTTCGCTCCCTTTATCGCATCTGAAATAGAACGCTGCCAAACCTCCTTCGTCTGCCAGTCCAGCATTATCAGGCTTTTTCTGTCGTTTCCTCGCTCTTGATGAATCATGCGAGAAACTGTTGTCCGGCCACTACCGACTTCACCAATGACGAATACATCGGACCTTGCTTGAGATAGCTTATTTATTTCTCCACGTAATGTTGCAATTGCTGGACTTGATCCAACCAAATCAACTTGAGCGTCTGATTTCCTGGTGACTCTGTGCTTTGTTGATACCGCCCTGCTACTTACCGCGTTTCGAACCGTGATGTCCAAACGACCAATGGACACCGGCTTTTCCAGGTAATCGAAGGCACCATAGCGGGTCGCTTCGACAGCCGTTTCTATTGAACCATGGGCAGACAGCATTATCACCGGGGTTTCAAAATCTGCGTCATGCCACTCTTTCAGTAAGGTAATTCCATCGTCGCCAGGCATCCAGATATCCAGCAAAATTGCATCGAAGTTCTGTAGGCGAACTGCAGTTCGAGCAGCGGCGGCATCATGTACCTCAGTAACAACGTAATCGAAATCGGTGAGAATTTCACCGATAAGTTGACGAATATCAGGTTCATCGTCAACAACGAGTATTTGGGGTGGTTTAGTACTCATTGTAATTCTTGATCATGAAAGTCATTGTGACCTACAACTTCAGCACCAGCGATGGAACGCTGACGCTCAAGACGGAACTCCAATTGAACTTTTGCGCCAATTCCATCAGTAACGTTTTCAGCGAACACTGTACCATCATGTGCTTCGACAATTCGCTTGACAATCTCAAGACCCAGGCCCATACCTCGTTTCTTTGTCGTCGCGTACGGCTCAAACATTTTACCTAGCACTTCACTTTCAAATCCAGGACCGTTGTCGATTATTGAAACAACAACATTCCCCTCAGCAGTTGTCTGAGACTCAATTTGTAGCACTGTTTTTTTGGAGTCTTCTGTTGCTTCTCTAGCGTTATTGATCAAATTATTAAATACCTGTACCAGTTTGTCTGGATCACCCGACATCTCTGGTAGATTCGGATCAAGCTGCAAAAAAATTTGTTCGATCTGTTCGTTTTTTTCGTGCAGTTCGGTCACTTCACGAATCAATTCATTCAATTTCAGTGAAGACAACTGCAGTTCTATCGGTTTGGAATAGTTCTGGAAGTCCTTGACAATACGTCGCAGGGTGTTCAATTGCCGACCAATCGCAGCAAATGAAAGTTCAAGAGATTGCCGCTGCTCGTCGGTCAGAGTGGCATCGGTTTTGTACTGAATACGATCAACAGCCAGCTGAATCGGTTGTAGAGGATTTAACATTTCGTGCGCCATTCGCTGTGCAACAGCCTTCCACGCTTCACCCCGCTGAGCCTCGGCCAAGGCGGTAATATCTTCGACAACCACAACGTGAGTTGCTGATGCGCTGGCGGGAATTGGCAACTTGGTTCCACTGTAAGCCAAAATTTGATCGCCCTGTCGAGAGTGGAGCTTGACAGTATCACTCCATTCGGAGTCCTTTCTATCTATTCCTCCAGCAATTGATTCAAAAAGAGGAGAGTAAGTGTCCCATCGTTCAATCATAGCGCTTAAGCGGTCGTCGATTAATTCCGCTGCGTTAATGCCTAAAATGCTCTCAGTTGCCAAGTTGATGTTCGTTAGTCGCTGATCCCGGTCAAAAAACATGACTCCCGAAGACAGATGCTCGAGCACAATCTCAAGATACGCACTGTGCTCTTCGGCAAGCAAACGACTTTGACTGATTTGTTCCTGCGACACTTTGATGCGCCGTGTCATTTCGCTAAACGAGTTAACCAGAACCCCAAAGTCATCCCGAACGGTTGTGTGCTGAAGACTCTCGTATCGACCCTCAGCAACCGCCTTTGTACCTTCAAGCAATGTACGAATGGGTTCGACCAAGTGGCGAGTTAATCCAATGGCTGCTAACGTAGCAAGCAACATAACGAAAAGCGTAACAAAAGTTAGGGCAAATACAAAACTGATTTTCAGTGGATTTCTAAGGTATTCCAGGCGTTCATGTCTTTCATTCAATTGACTGATCCGTTCGGCGAGTCGTTGAGAGCTTGACGGCAAAGTTGTCAGCACCTGTATATAGTGCTGATGCGTCGGACCTGCAATTGGAATTGGGATCAGCATGCGAAGCAGCGCACTGCCATCTTCTCCATGGTATAGTTCCCAGCCTGACCGTCGATCGCGCCCTGGTTCTTCTGACTGAGCTGGACGTTCCCCAGAATCTTCGACACTTGATGATTCCAGAGACGACATGGGATCAGGGTCGAGAAAAAACTGCTCAATTAATCGCTGGCTTGGTTGAACTGGCAACAGAGATTCCGTTCTCGTACTACTGGAAACAACCATTCCTTCCGCACGAGTCAGATCTTCAAAGTAGGTGATTTCTTCATAGTCGGCAGACTGACTCGCTCGAAAAATTAGCTCAAAGATTCTTTCGCTTAGAGTCGCAGGTTCAGCGATCTCGTTTTCAGCAACCGGGGTGTCAGGCGCCTGCGAACCCACAATCACTGTGAAACTGAACTCCTCTTCGTTCGAAATTGTATGTTCCATTGCAATAAATGAACCAGTGGCTGATTCATCAGTTTGACGATTACTGAATACAGCAGGTATCCCCTCGCCACTTTGCTGGAGAAGCAGTTTTGCAAGTTCCTCAACCACATCATCCAACTCATTTCTTATTCTCGTCTCAAACGAATCGAAAACAAGGACTCGCAACTGATTAGCTTCCTCGACAGCTTCACCCACCTGAAGTTCAAACCAGTTGTCGATTCCACGGCTCAAAGCAAGAAAGGAAAATACGTAAACTACAGCCATCGAGAAAAATGTAATTAGGGCGATGTTTCGCAGAATTCGTAGTGCCAGTTGAGTGCCTGGTTCGCGTCGCCTGTACTCTCGAATAAGCTGATAGGCAGACATACCAATCAACAGGAGAAACAGAATCGCAGCAACCAGGTTGGCGACCAGCAGTTCTGCATCGTACCGAATGATCAAATCAGCTAGTGCCGTATCTGAAATCACGGCACCCAACTGCACCATTACGAAAAGAAACAGCACTGTTGCCAGTGCTAATGCAATTGTGTAAAAGCGCTTAACGAAAATTTGTGTCACTTGATGTCGAATTTCACCCGTTCGCTCTTCAAACGCCAAGCATCATTGAAAAACACAGGCAGTCGCATGACGGAAGGCAATGCTGACCGATCAATCGAAATTCTTACTTTCCCAACATAAGAGCGGTCGGTATTGAGAGTGTCTTCAGCCAATTCGACTTTATGAGTTCGTTGTCTGCCAAGTGCTTCCAGCATCGCCTCAAGCGAGGTGTAGCCACCATTTACATTTCGATCAGCGGATTTCAGTAAATAGTCTCGGTACAGACTTCTGTAACTGAGTACATCTCGGGTGACGTATTCATGAATGAGTTTGTCCCAAAGATTATTTCGTACCTGGTAGATCTTAATCGTGGTCTGAATAGTAATCGGAATGCTTGATTTAAACGCTTCAAGCACATCCTCTGAAAGTTCGATTTGGGAATCTACAACGACGGTCACCAATGTATCAGAATCAAGCAAGGCTTCAGTAGACACAATGGAAAATCCAAATGAAGGTGACGCCGTCATGCAGAGCGCAAACAACGAAATGAACCGGGCGATTTTGCCTATACAACTCTTTCGAACCGTCAATCGGACTCTCCGACTCATTAGTTTTTCAACCTCGCATAGTAGAACCCATCTCCACCCGCATCGTCCTGCAGCCGCTGTCGACCGTAGCGCGTTTTGTGCCCAAGAGACGGAGGCAATTGATCAATGCTAATGTTTGGATGGTTGCGTAGAACGGCTTCAATCTGACCATCATTCTCACGAGCCAGTATTGAACAAGTTGTGTACAGAAGTTTCCCATTTCGATTCAAGAGCGGCAACAGCCCTTCAAGCAAGTGGCACTGTTGTTCGACGACCCGGTCAAGGTCCGCAGGCTTCCGATGATGCTTGATATCCGGATGCTTGCTGACTACTCCGAGAGCTGAGCATGGAGCATCAACCAGAATTCGATCAAATGGTATTCCATCCCACCATTCGTCGGGGCGCGCAGCGTCAGCTGTGATGACTTGAACATCATTTTGCACTCTGCTCAAATTATCTACAATCTCAGCCGTGCGCGCCTGATCAATATCGATTGCTACAATTTCTTCCAATTCCGGTTCAATTTCAAGCATGTGAACGAGTTTGCCACCTGGGGCAGAACAGGCATCCAACACCCTTTGGCCCGGTGCCAGTTCCATCGATAGTGCAGCCAACTGCGAGGCTGAACTCTGTACCGATACTACACCTGAATTAAATCCGGGTAATTTCTCAACACCGATACGCTTTGCAAGCTGAAGCGCTACTGGGGAGGTCTCATCGACACTTGCAAGAATATGGTTTTCTTTCAGGGTGTCAAGATACTCGGACACACCGGTTTTGTTCACATTCAGTCGCAGCGTCATTTTCGGACGGCAGTTGTTGGCGCGCAGGATTTCCTCCCAATATTCCGGCCACTCCTGCTTGATGAGATCAACAATCCACTCAGGATGAGAGTAGCGATAATGATCCGCCAAACCGTTTGGTTTAAACTGATCTTCGCTACTCAAGTATTTTCGTAAAACGGCATTGACAAGCCCGCGTGCCCAAGGCTTTCCAAGGTCAGCGGTCGCATCAACAGTCTCAGATACACACGCGTATTGTGGGATTCTCATGAACTTCAACTGATAAAGACCCACACATAGGAGGCATAGTACATCCTGGTCTTTACGACGAACCGGACGAGTAAGCAGCTGGTTTAATTGGTGCTCAAGTAGCCAGAACCACCTTACGACTCCGTAGGTTAACTCCGTGATAATTCCCCGATCTTCAGAATTCGCTTGATCCAGTGCATGTTCAAGAACCCGATTCAGTTGTCGACCCCGAAATACCACACGAAATACTGCAACCGCAGCAATTGTTCGTGGATTTTGCGCTTGGGACATTGATCAGTCCAATTTCGGCCCATGCCCAAATGTTGAACCTGGCGATATCGGGCATCCCGACAGAAATTCCTGGACTCTCATTCTTCTTTTGCCATTGCGCTGCAAACACAAAATATTCACAGCATCATGTCCAGCACCAACTATCACACCACGGCTGGAGCATTCAATCACTTTACCGGGGGTGGCTATCCCTTCGTGTGTGCAGACCTGTGCCGACCAAATTCGAATTCCCATTCCTTGATAAATTGTTCTCGCAATTGGCCAGGGGTTATAGGCGCGCACTCTACGAACAATTTCATCGGCCGATAAATTCCAGTCGATGAATGATTCGGCAACTGTAAGTTTTGCAGCATAGGACGCCAGACTTTCCATTTGCGGTGACGACTCCTTCAGTTTTTGAGGCAGTGAATTCAGGGCTTTCATCAATTCTTGAGAACCCAACACAGCCAACTTTTGCTGTAACGTCTCCGTCGTATCATCCATCTGAATTGCACACTCAACCTGCGACAGCATCGGCCCTGTGTCAAGCCCGACATCCATGTGCATGATCGTTACCCCAGTTTTTCTGTCCCCTGCTTCAATTGCACGCGCAACCGGTGCAGCACCGCGCCATTTGGGAAGTAGTGACGCATGCACATTAATGCATCCATACTTTGGCAGTTGCAGTAATTCAACCGGCAGTAAAAGTCCGAAAGCAACGACAACCATCACATCTGGCGCCAAACTTTCGAGTTCGTCTATCAGTTCGTCTGTAATGCGATGGGTTTGAAGAACTTGAATTCCGTGATCTTCGCAAAAAAGCTTGACTGGTGGTGCAGTCAGTTTTCGGCCTCGACCCTTTGGCCTGTCTGGCTGAGTGAGCACTGCAACGACTTCAAAGTTGCTTTTGATCAGACTTTGCAAACTCGGTATTGCAAATTCTGGTGTACCAGCGAATATGGCTCGCAGACTGTTCATAACTTCAAACTACATTGACAGACGTCACGCAATTCACGCTCCAAATTTGAAGCGAAATTTAACCGACTCTACGTGCCATGTCGCGTTGGCGTTGCCGGGCTGCCTTTTGAAATTGTTTGGTGACTCGCTGACGTTTTAATCGGGACAGATAGTCTGTAAACAGTTTGCCGCTCAAATGATCAATTTCATGTTGAACGCATACTGCAAACAAGCCTTCCGCTTCGGTTTCATACGTTTCTCCCTGCGTGTTCTGGGCTCGAAAGCGTATCCATTCTGCCCGTTTGACCTGTGCAAAATATCCCGGAAACGACAAACAACCTTCTTCAATAATCTGCTCACCGTCCGAATCAATCACTTCAGGATTAATGAGAACTTTCAGATCATTGTGATCATCGGATACGTCGATGACAATGATACTGTGTGGAATCCCCACCTGGATGGAAGCCAGTCCTATTCCAGGTGCCGCATACATGGTTTCAGCCATGTCCCTGACTATGTCTTTAATTTCTGAATTGAAATCATCGACTGGTTCAGCGACGCGACGCAACTTAGGGTCGGGGTAAACAAGAATGTCTAGTACAGCCATTGGATTGCAGTTATTCTCCGGACCGGCTCACTCCGGATGGGTTTGAAATATAGTCGGAAGGTTAATCAATATTTCTCGTTGATCAATTCCAGGTCGGATGCCAAATTTTTAGTGTTACGAAAACTCTCACGAATTAATATATAAAAAGCGAAGCCATCCACCCACTTTTCTTCGATCATATTTTAGCAACTGCTCTCAATGATTAATCTTGTCGTCGTTGAATCACCAGCGAAATCGAAAACAATTGGCAAATATCTGAATAACGGCTCCAAATCTGAAGGCGTATACAGAATATTAGCCACAGGTGGACACATATATGAGTCGCACAAGGTAGATGTCAATAATGACTTCAAGCATGAATATCAACTGATTGACTCCAAACGCAGCGCAGTCAAACAGATTGAGAAAGCCATGCAATCAGCCGACCGGTTGTACCTGGCAACTGACCCTGACCGAGAAGGGGAAGCCATTTCAGCGCATGTAAAAGACTACCTTGTTAAGCGTGGCGTTTTAAAAGGCAAAGAAGTGCACCGCATTGTCTTTTACGAAGTTACCCGTAATGCAGTACTGGATTCCCTTTCGAATCCGGGCGAAATTTCGGAAAATTTAGTTGAAGCACAGCAGTCCCGAGATGCGCTTGACCAATTGGTCGGATTTAATCTGTCGCCACTTCTCATTCGGAAACTTCGCACTCCCCATATCTCTGCTGGTCGGGTACAAAGTCCTGCATTGCGACTTATTGTTGAAAGACAGCGAGAAATTAATCAGTTCATACCCGTTGAATTCTGGACAATTGGGGTTGAACTGAGCAAAGAAAGTTCTGATGGTTTGAACAATTTTGTTGCTCAACTGACTTACTTGAGCGGTAAAAAGCTCGCGAAGCAGGAGATTTCCAACCAAGAAGCAGCAGACTCTGCTGTTGCATCGATCGAAATGGAGTTGGAACAATCAGAGCGAAAACTCAAAGTTGCAAAGATTAACCGAAAAGATCTGAAGAAAAGGCCGCCACCACCATTCAAAACCTCCACATTTGTACAGAGTGCTACACAAAGATTGAAAAGAAGTGCGGACGATGTGACTCGAATTGCCCAGAAACTCTATGAAGGTCTCGAAATTAATGGAGTACAGACGGGATTGATCACCTATACCCGTACTGATTCGCTAACTTTGTCTACTCTGGCAACAGGACAGATTCGCGAGTACATCAGTAAAACTTACGGTAGTCAGCACATTCCAAAATCGGCTCGTATTTACAAAACCAAATCAAAAACGGCACAGGAGGCACACGAAGCAATCCGGCCAACCGATGTTAATCTCACTCCTGATAAAGTCAGGTCGTCCTTGAGCGGAGAGCAGTTTGCCATCTATGATCTCATTTGGAAACGCACTGTCGCATCACAAATGAACGATGCCATCCTTGATCAGGTGTCGGTCGATTTGGTAGTGGCAGAACATCGATTTCACTCAACTGGTTCCACTCTCAAATATGCCGGTTGGCAGGCAGTCTCGAAAGTTTCAGCAGATCGGGACAACGATTCCGAAATCAATCGTACATTACCTCACCTTGAAGAAGGTGAATTAGTCCCGGTTAAGCAAATTAAGCCTGAACAACACTTCACAAAACCGCCGCCGCGCTATACCACTGGCAGCCTCATCAGACAACTGGAAGAATTCGGTATCGGCAGGCCGTCTACTTGGCCGACAATCATCACGAAACTGCAAAATCGCAATTACGTCACTGTCGAACAGCAGAGTTTTTATGCTGAAAGCCTCGGTTGCATAGTCGTAGATTATCTGAATCAGCATTTTGCAAGGTATGTTGACTACGGGTTTACCGGAACAGTAGAAGACAAACTGGACGAAATTGCGCGGGGTGAAATTAATCGGTTGTCCGTGCTTGGCGAATTTTGGAAGGACTTTTCAGCCCAACTAGAAACGAAACTCAAGGCCCCTGCCTATGAAATCAGTCTAGGTGAAGACCCAGACAGCGAACGCGAACTTCTTGTCAAGGTAAGAAACGGAGGATCCTTCCTTCAGTTGGGCCGAAGAACCGATGCGGAGAAGCCAATGTTTCGACCACTGCCAAAAGGAACGGATCCAGGTTCAGTTTCGTTTGAAGATGCTGTTAAACAGTTCAGGAGTCCAGTACTACCTCGCACCTTGAATGAGAAAACGCGAGATGGAAGAGTCGTTGAAATAAAGTCTGGTCGCTACGGGCTTTATTTCACTTGTACTGATGATGAGGGGAAAATTGAATTTTTCAACTTGGACAGCGATATTGACCCCTTTGCCACTACGATTGAAGACATTGAATCAATTCTTCTTCTGCCAAAATTGCCGCGTAGTTTGGGAAAATCTGATGAGTTTAAAGAAGTTCTCGCCAACCGTGGTCGATTTGGGCCCTATCTGTCGGTAATACGCGCAGATGGAAGCAAATTCAATGTGAGCCTAAGTAAAACTGACAATCCTACGACAGTCACACTTGAACGCGCAATCGACGTCATCAATGCCTCTAAATCAAAAGCTGGCCTGAGAAAGGGGCAGCGCTCCACCATAAAATCATTTAAAGACTCAAAAGTTCAGGTTCTAGATGGACGATACGGACCCTACGTAACAGACGGTAAAACCAATGCCAGTGTTCCACCTTCTCTGGTTGCTTCTGAGTTAACTCTCGAAACCTGCATGGAATTGCTTGAGAAGAAAAGAAAAAGCAAACCCAAGAAGCGTACAGCATCCAGGAAAAAAAATACAACCGCTATACGCAGAGCGAAAAGCGCCTAATACTTCATTTCAGTTCACCATCGCAACAGCCTGTCGCGGTGATTCAAAATCGATCTATGGCTTGTTGAACAACTCTGTGTCCTCAACCAGTACCGCTAGGTTGAGGAATGTCAGTCAACGGAAGTACCAAAATTAGTCCAGATGTTTCAGGTTGACTTAGTTCTATTTTCCGACCCCAAGCTACCAAAACATGACGCTAGCAGAACCTGTAAATCGCGCAATATATATCTACTCTATGGCAGGGTCACGTATGCGAAGATGCCCTTAGACCACCATTGCCGGTGGAATGGTTGTGTGTACGATTGCATCGATGAATGCATCGGGTAAAATGTCACTCTGACGACAAAGCTTAGAATTCAATAAAACTGGCTGCCGTCCTGTCGGCACGTAACCTTGCAGGCGTGTCGCGGAACAATAACGAACAACATCATATTCGTAGGAGAATATTCATGCGAGATCCTTCGCGTCCGCCGGAGAAGCGCCGCACCCGCAGCACCTGGCACAACGACTTTTTCTCAGGCCATTTTCGAACGCCCGAATCCGTCTCATCCCTTCTGAAGCTGGCCTTAAGCCCCGAGGAGCTTGAGCTGTTTGACCTTGACACCCTGCGGGTGGAATCCGGCAACCTGACCGATCCCGCTTCTCTTCGGGGCATTCACTCTGAGCTGGTTGCATCGGTGAGGCTGAAAGACGGCGAGCAGCTCACGGTCAGCGTCGTGGTTGAACATAAAAGTCATCCTTACAGACAGGTGATGTCACAGATACTGTGGTATGTTGCCAGGCTGTACAAGGATGGTGCCAGGGTGGTGCTGCCGATTCTGATTTATCATGGTCGGAAGCCCTGGCGCAGGAAGAAGAGTTTTCATGCGTTTCAGCATGCCAGTCTGCCGGGGGAGTTCATGGCGTGTTTCGGTCAAAGGCTGGTGGATTTTGAGGCGATTGAGTTGAGTCTGCGCGAGCCGGATATAGAGGGACGCCTGTCGGAGTTGCCGCTGGTGGAGCGAGTGGTGTTGCGGGTGATGTCAGAGATATGGGAGGCTGATGCGAGCGATTATGCGCAGTGGATGGATGAGATTCGGGTGTTGCCGCACAGTCAGCAGCGCGAATTGTCGGCCAGTTTGAGGGAGTATTTTGTGAATGTCAGTAAAGTGAATAAAATGACGGTTGTACGCAGGGTGAGGAAGATGCACCCGGGAGATGAATATATGCAGCATGAATTGGAATTATTGGAAGATTTGTCGAATGAGACAGTCGACTCTGCCGCCAGAAAGGGCCGAAAGATAGGACTTGAACAAGGCCGCAGAGAGACCGCTTATGAAACGGCAAAGCGGTTGATTCAGCTTGGTTCTTCGGATGAATTTATTCGAGCGGCAACGCTATTGTCTACGGAGGAAATTTCAAAAATTAAGAACGGTTCCTAATTGCAAGATGGACGTCATGCCAACGTTTGGCTCTCGGGAAGTATTTCAATTTCGTTTGGAACAACAATGGCGATTGAAAGGTGCATAGAATCAGACTGCAACACCGTTTCAAATTGAGAACTACTGGGTATTGAAGCTATCACTCCAGCAATCTTCTTACCTTCTTCCGAGAGACACTGCGGATTGGCTTGCCAGTAATCGAACTTAGCGGTGGATACGGCTTCTCTGGCAAGAAGCAAAAAAGCTCAACATCTACTTCAGAGGCAGTCCACTCAAAGCCTGGAATGTTTTCAAAACGCTTACCTGCGAATCGCTTGCGTTTCTCAATTTGATCATACGGCACCTCCGCCTCATACAGCAACACACAAACTTCTTCAACCGTTGAGGGAAAGACGTGAACTTCAACTGGCCTGACTGATGTGATCACTCCGGTTACTGCCGCACCGGTCAGTTTAGGTGAATACTCAGAAACCAAATCCATAATAGACAACGCTGTTTCCAGGTACCGCCTACGCTCAGTATCTCTGTTAGTTGTAAAAATCGATAACTGTTCCTCAAGCGCATTCTCAATTTCCAGATTGGTTGGAATGGATCTATGCGTCGAAACACCAAGCCTTGAACAGGCTTTTTCCTTTGCAATTCTAAAATCACGCACCCCCTCATCCGCCATGATTCGTGCAGCTTCATAGCGTAGTGAACGGCGCAGGCGACTTGCTGACTTTGGCACGACGAATCTGTGCGGTGGAGTTAAAAAAGTTGGCTTTCAGTTGATTCTTCACTGGCATCTGACTGCTGAGATGCTTCAGAATTCAGACTGACGTGAGCAATATCCAGTATCGGTTGAGTTCCAGCAATAAACGACTCCCGGAGTGCATCAGAGCTATCCTCAGGTACAGCTTCTCCAGTTTTTACATCGATAAATTGTGTGACAATGTTGTCCGGAGGTTCAAGATGCGATTCCGGCATATTCTCCAACGCGGTTTTCATGTAGTCTATCCATATCGGAAGTGCCAATCCGGAACCGTGTTCATTCCGACCCAAATCAGCTGGCTTATCGAATCCGACCCAGACAGTTGTTGCAATTTCCGCGTTGAATCCGGAAAACCACGCATCTTCAAAATCATTGGTGGTGCCGGTTTTTCCAGCAAGATCTGCTCGATTGAGCGATAGAGCCCGACGCCCAGTCCCATCTCGAACTACGCCGCGCAAAAGATCGGTCATTATGTAGGCATTTGCGCTGGAAATTACTCTTTTGGCGCGCTTGACAGGAGTCTGAGAAAGTGTCTGCGACTTCTCGTTTTCTGAGTCCGTTTGAAAGAGACAACCACTGCAGACCTCTGTGGTCTTGCCGCGCAATACAACCCTGTCATACTGGTCTTTAACAATGTCAATAAAATAAGGTTCAACGACATGACCTCCATTGGCAAATACTGCAAAGCCAGTGACCACATTTAACGGTGTTTCCTCAGCTGAACCCAGCGCGAGAGAAAACCCACTAGGAAGCGACGTTCGATCAAATCCAAATTTTGAAATGTGATTGACGGTCGTATCTATACCCAAACCTCGAATCAGTCTAACCGAAACCAGATTCAACGATCTCGCAAGCGCTTCCCGTAAGCGTGTTTCTCCAGTGAACTTGCCACTATAGTTTTGCGGACGCCACAATATTTCAGATTGCTGATCTTCGACCACAATCGGAGCACCGCTGATCAAACTTGCTGAAGTAAACCCGTTGTCAATTGCCGCAGAGTAGACAAAAGGCTTTATTGTGGACCCCATCAGACGCTTGCCCTGAGTCGCGCGATTGAACTTATCCAGGTAGTAGTCGAATCCACCCACCATCGCCAATACGGCGCCATTACTTGGATTAATTGAGATAATCGCGCCGTTCACGTCGGGAATTTGCACCATCGTCCAGCCAGTATCTTCAACCAGCCGTGCGAACACAATATCGCCGAGATTAAGAACATCACTCGGAGTTTTAGGTTTTGGACCAAGCAGGCGAGCGGACTGATAGCGTCTCGCCCACTGCATATTCTCCCATGGAATGGTAATCGTCTCGGATGACTTGTCTACTGCAGTTACACGGTCCTCGTGCACCTCTGTAATGATGACGGGAATGATGTCTTGACTCGGTTCAACATGTCGCAGTACGTCGTAGATTTGTTCCGTTGTTCCCAGTTGATCAAGATCCCAGTTTCGAATTGGACCGCGAAAACCGTGAC
The DNA here is from genome assembly GCA_965206345.1 of Arenicellales bacterium. GTDB lineage: Bacteria > Pseudomonadota > Gammaproteobacteria > Arenicellales > JAJDZL01 > JAJDZL01. The sequence goes on along the minus strand of OZ242211.1, from coordinate 2,144,525 downwards.
GCCGGTCGTACTGAATCAATCCCTCGCGCAGACTCTGACTAGCCGCCAGTTGATTTGTGGAAACGATTGTCGAATAGACGCTATACCCGTCTTCGTAGGCCGCCTCACCGAAACGATCAAACATCTCTCTTCTAATCTGTTCGGCAACATAAGGAGCCTTCAATTCCACTTCAGAAATGTGCAGTTCCGCTGTCAGTGTTGTTTCGACATAGTCGCTGTATTCGATCGGGGAAAGGAATCCCAAATCTCGCATTCGACCGAGTATGTAATTGCGTCTTGCTTTTGCATCTATCGGGTTGCTCAGCGGATTAACACTAGATGGTGCCTTCGGTAATGCTGCAAGCATCGCATACTGAGGAATGTCAAGTTCACCAAGCGGCTTGCCATAATAGACATTGGCTGCCGCACCGAATCCGTAAGCACGGTGTCCAAGAAATATTTTGTTCAGATACAGCTCCAGAATTTCATCTTTGGTCAGGTATTGCTCCAACCGTAGAGCAAGTAGAGCCTCTCGTGCCTTACGAAGATAGGTTCTCTCTTTAGTCAGGTAGAAATTCCGAGCGACCTGCATGGTAATAGTACTGGCGCCTTGTGCCCTGCTTCCGGAAACGAAGTTGGCGTACATTGCACGCAACACACCGCGATAGTCAACACCGGCATGCTGATAATAACGATCATCTTCCGCAGCAAGCACTGCGGCAATCAGTGCCGGCGGTGTGTCGGCAATCTTGATGGGTATTCGCCGCTGGTCACCAAATTCTCCCAGTAAAAGCCCGTCGCCAGAATAGATGCGAAGAGGCACCTTGAGTTGGAGAGTCTTGATTGTTTCAATGTCTGGCAAACCGGGCAATAGCAGCATCACCACAATGACAACCACTGCCAGCGCCATCATGAAGAGATTGCTGACCGTGCTCAAAGCAATAGAAAGAACTCCGGCTGCACCATGCCTTTTATGCGCTTTCACGAACATCAACTTTACTCCGCTAAATTTGCCAACGTTCCGACTTGAATAATACTACGAAGAACAGGATCTTTACCGATACGGATTTTATTTTTTAACAATGACTAATCTTTACTACCTTGTAAAAATGGGATTTATGCGTCTAGAATCGCGAATTTTTTAACACTGTACTCTTCAGACTGTTGATGTCAGTTCTTTTTTATGCGAAATTGCGAGTGACAACCACGACAGCCTTCTTCACCCATTTGCTTAACTGCTGCCGATATTTGAGCTTCATCTTCGGACGAGAATGCAGCTTCCAAACCCATTCCAAGATCAATCAACCGCTCCGAAGCGGAAATAAAGTCATCCCATTTTTCCCAGATGATTGGCTTCGCCTGACTCTCTTTGTTGTGATTCAATCCGGTATCTGGCGGAAAGTGTGACGGAAGTTCTGGGGCCAGTTCGATGATTCTGGCCGCTTTTTGTCTTAAATTCGCTAAATCACCCTCACCCCGTTTCACATATTTTCCGAACGCTTTCATAATATCGCCTAGTTCATTCATGTAAACATGCCGTTTCTCGTAAACCGGACCACCTCCATGAGCGTACGCTGAATTACTCACAGCTAGAGTAACTGAAGCTACCAATACTGCAAAAATAAGTAATTTGAAGTTTGAAGAACTGTAAACACACATAGAATTGTCAATTAATCAACAAATAACCTGCAAATCGACATTATGTCTCACTCTGAATTGCCATTCGCACTTCTCTGATGATCAAATTACGACGAAATTAGTCAGTAAAGATTCTACAAATTCAATTCAGCTTTTCGGAAGCCACTCGCAAATTGATTCACTTGAACACCGCACTTTGCTTAATGAATAAAATGGCTAGATACGTGTCCTGCGATACGATTCTTATTGATTAGCTCGGCCTATTTGATACATCCGAATTATTTTTTACCGCCGTGAGTGATAAATCTCATTTAGAACAAAGAATCGCGTCCTATCGACTATCTGACCCGATGATCATTCTGGTCGGACCAATGGGTGCCGGAAAAACGACGGTCGGAAACCGTCTGGCAAAACGACTGCACCTAAACTTTGTCGACATTGATCACGAGATCGAAAAGATGACAGGTCAGTCAATAACAAATATTTTTGAGCAGGAGGGCGAAACCGGATTCAGAAAGCGTGAAACTAAGGCACTTGAAGCATACTGCTGTCTCAGCGGTACAGTCATTTCGACTGGCGGTGGCGCAATTCTGTCAGAAACCAATCGACGAATGATGCGGAATGGAATTGTCATATATCTTCATACAACCCCAACCCAGCAATATCTGCGTATCAGAAACCGTAAACACCGACCAAACTTTGATCCAGAAAGGCCCATCGAAAAACTCTCTGAATTGATGAAAATACGCGAACCTCTTTATCGCGCAGAGGCGGACTATGTAGTGAACTCGGATAATCAATCGGTAGAATCACTAACCAAGAATATTGAGGAATACTTAATCAATCAATGAAGACAATTACAGTAAATCTTGATGATCGAAAGTACCCGATTCATATCGGCCGCGATCTGCTCCAAAATGTCGAATTGTTTCAATCGCATGTGACCGGAAACCGGGTGGTAGTCATTAGCAATGAAGTCGTTGCACCCTTATACGCAAACGCGATTTCCAAGACTATAGGCCAGTTTGCTCTGGTTGAAGAATTCCAGTTGCCAGATGGTGAGATTTACAAAAATTTGACTTCAGTCAGCCAGATATTTGATCACATGCTATCAATTCCTTGTGATCGCAAGACAACGATTATTGGGCTTGGCGGTGGTGTTGTTGGAGACATATCAGGATTCGCTGCTGCGTGCTATCAGCGCGGCATACCCTACATTCATGTTCCAACAACCCTGCTCGCACAGGTCGATTCTTCGATTGGCGGGAAGACGGGAGTAAACCACCCCCTAGGGAAAAACATGATTGGAGCGATCTACCAACCAAAGTGTGTGGTCGCTGATATTGATACCTTGAAGACACTTCCGGAACGCGAACTCCTGGCCGGTCTTGCTGAAGTGATCAAGTATGGCTTGATTCGAGATCCTGAGTTTTTCGATTGGCTGGAAGACAATGTCGACAGTTTGCTGGCCAGGGATTTAGATTCTCTTACCTATGCGATTGAACGCTCCTGCGCAAATAAGGCAGAAGTTGTTGAACTTGATGAAAGAGAATCAGGCCTGAGGGCATTGCTTAATTACGGACACACATTCGGCCATGCAATTGAAAACAAACTGAACTACAAGAGCTGGCTACATGGTGAAGCCGTTGCTGTGGGCATGGTTATCGCAGCAGAATTTTCACGTCGTTTGAACCTGATTGACTCGGAGCAGCAATCAAGAGTCGAACAAGTTATTCGTCGCTTCAAACTGCCGGTTCTACCACCAACTGGTATGACAGAAAGTGACTTTTTGGATGCCATGGCTGTCGATAAGAAAGTCGAAGCCGGAAAAATTCGATTCATAGTTCTAAAAGGAATAGGAAAGGCTACCGTAATTGATGATTACCCAATGCCAATATTGGAGGGAATGCTCACTGAAATCGTCAGACGAAACTCGAACTGATTCGGTCACTTGGACTAGCAGTTTTTGTTTTAAGTCGGTCAAATCTCATTTGACAAATTTCAATGAAATTAAAAATGACTGAAAGTGTAAATCTTGCAACGGCGGGTCATGAATTTCAAGATATTTCAATTGGAACTTAGCAACTTAACTGATTGTCAACAAGCGCCAATGTTGACCAAACCCGCTATTAATTGATTCATACTCTGATCAAAATGCAGTCGAAAATCGCTGATTTTCGTTACTCTGTCGTAAAATTTAGTCGGCAGCATTGTACTAACGCCAGACTCACCGCTCGCGTAAGCGCTTAACCAAACAGTTGGATACTCAGCGAAAAAATCGCAGCAGACTATCCAACAAGCAATTCACTACCGATGCATTGGCTGGGTTTTGCCCATTGAAAAATTATCAGCAACAACACGATACCGGTTTATATCGCCCGCAGTTTGAAAAGGACGGCTGTGGCTTTGGCCTAATTGCCCATATGGACGGTATGCCTTCACATTGGCTGGTGCAGACAGCGGTCAAAGCACTGTCCAACCTGACACATCGCGGTGCGATTGCTGCCGATGGTAAAACCGGGGACGGTTGCGGTCTACTGTTAAAAATTCCTGACCGATTTTTCCGTAATGCCGCAATGGTCGAAAATATCTCCCTTTCCAGGAAATTTGCGATTGGAATGATCTTTCAGAGCCCAGACCCTGAAAAGGCCAATCACGCCCGACAAATAGTTGAAGAAGAACTCAAGAGAAAAGCTTTGGTACCGGTTGGTTGGCGAGTCGTTCCCACCGACCAGGCAGCGCTTGGCGATGCAGCTCTTAAAGTTATGCCGCATGTTGAGCAGATATTTGTCAATGCGCCAAATAATCTCTCCACAGATCAGTTTGAGCGCCGGCTTTACTCTGCCAGACGCGTCTCGGAAAATAGAATTTCACAAACTGACTCTCAATTCTATATCTGCAGCCTGTCCTCAAAAGTAATCGTCTACAAGGGACTGGTCATGCCGGATTACCTTACGGTATTTTTTCCAGAACTTAAAGATCCGGAACTCGAATCATCGCTTGCAGTATTTCATCAACGGTTTTCGACCAACACAGCCCCAACATGGCACCTTGCTCAACCGTTTCGCATGCTCGCCCATAATGGCGAAATCAATACCATTCAAAGCAACCGCAACTGGGCGGTCGCAAGAAGCGGAAAGTTTACCGATTCTTTGCATGAAAACATTGAAGAACTGCTGCCGCTTGTTGATTTCGACTCATCAGATTCTGCGAGTCTTGACAACATGCTGGATTTTCTCATCTCGGGCGGTATGGATATTTTCCGAGCCATGCAAATTCTAGTACCACCAGCCTGGCAGAACGTCGACGTAATTGAACCAAATCTGCGCGCGTTTCACAGTTTCAATTCTCTGCATTCTGAACCTTGGGACGGGCCCGCTGGCATCGTATTGACCGATGGTCGCTACGCAGCATGTGTCATGGACCGAAACGGCCTTCGACCCGCCAGATATGTCATTTCCAAAAACCGGTATATCACCCTGTGTACAGAAATCGGTGTGTATGACTACGAGGAAAGGGACATCGTTCAAAAAGGCCGATTAAAACCAGGAGAAATGGTTGCCGCAGATACTCGTACAGGTGAACTGCTGCTCCCCGATGACATCAATCAATTGATGGCAAACAGACAACCGTACAATCGCTGGTTAAAGCAGCAACAGCTACGATTGTTAACCCGTTTGCTTGACTACTCCCACCTGAGCATCAAGCTAAATCCGTTTGAACGAAAAATTTACAAAAAATTGTTCAACCTGTCTTATGAAGAGCAGGAACAGGTAATTCGCGTTCTAAGTGAACTCGGACTGGAAGCCGTTGGGTCCATGGGTGACGATACACCTCTACCAGTGCTGTCTACACAAATTCGTTCGCTGTACGATTATTTTCGGCAACAGTTTGCCCAGGTCACCAACCCTCCAATTGATCCTCTTCGCGAAAAAATCGTGATGTCGCTGGAATCCACCATTGGTGCAACCATGGGACTCTTTGAGGAATCAAGCGATCAAGCGGTCCGGCTGACAATCGGTTCACCGGTACTATCAGGACGGAAATTTCAAACATTGATGGAACAGGAATACCCAACTTTCCGAGTATACCGAATTGACATTGTCTATCGTGCTGAAGAGGGACTACGAAACGCCATCGAAAGAATTTGCGATGAAGCTACAGAAGCGGTTAAATCTGGATTCCTGATCATCACACTGTCGGATCGCAATATCGATTCGGCCACTTTGCCTATCCATGCTCTTTTAGCCACCGGTGCCGTTCATCACCGACTGATTCGAGATGGTTTGCGCTGCGATGCTAACATTATTGTTGAAACGGCCACTGCCCGCGACCCGCATCATTTCGCAGTGCTGATCGGATACGGCGCCACTGCAATTTATCCTTATTTGGCTTACTCCACAGTAAGAGAGATGGTTGGCGAAAATGCCAGCGAAACCCGTTCACTTTCAGCTATTCGCGCTTATCGTCAGGGCATCAAAAAGGGCCTGTTCAAAATTATGTCGAAAATGGGGATATCAACAGTTGCCAGTTATCGGGGCTCACAACTGTTTGAGGCAGTAGGGCTAAGTGATGAAGTCGTTGATCTTTGTTTTACCGGCACCGTTTCCAGAATTCAAGGCACCAACTTTGACGACATCGAAAAAGATCAGATTGCTCTTGCGAAAGCTGCCTGGGACCCCAGAAAACCAATCCGACACGGCGGTCTTCTGAAGTTTGCAAACGACAGTGAATACCATGCCTACCATCCAGACGTTGTTCACGCACTCCACACTGCGGTTCAGAGCGGGGATACAGAAGACTACAAAAAGTTGGCGGCACTGATTAACGGTCGATCGCCCGCTGTACTGAGAGATCTCCTCAAAATTCGTACAGAAATTGACAGCCCAGTTGATCTCTCGGAGGTCGAACCGGTCGAATCAATACTGTCTCGATTTGACAGCGCTGCAATGTCTCTGGGAGCACTGTCACCGGAAGCTCACGAAGTGCTCGCCGAAGCCATGAATGAAATTGGAGGGCGCTCTAATTCCGGAGAAGGCGGTGAAAACCCAAACCGATACGGCACATCCCGTACTTCAAAGATCAAACAGGTCGCATCGGGCCGATTTGGCGTAACTCCACACTACCTGGTGAACGCCGAAGTGCTGCAGATAAAAATTGCGCAGGGTGCAAAGCCTGGAGAAGGCGGACAGTTACCTGGAAACAAAGTCAACGATATGATTGCATCACTGCGTTACTCCTCACCGGGCGTATCGTTGATTTCACCACCGCCACACCATGATATCTATTCAATAGAAGACCTCGCACAATTGATTTTTGACCTCAAACAGGTCAACCGGGAAGCCCTGGTGTCCGTAAAACTGGTGTCCGAAGCTGGTGTTGGCACCATTGCCGCAGGTGTTACCAAAGCATATGCTGATTTGATCACAATCGCCGGCTACGACGGTGGAACTGGCGCCAGTCCAATCACATCAGTTAAGTACGCCGGCAGTCCCTGGGAACTTGGTCTGGTTGAAACGCAGCAGACTCTCAGAATGAATGGTCTTCGGCACATGGTGCGCCTGCAGGTCGACGGCGGCTTGAAAACCGGACTGGATGTGGTCAAAGCTGCCATTCTGGGAGCAGATTCATTCGGTTTTGGTACTTCTCCAATGCTCGCTATGGGATGCAAATACCTGCGAGTCTGTCATTTGAACAATTGTGCTACGGGTGTTGCAACTCAGAATGACAACCTCAGAGAACGCCATTTTGTTGGAACTAAAGAGCGCGTTGTGCAGTATTTTCGCTTTGTCGCTAGCGAAGTTCGCGAGATACTCGCATCAATGGGGAAACGCAGTTTGGACGAAGTAATCGGCAGGCCCGAATTGCTTGAAATACTACCAGGTACAAACGCCAGACAAATGCGTCTTAACCTTGCACCGCTTCTGTCGACAGCGAGTGTTCCAGATAATGTTCCGCGCCGCTGTACTGAAGCTCGAAATACACCTTGGGACCAGGCTTCTCTTGCAGAACGTATGGTCAAGGATGCTTTGCCGCGCATACTGGATGAAACCGGTGGCGAATTTCACTACCCAATAAAAAATACCAATCGCTCCATTGGTGCACGCTTGTCCGGTGAAATTGCCAAGGCCAACGCAGTTCTCGCTTCACCGATTAAAGCTAGATTCAAAGGTGTTGCTGGACAAAGTTTTGGAGCCTGGAATGCCGCGGGACTCGAGTTGTATCTGGAAGGCGACGCAAATGATTACGTCGGCAAGGGCATGGCGGGTGGAAAGATTGTTTTAATGCCTTCGAGAAACAGTCCGTTGGAAACCCGATTTACTCCGATTGCCGGCAATACCTGTTTATATGGTGCAACCGGGGGTAAATTTTTCGCCGCCGGAACTGCAGGGGAGCGATTTGCAGTGAGAAACTCAGGCGCGATCGCGGTACTTGAGGGCTGCGGTGACCACGGATGCGAATATATGACGGGAGGCGCAGTACTGTCACTTGGGCAAACCGGCGTGAATTTTGGTGCTGGAATGACAGGTGGGATTGCGTTTGTACTCGATCTTGAACGGGTCTTTGTTGACAGTTACAATCACGAGCTTATTGATATTCATCGCCTAACCCATGAAGACATGGAACCGCATCTGAGCTATCTTCATGAGTTGATTGATGAGTATGTGGAAGAAACCGGCAGTCGTTGGGGTCAAACAGTGAGCGAAGAATTCCATGAATTGGCCGGACGATTCTGGTTAATCAAACCCAAAGCATCACACATCAAGGATTTGATGGAAACGCTTCGCGAAGCTGCCTGACGCTTTCGATACCTGTCATGAGTCAGCACTTTCAGTTCGTAAACCTGCCGCGCCAGGACCCGCCCAAGGATTCTGCCCAATTTCGCGTTCAGCACTGGGATGAAATTTTCCGGCAATATGATGCGGGCACTGCTGCCAGTCAGTCAGCCCGATGCATCTCCTGCGGCAATCCCTATTGCCAATGGAAATGTCCAGTTCATAACTACATACCCGATTGGCTGAATCTGATCTCTGAAGGGCGTCTATTAGAAGCAGCTGAACTTTCGCATCAAACCAACTCACTACCTGAAATATGCGGCAGAATTTGCCCTCAGGATCGGCTCTGCGAAGGCGCCTGTACCATGAATGACGGTTTCGGCGCGATCACCATTGGTTCAGTTGAAAAATACATCACTGACGAGGCATTCAATCAAGGATGGATGCCCGATATCTCCCATGTCGAGTCCACTGGTAAACGGGTCGCAGTAGTCGGAGCTGGACCCGCCGGCTTGGGATGTGCGGATGTGCTCGTTCGAAATGGAGTCAACGCGGTGGTTTTTGACCGCTATTCTGAGATTGGAGGTCTACTCACTTTCGGCATTCCACCTTTCAAGCTTGAAAAGAGAATCGTGCTTAAACGCAGAGAGGTCATGGAGGAATTGGGGGTTGAATTCGTCCTCAATACCGAGGTGGGTCGTGATATCCAGATATCAGACTTACTTCAGGATTTCGATGCTGTTTTCCTGGGTATGGGTACATACACCTACATGAAAGGCGGATTTCCCGGCGAAACATTGACCGGCGTTCACGAAGCGTTGCCTTATCTGATTGGAAACAATCACAAGGTAGAAAGCTGGGAGTCAGTTGATTGGCCCTATATTGACCTTGCAGATCAGAATGTCGTTGTTTTGGGAGGTGGTGATACTGCGATGGACTGTGTGCGTACTGCAGTTCGTCAAGGTGCCAATCGGGTAACTTGCGTCTATCGCAGAGACGAAGAGAACATGCCAGGTTCGCGGCGTGAAGTATGGCACGCAAAAGAGGAAAGCGTGCGGTTTCTGTGGAATCGTCAACCCATTGAAATTCTCGGAGACAGCGAGGTCAGAGAAGTCAGGGTTGTCGAAACGCAGTTGGGTGCGCCAGATGCTCGTGGTCGTCAGCAGCCACAACCGGTTCCAGGTAGCGAGCAGTTAATTCCATGCGATAGCGTCATCATCGCATTTGGCTTTCGACCGAGTCCACCAGACTGGTTTGCTGATTACAACATTGAAGTTGACTCATTTTTACGAGTCAAGGCTGAACATAACAGTGCCTATCCATTCCAGACTTCAAATCCGAAAGTCTTTTCGGGTGGTGATATGGTTCGAGGTGCAGACCTAGTTGTTACAGCGGTCTTTGAAGGCCGAGAAGCTGCAAACGGGATTATTGATTATCTTGAAGTGTAACGATCATCGAACGATGAACAACACCGCTGTCAGCGAAAGACTTATCGTCGCGCTTGATGTTCCCACAGGCAGACAAGCACTCGAGCTCGTTGCCGAGTTAGAAGGCAGCGTGAGATTTTTCAAAGTCGGACTGGAGTTAATCGCTAGTGGCGAAGGACTGAACGTGATCGATCGACTGACAGACATGGGGCACCATGTATTTGCAGATTTTAAGTTGTTTGACATCCCTCAAACTGTCTACCGCTCAGTCAAAAATCTGAACCGACGCGGAATTCGATTTTTAACAGTCCATGCAGATCCCCAGACCATGCAGGCAGCAGTTGATGCCGCCAATGGCATTTCAATTCTGGCAGTAACTGTACTGACGAGCTTGAATGACGAAACACTTCAAATGACTGGGATAACAATGAGCACTGCCGACCTGGTTAAGATGCGTGCAAAGCAAGCGCAGAAAGCTGGATGCGCTGGAGTCATTTCCTCGCCGATAGAAGCTCAATTGATCCGAGAAAACCTGGGCCAAAATTTTTTGATCGTTACACCGGGAATTCGAAATAGCAAGTCCTCAGATGATCAGGAACGCACAATGGGCGTTGATCAAGCACTAGAAGCTGGTTCAGATTTTTTTGTTGTTGGACGGCCAATTCGTGATGCTGAATGTCCCAAACAAGCGGCTCTCGAATTTCAAGCGGCAATTTCTGATTTTGAACAATCCCGTCAATCCGTCGCGAATGTCTCAACCTGATCACAGGCGACTGACTGATAGCCGGTTTATGCGTGCACTGCGCAGGCAGAGTGTTGATCAAACTCCAGTTTGGATCATGAGGCAGGCAGGTCGTTATCTGCCAGAATATCGTGCAACAAGATCTCGTGCTGGTGATTTCCTCACTCTTTGTCGAACACCGGAGTTGGCCTGTGAAGTGACGCTTCAACCTCTGCGACGCTACCCACTGGACGCTGCGATAATATTTTCCGACATACTCGTAATTCCTGATGCCATGGGTCTGGGTTTGTCATTGGTGGAGTCAGTAGGTCCAGTTTTTGACAATCCGATTACCTCCATCAATCAGATTGGAAAACTAGGGATTCCGGACCCCGAAGATGATTTGGGTTATGTATTGGAAGCGGTACGTACGACTCGGCGAAATCTGGATCAGTCCATTCCGCTGATCGGTTTTGCTGGCAGTCCCTGGACACTGGCAGTCTACATGATTGAAGGTCGATCAAAAACTGATTTCAGCAAGGTGAAAGCGTTTGCCAGGGAAAATCCTTCTGCCATTCATTCTCTACTGGATATCCTTTCCCGTTCCGTAAGCGCCTATCTCATGGCCAAGGCTCAAGCGGGAGCCTCAGCACTCATGATTTTTGATACCTGGGGCGGAATCCTGAATACACATGATTACGAGAAGTTATCGTTGCGATATATGACGAATATTGTTCACCATATCAAAGATCACAGACCTGATGTTCCCGTCATTCTATTCACCAAGGATGGTGGGCAATGGGTGCAAAGCATCGCTGAATCTGGCTGCGATGCGATTGGGCTCGATTGGACCGTCAACATCGGTGACGTAAGGCACCTGGTTGGATCCAAGGTTGCGCTGCAAGGGAATCTCGACCCTGATACTCTCAGGTTAAATGACGAGGAGATTGAACAGGGAGTGGCAAAAGTTCTGCGATCGTTTGGCAAGGGGAATGGTCACATCTTTAATCTAGGACATGGCATCAAACCTGATGTTGACCCGGACAAGGTAACTGTCATGGTTGATACAGTTCACCGACTCAGTCAAGCCTATCACTGAGACCACTCACTCCCGAAGTCTGAATTCACTGAACAGATTTGGTTCTCTTTTGCACAACACCCTTCCTTCCTCCCACAATTTAATCAGGATGGCAAATAGGGAACGAGAGGCAGCTGGATAAAGAGACTCGATGATTTCCTGATAGACATCCGTTACCAGTTCTTGAATTGTCGTGTTTCCAGACTTCAGACTTCGAATCACTTCGCGCTCCCGATCATGTCGGTGCTCGATGCATGCGTTTACATAACGGTGTGGACTGCTGATCGCAGGACCGTGCGTGGGGTAGTAAATGACATCGTCGGTAAGAAGCAGCTTATTGAGACTCTCCAGGTAAGCCCTCATGGAACCGTCAGGTGGGATGATGACTGTAGTCGACCAGCCCATCACGTGGTCCCCACTAAACAGCGCACGCTCTTCAGAAAGCCTGTAGCAGATATGATTTGACATATGTCCGGGTGTGTGCACACACTCCAGGGTCCATCCGTCACCGTCTACTACATCTCCATCTGAGACTTCCACACTTGGAGTAAATCCGCGGTCAAACTCTTCCTCAAATTGCTGATCATCGCAATCATCGGTGATTTTCAATGATCGGCCGTATATTGGAGCTCCGCAAATTTGCTCCAGGGGTTTGGCCGCAGATGAATGGTCGCTATGAGTATGCGTGACGACAATGTGTGAAATGACTTCATCGCGCAAAGCATCAACAATGGCGGAAATGTGCTGACTCAAGTTGGGGCCCGGGTCAATGACAGCGACGTTTCCATGGCCTACGATATACGTCCCGGTACCTTTGTAAGTAAACAGACTCGGATTAGGCGCAACAATTCTTCGAATTAGTGGGGACACATACTCCAGTTTCCCATAAACGACATTGTCCTCGAACTGAAATGGAATATTTACTTCCAAGGGAGTGCAATAATTTGGAATTTATCAGGCAGCTGACTCTGTCAGTTCGACGTTAGCCTGAATAAATTCAAACTCGCCGTCATGCCAGATCACCTCAATTGCTTCACCAGGAGCAAATAGGCCATCAAGAATTTTTCTTGCTAACGGATTTTCGATTTCACTTTGTATTGCTCTTCGTAGTGGTCGTGCACCGTAAACCGGATCAAATCCCACTCTGGCAATCTGATCCAATGCATCTTCACTGATTTCAAGCGTCAAACCTCGGTTTGCGAGCCGCCCATGCAGATACTTGATCTGATTACGCGCGATTTCTCGGACATGTTTACGAGACAGGCTATGGAACACGATCATGTCATCAATCCGATTGATGAACTCTGGCCGGAAATTCCTCTCAACAACGGTTAATACCGCCGATTCCATTTTCTTGTAATCGTCACTACCGTTTTGCACCTGTTCGACATTTCCTGTCACACGTCCACTCATTTCTTGAATCAAGTCCGATCCAAGATTTGAAGTCATGACAACAACTGAATTGCGAAAATCCACCGTTCTTCCTTGACCGTCAGTCAATCGACCGTCATCCATGACCTGCAGCAGTACGTTGAAGACATCCGGATGCGCCTTTTCAATTTCATCAAGAAGTATCACGCAGTACGGCCGTCTTCTAACCAGCTCAGTCAGGTGCCCACCCTCTTCATAGCCGACATACCCGGGCGGTGCTCCGATCAATCGCGCGACAGAGTGCTTTTCCATGAACTCTGACATGTCAATTCGAATCAAGGCATTTTCATCATCGAATAAAAATTCTGCGAGCGCCTTCGATAATTCGGTTTTACCAACACCTGTGGGTCCAAGAAACAGGAAAGTTCCCGTCGGCTGGTTGGGATCCGACAGTCCGGTTCTTGAACGTCGTATGGCGTTCGCCACTGCCGAAATAGCCTTCTCCTGTCCAATCACCCTCTCACCAATCTTATCTTCCATTTTAAGAAGCTTGGATCGCTCACCCTCCAGCATTTTGCTGACCGGAATTCCTGTGGCACTGGAAATGACTTCGGCGACTTCATCTTCGGAAACGCTACTTTTCATGAGTTCAAACTCACGCTTTTCATCCGATCTTGAGAACTCCAGCTGACGCTCCAGTTCTGGAATGGTCTGGTTGTGCAGCATAGCGAGACGCTCCAGGTCTCCATTTCTATTGGCATTGACTGCTTCAATGCGTGCCGCTTCCAACTGCTCCATGATGTGCTGAGAGCTCATCACGGAGGCTTTTTCGCGATTCCACACCTGTTCAAGTTCGGAATACTCGCGCTGTAATTTCGAAAGTTCAGTTTCAAGCTTACTTAAACGCTTTTTCGACTCCTGATCAGTCTCATTTTTGAGAGCTTCGCGCTCAATTTTCAACTGAATTATCTTTCGATCAAGCTTGTCAAGCGCTTCCGGTTTGGAATCAATTTCGATACGAATTCGGCTTGCCGCCTCATCAATCAAGTCGATAGCTTTGTCGGGAAGATTGCGATCGGTAATGTAGCGTTGAGACAGATTCGCTGCTGCGATAATTGCCGGATCGGTAATATCAACACCGTGGTGAATTTCGTATTTCTCCTTGATGCCACGAAGCATTGCAACCGTGCTCTCTATGCTGGGTTCCTGAACAATAATCTGCTGAAAACGCCGCTCCAAAGCAGCATCCTTTTCAATATTTTTTCGATACTCGTCCAGAGTCGTGGCACCAACACAGTGAAGTTCGCCACGCGCCAGAGCCGGTTTGAGCATATTGCCGATATCCATTGAACCTTCGGCTTTGCCCGCACCAACCATTGTATGCAGTTCATCAATAAACAGAATAATCTGACCTTCCTGACCCGCCAGATCCTTCAGCAGACCCTTGACCCGTTCTTCAAATTCACCCCGGAATTTAGTTCCTGCAATCAGCAAACCCAAATCAAGCGCCAGCAATCGTTTGCCTTTCAGTCCTTGTGGAACCTCACCATTCACAATGCGCTGTGCCAGCCCTTCAACAATTGCCGTTTTACCGACACCAGGCTCACCGATCAGTACCGGGTTGTTTTTCGTGCGTCGCTGCAGAACCTGAATGGTTCTGCGTATTTCATCGTCTCGCCCGATAACAGGATCGAGCTTGCCTTCCTCAGCTCGTTCGGTAAGATCAATCGTATACTTCTCCAGCGCTTGACGCTGATCTTCGTCGGAGGCATCTTTGACCAGCTCCCCTCCACGCATCTGATCAATCTTTTGAGACAGAATACTGGAGGTTGTACCGGAATTTCGAAGAATGGCACCGCAGCGTTTTTTGTCATCAAACGCGGCGAGAATAACCATCTCACTGGAGATAAACTGATCCCCGCGTTTTTGAGCTAAACGATCAGCTCGATTTAACAGGTTTGCCAAATCGGTGGAGAGATGCATTGCTCCTTCTGAGCCCTCCACCTGAGGAAGACTGTCAAGATACTTGCTCATCTCAGACTGAAGCTTCAGCAGGTTAACTCCTGACTGTGTCAACAGATGTGAGACAGTACCGCCTTTTTGATTGACGAGTGCAACAACAAGGTGAGCCGGTTCTATGAACTGATGGCCTCGACCTACTGCAATGCTCTGTGCTTCAGCTAGCGCGTTTTGTAGATGTGCTGTAAATTTGTCTGGATTCATCAATACCCTTACTGAATTTCATGGTAGTCTTGCTGAATTCAGATATGGGGTGGATTAGAAATATTTCAATGAATCCTTAGGTTTGAAAGGCTTTCAGCAAGGTATTGATTGCAACGCGATTTTGTGCCTTGCTCAAAGCAGAGATCTATGCAATTTCGTGTGTATCAAACTCATCGCGGAGCTTAGTCAACGCGGTTTTTCCAAGTGCCGTTCTCGGTAAATCCTCAATCACTGCACAACGTACTACATGATTGTGTGATGATGTATGGGTGTTGAAATCTTTCATGATTTCTTTAGCCCGCGGCCCGCATTGTTCGGGATTGTCCATTGCAAATACAACCGCTGGTCGTTGATCGACTTCGATGATACCGGCCTCTTTGACTCCGTCATATCGCTCAAGCAGCGTTTCGAGTTCTTCTGGATAAACATTTTTCCCGGCCTCAGTCACGATGACGCGTTTCAGCCTGCCAGTCAGGCACAGATTACCGGATGCATCTATACGACCAATGTCACCCGTTCGAAACCATTCACCTTTCATCACTTCATTTGTGAGCGCTTCATCCGAGTATCCCAACATTACATTGTGCCCTCGAACCAGAACCTCTCCACTGCCCAAATCGTCTGGTTCATCAATGGAAACTTCAACACCTTCAAGTGCATAACCAACACTGTCAAAATTCGCAGGAAAAGCTTCCTGTACACAAGTCACTGGCGAAGTTTCGGTTAGCCCGTATCCCTGTCGCAGACTAATTCCCAGATTGCGAAAAAATTTGGCGATACTGGGATCGAGGCGACTCCCGCCGCTCACCCAATACCTTAAATTCGGACTCACCTGCTTACGCAGTGGCGCATTCAGTACGCGCCTGAGACCTAGCGGTAGCGCTCCGAGCAATCCAATGTACCCGCGTAGCAGAAAACTGCCTTCGCGGAACTTTTTCTCCATACCATTCTTAATGTTCCTATAAAGCCTCGGTACTGCCAGTACGACTGACACCCGTTCTTCTTTCATCGCATCAAAAACTTCCTGAGCTGTCAGTACCTTGGGCAGGACAATCGAGGCACCGCAATACAGGGGCAGAAGCATACCGCCCACCAGTTCAAAAGTATGAGAGAGCGGCAGCAAGCTCAAAAATTTATCTTTGTCATTGATGGTGACTATTTTGCTGCAAGCTATGAAGTTTGAAGAAATGTTCGAATGAGAGAGGCGTACAATTTTTGGTGTGCCTGTGGAACCAGATGTATAAATCCTTAAGCATTCTTCTGAACTCAAATCGTTCAAAGGTTCGCTTAACTCCTGTTTGGCAAGTTCCGAGCTGATTTTAATATCTACGATCTGAAAATCGACTCCGTCCAATTTCGAACCGGGTTGATGTGCGAGAATCAACTTTGGCTGCACTGCCTCCAACTGGGTACGAATATCGACTTCGCTGTTACCAATATGAACAGGAGACAAAACAGCACCGATTTTCCACACCGCATACGAAGCAACGCCCCACTCCGGGCCGTTTGGGCCAATCAAGGCAACTGTATCCCCCTTGGAAACACCGAGCTGACGAAGCCTAGCGGCCAAATCTAATGCACCATCATATATTTGACCATAGCTGTAATTGTTTGAGGGGCCATTTTTAACTCGTCGCGTCCAGGCGACATTTGACTTATTCGACTCAAGTCGAGGAGCCATCACTTTCCATAAATCTTGCGACATCTCTAATCTCCTCCAGATTATCGCTGTCTAGAGGCGATAATCGTGGTCAACACCTTGTGTATTTTTTTTGGCACTTCTCAAATTCTACACGAATAGAATAAGATTTGAACATGTTCGTCGAATTCTATTGATTTTCGAGTCGGAATCATATGTATTCCAGAATTGACACGGTAATTTACACCGAATGACAAATGCAAACTTTGAGGCTGCCAGATGACCTTTTTAAAGTAGTTGAGTCTGCCCTTTCAGAGGATATTGGGCCCGGTGACATAACCGCTTCACTGATTGAACCAGGTATACAGGCATCCGCTAGTGTCCTGGTCCGGGAATCAGCGATTCTTTGCGGTTCACCCTGGTTTAACGAGGTGTTTAATCAACTTGATAACTCGGTTGAACTGGAATGGCTCGCTAAAGAAGGCGATGAAATATCACCTGGTCAAACAGTCTGCAAACTAAGCGGTGCTGCAACTTCCCTGCTGAGCGGTGAACGTACAGCACTGAATTTTCTTCAAACTCTTTCTGGTACCGCAACCGCAACCCGAAAATTTGTGGATGCAATTGCGGAATTTGGGGTTCGTATTCTAGATACCAGAAAAACGATTCCGGGCTTGAGGACCGCCCAAAAATATGCAGTCCGCATAGGCGGTGGTACCAACCACAGGCTGGGACTCTATGACGGTGTGCTAGTAAAAGAAAATCATCAATACATTTCGCAATCGACGAGATCAATCGTCGCCCAAATGGATCGGTGTCACATTAAGGTGAATTTGGTCGAAGTGGAAATTGAAAATCTTGATGAACTTGAGAGCGCAATAGCAAGTGGTGCCAACCGAGTGATGCTGGACAACTTCAGTGTTTCTGACATTGAGGCGGCTGTGCGTCAAAACAATCGCAGAGTTGAACTTGAAGCATCCGGAAACGTTGATCTGGATTCAATTCAGGCGATTGCTGCGACCGGTATTGATTTCATTTCAACAGGTGCGATCACCAAACATCTACAGGCCATCGATTACTCGATATTATTTGATTCGGAAGACTAGCGCCTGTTGCTCAACTACGAGCGATTGGAGTACACTTCTAACTGATTCTTCAGTTCCGAAATCAGCAAATCTTTAGTTGTAGCGCCAACCTTTGTGTAGACGATTTCACCGTCAGGCGAAACAATGAATGTGGTTGGCAAACCTTTAAGTGGTTCAAATGGAATGAGAGGGCTTTCCCCAATTCGTAGAATGAGGTAGTTGATTTTCAAGCCCTTGATAAACTTCTTGAGCCTAGCAGTCTCAATCTCTTCAAAATCGATTCCGATCACCACTACTGGAACGGGATCGCTCAGCTTTGAAATTTCGATTAAATCCGGAATTTCTTTAAGACAGGGACTGCACCAGGTTGCCCAAAAATTGACAATCACCCACTCTCCACGAAAATCAGACAAACTGTGCATTTGCCCATCGGGGTCCGGCAAGGTAAAGTCAACTGCTTGACTAGACCATGCACTGCCTGAGTACAACATCAAAGTAGCGCATAAAAAAATGCCAGTGAAGGCAATTCGCGAGTATTTCAACGTTTTTCTAATTCCGTGTTCCATCAATTTACCCAGCTCAAATCATTACGTCATTAGATAGAATTGAATTCGAAATTGTGTCATTCTAACTAGCAACAATCCCTGACTTTTCGGCGATATTTTGACAATCTGAAATAATTCACTTATGATATAAGAATTCAAAAGTTTAACTTCAGGCTACAGACACCTGAGATTGAGCTAAAGCAGAATTGATAACTGATACTCTTTGGAGGGTCTAAATAATGCACAAACAATGTATAGCAATACTAAGCGGCATCTTCATGGCTGGAGCGGCGCTGGTCTCTTTTGCTGAATCTAAACCTGTTGGAATTACTCCCGAAATCATGTCGATTCCAGTAATGATTGACGGTGCCACAGTAGAATTCAAACGAAATCAAGACAACAACAACACCGTAAATCCGGCGTTCGCGAAGACATCTCGGCCCTGCCCGCCTTTCTGCATTCAACCCTCAAACCTCGCATTTGGCGTCGAAACGATTGGTGAAGTCGAACTGATGGGTTATGCGAAACAGATGAATGAAGGCGATAGCAGCATAATCGTCATTGACTCAAGAACTCCAGATTGGGTTGAGCGTGGTACTATTCCAACCGCATTGAATATTCCATGGACCAATCTGAATCCTGCAAAAGGTGCGACTCCGCTGGAAATTGCAGAAATTCTTGAAACTCACTTCAATGTCACTGAAAGTGAAGGACTGTTTGACTTCTCGCAATGCCGAACTGCAGTCATGTTCTGCAACGGCATGTGGTGCGGACAATCACCGAATAACATCAAGAATCTATTGCGACTGGGCTACCCATCCAATAAGATCAAATGGTATCGTGGCGGAATGCAGGACTGGGAAATTCTCGGACTGACTACCACAGCGTCCAACTAAGTTCGCTTAACATCCGTTAACTGAAAAAACCGCTCTTGGCTCAATAGCCAAGAGCGGTTTTTTTGTTAGGTTCAAAATTTGTGGAGTCAACTTTCAACGCTAAAATTAGTTCCCTCATATCCTGCGGCACTCCCGATTCCCAATGACGTCGCTCACCGGTTCCCGGATGATTCAACTCCAACAACTCAGCGTGCAGAGCCTGTCTACTAAATTTAGTCAATATCTGAACTAAAGATTCGCTCGCCCCTGCAGGAATCCTAGGGCGAGTTCCATAATCGGGGTCGCCAACAACTGGAAACCCTTCATGTTTGAAATGCACCCGGATCTGGTGAGTTCGACCAGTTTCAAGCGTTACCCGAACAAGTGTGTGAGTTCGAAAGCGGGCAACAACACGGTAATGACTGACCGCCGGTTTGCCTGAACCGGCAGTCATGCGCTTTCGATCATGACGATACCGCCCGATCGCTACATCAATCGTACCACCTGAAATCAGCCGTCCTTCCACGACCGCAATGTAGCGCCGTCCTGCTGTTCTAGCTTTAAACTGTTTGATCAGGTTAATGCGAGCTGCTTCGGTTCTTGCGACAACGAGTAAACCTGATGTATTCTTATCCAATCGATGAACAATCCCTGCACGCGGCAATCTCTCAAGCGACTGGTCGTGATTGAGCAAGCCATTCAACAGTGTTCCATGCGGATTTCCGGCGCCCGGATGCACAACCATGCCTGCAGGCTTATTCACAACGATGACCGATTCGTCCTCAAATACAACATCAATTGGAATTTCTTCTGCAGTCCATTCACCTGCTGCAACTTCGGGAACATCAATTTCGACGGCCTCTCCTCCCGAAACAGTGACCCTCCGTTTAGGCTGAACGCCATCGAGCTTAACGTGTCCTGAATCCAGCCAACCTTGAATTGTGGTGCGCGAATGATCGCTCATCAGCGATGCGAGTGCCTTGTCCAGCCGTTGGCCCTTACACTCTTCGGGGATTGTTAAATTGATGCGCACTTGATTCATTCTTATTGAGTTGCAATCAGATGACCAAGGTATGAATGAGCAGGTTCAAATACAAAAGTGACTCTTACTTCAAATCAATATAATTGAATCGAACTCGTTATTCCGATGGTTCCCTAACCCACGAATCCCTCAGCCTCCCGGCGTAAAAAATAAACTGCGAGCAAAATATATGAAACGCGCAACCCGGCTTGCTATAGTTCTGGCAGTCATTCCCATATTGATACTGACCGGCTGTGGGAAAAAGGACACCATTAAGTCCGAACGGGAAATGTATGAATCTGCATACGAAGCCCTGTCCCGCGCCCGCTATGATACGGCTATTGAACGCTATGAAGCACTTAGAGCAGCCTATCCGTATGGAGAGTTATCGACGCAGGGCGACCTAGAGATCTGTTATGCCTACTATAAGACAAAGCAGTTCGAGTTAACGGCACCTTGTATAGATCGATTCCTAGCAAACCATCCAACACATTCACAAATCGATTACGCGTACTACCTGAAAGGTCTTGCCCTGCTTCCTGTGCGTCCCCCAAAATTTGGCGAGACTTTTTTTCGAAGCAAATCTGATTTGACCGATCACGATGCCGAAACAGGACGAGAAGCATACGCAGCCTTTACCGAAGTCATTGAAAGATTTCCGCTGAGCGAGTACGCCGACGCTTCTCGGGAAAAGTTGGTTCAATTAATCAACATATTTGCGCGTCACGATCTTCAAATTGCTCTGTTTTACCTGGAAAGAAGAGCATACATCGGCGCGGCTAATCGTGCATCGCGCGTGCTCAAACGCTATGAATCATCACCCTATACCGAAGAAGCGCTCGCAATTCTCATCTATGCTTACGACAGGATGAATCTACCGGATCTGTCAGATGACAATCGGCGAGTCCTTCAGTTCAATTATCCGGCCAGTACCTACCTGACCGACGTGAGTGCGATATTTGATGACGCAGCGCTAGAGTCCCATTTCGATTCAGACCAGTAACTTCAAACCCACGAAACCAGCTCCAGTCAACAAAGCGACTGGACGCACACATCAGAACTTGCTGGTGGTTGGATAGCGCCTATCGCGACCAAATGCACGTGAAGTAATTCTTACCCCAGGCGGGGCCTGCTTTCGTTTGTATTCGTTTCGATTGATCATTCTGACAACGCGGCGAACCGTTTTCAGCTCGAACCCATCCTCAGCAATTTCTTCGATTGAACGAACATCCTCGACGTACGCTTCAATAATTGCATCCAGTTCTTCATAGGGCGGTAACGAATCGCTGTCCTTCTGATCATCCGCGAGCTCCGCGGTGGGTGGCCGATCAAACACCCGTTGGGGAATAACCGATCCAAATTTAGCATTGCGATATCTGGCCAATTCGTAAACCATCATTTTCGGCACATCCTTAATTGCAGAAAATCCACCAGCCATATCGCCGTAGAGTGTGGAATATCCAACTGCGACCTCACTTTTGTTTCCAGTCGTAATCACAATTGAATTGCTCTTATTGGAGATGGCCATAAGCAAAGTTCCCCGACAGCGAGCCTGGACATTTTCCTCAGTCACATCGACGCTGTGTCCCTCGAACCTTGGGCGCAACTGATCAAGAAATGCTTGAAAAATCGGTTCAATGGAGATGATTGTCCACCTCACTCCGAGAGCCTCCGCCTCAGACTTGGCATCGTCGATACTCATTTGCTGGGTATAGCGCGACGGCATGAGAACAGCTTCCACATTCTCAGGACCCAATGCATCGACCAGAATTGCAAGGGTCAACGCTGAATCAATTCCACCTGACAATCCGATTACTGCACCTCGAAAGCCATTTTTTTGCACATAGTCCCGAACGCCCATGGTAATCGCACTGTAAATGCTCTCCACAGGGTCGGGAGTTGGTTCAACTGTACCGGACAGGCATTCAACCCGTTCACGATGTACGAACCGAGTTGGTACCACAGCCTCCTCAAAGTGTTTGGCGCGAAACCGGATCTCTCCATTTGGGTCAGTTACCAGCGAACCTCCATCGAAAACCAACTCGTCCTGACCACCAACCAGATTGACATAAACAATACTGACTGCGTTTTTCTTACTACGGGCAGCAACAATTTCGTTTTCCCGGTACTCAATTTTGCTGGTATCGAATGGCGAACCGTTGAGAGTGAAAATTATCTCAGCTCCACTTTCAACACAGCGTTCTACCGGACCGTCTTCCCATACGTCTTCACAGATGGTGAGGCCTATTGGAATGTCATCCACCTTAACCACCTCTGTCCTGTCGCCCTGAGCAAAATAGCGCTTTTCGTCAAAAACACCATAGTTGGGCAAGTGGTACTTATGGTAGGTGGCGAGAATTTTTCCAGAGTCGATCAGCGAAGCCGCATTAAACAGCTTACCTTCCGAGCGGCAAGGGTGACCAACAACGAGTGCGATACCTGAAACCGCCTCAACCAAGCGATTCAACGCTGTTTCACAATCGGAGAGAAATTCTGAACGCTGAAGCAGATCCTCGGGTGGATAGCCGCAAATCGCGAGCTCCGGAAATACAACAAAGCGACAGTTCAATTTATCGCGGGCGTAAACCGAAGCATCGGTGATTCGACCCACATTGCCAGCCAAATCGCCCACCACCAAATTCAATTGGGCTAACGCCACTCCAAAGTCAACAGTCATCTATGAATATACTTTTAGAGAATCAGCATCCCGAATTTGCCTTGATGGAGTGATCATTGGCTACAGATTTATCAGAACAAGAAAATTCGCTGGCATTTGAAATTGTGGACTCAATTGGCCAAATTAACGCACGAGACTGGAATCGCATCGTGCCTGCGGATTACCCCTTTTTGTTCCATGAATTTCTCCACGCATTGGAGGAATCAGGCTGTGTTTCGAATAATACCGGTTGGGCACCGCAACACATTTTAATACGAAATTCAGCGAGTCAGAATCACGAAATCATCGGAGCAGCACCGCTTTACCTGAAGGGCCATTCCTGGGGTGAGTTTATATTTGATTTCAATTGGGCGCACAGTTATGAGCAGGCGGGACTGAACTACTATCCAAAGTTAATTTCCCACACACCGTTTACGCCTGTCACATCTCCAAAACTGCTCGTTCCCGATGACCATCGAGCCTTTAAGACCCGGCAACTAATCGTCCGAACTGCACAAAATATAGCTCGACAGTTTAATTTGTCGTCGACTCACTGGCACTTCGTTTCTGAAGAAGATTCTGAGACTCTGGATTCGCTGGAGTTTTTGAATCGTTCCAGCACATTTGAGTACATCTGGAACAACCAAGGCTACAATTCCATGGATGATTTTCTCGGCGCACTCTCCAGTCGAAAGCGCAAGAAGATCAGAAGCGAGAGGCGTTCAATTGGCAAACAGGGAATTTCTATCGATGTTGTACAAGGTGAGGAGCTTGAACCGGCACACTGGAAACTAATTGATCTCTTTCTTCAGCAAACTGTTGAAAAGTACCGTTCTCACAAGTACCTCTCATTGGACTTTTTTCAAAGAATTGGGCAGACGATTCCGGAAAATCTGGTGCTTTTTCTGGCACACATCGATCAAAATCCGGTTGCTGGTTCATTTTGCCTGCAAGGGAAAAACAAACTATTCGGCCGCTATTGGGGAACTTTAGCGGAATTTCGCAACCTGCATTTTGAAATCTGTTACTATGCGGCAATTGAATATTGCATCGAAAGAGGCCTAAGCGAATACAGTGCAGGTGTTCAGGGAGATCACAAACTGAGTCGGGGATTCCTGCCCAGAATGGCCAGATCCAGCCATTCATTCCTGTCCCCATCAATTGAGGTGGAAATCGGTCACTATATTGACCGTGAAGCTTCTCACATGCAAGCCTACTGTCAGGCACTTGATTATTACTCCGCATATGCAAAAAGGCCGGTAGAGTCTGCTCTTCATGAATAAACTTGTCTCAAATTCTTCACCGGTCGAGCGTTTTCCAGACCCACGCAAGGTGCGAGGTGATGCACCTTTAACCATCGATACTGATCTTTCGGTTGCAGTTCTGCTTGAGGCTTACCGTCTTGGATTTTACCCAAAGCCAGAAAGCGCTCAGGATAAGGTCAGCTGGTGGTGCCCTGACCCGCGTACCGTGCTCTTCCTGAATGAATTTAAACCGTCTAGAAGCCTGCGTAAAAGTGTCAAAAACCGAAATTACTCCGTTACTCTAAACCAGGCTTTTGAAAGAGTCATTCAACATTGTGCGGAGCGATTACCTCCCAGGAAATTCAGTTTTGCAGTGCCAGATCACCTCATGGAACAGCGTAAACTGGATTGGTTGCTGGACTACCATAAAGCTGGACACCTAAAAGTTGATTTTCAGGAAGGTGTGATGACCTTGGAGTGCGATACTCGTGAGCAGTGTTACGAGATTTTTGGACCTTTACCAACCTGGATCAGCCAAGAAATTATTGATGCCTATCAGGAATTACACAGACATGGACATGCACATTCGGTAGAAACGTGGGATAACGGCAATCTGATCGGAGGGCTCTATGGCGTCAGTCTGGGTCGAATTTTTTTCGGCGAAAGCATGTTTTCTTTAGAGTCGGACGCATCTAAAGTTGCTCTCTATCACCTGACTCATCACCTTAGACACTCAGGTTTTGAATTGATTGACTGCCAGGAACCGACCCCTTTGCTTTTCAGTTTGGGTGCGAGAGAAATTTCTCGCAACTCATACCTTGAAATTCTCGAACGATCGGTAAATTTGAATTCACCCTCATCTGTATGGATTGACTGGTCAACACCTCAAAATCTCTAGTGAAACAGAATTTAAAAAATGCACTAAAAATCAACAGAACTACGATTCAAATTTCAAAGAAAATATATTTATCCTACTATAATGAGATTGATAACAAATACTTTTTTATTCTAACCGCGAAGTTAAAGGCTTGCCAATATGTTCAAAACAAGAAATTTGACTAGTTTTCGTTTGGTGATTTTGGGGTTGATTTCCATTTTCGCCCTATTGATTGCTGCCTGCGCTCCAAAAGCCGAACCAGAAGTTATGGAAAAACCAATGGAAGAGGTTGTCGAGGTCATGGAAGAGGTTGCACCTTTGGTTGTTTCAGATGACGTTCATGTCGTATCAGCAGGTGAAAGTCTGTGGTCAATTTCAGGTTTGACTTCAATTTACAACGACTCTTTTCGCTGGCCACTAATCTACGGTCACAACAAAGATATTGAAGATGCCGACCTGATTCATCCGGGTCAGGAACTGGCCATCCCGCGTGACCTTGTTCGCGCTGATATCGATGCGGCTGTAGCACACGCCAAGAATAGAGGCGCTTGGGCAATTGGAGTAATGGAGGAATCTGACTTGCAGTATCGTGCGAACTCAATGTAGTAATTGCTGACAGCTAATTCGCGTTCAAATTGGTGTAGTTCCGAAAGGATGCGGTTAACTACTCAGAGAGTTAAATCTCACTCAATAACTAAATTCGCTCGTTACCGGGCAGAAGAATCAGTCAATTCTTCTGCCCGGTAACTTCAGTGTGTCCGGCAAGCCTGGCACCCTGACTCAAAAGTAGTCTTTTATGCGCCACCTGTACTCAGCGCCTCGTCGATGGTGTGTAATTGCACTCATAGGTGTATTGTGGTTCGTTGCAACCCCTACCAATGCCAGCATATACCTAAATGAGTTACGCTTAACCTATCTTGATGCTAATTCACTGCTAAACCAAAAAAAGGTTTCAGCCTGGCTGAAATTAAAGCCTAAGCTGAAAGACTACCCGCTCTACCACTACCTCATCATTAAAGAAGTCCGAGCAACTCACTCGGATTACTCGAACAGACAAATTGACCGAATAATTTCCAGGGTCGATGTTCCGCTGCCAGGCAGCTTTAGAAATTGGTGGCTCGATCGATTGATCGTTCGAAATGACTGGGAGTTGATCATCAAGCACTTCTCAGATTCAGATACGACAGAAACAAAGTGTACTGTAGCCAGAGCCGTATTGAATGCAGGTTCGCGCGAAGACGCTATAAGACACATAGAGCCCCTTTGGCTGGTTTCTCGGTCTCAACCCAAACAATGTGATCCGCTGTTTGACTACGCACTCAAACACGGATTGATTGATGATAATCTGATTTGGCAACGAATACTTTTGACCGCACGAAAAAATCAGTCGAATATGACGAAGTATCTCCGTGGTTTGTTACGCTCCGATGAGGTAAAGAATTGGGTCAAGCGCTTAAATCAGACTCACAAAAATCCGCGAACAATGCTCAGAAGGCATATTGACCAATGGAGTCAGTCTCACTACGGACGACAGGTCATCACCTACGGCATGGAAAAAATAACAAGGAAGAACTCCGATGCCGGTTATGCATTCTGGCAGGAACTTAAGTCCAGTGAACCTGAAGCTGTCAACAGAGTTACGGATACCGAGAAACGGGTCGCACAGATTCTGGGCTGGCGACGCCATGTTCAGGCCTACAACATGCTGGCCAACTTACCGGCATCTCTACACAATAAGAGTACTCTGGAACTGATGGCAAGAAATGCACTGGCAAGAGAAAACTGGGAACAAGTACTGAATGCCATCAACCGGATGTCAGAAATCGACGCGCAGCGTATTGAGTGGCGTTATTGGCGTGCCCGAGCACTTGACGAAACCGGATATCGTCGGGAAGCAGTGGAACTATTCACTTCAATTGCAGAAGAAAGACATTTCTATGGATTTCTTGCGGCAGACCAACTAGGGTTGCCTTACAACCTGTCCCAAGCCGGGCTGATTTCTGTGTCGAAAGACCAGGGTTCACAACTAGAAGCCGAACCCGCTATCGCGCGCATTCGTGAATGGCTTGCGTTGAACAAACCATACAATGCGAGAAGCGAGTTGACTTACTTGCGAAACAAACGCGCGGGGGAATCGGATTTCTGGATCCATGCTGCAACGTTGTTTCATACCTGGAATTGGCACGATGGCGCAATTCGTGCCATGTTTGCATCTGGGCGATCTGCAGAATTTGAAGTCACGCTCTCCCACCCTTCGCCTTTTATTAACGTGGTGCGAAAAGAAGCAATTCGGTACCGGGTCCCAGAATACTGGATTTTGGGGATCATGCGACAGGAGAGTTTGTTTGTCCACGATATTCGTTCAGGTGCCGGCGCTGTGGGCTTACTGCAGTTGATGCCGAAAACCGCTCAAATCGTTGCAAAAAAGAATCGCCTCAAGAAACCGTCAAGAAACGACCTGTCGAAAGTGGCACTCAATGTTCGTTTGGGCACTTCATACTTTCGATCATTGCTTGATCAGACTGAAGGCAACGCAGTTCATTCGCTTGTGGGATATAACGCTGGACCAAGGCGAGTTACGCAATGGAAGGAAATGATTCCGGCCAAGGACCCAGCAGCATGGGTCGAGTCGATCCCATTTACAGAAACTCGCAACTACGTCAAAAAAATTCTCGTGAACTTCATTATTTACGAGAATATTTTCACCACCCAGCATGCCCGTATCAGAGAATTCCTACCGGTCCCGAATTGGCAACATGCTTTGAAAGCAAATGATTGAAACGCGTAAATATACCGTTTCAGGTTTGGTTCAAGGCGTCTGGTACCGTCGACATGCGGTTGAAGCTGCTACCGAAATTGGAATTCAAGGCTGGGCGCGAAACACATCAGATGGCAAAGTAGAGCTTCTTGCCAAAGGCGATCTAGAACAATTCGATCAATTGCAGCTAGCACTATGGAAGGGATCGCCGATGTCAAACGTCACTGATGTTGTATTTGAGCCGGCGGAGGATTTTGCTATCGAGGGATTTACAATCGATTAAGCACAACCGCCTAGTTGATGACCCTTAATGATTGATTCGCAGTAGCAGAACTTCAGTCAGACCTTCGAGTGAAAGGTGTTCTACAGCCTCTTTCCCGCGCCTTTTGTATTCAATTTGTCCGTTGGCAATACCGCGATCAGACACAACAAGCCGATGCGGGATGCCAAGCAGGTCCATATCGGCAAACTTAACTCCCGGACGGTCGTCACGATCATCCAACATCACTTCAACACCCGCTTGTGTCAGCGCGTCGTGAACTTCCAGTGAAACTCTGGCGACATCCGCCGATTGCTGAAAGTTGATTGGCACAATACACACCAGAAAAGGTGCAATCGGCTCCGGCCAAATGATGCCAGATTCATCATTGTTCTGCTCGATGGCGGCGGCAACGATGCGAGATACCCCAATGCCATAGCAACCCATCCACATTACTGCATTCTCACCATTGGAATCGAGGCAGGTTGCATCAAACGACTCGCTGTACTTTGTACCGAGTTGAAATACGTGTCCGACTTCAATGCCGCGTTTGACAGTTATGGACTTGGTTGGATCATTTGGACACGGATCGCCGTTTACAGCTTTACGCAAGTCGACAAACTGTGGTTCCGGCAAATCACGGCCCCAGTTTACACCGGTATAGTGGTGTTCGCGCTGATTGGCTCCACATACAAAATCTGACATTTCGCGAGTGGCGTAATCTGCATACACCGGGATTTCGAGTCCGATCGGTCCGACAGAACCGAACTGAGCTCCGGTTGCTTTCTCTACTGCATCCTCGCCAGCCATCTGTAAAGGACTTTCGATTCCCGGAACCTTCACAGCTTTAATCAGGTTCAATTCGTGATCACCGCGCAGCAATAATGCGACAGGTCCATTCTCTCCTTGTACCAACAGTGTTTTCAGGGTTTGAGATGACGGAACTGACAGAAATTTACACAAGTCTTCAATTGTGCGGACTGCCGGGGTTTCAACTAAAGCCAAAGATTCATCCGCCGGCTTTGGTAGCCCGGAAGGCGGCAAATCAATCATTTCAACATTGGCTGCAAAATTAGCATCATTATTGATGCCGATGCCATCCTCACCGGAGTCGGCCAACACATGAAATTCAGTTGATACACTGCCACCAATGGCACCTGAATCAGCCGCAACTGCAACAAAATCCAGTCCCAAACGTTCGAACACCTTGCAGTAAGCGTCGTACATGACCTGATAAGCCTGTTCCATTCCCACTCTGTTGACATCGAAAGAATAGGCATCTTTCATAAGAAATTCGCGGCAACGCATCACCCCAAATCTAGGACGAACTTCATCGCGAAACTTCCACTGAATCTGGTAGAAATTGGCTGGTAGCTGACGGTAGCTGCGAACTTCATTATTGATCAGCGTCGTAATCACTTCCTCATGAGTCGGACCTAGACAGAAATCACGCTTATGGCGATCCTGAAACCGGAGCAATTCCGGTCCAAAAAAATCCCAACGACCGGACTCTCGCCATATTTCTGCCGGCTGAACAGACGGCATAAGCACCTCTTGAGCACCAGCCCGATTCATCTCTTCTCGGACAATGTTCTCCACTTTTCTTAGCACTCGCAAACCGGTTGGAAGCCAACTGTATATGCCAGATGCGAGCTGCCGAATCATACCAGCTCTCAGCATCAGCCGATGGCTGACGATTTCCACATCCGCCGGCACCTGCCTCACCGTTGCTAGCAAATTTTCTGTTGACTTCAAAATTCCTCCTGTTCGGTGTCCGCTTACCAGCGCTCTTTGTCCCATCTTTCCGGGTTAGCCCAATTCTTCGCATTCAACCACTGTGGAACCGGCTTATAAGACTCGAGACTAAACTCATACCACTGAGGTTCACTGGACCCGAATTGCTTTGGACTGATCATTCGCATTCCTTGCGCAATTGCATGATTGTGGTTGTATCGTAGCAGCATTTTCTGAGGCACCATCACCCAAAGCACCCTGGCATGCAAGTCGCGCAACATACACACCAATTGCTCTGCAATGTCGACATTCATGCGATTCAGCAAATCGGCAACAACTACAAACTCATATCGCCCCAAAGGCAAAATTGATTTCTCAATACTTTCAAAGTCTGTGTGCTCAAACTCAATTTCTGGAGTACTTTCCAGGCAACTTGCTAAACCGGGTGGGACTTCCGGGGATATGAGCAACAAGGAAGCTGGCTTTTTTGCGACGAGCCGGTCGATCAAAGTTTGTTCAAGTTCAACTTCCACGAGTCAAAACGACCGCTCAGGAATTCAAATAATCGCATGCAGCAAATCAATCAGCACGGGAACTGACTAGTCTTCTTCTCTGGTACCCGAAATTTTTGCATAGGCGGAATGATTGTGAATTGATTCGAAATTTTCCGATTCAACTGTATAGGAAACTACTCGTTCATCCTGAATGAGTTCACCGGCAATATCACGCACCATATCCTCTACAAACTTCGGATTGTCGTAAGCTTCCTCCGTTACATACTTTTCGTCAGGCCGTTTCAAAAGTCCATAGAGTTGCGAACTTGCATTGGATTCTGCTATATCAATCAATTCTTCAATCCAGACAAATTCTTCTGCAAGAACTGTAATCGTCACATGAGAACGCTGATTATGAGCACCATAACTCGATATCTCCTTTGAGCAGGGACATAGGCTGGTAACTGGAACAATAACTCGGGTCGTGATGTGCACCGCGTCGTCCTTCAATTCACCAAACAGCGTAACTTCGTAATCGACCAAGCTCTGTACTCCCGTCACCGGTGCGCTTTTCTCACGGAAGTACGGAAAAGTCATCTCGATTCTACTCGTCTTGGATGCCAGTTTATCAGCAACCTGCTTGACAATTTCTTTAAACGAATGCACCGAAATCACATTTTCGTGATCATTCAGAACCTCAACGAATCTAGACATGTGAGTGCCCTTGAAGTTATGGGGCAATCCGACATACATATTGAAAGTAGCAACGGTGAATTGATCGCCATGCGCGCGATCACGTACCTTCACTGGATGGCGGATTTCACGGATACCGACCTGATCAATGGCGAGCTTTCGGGTATCCTGCTTCGCCTGAATATCTGGAATTGAACTTTCAGC
This sequence comes from Arenicellales bacterium, assembly GCA_965206345.1. Classification (GTDB taxonomy): domain Bacteria; phylum Pseudomonadota; class Gammaproteobacteria; order Arenicellales; family JAJDZL01; genus JAJDZL01. Next base: position 2,113,228 of record OZ242211.1, on the reverse strand, counting down.
AGGTTCCACGGGAACCGGAACCAATTGTGGAAACTTCATATGCAATTCTCCTTGACGACTATGCCAGATCGAGAGATTTTATCTGTTCTATGATTGAATCGGGGTCTATCCCCGATTCGGCAAACACATCTTTTGGATTGCCATGATCAAAAATTTTGTCGGGAATTCCTAAATTAATAATTCTCGTGGTCAATTTATGCCTGGCTAAAACTTCATTCACTGCAGACCCCGCTCCTCCTGCGACGACGTGCTCTTCCACAGTTAGCAGCCATTCATGCGAATTCGCCATTTTCAAAACTGTATCTTCATCGATAGGTTTGACGAATCGCATATTGACGACAGTAACATCAACCTGCTCAGCCACGGCTTTAGCAGTGGCTAACATACTGCCGAACGCCAGAATCGCAACACCTTTTTTCTTTGAGTCACTCCTTTCACGAACAATTTCAGCGACTCCGATCGGAATTTCCTGCATTTCTTCCTGTTGTTCTGCACCGATTCCTGCGCCGCGTGGATAGCGTACCGATGCAGGGCCCTCGTGCATATAGGCTGTGAACAGCATGTTACGCGTTTCAGCCTCATCCGAAGGAGCCATCACAACCATGTTTGGAATGCACCGTAGGTAAGCGTAATCATAGTGTCCTGCATGAGTGGCCCCATCACCTCCGATGTAACCAGCCCGGTCAAGGGCAAAAGTGACATCAAGATTCTGAACACATACATCATGAATCAGTTGATCATAAGCACGCTGCAAAAAGGTCGAGTAAATTGCAACGACGGGCTTTGCTTTTTCGCAAGCAAGGCCTGCAGCGAATGTTACTGAATGCTGTTCTGCAATTCCAACATCATAGTAGCGTTCAGGAAACCTGGTTTGAAATTCGACCAGTCCCGAGCCTTCACGCATGGCCGGTGTAATGCCAAACAACCGGTGATCTTTTTCCGCCATATCACAGAGCCATTTTCCGAACACCTGGGTGTACGAAACAGCACTGGCGGCTTTTTTCTGCATTTTGCCGGTCGCAGGTTCAAAGGGTGAGACGCCATGATAGCTCAGTGGGTCGGATTCCGCAGGTTCGTATCCCTTACCTTTCCTAGTAATGATGTGCAAGAATCTGGGCCCCGAGATCCTCGACAGATTCTTGAGCGTTTTCAGAAGAGTTGGAATATCGTGCCCATCAATTGGGCCAATGTAGTAGAACCCCAATTCCTCAAACAGAGAACTCGGTAGGATTAATCCTTTAGCATGTGATTCTATCCGATTGGAAAGTTCCTGCACTCCTCGCGGCATTACGCCGAGAACTGATTTTCCACCCTCCCGGATTGACATGTACGTTTTGCCCGACATGAGTCGAGCGAGGTAATTGGAAACAGCACCCACGTTTGGTGAAATTGACATTTCGTTATCGTTCAGAATGACCAGCAGGTCCGATGACGAAGCGCCTGCATTGTTGAGAGCTTCGTAGGCGAGGCCGGCAGTCATTGCACCATCCCCAATTATGGCGACAACATGTCGTTTTTCTCCCTGTGCTGCCAGGGCTACCGACATGCCAAGAGCAGCAGAAATTGAGGTGCTTGAGTGACCAGCTCCAAAAGTGTCATATTCACTCTCATCCCGTTTCAGAAAACCGCTCAGTCCGCCTGGCTTTCGAATGGTGTGCATCATCTCCTTGCGACCCGTAAGAATCTTGTGAGGATAGGCCTGGTGTCCTATATCCCAGACTAATCTGTCTCTTGGCGTATCGTACAGATAATGTAGTACCACAGTCAATTCAACCGTGCCAAGTCCTGCAGCCAAGTGGCCTCCTGTTTTTGAAGTTACCTCTACCAGAAAGTCGCGCACTTCTGACGCGAGTTGCGGCAGCTGACTCTCAGACAGATTTCTGATATCTGAAGGAAAATCGATTTGACTTAAGAGTTCGTAGTTGTCCACACCAGTTACTTCCATTTATGCTATGGCCTTGATTGCAGTAAATCACGAGTTAGTATGACAAAGTATTCCATTTACATTTCTCGCGAAACTACAAAATTTGCCAGTTTTTCCAAATTTTCAATATCCCTATTGACAGCGTGAAGATGTCCAATTGCCCGGTCGCGCATTTCAATTGCTTTATCAAGCGGATTCTCAACCAAAGCATCATCATCAAGTTGATCGTCCTTAAATTGAAACGCCAAACCGACACACTCTCCATAATCGCTGAGCGCCTGAAACTCGTCCTCAGTAACAGAATCGCTCACTTGCGCGCCTAATTGAACACTAGCCCGTATCAAACGCGAGGTCTTTAACTGATGAACAGTGATTGGGTCAATCTCCCCTTTCGAAGAATTTTCAAATTGAATATCCAAAACCTGACCGCCAACCATACCGTTTGAACCGGCGGCTTTCGCTAAAGTTGATACAAGAGTTCCTCTTCTTTCCTGTAAGTTTATCAAACTTTTATCTGAAGCCAGTATTTCGAATGCTAATGTCTGCAGCGCATCACCCACCAACACCGCAGTCGCTTCATCATACTTCCTGTGGCATGAGGGCATTCCACGACGAAAATCATCATCATCCATGCACGGCAAATCATCATGAACCAGTGAATAGGCGTGAATGCACTCAATGGCGGCAGCAGGTGCCATCAATCGTTCCAGACTTGTACCAAATATCTTCCCAGTCATCATCACCAGTACTGCTCTGAAGCGCTTGCCTCCATTTAGAGTCGCATAACGCATTGCCTCATGCAATTGCTTTGGAGATTGAGTTACCGGAGGAAGTCTATCTTCCAGTGCTTGAACAGCCGCTTCCTGCAGCTGACGCCACTCCAGGTCAAATCCCATTGATTTCCCTATTCTGAATCAAACGATTTTGTCTGTACTTGCCCATCAGCAGCTTTAGTCAGTGATTCGACTCGCTGCTCGGCATCACTCAGCATTTTTTGACACTCACGAACAATTTGGATGCCTCTTTCAAATTCAGCAATCGAAGTTTCCAATGACTGAGTACCGCCAGACATTCGCTGAATGATCGCTTCAAGTTCCTGAACAGCATCTTCGAAAGATAGCTCTTTCGCGTTTTCGGGCTGGTGGTCTGCTGATTCAGTATTACTCATCAATTGAGAACTCGTGCGAAGTCGGAAAATTTATTATATTCCTGAATCTGCCTGAACAAAATTCGCGGCGGAGCGAATTGATCAACCGCACAATTCAGCTTCGTAGGCGAAGAATTACAAGAATATTCGCGATTCGTGGAGATGTAGCGATTTCTTGTAAATTACACCACTTGACTCTTGAAAACAGAATTCCAAACCCTATCTGTAATTGCACGAATATTCATTAAAATATTTGCTTTGAATTCCAACTTATCAACCTTACTACCGGGAGACAGTTGAATGGAACTAAAAGGTTCGAAAACTGAACAGAATTTAAAGGATGCATTTGCCGGAGAGTCTCAGGCAAACCGACGTTACCTCTACTTTGCTGCTAAAGCAGATGTCGAAGGTTACAACGATGTTTCAGCGGTGTTTCGCTCTACTGCGGAAGGTGAAACCGGCCATGCCCACGGCCACCTTGAATATCTCGAAGCCGTTGGAGATCCGGCAACCGGTCTACCAATCGGACATACAGCCGAAAATCTCAAAGCAGCAATTGCAGGAGAGACCCACGAGTACACAGACATGTACCCGGGAATGGCTTCTTCAGCTCGTGATGAAGGTTTTGACGAAATAGCCGACTGGTTTGAAACACTCGCAAAAGCGGAGCGTTCTCACGCCAATCGCTTTCAGAAGGCGCTCGATAACCTCGACGCTTAATCAATCGAATCAGCTCTATAACAGGCGGAATCGCGGCTTCGCGGTTCCGCCTGTTTTTTTAAATGACTGAATGACGCATCAATACTGACATGAGAGAAGGGTCGCTGGAAGCACCGGAACGCCATTCGCTAGACTGGCAATCCGAAGAGTTCAATGATGAAACCAGCCTGTTTCAGGAACTTGAAAGAGTTTATGACATCTGTCACGGCTGTCGACGTTGCTTCAGCCTTTGTAACGCGTTCCCCACCCTGTTTGATATGATCGACGAGTCAGACACGATGGAGCTTGACGGTGTTCCAAAAGAAAAATACTGGGACGTTGTCGACAATTGCTATCTTTGTGACCTGTGCTTCATGACCAAGTGTCCTTATGTCCCACCTCATGAATGGCAGGTAGATTTTCCACATTTGATGCTGCGAGCAAAAATTGTTGGCAACCGCAAAGGACGACCTGCTTTACGTGATCGTGTGCTCTCATCGACCGACACAATCGGCAAGCTTGGCAGCATTCCAGTGGCGTTTCATGCCGTCAATTCGGTCAACCGCAATACACTCGCCCGAAAAGCCATGGAACAGGTGATTGGTGTGCATCAGGATGCCACGCTTCCTCAATATTGCAGCAGCAGTGTACACAGCAGAATATCCAACCACCTTCCGCTTGAGGCTAAGCCGGTAAAAGCCGGTCCAACGAATGGCAAGGTTATCCTGTTCGCCACTTGCTATGGCAAATACAACAGTCCGACAATGAATGAAGATCTGATCAAAGTTTTTGAGCATAACGGCATCCCGGTAAGAGTTGTCAAAAACGATCAATGCTGCGGTATGCCAAAACTCGAAATTGGAGACATGAAATCGGTATCACGACTGAAAGATCAAAATATAAAGCAGCTCGCGAAGTTCGTCGAAGACGGGTGGGATGTCATCACTCCCATTCCATCGTGCACACTCATGTTCCGGCAGGAATTGCCATTACTGTTCAGTGATGATTTAAAGGTCCAGATGGTTAAGGAGGCAGTTTACGATCCTTTTGAATACCTGATGCTTCGCCATAAGCATAATCTTTTGACTACCGAATTCAAAAAGGCACTGGGTAAAGTTTTGTACCACGCCGCCTGTCATCAGCGGGTCCAGAATGTTGGTGCAAAGACTCGTCAGACGCTTGAACTAATTCCTGATACTGATATCACAACGGTAGAACGCTGCTCCGGACACGACGGAACCTATGCGGTGAAGAAAGAGTTTTACGAGTTTTCGAAAAAAATCGTCCGTCCGATTGCCAACCAGGTTAAGAAAGTTGAGCCAGATCACATCGCCAGTGATTGTGTACTGGCCGCTTCGCACATTGCGGCCAATTCTGGGGAACATTCTGCCCAACCAGAACATCCAATTTCCTTACTCCGTACTGCATATGGAATCTAACTCATGGAACAACTAAAGAGAGAAGACCTCCTGTCACTTGAAGACTATTCTGTAAAGCGAGATGATTTTCGCGCTTCGGTCCTGGATCACAAGAAAAATCGACGCCTTCAAATTGGACCTGCCGCAAACCTTTACTTTGAAGACCGTCTCACTATTCACTACCAGATTCAGGAAATGCTGCGTATCGAAAAGACATTTGAAGCAGCAGGTATTGAAGAGGAACTCGATGCCTACAATCCACTAATCCCTACGGGCAATAACTGGAAAGCAACATTCATGTTAGAGTACCCCGATGTCGAAGAGCGGCGGCGAATGCTGGCTAAACTTGTTGGAATCGAAGACCGGGTCTGGGTAGAAACTCAAGGCCAGTCCAAAGTTTATGCGATTGCCGATGAAGATCTTGATCGATCAACTGACGACAAGACATCCGCGGTTCATTTTCTGAGGTTTGAGCTTCCTACTTCTTTCATCGAAGCGGTGAAATTTGGAAGTGAAATTTCAGTGGGAATTGACCACAAAAATTACTCATTCACGATTGATGCTGTACCCAATGGTGTTCAGCAATCTCTGGTTCAGGACTTGGACTAGCTTCTTTTGGGGTTTTTTGTAACGCTGAATGTTGTGAAGATCGCGATCGATAGGATTAATAGCGGTCAATCTAGCTTTATCGACAATGTCACCGAAACAGCTGTACCGCTCTTTCAATAGCGACTGGTTTGTCACCTCGTTTCATTGACAGAAGAATTGCGTCATTTGCCGCTGGCATAACAAAATCATTTACGGTCTTCACTACATCAGGGAGAGCGCCTGGATCAAAGAAAGCCAAATTTCGTTTGAATTCTTCCCATTGCTGGAGCCGCATAGGCTGGTCGCAAAAAGAAGCTGATAATGCCGGTGGGGTATCGGTGGGGATTTTTGTCTGTCTGTTCTTGAAAGTCGCCAGAATCGCTTCAGCAATTCGCAGTCTCTCAAACTTGAATGACTGGCTTAGATGAAATATGTCAGCGTAGTCTTTAATCCGACTGTTCGCAGTACCAAGGACAACCATTGCATGGAATTTTTCTGCAATGACCGTTTCCAAAGCATAGCCGCGAATATATGGTGCGGGCATCTCAAGAATGACAGGATATTCAAAATCTTCTAAACCGGGGTTGGTTGTATCGCCATGCTTGACATCTATCCCCAATTTTATGCGAGCCCTGTCAAGCTCAGCTGAGAGTTGCAATCGGATACCACTATAAGGGTCTGTATCATGGAATCGGCGTACTTCTAAACTTTCATTGTCGAATTCGATGCCATCGTGAACTTCAATGTCCAGTATTTCCATGAAAAGCGATTCGAAATTTTCAGATGTTCTATTGTCGAGCGACATTAGATCTAGATCGCGCGTAATTCTGAACGGAGCATCAAATCGAGAAAAAACTAAATTAGCTCCTTTGAGAACGAATTGTTCGGAATATTGGGACAGCGAAAGACGATAGAGAAAGCGTTCTACCGCATATCGGTTCAATATGAAATCAAATCTTAATCCCCTCTGCTTGCTGATACGTAATAGACGAGCGCGCACGGAGGCGCCAAGATACTTGATCTCTTTAGCCATTCGCAGTTAATGCCTCAATATAGGGAAGCATTACTTTGAACACTCCGCGTTTAGTCGCATGTTCAGCAATCTCAGCAGGTGTTGCTTTTCTCTGACGAAGTGCCTGTTGCAGACTTTCGATAGCAACATCGTATCCAATCTTGTTTCGATGACGAAAACAGTCAGCAACTGTTTTTGCCACACCAAAAACTTTTACTGGGACTCCTTCAATATTCTCAACAATGACATCATCAAGGAGATATTTGTCAGCAAACCGTATAACGCGTATTGGTGGATTACCAGATCTGGGTTTCCAGTCTTTGTATCCAATTGCGATCCAAGTCCAAGGAAGCAATTGATCAGTCATTTCATGATACTCAAGAGCGGACACCAGACAGACGACGCCATTCGGAACACGCTTAGCGACTTCCGCAAAGGAGTGGTGAACTTCAAGGTCTGCGTCCGCCAGTTGATAAATTCCTCGGTCTAGACGAATCACTTCATCGTCTTTGACCATCCTTGAGACAGTGGCAGCGGTAACATCATTTTCAAGAAACTCACGCAAACGAACGATGCCCAGTTCCTGAAAGAGTTCGTGAGCTCGCTTCCGCTGTGACTTTTTTTCAATCATTGATACGAAAACTAAAATAATTATTCATATACTTCTATTTATTGTAATTTCAATTTTACGATATATCATTATTATGATATAAAATATTATATTATTTAATATATTATATTATGATTTATATCAAATTGCATTGAACAGTCAATGCCGAATAAATTGGCGAATTTAAGATTCTACAGCAATTCATTTTGACTTTATTTCACAGCCGAAAATCGAACGCGTAGTCTGCGGGATATCTTTGAGCAATTGCACAATGATCTTGTTGCTGGATATCATCGGATTGGTAATTTCTAATTGAATTGAGGTGGAGTCGGTATGACCTCAGATACATTTGCCGGGTAGGTCAAAACAATAAAAGAGCATCGCTGTCGAGAGGGATTTATCCTGTTTCTGCCGTAGTATTTCAGCAACGTTTTTTGGTTAACGGGTACAATCCGTCAATGTTTACAAGCAGCAAATCAGTCGAGCTATGGTTGCGACTATCGAGGTTTGAAACCGTTTATGAATTCTCCCACTATTGAAGATCACATGGCTGTCTGTCCCTTACGGCGGATTAAACCTACGTCGACTCCACCGATACATTCAGTGCCTGAAATCGAGGCTCAAGGGGCCTTGTTGGAAACCTACCAGGACACAAAACAGGTGCTCCAGGTTCCATGGATGGGTGTCGTCACAATGGCGTTCGCCCATTACACCCATTTCTATTCGGTGTTGTGGCACGGGCTACGCCCGCTTTGTGCTTCCCAACAATTCGATGAAACCTGCAACTCACTGCGCCGTGAAGTTGAGCAACTCGTCAGAACCTTACCCCATCGAACGTTGGAAATGGAGCTGCTGTCTGCGGGATACACCGCTGGGGAAATCAACCAAATCCGGGATATGATTGAAGTTTTTTCCGCGGGTAACATGCCCTATATCATGCTGGCAACTCAGATGCGCCTACTGCTGGAAAACCATAGCCTCTCCAGCAATAGATCGACAGGCCCTAGGAAGAAATTACCAGTGAATGGTCCCATTCCGTCATTGATGTTGGTTGAACCTCACCATGGCAATGCTCAATTGAAAGAGTTATACGAAGATATCAAAACCACGCTTGGCCTGCCCTTTGTCAATACCGATTATCGCGCCCTGGCAAGATGGCCCAGTTATTTCGACAGGGCGTGGCAGAATCTGAAACCGAATATCGCAACAGACGAGTATGCTTCTGTGGTTACAAAGGTCCATGAAAAAGCGGTTCAACTGGCACTAGATTTACCCAATCCCGGTGCACTCACCAGCGAACAACTGCAGACTGCCGCGCAACGAGATGCTTCGCTGGACGAAGTTCTGGACGTTGTGCGTTTGTTTCAATACCTGCTGCCTGGGCTTGCGGTCAATGTTGGTATTTTCCGAGCACAACTGCTGCAGCCTGACAAGGATCAAAACTAAGTCGGCAAATCAGACCGAAGCGCTCTGTGAAAGAGCAAGAGCCAACTACCCGGCCGAAGCCTCCGCAGAGCAAATGCTCACTATTACCGGCGATCGTTAGCGTATCCTTCCGACCGCTAATCAAGTGGTTGAATCTGAAATAGATGCCTGCAGGTGCCAATGAGTGTCAGAAATGGAGTCACTCCCACTCAATCGTTGCTGGTGGTTTACTGGAAATATCATAGGTTACTCGGCTGATTCCAGGAATTTCGTTGACAATACGACTCGCAATTGCTTCAAGTATTTCAAATGGTATACGCATGCATCTGGCAGTCATGAAGTCCTGTGTCTGAACTGCTCGCAAACTCACCACATAATCATACGCCCGATTGTCACCGACAACACCAACAGACTTTACCGGTAAAAATACGGCAAAAGCCTGACTTGCTTCGTAATACAAATCATTACTGACCAGCTCTTCCATAAAGATTGCATCTGCAAGTCGCAGTAAATCTGCATACTGTTTCTTGACTTCTCCAAGAATTCTCACACCAAGACCTGGGCCGGGAAACGGATGTCGATAGACGATATCTGGTGGCAACCCAAGTTCCACACCTACCTCTCGAACCTCATCCTTGAACAATTCCCTAAGCGGTTCCAGTAGTTGCAGATGCATTGATTCCGGCAGACCGCCTACATTGTGATGAGACTTGATGACTTTCGCCTTTTGGGTATGTGCGCCTGCCGATTCGATGACATCCGGATATATCGTACCTTGAGCTAGCCACTTGGTGCCTTGTAATTCTCTAGCTTTTTCCTGGAAAATTTCAATAAATTCCCGACCAATTATCTTGCGCTTTGTTTCAGGATCAGCCACACCTGACAACGCACTAAAGAATCGGTCCTCTGCTTTAACGGTCACGACATCCACACCAAGTTTTTCGACCATATTTCTACGCACTATTTGTGCTTCATTCAAACGCAGCAAGCCGTTGTCGACAAAAATGCAAGTTAACTGATCTCCAATCGCCCGATGCAGCAAAGCTGCACATACTGATGAATCAACTCCTCCAGAAAGAGCTAGAATCACCTTGTCAGTTCCGACGGTCTGTTTGATGCTGTCAATTTGTGAATCAATAATTGATCCTGTCTGCCAGTCAGATGAACACCTGCAGATGACATGGAGAAATCGCTGGAGAATTTCTTTTCCGCCCTCTGTATGTGTAACCTCCGGATGGAATTGAAGCCCGTAGATTTGTCGATTTGTATCCGCTATGGCCGCATAGGGAGAGGCGGCGGATTCAGCAATGGATTCAAAGCCTGGTGGCATTTCGATCACTCGGTCTCCATGACTCATCCACACATTCATCGTGGTAGATACCTCACTCACCGTTCCCTTACTTGTATCGGTCAGCAACTCTGATATACCAATCAGATTCATTTCGGTATGCCCGTATTCGTGTACCAGTGCATTTTCAACCTGACCATCAAGTTGTGCCACAATGGTCTGCATGCCGTAACAGATACCAAGCACAGGCACCCCCAGTTGCAGTACTTCTGGTGCAACCCGAGCAGTAAATTCTTCAGTTACTGTGGCTGGACCACCAGAAAGGATGATTCCGGTTGGGTTAAACTCAAATATTGAATCGACGGGTATATCGTAGGGATAGATCGCACTGTAAACACCACACTCCCGCACGCGTCGCGCGATGAGTTGTGTGTACTGGGAACCAAAATCCAGAACCAGAATGCGTTCTGTTGGCAACTCCAGTGTGTAAGTGTCTGCAACCAATTCTAAAGACTGGAAAGAATTGCCTTGCTCCCTACGGCGGCAACAAATGAATATTCAGATTGATTCGGCACCAGTCGGAAGAATTCGATCGTAAATTCAGTATCGCTGGTAGTTTGGCGACTCTTTAACGATTTCAACATCGTGAACGTGGCTTTCACGGATCCCCGAATTAGTAATGCGTAAAAACCGACCATGGGTGCGCAATGCATCAATATCCGCACTTCCTGTATATCCCATACTGGAACGAAGCCCACCCATCAGGTGATGAACAACAGTTTGCATCGAACCACGATAGGGTATCCGGGCTTCGATGCCTTCTGGAACCAGTTTCACGCTGTTGGTCTCTGTCTCCTGAAAGTAGCGATCTTTGGAACCACCTTCCATCGCACCCAACGACCCCATGCCACGATAGGACTTGTAGGTCCGACCTTCGTACACTTCAATTTCACCGGGAGCTTCATCAGTTCCACCCAAAAGGCTACCGACCATAATTGAGTGTGCACCCGCCGCAATGGCCTTGGCCAAATCTCCAGAATAACGAACTCCACCATCTGCGATCACTTTTACTGGTGTGTCTTTCAGTGCCCGGGACACATTGATAACAGCGGTAAGCTGCGGCACCCCTACCCCTGCGACCACTCGGGTGGTACAGATCGAACCCGGTCCCACTCCAACTTTCACGGCGTCAGCCCCCTGCTCAGCCAGGTCCAAAGCCGCTTCACCGGTTGCAACGTTGCCCGCAACTACTTGAATTTTGGAGAACTGACGTTTAATTTCGCCAATCTGTTCCAGTACCCGTTCGGCATGACCATGTGCGGTATCGACCACAACAGCATCAACCCCTGCATCGACCAGCATGCCAACGCGTTCTACCTCAGCCTCTGTCGTTCCAACCGCTGCACCAACCATTAATCGTCCATCCTCATCCTTACAGGAGTTAGGATAAACCTGCGATTTCATAATATCCTTAACGGTGATCAGTCCTTCCAGTTGAAAATCCTTATCAACGAGCAGAAGTTTTTCAATTCGGTTGGTGTGGAGCAGGTCAAGAATTTTTTGTTTGTTGGCACCCTTTCTCACAGTAACCAGCCGGTTTTTCGGGGTCATCACTGAGGTGATCAAGGCATCGGTACGACTCTCAAATCGAAGGTCTCGATTGGTAACAATACCCGTGAGCTTTCCGTCATCAAGAACCGGAACTCCCGATACCTGATGTTTTGCCATCAAATCCATCACTTCTGCAATTGTTCTATCAGCGGTGGTGGTGATGGGATCGGTTACGATTCCACTCTCGTGCTTCTTGACACGCCGAACTTCTTGGCTCTGTCGCTCTGGGGATAGATTCCGATGAATCACTCCCAATCCTCCCAGTTGCGCCAACGCGATCGCCATGCCGGACTCTGTAACGGTGTCCATGGCCGCTGACAGCAAAGGCAGATTGAGTGCGATTTTTTGGGTGAGGTGAGTTTTTAAGCTGACTTCTTTGGGCAGGACTGAGGAACGAGCCGGCACCAAAAGAACGTCATCAAAAGTGAGGGCTTGATCGATGGTTTCCATTTGTGCATTATACCGAATCAGGTGTGATGTTCATGCATAGAACAACGCCATTCTCTATGAAAATCATCGATTGTGCATCTGGTCGCTGTTCCATTTATTCGCTGGAAACCTTGACTGAATTAAAATGGGCAAGCGAACTTGATCCTCACTTTCACAAAAGGAAGACATCTCGTCTTGAACGAGTTATCCAATTCACCTTCGACACCTACAATGCAACTTACTTGAGGAAAAATCATGGACCAGTTTCAGCAGTATATTGACGGTGACTTTCAAAACGGTAGCGACACGTTTGAAACCGTTAACCCAGCGAATGGAGAACCGTGGGCTTTGATGCCCGAAGCGCGTAGAGAGGACGTCAATAATGCTGTCGCCTCTGCGGCAAGAGCACTTCGCGATCCGAAGTGGGCCGGACTGAGCGCTACGCAACGCGGCAAACTGCTTTTCCGACTTGCAGAACTGCTGGAAAAGAATGCCAAGGCAATTGCGGAGATCGAAACCCGCGATACTGGAAAAATAATCCGAGAAACAAGTGCACAGATTAACTACGTCGCAGATTTTTACCGCTACTATGCGGGTCTTGCCGACAAGATGGAAGGAGCTCATCTTCCAATCGACCGACCTGACATGGAAGTATGGCTCAAACGAGAACCCATCGGTGTCGTTGCAGCCATCGTACCGTGGAACAGTCAGCTATTTTTATCCGCTGTCAAACTTGGTCCTGCATTGGCTGCTGGTTGTACAGTGGTCCTCAAAGCATCGGAAGACGGTGCAGCTCCTGTATTGACATTCGCGCGGCTGATTGATGAAGCCGGGTTCCCATCTGGTGTTGTCAATGTCATTACCGGTTTTGGGCCAGAATGCGGATCCGTTCTGGCATCCCATCCCCAAGTCTCCCGCGTTGCATTTACGGGCGGACCGGAAACAGCTCGACACATCGTGCGACATTGTGCAGAAAATCTCGCCAGTTCCTCCCTTGAACTGGGAGGCAAGTCACCCTTTGTTGTGTTTGATGACGCGGACATTGAAAGCGCCACCAACACACAAATTTCTGCTATTTTTGCAGCTAGCGGACAAAGCTGCGTCGCAGGCTCACGATTGATCATACAAAGGTCAATTAAGGATGCCTTTATTGAAAGACTGAAGCACACCGCCCAGAATGTGATCGTTGATGATCCATCTGACATGCGCACGGAAGTCGGACCGCTTTGTACCCTAAGACAGCGAAACTGGATCAATGAAGTAGTGGAATCCACCATCGATACAGGTGCCAAGCTAGTTGCAGGTGGTGCTAATATCGACCGGCCAGGATTTTTCTTTCAGCCAACCATTCTTGACTGTTCCGAGCATCCTGATGCACCTTCGGTTAGAAAGGAACTTTTCGGGCCGGTGCTTTCGGTTCTCACATTTGACACCGAAGAAGAGGCTGTCAAAATGGCCAACGATACTGAGTATGGACTTGCTGCTGGTGTGTTTACCCGCAATCTTGCCAAAGCACATCGCATGATCAATCAGATAGATGCGGGAGTTGTCTGGGTTAACTCCTACCGCTCTGTCTCTCCAATCGCACCATTCGGCGGGCACGGTCTCTCAGGATATGGCCGAGAAGGAGGAATTGAAGCGGCACTGGAATATACAAAGGTGAAGAGTGTCTGGTTAAACACTTCGGAAGACACCATTCCAGATCCCTTCCTGATGCGTTAATTCTCCAATGCCTTCTTTACTTCAATCCCTGAAACTCCTCTGAACCGGAATCGGACTGTTGTCAGAGAACAAAATCTACTCTGTCAGTGAGTTGAATGCTCAGGCAAAAGAACTGCTGGAAAACAGTTTCAGTCAAATTAGTTTGTGCGGCGAGGTTTCAAGCATCACAAAGTCAAAAGCAGGTCACTATTATTTTTCGCTGAAGGACAAAACTGCTGAGATTAGTTGCGTGCTATTTGCCGGTACAGTCTACCGAAACAAAATTCGGCAGATTCCTGATCATGGCAGAGAGGTTGTTCTTGAAGGTCACCTTACGATTTTTCCCCAAAGAGGGAACTACCAGTTTTTTGTTGAAAATGTGCGGATCGGAAGATCAAAGGAAGGTGAACTTTACCAAGAGTATTTGCGCCTCAAAAAGGAACTTGATGAGCGGGGATACTTTGATCAAGAGAAAAAAAAGAGGTTACCTGCATACCCACGCCGAGTCGGAATCATTACATCTTCAACCGGCGCGGCTGTACACGACATCATTCATGCATTCAAACGCAGAAACCCAACAATTCATTTGACGATTTATCCAACCTCAGTCCAGGGTGAAAATGCACCTAAAGAAATCACGGCGGCGATTGAGCTTGCGAATCAGCTAATGGAAGTTGACATACTGCTCATCAGTCGGGGTGGCGGCTCACTTGAAGACCTTTCGGTGTTCAATGATCGGTCCGTAGCTGACGCAGTTTTTAAGAGCAGAATTCCGATAGTGAGCGGGATAGGACATGATACTGACGTGACCATTGTTGACTGGGTGGCAGATAAGCAAATGCCGACACCTACCGCTGCGGCTGAGATGATCAGTACACCTTCAATAGATGAAATGATTCTGAAGCTCTCGACGTTCGAAACAAATCTGCACAATAGAATTCTTTCGAGCTTGCGCGAATTCACACAACAGATCGATCTGGCAGAGGCGAGCCTTGTACACCCGAAAGAGAGAATTACAAATCTGAAAAGTCAGTTCAGTGCTTACAGCGAAAGAATTGTTTCAGAGATCAGCCGCACCATCGACACGCAAAGTGAAACGGTCAGAGTCAACTATCAAAGACTGTTGAATCAATCACCGGCACTAAAAATTGATCAGTTTTCCAAAGATCTCGTTTCTGCTGCTGATCGCCTCAAGCAATCAACCGAAAATTTACAGGATAAATTCACCGCCCGGGTTGAATCGCTTGCAACACAACTGGAAACCATGAATCCGCAAGCTACGCTCAATCGCGGTTATGCAATTGTTCGAAGCAAAAAAGATAACACCATCCTGACAGATGCAAATTCTGTTTCACCTGGTGACAAAGTCAAGGCACAACTTGCCAAGGGTAAACTTGATCTTGATGTGGAATCAGTCAGTGCCTGAGTAAAAATTCAGCGCTTCGAATCAAAGGGATTCTTGCCGGAACGAAAGACAACGCGTACATCGCTGCCGAATAGCTTAAATCTCTCCCTGAAGTACTTTTCCAGATAGCGTCGGTAGTGATCCGCAACGGTTTCGACATTGTTGCCGTGGATCACCACGACGGGCGGATTTCGCCCGCCCTGGTGAGCATATTTGAGTTTAACAGGACGTCGACCTGACATAGGTGGGGGTGTTTGAGTAACCGCATTTTGAAGCATGCGATTTAGCACTGCTGTCGGCATTTCAATCATGGCAGAGCGATACGCCTTTCCGACTGCCTGCAACAACTTCTTGAGCCCCTGACGCTTCAGTCCGGATACAAAGAAAGCTTCATGATGTGCAGCAAAAGCAAGCTTTCTTTGAAGGGATTTCAAAGCTTCCGATCGTTGTACTGCTCGTATTCTGTCAGATTTATTCACCACAATTACGACCGGTCGACCGGCACGACGCACCAACCCAGCCAATGTTGCATCCTGATCAGAAACGGGTTCAGTTCCATCAATGACCAATATGACAACGTGTGCAGCCTCAATTGCCTGCAGAGTCTTTACAACGGAAAGCTTTTCCAGTGATTCATTCACCCTCGACCGTCGTCTGACTCCGGCGGTATCAAGAAAACGGAATCGAGCTTCTCCAATCTGAAGCGGCACGGTTACCGTATCACGAGTTGTTCCTGGTGTATCGCTTACGATCAGTCGCTCGTTTTGGCAAAGTGCATTGATCAGAGTAGATTTGCCAACATTGGGTTTACCGACTACTGCAACCTTCGGTCCCGGATCGAGCCAGAGCGGATCTTCAATCTTTGGTAGAGTCCGAACAATCGGCTCGATCATTCTCGCAACACCGCTGCCCCGCTTGGCAGATATCGGAAGTGGATCACTAAATCCAAGTGCCTGAAAATCGGCTGTCACCAACTCTGGTACCAAGCCCTCGCTCTTGTTGACTGCGATCGAAATCGGAGAATTGGTTTTCCCTAACCGACTTGCTATCTGTTCGTCAGCGACTGTCAGTCCCTCAGTCGCATCCAGCAAAAAAATGATTGCATCGGATTCCTCAAGTACCGCTTCGACCTGTTCACTGATGAGTTCAGAGAAGGTTCCGTCATCGTCACCTAATCCACCTGTATCAACGATCAGGAAACTACGGTCACCCGAGGTAGCTAAGCCATACATGCGGTCCCGAGTTACCCCGGGAACATCGTCAACCAGAGCGTTCCGGCTTCGGGTCAGGCGGTTAAAGAGGGTCGATTTTCCGACATTGGGACGGCCGACGATACTGACGACGGGGAGCATGGCAACTGCATCACTTGAAGCAAAATTGAAAAGGTACGACGCGTCTGAAACTGATGACGGGACAACAACCGATCCCGGAGCGTTCGATTATCGATGGGACAAAAATACTGACTATTTCGCTGAAGTCAGAGTGAAGGCTTCGATATGTCCAGAGCGATAATATACGTAAAGACTGTTTCCTGAACCCAAGAATCCTCCTGACGCGACTCGTGCGCGTGCACGGTGGCGGCCGATAATTTCACCACTACTCTGATCAAAAATGTGAAAATAGCTCAACCTGTCACCGACGACCAGCCGCCCATCTACCAGCGCCAAGTCGTCTATACCACGATAGAGCAAAGCGTTCTGCTGCCACCGAGGTGATCCATTTGTTTGGTCGAAAGCCAATACAAGGCCATCCGTACTATGTCCATAAACTGAATTGTTATCAGCGTCAGTGTTGCGTCCCGCATCCAGGCGGGATTCCCACAGCACATTTCCAGTTGAGAGGTCATAAACAACAATTGCTCTCGACAGATCAGACAGAATCAAGTGGTCCTGAAACAAAACTGGACGTGATTCTCGACTTCTCAACTGCCCTACACTACGTTCTGAACCGAGAAAAACACTCCAGGCCTCAAATCCGCTAGACAAATCCGTAGCAATCACCCGACCCAAGGCGTTTCCAAATATGACGACATTCTGAAATCCAACTGGAGCCGCTGAGCCGAATTCCAAAAACTCTGGCTGATCGTAAATCGCATCCCATAAAAATTCACCGCTAACTGCTGACAGTACAATCAGGTTTCCATCAATGGTTCGTAATACAACCTGATTTCTATAAATCAACGGTGGTGAGAAAACCAGTTCACCAAGTTGATATTCCCACAGTTTTACACCGTCTCTGATGTCCAAACCATAGGCCGTACCCGTATCGCTGACAACGACTACTATGCCATCGCCTGCACCAGTACCAGCAGAAATGTTCTGGTTCAATTCAGTCGCCCAGACTGTCGACCCGGAATTCGAGTTGAAAGCAAAGACTTCTCCTTCCGGTGACGCAGCAATCAACAGTCCGGACTCTAAACTCGGGCGCAAAGACAGAAATGCCTGTTCTTTTCGAGATGAAACCCGTACATCATTACTGCTCCATCTGGATTTCAGTTCCACAAATTCGTGAATGTCGCTCAGAGGTGTAGGATCAGGAGCAGGTATCTTGGGAGTGCCACAGGCGGTGAGAAAAAATACCGCTAGAATGGCCGGAATTGTTCGAATCATTGCGATTTTCCTGAGGAGGAACAAGTAGTTGTCAATAGTAGAATGAAGAAAAGACTGGCAGACAGTTTCTAACGCATGCTTGAGAAAACTCTACTTTTTACCTGCACTATCAAATGAACGAAATATTTACCAGAAATCTTACTCTGCGACCAGTGTGTCGTTCAACTTCAATGTAAGAATTGTTCGATAACCGGAGTTAAAACCCAGATGATCAAGGCTTGCCTCGTACGCTTTCTTTGCATCCGAATACCGGTTCATGGCGCGATACGCATCACCTTTCAATTCCTCATAGTGTGACGCGAACTGTCCCGGGTCCACCGAGTCCAAAAGATTCAGAGCCTCCTGGTACTGCGCACCTTCAATCAATAACTGTGCAAGACGGATTCGGGCGGTATGTGCAGTCGACTCGTCTGATGACAAATCAACGGCATCTTCCAGTAATAGTCTGGCATCAGTTTCTTCACCAACCTCGTATGCTGTTCGTGCAAACAGCAACCTTGCCTTTTCTGCATAAGCCGTACCCGAATAGTCTTCAAAGAGTTCATCAAATGCCCGACGTGCACCAACTGCATCCGCCTGAACAACTGCAACGGACAACTCCTGAAATAGCGCCGATGCCGATTCCTGCTGAACGCGCGTATATTCAGTCCAACCAGTCCAGCCGCCTACTCCGATTACTCCGGCCGAAACTCCGCCGATGACCGTCCAGCGGTATTCTTTCCACCACCGTTTTACCTGATCTAGCCGTTCTTCATCGGGTGTCATCAGAAACTCTCTTATCGGTTTTGTGCTTTTGTTTCGCTATTGCTTCGAGTGAAGCATTCCTTGAATTGTTTCAACAATTTCACTCCGAACAATAGACTGCTGTTCTGCATCAGTTCGAAGCGATTTGACTATTGCGGTACGGGACGTTATTTCGTCCGCACCGATTATAACGCCAAGTACAGCACTTGCTCGGTCAGCGTTTTTCAGTTGCTGTGAGAGTTTACCGCCACCGCAGTGAACAGTGGTTCGAATTCCCTCTGCGCGAAGTTCCTGAGCTATATTTAGTCCTTCAATCTCAGCATCAGATCCTAAGGTACAGATGTAAACTTGAGGTTTCGCAAGTCCAACATCATAGTCACTCTGTCGAAGCACTTCGATCAGCCGCTCCAAACCCATCGCGAACCCTGCTCCAGGAATTGGTCCGCCTCCCAAGAGTTCAACCAACCCATCGTAGCGTCCACCACCACAAATTGCGTTTTGCGAACCAAGAAGATCTGTTGTCCATTCGAAGACGGTATCGGTATAGTAATCAAGACCTCGAACCAAGCGATGGTTGATCGTAAATCCAATGTCCTGGGAAGCCAACAAATCGCACAGCCTGTCAAATCTGGATTTAGACTCCGAATCCAGATAGTCCGTCATGACAGGCGCTTCTTCAATAATTTCCTGCATATCAGGATTCTTGCTATCCAGAATTCGAAGTGGATTGGTCACCAGCCGTCGCTGACTGTCCTGATCCAGTGAGTCCCGGTAGTTACCGAAGTACGATACCAAGTCTGCCCGATATCGCTGTCTGGCAATTGCTGTACCGATTGAGTTAATTTCAAGTTGGGTATGATCAGCGATATTCAGTTGTTGCCACAGCGCATGTGCAACCAAAATGATCTCAGCGTCGATATCCGGTGTCGTCCAGCCAAAGGCTTCAATTCCGAATTGGTGGAACTGGCGATAGCGGCCCTTTTGTGGGCGTTCATAACGAAACATCGGGCCCATATACCACAATCTCGCTTTACTGCGGTTAATGAGTCCATGCTGAATACAGGCGCGAACGCAACTGGCTGTTGCTTCAGGACGAAGTGTCAGACTATCTCCCCGATTGTCGAGGAAGGTGTACATTTCCTTTTCGACGATATCAGTTTCTTCACCGATTGAGCGCTTGAAAAGCTCTGTACGCTCAAGAAGCGGCAATCGAATTTCCTCATAACCATATAGCGCTGCGACGTGGTGAATGGTACGCTCCATAGCCTGCCACCAATGGGTTTCAGATGGCAGAAGATCATTCATGCCTCGAATCGATTGAACCTTGATGCTCACGAATCTTGATCCTGCACTAATTCCAGGGGTTCGACCAGCGATTCAATGGGTACTGCTTTGGCTGCCAACTTTGCAGAACGGTGAGTCCTGTCGGTAAACTTTCCCTTGAGTTGACCGCATGCCGCATCGACATCATCACCACGAGTTTTCCGGGTGATGGTCATGATGTGCTGCGACAACAGTACATCTCTGAATCGATCAATGACGTCCTGATCTGAACGTTCGTATTGCAACCCATCGACAGTGTTGTAGGGGATCAGGTTGACTTTAGCGGGCACCTCTCGCAAAATCCGTGCGAGTTGTCGGGCCTGAGATACCGAATCGTTGATACCTTTCAACATGATGTATTCAAATGTGACACGCCAGCGGCGGTCGAATGCCGCGTACTCTCGGCAGGCATTCATCAGCTCTGCAATTGGATACTTTTTGTTCAGTGGGACCAACTGGTTTCTAAGTTCATCATTTGGCGCATGCAACGACACAGCAAGACTGACAGGACAGTCAGAAAGCAGTCGTTTAATGCCTGGGATGACACCCGCAGTACTGAGAGTTACCCGACGACGGGAAAAACCGTATGCATTGTCGTCCAGCATCAAGTGCATCGCCTCAACGACAGGCTCATAATTGAGTAAAGGCTCTCCCATGCCCATCAACACAATATTCGTAACCGGACGGCGATTGTTATCACTTCTCAGTTCACGGTGAACATGCCACAACTGTGAAATGATTTCAGCTGAACTCAAATTACGATTGAATCCCTGTCGACCTGTAGCACAAAACGTGCAATTCAAGGAACAACCCACTTGTGATGAAATACAAAGCGTCCCACGACTATCTTCGGGGATAAAAACCGTTTCAACGCAATTCCCATCTGGCAGTTCAAGAAGCCACTTACGGGTACCATCCGCTGAAACACTTTCAGTCATTGGCTTGAGTCCTTCGACGACTGCGATTTCAGCAAGTTTGGCTCGAAGCAACTTGCTAAGGTCAGTCATCTCCTTGAATTCAGTCATACCACGCTGATGAATCCACTTAAGAACCTGGTTCGCGCGAAAACGCGGTTCACCAAGATCGGCGAAGAATTCAATCAGTTGATTTTTAGGGTACCCGATGAGGTTAACTTTCATAGGAATTTCATCCGTCGGCTGAATCTAACAGCCGAACAGGTTTAGCGCGAATGCATCTGGTCGTCTGAAAAGAAAAATGCAATTTCGATTTCTGCGTTTTCCGGTGAATCTGACCCATGCACAGAATTGCGCTCTAGCGACTCGGCGAGGTCTGCGCGGATAGTGCCTGGAGCAGCGTCAGCCGGATTGGTTGCGCCCATGATTTCACGATTGGCGACAACTGCATTTTTACCTTCCAGTACCTGCACGACAACCGGACCGGACTGCATATACTCAACCAGGCTGGAGAAAAATGGCCGCTCTTTGTGCACCGCGTAAAAGCCCTCTGCCTGTGCCTGGTCCAGATGAACCATTCTACAGCCCACAATTGAAAGTCCACCGGCTTCGAATCGGCGATTAATTTCGCCTATCAGGTTTCTTCGTACTGCGTCGGGTTTAATAATGGATAAAGTTCGTTCTACAGCCATATAGCGTGCACCTTGATATTTGAGTCAGAATTTGGAAATTTACTGGTTTGAATGGCGGTCTACTTTGAGAGCATCCGCGGCTTGCGTCAGACTGAATATTTTACGAATTATCGCCGGTCTGATTGGCGCTAATCATGTGAAAATTTGGCTGGCAATAGCCTGAGTTACTCAGTCCTGATGCAATTGTCCAAGCAATCCGTCATGATGCAGGCCAGTCAGTTTGAGTTTCATAAATTGACCTGATACGTCATGCTCACTTTCAAAATAAACAGGTAGGTAATTTGATAGACGGGCACGATACATCGTCGCGTTTGTATGACTGACTTTGCATTCGGTCAGAACCTTAGCAGATTTCCCCACGTAACTTGAAAGTACATTTTGGCGTACCCTATCGCCCGCATGTCGCAGCAGTCTAGCGCGCGTTTTTCGAACCTCGGGTGGAACCTGCTTCGGAATCCTTGCAGCGGGAGTCCCCTCCCTTTCTGAGTACGCGAAAACGTGAGGAAAAGCGATTTCCAGATCAAAAATTGCAGACTTAGTCATTTCAAAATCGGACTCAGTTTCAGTGGGAAAACCAGCCATGATGTCAGCTGATAGAACCAAATCTGGGCGGACGGTGCGAAGCGCGTCAACAGCAGAATAAACATCATCCGGTTGATAACGTCTTTTCATACGTTTCAGAATAATCGGCGATGCGCTCTGCAATGAAAGATGGATGTGTGGGCAAATGTTATCGAAACGTTCAATTACACTAACGAGCTTAGGGGATATGTGGGCTGGATCAATGGAACTTAGTCGAAATCGAGTATCAGGATGTCGTTCAGCCAACTCACTCGTCAACACCGCTAAATTCATATCGAAATTACCGTCATTTTCAAAATCGTCGCCATAGGATCCCAAGTCAATGCCACAGATTACGATTTCTGCAAATCCCTGGTCAACAAAGCTTTCCACCTGACGCAGTACAGTCGTCGGCGCTATCGATCGGCTAGGTCCCCTTGCTTTATGAATGATGCAAAACGTACAACCGTTATCACATCCCTGCTGCACCTGCAAGTTAGCCCTCGCTCTCGAATCAAAACCAGTAACTGCCAGTTCCGGCATGGGAGTGGAATCTCTGTTTTTTGAAGATGAAGCCAAGTCATCTAGACCAAACTCACCTGAAATCAGATGTGGAATCTGCAGTTTCCTGCTACCGGGAACAACATAATCAACACCTGGGATGCTCGCACATTCATCGGGCTGCATTTCGGCATAGCAGCCGGTCACAATGATGGTTGAATCGGGATTTTTACGAATGACGCGTCGTATTGCTTGACGCGATTGCCTGTCAGCTTCGCGCGTTACAGTGCAGGTATTGATGATGCATACGTCTTTCTCGTGAGAGTCTATCTTTGCCCGAGGGCGAGACTGCAGTTGACTCGAAATGTATTCTGATTCGAAGAGATTGACCTTGCAACCAAGCGTCTCGATTGAGACTGAAGGGTGTTCGAATTGGGATTGGACTGACGACTGCGCTGACATAGGTCTGGAGGAAATTTGGCGCGTCAGGTTGCCAACGTCGCCCAGAAAATAGATTAATCAATCAACGGTGAAGCTTTCACCGCAACCACATTCAGCACTGACGTTTGGATTTTTAAAGATGAACGATTCAGCCAGTTCCTGTTTTTCAAAATGGATTGTGGTTCCATCTACCAGTTCAAGACTTTTGGGATCGACAAAAACATCGATTCCACGGCTTTGGAAAACATGATCGTCTGAATTTGCTTCGGGCGCGATGTCAACAACATATGCGAAACCGGAACAACCGGTTGTTCGCACACCAAACCTTAGTCCCTGACCGTCTGATCCGTCGAGGTAGGATCGGACCCGGTCTGCTGCAGATTCTGTCAGTGTAATGGCCATTTTCGCTTTGATTCAGTCGCTACTAGATAAAAGATAGTTCGAAACAGTCGAAAATTCAAGTGTCACGAAATTTTACTTCAAGCGGTGAAAGTGAGTGCGAACTTCTTCATTTAGCGGCCTTGTGCTGGTCTATATTAGGGGACTCGCGTTTAGTTGCTGATGTATTCAATAAAGGAGGAGTAGAGCATTGCGCGAAAAACAGTTTAGGAAATATTTAGAAAAAAAGTACTCGAATCAAAGCACCATATCAGCAACTCTGTCGGACGCGCGTGCAGCCAACAGGCTGATTGAGGGCGGTCTCGATAATTATTTTGTAGAAAACACTGAAAGACCACTACCGAATGTTCTGTGGGATAAATCGAATAAATCCGCTGCTTCACATCGAGGGGCTGCCAATAAATACCGTAGTTTTCTCCGTGAAAGCGAAGGATTCAATATTGAAGATACAGATAATCAGGATGACTTTGCCACTGAAACAAGTCGTCTATCATTGGAAGCCGACCTACAAGAGTCGCTAAGGCAGAACCTGAGCCAATTAAACCCGGACCTCACTGTCGCAGACGATGGATCAGAGAGATCGGTTGCTACTGGACGTATAGATATCCTTGCTCGAGATTCCTCTGGAGATTATTGGGTAATTGAGTTAAAAGCTGGTACCGCAAATGAGGGAGCGATCGCGCAACTAATGGCATATATGAATGCTTTAGCTGAGGAAGAAGAAATTGACATTGGTAATATTCGCGGATTACTGGTAGCGCAAGACTTTAACAATAAGGTGCGACACAGTGCACGAATGGTTCCGACCATCACACTCAAAAAGTATGGGATTACTTTCTCATTCGAAGATGTTTCTTAACTGAATCTGTATGGATTCGTAGTAAAACCCTACTCTGTTGATTGAGGTAGTGTCTATATCCTCTACAAAAAGGTTAGCTAAGTCGGCAGAGTAATTGAACCGATGGAAAGGGAAATTTCAAAGTCTCACGTACCATCTAGTGGTAACCGTCCTTGGAAAGAATGCCAACACCTGGTAATCGCAATGCAAGATCAAGCGGGTCAACTCCAATGTGTGCGCCTGCAATATTTAATTCAAGCCCCTCTTCAACACCTACTGTAACACCTAGCACACCCAAAAGCGAAATCTGATATCCGGTTGAACTTGGTGCCGGTCCCCAAAACTTACCCGACCCGAGCCAGTCCTTACCGATTGCCGTAGGCGGTAAATCTGCTCGAAGTTCCGGCACCCGTCGGAGTACCCAGGCTGTAAACGTGTTGCTGTTAGGTCCCGGCCAAAGCCTGTATTCGTTAGCATGAGGGTATGTCATTGCAGCACTGTGAATCTTATCAATCACCGCATCCACGTGCTCTCCGCGAAGATCAGCGAGCAGCCAGGGTTCATTGCCATACCAGTATCGGTCAGGAACATCTTCTCGAAATGACATGGCAGAATTTCTGTATCGTAAACGCCAGCCAATCTTCTGATAAACCGTATAGGCTGATGCACTAGTGGGTTTGACAGAAATCCAAGTATGAACAGCAACTGCACCACGCGCACCCCATGTCCGAGCCGCATAGACTTGCACAACCGCTTCACTAAACTCGGAAGGATTAGGCGCAATGCCCGCGGATCCGTTTTCCGCCTGTGACCAATGCCTACCCATAAAATCTCCGGTGGCCAGCATATAGATTGGACCTGCAAATATCACGACCAACAAAATCAAAATTCGTATCACCCATCGCATCACAATTCTGCTTCATTTCGTTGAGACTGGCGTGTCGTTCAAGTTTTCGTCTTCTTTTCGATAGATGTCAGAATTCCGCGCAGAATATTGACTTCATCAACAGTCAAATCTGGACGCAGGAAGATGCGGCGAATCTTTCGCATCAATACCTCCCGAGGACTCTCCGCGATAAACTCGACATCTTCCAACACTGAATGAAGATGTTCGAAAAAACCTTCAACCTGAGCATGGGTCGCCATGATTTCAGAATCATCAAATTCTGAGCCTGAACGGCTATCCGTTTCATTGGCTCCCCCGTTGTCTGTTGCCAAACGCAGCTCATAGAGGAGGATGATCACTGCAGCTGCCAGATTGATGGAAGGAGAGCGATCATCAACCGGTATTCGAACCAAAAGATCGCACTGATCAATGTGTCGATTGGACAATCCTGTTCTCTCAGGTCCAAACAAAATTGCGATTTTTTGAGACTCGCCAACCGCATCCGCTACCCTTTGCATCGCCTGTCGAGGCGCTTGGCTAGGCCAACCGACTGTGCGAACCCTAGCACTGGTACCGACTATAAATGAGCACTCATCAATCGCGTCGGCTAGTGATTCTGAAACTTTTGCATTAACCAATATCCCCTCATTGCCGGAAGCGCGCACACGCGCTTCTTCGACCAAATGATCAACGGGACGAACCAGGCAAAGATTCTCAAACCCCATGTTGCCCATAGCGCGGGCGACTGACCCAATATTTCCGGGATGGGATGGCTCAACCAATACAACTCGAACAGTCATGAAATTGTAAGGTGACCTATTGAGTCAATGAACTATCTCAAAATGAATGGATTTGGCATCTCCGTTGCCGTTGAAAGCCAGACGCTTTTGACTTGCAGATAATCGCGTATTGCTGCTATTCCACTTTCTCGACCTAAGCCACTTCGTTTCATACCGCCAAAAGGCATCATGTAACTGAAAGCCCGGTAGGTGTTAACCCAGACCGTTCCTGCCTTGAGAGCTTTAGTGAATCTCATGGCTCGCCGAATATCTTTTGTCCAAACCCCGGCTGCCAGTCCATAAACAACATCGTTTCCAATCTTGATTGCCTCTTCTTCATCTTTGAATTTCAGCACCGAAAGCACTGGACCAAATACTTCTTCCTGAGCAATACGCATGTCGTTGGAAACATTGGTAAAGATAGTCGGTTCCACAAACTGATTCGCATCTGCACCTGGAACCTTACAGGCTGAACCGCCAAAAACCAACTCCGCACCTTCCTGTTTTGCAATATCGATATAGGAAAGCACCTTTTCATATTGCTGAAGAGTAGTCACTGGGCCGATGTGTGTACCCGAATCCATTGGATTCCCCAATTTTGCAGATTTGGCCAAATCAAGCAGTCGTTCCATGAATTCATCGTGAATGCTTTCCTGAACCAGAAGCCTTGAACCTGCAACACAGGTTTGACCTGTTGCCCCAAATATGCCAGCAACCGCACCTTTGGCTGCCATGTCAAGATCTGCGTCTTCAAAGACAATGTTCGGAGATTTTCCTCCTAACTCCAACGAAACATGTTTGATGTTTTTCGCAGCGTTTTCATAAATTTTTTGTCCGGACAAATCTGATCCGGTGAACGTGATTTTCGAAACATCCGGGTGACTCACCAGACTCGCGCCAACATCTGCTCCGTATCCACTGACTACATTGAATACCCCGTCTGGGAAGCCAGCTTCCTTGACAAGACTTGCGTACTCAAGTGAACTTGCCGAGGTAAACTCTGAAGGCTTCACTACAACGGTGTTGCCAGCCGCCAGTGCAGGTGCGCACTTCCAGGCAATGAACAGCAACGGTGAATTCCAGGCAGTAATTGCGGCGACTACACCCAGTGGCTCATACATGGTGTAGGAAAATGCATCTTTTTTGTCGATCGGAACAATTGAGCCTTCAATTTTGTCTGCAAGTCCCCCGAAGTAATACCACCACTCGGGGTGGTACACCATCTGGGCTTTCATTTCTGAAAAGAGCTTGCCATTGTCTTTGACCTCAAGCGCTGCCAATCGGTCTGCATTTTCTGCCACGAGGTCACCAAGTTTTCGCATGAGCTTACCACGGGCACTAGCACTAAGGTCTGTCCAATCGGAATTTTCAAATGCCGCTTTGGCCGCAGCGACTGCCAAATTGACATCTTCCTCGTTTCCTTTAGGAGCGCGTGCCCAAACCTCGCCAGAAAATGGATCGATGCTTTCAATCCACTTACCGCTGGTAGAGTCAACGTATTGTCCATTAATGAAATGTTGATAGGTTTTCATGCTGTGAGTCTCACTTAACGGTAATTTTTGTGGCTGTTGTTCAGTAAAGTCTGCTGTAACGCCACGATTTGGTCGGAAATTGTGGTCAGCTGGATATCTGAATCATACTTTGCTTCGATTCTGAAACCCACACAGAAGGATTGCCGTGCTCCATCATTATCCCATAAGTTCGACAGGTGATTCAAACTGAGAAGTGATAAGAAATTCTGATTTATTCAGGCAATTTGAGTGTTTCAAGTTAACGGAAAAGTGCGATTCATCCAGTGAGACGGTTGCGTGATCAGAATAGCCAAGTGATTCAAACGATTACGGATGTACAAAATTTGAATACCCTAAAAGGCCGCTCAAAACCGCCTAATTTGGGTCTCTCGGAAGCGATATTCGCAATTTCTAACCCTACTCGAATCTCACCAAGCCGAGGGGGAACCAAAGTATCTCATTGTTGCCATTGAGTCCAACCATTTATATGACTCTACACTCAGGAATGCCATTGCACCCCAGAATTGACGCGCTTTTTATGGCCCTTTGTCCGCAGCACCATTTGCTTCCCGCAATGCGGTCAACGCCTTCGGACAGGCTCAATCCTTTTCTTCAAATTCCTGACATGTTCTCGGTTAGTCGCCCACGATTGTTCCATGCGAGCGGATTCAATCGCTCCACATATTTTCAGAACTTGCAACTCGCTCAGCACTCGGGTTTGGAACGAACGAATGTACTCGGCGGCACCGAAACCGACTGTGACGTTCTCTGGCATTTCCAACTTAAGTTCGGCATTGCCAACAAACACAACTACTGATTTCACAACTCCCACCGGCAATCCTGCTCCATTCAGAATGTCTTCAATCGCTTTCACATGTCCGTAGTTCTGCCGAAGCGGGTTCTGAAATTTGTATTTTCTTCCGTTCGGAAACGTTTGAGTCCATTCCCGATCCCTTTCTCTACCGAAAATCCATCCGCTCTTATTCTTCGTTTCCACAACAAACACCCCGAACTGCGAAACGAACACATGATCAATCTGCGTTGTTCTGCCTTCCGCTGTGGTGAGTGTAACGTCGTGGTATCTTCGGTATACAGACGATGGGAGTGCCAGTGCCGCTCCTACCTTCACTCCTGATTCGCCCAAGGCTCCTTTGACCGGTGTACGAAAAACAGACCATATTAAACGCCCAATTGCACTCATTTATCTCCTTCCGTTCAATTGTCCATTCATTTCAATTTGGTAACTGAATGCTGCCCTCGACTTTCAAGACCCGTGTTTCCTAGGGATCATGTGACTTTACCCTTGAATTGGGTATGCTAAATAAAAATTTTGCTCTCAACAAAACTCTGTCGCTCAGATTCATCGCCAAATATGACACTAATCGCAGATGTGTCAATTACCATCAGGCGGGTAATCCATTTTATTCGTAACCCAAATTTTCATCATTGATTCTATTGTCCAAAACGGGCAGCGAACTGCAATGCTTTGCGATCTCTTCAAATTCCTGGATTCTGTATTTCCTACATTGCCTTCACCGAATCTGACTTAGACGATCCTCAAGGCGACTTTAGCCTCCTGAATTTTGGTCTTTCCCGCTCATTCAAAGACAACCCTTGTGAGCTCTTCCTTTTCAGGACCACGTATATTCAATGCCATAGCAACTTTCCTTTGTAGATAAACATCTACACTGTATTTTATGGATGACACATTGAGCGAAAGCGCTTTTCATTTGGTATACGTCAAAAATTTTAGGTATTGATTAAAAAATAGAGTGCAACACGTTCCCAGACAGATTAATCGGGTTTTAGAACCTTAAGCAAAGACAAACGCACGTAAATTCAAGAATTATTTCAGAATACGATAGTTGATAAATAGTTCAGCACGTATCAACTCAGTTTAAAATTAAGGTAGATAGGAGGCCTCACAATCGGCAATCCATTGATCCGTTTGAGAATGCGGCGCAAGAAGCCCTGCGACTCAAATACCAACAACGTCAGAATCAATTTCAGTTGAGAATCGCTGTCTACCAGCATACCCAACTGAAAAGACTATCCATATCTGATTAGTCTGCCGACACTTTCACAATAAACAGTATGCATCCTTTAGTCAACATTGCAGTGACCGCTGCTCGACGCGCTGGAAAAACCATCATGCGTAAGTCCTATCGCGTCGACCAATTGAAATTCAGCCTAAAAGAAGCACGAGACTTCGTTTCCAGTGTGGATGTAGAGGCGGAAGAGCAAATTGTTGAGACAATCCTTGAGGCTTACCCCAACCATGGGATTATTGCCGAAGAGAATCATTCAATTCCGGGTAAGGAATATGAATGGATTATTGATCCTCTGGATGGCGCGACTAATTTCCTGCATGGTATCCCACAGTTTTGCGTTTCTATTGCAATCCGTCATCGGGGAAAGTTGGTACACGCGGTCATTTATGACCCTATACACGAAGAACTGTTTACTGCATCTAACGGTTCAGGTGCTCATCTCAACGATAGACGAATTCGTGCCAGTGCAATCCAAAAACTCGATTTCGCTCTAATCGGAACTGGTTTTCCATTCCGTGAACGCGATAGCGTCGATCTATGGATTGATATTTTTCGAGAACTTTCAAATACAACCTCAGGAGTCAGGCGTCCGGGTTCAGCCGCTCTCGATCTTGCCTATGTTGCATGCGGCCGCTTCGACGGATTTTGGGAATCAGGCTTAAAAATCTGGGATATTGCCGCGGGTGCTTTGCTTATTCGTGAAGCAGGCGGCATCATTACAGACTTCGCTGGCGAGCAGGATTTTCTGGAAACTGGAATGGTCATTGCCAGTAATTCACATCTTTATGATGAACTTGCCCTAATAGTTGAACGAAAATACAAGGTACACTGTTCCCAGAAACGCAGCGCATGACAGAAAGTTCAAAGAGTCCACTAACACCTATGATGCAGCAGTATCTGAGCATCAAGGCAGACTACCCGAACACACTACTCTTTTACCGCATGGGAGACTTCTACGAACTCTTCTATGAGGATGCTGAAAAAGCTTCAAACCTGCTGGGCATCACTCTGACCTGTCGAAGCAAATCAAGCCCCAACCCAATCAAGATGGCTGGCGTGCCATTCCACAGCGTTGATCAGTACATCCGAAAACTGATTAATCTCTCCGAATCTGTTGCGATATGTGAGCAGATCGGTGACCCGGCAACATCGAAAGGACCTGTGGAACGAAAAGTCACCCGAGTGATTACACCAGGTACACTTACCGATGAAAACTTGCTGGATGAACGCTCGGAAAGCTTGTTGTGCGCCTTTGCCAAACTGAATGACACATGGACACTCGCCACGCTTGATGTCGCAAGTGGCAGATTTTCCGCAAGAGAAATGCCGAACGCTGAATCGGTCCAGTCAGAGATTGATCGAATCAAACCAGCGGAAATTCTTCATTCTGATGTGGCGGACTACGTGAATGACTTTCAGTTCAAGCATGCTCAAGAAGTCCCAGGCTGGTATTTCAACTTTGATCGAGCCAAATCACTCTTGGAAAAACAATTTCAAGTGAAGAATTTGACTGCTTTCGAATGCGAACAGCATCCAGAAGCATCCGCTACCGCAGGAGCGTTGCTACAGTATGCAATTGATGTATGGGGAAAGGAACTAACACATATACATGGTCTGAAAATCGAACGTTCCGATGAATTTGTTCAAATTGATTCCCACAGCTGGCGAAATCTTGAAATTGAAACAACACTCATGGGAGATGAAAAATATTGCCTCATCAATCTGTTTGACAAATGCTCAACCGCAATGGGTTCCAGACAGATTCGTAGATGGTTTCGCTATCCGGTTTGTGATCACAAAGAAATTAGAAGACGGCATCAGATCATTGAACACATTCTAGAGAATACTGACTTTGGACGCATCGCCACAGCATTACGCCACATTGGTGACATTGAGCGAATTGCTTCCAGAATAGCGACACGAACTGCCAAACCAATAGATTTGGTACGCTTGAAAGACGCATTGCGTTCAGTTCCATCTCTGGTTGAATTGCTAGCCCCCAAAGAATGTTCCGAAATGGAGACGCTTTGCACCCGTATGGACCCACTTCCTGAATTAACTGACCTGTTGAGTCGAGCCATACTTGACGAACCTGCACCAGTTTTGCGAGATGGCGGTGTCATTCGGAAAGGCTATGATGCGCAGCTTGACGAGTTGAACCAACTTCGGGATGATTCGGGTCAGGCTCTCATCGACCTCGAAACCCGTGAGAGAGAAAGAACTGGAATTAAGAATCTAAAGGTTCATTACAACCGAGTTCACGGATACTACATTGAAGTCTCAAGGCTTGCTGCCGACCAGATTCCTGAAGATTACAAACGTCGCCAGACTCTGAAATCATCCGAGCGATACATCACCCCGGAACTCGCTTCATTTGAACGTCGCATACTGAATGCCAAAGAGAAGGCGCTTGGCCGAGAAAAGGAACTTTATGAGGCTCTGATTGAACATTTGCAACAATTTGTATCCGCTATACAAGACACCTCTCAGGCTTTAGCAGAAATTGATGTCCTGAGTAATTTTGCGATTCTGTCAGAAGAGTTAGATCTAAACCGTCCTGAACTTGTGAAGACCCAAGGAATCTCTATAGATCATGGCAGACACCCCGTGGTCGAGGCCGTACTGCCCAAACCTTTCGTTTCAAATAGTACTGAACTTAGTCCACACAAACGCCTGTTGCTGATTACCGGGCCGAACATGGGTGGTAAAAGCACCTATATGCGCCAAACAGCACTGATTGTTATGCTCAGCCACACTGGTTCATTTGTTCCGGCAAATGCTGCAAAAATTGGTCCCATTGATCGAATATTTACCCGTATTGGTGCAGCCGACGACCTGGTTGCTGGAAACTCGACTTTTATGGTCGAAATGACAGAAATGGCTGCCATCTTGCATAGTGCAACTGAAAACAGCCTAGTTCTCGTTGATGAAATCGGCCGAGGTACAAGCACGTACGACGGACTTGCTCTCGCTTGGGCTTGTGCGGTCAGTCTACTGAACGAAGTCCAGGCGATGACAATGTTTTCCACACACTACTTCGAAATTACTGAGTTGGCCAATGAGTATCCGGGTGCAATAAACCTTCATCTGGATGCAGTAAAACACAAAGGTGACATCGTGTTCATGTACGATGTCAAAGAAGGTGCAGCGAGCCAGAGTTATGGGATTGAGGTTGCTAAACTCGCCGGAATTCCAGGAAAAGTAATTGGCGATGCGAATAATCGCCTAGCGAGACTTTCAAGCAAATCAGTCGAAAGTGAACTTGTGCGCGTTCAGGGTGCCTTACAGACATCATTGTTTAGCGCGTCTACGTCGCCTGTTCTTGAGCGGCTCAAACAAGTTCAGCCCGAAGAGCTGAACCCTCTTGAAGCACTGCAATTGATCTTCGAGTTGAAAGAACTGGAGAAAGAGTAATACAAACTGAATATACACCCCTGAGAAATTCGCGTCGAGTTAAAGCTCTGAACCCGTAGATTTCACAAAAATCCCTAACCAGTTGATCAAAATCCGATTTAATATAGGGCTTTGCGGTCCTCTCTTTGCGTTTTACTTGGAGGCAGACCAACTGCCAGAGACTTTGAGCGCATGTCTGGAGTTTGTTTCGTTGAAATGAACCCATCCGAAATCAAGCCAATGTAGTTGACATATATTGATTTTGGAATTATTGACCCAATTTAATTTAGTGATTTTTCGATTTAACCTTTTTATTGACTGAGCCTATGACCTACGTCGTCACGGAAGTCTGTATTAAATGCAAGTACACCGATTGCGTGGAAGTTTGTCCTGTGGACTGCTTTCATGAAGGGCCAAATATGCTGGTTATTGATCCTGAAGAATGCATTGATTGCAGCCTTTGTGAACCAGAGTGCCCAATAACGGCTATTTTCGCAGAAGATGACCTTCCAGAAGAACACAATGAATTTTTGGAATTGAATGCGGAGTTGAGCCTGGTTTGGCCAGTTATTTCTTCTATGATTCCGGCACCACCGGATGCCGCTGAATGGGAGGAAGTTAAAGGTAAGCGAAAATACCTGGAGCGATGAGAACCTTCTGACCATTGAAGTACTCTAATATGACCGAGAATCGTTCCCGTCAAGCTGCAGCAACACTCTGGGCATTGCAATGTGCCGGCGAAACCATTAACGCTCTTCCAGCGCACTGCAATCCTAGGAATGAAACGGAAGGCAGGAAGGCACAACTCTACTTTGCTGAACTCGCTAATTCCTCTATCGCCGGATGGAAAATTGCTGCGACCAGCGCGGGTGGACAGAACCATATTGGGGTTACCGCTCCACTTGAAGGACCGTACCTCGAATCTCGGATCCACTCCGATGGTGCGGTATTGTCAATGGCAGGCAATCACATGGCTGTTGCTGAGGCTGAATTCGCATTCCGTTTTGGTCAAAGTCTGGATTCTCGATCTGAACCCTACGAAGTTGAAGAAATATTGGAAGCAGTCGATAGCCTCCATCCCAGCCTTGAGTTTCCTGATTCCAGAATTTCCGAATTCGCAACAGTCGGTGCAGCAACATTGCTGGCGGACTGCGCTTGTGGTCGAGATTGGGTGATAGGTGCAACTACAACAGCTGATTGGGCCATCGCTAGCCTTCAAACGGCACCAACCAGACTCATTGTTAATGAAGAAGTGGTTTCCGAAGGTACTGGCGAAGATGCTCTAGGTAATCCGATAACGGCACTAAACTGGGTCGTCAACCAACTCAGTAAACGCAGCATTTCGATCGAATCAGGTCAGTTCATCACCACTGGAGTGTGCGGTCTTCCTAAGCCCATCCGATCAGGTGATCGGGTCATCTGTGACTTGGGTGAGTTTGGTTCAGTCTCTGCGACTTTAGTTGATTAACCTGAACCTCCAGAAGAGGCAATCAGTTTGTACTGTGAGCCTTTGTGACTCAAGACAGAGCGAACCAGATAGACTTTTCCTACTCGCCATTCAATCGGAATCAAGGTGCATTGCACGCGCCGTCTGACTTTTCTAGCAAGTGTTACGTGTGGTGAAAATCTTCGCCGATCCGACACATATTTCTTTAATCCGATTTGAATCTGATTCGACAAGTCTTCCAACTCTACTTTTGTATCCTCTGGCCCCGCCCAAACAATTTTGTTATGCGGCCAAAATCCAATCTTGCTGATGCTAAAGGAAAACGGCGTTAGTTCTATTGATTTCACAAAGCCTTCAATTTCTGGAATTTCATTAAGTGGCACATCTCCCAAAAAAAGCAATGTGATGTGGAGGTTTGCAGCAGGAATCAGGCGACCATAGTCGCCAAGTTTCAATTCGAGTTGCTTGTTTGACAGCTTCATCCTGACTTCATCATCAGGCCACAAAGCAACAAACAGTCGCTTAAATTGAGTATCAGTCACATGCTGTTTAGAAATTTAATCGCACCAGCAAATGCACTTTGAGCAGAAGCCAGGCGAACCTGCTGCCTATCGCCGGAAAACAGATATCCTTGATCAATTACAATTCCATTGCGATCTGCCCAAGCGATCCAGACTGTACCCACTGGCTTTTCTTCACTTCCGCCGTCAGGTCCTGCTACACCTGTAACTGATACAGCCAGATCTGCACGACTTGACTGAATTCCACCTGCGGCCATCTCTCGCGCTACAGTACTTGATACAGCACCATGATCGCGCAGCGATTCAGAACTCACACCAACCAACTCCTGCTTTGCATCATTGCTGTAAGTCACAAACCCCCTCTCAAACCAGTCAGAACTTCCTGGCATTCGCGTAATTGACTCGGAGATCATACCACCCGTACAGGACTCGACTGTGGCAATCATCCAACCGCGTTCAATGAGCAATTCACTCAACTGTTGAACCAGATGATCAATCGTATCATTCAATTCGAACTAACCCTGTGGAAACAGTTCCAATCCCTGCTTGAAACTATCGAGATCTGTGATCGTAAGCCCGACACTCAAAACCTGGTCAACAGGCAGTCCATGGTTCTCGCCATAGCCCAATACGACTAAACGATGATCAGACTTTCCGATTAGTAGATCTTGTACAAACTGATCAAATGATTGCCGGTCAATCTTCTCGATTTCCTGAGCTAAGACTTGCCGGCTGTCAAAGTTAAATTCTTTTTGGTCAATTGCGGTCCAGTAGACTTCGGACTTTTCACCAAGTGAGTCGTATTTCTTCAACAATCGCCCAGTAATACCACTCTTGTATGCTTCAAATTCATCACTGTTAACTCGCTCTGCCAACCAGTTTGGGAAATTATCAAGGAAAACTTCAACCGCAGCATTCATGTCGTCCGGAACAACATCAGGAGATTGAATAACAAACATGATTCCAGGCACCCGTCCAACCGGAATGTAGTGAGAGAATACCACATACCCCATTTGTTGAACCGTACGCAAATCGGAGAAAAAGGGTGTCTGAATAATTTGGGACAAGAGACTCATATATGCCCGTTCACGAAGCGACTTGTCAGCACCTTGAAGGTAAAGCGAAATCGCTGAATCTGCATTCTCAATTTCAATAAGTCGTCGGTATGGACCTTCACCCGGAAGAACGACAACATCGGATTTTTGGACCTCAACTACGTTCTCGGGATCGACAAGAGTTGCAACCATCTGTCCCATTGATTTTGAGGATTCGTGCTCAACATTGCCGTGCGAAAGCGCTACAACATTGACCCGTTCTAGAACTTCACTACCAAATGCCAGAAGGTCGTCATAGTCGATATCATCCAACGCATGCAGTTGTTCTTCTTCACTCCAATTGGGCACTAGAATTGTCGAATAGAAATCCGAAATGGTACGACGATAAGCTGTATCTCTGCGACTGTTTTCTATTTCGCGAATTAACTCCTGCCGGTGAATCTCAAACCTGTCTGGATCAAATTCAGCAGACTTTAGCGTCTCAAGTATTCGCTCCAGTAAAGCTGACTGATTGTCGTTGAATCCAGAAATTCGAAAACTGAAGCCGCGCGAATGGGGATAGAGATTGAAATCTAGTCCAGCAATCAGAGCTGGGTAAACAAACTCATTCAACTGATCATTAAGCGCATCGATATACAAGGACAGCAGAATTGAGTTTTTCGCGGATAACTTTGTTATCGGACTTCGCACTGTTACAAAGAAACTTGCCCGCGGAACATCAAACGAGGTATCGGTTTGATGCCACAACTCGAATCCGAGGCTACTGTAAATTCGCTCCGGTACGGCCGTTTCATTGCCTGCAACCAAATCTAGATTTTCTGGTAGAAATTCGTTCCTTTGTGGCAGCCAATTTGAAGCGTCTGCAAAATCCGAATTCCAGTTTGCAACCATTTCTGGTTCAATACTTGTGATCGAGAATTCTGATCGCAGGTAGGGTGTGATTTGGTCAGTTTCTACGGTTGCACCGGCGAGAATTACTAAAGCATTCTCGGGTGTCATCCGATCGAGGACATCAGCGATCAGATCCGGATCATAGTTTTCGACTAGGAATAGAGCTGGAAACAGTTCATCCTGAGGGTATTTATGAAGATGAGATGCCAGGCCAGTTACTGCACTTGCGGG
Organism: Arenicellales bacterium; assembly: GCA_965206345.1. Lineage (GTDB taxonomy): Bacteria > Pseudomonadota > Gammaproteobacteria > Arenicellales > JAJDZL01 > JAJDZL01. The sequence goes on along the minus strand of OZ242211.1, from coordinate 2,076,184 downwards.
ATCATCTAGCTCAGCGAATCGAAATTCAATCTCAGCAAGAATCTGGTTCTCCTTAAATCGCCACTCCTCTATTCCACGTTTTCGAATTTCTCGGATGTATTGAAAAACATATCCCGTAACTTGATCCCAGTTCTGATATCCCTCCTCAGTCAGAGAGATATGAACGTTGAACGCTGAAGTTGTAATTCCAGTGTCACTCGGCGAAGCAAAAAGTCCAAGTGCCCATCCTTGGTCCTTTAACTCAGACAGAAGGCTACCCTGCCCTTCGTGTCCAAGTAAATGAGCTATGTAAGATCCAGGGCGTTCACGCCAGTACGGATCAAGATTTTGCAGCGGAAACATGAGGGCCAGAGTTGGCTCATGTTTCAATGTTTTGAAATTCAGTAATGCTGGTAAACTACCTGGATTAAACAGAGGTTCTGTGATTTCCCGTTCAGCGTACTGATTGTTTCTGATTTCGGAAAATTTGTCCTCCACCCACATCTGTAGCTGATCCAACGGCTCACGCCCCAAAACTACCAAGTTCATTAGATTGGCACTGTACTTTTCTTCGAAAAACTGAATCAGTTCATCTCGGATATCCCCGGCTAGTGTATCTTTAGTTCCAGACGCAAATCGGGATGCTGGGTGATTTTGATTGTAGGCTTGTCGCATCGCTGACCAGCGTCGTACTGAATCGCGCTGAGTGCGCATTTCGTACTCAGCATGGACAACCGCTCGTTCCCGGTCGATTTGTTGCTCTGGAAATAGCGGTGCGATGAAAAACTGAGCGAATTGGTCCAATGCAGGTTGAAGATTATTTGCATCAATTCGAAAGTTGTAGTTGGTGAGATCAATCGCAGTGAACGCATTTGATGACCCGCCATGCTGATCGATATACCTTCGGTAACTGTCCAACTCAGGATATTTTTCAGTCCCAAGAAACATCATGTGTTCAAGGTAATGAGCGAGACCCGCTCTGTCCGGCGGATCATCACCCGCACCAATTCGGACGGCCAGCGAAACTGCTGCTTGAGATGTTTCAGGATATGATATGACCAGCACCTGCAACTGATTGTCGAGTTGAAATGCGCGATATTCACGATGGTCATTTGGACTTTTCTGAAACTCCGCCGCAACTGCAACTGATAAGAAGAGTCCAAGAAGTAGACTCAACACGCGATAACCGATGTGAAACTTATTCATTGCCATAATTCAAAGTGTTTTCTACATTTGACTCGAATGATGGGAAAAAGTGCTAACTGCTCGTCACAACTTATGTACAGTTAGAAAGGACTTGAATGTTGAAACTCTTCTGAGACGATATCCATAGTGAATAAGAGAATCGCACCTAATCCATTGGAAGAAGGTGCGAATCAATGTTTCTGGCGTCCCCAGGGGGATTCGAACCCCCGTCGCCAGCGTGAAAGGCTGGTGTCCTAGACCTGACTAGACGATGGGGACGACGACATTCACTCAATGTGTGTTGGACACAAACTGTAATTGATTTGCACCTTGGGCAGTGTACCAATTGCAGTTGAAATCACCAATCCAAGAAAAGAAACCCAAGCACCAGCAACAGAATAACTTGCGGCTTGGGAATCTCGGGACATAATATTTTAACATATAGTTCGTATACTCAATGACAAAAATCGAGGTAAATACCTATAGCTCAACGCGCAATTCTCTAGCCCCTTTTTCGCTCTTCCATATATTGCTCCGTGAGGCTACTATGCGCAAAGCTCATCGGACAGTCTGAATCTATGTAATCTAGGAAATCAGAGCATCAGGTTTTATAGGTCTCCTAATTCATTTTGCATCGAAAGATAATCCGACCATTTACATACAGCAGCATTGTTCAAGTCTATTCGATCAATCTATTAATTCGACTCATTTGTTGTTTCTGCCCCCTCAAAATGACGAATCGCGGCATCAAATTTATCACGACATCCAGGGTTGCAAAAACCAACAACACGGCCCTGGTACTCAGTCAGCGAATCAGCCTGTACTGGTTTGCCAGACCACGGACAGGTTTGATTTATGCAATCAACTATGTCCAGTTCATTCATTCCCATTAGTAAACCTCCCCTTTTTCAAACTTAAAATTCAATCTTACTTGGACTCCAATTTAGCGCTAATTGAACACTCCACAACGACCGTCTAAGAATCCTGAAATCGCAATTGCTTAAGCAGTCAATTTCTGCACTGGTTCTTACGGTTGGACCAATTCTATTTGGTAGATATCTGTATTGTATTCACTTATAAAGTGAATTTCGCGCATTGAGTTACAATAATTGTAAAATCGTTTGCAGTTCAAACAATAGTTCAATTATGTACTTCGATCCACCACAGCAAGGCTTAACTCTTGCGAACGAGTTGGTTGCGGAAGGTCACTTGATGTTCACCTTTGACGAATTGGTTAAACGTCTCGGCAAGTCGAAAACGGCCACCGCAAACCTACTCAAACGTATGGAGAAATCTGGCCTGATATATCGCGTACGTCGAGGGCACTATGTTGTACGTCAACTGGGTGTACTTGGCACACCAGTTTCTGCTGAAGACATTGCGTTGTCGGTCGGAGCGGCATTTAATGGCATGCCGCATCGAATTGCCTATCGAAGCGCTCTTTACGAACACAATTTAGTGGTTCATTCGTCACGGTCGATTCAGGTAGCAACCATCCGTCGAGTTCGCTCAAAGATGCTCTCCGGCGGACCGCTGAAAGTTGTAATCGAATTGCCTATACAAATTGAGATAGGTCGTATGCCGTGGGGAGTGTCCTATATCTCAGATCACCATCGTGCGGTATTGGAAGTCGCACAACGTCCGATGCTCTCCGGTGGAATCGAAGTGGTGTCGGAAGCATTTGTCATGGCCGCATCAGTACTAAATGGAGAGACCCTCATGAACTATGCCGCTCAGTTGAGTTGGGCAGCGGCACTACGACGATTGGGTTCACTCGCGGATGCTTTGGAGTTGGAACCAATCTGTGGTGCACTTCAGCCTATCAAACCGATCACAGCGGATCTCGATCTTGAGCCAGGATCTGATTATCCCATGATTTGGCGGGATAACAAATGGCGCATTCGCTGGTCAAGATCCATTGATGAACTACTGGCCGTGACAGGTCAGTGAGCAATCTCACCCAGCAGGCGTGTGATGACTCTTCTGCACCGAATACGGAACGGGGCTGTGTGTTAGCAACTTATATTTTTGCTGCTCTTGGAACGATAAGTAACAGCCATTGTCTCGTCTTTAAGGGTGGAACAGCACTGAGACTCTGCTACTTCGGGGAGTGTTGTTATTCTGCTGATCTGAATTTTTTGGTGAAATTGAAATTGATGGCGCCTATGCGATCTTTGAGATAGCACTTACGCGAGTTACCGGTGCTATTGAAGAATTAAACCTCACCGGTGACAGGCCGAAGCGAATTGGGTATAGAGGGCCACTGGATCGACTACGATTTCTAGTAATTGATATCACCGACGACGAAATCGTGAAATCGTATTATTTGTTGATACCATCCGTCTATTGCCTTGCTGACCAGAATTGCCAGAATCAATTAGAGTTCCTGTGCACCCACTCGTGAAGATCGATGGTGAAAAACTGCCCTGCATCAGTCAGCGCATACAGTGTAGGGATTTCTAGATTCGGAGGTAAGAAACTGCCGAATGTCGGATGTAATCGATATCTTGCCGACAAAATGGATAAGATGGCTTTTTCTTTTCTCGGTACCGAGATTCCCGACAGCCAGACGATTGATCGAAAAGAGCTCCCGAGTTCGAATCACTGACCGTCACGTGCCCCGAATTGAGGTCTGAATGGCAGACAACCCCAAATTATTGCACAGAAGGCAGGTCTGCTGGCGGGTTCGCGTTTGACTGCGCAGAAGCGTCATTTCAGGTCAGATGCCTATTCAAGATGCCGGCTGAATCTCATGCGCCGCCTCAATACGCTGCAACGAATCCCAAGTGAAACCGTAATGCAGTTCCGGTGGTGCCTCGCGCTTTGAATGTCCAGTTCCATCCGCTGAACCGTCGACTACAGTCGGCTTGGACAACTCAATCAGAAACTGGCGGAAACTCGGAATCGGACACACCACCTTTCCGTCATTGCGCTCCTGCAGCGCACCGCTGTGAATCAGATCGTTATAGTAGTCTTCCTCACTCATGCCGCTCGGCAATCGCATAATCCGAGCCGGGTTGTCGGCATTCTGATCTGCAATCCGTTGAATCATGCCTAGCACTTCCCCTAACTTCTCACTCCCCGTCAGCTGCGACATCAACATTCCCAGCAGTCCCTCAGATTCTTTCATCGCATAGCTTAGGCGGGCGTGATAGTAGCGCATGCGCGATGCCAGGCTCAATTGCTCGACTCTGGCAAAGTCCACTGCCTCAATCTCGCACTGTGCCTCCAGATACACCTTGCTGAACGCCTGCAGACAGTTCTGCAGGTGTGCCGCCCACCCGTCCGTCCGCTGCAGCAGCGCATCGAACTCATCGGAATGTCTGCCCAGATCAATTTCAAAATGAGCGCAGAACCCCGCCTTAAGTTCCGCCACCTCAGCCGCATCCAGGCCATTCAGTGAATTGACACTGTCTCTTGAGAGCCGCGACAGTCCCAGCTCCCTGACCCGCAGCTTCGTGTCCGACAGCCCCGCCAGCAGCACAATCACCGGCAGATTGTGCTGGTTTTCATGAAATGCGCGAAGAAATCGGCCAACCGGAGAGTTCCGGTCGCCTTCAAAATTCTGCGCCTCATCAATTGCAATCACCACAGGACGCTTCCACTCGCTGTGTGGTAGCACCTTCGCCATTGCAGACATACTGGCTCTGACAGCATCATGATGCTTTTTCTTTTCATGCTCAATGCCGCCTTTAACAATCCCCGCACTCCCACCGCCGCCGACGCGCAGGGTCTCACTGAATTTTGCAAATAGGTCATTTCTCTGGTCTTGTGTTATGAAAACAACCAGATTTTCGTAAAACTCCTCCAGATAATACAAGTTAACGCTGTCGCAGTACAGCATCGCCGGAGTCGGTCCCGGACGCTCGCCGCCGGCCGCATCCAAAGTCATGTATGCGTCCTGCTGCCAGGCGTAGCGCAGATATTTCAGAACCGATGATTTGCCCGCACCGGGCGCACCGTAAATCACCCGGGTCATGCCTTCAATCTGTGCCAGCCTGTTTTTATGACAGTGCCAAACGTCCATACAGGCATCCTCAATGTCCGACAGCAGCCGCCTGCGCCCCGCGAAATAAGGTGGTGCACTGCGGTCCTGTGTTCGAATATACCTCGCAAGGCCCTCTCGCCCTGCGGGAATCTGCTTTGGATTGCCTGTTACTATCGGCATGTCGCCCATCCTTACATCGACTTAAACTCAGCCCCGCGCCAGCGAAAAAATGTCTGAAACGCAGTCAGCGTTGACTTTTCCTTCAGCGCAACAACCTGTAATCTTACCGGTATGATATTTCGTTCAACAGCAATTATAAGAATATCCGTATGCAGCAGATTTCGTCGATGAGCCCAGACTGACTGACGCAGTCGCATTTGAACTCACGCATAGCCTTGTCTATGCCAGTTTTCTCGGTTAGTGAAGGCAAGCGGAGCGGTTTCACTAACCTTCATTCTGCACATCTACAAAAGTATTGCAAGAGCTAAAGCATTGTCATGAGGCCATATGAAATCCGTTAGTAGATTTTTGTCAGCTAAGAAACGCAAATCGTCTTTTTTACCACTACTTGAAACTAAATTCTGATAATGTTAAAAATCCTGAGCTCATTTAGCTAATTTTTCTTTGTGCATTTCCACTGTGGCAACAATGCTGCAGGCGAGATCAATTGAGGTTTGCAATCGGTCCAAATTCCCAATGTAGTATTTCATGGCTTCCTCTGCCCTTATGCGCAATGCATTACTATTTATTAACCCTCGTTTCGCCAACGCAACAATATCTTGTCGATCATGGTCTGCTAACCGGCTGATCTTGCTCACAGCAAGATCAAGAGCACTAAGCAAACGAATATCCAGTACTTTGGAATCGATTTCGCTTAGCTCAAGTGGTACAGAATCACGATACGCATGTTCATGCACAAGTGCAAAACTGTCATTGAATTGACGATCAAAATAAAGCAACCTGGCAGCTCCATCTGGGGCTCTATAGGAAACTTCAAGGTCATCCGGCAATACTATGCGGTGAGAGAATGTAGCATCAATATCTATTGAAACTCGATCACCAGTATAAAAGTGTACCGCTCCACCGCCGAAGATATACATGCTCACAGGCAGAGCGGTTTCGGGTGTTTCTCTCAACGATTCTGCAATGCGGACGGCGATTCGCTGAAATGCTGTCAAATAATCTGGCTGAGCTAACGAATCAAGTTGCATGGTGCGCCATAGTTTCCAGAATTGGCAGAAACCGCGACGGTCTGACTGGACTATGCTCTAGCCATCGTTCAAATATGTCTGGCTTGCTGGCTCCAGGGCTTATGTTTTCAGCCAGAATTAGCAGACCACAGCGATCAAATTTATCCACGCTGGCAAGCATTACAGCTAATCCGGCCATAAAGAAGTGCGGCCCCACTGCTACCCACTGCGCCAAGTTCAGTGAACGAGATGCACACAAACGAAGCAAGGATTCTTCGTAATCTCGACCAATCTCGACGGGGAAATGACCGTCTCGTGTCAGTAGTGGTAATGTCGTATCCACAGTGTCGAGGCGCACATTAATAGCACTCGCTAGTGAGGCAAGTGTACTGAAGTCACAATTATCTCGGCGACGCAATCTGGAAAGCGTTTCTTTCGGCAGACCGGCTCGCGCTGCCCATTGAGTATCGTTAATACTACGCTGACGCGCAGCAAAACTGAGCTCGTTAACGATGGTCTGTAAATTATTTGTTGACTCTAACATCAACTATATTGTATTTTACGTTGATTCACATATCAAATCAATTTATATATCAACCATGGCAGAGGAAGACCGCTGTCGCATTCGCACGGAATTGGATCCGAATACTTCTCTACACTGAGGCGTTTTGCAATCGCAGTGGTGCGCCGTTACAACGACGAGTTGGCCCGGGTATTGCGGCGACTGGCGGTGTGACTCGATTTAGGACCAGGACAAGCGTAGCGTACGCAATACGTGATCCCGCAACGTCTTCGGTATATTGAGCTCTTTTGCCATTTGGTGCCATGTTGAGAACGCATCGACAGTTTGTTCAAGGACGATCTTTTCGCGATTGCGCGGCAGTCGGGCATATTTTGCGAGACGTTTTAAGTCTTGCATAGTAAAGTCATTTGTTTTACCGTTTATGCTCAATTGGTGGAATCTCGTGTAATCACTGCCTTCGGCGTGACAAAGATCGTAGGCTGGCGTGATGTCCCAATTACCCTGGCGATTCATCATGAAACCAAAATTCTTTACATGGTCGTCCTGATTGCACCCAACCACATTGAAGACAATTCGGCGGAACTGTTCTTCAATAGCACTCTGCGGCATATCCAGCTGACGCATAGTCATGAACAGTTGCTCATAAGAATGTATGCCGCTTTCATAGTAGTCGTAATGTGAAACTGCCGCAAATGTCTGGACAAATTTTTTTCCACTCTGTTCATTGCGATCAAAGCGTCTTGTCATGAAATGATTACGACCATTCTCGCTGAATATTCGACTGTCCATCATATCGATGCCGCAAGCCTTTGCCATTCGATAATAGCTATACTCCAAAAGACCGTAGCCAGATGGATCAGCCATACCCCAATCTCCACTGAAAGCAACGCCATCAAATTTAATCAACCAATGTTCAAACTTGGGCAGAAGATCTATCTGCCCCGAGCGAACTTCTTTTGTCTCCGGATGGTAGGCAATGACAGCCTTGGCGCGGGCACCACCCGCTGATGTCCCAACGCTCAGAATATCGAGCAACGCACTTTGTTCATTACCAGGTGTAAGTTTGGTCTTGAGTGTCTTTTTATCGGTAAAGGCCAATGAAGCCAGTTCAACAAGTTGACTGATTTCAACGCGTTTATCCTTTGCTGTTTCACTGCCAATCGAAGGCTCAAATTCCAGCGCTCCCATGCCGCGCGTTCCGGTGTAACAGAGGCGGTCTACAGCATTAAACTGTGTTGGCTGCCTTCCGATTTGGGCAAGCCAGACATCAATGAGTTTGTTACCGTATTTATCTGGCAGACTGTCGGCAATCATACCAGGCAACCCGTGAAACGATCTGGGATGTAAGTCTCGAAACTGATAAATGTGACCTTTACGAAGCGGCATGCATAGCGGAGCTGGTTCTATACCAAAATTCACAAACTCTGGATCAAATTGAAATCGAGCATGCCGTTCCGCTTGATCCATTGAGACGTATCCGATCGTGGTACCCCATAATTTGACAGTCGCTGTACTCATCAGGCTTCATCTCCCCAAACGATTCCGGATGAGGAAGTGGGATTAGTACGTTTCCGGCGTTTTCCGGCGAGGACTTCGACCATTGGAGAATTGAATTTCTCTGGCAATAGTGTATCAATGGCATCCGCCATATCCAATGCCTTGAGAAGTTTTAGCCATGTTTCAAGCTGGCTGTCTCGTCCGCTTTCGATTCGGCGTAGTGTGGCAACGCCTATGCCAGCTTCTTTTGCCAATTCAGTTTGCGAGTAACCTTGCGCCTTGCGAATTCTCGCGAGACGTTCAGCAAATTCCTGGAGGATTTCAGCTTCTGGCGTAAATTTGGTTATTTTCATAATATCATAAGCGATAGTTTTTTATGCTAATTGTCAATAATATATCACTAATGATAGTATGTTTCATAATACTTCAACACCTCGATATAGATATGCAATCATTTGTGATACTGTTTCTGACTTATTCAATATAAATATATCATTTATGATATTTTTATTGACAATACCTACGGGGTTGAGCATGGAATAATGCAAAACACGCGGAAATTTATCGCCCATACCGTCCGTTTGCTAGTCATTCAAGTATGTTGAACCAATATGCATATCCATTTCAATCGTTCGACTCAGAGCGCAATTCCAGCGCTTTATTTACTTGGTAAACCTCACAACTTCCGCCAATTCAATTTCATCGGATCAGATAAATCAGAATGCGTCTTGACACGGTATGCCAAATTCCGAATAATGGATATACATACACACGTCTATGCAGAGTAATGAGATGGCTAGGGTTCAATTAATAATTCGTGATGAAGATAAGAGTCGATACATTCATCAGGCTCGCAAAGAGGGTCTAACGTTGAGTGCATGGTTGCGCGCTGCTGCTGATGAACGACTTGAGCGGAACTCTCGGACCGATTCATTCGAATCGATTGCAGATATGAAAGAATTTTTTTACAAGTGTGACAAACTCGAATCGGACGGAATAGAGCCTGACTGGGAACAGCACCTCCTTGTCATACAAGATACCCGCAACAATGGTATGACAGATTCCTGACTTTCGTCGATACCAACGTGTGAATGTTTGGCGTGAGTCGTGTATATCCGCTCTGTCAATTGGTCCACGTTTTTTATCGCTCGCAATTTCCAGTGCACCAAATCGACTTTCACAGTTCTTACTGCCGATAACAGGCAGACATGTTCACTGTCCAAAAAAGCTTTTCACGCCGGAGCTGAAGATCAAGGGCGTGTATTGCGGCCAAGAGGACAACCCTGGGTTTGGCTTCAGTCATGGCAATCTGGACATCCGTATTGTGTGCAAGCGCACTCTAGACACAATTTTTGGTACCAAGAAATTTGATCAAATGACCCCTAATAAACAGGTTTGAGCGTGTGGTCAACACTGCGCATTGAAGTGGGTCATGTCGAAGCATATGAAAAATCAGTCGTTGCGTAAGCGTTTTGGACTATCGGACAGCAATAGTGCTATTGTTTCTCAGGTGATATCAACAACCATCGAAGATGGTTTGATTAAACCTGAAAATCGTAACGGCAGTCCCGCAGGTGTGCGAGATATCTGCCATTTGGGGCCTAATCTTATTTAAGCGCAACCCTTCAAATTGAGGGTAAATTAAATTTATGTCAATAATAACAACAAGTTCTTATTTAAGCCTTTTCCTGTGAATCAGCTCCGAACCTTTCATCTATCCCTAAAATTTCAGAAAACACCAGACAGTTTGAGAAACAAACCAGTTTCATTGAATGGAAAATGGAGCACCTGCAAAACAAGTAAACCAGAAGATGTGTCCGATAACATAAAATCGAATTTGACCCGAAATGAATATCCATAGATAGAATCTTGAATCCTATGGTAACAACACCGAACACGATAGACATTTGGCGGCAGAGTCATTCTGAGAACAGATCTTTGGAATTCAAAGAAGCAAAAACTCAGTTCAGCAACCAAACGCTGATGAGATACTGTGTCGCGATTGCTAATGATGGTGGCGGACAACTTTTACTTGGAATCGCTGATCAACCACCGAGACCTGTTGTTGGAACGCAAGCCTTTCAAAACCTTGTAAAAATTGAAGAGAAGATTTTTCAGAAAATTGGTTTTCGGGTCGATGTTGAAGAAGTTGACCATCCAGATGGTCGTGTGGTAGTCTTCCACATTCCATCCCGGCCCAAAGGCACAGCCTATCATCTAGACGGTGTTTATCTGATGCGCGTCGGACAGACATTGACTTCGATGAGCGAAGACCAGTTGCGTAAAATTTTTTTTGAAGGTGCTCCTAATTGGCTTGAAAATCCGTCAAAGACTGGACAGAGTAGTCAACAGATCGTAGAACTTTTGGATACGCAGACATACTTCGAATTGCTCGGGTTGCCTTATCCTACGGAACAGAATGGAGTGATTGAGAAGTTGGTTAATGATCGACTGATTGACCATCATCAGAACTCAGGTTACTCGATCCGTCGACTAGGTGCGTTAATTCTAGCTAAACGGCTAGAGGATTTCCCTGACCTAGTTCGCAAGGCCCCAAGAGTGGTAGCATATACTGGAACATCAAAACTGGATACTCGACTTGATCAAACTGAAACCAAGGGCTATGCGGTCGGATTTCGTAGCCTAGTTCAATTTGTAATGTCGCAACTGCCTCAGAATGAGGTTGTTGAAGCAGCAATTAGAAAAGAAGTTAAATTAATCCCGGAAATCGCGGTTCGTGAGTTGGTAGCGAATGCACTCATCCATCAGGATTTCACAACAAGCGGTACATCGATGATGGTTGAGATTTATACAGACCGAGTAGAGATTTCAAATCCAGGAGAGCCTGTTGTTCCCATAGAACGTTTCATTGATGGTTCCATCTCTCGAAATGAGGATATGGCCAGAATTATGCGAATGATGGGGATATGCGAGGAGAAAAGTAGCGGTATCGACCGGGTTATTCACGAGGTGGAAGCATTTCAACTGCCAGCCCCAGATTTTCGTACTGTATACATGCGCACTCTGGTCACAATTTTTGGTCACAAGGAATTCAATCAAATGACCTCAGGTGAAAGGGTTAGGGCGTGTTATCAACACTGCGCATTGAAGTGGGTTATGTTGGAGCAGATGACAAACCAGTCGTTGCGTAAGCGTTTTGGGCTATCAGACAGCAAGAGTGCTATTGTTTCTCAGCTGATTTCGACAACTATAGAAGAGGGTTTGATTAAACCTGATCATCGTAACGGTAGTTCCCGCAAGTTTGCGAGTTATCTACCTTTTTGGGCCTAATCTTATTTAAGCGCAACCCTTTGAATTGGGGGTAAAATAAAATTATATCAATTAAAACAACAAGTTGTTATTTAAGCCTTTCCCTGCAATCCAGCTCTGACCCCTGCCATTTCCCCTTAAAATTTTAGAAATCACCAGACAGTTTGAGAAACAACCTAGCTTCGTTGAATTGGAATTGGGGTGCAATTGGAAAATTTCGCGGAACGCATTGAATGGAAACCCAGATGGTGAGTTGTTGCATTCTGTACAACCATCTACTGGTAACGATTGACCATTTCAAGACGCCCTGTAATGCGCTACGTCCAACATTCCAAACGGAGAAAATTCGACGTAAGCCACTCGACCAGCCAGGATTTCACCGGTTTGTTTCAAAAGTGCCAGTGAAGCAGATCCTAGTAACAAGAATCGATCCGCCTTGAATCTTCTTTCCGCCCCCGATCAACAGAACCACGAAAGGACTGAAACAAACCGGGAATTCGGTGGACTTCATCCAATATAACGAGTTTGTCGACATGCGCTTCCAAATACTGATTGGGGTCTGAAAGTTTGCGTCGATCTTCAGGATCTTCCAAGTCCAGATATATGCTTTTCTGTTCTTAGGCTACCTGTTTCGCCAGAGTCGCTCTACCAACCTGCCTCGCCCCTAACAATACGGCAGCAGGAAATTGAGCTAAGCGATCTCGAAAATAGCTGCAAATGTTTGTCTGAATTAATCTTGCAATTCTGACATCATTTGTCATTATTGCTAGGTTGGTTTTGGTTTGAGGTGTTTTTGTTGAAGCCTATTTACAATGTTCTTTGTAGCAGATATTGTCTCCGATTGAGTCAATGACCTCGAATCTCTCGGCATCAACTTCATGATGTTGCGCCAATTTCAAGGTTACCCAAACACCAACGTGTGATTGGATTGAGGAAAAACTAAACCATATTCAAAGACTTCTCGAACGGAAATCTGAACGAACGGCTATGGCACAGCACAATTTACTTGAACCTATCGAATTGGAACCAGTTTTTCCGTACAATACATTAATAAACTGCCTCTGCGGTAATTGAACTGCTGAAACGTCAAATGCTGACTGCGGTTTTGTATCATCAGGATCTGGAGTCAATTTGAAGAGGTAAAAAAATCGGCATGCAGCTTTTGCTGCCGTAAAATCACAAATTGAGGTGATTGTTATGTCAAATATCTTGTTAGTAGGGATTGATGGTAGCGAACCGGGTGAACGAGCCGCTGAGTTTGCTGCTAATGTTGCGCAAGCTCAAGGGGCTAGACTTTTGATTGCTTATGTGATTGAGTGGTCTCCATATTCTTTTAGTACAGCAGAAGAAAATGAGGTTCGGCACAAGCGACGAGAGGAGGAAATCGAAACAGCAAATTCAAAACTGCTTGAACCATTGCTGAATAGGCTCAAGAGCGGCAACAATGATATCGAAGGGTTGGTGCTTCATGGACACCCGGCAAAGACTCTCAATTACATTGCGAAGGATAGAGGTGCTTCGCAAATTTTCGTAGGTCGTACCGGAGGATCTGGTATTTCAAAGCTTCTTTTCGGTAGCGTAGCTAGCAATCTAGTTCAAACAGCAAAGATACCAGTGACGGTAATCCCATAACAGATAAAACAAATAAATTCATTTATTGGGGGGGGGTAATTCTGATATGAAATCTCGAACAATGAAAAGTTTGATAGGTATTTTTTGCCTTACCGGGGTCATCGCACTGATTTCATTGCCTGCACATGCCCAAACTCAGGAACGAGAACTTTCATCCATGCAGGAGTGGGTGAAAGGAATCGAGGTTCCTGGTTTAGGCTATCGTTCATGGGTTACTGGTATACAACCACCAGAGGCGATTGTAGTCGAAGAGAAAACTGGAATAGATGCAGCGGTCGACAAAATTATGTCGCCGATCAATGCAGTTATTTACAACGCTGTATTCTTTTCCGTTCCATTTTTTGGATCAGATTTGAAACTGGTTGTGGCGTGGCTCGTAATAGGGGCCATATTCTGCACAATCTATTTTCGATTGGTGAATATTCGCGGCTTTACACAAGCACTGAGACTGCTACGTGGTGACTATTCCAAACCTGACGACCAAGGTGAGGTTTCACACTTTCAGGCCTTGGCAACAGCGCTTTCAGGAACAGTTGGGGTCGGAAACATCGGTGCTGTTCCAGTGTTAATCGTCTTGGGCGGTCCAGGTGCGGTTTTTTGGATGATTATGGCAGGCCTGCTGGGCATGTCAAGTAAGTTCTGCGAATGTACGTTGGGCGTTAAATACCGAAATGAGAATCCCGATGGGTCAGTTTCAGGTGGTCCGATGTACTCCTTGAAGAAAGGACTGGCTGAACTTGGAAAGCCCTCACTTGGTAAAGTCCTTGCAATATTCTTCGCCATTACGGTGGTATTTGGTTGTCTGGGCGCTGGCAACATGTTTCAGGCCAATCAGGCGTACGTTCAATTTGTCAATGTCACCGGCGGTGAAAATAGCTGGTTGGTAGGCAAAGGATGGTTGTTCGGTCTTGTATTCGCTGTTTTGGTTGGTGTCGTCATCATTGGTGGAATCAAGAGCATCGCAAAGGTGACTGAAAAAGTCGTGCCATTCATGGCAATCGTCTATGTGATCGGCGCCCTTATTGTGCTGGGAATGAATTTCGATCGCATACCGTTTGCCATCGCTTCCATCTTCAGTAATGCGTTTAGTCCTGAAGGTATGGCCGGTGGATTCATCGGGGTCTTGATTCTCGGTTTCCAACGTGCTGCATTTTCAAACGAAGCAGGCATTGGTTCGGCAGCCATTGCGCATTCGGCAGTTCGAACAAAAGAACCAGTCACTGAAGGTCTGGTTTCATTGCTTGAACCGTTTATCGATACAGTCGTTATTTGTACGATTACTGCGCTAGTGATCCTTACGACAGTATACGGCGACCCAACAGTGTCACATCTATCTGGCGTTGGATTGACATCTGAAGCGATGATGAGATCAGTCGCATGGTTTCCAACTCCACTCGCATTGGCTGTAGTGCTTTTTGCATTCTCGACAATGATTTCCTGGTCCTACTATGGACTCAAGGGGTGGACTTATTGCTTTGGTGAGTCAAGGGCGACAGATATTAGCTTCAAAGTCATATTCTGCATTTTCGTGGTGATTGGATGCTCAATTCCTTTGACCTCGGTCTTGGATTTTTCTGATGCAATGATTTTCGCAATGGCCATTCCCAATATTCTGGGAATCTACTTTCTGGCGCCAATTGTCAAGAAGGAGATGGATTCTTATTTCGCCCGTGTGAAGAGTGGTGAGATTGTGAATTACCGTAAATTGAACGCCGGGTCGTAAAGTCTGAGTCCGCAGTTCGACTGGTTACAAGTGAGAATTGGCTTCATGCAATCGAGCATGTCATGGAAACTGGAGTCACAATATTTGGTAAATGAAGTTCCGTACTCGGATGTCGTTCCGGGTTCTGGCGGTTGAAGCCAGTTTTCGCAAGTTACCGCAAAACTTGTCCATAGACCGTCACCTGAAGCATGCTGCTTCAGGTGACGGTAGTTTCATTGTATGAAAATGTACCAATCTTTTTATCTTTCGCGGCAGTCCTTTTGCTGTCGGTAAATCTACCTTCTTACCAAACAGATCCATTACTATTTTTTCTCGGTCCGTTGCCAGAGGTTTCCATCACGCGATATCGTTCTGTCGCTTCCATTTCCGCATCCGGGTGCGCGCATTGGCATATGGAGAAGACGAATTTAATTGGATCAATCGGCCCATAGTAAATTTTTCGCACCAGGGCGCACCGTAGAGTTGCTCGTCTGCTTGATCAGAGATGAAATCGACAATCTCCTGATTTGCAATTTCAAAGTTTATTAACAGCTGATGAAATGGCTCGGTATCGAAGTCGGTATTGAATTTCTGTGCAAGCGCGCCCAACTGGTTCCATTTGAAGCCTGTTTCAGGAAAATCGATCGGCTCTCCTTTCGCGTCTTTTTCGATCCATTTCAGCACAAGGTTATTCCAACCAAGGGAATAGCTTACCAAATTGTGGACACTCATATCAGTTCCCTTGGAGTGTCCCTCAAGCGTCGCTTCACTAGTCATTTGTGCGGGCACCGTCCTAAGGTCCTTAGCAAGACGTTCGAAGTCAATCTCAATAGCGTCGAGAAGTTCTTCTCGTGATGCTGGTATCGGCATGCCTCATTCCCTGTTCTTTCGAAGACGCTCTTCGTGCAACTCCTTAAGTTCAGTGCGTATCACGCGAAGACCGCTCACACTGTTGGCCTTGCGCCAGAGAGTAGTTGGTTTTCGGCTATCACGCCCTTACAGCGAATTCGCCTGCCAACAGACAGTTTGGCGATCATACCTATCATGTCCACTCGTGTTGTTAGCAAAGTCTTTGGTGCAAACCGTAGGAACCAATAGTTGTACATGTTCACCGGCTGCGCAATGCACTGTTTCCATCGGTCCGCATTGTCTGTGTCGACAGCCATAATCGGAGCTTTTGCTGGATTTCTTCTGCCCCACACTCAGCGACTTGCATTAGAGTCGCGTCATCGAGATGGACATAGAGATTTGTCGTTCTAGCACACCTGTGTTCAAGCAGTCGTCCGGCGACATGCAGGCTTTCGCTATTCACAACCGGATGCTAAGCGTGTTTCGCAGGCCATGCAGCCGTGCACCGCCACAATCCCGCCGCATCCCACGCCTTGATCCAGAACGAGTTGCTTTGTGTAAAATACGTAAATTTTTAGGGAACCTAATTTATGAGTAAAGCTGAATTTGCAATAGCTTACGATGGTCCGGCACTGGCGAATCATACCATGGATGTGCAGGCGCTCGGTCCCGCTCTTTTGGCTATCGGTGATATGTGCCGAGAAGCTCACAGAGTCATCAATGGCGATGATAGCGCAGAAATTAATGTTCATGTAAAGGCCACATCAGAAGGGTGCTTCGAAATCGTTCTTGAACTGATTCAAACATACAATGCGCTCGCGGAATTTATCAAGGACGATGATGTATCGACCGCTAAGGACATAGTCAAGTGGCTTGGTTTCGGCGGAATTGGTGTAGCAGTGGGACTCCTTGACTATCTGAAATGGAAAAAAGGTCGCAAAATTGTTAAGCAAGAGGCTGTCCAAGACGGAACAGGTAATGTCTCATACAACATCACTGTAAATGGCGATTCCAACAATGTCATAGTTATTTCCGAACCGGTCCACAAGTTAGCATCCGACCCGCAAGTGAGGGCTGCACAGCGTCGCACGCTGTCTCCGTTGAATGACGATGGCATAGAGGAGTTTCAAGTTCGGCTCAATAAGGAGTCAGTGTTGTCGGTCGGCAAGGAGGAAGTGAAGGGCGGAAATTACGACATTAATCCTGAGGAAGTGGGACAAGATGAAGTTATTAGCGAGCCACAGATTTTTGAGGCATGGCTGGTTCTTCGTGCTCCTGTATTCGAACAAGGTATGAAATGGCAATTCTCCTATGGGGAGCAAAGAATTTTCGCGAAGCTGCGCGATGTAGGCTTTGTGAATCGCGTGTTTATTGCGGGAGACCGCTTCGGGGCAGGTGATCGTTTTAAAGTACGTCTAAGCTTGTCTCAATTTTTGCTGCCAAATGGCAAAATCCGTAATGTTTACGAAATCATTAAAGTCTTGGAAACCATACAAGGTTCGAAACAACTAACCTTGGAAGATTTTATTCATTGATATTTCGATGAAGATAGTGATGACTAGATTACGTGTAACGTGTAAAACCGAAGCTGTAAAGGCGTCCGCGGTCACCGAATGATGTTCCAACCATTGGGTGGGTGTTATGTCTACACCACCAGTAGGAATAAGCTTTGTTCGTTTTCAGCTTATACCACTTCGCTGACTGCTTAAACATCGGGTATTCGTACCCTTGGCCGAAGTAGACTTCAAACAATTATGGCGAACTCTAGGTTCAAATTCGTGGAGTCAGCGTATGAACTCGGATAGCTAAACGTGATGATGATCACTGGCGACACCATTTTCACGGGAAAATGGCTGCGTGTATAGTTTGCGCGTCTCTACCAAATCGGGGGAGGACCAACTCAGTAACAAATCAAATAAAATTATCGTCATATTAGAATTGGTATACTCTTTCCGGTTAGATATATGGTCGACGCAGTTTCATTGTTTACAGGTTGCGGTGGTTCTGACGCCGGAGTAATTGAATCGGGATTCAAGGTCATTCTAGCAAACGACATCGTGAATTTCGCAAAGGACGTATACCTTACTAACTTACCTGAAACAAATTTCATTTTAGGCGACATAAGGGAAATCACCAAGTTTCCCACAGCTCCTTTGTTAATAGGATGCTATCCATGCCAAGGATTCAGTCAAGGCGGTGCACGGGACCCAAATCGAAAAGTTAACAAACTCTATCTTGAATTTGCACGCGCCTTAAAGCAGGTTCGCCCGAAAGTGTTTATTGTTGAAAATGTTTCCGGGATGATTCGGAAAAACTTCAAGCATCTTCTGAATGAACAAATTCGTATTTTTGAAGACGAAGGATATCGGGTGAATTATGATGTCCTCAATGCCTCTGATTTCGGTGTCGCACAGGATAGGAAACGGATTTTTATAGTCGGGATCAAAAAAAACATAGGCGCTGAATATAGCTTTCCCTCCCCAACTCACGGAAAGAGTCGAGAACAGCCCAAAAAGACAATTCGTCAAGCTATTAACCATATGCCGGAATGGCCCGAAGGTGAATTCTACGAACTTGACTTCCACTGGTACTACCTTTCCCGAAATCGAAGAAGAGGATGGGACGAACAGTCGAAAACCATTGTTGCAAACCCTAGGCACATGCCGCTTCATCCAATAAGCCCCATGCTGGTTAAACATGCCCACAATGATTGGAGGTTTGACGGGGATGGAAAAGCTAGACGGTTTAGCTATCGGGAAGCGTCAGCACTCCAAGGGTTCAATAATCTGAAATTTCCAGATACGCGATATAAGAATCTCAATCGTTGCTATGAAGTCGCAGGAAATGCCGTTCCGCCCCCTCTGTTTAAGGCGGTTGCTGATGCTATCCCTGACATTTGGTAGAAGTCTGAGTTACAGATTTTTGATTGTTAGTTGATAAATGTTCGCAATTTCGTTCATGACATCATCATCGTTCTCCATAACAGAAAGCAAACTAGTCAATCTTGCCCGGTCAAACACAAGTCCTGAAATATACGACGCTGCTTCTAATATCTTTTCGTGATCGCTAGATATGAGATAAGGAATTGTCAAGATCATTACAGGATTCGAATAGGGTTGGCGAAATAATCGCCTGAGACGACTAGGTCGAAGATCCTGTTGAGTCTTGGAAAACCAATTGTCCCCACAAGCGCATTGACCAAAAAAGAATAACCCTCCTGGACGACGGTCGATTAAGTTTCTGTAATTGATGAAATCCAGACCTGCATCGTTTACGGTGTTCATACTGCGTCTAAAATTCTGATCAGGATTCCATTCCAGTTCCTTTGTTTTGGTATGAATTTCTTTGATGGTGTCCTTAAATTTATTACTGCCTTTCGACCCCGTCCACCATGATTCACTGCACTGAAAGTAGTACTTGGTTACCCAAGCAGACAACTTTTCAAAGGAAGAGACCAGATCAAGCCAGTCTTTTCCTTGTCTGTTGGTCATGAGTGAAATTAACAACAGGGTTTCGTAAATTTTATTATTTCCTGCACTTGGTTCGTGATAGTGCAACGAGGATTGTTTTAGAACGAAGGGGTAGAGTTTCCCAAGTAGTTCGTACCTCGTTTGAATCTCTGCCATGATTTTTCCTTGCTGATTGTCGTTGTACATGTCCTGTTTCGCATACTCTTCCGTCTCATCTGGGTCTCCTTCAATCTGTATCATGTCCTCAGCTTCCCCACTGATGGCTTCGTCAACCAATCCTTCGTCGATTGAGGCATACGACATTTGAAACGCGCGAACTTCTACTTGATCAGCGTTTTTCGCTATTTTTTGGATTGAGTCCAAGGAACTCATGTAGGGATTTCAGTTTTCGCTTTCAAAGTAGCGATAATGGCTTTCAGAAGGTTCTGGGAAGTATGCCCCATGAAAATGAATTGGGCGAGATCTTCCTTTTGCAACGATTCGCGGGCTACCAACGTGTTAATAGTTTCCAGGGTCATTTGCGAGTTGTAGAACAGATCTTCCAATCGGTCGTTCACCGGCTTAAGACCTTCCCAGACAGACTCAAGATTGTTCCCGCGCTCAAGTTCCTTGATCGACCCCCTGTGTTTAACTACATCGTTCAAAAGTCGAATCTGCCTAGATTCACTCACTCTAGGCATTTCCGACTTAGTTTTTGACCCAAACAGGAATTCCACCAATTTTTCACTATTTTCAAGCGCTTTTTTGGACTTCAAGACTTTGGTTTTTGATTTGATTTTGTTTTGGGATTCAAGTCCAGAGATTTCTATCCAGTTCCTGATATTCTCATAGCCTAAACTGGTATAGACCCAAGAGAAAGGATAGTCGGGGTTACTTCCTCTACCTTTTACTTGGCTCGCTTCAGAATAGTAGTATTTTTCATCGCGCAACTGTTTCATTAGAACGTAGGCTTCAAGGATCCTTTTTACCGTATTTGGATTCTGGTCTCCCACAAGTTGTGCGGCACCTGCAATTGTCAAATGCATGTCAGCTGCCGACATCAGTTCAAACAACCAATGTGCCTTTGCATAAGAATCCCAAGGTTTACTGCCTCTGATATGCTTGGCACCAAGGTATGCGATCAATTCTTCATTTCTTTCCTCGAATACCGAAACTGGAAATAGACTTAGTGACGATATATTCCCACTTTTTTCCTTTAATGTCCATTTATGAGTAAGATCCGCGTATTGCGATGCTCGGGAGTCACCAGTTAGTATCAAAGCTGCCGCCAAACGCCGGTTTCCTTCCACCACCGTATATTTGCCATTGTTTTTGACAGCCACGACTGGTTCAGCACTGAAGTATCCATTGGCAGCCATCGACGTTAGTAAATCGTCGACTCCATGTTTTTCCACTATGACCTCAAGTAGCGATTTCTGGATGTCTTGAGTCCCGAGGTTTCCACCAAATCTTGGATTTTCTTTATCCAAGAGCAAATCGCTTATTGGTATCTTGTGAATTTCATTTGAATAAGCCATTTGCACCTCGAATTAAATCCAATAGTTGGAGAATTATATGGGACAGCTTCAAGCACGAGAGTGTCGCTATCAATTTGGAAAATCAGCTTAGATTATCAACAAGCTGGGTTTCGACCAAACGAATCCATGGTTTCACCAGCTGTTCATCACGCTGTATAACCGGTGTTCCATCAGTTTCTATTAAATGATCTTGTGTGGCAAATAAGACAAGGTTTCGCCCGTCCGGATGAAAATCGCTAGGATAGCGAATTCCGTCAACGGAACTGCAGTCGAATTCAGAATCACGAATATATTCGGTGACCACTTGGGAGGGAATGTACTCGATATGAATGCTTTTGTCGTCATGAGAAACTGGGCGAGCTATTTCTTCTGTAAAGGCGCGCATGAAAACAAGTCCGAGCAGTCTTCGGCGCTCTATACCTGAAAATATGCTTGGTATCTCAGGTAAATCAGCCAGATTCAGTATCCGCACCTCACGCGTGAACTCAAACTGTCCGACTGAAACGCAAGTGGAACGTGATTCAAGGATAGCAGTAGATGCAGTTTCAGACCCATACATCATCGGTATGCCAGGTGGATTCATACGATTAGCTTTAATGGCCTTACGAGGCGGTGGTGGTCCCAATTGGCAGGCTGTATCAAAAGGAGCGTCTGGTTTGCAGCGACGGCTTCGGTAGAATTTAGTACCAGCTGAAAAAGTGCTCACCATTTCTAGTTCGTTGGCTAGATGGACGATCTGAGATAGTAATTCAGGGGGATTAAACTCTTCTCGATTAGAAATCCAATATTCATTCTCTTCCCCTTTTTCTTTAGGTATCGCAAAGAAGAATCGGCGCTCATGCTGTATCGTCCAGCAGAACCTCTTCCATGAAAGTTCAAGCATCTCATCGTAATCAAGAGAAAGCCAGTCATGCTCGCACCATACTTGATCGCTTATCTCGTCGGCAATCGTATAACACAACCGACCATTTAGATCCCTTGGCAAATCCAGACCCAGCTTGTCGTACAGAAGCTCGTATGTGTTCCAATGCGGCCATAAATAACCACCTTCCTTGCTCTCGTATGGGAGATAGTCAGCTGCGAATCCAAAGAACTCCTGCAAACAATCGCACATGTGGTCGCACACCTTTGTAAATGGCGCAGTGGGGGAGTCACTGCATCCACAAAATGAGCATCCCTGTGGTTCTTCAATACCTTCAATAAATTGGCGAATATAGTAATCACTGAAACATTGGGCGCATACAGAAATTGAGTCTCTATTGGAAAAGCCGTTAACACTGAATCCGTTCATGAAAGCCAATTTTAACGTATGGCACAAATTTCAGTTTTTTGCTTAAATCGAATGACACTAATTACGATTTATTTGATGTGCATCAGCACGAGAATTAATGCCTATTCATTCTACACGATTCATAATGTTTAATTAAAATACAATCTTAATATACATATTAATGTGTATTTAGACCCGCTCGATCACAGGAGCCTAAAGATGGAAAGAATTTTGGCAAATAAAACCGTGTCCCTTACTGAACTTCGAGACCCCGCCAAAGTTCTCTCTGGAGCAGGTGAGTCACCGGTTGCGGTTTTAAACCGCAGTAAACTTGTCGGATACTTTGTACCAAAATCAGCGGTAGATAACGTGGAATTTAGATACGCCGAAACTGTTGACGTGAAAAAAACTGTTGATGAATCAATTGAACAGAACAAGGAGTTACTTGACTATCTAAAAGATAAGTAACATGGAACTTTTACGCAGTGTGGATGTGCTGAACATTCATGCGAAGGTGATTAACCCACAGGAACTGCAAGGTTTGGCAGGTAATAAATCTTTAGAAGCAATCATCCATCGTATTGAAAATCGCATCCAGTACGGGTTGATTGGAGACGTGTACGATCTTGCCGCAACATATGCTGTTGTTATTGCAGTTGGTCACGTGTTCAATGATGCAAATGAAAGAACAGCGGTTATCGCAATGGATACGGTTTTGCGCAGAAACGGAATCAGTTTGAAGATTGATGCCGAAAAATTTGGTCAAGTCATCATTAAGGTTGCACAGGGCATAGCTGACGAAACGGAACTAGCACGTCATCTTCGTTGTTTGTCGCAATCGGAAATTGAATAATCGCAGCAAGTTCAAAGAGGACAATCAGGAATAGCCCGCTAAATTGCGCTTTTGCCATTGCCTAAGATATCGAGGTCTCCCGGATCAGCACTCATGGCATCGACTGTGCCTAAAAATTGCGTCTACAAAATCTCGCTCCGTCCAGTTCTATCAGTTTTTCAGTCGCTTCCTTCATACATACGTTCCCGTTCTTCTGGCGGGTAAAAAACGGCACAAACTGAGTAATAAAAAGACAATGCGTCGAATCTTCATTTTGCCGAAGTCTTTTTGGCTAGGGTTCAATTGACAATTCGCGATGAAAATAAGTGCCGATACATTTACCAGGCCCGAAAAGAGGATTTGACGTTGAGTGCATGGTTGCGTGTTGCTGATGATGTACGGTTTGAGCGGAACTATTGTACCGGTCCATTTAAATCGATTGAAGATATTGAAAAATTATTCGCCAGTGTGACAAGTTCAACTCCGGTGATACGGAGCCTAACTGGGAACAGTATCTACTAGTCACTAATGAAATCCGTAAATGGGGTATGACTATTACGTGACTTTCGTCGCCACCAACGCAATTGTGTATGCTATGTGTCGCACACATCCGCTCAGGGAACCGGCCTGAGAGTATTTCATCGTCTCCAGCCATAAACAAGAACCATTATGCGCATCTGCAGAGGTATTGCAAGAACAAGTGTATTGCTACCTGAGCACGTATCGCCGACATACAGTTGAAGCAGCTAAGTCATTCTTTGTCCCAGTCAAAATTGAAGCATAGCCTTTGGAAAGCACAGATGTATATCTTCGCTGTCAACTCCACGAACAGTACCCTGCACTGTCAGCAAGGGATCTGTGTCATCTTGGAAGTTCTCAACGACGCGGAATTATTCGAATCAAGACATTCGATCAAAGGTTTGCGTCGGTAACAGGAAATGGGATTTGATAAACTACCTCAATCTTATTGACTTCGGACTGTAAAACGAAAAAGTCATCCTGTCATTTTGGAACTTAATTTCAGACCAAACTACTCAACAACGTCAGTGTCGGTGAGTGGTTGCGATTGACTATTGTTTAAATGGGCCATCTCCAATTACAGCAGTGATCCTTGCGGTTAACGCGGTTCTTAAATCATCTGGAGTTTCCCAAACGATATGGTTGTAGTGTTGCGTATCGAAATGAAGGAGCTTGATCAAGTCTTTACGGCATGTAAATATTACGTCAATACCAAGACCGTGTGCAAAGCCTGCTTCGTAGTAAACCCCGCCTCGTGCCCCGCACTTTTCGGGTGGGGAATCGGCATCAAATATTCTGTGTGTGAAATCAGCCACTAAAAACCGCGATCGCCGAATTTCAGTAATTATCCGATCGTCAATTTTATCAATGTGCTCGATTTGATCTATCCGAACTGGTTTGTATCCAGCATCGGTAATTGCTGGTTCAATACCTTTTTCCCATGCTTCAATTAATGAATCGTCAAACCACATTGCTACAAACGCAACCGACGAATTAGTATTTCTTTGCGACGCTAGTTCCAAACGCTGGTATCCTTCTACAGTAAACTTGAAGTACATCTCTCCACGAAATTCCCAAAAACCAAGATAGTCGTTTTCTTTTAAATAATTGAAAAGAAAAACTAGTTCTGTGGTATCCACCGATTCCGATTGACACAATAGATCGAAATAGTTTGCATAATTAATTTCCATCTCGGTTGGATCTGAAGCATTACAGGTACCGACTAGCCATGAGATCTTAAAATTTCGCCCTGCACTTGGTGAGATGGCTTCCAAATATTTGAGAATTTTGTCTGTGCGTTCTTTGACGACAGAAATTCTCCTCTGTTTGACCAATGAAATCACTTCACCAGTGATTGTAGGTATTTGATTTCCGAAATTCCGTTGTTCTATCAACCAAGAAGTGAGTTTTACCTTGTCGCGATCTTCCAATTCCTTAATTTGATCTTCCACATCTACAGAATGTGCATATTCACCTCGAACTCGGGGTGATTGCCACTTCGAAACTAGGTCACTGTCACTAAACACAAAATAGGCTAAAGCAGGAGTGTTCCAAATTAAACAAGATTTATTTTCGATCATTGATATTCGCCTAACTCAAAAATGCTGACAACATCTACTGGAGCGATCACCGGTGTAATGGTACAGGGTATTACTTGCTAGTCCCAACAAACTCTCGCTAGGTCCTGACAGCTAGCTGCTCTATCCCGCTGCGCGGTGGCTAGTCTCTCCAACTCAGAGTAATCCCTTTGGCTCTTGAACGGTGCTGCAAAGGACATAAAAGCAACGTTGCTCAGCCTCCTTTTACTGTTGAAAACTAGACAAGTCATAGAAAGACACATGAATCTGGAATTGGAAAAAAGAAAATTTCAACTGGACTGAGAATTGGTAAAGAAACGGTAAACGTTTGTAAAGACCACGTTCATTCTGTACACCATGAAATAAAGCAACTTAACACTAGTGTCCCAACGTTGAATCCAGAATGGTATGTATCTGATTGATAACAATAAAATAAAACTCTGTTGGAGGGTGTCCGAGACTTCAGCGACGCCAGTCGCAGTCAGCGGCCCTCCAGACAGAGTCGCTAACAATCAGGAAAATTCCCATCATGTACGAAGGACAGTATGTTTTTACCCAGATCATGTCTCAGTTGCCGTGGAAAACGTTCCATCGATGCGTGAACCGCTACCAGGGCGAGCGCAAGGTCAAGTCATTTCGCTGCACTCATCAGTATCGCGCGATGGCAATCGCACAGCTGCTGCAACTGGGCAGTTTACGGGATATCGAAATCAGTTTACGCGCCCATGCCGACAAATTGTATCACCTGGGTCTGCCGGCGGGCATCTCCAGGAACACGCTGTCGAATGCCAACCAGGTGCGCAACTGGAAAATTTATGCCGATTTGAGCCATCGGCTCATTGGTCAGGCCCAGGCACTGTATTGCAAGGATGACTTTCAGCTACAGCTTCAGGAGCCGGCCTATGCGCTGGATTCAACCACCATTGATCTTTGTCTGTCACTGTTTCCGTGGGCCCCATTTCGTTCAACCAAGGCGGGCATCAAGATGCATACCCTATTGAATTTGCAGGGTAATATTCCCTCTTTCATTGAGATCACAGACGCCAGGACGCACGATGTGAAGATGCTGGATCAGTTGCCGGTACAAGCCGGTGCGCTTTACGTGATGGATCGGGCTTATCTGGATTTCAAACGCCTCTACCGCCTGCATCAGTGCGGCGGCAGTTTCATTGTCCGCACCAAGTCGAACACTCAGTGGCGGCGGATTTATTCCAACCCGGCCATGCGCAGCGAAGGAGTGATCTGTGACCAGATCATCAGGCTCAGTGGGGTGAACACAGCCAGGCACTATCCGGATCCGTTGCGACGGATCAAATATTTCGATCAAACCAGTGCCCGGGTGTTCAACTTTCTGACCAACAACCGCTCACTGGTGTCGCTGACCATTGCCGAGCTGTACCGAAACCGCTGGCATGTGGAGTTGTTCTTCAAGTGGGTGAAACAGCATCTGAGAATAAAATCGTTTTACGGTCATAGTGAAAATGCAGTCAAAACTCAGATCTGGATCGCAGTATCCGTCTATGTGCTGGTGGCCATTTTGAAAAAACGACTGCATTTGGACCACAGCCTCTACACAATATTACAGGCCTTGAGTGTTACCCTGTTCGATAAAATGCCGTTATATCAAATATTTACAAATTACAACGACAAACGAGTCGTTAACCAGTTCCCTAAACAATTGACTTTATTCGATTTAACGTTGGGACAGTAGTGGCAACTTAACTCAAATGAATTATCAAATCCAGAAAAAGCCATTGCTTCAATCAGAGGTAAAATTCACTACATTGAACAATTTGATCCAAAGCAAGCAAATCGACTAGTGAAATTTTTACAATCGTAAATTTTTGTTAAAAACATAAACTTCAACAATTGTGTTTTAATTCAGAAGTGTGATACTGCACTCTCTACCAATTTTGAGTCCGCATAAAACGAGACGCAAACGTCACAATAAAAACTTTGCCGACTGCTGAATCAATCAACTCCGCCTGTAACCACTCAAATCAGCAAGCGATTCCTCAAAACGTACAACTCTCCTGACCGTACAATTGTTCTTACAAGTTTGTGACCGTAGATTCCGCAGAACTTACGAACTTGGACAGTCTTCTGCTTCATGAGATTTTTCGCTTAACCGATGGCTATTAACTATCGGTAGATTTCTTAATAAATGTGTTTTCGAGATCGCAGAGTACTAATTATTCTCGTGCACTAGCTGTTCACGAAAACCGCCGAAAATTTGGGGAATTATGTAGCAAAATTCGTAGAACCTTCTTGACATTTGATTTTAATAGAATATTATAATCCGCAAACAACAGAACAACGCATGAATTAATGTCGAATTCAAAGAAAAGAATAGCGAAAACAATCAGCATCACGCAGTTGTTGCAGATGTTTCCGGACAATGAATCCTGTATCAGATGGCTTGAGAAGTTCCGCTGGAAAGATGTTCCGACCTGTAATAAGTGCAGCGGAACTGTACGAATCAGCAAAGCGAAAAGCAAACCGCATACTTACTGGTGCGGTAAATGCCGAAGCCACTTTACAGTCACCACTGGAACGATAATGCATGCAACCAAAACGCCCCTGCGGAACTGGATCGTTGCAATCTACAGCGTCATGACTGCACAAAAAGGCGTGAGTGCCATGCAGTTGTCTAAAGAGATCGGCGTTCAGTATCGCACTGCCTGGTATATGCTTCATCGAATCCGTGAAGCCTGTGCCAGTGGCGAGTTCAAACTCGATAATGTCGTTGAAATTGACCAAACCTATGTCGGTGGTAAGGAAATCAATAAACACACAGATAAGAAACTCAACGCCGGACGTGGCACGGTTCATAAAGCGACAATCATTGGAGCAAAGAAACGAGAAGGCAGGGTCATAGCGAAACCAGTTCTGGCAGCCAACAGCAAAACAACGAAGGAATTTGCACAGGAAGCGATCGCACTAGGTTCGAAAATCTACACAGATGATTCCAGAATCTACAGTCATCTGCCATTCGAACACAATTCAGTCAACCGTAGTGGTATACAGTGGACAAAAGGCGATGTGAACACCAGCAGCATTGAAAAAAGCGTTTGGGCGGTGCTCAAGCATTCAATCACTGGCACATGGCATCATGTTTCATCCAAACATCTTCACCGCTATGTCAACGAGGCAACCATGCACCTCAATTCAGGAAACTGCGAGATCGATACCATTGACCGCTTGGATGCACTGGTGCGCTATGTCAGTGGCAAGCGAATCGCCTATCGAGAACTTATATCATGAACGAAATTGATTGGGTGGAAGCCTGCTCGAACTGTACAGTAAGTAAGGTCTTCAAGCAACTTTCTGCGGACGTTCAAGAAGACTTGAAACGGTATGAAGCACTGAATCCCAACCTTGCCCAATGTCTGCAATATGATGCAGAAAGAGAAGATATGTTTTTTGTTAAGCGAGACGGCAATCATCTTGTTGAATTCCAGCTAAAGAACGAAAAAATCCATATTGACCGCTGGGACCGTAATGGTATTCACACGCATCTGTTGGAACTGGACGTTCAGTTGGACAATGATGGTGAGTGCATACTGGTTGACAACGATGAAAATGCCTGGAAACCCTGGCAAGTGCGCCGCAAGGCACTGGAAAAGACGCTGTTTGGATGATTAGTCCCAACTGGAAGAATCGCACCTTGTTTCATGGCGACAATCTCAAGTTTCTGAGAGCCATGAATTCAGAAACGGTACATCTGATTGCAACCGATCCCCCCTTCAACAAAGGGCGTGATTTTCATGCGACGCCGGATAGTCTTGCGTCTGGCGCATCATTTCAAGATCGCTGGTCATGGGACGATGACGTAGATCAGGAATGGGTTGACCAGATTACCGACGACTTTCCCAAAGTTATGAATGTAATTCAAGGCAGCCGAAATTCGTACGGCGATGATATGGGGGCATTTCTCTGCTTTATGGCGGTACGTCTGCTGGAAATGCATCGGGTGCTTAGGCAGGATGGCAGCATCTATCTGCATTGTGACCCTACGGCCAGCCATTATTTGAAAGAATTGATGGACGCGGTTTTTGGACGGAGAAATTTCAGGAATGAAATCGTATGGTCATACTCTGGTTGGAACAAGAGACTTAAATCGCATATCGAGCGACGTCACGATTTGATATTGTTCTATACGAAAACGAAAATCAGTATTTTTAATTACCCGACACGTCCATGGCTTAGTAAATCAGAGTACGTTAAAGTCAGGAAACAGAAAGTTCGTGAAGACGAAAACGGTCGAGAGTATGTTTTATCTGACGCTGGCGGCGGAAAGAGAACAAAGCGTTATCTCGAAGACGCAATGTCTTACGGCGTACCTCTTGACGATGTTTGGGTGATAGACAAACTAAACAATTCGGATAAGGTGGAGCGTACAGGTTTTCCAACTCAAAAACCTCTGCGACTCTATGAGCGAATTATTCAAATGTCCAGTAATGAGGGCGACATCGTTTTGGATCCATTTGCCGGATGTGCCACCACCTGTGTCGCTGCAGAACGCTTAAAGCGAAACTGGGTTGGTATTGATATTTGGGACAAGTGTTCTAAAGTGGTGTTGGAGCGAATGAATAAGGAAGGACTCTACACTGATGAACGATCAAATATCCAGAGCAAATTACAGGTGCGTTTGTTCGATGATGATTTGCACTATGTTTCCGTTCCGCCTGAAAGAACAGATGACGGCGAAGAGGCAGTTCCGTTCTTGAAAACCAAGCTCAGAGTTGACGAACCCAAGGGTCAGAAAATGAGCCGTGCTGAGATGCTTGATTTCCTGCTAGACCAACATGGATCAAAGTGTCAGGGTTGCGACCGGGTGTTTGATGATGCCAGATACCTGGAACTGGATCACAATACACCAAGATCAGATGGTGGATTGAATCACATATCGAATCGGGTGCTGCTGTGTGGGCCGTGTAATAGGGCAAAGAGCAATCAATTCACGTTAAGCGGACTGCGAAGACTGAACAAGAAAAATGGATGGATGGCACTGTGACCAAGCACAAAATTGATGTTGACGAGTTCAAAAAAACTGAGCGCGAATCGACGACCTTACCTGAATTAGAGGGCGTGTTTGACAGCATAATGAAACGCCCTGCCAAACCGAAAGAGAGGAGCGAAAACCGCGAACCGACCAAAAAGGAAATTCAAAAGCTCTGGAAACTGAAGCGTTGAGTTTTTCGAGGCTTGCGAATTTTGCTACATAATTCCCAAAATTTGATTCCCTCAGAAACTAAGTGTCAATCTTGTACGCTAATTTTCCTTATCCATTCGTTTCCTCCAATTCCCAGAGCTTTCCAGTTCTCATATCAATCCACTCCGTGTCCAAATTCAAGCGAATTTCATCCTCTCCGAACGGCACGAGAAATCGCTCTAAAGAACTAGGAATTGCAAAATACAATCCGGCAAACATTTCTTGACGGGGACGGTCAAGTTCCATGGCACCCGTTACACGCACCGTTCCGTTGAACTCGGTCGCAACAATCTCATCTAAGCGAATCTGATACTGAAATTGCGCACTTACGCCGTCCGACGCTACGAAAGTCATCATGTTGCCAGCCCAGACCACACCGTTACTGTCACAGCCAGCCACAAGATCACCGTACGCATCATAAGCCCGGTCGGGTAATCGAATGTAGTATCCTGCCAAACCAGTTATCTCGTCGTCGTCCACTATTTTTAAGAGCCGATGTTTTCGGATTTCATTATCCTCCGACTGTGGGCGTTTATCGGTAACGTTGACCACGGCCACATCTTGGCGAGTAAAAACTTGACGTTGCCCTCCCTTGCGCACGACACCGATATCGTCCTTAACCAGTATCCAAAGCTCGGAACGTCGTCTAGCGAACAATTCAAGATTTATCGCGCCATCGCCAAAAAATCGAGGACTCCATCTTTTCAAGGATGGGCCTAAGTACTCTCGACAGAATCTCGAAATAAGCGAATATGTGATAGGTCTCAGTCCAAGGTTCTCGAGTTTCTGCACTTCGCCGTGTCGTACATCTACAATAATATCTATTGATTGCCCCCCAGACCGTTCCTTAACAAATGCTGGTACATCCTCCGTTAGACAACCAGCAACAACATTGAAGTTTTTAATTTCATATGATCTCAAAACATCTTGCTCTATTTCTGACAGAAAAATTCGTTCAAAACGGCTCAGGGATTCGTATACCTCCGTGCAATCAATTATGCCTTCGAAGGATTTCGCTCGGCAGTACTTCTCAAGGTAGGTACGTTCAGCAGCGCGGCGAAATCGATCAGACGATAGCTGCACGACAATATGTCCTTGTGCTTGCATGACTTGGTTGAGAACATGTTTCTGAGTCGATCCATAAAATACTTGGACTTCTCCTTCATTGGCCCAACGCTTAATGTTCGCTAACGACATTTCACTTCCATCGGCTAATCCAACAAAGACATTATCCATCTTATGAATTAAATCATGCGATTTAATAAATCGGAATATGCGAGTATGTTGGGCAATCCGTTCAGAAGATTCAAGTACCGTAGCGACTGCCAGTTCTTCGAGCATAGCACCTATCCGCCCCAGTAGACTAGTTGTACCTGCATCGAGTGTGTCTCGGCCCGCTGTTGGTGTAAAGACATCGCAATCAAGCCTGCCTGAAATTCCAATCGTACTCGGAATCTGCGTTGTACATAACTTAAATCCTCGCTTAAACACCTCAAGGGCGCCATTCTCGAACCGTAGGCGTCCAGTCATAGCAATCCGATTGTTGTTAAGACGCAATTCCTCGATGGACGCAACGAGAGTATGTCCACGATCCTCCCATAAACGACCGACGAGAGTCATTTCGCCTCGTTGCCATTGTCTCTTGCCATCACTAATTAGTGTTAAATTTTTCTGATCTTCCTCTTTCAAAAAAGGTTGTTGGGAAATTCTTTTTCCATTGAATAAAATTTTGATAGGAACATATCGTACAAAGCTACTAAGATATGTCTTCAATTCCTTTGCATTTGGTAGCGCTTTCAATTCACCTACGACTATCGTCCCGCGCGGAGAAGCATCGTCAGACTCACTGACAGTAACTGTCGGAATTTCAATTCCGGCTCGTCGAATGTCATCCGCTGAAAGACGCGTTTGGGTTCCAATCGAAGATTTCTCATCCTTTGAAGTTACCTGAAGCGATTCGCAAACCCCAAAATTTGCGAATCCACCGATCCCGAACATGCCTACACATCCAGCTTCGCGCGCTTCTTTTCCGCGCTTCCCGCTTGAGCCAATTGTCCAGAAATAGTCTCGAAGATGCACCTGTGACATGCCGATGCCGTTATCCCGCACGATAACGGAGCAACCCTTAACCGTGACTTCTATACGATACCGCTTGTCGTCGGGTTGCCGACCTTCTCGAAGAGCTTGAATTCGAACTGCATCGATCGCATTTTGAACATTCTCCCGAATAAACGCGTGAGGCGTATCATAAATCTGCTTCGAAATTGCCTTGAGAACGCTTTCGAACTCAATGCCGACTTGAAATGACGATTGGCGAGGATTCACTACTTCTCCTTGTCTTCTAGTTGCATTCTTAGTTGTTCCCTAAATTCGATATCGCCCGTGGCCTCTACAATTTTCATCCCAACTTCCGCGAATCCCTTTATCTTCCCTGGGAATTGGTGTATCCCATGCTGCACGGCAGCCTTTGCTTTCTTATGTTTCCCTTCATTAATCATTATCGTAGCAAGTGCCGCCCAGTCATCGGCCTCACAATATTCGGTTTGCGTTAGTTCTCGATAGAGTCTGATCGCACGCAAACGATCATCTCGCTCAGTACTTCTCGCAAAATACAGCGCAAGGGCACGCTTACCGCTAGCCGCCACGACCGCATTATCCAACTTGCAACACCGTTCAGCCAGTTCTCGAAGTCCCTCCCAATCCTCTTGTGCGATTAGATCATCAAAGCGATTGAGTGTGTAATGAAAAGGCGTTTTATCCTCTCCCTCTGTCAGATTGGCTGTAACTGTGCTGCGCATTTTTAACTGTTCCTGTAAGACATTGTTCGTCGTCGCGAGCACTTGGAGCAACTCGGCATATGTTTGCAACGGTGCGCCGTGATCGATTAGAATTTCGTCCATTGGCTTGCTCCCATACAACAGTCTAATCGCCCTTCCCACGGCTAGAGCTTCGTGTGTGGCTTCCATAAGTTCGCTATTGCTCTGCTTCGATAGTAGTGCGGGAGACCCAAACACCACGGTTCCGTCTGTCGGAATGGGTACGTCCGTCACATCTCCCAGAAGAAGAGACGCAAGATAGTGGGAAATATCGGATGTAGCTTGGCAATACTGTTCAATACTAATCGCGAGCTCTCGCGTGGAACAGTTAGCGGGTGTGCCGATCTCATGCGTATAGTTGCGATAGGACTCATAAGAAAAAACTCCTTCCGACGGCTTATACTGGACGAATGTAACTTCCGATTTGGCATGAAGTGGATAGAGCGTAATCACAGAGTAAGAATTGTGGAATGTCCGTGATTCAAATGAAGCCCCCGCAGATAGTGCAAGGCATTTGCCGGACTGCGTCACCGCTTGCGTTGCGTCCGGTTGGTGTAGATGCCCACAGTGAAAAAAATGGCATGCCTCCTCAAGACGACGTTGTGTCGCTTGTTGATCGAAACGCTTGAGATAATCAAACGGATGGTGCTGCATACCGACGATGATATGCGGTGCGGCACTTACGGCAATATCAATTGCATCTATCACTTGATTCTCTCCGAGCACAAGTTGACGTTCATCCGAATCGCCACCCTCTGACAACCATGCTGAATTCAGACCGATGATTGCGATACGAAGGTCTTCGATTTCCAGCACAGAAACGTAACCTAGACCATCAGCAGTTTGCTGTCTCTCCTGCATTGCAAAGATACGATTTTGAAATTTCGAAAATTCCTTCTGACGCAGTAGTAGTGATCTTCGTTCCTCTTTGTCAGCGAGAAATGCATAAACATCGTTTTCGTTCTGTAGTAGCTGTCGTGCCCCGCTGAACAGCGTTTTGTACCGATCTCGCTGAACATCATGGTTGCCGGGCACACAATAAATCATGTGACTTGGCAAATTGACTGTAGTCGAGAGTTCTCCAAGAAACGCCGCAACCAGGTCATACTCAGATTCTTTGCCGGAGAATGCGAAATCCCCAGTAGCTAGTATGAAATCTACCATCAACCCATTCTTGCATCGGCGCGTTATATCCTCGAGCATCGAAGACAACACTACATTCTGCGACCACCCTTCGTTTTCGCAAAAATGGAAATCCGAAATGTGAAGCCAAGTTACTGCGCGCATTCAGGGTCAACCGAGGTGATAATTTCAGCAATTCTTCATGAGTATGTCCGCAGAAGCAAATCGTATCACCAGAAGTGGTTCAAAACTGATTCGGTGTTGTGATTCCTTCGCAATGTACTCGGACCTATCGGACTGGACCCAGCATTATCAGAGTGCGAGAAACCTTATAACTTTGTACACACAAGCTTTTGAATAAGTTCCATATTGGAAGATAAATTCGCACCTACGTGGGACAAAGGTGCGAATCAATTTCACTGGTGGAGCCAGGCGGGATCGAACCGCCGACCTCTACAATGCCATTGTAGCGCTCTCCCAACTGAGCTATGGCCCCACTCGCTCTCGAAACGTAATATTATATTGATCGTCGCGGCAATTTCTTTTTGTATACGCTGAATATAGTGAATCTTCAACCGGATCGTTTATCGATCCAATCCATTGCAGAATCAAGTCGCTGCAGTACCATTTTCCGACCGACTAATTCGATTGTAACATCAATTCCTGGTGAAACCGTACCGCCAGTCAGAGCGACGCGAACCGGCTGTGCAATGGCACCAAATCCAATTTCTCTTTTTTGAACAATTTCAGAAATTTTTTCGTGAATCGCTGAACTGTTCCAATCGGAAAGACTCTCTAGCGACTGTCGCAACTCTGTCAGAAGCGGTCGTGATTTCAAAGTCAAATGCTTTGCCGCTGCTTTTTCATCGTATTCTTTGACATCACTAAAGAAATAGACGCTCTTCTCCACAAACTCAAGCAGTGTATGAGAGCGTGATTGCTGAGCTTCAAATATTTGCTGACTTCGTTCCGAATCATCCACTTCGATACCTCTCTCCTTGAAAAAAGGTTCTGCCATTTTGATGGCTTTAGCTGGAGACAGTTTCATCATGTGCTGATGATTAGTCCACTGGAACTTTTTGTAGTCCAGAGAAGCTGGTGACCGATGAATCTTCTTGACATCAAACTTTTCAATCATCTCACTGACGGAAAATAGTTCCTGATCCCCATGCGACCACCCAAGACGCACAAGATAATTGAGCACCGCTTCAGGTAAGTAGCCTTCCGAACGCCATTCCAGGACACTCGCTTCGTCCTCTCTCTTTGAGAGCTTCCGTCCCTCGGGGGACAAAATCATTGGGACATGCCCAAAACTTGGCACTGGTTTACCGAAAGCGTGAAAAAAGTTAATTTGCCGCGGTGTATTGTTCAGATGGTCATCACCGCGAATTACATGTGTACATCCCATGTCAATATCATCAACGACAACGGTAAAGTTATAAGTTGGTGTACCGTCAGTTCGAATGATGATCAGATCATCCAGTTCGGCGTTCTGATACTCAACCCGACCTTGAACCATATCATCTACCACAACGGTGCCATCCATTGGATTTCGAAAACGTATGGTACAAGGCGTACCTGCTGTCGGTTTCAAACCTAGATCACGACACTTGTTGTCATATCTAGGCTTCAAATTTTTAGCAATTGCATCTACTCTTAATGCGTCCAGTCTCTCTCTAGTACAGGTACAGTAATAGGCCTTATCCGCTTCGACCAGTTCAGACGCTTTCGTGCGATAACTATCCAGTCGCTGCGACTGAAATACTGGCTCACGGTCGTAATCCAACTCAAGCCAACTCATCGATTCAAAGATTAATTGCTTTGCTTCGTTAGTTGATCGCTGGCGGTCCGTGTCTTCAATTCGCAACAGAAATTCTCCCTGATGCTTTCGCGCATACAACCAGGAAAATAGTGCGGTACGCACCGAACCAACATGAAGCTTGCCCGTGGGGCTTGGTGCGAATCTAGTTACAACTGACATGCTGCAGAGAAGGAAAAGAATCCGGCGTTAAGTTTAGTCATTTGGTGTTGCATAAATTTGCAAATTGAAGTTAATGAACTTGATGTGTCTGATTTCGCTACTATCGAATTGATTGAAGAACAATGAATCTTCACGAGTTCGATGCGTTACTTCGAAAACTCTTCTAGTTGTTCAATGATATTGTGGTGGTGAGCAACACCAGAAAACTGGCAAAGTTCTTGCAGGCAAGTTGGACTGGTTACATTCACTTCGATCAGTTTGCCACCAATTACATCAATTCCGCAAAAGAATATCCCCTGCTCAATGAGTCCAGGTTTGATCGTTTCGCAAATTTCATAATCTCGATCGTCCAGCTCATCTGGAACCGCCTCCCCGCCCTGATCCAGATTGTTCAATTCCTGTCCTTCAGCATGTACCCTGAGCACTGCACCAATTGGCTCTCCATTAACCAGCAAGATTCGCTTATCACCCCTCTTTGCATCTGGCAAGTATTCCTGTGCAATGATCCAATGGCTACCATTTCTTGTTATCTGTTCAATTCTTTCCGCTTGATCTTCACTGTCAGTTCGGAGAAAGATGATGCCTTTCCCACCATGGCCGTCAACTGGTTTAAGTGTAATGTGTCCATGCTTGGAAAGAAACTTTAAAATTGAATTGACATCACGAGACACCAGGGTTTCGGGCGTAAGTTCCGGGTAATGAAGTGCTGCCAGCTTTTCATTCCAGTTGCGGATACCTGAAGGACGGTTAACAACCAGCGTTTTCGGCATAACTCGGTCCAACATCAAAGTCGAATACATGTAGCTTCGATCTAACGGTGGGTCTGTACGGATCACAACGACGTTCATATCACCAATATTCTCTGTGCGACGCTCCAGGATCGAGAATGGTTTATCGACCGAGTCGTGAACGTCAAGATAATCAACCTCCGCAGAAAGCCCTTCGTTTCCGAGTTGCATTGAAGATTGATTAAAATAAAATACAGCGTTGCCACGCTCCCTTGCAGCCAGCATCAAGTAATATGTCGTGTCCTTGTAGGCCTTGACAGTTTCCAGCGGATCCATCAAAAAAGCTATTTTCATTAATTCTGCCTAGTTTGTCATAAATTGGATTGGCTGCAATAACATCTTGTCGGCTTTACATCCGGTGTCAAAAAGGCCTGTTTGCCTCTTCCCAACGCAGAAATATTTCGTAAAGATTGAAAACATCTAATTTTATCAGGCAAATCATCGACAGAGATATTGCCAATAACAAACATAACGGACGCGTAGTCACCCGTTTTCCGCCAGAGCCAAATGGTTACCTGCACATTGGGCACGCGAAGTCTATCTGCCTTAACTTCGGTATCGCGGAAGACTACAGCGGTGTGTGCAACTTTCGCTTTGACGATACAAATCCAAGTAAGGAAAACATTGACTATGTCAATTCAATCATTAATGACGTACAGTGGTTGGGTTATGCGAAGGATGGCAAAATCCTGCACGCATCCGATTATTTTGACCAGTTATACAAGTTTGCAGTCGAGTTGATCGAAAATGGAAAAGCCTATGTCGACAGTCTTTCCCCAGATGAAATTCGCGAATATCGCGGCACTTTGACGGAACCTGGGAGGAACAGCCCCTATCGGGACCGTTCGATAAAGGAAAATCTCGACTTGTTTACCCGTATGAAAAATGGGGAATTTCCAGAAAACACTCATGTCCTGCGAGCCAAGATCGACATGAGTTCTGGAAATATCAATATGCGAGATCCGGTGCTTTACCGAATTAAGCACGAGTCTCATCCCATCGCTGGCGATAAGTGGTGCATCTATCCACTTTACGATTTCGCCCACAGCCTGTCAGATGCTATTGAGGGAGTGACTCATTCGTTGTGTACCATGGAGTTTGAGGATCATCGACCTCTTTATGACTGGTGTGTCGAAAATGTCAGCGCACCATCACGGCCGGAACAAACTGAATTTTCCCGCCTGTCACTCGAGTACACCGTTTTGAGTAAACGATGGCTGACTAAGCTCGTTGAAGATGAGTTAGTAGCGGGATGGGATGATCCTAGAATGCCAACGTTATCTGGCCTTCGAAACCGGGGCTATACACCCGCATCCATTCTGGACTTTTGCGAGCGTGTAGGTATCACCAAGAACTTCAATGAAGTAGAGATGAGTGTTCTGGAAAACTGCATTCGGGAAGACCTGGACTATTCAGCACCTCGGCTAATGGCTGTACTAGACCCCCTGCCCGTCACGATCGAAAACTATCCCGAAGATGAAGTCGAATGGTTATCCGCTCAGAATCATCCAAAACGTCCTGAACTCGGAAATAGAGAAGTGCCATTTTCCAAGCGCATTTTCGTTGAACGAAGCGATTTTCTGGAAAATCCACCTAGGAAATTCTTTAGACTGGCACCAGGTGCCGAAGTTCGACTGCGATACGCTTACCTTGTCACCTGCACCGAGGTTATCAAGGACCAGGATGGCAATGTTGTGGAACTTCGATGTCGTTATGATTCCGAAAGCCGCGGCGGATTTGCACCAGACGGACGCAAAGTACGCGGCACGATTCACTGGGTCTCGCAGGCAAACGCCATAGAATCCGAAGTCAATCTATATGATCGATTGTTTACTGTTCCAAACCCCGCCGCAACGAAAAATACCGATTTTGCTGATTTGATTAATCCAGAATCGCTAAAAGTTGTTAATGCCGTGATTGAGCCGCAGATCAAATGGGCAACTCCAGGAACGCGCTACCAGTTCGAAAGAAGCGGGTATTTTGTACTGGCCTCGCAAATTGGTGATAACGGGAAACCAGTGTTCCATCGAACAGTTCCTCTGCGAGACTCTTGGGCCAAAAGAAACTGATCGAAATCTGAAGGACGAATTATGAAACTCCGTGAAGGCGATGCCTGGATGCCAGCACCTGAGTATGGACGCTCACTCAAAGCGCTCACCATCAATTTGCTGGTGCAGAATATAGAAAGAGCAGTTGAATTTCAAACGAGGGTGCTTGACGCCTCAGTTGTATACGCTGATCCTGATATTGCAGTGCTACAATCCTGCGGAGCCGAGTGGATGCTACATGCGGATCATACTTACCTTGAAAATCCACTGTATGACCTCATTTCACAGACAGATAAACGGGGAATAGGCGCAGAAATTCGATTACATGGCTGTGATCCCGACCAGGCTTCTGAAAAAGCGCATAAGTATGGATACACTGTCTTTGCAGAAGCTGAGGACAAACCACATGGACTTCGCGAGTGTTATCTGATTGATCCGGACGGCTACATGTGGGTACCGGATGTACCTTGTGACGACCCTGAATGATGCCAACTAGCCGTCATTCAGCTCAAAGTCTCCAAAATAAGCTACGATACTTCCCGAAAGTCTGATTTGAATCTCCATCACCGAAAAAATAATTATGGAATACCTCATCGAATTCTTACTGTTCTTCGCAAAGACCCTGATCGTGATTGTTGCGGTCGTTATCCCGATCATTCTGGTCGCATCACTCGCATCTAGACAGCGTCAACACCAAAAAGAGCATCTGGAGATCAACCATATCAACAGACGCTACGAGACTATGTCCAATACCATTAATTCGGCTTATCTTTCCAAGAAAGAATTTAAGGATAAGGTCAAGAAACAGAAAAAGGAACGTAAAGCGTTTGCCAAAGGGAAAGTAGAACCCGATGAAGACAAAAACCGCATTTTTGTTCTCAAATTCAAAGGAGATTTGGAAGCGTCTGAAATTGATCGGTTACGCGAAGAAATTACGGCGGTTCTAACCGTTTCTGAACCTGGCGATGAAGTTGTTGTCAATGTCGAAAGTCGAGGTGGCGTTATTCATGGATATGGATTAGCTGCATCACAACTGAAGCGCATCAAGGACAAAGGGATTTCGCTGACCACCGCTGTTGACAAGGTCGCTGCAAGTGGGGGATACATGATGGCTTGTGTTGCCGACAAAATAATTGCGGCACCCTTTGCAGTGGTCGGTTCAGTCGGAGTGCTTGCGCAGTTTCCCAATTTCCACAAGGTGCTCGAAAAGAACGACATTGACTTTCACCAGTACACTGCTGGTGAATACAAACGTACTGTCGGAATTTTTGCTGAACCCACCGAACAAGGGAAAGCAAAGTTTGTAGAAGAACTGAATGAAGTACATGATCTGTTTAAGGACTTCGTTCAAGAAAATCGACCTCAGTTGGACATAGACAAGATTTCAACTGGAGAGCACTGGTATGGCACACGAGCGCTTGAATTGAACCTGGTTGACGAATTGCGTACCAGTGACGACTACCTGCTTGAATCAAGTGAAAAGTCTGAAATCTATGAAGTGAAATACGTTATCAAGACGCCCTTCTCTGAACGCCTCAATCCGGCAATGGCGACACTTTTGAAGGCCCTTATGTTTAGGAAACGGGATCTTCCAGACACTCTCTCCCCTTCCCTAAATGATCATATATTCCCTCGATAACGGTACACCGCAGTGCGGTGAAAACGTCTATATCGCGCCGGGGGCATCTGTAATCGGAGATGTTGTACTCGGCAGTAATGTCGGCATTTGGTTTGGTGCAGTACTGCGAGGTGACAACGAACGCATCACAGTTGGAGACGGCACCAATATTCAGGACTGCTGCGTAATGCACACTGACCCGGGATGTCCGTTGGACATCGGTTCCAATGTAACGGTCGGTCATCAGGCTATGCTTCACGGTTGCACAATTGGTGACGGAACATTGATCGGAATTAATGCTGTCGTGCTAAACAATGCCAGAATTGGCAAAAACTGTCTGATTGGTGCCAGTGCACTGATCGCCGACGGTAAGGTCATTCCAGACAACAGCCTCGTTGTCGGAGCACCAGGTCGCGTGATCAGGCAGTTGAACCAGAAAGAGGTGGATATGCTCAGTCAATTCAACCGTTCCTACATCGACAAAATTGCGAGATACAAGTCAAATTTGAAGGCCGTTTCCTATGAACAGTGAGACAATGCGAGTCGTTGAAATTACAGAGCCCGGCGGCGCCGAAGTGCTTGAAATAGGCGCCCGTCAAATACCAGATCCAAAAGACCACGAAGTGTTGATCAAGGTGGCGACGGCTGGCCTGAATCGCGCCGATGTGATGCAGCGAAATGGAAACTATCCACCACCGCCAGGGGTGTCTGACATCCTGGGGCTTGAGGTTTCAGGTACCGTCACCAAAGTTGGATCTAAAGTCAGTGACCATTCTATAGGCGATAAAATCTGTGCACTGCTTGCTGGAGGTGGTTATGCGGAATACTGTGTGGCACCGGCAACTTCCTGCTTACCAATACCGACTGGTATGTCACTCGTAGACGCGGGTGCGCTTCCTGAAACGTTCTTTACTGTGTGGGCTAATCTTTTTATGCGAGGAAAGCTAAAGGCAGGTGAGAGGTGCCTGATTCATGGAGGAACCAGCGGCATTGGGTCAACCGCAATCCAGCTGGCCAAGGCGTTTGGTGCAGAAGTTTTTGTAACTGCAGGTTCCAATGAGAAGTGCGCTGCATGCATTGACTTCGGAGCAACCGCAGCAATCAACTACAGAACTACTGATTTTGTAGATGAAATTAAGACACAAACCAACGGCAAAGGCGTCAATCTCATCTTGGACATCATCTCCGGAGAGTACGTCGCAAAAAATATCAAGTGTCTCGCCGATGAAGGTCGGATGGTGATCATTGCCACCCAAGGTGGATTTAGAGCGCAAATCAATGTCTTGCCAATCATGACAAAGAGATTGATGATAACTGGATCAACGCTTCGACCGAGAACAGTCGAACAGAAGGCGGAAATAGCCGATGAACTCCGCACGCACGCATGGCCACTACTAAATGAAGGCAAAATCAAACCCATCATTGATTCGGTTTTTTCTATGGATGAGGTTCGTGCTGCTCATCAACGAATTGAATCAGGTTCTCACATCGGAAAAATTCTACTGACGATGAACTGACCCTGGCTTTACGGCCGGGAACACCCCCAGTGCTGACCGTTCTGCAAGATCCGGCTTCTGCGACCCAATGGTGTCGTGAACAGCGCGAACTTAATCAAACGATTGGATTTGTTCCGACCATGGGTGCGCTACACGAGGGTCACCTTTCCTTGGTCAAACGCGCTATCGATGAAAACGATGTTACCTGCGTCAGTATTTTTGTCAATCCTTTGCAATTCAACGAGGCAGACGATTACTCCAACTATCCCCGCGACATTGATTTGGATTACCGTCTGTTGGATGAGGTTGGTTGCGACATGGTCTTCGGTGGCACGAACCGAGACATGTTCCCGGAAGCTGAATCAATCAAAGAGGTTACGATACTAGACCCGGGTCAATTTGCAACTGGACTAGAAGGTGAATTCAGACCCGGACATCTAGAAGGAGTCTGTACGGTAGTTGAACGACTGTTCAAATTTACCGGAGACTGTCGAGCGTATTTCGGGCTCAAGGATTATCAGCAGACACTGGTTGTCAGAGACCTCGCCAACAATCTGGGTTATCCGGAGATTCGAA
Organism: Arenicellales bacterium; assembly: GCA_965206345.1. Lineage (GTDB taxonomy): Bacteria > Pseudomonadota > Gammaproteobacteria > Arenicellales > JAJDZL01 > JAJDZL01. The sequence continues at coordinate 2,033,524 of OZ242211.1, read as the reverse complement.
CCTGTGAAACCGTACGAGATAAACACGGTCTGGCGCTGTCGTCAAGAAACGCTCTGCTTTCCAAATCAGAGTTAGCACTCGCCACAAACATCTCAAAGGCACTGTATTCAGCGAAAGTTTTATGGGATAACGGTTGTCGAGAATGCGATCAGTTAAGGGCGGCGATGAGAGACAACCTGCCGGCCCCACTTCGGGTTGAGTACGCAGATGTTCGCGATCCAGAGAACTGGCAGGCGAATTCGCCAGTAGGAACAATTAACCACGCAATCGCATTAATCGCTGCCAGAGTTGGAGAGGTCCGCTTAATTGACAACCTGCAGCTTGATTCCAGACTATAAGATGTCCCGAATCTATTGAAAATGCCAGACTGTCCTGACAACAGTCTGGCATCAAGTATTCAACGAGTTGAATTTAGTTGTCTTCGCTACCACGTTTGAAATGAAACTTGGCGCCTGATTCAATCGCTTCCGGCCACCTAGCAGTAACAGTCTTCATTCGCGTATAGAAACGCACCCCTTCAGGACCGTGCATATAGTGATCACCAAAAAGTGAGCGCTTCCAGCCGCCAAAACTATGGTAAGCGACTGGCACTGGAATTGGCACATTGACACCAACCATTCCGATTCGAACATTCGAAATAAAGTGCTGGGCGCGACCGCCATCCCGTGTAAAAATAGCTGCGCCATTGCCATATTCGTGATCGCTAACCAGGCGAATAGCTTCATCATAGCTGTCGGCTCTTACGACACTCAACACCGGTCCAAAAATCTCATCGGTGTAGATTTTCATGTCCGGTTTCACGTTATCGAACAGGCAGCCACCAAGAAAAGCACCGTCCTCATAACCCTCAAGCGAAAAATCTCGTCCATCCACAACAAGGTCCGCACCTTCTGACACACCTAGGTCAACATAAGACCTGACCTTTGAACAGTGATCAGGAGTGACGAGAGGACCCATCTCCGCTCCAGCATCGGTATACGGTCCAACTACCAGATCTTTGACGCGCGGTTTTAACCGTTCGACCAGTTCATCAGCGGTGTCGTCACCGACCGCAACGATAACTGATATCGCCATACAGCGTTCTCCAGCCGAACCGTAACCTGCTCCTATGGCAGCATCAACGACCTGATCCATATCTGCATCCGACATAACCACCATGTGGTTTTTCGCACCACACAGAGCTTGCACGCGCTTTCCGTGCTTGCATCCGGTCTGATAAATGTACTCACCGACCGCAGTTGAACCAACAAAACTGATGGCGTTCACTTTCGGATGGGAGAGCAGTGTATCAACTGCTTCCTTGTCACCATTGACTACGTTAAGAACGCCGTCTGGAAGTCCCGCTTCCTGCATCACTTGTGCGAGCATCAACGGGCATGTTGGATCTTTCTCAGATGGTTTGAGTACGAAGGTATTTCCGCAAGCAATTGCAACGGGAAACATCCACATCGGCACCATAGCCGGAAAATTGAATGGCGTTATTCCAGCACACACACCAACTGGCTGCCGGATTGAATAGCTCTCGACACCTTTTGCAACCCGTTCAGACATCTCGCCCTTGAGCAACTGCGGAATACCGCAGGCAAACTCAACGACCTCAAGTCCGCGGCCGATCGATCCCTTGGCATCTTCCAGTGTCTTGCCATGCTCTGCAGAAAGACCTGCTGCCAACTCTTCGATGTTGTTCTTGACGATTTCTCGGAACGCGAACATGACTTGCGCCCGACTCGCTGGTGGTGTTGCTGACCAAGCTGGCAAAGCGTTGGCAGCGATCTCAATCGCGGCACTGACTTCTGCCGAACTGGCTAGAGGAACCTGTTTGACCACCTGACCGATAGCCGGGTTATACACATCTCCTGTGCGGCCACTGGTGCCTTCAACCTTCTGACCATTGACAAAATGATAAAGAGTTTCTTGTACTTGCATATCCATGAGTTTTTTGGCCTCCGTAATGGCCCGGGATAAACCTCAATACTAAAAGTATAACAAAGGAGGGCGTATGCTGTTGTACGCCATCATCAGTTATTGGCAGCCACCAAATTCAGCAGTAGACTGCAAATTCATTGTCACAATTTAGAGCAACTCTTTGTTGCTTAAAATTTAGGGAAATATCAAGCAGCCGAATAAAACAAGTTTCTGCGGGCGATGCGTCTCGCACCGGCACCGACGGTTTTCAAACACCTCTGTCGGCGCATTGATTGGTATTAGAAAAAATAGGCTTCCCACTTGAAGATGCAACTGGCACCGCATCATTCAATTAGATTTTCTTCATAACGGGTATTTGCACCATTTGCATTCAAGGCGCCGGCTGAATCTCATGCGCCGCCTCAATGCGCTGCAGCGCATCCCAAGTTAAGCCGTAATGTAGCTGCGGTGGCGCGTCGCGCAACGAATGTCCAGCGTCATCCGTTGAACCGGTACCAGTGACCGGTTTGGACAACTCAATCAGAAACTGGCGGAAACTCGGGATTGGACACACCACCTTTCCGTCATCGCACTCCTGCAACGCACCGCTATGAATCAGATCGTTATAGTAATCATCCGCGCTCATGCCGGGTGGCAATTTCTTAGTCCGGCTTCGACTGCTGGCATTGTCATCTGAAATTTGTTGAATCATGTCCAGAATATCCCATCGCTTCTCACTTCCCGTCAGCTGCACCATCAACGTTCCCAGCAGTCTCACAGAGTCTTTCATCGCATCGCTCATACGGGCATGATAGTACTCCATGCGAGTTGCCAGACTCAGCTGTTCAACTTTGGCAAAGTCCACCGCCTCAATCTCGCACTGCGCCACCAGATACACTTCACTGAACGCCTGCAGACAGTTCTGCAGATGCGCCGCCCATCCGTCCGTCCGCTGCAGCAGCGCATCGAAGTCATCCGAATATCGGCCCAGATCAATCTCAAAATGGGCGCAGAACCCCGCCTTCAGCTCCGCCACCTCAGCCGCATCCAAACCATTCAGTGAACAGACTCTGTTTTTCGAAAGCCGCGACAGTCCCAGTTTCCTGACCCGCATCTTCGTGTCTGACAGCCCCGCCAGCAGCACAATCACCGGTAGATTGGCATGGCTTTCGTGAAACGCTTGAAGCAGCAGGCCCACCGGCGAGTTCTCATCGCCAGGCATATTCTGCGCCTCATCAATGGCAACCACCACAGGCCGCTTCCACTTACTGGGTGGCAGCGCCTTCGCCACCGCCGCCAAAGTGGCTCTGACAGCATCATGCTGTTTTGTCGTCTCATGCTCAATGCCGCCTTTAGCAATCCCCGCACTCCCGCCACCGCTGACACGCATGGTCTCGCTGATTTGTGCAAACACGTCCTTTGTTTGGCCTTGTGTTACCAAATCCACCAGTTTTTCAAAGAACTCTTCGAGCAAATATGCTTCGGTGCTGCCGAAGTACATCAGCGTCGGAGTCGGTCCCGGCCGCTCGCGGCCGGCCGCATCCAATGTCATGTATGCGCCCTGCTGCCAAGCGTACTGCAGATACTTCAAAAGCGATGACTTGCCCGCACCGGGCGCACCGTAAATCATCCAGGTTGAACCTTCAAACTGCTCCAGCCCGTTTTCATGACAGTGCCAAACATCCATGCAGGCATCCTCAATGTCCGACAGAAGCCGCTTGCGCCCTGCAAAATAAGGTGGCGCACTGCGATCAGTTGACCGGATATACCTCGCAAGGCCTTCTCGCCCTGCGGGAATCTGCATTGGATTGCCTTTGACTATCGGCATGTCGTTTCTCCTCCTATCGGCTTTCTGCAGCTGAGTTCCGCACCAGCAAAATACTGTCTGAAATGCAGCCAGCGTTATCTATTTTTCCAGCTTAACAGCCTGTATTCTTACCAGTATGATAATCTATGCACTTTCCCTCTTCGTTCAAGGTTTGCCTTAAAAAAAGTTGATACAAACAACGAAGAATGACAAAAGCCCTCCTATTAAAACAGGGGATTCATTCCGCCAACTTCGCTTGTGCCAGTGCAACTAATCGACGCTCGGGCGAGCTTCACATACCGTCGTCTTCGAGCGTGTTTGACAACGAAACAATGGTGATAGGCAGACTATGAAACGGATTCAAAATTGATCACTTTTTCATGCGGGCGGGGTGATCAGCCAGCCGTGAATTATGAGGGTTTACTGGCAATATCGACATTGAATCGTCAGCAAGAAAATAAACAATTCTCGGCACGCTTCTCACATGTGATTATTCTCACAAACTAGCCGATTCCCTGCTGACTAAATCTGGTGCGCAGCTTCACACATATTCTTTAACTTTGCCCGAGTCAGATCACGGCCAAGTAGACCTAACCCGCAATCTGGAGCCGCAATCAGACGGTCGCTGTCAATGTGATTCATCGCAGTTTTTAGCCGATCAATAATTTCTTCAACTGATTCGACTCTGCTGAGTGCAATCGCAACTACTCCCAATATGACTGTTGTGTTTTGAATTCGATCTAGGAGACTTAAATCATTGTGTCTGTGGGCATCTTCGATGGATACAACCTGAACTGAACTTTTGTCGACTGCCTCAATGATTTGAAAGTAAGCTTGTGGATCAGCTTTGGGATAGTCCAGCCGATCTAACCTGTCTGGGTAACCGCAGCACATATGCATTGTCCTTACGACATGATCAGGCGCCCCATGAAATACGCGTTCGAGATTTTCAACACCAAATTCCAGTGCATCTTGAGGCTTTCTGGCAAACACTGGTTCATCAACCTGTATATGGATGCATCCTGCGTCAGCTAAAGCCAGCACTTCCTTGTTAAGTGCGGCAGCAATATCTGCCCCGAGTTCCTTTTCTGATGCGTAGAACTCATTAGCATTGGTGTCGGTAACCGTCATCGGCCCAGGCATTGTAATTTTGACTGGGCGATTCGTGTATGACTGAGCGAGCTTCCAGTCTTCAGCCAAAAAGCCAGTGTCGCGGACCTTGATTGGTCCATTGATCGTCGGGAGTTCTGCAGAATACGCGCCCCCACGCAACTCACGCACAGTCAGGTGAGAAAAATCAATGCCTTCTAGGTGTCGGCAGTGGTAGTGGATGTAGTTTTCCCGCTTCACCTCTCCATCGGTTGGGATATCAATACCCGCTTCGACCTGATCAGCCATCACCTGTTTTGAAGCTTCTCTTATCGTATCTTCTGCTGAATCTCCCAAGGCAGCAAGAGCCGCCTTCCAGCTCTTGGTCGGTTCTGCAGAATCGGGTCCAGCAGGAAGGTTGAACCAGTCAGGGAGTTTAAGAAAGTCGGGTTTGGGAAATGCACCGATACAGGTAGTCAACATAGGATACGTAACCTCAATTTCAAATTAGAATCAATAGCCAGAATTTTCCGCCGGTGCTTGATCAGTCAAATTTTCTGGAGTAAACACGTTTAGGTAACCCTCTGTACCTTTGACCGGCTTTTCCTCCTCGGGATCATCACTGGGAGGATTCACCAAATTTCCTGGCGAGAATACGTCCTGATAGCCCTCTGTACCTTTAACTGGCTGCTCTTCTTCAGCCTGAGTTTCTGTTTCACCCTGTAAATTACCGGGAGAGAATACACTTTGATAACCTTGCGTACCTTTGGCAGTCACCTTTGGCTCTTCTCGAGTTTCCTCTTGATCACTTGAAGATTGACTTTGTGCGTCAATTGCTGATTGAAACATCTGCTGTTGTTGACGTCTTTCGACTTTTCGTTGAATTTCAGCCTGACGTTGTTCCTTCACGGCAATCTTGCATTCTTCAACACCGACCGTGCCAGAAAAGTAAACGGTACCCAAGCCTGCAATTACAATCAGTGCGAACATGATGAATGCCGGTTCTGTTAGGAAAGGTCGCTGTTTTTTAACTTCTGTTGCCTCTCCCCGTGCCACCGCCATCTGAGCCTTGGCCCGTCGCGTTTCTCGTCGTTTGGAGATTTCATAAAGAACCGCCCCAACCAACGTCAAAAAGACAATCGATACTGCCAACGCACTGATCGAAGGATCAATTCCGTAGCGAACCTTGCTAGCCAATACCGTGGTTAGAGTACTGCTTGATACAATCGTAAATATTGTCGTGTTGTAGTTCTCGAATGAAGCCAGAAATGCGAGTACTGCAGCAGAACCAATGGCTGGTCGCAAAAACGGCAGAAGGATTTTGCGGAACGTCTGTGTGTGCGAAGCTCCAAGGTCTAAAGCCGCCTCTTCCAACGCGAGATCAAATCTCTGTAGACGTGCAATAAAAATCAGCATCGCGTAAGCTGAAATAAACGTCGCCTGTCCTACAATCGTCAGAAATACTCCATCATAGAAGATCGTATCTTCCCCAGCACCAAACATCAGCCCTATTCGGTCCCAAAAGAGCAGAGTCGATATACCCAGAACCACACCAGGCACCAGGATGGGTGAAATGGTAACCGTGTACAGCCAGGGACGAAGTCTTGGTCCAATTTGCATCAGCATCAAGGCGCCAGCCAGACCGATGGGAACCGCCAAAATTACGACGCCGATACCGATCAAAAGACTATTTCTGACCCCGGTTACCAAGCGGGTGTCTTCCATCAAAACGTCAAACCACTCCACCGTGAAGCAGTCCCACGGCGACACTCTGGGAAATCCGGACGTGTTGAAAGCGGTCAGGCCCATCACGATCAATGGGCCGAATAGATAAACGAAGAAAAGGGCGACGAATCCAATCACCAGGTAATTTTGTATGCGTCCCTGGATCATTTCATCATTTCACCAAACTTCACCTTGGCTATCTTCATCATTACCAAGACCAGCACAATACAGGAAACAAGCAAGATAATCGCGTAAGCTGAACCTCTTGCCCAGTTGCCCGCCTGGTTGAATCCCTGGTAAATTATCTGGGTAAACCACAGGCTGCTTGGTCCACCCAGAATCTGGGGTGCTGCCAAGGCACCTGCTGTTAGCATGAACACCATTGTGCAGCCGGAAGATATGCCCGGTTTTGCATGGGGTACAACAACCCTCCAGTGAATTTTCCACCAAGGTGCACCCAGATCACGCGCCGCTTCAATCTGATTTTTGTCGAGGCTTTCAATAGCGTTGTAAATTGGAAAAATCATTAGCAGGATGAATGCATAACTCAGTCCTGCCCACAGTGCAATGTCGTTGCGAATGAAATCATAAGGCTGGTCCAATATCCCAATCGAAACGAGAAAGTTGTTGATTACGCCAGTTGAGCCGAAAATAATCTTGAATGCAAACGCCCTGAGAATCTCGTTAATCCAAAATGGCACGATCAACGATAGTACCATGAGCCGACTCCAACCGCCGGTTGCAACATGTGCAAGGTAGTAGGCGATGGGATAACACAAGGCAACATCGATCAGCGTAACGAATATTGCTGCACCGATTGTGCGGAAAAATACCGTTACATCAATGATGTTGTATGAGTCAGTCGATAAAGCACTGCCAAAAATCATGTATTTGTAGTGCTCGAGTGTGTAGTAGTGCTCTTCTGTCCCGAATTTCGGCGGAGGGACATTGGCCCTGATGGAAAAGTCGAACATGAACAGCTGCGGCAGTATGATCATCATGAACAGCCACACGCCCACTGCAATGATCAAAAACAGCGCAAGCGCCACGCCGTTTTTTTGGAAGAACGCTCGCCAGTAATTAGAGAAGCTCATGGCAAGATCGCGAAAGCTATTCGGCAGCAAGTGGTCCCTGTGGCAACGCGATTGCCGCTTCGCTGGAGAATCCGACCGGCAAATCCTTTTCCCCGCTATGGGACCGGATGGAACCATCGTTCACATAGGACATCTTTACCCGTTTTTGAGTTGAACTGATGTCAAGAAAAACCTGCCACATATTGCCTTCAAATTCTTCATGATAGACAGTTGCTTTCAGCTGATTGTCCTTGAAGTCCTCACTCACAAAGCGAAGTGATTCAGGACGAACGAAAACATAGACATCGTCACCAGTCTTTACTTTTGAATCTGGATTTTTACTGCAGCGTGCCCGAATTGAGCCCTCGGGTGTGCTGACCTGCGCAAGGCCATCCGTTACCTTTTCAACTTTTCCGGCAAACCGGTTGTTCTCACCGACAAATGACGCCACAAATGCAGTGTCAGGCTCATCGTAAATAGTTGTGCCATCACTGACTTGTTCAATAATACCTTCCCGCATCACTGCAACATTATCTGACATGGTCAGCGCTTCACCCTGGTCATGGGTGATGTAGATAAAAGTAATTCCAACCTGCTGTTGAATAGAGCGCAGCTCAGTACGCATATGTTGGCGAAGTTTTAGATCTAGCGCGCTGAGTGGTTCATCAAGAAGAAGCACTTCTGGTTGTGCGCAAAGCGCCCTAGCAATGGCCACTCGTTGTTTCTGCCCACCTGACAGTTCGCTTACCATCTTCTCTCCCTGACCCGGCAGTGCAATCAGTTCAAGCAGTTCATCCGCACGTTTTTTTCGCTGAACTCTCCTGACCCCTTTAACTTCGAGTGAAAAAGTGATGTTTTCCCAGATCGTCATCAAGGGAAACAGGGCCAGATTTTGAAATATCAAGGCGGTAGGACGGCGATTCGGCCCGATTCCGGCCATATTCTCACCACCGATCAATACACCACCTTCCGAGGGGGTCAGAAAGCCAGAAACTGCACGCAGCAGAGTGGTTTTGCCGCAGCCTGAGGGACCAAGAATTGTGAAAAATTCGCCGCCCTTGATATGCAAATTGACATCCCGAGCAGCAATAAAATCGCCAAATCGAATCCAGACGGATTCAAGTTTCACATCTGCACTCATCACCCTTACCTCCTGCATTAGGGAGACTGTTGGATTTCGACACCCGACTGAGCGGGTGTCGAATTATCAGGATGATTCCTAGATCAGGCGTTCACAAATTTATTGCGATACTCCGTGCGCACATCGGCGTACCACTGCGGTTCTGCCGGCCAAGGATTGAGATTAGCCAATGCTGTGCCCGGATAGGCTTCTGCGAAATTCTTCTTGTAACTGTCGCCTGCAAAAGCGTCGGCGCCGATCACTGCGGAATTGTAACCATGAGTGTCAATTGCCCGACCCGCCGGCTCTCTGTTAAAGCAGAACTCAACAAACGCATAAGCCTGATCAATATTTGCAGCTGACTTGGAAAGTGACATACCATCAACCCATGCCAGTGCACCTTCTTTCGGGGCCTGATAGTGTACAGGTTCCCCGTCGGTTTTCATCGCCAGCGGTGGTCCATCCCAAGTCTGTCCAACCAGCACACCGTCGTTCAGGAAACCGTTTTTCTGGGTATCGGCGTCATTCCAAAACAGCTTGATTTGCGGTTTGTTGGCAATGCAGAATTGCGTAATCTTCTCCCAAATGGGGCGCATGATACCTTCGTCCGCGTACGCTCGCCATACATCCCCGGGTTCCAGTTCGCCAATGGTTTCCATATAAAGTCCGGCACCCAGCATACCAGAGTGCGGTCGAATCATGGTATTGCCTTCTGCTGATCCGTCCCAGATATTTCCATAACTAGGTTCACCACCTGGTGGTGAATAAAGATCGGTTCGCCAGGATATGGCTTCGGTGCCCCAGATATGCGGTAGCCAATGAGAACCGGCATCGCCAAAATTCCATTCGCGGTCACCGACCGAAAGCATCGCCGGATTCGCATTATCTATATTGGAGATCCGTCCATAATCCCAGGGCTGCAACAAATCAAGATCAATCCACTGTCCGGAACGAACATTGGTTGGGCTGCAGATATCAAATCCTTTGCCCTTTGTCGCCTTCATCTTGTTGATGATTTCTTCGTTCGATCCAATCCCAGTGTAGTTCACCGTGATTCCAGACTCTTCATTAAATTGAGCTAATAAATCTTCTGGAAGATAATCGGACCACATCAATACATTGAGTTCACCGGATGAGGCAAGGACTTTTGAACTGATGACCCATGGGCCAGTCGCAACCACACTGGCTGCTACACTTGTTTTCAGAAATTGTCGGCGACTCAAGTTGCCTTTTACTTTTATTGACATACTACAAACACCTCTTGATACATGTAATTAGATTTTTACAAGGTTAATGCTTTTTGCAATATTCCAGAGCGCCAAGCGCTTCTTGTCCTCCATGGAAATTGATAAACCATTCTATTGCATTAATCATAATCGAAATTCAAACACTGTTGGTTAATATTGTCGAACTATGATGAGCTTTGCAGAACCTTTCTCAGTTTTTCACCAATTTCATCAATGTTCGCTTCAGTCGAAATTAGCGGGGGTGCGACAATCAGCGCATCGCCCGTTGCCTTGACATGCAACCCTGAATGAAATAGCTTTTTCTGTACCGTAATGCCAGCATTGCCTGGCCTACCTGAAGGCGCAAGATCTATTCCGGTAATCATTCCATAGCCGCGAATATCCGTCACAATATCGAACTCCTTTAGTGCGAAAATTGAATCCTGGAAGTAAGCCGATAAGGATCTACCGCGCTCAAACAACTTTTCATCCCGGTAGATATCCAAAGTTGCAAGGCCAGCGGCACAAGCTGCAGGATGTCCAGAATAAGTGTAACCATGAAACAATTCAATAACCCGATCTGGTGCAGCATTGACGATGCTATCGTAGACATGTTGGCCAACAACAATTGCACCCATCGGCTGGGCGGCATTGGTCAACGCTTTTGCCAGCGTCATGATGTCGGGTGTTACGCCAAAAGTTTGTGAGGCGAAGGGTTCACCGGTTCTTCCAAATCCACAAATCACTTCATCAAACACAAGCAGAATGCCGTGTTGATCACAGATCTCCCGCAACCTTTCCAGGTAACCAACTGGAGGTACCAGACAGCCGGTTGAACCGGCAATGGGTTCGACAAAGCAGGCAGCTATTGAGTCAGCCCCAAAGTTCTGCACAATTTTTTCAAGATCGTCTGCCAGTTCGGCGCCATCAGTAGGCTGGTTGCGCTGGTAGCAATTTTCTGGTAGCCAAGTATGCCGAATATGTGCAATTCCTGCAAGCCCCAAACCAAATGCCTGGCGATTTTTCACCATTCCACTCAAGCTGGTGCCGCCAAGGTTTACTCCGTGATACGCTCGCTCTCGGGAAACCAGCCGTTGACGCTGCCCTTCTCCGCGTGCATAGTGGTAAGCCAATGCAACCTTGATCGCAGTATCGACAGCCTCCGATCCAGAATTGACAAAGAAAACCCGATTCATTCCTTCTGGTGTTAACTCAGCGAGCCGGCGAGCCAGTTCAAACGACAATTCATGTCCCAATTGAAACGGTGCGGTGTAAGCCAGGGTGGCAAGTTGTCGATGTACCGCGTCCGCGATTTCGGGCCGGCTGTGTCCGGCCGCACAACAAAATAGTCCTGACGAGGCATCGATGATTGGCATTCCTTCAGCTGTGTAAAGGTACACGCCTTCGCCCCGTGCAACAATCCTCGGGTCTGCCTTGAAATCACGATTACTGGTGAACGGCATCCACAAGTTTTCCATTGACTGATGATCCAGTCTCATCGTCTCAACTCCTCCCGGTCAAATCAAAGTAAATTCGGTCATATGACAATTGCGTAGTCGAATTTACAATTTTACAATCTTGACTACATTCAATTTTACGGTATCCTCCAAATTTTCAGCTAGACACGGAAAGTGATGGTATCTATCCGAAACACAAGACATTGTCACCACCGCTGTTTGAGGCGTGTTGCAACAGTCAGCGAATTGGACCGATACATTCACCATGATGAATACCGGCCGGATACCCGCTGAAGTGTCAACGAACTGTCGGCGACATTCTGCCATCCAGTTTGTCTCCCTCTCCAGCGACAGTGTTCGCAGCAGCATTTTTCAGCTTTGGCTGATTTTCTGCAGATCCCAATCAGTCCAGTCCACAATTACGTATCAGTGATCGATCTTAAACGTTGCAGTGGATTGCCTGATGAGTTTGGTAAACAAAGTTGGCACACTGTTAGTATGCTCTTGTTTTGCTACTGCAACAAAAAGGCAATTTTGTTACAGACGAATCTTACAGTACAGATGTGAACTGACATCAACGAGTTACCGCCTCAGTCAATATCTTACTCTGTACCGGGAAACCTCAATAAAAGCCGAATGAAAACTTACTGAAATCTATTGAAAAATTTCACAACCTGCCAACGAAATTCTTGAGCCCCTAAACTATCATAATGGCATCAATTTTTAAGACAATCATTTTGAAAATCACGGGAGCATTTCACTATGCGAATTGGAGTCCCAAAAGAAACTAAAACAGACGAATTTCGAGTCGGGCTAGTACCCGAAAGTGTTCGAGAACTCACCGAAATGGGACACGATGTTGCTGTCGAAACCAATGCCGGCATTGGAATCAGTGCGAGCGACGACGACTACCGAAAATTTGGCGCAACTGTTCTAGGTACTGCACAAGAAGTTTTCGAACATGCAGAAATGATCGTAAAAGTCAAAGAGCCGCTTGCACCTGAGCGAGCCTTGCTACGCGAAAATCAGATTCTGTTCACTTATTTGCATTTGGCTCCAGACCCGGAACAGACCCGTGATTTGGTCAACAGTGGTGCAGTATGTATTGCCTATGAAACTGTCACTGACGACAACGGTGCTTTACCAATTCTTGCACCAATGTCTAAGGTCGCTGGACGGATGGCAGTGCAGGAAGGTGCCTGGTGCCTTGAACGACCTCACGGGGGGACAGGGATGCTATTGGGCGGTGTACCCGGCGTTGAACCGGCCAAAGTCGTCATCATCGGTGGCGGTGTTGTTGGGACGCACGCGACTCACATCGCTGTCGGTATGGGTGCCGATGTGTGGGTGCTTGACCGAAATGTAAAGGTACTCGACAATCACTGGGTGCAGTTCGGTCGTTCCACTAATGGGGTTTATTCAACTCGCAGCATGCTCGAAAAACACGTCGTTGATGCTGATCTCGTGATTGGGGCCGTGCTTGTACCTGGTGCAACCGCACCTAGATTGGTGAGTAAGGAAATGATTCGTCAAATGCGACCGAATTCTGTCGTGGTAGACGTTGCCATTGATCAAGGAGGCTGTTTTGAGACATCCCGTGCAACCACTCATTCTGAGCCGACATACCGAGTTCACGACGTGACACACTACTGTGTAGCAAATATGCCAGGCGCAGTTCCGAAAACCTCAACGTATGCCCTGAATAATGTTGTACTACCATTCTGCACAAATATTGCCAATTTAGGATATAAAAAGGCACTCCAGCAAGATTCAAATCTTAGGGCGGGACTGAATGTCTGTCACGGTAAGGTCACATACCGTGAAGTTGCCGAAAGTCTTGACTATGACTACGTTTCCGCCGAAACTGCGCTGGCCGCAGCCTAACCATCTGCTGCATCAAACCACCCAAAACTAAAGAAACAGGAGAATGTCATGCCAAAAATGACGTCAAGTGAGGCTTTTGTCGAAACTCTTGCATCCTACGGCGTTACCGATGTATTCGGAATCGTCGGATCCGCATATATGGATGCACTGGATATCTTTCCAGCCGCGGGAATTCGGTTTATTCCAACCGTCCATGAACAAGGTTCCGCGCATATGGCGGATGGATATGCCCGTGTAAGCGGCAAACATGGCGTTTGTATTGGTCAAAACGGACCAGGCATTACCAATTTCGTTACTGCAGTTGCAGCCGCCTACTGGGCGCATTCTCCGATTGTTGCGATTACGCCCGAAACGGGTAGCGGAACAATCGGCCTTGGTGGATTTCAGGAAACCGAACAGTTGCCGATTTTTTCCAAAATCACCAAATTTCAGGCTCATGTGAATGGACCTGGACGCATGGCAGAATTAACCGGTCGATGCTTTGATATGGCGATGGCAGAGCGAGGACCAACACAACTGAATATTCCACGTGATCATTTTTATGGCGATGTGGATATCGACATCCCTGAGCCTCAAATTATTGAACGCGGTGCTGGCGGTTCATCGGCACTTGACGACGCTGCACGAATTCTTGCCGAAGCTGAATTTCCAGTGATTCTCTCTGGTGGCGGTGTCATCATGGACGACGCAGTGGACTCCTGCATGGAACTGGCTGAATATCTGTCCGCACCAGTCGTGAACAGCTACCTGCACAATGATTCGTTTCCGGCCAGCCACAAGCTGTGGTGTGGTCCACTCGGCTACCAAGGTTCAAAAGCTGGCATGAGGCTCATCTCAAAAGCTGATGTTGTTGTTGCACTTGGCACCCGGCTTGGTCCATTTGGCACTTTGCCACAACATGGAATGGACTACTGGCCGAAAGATGCAAAGATCATTCAAATCGATGTCGATTACCGCAAGATTGGACTGGTCAAGAAAATCGCGGTCGGAGTCTGCGGCCAGGCTGGTGAATCTGCATCTGCCATTCTCGAGCGGCTGAAAAATCGGGAGAAGATTGCCTGCATGCAGAACCGAGATGAAAGGGAACAGGAAATTGCCCAAGAAAAACAGGCTTGGGAGAAAGAACTGAACGAGTGGACTGAAGAACGTGACGACTGGAGTCAACTGGTCTCTGCTGAAGACGCAAGCTACCTACACCCTCGTCAGGTGCTCCGGGAACTTGAAAAAGCGACACCGTCCAACGCTGCGATTTCAACCGATATCGGAAACATCTGCTCAGTTTCGAACAGCTACCTCAGATTTGAGAAGTCGCGTAGCTTTTTTGCAGCGATGAGTTTTGGTAACTGTGGTTACGCATTTCCGACCATTATGGGTGTCAAGGTCGCAGAGCCTAGACGCGCTGCAATAGCATACGTTGGTGATGGAGCCTGGGCAATGAGCATGGGTGAAATTCTGACTTGCGTTAGAGAAAATATTCCAGTAACTCCCGTTGTATTCAATAACCGGCAGTGGGGAGCAGAAAAGAAAAACCAGGTAGACTTCTACGGCCGGCGATTTGAAGGCGTCAATCTAGACAATCCAAGCTGGGCTGGAATTGCAAAGGCCATGGGTGCTGAAGGAATCGTCGTTGACAATCTGGATATGGTGGGCGATGCATTGAGAGAAGCCTGTACAGCTCAAAGTGAAGGCAAAACAACAGTGGTCGAGATTATGTGCACGCGGGAACTTGGCGACCCGTTTCGACGAGATGCGCTGAGCATGCCCGTTCGCCATCTCGATAAATATAAATCCTACGTATAG
The DNA here is from genome assembly GCA_965206345.1 of Arenicellales bacterium. Lineage (GTDB taxonomy): Bacteria > Pseudomonadota > Gammaproteobacteria > Arenicellales > JAJDZL01 > JAJDZL01. Next base: position 2,018,438 of record OZ242211.1, on the reverse strand, counting down.
CGGCCTGAGCTTGTGAGCGATCTCTTTGATCTGATACAGCTCACGCAAGGAAAACAGCACATTGTCGTGCTGGCTGAGGCAGCGGATGAGCGTATGATTCACGCCGCACGATTTTTGGCGGAGCAGGAAATTGCTTCGCCAATTCTTACTGGCGATGAAGAAAAGATTCGCTCCATTGCGAACAGCGTTAATGTTTCACTTGACGGTATTGGTGTTGTAGATCCCGCTTCTGATACCCGCAATATGGATCGATTCATCGCTCTTTGCACCGAGGGTCGGCGACCAATCAAACCACCCGTTGCGCAACGCCTGATGCAAAAACCGCTGATGTACAGTGCCATGATGGTGAGAAGCGGTGATGCTCATGCAATGATTGCTGGCTCTTCGGTTACAACATCTAGTGTAATCCAAGCCGGACTGATGATTATCGGCACCGCAGAGAATGTCAGGACTGCTTCAAGCTACTTTCTCATGACTCTACCGGGCACAGATTCTGCTGAATCGCGAGATCTAATCTTTGCTGATTGTGCAGTTAATATCAACCCGACAGCAGAACAACTGGCTGACATCGCGTGCAGTACCGCCTTGAATGCAAAGCTTCTTCTAAATGATGACCCTCGTATTGCATTCCTGTCATTTTCTTCGAAGGGCAGCGCTCAACACGAAATGGTGAGTAAAGTTGCTTTAGCCGTTGATCTGACCAAGGAACGGATTCCGGATATGCCGGTTGATGGTGAATTTCAATTCGATGCGGCATTCGACAAGCGAACCGCATCATTGAAGCTGGAAGAACCAGGCCCAGTGGCAGGTCGAGCCAATGTGTTTATCTTTCCAGATCTTAACGCTGGCAATATTGGCTATAAGCTGACCCAATATCTAGCAGGAGCACGGGCGATCGGCCCAATATTGCAAGGCTTTGCAAAACCCATCAGCGACCTTTCGCGTGGTGCAACGGTTGACGATATCGTCAAAGCGACAGTAGTACTTCTAGCTACTATTCAGTAATCGCAAGAGAGCTGCACACTCTCACAATCTACACTCTACATATACGGTCGATTGGAATTGTTTGATTTAATTGCGATCACCTGTGGTGAATTAAAGCCGTTACGGCAATTTCATTGACCTATTAGTGGTAAGAGTATTTATGCGCGCAGTTAATCCTTCACCTAGAGTCCGTGCATCTCCGTACTACGATGCTACTGTTTCAGAAGGAGTGAGTAGCTTTACCACATACAATCACATGCTTCTCCCGACCAGTTATGGTGACCCTGAAGGTGAATATTGGCGACTGGTCAATGGAGTTTCCATGTGGGATGTCGCCGCTCAGCGCCAGGTGCAACTGAGTGGAGCTGATGCACCCCATTTCGCTCAAATACTCACTGTCAGAGATTTAACTGGCTTGTCAGTCGGAAGAGCAAAGTATGCTCCCATCTGTAATCATTCTGGAACGCTCATCAATGATCCAGTCGTTAACAGAGTCGATGAAGATCTCTATTGGATTTCCATTGCAGACTCCAATATTCTTTTGTTTGCCCGAGCAATTGCAGCTGAACGCAATCTGAACGTTGAAGTCACAGAACCTGATGTTTCTCCGCTGGCCATTCAGGGGCCAAAGGCAGTCAATGTCGTTTCTGCAATTTTTGGAGAGTGGGTCAGAAATTTGCGTCACTTTGAATTCCGCAATACATCAATCGAAGGAATTCCAGTGCTCGTATCACGCTCTGGCTGGTCCAAGCAGGGTGGATTTGAGCTGTATCTGCAAGACAGTTCAAAGGGGTTGAGTCTTTGGAATCTTGTAAGAGAAGCCGGTCAACCATGGGACATCAAACCAGGCACACCAAATCACTCTGAAAGAATAGAATCCGGCCTGCTCAGCATTGGAACAGACACCGATGACTCAACAAACCCGTTTGAAGTTCGACTAGGTAATTTTGTGAATCTCGAATTGCCAGAATCGGTGATTGGCATTTCAGCTTTACGACGCATAAAACAAGGCGGTGTGAAAAGGCAACAACTCGGCATAAGTTTTTTGGCTGACTTACCAAGACTGCTTAATCGAAATTGGTTTGAAATTCGCAATGGCAAAGAAAGAGTAGGCCATATAACCAGTCTTTGTTTTTCCTATCGACTCGAATGCAATATCGGGCTTGCTCTGGTCAAATCGACGCTGCATCCTGGAGACGAAGTTACAATCAGAATTGATGAACATAATCATCACTCCGGCACGCTAGTCAATTTACCTTTTGTCAAACAGGCCTTAAGCAAACAACAAACTTGAGATGGACAGGGTGTCAAATGAACACGATCTGGGCTGATACTGCTTTACTTTCAACGGGTTGGCAGCAAAACGTACAGATCGATGTTGACCAAAACGGATGCATCTCTTCCGTAAAGCCTGATACTGATCCCGATGGTTATCGCGTAGGCATTCTTCTGCCGGCCCCATCCAATTTGCACAGTCATGGTTTTCATCGAGCATTAGCTGGGTTGTCAGAGCATCGAGCGGGCGGGTCGGAAGATGACTTTTGGACTTGGCGGTGGGTCGTCTATCGATTTCTGGACCTATTGAAACCGGAAGACATTCAAGCAATCACTGCTTTCGCCCAGATGGAAATGCTGGAAAGCGGATTTGCCGCAGTTGCAGAATTTCACTATGTACATCATCATCCAGGCGGCTTGCAATTTCAGAATATCGCTGAGAACTCATACCGAATTACCGCAGCGAGTGAAGAATCAGGAATTGGATTGACATTGCTCCCTGTGTTTTATCAGTACGGAGGTTGTGACAAACGAGAACTTGTTCGCGAACAAAAGACGTTCGGTAACAGCCCTGTAGAGTTTGAAAAATTGTTTCAGCTTGCTGGCGATGCAGTCGCAAGTTTGCCTTCCGATTGCAATCTGGGAGTGGCCGCCCATTCGCTAAGAGCTGTCGACCCCGACGGGTTGAGATTCGCAGAATCTCTGGTGCCTGATTCAGTGATTCACATCCACGTTGCTGAACAGCCGAAAGAAATTGAAGAGTTCAAATCGACGTTTGGAGTCCGTCCGGTAGATTGGCTTGCTGACAACATGAATATTAATGAACGATGGACCATTGTTCATGCAACCCACATGACGGAGAGCGAAACCGAAAAACTGGCAAAGAGCAAGGCAGTTGCTGGAATTTGCCCAATTACCGAAGCCAATCTGGGGGACGGCACCTTCAATGGCGGAACCTATTTCAAGAATAAGGGACGATTTGGAGTCGGGAGTGATGCCAACATCTTGATTTCCCTCTGTGAGGAACTAAGAACACTGGAATATTCGCAAAGACTCAAGACAGGGGCCAGAAACGTATTTGCAAACGCAAACTCATCTTGTGGAAGACATCTTTATGACAGCGTGACAACTGGTGGCGCTCAATCGTTGAATCGAAATTGTGGAGCCATTGAAGAAGGGATGTTGGCTGACCTGCTTGCTCTCGATTCAGATCATGTATTGTTAGCCGACAAATCAGATGACTTGATTTTGGACAGCTTTGTATTCTGCGGAACCAACAGTCTGGTGAGGGATGTCTGGTCAGCCGGACGACATGTCGTATCGGAAGGACGGCACATGAATCGAGAAATGCTATCCACACGTTTTCTCAGTACGGTGAGGAAGCTCAGGGAAAACATGTGAAAGATGTAATTATCTTGTCTTAGTAGACCAGTCATCAGCAGGCAGAATCCATCCAATTCCAGAGAGCAGATTCTGGAAACTCAACGATTACTCGCGTAAATACAGATCGAATTTCAGCTTCCAGCAAACTTGAAGAGATGACTTTTTCGCACTTATTGATGATCTCGATTAAGATAGAAGCGCTTGGCACATTGAAATCTATTACAACGAGTGCAGAGGAATCAATTTAAGCGATATTCATTAGTTGCGGTCTTCCAGAAATCCCATCACAGCACCGGGCCGTTGCACACATGACTTAAATGCCGACAGCGTCGACTTCGGAGGAATGTATGCTCCGCGCTTACACAGTTCTTCCAAGCGTGCGTCGTTTGACAATTGTCTTTCTGCTACTGGTCGTATTTCGGCAAAAGGCTTTCCTTGATCGGAAATCGCTACAGTCTTACCGGCCTGAACCAGTTTGAGAAGTTCTGAAAATTTAGTCTTCGCTTCAAATGTCGAATAAACAATACTCATAAATGGCATTACATTTATCAGACTTAAATGGATATCCTCTCGAATTGCAAGTGGGACTTGCGAAACGACCGCACTCAATTGCGTTCATCAATCGGAATGTATTTCCTAGGTTCAGAGCCGTTATAGAGAGTCAGCGGCCGAATCAAAATATTTTTTTCCAGCTGCTCTAAAATTTGCACGATCCATCCTGGCGTTCGCCCGATAGCAAATATTGGTACGAACAGGTCAACGGCGATCCCGTGTAGGTGATATACAACACCGGAATAAAAATCTACATTTACATTGACGCCGTGGCGCGACCAAGGTTTCATTGCTTCGACCAGCGCCTGAAGAATCTCATACCAGTACGGCTGTCCCATTTGTTCGGATAGACGTTTCACACCTTCTTTCATGTGTCTGGCGCGCGGGTCTTCGGCACGATATACCCGGTGCCCGAATCCCATAATGGGGAGCCGGTTTCTACGTCGTTCTTTGACGTACTCAACCGCATTTTCGGGATTGCCGACTTCTTGGGCCATGTTCATCACATTTTCTGCAGCACCACCATGTGCAGGCCCGGATAGTGCGGCGATCGCCGCAGTTACAGAAGCATAAACATTGGCATCGGTTCCGGTAACGACACGAGCTGTAAATGCGGAGGCGTTGGAACCGTGCTCAGCGTGCAAAACCAAATCTTTGTCAAAGAGTTCAATTGCCTCTTCACTTGGCTGCTTTCCAGTTAACTGGTAAAGAAAGTGAGCTGCATGACTCATTGACTCATTGGGTTCGATTGGGTCTTTGCCATTTCTGATCCGATCGTGAGTTGCGACGATCATCGGCACCTGAGAAGTCAGGCGAATCCCTTTTTCAATAATCGCTTCACGAGAAGAATCGCCCGGTGTGTCGTCAAAGGATCCGAGTGCAGAAACACAGGTTCTTAGAACTTCCATTGGATGCGCCTTCTGCAGCACGCTGATCATGTCGAAAATTGGTGTGGGTAAAGAACGTTCCGCCTTTAGCCGGCTGTCAAATTGATTCAATTGTTCTCTCGTAGGCAACTCACCATAAACCAGCAGGTAAGCCGTTTCCTCAAACGAAGAATTTTCAGCCAATTCATGAATCGAATAGCCACGGTAGCGCAAATCTCCGGCTCTGCCATCGATTGATGAAACAGCAGAGCGCTCAAAATAAACGCCCTTAAGCCCGCGGTGTAATTCAGGTTTCTTATCTGTCATTCGACTTACTGTCTATGTACTTGTCTAGCTATTCATTCCATTACCACTCAGGGCTTTGCGGCAAATCATCTGTGATTTCGTACCAGTCTGGCTTGTGACTGACCCAGATGTGCCCAATCGCCTTGATACCGAGGTCTCCATCCAGAGCTCCCAGCCTTAGTATCACGCAATTGGCGTCACGGTCGCAACGTGCAAAAACGTGCGTACCGCAGTTCTTACAAAAGTAGCGAATCTTACCAGGTGAAGACTCATACTGAGAAATAGATTCTTCACCGCTTAAGATCTGAAATTTTGTTTCATCAACCAATGCACTAGAGCCATACACGGTTGCATGAGCCTTGCGACAGGTTCGGCAGTGACAGTGGTGAAACCTGCGGATCTCTCCATCAAATTCAAATCTTACTGTTCCGCACAAGCAGCTTCCAGTATGCATTTCAATTCTCCTTTGCTTCAGTAATTGGGTTCAACGGTCGTATCAACAAGCGAAATTGAAACCCGTCTGTTGCGTTTGCCCTTGCTTTCGATTTTGTCCACTTTGACTTCACCAATCTCCATGGTATTGGCAACGTGAGTTCCTCCACAGGGCTGAATGTCTAGATTCCCAGGGTGTACCAGTTTAATCACGTCCACGCCATCGGGTAGCGGGACCGAAAGGTTGTTCATCAACGAAGGACTCGCTTCAATCTCTGCACGTGTACAGACTCGACTGATTCGACGATCTTCATTTATGATCAGTGCGTCCAGAGTTTCAGCGATAGAGTGCATTTCCTGGGGGTAACGCCCATCAAATTCAACTCGACCACGACCGGCATAAACCTGCGCACTTGTAATTTTATCCGACACCGTGCACTCAATAGGTGTAGACAACTGTGTTCGCGCATGTGCAGGTAGCGACGTTCCCAGTTGATCTCCAGGTAGACTCATACTGAGAAATAATTTCTTCACGGCTTAAGATCTAAAATTTTGTTTCATCAACCAATGCACTAGAACGGTGGGCGACGGACACCTTGTTGAAGCGGTGGAGAATGTCTGAGCAATCATCGCCACCGCAATGACGAGTCAACGCCCACAACCGATAACGCATCGACAATAGCACCGCAGCACTCCGGGTCGCGGAGCACATCGAAACCGTGCATCAATCCAGCGCGACCGTGTCGCCCGCGTAAAAGGCCGCTGTACGCTGCGCCGCTGCGCGCGCAACGTCGGGGTCTGTTCCCGCTGCCTCGGCCGCCCTGCCCCACGCCGCGCTACTTCCCACGATGAGCGCCTTTCCGTCACGAGTCGTGTGGAACGTTGCTCCGTCCAACTTGGGTTCGCTCGGCTGCGAAAGATGCAGTTCCATCCCCAGCAAGCCCATCTCCCAACCTACGCCGACGGCACCGGGACCGAACTTGTGCCAGTGGTCCGACACCAGTGCGGTATGCGTAATCGCAAGGCGCGAGCGGTCGCTACCATCGTTACACAGACGCGCCTCCACCCAGCTCACGTCACTGCCGAACTCCCACGTCAGCCCGAGATACGTGGGACGCTCGCAGTGCCTAATCGTACCGCCTGCGTTTCCCTCCAGTTGGTAGCGACCGCCGAGTTCGAGGCGGCCGCTGATTGGCAAGAACCAGCGTGGGATTCGTTCCGCGCTCGTCACAGCATCCCAGAGGTCCTCCACTGTCGTTGCGTAACTGCGGGCGAGGGTGACCGCGCGAGCGGCCTGTCCGTCACGCTCCAAGGACGACACTGTGCGCTCCACGGTGCCGAGGAGACGTTCAACATCCAGCTTCATGGCTTCTCCTTTTCGTCAAGCAGGCGACTATCCAAGTACATGTCACTGCGTACAGCAAATCAAGCCGCGTGGACAATAGCTCGGACTACCCACAAGGTCGCAGACCGTCCGACAGTAAGTCGGAAGTCCGACCATACACGGTTGCATGAGCCTTGCGACAGGTTCGGCAGTGACAGTGGTGAAACCTGCGAATCTCTCCATCAAATTCAAATCTTACTGTTCCGCACAAGCAGCTTCCAGTATGTATTTCAAATCTCCTTTGCTTCAGTAGTTGGGTTCAACGGCCGTATCAACAAGCGAAATTGAAACCCGCCTGTTGCGTTTGCCCTTGCTTTCGATTTTGTCCACTGTGACTTCACCAATCTCCATGGTATTGGCAACGTGAGTTCCTCCACAGGGTTGAATGTCTAGATTCTCAAAGTGTACCAGTTTGATCTCGTCTACGCCTTCCGGTAGCGGGACTGAAAGGTTTTTCATCAACGAAGGACTCGCTTCAATCTCTGCACGTGCACAGACTCGACTGATTCGACGAGCTTCCTTTTGGATCAGCGCGTTCAGAGTTTCAGCGATATAGTGCTTTTCCTGGGGGTAACGCACATCAAAGTCAACTCGACCACGACCGGCATAAACCTGCGCACCGGTTATTTTACCGGGCACCGTAGCGCTCAATAGGTGTAGACAACTGTGTACGCGCATGTGCAGGTACCGACGCTCCCAGTTAATCTCCATGTGAAGTTCAGTGCCGGCTTCTGGTAATTCGACCACGTCATCAACAAAATGAAGGATTTCCCCCGTGTCACGTGCCCGGTGGGTATCCACAATTGCAAACTCTGCATCATTCTTGTGAAATGCAACGCCGGTGTCCCCCGGCTGACCACCCCCTAAAGGATAAAACACAGTCTGGTCAACCGAAAACCACCTTTCTTTAGGGTTAGACTTGACTACAACCGCGTCACAGGCTCTCAGGTACGCATCATTCTGAAAAAGTTCTCTGGACATCAATTCAACCAACCTGATCAAGTGCGTCATCAACACAATTCAATATCCAGTCGACTTCTTCTTGCGTAACGACTAATGGCGGTACGATCCAAATCCCAAATTTGTCACTTGGCGTGTAAATGTTGTGTTGATCAAGAAGATATTTCGAGATGGATGCCACTAAATTTTCTTGATATTTTTCTGTTGCACGACGAACAGGTGTGTTGGCATTCTCACCCGCAATATGGACAGTCCAGAATAGTCCCAAACCCTGTATATGTGATACAAAGTCATACTTTTTTATTATTTCATGCAGCCTATTCTCGATAAACCGTCCCATAGATTCTGCATGTTCAAGCAGGTGGTCCTCGAAAAGCACATCAATAGAAGCTAACGCAGCGGCAGCCCCCAATGCATGTCCAGAATAACTTTGTCCATGTCCAAAGTAATTCTCATCAAACGAATTGGCGATTTTGCTGTTAAAGATGACTGCTGCCATTGGACAGTAGGCACCAAGCGCCTTCCCCATAATGACCACATCTGGCTCAATACCGTAGTGTTCACAAGCAAACATCTTACCAGTGCGCCCCATGCCTGTCATGGTCTCATCAACAATCAAGAGCAGTTCCCATTTCGAGCATAAGTTCTGCAACTTTTCCAGATATCCAGATGGCGGCAGCATAATGCCGTTGCTTCCAACGATTGGCTCAACGAGCACACCAACGACTGCGTTACTCCCCCCTTCCTGTTCAATCAAATAGTCAAGATATTGGAGGTTTTTGTCGACTTCGTCGAGACCGAAAGGTGAGTGTGGGCCACCCGCATCAGGCGCAAAAATGAATCCTGGTGCAGTTAAAGGCTCGGTAAACCATCTTCTAGGATCACCACTGGCTGAAGTTGCAGCATTTGTCGCACCATGCCAGGATCGATAGCGACTTATGATTTTGTAAGGATAGGGATATTGCTGAGGGGCATCCGGAATGAATTCTTTATTGTGAACGATCTGGTTGTACTTGTGAAGCCGTGCTCCATGAATGGCAGCTTCAACTGCTGCTGCACCACTTTGGCAAAAATACACTTTCTTTTCTGAACTACCAGGGGCTAGTTCTGACAGTCTCTGTGCGAGCTTCGCGGTGGATGGTGAGGCAAAATCATCGGTGACGTAAACGACACTTTCCATCTGTTGTTGCATCGCTTGCAATACCTTTGGGTGTCGGAATCCAATATTGATGCATTCATGCGCACTGCGAAGATCAAAAATTTTTCGTCCATCCGTTGTGTATATCCAGCAGCCCTCTGTACTTCTCACCTCGATGGGTTCATAGTTGTTTTGCTTGGCCCAACACTGCAACATGTACTGGGCCTGTAATTTTGCGTAGTCAGTTTTGCTCAAGGTAGAAGGTATGTTTTTTTGATGATGTCTGCCAGCACTCACATATTTGAGCGCTAAATTTACAAGCGACACGCGTTATGTTTTAGGCCGTTCAGATCTGGAATCATACATGGGTCGCAGTGATGCCTTGACCGGAAAGCGTTCACAGGCAACTTCGATTTCGAATTGCCCGGAACTGATGAATTCAGGTGTCACACCGTCCTGGCAATTGACGTAGCCAAGCCCAACGCACGAACCAATAGTATGACCAAACATTGCAGAGGTAATCCGACCTACCAAGTCACCATCCCGGTAAATGGGTTCTTCGTGATAGATCAGGGGCTGCGGGTCCTCAAAGGCGAATTGTACGAGCCTTCGCTGTAATGGCTTGCCGCGTTGAGGCTCGATGGCTTCTTTACCGATGAATCCGCCGGGTTTATCCCACGAAACGGCAAATCCCAACCCGGCTTCAAGCGGAGAGTCTTCGTCGGCAATGTCATGACCAAAGTGTCGATAAGCCTTTTCGATACGCAGTGAATTCAACGCTAGATATCCGCAATGCGTTAGCCCCAGACTTTCACCTGCAGCAACAATTTCGTCGTAAATGTGCTGGACAAAATCGGTACTGATGTAGAGTTCCCAGCCAAGCTCACCAACAAATGTAATTCTGGATGCCCGTCCATAGGCCATTCCAAGCTCAATTTCCTTTGACGAAAGGAATGGGAAACTTTCGTTAGAAAGATCTGCTGAAGTCACTCGGGAAAGCAGTTTGCGGGCATTTGGACCCATGATTGATAGCACCGAATAACCTGACGTGACATCCGTTACTACGACATGCAAATCATCGTTGATATGTTTTTTCAGCCATGACAGGTCTCGAAGATGAACCGCTGCGCCGGTCACAACCAGATAACGGTTTTCTGTCAGACGTGTGACAGTAAGGTCTGCTTCGATACCGCCTCGCTCATTCAGCCATTGTGTATAGACCACCCTGCCGGGTTCGACAGCAACGTTGTTCGCACAGATTCGATTCAGGTAGCGCTCAGCATCTCGCCCCTCTACCAGAAACTTCGCAAACGAGGTTTGATCAAAAATACCAACGTTGGTACGAACCGCTTCGTGTTCTGCGCGATTATTCTCAAACCAGTTCTGTCTGCCATATGAATATTCGTACTGCGGCGATTCAACGCCAGGTGCATACCAGTCTGCTCGCTCCCAGCCGTAAGTTTCTCCGAAACACGCGCCGAGTGCGGCTAGCCGGTCGTGCAAAGGCGATTTTCGAACATTACGGGAGGATGCCGGCTGACGGAAAGGCCAATGCATATCGTAGAGTAATCCGAGAGTTTCGGAAATTCTCTCTTTCAGGTATTGGCTGTTGTTCTGAAATGGAGCAATTCTGCGAATATCAATATCCCAGTAATCGTTCGTCGGATGGCCTTTCGAAATCCATTCAGACATGACCTTACCAGCACCGCCTGATGACTGGATGCCGATAGAATTGAATCCGGCTGCAATATAGAAATTCTTTAAGTTTGGCGCTTCTCCCAAATAGTAAAGGTTGTCGGGAGTGAAGCTCTCCGGTCCACAGAAAAATGTATGAATTCCGACATTGTTGAGGAGCGGAACTCGATGCAAAGCATTATTGAGCGCAGGTTCAAAATGATCCCAGTCCTCTTTTAACTGATCGAAGCAAAAATCATCTGGAATGCCGTCCATTCCCCATGGCTTTGCGTTAGGCTCGAATGCACCAACCAGTAATTTCCCGGCATCTTCCTTGTAATAGGTAAATCCGGTTGGATCGCGCATGACCGGGAGATTGCCGGGCAATTCGTCAATCGGTTCAGTCACCACATAGAAATGTTCGGCGGCATGCAGGGGAATTTCGACTCCACACATCAATCCAACTTCCCTGGCCCACATGCCAGCACAATTCACTACGATATCGGCCATGATGTCACCCTGATCCGTTGAAACGCCACGGACTGCCCCGCTATCAGTCAGGATGCCAGTTACCTTAATGTTTTCCAGTATTCGAGCACCGTTTGCTCTAGCGCCTTTGGCATAAGCCTGAACAACATCAAGCGGGTTAATTTGACCGTCTTTATCAATAAAGACCGCGCCTACCAGGTCGTCGATATTCAATATTGGGTAAAGTTCCTTTGCTTCAGCGGGTGAAATCACCGACGCTTCGAGCCCAAATGCCCGAGCCATGGTTACTGAACGTTTCAGTTCTTCGAAGCGATGTTCATCGGATGCTAAAGATATCGAACCATTTTGCCGAAATCCGGTTGGCTGACCAGTTTCTGCTTCAAGGCCTTCAAAAAGTTCGGCTGTATACTGTGCGAGTTTGGTCAAATTGAGACTGTTGCGTAGCTGACCGACTAAGCCTGCCGCATGCCAAGTTGTACCGCAGCCGAGTTCTCGACGCTCTAGAAGAACTAAGTCTTCCCAACCTGCTTTGGCGAGATGATAGAGTACGCTTGTGCCGACCGCACCGCCACCAATGACAACCACTCGAGCTTTTTCAGGTAAGGAATTACTCATGTTTAGTTGCGTGTTTTGTACTGATAATCAGGATTGTGAATTCAGGTGAAATCGCATTTTATAGCAAGAATCGGATTGAAAGACGCTAACAAAACAGCAACAATATAGACTGATGTCATTCCTACCAGTGAGTTAACGGTTAAGAGTTTATGGACAACTACAAACGGATAGAACAAGCCATTGAATTTATTGAGGACCATGCTGTAGATCAACCATCGCTACAGGAAATTGCATCTCACGTGGGACTCAGTGAATTCCATTTTCAACGACTCTTCAAACAGTGGGCAGGTATTTCACCGAAAAGATATGTTCAATACCTGACTGCCAAGGTATGCGGGGATTTACTCCGAAGTCAAGCTTCTGTGTTTGATGTTGCGCTTGATGCTGGGTTATCCGGATCCGGGCGGTTGCACGAACTCATGGTCAATGTCTATGCGATGTCAGCGCTTGAGTATCGAAAACATGGTCATTCTCTGCAAATTGAATATGGCTGGCATCACACTCCATTCGGAATCTGCCTATTGGCCCGCACCGACAAAGGGGTTTGCTGGCTGAGTTTTCATGATTGTGAAGATGGGTTGGATGATTTGAAAGGCCAGTGGCAAGCCGCATCATTTGTGGAAAATAGAAAATCGACTGGATTTATAGTAAAACAAATTTTCGAACATGTTTTCGATAAACCTCAGTCGATCATGGTGCATGTCAGAGGTACCAACCTGCAAATTCGCGTGTGGGAGGCGCTGGTCAACATTCCACCAGCAGAACACGTCTCCTATAGCCAGGTTGCAGCGAGCGTTGATCACCCAAGTGCTGTTCGAGCGGTTGCGTCTGCAGTTGGACGAAACCCGGTCTCCTATATCATTCCCTGTCACCGCGTGATTCGACGATCCGGTGGGCTAGGAGGCTATCGCTGGGGATTGTCCAGAAAAAAAGTGATGCAGGCTTGGGAAAGCGCACAAATGATTGATGCCCGACTCTAGCGGAGTCGAATCAGTCAGGTGAGGCAGCCTTTTTGCGCACCTCTTTGGCGAAAAATTCGATTTCGTCTTCCGTGTTGTAGTAGTGAACCGGACTACGTATCAGAGCGTCTACACCCCAATCATCAAAATCAATCAGTGCACAATTTCGTTTTGACACACCGGTGTTGATATTTTTCTCACGCATCAGCATTTGAAAGTTTTCTGCATCCGTTCCGTCAATTGAGAATGTGACAATACCGCACTTTTCGACACCTTTATCCCAAACGGTTACACCGTCAATTTCACTCAAATGTTCACGCAATCGATCAGCCAGAAATCGAATTCGAGAATAAATTTCCCGCAATCCCAATGACATCGCATAATCGACTGCAACGCCGAGCCCGATTCTAGCAGCAATATTGGATTCAAAAAGTTCGTAGCGGCGCGCTCCGGATTGCAACTCATACCTGTCGCGCTCCACCCAGGTCGCTGAATGCAGATCCAAAACTGAGGGTGGAAATTTATCCAATGACTGTTCCCGAATATATAAAAAACCTGTTCCGCGAGGGCCTCTCAAAAATTTCCTGCCCGTCGCCGAAAGCGCATCGCAACCCATCTGAACGACATCCAAAGGCATTTGGCCGACTGATTGACACGCATCAACCAGATAAGGAATCTGATAATCGTTTGCTATCTGTCCAATATTGTTGACGGGATTCACCAGTCCGTTGTATGTAGGAACGTGGGTTACTGCGATCAGTTTAACTTTCCGGTCGATCAATGATTCAAGCGCCCGACAATCCAGTTGTCCATCCTCGTCGTCCGGAACCACAGAAATTTTAATCCCGGTACGCTCCGCCACCTGTTGATAGGCAATCATATTGGACACATACTCAGCGCGGGATGTGAGTACTCTGTCGCCTTTACGAAACGTCTGTGCGATACCGTAAAACGCATTATTCCACGAGACTGATGCACTTTCGCTCAGCGCGATTTCCGACTCTTTACAGTTGAGCATCCGTGCAATAGATTTATATGTATTGTTAAGCTTTTCACGAGCGTAGTCTTCGGCCTCATATCCACCTCGAAAGATTTCAAGGTCAAGATGCGTACGCACTGCATCAACTACCGGGTTCGGCATCAGTGCTGATCCTGAATGGTGCAGATGCACCAGTCCGAAACAACCTGGCGTTTCTCGCCTCGCTTTATCAACATCCAATGCCATAGTTATCAGTTCCCGTTTAATCAAACGCCTATTTTCAGAAATTAAACACCCTTCAAACTACCGTTTGTAACCTGTTGTCCAGAGTTAGACCAATTCATTGAGGAAATGGAGATGCGAATCAGAATCGATGGTGAAGCCGTTTCTTCTCCGCACTCAGGTGTTTAGTCTAATATACCAATTACCAGGAATTTAGTTTCGAGATAATTTCGAGTGGGTGACTATCCTCTCAATTGGACACACTCAACAAACTAGCCTTGATGCGTTCCAATAGGGGGCATGCAAGTTGGTCTTCGACAAGTTGAGAATGCGGATATTGAGTGGTTCAGATCGGCGGTGTCGAATTCGGATTCTGGCCTTTAGGATTTAGCCAAGTAACATTGTCAAATGTCTCCAACGAATAATCTTCGCCACGTCCACCGATAAAATATACCCACTTCTGGGTAGGTAAAGGTCTGCCGGTCAGCTAACCGTTCCCCTTGTCGAGCCGGCAGCAAACCCGCACCGCCAAGTCATCCGGCCACAACCACGTGTGCCGGTATAGCCCCAGTCAAGGCGCTACGCGCCATTCCTGGCGCACCCTAAAAAAAAGCAGGCTGATGTTGTCAGCCTGCCAAACCTCTAGGAGATAGTAGGAGAATATTAAACTTATGAACAATCCTGAGATACGTGCGTTTATTCAGGAATTAGTCGGCCCTGAAAAATCCGGTTTTCAGTCGATATTCGAAGCGATCAGCGTCGGGCATTCTCAAGCAGCAAAGCCCTTATGCTGCGCTCAGCGCCAGAAAACGGTAATTCACACCCGGCAGTACCCGTTTGAGCCGAATAATCCGGCCATGAACCGAGCGACAAAAAATACGGGCACACTGGCCCCTCAATCGCTTCAGGATCAGACGCAGATTGTGTCCGGCACAGCTCAGCAGCACATTCACACTGTCACCTTCAGTGCCCTTCAGGTGATTGCGCCCCAGCCAGCCATCCTGCTTCAGATGTCCTATGACCGGCTCGATCGCCTGACGACGCTTCATGCACCGTCTGATTCGATCCGTCACCCCGCGCCTCTGCCCCGAGATGTACACCGCACTGTCCGTTTCATCGTGACCGCGGTAACCGCGGTCCACATACACCTCCTCGATGCGCTGTCCACCTAACCTGCGAACCTGATCCAGGGCTGTTTTCAGCGTATGACCGTCAAACGGATTGCCCGGCAGGGCCAGACCACCGACCACGAAACTGCTGCGGTTTGTAACCGCAATGCTGGCCTTGACGCCAAACTCATAGCGTTTGTGCGCCTTGCCCTTACTGATGCACTCCACCTCCGGTGCATGCAGACTGTAAAGCTTGTTGGAACTGTCCTTTTTCTGTGCCAGCACTCTTTTCGCCATCGCCAGCTCATCAGCAAAGATCTGCTGCAGCTGATCGTCATCACTGATCTTCCGTTCAATGTCGCGCACCACCCGTCCCAGAAAGGTGTGCAGCTTTCGAATCTGGCGGCGCATCCGCCGGCTCTGGCGCGCATGCGCGTAGTTACTGGCACGAATCAGACACCGCGGACCCACCCGCGCATAACTCTGACGCAGCCCCACACCGTGTTGATGACACAGCTTCACCAGACGTTCCCGGGACCGGTTCAGCAGCCTGCCGTCGGTCGGAAATCTCACCGCCTTCTCCTGCACCGTGGTGTCCACCGTCACCCGCTTCAGATGCGACTTTCGAACCGCACCACTTTTCATTCCCGCCTGTATCGTCTGCTGCAGCAGCCATTCACAGCCACTGTCACCAATGCGCTGGCGATAGCGCGTCAGCGAACTCGGATCAATCGGCCACTCGGTCTGAAAGTGACTCTCGCCACAGAAGTACTGCCAGTACGGATTTTCCAGCCAGCCATGAACCAACTGCTCATCGGACAGCCTGTGAATGTGCTTCAGATACAGCAGTCCCACCATCAGACGGGTGGGTTTTCCAGGACTGCCCCTGTCGGCGTGATACAGGGTGCCGAACCGGTCATCGAACACGCTCCAGTCGATCAGGGATGACAGCCGAACCAGTTCATGGTTCATGTTGATCTGGCTGTCAAGTCGGCTTCGGAACAGCTCGGACTGGTCTTCATTGCGGGCTGAGTGAGGCTTCATTTTTATTCTCGAAATTGCAGGGAAATGATGGGCAATTATATCGTTTCCGGCAATTTCAGAACAGTTCAAATGATGACAATAGTCAATGGTAACAATGATATACTGGCGAATATTGGTTTATTCAGGGCCGACTAATTAGGCAGCCTTAACGACATGAATATTCACTCCTAGCGCTTTCGCAACGCCAAGCGCATACTCAGGATGCGCTTTTTGGAAATGACCAAGCTGCCTGTACACAATGTCTTCAGGCACACCCTGCATTGCTTGGGCAATATTACTGAACAACCGCTGACGCTGAGCTTCATCAAATAACTGGAACAAAGCACCTGGCTGCGAGTAATCATCGTTGCCCGCACGATGGTCGTAACGGTGGACATCCCCTTCAATTACCATCGGTGGTTCAAGAAATCTGGCATTTTCTGCCGGTCCGTCAATCGAATTTGGCTCGTAGTATGCGTTTGAATCACCGGTGTCGTTTGTAAAAAATCGCATGGATCCATCCTTGTGATAGTGATGAACCGGACAGCGCGGCGCATTCACTGGTAGAGCTTCATAGTGTGTACCTAATCGATAACGATGTGCGTCCGCATATGCGAAAATCCGCGCCTGCAGTACTTTGTCGGGACTGAAACCAATCCCGCGAACGACATTGGAAGGACTGAATGCAGCCAGTTCAATCTCGGAGAAATAATTGTTCGGGTTTCTGTTAAGTTCAACCTCGCCAACTTTGATAAGTGGATACTCACCATGCGGCCACACTTTGGTGAGGTCGAATGGGTTGTATGAAGTTTTCGCTGCATCAGTTTCCGGCATAATCTGAACAAACAATTCCCAGCGAGGATATTCTCCATCCTCAATGGCGCTATAAAGTTGCTCCTGGTAGGATTCTCGCGACTCACCTATAACCTGAGCTGCTTCAGCATTGGTAAAGTGCTTGTGCCCCTGCTGCGTCTTAAAGTGAAACTTAACCCAGAACCGCTCGCCGTCGTCATTCCAGAAACTGAATGTATGTGAACCATACCCATTCATGTACATGGGAGCGGTTGGCAGACCTCGATCCGACATCAATATTGTCACCTGATGCAGTGATTCTGGAGAAAGCGACCAGAAATCCCACATTGCGGTTGGGGAGCGAAGATTGGTCCTGGGATGACGTTTCTGCGTCCGAATGAAGTCTGGAAACTTCAATGGATCACGAATGAAGAATACCGGGGTGTTGTTGCCAACCAAATCCCAGTTTCCCTCATCAGTGTAGAACTTTACCGCAAATCCTCGAACATCCCGTTCTGCATCAGCTGCGCCAAGCTCTCCAGCAACTGTGGAGAATCGAATGAGAAGCGGTGTTTCCTTACCAATTTCGGAAAAAATGGACGCGTTAGTGTAATCACTAATGTCATCCGTGACCCTAAATGTGCCATAGGCGCCCCATCCTTTGGCGTGAACAACTCTTTCGGGAATTCGTTCACGGTTCTGATGCGCTAGTTTTTCAATCAACTGATAGTCCTGAAGAAGGATAGGGCCTCGCGGGCCTGCCGTCACACTGTTCTGATTATCAGCTACCGGAGCGCCAGCTGTAGTAGTTAATGTTTTCATGATTGACTCCTGTTTAACTTTCATGAACTAGTGCAGTTAATTTAATTTCTATTCATCAATAAGTAAAATACATTTATTTTATGTTTGTAATAAGTATTAGTTATTAATATGAATTTAAGAGATCTGAAGTACATCGTCTCAGTTGCCGAACTCGGTCATTTTGGCCGAGCCGCGAAGCTTTGCTACGTGAGCCAGCCTGCCCTAAGCGGACAGATTGCCAAACTTGAAAATGAGTTGAATGTAACGCTGTTCGAAAGAAGTCGACGCTCAGTGCAGGTTACCCCGGAAGGTGAACAGATTATTGCTTACGCCAAATCCATTCTCAGTCTAGTTGAAGAAATCAGAAACTGTGCGCAAGCAGCAGCCAATCCCTATTCAGGTAAACTCAAGCTCGGCATGATTCCAACTATCGGGCCTTATCTGACACCCAGTTTGCTCCCGGCCATCAAGCGTAGCCTGCCGCAACTCGACCTTGACGTTGTCGAATCGAAAACGATTGAACTGGAAAAATCTTTGCTTGAAGGACACATTGACGCCGCAATTTTGGCAACCAGAGTAGAACATTCACACCTCGCTGAGATTTTTCTTTACGATGAGCCCTTCTGGGTTGCCCTGCCTAATCAGCATCCACTAGCTTTGCTTGAGACCATTGATGTCAACTCCATCAGCGCTGAAGAGTTCTTACTGCTTGAAGATGGGCACTGTTTTCGAGACCAGGTTATTTCATTCTGCGAAACCGCACTCGAAGCGCATCCAAATTTCAGGACAAAACATACCAGTCTTACCACGATCCTTTCCCTAGTGGGCTCTGGATCAGGGGTGACACTTGTACCCGCGATGAGTTTGGCAGGTTCCTGGGTAACTGACGCCGGAATCGCAACCAGAAAAGAGGCGACTGGATCCGCTGTTCGATCCGTTTGGCTAGCCTATCGAAAAACCTATCCACGCCGTCGATTGCTGGACAGATTTGCAGACATTGTCTGTGCAGGGCTGCCGGATACAGTTAAACCGGCACGGCGCTAGTTTGGCTTCCTAATCATCATCGGATGCTACTGACTTTTTTTGGGGTCAATGGTTAGTAATTGTTGTAATTCCCAATGAAAAGGATAACTGAGCACTATCCAGTCTTGAAAAGCGGAAATTTTCGGCTCATACGAATTTCAAACAAGATCACTACAAGTCCGCTGCCAATGATCAGCGCACTGCCAATATAGTCTCTCAATCCTGGCAAATCTCCCCAAACTAAAAATCCTGCCAATATTGCTAGGGGCAGCGATGCGTACTCAAAAGGTACAACTACTGAAGCTTCACCAATACGGTAAGACTGGGACAGCAGGTATACTCCCACTGCGGATACAACCCCACAGATAATCAGCAGCTGATATACGCTAAGACTGGGCCACTGCCAGGCTCTGAGCAGAAACTCCAATGCGACTTGGTTAAACACGTTGAACTGACCGTCTCCAATCAGGATTCCACTCACTATGCTCAGCAATATGAATGAAATTAGAACGTAAACACTCATCGTACCCGCAGAATCGCTGATCGCAAGTTTTCGCGTCATTATGACCATCAACGCATACGTTACCGCTGACAACACGGGAAAGACGACATTCCAGTTGAATTCGACACCGCTCGGCAGAGCAATAACAAGCACGCCAGCCATCCCCACGAATATTGCCAGCCACCTTTGAAACCCAACCGTCTCGCGCAGAAAGATCTTTGCAATCAGGCATACAAACAACGGTGCACAGAAGAAAAGGGTCACCGTAGTCGCCATTGGAATGGCTGCCAGTCCCAAGAAATAAAAAGCATCTGAAAGAACGTACATAAACCCACGCATCAAATGCAGCCACGGACGCTTTGTTTTCAGTTGTGATAAACCGCCAAACAAATGAGCAAACACCAATATCAGCACCAATGCAATTGCCGCTTTAACCAGGGTCAGTTCATGCAGCGGATAGTTTGGACTCAGCCATTTGATAATTGCATCGCTGACTGTTAAAAATACCAATGCAACGAGGAGATACAGGATGCCTTGCACATTTCGGCTGATAAGTCCTAAAAATTGCATGTGAACCGTTTTGACTTAGAGTTTCATGTATGTAGATCGCAGTTTTCTGGTGTCGGGAGCACGATCACCGACTGATTAAAAGAAAGAAATATCCGCTAGGGTAAATTCGTGTGAATCTGAATTGTTAGATTATTCAAACCAGCAGGATGAGATTGAAATTCACCTGATCTGTCACCCGGCATCCCTTTCATCGAGCCACGCTCGGACTATGGCCTGATGCCGTGCCCTGTCATAACTTGGAAAGTGTCCAGCGTGAACAATATTGACAGGCAAGTCCAGTAAGCGGACCATGCTACGATAATAGTCTGCCGCATCAGAATTGTAATTGTCTTCAACCAGCGGCCCGTCATATACCAGATCTCCCGAAAAAAGAATACCCGTGCTTTTTTCAAACAATGCAATTCCGCCGGGCGAATGTCCTGGTGTGTGGATGACAAGGAACTGTCGATTGCCAAGATCGATCACATCTCCATCCTCAAGCAGTTGTGTGGCGGGCGCTTTCTTTACTGCATATTCCGTAGATTGAAATGGGCTTGGCGGCAATGCGTGGAAAATATCATCGGAAACATAAATATCACTCAGAGTTGTCTTCGCGGTCGGGTTGGCAATCACATCCGATTCCAAATGATGCACAAGGCGGTGTTCGAATTCATTATGAGCGCCTATATGGTCGAAATGGGTGTGGCTAGCGACCGCCAGACAGGGTTTCTCAGTTAGCAAAGGAATCTGTTCCCGAAGACTGACTACACCCATACCGCTGTCAACCAGCATATCGCGGTCTCGGCCTCTCACATACCAAATATTACAGCGGTAGAATTCCTTGATCCAATATTCGTAGATCAGGGTCACTTCATCTGCTAATTTCTTTGTTTTGTACCAGTTTTCCGCTGTGACTCGCTCATTCATGACTAAAGATTAATTTGGTGAACTACGTACTTTCTACACAATAAGCTAAATCGTTGCAGATTTTAGAATGAGCGTTACGTGGATGGTCTATCCGCCTGAACGCGGGCTGATGGTGGTTATCAACTCGTGTAAGATCTGTAATATATATTTCAAACTCATCGCTCGCGCTACCAAAAGTAAGGTCACTCCTTCTAGTATCACAACTATCAAAGGAAACTCGCAAGTGGCATTGTCGAAAATCCCAATGCGGGCAAGCAAGTACAATTGCACTGATTTTTCACCTAACGGTCTCACTGTCTGAATTTGGAGTTCGTCGACGTTCCGCATCTGTCAAATGAATAAAAATCTCTATGCTACTTCTATTTTTGATCAACTCAAACGTGCCTGTGTCGATGAGTGGGAAGCCTACTGTCATCACGACTTTGTCAACGAAGTAGGTGCTGGCACCTTACCGATTGAGTCGTTTCGTTACTACCTGGAGCAGGACTATATTTTTCTAATTCATTTTTCAAGGGCATGGGCCATAGCGGTGTACAAATCGAGTAGTGTGTCAGAGATGCAATGGGCAACTGAAATACTTCATTCAACCCTGAACACAGAGATGAATTTGCATGTTCTGTTCAGTGAACGTTTCGGTGTGTCGCAGGCGCAGCTTGAAAACTCCTCGGAAGCACAGGCCAATCTTGCCTATACCCGGTATGTACTGGATAAAGGACTGGCCGGTGATGTTCTCGACCTCTACGTCGCTTTGATGCCGTGTGTGGTTGGATACGCTGAAATTGGTAACCGACTTGCCTTGGATTATGGGTCGGTGCTTGAAGAAAATCCTTATCAAGAATGGATCGAAATGTACAGTTCAGAAGAATACCAGAAACTGGCCATAAAATCGATCAGCGTGCTGGAACGTATCAGCCGCGAGCGAGGAGGTATGGCGCGAATTGAAGAGTTAAAGGAAACTTTTCGTGCAGCAACCGTCCTAGAGGAGGGCTTCTGGAGTCTGTGCCACAACCCTAGTCAGTAATCAACTTAGCTCACTTTTCTGATACTCGGCACTCTTCAGCCAATCCGAATTTATCTCAACTCCCCAGCCGGGTTGGGAAGGAACAGTGACGTGACCATCAACAACATCGAAAGGCGGGTTGACAAACAAACACTGTTGCCAGGGATAGACGTCCTCGCCTTCGATTGCAAGTTCAAGATATTTCCCCGCGTTTTCTATAGCTTTTAAAAAATGCATGGTGAAAATTGTGACCATAGACAAATTGGCTGCATGCGGAGTAACTGGTAATCCAGCTGGCTTGGCCATTTCCGAGACGCGGAGCGCTCTTGAAATGCCGCCGACATAACAGATATCTGGTTGCACGATATCAACCGCTCGCATCTCGATCATACGACGCCAAGTTGGTAAATAGCAATCCTGTTCCCCTCCCGTCACATCGATATTCAGCGCATCCGTTACCTGCTTGGTCTGTTCGAGTTCCCAGTAAGGACAAGGCTCCTCGAAATGCGAAATTCCATTGTCTTCCAGCATTCGTCCGACTTCAATCGCTCGCGATGGTGAAAATCCGCTGTTGGCATCAACGAGCAAGGCAACCTGTTCATCAAGTCCTTTTCGAATACAGGGCACAATCGCTTCAGTTCGACCCGGCCAACGATCCACATCTTGCCCGCATTCATCTCCCACACGAAATTTGAACGCGTCATATCCATAAGCATCGCGAAGTATCTGGAATCGCCTCAATTCCTGCTCGGGTGTAATATCTCGCTTCATGGAAGAACCGTAGACTCTAAGTCGACCAGGTGTTCCACCTAGAAGTTCAACGACCGGTTTTCCCTGCCTCTTTCCGCGAAGATCCCAGATTGCTGTATCTAGGCCAGCCAATGCGCGACACATGTAACTCCCGGGAAACTTATGTTCCCGTTCATAGATTGTGTCAAGCAGCAAGTCCAAATTGCCGGTACCTTCACCCAGTGCCCAGGGAGCAACTTGGCGGTGCAAGATCTGACAGGTGATATCAGCGTTATAGGTCGATACCTGTCCCCAACCTTCATCACCTGTATCAGCAACAACTCGAACAAATCCAACCTTCAGTTTGGCGAATGTCTCTATACGTGCGATATTCAGATTTTCAAATGGCAATGCCTCTGTCATGTATTGCTCGCGCGGTAAGAAAATCAGTCGAGAATGATAGCCGAATTCACAGCGACTTTAGATGTCTAGCGGAAGAGAATTCTGTATGGTGAAAGGGACTTGTAGCTCCCAAAATTAAACAAATTACATGCTCAATTCAATATTTTGTCAGTTCTCTGCTATCATCAATGTTGAAGAATTTGACTAGTTACCTCTACCGTATTCATCAGAAAAAAATGTCTTCTACATTCAACACCCGTCGACGTATTCTGAACAGCATTGCAGTTGCGTGCCTGGCGATACCTCTTTCGAAAAGTGCATACAGTAAATCCATCGGTTATACGTTCTCAGGACCCGCGGCCGATCGCAGTCTTGAACTCCAGCCTCTCAAACCTTGTACCTCGGGTACCCGCTCATCGACAGCAGGTCCGTTTTATACACCTTCAACACCGCTTCGCACTGATTTGAGAGAACCTGATACCAAGGGTTCAACACTGGTGCTCGAAGGTCTGGTCATGGCCTCTGATTGTCGTCCAGTCCCTGGTGCAGTCATTGACATCTGGCATTGTGACGAAAATGGTCGATATGATAACGTTGGTTATCGCTATCGCGGGCATCAGTACACAGATTCTGCAGGCAGTTATCAATTCATCACGATTCGACCAACAATCTATACCGGACGAACGGAGCATATCCACGTCAAGGTTCAGGGAGAAGGTACGCGTCTTTTGACCACACAGATTTACTTTCCAGACCAGCAGGCTCACAATTCACAAGACTGGATTTATAAAGATGAACTGCTAATGGACCTGCAAAAAATCGAACAGGGCTGGTACGGCCGATTCGATTTCATTCTTTAGCCAGCGAATTTAAAGAAATGGTGAAACACACGGCAACGTGATTCCGAGCCGTACGTAACCAGACTTATTGTGCGATTGCAGTCCTCTGCAATCAAAACTTACCCCTTTGACAACTCTATCAGTCGAGCTGCTCTTTTGTCAATACGAGAGCCTAATGCCTGGATGTCAGGAAATTCTCCAATTGCGGCAGATAGAGTGTCTCTAACGTTTCCGGCAACCTCGACAATCAAGTTTTTAAATCCAGCAACACTAATTTCCGACGCAATTGCAAATCGCTCGAAATCATTGATTCTCAAGTGATCAAATTGATTCGACTTACCCACTTTCATTGCCATTACTTTCGTAAGCTCGTCATAGTAATCAGTTGACAGCACGTCATAAGCTGGAGCCAATCGGGTCGATATTGATCCGCCTTGCTCGGTAAACAGCAAAGAAAAATTTTTTCCGTGTGCGTCACAATTGCCAATAACCAAATTGAATATAACAAGTTTCAGAAATATCTGAATGTCAACCGCCGGCATACTGGAGACTGCCCGTAGTAATTTGACACAGTCAGTTAATCCCGGACCACGTTCACTTTGATATTTTCGTTCTGGCGGAATGCCCAACGCCTGGCAAAAGTCCTCCTGATGCAGTCTCATGGGAAATTCTTTACCGGATGCAATTTTTCGGTCGTAGCGTTTTACTAGAATGAACTGGAGATTTTGAACATGTTTAACGGCAGCATCAACAGTAGGAATTCCTATCGATCTAGCGAGTGTCAAGCTAAATGACTCGTTACTAACGATGTTGGGATATCGCTCAATGGCCGGTTTCAAAATATGTGTACTGGGCGCTCCATTGAGAGGAAGTGAAAAATGCCCTTCCTGATCAACTCGCAAAGCGATTTTTTCTTGTGCACCGGCTAATGAGATTCGAACTCCTGATTCGCCGGCAAGCAACGGGCGTGTTGGTAGGCGTTTCAAAATGTCAACCAAGTCTGATTCGTCTAATGGTTGATACTTAAAATTGGTTTCCGAAGGTAGCATTCCTTTCGGTAAGAATGTCAGAGCACCTGCACATTCTCCCCCAATTTTTTCGAGCATCGCAAAGTCGTTTTGCGCACTTATGCCAAGATTACGAGCGATTAGTCTGCGATTGTATTCTTCCGGTAGAATACCCGAGACAAAACCTCTACATTCTTTCTGGTTGAATGGCGCACTTCCAAGCGGTAACGATGTCGATATGGCAAATGAGCCAATGTCATCCAACCACTGCCTGGCATATTGAAAAACAATCTGCCCAGACTTCTTCTGTATTAGATGCCCAACCAGTTTGTTGGATAAGTAAATGTCGAGAGTGCGACTCATTCAATATCATATGTAGACGGCGGAATCAGTTGAATTTCAATTCCAAGCGTCTGCAGAGTGTTGAGCACCTTTGCGAATTCACACGTAGACTTGCCTTTCTCCAAGTCAACAATAAACCTTTTCCCGGTACCACAAACGAGAGCAAGATCGCTCTGCGTAAGGCCTTGTAGCTTTCTTGTTTGTCGTACAAGAGAACCAATGGAATTTGTTGAATGCTTCATTTCAAAAGTTACCGTACAGTAATGTTTATTGATTTCTTCATTTTGAACATATTGAATAACACCGTACGGTAAATTTTATACCAGATTAAGACTTTTTATTGACAGATTACCCGTTCGGGAACACTAGAATATCAATGAACCCGTCATCTATTTCACACCCTACCCTCGAAACGCTGTCATTCAAACGACTCACTACTCACCAAAAGTTGAAAAAAATTAGCAGTCTAACTGTCGTGCACAAACTCGCAACTACTCGTAAATGTGACTCTATTCGGAACTGAATTGAACAGACCCCACTGAGGAAAAACATGGGATCATGGTTCCAGGATGGAAGCATTCAGTCAACATACAACACAATCGGAGTGTCCGAATGAAGATGACACAAAATGTTTGTATTTAGAAGAACACTGTGATCTGGGATTCAGCTTTGCCAAAAGCACTCACAAGACAAATGTCAGTGCTACAATATGTAACACATCTTGACGGGGTGCCCATGAGGGCTGAGAAATAGGACTTTACCAACCCGTTGAACCTGATCCAGATAGTGCTGGCGTAGGGAATCAGGATGCATTCAGATTCTGCTTACCGATCATTCTCTTTCCCTCGCTGCAATGAATTGCAACCAACCGCGAGCGGAGTTTGATGACTGAAATCGAAGAAATCAGAGAGGAATTGGAATCCATCCAATCCTTCGTCGAAGTTTTCCACACCAAACCTAGAGTACACTGCATCATCAACGAAGTTGCAGCACCTATTGCAGCAAACGCATTGCTTGCAGTTGGTGCACAGCCTTCGATGACCAATGACCCCTTTGAAGTAACCGAATTCACTGAATCAGCGAACGCACTCAGTATTAATCTCGGCATGCTTAACAACGAAAGGCGACGGTCAATCCGAATCGCTGCAAAGTGCGCCAACACCAAATCAATTCCGTGGGTACTGGATGCCACCCTCATAGAGCGCTCCAATCTTCGCCTGGATTTTTGCGAAGAACTAATGGAACACCATCCAGCGGTAATCCGTGGAAATCATGCTGAAATAAATGCCCTTTGCCAACATTTGGGTAAAGACAAATCTGAATTGTGTGGTTCATATGGCACTGTCCTAATGACCACAGGGGAAATTGATTGGGTGGATTCAGCTCGAAGGAGTTGCCAGCTGAAAAAACTCGGGCACCCTTGGATGAGTCAGGTCTCGGGGACGGGCTGCACACTGTCAGTTTTAGTAGCGGCTATGCTGACTGTATATAAGGACCCGTTCAGTGCAGCATTGAAAACCTTGTATCTTTACGGAATTTTTGGTGAGAGAGCATCCAATATAGCCAAAGGTCCAGGGACCTTTTTGGCTACTTTCCTGGATTGCTTGAGTAATTTAAAACTCGAAACCGATGCAAGTCCACTAGAGACTGATGCCCCCGGAATATCCGATGCAGGAGATTGATCCATCTCTATATCTGGTTATTAATCCGGAACAGTGTCGACACCAAAGTCCAGTCGATATTGCAAAAAACGCGGTCACAGGTGGTGTATCAACGGTTCAGATCAGAAGCAAATTGATGTGTGATCAAAACTACACTGAACTCGCGGCGCAAGTCGATCAAGCACTTCGTCCCCTTCATGTGCCAGTGTTTGTAAACGATCGGCTCGAAGTTGCGGCTGCCGCAGGCATAAACTGTATTCACCTCGGCCAGGACGATGTCTCAGTGCACGAAGCTCGGGAAGTACTCGGACCCGACGCTCAAATAGGTCTGACCGTGCGATCAATGGAAGAAGCTGAAAACGCACCCACTCAGGAACTGAGCTACTTGAGTGTTGGCGGTGTCTTTGCGACTCGAAGTAAAACCAATCCCGATCCTCCAATTGGTCTCACAAAACTGAAAGACATCGTCAGATACCTGAGGTCTCGCGGAGCAGGCTGTCCAATAATCGCTATCAGCGGTATTAACCAGACTAATCTGGAATCTGTACTTTCAACTGAAGTTGACGGCGTGGCAGTGGTTTCGGCAATCTGCGAATCTGATAGCCCCGAAACTGTTGCTCGCGAACTCAGAAACACGATTTATTCATATCAAACGACGGGAATTTGAGTCCATGAGTTATCCCCCGATTGCGTTGACAATTGCCGGATCCGACAGTGGTGGTGGGGCCGGAATTCAGGCTGATCTGAAGACGTTTTCAGCATTGGGTGTATACGGTGCCAGTGTCATTACAGCTCTAACTGCCCAGAATACCTGTGGCGTTACAGGAATTTACGAGGTTTCACCTGAATTCATCGTTCAGCAAATAGATACTGTCGCATCCGATCTGGACGTCGATGCTGTCAAAATTGGAATGTTACACAAATCTGAAATTATTGAATCTGTCGCTAATTCTTTGAACAAGCACGAAATCGGCCACATTGTTCTGGATCCAGTCATGGTGGCCAAAAGCGGTGATCCGCTCCTGCAGGATGAAGCAATTGAGGCGCTGAAGTCCATCTTGATTCCTATGGCTTCAATAATTACACCCAACATACCTGAAGCAGCCCGGCTGCTTCGACGCAAACCCGCCTACATTGAATCGAATATGCATGACGCAGCTCAGCGTCTGTTATCACTCGGCTGCGGTTCCGTACTCCTAAAAGGCGGACACAGCTCCTCAGACTCCGAAAGTACGGATATATTTCACGATGGCAACAACTCAATTTCACTGACCTATCCCAGATTAACTACTGGGAACACGCATGGAACAGGCTGCACTTTATCCTCAGCTGTCTGTGCATTTTTGGCGAGAAAATGCGGATTGAGCTTGTCCGTTGAATTAGCGAAGCAGTTCATCAGCGAAGCAATTGAAGATGCTTACAAATTAAATATCGGGTCTGGTCATGGCCCAGTTCACCATTTCCATCGGTTTTGGGACCAGGAGAGTACCAAGTGAAAAGAAGGAATTTTCTTAAAGCTACAGGAGTTGGTGCCTCAGCGCTCGCACTAACTCCTGCCTATGCCTCCGAACAGCTGAAACTAAGCATGACATTGTCCTGGATCAAGAACAGTCCAGGAACCGGTGCAACAGCCGCCCGGCTGGCAAAGCGAATCGAGCAGTTGAGCGGTGGAAAAATCAAAATCACGATTTACGGTGCAGGTGAACTGGTATCTGCCTTTGAGGTACTGGATGCCGTGGGCAGTGGTACCGCAGACTTGGGACACACGGCTTCATTTTTCTGGCAGGGGAAAATGCGCGCCAGTGCGATGTTCACCGCAGTTCCCTTTGGCTTGATACCTCAGGAACATATGGTCTGGATTTATCACAATGGTGGGCAAGCTTTGTGGGACGAACTCTATGCACCGTTTGGTGTGAAGCCTTTCCTTGCATCGAATACAGGCATTGGCATGGGTGGCTGGTTCAGAAAAGAGATTCACTCACTCGAAGACTTGAGGGGACTGAAATATCGAATGCCTGGACTGGGCGGCGAAGTATTTCGACGCCTCGGTGCACTGACAGTCAACATTCCGCCGCCTGATATCGCTACGTCACTCCACTCAGGTGTGGTTGATGCAGCCGAATGGCTTGGGCCCTGGTCAGACCTCGCAATGGGTTTCTACAAGAGTACACCTTACTACTATGCTCCCGGATTTCACGAACCAAATGGCGCTGCAGAATTTTTGGTTAATCGGGACCTTTGGGATAGTCTTCCTGAAGACGTTCGGAACATCATCGAAATCGCCTGCCTGGCAGAGCACAGTTTTGCACTTACCGAAATTGATTGGGCCAATCCACCAGCACTGAAGAAACTGGTTGAGAAGCACGGTGTACAAGTACGTCAGTTTCCCGATGACGTACTTACGGCTGCACAGCAAGTATCCGAAGACGTATTGGATGACCTTGCCAGCATCGATGACATCACAGCAAGAATCGTAGCATCGTTTAGGCAAACAAAGAATACACAGATCGAGTGGTCCAAAATTTCGAGACTGCCTTTTCTGCGAGCGCGGGCAGGTTAAACAAAATCCGATGACTTCCGTCGCGTTGAAGCTTAGCCTCAGCTATGGAAACGAATGCGTTTTCGAAGACTTTTCGCTGGAACTAGAATCCGGCAAAATGATCTGTCTTCTTGGTAAAAGTGGTTCTGGAAAATCGACACTACTGCATTTCATTGCCGGCCTTCTACCGTCAAACGTCGCGCGTGGCTCAGTTATCGCTGATGACGAATTACCTCTAGGTGGACGAATCGCATGGATGGCACAGCAGGACCTGCTGCTACCATGGCTGAAGATTATTGACAATATCAATCTTGGTTCTCTGCTTCGTGGCAACCGTACCAAACAAGATCGAGATCAGGCACGACAACTTCTAAAGGATGTAGAACTCGAAGGAGTCGAGAACCGCTATCCTCATGAACTCTCTGGTGGAATGCGACAACGCGTAGCACTTGCACGCACTTTAGCGGAACGGCGACCTGTGAATCTGCTCGACGAACCATTTTCGGGTCTTGATGCAAGCACCCGCTATCAACTTCAAGGATTAGCTAGCCGTTTGCTGGCCAATCGTACGACTCTGCTCGTAACACACGACCCTCTCGAAGCACTTCGAATGGCAGATCAGATTTTCGTTCTAGATGGACGTCCGGCTCAGGTTGCAAGTCCAGTTACACCTCCTGGGGATCCACCGCGCCAACTGGCAGACGGTCGAATGGGTGAATCTTATACTCAACTGATGCACCAACTCAATCATCCAGAAGTCAATCAGCATGCTGCGTAGATTTGCTGTCATTATTGCTGTTTTGATTGTTCTGTGGCAACTGGTTGTCTGGTTAACCCAAGCACCCACGTTCATATTGCCACCGCCTTACGATGTAGGTCAGGCACTCTTTCGGCATTTTAATGAGATCATGTTCCACGCGGGCGTAACAATGGTTGAAATCGTACTCGGACTACTCCTGGGATGTACCATAGGAGCCCTGAGTGCCTGGACAATACTTCGTTTTCGACCTGTACGGAGCTGGTTTTTACCTGTACTGGTTGCAAGTCAGGCTTTGCCTGTATTTGCGATTGCACCAGTTTTGATGCTGTGGCTTGGTTTTGGTATAGGGTCAAAGATTGCAATGGCCACTCTCATTATTTACTTCCCCGTAACTGCCGCACTTTACGACGGATTGCGGAACACAGACTCTGGCTGGATCAACCTCGCCAGAATTATGGGTGCTTCAAATCACACCGCACTCAAGTACATTCGATTACCTGCAGCTTTGCCTTCGCTGGGGTCAGGTCTTCGAATTGCTGCTGCAATCGCTCCAATCGGTGCCGTAGTCGGGGAATGGGTAGGGTCGAGTACTGGACTCGGCTATCTGATGCTGCATGCCAATGCTAGAACTCAGGTTGATCTGATGTTCGCTGCACTACTGGTGCTCGCAGCTTTTGCAGTTTTTCTTTATTTTGGAATTGATTATCTGGTTAAACGAACAGTGTTCTGGCAGTCAGAAACCAATCTTGAAACAACTTAATTCAACTATGAAAAAGATACTTACACTGATGACTATCCTCCTGTGTCTGGCCGTAATCAATACCAGCCATGCGGAGGAAAACTTTACTGTACTGCTCGACTGGTACGTGAATCCCGATCATGGTCCGTTATACGTTGCGGATGCACAAGGCTTCTTTGAAGAAGTTGGGTTGGATGTGGAACTAATTGCGCCTGCCAATCCGAACGACCCGCCAAAATTGGTAGCCGCCAAAAAGGCGCAGGTCGCAATTTCCTACCAGCCGCAATTGCACCTGCAAGTTGATCAGGGTCTGCCACTAGTGAGAATTGGTACCTTGGTGGCAACACCTCTCAATTGCATCGTAGTGCTGGCAGATTCAGACATCAATCAGATTAGCGATCTTAGAGGCCGCAAAGTTGGTTACTCAGTGGCCGGTTTTGAAGATGCGCTGCTGGCATCCGTACTTGAAGAGAACGGTTTGACGATTGACGAAGTAACACTGATCAACGTCAATTTTTCGTTGTCACCTGCACTGATGTCCAAACAGGTCGATGCTGTCATCGGAGCTTATCGAAATTTCGAAATCAATCAGATGGATATTCATGGTGTTCCAGGGCGAGCGTTCTATCTGGAAGAAGAAGGAATTCCCGCATATGATGAACTGATCATCGTAGCCCATCAGGACAATATTGCAGACCCTCGCATGCGAAAATTTATTGACGCACTGGAAAGGGGTGTGCAGTACATGATCAATCACCCGGAACTGGCATGGGAAAATTTCATCAGCTACGACCGTCAGCTGGATGACGAACTAAACCGACGCGCTTGGCGCGACACTTTACCCCGGTTTGCGCTTCGCCCCGGAGCGATCGACCAGGCGCGCTACGAACGATTTGCCAAGTTCCTGCTAGACCGGCAGTTAATTGGGAAAATTCCTCCGCTTAGCCGATACGCGATTGAACTTGACTGAACTCGCGGGTTATTCCAGTGCGATTGTGTCTTCAATAGTGTGGTCTACATCAATTCCATCGACCGTAAGCTGAACTTTTGCTTTAAGCGTTTCGGAACCAGTCAGCTGACCGGATTCAATGGCTTCTCGAACCGCCAGTTCAATCTGTCGCTGCGATTGGATGCCAACTTTTTTTAGAAATTTACGAATTTGTAGGTTAAAGGTATCTTCGTTCATACTGCATTCTTCTGCCGTTGTGAATTTTCAATTAAAATTTTAAGCGAAATCGTCTATTTGCGACTACTCTGCTAAAGATGCACAAATCTTTACCGCTTCCCTTCTAATGAGAGTGATGGCTATTTGAGCGAATCAAAGTGAAACAACAATCCCAAAATTTCAATGACTGTTTCGACCCAAGGTCCGGTTTGGTGCCCATTGCCGAAGCCGAAAAACGGGTTTTTGATCAAATCCGTCCTCTCAGTACCACGGAAGTTGTCTCATTGCCCAAAGCGCTGGGGCGGGTTCTTGCAAATGCTGCAACTTCTTCCATCGACGTTCCACCGCATGCAAATTCTGCCATGGATGGCTTCGCAATTGCAGGACAGGCACTGCCAGGCACAGACACCAAGGCATTCAAAATCGTAGGGGAAGCTCTCGCTGGCAAACCTTGGCATGGAATTTGCGAAGAAAATCAGACAGTACGGGTAACGACTGGAGCCATGATGCCAAAAGGGACTGATTCGGTCATCATTCAGGAAGATGTCACAGTCGAAGGTGATCAGGCGATCATCAATGCTGGACACAAGGCGTTTACGAATGTCAGACAATCCGGAGAAGATCTCAAGCGCGGCGACATCACTGTTGATTCAGGCACAAAACTTGGTCCTGCTGAATTGGGCGTACTGGCATCGACTGGAATTGGGCGAGTTGAAGTGGTCAGAAAACCGATTGCCGCGGTTTTCTCCACTGGAGACGAACTCATGAATGCTGGAGAAACACTGGTCGCGGGTTCAATATACGACAGCAACCGATATGTTCTGATGGGTTTACTTCAGAATTCAGGTGCGGATGTAATCAATCTTGGCGTCATTCCAGACGACTACGACAAGACTCTTGAAGCACTCTCAAGTGCCCGCAAAAAGGCTGATTTGATCATCACTTCAGGTGGTGTATCAACTGGCAGCGCTGACTTCGTCATCAGAGCACTTGAACGCCTGGGATCCATTGACCTTTGGCGAATTGCCATCCGACCGGGCCGACCTTTTGCATTTGGCAGGATAGGAGATGCTTTATTTTTCGGATTGCCCGGTAATCCCGTGGCCGTCATGGTAACGTACTACCGCCTGCTACTACCGGCACTTCGTAAATTGATGGGTGAGCATAATCTACACCCTACCCCAGTTTTGAAGGCTAGGGCGACCACGGCATTCAGGAAGAAACCAAATCGAGCTGAAGTTTACCGAGCAATTCTGAGTCGCGATGAACTCGGCAATCCTGTCGTGTCCAGTACTGGTCAACAAGGATCAGGACTGCTTAGCAGCATGTCACAAGCAAACTGCTTTGTTTTGCTTGATGACAATGACACAACGGCGAGCCCTGGAGACATGGTTGATGTTCAGCCCTTCCATGGGTTGATTTAAGATTAAGCAATACCTCAGACTTGCAATACAGTCGCACCTTGAGTCTTGCGAGATTCCAGATCAGTGTGTGCCTGAACTGCATCGGATAATGCATATCGCTGATTGATCGAAATCTTTACAGCACCGGATGTGATCACTGAAATCAGTTCTTCTGTCATAGAAACCAGATCATCGCGCTCAGCGGTATAGGTCATTAGCGTCGGACGAGTTAAAAACAGCGAGCCCTTCACCCGAAGTAAAACTGGATTGAAATTCTCAATTTCTCCTGATGATTGGCCAAAGCTGACCAGCACACCTTTTGGACGCAGGCAATCAAGCGACCCTTCGAACGTAGTGAGTCCAACGGAGTCGTATACCACAGGCACTCCCTTTCCGTCGGTTATCTCCTGAACGCGCTGAACGAAATTTTCCTTCGTATATAAAATTGGAAAATCACATCCATGAGCCTCGGCTTTTTCAGCTTTCTCTTCAGTACTGACGGTTCCGATGACCGTTGCTCCTAAGTGTTTTGCCCATTGGCAGGCGATCAGACCCACGCCACCAGCAGCTGCGTGGAAAAGAATCGTATCGCCGGATTGAACTTTGTATACCTGACGCAGTAAGTATTGAGCGGTTAGACCTTTCAACATCATTGCAGCAGCTGTTTCGTCGTCGATATCGTCAGGAATTTTCACCACCCGGTCGGCTGGCATGCAGCGTACCTCGGCATAGGCGCCAAGCGGGGGCGACGCGTACGCCACTCGGTCTCCTACTGAGAGATCTGTGACATCTGATCCTGTTGTCTCAACTACTCCAGCACCTTCAAGGCCTGGGGTAAATGGAAATCCGGGAGCTGGATAAACACCTGCACGAAAGTAAACATCAATGAAATTCAGACCGACGGCTGTATGCCGCACCAGCACCTCACCATTTTTGGGACTGTCAGGGTCGACATCCTCCCATTTCATCAGAGATGCCTCTCCGTTCTCATAGACTCGCATTGCCTTAGGCATTGTTATCTCCTTTTACTTACGTTAATTTGAAATGAACTAGCGATACTACTCGCTACATTGGCTAGTGAACAGTAGCTCTAGCCTTTAGATTTTTCTGAATTCTGTCGTATGCCGCCCGGAACTGTTTGGTTTTCTCCGTGGCAATATCCATCATTTCTTCGGGCAATCCTTTTGCCACCAGCTTATCCGGGTGGTATTGACTCATTTTTCGACGATAAGCTCGCTTGACTTCTTCGCTGGTGGCGCCTTCAGACAATCCGAGCAGTTTATAGTCTTCCGCGAGAGACCTGGTTTCACCGGAAGAAGAGCCTGCTGAACCCCTGGTTATACTCTCGAGAATGCCAGGAAACTCTCGGCCGAGTCCTAGTACATCAGCAATCGTTCGTAGGACATCGATCTCAATATCGTCCAGCTTTCCATCCGCCATAGCGCCAGATATTTGAATCTCAAGAAACACTCTCTTCACGCTACGTCGATTACCACACTCTTTGGCGAACTGCTGCAGTACCGGCATCAATTCAAAATTGTCTTTCTTACCCTCCCTAAAGAGATTGATGGCAAATTCACGCTGCTCTTCTGTGAGCGACATTCGCTCCATAACGAACTCGGCAAACTTGATTTCATGAGGACTGACATATCCATCAATTTTGGAAATATAGCCCAGCACCGAAAATGTGGACGCATAGAACGCGACTTGACGTCGGTCATTTGGACTAAAGCCGTCTTCTAAATTTTTCTTTAACCCCTTATCGAAAAATCCCCCAACGACATATCCTAGAATGGCACCAATCGGGCCACCAAAAGCAAACCCCATCGTACCACCTAAAGCTCGTCCCCACCAAGCCATATTTTCAGTCCACTCTCACCACTGTTCTGTAAATAATATCAACCCGCGAAAATTCCCGCAACACCTGAAAAATACGCACCAGAGAGTACTTTGATAGTCCACTCTTGCCAGAAATGATTTGGGTTCTCCATTTTCCAACTACTGGATTTTCATTGCCCTGCTGCACTACCCAGGAATTGCACGAATTATTCGTTTAATCGACGATAGGAGTGTTGCCTCGCTAGTTTGAATTGAATACATTCAATTCGCGGGTATGTTTTCTTAACATCAACGTTATTTTACGAAATGGAAATCGCGATTGAATAACAGACCTCACTCTAACCCAATATCCCATGCGAACCACTATTAGGGGCTACGAATCGTATAGAAAGCCTGTCCGGCGATTGACGAAAGGACAACAAAGCCGCCAATTACCGTTAGTAGACCCGGGACTTCGCCTATCACCAGCCAAACCCAAAGCGGACCGAGTACGATTTCCGTTAACGACAGTAGTGTGATTTCTGCAGCTGGAAGATAACGTGCACCTCGGGTAAATATGATGAGCCCCATACCGACTTGAAACACTCCCATCAGTGCACAGTAAAGCATATCGTTAGCTGTAATTTCAAATCTGGCAGATGAAAAGAAGATGACTGTTCCCGAAATTACAATTGCCCAGAATCCAGCCCAAAATACTGCAGGCACCAAATCACTGGAGCGACCTTTGCGCAACAAAACTGCAAAGAGTCCAAATCCGATGGCAGCGGTGACCCCCATAATCGTGCCAAACAATGTCCCGAGTTGATATCCTTCCATCACCATAATTGCGACACCAAATATCGCCAGCGCGATAAACCAGAAAAGTGCCACAGATACTTTTTCTCCAAGTATCCACCACCCTAGCAAGGCAGCAAAAAATGGCGAAGTAGACAATAGAAACAAAGCATTCGCTACCGTCGTGTGAGTGAGTGCATGGATCCATGCACAGAAGGCGGTGCCAAGGGCTAAACCGGCAAAAAATCCGGCCCAGCCACATTCCTTAAAAACCTGAATGGTTTTTCTGCGACGAATGACGATAAAGTAGAGACTAAGGAAGGCGATCAGAGAGACGGAACGAAAAAATAGAATCTGCCATTCGTTAGCATCTTCAATCAGCCGTACAGCAAGTCCGGCAAAGCTCCAAAATACGCCCGCTGTCAGTACGAGAGTGACGCCTCTTGCACGGTCGCTCAGTCCGAGAAACGGGGCTAATGGTGTATTCAATCGGAATGCCCGCTGTTAGGTTGCGAATTAACCACAATGTGTGTGCTTCGGCGAAATTTTATTAAAATTTCCTGAAATACTAGTTTAAGATTTTGTCTCTTCATGCAAAATAGCTATTATCTTGATTACCTGACAAAATTACTGTTTCCCGTCAAAATTGCATACGCCATATGATTGAAAAAATTGAAAAAACCGACCAGGAATGGCAAGCCATTCTAGGTCCAGCAGAATTCCGAGTATTACGCAGAGAAGGTACTGAACAGCCATTCAGCAGTAGCCTGAATAGTGAACATCGCAAAGGCGTTTATCAGTGTAAGGGATGCGGGCTACCGCTGTTTCACTCGACTGCCAAGTTTAACAGTGGAACGGGCTGGCCCAGCTTTCATTCTTCGATTGAAGGCAACCTTGAAACCAAAACAGATTTCAAATTAATTTTGCCACGAACGGAGTATCACTGCGCTCGATGTGGCGGACACCACGGGCACGTGTTTAATGACGGCCCGAAGCCTACAGGGAAGCGCTATTGCAATAATGGAATTGCGCTGGTTTTTGTTCCTGAAGAAGACGACGATGAAAGTTAGTTTCTGTTCGAACTAAAACCGCTCAATAGGAATCACACAAACCGCAGCCTCAATTTTTCTTCTCGTTCTGATCGGTGATGTACGCGCGACTCCTGCAACATCCTTGGATAGTTCGGATCGTACCAGTATGCATCCTGCTATTACTTGGCTTGTTGTGGGGTGGGGTGCCTAGCATAGCCAAATATGTGATCGCGACCGGTGTCCACCCCCTAAGCTATTCATTCTGGATTCTGAGCATCGCAGCATCGGTGCTGATCATTATCAATTTTGTTTCCGGTCGCAAGCTCCCGCCAAGGCGACATATTTTCTTCTATATCGTTTGCGGAGTGTCGGGTTCTGCTCTTCCCACAACGATCATGTACTACGCAGTTTCATGGATTCCAGCCGGGTTGATGGCAATTCTGATTGCTGTTGCTCCCATCTTTACCTATTTATCTGGCATGGTAGTCAAGGTGGAAAAATACCATCCACTTAAGACACTAGGAATATTGCTCGCATTCATTGGGATGCTGCTTATTCTGATGCCCGAATCGGTGGCGCAGATGAAAGCTCCGGTATGGGCGATACTTCTAGGACTTTTGACACCAGCGTTTTACGCAGTTAATATTGTTTACGCTGCACTCCGTCGCCCCCACTCGCTACATACCCTGGAATTGTCAGTGGCAATGATCATTGCTGCCGCAACTACGATGCTTTTTGTCAATATCTTTTTTGCACCATTTTTCGAGTTATGGAATGCAGAACCGCTGATTGCGCTGTTGATTCTGTACCACGGAGTCTTAACGGCCATTGCATTTTCTTTGTTCTACTACCTGATAAAAATTTCAGGTGCTCTATTTTCTAGCCAGGTTTCTTACTCTGCCACAATTTTTGGAATATTGATTGGCGCATACGCACATGGTGAGGTCCTGCCCCTGTTCGTGTGGCTGGCCACGGTAGCGATGTTCGCGGCTATCTGGTTTATCCAGAAGGCAAGACAGCTGACCGAAGAAAGTCAGCCGCCCAATCGGTAGATTCGATTTGAATCAATCAGAGTGGGAGTTGGCAATTAGTGTGCCGACACCCTTATCGGTGAATATTTCAAGTAATGCAGAGTGAGGGATACGCCCATCGATGATCTGGACTGTGTGTACTCCACCTTCAAGTGCGTGCTGAGCGCACCGAACTTTTGGAAGCATTCCATCGGATATGATTTGATTGCGCGCCAGTGAATCCAGTTCATCAGTGGTCAGATAGGAAATCAATTGGCCCGCTTGGTCCAAAATCCCTGGCATGTTTGTCAATATGACAAGCTTTTCGGCTTGAACGGCCTCAGCCACCGCACCGGCAACTGTGTCAGCATTAATGTTGTAGCTTTGTCCGATACTGTCAATTCCGATTGGTGCAATCACAGGTATCTCGCTATCGGCCGCATCGAGCCCTAACTTTTCAGTTACAACGTTTTCAACCTCACCGACAAATCCAAAATCAACAGGCATCAACGATTCGGGATCAACAACCGTGAGAGTGAGTTTTCGAGCTCGAATCAAACCACCCTTCAACCCAGCTCCCAACCCAAACGCCGGCCAACCTTGATCGGAAATCATCTGAACCAAATCATGATTAATTTCATCAATCACTACCCTTTCGACAATATCCATAGTCTGTCGATCAGTGATTCTCAACCCCTGAACGAAATTAGATTGAAGGCC
Organism: Arenicellales bacterium; assembly: GCA_965206345.1. Taxonomy (GTDB): domain Bacteria; phylum Pseudomonadota; class Gammaproteobacteria; order Arenicellales; family JAJDZL01; genus JAJDZL01. The sequence goes on along the minus strand of OZ242211.1, from coordinate 1,979,534 downwards.
AGCTTGTTCGATCGCTTTACTGATTTGAGGTCCGCCTCCATGCACAATGATCGGGTTCAAACCAACGCTTTTCATCATCACAATATCGCGGCAGAATGCTTCTTGCAGTTCCTTTGACTGCATCGCATTACCGCCATACTTGACCACGATTATCTTTCCCCGAAATTGAAGAATGTACGGCAGACCTTCAAGCAGTACATCCGCAGATCTTTTTCCTTTGGGCTTTTGATTTGAAATCATTTTCAATTGGCGGCACTTCTGAATCAAATCAGAAAGATGATGATTGTGTCCGGAAATCGGAATACGTAGTCAGAACGTTAATTCTGGCTCGTTGGTCGGATTGATTTTACAGAAAAAATTAGCGGTCGACATTCTGCCGACCGCTAAATACCACAAATCAACAATTAGAAGGAGTAGACAATGAGTGATTAGTGAACGGCTACTTCAATTTTTCTGGGCTGCACCGGTTCCTTTTTGGGAACAGAGATGCTCAAAACACCATCCTTGTAAGTAGCCTGAATGTTTTCGTCATCAACCAGATCATTCAACTTGAAGGAACGTTTGAAAGTTCCTTGGTATCTCTCCTGGCGGATGATGCGTCCTTGAGATTCTTCCGATTTTTCATCTTCCGAACGGACAGTCAGATTCAATACATCCTCTTTCACCGAAACCTCGATGTTGTCCTTGGGGGTTCCGGGAAGATCTGCAATAACCTGATACTCAGTATCAGTTTCCTTGATGTCAACTGCCAGCAATCGGTTGGCAGAATTCAGTGAAGGTCCCTGATACGCACTGGGCAGAAATTCATCCCAATTTGGCATCACTGACGAAATCAGGCTGTCACTAAAATTTCTAATTCCATTGTTGCGAATTAATGCATTCATAACGTAAGTTACCTCATTAAATTAAATTGCGAAATTAACTTGTTTAAGTAAATTGCTAATCTCAATATGGAGACTCTGTCTCAACATTTCAAGCCCTGTTCGATAGATCCAATGGATTGGGTTAGGACGACAGATTCACAGTTAGCCCACCCATGTCAGATCAGTCTGACCCATCGAACTCGAAATTCAAACTGCGCTTTTCAGCTAGCATAAATGCTCGAATTCGGAGTTTTAACATTGCACCAACTGTCAAAGTAGGTCTATAAATAATGACGAACTCTTAGGTTTCAAGTCACCAAAAGTCGCGCATTTGGGAGGCGCCAAAACGATATTGTTAGCGGTAGTTTCAAACGTTCAAGAGAGCCTTGAACTAACAGGAAACCAGTCTCCTTATAGATATGTGGTAAGGTTTCGTCAGCGTTCTTTTTAACTGACGCAGACTTCGATGAGTTGCCACACAATGCAGCAAAGAGACAGGAGAAGTTGTGTTTGGTTCTAAATCTGTTTCAGAACCGAATCAGAGAATAAAGCGGGAAAGTTCTTCGTCTTCTACCAATCCTTTCAGTTCGTTGTCAACAAATTCCTGATCGACAACAACTGAATCGCCGCTTCGGTCTGCTGCTTCAAAGGATGTCTTTTCCAGCAACCGTTCCATCACTGTGTGTAGACGGCGGGCACCGATGTTTTCCGTCGACTCATTTACTCGCCAAGAGTATTCAGCAATGGTATCCACGCCAGACTGTTCAAATGTAAGGTCAAGGCCTTCTGTCTTCATGAGTTCTGTGTACTGTTCAGTGAGCGAACTGTCGGTTTCAGTCAAAATCCGCACAAAATCTTCTGTGGTCAGTGCGTCCAATTCCACTCGAATGGGTAACCGACCTTGCAATTCGGGAATCAGGTCTGCTGGCTTTGAAACCTGAAACGCACCTGACGCAATAAACAGAATGTGATCCGATTTGACCATACCATGTCGGGTGCTGACAGTTGATCCCTCTATCAGCGGCAAAAGATCGCGCTGTACCCCTTCACGCGAAACATCGGGGCCGTGACTGTGGGACCGTCCCACGATTTTGTCAATTTCATCCAGAAATACAATACCGTTCTCCTCCACACTTCGGATCGCTTCCAACTTGATATCCTCATCGTTGATCATCCGCTCAGCTTCTTCATCGGTTAGCAATTTCATTGCCTGACTAACGGTAACCCTGCGTGTACGACTCTTCTGACCACCCATGTTCTGCATCATGCTCTGCAACTGATTAGTCATTTCTTCGAGTCCTGGAGGTCCAAAAATTTCGACACCGACAGTTGCATTGAAATCAATGTCAATCTCCTGCTTGTCAAGTGTGCCTTCACGAAGCATTTGACGCAGTTTCTTACGGCCAGGGCCGTCTTCCCGCTCTTCATTCACGTCATCATCTGATTTTTTTCTGGGTGGCGGGAGTAATGCATCCAGGACGCGTTCTTCGGCTGCAGCTTCCGCTTGCACCTTGACTTTCTCAACACACTCCTCGCGTACCAGCTTAATTGCCATATCCAGCAAGTCCCGGATAATCGAATCGACTTCGCGTCCAACGTAACCGACCTCGGTGAACTTTGATGCCTCTACTTTGATAAACGGTGCATTCGCCAGTCTAGCCAAGCGGCGCGCAATTTCCGTTTTACCCACCCCGGTTGGACCAATCATCAGAATATTCTTTGGTGTAATTTCGGTTCTCAATTCCTCATTGGGCACATTCATCCGTCTCCAGCGATTACGAAGGGCGTTGGCGACTGCGCGCTTAGCATCCACCTGACCAATGATGTGTTTGTCAAGTTCTTGCACAATCTCCCGCGGTGTCATGGTAATGTCCGACACTGGATTTACCCCTCCAATTCTTCTATGACTAAATTGTTATTGGTATATACGCAAATCTCGCTGGCAATTTTGAGACTTCTTTCAACGATTTCGCGAGCATCAAGATCCGTCGACTCCAACAATGCCTGGGCTGCAGCTTTCGCGTAGTTGCCACCGGAACCAATTGCCATCAATCCATGTTCTGGATCAATCACATCTCCATTGCCTGAAATCATCAACGATTTATCGCGATCACAGACAATCAGCAATGCTTCCAATCTGCGCAAATACCGGTCGGACCGCCAGTCTTTGGCCAACTCATACGCGGCTCGGATTAGATTACCTGATCTTTCTTGAAGTTTGCCCTCAAAGCGATCAGTCAGTGTCAGTGCATCTGCGGTGCTGCCAGCAAACCCGGCAAGCACTCGATTGTTGTAGAGACGTCGAACCTTGCTTGTGTTTGACTTAATGATGGTGTCTCCCATTGACACCTGACCGTCTCCACCTAGAACGACTTTACCACCCCTTCGAACCGACAAAATGGTGGTACTTCGAATCCTGAAACGATCATCTTGAGAATGGTTCGATCTCAATTACTTGACCAGTGTAAGGTGTGGTTTTCCTGGTGGGGAGGTCGGTGTAGCAGCTGCTTCTTCGCTTTCGTCGACCTCGGTACTGACTTCTGCCTGTGAAAGCGTCAGTAGATGCAGTCCTTCATGTGTTTCGCGGGTAAATATGGCAATCACTGCATTGAAAGGAATTGCAACGTCAAATGACCGACCGGAAAATCGAGTTTTGAATACTACGAAGTCATCTTCATAGGAAAATCCGTCGACTGCCTGATCATGCACGTTCAATACCACTTCACCGTCGTGAGTTTGAATCTGCTCTAGAGGTAATGAGATTCCGGGACTTTCAGCGTTAATTAACAACTGCGGTGTCATTCCCGAATCCATCGACCAGAATCGAATGGCATCGATCAGGTAAGGAATCTTTGATTTCACGTCGATTCTAAGTTGGTTGCAACTCTCGCTCATAGGGGCTCAGGCTCCTGGCAAACGATACTCGTTTGAACAGTCGGTGAGAATAAGTATTCAACACCCGAGCCTGTGATGGTATTTCAATACCATAGTGCGGTAAACGCCAAAGCAACGGTGCAAAAAAGCAATCAACCAGCGTAAATTCATCTTCCAGCCAGAATTGCTGAGAACTGAAATAATGAGCCATTACGCACAAATCCCGAAGAATTCTGTCGCGCAGCGGTTTAGGCGGTCTTTGTTTTTTCTCCTCATACTGTCGTAGCTTGACAAACCAGTCACGTTGAGCCCTATAGACCATCATTCGCACGCGGCTTCGGTTTACGGGGTCCGGTGGCATTAACGGTGGATGAGGAAGGCGATCGTCCAGGTACTCAGCAATAATATGCGAACCATACAACACCAACTCGCGATCAATCAAAGTCGGACTTTCTCCGTAGGGATTGTTTTCGGTTATCCAATTGGGGTCAGCTGAAAGGTCGACGTACTCTACATCGCATTCAACTTCTTTTTCATGGAGAACCATTCGACAGGCATGCCCTTCTATGCATGAAGCAGTCGAATAGAGCGTCATTCCCGCGCGACGCGTCTGAAAGGCATCATTCATTTAGCACCCTCGAAATAATGGGGTTACCTATTCTTCTGATATCAGAATGTGAGGATTGAGGAAGTATTTTAAGTGCTAATGGATGTCTTTCCAATATTCCTTCTTGAGATAGTAAGCGATGACGGTAAACACAGCCGTAAATATCAATACCCAAATTCCAATGTTGTAGCGAACCAGCTTGGCTGGTTCTGCAACATACACCAGAAAATTGGTCAGATCTCGCACAACCCTGTCGTACTCTTCGCGTGTCGAATTTTGCTGCACGCGGTACATTACGTGAGGCATTGCAACATCTGCAAACAGGTCATTGTCCCAACCAGTGTTTGAATTTTCGTCAACTCTGAAACTTCGCAGAAAGGTATAAACCCATTCCGGGCTTCGAGACCGTGCAATCAAACTCAGGTCTGGAGGCGCTGTGCCAAACCACCGCTTTGCATCTTCCTCCGACATATTGACATCCATCACATCGCCGGGTTTTTGAGAAGGCTGTAGAAAATTGCTTCTCAACACATCGTCGCTTATACCAAGATCTTCAGCCATGCGGTTATAGCGCATGTATTTGATGCCATGGCACGACAGACAATAACTGGCGAAAGTGGTGGCACCCTTTTGCAGGGATGCTCTGTCACTCAGATTGATGTGCACTGAATCCAAATTTTCATCACCGCCGCCCGCAGCATAACTACCGCCAGCGACTGCTAGAAGTAAAACGGCAAATACTAATCTAATCATCATTTCATCGTCACCCGATCAGGCACCGGCTTCACCGGATCAAGCCGCGTATAGATCGGCATCAACAAAAAGAACGCAAAGTAGAGAAAGTAGCAAATCTGCGCCCAAGTCACATTCGTGAATAGAAATAGATCGATGGACTGTGGATTTTTTGTTCCCAAATATCCAAGCAGCACAAACGCGATCACGAACACAGTCAGTGCCGATTTAAACATCCAGCCACGATAACGAATTGATTTAACTGGTGATCGATCAAGCCACGGCAACAGAAAAAGCAAAAATATTGCAAGTCCCATGGAAATCACGCCCCATAGTTTGGCATCAACTCCAAACAAAGGATACGTAACCGCACGCAAAATGGAGTAATAGGGAGTGAGATACCAGAGTGGAATGATGTCTGGAGGAGTTTGCAGGGCATTCGCCGGCTCAAAATTTGCCCTCTCGATAAACCAGCCACCAACCTCTGGAACAATGAATGTAATTCCAAAAAATACGAAAAGAAAAACACCAACGCCAAAAAGGTCTTTCACCGTGTAGTAGGGGTGAAACGGAATTCCATCTTTCGGTTTACCGGATTCGTCCTTGACATTTTTGATTTCAATTCCATCCGGGTTATTCGATCCAGTCTTGTGCAAGGCCACCAGGTGAATGTACACCAGACCGCACAGCATCAAAGGAACCAGAATTACATGGAATGCGAAGAATCGGGTCAAGGTTGCATCTGACACAACGAAATCGCCGCGAATCCACTCAGCCAGGCCTTCACCGATAAACGGGATCGCACCAAACAGCGAAATTATCACTTGGGCACCCCAGTAGGACATGTTCCCCCAGGGCAACAGATATCCAAAAAACGCTTCGGCCATTAGCGTCAGATAGATAATCATACCGATAATCCAGAGCAGTTCTCGTGGTCCTTTGTAGGAACCATAGAGTAAGCCGCGGAACATATGCAGGTAGATAACCACAAAGAACAAAGATGCGCCAGTTGAGTGCAGGTAGCGCATCAACCAACCCCATGACACATCCCGCATGATATGTTCTACAGAATCAAACGCAAGTTCTGTATCGGGTTTGTAGTGCATGGTGAGAAAGATTCCGGTAATGATCTGTATTACCAGTACAACTATGGCAAGCGAACCGAAGAAATACCAAATATTGAAGTTCTTCGGCGCGTAGTACTTCGAGAGGTGCTCTTCCCAGAATGAGACAATCGGGTAGCGGTCATCAAACCATTTGAGAATTCTGTTCATCACGCCAAATCTTCGGGGTCAGTGTCTACACCAACTTCGACTAGATTTTCGGACAAAAATCGGTGAGGTGGGACTTCAAGATTCGTTGGTGCTGGAACACCCTTGTACACCCGGCCTGCAAGGTCAAATTTAGAGCCGTGACAAGGGCAGAAAAATCCACCTTCCCATTCGGAATCAATTTCACCAGGGCTGAGTTTTTCTAATGGTGAACAACCCAGATGTGTACAAAGCCCAACCAGAACCAATACTTCTGGATTAATGGATCGCGCTTCATTTTGTGCATAAGCAGGCTGTTGCTCTTCTTCTGAATTTGGGTCAGCAAGCTCTCCAGAAACTTTGGTGAGCGATTCCAGCATTTCGGGGGTCCGCCGAACCACCCAGACCGGCTTACCACGCCATTCAAATTTCAAAAGTTTACCCGGCTCCAAGCCGCTGATATCTACCTGGACTGGTGCGCCCGCTGCACGGGCTTTGGCAGACGGTGTCATACTTGCTACGAAAGGCACCGCAGCTAAGACAGCGCCCGCTGCACCGACACCGGAGGTTACACCAGTCAAGAATTTCCGGCGATTTTTGTCGACTTGCTCGTCAACCATTCTTTTCCCTCTACTTGTCTTTTTTTAATCAAAAATGCCCCAAATCTTGCGAGAATTAATTGGAGGGCGACATGCTGGTCGCATAGTGGGATTGGGGCAATACGGCGGAAAATTATAGCAAACTGAAATGGATTAGATTTTTTAGTCTGCGAATTTTTGCTTGAGTTCCCACTTTAGTTGAATCGAACATTCATTACCAAATATTAGATTTGCTTCGTGCTTCTATCGCGTCAGCTGACTGACAACGTTGATTGAATAAAGCCGAAGTTCGCAGTCTTCCATAATAACCTGAACGACGGCACCTAGTTTTGTGCCTTACTGATTCATTCGTCTGGAAAATTATCGTAGTATCCTGCAAGTTCTGGCGAAACTCCCATTATTGATTTTCGGTCGGGAAAAACAGGATTTTTGAACTTATCGCCAATTTCAGGATCGGAAACGCACTGCTCAAGTACACAAACTAGTGCTGTCGCACAATCAATTACAGGCTTCTCTACCGAGAGTTTGGATACCAGCCCCGCAAATGCTGTTGCAAGTAAGATGACTGAATCACAATCTGAATGCTGGACAGTTTCCGCCACTGCGCGTTCAGCGTGCAATTTGAGACGTGCCGGATCTTTCAGTACTTCTGACGGCAATCCTCGAATGCAGTTCACCGCTGCCAACTGACCCGACTTTGCGTATTGCTGCATCAGTTGGGTGTACAGTGGCTGAGTACGTTTTGCAAAAGATACCACTGAAAATCGATCACCAATTTCAAGTGCCTTCTGTACGGACGCTTCAGCCAATCCCACTACCGGTACGCCAAGAATTTCCCGAACCGCACCGAGTCCACAGTCAAATGAAACAGCGAGGCCCACTGCGTCATAACCGCGGGCATACTCAGCAGCAAGTTCGAGTGTGCTGTAGGCTCCAATTGCAAGATCAGCTTCACAGTTGATGATTGGTGCACCGAAAGTGCCTGTCACACCGTCAATCACCGTACCCGGTGACGCAACAGATCGAGATGCTTCGACTGCCCTCTCAGTTACAAAAGGACTGGTGTTTGGATTAATCAAGAGTAGCTTCATTTTTTCAGACAAAAAATTATCATTGAGGAAGAGTCATTCTAAAGTAAGGGAATCATGATCGGAAGAGATAATCCTGAATACAAAAAATTGGCACACGACCGCCGCAACATAAACGAGGCTCATCGTGGCTGGGATTCGAGTTTCGCGAAGTTTAGCGCAACCTCGAAGTCCGTAATTTTGCAACATTTGCGGGATCGCTATCCCGACTCATCAAAATCCGAAACTAACTCATGGCAGAGAACTGTTCCGGATCTTCAGCGCGAAATTGGAGAAGTGATTGAAGTTGATTTAGGCTCCTCTCAATTTACTGCAGTGCTGGAATATGAACTGCCTATGGAGTCGCGGCGAGCGGATGCCGTATTGCTACTCCATGACAACATTGTTGTCATTGAACTTAAAGGAAAATCTCGTTCAACTGACGCCGATATTGACCAGGCACATGCCTATGCGCGCGATCTTCGATGTTATCACCGAGACTGTCACGGTCGGGAGGTCATTCCGATTTTGGTTCCTCAACTGTTACGAAATCATGTCTCAGAAAGTCGTAATGTGAAAGTCTGTAGTCCAGATCGCTTGGATGAACTGGTTGCAGAATTAGGTACTCGGCATCAATCTGAACCTGTCGATGCGCAACATTTTTTGAAAGCTGAAGCGTACAAACCTCTGCCTTCGCTGGTCAGAGCTGCGCGCGAATTGTTTAATAGGAAAAAACCTCCACAGCTATGGCGATCGGTTGCAAACACGGATCAAGCAGTAGTAGCGGTAAGGAACATTGTTGCGGACGCATATTCTTCACAGAGGCGTAAGCTCGTTTTGCTTATGGGTGTTCCGGGTGCTGGTAAAACCTTGGTCGGATTGCGAATCGTGCATGAAGCAGATCTGGATAAAGTCGCTGCTCGGGACATTGGCCCATCAGCAATATTCTTGTCAGGAAATGGTCCATTGGTCGAAGTTCTTCAGTACGTATTGAGGACGGAGCAAGGATCAGGTAGCACGTTTGTTCGACCCATCAAAGAATATGTCAGACGGTATGCTAGAAATCATCGTCTAATTCCCAACGAACACGTGATGATCTTTGATGAAGCACAAAGGGCACACGATAAGGATAGAGTCGCAGAAGTTCATAAAATCGATGTCAGCAATGCTGCAAGCGAACCGGAGAACTTCATTAATTTCGCAGAACGAGTTCCGGACTGGTCAGTTGTAGTCGGCCTGGTAGGACATGGCCAGGAAATTCATATTGGTGAAGAAGGTGGGCTGAAACTATGGGCTGACGCAATCAATAAGAGTCTCAATAACACAGATTGGGATATACACGGTCCGAAAGAAACAGCCTACGCTTTTCAGGGACTCAACTATCAGATAAATCCCGACCTGAGTCTGAATGAAAACATTCGGTCCCACTTCGCATCTAATCTACATGAATTTGTCTCCAAACTGGTTGCGAATCGGCCCGATGCAGATGAACTGCATAGTGCCTCACTTGAGCTAGAGCGACAGGGACATGACCTCAGAATTACTCGAAACCTTGAAACAGCGAAGCAATATCTCAGACAAAGGTATACAGATTGGCCACAGGCCAGATTTGGAATGGTTGCATCCAGTCGCGACAAGGAATTAGAGAGTTTTGGCGTCCCCAACGGATTTCAGGACACGAAGCGAATTAGAGTTGGACCCTGGTATAACGACGACGAGGACCTGCCAACCCGACTTTCCTGTAGACATCTGGAGATTTGTGTTACAGAGTTCGCTGCGCAGGGGCTCGAACTTGACGCCGTTTTATTGGCTTGGGGAACGGACTTTCAGTTACTGAATGGCCAATGGTCCATTGTTAAAGCGCGGAAATACCGCAGCCCTTCACAGGTCAAAAATCCACTTCAAATTCGCTCCAATGCATACCGAGTACTATTAACACGGGGTCGGGATGCCCATGTCGTATTTGTACCAGAACTCAGCGAATTGGATGAAACTTGGAAGTTTTTGTGCCGCAGTGGCTTTCGTAATTTGATGGAATAGTTTTGATGCTCGAATTTCGTACAACCAACGCAGTTGTTTTTCTTGCCTGTGTGGGTCTCTTAGCAACCGCATACTATATGGAATACGTAATGTACCTTGAGCCATGCCCCTTGTGCATGGTTCAGAGAATCGCATTCGTACTGGTGGGATTAACGTGTCTTGCAGGTTTTCTGCACAATCCTGGTAGACGCGGGCGAATCAGTTATTCGATTGTTCAATTGACATTCTGTGTGATTGGCGCTGCTAGTGCGGGAAGGCATATTTGGCTACAGAATGCACCAGTGGACAAAATTCCGGAGTGTTTTCCTGGAATCTCGACGATTTTTGCCCGCAACCCCTTGTTCGATGCAGTTGCAATAGTCTTCAGCGGAACGGGCGAATGTGCAGAAGTGTCCTGGACGTTCCTAGGCCTAACAATTCCTGGCTGGGCAATGGTAGCTTTCGTCTGTTTCGCTTGTGCTGCAATCTATCAATTGGCTCGAATCAAGAAAACCCATCCCAAAACCAAATAGCTGAAACATTATCACTTTCGATTGAAGCATCCTCTCATCTCCCGGATCTTGTAACTGCCTCGACCGTCTGATATCAGTAATGTAATTTCGCAGAATTTATGAGTAAGTAGACCCGTGATCCGGCCAGAGTTCTTCTAAATCTCTCTCGCGCTTCCAAAACCTCGAAAACCGTTTCTTCTGCTTCACCTGACGAGTCCTAACACGCAATGACTTTGTGAGAACTTTCCATACCTTCAACCCATGGACAAACACATCATCTTCAGAATAAAGCGCTCTGTCCAAGTCTTCCAATAGTGGCATCAATTCCTCGCTTCGCAACCGTCGTCCCAACTCGATCAGATTTCTTGGCGGTTGATCAGTCCAGTAGCTTTCAGCCCAACCCAGCAACACTCTACCGATTTTTGTCGCGTCACCAATTTCGCACTCGTGCTTTATCCTACGAAACATTTGACGTTCAGACTCTGCATTCTGAACCTGGCTTGACCCCACTTCCTTCAGTTGACCTCGCCTATACCTGCCGCTCAGTAACCACATGAGCAAAGTCAGAAGCCAGATTCCCAGTAGCGCCAGACTGATCAGTTTCCAGTTCTGATCTTGGCGAACAATCGCCTCATTGATTTGCAGCGTCTCAATACCATCAGGGTTGGCGTCAACAGGAATTTCTTCAATTAATTGGGAAACGGATTGGCCCATTGATACTGAAATTGCAGGCAAAACTGCAACTTTTTCGCGATTTTCGTTGACATCCCACCATACGACTTCCACTTTTGGCACTTCCACATTCGAATCACTTTTTGGCACAATTGCAAATTCATCTGTTCGACGCGAGACGAGCCAATCAGCACCGGGTGTAGTCTTTTGATCTGACTGCGATCCAGCATAGATTCTGGCAGTACTGTTTTCCTCAAATTCGACTAGCGGTAGCTGTATCGCCCTTAAGCCAAGCGCATTAATTGAAATCTCTCTAGACTCCGGTCTGCCAACTTCAAAATCTGGAACTCGACCATTCCAGGAATCAACCAGTTGCAAATCCTGTGCTGGCAGCCAGGTGGAACCGGAATAGGAACGAGGAATCGGCTTGACTTCAAGCTGCACTGGATTAGAACTGTACCGTTCTCTGTAATGTTTTCTCAAATTTGTTACTGGGTCAATACGTTCGATCACACAGGCAAACTCAATCGGCGCTATTGTGAATGAACCGCTTTGTTCCGGAAAAATTGCGTACTGCCTCTCAATAACTCGATAGTCAACCCCAGCGCGCCTTGAGTTGTAGCGACTCTCCTTACCAGCACCCTCAACTGTCGCAAACGGAATTTGAGGGTCGGACAAAGTTCCATTCACTATTGGAATCGAGTAATACAGCCGCGTCGTAAGGTTCAACTGTGATTGAACGTACGGATTGTTTGATGTGACACCGACCTCCAGAAAAATCTCAGCACCTTCAGTCGCAACATTGCTCACATACTTTTGCACTTCCAATTGAATTGGCTGAGTCTGTGCACCGGCAATCATGAGAGCAGGTATTTCTATTACTCCCAACCGTTTTGGTTGAATTTCAATCACCCAACTCTGAACAACATTAGGCACACTGTTAACAATATTGATATTGGTTTGAGTGGATTGGCGCAATATTTCAAAGTCCGCCCGTAGCGGTTCAAGGTCAGGGGCAGTGATATTGGTCGACTCGTCCTCTGCCGTCAAAACAAGTGTAACCGACTCATCCAGATAAATTGGATTACGATCAACGAAGGCAAATACTTCAACTGCATTAGCCGCAGGAATTGAATGCAAAAGTCCAATCAATGCTGCAAAACAGATGCCCAGTTTGCTTCCCAAACACTTCATACGAGTCTTGTCACCATGCTACCTCGGGTCGCTCAACGCGTTCTCGTTTCTGATATTCATAATAAAACCTGCGACGCAGCAAACCCGCGGGATCATCTTGAATTTTCTGCAGCCACTGCTCCATCAACTGGACTTGTTCTCTGTCGACGCCATCTTCCATGGATGCCAACTGATTTTCTTCATCTCTCGGCTCGTCTCTTTGCTCAAGCGTTTCCTCTTCTCCCTGACCAGTGTTTGGCGACGAACGCTCAAGCTGGTCGCTTGTTGCTTTGTTATCTTGAGAGTTACTTTCCTGGCTCTCTCTCGAATCTTCTTGCCGACTGCGCTGTCGCCGCTGTAGTTCCTGCAGCAGCTTTTTTACGAGGTCGAGATTAAACTGAGCGTCTTCGAAATCAGGATCAATTTCAATTGCAGCCTCGAAATTCTCAATGGCACCTTGTAAATCACCGTCTTTGGCCTTGGCGTTTCCAGTGTTAAAGTTCGCAACTTTATCACTGGATTTACTAAATTCCGCAGCAGCCTCTTCAAATTTGTCTTGACGATAGAATGCTATTCCATTCCACTCGGGATGTTCAGCGAGCCGGGAACTGTCAAAGTCTTCCATTCGAACCGCAGCTGCAGCTTGCTGGTCCGATCGAAGCCACAAATCCTCCCACTTGAATGCATAAGCATCCTGAGACGTGACAGGCAAAAGTATAAAAATTGACAGAATCCATCCGCGTCTGAAAATCAGTGCAACCAATGGAAGTAACCCTAACAGTATCCAAGGGCCTCGATCATTCCAACCGACACTTGAGTCATCATTAGCCGTCAGTTCGACTGAATCACCTCCAAAATTAATTCTATGAAGCATTGATTCCGTGAAGGGTTCAGAAACGAGCGAGAAAAGGCCACCACCTTGATTTGCCAATTTCACCAGAGTACCAACGTTAACTTGAGCCACAACAAATTTACCAGCTCCATCTTTCAGAAAATCTCCATTATCAACACTAATGGGCGCACCTGCCGCAGTTCCTACTGCAATTACTGATAATCGAAATCCGTCATCTCTCAGGCTTTTGGCGGCCGAAAATGCATCCTCATCGACCCCGTCGGTCAAGAGTACAACTGCACCTCTCCTGTATCCAGAATTATTCAGTAACTGGTGTGCGCGGTATAGTCCAGTACTAGCCAGACTCCCCTGCACTGGCATCATTTGAACTTGTAGGGAGTGGAGTAAGTGAGACACAGTTCCTATATCGTCAGATATGGGTGTCACGTCGAATGCGTCTCCAGCAAACGCTACAAGGCCCACGGACTTACCTTGCTGCGCCTCGATCACTTCCAAAGCTTTGTAACGCGCTCGCTCCAGCCTAGATGGCAGGAGGTCTGTTGAATTCATGGAACGTGAGAGATCAAACACGACAACCATGGCGTCCACACTCTGATACTGAGCGTTCTGGTCCCGGTCCCAAGCAGGACCCGCTAACGCAATCACTGCAAGAAGCCACCCAACAACAATCGAAAGCCCCACCATACGCTCAGAAACACGATCACTAATAAGGGACAACTCAGAATAAAGTTCGCTGTCGCAGATTCGTCTCCAACTGTTACGATGTCTGCGAGTGACTGCAAATGCCAGAACAAAACCCACTGGAATGAGCAGTAGCCACCAAGGTCTTAAGAAAATCAACTCAAAGGGCATCTGCAGCCCTCTTTCTGATGTTGATAAGGCGCAACAGTACCCCTGAAAATGTATGTTGCGTAAACATCAACGCTGCCAGAACCATTGCGAAAATTAACGGCCATGGATAGAGTTCCTTAACCATAAGCCGCGAATGTGAATCTGCCTCAATTGGTTCAAACTCATCAATCGCAGTGTAGATCTCTTCCAGCGCTTTTGCATTGGATGCATGAAAATAAACGCCTCCGGTGGTTTGTGCAATTTTCGGCAACTCGTTTGTACGTCTGCGATTTGAAGCTACAGCACTGGTGTGGTCAATTCCTATTCCGATCACAAAAATTCTGACTCCATGTTCAACCGCAAGTTGCATGCCTTCCAATGGTTCAATTTCTCCTGCAGAGTTATCACCGTCTGTTAACAGAATCAGTATTCTGTTCTCAGCAGATCGTTCCCGCAATACCTTGACAGCCAGCCCGATGGTGTCGCCAATTGCAGTTTGCTGTCCGGCAAATCCTACCCTGGCATGACTTAAAAACTCCACCACCGAATCCAAATCAAAAGTCAAAGGGGTATAGAGGTATGGCTGACTACCAAACAATATCAGGCCAACGCGATCACCCGTCCTCCTGGCAACAAATTCGCTGGCAATTTCCTGCACCGCACTGAATCGTGAGCGATTTCCCGCGGAAAAGTCCTGCTGCTGCATGCTTCCTGAAATATCAAGAGCAATCAGGAGGTCTCGACCAGTCACTGGAACCTGTACGTTCTCCTCAATCCATAGAGGTCGGGCAACCGCACAGACGAGCGCAATCCATACGAGAGCGGCCAAGCTAACCATAGCTTTAGATGGCGCACTGATCGCAAACCCTAGGTCGTTTACCTCTCGAAAAAAGGGGACCTTGAGGGATGGTGGTCTAGCTTCGCGTTTCGGCAAATATCTGTGAACCAGATATGGCAGTGGTAAGGCAAGAAAGACAAAAATCCACTGAAATTTGAACATTTCCAGACCTTAAGCAGTGACAGACTTGGTCCAGTCCCGACAGATTTTGAACAGTGGGTCTAGATTTTCAGGTGTTAGATTTGAATATGGTGCACTCACCAATGCACGACCCGGGCCAGTCGTAAACTGATCTGTATTGCCACTTTTATCGAGAAATTGTAGCCAGTCCTCACCACTCAAACCGGCAACAGAGTCCCGTGGAAATCTTGTTATTGCGATGCGGCGCATCAGGATGGATAACTCAACGATAGCTTCGCGCGGTTGTAATTGAGTTAGCGCATCAACTTCCTTAACAAAAGAGGATTCTGCCAGTCGCAGGTAAATTGAGCGGAAGAGATACACCGCTCCAATCAAACAGAGAATGACGAGTACCAGTACAATCCACCATCCAATTGCGGGTGGCCAGAATCCGGGATCAGTAGGATAAATTACATCGCGAAGTTTAGAGAGCGGATCAATTTCCATAGTCAGTTAACCACGGGTTGTCGCAGATGCACTCGCAGAAGATCTGGAGAAACCGACTGGTGGAGATAAGCCATTGCGACCATTGGAATTAGCTGAGCGATGAAATGTTCGATGCAGTACCTTGACAACTTCATCTCCGCACTTCATCTGCACAATTGTTGAACCAAGTCGCTTAAGCGTATCCTGAATCGCCTGGTTGCGTCGATCGAGCAGCGATTGAAGCTTATTTCGACGACCGGTTGAGGATAGATGCAGCGTTGTATATTGAAATCCGTCCGTAATTGGGTAGTGTCCAACAGGCAAAGACTCTTGCTCAATGGGATCCTGGACCCAGCACACGATCAGCGACTGCCGCCGACTCAAATACTCCAGAGCCTTACTGCTGATGTCAGTAAGGTTGGCCAGGTCACTGAATATCACTGCCAGGTCACCGGTACGGACTTTTCGGATCACAACTGAAAGAGCTTCTGAAAAAGACAAGGGTGAATCAATATCCGTGGGTGGGATTTGGCTCAACTTGGCCAAACTATTCAACTGTTTCATGAGCGACTCTGAACTAGATGCCAGTTTGCCATGCCTGACGCCATGATCGGTTACGCCAACGATACTGATCAGATCACCCTGCGAATCGGCCACCCAAGCAAGCAGTGCCGCTGATTCTGCAGCAACGACAGATTTGAAAGCGACCCGGGTTCCGAATCTCATCGTCGATGTCAAGTCAACAATGAGATAAACTGCCTTTTGACGATCTTCCTGAAACACTTTGGTGTGCGCAGTTCCAGTACGTGCTGTGACACGCCAATCAATCATTCGCACGTCGTCCCCCGCCTCGTATTTGCGGGATTTCTCATACTCCATTCCGCGTCCCAGCGTCTTTGATCGAAAACCGCCAGTCCGATAGACTGCAGGATTAACGGGCAACATCAATCCTTGAGTACGGCCACGCAGGCGTACCAGATCCTGAGTCGTTACGTATGTGCCACGCAACATTATTGTTTTTCGGAACTAAGGAATAGCGACGACAGAGATGAGTTCACGAATTATCTCGTCAACATCAACACCTTCTGCGTCGGCTTCATAAGTTAGAAGTATTCGGTGACGCAATGTATCGAATGCAACCTGCTGAACATCTTCCGGTGAAACATAGTCCCGTCCTTCTATCCAGGCTCGGGCACGGGCACACACGTCAAGCGCAATCGTGCCTCTTGGGCTGGCACCCACCGCAATCCAACTGTCTAGTTCTGATGAGTATCGACGACTGTTTCGTGACGCATCAACCAATTCGATTATGTATTGTTCAACTGTCGGTGCCATGTGGATGGAAAATATCTCCCTGCGTGCTTCAGCAATCGTGTCATAAGCGATCTGTGAGTCTTCGGACTTGGTGTCCTGATCCTCGCCAGTTGCTTCAGCGCGCACAATTTTCAGTATCTCGTGTTCTTGAGACTTTTCGGGGTATGCCACACGGACATGCATCAGAAATCGATCTCTTTGGGCTTCAGGAAGCGGGTACGTACCTTCATGCTCGATTGGGTTTTGGGTCGCCATCACCATAAACAGCTTTGGGAGTTGGTAGGTTTTTCTGCCTACTGTGATCTGCCGCTCTTCCATCGCTTCAAGAAGTGCCGACTGAACCTTGGCCGGGGCCCGATTGATTTCATCTGCAAGAATAATTTCGTGAAACAGTGGCCCTGGCCTGAATTCAAAGGTCCCCAGTTCCGGACGATAGACCTCAGTTCCAGTGAGATCTGCTGGTAACAGATCGGGTGTAAACTGAATGCGATGAAACTCGCCGGCAATTAGATTTGCCAGGGCTTTAACTGAACGGGTCTTGGCAAGCCCTGGAAATCCCTCAAGCAATAGGTGACCACCGCACAGAAGTGCGATGAGTAATCGATCAATCAGTGCCGACTGGCCAACAATTTCTTTGGAGAGTTGCTCCGGCAATTCGCGAAGCTGAGAAATTGATGATGATACTTTTTCCGGTTTCCAGACGATGTCCTTGATTCCAGTTCGCATTTCACAATCTTCAAAAAAACTTAAAAATTCTATGTAAGGTGTTTGTTGAAAAAATCTAAAGTTCGCGACCAGGCTAGCATAGCATCTTCAGCATCATGCCGGGCAGTGGTCGGATTAGCAAACCCGTGATCGGCCTCATACCAGTAATTGGTGTATGTTTTACCAGCCGCATCCATGGACTTCTCGAAGACTGAAACCATATCCCGATTGATAAATTGGTCGGCAGTTGCAAAGTGCCCCATCACCGGACCTTTCAAGCTACTAACCTCCTCAGCGCTCTTTTCGCAGCGGCCATAGTAAATCACTGTCGCATCGACAGGGGTCGCCAGAGATGCGTTCAACGACCAGCCACCGCCAAAACACCAACCAACAGTACCTACCTTTCCATTCGATCTGGGATGGTTTCGCAGCCAGTCGATCCAAGTCACGAGGGCGTCTGTCGCAACATCCGGCTGGACATTCTGCATTAGTTGTCGAGCCTTGTCTGGCGATTCAGCAACTTGCTTTTGATACAGATCAACTGCAAGCGACAAAAATCCAGCTTCGGCAAATTTGGGAACAACACTTCGGATTTGGTTATTCAGTCCCCACCATTCGTGAATGAGCAGAACAGCACCGGCAGGCTCTGTCTCCGGTTCCAGAAAGTAGCCGGTCAGTGGTTCATCTGATGTCCATGTTTCAACAGAAACATTGTCTTGATTTGCAGAACTGACGGAAACTTTTCCAACTGTTGCAACGGCTAGCGGGACTCCGCCGATCACCTTGAGTGCGCTTCTTCGATTCGTCATGACTTCCTCCAAAAATTAGTGGAATGACAGATTAATATTGTGAACAATTCTCCGAAATAACTAAATTAGCATGTGAACGTACTATGCATCACACTAATTGACTTTCACCAACGGGTAGGACTACGTACTTAACTGACTAGAGTTCAATCAGTGTGGAAATACTTTCCAAAATATGTACGATTTTATACCGATACCATTTGTATTTTCATTCTCACAGCGACAAGTCTATAACTAGTCATTTCCTTGAAAAGATGCAAGTACTCAAAACATTCTGCTACCGAATTGGCATAGATTTATCTCGAATTGATCGATCAGAATGCTTGGTCTAGTGTGGGCAGTTGATATTCCAAAACTAGTAATCGGAAGCATTTTTGAGATTATCAAGAAGGCCGTTAAGACCATCTAGGTAACCCTCGAGTCCTTTCATAACATTAGCGAGATTGACCAAGTCACACGATTCTAATCCCAATTCAATCAAACTACCTTCTTTGTCAAAAGGATAACGAAATGAGAATGAACCTCGATCCAACTTTTCAAATTCGGTGATGATATGAGTGACAATTGATTCTGGATTATCTTCGTCCTCAACACCGTAATTCTTGGCCACAATTTTCACCGTATTCCAAAGCGTTGAAAGATCATGAGTTTTCCATGAACTTGAAACACCTACTATTGGTCCATAATTTGCAATTAAGTGCTTGAGAGAAAGCTCAATGTAGTGGCGATAGCAGAAAATAATTGGGAAAATTAGCACATCTAATGCTACACGATCCTCCAGCGCACGTTCAACCATCAAATCTGCACCTTGCTTGTAACCTTCAATCATAAATTCAAGCCGAAAATGTCCAAATCGGTTAATGTTGGCGCTTTGAAGATAAATATCAGATTGATCGAACGGTTTGTCACCAACCTGAGGAAAGCGAAACCCAGAAAACAATATTGAATCGAAACATTTTTCTCTACTCATAACTTACTCTCAATTGGGTGCTACATTTAATTACTCGGTGTAGGTATCAGCTTGATTGCGCACCTGAATTATTGTGCGTTAATTTGTTAGACAGCATTTACCTTGGCTGATTTTCAATGAATTAGATTATTTCACGATTGTTGTTGTAGCAAGCAAAGCTAGAAAGTATAAATCGACAACATAATTTCAAACCTTCCTGTAAAAACATCTGGTGTTTTCGTACTGGAAATCTTAGCAACACGCCAATAAATTGGCATCTTCCGTTTTGTTCGCTTGTGTTTCGACAAAGCTACATCAAACCGCTATAATGATTTACATATATATCATAATGTCTTATTATGGTTTACATATAAAACATTTATAAATCGATGCCCAAGTCCATAACACGCACCTACTCTCGCTATACCCAAACGGCAACCATTCTTCTCGGACAGCTGATTCGTGTAGCGCGAAAAAAACATAAACTCACTGCGCAGGAAGTGGCAGACCGCGCTGGAATCTCCAGAGGACTGTTACAGCGCATTGAGAAAGGTAATCTTAAATGTGAAATCGGCGTAGTTTTCGAAGTCGCGGCCATAGTCGGAGTAAAACTGTTTGATGCCGACAAGAGTACACTGACGAAGCATCTACACCGTACCGAAGAGCAGTTGGAATTGTTGCCAAAATCTGTTCGCAACAAAACCAAGGCGGTGCACGATGACTTCTAGTAGCAGGAAAGAAGCATTTGTCTGGATATGGTTGCCAAACGCAATAGAACCTGTTGTAGCTGGACGGTTGGAAGCTGACAATGGCAATGTCCAGTTCAACTACGGCAAGAGCTATCTTGAACGGATTGGTAGTAGCAACCCTGCAATTTCCATTTATGAGCCGGAATTGCCCTTGCAAACTGGAATAATACCTCTGTCAGAAGGTTTGAATATGCCTGGTTGTATCCGGGATGCCGCACCCGATGCATGGGGACGACGTGTCATTATCAATAAACTATTGGGACGTAAGGGTCCGAACACAGACACTGATGAGTTGGATGAATTGACGTATCTACTGGAATCCGGCTCAGACCGGATTGGTGCACTCGATTTTCAACGCTCACCAACTGAATACGTACCGCGTACTGTGCAAAACGCAAACATAGAAGAGTTGATTGAATCCTCCGACCGGGTTGAAAAAGGGATTCTTCTCACGCCTGAGTTGGATGAAGCATTGTTCCATGGCAGTTCGATCGGCGGCGCACGTCCAAAAGCCTTGATTCAAGATCAAAATAGAAAGTACATTGCAAAGTTTTCTTCTAGCACTGATCTCTACAGTGTCGTCAAAGCTGAGTTCATCGCAATGCGGCTAGCAGCGTTGGCGGAACTGAATGTTGCTCCGGTCCAACTGACCAAGGCAGCCGGTAAAGACGTGCTCCTGATCGAGCGATTTGATCGCATTCCGAAACACAATGCCTGGGCGCGTAAGGCCATGGTCTCTTTATTAACATTACTCGGCCTTGATGAAATGATGGCGCGTTATGCCAGTTACGAAACCTTCGCTGAATTCATCCGTCACCGCTTCACAAACCCTAGACAAACCCTTAGGGAAGTGTTCTCTCGGCTCATTTTCAACATTCTTTGTGGTAATACTGATGATCACGCACGCAACCATGCTGCTTTTTGGGATGGCAAAGACTTGATGCTCACACCTGCCTATGACATATGTCCGCAAAACCGCACAGGTAACGAAGCCTCACAAGCCATGTTGATCTCCGGAAACAACAACCTCAGCTGGCTTAAATCCTGTCTTGAAACGGCACATAACTTCTTGCTATCTGAGGAGGAGGCCCGCAAGATTTTTGAAAAGCTGATAACTGCTATCGAACAACATTGGGACACCGTATGCGAAGAAGCGGAACTTACCGATGCGGACAAGAAACTTCTATGGGGCAGACAGTTTCTAAACACTTTTTCAATTGAACAATAGGAGCACAATAACGATTGCCCAGTTGCAAACAGCCTCTTTCAATGGTCGAGAATCGTCTGCAGCGCTTTTTATTGCGAAGCCAGTTTTTTTCGTAGTTTAGAATTTGCCAATTTACGTTAAGAAATAAAATAGCGTAGGAAACTCATTACAAGACTGTCAAGCGAATTAAAACCAGTGCAGTATTGTGGTAAAGTCGCGCCAATTTAGCCTGCGAATGACTGAAGAAGTTCAATTCGGGCGAGGTGTTCGAAACAATTTAGATTCACAGCCACCAGTTTCGCCGAAATATTCCAACATCAATGATTCATTTTGAAATATGACACGTACTAACGGGCGAAGTCAGGACGAAATGCGTCCCGCTCGAATCACTCGAAACTACACAAAGAACGCACTGGGGTCAGTGTTGATGGAAGCTGGCGATACTATCGTATTGTGCACAGCCAGTTCTGATGACCGCGTTCCCTTTCATCTTCGAGGCAAAAATCAAGGTTGGATAACGGGTGAATACAGCATGTTGCCCGGTTCAACTCAGATTCGGAGCTCTCGTGAAGCGGCACGCGGTCGGCAAGGTGGCCGCACACTCGAAATTCAACGACTGATTGGCAGAAGCCTCCGTTCCTGCGTTGCACTCGATCAGTTGGGAGAGCGGACCATCACGATTGACTGCGATGTATTGCAGGCGGACGGCGGCACTCGCTGCGCTTCGATTACTGGTGGTTATGTTGCGCTTGTCGACGCTATTAATAAACTAATTGAACAAGGTGAAATTGCAAACAACCCTGTGCTTCACCAGGTTGCGGCAGTATCAGTTGGAATTGTCGATGATGTAATCTGTCTGGATATCGATTACAGCGAAGATCAATTTGCCCAGACAGATATGAATTTTGTAATGACAGATCATGGAGAAATTGTCGAAGTTCAGGGAACTGCAGAAGGAAAAGTCTTTACGCTGGATCAATTGAATGAAATGGCCAATGTCGCCCTGTCTGGCGTTTTGCAACTATCCGAACTGCAAAAACAGGCACTCTCAGTGTGAAAAAGAGAATTGTCCTCGCCAGTGACAACCCTGGCAAGATTGATGAAATCAGCCGAATGCTGGCAGCCTCATCAATTGAAATTATTGCCCAATCGGAATTCAACATCGGCTCAGCAGTCGAAGACAAACCAACTTTTATTGAAAATGCCCTGATTAAAGCCCGTCATGCGACCGCAAATTGTGGGCTGCCTGCTATCGCTGATGATTCAGGATTGGAGGTGGATGTTCTTGGCGGTGAGCCTGGTGTGATCTCTTCTCGGTATTCTGGACCGGATGCAAATGACGAAAAGAACATTAAGAAACTGCTGGGCAAACTGAAGGGATTCGAGGGAACGGACCGCAGTTGTCGGTTTCGGTGCACCATGGTGTACCTTCGGCATGAATTCGACCCTGCCCCTGTCTTTGCGCAAGGTACATTGGATGGTGTAATCTATCACAAGGTACAAGGCACATTTGGATTTGGTTATGATCCAGTGGTTTGGTTGCAGGATAGGCAGTGTACACTGGCAGAGTTGCCACCCGAAGAGAAGAATAAAATCAGCCATCGAGGCAAAGCGCTACGTAATCTCGTTGAAAAACTCATGCATTTAGTGGAGACCGATGTCTCATAGACTTGTACTTCTACGACACGGACAAAGTCAGTGGAATCTGGAAAACCGCTTCACTGGCTGGGTTGATGTCGATCTTTCTCAACTTGGTATTGAGGAAGCACGATCGGCTGGTAAAGCACTGGCTGAAGGCAGATATCAATTTGATATTGCGCTGACTTCTTTGCTCAAAAGATCCATTCATACCTTGTGGATTGCCTTGCACGAGCTTGACCAGGTGTGGATTCCTGTTGAAAAGCACTGGCATCTCAATGAACGACACTATGGTGCACTTCAGGGTCTGAACAAGAGCGAAATGACGCAGCTACACGGAGAAGAACAGATTCTTCGCTGGCGACGCGGATACTCGGTTCGACCGCCCGAGATGGAATTACCGGATCAGGAACGCTTACGAGCAGACCCCAAGTATCAGTCACTGGAAAAGCTTCCAGCAACCGAATCCCTGGAAGACACGTTCAAAAGAGTGGTTCACTATTGGGAGTCATCGGTGCGACCTTTGATTCTGAGCGGCAAGCAGGTTTTTATCGTTGCTCATGGCAATAGT
This sequence comes from Arenicellales bacterium, assembly GCA_965206345.1. Classification (GTDB taxonomy): domain Bacteria; phylum Pseudomonadota; class Gammaproteobacteria; order Arenicellales; family JAJDZL01; genus JAJDZL01. The sequence continues at coordinate 1,956,099 of OZ242211.1, read as the reverse complement.
TTGAGAGCCCTCGTCAAGTATCTGGATAAGGTGTCTGATGAAGACATTACTTCGTTGAACATCCCAACCGGCATTCCGCTCGTTTACCGACTGGATGATGAGTTGAAGCCCATTGAACACTTCTATTTGGCAAGTCAAGACGCACTTGATAAAGCAGTGTCAAAAGTAAAAAACCAGACTGCTGCCAACGTTTAATTTCGAATCGGCGGCAAGGCTGGCGACCGCGTCTCTTTCATCCCTTCAGTTTCTGAGTACTACGCTTGGACAGTCACACTGATGTTGTCGTAGTTGGTGCAGGCGTGGCGGGGATTGCTGCCGCTCATACCTTAATTGATAAAGGTCTGGATATCATCGTTGTCGAAGCTGCTGAACGAATTGGCGGTCGCTGCTGGACAGATCTGGAAACATTTGACGTTCCATATGATGTTGGAGCGCACTGGCTGCACTATGCTGACAGGAACTTTTTTCTTGCGTATGGGAAGGACAACGGGTTTGATCTCTATCCAGATGGCAAAGACTTCAGCCTCTATAAGCAAAATCAGAAACAGCCGAATGGGTTATCGACGATTCAAAATTCTCACGACAATTATTGGTCTGCTATTCAACAGGCGATTGACAGCAATCACGATATTTCAGTAGCCGATGCAACAGCTCTGCTGTCCTCCGAAAGCGTTTCCGATTTCATTTACGGTCCGTGGATTATGGGGAAAGAAGTTCACGAGTTCTCTGTTTTCGAATATTCTGGACCGCTTGGTGATTCAGACTGGTTCTGTCGGCAAGGATTTGGAACGATCGTTGCGCACCATGGAAGTACGCTGCCAGTTTCGCTCAAGACTGAAGTCAATGCGATTGACTGGTTGGGTGATGGTGTGAAAGTCAAAACGAATCAAGGCACCATTGGAGCCCGTGCTGTGATTGTCACCGTGTCTACAGGTGTCTTGTCCCGTGACGGAATTAAGTTTTTTCCCAATCTACCAATCGCCAAACAGGAAGCATTTAATGCAGTTTCGATGGGTTGTTATGAACATGTCGTTCTCCAATTCACCGAAGACAGTTGCCTCAGACAACCTGATAGATACATCATCAGTATGCCCGATAGCACGCGAGAAGGATTTGGCGCACTGTCCAATATATGCAACTCAGGTTTAACATTCTGTGATATTGGCGGCAATCTTGCTCGAGAACTCATTCCCCGTGGTGAGGAAGCCTGCATTGATTACGCTCTGAGTGAGATGGTTGATATCTTTGGCAGTTCAATCAAAAAGAACTTCATCAAAGGCACAGCTTCTGCCTGGCTGAAGCACCCATATACACTGGGATCCTACGCCAGTGCAGAACCCGGTGCATTTCAAATGAGAGCAACGTTAAATGAGCCGGTCGGAGACAGGATTTTCTTTGCTGGCGAGGCGTGTCATTCTTCAATGTGGGCTACTGTTGCTGGTGCCTTTGCCTCTGGACAAGAGGTTGCAATCGAAGTTAGTCAGTCAATCCGCTGATCAAGTCGTAATCACTCTGCGCAACAAATCTGAAACTGGTAAGCTTGCCAAAACAAACAGTTCACCCAATTGGTGAAAAGGGTTGCCTCGCATTCAATCCGCTTCCCGACAGGCTATCAGCCCCTGCCGAGGATGTGGATACTGCAACTCAATTGAAAAACTCTCAAGCAATTTACGATTGACTATTTTTCTGGATTCGCGCAGATAGGATTGCATTGTCGGGCTGATTGGATTGCGAGATACACTCTCATCATCCACTTCTACCTTGGGCAAGTCCCAGACCTCTGCCACCAGATCAAAGTAATCGCGATAGCGCAGTGGGTGGCCATCCGAAACATTAAATGCACCAGTCGCATCACCAGCCAATCCGGTAGCGCAAATCGCCGCCAAATCGTCAACATGAATTCTGTTTGAAAAACCTCCTGATTGACAATTTGGCAATACAAACCCCTGCCGAAGCCTTTCAGTTGGAACTCGCCCGGGTCCATAAATTCCCGCCACACGCAATATCGCTAGACTTACACCATGTCTTTCCGCCCAACTAGTGCAGTACTTCTCCACCATAAAACGTCGCAATGCCCGGTCTGTCTGCGGATTCAATGGCCATGCTTCGTCAACCCACTTACCATCACAATTGCCATATACACCGGTGGTACTGATCAACACTACCCGAACAGGAAGACTGTCCAACACTTTCTCAAAGAATCTCTTTATTCTTGCCTCAGGTGCGCTGTCACTACCCGGAGGCACAAAGTAACAGACTCGCGCATTCTCTCCAATTTCAATTCGGTTAGGGAATTTTGAGTCAAAGTCAACTTGAATGGATTCAACGCCAGGTAATGTCGGATTCGAAGCTTTGGTCAGTGCAACAATTCGCGAGGACTGACCAGTCAGCAGTTTTAACAACCGTTGGCCAGTGTAGCCAGCACCGGCAACAACCATGGACTCGGTACCGTTGGAATTGTCGGGCATGGGTATTGAGTGTGTTCAGTCGCGCCTTAACCGGTCAGAAACCGCGACTGGTGATGGGTAGCGAAACACTATAAGATACGAGGACCCGACAAACGTCAACACAGTTGCAACCAACAGAAAATCAGCAACCATCCCACTGATTACGCCGGAGGCACTAGCAATGAAGACAATCAAAATGGAAAATTCACTCAATTGTCCTAGCCGAAACCCACACTCCCATCCGGTCTTACTTTGCTCCCCAATAAATCCAAAAAAGTAGCGATAGGCAACCGGCTTGATCGCCAGAACCAACAACGCCAGTACCAGGGATGGAATAACTACATCAGCAAATGCGCCACTATCGAAATGCGCACCTACGGCAACGAAAAACAGAACGAGAAAGAAATCTCGAATTGCGTGTAGACGCTCTGCAATGAAACGAGCAATCGGTGATGCCGCCAAGGCTACCCCAGCAACAAACGCGCCAATTTCGTGAGACAGCCCAAATAGTGTTGCGAGGTAGCCCATACCAAGGCACCAGGCAATAGTCATCAAAAACAGATACTCATGGATTTGATCGAATTTTTGGAGCAAAATTCGAATGACATATCGTTCAAGCAGAAAGGCTAGCCAAATGTAAAACGGTAGAGTAACAAGCGGCCGAAGCACTGTCAATCCGAATTCTGCGTGTTGTCCGAGTTCCTCAATGGCGATTAACGCCATGATCGCAAGCAGGTCCTGCAGCAGAAGGACCCCGATCATTAACTCGCCGATATGCCGATGATGCAAAACTGTTGTCGGTAGCAGTTTTATTCCAATAATTGTGCTGGATAGACCCGTCGCGACACCCGTCACGACTGCCTCGACAACGGTGAACCCGAAGAGAAAGGCAACTGCAAAGCCCAATCCGAAGAAAATTACAGAGGTTGCAGCAGTGACTACAGTTACAGACTGAAAAATCTTGAGCAGTTTTTGCGGGTACAAATCCATACCTAGCAAGAACAGCAGGAAAATGATTCCAATGTTGGCTAACTCGTCGACAATCGCCAAATCTGGAATCAGCTTGAAGCCACCTGGACCAATCAAAGCGCCTAAAAATATATAGACAACAGGCAAGACCTGACGGGCAATCAGTGCGATAGTACCCAAAATCGCGGCACCCCCATAAACAAGTACCAGCGAATGCTCAATGGAAATTGCGTGCGCTGCGCTTTCCAGTGCCATGACCTTTCGACTATCTCCGTTTGGTTAAAACTCAGTCAGTTCTTTAATCAATGAATCAGAATCCAATTCAGATGATTCATGCCTTCCACTTGATGCTACAACCGAGGCTGGCAATCTGATTTTGTGGTATTGGTTGATCTGTTAGAAGAGCATCAGCAGCCATGCGAAGATCAACGCCGGTCACCAATACATCATTACCTGGCCGACTGCCATCGAACTGTCCCCGATACACCAGTTTGTTCTCGGAATCGAATAGGTAAAAGTCTGGAGTGCACTGTGCATCGTAGGTGCGGGCCACAGCCTGAGACTCATCATACAGATAGGGAAAGCTATACCCGTAGCGTAAAGCATCTGCTGTCATATGCTCTGGTCCGTCAGCCGGATGCGTAGAAACGTCATTGGAACTGATCGCAACGACGGCGATCCCTCTCTTCTGATATTCCCTGGCGAACTCGGCAAAACCGGACTTTATCTGAACAACGTAGGGGCAGTGGTTACAAATAAATGAGATAAGAATGCCTTTGGATTCGCAAAAATCTGAAAGCGAAACCGATTGGTCAGGATAGTTCGAATTCGTATTGGGTAAGGTAAACTCTGGAGCGATTGTTCCAAGTTCAATCATTCTTGATTCAACAGCAGGCATTGAATTCTCCTTGTTGAGGATTGAATTGCGTGACTACGTTGCTGCTCGCAGCATCTGGGATGCATTTCCACAGACCGGGCAGGATGGGTCTTTGTGTATTCGTACTTCCTGCCATTCTGTTCGAGCAGCGTCAAACAGTACAAGTCTGCCATAGGTTGCGGGACCTAAATTCGCAATGATTTTTAAAACTTCGGTTGCTTGTAGCGAACCGATTGTTCCGCATAGAGACCCCAGCACGCCGGTTTCACTGCAACGCTCCTGTGGCTCATCTTCCGGGCTGTACAAACAACGAAAGCAAGCACTGTCATCAAGATCTGCCCGATAAACAATCAAGTGCCCTTCCATGCGAATTGCTGCACCCGAAACCAGCGCAGTTCGAGTGTTGACACAGGCCTCATTGATCGCAAATCGTATATCGAAATTATCTGTGGCATCAACCACAACATCCGCACTGGAAACCTGTTCGAATATCTCTTCGCGATTGAGTTTCTTATTGAGCCCCGTTAACCTGATTTCTGGATTTAAGGCCCTCAGAGTTTCAATCGCTGATTCCACTTTCGGCTTTGCGACCGAAGCGGTTGTATGGACAATCTGTCGTTGAAGGTTAGAAAGGTCAACCTCATCAAAATCATTGAGCACCAGGTGTCCAACGCCACTTGATGCCAGATACATCGCAACGGGCGATCCAAGACCCCCAAGTCCCACGACTAAAACCGTGGAATCCATAATCTTCTGCTGACCTTCGATGCCAACAGGAGGCATCATAATCTGCCGGTTGTAGCGCAAGAGCGTGGAATCGTCCATGCCATTAAGTTATATCATTTATTATGATTTATCAGACTTCGCTAAGAGACCTAACCTTCCCTTTGAACGAATTTACACATTTCAGTGAGCAGGGCGATGCCCACATGGTTGACGTCGGTGCCAAACAGGAAACCGAACGAAAAGCTATTGCAGACGGGTATATCCGCATGTCAGAAGAAACACTGGCTCAGATTACTTCCAGCCAGAACAAAAAAGGCGATGTTCTTGCGGTAGCCCAACTCGCTGGCATTATGGCTGCAAAACGGACTGCGGATCTTGTCCCCCTATGCCATCCTCTGTCTTTGACACACGTATCAGTGAATCTGGAGTGCCAACCTGACCGCTCAGTCGTTCACTGCCTTGCGACTGTCAAAACAAAAGACAGAACGGGTGTCGAGATGGAAGCGTTAACCGCTGTTCAAGTGGCACTCTTGACTGTCTACGATATGTGTAAAGCAGTAGACCGAAGCATGGTCATCGAAAAGGTTCAACTGATCGAAAAATCTGGCGGCCGGTCCGGGCACTGGATACGTGAATCAGACTAACATCGATCAACCCTCTGCTACGGTTGATGCGTGTGATTTGCCATCAACTCCCTATGGTGTTGCACTGGCTGAAATCCTGTCAAACATCGAACCGATCAGTCAATTTGAACGCGTACCGATTCGAGAGGCGCTTCACAGAGTGGCAGCGGAGGACATCACTGCAAATTCGGATGTTCCAGGCCATCGAAACTCGGCGATGGACGGTTATGCCTGCCAGTTCGCTGACCTTTCCGGCAAAGGAGACGTTTCACGTTTAAAGTTAGTCGGCACTTCAGCAGCTGGCAGTCCTTACCTAGGGAACCTCAAATCAGGTGAATGCATCCGCATATTCACGGGCGGAGTGGTTCCGGATCAACTTGACACTGTAGTCATGCAGGAGGACTGCGAGAAGGAAAACGAATACGTAGTTACTCGGCGTCATCACAAAAAGGGTCAACATGTTCGTAACGCGGGTGAAGATATATCGGCAGGTGAAATTGCCGTCCATGAGGGGCAAGTAATTGGCATGGCCGAGTTGGGCCTTCTGGCTTCGGTTGGCTGCGTGAGCATCCTGGTAAAGCGAACACCGAAAGTTGCGTTCTGTTCAACGGGTGACGAACTTCGCGGTGTAGGAGAATCACTTCGCGCCGGCGATGTTTACGATAGCAATCGCTATACACTGTTCGCCCTGCTTGACAGAGTCCATGTCCAGTCAATTGATCTGGGTGTGGTGCGCGACAACCTGGATGATACGATTGCAACTCTGGCCAAGGGTGCAGAAGAAGCGGACGTCATCATCACCACAGCTGGCGCATCAGTTGGGGATTCAGATTTTGTCAGGCAGGCTCTTGAGACTCTAGGTGAATTGAAACTTTGGAAAGTTGCCATGCGCCCCGGCCGACCGCTGGCGTTTGGTAAGATCAAAAACAGTTGGTTTTTTGGTTTGCCAGGCAATCCTGTTTCTGTAGTCGTGACTTTTGACAAATTTGTCAAACCTGCGCTTAGAAAACTTAAAGGAGAAAATCAAGTCAAGCCTCTGGAAATTTCAGCGCGATGTGCAAACCCGATATTCAAAACTCCTGGAAGGCTTGAATTTCAACGAGGGGTTCTGTCCTACAACCAAAACGGACAGGCAGTTGTGGAGACTACCGGGAACCAGAACTCCAGTGTATTGACATCGATGAGTAAAGCAAATTGCTATATCGTACTGCCACTCGAGTGTGGAAATGTCAATGCGGGTCAAACAGTAACGGTTCAGCCATTCAAAGCAGAATTCTGAGGTTGTCCGGTGTCTGATGATGCCATACGCTGGGACGACAGATATCGCAAGCGAGAAACCACCGAAGTTCCAAAACCAGACCCGTTTCTGATAAATCATTTGGAACTGTTTGAGCCTGATCAGCGGATCGTCGATTTGGCGAGTGGACGGGGTCGCCACTCACTGCTTCTTGCTGCTCAGGGCTGCTATGTGATACCGATTGACTGCAGTCGAATTGCGCTGCATCGCAGTACCAGTGAAGCGAAAGTCCGAGGCTTGGCTATTCACCCAATCGTAGCTGATCTAACTGACTTTCGACTGCCGTCACAAAGTCTGGACGCGATCATCTGCTTTAACTACTTGAATCGAGAGTTGTCTGAAAATATCTGTGATGCGCTGGTGCCAGGCGGGTATTTTCTTATGAAAACCTTCAACAGAAATTTTCTGAATGAGAACCCAAATTTCAACCCGAAATATGTTTTAGCACCGGGTGAGCTGACGACAATGTTTGGCCGCTTGGAAATAATTTATTTGAGAGATGACGGTCTTGATTCATCTCAAACTTCAAGTGCGATCGTCGCCACCAAGACATGATTACCTGAATAAGTGCCGCTTAGCAGAATATTCTTGGATTGAAAAAATGTCAATACCGATGTGAATGGAAAAATGGGCAAAATGCTAGTCTAATCAAATAAATTCACATCAGTTTTGAAAAATTCTCCTCCTTTGAACAACAGCGGTTGATCAACTCCTTTAGCCAAAGCATAAGCGAAGCAATCGCCAAAATTGAGTTGGTCTGGATGTCTGCCTTTTCCGATTTCGAGGAATGCTCTACGAGCGATTAGCGCCTGATTTTCATCAACAGAGCGAATTCTGATTTGTGCTTTGCCAATGAAATTATCGATCTCCTACACTACTTTCGCGCCGTAACGAGAAACAAGCACTAAAGATGTCTCTACAAACGATACAGCAGACACGTTCCCATAAATCACTGAACTAATCGCTTCAATGTACATCTGTCGTTCTGCCTCGGCTTGCAGTTTTGCAATGATTGCTGAAGAATCGATGACCATCAGCTTGGCAATCCATCTTCGTTATAACCCATTATTTCATCTTCGCTTCTATCGTCAAGCACTGGCAGAGATGCGCAGCGCAGTGCAATCTCATTTAATTCATCAACTAAACTTCTTCCGGGCGTTCACGTTGAATTCGCTCCAAACGCTCTTCCAGCGCCACCTTGACGGCCATTATCTTAGTCTCACCGGTTAGTTCCGCTACGGTTTCAACCAACTGTTCGGTTTTTGAATTGCGAATATTTAGTGCCATAACTTTTCATTGTGTGTAGACATATTTAGCTCAGCAATTCCCCCGCCTTTGCAGAGAAGCGAATCTGTCCAGCGTCGCCTAGTTTCTGATTTTGCATTCCCCGAGATTGCTTCCCCTACCCTTACTCCTGATCCTACTGCTTGTTGCCGACCAATCTTTGGAGCAACAGCTTCAGTGTTTATCCTGTGCAGCCTGCCTTGCCTGATAAGCTGCTTTCTGTTCCGCAGTCGCTTCGACTTGGTGCTTGTCTTTCCACTCTGAATACGGAATTCCGTAAACAATTTCACGAGCGTCTTCATAACTCAGTTCGTGGCCACGCTCTTCGGCAGCTGATCGATACCACTTTGACAGGCAATTGCGGCAGAAATTTGCGAGGTTCATTAAATCAATGTTCTGCACCTCAGTATGCGTACGAAAGTGCTCTACCAAGCGTCTGTAAGTTGCGGCTTCGACTTCTAATCTTGTTTTATCGTCCATATCATATCTACCTCTTAAGCAGTTGTTCGCGGACCAGCAGTATTGTGCTCTACCCAACGGCTTTCCCCTTCCACTAGTTGTTCCTTTTTCCAAAAGGGTGCTTTCGACTTTAGGTCTTCCACCATCGCTTCACACGCTTCGAATGCAGCGGCTCGGTGCGCAGACCAGACAGCGACAAGTACAATTGCTTCACCCGGATAAATCTCACCGACACGATGTATCATCAGCAAATCCGTAAGTTTATGCTGATCTGCAACAATCTGAGCAAGATCAAGTAAATGTTGCTGCGTCATTTCAGGGTAGTGCTCAAGAACCATGGAGGTCACGGCAGCACCGTCGTTGAAATCCCGCATTGTTCCCACAAAAACAGCCATTGCGCCGAACTGCCCGGCAAGTAGGGATTCCTGGTGTTTGGCTACCTCATGCAGGGGATCAAACGGAGATTCCAAAATTTCGACTCGCATTCTCAACCGCCTGTTACCGGTGGAAAAAATGCGACCTCATCACCTTGCTTGACAGGATCAGCGAAGTCAGCATATTGCTGGTTAATGGCAACTCGTGCGTTCCCTGGAATCTCAATTCCGTCTACACAGGCCTTCCAGGCGTCTTCCGCGGTTTTGACATCATCGCCGTCGACTGTCATCTCTCTGATGCCAACGCGATCCGCCAAACTAGCAAAAAATCGAATTCTGATTGACATACCTGCGATGTGAATGGAAATTAGGCGCTGACGGCTTCCTCAAACTGCCCCTGTGAAGCAAGCGCATTAACTTCAGCGCGTTGCAAAATTTTCTGATGAACTTCGACGGTCTTACTGTTGTCACCACTCCAGGCTTTCATTGGAGCCTGTTGCAATGCACGTCCATAGGAGAACGTGAGATACCATGGAAAGTTGAGACCTAACTGATTCATCTTGTTCAAGTGCTGCGTCGCCTGTTCGTCGGTCTGGCCTCCTGAAAGAAAAGCGACACCGGGCACTGACGCAGGCACACAATCCAAAAAGCAGTCGACCGTCTGTCTGGCAACCTCGCCAACACTAGCCTGTTCGGTACATTCCTTACCAGACAAAACCATGTTCGGTTTAAGGACAATTCCACTCAGTGCAACACCCTGATTATCAAGTTGATCAAAGACTGTTTTGAGGGTACGGTGTGTTACATCTCGACATTGTTCAATGGAGTGTCCACCATCCATCAACACTTCAGGTTCCACGATTGGCACAATATCCGCTTCCTGACACAGAGCAGCATAACGAGCCAGTCCATGAGCATTAGCCATCAGACACGCATCACTTGGAATACCGTCGCCAATGGTGATCACTGCACGCCATTTTGCAAATCTAGCTCCTAGAGAAACATACTCTTGCAGACGTTCCCGAAGGCCATCCAATCCCTCAGTTACTTTCTCGCCAGGATGACCGGCCAGAGCCTTGGCCCCGGTATCGACTTTGATGCCTGGCACAATACCGGCATCATTCAGATAGGTGGCAAATGGAGTTTCTCCATTTACTCTCTGCCTGATGGTTTCGTCAAACAGAATCGCTCCACTGATAAACTCGGATAGGCCCTCTGCCGTTACAAGCATGGAGCGATAACTTAAGCGATTTTCTTCTGTGGACGGCACACCAAGTTTCTCAAACCTGGAAGTACAAGTGCCGGTGCTTTCATCCATTGCCAGAATGCCGCGCCCTCCAGATACCATCTCACGGGCAGTTGACTCTAGCTTTTCCAAATTCATCACAAAATCTCCGTAATTTTTATACAGTCAGAATCTTCATCGTATTCGTTCCACCCTGAACTCCAGCCTGGTCTCCTCGAGTAGCCAGAAGCAGATCGCCCTTTTTTACAATTTTACGCCGTCGTAGTTCCTTGATGGCCTGCAACTCAATTGGCACTTCTGACTTCAAATCGACTACAAAATCAATCGGAAACACCCCTCTGAACAGCGTCACTCGTCGATGTGTTCTGGCATGCGGTGAAATCGCATATATCGGAATTCCGGACAGTTGCTGCGAGAGCCATTTTGCTGTAGAACCCGATTCCGTCAGGGCCAGTATTGCTGCGACATTATAGTGTCGGGCGGTATACATGGTAGCCATGGCCACGGCTTCTTCCGTACTATAAAACTGCTGAGCTCCGCGTTCAATTCGATCCATACCGAGATTGGTTGATTCCGAACCGCGACAAATCCGATCCACTGCTGCGACAACTTTGGCTGGGTGTTTACCAACCGCAGATTCTTGTGACAGCATGATTGCATCAGTACCATCCAGGACTGCATTCGCCACATCTAGTACTTCAGCCCGAGTTGGCATTAGGTTTTCGATCATGGAAGTCATCATTTGTGTCGCTGTAATCACGAATCGATTACGGCTGCGTGCAACAGCCACCAACTTTTTCTGTACACCCGGCAATTGCGCATCCCCAATTTCCACTGCCAAATCACCACGGGCGATCATGATTCCATCAGACGCATCTACGATCTCCTCAATATTTTCAACCGCTTCAACCCGCTCAATTTTGGACACAATACCGCCCTGACATCCAGTAACCTGTAACAACTCGCGGGCAAAGCTGACATCTACTGCATTTCGAACGAATGACACCGCCAGGTAGTCAATTTCCATATCACCTGCAAGCCGAATGTCCTGGTGGTCTTTAGGCGTCAGTGACGCAGCGGTCAACCCGCCTCCCTTGCGGTTTATCCCTTTGGAATCTGATAACTCTCCACCAATCAGAACTTTGGTTTTGACGATGGGGTCTAGAACTTCGGTTATTTCGAGTACTATGTTCCCATCATCCACAATCAAAATGTCGCCGAGTTTGACGTCTTTGGGCAGATTCTTATATGTGACACCGACTCTTTCTTCATCACCGGCACCTTCGTCCAACTCCACGTCCAGAGTGAAAGAAGCACCCTGTTCCAAGTGTATCTTCTTGTCCTTGAACCTGGTTATCCGAATTTTGGGACCTTGCAAATCTGCCAAAATTCCAATGGCTCGTTTGTGTTCAACCGCATGCTTGCGCACCAATTCAATTCGCTTCTTGTGGTCTTCCGCCTTTCCGTGCGAAAGATTAACCCGTGCGACATTCAATCCTTTTTGCATAAGGCGCGCCATTTCATGGTCGCTATCTGTCGCCGGGCCTAGGGTGGCAACAATTTTGGTGTGTCTCAATGCCATCATTTAGACCACTTTAGCACCGTGCATGAAAGCACGTTCTGCATGATGTTGCAAGGCTGTGAATCCCGGAAGTGAACTACCTTGGACATATTCGAGAAACGCCCCTCCCCCTGTAGATACGTATGAAATTTGGTCGATACCTCCAAACCGCTCAAGTGCAGCCAGTGTATCACCGCCGCCAGCAACCGAAAAGGCATTACTTTCCACTACTGAGGAAGTAATCGCCCTGGTCCCAGCATCAAAGGGTGGGAACTCAAATACACCAACCGGCCCATTCCAAATGATGGTTTCAGACTGACCAATTATTTGGTGATAGGCCTCACGCGTTTTTGAACCAATATCCAGAATCATGTCCTGATTAGATACGTCTGCAACTGATTTTGATTCAGAAAGTCGGCCATCATTCAATGAAGGCGCGACAATTACATCAAACGGAAGTGGGATCTCGCAACCATTCAGCTCAGCAGCACCCAAAATGTTTTGTGCAGCTGGAACTAGTTCCGGATCGTAAAGGGAATTTCCAACATTGAATCCCTTAGCCGCCAAAAATGTATTGGCGATGCCACCGCCAACAATCAGTGTCTGAGTCAATTGCGATAGCCTCTTAAGTGCTTGGAGTTTCCCGTCCACTTTCGCACCACCAACAATCGCAACCAGTGGTTCAGCTGGCTGATTGAGGGCGGCATTTAATGAATCTAATTCTTTCTGGCATTGCAATCCAAGACAGGCAACCGGTGCAAATTCCACCACACCTGATATTGATGCATGAGCACGATGGGCGGCACCAAACGCGTCCATCACGAATACATCACACAATCGAGCCATTTGTTGACTCAACTGAGGATCACAAGTTACCTCACCTTCCAGAAATCGGACATTTTCTCCAAGTGCAACCTCACCCGGTTTGATTTCAAACCCGTTAATCCAGTCTGAAATTAATCTAACCTTGCAGCCAAGGCAGTTTTGAATCGTTTCTCTGACCTGTACTAGCGAGTAGCGATCTTCGTATTTATCAGCTTTAGGTCTGCCGAAATGTGAAATGATCAGTACTGCGGCATTATTTTCAAGTGCATATCTGACAGAATCGAGCGAGGCGAGGATTCTTTGCTCTGATGTAACTTCGCCGTCTTCAACAGACACATTCAAGTCGGCTCGCAATAAAACTCGTTTACAGCGTAAGTCTACCTGCTGGAGTTTTATCATGTCCACCACAGTTATTTCGCGTTCATAAATGCAACTGCGGTGTCCAGCATACGATTTGAGAACGCCCACTCATTGTCATACCAGCAGCAGACTTTGGCGGCATGGCTACCGACTACGCGAGTGGTTGAAGCCTCAAAAACTGAGGAAATTGAACAGTGATTGAAATCAATCGAAACCAGTGGCTTGTCATTGAAAGTCAATATTCCTTCAAGCGGGCCTGCTGCCGCTTTTTTTACTGCATCATGAATGGCATTGACCGTAACTTCGGACTCTGTTTCAATCGTTAGATCAACCAACGAGACGTTGGTGGTCGGCACTCGCACTGCGAATCCATCCAACTTTCCATCCAGTTCCGGTAAGACCAGTCCAATCGCCTTCGCTGCACCGGTGCTGGTTGGAATCATCGACTGCGTCGCCGATCGGGCGCGTCTGAGATCAGAGTGAAAAACATCGGTCAATACTTGGTCGTTGGTAAATGCGTGTACTGTGGTCATGAGACCAGACTGGATGCCAAATTCATCATGCAGAACCTTGGCAATTGGTGCGAGGCAGTTTGTGGTGCATGAGGCGTTCGATATAACTGTGTGAGATGCACTCAGAATGTCGTGATTGACACCGTACACAACGGTTGCGTCGACACCACCTCCCGGTGCGGAAAGGAGCACTTTTTTAGCGCCACCTTCGAGATGTGCTGAAGCCTTTTCCTTACTGGCAAAAAAGCCTGTACATTCCATGACCAAGTCAACGCCGAGCTCGCCCCACGGCAACGCTGCAGGATCGCGTTCAGACAAGGTTTTGACAAGGTTTCCATTGACGAGGAAACCGTCATCAACACATTCGATGGCTGCACCAAATTTTCCATGCACAGAGTCGTACTGCAGCAAGTGTGCATTTGTCTCCTTGTCCGCCAGATCGTTGATTGCCACAACTTCTAGTTCATGCTGTTTGGGCGATTCGTAAAGTGCCCGCATGATGTTCCGACCGATCCGACCAAATCCGTTAATTGCTACTCTAATTGACATTCGCTATTCACCTGTGCGAAATGAAGTGGGTTGAAGTTGACTTACTGAAGAACTATCCGAGCAGACCGCGTGCTGTGCGCTCGACACTATCGACAGTTAATCCGAAGTATTCGTAAAGTGCTTTACCAGGCGCAGATTCACCAAACTGATCGACCCCCATAACGACACCCTGCCCACCTGCGTATTTGGCCCAAAGTGCCGTAACTCCTGCTTCTACGATCACTCGTTTCGTGATATGGGGTGGAAGTACTGCATCGCGGTAGTCCCGTGACTGCACTTCGAAAACATCAACGCTCGGCATTGATACGACTCGGACTTTAACACCAGTTTCAGTTAGGCGCTGAGCCGCACCAGTTGCGAGCTCTACCTCTGTTCCTGTCGCAATTATGATTAGGTCGGGTGCGCCATCACTGTCCAACAGAACATAGCCACCTTTTGATATTTGTTCGATTTGAGTTTCAGTACGACTATTCTGAGCAGTACCCTGCCTGGAAAACAATAAACAGGTTGGACCGTCGGTTCTTTCGATTGCGGCCTTCCAAGCTACCATCGATTCCTGAGTATCGCATGGCCGCCAAAGGGACATGTTCGGAATCAATCGCAACGTTGCCGCCTGTTCAACGGCCTGATGAGTCGGTCCATCTTCTCCGAGTCCGATGGAATCATGTGTATAGATAAAAATTGATTGGATACCCATTAACGCCGACATCCGAACAGCATTTCTGGCGTATTCAGAGAACATCAGAAATGTTGCACCATAGGGAATGAATCCGCCATGCAATGCGAGTCCATTGACTATGGCACTCATTCCGAATTCCCGTACACCAAAGTAGATATAACTCCCGTCTGAGGTCTCCTCATCAAGAGGTTTTGAACCATTCCAAAGTGTCAGATTTGATCCTGTGAGATCTGCTGATCCTCCAATCAGTTCCGGCAGCATCGGACCGTAGGCATCAAGGGCGACTTTAGAAGACTGGCGCGTTGCCAAGGCTTTGTCAGGGACAGACAAAATTTGTTCGCTGGCGAATTCCAACCAGTTCTCTGGCAACCGACCGTCAATACGTCGGCTGAGTTCAACTGCCAACTCTGGATATTCATTTGCGTACTCAATAAATTTTTCGTTCCACTGCTTCTCCTGTTCAGAACCACGAACACGGCAATCAAATTCAGCCCGGATCGAGTCTGGAATGTGGAATGCGGGATGATGCCAGCTAATTTGGTTGCGAGTCAGCGCCACCTCCTCCTCACCCAAAGGTGCTCCATGGGCTCCGGCTGTACCTCCCTTGTTCGGCGCACCCCAGCCGATTATCGTCTTGCAGCAGATCAGGCTAGGACGACCGGTCTCCGATTGAGCAGTCTGAATTGCTGCTTCAATCTCTTCAGTATTGTGTCCGTCCACATTCTCCACTACGTGCCAGCCATAGGCCTGAAAGCGCCGCGGTGTGTCCTCAGTGAACCAGCCGGAAACTTCGCCATCAATTGAAACATTGTTGTCATCGTAAAACGCGATCAGTTTATTCAGTTGATGCGTTCCCGAAAACGAAGCCGCTTCGTGCGAGATGCCTTCCATGAGGCATCCATCGCCTAGAAATACATACGTGTAGTGATCGATGATCTCGTGTCCTGGTCGATTAAATCGGGCTGCCAACACCTTCTCTGCCAAAGCCAAACCAACCGCATTTGCGAACCCCTGTCCCAGTGGTCCGGTAGTCGTTTCAACGCCGGGCGTGAGTCCATATTCCGGATGTCCGGCAGTTTTTGAGTGCAACTGACGAAAATTCTTGATCTCTTCTAACGGCAGTTCATAACCGGTAAGATGCAAAAGAGAATAGATCAGCATTGAACCATGTCCGTTCGACAGGACGAATCGGTCCCGATCGAACCATTTTGGATTTTGTGGATTGTGTTTGAGATGGTCAAGCCACAGCGACACCGCAAGATCTGCCATTCCCATTGGCATTCCAGGATGGCCGGACTTGGCTGCCTGAACGGCGTCCATGGAGAGTGCGCGTATCGCATTCGCCATCTCAAGGCGTGTTGGATTATTACTATGTTCTGTGGTTGTAGAGGCTGATGCTGTATCGTTCAACTGCTTTAGTCCGCGCGTGGAGAAACGTGAGTTCAGTAGGGTAATTGAATGAAGGCTGGATGCAATCAGGGCATTACACTTCAATTATACAAATAGGCTTGAAGTTCCGATTACCCCAACCATTTGCAGTACGTGAGTAACCGCGTGGATTCGATAGCACTCGCGTCTCACCAATCTGGTAATCAACCGATTCATGCGTATGTCCATGAATCCAAAGTTCCGGTGAATGTTCAATCATCAATTTGTCAAGTGAAGATGCGTAGGCTGCGCCGCTATCCCGAGAAACTCGTTCGCAGAGCAGTGAGCGTGCAGATGGAGCATGATGAGTGACAACAACCGTTTTTTGTGGCTTTTCTTTGGAATTTTTCAACTCACGTTCCAGAAATTGTCGCGAAGCATAGTGTATCCGTTCAGTATCATGCGGTTCGAGAATACGATCACCGAGTTCAATCAGCCGATAATCGTTCATCCATCTGCCAGCTTGAATCATGTTCAGTTCTTTGTTCCCGCTGACGCAGAAATCCGTCCAAAGCGTTGAACAGATAAATTGGACGTCATCAATACAGACAGATTCGTTTTCGAAATAGTACACATTTGATCCAAATGCGGCAGCGCGAATCCTGTCCTGTACGTATCCGATTTCACCCCCATAAAATTCGTGATTGCCGCAAATGTAAATGACTGGCACATCGACAAAATTGCGATGTGCCCATCGAACAGCACTGTCCCCCACATGAATATCACCTGCCAGCACTACAGCGTCAAAATCACTTGTCGGTACAGTAAAGTCAGAAAACTCGAGATGAAGATCTGAATATACGAGAATTTTCATTGTTAATATCTATTGAAACAGGCGCTATGAATCGAAAATGCGGATAGGATAGTGCCAAAATAATAATCGGCAAAGATCATAAATGTTTATATGGTTCAGGACTTTGGCAGATGTTAAGCAGTTTCGATATGAAGTCACGGACTATTGATGGCGTCTACACCTAACCTCGTTTTGTCAATTAACCAACTTATTATGTGTTTGGAATATGTACAATTGTCCGTATATTGAGGTAATAGTTAAGAATTTACGCAATTATTTGAATTATGAGTCTCTACGGATGACAGCTTCATGACCTGGCTCACAAATCAATTCCTCGTCGCTATGCCCTCCATGTCTGACTCCATTTTTGAGCGTACCGTCGTTCTGATATGCATGCATGATGAAGACGGGGCACTTGGAATCGTCGTCAATCGAATTACTGAGTTGCTGCTTGAGGATATTCTAAAGGAACTTGACCTTCGTTCCAACGAGCACCCTGAAACGAAATTACCAGTCCATTTTGGCGGTCCCTGCCAGGTTGAACGAGGCCTGGTGTTGCATGATGCCAGTAAATCATGGTCGTCGACAATACAAGTGGGTAATGATTTGGGACTCACCATGTCAAAGGATGTGCTTGAAGCAATTTCTGAAAACCGTGGCCCAGATTTCTTCTTGCCTGTTCTGGGATTTGCCGGCTGGGAGAGTGAGCAATTGGAAAATGAGATGCAGAATAACATGTGGTTGTCTGCCCCAGTGGATTCCTCCATCATTTTCGATACTCCAATTCAAGACCGATGGCATAAAGCCGCTTCGCTGGTAGGCATCGACATTGACACAATCTCCTCTGTTGCGGGGCATGCCTGATCCTCTGAACAAAGGAATTTCCACCTCTTGAACACCCAAATGAGGCGGTTGCTAATTTTCCGACTGCCTGCCAAGACTTTCTTATCCAGTTTGGGATGAGAAGAGAACACAGTATCGTGGGATCACCGAACCCAGACCTCGCAGATTTTGAATCTGAATACTTCAATCATATAAATTGCATGGTAAATTCAACACCTGGTATCAATTACGTACAGATTGGATAAACAAACATGTCTGACAACATTATGGCATTCGATTTTGGCACTCGTCGAATTGGTGTAGCGGTCGGTCATCCAAGTATCGGCCGTGGTCAGGGTATAGGAATTGTGCAGGCTAAAGACGGTCAACCGGATTTTGTGGCATTGGAAAAACTGATTATCGAGTGGCGCCCTGAGGGGTTTGTACTGGGTATGCCAGGTTTGAATTCACAATCAGACACAAGTTTAAAGAAAAAAATTTTGAAATTCGGAGAGGCTCTCACCCACAGGTTCAATATTCCTGTTTCATATGTCGACGAGACTCTCACCACGGAAGAATCGAATTTCAGAATGCACCAGCCTGGCGAACGAATACCTAAAGCCAAGAAAACCGATGAAAGAAATAAAATTTCTGCCGGAATTATTTTGGAGACTTACTTCACGCAATTGAACAGTTGAATGAAAGGCAAAAGCTCGAAACCACTATTGACTTGAATAACAGATGAGTCACCCACTGCCAGAGCAACTTCCTGTCAATGAAATGCTGTCAGGAATGGCCGACTCCATCAAGCCAATGCTTGACGAAACGCCCCTTTTGGTTGCGATATGCAGCGGCGGTGTTTGGATCGCTGAACAACTGCACCAAAAACTGGGCTTAAGCGAACCTGTGGGACTTTTGGATATTACTTTTTATCGCGATGACTTCAGTCGAGTCGGTCTCAATCCAAGTGTTCACAGTTCATCTTTACCCGTCGCAATCGATGATCGCCACATTATTCTGATTGACGACATCTTGCATACGGGACGGACTGTCAGAGCCGCACTAAACGAACTTTTTGCTTGGGGCCGTCCTGCTTCTGTAATACTTGCTGTTCTGCTGGACCGCGGTGATCGAGAACTGCCCTTTCAGGCTGAATTTATTGGCCATAGAATTTCACTCGATAAACATCAGTTTGTCAAAATTAACCCAGACGGCCGGTTGACGTATGTCAATCGGCATGTGGAGTGCGAGTGATGCCTGAAGATATCCAAATAGGAGCTGATGGCCGACTTAATCACTTTATTTCTCTGGAGGAATTGCCACGAGAACTGATCGAGGAATTACTCACAACTGCGGAATCATTTATCGATTTTGCGACCCGCGACACCAAGAAAGTACCCCTGCTACGCGGCAAAACTATCGTAAATTTATTTTTTGAGCCGAGTACCCGAACCCGAACAACTTTCGAAATAGCTGCCAAGCGACTATCCGCAGACGTCATAACCATGCAGTCGGATGGGATGTCTACAACAAAGGGGGAAACCATTCTGGATACCGTGTCAACTCTACAAGCCATGCATACGGATACTTTTGTCGTACGTCACAACTTCAGCGGCACGGCCAATCTCATTGCTCGTCACGTACCGCAACACGTTCACATCATCAACGCCGGTGATGGACGTTATTCACATCCTACACAGGCGCTGCTTGACATGCTCACAATCCGCCAGCGAAAGCCGAACTTTAACGATCTCACAGTTGTGATTGTGGGCGATGTACTACACTCTCGAGTTGCTCGCTCTGAAATAAGCGCACTCAAAAAACTGGGTGCTGGAGAGATTCGAATCGTTTCGCCTCGAACGCTGATTCCTACGGGACTCGAAGCGCTGGGAGTGAAGATTTTTACAGATTTGGATGAGGGACTCAAGGACGCAGATGTCATTGTCATGCTGCGACTACAGCTGGAAAGAATGGAAGGGCAATTGATTCCAAGTGAACGCGAATACTATCGTTGCTATGGCCTTACTGAAGAGCGGCTGAACAATGCTAAACCGGATGTCATGGTTATGCATCCCGGTCCCATCAACCGCGGACTGGAAATAGCCTCTTCAGTCGCTGACGGCAGCCATTCGATGATCCTATCTCAAGTATCAAATGGCGTCGCGGTTCGAATGGCGGTCATGTCAAGAATAATGGGTGGAATTCGGCAGTCTGGGTAGAACGGAGTACGATGGTTAGTGTCATTCGAAACGGCCGGATCATAGATCCTGCAAACAGTCGGGATGAAATTGCTGATCTTTATTTTGATCAGAAACAGATTCTAAATTCCGAAGCGGCTGCGAAATTACCCATCAACCGAACAATTGATGCCTCGGGTTTGATTGTGTGTCCAGGACTGATTGACCTCAATGCGAAAATCGGTGAGCTAAATTCGAAAGGACACTTAACAATATACAGCGAACATCGGGCAGCGCTGAACGGTGGGATTACAACCGTTTGTATTCAGCCCAATACCGTTCCGGTCATTGATGAGCCAACAATGGCACACATGATTCGAGAGAGTGTAAGACAACAGGAAAGTATTCGGGTCGTACCGTTGGGAGCTCTAACGATGGGCCTTCAGGGCGAGTCGCTGACGAACATGGCTTCGCTTAAAAACGCCGGTTGTGTAGGCGTCAGCAACGCCAGAGTTCCAATACACAGCACCCTGTTGATGCGTCGGGCCATGCAATATGCTGCAACCTTCGATTTGACGGTATTCATACATTCTCAGGACCCTTGGCTGACCGGTAATGGCTGTGTACACGAAGGGGAGATGAGCACGCGTCTTGGACTGTCGGCCATTCCCGAAGCTGCGGAAACTGTTGCGATTGCCCGCGACTTGGCACTGGTCTCAACGACAGGTGTGCGAGCACATTTCAGTCAGTTGTCCTGCGCGAGATCAGTTGACATGATCGCTGAATCAAAGGCGAGAGGACTGAATATCAGTGCGGATGTTGCCATCCATAACCTGCACCTGACAGAGTTTGATATTCAGGGATTCAATACCTTGTGCCACGTTATGCCTCCACTACGACAGGAGTCTGACATGATTGGGCTGCGGGAAGGTGTGAAAAACGGAACCATTCAAGTAATCTGCTCTGATCATCAGCCCTGTGGCAAAGACGACAAACTCGCTCCATTCATACAAACCGTACCAGGCATATCTGGACTTGAAACATTACTCCCGCTAACTTTGCAATTGGTCGACGACGCCGGACTTTCACTGCAGCAGGCAATTGCATGCCTAACCTGCAATCCTGCAGAGACTTTAGGTTTGAGTCTGGGTACGCTCTCAGAAGGCGCTCCAGCGGACATCTGTATTTTCAATCCTAATGAGGCGTGGGAGTTTGATCCCGACGAAATGCTGAGCAATGGCAAGAACAATCCATTCGGTGGCATGCAGATGCGGGGCAAAGTTGCCCATACTATCATCGGTGGAGTCGTCGCGACAGATTCAATCTAGCGGTGTTGTAAAGTCGCAGATTCGGTCGCCCGCAAGTCGCCGCAGATTTTCGCTCGAAATGGGAAACAGGGAATTGGCAGTTCCACCTGCCGCCCAAACTGTTTCATGATCGAATAAGTCGCGGTCAAATACTGTTTCAATCGGATTGGCTAGTCCAACAGGTGCTACACCGCCAATAGCAAAACCAGTCATTTCTCGAACGAAATCAGCATCAGCCTTGCCAACTTTCTCACCAATGATGTCGGATAGCAGACTGAGCACGACTCGATTGCTGCCACTGGTAATTGCGAGAACCGGACGATTTGATTTGGTAGAGAAAATTAGTGATTTAGCGATTTGAGAAACCGAACAGCCAAGTGTCTCAGCGGCCGCCTGGGAGGTTCGTGTTTCGTGATTAAGAATTTGTAGCTCGCATTCGATATCCATTGCGTTCAACGTATCAATAACCCGTTGGTTTGCCGGTTTGAGCTTCATCGAATGAAATTGAGCACTGCTCTACTTGAAAACTGACGAATCTAATTTTTGAATTGTTTAATAATCTTCTCAAGAAAATCGCGCTCATTATCTATTACAGCAATGATTGATCTCGCAGAAAACTATCGAAAGGTTAACGATAGAATTCGTGCGGCTGAAGTAGACGCCGGTCGTGAACCTGGCTCGGTTCAGCTTATTGCAGTCGGTAAAGTTCATCCCGCGTCGTCGATTCGCGGACTTGCAGCGTGCGGACAGCGTGCTTTTGCAGAAAACTTTGTTCAGGAGGCAATTAGCAAGCAGCAGGAACTTGAAGACCTGCAGATTGAATGGCATTTTATCGGTAGCATTCAAAGCAACAAGACCCGACAGATTGCTTCAAGCTTTTCCTGGGTGCACAGTGTCGATCGCTTCAAGATTGCCGCCCGGCTCAATGAACAGCGGCCGGTAAATTTCCCACCGCTCAATATCTGTTTGCAGCTTAATTTGCAGGAAGAAGAAACCAAGTCTGGTCTGAATGCAAAGTCAGCAATTGAACTTTTAGGCCAGATCCATGATTTTGAACGTATTCGAGTGCGAGGTTTCATGATTGTGCCGAAACCCGTCTCCCACCCGAGTGAACAGCGAGCAATATTTGCTGAGGTCAGAAATTTGCTTGAACAGGTAAATGGTCTGGGACATACTCTAGACACGCTGTCGATGGGCATGACCGACGATCTTGAGCAGGCAGTAGCTGAAGGCGCGACTCATGTCCGTATTGGTACCGCATTGTTTGGTCCCCGTCCGCCAAAACAGCCGATGTAACCTATGGACTATCTGATTGTTGGCTCAATAATTTATTCGTCATATAAAGATCCGATCAGCCTCTTTACACTGCATGTACATGGGTTTCTACAAACTATTTCCGAAATCGCCAATTTTACTAAGCCAAATTCCCCATGAAACCGAAGCCACGTTAACTCGCCAACTATCCAGAAACGGACAAAGGGCTACGACTCTCAGAACTATTCATTCCAGTCAAATCAGCAAAGAACGATGGGCTTAATCCTAGCTTGTCAATCAGAAAAAATCTTCCCGATCTGGTAATGTTGACTGAGCGGTTGTTTCGGGATCGGACTATGAAACCAGACTCAACCATCTTCGCGGCAATAGCTGCACCGACCGCTCCCGCAACATGCGGAAGTCTCTCCGTCCAGTCTACGCAACGAGGGCAAAGTTGGCGCTTACTTTTTCGAATCTCGCCCAAATCAACACCAATTGTCCGATAAATTGGGTGTTCAGTCTCTGGGAGATGGAAACTGTCTTGATACAGATTTAACGCCTTAATTTCGACGAGAATTCGAGAAATTTCCACGCCTAGTTCTCCTGCTAGATGATCGTAACAGAATCGAGCTTTTTTCAATTCCGGATTTACATTTCGTCGGAATTCTCGACTGTCCTTCACGGGAATACCAGATACGATTTTTTTAATAATGGATGCAACCGAGTTGCCGTTAATTTCATAGTAATGGAATCGCCCGCACTTCCGTCTGTATAGCAAATTCGCATTCACTAGCTCATTTAGGTGACTGGTTGCGGTCTGGCTAGTCACCCCAGCATGCCAGGCCAATTCGCTTGCTGACAGAGCTACACCGCCAATCAACGCCTGAAGCATTACCATGCGGCTCTCGTGACCAATGACCCGTTCGAATTCAGCAATACCCATTTCTCACCTTTCCTATTTGAACACTGTGGGATAGTAACAGCGTATACATTAAATTTGATTCCAATTCTTCCGTCAAATCACTGTCCGCCTTTGGTGCTATTTTCTTTAATTTGAACGAAACTTACCTTACCGACAGATATTTCATGAAACCATCGTGAAAGCAAATTCGTATCTGTTCCATCTTGTTCAGTAATGGAGTAGATAAAACCGCAGAATTTTAGAAGAATGTTTCTCCCTTGGAGATTGTACATACCAAGACGCTTTTTGCAATGGAATGTACTGGTTCAGTACATATGAGATGGTCAGGCAACCAGTGCAGTTCGTTGTTTATTGATTAAGCAAACAAAACGAGTTCGAAGGGGGCTGCCAGCAACTCAATATTCCGCTGTATGTGCTGTCGTCCAAATCGCCTAAACTGAACGGCCGCGTGAAGCGCTTCAACGGCACCAGCCACTAGGAGATTTAGCCGTATTTCTGCGGCGAACTGAACATGGGTTCGCTAAATCTGGCGCTTGAACGCTACCAACATCAATGCAACCATTGCCGTCCACACCAGGTGATAAGGCGACTCACATCCATGCAAATCGATAGTCAACAGTTCAAGCTAAACGCTTTCGCCACCTGATTGTCCCACATGTACTGAACCGCCAAAGTCGTCAATCCGCTCAATATCGGAAAGATATAATCCAGTCGGTTTTTTTGGCATGGCGGATCTAGACAATTCGAGATAGTACACCTGTTACATCTTTTGTTTTGGAAGACACGTAAACAAACACGAATGACTAACCCCGCGATTACCGAAACCACCGTTCTTTCGAGTTTAGGCGTCGATGAAAGTCGGTAGCGTCCAGCGATCTCTCTTCGGACAATAGATGACTCCCGTCCCATCGCTCGCTTCACTGTAAGCCTGTTTGTACGCACCTAAGGAGGGGTACGTATATTGGATCATATAGCTAAACCTAGACCGCTGACCGCAACTTTTACGGGGCGGTTGTGTACGATATCTGAAAAGCCAGATTCAGTCGAACTAGTCTGTTTCGAGATCGACATAGGGCTGCAGTTGAACCGCTTGCCAACGTTCTGACTATGTTCCTCGGACACCGAATATATATGGCCTTTCCGCAATCGAGCGTTAGGAACTGAAAGTGGCGGGAATCTTCTTCGGAGTCATCGGCGGACTCGGACTCTTCATCGTCGGCATGCAACTGCTCACGGAGAATCTTAAGACGCTTGCGAGCCGGCGGCTGCGTCGCGTAGCGAGTCGCTGGACCTCCAAAGCGTCTACTGCACTGCTCTTGGGTGCGATTGCAGGCAGTATTACGCAGAGCATGTTGGCTTTGACCTTCATCGTGATAGGTCTCCTACGATCGAGAATGGCAGATCTCCGCAGCGCGTTGATGCTCATCCTCGGCGGTTGCATCGGAACGTCCACGCTGGTGTTCATCGTCATACTTGACGCTAAGGACATTGCACTTTGCGTGCTTGGTTTTGCAGGCGTTGTGCTCGTGAGTGAGCGTACCGTGCGCTATCGACCGCTTGCCGCGTCAATTTTCGGTGCAGCGATGGCCATCTTCGGTCTCATCGTGCTTAAGGATGCCGTCGCACCACTCGCGAATGAACCCTGGTTTATGGATTCAATCAAAGGCACTGGACATTCCCTGGAACTCTCGTTTCTAGTGGCCTTCTTGCTCACCTTACTCGTCCAGAGTAGCAGCGCAGTCGCAGTGCTTGGAATCGCCATGGCTTCGATCGGCGTTATCTCTGTCGATCAAACCTTTATGATCATCTTCGGATGCGGCGTCGGATCCAGCACTATCGTCTATTTGTACTCGGTGAGGCTTGAGGGACGTTCGCGCCAGATTGCGATGTACACCTTGCTCTACAACATGTGGATTTGCATTCCGCTGCTAACGCTGTTCTATATCGAACAGTACTCGGACATTCCGCTGCTGAAAGCATTGATACTCGCAATTGATATCGACCTTGACCAGAAGTTCGGAGCCTTTTTCATTCTTATCAGCATTCTTCCTATTCCTTTTCTTCTCCTCACGTTGCGTCCTTCGATCGCGATTCTCGAGAGACTCTGGCCTACTTCATCGCTAGACGATCTCGGATCCCTGAAATTCATCCACAACCAACCAGCGATCGATGTCGATACTTCGCTCCTGCTTGTCGAACATGAGCAAAAATGCTGGCTACGAAGTGTCTCGCTATACTTCGACGCCGCACGCGAGGGTGCCAACCTTGTACCGGTGCGCGAAGCTGCACGGTCCGTACTTTCTGAGGTCGACGAGTTTCTGCGCGAGCTGCAAACGGTGAAGCCGATGCAATCGATCGAGGAACGCATTGTTGCAATGAATCGCCAGAAGTTGCTTGTGTGGCTCGAAGATGTTGTTGGTACACTATGCGAGGCGATTGCCGAATGTTCCCATGGTTCCTCACTCAACAGTCTCTGCATGATCATGTGCGAGAGCGTTGACGCGGTGATCCTAACCTTAGTTGACGCAATAGAGGCGGACGACACCGAATCGTGGTGGATTGCTCGGAAACTTACAGGTGATCGCAGCGAAATGTTGCGCAAGGTGCGCGCCTGCTATCTCCAGAGCGATTCTCCCATGGCCAGCATCGAGGTCTTTCGCGTTATGTTTATTACCAATGCGGCAGAAGAAGTCTTTTTCGTACTCTCGAAAATCGAGGCGGAATACAATGCGCACGCCTGACGGATGGAGTTGATGCCTGATGTTTGAGTGGTTAATTCAAAAGATTGGGCTGTCAGCAACCTTGGTGGCACATTCAGTCGCGACGGCATTGCGCGCACCTTAACAAAGTATGCGGATATCGCCGCTTGAACATGTCCTCCAATCGGGGCACAATGACGCGCGTCCGCATGCTAAATTTGGTGGGTTAAATTTCAAGGTAAAAAGATACCGTACATTTAAGTTTCAATTACTGGTTTCGGTGGTCAGGCAGACAGTCTATGGCGACAGATTCAATTCTACTTCGGCCAATTGAAATGGATCTCTCTTGGTCAATTGTCTCTTTCTCAGTTTCAGCCAATCTGTACGATTGATTACTCATATAGCCAGCAGCTTTGGTCTCTCAAAATCCTAGCAGCAAAAACCGCACCATATCAGTATGGTTTTCGTCGCTTGCCAAATCCAGCGGTGTCATGTTTCTATCTGTAGTAGCAGAGAGATCCGCTCCTCTAGCAATCAGCGCTCTGGCCGCTTCCCTTGAATTTGTCCACGCTGCCACGTGAAGCGGGGTCCAGTTGCGCCGAGTTAGTGCCTCAATGTTCGCACCGTTATCAAGCAGCAGAATCAGTGTGTCAGCCGAGTTTCGATAAGCTGACATATGCAATGGCGAAAAGCCGTAAAAGTCGTTTAGGTTGATGTCGGCATTATGGACAATTAGATTTTGCGCGATCTCAATCGAATTGCCAGAAATAGCATAGAACAGCGGTGTCTCATTCATTATGGTTGTCTGATTGACACGGGCGCCTTGGACAATGAGCATTTGTGCCGCTTGTTTAGAGTTCATCAGGGCCGCAATGTGCAGCGGAGAAGCGCCTACTCTGCCAACTTCTTGAATATGCTGTGCGATGTATTCAGCCGAATTCACCTGTGCTAAATTTTCACGCAACGTATTGCTAAACTGTTTCTGATCCGCTTTCATGCTTATATTGACGGACATGCCCGCCTGCACCAGCTTTTTGACAGTTTCCGGCAAATTTAAAGCCGCCGCCCAGTGCAGATCAGTCCAACCATTTTCATCTTCGGCAGAAGTCGATGGCGCTCGTCCCAAGAAGTTTTTAAATTTGCTATCTTCCTGATTCGATTGCGCAGTATTCTCCAAGTTTTCTCCTGTAAGAATAGAAAGGATAGTCAACAAAGTTTCAGCCGCGTCTGTGTCCCCGGCTTCGCTGGTACTTGGCTGCTGTGTGCTCACAGTGGATTCTGTTGATTGATTACCAGTTGATCCAAAATCCGAGTTATTATCCGCGGATTCGGTTTCTTGACTGCTGTCACCAAAGATAAAGCTTGGCAATTCTCCTGATTCGTCTTGTTGAGTGGACGGTTGACTGATGACTGGTGTGGACACCCCTGACAGACTTGCAACTTCTCTTATCGCAAGTATTGAATCTGCGGTTAGAAAATCATTAATTGGCAGGTTGTTGTCTCTTAGGAAAGACTGGTATGCACGTATACTATTCGGTCCCCACGACCCATCTGCAGGGCCAGGGTTGTAACCCAATTGTGCCAATAGTGACTGAGCCTCCCGAATCGTGTCACTTGAGATTTGCTGAGGCGCTTGTGCATGTATCTGGCCGTCATCAGAAGCGATTTCGATTGGACGTCCAGCAACTTCCCTCAAAGCAAATAAGGCTGCTTGTGTTAGGACATCAGATTCAGGCAGATTCTGATCGACAAGAAAAGATCGGAACGCAACTCCTGTTTTCGGCCCCCAGAGTCCGTCAGCCTGCCCAGGCTGATAACCCAATTCTGCCAGCAGTGACTGTGCCTCGCGAATCGCTGTGCGCGAAGTCAGTTCGATCTCAGTTGATTCAACAGTCGATTCTTCCGGTGGTGTCTCGGATACGGACGGGCTGCCAATAATTGTCTGTGCCTGCTGCCATTGACTTGCGAGTTCTTCCGCTCTGGCGCGCTCATCGCCAGTCATTTTCTCCTCTATAGCATCGCGTTCATCTGCTGCTTTTGCTATTCCGCGACTCGCTGCGAGGTTGTACCACTTATGCGCCTCTGTCAAGTTTCGCAACACACCCAGCCCGCGCGCATACGCTTTGCCAAGCGCCAGCATGGATCTTCCATCTCCTGATTCCGCTGATTCCATCCATTCAGAAACCGCGTCTTGGAAGCGGTTCTCGTTCCACGCTTGCACGCCATCCTCGTAATCGCCGTAGGCTGCTTGCATGATTAGTACAAATGCAGTAAACATCGAGGCAAAAATTATTGATAAATTCTTTGCGTAGTTCATCTCACAGCCTCAATCCAATTTTTTCGAAGTTGCGGTTCATTCTATCATAGCCCTTTGGATATGAAACCTGTGTCCAATGCAATAACATTCGTTCAGTACCTAGCGCAGCAGTCTCTATGTTGAATATTCAATTCCACACTAAAGTGCTCTACACCATCGATCGCGGTGGGACGATTTATATGTTGATATATCAACGGAATAATTTTCCATGTAAACAAAACCACACTATTAAAATTGTGTTTACCCCTGAATTGAAGCCTTGGGAACTTATCCGTAGTACAAAGGTCAAATCTGAATTTTCAATTGCCCGCGCGGAATTCCCCACGAACTCTTTCCGAAAGTAACAATTTCATTGCACCAAACCTTAACGCTGGAGCAACTTGACTCTAAAAACCAGCATTCATACAGAGAATATAATTTGCTGGCAACTTCCCATACACTATAGAAATCCGTGCCTTCATCGGAACATCAATCCAGTCACTCAACCGTCGGTTTTATCGGCGGCGGTAATATGGCCCGCAGCCTGATTGGCGGACTTATTGCCAATGGCTACAGTCGCGATGCCATAGTCGTATCTGACTTGTCTGAAGATGCTCGCAAGTACGTTGCCGAAAATTTTTCAGTTC
This sequence comes from Arenicellales bacterium, assembly GCA_965206345.1. Taxonomy (GTDB): domain Bacteria; phylum Pseudomonadota; class Gammaproteobacteria; order Arenicellales; family JAJDZL01; genus JAJDZL01. The sequence goes on along the minus strand of OZ242211.1, from coordinate 1,926,966 downwards.
GCGTTGAAGAATCCAATGACGCAGTTGTTGCAGCTTCCTCAACAGTTGTACTTGCCCTTAAACCACAAGTTATGCAAGGCGCCCTTTCAAGCGTTGTAAGTTCTCTTCAGTCTTCAAGTCCACTGTTGATATCAATCGCGGCAGGGATTCGACTGGGTGACCTCGATTCCTGGTCGGGCGGAAACCTTAGTATCGTGCGTGTGATGCCGAATACTCCGGCATTGATTCAGAAGGGCATTTCGGCGATGTATGCCAACCCAAGGGTATCTGACGAGGAAAAAACAGTTGTTCAAAACATCATGTCCGCAGTCGGAAAAACTGTCTGGCTGCCTGATGAGCGACTGTTGGATGTCGTTACAGCAGTTTCCGGAAGTGGTCCGGCATACTTCTTTTACCTGATTGAATGCATTGAAGAGGCTGCAATCCAACTTGGCCTCGAACCTGAAACGGCGCATTTACTGGCCACTGAAACGGCGGTTGGCGCTGCGCTTCTCTCTATTACCAGTAGCGAAAGTCCGGCAGTATTGCGGCAGCGTGTAACCTCACCAGGCGGAACAACAGCGGCAGCACTCAATGTGCTCAACGAAGCCGAAGTTAAACAAAGCATTATTTCAGCAATTCGAGCTGCAGAGAAAAGATCAATTGAAATGTCTCAACCCGCGAGCGCTGACTAACAGGTATGGAAATCCCCATTTCTTTAGAGCTGTTGCGTACGCTTGTTGAAATCTACGCAGTCATTACAGTATTGCGCGCCTTGTTGCAATACACGGATGCTGACTTTCACAACCCAGTTTCGCAAATCATTGATCGCCTGACCCGGGTACCGATTCGTATTCTTCGACTATTCGTGCCCCGCATTTCAGGTTCTGATATAGGATCACCCTTTGTCCTGGCATTCATAATCACAGCAGTGGAACGCTTTCTTTTTGTCACTCTCCAGGGTGTCAGTGGCAACATCTTTGCCCTCTTGATTCTCACTCCAGCCCGACTGCTTGATTACGCCATTACAATATTTATTGTCGCTATTCTGATTCGTGTTGTAATGAGTTGGGTTGCTCGACGCTTTACACCCCTCACCCGCCTGATATTAACATTTACCGAACCGATTATGCGACCGGCTCGACGTATCATTCCGACTTTTGGCGGACTCGATTTTTCTCCAATTCTGGTCCTGATATTTTTGAATCTAGTGGAATCTTTTGGCGTCAGATTTCTGGAAACACTTGGTTATCAAATGCTCGGCTAACAGTGTTCTGGTGTGACACGGCTGGGCAAAGAAGCTAATTTAACATCAGGGAAGGTATCTAGACATCGGTTCAAATTCAACGACGTATAACTGGAAAGAGGCGACCAAAGGGCTTTTTCACCCGCGTGCAATCTGCATGCTGTTTCTGGGATTTTCCGCTGGTCTGCCGCTATTGCTGGTTTTCGGGACCCTGTCCGTGTGGCTTCGTGAGGCCGGTATTGAAAGGGCGACAATAACCTTTCTTAGCTGGGCAGCGTTAGGATATTCATTCAAATTTGTCTGGGCACCGATTGTCGACAGGATGCCACTTCCCTATCTAACCCGTAAATTGGGTCGTCGTCGTGCTTGGCTACTGGTTTCCCAGTTTGCAATCATCATCAGTATATTTTGGACATCATTTTTCGACCCAAAGACTGACCTGCTGATAATGACAGTCATCGGTGCAGTCTGCATCGGTTTTTCGTCTGCAACACAGGACATCGTAATAGATGCCTATCGCATCGAATCCGCGCCGCCAGACCTACAAACGATGCTGTCCGGTATGTATATTGCCGGATACCGGGTCGCACTGATTGTTTCCGGTGCCGGGGCACTTTGGATGGCTGACATCATCGGTGGCGGTGAATACAGTTTCAGAGCCTGGTCTTCCGTTTATCAGATGATGGCTGGCTTTATGCTGGTGGGTGTCGTCACGACCTTGCTGAATCCCGAACCTAAGCACAGTCTTATAGAAAACACCGCTTTTAAGGGTGCTCGGGATTACCTTCGATTTTTGCTGGTTTTTATTTTGGCTATCGGCGCTTTTGTACTGGGATTCTATCTGACTGGCGATTTCGTTAAATCTGCAAAGACTGTCATCGTTGAAGAATGGGGAGTCAATTCTGCACCGGCACGACTACTTCTAGAAACCTGTCGAATGGCGTTTTCGGTATCGTTGGCGGGTGTCGTTGCATGGCTGCTAATCAGAGCCCGTGTAGTTGAGATGCAACACATTCACGAAACCTACCTCAACCCAATATCCGATTTCTTTGTCCGTTACGGCCGTCTGGCGCTCATCATTTTGCTGTTGGTCGGCACCTATCGAATTTCCGATATTGTGCTTGGAGTCATTGCAAATGTGTTCTACATCGACATCGGGTTCACCAAAACTCAAATCGCACAATACTCAAAATTGTATGGACTGATTGCTTCGATAGCAGGCGGTTTGATTGGTGGAGTACTTTCGCTTCGATTTGGTGTACTTCGCATACTTTTGCTTGGTGCAGTTCTCTCAGCAGGGTCCAATCTGTTGTTTATGGCGCTGGCGGTGAATCCTAACACAAGCATGCTTTTATTTGTGATTGTCGTAGACAGTACCAGTGCTGGTTTAGCGTCAGCAGCGTTCGTCGCTTATCTCTCAAGTCTGACTAGTATTCGCTTTACCGCAATGCAGTATGCGATTTTTACCTCGATCATGCTACTGTTGCCGAAAGTCGTGGCAGGCTACTCGGGCTCTATAGTTGATGGTGTTGGATATCACACGTTCTTCATTATCACAGCGATTATCGGTATTCCGGTTATCGGAATTATCCTCTGGGTACAGAAACTGGTAGCAGCGCAACCGGTTGATCAACCCGCTGAGGGTACGACATAAGATTACTTCTGCGCGGAGTTAATCGGAACGCTGTAACTGCCGATGACTGGTGCGTGGTCGGAAAATTTAATTTTGCGGTAGACGGAGAAGGAATCGATCTGCTCTTTGAGTCCAGATGAGACGATCTGGTAGTCTAGACGCCAACCGACATTTTTCTCATACGCTCCTCCGCGATTGGACCACCACGTGTATTGTCCGGGACGGGTGTCAACAATGCGAAATGCGTCAATGTAGCCTGCTGTACCAAACAGCCAATCCATCCATTCTCGCTCTTGCGGTAGAAAACCTGAATTCTTAAGGTTACCTTTCCAATTTCGGATGTCTGCAGGGCGATGAGCGATATTGATGTCACCGCAAATTATGAAATTACGTGGCTCGCGCTGAAAACCCATTAGCACGGTTTTTAGTCTTTCAAGTATGACTTCCTTGAACTCCTGCCGTACATCGGAACTGGTTCCCGAAGGCAGGTAGATAGAAATTATCGTCAACGAATCAAAGTCAACCCTCACGCAACGCCCTTCTGAATCAAAGTCATCCCAGCCTAGTCCGTAGCTGACTTCAACTGGTGAGTGTTTGGAATAAACGGCGGTACCGCTATAGCCCTTCTTTTCAGCGCAATGAAAGTACCCGATATAGTCTCCGGGATTAACCATGTCCGAAGTGAGTTGATCTTGTTGTGCCTTGAGTTCCTGAATGCATACAAAATCTGCATCCACAGCTAGCATCCATTCATAAAATCCCTTACGTGCAGCAGAACGAATTCCGTTAGCGTTGAAGGTTACGACTTTCATGATTTGATATTGATTGCGTTAATCTTCATTTTGGTGTAATTGGGTATAGGGCACAGATTTATGAAACCGCCTGAATATTTCGATGATTTTAGTCAATTGCTACTCAACTGGCATAACCCTTTGCCAGGCCGCGATCTGCCTTGGGCATTTGAGTCGGACCCCTACAAGGTGTGGGTTTCCGAGATCATGCTGCAGCAGACCCAGGCGACGACTGTAATCCCGTACTACTTACGATTCATTGAAAATTTCCCGAACATAGCTAGTTTGACGAATGCCTCAATTGATGAAGTGCTAAATCTCTGGACCGGGCTGGGGTACTATTCTCGGGCTCGCAACCAACATCGCACTGCTCAACTGATCGCTGATCAACATAATGGACAATTTCCTACCAACTTTGACGAGATCTTGGCACTGCCAGGAATCGGACGTTCTACAGCGGGCGCTATCTGTGCACTGGCTTACGGGCACAAAACCCCAATCCTAGATGGCAACGCAAAACGGGTTTACGCCCGTTGCTTTTGTGTTGATGACGAAAAAGATTCACAGCGAATTCGAAACCTTTGGAAAATTGCTGATGCGTGTACTCCAGCGGAAGACTGCCAAAAATATACGCAACAAATTATGGACCTCGGTGCCACCGTCTGTACACCACGCAATCCCAAGTGTGAAGTCTGTCCACTTCGCTCACTCTGTTGCGCCAAAAGCGCAAATCTGATCGAAAAATTTCCGCTTAGCAAACAACGCGTTGTTCGAAAGACTAAAGCAGTCACTTTGGTTGTTGCACTGGATCAATCTAACCGACTGCTGTTAGAACGACGACCGCCATCTGGAATTTGGGGTGGCTTGTGGAGTTTTCCAGAATACGTCGGCCATATCGAAAACGTGCAGAGATGGTTCCGACAAAATTACGCCATGAACATTTCGATAGTTCAAACTTGGGAACTATTTCATCATGACTTCACGCACTTCCGCTTGAATATTACTCCACTACTTGTTCAAATTACAGATTTTGAATCACATCGATTCCGTCAAACAGATATCGATCTGGTTTCTCTGGACAAGCCGCTCAACCGGGGTATCCCTGCACCTGTTTTGGAACTCATTTCAAGAATCAAGTCAACTCAGTTCAATACGCAATCCTGAGTTAATAATGAACAGGTAAAATTGTCCGTAGTTTCAACATTTCAATTCAGTTTACCATGTCAAATACCGTCAAGTGCGTCTTGCTGAAGAAGGAACTGCCTGCTTTGGCGATGCAACCATTACCGGGACCGCTCGGTACCAAAATTTATCAGAACGTGTCTGCTGAAGCCTGGCAACAATGGCTGAGTCATCAAACCATGCTGATCAACGAGAAGCGTCTCAGTATGGGAAAGGCTGAAGATCGAAAATACCTTAGCGAGCAGGTTGAAAAGTTTTTTTTTGGCGGTGATGTGGATATGCCGACAGGCTATACGCCACCTGAAGATTGAGGAACTGAATTGAGATTCGTTGAGTTTGCAGAACGAATCAGTAAATAAAAATTTATCGTTCAACACCTCCAAATCTACTGAACGATTTTCTATAATTTTGTTTTCCGTCAGACGGTTCCACTACGGCTTTTTGTCAAATTCTCAGACGAAATTGGCAAAAATCAGTTTTTCAATGCACTCGAATAGGGGCAATCGCTCAATTCTGGCCAGGTAGCTCAGTCGGTAGAGCAGGGGACTGAAAATCCCCGTGTCGGCAGTTCGATTCTGCCCCTGGCCACCTTGTACTTCAAATAACCGTGCGAAGGACCTATATTGACTCTGAGCTCCCAGTGACAGAAATCCGTTAGTCCAGATTAATGTCTAAGGCGAGTGGATTGAGAGCACTTGACATCAACACTGGACTACTTGCGGCTCAAAGTTTCTCAATCTCATCTACAATTCGGCCTAAACTTGATGTTGGAGACTGCCTCTTTATCAATGTTTACCTCGTCAATTTTCTAAGAGCAGAAAGTCTTGTATTTGTTTGATAACATTAAAATAAAAACTGTATTAAGTTCTTGGCGATTGAACTACTTCATACAAAAGGATGATTTGTGAGGTAGAGGCTTGAAGAGTTCTAGTCAGGTTCTTTTCCTGACGAAAGGCATTGCTGTAACGGAACTACAAACTCAATATGTAAAATAGGTGAATCATGAGTTCATCTTTACTCAAATCCCATTGTATTGCGGTCATCGGGGCCGGGTCCTGGGGCACCGCACTAGGAGCCTGGCTTGCCAATAACGGACACACGGTTCGAATTTGGGATGTCGACCAAAAGGTCATCGAAGACATCAATCATCATCACCAAAATTCACAGTTCTTTCCAGAAATTGAACTGCCAAATAGCCTTCAGGGCTGTAATACTCTGGAGTCGGCTATCGAATCTTGCAGTGCTGTGGTCGTAGCCGTACCCAGCCGGGTATTCGACTTGGCGATGAATTCAGTCTCAGATCATCTGCATTTGATGGATTCGAGCAATAAACCAATTGTCATCTGGGGAACCAAGGGATTCGATTCTGAAACTGGCGACCTGTTAAGTGAAGTCACAACTCGCATACTTAAGGATCGTGCCACTACGGCAACAATAGCCGGGCCAAGTTTTGCCTTTGAAGTCATAAAAGGCATGCCAACCGGTTTTCATCTCGCATCTACTAATGCTGAAGACATTGAATCGATCGCCAATATGTTTCGAAATACAACTTCGCTGGTGTACACAACGGACGATATCATCGGAGTTCAGGTTGGTGGTGCAACAAAAAACGTGATTGCGATTGCTGCAGGAATCGCGGATGGGCTTGGATTCGGAATAAATACCAGAGCACTGTTGATCACGCGAGGATTTGCTGAAATGAACAGGCTCAACATCGCTTTGGGCGGCAAAACGGAAACGCTGATGGGTCTATCTGGGATGGGAGATTTATTTTTAACATGCAGTGGAGACCTCTCCCGAAATCGAAGACTGGGACTTGGACTTGGAAGCGGCAAGCAACTTGATTTAATTCTGGAAGAAATTGGTCAAGAAGTGGAAGGTCTACAGTCCGCCCGAGAAACCTACCATGTTGGCAAAAAACTCGATGTGTTCATGCCAATGACTGAACGGGTATACAGGATCTTGTATGAGCAATTGCCGCCTATGCAAGCAGCGATGGAACTTCTGGCAATCGGACCCAGCATTCCTGATCGAAATCGATAATCGAACCGAACGCTTCGCACCGACATGGTGCGGTGTGCGTTCCGGCTATCCGAAATATCCCGAAATGATCTCGCGTAATTTCGAGGCGACGACTTCAGGTCGGTAAATTAGCATCGAAACATGTCCAAAACCTGGAGGTGCATTCACACCAAGTCTCTGTCAACATTTTCAGACCAGGATTTTTGAACCACTATACCGTCGGCATCCCTAGCATTCAGCGACGCTTCAATCTTCCACACGTTCTGCAGTGCACGAACAGTAATAACAGTTTCTAAATCTGCACTCCACTCTTTTCTGGCATAGTGTTTGGTCCAGGTACAAGTGCCAACTGCAGAGTTCGGATCATCAGGATGAATCATATAGGTCTCGCGTCCGGTCTCCCGATATTCAATACCGGTGTGCAGATGGCGTGTTAGCCCTGAGTCGTTGTATATCTCATAAGTCTCATACTCTGAGATGTAGTCAATGGAGCGTTGCCGTTCGTATCCTCCAGATGCTAAAGTTTGGACTGCCATAGGCTCTGCACCTTCGGGTTGCTGAAAGCAGTTCTGAGCAGTTACTCCTCTGGAAAGAGGAAAATCAAGCGCTATATTTGTCAGCTTCAATCTGGATTTTGACTGAGATGGCCAAATGATCGGCCAGTAGGCATTGGACAATGCCAGCCGTAGTCTATTCCCCTTACCGATGCGTTGGCCGCAGGCGTTTAGCTTTATGCGAACTGGAAAACTTCCTTTAGGCAAAAGTTCAGGATGCGAATGACTGTTTCTATGTGTCAGATTCAATACCCCATAACTGATACGAGTAGCCTTGTCATCCTCAAGCACTTCGGAAAGTACTGCAACTAGATTGGCCTGAGAAACGTCACTCGAAACCTCAGCTGTCAGGACCGGAAAACCCAAAATTTCAACTTCTTCATCAAATGGTTCCGATTCAAAGCAAACCATACCGGCCTCTTCGGACTGATTGATTGGACCATCGGGTACTTGACCGTACCCACACCAGTTCCCTGAAGTGTGTCCCGTATTTTCTGGCGCACAGATAGTAACAGGTTCATTCGGCTTTCCTACCGGCAACTGATTGTCGGAAAACATGGATCGCATTGAAACAGCATCATCGCGCCAAGTCGGTACCGTAACCCAATGTCCCGGGCGTGTTTCAAATTGTGAATTAGGAGGTGCAGAATGCTGAATCCAGGCGCGAAGCTCCGGTTCATCCATGATGCCAGTTTCAACACCCTTGAGATGTTGATCCCACCAGCGTAAACACTCTTGCAGAAAACCAATTCGAGGACCCGGCATTGCAAAATGCGGATACTTGTGTGCCCAAGGTCCAATCAACCCTTTTTTTGGACAACTCAAACTTTCCAGCATTCGAAAGATCGTGTTGGAATAACCATCAGCCCAACCACCAACCAGATATACCGGAATTTGCACATCCTCGTAATTTTCGCAAATTGAGCCATGTGTATAAAACGCATCTCGACGCTGATGTTTAAACCAGTCAAGTAGCCATAGACTGTTGTTGTCCAGGCGTTCAATCCACATATCGCGCCAGCGTTCACCCACTATAGCTGGGTCTGGAGGAGTATGGGCAATTGCAAAGGCAGTCGCTCCCCAGCCAAGTTTTTCCGCAAGTAATGCTCCACCCATGAAATGAATGTCATCCGCGTAGCGATCATCCGTTGAGCAGAGCGAAATGACAGCTCCCAGAGCGTTCGGACGCCGAGCCGCGACTTGAAGTCCGTTAAAACCTCCCCAAGATATTCCAATCATTCCGACTTTACCTGAACACCACGGCTGCTCTTCAAGCCATTCAATCACCGCCAGACAGTCATCTTGTTCCTGTCGCAGATACTCTCCGAGGCATACACCTTCACTGTCACCTGTTCCCCGCATATCGACGCGTACCCCAGCATAGCCATGTCCAGCAAAATATGGATGTGTCAGGTGGTCGCGTTCCACTGTACCATCGCGTTTTCGATAGGGAAGATATTCGAGAATTGCTGGGACCGGATTAATTTCCGAATCCTCCGGCAACCAGATTCGAGCGGCGAGTCGGGTACCGTCCGGCATCGGAATCCAGGTGTTTTCGATTTCCCGAACCGCACGTGGAAATTCAGTGCGAATCGATATATTGGGTATCATTGGCGACTCCTTTGAGAATGATTCAGTTTTTTTGATTTAGATCAGCAGCAGAATAAATGCATATGTTCAAGTTGAAGATTGCTCTCCCAGCAATTTAGAGTATGGAGCAAGTGGGTAATGACTTGCAATTCGTCATACCTCACTCTAGCATATGGTTGATCAGATTTGCGGCAGGATTGTACCTAGTGACACAGGGTGTGAAACTCACAGGCAGATGGATACTCCAACTTGAGTGCGCTGACTTGGATGCGATTCAGAGCAATCAGTGGCGAGATTACTACGGTGAGTCCTTCGTTCATCAGCGCCGTAATTTGGTAGCATATTGACTTTCCACCAATTGCACAGACAATTTTAGGTTTTCCAAATTAAGTGCTTTCAAGGTGCGAAATTATTTGGTCTACGTTGGTTCTCGCTCAAACAGGTCGTCAATAGTGGTCTCTATCGAATCTTTGAAGTTCGGACCGGTGATAAACCTGGTTCTCCTGTTCCCAAGCTGTCACCTCGGATTCAAGATAAAAGTGTTCTGTATCCGAATATAGCTTAGTTCTTGTCAGTGTTCTCACCTGCCAAGATTCACCTCGCCCGAATTCCCATTCCCATTCATATGTTGCGTTTGCTGATAGTGGATCATCGGCTTTGATCGCATACGTCTGCCAACATCTCGATGCCATTTCTATTTCATTTTCTTCAAACCTGACTTTACCGTTATCAGTGAATATCTTGAGTTGATGCATCTGAGTTTCGGGGTCTATGTCCACCATCCGTTCCTGCTTGAATTCTCGAAGTTGTCTGTTTGGTAGCTCATCGCAAACGACAGGGTCTGCAAAATCGGTCAAATGTCCCATGCCTGTGCATTCTTGCCGTAAAGGTAGACTCAAGTGACTGTCTTGTGTCGAAATCACGACTTTTGCTGTCCAGGGTGTAGGCCATGCCATAGGCCAATAACTTGTGGAAACGGCGAGGCGAAGCGTGTGCCCAACCGGTACGACATAACCCGTGTGATTCAGGCTGATGCTGACTGTATAGATTTGATCTGCAACTAGTTCTTGCGGATTACTTTTTGACTCTCGATAGCAAAGATTCAGCAAGCCACGGGTAATGAGTGTGCTTTCGCCATTCGGCCAAACATCGCATAGACGAATTGCCAGCATTGCCGAAGGTTTGCCACACGTCAGCTTAATTTCAAGTTTTGGGTTCCCCAGAATTTCTAATGGCTGTTCGAGTATGTCGGTATCGAAACAAAGAGATCCTTGATCTTCGATTCGTTGATCACCCGGCAGTTCATCAGCAACTCCAAACGCGAACCACGGCATGTATTCGCCTGATTCCAATCCGACGGTTTGTGGTGATGTGATTGAAAGCTCCACTGCCTCGGTTCTTGAGTTCATAAGACTTCCGTTTCCAAGGTGGAATCGCTCGAATTTCACGTGAGGAGACGGCCAGGCAGGTTCGCTAACCCATCTGCCCGGGCGAACGTCATAGTATTTTTGGGGGCGAACACTATTTTGCATGTATACCTGATAGATATCCTCTCGCATGATGCCAGTATCTTCGCCTTTAAGCCACTCGTCGAACCAGCGCTTGGCATCCTGCAGAAAGCCTATTTGCGGACCTGGAATTCCCAAGTGTGGGTACCGATGACACCATTGACCCTGCAATCCGCGTTTACTGCTACTTAAGTTTTCCAATAAGCGGCTCACCGTGTTCGGCCAGCAATCGGCATGACCGCTAACTGCATAAACCGGTATTTTGATGGTTGAATAGTCTGTGCCCACCGTGCCTCGCAACCAATAACTGTCTTCGCGCTGGTGCTCCAGCCAATGAGTAAGGTAGTGCGGTGCTGTACGGACACGCTCCAGCCACAAGTCTCGCCATTGGTCTCCGAGCAAGGCAGGGTCCGGAGGCCGAGTGTTGTAACCGAACATGATCGCGCCCCAACCGATTGTTTGGCCGATCATGCATCCCAAATAGTAACCCGCGTCATCGTAATATCGAAATTCGGTGGCGCCCACTGCGATAACTGTTTTCAAAGGTTGGGGTTTGCGGCTTGCCAGCTGCAGTCCGGTGACACCTCCCCAGGAGATTCCGATCATGCCGACATTTCCGTCACACCAAGGCTGCTTTGCCAACCAATTGATCACTTCTTCGCCGTCGTTGATTTCGATATCGGAGTATTCATCATACATGACGCCATCTGAGCTTCCTGAACCGCGCATATCAACACGCACACTCGCATAACCCTGTTCGGCAAACCACGCAATTGTTGTGGAATCTCTGATGGCCGTGAAATCGTCCTTTCGATATGGAATGTATTCAAGTACTACTGGTAGCACTTTCGAATCAGTGCGATCTGGCATCCAAATTCGAGCACCAAGTCGCGCGCCATCTTGCATTGGAATCCAGGTATCCGTTACTTTCAAGTTCATCCTTATCCCCACCCGTTTCAACGTTGACTGCTTATCTGGGAAAATGGCAACTCAGCGCATGGTTGTCACTCACTGCCTCAAAAACCGGAGCAATTTCAGCACAGGTATCTGCAGCAAATGGACATCTTGTATGAAATTCACAGCCTGACGGCCGATTGATCGGACTTGGAATCTCACCTTTCAACTCGATTCTATCGGCTTGCATGTCAGGGTCAGGGCTAGGGCTTGCTGAAAGCAAGGCCAATGTGTAGGGATGCCGAGGCTTGGAGAAAATTTCTGCAGTATCACCCTGCTCTACAATACGTCCCAAATACATAATCGCAATTTTGTCGGACGTATGTCGTACAACATTTAAGTTGTGAGTAATGACCAGCATGCTGATTTTCAGTTCATCCTGCAATTGATTCAGTAGATTGAGTATTTCTCCCTGCACCGAAACATCCAGTCCGGCCGTTGGTTCATCCGCCACGATCAGCCTGGGATTCAATGACAGTGCACGTGCCACGCCAACCCGTCGCGCCTGTCCACCGCTTAACTGGTGTGGATATCGATCTCCAAATTCTTCGGAAAGTCCGACAAGATCAAGAAGCTTTCTGCTCAACTTGCGTTTATCAATATCCGTCAGGCCGTGTATTCTCGCGGGTTCTGTAATCAACGAACGTACAGACATTCTGGGACTGAGCGACCCTATTGCATTCTGCCACATGTAACCGATCCCACGTCGATATTCCCTAATCTCGTGTGCCTGCATCTGAGAGACTTCCCGCCCCTCAAACCGAATCGAACCCTCCACGATTCGCTCAAGTCCGGTTATCGCAAGTGCCAGAGTTGATTTCCCGGCACCACTTTCTCCAACCAGTGCTAGCGTTTGTTGTTCATCTAAGGAAAAACTGGCATCGCGCACCGCATCAAAGCTCGTGGGTCCAGTCCGATCAAATAACGCGCCCATGGTAGACTTGATGCGGAATCTAACACGTACATTGTTAAGTTCCAGTATGGCTGTCATGTTGGCAATAGATGACAATTAGCCGAATGATCAGAGGTAACTTCACGTGTTTGGGGTATGTGAGTCTCACAAGACGGCAAGGCAGAATCGCAGCGATTGCGAAAAATGCAACCACCGGGTAAGTTGACGAGATCTGGAATCTCGCCGGGGATGACGGGCAAAATTCTCGTTTTTGTTTGGATCCCGGCCGGGTCACATTCAAGCAACTTTTGAGTGTAGGGGTGAGCAGGATGATGGAAAACATCCCTCACTGTTCCTTTTTCGACTACTTCTCCGGCATACATGACGACCACATAATCGCAGAGTTCCGCGATTACGCCCAAATGATGCGAGATGAATAATATTGAACATCCGACATTAGATTGAATATCCTTCAACAAGTGTATGATCTGCACCTCCAGTGTCGCATCAAGAGCAGTTGTTGGTTCGTCGGCAATCAGTAGTGAGGGCTGCGCCTGCAGCGCCATTGCTATTGATATCCGCTGCAGCATTCCGCCTGAGTATTCATGTGGATACTGCGTGATACGCTTACGCGGATCTGCAATCCCTACGCTTTCAAGCATAGCGAGGGATTTTTTGAGTTTTGCAGTTCTGGAAGTTTTGTCACGATACTGTATATGCTTCATCTGCTGCTCAATTGACAACACTGGATTAAGGCTGGTCATAGGATCCTGGAATACTACGCTTATTCGAGTGCCTCGCATCGTTCGCATTTCATTTTCATTGATATCAATTAGATTGACACCCTCGAAGTCAATGGTTCCATTGCTGATCGATGCGTTATGCGGCAACAATTGGATAATTGATGAGATCAGCGTAGACTTGCCACAGCCGCTTTCGCCGACGACTCCGACAATCGATCTTTTTGGCACATCGATATTTATTTTTCGCAATGCCTGCAATCGGCCTGCTTCGATTCGATAATCGACCGACAAATTCCGAATGGTGAGAAGAGGTTCGGTCAAAAGGTTTTTCTCAACTTTGGATCGATAAAATCTCTAAGCGACTCGCCAAGATAGGTAAAACCAAGTGTAATTAATATTAGCGGAATGCTACCAGCGATTATCGGCCAAGGAGTCACGCGTATTAGTCCGAATCCGTCATTGAGTATGCTGCCCCAGGACGGGGTTGGCGGCTTCACTCCCATCCCTAGGAAACTCAAGCCTGCTTCCAGTGCGATGACTGTGGGAATATCCATTGATGCGAGTATCATCAACGGCCCAACGATGTTCGGCAGGATGTGCATTCCGAGTATGCGAGTTGTTCTTGCGCCCATTACCTGTTCAGCTCTGATGAATTCGTTGGACTTGATGGATAGTGTCTGTGTTCGTACGACACGGCCGTAGGTTGGAATCGTAGTCACAATGATGACAGCGATGACAGTTTGAAGAGATGGTCCAACGAGGGCAACTGTAGCGAGTGCGAACATCACAGTTGGGAAAGAGCGGATCGTATCAAAAAAGAGCAGAATTGCCTTATCCAACCAACTTGGGCCGAATCCTGCCAGCATGCCGAGCACGATACCACCGAACAAAGCCACACCGATTGCTGTCAATGCCACACCCAGTGCCACCTGACCCCCGTATAGCACCCGTGTAAAGAGGTCACGCCCCAATTGGTCGGTACCGAGCAGATGGATTTGAGACGGCGATTGCAAGCGATCTGGAATATTTAGTGCAACCGGATCGTACGGAGCGAGTATTTCGGCAAATAACGCACCGCCTACAATAAGCGCAACCAGTACCAATCCGAACAAGCCGGTCGGTTCTTTGATTATCCGACGAAGTACAGCAATCACAGCGTTGCCCGGGTCCGTGGGTCCAGCCAGGCATTGATCAGATCCGAAACTGTCGTGCTGAAGACAAAAAGGATCGTGCTAACCAAGACTGATCCCATCACTACAGGATAATTTCTTGTTATGACTGAATCATAGATCAACTTACCGATGCCGGGGCGGGCGAAGACTATTTCGGTAAGAAGCGCTGACGATAGAAGAAATCCCATTCCGACTCCTATCACCGATACCGTAGGCAAGATCGCTAATTTCAAAGCGTAGTGATAGATGATTCTTCGTTCAGTGAGTCCGAACGCACGCGCAGTTCGAATATGACTTTCCTCCATGACTTCAAGCATTGACGCACGCACCAATCGCGCAAGATAGCCCACCCATGCCAGGCCAATTGAAACAACTGGCAAAACGAGATGTACTGCTTGATCCAATAGATCGCCTTTGTCGCCGGCACCAACTGCCGGAAACCATTGCAGTGCCACTGCGAATATCAATAACGTATACAGTGCAACCACGAACGACGGGGTAGTGATGAACGAAACGGAGACAAAACCGCTGATGCGGTCAAATAGAGTATTTCGATGCAGTGCCGAGTAGCATCCAAGCGGAATGCCAATCAGTCCTGCAAAAAATATCGAAAAGAAAATCAGCCACAAGGTGTATGGCAACTGGCTGATAACGATTTCGACAACTGGACGATTGGTAATGACATCCATTCCAAGGTCGCCACGCAGCAAATTCGCGAAAAAGCGCGCGATCTGCACAGGAAACGGCAAATCCAAACCTAGCCGTGCCGACATGGCAGCGATCAGTTCTGGTGTGGCTCTCGGACCCAGAAGTATTCGTGCCGGATCACCAGGTATCAAATGTATCATACAGAAAAGCAACGCCACTGCCAGCAGGACGATAATGACTCCCAAGGCAGTGCGTTTGACTATGTATAGAAGCAAAGAGACCTCTCTCTAGATTCGGTGATGTATTAGACAGTGATAATATTGATTGCTAGTGCACGAATGTTAAATCAAGCCAACAAATCAATGTAAACAGAGATGGTTTATACAACATAAGCAATATCGAGCACATCCAATAAGGAGGGAGGTCGGCACCCGGTTCTCTGCACGCATCTGGCTACCTAGTGATGCTGAAATTGCAGAGTTCATTGTGTCAGAACTGCGCTACCAGTTTGCAATTCATTCTCCGAATAAAGTTAATCGATTTGAAGCAAGTCACCGAAAAAGACTCTCAAATTCCGGTTTGTACTGGCCGCTCACCTGGCCAATGCCAAGATTCTCGAAAATAATCTTGAACTCCAAGAATTGCTTCTTGCGAGTTTCACTTTGTCCTTGAGACTCCGGGGTCACTTGTAGACTTTCGTATTTAGAATCAATTCTCTTTTCAACTGACAATTTTGTGGTGTTGCTAATCCTTTTCTCGAAAGGTGGATTGATGTCACCCGGAATGGTCAATTTTGAACTGACAGTTGGAGAAAGCCGAATAATTTTGTACGGTTTCCGGACATCAACCTTGACTTTGGTGTCGATACCCAAGCGAGTCAAGAGATCAATGCAGACGACATCACAAGCGCATTCATTCCCCACTTGCTTTTCTTCAAGACGACTGGGTGGTAGAAATCATCGGCTACGCTGAACAATCCTCATCCTAAGAATCTTGTCGGTTACTCGGTTCTCTAGAGGCTATAAAATTGGAAAGTCAATCTTTTCACACATGTAGTATCTAGAAATCTCACGGACAGATGGCTAGTCATCTGGTTGGGGTTTGCGACGGTAGAATAATCGTAGCCGATTGATGTATTCTGTCCGCTTCGACAACAATCAGCGGTTTTGGCTTGATTTGATGATATATAAACGACAATTCACTCACTAACTGGAAATCGGAGACTGAAATATGAAAAAAAATGAGCTTCAAAGTTCGCTTAGCAGAAGGGACTTTCTTAAAACCACTGGCGCTTTGGGGGTTGCCAGTGTTGCTGGCAGCATGAGTCAGATCGTCTATGCTCAAGATAAAACCATTCTCAGGGTGCGAGCATACTCTGACATGAGAAGTCTGGACCCGGCCCACTCCGTCGGTGTTGTAGACGAAGAAATTCACAGCAGTATTTACAGCAAACTGATCCAATACAAGCAAGGGCGCGAATGGGGATGGCAACTGGATGCAGCTGAATCGATTACTCAAGTTGACGATACACACATTGCCTTTAAGCTGAAACCAGGAATCATGTTCACCAACGGATATGGCGAAATGACAGCAGAGGATGTGAAGTATTCGTATGAGAGAATACTTGATCCAGAAGTGGCATCTACTAACACACCTGACTGGGGAACCTTGAAGGAAGTCGCTGTAGAAGGCAAGTATGAAGGAGTTATCGCATTCAATGAACCTTACCCACCTGCGTGGACAATTGCCATGCCGTACATCGTCGGAAATATTGTCTGTAAACAGGCTTGGGAAGAGATGGGTGGTAAAGTGGATACAACAACGCCATGTGGTTCGGGACCATACAGTCATCATGAATGGCAACCGAAACAGAAAACCATACTTGTTCGCAATCCAGATTGGCACGGCGGACACGCTCCTTTTGATGAAATTCATATTTTGCCGATTGATGATGAAAATACCGCTCAGATTGCATTCGAGTCTGGCGATCTCGACTATACGAGAGTGTCACTGAGTTCTGTGGCGAGCCTGAAGGAATCACCTCCTGCTAACTCCACAGTCTCAGAATATCCGTCGCTGTACTACGTGTGGGTAGGCATGAACGTGGAAAACGAAAAGATGTCAAATGAAAACCTGAGAAAAGCGATTCAGCATTGCATTGACGTTCCGTCCATCCTTGAGGCTTCTTATTTCGGCGCTGCAGAAGCAGCAACCGGAATTATTGCTCCCGGATTGTTGGGGCATCGTCCACAAAGCATGGTGCCTCCACAGGCGAACATTGAAAAAGCCAAGGATCTGCTCGCGATGGCTGGAATGGAAGGAGGCGCTAGTGTCACATTGGACATTCTGAACAAGGCAGCCAACGTGACTACGGCTCAGGTGATTCAGGCCACGTGCGCTCAAGCAGGAATTGACGTTGAAGTTAACCTTCATGAGTCGGGCGCATTCTGGTCACTTGGAGATCAAAACGCAGGCGAGCAATACAAAAACATTCAATTGATTCTGAATCGATATTCGATGGGACCGGACCCATCCTATGCAACAGCGTGGTTCGTGACCAGTCAGAAAGGAATCTGGAATTGGGAACGGTTCAGCAACGAAGAGTTTGATCGCCTAGAATCGATGGCGAAAGCGGAAACTGATACTATGAAACGAGGTGAAATGTATCAGAGACTGCAGGACCTGATGGAGGAAAGCGGAGCGTA
The DNA here is from genome assembly GCA_965206345.1 of Arenicellales bacterium. Classification (GTDB taxonomy): domain Bacteria; phylum Pseudomonadota; class Gammaproteobacteria; order Arenicellales; family JAJDZL01; genus JAJDZL01. Next base: position 1,909,347 of record OZ242211.1, on the reverse strand, counting down.
CCGATTCATCACGCATGAAGCCACACCTGTAATTTACCGCAATACTGTCAATCCGGCATTTCGTCCTGACGGGCTCCCGTTGCTTCGGTATTTCACTCCTGCTTGATTCAGCTGGTTTAGCAAGTCAATCAGTTTGACTTGGCATATCAGGCATGCTTGGCGGGTGAAATTCCCGCCAAGCATTCACAATGTTTATAAATTGAAGTTTTGCCATGAGCCGCAAATACCTTCAGTCGCAATCTGCGAATTGAACTTATTTGATTCATAAGTCGAGATTACAAGGTTGGACCAAATACGGAACTCACCGTACAGGAATAGTCAAGGACACGGTTATCTATTCTGACTCAAGTTTCCAACTCATACAAAATCAGCTTGATACACCCAGAAAGACAATCACTGTCACAAAAAAACAAAACGGGTGAATAAAAGCATAAATTGAATCAGGTAATTTCACTAGCTACAGCGAGAATATTTGTGCGACCTTGTTCGTCGCGACCAAGCGTAGCTATTGGAATTTAACTGATACCCGCTTCTGTGAATTGGAATGGGCAAGCCACTTGATGTCCTGTTCGGTAGAGTTCAGGTTTGGGCTGGATAGAAGCGCATTCCTTGCGTGATTCGGGACATCGACTTTCAAATACACACCCTTCGGGAATTTCAAGCGGCGACGGTAGGTCGCCACTTAGGATCACACGCGGTCGCGCACGTTCTTCTATTGGATCTGGAATCGGAACCGATGCAATGAGTGCTCGGGTGTAGGGATGAATTGGGTGGTTCAGCAATTCTTTTGCTGGCGCGAATTCCATGACCTTACCAAGATAGATGACCATAATCTGAGTGGAAATGTGTTTAATCACACTCAAGTCATGAGCAATAAAAATCATTGCCATTCCGAGTTCACGTTGAAGTTCCTTTAATACGTTGACGACCTGTGCGCGTACCGAAACATCAAGTGCCGCGACCGGCTCATCGCAAATTACCAGTTTTGGACTTAGAATCAGCGCGCGGGCAATCCCGATTCTCTGACACTGTCCCCCGGAGAATTCATGTGGATAACGGTTGGCAAGATTGGGTAACAAACCGACCTTTTCCATAGTTTCACCAACTTTAGTCACAATTTGAGTTTTGCTTAACTCAGGCATGTGTGTCCGAATAGGTTCCGCGATAATTTGTCCAGCCGTCATACGCGGGTTCAATGCTGCAAGCGGATCCTGAAAGATCATTGCCATCTCTTTCCGTACCTGGCGTCTTGAGCGACGGTCGAAATGTGCGAGATCATTGCCTTCCCAGAATATACGTCCGCTGCTGATTGGAACTGTTCCTGCAATCGCTCGAATCAGTGTGGTTTTACCAGAACCACTTTCGCCGACCAATCCCAATGTTTCCTGACTGCCAACTTCAAATGAAACATCACTGACTGCCGTCAGTTTATGTTTCGAATTCCATGGCCAATTTCCATCCGTGGCCACATCAAACTCAACCGATAACTTTTCTACTGTCAGAATGGATGTCATTTGCTAATCAGGTTGCGGTCTACGTGACACGCACGGATTCGTCCGTTTACTGATTCAATCGGAGGACGAGTTTGCAAACACATCGGTAAGCGATATTCACAGCGGGGCCCGAACGGGCAACCTTTCCACAGGTCTCTTACGTCTAACGGATCTCCATCGATGACCGATAACGAATCAGAGTCTCGATCGAGTCGAGGAACAGCATCAAGCAAAGCGGCTGTATAAGGATGATCAGGTGAAGAGAAAATGGATTCCGTTGTCCCAGACTCCATAACCTGTCCACCATACATCACAACAATACGATCAGTCATACCGGCGACCAAACCTAAATCATGTGTAATGAGAATTATTGCTGTTCCAAACTCCTGACGGATGTTCTTCAGAAGATCAACGATCTGAGCTTGAACCGTGACGTCAAGCGCGGTTGTTGGTTCATCTGCGATCAGAATTCTAGGCTGACACAATAGTGCCATAGCAATCAGCACACGCTGACGCATACCCCCCGAAAATTCGTGAGGATACATTCTCAAACGGTTTTTCGCATCTGGGATTTGAACAGCATCAAGCATATGAATGCAGTGCATCAATGCCTGAGATCTCGACATGCCTTTATGGAAAGTCAGTATTTCCGCCATTTGATCCGAAATGCGCAGATATGGATTAAGTGCAGTCATTGGATTTTGAAAAATCATTGCGATCTGGGTGGCCCGGAGACGTTCAAGATCCCCCTCATTCAATTCTAGGAGGTCTACGCCTTCGAAAAGAGCCTGTCCCGACACCTTAGCGTTATTTGAATGCAACCCAACCATTGCAAAAGTCATCTGACTCTTACCTGAACCACTTTCTCCGACGACACCCAATATTTCACCAGCGTCGAGATGAAAGCTGACACCGTTTACCGCGTAGACCGGCTTGGTTGTGGTTTTGAATACCACCTCTAGATTACGAATGTCGAGAAGCTTCATCTACAAGCGGTCTTTTGGATCGAGAGCATCGCGCATCCCGTCTCCCGCAAAGAAAAATCCAAACAGCGTAACCACAAAGAAAATCAGAGGAAACGCCAATTGCCATAACGTTCCGTATTGCATTTGAGACGAACCACTGCTGATCAATGCACCAAGTGAAGTGTTTGGTTCCTGAACGCCGAGTCCAAGAAAGCTAATGAAACTCTCATATAGGATGATATTTGGCACTAATAATGTGGCATAGACAATGACAATTCCCAACAGATTCGGGACGATATGCCGCAGAATGATGAAAAATGGCAGTACGCCACTAACCACTGCGTTTTCGACAAACTCTCGAGTTTTTATGCTGAGCGTCTGCCCTCGTACGATACGTGCCATATCAAGCCATGAAACCAATCCTATACCGATAAAGAGAAGCACGATAGACCGTCCAAACACAACCAACATCAGAATGAGAACAAACATATAAGGAATGGACATTACGACATCCACAAATCGCATCATGACGTTGTCTAATTTGCCACCGAAATATCCGGCGATCGCGCCGTAAAGGGTACCAACGAAAACAGCAATGAGAGCTCCGATTAAGCCCACGACAAGCGAAATTCGAGTCCCGATAGCGGTGCGTGTAAAGAGATCTCTACCAAGTTCATCAGTTCCGAAGTAATGAACTCCAGATGGCTTACCCTTTGTTTCAACAGATCCGATGACGCTCCAATCTATCTCTTCCGCTGTCCATCCTGAAAGTGTTGGTCCGAATGTCGAATAGATTGCGATTAAGGCTAGTACGAGGACACTAGCCGAAGCCGCCCGGTTCCGGCGAAATCGAATGAGCGAGTCCCGCCACAGTGAGCGGTGATCTTCATCCTTTGCAGAGAATTCAAAGTTAGTATTCTGAATCAAGTTCATATCGATTGACTAGTAACGAATTCTAGGGTCAATCCATGCATAAGCGATATCAACCAGCAGGTTGAATACCACTGTGAGTGTACCAGTTAATATTGTGATCCCCATAATCAGGGAATAATCACGATTGATCGCCGCGTTGACAAAGTATTGGCCTATGCCACCGGTGGAAAAATAAATGTCAATCACCACTGAACCGGTGATCAAACCGACAAATGTTGGTCCAAGATATGATATGACCGGTAACAACGCCGGTTTCAGTGCGTGACGCAACACCCAGCGTCGTTTAGGGAGTCCCTTGGCGCGTACGGTGAAAATGAAATCTGCGTTCAACACTTCCAGCATCGATGATCGAGTGATTCTGGCAATTGATGCCATGAAACTTGTGGATAGCGCAATGACAGGTAAGATTAGATAGGGGAGTTCACCACCTTGCCATCCTCCACCAGGTAACCAACCGAGCCACAGTGTAAAAGTCAATACGAGAATTGGCGCCATGACAAAGTTTGGCAACACCTGAGCACCGATGGAGACGCCAACCGCAAGATAGTCAAGCCACGAATTCTGACGGAGTGCGGCAATTACTCCGAGCACGACACCCACACTGACCGCAACAAAAAATGAAAGAAAACCATACGTCAACGTGACTGGAAACCCTTGTGCAATGATTTCGCTGACTGAACGATCGCGATAAACCAGTGAGGGCCCGAAATCAAAGTGCGCCACTATATTCCATACGTACCGAAAAACCTGTTCGTAGAACGGGCGATTCAGGCCGTACAAAGCCTCTATGTTGGCCAATGTCGCTTCTGGTAATGGGCGCTCTCCGGCAAATGGACTGCCAGGAGCAAGATACATGATGATGAACGAAAAGACGATCAGTGCCAGGATCGTCGGTACGGCAACTAATATCCTTCGAGCAATGTAAAACGCCATAAAGACACAATCGAATTAAATTAATTCTTTATGCGATAGAGATCTTTCGAATACCAGTTTTTTTGAACATTGCCATATGGCCATCCTTTGATTTGTGAATTCAGCATAAACACACTGGTATAGTGGTAGATTGGTATCAGCGCCATTTCATCAGCAAGGATCAGTTCTACTGCAGTGTAGTTATCCTGTGGGTTTTCCAGAGTTTTCGACTCCGCCATGAGTCGGTCCACTTCCAGATTGGAGAATCGTCCGGCATTGGAGGTTGAAGCAGTTGTCATCAAATCGAGAAATGTGGACGCTTCGTTATAGTCTCCGCACCAGGCGGCACGCGCAACATCAAACTCCTGTGTTTGACGAATTTGAAGATAGGTTTTCCACTCGTAGTTTACGAGCTCGGTCTGCACTCCGAGCTTTTGTTTCCATAACTGCGAGATAACGGTAGCAATCTGCTTGTGTGATTCAGAAGTGTTGTAGATCAACTTCAGTGTCAACGGATTTCCAGGACCATGCCCGGCTGCTGTCATGAGATCTTTTGCTTTCGCATCAAGTTCGTTCTGGGGAATCGATGAATAGTCAATCACCGGCATTTCAAAGCCAGCTGTTGCTCGATGAACAAAATTGTATGCGGGGTATTGCCCGCCCTTCAGCACTTGATCAACCAACAATTTTCTATCTATGGCATATGACAATGCTTTTCGTACTCTGACATCATGCAGCCCAGGGTTAGCGCTCTCAGTGTGATTAATTGCGTAGTAGTAGGTACATAGAATCGGCACTGATGTTGCCTCTTCCGGATACTTTTTGACTAAATTAGGATACTGTCCAGCTGGGATTCCAGTGTGATCGACCTCACCTGCGAAATAACGGGTGAGTGCTTGATTCTCGTCGTTTATCACGCGTCCGATGACATTATCAATGACCGTTGCTTCATTGTCCCAGTACATAGTGTTGCGCTTTCTCATGTGATATTCATTTGGAACATGTTCAGTCAATACGTAGGCACCATTTGAGACAATGTTTTCTGGTCTTGTCCACTTGATGCCATGGCTTTCGACAGTCGCTTTGTGTGTGGGAAAGAGTGTTGCATAGGTAGTCATTTCCGGGAAATACGGCAATGACTGATCAAGTTGAACCTCAAGAGTGAAATCGTCAACAGCTTTGACTCCGAGATCTTTTGGAGGTTTTTTACCAGCGATGATGTCATCGGCGTTGCTAACTGTAGCAAGCGATATGTACCAAGAGTAAGGCGACGCGGTGTTTGGATCGACAGCGCGACGCCAGGCATAAACAAAATCGTGAGCGGTAACTGGGTCGCCGTTCGACCATCGCGCATCATTCCGAAGGAAGAATGTAAATGTTCGATTGTTATTTGTCGACTGAAATTCCTTGGCAACACCAGGTACCAGTTTGCCTGTTGAATCTTGACTGAACAATCCCTCAAATAGATCGCGAAGTACATCAAACCCTTCTGAATCCTCGTTTAGTTGGGGATCAAGTGTAGGAATTTCATCAAGCATTCTGTAAGTGAATGTCTGCTCAGCCGCCAAATTTTTCTGATCACTTGATGGAACTTCCGCTGCAGTACAAGTGAGCGTAAAGACCAAACTGGTCAATAGGGTGAAAATTCGAGTGAGAGGAGTTAGTTGCATAGAATTTCTCCGGTTCAGTAATTAGATGGCAACGGTTGATATAGATAACCGCCAAATCAACGAATCTTTCAATCTCGTGTGACCGAATTCCAGTAAGTCAATGACACCTTATGTCACCGGGATTACATGGATTTACATAAAATTGATGGAGTCGCCGCAGACGTAATTTGCTGACTCCAAGAAGAGTGAAACAATGAAATACGTCTACACATGATTAAGTATTGTAGCATAGATATTACACCTATCTTATTGATATTGCAGAGGAATACTGTCAATAAAACAGCCATCGAAGAACTTTCTCGATCGGCGCGCAAAACACGCCACTGAGAATGCTTGCTAGGAAAATGGGCACGGCATCAGTGTAGTTCTATACCGAGGTCAGAATTCGCCAAAAATGGATATTCAATTTCGTGAATGTTTGCGGAAGAAATGGGTCACAGCAATTGCAATGGGAGCCAAAGCACAATGATTGGAAAAGCAACCAGCAAACCAATTGTAATGGCATCAGCGACGAAAAAAGGCATAACGCCCTTGAACACATCTTGTACAGACAGGTCACTACGTACACCGGCAACTACAAAGCAGTTCAAGCCAATGGGTGGTGTGATCAGACAAAGCTCGGCCATCTTTACGACTAGGATACCAAACCAGATTGCACAAGCTGGGCCAGACATACCAAATGTGCTGTCGGCTGCCGAGACGAATTCACCACCATTGAGCGCCATGACCGCCGGATAAACTACAGGTAGTGTCAAAAGCAGCATGCCGATCGCATCCATGAACATACCAAGTAATGCGTAAGCCAGCAAAATCAAAACCAGGGTGAACAGCGGGCTTTGGTCAAGCGAGGTAATCCAGTCCGCGAATGCATTTGGCAGGTTTGCAAATCCCAGAAATCTGACGTAGATAAGCACCCCCCAGATAATGGAAAAAATCATCACCACCAACTTCGCTGTCTCAATGAGTGCCCGTTTCAGCTCGGGCCAGCGCATTCCCTTAATCAGTGCAAAACAGAATACTACAAATGCTCCGAGCGCCCCGCCTTCTGTAGGTGTTCCCCAAGCATCGCCACCAAAAGGGTTGTAAATAAAGAAAATGATGATTACAACCACCATTACACATGGTATGGCAGGTGGCAGGGATTTCAGTCGTTCACGCCAGCTAAAGCCTGTGACCGGTGGTCCGATGGTTCTCAGGAAGACAGCCATGCTCATGATTAAAATTGCATAGATAATGGCCGAAAATGCACCGGGCAAAAATCCTGCAAGTAGCAGTTTGCCTACATCCTGTTCGACAATAATCGCATAAATTACCAGAATGGCCGAAGGTGGGATCAATGATGCCAATGTTCCACCAGCCGCCACAACACCGGATGCAAATCGTTTGTTGTAACCAATCCTCAGCATTTCTGGAATGGCAATTCGGGCAAATACTGCGGAAGTTGCAACGGAAGCCCCTGAGACGGCTGCAAATCCTGCAGTTGCAAATACAGTGGATACTGCAAGACCGCCAGGCAGCCAGCCAACCCAGCGCTTGGCTGTCTCAAATAGCGCTCTAGTTAGACCTGCGTGATAAGCCAGAAATCCAATCAGAATGAATGTTGGGATCAGAGAAAGTGCCTGACTGGAAATTTTTGAATGTGGTACCTGTCCGGCAGTTTTGGCAGCCACACCAAGTGCCCAGACAAAATCACTGGGGTCATAGCCTTTTTTTGCCCAGAAAATCCAAATTAATCCCAGCAATCCCGCAAGAGCAGCAGCAAAGGCAACTCGCATACCGAGGATAACCAGCACCAGCAAAAGCACGGAAATTGCAATGCCGATGTCTATTGCTTCCATTATCCGTCGCCCTGATTACCTGCGTGTCTGGTCGGAGTCTCGAAAGTATCAGAGAGCTGGGCTGCTTCGCGTGCTGCCTGAGTTGCTATCTCTTCCACAAGTGGTACTGCTACCGGTGACTTGCGATTTTGAGTGAACGCGAGACCGTAGCCTAGGAGCTGTAGGACAAGCCGTATGCACAAGACGGAGAATGATACGGGGACGAGCAGTTTCGCGGGCCAGAGTGGCAATGCAATGTCCATCGAACTGTCTCGACTCCACATTGCTGCATTGAAGTCGAAACTTCTCTGGAAGTGCTCCCAGGAGCCCCAGACAATCAGCAACATGACGATCAGAATTGCCAAGATGGTAACAAACTCGGTTGCCCAAAGCACACGCCCTTTAAGGCGACCCACAAGAATGTCCATACGTACATGACTTCCATTTCTCTGGACGTAGGCGATCCCCATGAAGGCGATCAAAGGCATAATCTGCTCAATCCAGTCCACATATCCAGGAAGTGGCTGATTGAATAAATTCCTGCCACCGACAGAAACTACTGCAAGCACCATCAAGCCAAATACAGCAATACCACTTATTAAGGCCAGTTTCAATTCTAGAGCGTGGAATCGACGGTCAAGTCGACTCAGCCGGGAATTATCAGAGAGAACTGAGGAGAATTCCGCCATTTGCGATTTTGGCTGATCGCCCGGCGCAGCCAATATCTACGCCGAGCGACAAACTGCAGATTTTCGTGTGATGATATGTTGCGATTGAGCAATCACAACACAGGATAATTTAATTTCCGATCATGCCGGTGACAAAATCATAAAGTTCTTGAGCTGGCAACCCGTTTGCGCTCATGTCGGTAATCCAAGCTTCAGCAGCTGGTCCTGCGACCTTAGCGCGAAACGCATCCAACTCACTTTCTCCGTAGGTGATTCGCTGTATACCTTTTTCGTCAAGCAACGGTCCCCAGCGGTTCATCGTTTTACCGTTGTAATTTGCTATGTAGTGATCAAGCGCTTCATCAACAGATCCCAGCAGAGCCTCTCGATGACTGTCTGACAAAGCGGCCAGTGCATCGCTGTTGACCACAACAGGACAATTGACGGTGCCAGGGTTCAAGTTGGTGGTCCACCACTTGCCCTTTTCTACGGTGCCAAACGACATGTGTGCATGTGGCGCAAAGGCAACCGCCTTGACGATGCCGCTATCAAGAGCTTGTCGAACTTCGGTAGCGGTCATTGAAGCGGGTACAGCACCCACTGCTGCCATGGCCTTCCCGATACCGCCAGTCGCTCGTACCGGCAGTCCCTCGTAGTCTGCTAAAGTAACAGGCGCGTCGCCAACTCCAACCAGATTGTATTGCGGTAGAGGCGAGGGCATCAGCAATGTAGCATTCCAGCGAGCCAAATCTGCCGCTGCTGCCGGATGCTGATATAACGCCTGACTGATTTTTCTTTCCTCTTCGAGAGTAGAAACACCAAGAAAAGGAAGTTCAAGTACCGTGATGGTGGGATTTTTGTCTCGATGATAGCCAGCGCAGAACTGAGCCATTTCGAATGCCCCAACCGAAATACCGTCCAGGTTTTCCTTGTTCTTGGAAAGTCCCCCGTACGACAGATTCAGAGTAAACTCACCGTTCGTTTTTTGTGAAACAAGTTCAGCAATCTTTTCAACATGTTCCGTAAACGCCCTTGGTTTACCCCACAAGGATACATTCCATTCAACCGCAAAGGTTTCGGCGGAGAATGAAATTAACAGCACAGCCAGAAGCAGTGCTTTGAGATTTTTGAATTTCATGATCCAAACTCCAATTCAGAATTTGATTTTGGTTAACATCCACTATCCCGACAAATTTTCAACAATTGAATCGTTTCAAATTTACCATTTGTTCATGATCTGAGATAGAGTTGTTTAGGACTATGGATGGAACCACTGTTTACTGTAAGTAGTTATATTTTACATCCCATTTTTAGACCCCAAAACGGAAATCCTCTGATTGGAAGATAGAACTTGCGAAAAATATTAAAACACTTTATATTCAATAATATAGAAACACTTTCAACATTACCCATGAGTGAATATTATAGATTGATACAAGGCTATGAACGTTGTAAACTACAACACCTCCGACAGCAAACCCACATTGACCGCGCGCCTATCTGAACAGTACACTGTTCAATACTTTCGTGCTCACTTTGCACGACGGGGTAAATATCTGGAAGATGTCTGACAAGAATCATCACAGTGAACCAAGTGCAATCCAGGTAACTGAGCATCTCTGGATTGAAATGCCCGACGGCGTCAGATTGTCTGCCCGGATTTGGTGGCCAGAGGGAAACGGACCTTTTCCTTCGATTCTTGAGTACATTCCATATCGAAAACGCGACATGGTCCGCGCCCGAGATGAACGCAATCATCCTTTTTTTGCTTCGCACGGCTATGTTTGTTTGCGCGTGGATATGCGAGGATCAGGTGACAGTGAGGGACACATACAGGATATGTACTCGGACGATGAACTGACTGATGCACGCCATGTAATTGACTGGATCGCTGCTCAGAGTTGGAGTACGGGTCGTGTTGGAATGTTTGGTACATCTTGGGGCGGAACAGCAGCCTTGCAGGCAGCCGTAAATGCTCCAGGCCCATTGAAAGCAATTGTGGCCAACTGTGCAACAATCAATCGATTTGATGATGACATTCACTGGATGGGAGGCTGTTTACTCACCGACAGTTTCGAATGGGGCGCTACTTTACCCGCCATTCTCGCTTCCCCACCAGATCTTGCGACAGTCGGCAAAGGATGGTTTGATCTGTGGAAAAAAAGACTTCACAGGCTCGCCTTTCCGCTAAATGAATGGATTCAAATCTCTGCTCGAGGCGAGTTTTGGCGGCACGGTTCAGTGGCTTTCAGTTCGAAACAACTCTCCTGTCCAATTCTTGCAATTGGTGGTTGGTCAGACCGATATTCCAATATGGTGATGGACTTGATCAAATTGCGATCCGACATTTGCTGGGGCGTTGTGGGGGCGTGGGGACATCACTATCCCGACCAAGGTGAACCCGGCCCACCGATCAGTTTTCAGGATCTTTCACTCGAATGGTGGGATCATTGGCTGAAGAATGATCCGGATAAAGACTTGGACTGGCCTCGCCTTCGGTTCTGGCAACGTGAATTCGATCCACCTCAGGACCGGTTGAAGAATCGAAATGGGAAATGGCTCGAGATTGACAATATTGAACAGACGGGTTTCACTACGCTATGTCTTGACCGTGATAAGTTGACAGATCAGCCTTCTGCAGAAATTCAGTATTTCGACGTACCGAACAATCTGCGACATGGTGAATGCGCAGGGGATACCGGATATTTTGGTCGAGTGGGTGGACTCCCGCTCAATCAGCGTGTTGACGACGAACGCACTCTTTGCTTCGACTCCGAACCGCTTGCCCAAAATCTCATTTTGAACGGTCACGCGGAGTTGTCAATTGATGTGATTAGAGATAAGCGCGATGCTCAACTGATCTGCCGACTTTGCGAGGTGTCTCGCGATGGCGACTCCAATCTGGTTAGCCGACAAATCCTAAATCTCGCACTTGACGAATCACTGGATGAATTTTCACACTTTGCTCCCGACAAACCGATTCGCTATCGCATTCAACTGCCGTCAACAGCCTATCAATTCACTCGCGGAAATCGAATTAGGCTAGCTTTCGGCACATCCTATTGGCCTCTTGTCTGGGCTACTACACGGCCTGCTTGCATAAGAATCTCATCAGAGCAATCAAGTTTGAAACTGCCGCGGTTTGATTCCGCAACTGAATTGTCGAAACCGTTCCCTAGCGTCAAAAAACTGCCAACTAAACTAAGTTGGACATTCGAATCTGAGGGTGAACTGCAAAGGGAACGAAAAGAGTTAGATGCTGATCAGTTCGAGTATTCCTGGAAAATGCCGCAATGTACATTCCGATTTAGTGATGAAGAAATCGCCATTTCACTTGAAACCTCGATGCACTATCGCGCAAACACAAGTGAGACAGTCTCATTGAGTTGCACAGTTGAACACAAAATCAATATCTTTCGCAGCGATGGAATTGCCAGAATCGAAAGTTCACTTAACTCCGAAGCGAAGGACACTGGATTAATGGGCAATATGAAATTGTCCGTAGTCTGGAGTGACGAAGAAATTGCAACGATTACTCGTCAATTTGATTATCCAACAGATGCGGGTAAGTGATTACTTGATGGTAAAGAGAGCAAATAATCTTTTATTCAGATAACAAAGTTAGCGGATTAATCGAACAATTTAATACGCTAATTTATCGCGTGAGCATCTGAAGTGAATTAATCATTGATGTTGAAGATTTTTCTGTGTTTGATTGGGTAAAATCGCCACATAAATAATATGATTCATTGATCAGCACTCGCTTTTCAAATGGTATCAAACCGCAACACCGTTGGAGGGTCAAGACACAATGAAAAAAAGGCAGGCGGGAAAAAATGATTCAGCTTCAGTCCGGGCAACATATCAGGACGTGCTGAATGCACCGCCACACAAGGTTGCAGAAATTGTCGGCGGCAAACTATACACTCATCCCAGACCAGCGCCTCTTTATGCAATTGCCAGTTCGGGGCTTGGGAGTCGTATCAGTAATCCTTTTCACTTTGGTGACGGTGGACCTGGCGGCTGGTGGATCATCGACGAGCCTGAACTCCACCTGAGTGAGGACATTGTGGTACCAGACATTGCAGGATGGCGACGCGTGAGAATGCCCGAGATTCCGACTACCGCCTACTTCACCTTAGTACCGGATTGGGTGTGCGAAGTACTTACCCCGTCGACCCGTAAGCTTGATCTGGGTGGAAAAAGTGCGGTTTATGCCCGCGAGGGTGTCAGGTATCTTTGGTTGGTGGACCCAGATAACCGCTCATTAGCGGCATATTTTCTGTGCGAAACGCGGTGGGTATTGAACGACAGACTGTTTGACGATGAACTAGTTTCGCTGCCGCCATTTGAGGCAATTACTTTCAGTCTCAGTGATTTGTGGCCACCGTATGCTGTGCACAGAGATTCACCGGGAAAAGAGCGGCCACGCAAGTCAAAGTCTTATTCTGAATCGGAGTTTGCTGAGAGGTCGAAGTGAAGTGGAAATTCCTCACTCAGACTGCTCTCAGCAAATTGAAACACCTTCATACGGCACTACATCATTGACAAGAAGCCTGTCGGCCGTGACTTATGGCCTTTCTCCACGTGCCAGTCTTGCATTCACGTCATCAATCACGGCAGGCAGTTCCGTAAACTCGTTAATGACATAGTGAGAGCCACACTTCTCAAGCGTATCTCTGGATATAGCAAGCCTTCGAGCATACTCTTTTTCTGACATTGATTCCCATTCCTCTATGGTATTAATGTTCATGTAGTTGCTGTATCCCGCAATCCCTACAGTCCAGCAACCTGCTGTCAGACCTTCGCCTACGCCACCTACTGTATCGTCGACTTTGACAACTGACTCGATTGGCCATACATCAAGCATATCGAGATTTCGATAGATCATGAATGGTCTCGGGCGAGCGCCATGAAAAACTTCATCGCCCGCGACGGTAACGTCCGGCTTGTATCCCTGCTTGGCTGCATCTGCGGCCAGAATTTCCACCATTTTCTTTGTAAATCCCGTAGTCGAACCGATCTTGATTCCATCTTTCTGAAACTGCTGGGTTAATTCTGCAACCCCAGGGAGCAGTTTCGTATATCGACCTAAACAGGACAGTTGCATCGGAACAAAATCAGCAAACACTGCATCTACATCCTTTTGAGTCGGTTCAGCGTCGTATATCTTGGTCCATCTGTCTCTGATTTCTGGCACTTCCATTAGAGCGGCAATATGCAAGTCTTTCCTTAGGCCCATCGGACCGCGTGCTTCTTCCATAGAAATATTCACGCCGTGTTTTTCAAAAGCTTCAACAAATACAATAGCCGGTGCGATCACAAACGCATCTGCTGTTGTTCCGCTCCAATCAAGAATCAGGCCCTTAACCTTTCCCTGATATGTTCTTTTATAAACGTACTCTGATTTCATATGCTGCTGCCTCTAATTGAGTTCGAATATTGCTCAAATGTCTAAAAAAATTAGTCTAACCAACTGCAGAAAAGAAATTAATTCTCGTTGGGCATCCGTAAGAGGTTCCAACGGGATGTCGGTTAGAGCGGAGATTTTAACTCATCGATAAGGATAATTTTTATGAGATTCAAATTTACGGATTCCGTCGCCATTTGATTGCATTGTTTTATGATGAATATTTCTATGGGTACACAACTTGTTGAATGTAATCACAAATTCTGTGCTCGCTCGGCAACATCCCCAATCGCTTCGATCAATATGTCTAGCGCCGTGTCCAAATCTTTTTGAGAGATGTTTAGTGGCGGAGCCAGCGTCAACACAGTTCCCATCGACACCTTGAAACTCAAACCCGCTTGCAAGCAGGCGTACAGAATTTCACTGGCCATTTTTTCGCCATCGAATTGCTGATCAGCCAACTCAACACCGAGTAGAAATCCGAGCCCACGAACGTCTGAAACACAATTTAATTTTTCCAGATTTGTTTGAAGATGACGTCGGACTTCCCGCCCAAGAATTTTGGAACGTTCTGCTAGATTTTCTTCAACAATGACCTCCAAGGTAGCCAATCCTGCGGCACAGGCGACCGGGTTTTTCTCATGGGTGTAGTGTCCAATCGAACGATCTTGAACGATGTTAAATTCCTCTTTTACGATGACAGCGGCTAATGGGAATACTCCACCTCCAAGCCCTTTTCCCAAAACTAGCAGATCAGGAGTAATTTCATAATGCTCAAAAGCAAACAAGGTTCCCGTTCGTCCCAGCGAATGCGGAATTTCATCCAGAATCAGCAGGGCGTTGTGCTTATCGCACGCCTCTCGAACCCGATGCCAGTAATCAACCGGCGGAAAATACGGAACACTGGAAACAGTTTCCGACACAACTGCCGCGACATCACCTTCTTTTTCCAGTACATAGTCCACGTAATCCGCACACTGCAGATTGCAGTTCCCGTTACAGTTGAAAGGACAATTGGCAGGATTGGGTGGCGGCACATGTTCAGTACCTGGCAGTAGTGGGCCGGCATTTTTTCGAAAATCAGCTTCCCCTCCAATCGAAATGGCATCAAGAGACGCACCATGAAACGAATCCCACATGGATATCGTTTTGAATCTGCCAGTCACCATCCGAGCAATTTTTAATGCCATTCCAATTGCGCTGGTACCGCCAGGGGCAAATAGCACTCGACCCAAATCAGAAGGTGTAAGGTCAATGAGTTTTTGTGCCAGTTCAATGGCCGGAATATTGGTAAAACGCCGTGGACAGAACGGTAGCGTATCTAACTGAATTCGAATTGCTTCAAGAACCTTCGGATGCTGATATCCAATTTGATGCACACTATTCCCATGAAAGTCGATGTACCGGTCCCCCCGAATATTTGCAATTTCAGATCCATCTGCCCTAGCTAAAACATCAAGACAAGGCGTTGATAACGATTGATGCAAGAACAATTTCTCATCTCTTATCAGCCAATCCAACGTTTCAGAATCGTTAATCTGCTGACGCCAGGAGACTCTTTCCGGAGACAGGTTAGTATCCCCTTCAGAGTGCATCGTGTCAGATTTTTCATTGATGTTCACAGTGTAGTTCTCTCGACAACTTTAGTGCTTCTGTTTATACGCAATGAAGAATAAGCGTACACAGGAAAATTGAAATGAACAGAGTACATCGACTTGGTGGGGCAAGCTGTTTCTTCCAAAAATCTTTCGAACTCTCTTCCTTCAAGGCCAGATTTAACACAATTTGTTCAAACCTTTTAATTCAGCTGAATTAAACCTAACTAGCTGATTTTGTTTAACATCATATATTCATTAAAAAAATATTTACGATTAACAAAATGTGTGGATAATTGGAAGTTGACAATAAATGTTCTGAATTGAGTTAATATTAGGTTCCCGAATCGAAGTATAAAGTTTGATTCATCCTATACAGAATGGAGGTAGCTTTTATGAACTACTATCTCAGACTAAGAACCATCATAACCTCTTTGGTTGCAATGGTTGCTCTGATAGGTACTGCCGTTGCGCAGGATGAGTTAATTGTCTATACGGCAATTGAAGCAGATGAACTTGCCATGTTTGAGCAAGAATTCGAAGCTGACAACCCCAACATTGATTTGAAATGGGGTGCTAGGGACTCGACAGGTATTATTACTGCCAAACTTCTAGCTGAAAAAGACAATCCTCAAGCCGATATCGTTTGGGGACTGGCTGCAACCAGCCTGGTGTTTCTCGCCAATGAAGATTACTTTGTTGGTTATTCTCCAAAGGGTGTAGAAATGCTGGATCCCAAGTACGTTGATCCAACTATGAACCCACCGTTGTGGGTTGGCCAAAGAGCCTGGATCGCGTCAATCTGCTACAACACAGTTGAAGGTGAAAAGAATGGGGTTCCCCAACCTTCATCGTGGCAGGATCTGACCAAGCCTGAGTATCAGGGCCATGTTGTCATGCCGAATCCAAATTCTTCCGGTACAGGTTTTCTCGATGTGTCGAGTTGGCTCCAAATCTGGGGTGAAGAAGACGGTTGGGCATTCATGGATGCCTTGCATGAAAATATTGCGTGGTATACACACTCTGGTTCCAAGCCGTGCAAACAGGCTGCTGCCGGAGAAATTACTGTGGGTGTTTCCTTCGCATACCGTGGTGCAAAATTGAAAAATCAAGGCGCACCGGTTGAAGTGATTGCTCCAGCAGAAGGTGTTGGTTGGGACTTGGAAGCCTTTGGAATTGTCAAGGGTGCCAAAAACATGGCAGCTGCACAAACACTTGCAGATTGGTCAGTTACCAAAAAGGCGAATGAGATTTACAATCGTGAATATGCAGTCGTCGCAATGCCTGGCGTCGCTCAAGAAGTCGAAAACTTTCCGCCGATGATTCTTGAGAAGATGATCAATAACGATTTCGCATGGGCCGCTGGAAATCGCCAAAGGATTCTATCCGAATGGCAAAACCGGTACGGCGCAAAATCGGAACCAAAGTCCTAGAGTAATTCAAGGCCTAGTTGTCGATTATTCGACAACCTACATTTTTGGATAATTTCCGGGGGCAGTGAAATTTGCTGACCCCCGAAATTATCTCTTGACACACCGGACAAATGGGATGTCAAGTTCCGATTCATATCTGCTCATTCAAAATTTGACGAAACGCTTCGGGGAGTTTGAAGCGTTAAGTCAGGTTTCTCTCGAAGTCGACCAAAGTGAACTCATTTGTTTGCTAGGTCCGTCGGGGTGTGGCAAAACGACAGTCTTGCGTTGCATCGCTGGCCTGGAAACCCCAACTGTAGGTACTATCGTACAAAACGGTGTCGACATCACATCGCTACCACCAGAAAATAGAGATTTTGGCATTGTCTTTCAATCCTATGCCCTATTCCCGAATTTAACTGTCAATGAGAATCTTGGATTTGGTCTGGTCAATCGCAAACTACCGAAACAGAAAATCCAGGAAAGAGTCGAGCAATTAATTGCGACGGTGGGGCTTGAGGGCCATAGTGATAAGTTTCCCGGACAACTGTCGGGAGGCCAGCAACAGCGAGTCGCCTTAGCAAGAGCGCTTGCGACTTCACCCGGATTGCTGCTACTCGATGAACCGCTTTCAGCACTTGATGCAAAAGTTCGACAAAGACTGCGTCGAGAGATTCTTGATCTGCAGCGAAAAATTGGGATTACCACTGTACTGGTTACCCATGACCAGGAAGAAGCACTGACGATGGGCGACCGAATCGTTGTGATGGACCACGGAGTGATCGCACAGACTGGCACCCCACAGGAGATATATAGCAACCCAACAACTCCTTTTGTAGCGAACTTCATTGGAAAAATGAATTTTCTTGATGGTGTCGCTTCGGGAGCCGGTGAAGTCGCAGTCAATCAGTTCAGTTTTGACTGTGCCCAAGCCACTGAAACATTCTCTTCAGGCGACCGTGTACTGTTGTGCATCCGCCCTGAAGACATCGTTATTTATGACTCGGATTTCGATAACAATGAAATCAACTGCAATAATGCGATTGTTATCGATTCTGAATTTCTAGGATCTGTTTTTCGTATTCGCCTCGCTTTTGAAGAGAGCAGCTCGACGGAATTCATTGCTGAAGTGCCACCTTTCAATATGCGTTCACTGGAAATTAAGAGTGGTGCAAATGTAACTATCCAGTTTCCACCCAAGCGGCTGCACATCTATCCAGCCTAGTACCTGGCATGGCTACTGCATCGGCAATCGTCACCAAGTACAGCCGTGACGACAAGTTTCAGGGTGGAATTCTGGTATTGATTGCTCTGGTGGTTGCAATTGCGGTGCTTCTGCCACTTTGTACGATCTTTCTAAAGAGTGTCGAAAATAGAGATGGAAATTTTGTCGGAATATTGAACTATGTTGAATATTTCCAAACTCCTGCACTCGTTGCTTCTATCTACAACACGATCATAATCGGGGTCGTCACAACGGTCATCGTCATTACTCTGGCATTCATCTATGCCTATGCTTTGACAAGAAGCTGCATGCCCTACAAGAACCTGTTTCGGTCGATTTCGCTCATTCCTTTATTAGCGCCGTCACTGCTGCCAGCGATTGCACTTATCTACATGTTTGGCAATCAGGGCTATATGAAAGAGTTGATGTTTGGCTATGAAATCAGGGGGCCGATTGGAATTGTCATTTCTCTGGTGTTTTGGATTTTTCCGCACGTCGTCATTCTTTTGTCAACAGCATTATCCACTGCGGATGGGCGGCTTTACGAGGCTGCAAAAGTTCTTCGTACGAAGAGTATTCGAACCTTTTTTAAGATCACACTACCAGCCGCAAAATACGGTGTGATGAGCGCTTGTTTTGTCGCATTTCTGTATGCAATTACGGATTTTGGAGCCTGCAAGGTAATCGGTGGATGGTACACCGTCCTGTCGCTTGACATTTACAAGCAGGTTGTTGGCCAGCAAAACTTTCAACTCGGTTCCGTCGTCAGTGTCATTCTGCTTCTTCCAGTTGTCGTGACATTTATTGCGCAGCGGCAAGTACAGCGCAAGCAAACCGCTCAAATCACTCCAGGTTCTGTACCCTACCAGCCAAAGCCAAATAGACGGTTCGATTTATTGATGTTGCTCTACTGCATTGTAGTGAGCATCATTTTGCTTGCTATTCTGGGAACAGCTGCTTTTGCATCCTTCGTCAAGTTCTGGCCCTACAACCTGAGTCTATCCCTCACCAACTATCAGTTCAATCTGATGGACGGTGGTAGTTGGCAGGCATATCGCAACAGTGTGGTCATGTCGCTATACACTGCATTCATTGGCACAGCAGTCATATTCTGTAGCGCTTATTTCATCGAAAAAACAAGAAGATACAGAGGATTACGTTCATCCCTGAACTTTCTTTCCATTGTTCCTCTGGCCACGCCGGGAATGGTTTTGGGACTGGCTTATCTTTTCTTTTTCAACGATCCTCTGAATCCACTGAACTTCATTTACAAAACCATGATAATTCTGGTTCTGGCTAACATCGTGCATTACTACACGGTGCCCCATTTAACTGCGACAACTGCCCTAAAGCAGCTAGACGTTGAATTTGAATCGGTATCTGCTTCCCTTAAGGTTCCGTTCTACAAGACTTTTTGGCATGTGACCTTGCCGATATGTATTCCGGCGCTATCAAACATCTGGATTTATCTGTTCGTAACGGCAATAACAACAGTTTCTGCCGTTGTATTTCTTTACGGACACGACACCAATATCGCAGCTGTGGCCGTAGTCAATATGGATGATGCTGGTGACGTTGCACCAGCTGCCGCGATGGCCATGATGATTGTGTACACAGCAATGGGTGTAAGAATTGTTCACTGGCTGCTGACACACTTCATTGAAAAACACACCCAAAAATGGAGGCAGCAGAAACAGATGGCAGATTAGCCAGTCAGGAATTCAGCTTTGACCGAACCGTCGTTATCTCAAATTTCAGATGACTCCTGTTCAACAATCGGAGAACCGCAACAGAAACTGCAAACACCAAGCCGATGGACTTCACTTCATCGAAATTATCGGTTCCGGTTCGGTTGTAAGACTTGGTGTGTCTTTGTGCACCGCATGCGGTGGCCATAAATCAGCGAGACTGAAACGTATTGCTTCAAACGGCGGCAGCGAAACCGACGCATCTTCATCTTCGTAAAGCCGGTCGATCAACACCCACTCAGTACCGTGCAACAGGTAAGTTTCCAGTGAGCGCGCATCGGGGTCGACGAACCAGTGATAACTAACACCTGCGCGGGCATAGACCGCCCACTTTCCGCCGAGGTCCAGCTCACGTGTGGAAGGGGACAGTACTTCACAAACCCAGTCCGGAGCCAATGTAAAGTACGCTTCATTGGGCATCTCGGGCATTCGATTACGTCGCCAGCCTGCAATATCGGGTACTACGACATCATCGCCGAAGTGAAGTTCCGGTTCATCTAGAATCCACCAGCCGCCCGGTCCGCCATTACCGAAATGAAATGGCGTACCAATGAGCATCCCAAGCCCGGAACCTGCAATTGCATGAGGCGCAGCGGGTCGCGAATGAGTATAGAGCCTACCGTCAACAATTTCTGCAACCATATGAGGTGGCGCGTCCAGCACGTCCTGATAAGTCGCCCGAGGCGATGATTTCTCCAATTTAGTCGTCTGTAATTTGGACATACCCGCCTTGTCTGAAAAGCTAATGTTGAATCAAATATACCATTTTAAAATACGTGGGATTCAAGTGGCATAACCAATGCTGATCAATGCACTTCAATTCCACTTCAGAAACCGCATTGATCCCAAGAATGCTAGAAAATGATGATCGCATGTTTTCCAGAATTTTTGGCACAAAAATCGAGAATAAATTGCTATATTATCCGCGTACAAAGAAGCTGGTATCTTATACCGGCTTCAAATAAATACTCTCGTCAAAATCCTATTACTTTTGCTCGGCAAATAACTCCGAACTTGGCTGAATTTATTCCTAATCTTGGTTTAGCGCGTCTGAATCTTCCGTTTGAGGCAAACACCGGTCGCATCCTGGTTACCCAAACAGTTGTAACTGCTGTAGGCGCCATCGTTTGTACAGTCTTTGGACTTGTTGCGTTTTATTCAGCTTTACTGGGTGGGCTCGCCTGTATCATTCCAAATACCTACGCAATCTGGCGAGTCTTTGGAAAAAATCGCGCAGTTCACCCCAATGACCCGCGTATTTTCGGTATCATGCTTCGGGCCGAAATGATCAAATTTGCCACCACTGCCTGCGTATTTGCAGCAATCTTCTGGTTAGTCAGTTCTATCAATCCAATCGCCATGTTTTCCGTATTTACCGTGGTAACCTTTGCTGGCTGGATTGAAGCGGGCCTTCGTATTCGCTGACATCCTCTGTTAACTTTCACCGGAACATTCGAAGTCAATGGCTAGCGGCGAACCCTTAACAGCTTCAGGCTACATTAAGCATCACTTGCAGAACCTGACTTTCGGAAATCATCCGGAATACGGCTGGTCGATCGCTCACAGTGCTCAAGAAGCCAGTGAAATGGGATTTATTGCCTTTCACCTCGACAGCCTGTTTTGGTCAATCGTATTAGGCGCCTTGTTTCTGCTCGTTTTTCGCATAGCGGCAGTGCGTGCAACCAGCGACACACCCGGCTCATTTCAGAATTTCATTGAATGGATCGTCGACTTTATCGAAGACAACGTGAGAGGTTCCTTTTCCGCGAAAAACGATCTGATCGCACCTCTTGCTCTGACATTGTTTGTCTGGGTCCTGTTGATGAATCTGATGGATCTGGTACCGGTCGACTGGATACCCGAGCTCGCAAAACTGATTGGTATCGAATACATGAAGGTCGTACCAACGACTGACCCCAACATCACATTCGGACTGGCTCTTTCGGTTTTCGCCCTGATGATCTACTACAGTATCAAGATGAAGGGACTCGGTGGTTTTCTCGGTGAACTAACCTTGCAGCCATTTGGCAAGTACATGATGCCAGTCAACCTCTTTCTTGAAGGCATCAGCCTGATTGCTAAACCATTATCGCATTCGCTTCGGCTGTTCGGCAATCTGTATGCCGGTGAGATGATTTTTATCCTGATCGCTCTTTTGTATAGCACAAATATTGCACTAGCAGCGATGGGCGGCGTATTGCAGTGGGCCTGGGCGGTTTTTCACGTGCTGATCGTGCTGCTACAGGCGTTTATTTTCATGGTGCTGACCATCGTCTACCTTGACATGGCTCACCATAAACATTGATTTATGATTTTAACCATATAAGGCTGTCAACACGGAGATTACATTATGGAAGCAGCATTGTATTTTATCGCGGGTGCCGTACTGCTCGGCATGGGCGCAGTCGGCGCCGCGGTTGGCATTGGAATTCTCGCCGCGAGATTCATTGAGGCCATCGCGCGACAACCTGAACTGCTGCCAATGCTGCGAGTTCAATTTTTCATTATGATGGGGCTCGTGGACGCGGTTCCGATGATTGGTGTCGGTATCGCATTCTATATTCTGTTCGCGGTTGCCTGACGAGTACCGGTCAAAATACGACCGGTTCAAATCAACTGTTTTAGAGCATAGCAATGAATATTAATCTGACGCTAATTGGACAGACGATCACGTTCATCATTTTCGTCTGGTTTTGCATGAAGTTCATTTGGCCGCCGATTATGAATGCGCTGAATGAGAGACGTAAAACCATCGCGGACGGATTGGCCGCAGCAGCAGAAGGACAGCGTGAACGCGAGCGCGGTCACCAGGATGCGGATCAGCTGATCGAGCAAGCGAAATCACAAGCCCAGGAAATTATCGCCAAGGCTGAAAAACGCGGGGCTGAAGTTGTAGCCGAGGCCAAGCACGAGGCGCGCGCCGAAGGTGAGCGCATCATTACAGCCGCACGCGGTGAAATCGAAATGGAAACTAATCGAGCCAGAGAGCAGTTGCGGGTTCAGGTCGCTACAC
Source organism: Arenicellales bacterium (assembly GCA_965206345.1). Taxonomy (GTDB): domain Bacteria; phylum Pseudomonadota; class Gammaproteobacteria; order Arenicellales; family JAJDZL01; genus JAJDZL01. The sequence goes on along the minus strand of OZ242211.1, from coordinate 1,886,486 downwards.
TAGCGATCACCGGGGCGGAACAGATTCTGTCCAGAGAAGTAGATGCTAAAGCGCATGAGCAAATACTTTCTGACCTTGCGGGTAATCTTTGAGTAACGAACCTGATTCGAAATGAGTGATTCTTCCAGCATCGCACGACCCTACGCGCAGGCCGTCTTCGAACTGGCCAAAGAGACCGGACGATTTGAAGACTGGAGCAATCAGTTAGAAATGCTATCGGAGATAGCCGAACATCCAGAATTCAATGCCCTGGTCAGCGATCCGCGAATTACACGCGAGCAGGTGTTGAGTGTGGTACTTGAAATCACCGGTGAGCACTTGGACGCGCAGGCCCAAAACTTCGTCAAAATCCTGAGCCATTACCGCAGGTTGTCAGCGCTACCGTTGATCGCTAGACAGTTCGAGTCTCTGAGAGCTGAGGATGAAGGCGTGATCGAAGCGGAACTCGAAGCTGCTTATGAATTGGATAGCGAACAGCAGGCACATTTAATCGAAGCACTGCAACAGCGAATGGGTCGAAAGGTCCGACTGACAAGTCAGATCAACAAGGATTTGATCGGTGGTGTTGTGGTACGTGCCGGTGACTGGGTCATTGACGGCTCCATTCGAGCCCGACTGGATAAACTCGCCAGTTCACTTGGCGTGTAATTAAATGAATCAAGCGAACTGCCATTATTGAACAAAGAGGAACGAACCAAATGGCGATGCAATTAAACCCGTCCGAAATTAGTGAGCTGATCAAGGCTCGGATTACGGACTTTGATGCAACCGCGCAAGCGAGAAGCGAAGGTACTGTCGTATTGCTGACGGACGGCATCGTCCGTATTCACGGACTGGCCGATGCACTGCAAGGCGAGATGTTGGAATTTCCAGGCGATACATACGGTCTCGCACTGAACCTCGAACAGGATTCCGTCGGCGCGGTGATTCTTGGCGACTATGAGCATATCACTGAAGGCGATACCGTCCGCTGCACTGGACGAATTTTAGAAGTACCGATTGGTGAAGGACTGCTTGGACGCGTGGTTGACTCACTTGGCCGGCCGCTGGATGGCAAAGGGCCGATTGAATCAAAAGGTTCAGCGCCGATCGAAAAAGTCGCACCCGGCGTGATTACACGACAGTCAGTGTCGGAGCCCGTGCAGACCGGTCTCAAAGCGATTGATTCAATGGTACCAATCGGCCGCGGACAGCGCGAACTAATCATTGGCGATCGGCAGACCGGTAAAACCGCAGTGGCTTTGGATACGATCATCAATCAGAAAGGCACCGGTATTAAGTGCATTTACGTGGCGATCGGTCAAAAAGTCTCAAGTATCGCCAACGTGGTACGAAAGCTTGAAGAGCACGACGCCATGGAACACACCGTTGTAGTGTCGGCATCTGCAGCAGAAAGCGCTGCCATGCAGTACATCGCTCCCTACTCCGGCTGCACCATGGGTGAGTATTTTCGAGATCAGGGAGAAGACGCACTGATAATCTACGATGATCTCACCAAGCAGGCCTGGGCCTATCGACAGGTTTCTCTGCTGCTTAGACGACCACCGGGTCGTGAAGCCTATCCGGGGGATGTTTTTTATCTGCACTCACGATTATTGGAGCGCGCTTCAAGAATTAATCCTGAATACGTAGAAAGTATCACGAATGGAGAAGTCAAGGGCAGAACCGGGTCGCTCACAGCGTTGCCGATTATTGAGACGCAGGCCGGTGATGTGTCCGCATTTGTTCCGACCAATGTGATTTCTATTACTGACGGTCAGATTTACCTTGAAAGTGATTTGTTCAACGCCAATATCCGACCGGCAATTAATGCGGGTCTTTCGGTGTCCCGGGTCGGCGGTGCTGCTCAGACACCGATTGTTAAGAAACTCGGCGGCGGAATCCGACTGGCACTCGCTCAGTATCGCGAGTTGGCGGCATTCTCACAGTTTGCATCAGACCTTGATGAAGCAACCCGTAAACAGCTCGAACGGGGACAGCGAGTGACCGAAATGATGAAGCAGCCTCAGTATGAGCCGCTATCGGTCGCTGAGATGTCATTTTCTCTGTTTGCCGCTAACGAAGGGTATTTGGACAGCATGGATGTTCCACTGGTCGTGCCATTTGAACAGGCAATGCGGGCGTACATGCGATCCAATTACGCAGACCTGCTTGCCAGTATTAATGATGACCCTGAATTTAGCGACGAGATCGCGGCATCAATGAAAGATGCACTTGACGACTTTGTGAAAAACGGCTCCTGGTAAGGCTGATCTTCTGAAACTGATGGGGCGGGATTGATACATGGCTGGCGCTAAAGAAATTCGGACAAAAATTCGAAGTATCCAAAATACTCAAAAGATTACTTCGGCTATGGAAATGGTTGCTGCCAGCAAAATGCGGCACGCTCAGGAGCGAATGCGAGCTGCTCGACCTTATGCGGAATCAGTTAGGAGAGTGATGGCTCACGTCAGACTCGCCAGGCTTGAATACAGACACGTCTACTCAATCGAAAGAGATGTTTCCTCAGTTGGATACATCATCATTAGTTCTGATCGAGGCCTTTGTGGTGGTTTGAACATCAATCTGTTTCGATCAGCATTGGAATCAATTTCAGAGTGGGACGAAAAGGGTGTATCCGCTAAATTTGGCATCATTGGGAACAAGGGACTTGGTTTCTTTCGACGTTTTGGAGGCGATATCCTGTGCCAGGCAACTCACCTGGGGGATTCACCACAAATCTCAGAATTGATCGGAGCAATCAAGGTCATGCTTGATGCTTTTGAAGAAGAAAAAATCGACCGTCTTTATCTGGTTAGCAACAGTTTTGTCAATACGATGACTCAAAGCCCGCAGATTGAGCAGATACTGCCGATCAAAGGCGTAGAATTGGAAGATAAACTGCCGGAATATTGGGATTATCTTTATGAACCCGAATCCCGCGTAGTTGTTGATGCACTGATGCTCCGCTACATCGAGTCGATCATTTACCAGGCTGTCGTTGAAAACATCGCATGCGAACAGTCTGCAAGAATGGTAGCAATGAAGGCTGCGACGGATAATGCCGGCAACCTGATTGACGAATTGCAACTGATTTACAACAAGGCGCGCCAGGCCGCCATTACACAGGAAATCTCTGAAATTGTTGGTGGTGCGGCTGCAGTGTAGTTGGTTGCACACGCATTGTAAATTTTGTAGAAAAAATTACGATTCATTCCCAGTAAACAAGAGGACATCATGACACAGGGGAAAATTGTCGAAATTATCGGAGCCGTTGTTGACGTGGAATTTCCACGCGCGGAAGTTCCAAAAGTATACGACGCACTCAAAGTTGACCAGACAGACCTAACACTGGAAGTTCAGCAGCAGATGGGTGACGGCATTGTGCGTACGATTGCCATGGGATCCAGTGACGGTTTGCAGCGTGGACTGTCGGTAACCAATACTGGTCAACCCATATTGGTGCCGGTTGGCGAACCGACTCTCGGCAGAATAATGAACGTGCTCGGCGAACCGGTTGATGAGGCAGGGCCCGTCGAATCAGAAAACCATTGGCCAATTCACCGCAAGGCACCTGGATTCACTGATCAGGCAACCGCCGTTGAAATTTTAGAAACTGGAATTAAGGTGATCGACCTGATCATGCCGATCGCCAAGGGTGGTAAGATTGGACTTTTCGGCGGTGCCGGTGTTGGTAAGACCGTGACACTGATGGAGCTGATTCGTAATATTGCGATCGAACACGCGGGTTTTTCCGTGTTCGCAGGTGTAGGTGAACGGACCCGTGAAGGCAATGACTTCTACCACGAAATGCGAGAAGCCGATGTCCTCAATAAAGTGGCTCTCGTCTATGGTCAGATGAATGAACCACCTGGAAACCGCTTGCGGGTAGGACTGGCAGGTTTAACCATTTCTGAATATTTTCGGGATGAAGGTCGCGACGTACTACTCTTTATCGACAACATCTATCGCTATACATTAGCGGGCGTGGAAGTGTCAGCACTACTCGGACGTATGCCGTCCGCGGTGGGGTATCAGCCCACTCTTGCAGCGGAAATGGGTATCTTGCAGGAACGCATTACATCCACTCGAACCGGCTCGATTACTTCGTTCCAGGCTGTTTATGTCCCGGCAGACGATCTGACCGACCCTTCACCAGCTACCACATTTGCTCACCTTGATGCAACGCTGGTGCTGTCTCGACAAATTGCTGAACTTGGAATTTACCCGGCGGTTGATCCTTTAGACTCAACTAGCCGACAGTTGGATCCATTGGTTGTCGGGCAGGAGCACTATGACACAGCTCGTGCAGTACAGGGAACCTTGCAGCGGTATAAGGAACTTCGCGACATCATTGCGATTTTGGGAATGGATGAGCTGTCCGAAGAGGATAAACAGATTGTCTCGCGCGCACGCAAAATTCAGCGCTTTTTGTCTCAACCATTCTTTGTCGCAGAAACATTTACTGGCAGTGCTGGAAAATACGTTTCATTGGCAGACACCATCAAAGGTTTCCAGGGCATTGTTGATGGTGAATACGATCATATTCCTGAGCAGGCGTTTTACATGGTCGGCCCAATTGAAGAAGTCGTTGAAGCGCATCAGAAGGCTGCATAGTTAGTCAATACAGGTTGATTGGATAGAAAAATGTCAACAATCGCAGTTGAAATAGTCAGCGCAGAAGAAGCCATCTGGTCCGGGAGCGGCACCATGGTCTATGCGCCCGCCGAAATGGGTGAAGTCGGAATTGCACCCCAGCATGCACCACTTTTGACTCGACTGAAAGCCGGAGAAGTCCGTGTACAGCAGGAAAATGGAGAAGAACAGTTTTTCTATGTTTCCGGTGGCTTGCTCGAAATTCAACCACATGTTGTGACAATCCTTTCCGATACTGCTCTTCGCGCAGCTGACCTTGACGAAGCAAAAGCGCAGGAAGCCATAAAGCAGGCAGAACGAGACCTGCAGGAAAAAACTTCGGAAATGGAATTGGCAAAAGCCAAAGCAGAACTGGTCCAAGCGGTTGCGCAATTGAGGGCTGTAGAGAAGCTTCGAAAAACCGCTCGATAGCGGTCCAAAATCACCTCGGATCAGAGTGCTCGTCATTGTTCAAACCCTTGGCGACTTGGAGTACTGATTGACATCGACTGAAGTCATCATTCTTGCAGGCGGTCAGGGAGTGCGGATGCACTCCAATGGACCAAAATCTCTTCAGGAATTGGGTGGACAACCCATGATTCGGTATATTGTCAACTGCGTGAAAGACACAGGTGTCGACAAAATACATATCGTGTATGGGGAAAACGGCCACCAAATTCAAGAGAGTGTTCCTGACAACTGCATCAACTGGGTACTGCAATCCGCTCCACTTGGTACCGGCCACGCCGTTCAACAGGTCATCCCTCAAATCGACGTTGAGTCTACAGTCTGCGTTCTTTACGGCGATATCCCTCTAATTCAGGCGGATACTGTAAATCGGCTCATTGCACTTGCAAACACGCATTCACTATCCGTGCTAACAGTAGAACTCGACAATCCGACAGGTTACGGACGCATCAAACGCGATGAAGAGGGTGTGCTGCAGCAAATTGTTGAAGAGAAAGATACAGCACCAGAGGAACGGCAAATAAGAGAAGTCAATGCTGGACCTCTAGCAGTTAAAGCCAAGTCACTTGCGCGCTGGCTGAAATTGCTGGATAACAAAAACGCACAAAGCGAGTATTATTTGACAGACATTATCAAACATGCGGTTTCCGAAGGTGTCGTTGTTGCATCGTGTCAAACTAATGACCTGCTTGAAACTGTGGGTGTAAATAGCAGGATGGACCAGGCCCGTCTCGAACGAGCGTTACAAATGAGAAAAGCCGAACAACTCATGAAAGAAGGCGTGCAGGTTATCGATCCCGCCAGATTCGACCTGCGTGGAAACTGCACTGCCGGGAAAGACTGCCGTATTGATGCAAATGTCCTACTGGAAGGTGATGTGACTCTGGATGACGGCGTCAGCATTGCATCAAACTGTGTGGTTCGAAACAGCAAGTTAGGACCCGGTGTGGAAATAAAACCATTTTCCTCAGTTGAAGGCGCTGAGATAGGTGAGGGTTGTACTGTTGGTCCATTTGCCCGAATTCGTCCCGGTACAGTCATTGGCAAGAACTCCAGGGTCGGAAATTATGTTGAAATTAAGGCATCAACCATTGGTGAAGATACCAAAATCAGTCACCTTGCCTACATTGGAGATGCACAAATCGGAAATCATGTAAATGTTGGCGCTGGTGTAATAACCTGCAATTTCGATGGAAAAAGGAAACATAGAACGTATATTGGTGATCATGCGTTTATCGGATCGAATTCTGCACTGGTTGCACCACTTGAGATACAGGAATATGCATTTATCGGTGCCGGTTCGACTATTTCAACGAATGTCGACTCGGGTGAGCTGGTCGTTGAGCGCGGTGAAGTTCGAAGAATCAAGAACAGACATGGACCTAAAAATGGGAAAAAGTCCCATTTATCTTGAAAATCAGCAGGCTAACTTAGGAGACTAATCAGCAAATGTGCGGAATAATTGGAGCAATTTCCAATTCCAATGTTGTACCGACCCTGGTTAACAGCATGCGGTTAATGGAGTACCGAGGATACGATTCGTCGGGCATTGCAATCATCAACCCTGAAGGCGACCTGGACCGGCGTCGATGTGTTGGAAAGGTTGAGAAACTCGCTGAATCGATAAGCAACGGCAGTCAACTGAGTGGATCAATTGGGATTGGACACACGCGCTGGGCAACACATGGTGCAGCTGAAGAGCGGAATGCTCATCCTATTGCGTGCAGAGATGAAATTGCTGTCGTCTGCAATGGCATTATTGAAAACTACGAAATATTAAAGGATCAGCACCTAATTGATGGAGTCGTTTACGACTCCGAGACTGACACCGAGGTGATCGTTCACGAAATTTTAGGCGGCATAAACAGCGGACTTGATCTTCACGCCGCAGTCTCTGGTACAGTGGCGAAACTGGAGGGTTCATTCGCTTTCGCTGCGCTATCAGTCACAGACCCTGAAAAAATTGTGGTTGCCAAGCGCGGCAGTCCGCTTCTGATCGGTCTAGGTAACGATGAAGTCTTCATTGCATCTGATGCCATCGCACTAGCGAAAATTGCAAAGACGATCATTGTGCTTGAAAATGGTGAAACAGCAGTTGTTTCGAGGGACTCCGGGCCAGTTATTTTTGACAAAGACGGAAAAGAAGTCCACCGTTTAGACCAATTGATTCCAATACGAGCGGAATTGATTGATTTAGCTCATCACTCTCATTACATGCATAAGGAGATATTCGAACAGGGCTCGGTGGTAGCGAACACCCTTTCTGAACGAATCGCCGATGATCGGATCAATGAGATCGCTACGTTTGGTGAAACAGCACCTGCAATATTTGAGAAAGTCAGAGCCGTTCGTATCCTCGCCTGCGGTACCAGTTACTACGCAGGAATGATCGGTAAAATTTGGCTGGAATCACTGAATATTCCTTGTGAAGCTGAAATCGCCAGCGAGTTTCGATATCGAAAACCTTTCGTTCCAGATGAGTGTCTGGTAGTGCTCCTCTCTCAATCCGGTGAAACTGCCGATACTCTCGCCGCTCAGGAACACGCGGCAAATTTGGGTTACAAGCATTCCCTGTCAATCTGCAACTCACCTGCAAGTTCACTCACCCGGGTGACTGACCTTGTATTGCATACGAAAGCCGGACCTGAAATTTCTGTTGCATCAACTAAAGCATTTACGGCTCAACTGGTTTCATTGATGCTATTGACGATCGCCCTTGCCAGGCGCAGAGGATTCACTTCTGGACAAGAGGCAGAAATTGTACATGAGCTTCGTGCGTTGCCCGCTAGAATTGAAGCGGTGCTGCAAATGGACAGTCAGATTGCCAGACTTGCAGAAAATTTCGCGAATAAAGATCACGTGTTACTGCTAGGACGCGGGACCCATTTTCCAATTGCTCTGGAAGGCGCATTGAAGCTGAAGGAGTTATCGTACATTCATGCAGATGCCTATCCCGCGGGTGAGTTAAAACATGGACCATTGGCATTAATTGACGAAAAAATGCCTACCATTGCGGTGGCGCCCAATAACCATCTGCTGAGCAAGCTCAAATCCAATATTCAGGAGGTAAGAGCCCGGGGCGGAAAACTCTATGTGTTTACCGACTCTGGCACTGAAATGAAAAGTGATGAGCTAATTGAGGTGTTTGAGGTCGTTCGTGCGGGTCCATATACTTCACCTATCATTCACGCAATCGCATTGCAACTTCTCGCTTATCACGTTGCAATTATCAAGGGAACTGATGTCGACAACCCCAGAAATTTAGCCAAGTCTGTTACCGTAGAGTAACTCTGGCGTGTCAATAACTGTCCTGCCATACAGCTACATCTGATTTTTTTAACTCCATCAGTAACATTGGCAAATTTCGAAACTGTCGGGCAATTATTCGACATTCGCATGCCTTCTATCTGGGGATCATTACTCGCAATCGCTAGTAACACCTTCAGAAAGCCGCATTGACGCCCAGTAAAAATACGTTCGAGCGGGTGGTAGAGTCACTGATGGTGCGATCCGGGATTACATTGCCATCTTGGTCCTTTATACTGCCGCCGCTGATGAAGTTGAGCGGCGCGAAACCGTTTACGCGGATGATTTCGGCGAAAAGCTTCACGTTAGGTCGCTTGAACCAAGCAGCACCCAGTACGATTTGGTCCTGACGTTCCCATGGCGCCCCGTCGGGACCAGCCTTGAAGCGGCTGAATTCTGCCGAGAGGTCGATCGGGCCGCGGTCGATCCTATACTTCAATCCGATGTCGAATGCAGTCACATCGCTAGCCAAGAATTCCGGTATATCCGGATTGAAGGTTCCGGGCCACTCGTCAATGGTCCGCGCGAATTCGCCCTTTAACGTGAGATTTCCGATCGTGAGCTTACCATAAACGTCAAAAGCTGGATTGTTGTCCCTGCACGGCAGGAAGTGCTTCACGGGGAAGTCTTGGCAATAGGCGGAACCGCGCAGGTACGACCCTCCGACGAGAAGCGTCTTGTCACGGTCCAGCCGGAAGGTGCGGTTGACGTCTAGCGCGAAATTGTTCAACCGGCTCGGGACGTTGGTACCTTCGACCGGGGTGTTGGCAGCGCGGAACTGACTACCGCCTTGGATACCCATCGCGGATAGGTTGAATTCGTCGCTCGCGTAACCGATTGTAAAGCCATTAGCCAACCCTCCGAAAGCGTGCCAGACGGTTGATGCGGTGAAAGGATTGACGGTGTCTGTAAGGCCGAACGGGACTTCCATCTTGCCGAGGCTGGCAAAATAGGGGCTTCGGTTGGTGTTGCCAAAGAGAACGTAGGCCTGACGCACCTGGACTTGGTTACGCTTAATATCGGTATTGGTACCCTCGCCGAAGCTCTGTTCCGGATCGAACAGCATTACCGTGTGACCTGTAACCCAGTCTCCAAGCGTGGCGGTGAATCCCAATTGTGCCGAATGGATTGTCGCTTCTGAAACCACTTTCCCTACTTGGTTACTAGCAGTCGGATGGCGCATTAGGTAACCGAACTTGTCGGCACGGTTGCTGGTCTGGTAGTTGGCGACCGCGGTTATCGCACCGTGCACGTAAATGCTGTTGCGCGCGAGGGTTCCATCTTTTTTGCGGTCGAGTATGAGGTGCTGTTTTCGATTGATGGCAGTGGTTGGATCGAGGATGGCGAAGCCGAAGTCGGAGTCGACACGAAGGAATTGAGAAGGCTCTGACTCAGGAGTTGTTGTGGCAGTAGGCGCCTGTTCAGTGTTTTCAGTGGCTTGTTTCGACTTGAGAGCGTCGATCTCTTTGCGAAGTTGACGATTTTCTTCTTCTAGTCTGTCGAGGCGTTCAATTAAACTCTCAAGTGATTGAGCATTGACAACAACCGGCACTAACGACAGCGCCAGTGTAATCAGAATACCTGATGCGATAGAGAGATACTTCATCTTGTAGGAACCGCAGATAAGCCCGTCGAATCGACTACGGAATGCGGTTTTCGATTTGGTAGCGCCTATCGGGTCTGTCGAGCGATGGGCCGAAGTGCTGCAATTGCAGCCTTACTCAAGGTGGTCTACCCGCTGTGGAATCAAAAGGTGGATGCATTAAAGAGATGGCCAGTCCCTAGCCCTCTACCAAAGGGTTCACCGCGCTTCTGGATTCACGAAAGTCTATTTTTTTATAAAGATTTTTTTAGTTTGTAGTTAGTATACACTTCCAATCCCCTAAATTAAACAGATTGTTGCTGGTGTGCTTTTCTCTGGTAGGTGTAAATCCAGCCCTACTACTGCTACTCCGGTTGCTAGCTGCCGAGGCATTACGGAGGTGACAGTATGGTTCGAAACACTCGGGCTAAACGAATCACATAGGATGATTTAGCGGACCTGCCAGCCAGAACGCGAGTGAATGCTAAGCAAGCCTCAAAATAGGGAAATGTGGATGGAGCTACAACATTGTATTTGCCGTCCTGAACTTGACGAAAAACCATCCGAAACTTCAGCACTGAATTCGCGCGAATTGTCTATTACAATCCTGTTGGTGAGCAATGCGGGTAGTTCAAAGATGTAGTTCTACCTGGTGTGTGATAACTGAAGACATAAGACAGATAGGAAGAAAACTTCATGATTGGACATCGCACAACAGTTCGATTTGAGCGCTCTACAGCAAATCGCCTATTGGAGCATCACCATATTGACAGCAAGTTGGTAGATGCAAAACATTCCAGACTAAACTTGAATATTTGGTAATTGAGTTGCCAGACAGTTACGAATCTTTGCCAGATAATCTGCCCGTTCCGAACAATGACGGCGCTTGTGATCATCTGCTCAATATGAAACTTCCAGACTTGCTACTCAAGTCAACATCTGGAGAAAAGGTAAACCTCGCGTTAAAAAGCAATAGAGTGGTGCTCTACTGTTATCCAATGACTGGAGTACCTGGCATTGCACTTCCAACTGGTTGGGATGACATTCCAGGAGCCAGAGGCTGTACCCCTCAAAGCCTAGCGTACTGGGAACATCATGATGAAATTGAAGCACTTGGGGCAGAGGTATTTGGCATCAGCACCCAATCGACGGATTACCAATACGAAATGGTGGGAAGGCTCCGCTTACCCTATCAGGTTTTGAGCGATCATCAGCTTGAATTTGCTTCGGCGCTGAAAATACCAACATTCTCAGTTGAGGGAAAAACGTTGATGAAGAGAGTTACATTGATCGCCAATGATGGAGCAATTGAAGCAGTTCACTATCCCGTCTTTCCAAGTGACACCGACCCCCACTGGGTAATTCAGTTACTCACTAGTAATCCGCTTGTGAAGTAATAATCTCAAGCGGGTAGAGCAATCGCTTTTGAAATAGGAAATCCCCTGCCGAGCAATCCTCGACAGGGGATTCTTTAACTTGTGTTAAACCGTCAGTTCATTAAAACTGACAATTCCTGTCAGCCAATTTAGCTGTACTTGTCGTCTTCGTCCCTAAGACGTTTAGACTCGCTACGCAGCTGGGCTATGTGCCAAGCAACCCAGAAAACAAGGCCAGCGATCACTAACAGGAACTCAGTCCCTACAAAGGGATAAACCGGACCAATTTCAGCTATAGTGCCTGCCCAGTCCGTAAAATCACCTGTGGTCATATCAGTGTACCTCCAATGATAAGGTTAGCCGCCCTTGGCAGCGTTTTCTGCTTCAATGATTGCCGCTTCATCGGCATCGAACATTTCCTTCGTTGCAGTATCCAATCCAGCGATTTCAACAGATGGTGGGATTCGCAATATGCCCAGACCATTCAAAATCTTGGCGAGAATCCAACCCGGCAAGAATCCGAGCACACCAAACATGATGATTGCACCAATAATCTGTCCAATCGGATTGATCGTCGCAAAACTCGTGTCGGGAGATGATGGATAACCCCAGAGAATGAAACCGCAAACCACCACACCGAAGAATCCAGCATAGCCGTGAACGGCAACCGCGCCGACTGCATCATCAACCTTGAACCTACGCTCAACAAAGTAATGCATTTTGTACATGAAGATCACGCCCACGATTGCGATGAACATGGCTTGGATTGGGTGATACAAGTCGTTCCCGGCAGATGCCGCGATAATACCTGCAAGACCTGATGAATAAGTCCAAAAGGCATCACCTTTTGAAATCCAATAACCAGCCAACAGTCCACCTGACAGAGACATCAGGAAATTAACCGTAATTGCACTCAGTGTTGTTGGGCCAAGATAAATGTTGGTCGCTGAGAAGAATTCGCCATCACCTGCTTGAACATCCCAGATCGGAACATTACAAGCAACGTAAAAACCCCAGAATCCGGTATAGATGAGAAACAGTCCGATTGCAACCAACCACGGATTTCTTGGGTTAATGTTACGAGGCGTGCCATCTGCAGCAAACTTGCCGATTCTTGGACCGAGCACAAACAACACACCCAAGGCGAAACCACCTGCAATTGCGTGAATCACTCCGGACGCATAGGCATCGTGATAACCCAGCAACTGAACCATCCAGCCACCAGAGTGCCATCCCCAGGCGGCATCAATGATCCAGAATACAGACCCGATAGCCACCGCTAAAATCCAAAATCCACCTGATTGAATTCGTTCAATTACCGAACCGGATACAATCGAAGCCGCTGTCCAAGAGAATAGCAAAAATGCTGCCCAGAACACACCGTTGATGCGCTCCCAGCCATCAGCACCAGCACCCATATGGGCTCCCATCAGCTGACTCCAGGGTTCGGCATGCGGAGACTCTACGATTCCGCCGGTGATCCAAGGTCCATTGGGAAAAGCAAAATAAATCCACCAGCCAAAAAAGAAAAATGTAATTGTCACCAGCGGAATCAGCATTGTGTTCTTCATCAATGTATGAATGTGGTTTTTTCGGCGAGACGCGCCGACTTCATACATGCAGAAGCCAATGTGAATCAAGAACATGATGACAACTGTAAGCCAATAGTAAAATTCAGTGAATATTACTATCAGAGCTCCTAATTGGTCATCCATAGTCTACTACCTCCTGAAGCGTACGACATGAATTTCCCTGCGTCATTTATTATTTATCTCGGAGGCGTCAGGGATCCACCCCGATTTAACTCATCAGAACCAATTGTACACCAACTTTTGCCGATTCCTTGTAACCCGGCTGAGTAGGAAATCAGTCGACATGTTCGTATTCTACTTCGCTCGTTTCAAGGTCCATCGCAGCACTGATCAGTGCTTTCGTGTAGGGTTCTCGCGGGTTGTTGTAAATTTGTTCTGTTGCTCCCTGTTCAACAACACGTCCAAATTGCATGACCACCACAGAACTCGACATTGCACGCACTACTGAAAGATCGTGACTGATGAAAATATATGCCAGTGCGTGTGCTTCCTGAAGATTTCTCAATAATTCAATGATTTGTGACTGAACAGATCGGTCAAGTGCGGATGTCGGTTCGTCCAATACAACAAACCTGGGCTTTAGAATCATCGCCCTAGCAATTGCGATCCGTTGTCGCTGGCCACCTGAAAACTCATGGGGATATCGATGCCGGGTGTCCACATCCAGTTCAACTTCTCTTAAAACTTCAACAACGCGATCGTCGCGATCGGATTTTGACATCTCTCGCTGATGCACTTTTAGTCCCTCTGCGATGATATCGGCGACTGTCATTCTGGGACTCAAGCTGCTATAAGGGTCCTGAAAAACGATCTGCATGCTTTTTCTCAGATTACGCAGTTCTTTTGTTGTTCGACCTTGAATCTCATTGCCCAGAAAGCGAATACTTCCGCGGCTAGAAATCAGTCGCAACATAGCCAGTGCCAACGAGGTTTTTCCAGATCCCGATTCACCGACAACACCAACAGTTTCTCCGGCGCGAATAGTGATATTGACATCATCCACGGCCTTGACATAGTCCACCACCCTTCGCAACACTCCCCTACGAATCGGGTACCAGACTCTCAGTGAGTCTAACTCGGCAACAACTGATGCCGTTTCATCAGGTTGTCCTCCACTACCTGATGGCTCTGCCGCCAGTAACATCTTGGTATAGTCGTGTTCAGGAGAGTCAAATATTTGATTCTTGGTTCCCGTTTCCACGAATTTTCCATTCCGCATTACGCAGATTCTATCGGCAAGTTTACGCACAATATTAAGATCATGACTGATAAGCAGCATAGACATGCCTAACTGCTGCTGTAAATCTAACAGCAGTTCCAGAATTTCTGCCTGAATGGTGACATCGAGCGCAGTGGTCGGTTCATCAGCAATAAGCAATCCCGGTTCATTCGCCAGCGCCATAGCGATCATCACGCGCTGGCGCTGCCCGCCTGAAAGTTGGTGTGGATAAGCGTCCAATCGCTGTCTGGCGTTACGGATTTTGACCATTTCAAGCAACTCTAGTGATCGGTCTCGAGCATCGGTCTTGCTCATGCCGCGATGAAGAATCAGCGACTCACTGATTTGCTTGGAGATGGTATGCAGGGGATTGAGTGATGTTTGTGGCTCCTGAAAGATCATCCCAATCTTGTCACCTCGATAGGTCTCAAGAACATTGCGCTCAGCACCTAGAAGCTCCTGGCCGTCATAGGTGATGCTTCCACTGGGATGGTATGCAGTTGGATAGGGTAAAAGCTGAATGATTGATAGCGCTGAAACTGATTTTCCAGAACCGCTTTCGCCGACAATTGCCAGAGTCTCGCCCTGATGAATATCAAACGAAACATTTTTTACAGCATGGGTAACGCTGGCTACCGTTTTGAACGAAACCGATAGATTACTCACCTGTACCAGACAGGTTGACTGATTCTGACTAGTTGAATTTTCTGTCATTCAAACGATTTTCTGGGATCGAATGCGTCGCGAATGGCTTCGCCAATAAACATCAGCAGGCTAAGCATAATCAATATGACAAAGAACCCAGTCAAGCCTAACCATGGTGCCTGCAGGTTTGCTTTTCCCTGTGCCAGCAATTCGCCTAGTGAAGCTGAACCCGGCGGTAGGCCAATTCCGAGAAAGTCCAATGAAGTGAGCACAGTCACTGAACCCGCCAATGTGAATGGCATAAATGTAATCGTAGCTACCAAGGCATTTGGCAGCACATGTTTGAACATAATTCGTGTGTTTGAGACACCTAATGCGCGTGCTGCAGTGATGTAGTCGAAATTCCGAGCCCTCAAAAATTCTGCTCGAACTACGCCGACGAACCCCATCCAGGAGAATAATAGCAGCAGTCCTAGCAACCACCAAAAATTCGGTTCTACTACGCTCGCCAAGATGATCAGCAAATACAGTGTTGGCAATCCAGCCCACACTTCGATGAAACGCTGAAAAAGCAGATCGATCCACCCGCCGAAAAAGCCCTGAACCGCGCCGGCGGCTACACCAATGATGGCACTGATGACTGTCAGTGTGAATCCGAACAGCACCGATATTCGAAATCCATACAGCAGCCTTGCTACAACATCCCGTGCCTGATCATCTGTACCAAGCCAATGCTCACCATCGGGTGGTGATGGCGCCGGCGATGGTAAATCCCAAGCTACAGTGCGGTGATTGTAAGAAACGAGCGGCCACAGCATCCAACCATCCTCTTCGATAAGTTCACCGACGTATGGATCCTTATAGTCCGCTTCAGTAGAAAATTCACCGCCAAATACCGTTTCCGGATACGCCTGAAGAATGGGGTAGTAGAACTCACCTGCATAATTGATCAGATAGGGCTTGTCGTTGGCAACGAATTCGGAAAAAAGCGAAATTACAAACAAAAAGATGAAAATCCACAAAGACCAGTAACCACGCCGATTCGCGCGAAAACTGTCAATTCGCCGACGAGTTAGAGGCGAAACTTCCATTCCCAGAAATCTGGATGGTTGCATCGAATTCTGCAGTTCTACCATACTATGTTTCCCGGGATTCGAAGTCAATGCGAGGATCAACAATTGTGTACATCAAATCACCAAGCAAGTTCATCAGCAGACCCAGCAAGGAGAAAAAGTACAGTGTTGCAAACATAACCGGATAGTCCCTGTTGAATGCCGCCTCAAAACCCAGCAACCCTAATCCGTCAAGCGAGAATATGATTTCGATCAGTAGCGATCCAGTAAACAATATCCCTACAAATGCTCCAGGAAATCCGGCAATGACAATGAGCATGGCATTGCGAAACACGTGACCGTAAAGCACACGCCGTTCGCGAAGCCCTTTCGATCGTGCAGTCAATACGTACTGCTGATTGATCTGATCAAGAAATGAGTTCTTTGTCAGCATTGCGAGGCCAGCAAATCCTCCAATGACCATGGCAATTACAGGTAGCGTAATGTGCCAGAAATAGTCAAGAATTTTGTCGAACCAAGACAGTTCAGCCCAATTGTCGGATGTTAATCCTGCCAGCGGAAACCAATCAAGATAACTTCCGCCAGCAAAAATGACCAAAAGAAAGACTGCAAACAAAAATCCCGGAATCGCGGTACCGATAATCAATACTACAGTCGTCCAGCCATCGAATGGTGTACCATCCCGAGTGGCCTTGATGACACCCAATGGTATTGAAATCAGGTAAACCAAAACCGTCGTCCAAAGCCCCAGTGAGATGGATACCGGCATCTTGTCCAGCACCAGATCGGTTACGCTTTGGTCCCGGAAAAAACTCTCTCCAAAATCGAAAAACAGGTAGTTTTTCATGGTCTGGATAAAACGTACGTGCAATGGTTTGTCGAACCCAAAGCGCTGCTCTAGTTCCTCAATAAACTCCGGATCCAATCCTTGTGCGCCGCGATATTTGCTGGTTATCGCGCCGGTATCAACACCCAACTGTTGGTCGCTAAGTTGATCGATAATCTCACCAGTACCAGTTCGGGTGACTCGCTCAGTAATGTCACCCCCTACTCCGCTCAATGTTGCGATCACCTGCTCCACTGGTCCACCCGGAGCTACATGTATGACGACGAAATTAATCACCATAATCGCGAATAGCGTGGGGATCATCAGTAACAGCCGACGTATGATGTAGGTGGTCATGGCTACTTCTTCATCAGGTTCGCTGCATCCGATTCATAAAAAGAACAGCACTAAACCGCATGAGTTGAGTGGCATTCAGTCTAGCTGTCAGAGGCTCCTGACTGGTTTGCTTCGAGAGCTTTAGCTTTGTTTTCGTCAAACCACCAGCGTGCAAGCATCGCTCCGGATTTGGTTGGCGTGTCTGGACGCGAAAACTTGTCCCAGTACAGAATTCTGTCACTTCGAATGTGCCAGTTTGGAATAACGTAATACCCTGCTCGCAGTACTCTATCAAGGACCCGCGTCCGCGCAATTAGTGATTCTCGATCAGGTGCCTGAATAATCAATTCGATTATCTCATCGATAACCGGATTTTTAATGCCTGAATAATTTCTGCTACCGGGCACATCTGCAGTATATGAGCCCCAAAAAGAACGCTGCTCGTTGCCGGGAGAGTCTGACTGGCCCCAGCCGCTGACAATCATATCGAAGTCATAGGCCCGTATCCGGTTGATATATTGGCTTTGATCAACCAAACGCACCTTGGCATCAATTCCGAGCCGAGACAGATTACGAGTAAACGGCAGAACGATTCGTTCAAATGCCTGACTTACGAGCAGAATTTCAAACTGCATTTGTTCTCCAGTCTCACTGTTCACCAACTTCAAGTCCTGAACAGTCCATCCTGCCTCAGCCAACAGGTTCAATGCGGTACGCAAATTGCGGCGGGCGTGTCCACTTCCATCGGTTGAAGGTGGACGATACGGCTCATCAAAGACTTCGGGGGGCAGCCTATCCTGATATTTCCTGAGAATTTCAAGTTCTTCTCCCTCAGGTATACCTGTTGCCGCCAACTCGGAATTTGAAAAATAACTCTCCGTTCGGGTGTACTGACTGTAAAACAGTTGTTTATTAGTCCACTCAAAATCAAATGCATATCCTAGAGCTTTACGAACCCTTGAATCGGAAAATTTTGGCAGCCGTGTATTAAAAACAAAAGCCTGCATCCCCGTAGGTAAACGGTGTCGAATCGATTCTTTCTTCAGGAACCCTTTCTCAACCGAAGGAACGTTGTAATCAGATGCCCATGCTTTCGCCTGATTTTCACTACGAAAATCGATATCTTGTGCCTTTAATGCCAATCGGATTGCAGTATCGTCCAGATAAAAATCAATGCGCTCGATATCGAAATTGTACAAACCGCGATTCACAGGCAGATCAGCACCCCAATAGTCTTCAACCCTTTCGTAAACCACATAACGCCCAGCTTCGAAATCCTTAACACGATATGGTCCGCTACCGAGCGGTGGTTCCAATGTCGTACTTTCAAAGTCCCGAGATTCCCAATAGTGTTTTGGCAAAATTGGCATCTGTCCGACGATCAAGGGCATTTCCCGATTTTCTTCTTCATCAAAGGTGAATTTCACACGGCGGTTAGCCAGTTTTTCCACCTTGGCCACGCTGGCGTAATACCTACGGAAAAAATCCCTGCCTTGAGTTGTCAATGTCTCGAAAGACCAAACGACATCATCTGCAGTAATTGGCACACCGTCATGCCAGCGAGCCTCTGGACGAATATTGAAAATGATCCAGGAACGGTCCTCCGGAACTTCCAGCGACTCTGCGATCAGCCCGTACTCGGAAAATGCCTCATCATCGCTTGCGGTCAATAAGGTTTCGATTGATCGCGTGGACACCGCGTTACCCTTGGGTATATGCCCATGGAAGCTGTCAAACGTACCCCGTGAAGCAGTACGGAGCATGCCACCTTTCGGCGCATCAGAGTTCACATAGTCAAAATGCTGAAATTCGGGGCCGTATTTCAACTCACCATGCATCGCAATTCCGTGTTCCGGCTGTGGCGACTCAGCATAGGCCACCCAACTCGCAACGATGAGAAGTGCAGCCAGACTATTGGCGAGTAAAGTTCTGTACGATAGCAGTGGGAGTCGAGGTTTTGCCATGCAATTCTCCAGTGACCGAAATTAAGACAGGCGAGGCTTGATGTTGAAATTCTAACATTGCAAAGAATTAATCGCATTAATTTTTGTTCATGTTGAAAAAAATTTGTGGTATCCGCCATGCGACCATAACAGCTCAAGTCGTTTCGAGTAAACCGAAAAAATGGTGAATTTCACTCCGTATAATCGTCTTAGGTTGCCACAAGGAAAAGTCTTCCAACTTGCTGACTAAGAATGCAGAAAATCCCCCGTTGATCGAAGCGAATGCGAAATCCACTAGGCACTTAATAGGCTTCAAATTTTGAATTTATACTTGTGCTATACTCTGGCTTTCGGATTGAATTTTCTAATCAGTGTGGTGAACGTTATCCACAAATCTATTTTCTCAATTTTCTCAATCAAATTTTTATGCGAGGATATGAAATGAAACAAAATATGAATCGTCGCCGATTTCTGAAAGGTTCGGCATTAGCTGCTACTGCGACAGCGGGCACACTCGCCGCTCCAGCTGTTGTGAAAGCTCAGCCAACAGTGCTGAAAATGCAAGCTGCTTGGGGTGGTGGTATTTTCTTGGAGAATGCTCAGTCTTATGTAGACCGAGTGAATTCCATGGCTGGTGATGCACTGCAAATTGAGTTGCTGCCTGTCAATGCAGTAGTAAAAACCAGTCAAATGCAAGACGCGGTACATCGAGGTGTGCTAGATGCTGCTCATTACGTACCCGCATATTGGTATTCGAAATCCGCAGTCGCTTCGCTATTCGGAACCGGTCCTTGTTTTGGATGGTCCAGTCAGGAAGTGCTTGGTTGGGTACATTATGGTGGTGGACAGGAATTGTTTAACGAATTGATGGAAAAGCTAGGTCTTAATTTGGTCAGTTTTTTCAACAGTCCGATGCCCGCCCAACCTTTGGGCTGGTTCAAAGAGCAGATTACTGATTCTAGTCAAATGAAAGGTCTCAAGTATCGAACCGTTGGGCTTGCGGCGGACGTACTGCTGGAAATGGGGATGTCCGTAGTTCAGTTGCCAGGTGGTGAAATCCAACCTGCGTTGAAATCAGGATTAATCGACGCCGCGGAGTTCAACAACCCAACTTCTGACAGAGATTTTGGTATGCAGGATGTGTCGAAACACTATCATCTGGCAAGCTTTCATCAATCTCAGGAATTCTTTGAGTGTACCTTCAACAAGCAAAAGTACGACAGTCTCGCCAGCGAGCAGAGAGCAATTCTACAGTACGCATCTGAAGCAGAGAATTCCAACTTCTATTGGCACAATACCCGACGATATGCAACTGACCTTGTCAGATTGCAAGATGAAAGCGGGGTGAACGTATACCGAACCCCTGATTCTGTCATGTCGGACCAGCTTGTCGCTTGGGATATCGTAATTGATCGCCTTTCTTCTGAAGATGCTTTCTTCGCGAGGGTAATCGATTCCCAGAAATCGTATGCGAAAGAAGTGATGAACTATCTGAATCTGAATCAACCCGACTATACGCTCGCTTATAAGCACCACTACGGGTAATTCACTCATTTCATCGAAATTTGTAGCGGGGGTCTCGCGTTAGACCCCCGCTGCTACTTCATTCCGAGTATTTCGGAGGGATAATTTGAACTCGTTTATACACAGCATAGAGAGTATTAGTGTATGGGTGGGTAGAGCCTTTGGATGGTGTATTCTCATTCTCACTTTTTCTGTATCCTATGAGGTGTTTGTCCGCTATGTCCTTAACGCCCCAACCGTTTGGGTGTTCGACATGATGGTGCAAATGTACGGCGCCTTGTTCCTCATGGCTGGAGCGTATGCACTAGCGCAGGACAGCCACGTGCGTGGTGATGTGTTGTATCGCTTGTTCCCCGTTCGGGTTCAGGCAACCATTGACTTCATTCTTTACATATTATTTTTCTTTCCAGGAATGCTTGCATTGTTCTGGTTTGGTGCAGAAATCGCTGCTGATTCGTGGAGGTACAAAGAAGTCAGTTGGAACAGTCCTGCTCGAATACAAATCTATTATTTCAAGACATTGATTCCTGTAGCTGGTGGTCTTCTCATTATTCAAGGCATCGCTGAAATTCTGCGATGTTGGAAAGCTATGAGAAGCGGGGAGTGGCTTGAAAGACTTGATGACGCCCAAGAAACCGAGAAAATGCTAACCTAGATTTTCGGAAGATATTGGATGATTCTTTCATCCATCATCGTTTGATTTTCAGTCTGCAGCATTACCCAATATGACCAATCCAGAAGTCGCAATTATGATGCTCGGACTATTTATAGTCCTGGTAATGCTTGGTTTTCCGATCGCTTTCACACTCATCGCTATGGGTGTTGGATTTGGTTATTTTGCGTACCATCAAGCCGGGTCTATTCAGGTTATCGCCGACGCATTCAACAATCAAATCTTTTATCTCCTGAACCAGAATACGTACTCCGTTATGGAGAACGATACCCTTGTGGCAATTCCACTCTTCTTATTTATGGGATACGTTGTGGAGAGGGCGAATATCGTCAATAGGCTATTTTCGTCTCTTCAACTTGCAGCACGCAATCTTCCTGGTTCGATGGCAATTGCCGCGTTGATTACCTGCACCGTTTTTTCAACCGCGAGTGGGATTGTAGGCGCTGTAGTCACTCTGATGGGCTTGCTCGCTTTCCCTGCAATGGTAAAAGCTTCCTACCGGAAGGATTTCAGCGCTGGTGTAATTTGTGCGGGAGGGACGCTTGGAATTTTGATTCCACCTTCGATTATGCTGATTGTCTATGCAGCAATCGCGGAACTATCGCCACTTCGACTCTACGCAGCCGCCGTATTTCCAGGATTGCTTCTGGCGGGTCTATACATAATTTACGTATTAATTAGGGCATTCGCCAATCCACAGATTGCACCAAAGCCGAACTACGACGACAGTGTATCTCGAACTGAAATATACATACAACTGCTGGTGTCCTTCGTACCACTAACCGTCTTGATCATGCTGGTTCTAGGATCAATTCTTGGCGGTTTGGCTACACCCGCTGAAGCAGCCGCGATGGGTGCATTAGGCGGGCTGGTACTAGCGCTGGCATACCGGTCGCTCACTTGGCAAAAACTCAAGGAATCAGTGTTTTTGACCGCGAAAGCAACTGCCATGGTTTGTTGGATGTTCGTAGGATCATGGACATTTGCGTCCGTTTTTTCCTATTTGGGTGGTCATGACGTAATTGAGCACTGGGTTCTCGCCTTAAATCTTCAGCCATGGCAGTTTCTGATCCTTGTTCAGTTGATAATTTTCCTACTGGGCTGGCCGCTTGAATGGTCTGAAATTTTGATCATTTTCGTACCAATATTCTTGCCGATGTTGGATACATTCAATGTAAATCCGTACTTTTTCGCTATGCTTGTGGCGTTGAATCTGCAAACCTCGTTCCTGACACCTCCGATGGCAATGTCGGCATTCTACCTGAAAGGGGTATTAAAAAAGGACATCGAACTAGTCGAAATATTCAAGGGAATTTTGCCTTATCTCGGAATTGTACTTTTCGCCATGTTTCTCATGTACATGTTTCCTGACCTCGCTCTTTGGTTCCCTGACTATCTTTTTGGTCCGTATATTCCCTGATCCCAATAGGTGCTCCAATCAACGAGCATGCACGAGAATACCAAGACAGCGAGACAATATGTTGATCTAATGCTTGAGGGCGTTATTTCGTCCGAGTTTCTCGTTCAACACTACCTCGATTCAATTGATCAAACGGATGGCATCATCAATGCTTGGGCCAGCATTGATCAAAACACCGCAATTGCTCAGGCTCGAAGTATGGATCAACTTCGCAAAAAAGGAATGCCCACTGGAATTCTACACGGCATTCCCGTCGGTATAAAAGATATTTTTGATACGGTTGATTACCCAACAGAAATGAACTGTCTAGCGTTTGAGAACAGACGCCCGGACAAGGATTCAGCAATAGTAGAAAATTTGAGAGAAGCGGGTGCGATCATTTTGGGGAAGACTGTAACCGCTGAATTGGCGTACATGCATCCTCCAGCCACACGCAATCCCAGAAACCCAGATTACGGACCTGGCGGATCGTCTAGTGGGTCAGCTGCTGCTGTTGCTGCTGGCCAGGTTCCACTCGCAATTGGAAGTCAAACCCATGGATCGATCATCAGGCCTGCATCCTATTGTGGAGTCTATGGTTACAAGCCGACCAGAGGCTTAGTCTCTAGAAGAGGGGCTCTAAACACTTCATTTCACTTGGATCAGGTGGGGATGTTCGCTCTTGACTTAGGAGATTTGGCCCTATTGGGAAACGTCCTCGGTCGGTACGACGCCGCTGATGATTTGTGCTATCTGCGTCCACGACCTGATTTACTTAAGGGATACGAGTCAGACCCTCCAATCGAACCCGCTTTTGCCTGGTTCGATTTACCGTATGAATCTCGATATTCAGAAGCGCTGTCGGCCGGAATCGAAGAACTCATCGACTGTCTTGGAGAGCAGGTCGATCGAGTTCCCGCTCCTCGCTCATTTGTTGGTCTAATCGAAAGTCTACGCAGAATTTACGGCTATGAGCTTTACCGCTCTCTTACCGAGTTGGATGTTTTGAATTCAGAACTTTTGAGCAAAACAATACGTACTTCCATTCAGGAAATAAAACAAATCACCGACGAGCAGTTCAGTGATGCGATTGAAGCCATGCACGCGTCTGTAACCTGGTTTGAAGAGTTTTTCAATGACTACGACGCAATTCTGACACCCTCAGCTCCTGGAATAGCGCCAAAATATGGTGATGGAACTGGTGATCCGTGCTGTTCAACCATATGGACTCTCGCTGGATTGCCGTGTATATCCATGCCGATGCTAGAGGGAGAAAAAAATATGCCGATCGGAATACAGTTGGTAGGCGCAGCTGAACAAGATGATCGATTGTTCAGAACTGCACGCTGGTTGCTCCACTTCTTATCCCAGCAGCCCTAATAATGAAACTAGACGAATTCTGTCAGTAATCACCCGAGCAAAAACATCGACCTAGTGCTCAAGCTATTTGGTGAATTGATGAATGATGGAATCTTTATCTTTTCAATTTCCTATCTGAAGATTCTACTTTTCCACTCTTACCAATTTCGGTGTACTCCCCTATATTTCAAATTCCAACCCTGATGCTAAATCATAGTGGGCTAGTGTGGCAACACGTATAATTCCCATAGTTTCAACTTACCAATTGATGTGGAAAACTCCTACTCCTATGCTCCCGAAATCCATACAAATCACTACCGGACTATTTGGTCTGATTGTGGTGGTCGTATTTGTAGTCGGGCTGTCTCACAGCATTTCTACGGGTTTCGCAGGATTCTGGGGTGGACTACCATTCGTCATCATCATTGCATGCGTACTACCAATGGCAGCTTACGACTATTGGGATGAATGCATCCGTAAGAAGATCGATAATGGAGATTCAGGAGAATAACTCCTGAGCGACCATATATTCTCACCTTGTCGTGACTGATCAACGTCCGGTTCTCTGGATTACAAGACAGCTTTCTGCTAATACCGTAGCAAGGGCGGTACGTGACTACGACACGATCCTGGAACCACAAGACATACCTGCATCCGCAGAGCGAATCATTGAAATGAGCAACGAAGTGGATGCGATATTGCCCTGCCATTCCGAAATTTTTAGCAGCGAAGTCGTCAACCGATTAGGAAGTCGTCTGAAAATCATCGCTAATCATTCTGTAGGTGTGGACCACTGTGATATTGATGCGTTGGCAAAACGAGGAATTGTTGTGACCAACACTCCAGACGTACTTTCCGACGCAACCGCTGAAATTGCTATTCTATTGATGCTGGGAGCCGCTAGACGTGCGGTTGAGGGTGATGCAATAGTGAGACATCAACAATGGGACAGTTGGAGCCCATCGTTTATGGTTGGTCATCAGGTGACTGGCAAAAAACTAGGAATTGTTGGAATGGGAAGAGTCGGACAGGTCGTTGCCAAGAGGGCTGCCGGCTTTGATATGCAGGTGCACTATCACAATCGTAAGCGTCTGAATCCTGAACTTGAAAGAGGTGCAGTATTCCATGAAACTCTCGACTCGCTTCTGGAGATTTCAGAGGTGCTGTCACTGCATTGCCCTGCAACACCGCAAACCACTAAATTGATGAATCTCAGGAATTTGTCAAAACTGCCGGAAAATGCCATATTAGTGAACTGTGCGCGCGGCGCTCTGGTTGACGAAGATGCATTGGTTGCCGCACTTGATTCCGGTAAGCTTGCGGCGGCAGGATTGGACTGTTTTGAAGTTGAGCCCGGCGGCAATCCAAGCTTTTCAGCCCATCAGAACCTGTTCATGCTGCCTCATATCGGCAGCGCCACATTCGAGACTCGGGATGCGATGGGGTTTCGCGCACTGGATAACTTAGACGCTTTCTTCAAGGGAGAAAGACCAAAGGACAAACTGGTCTGAAAGTTCAGTATCAGAGAATCAAGTGTTTGTCAGGCCCATGCCGGCCATGAGATGGCCGGCATTCTCTCGATGGTCACTGGCGTCTATCAGGAGTTCGGTAAGGACGCGGACCTCCTGGTCCGGGTTTTGTGAAATGACCAGACCGGGTGGATGCGATTGCCGTCATCAATGCTGATTCCCGAGTGCTGCGACTGAATTCAGATTCGAAATATCAATTGGACTGCCGTGCTCGAAGTTACAGGGAAATGATGGCCAAACATACGGATTACTGCAGTTTCAGAATAGATGAAGTGACGATAATGATTAATATTAACAATGGCATACTCAGGATTCCTGGACATTCAGAACCGGCTGGTTACAGACTTGTTCCAGTCGCCAGGAGGTGGATTTGATTCCGCCGTGTTCCAGTTCACGTTAGCAATTTATATGAAAACAAACCCTGAAGATGGATGATGAAAAATATTTTACTTGCCATGAGCATTTGGACGTTTTTTCTGAGCAGTGGAACGTCGTTCGCAAAAGAAACACTGCAGGAGGAAAACATCGTTTCAAAACATATGGTGGCGCAGGCGATTTTAACAGCCCACTATATTGATGCAGCACTTAGAGCGGGAGTGAAAACGGCAGAGATTAACGCCGTACTCAGCAGTGTGGCGGAACGGTCGGTCATTTCAGAATTCTGGGTCAGTGATGAACGGGGTGATATTGAGTTCACCAATATTGCTGGAACATCATTCAGGTTTCCCACCGCTGCCGGGTCTGATTCCCAGGCAGCGCCGTTTGCCGCTCTCCTTGGCGGTGTTGAAACCGTTGTCATCCAGAACACACAGCCGCGTGAATTGGATGATGCGTTATTCAAGTACGTTGGCGTCGCGGGCGTTGACAGACAGCGCATCGTTCAGGTTGGGGTATCGGTTTCAGAGATGAGACAGAACTAGATTGTCGGCAATTTTCATGACGTAGATTGAAACTGATGTCCGACAGGGGAGGTACCGCCGAACCGTCGTTCAGCCCACTACCTTCTCGTTACCAAACCAAAAGTCGTATCCATCGAATTTTTACTTTACAAATGGTAGGTAGTCCCAACTTTGTGAAGGGAGTTATTCATGATATCACCAACTGGAAGCCGAAGGGTTGAACCACTCGCAGATTGCCAGAAGGCTCGGTGTCGACCGCAAGACGGTGCGCTGATATCTGCGCTTTGAGCGCGACGGTTCGTCCGCTGCGCTGAGCAGAACGAGACCCCGCCTAGTGAACAAACGCAGGTCGCTAATGTGCGCTGTCAGCAGTTGTGTGCGGATCAAGGCTACGATGGCCACGAGGTGTACGAAACGATACGCGACACCCTTGATACCAGACCGATCATTGACACTCTACGATTGGGGCTTTTTCTGAGCATTCCATAGGGATACAAATCCTCCACCTGCTGGTGAAGGTAAATCTCGAGTCTTTGTCCAGCCAGTGGTCAACGGCATATATTGAATCGATCCCCGACGACGGCCCAGTAGACTCAATATCCAGGAAGCCATACCGATTGACAACCGGAACAGCTTCGGATGTCTGGCAACGAATCCCCACATCGCGAGTCCGGTGCGCGACGGCCAGTCCACCAGACCTCGTTCAAAAATATGATTTCTCAGCGTTCGCAATAACTTTGGCAGTGGGATTCTGACTGGACATACAGCCTGGCAGCGCCCGTTCAGCGTACACGCGTTGGGTAGATTCGCTGCATTCTGCAAGCCGACCAGCAATGGGGTCCAGACTGAACCCATGGGCCCGGGATAAACCCAGCCATACGCATGCCCGCCGATAGATTGGTAGACTGGGCAGTGATTCATACAAGCTCCGCATCGAATGCAACGCAGCATCTCCCAAAACTCACCCTGTAGCATATTTGAGCGTCCGTTATCAAGTAAAACAACATGATATTCAGCCGGACCATCCATGTCACCGGACTGTACTGGACCACTGTAAATACTGGTATATGAGGATATTTCCTGGCCAGTGGCACTTCGTGCAAGAATTCGTAAAAATACTGAGAGGTCTTTGTGCGAGGGAATTACTTTTTCGATCGAAGCGGTAACGATATGCACACGTGGCAAAGTACTGGTCAAATCACCATTGCCTTCATTCGTCACCAGTACTGAAGCCCCAGAATCTGCCAGCAGAAAGTTTGCTCCAGTTATGCCAACATCGGCATTGACAAAGTGCTCCCTTAATACTGTTCGCGCTTCATTGACAATCGCCTCCACTTCTTCTACCCTTTGCGTCAATCCGTACTTCCCGTGATGTTCGTAAAAAAGGTCAGTAATCTCATCACGTGTCTTATGAATTGCGGGCGCGATGATGTGGCTTGGATTTTCCTTGGCTAGCTGGATGATATATTCACCAAGATCAGTTTCAATGACCTCCATACCCTGGCTCTCTAGTGCATCGTTGAGGTCCATCTCTTCACCAATCATCGATTTACCTTTTGCAACGCGCTTTGCACCCGCCTGTTTGCAAATATTGATGATGGTTTCAACCCCATCCTCAGGTGTACTCGCAAAGTGAACCTGTCCACCGACTGCCTTAACATGATCGGCAAACTGGCCAAGATAGTGATCAAGATTGGTCAGAACGTGGTTTTTAATACCAACAGCCCGGTCTCGCAATTCGTCAAACTGCGGGAAATCTTCAACAGCTGCCAAACGCTTGTCGACAAATCCACCACGGGATTTCTTAAGGGCTCCCTGCAGGCTCTCATTCAAAAGAGCCTCGCGGGCACTTGACTTGAATTTCGGTGATGCAACTTCCACAACTGCCCCAAATATTCAATTCCTCGGTTTGCCTATCGCCGAATTGTCTCCGCAACCAGCTAACACCTCTGCAACATGCAACACGCGAATGTCACTGTCCTGCCGACTGAGAAAACCGGCAATATTCATCAGGCAGCCGAGGTCTCCGCCCAACACCGTCTGAGCCCCAGTTTCTTGAATGTTTTGAACTTTTTCCGAAACAATCTGCGTGGAGATCTCCGGATACTTCACACAAAACGTACCACCAAACCCGCAGCAGGCGGTCGATTCTCGACACTCGGTCAGTGTCAAACCCTCAACCCTTCGGAGAAGTTCACGTGGCGAAGTATGAATGCCCAACTCTCGAAACCCTGAACACGAATCATGGTAGGTGCACGCACCTAAATAAGATACCGCAATTTCTGAGCCTCCAAACGCAACCAAAAATTCAGTCAGTTCATAGGTCTTGTTGGCGATAGCCTTCGCGTTGTTATACAAATCGCCCGCTTCTTCAGAAAATAATTCGGGAATGTGAATTTTGATCATGGCGGCACAGGATCCGGATGGTACAACGACATAGTCGTAGCCGATAAATGTTTCGATCAATTTGCGGCCAATTTTTCTTGTGCCTTGAAAGTCTCCATTGTTATAGAGTGGTTGACCGCAGCAGGTTTGGGTACGGGGAACGTCAAGCTCAAAACCTGCATCTTTAATCAGTTTTGCGGAGGCAAATCCAACCTCAGGTCTCATGAGATCAACCAGGCAGGTCGCAAACAGTCCGACCGATTTTCCAGATGATTTGCCTGTTTCAGCCACTGTAGATTGAATTGTGGTGAAGAGTTAGTTTAGCAACTTGCTAGGCAACCACAATGCGATCTCGGGAAACGCAATCACGAGAGTCAGGCCAACAACTTGCAGTAAAACGAAAGGAACAATACCCCGATAAATCTGCTGAATCTTGACTTCGGGCGGAGCTACCCCTTTCATATAGAAGAGAGCGAATCCGAAGGGTGGTGTCAGAAAGCTGGTCTGCAGGTTAACGGCAACAAGGATTGCAAACCAATAGACAAGATCAATTTTGTCAACATGGTCACCAAAGTCAAGCAGTTGGACGATCGGGGCAAACACTGGCAAAACGATTAGGGTAATTTCAATCCAGTCAAAAAAGAACCCCAACACAAAAACGATTGCCATCAATGTAAACAGAATTCCCCATGCACCAAAACCACTGTTTTCAACGATATCGATGACGATATCGTCACCGCCAAGCGATCGAAAAACATAGGAAAACGCAGTTGCGCCAATGAAGATGAAAAACAACATGGCACCTGTCAATGCGGATCGCTCAACTACCGATCGCAGCGTTTCAAAATTCAACCTCTTTTTCATTGCCGCCATCAACGTCGCACCTGCAGCACCAACACCAGATGCTTCTGTCGGAGTAGCCCATCCCATAACAATCGATCCCAATACAAGTACGATCAGTAAGACCGGAGGTATCAGGCCATTGAAAATCATTTTCAAAAATTCACGAGCGTCTTTTGGCCCCAAATCTTTAGGCAGTGGGGGTGCAAGCTCGGGTTTAATGGCGCAAATCACAAAAATGTAAACTGCGTAAATGCTGGCAAGTAACAGCCCTGGAAAAACTGCTGCAACAAATAGATTGCCTACTGAGCGACCGAGCAGGTCAGCCATGATCACGAGCATGATGCTTGGTGGGATCAGGATACCCAGTGTTCCAGATGCCGCAATTGTACCGGTAGCGAGAGGTATGTTGTATTGCCGCTGAAGCATGATGGGCAAAGCCATCAGTGTCATCATGACGACAGACGCACCAATAATTCCGGTCGTCGCAGCCATAATAGTTCCCATAACGGTAACTGACAGTGCCAAACCACCAGGTACCCGCCTAAGCAAAACCTGTAAACAATAGAGCAGATCACGCGCGACCCCGCTCTTTTCCAACATGGTCCCCATAAATATGAACATTGGGATGGCGACCAAAACCAAATTGTCTGCTATACCACTCCATATTCGACCAACGATGTTAAAAAACTCAATCGGAACAAATACATCCAGGTAAACCCCAAGATAGCCAAATCCTAAACCGATGCCACCGAGCACTGCGGCAACCGGATAGCCGGAAAATAGCAGGATCGCCAGTGCAAGAAACATGAACAGCGGCATATAATCGATGAAGAAATCAAGCATTACTTCGCTCCGTCATCGCTCTCCATCGACCGGCAGTTCCACCTTGTCCAGGTGGACTGTCTCGGCCTTCTCTCTTTCGTCAACAATGTGGACCAAATTGGGAGTTCCAAAAAGCTGGACAATCTTTCTAAATGCCATACCGACGGCACTAAGCAACAGAATTACAAACCCAATAGGTAGAGCCGCTTTGATGATCCAGCGATAGGGCAACCCGGTCGCTGAGGCGGCCATTTCATTCTGTTCGAATGAACGATGCCACCAATCTACTCCGTAGTAGATCACGATGATGCAATAGGGAATGAGAAAAAACAGACAACCGATCAGTTCAATCCAAAGTTGCGTTCTTCTGCTGAGTCGTTCCCGAACCAAATCAATTCTTACATGAGCATCTTTAAGATAGGCATACCCCAGACAAAACAGAAATAGGACTGCATGAATGTGCCACTCAAGTTCCTGGAGTTTGGTTGAACCCAGCACTAGAAAGCGACGCGTAATGACATCAAAAACGATCACAATCATAAGCGCGATCGCGACCCATGCGGTCACTCGACCGATCCAAACAATCCAAGATTCGGTAATCTCATCAAGTCGCAGTAAGATCTTCATGCCGATTCAGGTTTTGGCCAGCGGATAAAATTCAAACCAGGGATGCACTCAGGCATCCCTGGTTTTTAGAAAAAATCACCAATCAGGTGAGAATCCTGGTTTTACAGGTAACCGAGTTCAGCCCAGATGGAGTACTGCTGTCTAAATGCCTGCAGATTATCCCAAACTCTCTTGAAGTCAGGATTGGCTGCACTTTCCTCTGCGACCACTTCGAGCCACGCAGCTTCAAGTTGATCCAGAATTTCTTGTGGCCAGCGATGAATGTTCACACCCTTTTCCTGTAGCTCGGCCAGTGCCGGGGCCTGAATGGCTTCACCTTCAAGGAGGCCATAACGAAAGTTATCGCCGCAGGACAATTCAAGCCAAGACTGCTGCTGGTCAGACAGAGCATCCCACTTTTCCTTGTTCATCAAAATTTCAAACAACGTGGATTGCTGGTGCCAACCAGGGAAATAGTAATGATTTGCAACCTGGTAGAAGCCGAGATTCAAATCGATAGCTGGCATCGAATACTCTGTTGCATCAATCGAACCGCGCTCAAGTGCTGGAAAGATGTCTCCACCAGGAATCAACTGGGTTGAAACTCCCACTTTTTCCATGACTTTTGCGCCAAGGCCGAAGAATCGCATCTTGAGTCCCTTAAGGTCATCAATAGATGTGATTTCATTTCGAAACCATCCAGACGCTTCGGGTGCGATAACACCACAAATGAGTGAATAGAGTCCATGTTCGGCATAAATCTCATTCATCATTTCCTGTCCGCCACCAAAATAGATCCAGGCACCATATTCGCCTGCTTGAGGACCAAATGGAACAGCTGCGAACATAGCTAAAGCGGAATTTTTTCCATACCAGTAACCAGGAGTCGACCAGCAGGCATCAACTGCACCAGAAGCAACCGAATCAAAACATTCGGCTGGCGGTACAAGTGCACCAGGGTCGAAATATTTCATTTCGAATTCACCACCGGATACTCGATCTAACGTTCCAGTTACGTGATGACCAAGCGTTCCCAACTGTGTGAGATTCTGTGGAAACCAACTCGCCATCTTCCAGCGAACTTTGTCCGCCGAAACTGGTGTTGAAGCGAGTCCGGCAAAGGCAAAACAGGCAGCTACAATGACTGCCATTACTTTTCGGGATAGCATAATTTATATACCTCCATAGATAAATTGACCCTTTCTGCAGAATTGCAATTCAGGTCATATAAATAGTCAATAAAAAAATACATTTACTATTGATAACTTCCAATGAAACTCGGATTATAGGGAAACTGAATTGTTTTCACGATAAATTGACATCTAATGTCAAATTTTGATCAGTACATTAAACTTTTCAGTTTGAAATTTAAATTTAGAGTGGTACTGAATTTACATTGATGATCAATCCGCTAAACCAATCAATTCATCTCGCTGATATCAGGAAACTTCTTCGTGAAAGTAAACCTTTATTAGTCGAAACTACCAACCGTAGGGAAGCGGCGGTCTCGCTGCTGCTCAGTGAGGATTTTCAGGGAACAGAGTTGCTACTGATTGAACGCGCGCACCGAGACAGTGATCCCTGGTCTGGACAGATGGCGTTTCCAGGAGGACGACGTGAATTTCAAGATGAAACGATTTTAGATACCGCAATTCGGGAAACTGCCGAGGAAATTGGCGTTCATCTGGAGGTTAAAAATCGAATCAGCCGAATAGATGATCTGGTTGCGCCTAGACTAAGCCACGCGCACGGATTGATCATTTCCTGCCACGTATTCGAAGCACGAAGACCAATACATTTCGACCCCAATGAAGAAGTCCACGACTTGGTCTGGATACCAATGGCTTATCTGCTACGTCCCGACAGCCATACCAGCGAGTATCGACCTCCAGATTATGATGGGGTGTTTTCGGGGTTTCGAATCGGCGATAAGGATAACCGCATCATCTGGGGACTGACTTATCGGATAATTTGCAGTTTCTTTCGTACTCTAAACTTGGCTGATTATTAGAACGCATTGCACGAGTGAATTAACAATTGGTGATATTTAATTCACCCGCCTATTGGTATGTATGTCTATTCCATTAAAATATGCATTAACCGTTTGAACAAATTTGCACTACACCTGTGAGTTCTTCCCTCTCCACTCCTGTTACCGACCGGTTTAATCGACCAATTCGGGATTTGCGTGTGTCAATTACAGACCGCTGCAATTTCCGCTGTGTCTACTGCATGCCGAAGGAGTTTTTCGGCTCAAATCACGCTTTTTTGCACCGTAAAGAGCTTCTAAGCTTCGAAGAAATTGAGCGCTCAGTGTGCGCATTTGTTGCGAATGGTGTCAAAAAAGTCCGAATTACAGGCGGTGAACCGATGGTGCGTCGTGACCTCACTGACTTGATTGCTAGGCTTGCGATGATTCCAGGTGTTGAAGACTTGAGCATGACAACCAACGCATCGCTGCTTACACAGAGTGCTGCCGAAAAACTGTATGAGGCTGGGCTTCGCAGAATAACGATCAGTCTGGATGCCATCGATAACGAAGTGTTCAGTGCAATCAACGATGTTAAGTTCCCAGTAGCGCGCGTATTAAGCGGAATTGAAAACGCTCAAGCGGCAGGAATGTCTCCCATCAAGGTCAACATGGTTGTTGCACGGGGCATGAATGAGAACGAAATTCTACCAATGGTCCGACAGTTTCGAAACACCGATGTCATCTTGCGATTCATCGAGTTCATGGATGTTGGAAACACCAATGACTGGCAAATGGATAAAGTTATTTCAGCCAGAGAAATTCTAGACACCATTCATCGCGAGTATCCTCTCAAGGCAGCCTCGCCAACCTATCGTGGCGAAGTCGCTAAACGCTGGAAATATGAAGATGGTGGCGGTGAAATAGGCGTTATATCGTCTGTAACTGAGCCATTTTGCGGCACCTGCAACCGTGCCAGACTCACAGCTGAAGGTAAGGTATACACCTGCCTTTTTGCAACCAGCGGATTTGATCTCAGAAAACACATCAGGGAAGGGGCTGACGTTGATCAACTCACCGAGTTAGTTCGAAATCTTTGGTCGGTACGATCTGATCGATACTCGGAACTACGTTCGAATGCTACCGTCAGTCTGCCCAAGGTGGAAATGTCCTACGTCGGCGGCTAATTCAACACTGTCGACGGATATCGATACCCCGAAAGCGAAGATTTTCAGTTATTTCTTGACCAGATGCTCTAATAGTCGCGGCATCAATTCAACTAGATTGCATGGGCGGCTTCGGTAGTCGAGCTGGAATTCGATCAACATATCCCAGGCATCTGCACAAGCACTGGCGGACCCAGGCAGACAAAAAATATAGGTCGCGTTGGCAACTCCAGCAAATGCTCTCGACTGCAGTGTTGAGGTTCCAATTTTTTCGTAAGACAAAACTCGGAACATTTCACCAAACCCGGAAATTTCCTTATCCAGTAGCGGTCGAATGGCCTCCGGTGTTCCATCTCTGCCAGTCACTCCGGTACCCCCTGTCGTTAAAATCACTTGAATTTCTGAATCAACAATCCATTGACAGACCTGAGCACGCACCTGGTGAATGTCATCGGGCACGATCTTTTTGTCAGCGATGCGATGACCCGATTTTTCCACTCTACCAACAAGCAGCCCACCTGATTTGTCATTATCCTCAGTCCTAGAATCAGAGATGGTCAACACCGCAATAGAAACTGGAATGAAATCTCGAGAAGTATCTATTTTTGTCATCGCTAAAATTGTCGAATTAAGTGGAATCGGATCACTTTGTCAATTTTAGATCATCAGCGTGCATCGCCTGCGGACTGATTCTGTGCGTTATTAACACCATCCTAAACCGATACAATTTAGCTCAATGCACATTGATCTTCACTGATCGCTTGATAGTGCGAAACAATTTTGTAAATATTTCTATTGAGGAGTCAACAATGTCAGAACCAGTCGTGGCGCAAAAAGCGCCGTTTGAGAAGCAACTGAATCCTGGAACAGTTTGGTGGTGCCGATGCGGCCGGTCGAGCAAACAGCCATTTTGTGATGGGTCTCATGCGGGAACGGAATTCGAGCCAGTCAAAGTGGAAATTGGCAAAGCAGGTAAGTACTGGTTCTGTGGCTGCAAACATACTAACAAACAGCCGTTTTGCGATGGCACCCACAATTCCTTATCGTAGCAAAGTACAAAAGTTGGTTACTTCAATCAACTCTACCCAGCCCTGCAGAGTTGGATGACTATAACCCGCACACTGGCACTGACCCCCGGAGACCCGGCTGGTATTGGGCCTGACCTTGTTGTGATGTTGGCCAATTCACCTACAGCCGATCGGATTGTTGTCATCGCTGACCACAGTGTACTAGCCGAACGCGCGAAACTGTTGGGTAGAGATGCCAGTTTCAGCAATTATCTGCCTGAAGAGTGTATACCAGGGGTTGAGATCATTCATGTTGACTGCCAATTTCCGGTGACACCTGGCGAAGGAGATCATCGCCATTCCGACTATCTCATAAACACTCTCAATCGAGCGGTTGAAGGCTGTCTTTCGGGAGAATTTGATGCGCTGGTCACTGGACCCGTCAACAAACAAAAGATGATGCAAGGTGGCTTCGACTTCTTGGGACACACCGAGTATCTTGCAAAATTATCAGGTGCAAAGCTTCCGGTCATGCTGCTGATGAATGAGTCGCTCAAAGTTGCCCTGGTCACCACTCATGTTCCGCTCAGTGAGGTTCCGAGATACATCAGTTGTGAGAGAATTGTTGCCATTGTTCAAGTTTTACACAAAGACCTTGCGGAACGCTTTGGACTTGATTCACCGCGTATCGGAATTTGTGGTCTCAACCCGCATGCAGGAGAAGGCGGAGAACTTGGTAAAGAAGAGATTACCGATATCATCCCGGCGATAGACTCCCTGCGCGAAGAGGGAATCAACGCTTCGGGCCCATACCCTGCTGACACCATTTTCACCTCGCACCAGCTTTCGAAATTTGATGTTGTTCTTGCAATGTATCACGACCAGGGACTACCGGTCATTAAACACAGTGCTTTTGGTGAGATTGTCAATGTAACTTTGGGACTACCGATCATTCGTACATCGGTTGACCACGGTACCGCTTATGACATTGCGGGCCGTGGTGTTGCCGACGTAGGCAGTCTTCGAGCAGCCTTAGAACTCGCTAGTCAGCTATCAGCCAGAAATTAGATTTGAGCGCAAGCCGCAAAAGAAAACGCTTGGGTCAACATTTTCTGGTTGATACGCAAGTGATCGACGAAATCCTCATGCTGATCAGCCCGCAGATCAATCAAACACTTGTTGAAATCGGCCCGGGGCACGGAGCACTCACAAGTCATCTCGTCAGATCTCCAGCTGAATTGCATGCCATTGAAATTGACCCGGGTCTGGCGCAGAAACTGCAAAAACTATTCAGCCCCGATGCTCTGACAATTCATCACGCTGACGCACTCAAATTTGATTACTCTTCTGTCAAACGCGAGGATCAGGGACTGCGAATTGTGGGAAATCTGCCCTATTCAATATCTACACCATTGATGCTTCACCTTGTCAAATATACTGATATTATTGAAGATATGTGCTTCATGGTGCAGTACGAGGTTGCTGAACGGCTTACCGCTAAGTGTGGAACAAGCAGCTATGGTAGACTCACGGTCTGTGTCACCCGTGCTTTCGAAGTTGAAACTGTTTTTCATGTTGAACCGGACGCATTTTCACCACCGCCAGAAGTGCTTTCGTCCGTTATAGTGATGCGACCAAAGCCCGTATTAGCATTAGATTCAGACAGTGAACGCCTCTTTTCCGAACTTGTACGGCTAGCGTTTGGAAAGCGTCGCAAAACGCTGAGAAACTCTTTGAATGGTGTCATTGATGTTGCCATGTTTAAGGAAACAAAGATTGATGCTGGTTTACGTGCTGAGAATTTGAGCGTCGAAAACTATATGGAACTGACGAAATGTGCTGTTGCAAGAGATTCAAAGAATGAAACGAAAGTACTGATTCATCATGATTAGTCGTACCCTCATTGCTCTGGCTTTTGTTGCGTCGCTGGCATTTTTACCAGTCAAAGCAAACTACTTTGACTGCAGTGTTGTCTACGATGAATTTGATCAACTGATGCTGGCAAATTTTCTGATCGATCCTGAACGATACGTCACCAGCATCAGCAATACAATCTCAAGACAGCAATACCTTGAGCACCAGCAGAACAATTTCCGGCTTCGGTCTGAACGAAGAAATTCCGGGATTGCAGTGTTCAAGACCAATCAGAATACTACAGGGAAATTTCTGTACGCTTGGGCTCCAAGCGTTCGAGAACGCCTCATTCCACTTGAAATAACCGAATCAATCAGCTTTGGTCGGGTAAGGGACGGCTACGCACCGGTTCGAGCAACTTCGATTTACCTTACACCTGGTTTCGCAGTTGACCTCGATTCTGCTCAGGTCGTTGAAACTGAAGAAAAATCAGCCGATTTGATCTATGAGTACGAAAACGAAGAATACATCATTCGTGCAATTCCGCCTGCAGAACTGTTCTTTCCGATTGAATCAATGTGTCATCAAATTACCGAATAGCGGCAAGCTTCTGATCGCAGCATTCAATCTTTCAAATTCGAACTCAATCTGAAGAGTAAGCGTCGCTGATTTCCGGCATCGTCTTTCGAATCCATTCTTCAGCCTGCTGGTTCATTTCCCTGGGTTTCATTCGTTCAGGGTAAATGGGCTCACCGATTCTGACGCGAATGACGCCGGGACGTTTGGTAAGTGCCCGACGCTGCCAAAAATCACCTGCATTGTGTGCCACCGGTACCAGCGGTACATTTGCACGAATTGCGAGCAACGAAGCACTGGCGTGATAGGTACCGTGCTCACCTGGTGGAATTCGTGTACCTTCTGGAAACACAACAACCCAGCGACCTTCCTTCAAGACCTCCGTTCCTTGCTTAACCACCTGTTCGAGCGCCTTTCGAACTGTAGTCCTGTCTATTTTGATCGGATGTGTTGCGGCCAGCCCCCAGCCGAAGAATGGGATATAGAGTAAAGATCGCTTTAACACCCAGGCTTGTGCTGGGAAAATCGTCTGATAGGCAATCGTTTCCCAAGCGGATTGATGTTTGGAAAAGATGACTGCCGGCTGAGCCGGAAGGGTTTCAAGTCCCTCAACTTCGTGACGCAATCCACATATCACCTTCAACAACCAGATGATGGCGTGTGCCCAGCCACCAATGATGCGCGAACGAAAATGTGGCTCACAGAAATAAACTGCGACGGCCACTGGCCAATAGACCAGCGTCAGCAAAATCAGAAGGGTCATAAACAGGAATGATCGAAGCGTGCTCATCGCGATACGCGGAGCCTTAACTGGCAATATTCCGTATCTTTCATCCGATTAACTGCTCGACTTGAGGTCAAAATTAGATATTCGTAACGTGCCGTCAATCATCCTGCCCTTTCTTTGCAGAATTTTTTCCATTTTCCGCCAAAATGCCTGATTCAGATCAAATTTTGCAGCGATTGATGTTCCAAGCAGCAAAATCAAGAGATCTGCGCACTCTTCAGCGATTTTTTCGGATCCCTGTCCTTTTGTAACTGCAGCTGACACTTCACCCAACTCTTCGCACATCAGCGCGATGCGAAACCTAAGATCATGCCCACCGGTATTTTTCATATCGTGTTTTTTGTGAAAGTCCTGCACAGCAGACAGCATTTCTTCATATGAATCGTGGTTCATGCCTTGTCCTTTGATGATTGAAGTTTTGACAGATCTGCCACTTCGCAGAATAAGTTGTAGACGTAGCGGACCAACGCGATACGGTTTGCTCTGAGTTCAAGATTCTCATCCATCACCATTACAGTATCGAAAAGATCATCGATTGGATCTCTGAGCTGAGCAAGCATGCGAAGAATCGCATCAAAACTGAATGATGCTCTTAACGACTTCACCTCAATAGCAAGGTGCTTCGCTTTTTTATACAGTGCTACTTCAGCCGGTTCCAGCAGCCGGTCGGAATTAACTTCTCGAGCGTTCAAGGTGTCAGCGTGATTCAATATGTTGCGAATCCGCTTGTTCGCGGCTATTAAGTCGGAATATTCTTGCATTTCCCGAAAGCTTCTCACAGCCTTCATTCTTTTGTCAAATTCCAAAGGACTACCGGGTTTGAGTTCAATGACCGCATTGAATTCATCCGTAGCATAACCCTGCTCCAGATAGTAGTGCCTTAATCGTTCGAGCATGAATTCAAAAAGACGCGTCAAGTCATCTTTCGTCGAAATCTGTGCACCGGCACTTTTGGATTCTTCCACCTGTTCCTGATAGATATTTGCTGAGATTTGCAACACATTCCGAAGGTCCAGATTCAGTTTGCGCTCAATGATGATGCAAAGAACCGCCAGTGCCATGCGCCGCAATGAAAACGGATCACGGTCTCCTTTAGCGACTTCGCCCGCACTCGTGAGTCCTACAAGTGAGTCAATCCGGTCGGCAATTGCAACAACTATCCCGACATCCGATTCAGGCAACTCGCCTGCAGCCGATACTGGCATGTAGTGTTCCTGTATTGCACGGCTGACGCTTTCTGGATAACCATCGAGCTCTGCGTAATACCGTCCCATAATGCCTTGGAGTTCTGGAAATTCCCCAACCATTTCACTAACCAAGTCGGCTTTTGCAAGTCGTGATGCGTCTCGAAAGTCGTCACTTGCGGTAAAAACCTGATCGGCAATTCGAACTGCCAACATTTGGATGCGCTCAGACTTTTGGGAATAGGAGCCAAGCTTGCGGTGAAATACCAGATGCTGCAAGGCAGGCAGCATGTCCTGCAGCGGCGTCTTGCAATCCTGTTCATAAAAGAATTTGGCATCTGAAAGCCGCGCCCGAAGGACCCGTTCATTGCCAACAACAATTCTGTTCGCCCGCTCTTCATTCGTGGGTGTAATATTTGCAACCGCGAAGAATTTTGGCTGTAAGATTCCGTTTGCATCAAATACAGGGAAGTACTTTTGGTGTTTTCGCATCGAGGAGATCAGAACCTCAGGCGGCAATTTCAGAAATTCGGTGCTGATAGTACCGCAAAACGCATACGGCCACTCCACCAAGTCTGTCACTTCATCCAGTAAATCATCGTCCTTCATAGCAGTTCCCTGGAAACGAATTTCCAGATCTCGCAGCTGACTCTGAATTGCCTGCTTGCGTTCAGCGCGATTTGCCATCACATGCCCTTGTTCCAAAAGCACGGTTGCGTAACTTCCTGCTTCTTTAAGCTGAATGGGGTCGGTAGCGTGAAATCGATGTCCGAATGTCAACGAACCCGATTCAATGGTCAGGAGTTGACATGGAATGACATGATCGCCGTGCATTATTACCACCCAGTGGATAGGACGAACAAATTCGTGACTGAAATTTCCCCAACGCATACGCTTTGGAATTGGCATTCGAGACAGAGCAGACTCTGCACACCTGGGAATCATTTCCCGGGCCAATTTGCCGTATTCCTTAAACCGATAGGCCAAAAACCTGCCTGACTCATTTTCCAGTGTATCAAGATCCTTAACAGTAACGCCACATCCTTTTGCGAACCCATGCGCTGCCTTCGAAGGGGAGCCATCCTGCTCGAATGCCCGCTCTAGAGATGGGCCCCGCTTGATTTTCTCTATATCCTGACTGCGAGTCAGTACTTTTTCAATGATGACTGCAATTCGACGGGGTGTCGCATACCACTTTGATGATGCATCGACTGAATCAATTAATCCGGCTTGTACAAGTTCTCGCTTGAGTTCACTTTCAAGTGCTTGACCAAGTTTGGCGACTGCTTGAGGTGGAAGTTCTTCAGTACCCAATTCAAACAATAGGGGCATTGATGCCAGCTTTGAATCATTGGCAGGCAATATAGAATCAGGATTTGATTCTCCAGATAGCTTAGCTGCAGGATCTCGAAGCCGCGGAAAGTTCTTTGACTCGCGGCTCTTGTAATAGCAATGTGCAACACCACGGGCGAGGGCGCGCACCCGACCGATATAAACAGCTCGTTCAGTTACCCCAATCGTTCGTCTTGAATCTAACAAGTTGAACAGATGAGACGCTTTCAGCACTTGTTCATAGGCAGGCAGCGGCAAATCAATTTCAGTCAGTGATTTACAAGCCGCTTCCGCAGCATTGAACTGACGGAACAGGGTTTGCGTATCGGCTGTCTCAAAATTGTATTTGGACTGCTCGAATTCATTTTGATGGTAGAGGTCGCCATAACTGACATCATCGTTCCAAACAAGGTCAAAAATGCTGTCGACGCCTTGAACATACATGGCAATCCGTTCAAGTCCATAGGTAATTTCTCCCGTCACCGGTCGGCATTCCAGCCCGCCGACCTGTTGAAAGTACGTGACCTGGGTAATTTCCATGCCATTAAGCCAGACCTCCCAACCCAGACCCCATGCTCCCAGTGTTGGAGACTCCCAGTCATCCTCAACAAACCGAATGTCGTCTAGCAATGGATCGATCCCGAGTGATTTGAGCGACTCCAGATAAAGATCTTGAAAATCAGTCGGAGAGGGTTTTAATACAACCTGGTATTGGAAGTAGTGCTGCAGCCTATTGGGATTGTCACCATAGCGGCCATCAGTTGGTCGTCTTGATGGTTGAACGTAGGCTGAACGGGTGGGTTCCGGACCAACCGCACCGAGAAATGTTGCCGGATGAAATGTGCCGGCACCAACTTCCATGTCATAGGGTTGCAAAATAACGCAACCCTGCTCTCCCCAGTAGTGATTGAGAGCGGAAATGATTTGCTGGAAATTCAAAGGTTACTTACGCGTGTAGAAGCAACAGAAAGACATACTAGCAGAAATTTGTCGAACTGCCTAAATAGTCCAATCGAGGGTGCGAAACAATGTGATTGTGTTTATCGACAATGAAAATTATACCTGACTCGACTTGCCTGGTCTTTGTCTGAAAAAGTGGCGATGCTGCTAAGATCAGAACTGCATGGATCAGTCAAATCAAAGTCTGGAAGACTCGAAAGGTTTGGGCGTATTCATCTTCCCCACACGCGGAAAATCTACAGCAATTCGGTGCAGTTCAGGATCAATTGCTGTGAAGCGGTATTGAAGTCGAAGCAGTTAAATTCTAAGATGGAATTACCGCTCAAAGTGAGAGAAATGCAAAAGTCTTCGAAATACTCAAGGATTGTTTTTACCGACAATTAAGGCACGCAAATGCAACCTGAGAAAGAGGCATTGAGTCTCTTATCCATGGGTCTCCAAAAAATCTTTTCAGAATTGATTGCGCTTAGCAATATCATTTCTGCGTACTTTACTGACTTCAATTAGGGACAAATGGCAG
This sequence comes from Arenicellales bacterium, assembly GCA_965206345.1. Lineage (GTDB taxonomy): Bacteria > Pseudomonadota > Gammaproteobacteria > Arenicellales > JAJDZL01 > JAJDZL01. The sequence continues at coordinate 1,844,112 of OZ242211.1, read as the reverse complement.
CAAAACAAAAAGCAATCGCGCTGATTTCAGGCGGCCTTGACTCCATGCTGGCTGCCCGTCTCATGCTAGAACAAGGAGTTCATGTTGAAGGGTTGAATATTTTCACCGGATTTTGTGTGGAAGGTCATACTCATGCCATACGTAATCGAGACAAAAATCGACAAAAACGAAACAATGCACTATGGTCCGCCGAACAGATTGGAATCAAACTGCATATCATCGAAGCAATTGAGCCATATAAGGAAATTGTTCTCAATCCGAAGCACGGATATGGCGCGCATCTGAATCCCTGCTTAGACTGCAAGGGATTTATGGTCGGTAAGGCTAGAGAATGGATGGAGCAAAATGGATTTGATTTCATCATCACAGGTGAGGTGCTTGGCCAGCGACCAAAATCACAAAGGCGCAGCACATTTCCTGTGGTCGCTAGAGAATCTGGTGCATTCGACCGTCTACTTCGACCCCTGAGCGCCAAATTGCTCCCCGCAACGCTGCCAGAAAGAGCCGGTTGGGTAGACCGGGAAAAACTATACAGCATCTCAGGTCGGGGACGTCACGTCCAGATGGCGCTGGCGGAAAAGTTTGGTATTAAAGATTATGCACAACCCGCCGGCGGCTGCTGTTTCCTGACCGATGAATCGTATTCCAGAAAACTGCAGGATTTCTGGAACCATCGAGAAAACAAAGACTACGAATTCGACGACATCATGCTGCTCAAAGTGGGCCGACACATGCGTCCAGGTACCGATTGGAAATTGATTATTGCACGTGATGCCGGTGAAACTCAATACCTGCGCGGATATCGATCAAAATTTGCTCACCTGACAATCACCAGCCACTCTGGGCCATTGAGTTTAATTGATGGCCCGATTCAGGATTGCGATGTTGAACTGGCAGCGCGTCTTGTCGCGCGATATGGAAGTTCGCGAAGCGCTGAGAGAGTTGATGTTCAGTTTACCGACAGAAATGGTCAACAGCGCATGCTGTCTGTCGCACCCATGCAACCCGTTGAAGTACAACAGCAATGGTACGTATAGACCAGACTCTGGATGCCAGGAATCTGATTTGCCCGATGCCTGTTATTCGTACTCAGCAGACCGTCAGCGAATTGGAAAATGGTCAAATTCTGGAGGTGTTGTGTACTGACCCAGGTGCACTAGTGGACATTCCTGCCTGGTGTCGTGTGCACGGTCACAAACTGATCTCAGCCAAGAACGTAGGCGATGAGACTATAGTTCGACTGCAAATTTGCGATTCCTAATTCAAAGTATCCAGCGCTAACCATACGTTGGGTTAAGACCGCTTTCAACCAATTAACTACATCACGCACCATCTAGGTGCATGCAACAATCAATGCGCACTATAATTGCGCGTTTTGCTAGGCAATTTCCCAGCATTTCTCCCTTAACGCTGGCATGATAATTGCTGTAAACAGGATGTAGTTCATTTTAATATTCTTGGAGGAATATCTAATGTCAGTGGAAAAAGCAATTCGCGCAAATCGCAATCCAAAAGCTATTGAGGAGACAATGCAGCTGATTAAGGACAGCGATGCAAAATGGGTCAGCTTTCGCTTTACAGATACTTTAGGGACGGTGCAGCAACTCAGTTGGCCGATTTCTAACTTTTCAGAAAATATGTTCGACGAACCGGTCATGTTTGATGGTTCGTCCATTCAGGGATGGCAGCCGATTAACGAATCGGATATGTGTATGATCTTGGACCCCACTGCCAGTGTCATTGACCCTTTCTTGCAGGAAACGACGGTGGTTATCCGCTGCAGTATTTATAACCCAGGCAAAGACGAGTGGTACGAAAAGGACCCGAGGAGCATTGGCCAGAAAGCAGAGGATTATCTTGCCACATCCGGCATCGCTGACACTGCTTATTTCGGACCTGAGCCTGAATTTTTCATCTTCGACGGAGTTCGATGGAGTACCCACATGGAAAGCTGCTTCTATGAAATCAACTCCTATGAAGGTGCATGGAACAGCAACCAGGATTATGATGCAGGGCCGAATCTGGGACACCGGCCACGAGTCAAGGGCGGGTATTTCCCCGTTCCACCAACTGACTCATTTACCGATATCCGTTCTGCCATGTGTCAGGCAATGCTTGATATGGGTGCCGATGTTGAAAAACATCACCACGAGGTCGGAACAGCCGGTCAGGCTGAGATTGGCATTCGGTACAACACACTAGTGAAAATGGCCGACCGAACGCAGATCTACAAGTATTGCGTGAAAAACGTCGCAAATGCACATGGATACACGGCTACGTTTATGCCGAAACCACTGGTCGGCGATAACGGTTCGGGCATGCATGTCCATCAGTCGCTAGTCAAGGACGGAAAGTCAATGTTTGCAGGCGATCAGTACTGCGGGCTCAGCCAGGAAGCCTTGTGGTACATTGGCGGAATCTTCAAGCACGCCAAGGCGCTCAATGCGTTCACCAATCCGACAACCAACAGCTATAAACGGCTGGTGCCGGGCTATGAAGCACCCGTTCTTTTGCAGTACTCCGCATACAACCGATCAGCATCCTGCCGAATTCCGTTCACTTCGGATGCTGCCAGGCGAGTGGAAGTCCGTTTCCCGGACCCAACGGCGAACCCGTACCTCGCATTCGCAGCCATGCTGATGGCGGGGCTTGACGGAATAAAGAATCAGATTGATCCCGGCATACCTGCGGAAAGAGACCTCTATGAATTGACCGCTGCCGAGGAACGGGAAATTCCTCACGTCGCGCCATCCTTGAATCAGGCGCTCATTGCACTGGACAATGACCGTGACTTTCTGAAGGAAGGCGGCGTATTCACTGATACTGCCATTGATGCCTATATTGAACTCTTGAATGAAGATGTCAAGGCTATCCGGCTTGTTACACATCCTCTTGAATTTGAGATGTACTACAGCAGATAACAGTCCGAATCGGGTGGGTCGCCGATTATCGGTAAACGAAATCGGCATCACACCAGTCGCTGACTGGCTGCAAACTACTGGACAACTTGGCGGTCCGATTTGGCCGTCAAGTTTACCAAGCTCTCGATGATACGAGAGTCCCAGGAAGTTCGTTTATCTTTTTAGCCCACATGCCCACTAGTGGCGGCAGAGATTTCCATTGATTCAAATAGTCCTTTCTGCGGTGATGAGCCGGAGGGAATTTCGCACCTGCTTCAGGAACTGAATACCGCGATCATTTGCTGCAGCTCAGACCTGTTTATCCAGTACACCAACCCTGCTGCGCAATCTCTGTTTGAATTCAGTGAATCGCAGGCAAAAGGAGAAAATGTCCTTAACTTTCTTAATCATGAGAGCATTGAAACGATTATTAGAAGATGCCTTGCAACCTCACAAGCGACTACACTTCGTCGTACCGAAATGTTGTCATCGAGTCACCAGGCCAAATTGGTAGACTGCATTATTAGCCCGATTAAAACCGAAGGCTTGGGTAACTTGATTCTGGAAATTAACGAAATTAACCGGGCTGTACATCAAACTGAAGAAGACTCCATGGAGATTGGACAGCATGCAAACATTGCTGTCATTCGTGCGATTGGCCACGAAATCAAAAACCCACTGGGTGGATTACGAGGAGCAGCACAACTGCTTGAACGCGAACTTGGAGATCTGCCCAATCTTAAAGTGTACACAGACATCATTGTTCGAGAAACGGATCGGTTGTGTGGACTGGTCGACAGCATGTCTCACACGCACACATCCATGCAGTTCGAGAACATTAACATTCACGAAGTTCTAGAACATGTACGCCACCTGACTCTGGTTGAAGTTTCGGGTAGTATTAGAATAGATCAGGATTACGATCCCAGCCTGCCACTGGTGATTGGAGACCGTGAACAACTCATTCAGGCATTTATGAACATGATGCTTAATGCTGTTGAAGCATGTGGAAACTCGGGCTGTATCAAGTTGCGATCGCGTGTTGAGCGACAGGTAACGCTGGGAAAAGAGCGACATATGAGTGTTGCTAGAATTGAGGTTGAAGACAACGGCTGCGGCATCCCTTACGATCTCATCGATCAGGTTTTTTACCCGATGATTTCCGGTAATCCTAGAGGGGAAGGGCTTGGGCTATCAATCGTTCACCACATCATCGCTCGCCATGGAGGTAAAGTCAGTTGCGAGAGCCGACCCGGTCGAACCGTGTTTACTACTCTCCTTAAGTTTGCTGGCTCAAACAGATGCAACTCATAAAACGATAGAACAAACCATGGCACAGGCAAATCAAGCAAGCATTTGGATTGTAGACGACGATGAGTCAATACGGTGGGTACTCGCACAGGCGCTTAAACAGGCTGGGCTCAATATTCGACAGTTCAGTGATGCTGACGATGCACTTGAGATGTTTAGTCGCGAGCAACCGACGGCAATTGTTACGGACATTCGTATGGCAGGCAGTAGTGGACTTGATCTTCTGGAATCAGTTCACAAAGTTAGACCCGATTTGCCGGTGGTTGTTATGACCGCCTACTCCGATCTAGACACAACTGTGAATTCATTTCAGCGAGGAGCCAGGGAGTATCTAGCAAAGCCCTTCGACATTGATGAAGCCGTTTCTCTGGTTCAGCGGGTACTGACGGAGTCAAACAGCATTTCCCCAACCATACAATCCAATAATCCTCAAGCGACTCAGATGATCGGCAAATCAACCGCCATGCAGGATTTATTCCGAGCGATTGGTCGATTGTCAAGCTCTGATCTCAATGTGTTGATTACTGGCGAATCTGGAACCGGCAAGGAACTGGTTGCACGGGCTTTGTACGAAAACAGCATTCGGCGTGATCAGGTATTTATCGCAATTAACGCTGCGGCCATTCCGGCTGATTTGTTGGAATCTGAACTCTTCGGACATGAAAAAGGAGCATTTACCGGAGCTAATCAACGACGTGCCGGTCGCTTTGAACAAGCAAACCGAGGCACGCTGTTTCTGGATGAAATTGGTGACATGCCGCATGAATTGCAAAGTCGCCTGCTCAGAGTCATGTCTGAGAACAAGTTTTATCGGGTGGGTGGTACAGCTGAGGTAACGGTTGACGTTCGAATAATCGCTGCAACCAATCAGGACTTGGAAGCGCTAGTCAAGCAGAACAGATTTCGAACGGACTTGTATCACCGTCTGAATGTTGTGCGAATTGCTCTCACACCAATTCGTTCGCGACGCGAGGACATTCCTGAATTGCTGGCGCACTTCCTGAAGCTATCCGCTGCGCAATTGAACACCAAACAAAAAATTCTGTCTGACGATGTAACGCATTACCTTGAAAGTTATGGTTGGCCAGGTAACGTTCGGGAAATTGAGAATTTTTGTCGATCAGTCACCGCGATGGTTCCAGCGCAAACTGTGCTACTGAATGATTTACCTCAGATATTTGGCCGCTTTGAGCCTGTCGACGAGACTCCACTCAATGCCGAGACAGTGCTGCAAGGTGCAATCAAACAGGTGTTGAATCACTCCTCTGAAATTAGGGAAGGAGAACTCAGGGAGTTTGTTGAGCGAGCGATGCTGCGAACGGTGCTGGAATATACCGACGGCTCCAAACAGAAAGCTGCTGAAATTCTGGGCTGGGGTAGGAACACAATCGCTCGGAAGAGCAAAGAACTGTAATCCTGCACTTTTTGCAAGGTGTGAAATTTTATCAAGTAGGTGCCACAACTCATCATTGTTCAATATGAAGTTGAAAAGAATTCCATTGCAGGAACTGAAACAGGGGTTGATCGTGCTTACGCTGCTGATCTCACCTTTCATCCATGCTGATTCCCAGAATAACGCGGCACTTTGTGTAAATTCGGTTGAAGCAGAGGGTCTGCCTCTTGAGGAAATTGAAACGTTTGTAAATTTTGTGGACCGCTGTCCTATAGCTGAATTCGCCGATGAAAACGGTTGGACTGATATGCACTGGGCAGCTTCCCTGAATCTGCCTCAACTCATTCGGCAGCTTGCGACTCTGGGACTCCCGATTGACATCCGAACCAAATCTGATGAAGTTCGATTCAGTGATGAAGTCACAAAAGGAATCCAAAAAGCGCGAAATCAATGGCAGACCCCGCTGGTAGATGATGAAGCGACATATGCAAGTCTAGGATACACACCACTTCACTGGGCAGCCTGGGGCAACTCAATGTCCGCTGCGCAAGAGTTTGTTCGTTTGAATGCTGACACGAATGCCAAAACAGTCTCCGGAGTTACCCCACTCCATCTCGCAGTCTTTGCCGGTTCTGTAGAAGTCATGCTCGTACTAATTCACAGCGATGCTGACATCAACGCGAAAGAAAAGGATGGTGCGACTCCATTGCATTGGACGGTGTCAAAAAATGCGATCTATTTGACGAGACTGCTGATAGACAGTGGCGCTGATGTTGATGCACTTGCAAATTTCGATGCAACGCCTCTGCATTGGGCTGCGATGGGCAACACCTTCGATGTCGCATCAGAACTGATCGAAGGTGGAGCAAATGTAAACACCAAAGGGGTGAACGGCATCACCCCGCTACATTTGGCTGCCTGGCATGATTCACTGGAAGTGGCGAAACTGCTCATTCAGCATGGTGCTGATCAAACTGCTCAGACTACAGATGGCCAGTTGCCGATTCACGGTGCCATCGCCAATGATGCAACAGCGACTGCCGAATTTCTTCTGCAAATGATGCAGTAACCGGAAAAATTCATCATCGATTCATATTTGGCTGCATTTTGGATTTCAAAGTAGTTCAACTCGCACTGAACTGTCTGAACCAGCCCGAACACATAGCCAGTCCCTCTGCAGAACAGGTAATCAAGATCAACGATCCATTGAATCACAGAAGTCGAACAAACTGGTAAAATAACGCAAGATTTCACTCACCCCATTCATCACCAGCACTTCTGCAGGATTAGGTTCAATGCCCGACCGTTACATCTTTACTTCGGAATCTGTGTCAGAGGGGCATCCTGACAAGATGTGTGATCAAATTTCTGATGCCATCCTGGATGCATTGATTTCTGAGGACCGCGACAGCCGCGCCGGATGTGAAACTCTGGTCAAATCAACCTCCAGTGGCAACACTCCAGTTCACCACGTAATTCTCGCTGGCGAGATCGGAAGCCAGGCCAACAACATTAACTATGAGCAGATCGTAAGGGATACCATCAGGGATATTGGGTATGATAGTGATGCCTTGGGCTTTGACTGGAAAACCGTAAACATCACCAACCTTTTAAACGAACAGTCACCTGACATCGCACAAGGGGTTAACGAAGGTGAAGGCGAAGACAAGGAACAGGGCGCCGGTGACCAAGGGCTAATGTTCGGTTATGCGTGTGACGAAACCGACGTGCTCATGCCACTGCCAATCACATTATCACATCGTTTAGTTCAGCAGCAGTCGCAGGTTCGAAAAAGCGGTGCGCTCGACTGGCTAGGTCCCGATGCAAAGGCACAGGTCAGTGTCATCTATGAAAACGGTAAAGCCGTTTCAGTAGACAAAATTGTTCTCTCAACTCAGCATAGCGATTCAGTTGATCGCGACACTATTCGTGAAGGTGTGGTCGAACAGATTATTCGACCCATAGTGCCAGACGACTGGATGCCCTCATCAAGCGAAAGCATCCTGATTAATCCGACAGGCAAGTTCATTGAAGGCGGTCCCAAAGCTGACTGTGGATTAACCGGGCGAAAAATAATTGTCGACACCTACGGTGGGATGGCTCGACATGGCGGTGGCGCTTTTTCAGGAAAAGATCCATCAAAGGTCGATCGTTCAGCCGCATATGCTGCGCGGCATGTGGCCAAGAATTTGGTAGAAGCCGGGTTGGTTGAACGTTGTGAGATTCAAATCGCTTATGCGATTGGGGTAGCAAAGCCAGTATCAATGATGGTCAACAGTTTTGGCACAGCCAGGTCAGGGCTGGACGATAACCGACTCGCTCAGATCGTTGATGAGGTCTTCGACTTACAGCCAAAGAGCATCATCAATCAGCTTGATCTTCTGCGACCAATATACCAGCAGACGGCTGTTTATGGGCACTTTGGACGAACGGAAGAAGAATTCACATGGGAGCATACAAACAAGGTGGATGAACTGTTGCAAGCTGCCAGTTAAGGTAAACGACTACAAATTGAAAGGTAAATCAAAAGGAAAGAAACGATGCCAACAGCATTGAAATCTGTAACTCAGGACTATAAGGTCGCCGACTTTGAATTAGCCAGTTGGGGACGCAAGGAGATTGCGATCGCTGAAACTGAAATGCCAGGCCTTATGGCACTGCGAAGCAAATACGCAAATGAAAAACCGCTTACAGGCGCTCGAATCGCCGGCTGTCTGCACATGACTATTCAGACTGCAGTACTCATTGAAACTCTTCAGGAACTTGGAGCCGAAGTTAGGTGGTCATCTTGCAACATATTTTCCACTCAGGATCACGCAGCAGCGGCCATCGCTGCGACGGGAACGCCAGTATTCGCCTGGAAAGGCGAAACGGAAGAAGAATACTGGTGGTGCATAGATCAGACGATTTTCGGCCCGGACAACTGGCGGCCAAACATGCTGCTTGATGACGGCGGCGACCTGACTCTGATTTTGCATGAAAAATATCCAGAGCTCATGAATGACGTCCGCGGACTAACGGAAGAAACAACAACTGGAGTTCATCGTCTGTACGAAATGATGGCACAAGGCTCATTGCTCTGCCCCGCATTTAACGTCAATGATTCGGTCACCAAGAGTAAATTTGACAACCTCTACGGATGTCGGGAGTCACTCTTGGATGGTATCAAGCGCGCAACCGATGTCATGATTGCCGGCAAGGTTGCGGTGGTTTGTGGTTACGGCGATGTTGGTAAAGGGTGTGCTCAGTCCCTGCGAGGCCAAGGTGCCAACGTACTGATTACCGAAATCGACCCGATCTGCGCACTCCAGGCATCAATGGAGGGCTATCGTGTCGTAACGATGGAAGAAGCCGCACCGATCGCAGACATTTTTGTCACTGCTACTGGAAACTGGCATGTCATCACAATGGACCACATGAAGGCCATGAAAGATCAGGCCATCGTCTGCAATATCGGTCACTTTGACGGTGAAATTGATGTGGAATCGTTGAGAAAATTGGAATGGGAAAATATCAAACCACAAGTCGATCACATCATTTTCCCGAATGGAAAGCGGTTAATTCTGCTTGCTGAAGGACGGCTTGTCAATCTGGGATGTGCAACCGGGCATCCAAGTTTCGTGATGTCGAATTCGTTTACTAACCAGGTACTGGCACAGATCGAGTTATGGAAAAACGCGGACAAGTACGAAACCAATGTTTACGTTCTACCAAAATTCCTGGACGAAGAAGTTGCACAACTGCATCTGGACAAAGTTGGTGCCAAACTGACCAGGCTGACAGAAGAGCAGGCAAAATACATAGGTGTGCCGGTAGAAGGTCCATACAAACCGGACTACTACAGGTACTGATCAAAGGATTGCCTCCTAGTGGGCAATCCGGTCAATTTTCGGGGTACAGCCTCAGGCTGATAAATCAGGCAATGCCTGGCTTTCCAGCATTACTATGGAATCTTTAAGCTGTAGTTTGCGTTTTTTCAGGCGACGAATTTGCAACTCGTCCGAACTGGGATCTACAGCCAGACGTTTTAATACGTCATCAAGATCTCGATGTTCTGTTTTTAGTTTTTCTATTCTTGATTGAAGTTCCTCAGTATGATTCTCATGCATAAGTTTGAGTCCAGAAAAAGTTTTGGATGATTGAAGCGGGATTGGAGAGAGGCACATAAAAAACGCATTGCATCAACTCTAAATTCTCAAGATTAGTCACCCAGAGAATGCAATACGTGTTTGCGCACTCAGTTCTGTCATGTTAGTGCTAATATTAGCACCTTTTAGATTTAATTTCTACATAAATCATCCGTCAAAATCCCAAGGTGTTTTGGTGTGCCCAATTTGGATCATCTTTACTTAATTCTCCAATTTGCGCAGCAAATGCGTCAGCGACGATCTGTGGGACATTTTGACCGGTCAGCGATTCCAGAAAAGCTTCAAGATCTATCTTTTCAGATTCGGTCAAACCGAGTGGGCGGATAAATGGAGACAGCAATTCATTCGGAATTCCGCCTTGATCATAAAAGTCAATCACTTCTCTCAGTGTTGCGAATTGACCGTTATGCATATACGGTGCGGTGAGTGCGACGTTGCGCAGAGTCTGGGTACGAAACTTCCAGCGATCCGCCGGATTTTCAGTGACTCGATACAGTCCGAGATCATTGAAACTTTCAACCCTTGATACCGACTGAATTGTCTCGTTCGACATGTCAACAAACACACCTGGCGCCAGTTGAACACGGGTCTTTTTCTTTATTTGAGCTGGTGTTTTACCAGTAGATACTGCGTAACCGAGGCCAGTGTTGTGAAATTGATGATCAATGAATAATGCATGATCTTCACCGATCTGGTGACAGACCGAACATTGCCCCTTACCCGCAAATACTGCGAATCCCCGTTTTACAGACTCGTTAACTGCATCCTCATTCCCGCCAAAAAACCACCGGTCAAAGGGTGAATCTGCGGATAGTAAGGTGCGTTGGTAACTGGCAAGCGCATATCCGACCGTCGCGATATCCGCGGAACGACCTTCAAATGCTGCTTCAAATAGCCCGTCATAGTCACTTATCCGCTTGATTTTGTTGATAACATAACCAATCGAAGGTGCAGCCATTTCATTGCGTGCGGTAATTGGTTGCCAAACCTGATTTTCAAGACTGATTTCGCGCCCATCCAGGAAAATGTGCTGCAGATAGGCAACGTTATAGAGTGTCGGTGCGTTCCTAATTACGAGTCTGCCTTCAACGCCAACGGCTGTACTGATTTCGTTATTTGTGAATCCTTGCTCTGGAATGTGACAGTTCGCACAAGATACGGTGTTGTTGATAGACAGCCTGCGATCAAAAAACAGCAAACGCCCCAAATCAATCTTGGCGCGAGTGATGGGATTGTCAGCTGGAAATGCTACGGGTGGTAGCCCAAGCGGAGGATTTTCAACAATTTGAATGAGATCTTGCTTGATGCCTCGACGAGTGAGTAGGCTACGAGACTGAGTCTCATAGTCAGCACTCTCATACCCCTCTTTGACATCACCCGGTCCAAAGGCCTGGCTAACATCAAACTGCTCACCCGAATCCAGAGTACCACTGGTCTGTGCGGTTACGTCCAAGCCGATAAAAAGTACGATCAGCCAGACGAATGCTGCAATACCAAAGACTTGTGTCTTGCGCCACATTGGCACTTACTAGTTGGTGAGCGACTCCATCAGCAGCGTCTCCAGATCGTTCATCAGAATGTCAGGATGCAGAAAAGAAACGCTGTAAATATTACGGATCTGCTTTTGAAGGTCGATGAGATAGACACGAAGCAGATGAATGTATTCGACAACTCCCTCGTTGTGTGCCTGATGGTGATCAACTCGCACCGGGTATTGCCCGTAACCACTTAAGATTGGCTGCAATGCATCTGTGTTACGGGTTGTCAGAAACTGCCAACTCGCCGATCCCTCACCGTAAAAGTTTTTCATCGCCGAAAGTACTTCGGGTGTGTCATATTCCGGGTCAAATGACACGGTAAGCAGAGAAACCCTGTTCGCCAAGTCAGGGTTCTGGTTCAGACGGGCCTGCACCTTGTAGAGAACAGCATTCGCAAGAGGACAACCATTTTCATCAGTACACCGAGTAAAAATAAAACTCAAAAAAACAATTTTTCCCGACATCAGATCAAATAGATTGGATGGAGAGCTATCGCTGGTCAAGACCTCTCCATCCGTTGCAAGTTTTATCACCGGTAACTCATAAGTTCCTGGTGCCGGCGGTTCATAAGCTAACTCACCCCAACCCGGCGCTCTAGGAGGAGTCGAAGTTGAAGCATGCACCGTTTCAGACAGACAAAAACAGATGATCACCGCATTCAAGGTGATCATCATCCTTGCCAAGTGATGCGCTGAGCTTATCGCAAGCACTTTAGATCAAAATGATCTGAACTGGATCTTCAGTCGATAGGCTTCAACTGTCAGATTGAATCCTGGCTGGATTCTCTTCGCTTGGCTGAGTCCTGGCTGTCTGTACGCTGTCGATGTATGGATTGAGCAGTCCATACATGGCATAAGATCCAAAACGCATCTGATGCGCGCGACCAAGGCCGTTCTCATAAAAATCAATGGACCACTGGTGTTCGAGTTTTTCGCCATCCCAGTGATAAAGTTTGACATACTGCTCATCAGCATCGCCGGTCTTGTCCCAGTTTCCTAGCAGTGAACTTGAAAAGTAAACGCGCTTTCCATCCCAGCTTTGAGACACCATATTGATCTGACTGCCGATTACTTCCTCGTACACCTGCTTAGGTGCATGCGGGTCCGAAATATCAAAATACCGCGCCTTGCCTTCCAGGAAGGTATCGACCCACAGACCTTTATCATCTGCAGTGATTGAAATATCAACTGGCAGCGGAACTTCAGCTGGATTACCGATATCGGCAACAGCCTTGGCCTGCCATTCCCCTGAATCGTCTTCATAGATCAGCCATATTTGGGAAGTCAGCGCAGTGCTGGTAAAGCAGTACTTGTTCTCTGGATCCCAGGCGCAGCGTATCTCTAGCGGGACACCCGGTACATCCAGAACTTTCAATGGTTTGCGGGCATGCATATCCCAAACAACCATGGTGTTGCCGAAGCGCTGCATAGCCTCGGGAGACTTCAGCATCGCACCAAAATCCATCATGTAGTTGGACCATCCGGTAAATGATGACGTCAGCATGATGTTCAGATCAGCCTTGACTCGTACATCGTAGCCATATCCGTCAGCAAACTGGCCGGATTTCGTAGCACCTCGCAGGTCTTCATCTGTGGGGATCCAGTGCGTAGCAATAAATTCGCCCTCGTTGTTATATTCAGCCATACCGGTACGTCCGCCATTATCGACATTGTTCGATAACGCGGTCACCATCATGCGACCAGGCAAGGCATAAAACGTATGAGGTCCAACCAATCCTCCCGTCACATCGGCAAAATCGGTGATTACCTTCGAGATGCTCGGCGCTGCTGGATCCGTATGAATATCGAAAATAAAGATTTTGTTGGTGTCTAGTCCACCAGCCCAAAGATATCTTCGGTCATCACTTAAACCTGAGTGATGGGCTTCGTTTCGGCCACCAACGGAAAGTACGTGAACAATTCTCCCGTAATTGTCGGCATTTGGATTGGCTCCTATGGTAACCAGCTTGTCCTGTTCATCGCCTACACCTTCCACACCTAAGGTCCAGACATACACATAGTCTTCCTGGCCGGTTATTTTTGCAATATAGGGAGACATGCACGTTTCATCTGCCTGAACTGGCAGACTGAACAGAAACGGCATACTCAATGTTAGAAAAAATACAATCAGTTTTTTCATCTTACTCTCCGTAATTTAGTTTTGGCAATTCAAACCACTTTATTCGCAAGCGTATGCACTCGCCAATTAGCATCTCGTTCAATCATATAACATCAAGTTTTAATTTTCTTGTACTCTCAACAAATTCCTGTCATTTCGCCTGCCTCGACTACTAAATTAGCAACCTGAGTTCGACAGATTTAGTTCCAGAGCAGTGCACACACCTTTTATGCATAATTTGGTGATGAATCACACCCCGCCATGTTATATTTATCCAATTGCACAGCGAATAATTTATGGTGCTTTTACTCTCATTAGTTTTCTATCCGTCGTTGTGCCTAAATTCAGTTATTTCCAATTTCAGGAGCCTTGTATGAAAAAAATTTCAGTTCTATTGACGTTCCTGCTCAGTGTTTCACTCGCAGGATGTGCGGACTTTAGCATGTCCTCTGTGAAGAGTTCTGTAGCAAAATTGAAGTTTTGGGACAAAGATTCCGAACAATACACGATTACAGTCACCAACCTGACCTCAGGTGCTTATCTGACTCCGATTCTCGTGGCTGGACACAGCGATCAGCAAACAAGAATGTTTGCATTTGGAAAGGCTGCATCTGAAGAATTGCAGGCGGTTGCAGAAGGCGGGAATATTGAAGCCCTCGCAACTCAATTTGAAGACACTGGTGCCGAGGTGGTTGAAAATCCAGCAGGTGATCTGCTTGGTCCAGGCGAAATGACCACGTTTACACTGTCCAAAGACAACACCCGAATTTCACTGATAACAATGATTTTGCCGACCAACGACGGTTTCATTGCTCTTGATAATGCGAACTTGCACCCTGGTTCCCAATTTCTGTATGCATTAGACGCAGGCACCGAAGCGAATGATGAGCAGATTACCGGTGGCGGTGCACCGAATACGCCTGGCATTCCTGCGGACCCGGGCGGCAAGGCCGATAAGAACGCAAATGGGATCTCCGGTGTTAAGGCCGAAGGTGCGGTGGATCGACATCCCGGAATTTCGGGAGAAGTCGGATCTGCGTTAGACCCGGAAATTCACGGCTGGAGTGGCCCAATCGCTTCAATCGAAATATCGGAATAAATCACAAATTTTAACGAACCAATAAATTTGCATCGTCCAAAAAGCACTGCTATTTTGTGGTGCTTTGGGCGGACTGATATCTAAACGAGAGATAAACTGAGATGAACACAAGCAGCGCTGAAATGTTGGCAATTGATCAGAATCACTTGATCCATCCCTTGCACGTGCGGGGAGGACATGATAACGCTCGCATTTGGGCCGAAGGCTATGGCTCTACACTAGTTGACACAAATGGCAAGGAGTATATTGACGGTCTGGCCGGACTGTGGAATAACACTGCCGGGCATAGTGCTCAATCGCTAATTGATGCAGCAGCAGCGCAGTACGCCAAGCTGCCTTACGCGTCCGGCTACGTCGGAAGTTCAAACGACAAGGCGATTGAGCTTGTGGCCAAACTTGCGCGCATCTGCTACCCGCAAATCAACCGCTTCTATTTGACCTCTGGTGGCGGTGAAGCAACTGACTCAGCCATTAAGATGTCCAGATATTATTGGAAACTGAAAGGCAAGTCCGAAAAATCGAAGGTGATCTCTCGAATGCTCGGATATCACGGAGTCACATTCGCTGCGATGTGCGCTACTGGCATGCCAGTGTATTGGCCGATGTTCGAGCCGCGCATTCCAGGGTTCTCTCATATTCCTTCTCCCTATCCCTATCGATACGAGTCAAGCGACCCAAACGTATCCCAAGGTATAGCAGCAGCGAATGAACTTGAGAAACGAATTCTTGAAGAAGGACCGGAAACTGTCGCTATGTTCATTGCGGAACCCGTACAAGGTTCCGGAGGAGTGATTCCACCACAGGATGACTATTTTCCCAGAATTCGTGAAATTTGTGATCAGTACGAAGTCTTGCTGGTTGCCGATGAGGTGATTACCGGATTTGGCAGAACCGGGAAAATGTTCGCACTGGAACATTGGGGCGTGCAGCCCGACATCATTCAATTCGCTAAAGCGGTTACATCAGGTTATTTTCCATTCGGAGGCATTGGTGTCAGCGACGAAATTGCGAGTACGATGGATGCCAGTACGGAGCCTTTCATGCACGCATATACATACAGTGCCCATCCAATCGGCAGTGCAATCGCTTGTGCGATGATCGACTTGATCGAAAGCGAAGATTTTCCTGAACAGGCAGCGCAGAAGGGGCAACGACTGCAGGATAATCTAGTTAGCGCTATCGGTGACCACCCCCATGTCGGTAACATCCGTGGCTTAGGACTGCTATGTGGAGTTGAATATGTCAAAAACAAGGCAACCAAAGAACCCTTTGATCCAGCTGACAAAATCGGAGACAAGATTTTGAATGCGGCAATTGAACGCGGTCTGTTCAGTCGAGTGCGTGGCGATGTCTACTGCCTGGCCCCGCCGATTGTGATTGAAAATTCCGAAATCGATCGATTGACTGCGATTTTGCGCGCCGCTACGATTGATGTGTTGGGCGTAGGGTAAGCATTCATTTGTGTCTGAAGTGCCAGTAATGCTGGCACGAGAGTTTTTTGATCAATCGCGTTGCGGCACACATGAAGATGCGTCTAGAGGTCGGGTATGGATCTGAAATCCAGCATCAGGACAATCGTTGACTATCCAAAACCCGGGATACGCTTTCGGGACATTACCTCACTGTTATGCTACCCGGAAGCATTTCGCTATAGCGTGGATCTTCTGTATCAGAAGTTTCACAACACTGAACTGGACGGTCTGATTGCAGTCGATGCACGCGGGTTTCTTTTCGCATCAGCACTTGCATACCAACTTCATCTGCCCCTGTTTCTGGTACGAAAAGAAGGCAAACTACCTGGAGAAACCATCAGTTCAGACTACGAATTGGAGTACGCAGCCAATCGCCTCGAAATTCATGTCGATTCGTTTGAAGCCGGATCCCGTGTAGCGATCATTGACGATCTGATCGCCACTGGCGGTACGGCTATGGCGACTGTTAAGTTGATTAATGAACTCGGTGGCAGTGTCGTCGCTTGTGCGGTAGTCGTTGAACTGACGGACTTGGGTGGTCGAGATCGCATTTCACCGATTCCACTTCATAGCCTGGTGACTTTTCGCGAAGATGAATTTTGAGCCAACCAACGCTTGTGTGATTAAAGTTAAACGCGTCTGGCGATAGAAGGCAGGTCTCCTTTCAATCCACATGCAAATCGGATGATTTCCTGCTTGGGAAAATCCATTCGGTTCGTTAACGTTAATCCTGCTCCCAGAACTGTCTGAATCAGATTTGAAGGGTGTCGAAACCCCCAGTCAAATCCGTCCATGATCAATGCCGTCGGAACATTTGAAGACTTCCGCCAGCGCTGATATTGTCTCAGTCTTGAAACCTGAAACGGATCTCGCTTGGATTCTGACTCACCTTCAAGCAGAACTTCACTGAGCACAGCGGCATCCATCAGGCCAAGATTGACGCCCATCCCGGCAAGGGGGTGAATGATGTGTGCCGCATCGCCGGCTAGAACGGCTCGGCCGTAAAAATAATTGTCTGCTTCAAGCTTTCTCAATTGAAATGAGACAAGCTGGCTCATAAGACGCAAATCACCCAACTCATAGTCGGCAGCGACCGACAGCTGCTGCTCAAATCCTGTTTCGGTTAATTGCATCAGCTGAGCGGCAAAAGCTGTTTCTGCACTCCATACGATGGAATAACTGCCATCAGCGAGCGGCAAAAATGCCAAAGGTCCAGTTGGTAGAAATACCTGAAATGCTGTTTGCCTTGTGGGTTCAGAGGCTTCCACTTGTGCAACCAAAGCTCTTTGGTTATAGCTCGATATGGACACGTTAAAGCCAAATGATTCGCGAACGGTCGAATTGCCACCATCGGCTCCAACCACAAGCAGACTACTGATTCGTTCATCGTTCGCGAGAACCACTTCAACCCTGTCTTCACCCTGAGTCACGGATTGAAGCTGAACATCAAACCTCAATTCGATATTGGCATACTCCTCAATTACATCAACCAGCGATGTCGTCACCACACCTGCTTCCACCACATGCCCCAGATGCTGTTCATTAATTTCATCAGCCTGAAACTGAATCCGCCCGCCCGCCGAATCCCAAACCTTGATTCGGTCAAAAGAACTGACCCTTTTCTTCTGCATCCCGGACCAAGCACCAACGCCATTTAAAAATGTTTCCGACGCCAGATTCAGCGTGTTTACTCTGAGATCGTAAGAGGAGTTGTCAAAACGTGGTGAATCGCCTGAATCGAGTATCAGAATCCGATAGCCGGATTCACGCACAGCAGCGGCGAATGCCAAACCAACGGATCCAGCACCAACGACGATGATGTCAAAATCGAATCGAGTCATCGAAATCTGCCGCTGTCTTTTCTTTCGTTCGTTGCAAGATCTGGCTGTCTACCATGCATACCCATAGTGCGCTCCAGTAGCCATCGCTTCACTGGTGGTAACAATTGAAGCAAATCCAGACCGAAATTTCGTGCAGGCGTCAGTACTGGAATCTCATTGGCAAAAACCTGAATCAATCCGTCGGTAAACCAAGTGACATATTCACCTTCCTGACTTCGCCAGCGTTCGAATTTTGACAACACCTCAATATTTCCTATATCCCAACCTCGATTGTGGGAGTCTCTGAGTACTTGCGCCAGTGCCGCGACATCTCGCAAACCCAAGTTAAATCCCTGTCCCGCCACTGGATGAACTGTATGCGAAGCATTGCCAACAACTGCAACACGCGGTTTGGCGAAATTCTTCAGATAGCTGAGTGTCAGAGGGTACACCTTACGCTCTCCGATAAGCTGTTTGAATTGTCCTGCACGAGGGCCGAACACACTCTGTAGTTTGACTAGAAATTCGCTTCTGGACAACTTCAGTACTTCTTTCAGATCTTCGGGTTCCTGGGTCCAGACAACAGAATAACCATTCTCACAAAAAGGAAGTAGTGCCAGCGGACCCGATCGGGTGAAATGCTCATAGGCACAGCCTCGGTTCTTCCGATCGGTCTCGACCCGGCAAACCAGTGCACGCTGCCGATATGGAATGCTACGCGGTATAAACTTTAGCTGTTCCCGAAGTGCTGAATTTGAACCGTCAGCAATGATCAGCAATTTGGCAGAAAGCGGGTGACCGTTTCCCTCCTCCGAATCGTCTGCTATCGCTGATACACACGCGTCATTGATCTCGACCTGCCTAAGAATCATCGGACTCAAAATCGAGACGCATTCGTTTGATTCAAGTACCCGAAGCAATTGAGCGCCAATTGCACGCGCTTCCACATTCCAGCCCAGTGCCTCTTGCCCAACGTCCTTAGCTGCAAGCCGGACATAGCCACCGGCCGCTGCATCGCTAACCTCAATCTGTCGAATCGCCGTTGCTTCGTTGGTGTTCAACCCTTGCCAGACATTGAGGTTTTGAAAGATAACACCAGAACTGTAGGTGAGTGCCAGTGCTCGATTATCAAAACTAGGCTGATTGGTGCTGGAGTACACCGCAGCCTCAACCAGCGCAACCCTAAATCCATACCCTACCAGCATGCAGGCAAGACTTGCTCCGACCATACCGCCACCACTGATAATCAGGTCGTACTTGTCGGTTTTCATCAAAATCGGTGGTTCAGTCACCTTTGCCAGCTAGTCCGACATCAGCTTCTCGATCTCGCTGATCTCTTTAGGCACATTAGATGTTAAGATTAAGGGCCCAGTTTCGGTGATCAAAACATCGTCCTCAATTCGAATGCCAATTCCGTGCCACTTCGAATCGAGTATTTCAGAAGGCGACAGGTACAGCCCCGGTTCAATAGTCATGTACATTTTGGGCTCAAGCTTGCGCCACCCGACATCATCGCGATAAGCTCCCACATCGTGTACATCGAGACCGATCCAGTGTCCAATTTTGTGCATATAGTAGGTTTGGTAAGTTTTTTTCTCAAGCGCTTCATATTTTGATTCTTTGAGAATTCCGAGCGAAATTAACCCTTCAACGAGCACTTCGGTAGCAGCGTTATTGACATCGCTGTACCGATTGCCGGGTCTTGCTGCTTCAATAGCGCGTTTTTGAGCTTCTAGGACCACTTCATAAACCGCCCGTTGAGGGCCACTGAACTGGCCATTGATTGGAAAGGTGCGAGTAATATCACTGGCGTAACAATCGAGTTCAGCACCGGCGTCGATCAGTAGTAAATCGCCATCCACTAACTCGTCTGAGTTTTCAATGTAGTGCAAAACGCAGGCGTTTTCTCCTGAGGCAACAATGCTCGGATAAGCTGGTTCGCAACCGTGCTGCTTGAAGCAGTGCTCAATCTCAGCCTGCACCTGATACTCTGTCATTCCTGGTTTACTTGTCAGCATCGCCTGTTGGTGCGCACTGGCAGAGATTTCTGCTGCTTGTTTTATGATCTCGATTTCCTCGGGTTGCTTGATGAGCCGCATTTCATGAAGAATCTGACCGATATCGACAATTTCACCTGGCGATCGAATGCCGGCACGACCTCGTCGACGGGCTACATTCAGCCATTTGACAACCATTTCATCATATTCAGCATAGCGACCTACCGGGTAATAGATCCGTTCGCGTTCTTCCATCAATTGTGGCAGGAACTCGTCCAATTTGGAAATCGCATAGGCACAGTCGGCTTTGTAGTGTTCTACAGCCCCTTCAACACCTGCGCGATGACCATCCCATATTTCCATTTTAGGGTCGCGTTCGCGGCAAAAAAGAATGTAATCACCAAATTTGCTGCCCGGAGCTAGTACAGCAACAGCCTCTGGTTCCGGAAAGTGCGTCAAATAATAAAAATCGCTGTCAGGTCGAAAAGGGTACAAAACGTCGGAATTACGGCGCTGCTGTGGAGCGGTTGGAATAATTCCAATTCCATCTCCAAGGCTCGCAAGTACTTGTGCACGTCGATTGGCAGTCATGGTTGCAATGTCCAGTGGTCTGAGCTGTCAGTCATGCTGCAAGGGATTCAGATATTCGTAGACCAGTTGAACCCCGACTCTGAGGTGCTCTTCGAGCATTACAAATGATTCGTCCAGAATTTCGTCCGGCTCATCATCGTCAATTTCTATGTCAACAATTTGTTCAACATCATCGATAAATTCTGCACAATCATCCGGCAGGTTTTCAATAGCAGTTTCGGCATAATCGATAAACGCCACCAAGTAGCCACGACACCACGACCCCATCTTCCCGACCCTGTAATCGAGTGAGTTTTCGTCATCTGGCAGCAGAATTTCGAATCCGAATCCATCCTGATCCAGTTCCGCCTTCAAGCTCTGAAACGCCATCAGAACATCCTCTGCAAATCGTTCGTAGTCAGACTGTGCCATAAATCGGTCGGAAAAAAGTGTCGGCAGCCAGTCATCAATTTCGTCCTCCTCAACTCCGGCACAAATCAGCCCCGACAGTACACCGTGAAAATAGGCAGGATCAACATCAGACTCATAGAGTTTGAGCGTTTGTTCGACTTCGATATAACCCAGATTCATGAGGTTTCCTGAAATTTGTGCATACAACTAGTACAGTGAGCAGAATTGAGCGGAGCAACTGTTTCACATTCATTCAATTGTTCAGTTGTTCAGAAATCATTCAATACACATTTTATTGTCGTTGACAAGTTGCAACATCTGGATTCGAAGTCAATTTCCGTTCATTCATGAATCGACTATTGACCACAGACTGTCTTGAATGCCAGTTATTGAACATGTGATTCAACTGCGACTTCATTTGTCGGAGTTATTGGTAAATCTAGTGCGTGACGGTTTTGTGGCCATCAAGCGGCGACCTGGTCACATAACTGGTTTACCTCGATTCCGTCTTTGAATTTTACCCCTTCAATCACCTGTCCCAATTGCCTGAATCCGCGCAATCGGCGCCATCGTGTTTCCGCACACCGAGCCAGCTTGAACATCATGCACAGCATGCCGTTTCGATTCAGACACCCCTTGGAGCGCCGGGTCCGATGCCGGATCGTGGCAAAGGTCGACTCAATCGGATTGGTGGTGCGAATGCTCTGCCAGTGTCTGGCCGGAAAATCATAAAACGCCATCAGCTCCTCTCGATCCCTGAGCAGATTGTCTGCCGCCTGCGGATATCGATCCTGGTAAGTGTCGATAAATCGATCAAACGCCTGATTGGCATCCGCCCGGGTTTCGGCCATCCAGATTTCCTGCAGCGCCGGCTTGGCGCGCATCTGCACCGATTTGGGCAGCCGATTCAGGATGTTCGACATCTTGTGCACCCAGCAGCGCTGATGCACAGTATCCGGATACAGCTCATCGAGTGCACCCCAAAATCCCAGTGCACCATCGCCTACTGCAAGTCTGGGCGACTCAAAGCCGCGCCGTTTCAGATCCCGAAACACCTCGCGCCAACTCTCGGTCGACTCCCGCTGCCCGTCTTCAATCGCCAGAAACTTCTTCTCCCCGTGTTCGTTGACCCCGATCACCACCAGCACGCAAAGCTTCACATCCTCAGCCCGCAATCCGCAGTAAATCCCATCGGCCCAGATGTATGCAAACCGTTCCTGACTCAGGTCGCGCCGCTTCCACTCCCGCATCTGTGCCTGCCACTCGTGCGTCAGCCGAGTGACGGTGGAGGCCGAAAAACCCTCAGCCGGTGCACCCAGCAGCACTTTCATCGCCTCAGCCATCTCGCCGCTGCTGACACCCTTCAGGTACAGCCACGGCACAAAAGCTTCCACCGACCGGCTCTTTCGCACATACGGCGGAATCAGACTGGAACGAAACGACACCGGCTCCGCAGTGTTCGAGCGAACCTTCGGAACCTTCACCGTCACCGGTCCAACCCCGGTCTGAATCTGTCGCTCGGGCTGGTAACCAGAGCGAACCACCGCCCGCAGCCCGTTCTCGCCGCGCTGATCTTCATAGCGCCGCAGAAACTCACTCACCTCAGCCTCCAATCCACAGGCCAGCAGCTTCCTCGCCCCGTCCCGTATCGCTTCGGTCAGCGGATCTTCAAAATAATCGTGCGTCTGAAATGAAATTACGTTATCCTTATCCATTAGTGGCGTACCTCTCTGGTTGGTTTGTAAATTTGTTCAACTTACATTTAACCAGATACGCCGCTCTTTTTTTGACCCCCGTCACGCACTAGATTTGACAATAACTCCATTTGTCGCGCTGTTGGACCCTAGTTGAGGTGAAACCTGCAATCAGTCCGACAATTGCACCATCGCCAACAAACCAGAATTGAGAGCTCAGCACGCCGAAACTCAATTGAACCAGCATCGAGTAGTCTTGCATGGTGTCGGAGGCAAATAGTGTCACAATCAAATTCAGCCATGCTCCGATCAGCACTGAACGTTGCCACCATTGCCACCGCATAAATTTAATATCAACCAAATCAGCAATATTGGATGCGGCTGCAACACCAGCGATCGTGGGGTACCAGAAGAGCAGAGCCCAGCGCGCGATCGGGTCAATATCAGGCACAAACCATGGGAGCAGTAAAAAAACGATAATTCCAACGAGAAGTGCAACTGCCTTTGCCAGAGCGATGCCCGCGATGATTGGCGGCATTTGATGATAAATCTTCAGCAGCATTGAACTATGAATTCATACCAACCCAATCGATTTTCAAATACAGTTTTTGTTACGTTTCTTCTTAGCAACTTCTCGATTTTTTATATTCGATTTGACAAATTCAGGTGTAGTGCGTATTCTGATATGACAATGGGATAAAACAATAAATTCTATGGATAATTCGACTACAGATCTAGTACTTCTAGAGCAGAAGGTTTCTGAACTGATTGCTTTTTGTCAACAACTAAAAGATGAAAATTCAAAGCTAAAGCAGAGGATAGCTGACTCAGATGTGGAACGCGAGCAGTTGCTGAACAACAACGAGGTTGCAAGTGAACAGGTTCGGGCAGCGATAGAAAGACTGCAATTGCTCGGCAATATTGACTAAAGGTTTTGGATAAATGGGATTTTAATCCCGGTTCTTGTTTTTCACAAAAACGCAGTTTTTAGGCCACTTGGTCTAGACTTGACTTGTAGAGTCAATCATTCCGGTTAATTGTCATTTTGAGTTCGATGACAACTTAATTTGGTTTTGAAAATTCAGTGCCTCGGCCACAGCTCAAGGGATGTTCTGAACCCTCGGCATTAAGTGACTGTCCGTTCCGACAACGAACTCAGCATCTTACCAGTTGAAAATCAGTCACCCTGCCCTCCAATGTGAGCAGGCAATTGTGAATCTGATTCTTTTCGGTTGGCTGGTAATCCATGTCGACTATAGCCCTTTCGCTTGCTGTGGTTAGTCATGAATTTGAAACAGGAGAAATAATCAATCACGTTTAATTTATTGGATACATCAGATGCAAGTGCTTTGCGTTCAGAAGTGATACGGATGCTGCCCTGATGGCCTCAGTTAATTTAGTCGGCCCTGAAAAATCCGGTTTTCAGTCGATATTCGAAGCGATCAGCGTCGGGCATTCTCAAGCAGCAAAGCCCTTATGCTGCGCTCAGCGCCAGAAAACGGTAATTCACACCCGGCAGTACCCGTTTGAGCCGAATAATCCGGCCATGAACCGAGCGACAAAAAATACGGGCACACTGGCCCCTCAATCGCTTCAGGATCAGACGCAGATTGTGTCCGGCACAGCTCAGCAGCACATTCACACTGTCACCTTCAGTGCCCTTCAGGTGATTGCGCCCCAGCCAGCCATCCTGCTTCAGATGTCCTATGACCGGCTCGATCGCCTGACGACGCTTCATGCACCGTCTGATTCGATCCGTCACCCCGCGCCTCTGCCCCGAGATGTACACCGCACTGTCCGTTTCATCGTGACCGCGGTAACCGCGGTCCACATACACCTCCTCGATGCGCTGTCCACCTAACCTGCGAACCTGATCCAGGGCTGTTTTCAGCGTATGACCGTCAAACGGATTGCCCGGCAGGGCCAGACCACCGACCACGAAACTGCTGCGGTTTGTAACCGCAATGCTGGCCTTGACGCCAAACTCATAGCGTTTGTGCGCCTTGCCCTTACTGATGCACTCCACCTCCGGTGCATGCAGACTGTAAAGCTTGTTGGAACTGTCCTTTTTCTGTGCCAGCACTCTTTTCGCCATCGCCAGCTCATCAGCAAAGATCTGCTGCAGCTGATCGTCATCACTGATCTTCCGTTCAATGTCGCGCACCACCCGTCCCAGAAAGGTGTGCAGCTTTCGAATCTGGCGGCGCATCCGCCGGCTCTGGCGCGCATGCGCGTAGTTACTGGCACGAATCAGACACCGCGGACCCACCCGCGCATAACTCTGACGCAGCCCCACACCGTGTTGATGACACAGCTTCACCAGACGTTCCCGGGACCGGTTCAGCAGCCTGCCGTCGGTCGGAAATCTCACCGCCTTCTCCTGCACCGTGGTGTCCACCGTCACCCGCTTCAGATGCGACTTTCGAACCGCACCACTTTTCATTCCCGCCTGTATCGTCTGCTGCAGCAGCCATTCACAGCCACTGTCACCAATGCGCTGGCGATAGCGCGTCAGCGAACTCGGATCAATCGGCCACTCGGTCTGAAAGTGACTCTCGCCACAGAAGTACTGCCAGTACGGATTTTCCAGCCAGCCATGAACCAACTGCTCATCGGACAGCCTGTGAATGTGCTTCAGATACAGCAGTCCCACCATCAGACGGGTGGGTTTTCCAGGACTGCCCCTGTCGGCGTGATACAGGGTGCCGAACCGGTCATCGAACACGCTCCAGTCGATCAGGGATGACAGCCGAACCAGTTCATGGTTCATGTTGATCTGGCTGTCAAGTCGGCTTCGGAACAGCTCGGACTGGTCTTCATTGCGGGCTGAGTGAGGCTTCATTTTTATTCTCGAAATTGCAGGGAAATGATGGGCAATTATATCGTTTCCGGCAATTTCAGAACAGTTCAAATGATGACAATAGTCAATGGTAACAATGATATACTGGCGAATATTGGTTTATTCAGGGCCGACTAATTTAGGCAGATTGTCGCAAGTGAGTGCGTTGGCACCAGCTTCTAAAGATCTGTTCCATTTCATTCTACAATCATTCCTCTCACAAATTCAGTCCCTCCACTACATTCCAACCGTGACCGAGCACCTTGAATAATCATTTGAATTTGGGTCAACATAAAGAAATATTGGCAACGTGTTTACAGCCTTTTTCAAGAACTACGAAGCGATTGGTCACAAATACGGTACTTTTGGGCACACAGTGCCTGCAAACTTTCATCCAGGTTTCGATCATGATTCATGGTTGGAGCAACTTGAACTCAAGGCAGAACGAGCAAACGATGAATCTGTTGTTCACAACAAAGACAAATACTGTGAATTTTCAAAGGGTACAAGTCAGGTTTCGTGCCGATCCACATACAGCACGTAGAGTGATCGTATTTTCTGGTATTGTTTCCAATTGGATACCTCCGTTTAAAAGTTTTAACACTTTTTGGTTCATTCCCATTCCGGTAACTATCATCGCATATTTACCGATGGGGTATCCTTTTCATTGGATTAGGGTTCCAGATTACTAATTTATACTTGAACTTATCGAATACAAAATCAAAGCACGACCAGAGAATGTTCGAGAATATAGTCCCCTGTGAAGAAAATCCACAGCACACAGACATAGTATGGTCAGAGACTGAACCGGCAGAATAGGTTGATAGCTCATTGACAGTATATTTACTGTTGTCGGGGTGTGTTGGTGTCATTGAAGCAAAGCAATCAGGGTACTGCATAACTTCCTTAATTCACGCTCCGGCGTAATACGACTAACTTAAACGGAGGAGTTCAAATGAAACGATTAACTATTCTAGCCTTATTCGTATCTTACCTGCCTTTTAGTTCATACGCGGAACTCCTGCTCAACCCAGAGGAATCTGATATTTACACAGAGTGTACCATATCTTGCTGGGACAAATATAATTTTGCAGAAGGTGCAAATAGCCAGAGCGAAGACATTTATTACAACAACTTGTGCACAGATATTTGCCGTGCGGAAATTATAAATTTAAGAAAGAGTACGGCAGCCCAACCTTCGCAATTGTCCAAACTTCCATCAGATTGCATTAGTGTGGATTGGGAGCAAACATATTCAATGACAGGTGCCCAACTATCAGATTTGCCCGGTATAGACAAAGCAACCGTTCACAGTCCGAACCTAACGAACAAATGCAATGTCGAGCTAGTTGTTTACTATCGAAACAATAGCCTGCGCTATACTTGTGAAAGGGAAAGGAATTATTTGGAAGCCAATGAATCTGGTGTGCCGATTGTAGGAATCCTCACGAAACCGGGGGAAAGAGCGGAAATTGCTTTGTGTTATGAACTAGCTACCAATCCAGGAAACTGTGGAAGTGACAAACCATCATGCCCAAATTAGTGTCAGTCAGAAAACTTTGTTGCGCTCCTAGGTTCGTAGGAGACTGCCCAGTTGCTGATCAGTCCGTATTTAACGGTGCGGATCTACAGGAGGAATTGAAGCGTAAACGGTCCGGTTGCTGGAAGAAACTTCGATATTGAATCTTTGATAGACGTCCCGAATTGACGCTAGGTCTCTCTTCAGCTTGCTTTTGAACCAGCAGTGGTGGCAGGGATCAATTTCCGGTGCGAACTGCTCGTGCAGCGAAACTAGGGGAACGCGGACCGGGTTCTTTCTGACGCAGTAATCCCTGTTTAACAGCCAAATGTAAAGATCCATGCGTCTTGGGCTTTTCGAAAGGGCTTTGAGGTGGTCTAGCGGGACCGGCATTGGTTTTTTCCGCGCATAGCGCATGAAGTCCTTGGAAACCAGAATACCGTTTTCCATTCCCTAGGATCCGTCGAATCCGGAGCGAAAAACCGCCTGGATGCCCTGGTGAAATGATCGAATACGTGCGTCGGGCCAGTCAGCTGTCTGTAGCAAGGACTGTGGATTCGAACAGCGTGCCAGTAGATCCTCGAGTATCGATGATTGTGATGTCGTAACCCTGAATCAACTGCAGGCGATTTAGCATCCGGAATCTGACGTCCGGAGCGTGCAGCAAGCGTGCTTAGAGCGAGCCGCCCGGGACGTCCGACACGATGATGTGGAAGTTCTCGACGCTGATTCTACGCGGTTCTGGAGACAACTCTCCAGCCAGGAGATTTGTCAAACCACTGTCGTGAGCGCCAGCGGCCAGCCTGGAGTAACTCGTGAGCGATGGCTGCGGGTCAGCATCTATGAGCAGCACCCGTTTATCCCGCCCTGCTATAATTTACTCACGCCGCCCTTGGTAGCGCAAATAGTTATTTTCATCCTATCCCTGTTTGTTCCGCCAGGCAAACTAACGCCCTCAATACCGATTGACGTGGTCTTCGAGGCCGGAGTTTAGAAGGTAGAACTCAGATTTCTAATCAGTAGAACCTGAATCCAGCCATGAGGGTGGATTGGTGGGCCGTCAGGGATTCGAACCCCGGACCAATTGATTAAAAGTCAGTAGGCCAACCAACCGACATAGGTGGAGCGTCGGGAGGATTGGACCTCCGATCTGCTGATTAGAAAGCTAAATTTTTTCTGTTCTGCAAATTTTAATATTTGTCCACACCAATTATCAAATTCTGATCGTGGGTGGCGAGATAAAACGTAACTAAAAGATAATCCTTTATTACGATTGCTCAGTACGACATCGGGAATTCGCGCTGCAAGAGTGTTTCGAGAGCAATCTACCTCCGCCAACACTTCAGCTGATACGCAACAGACTTACTGCCGACATGAGATTTCGGAATCGATGTTAAGGATCAAATCGTTTACCATAACGAAGGCAGCTTCAAATCCACCAACACCCCCTATATCTCTAACTTTTGTGACGATAGGTGGCACCGATTCAATAGCAAGCAACTGCGCAGCTTGCCAAGCTATGCTACCATCCAAATTCATCATACGAAATGTTGCGAAGACCGTGGCAGGGTCTCCAGTGTCTCTGCGCTCATCACTTAAAGCGTAGATGTGGCCTACTAGTACTCCCTTTTTCTGATCTGCTACATCGCTGTATTTTGCTAATTTATCTTTCGAATGACGCATAGCTTCGGCTACAGTAAGATTTGCAAGCAGTTTTTCTCTTTCTTTTTGACTTTCTGCG
This sequence comes from Arenicellales bacterium, assembly GCA_965206345.1. Lineage (GTDB taxonomy): Bacteria > Pseudomonadota > Gammaproteobacteria > Arenicellales > JAJDZL01 > JAJDZL01. Next base: position 1,815,542 of record OZ242211.1, on the reverse strand, counting down.
CTTGGATAAGGGTCTATCAGCACAGAACGATATCGACCATCGCCTAAAGCAGCGGAAAAGATCTCTGCAAATGCAGTCTGAAAATCAACGCCTGTTATTCCACCGTAACGTACTACAGACGTTAGAAAGGGTGGAACTGCAACTAATTCTTTGCAGCTGCTGTTCGAACCCCCAATTAATGTAATGTGATTTCGCTCAACGAGAACCGAACCGGTACGAGAGCATGATATGCTGCCATCAATAGCCGAACAATTCGTGAGTCCACTGAGAAGCGTAAAACCAAACACACCAATGACAAGGCCTAAGAAGATGAAAATTGGAATATACAGCCGCGGATTTCTTAAAACTAAGTAAACTGCGTCCCATTTTGTACGACCGACTTGTCCAACCATCTATATCCAGCCTCGCGATCATGCCTAGTACATGTAGAATTCCGTGATATTGCAAGTGAATTCTGAAGTAACAATTGAATGAGTCATCAAAACAATATACCAAACTATAGTGCCAGACAGGTTTGGTTTAGTCGGTGATTCAATTTAACGAGGTTTACGTATGAAGAATGTAGCTGGAATTCGGCGAGTCGAATTTGCCTTGATTCGATTACCTTTGAATGAGCGTTGAGACTATCTATCTGCACATCTACTCATCTTGAGTTTCTCTTTATTTTGAACCACCTCTTTGACATACTTGTAGAGGGTTGGTTTGCAGATTTTGATTCACTCACAGATTTTGCGTGCCTTTAGATTTTTCTTTTCTACAGTCCAACCGCACATCGCTGCATTGATCTGTCGAGTGCGGGTGGACGGTCAAAGCGATATCCTCTCTCTCGCCGCTTGAAGTCTGGCTACTATCCTTTGGCGGATTAAGTTCTGTTCAAACTCCGCCAGCGCTCCGAACAGGTGAAAATTTAGTTTGCGATTACTTGTAGTCGAATCAAGCGATTCTGAAGGCTCATTAATTGGACACCTTGAGATTCAAGCATTGCGACAGTTACAATTAAATCTCAATGCGACCGGCTGAGATGATCAAATCGCCAATCTACAAGGGTGTCGTCAGCGAGGTCTCCAATTTTCTTGAAAATGAATACTCAGGTCTATACAAATTCAGAGATAGAAGTCTAAGCAATGGTTTTTCTCTTCATAGAGCAGTTACATCCACTCCTTATTTCGAGTAAGAAACTAAAGAACCAATTTGCTCACTGACGATTGCTAACACAATATTACTAGCAAATTCTGTTCTAATGCTGTCCGATCAACTATAGATCCTACTACCAGTAGGATCTAACTATCTTGTGTACCTTGGAACTATACCAATATTCATTATGCGCTTTGGTAACTCTGTCCGATACATCGCAATACTCATCCTTAACTAATTTATCATGCGGATTACCCATCAGGGGTTCAACTGGCCAAGAGATGGGGTCATCTTTATCCCATATGTTGATCCATCGAGGACCTACCAACGGCTTTCCTGTTTGGAGTTCAGAATTTAGACCATAATGAATGGGATTCAACTGATTTCCACCTGACAAAATTTCCAGAACTGCATTACTTCTACAAGCTACGAACGTAATAGGTGAACCGATAGTAATTAATCTTCGTAAGCGTAAATTTTTGTCCTTGGTTCTTTGCTCAAGATTCTTCAGCGCTTCTTTGGTATCCTGGTCTCTGTGGACAAAGTCGCAGGCATCTCTATGTTCAGAAAAAAGGTAAAAAAGAAAATCAAATGCGATAACTGATCCGGCAGAGTGACCTACGATCGTCAGCGAAATCATATCGTCGGCATTGATATTCTTTTCAAAAATGTAGTTAACTATTGTTCTTGCGGTAGCAGAGCGAACTGCTAGCTTGCCGTCAAGTGAAACGTAATAGAACATATCACCGAAACCATAAAACGCCAGTTTTCTAAATCCATTTGCGGCTAATCTAGCAGGATTAACGGTGAAGTCGCTGGCTTCGTCCACACATGGCATAACCCGTCCGCCCAAATTTCGCTGAGCTACAGTTAACAACTGGTGATTTTCTGGAGTTTGTGATGATTCCAGATTCGCTCCCCACTCTACTCCGCAGTATCTGACAGGCCAGCCCGATTTAATTAACTTACGAACACCATTGTGAAAATTTGAATAGTTCTCATCGTGCGATTTTTCTTTAACATCCGTTGAAACTCCGTGGATATAAACAACGATTTCGTGTACGGTATTATTTGCCATGTTTCTACTCAATGCGAAACGTTAATATTGCTTGAGATGTATAGTTACTAATTCCCCCAGACACCAAAAAAAACAGTTCAGTTCGCCTCCTGCCGTCTGAGTGCGGGTAGTGCGATGGTGAACAAAATAATTTTTGCTACTTTGATTTCGATTCCAACAACGCGACGATAGTATTTGAAACTAAGACATTCTCCATCCAAATCAGCAATTTCTCTTTTGGAATTTCCATCAATTGCACTCCATTGTAAACAAGTGTAAATAACAATATCGCCTTTATCCTGTAGATCCTGTAGTTCGTATAGCTAAATTGAATCTCCCTGAATCCAGACCAGAATTCTTTCACCCTAAAGTATTTCGTCATCTATGTAAGGATCATTTCTGGTTGCTCATTGTAGGCCTCCTGTGCCTGCAGCCGCGCAGCGATGAACGGCCGACCACACGTGCTTTGAGCGGAGATCACACGATTTAACGCAGCTGTTTATTTTGTACAATCGCCCGCTCGAATGTAACTTGAAATTTACTCGCCGAGTTTGAAACAGAATTGCCATTAGGTTTCACCTAGACGGAAAGAATGGGGATGATCTGTCAGCAATCGATGGTTTCCACACGTGTGTTCAGCGGTTGTCGCACGTTTGAACGTTCTAACTAATTTCCTGGGTAGTTGTACGTATTGCATACTGTATTTGCGGTTTTAATTGTTGGAGCAATTAGTAGTGTGAAGATTTTTTGGATTAGAGTTTGGCCAGATCGACTAAATTGAGAAACTTGAATAAATGAATTATTATCGCTGTTTACATCGTTAACTCCTTTGAAAGGTCATATTATGTTTATCCGTATCCTAACCATCGCAACGTTAGCATTGTCAGGAAGTGCCATAGTATTCGGCGGAACATGCGATTGCAATCCCGAGATTGGCAATGCGAGCGCAAAGGTCTCAAACATTTGTAGCAAAATATGGAGTAATAATCACTGCACCCTCATAGAGTCCAAAAACTCTACTGCCAGGTTGCACCAGCGATTCGGGAACAATTTATCGCTTGGAATTGAACGTTTGGAAAGTACGCTAGTGCCAATATTCAACGAAAATTACTGGGCGAGTTTCACTCACGATGCTAATCCCTTTGACTTTGATTCTCCCATTTCAAGAGAACTTGCCGAGCGTTTCACATCGGCCCAATATATCATCAATCTGGAGTGGCGTTGCAGGAGACAAGAATCGGTCGAATTGAGCGACCTCGTCATGTTGTTGATTAGCCCGCTACTGACGTTTGACGATGAAGGCAGCGTTTCTCTCATGTCAGATTCTGAGGCTATTTCTTCGCTTGTCGAAGCAGTAATTACAAACAAAGTTGCAACTAAAATGTGCACATCCACTCTGGTCGATAACACTCACTATTCAAACGGTATATTATTCTTTGGAGGTGGTTGTATCGGATATGGAAACTCTGATACCTACATAGCCACAGACGTTGGCAATTTCAGCGATTGCTTGCGGTCAATGAATTTTTATTAGGGTGTCGCCATGGCTAATGAAAAAAAGGATAAACGGCCGACAACCGCTGCCTCAAACCAGGTGACACAGAAGCGCGGGTTTTCAAAGGGCACAGTTCAGGGATTGGTTGTCTGCGCAGTGCTTCTAGTACTGTTGACTCTGTTTATCTACGTGTTAGGAGTACCGCCTGGAACCGCAAAAGCCACGCTTGCCGATGCACTTCTTGGCTTGCTCATCGCAGTGGCAGGCGTTTGGGTTGTGGGCGGCATGATAAAAATAAAAACCTCTCTATATGGCATAGATTTGAAGGCCTTTGGTGGTATCGCTATCCTGTTAGTAGTTGTTTTATATTTTCGTCCGTTCTATGGTGCGAGTGGACAGGCAGAATACGCCGATAGTATTACACTTGATCCATGCGATACTATTGGGACGATTATTAGTTTTTACGAAGATCAGTTCGGAGTTCAAAAAGAAGACGGAATACAGTTTGAAATATCAGAAGATATTAGAAAAAAGGTCATGAATTTCCGTGCTTACAAACCTGGGAGCAAAGTCGTCTATCAAGCCAATTGGGGGTTTCCGCGCAGAAATCCCGTGTTGCGTATACTTGATCAAATCGAGGATCGACAGAAATGCCTCAAGTTCAAAGAAGAAGGTAACAAAATTGTTGTTGAGTTGAACGACAATCAGTTAAAGTTAGAGAAATTTTCCGGGTGCGATGAAGAAATTTATGTTTGCAAGTAAATAGGTTTTCTGGCGTAGTTGTATAGTTTACGATTCAAAACAAATACTTCGCTCTTGTAACCACTTGTGGGAGAGTGCCGAATTATTTCTCGTTGAAGCAGTGATTCCATCCCAGATACAGAGTTTCGAGGCAAATCGGATATTTCTTGCCGAATCATATATTCGCGTCCAATATCAACAAACTCTTTCACAGCAGCCTTTTCTTCAATTCCCAGGCTTTTGAACATATCCCTTTGTGGTTTTTCTTTTTTCCGACCCGTTAGCCAGTGAACGGTAATTGCTAATATTTTGGTGAGTACGAAGAAAATTATGACAATACTGGCCGCAATTAAGATACCGAGTATGTCACTGTCTGCAGAAGTTCGCAATTCTACATTGAAATAATACCAACCCAAGCAAACGACAAACGTAATGAAAGCAATGAAGATAGCAATTAAACTCCATGGGTCTTCTTCGTTATGAATTCGCCCAAACAACCGACTAAAATGTTTCATCATTCAGTTTTCCTATTTGAAGTTCCAAGTACCTCGACCTATTGATTTGTAACTACCGCCACATCCTGGCCAGCTGTTCGCGCGCTTCCATGCCGATGGCCGTGGTGTAAATTGCAGTGGTTTCGATATTGGCATGCCCAAGCACCGCAGCGATGGTCGGCAGCGGCACACCTGCCTCGATGGCGGCTACACCAAAGCCATGGCGCAATCCTTTAGCCGACGCCTGAGGCCCCTCGATATCAGCCGAGGCCATTAAACGCTTGACGTGTCTCGAAGCGGTTGACCGACTGAATTTCCACAGTCTTCGGGCCGCTCTTCGCGGTCGGCTTTGCGCTGCACGTACCGAGTGTACCAGATCGATGGCTCGAATCAGATCCTGGGGAACCGCCACCTCCCGCCACACATCCTGGCGGCGTTTTAGCGTTTTGAATCGAATTGCCAGGTTATCCAGGTCAACGTCGCAATGGCGCACCGCCAGCGCCTCGGATATCCGGCAACCGGTGTAGGTTAGAGCCAGCGTAAAAGTCTGGACCGCAGGAATTGGATCGGTTTGTGCCACCTTCACAAAACGCTGCCGCTCGACCGCAGTGAGGTACTTGCGGCCACGCCAATCGACCAGTGAGATGATTCCGTCGTCAGACACAATACGCACAGTGTACTGTATCGCACAAGCATGGTGAAAACACTTGTATCAGACCGGTCGACAAAGGAATTTGAGTAGGGCCTGCAGCCAAATGAGACAGAATGACAATTCTGTTTCAGCCACCCTCTCAACATACAGAACGGACTTTCGCACCAGTCACCATCGGCAACCGGCTGTTAAGTGTCAATTAGCTACGGGACCGTTTTACCCAACGGTGTCCAGACTTCGGCCAGCAGACGGGTTTTGACGCCATATGTAGCACACTACATTGCACGGCAAGTCCGTTGAGTCACACTCGACTGGGTACCAAGACCAAGTCGATCCTGTCACCAGTGAAAGGACTGCCTCAGATCCGGATGCGGCCTAGGGCTGCCACCGCCAATACACCATCGATGCTCAGGGCGGGGAGAAAGTGATTGAGAAATACCGGTTTGGTTTTTCCTTAGGCATATTGGGGGATGTGAATTACGAGTTGCCGGTCGATTTCGATTTCACACTGGTGCCGAGAACTCGTGATTTTGCCAATAAATTGACGCAGGTCTTTGCTTAAAGACATGGATTCGCTGGAAATCAATCTGGAAACATGCGAGAATCTAATCACTAACAAGTCGCCGAAACCAAAGATGTCTTGCGGACTCGGATGAAGTGACGTTAGTTGATTAGTCTATTCTGTGGTAAAGGTTGAATTCGCACGCGTTCAAATTCGAGGTTTTGATCCGGAAGCGCTTGAGAAGTTACGAAATATAATTTCTGGCGATTGATTTCAGATTCTCCAATTGACACAGAAATGTGATCAAGGGTTGCGGTTGCGGCATCAATATTAATCCCTTTGACTCCGCCTACGTTCGTATTCACCAGATTGGGCAGATTGTATCCATTGTTTACTGCGGATTCGATGGCCTCTATTCCCCCACAGAATTCTCGAAAATCAAGACTCCAACTATTGTCATTTGCACTCCAAGTAATATCCCCCGAAGTATCAAGATCAACTTCAGTCACGATCGGCCAACCAATTAAAGATTGATCGTTTCTGCTTCTACTCCCCTCTTCTTCACTAGGCTCACCCCAAAAAACGGCAATTGTCCCAAGATTAAAGTCACCGGAATCTGCATCTCTACTTGCGATGTCACAAAGCGATTCACCGTCCGTTGAATCTCCTGAAAACGCATCAACTACCGCACTATAGCTGTAACGATACTCGGGCCAGTAATCACTTACACGGGAAGGTTTAATCAGTAAGTCCCGGCCAGCGGCCAATATATCCAGTAAATTTAATTCGGCATGGTTTGCATGCAACACAGTCGCCGCTGATACGCTGTCCTGATCTTGTGCGTGTCCGTTGCCGATAACAAGCGTCAGTACTATCGCTATAGGTATAACTCGAAATTTCATTTCATTTAATTAACGGTACGCTCAACAATGAACCATACGAGAGCTGGTAGTGTAAGCCCAGCGAGATACATCCTTACAGGACCAGACTTTTCGTTGCGCCAACTCACAATTCCGGCAAAGAATAATGACAATCCTATAACGAATATAGAGCTGAATGTTGATTCGACTGTTTCAAGTGCCGGGTCGGAGAATAATGTAGGCAGCTGTTCAGCAATTCTTTCCTTTATAGCGGGAACTAAGAAAACAGCTAAGCTAAGCGAGCCCAAAAGAGCAAAGCAAAACCGACGAGGTGACTTCCAATCGTTGAAATTGTCATTAAACCAAACATCTGTCACTTGATTGATGAGTCTATCCCATCCTCCACCATCACGACACGAGCAATTGCGGGTTTTTATATGTTCGCCTTTAGGTTCTTTTGCTTCACTCACTTCTACAAATGAATGTATGCCATCATCATGTTATGAGTATATCAACATTTCCAAAAGCTTACTTGATTTTGAGGCGATTGCGCTGTAGTTGTTTTCGTAACTGATTTTGATCCAGCCTGTAACCACAGGCCACGCTGATAGACCAGTGTGATGTTTCCTTCGGTAGACACAGTACGATAAATTTACTGTTTTGCATCAGCCCGCTGCAGATACTTGTATCAGTCCGACTGACAATGGATATTGACTCAAGCGTGCAATCAAATGAGACAGTATGGACATTTGTTTCACAAACGATAGGTTTGCCGAGAAACCAATAAAATGCCAATTTACAAGAAATTTTGAACTTGAAAAGAGAGGGCAAACAATGAAAACTCCAATTAAGAGATTCCCGACGAGGGCGATAACCAAATACAGTAATTTCCGGCCCAAAATAAAATCCGGTGATCTCCTGCTTTGTTCCGGATCTGGTATATTTTCCCGCATGATTCAGGCGGCGACTGGGAGCACCTGGAGCCATGTGGGATTTGTAATGCGGTTGGACGCCATAGACCGGGTGATGGTATTGGAAAGCGTCGAGCCGTTGGGCGTACGCACCGTCCCCTTGCGTAAGTACCTCGTCGATTATGACAGTAAAGGGAATCCATATCCTGGTGGGGTCGCTATAGCCCGTCACAGTGACTTTTCCATCTTGGCCAACAAGAAGAATTTACGTGAGTTTGGGCAGTTCGCCATCGACCTGTTCGGCTACCCCTATGACAAGGATGAGATCGTCAAAATTGCCGCTCGCATCGGAGCATCTTACCTACCTTTTACTAAGAAGTTTGCAAATATTTTCAAGCCGGACCGAGAATTCATCTGCTCGGAATATGTATGGGAGTGTTATCGGAAACTGGGGATTCACATCCCACACGACCCTAGCGGATTCATCGCACCTGCTGACTTCGCCAAGGCAGAAAGGGTGAAGCTCATGGGTGTTCTCAAGCCTAAATGACAACTACAAGTAGAATAGGTATTTACGATACTGTGAATTTGCCTTAGTAAATTGAAATTTTGATCTTGGGAATGTGAAATAATCTGATTAAACTGCGCTACTCTGCTCACGTCTGTACCAAGTCGGTGTAGCTCAGACTGGCAGAGCAGCCGATTCGTTATTGACAGGTCGGAGGTCCAAGTCCTCTCACCGGCACCAATCCATCCTCATGAATTGGTTCATCGGTTTTATGGATGAAAATGAGACAGAATGGTGATTCTGTATCAGCCTGGTTGCGCTGTAGTTCGTTTACAGGTGATATTCAGGAGTGAAAAAAATTTCCGACCCGTCAGACTTGGTACAAAATCAACCAGATTATGATATGCAAAGCGCTCTAGATTTGGTGAACTGCAATGTCAAATCATTCCTGATTCATGTACCACTGGAATTAAAAGAATATCTAACCACTGGAATCGAGAAGAATGAATTAGAACTTCGGTCTATAGATTCACCGCACCCCGGCAAGCCAATTCATAATATATTCACCGGTTCTCTCATTGGGTCAATGTTTTCTTTGCCGCCAGAACTGCATTTAGAGCATTGATCACACTAGCGGATTTGACCTTCCCCTGAAGAGCGGGAGAGACGTCTCCTGTAGATATGATGATATCAATTACCTCATCAGGAGAGAGTCGAGGATTGATGCTGAGTATTTGGGCCGCCAACCCAGACACAAGGGAAGTCGCAAGCGAGGTTCCTGTGGCTTTAGAGAACAAGTATGATTTGGGGTTATACATGTAGATGGAACTTATCATATCTGCGTCGGTTCCCCCTGGAGCCGCAATATCAATTTGAACGCCCCAGTTTGAGTAAGGAGCAGGCAAACCATTTCCATCGACAGCTCCCACGGTTATGATATTGTCGGATGGGAAACTCGCTGGAAAGAAATCTGGATTTTGTCGACCATCATTTCCTGCCCCCGCCACGATTAACACACCATGCGCTTTAGCATACGCAATGACATTCTCAGCCGCCACTCGCAGATGGTGATCGAAGCGATGCGAGTTGGAACCAAGGGATACATTGATAATTTGTGCCCCGGAATCCACAGCGTAATGGATCGCCGAAATCAAAGTCTCTATGGAAAGGGTACCCATACCTGAAACCTTCACCGGAAGCACCCGCGCATTTTGAGCCAGACCCAACGCCGAAACCCCCAGACCTGTGACTTGGCTCCCGTGACCGCTGTCATCAAACGGGTAGGGATCGTCGTGAAAAAAATCATAGCCGGTGTAGTCATCCACCCTGCCATTCTGATCGTCGTCTAAACCATTGCCAGGAATCTCTCCCTCATTGACCTTCGCATTGTGAGCCACCAAGGGGTGGTTGTAGTTCAAGCCGGAATCCAGATAAGCAATTGTCACCCCCTCTCCCTGAGAGTGTTTCCAAGACGCCCTCCCCTGAATTTGATCCAGATAAGCAGTCTCTAGATCAAATTCAAACCCTGCTTCTTGATAGAGAGCCTTCCTGGAAACTCGCGGGACCTGATAAGGCACATTGGCTGTAGAGAGAAATTTCACCGCTCGAACGGCACAGGCTCCGCTCTCATCTTCCATGCGAAGGGCCACAACATGTTCACCCACTGTATCAACAACCATATCAAAATGATTCCCCTCAATCAGCTGATTACTTATCCTGGAACCAATGGGCGGGTCGTAATACCAGGAGAATTTGAGGTTCGCAAGACTTTGACCATTGGATCCCGACCGAATGCGTGAATCCATCTTTACGACACTTCGAACGGGGCGGCCGGAAGAGTGCTTCATTGTGAATACTGGGATCAACTGATCACGATCAAGCCTATCAAATTGAGCATGATGTATGGAAAACGTCCAGACAGATTTGTCATGAATATGGATGACTGGCTTAGGGATTTGGTTTTCTGGAGTTTTCTCACATTCTTCAAAGGAGGTGGGAAGCCGAATCTTTTCCGAAAATTCGGCAGAAGTCAAAGACCCACCATAAATCTCTGAATTGACCCGAGTCTCTGAATACTGGTACGAATCAACTGAATACGAATAGTTCTCCTTGCGGGCACCATGCCCATGGTTCCCTCCAAATGTTGTCTGGTATTGCACATGCACATCTTGATTGGATTTCACATCCGCATGGGGTAGGGCTACAGTAATCTTCCCATTACTCAACCCATTGTTCTCAGCAATCTGATTCCTGGAACTGTGTTCTCTCTGGTGTAAATCCCCCCTTAACTGTGTTAGTATCTCATCCAGGCTGGCTTCAAAATCCAAGTCGCCTGACTGCTCTTGAGTGGGAGGAGTTATTTGAACTTGCTGCTTTCCAAATTCATCTGAGACACAGCCAAATAGTAAACTGGTTAAGGAAAGGCCCACGGTCAATTTCATCCATTTGATTAATGTTAGAGATCTATCCTGAGTGGACATATACGAGCTTTCGCGCTACCAGTTCAGTTTTAATTGTTGTTGTAGTGTTCCATTGAGTCCGATAACAATAGACAGCCGAGGCAAATGATACGGGATAAATATAAAGAAATGGAGTAGAGTCAATTCTGCTGTCGCGGTTGAAGTGAGGACGCCGGGGGACTACCCACCATTTGTCAAGTCCAAAACTAGCGGTATAACAAGCGCCGATTGACGGACTTGTTGAAAAGTCTATTTAACACTTTGTACAGTCGGCTGAATCATGCTGCTTCCTGAAAGGATCTGAATTCTGGATTAAATTCAGATTGACTTTTCAATATTGCACAGACAACGTTCAGCAGTCAATCACCAAAACTGAGCGATTCACGGGTGTGTGAGTAGCCCCTGAGTAGCAATGTGCTATATTTTGCCTTGCTAATCTGATCTTGCTGGACCGCGACTTGCGCCCAGTAGTGCATCGCATTTCGCAGGCGTACGTTGCAGGCAAGCCGTTGTATCACGATGTTGGATTTTCTGGGGCGTTTCGTAATTGGAGCAATTCCGCACAGCCATCGCAAACGGGAAATCTTTGCAATTTTTCGCTCTCACCTCGAATGAGTGGATCAACATCGCCCTGACTATTGCTATCGTAATCGCTGTAGGTGCGCAGGCGTGGGTCACGCACAGACAAGCCCAAATTTCGGATTACTATGTGCAGCCACAAAATCGGTCCTCCAATTTACTTGCATGGCTTCACCAGAAAATCATTTGATGGTATTGCTGTGACCAATTCTGGATATTTGGACATCGTAATCACCGAGTTTGCCTTCGAAACAGGCAGAATCAACAGCAACGGGGACGATGATTCCCTAACCGCTGTTATCGTATTCCATCCCACTGTGCGGTATGGCCAGAATACCATTTCAACGATGTTGCTACCTCATCGTCTCCGATACGGGGAGTCGTTTAGAGTCCTATTTGACAGAGAAATTCTGATCAGAGAATCGACACGGATTGATGGAATCACTCCCGTGAACATGCGTCCCTTCTGCCGGGACTCGCTTGGGAACAAGCACAAGCCAGATTTTTGGGTTGTCTACGAGAGTGACAACAGCACCGCGTTTTTCAAAGGTCCAAGCCCTGGTTGCGTCAGCGAGGAGGAGTGGGAAAATCTAAGCGCTGAGGAGCAGTTGCGCTATCAGTGGAATGAAATTACTGTAACCGACAATAACGACTAGATTCGCTGCATGACTGTTCTCGAAATTTCTGAACAATTGCGAGTGCAAGACAAATTTCTCCACATAGATATGCGTTTTTTGAATTTTCGCCTGTCACTGGGACTTCTCCCTCCAAACTTGCGTCGTTATTATTCAGAGAACAAGCAACCCGGGGCAGTCCATTCCGCAAGTCTATTAGATCAGCACATTCTCGTAACCTTGGTATTGGATTACTGCGAAGAGATCAACGCACCCACTTTGTTTAAAACTCTGAAACTCGGCAAATCGAGCCATGTTTTAGGCAACACGGAACGCTTGGCACCCTGCCCAGAAATTTACGATTCGCCCCGTGTGTGTCACGCGGTGGAACTTGATTTCGAATTCGTCAAACCTGTCGTTATTGCGTATCACACGGAGCACATTGTCAGTTACACTGGAAACATGACGCTTAGCTTGGGATTATCTGACGGCCATATGCACTTGATCGTCGGGCGTCTCTTTCATTTGAGATTCTGCTCTTACATATTTGTAGAGAGTCGGCCTGCTGATATTCATCAAGTCGCATATTTCGCGAACCGTGAGGCTCTGTTTCTCATACAGTTCAACAGCACGATGCTGCATAACCTTGTCGAATGCGGGTTGTCGACCAAACCGGCGGCGGCGCGCACGAGCGGCCTGCAGTCCGGCCACGGTCTTTTCTCGGATTAAATTCCGTTCGAACTCCGCTAGCGCGCCGAACAGGTAAAAATTAGGTTTGCCGTTACTTGTCGTAGTATCAATCGATTCCTGAATACTCATTAGTTGGACTCCTTGAGATTCAAGCAGTGCAACAGTGTCAATCAGATCCCGCAACGAGCGGCTTAGTCGGTCAAGTCGCCATATTATTACCAAGGTATCCCAACCCTGGCAAATTCAAGAGCTTTGTCAAGAATTGGATGGCGAATTGAATCGCTGAGCTTTTCTTCGAAAATTCTCTCGCATCCGAAGTCGCGAAGCGAATCTAGCTGTAGTGTCAGACTTTGATCGTCAGTGGAAACGTGAGCGTGGCCAATCAGCATTACGGTGTGTCCAAAGCTGTTGACTTGATAAACACGTGTATGGTATATTGTATACAATTCAGAAAAATGCCAAAATATTCACAAAATCCGGGGGAAGAATAATGGCTCAAGCAGTAGCAAACGAGACCTTAGAGCAACCGGTAGTCGTTGCGGATTCGGAAATAATTACAGGCGGTCATCTGGTCGCCAAAGCCCTGAAAAATGAGGGTGTTGACACGATTTTTACACTTTGTGGCGGACATATCATTGACATCTACGATGGCTGCATTGACGAAGGCATACGCATCATTGATGTCCGACACGAACAGGTCGCAGCACATGCTGCAGATGGGTACGCTCGACAGACACTCCAAACTGGTTGTGTAGTTACCACAGCTGGTCCTGGCTGTACCAATGCCGTCACTGGCATTGCCAATGCATTTCGAGCTGAAAGTCCCGTTTTGCACATTGGTGGCCAAGGCGCACTCAGCCAGCACAAAATGGGATCTTTGCAGGACCTACCACATGTTGATTTGATGGCACCCATCACTAAATTCTCTGCAGGCGTGCGTAGTACCGAGCGCATAGCAGACATGGTTTCCATGGCTTGCAGGGAAAGTCACAATGGCGCACCTGGGCCATCGTATCTTGAAATACCCCGCGACATTCTTGATGCAGAGATTGATCTGAGAGATGCTCGAATTCCAAGTCCAAACGCTTACCGTGCTTCTACTGGTGCACTAGGCGATCCGGTAGATATTGACAAGTTGGCCAGTCTCCTGACCAAAGCCAAAACTCCCTGTGTCCTGTTTGGCACCCAAGTCTGGACTTCCGGTTCAACCGATGCCGCCATTGAATTCATTCGTGCCTTCAATTTGCCGGCATACTTTAACGGCTCCGCGCGCGGTACTCTGCCTCCGAATGATGTCAACCATTTTCATCGAACACGACGATCTGCATTCAACAATGCAGATCTGATTCTGATTGTGGGAACGCCATTTGATTTTCGTATGGGATACGGAAGAAGGCTTCGTTCCAAGGCAACTGTTGTTCAAATTGATATGGACTACCGAACAGTTGGCAAGAATCGCGACATATCGCTCGGACTTGTTGGTAATCCTGGCACTATCCTTAGTGCCGTAGTCGAAGCAGCAGGAGGTAAAACAGCCGCCAATAGCACAGAACGAAAAAACTGGCTGAACAATCTGCGAGCGGAAGAACATGAGCGCACACAAAAACTCATGCCGCTGTTTATGTCGGACCGCAACCCCATTCATCCATATCGGGTGGCTTGGGAGATTAACAATTTCCTCACTGAAGACACAATTTACATTGGCGATGGTGGAGATGTCGTAACCATATCCGCTCAAGCCGTGCAGCCGCGTACACCGGGACACTGGATGGACCCCGGACCGCTTGGAACACTTGGAGTCGGAACATCTTTTTCCATGGCATCCAAACTTGCCCATCCGCACAAAGAAGTGCTCTGTTATTACGGAGATGGCTCATTTGGCATGACGGCTTTCGATATGGAAACAGCCAATCGATTTGGTGCACCCTATATTGCAGTGATCGGGAACAACAGTGCGATGAACCAGATAAGATATGGTCAAATTGCCAAATACGGGGCCGAACGCGGAGATGTCGGCAACCTGTTGGGTGATGTACCATTTTCCCGTTTTGCCGAAATGCTGGGTGGCTATGGTGAAGAAGTACACGATCCCAGTCAGATTGAACCTGCCCTACTTCGCGCAAGAGAGCAAGTCCACAAATCAGGACTGTCTGCTGTGATCAACATCTGGGTTGATCCCTCTGAATATGCTCCCGGGACCAAGGCTCAAACGATGTATAAGTAATTTTCTGTATTCAAATTAAATTTGGGGAGAAACTTTAATGAGTAAAGCCTTGGATGGCGTTCGAATCCTGGACATGACACATGTTCAGTCGGGTCCGACATGCACCCAACTGCTCGCATGGTTTGGAGCAGATGTAATTAAAGTCGAACGGGCCGGTGTCGGTGATGCGACTCGCGGTCAACTGCGAGACATTCCCGATGTCGACAGTCTTTACTTTACGATGCTGAACCACAATAAGCGCTCAATTACTCTTGACACCAAAAACGAAAAGGGCAAAGAAGTTTTTGAACGTCTTCTTCGCTGTTGTGATGTACTCGTAGAAAATTTCGCTCCAGGAGCTTTGGATCGAATGGGGTTTCCCTGGGAAAAAATTCATGAAATCAACCCCGGAATCATTTACGCGTCCGTCAAAGGCTTTGGAAAAGGTCCGTATCAGGATTGCAAGGTTTACGAAAATGTCGCTCAATGCACAGGTGGTTCCGCCAGCACCACTGGTTTTGATGACGGTCCGCCAACAGTGACTGGGGCACAGATCGGTGATACAGGTACCGGACTTCATCTGGCAATCGGTATTCTGGCTGCATTGGTGCATCGACAATCAACCGGGCTCGGCCAGCGAGTGGAATGCGCCATGCAGGACGGTGTGATGAATCTGTGCCGCGTTAAGTTCCGCGATCAGCAGCGCCTGCAGCACGGACCGTTGACTGAATACCCTCAATACCCGAATGGTGAGTTTGGAAGTTCCGTACCGAGAAGCGGAAATGCATCGGGCGGCGGACAACCCGGCTGGGCAGTCAAAACCAAACCCGGCGGACCGAATGACTACGTGTACGTCATCATTCAACCTCCAGGCTGGGCTCACCTGATGCGTGTCATTGGACGTGAGGATTTGATTGATGATCCTGAATGGTCGACCCCTCAGGTTCGACTGCCAAAATTGGATCAGTGTTTTGCGATGATCGAAGAGTGGACCAAAACAAAAACCAAATTCGAAGTCATGGAAACTCTTAACCCGCTGAATGTCCCCTGCGGTCCAATACTGTCAATTGAAGAATTGATTAACGAAGAAGCCCTGATAAAAACTGGCACAGTAGTCGAGGTTGATCACCCAGAACGCGGGAAATACCGTACGGTCGGCAACCCGATCAAGCTATCAAACTCTCCAACTGAGGTAAAACGCTCACCGTTGCTTGGTGAACACACCACCGATATTTTGACCGATGTGCTCGGCTACAACGAAAGTGAGATTGAAACGCTCCGAGAGGCGGGTGCAGTTTAAGGAGATTCAAGATGAGATTAATAGTTCACGGTCAGCAGGCGTTCGGAGAGGCTGTCCTCAAACGTCTGTTGGAACGGGGTGAAAATGTGGTCGCTGTCTATTGCGCACCGGATAGCGGAAGCAGGCCCGACCCACTAAAACAGGCGGCTGAACAGGTAGGCATACCTGTGCTGCAGCCGGCGTCTTACAAAACTCAGGAAGCTGCGGATTCGATGAGTTCGCACAATGCCGATCTTTGCATCATGGCATACGTCACACTGATCGTTCCATCCTACGTTCTGAACATTCCAAAGTATGGATCGATTCAATACCACCCTTCCCTGCTGCCGGACCACAAGGGGCCAAGTTCCATTAACTGGCCGATTATTCAGGGTAAGCGAAAATCGGGATTAACAATATTCTGGCCGGATGATGGCTTGGACACAGGACCAATTCTGTTGCAAAAGAAGGTTAATATCAAACCTGACGACACCCTAGGAAGCCTTTATTTCAACAAATTGTTTCCGCTTGGCGTTGATGCCATGATTGAAGCGTTGGACATGGTGAAAAATGGCACCGCGCCAAGAATTCCACAAAATCCAAACGCTGGCAGTTATGAGGGCTGGTGTGGAAAGAATGATGCGATCATTGATTGGAATAAACCGGTAGATCAGGTGTACAACCTGATTCGAGGAACCAATCCACAACCTGGTGCCTGGACGATTTATCGAGGTGGCGTCGTTAGAGTCTACGACTGCTACAAATCCAGCAAGTCCAACAGTGCCCCCGGCACTGTGACAGACATTACTGACCAGGGCATCCACATCGCTGCCAAAGGTGGTGAAATTGTAGTGCAACGCTTACGCGGTAATGCGGGTAAGGTCTCCGCGCAGGAATTCGCTGGGGAATACAAAATCAAAGCTGGCGACAAGTTGGGCGAGTAATTCAGACCCGATATTGCAGACAGTGTGCAGGTGACTCGATCACACGGAGCCGAATACTACCCTCTCGACAGTTACTGACGCTCTGAAAAGTCGGTGTCTTACACGACTGATAATTTGTCAACGCGCGCCGCGCAAAACTTAAACTCCGGGATCTTACCGATCGGGTCCAAAGCGGGATTGGTCAAAAGATTGGCCGCAGCTTCGGTATAGCAGAACGGGATGAAGACAACTCCTTCAGGTACCGCACTATCACTTCGAGTCATAATTTCAATTTTGCCGCGTCGAGTCTCAATGCTGATCATCTCACCCGGCTGAATTTCAAGCATCTCTAACTGACTCGGTGAAAGACTGGCCACGGCTTCCGGTTCGATCTCGTCCAGGATTGCACTACGACGGGTCATCGACCCCGTATGCCAATGCTCCAGTTGTCGGCCAGTAGTCAAAATCATTGGATACCGATCATCTGGCTGCTCGTCAGGGAGCGTATAAGTTGTTGGTACAAGTCTTGCGCGCCCGGTACCAGTCGGAAATCCATCACCAAACACGATTTCGTTGCCGGCGACATCCGACGCATCACAGGGATAGGTAACTGAGCTCTCATCTGCCAGCCGTTGCCAGGAGATATTGTCAAGTGACGGCATCAGCTCGGCCATCTCCGCATAAACTTCGTCCGGACCTGAATAACTCCAATCGAGCCCCAATCGACGAGCTATTTCTTGAATGATCCACCAGTCCTGTCTCGCATCCCCAGGAAGTGACAGTGCCTTTCGACCCATTTGAACCTGACGATTGGTGTTGGTGACCGTACCGTCTTTTTCAGGCCAAGCCGAAGCAGGCAACACAACATCAGCATGGAACGCAGTCTCGGTTACAAAAAGATCCTGCACGACCAGATGATCGAGTCGTGCCAAGGCTTCGCGCGCATGCTGGACATCAGGATCCGACATCGCTGGATTTTCGCCCATTACATAAATGCCGCGTATTTCTCCTGCATAAACCGCATCCATAATTTCCACCACCGTTAACCCCTTTTGCGGGTCGAGGCTGGTGCCCCAGGCATCTTCAAATTTGGCGCGAATATTTTCCACATCGACAGCCTGATAGTCCGGATAGACCATTGGGATCAGGCCGGCGTCAGAAGCACCCTGCACGTTATTCTGACCGCGCAACGGGTGAAGACCTGTTCCGGGACGACCGACATGACCGGTAATTGTTGCCAGTGCTATCAGACAGCGCGCATTGTCGGTTCCGTGTGTATGCTGTGAGATACCCATTCCCCAAAATATGATGCCACGTTCCGCGTTGGCGAACTTTCTCGCAACAGAACGCAATGTTTCAGCATCAATACCGCAAATCAAGGACATCTCTTCTGGAGTGAATGGTTTGATGTGTTGCTTCAGATTTTCGAAGCCTTCGGTAAATCGGCCAACATATTCTGTGTCATAGAGTTCCTCTTCAATGATGACATTGAGCATGGCATTGAGAAGTGCAACATCGGTACCGGGATTGAATTGCAGCATGTGAGTGGCATGTCGAGACAAGACAGTCCCGCGCGGGTCCATCACAATTAGTTCGCTGCCTCGTTTCCTGGCTTGTTTGAAGAATGTCGCGGCCACAGGATGGTTTTCGGTTGGATTGGCACCGATGACGATAACGACGTCAGAATCCTCACATGCAGTGAATGGTGCGGTGACCGCACCAGAACCAATACCTTCCAGAAGCGCCGCGACCGAAGACGCGTGACATAACCGGGTACAGTGATCAACATTATTGGTGCCAAATCCGGTTCGGACGAGCTTTTGAACAAGATAGGCTTCCTCATTTGAGCCTTTGGCGGACCCGAATCCCGCAAGACCTTTTGAGCCGGATTTTTCTAGAATTTTTCTAAATCCCTCTGCTGCCAAATCCAACGCTTCGTCCCATTCTGCCTCACGAAAGTGGCTTGAGGGATCGGCAGGATCAACCCTATCATCCGCATGCTTATTGACCCCATCTCGCCGAATAAGCGGTTTGGTCAAACGGTGTGGATGACGAACATAGTCGAACCCGAATCGGCCTTTGACACAAAGTCGGTTATGGTTTGCAGGACCATCTTTACCCTGCACCGCAACAATCTTGTCTTCATTGATTTGATATTTGATCTGGCAACCCACGCCGCAGTAGGGACAGACACTTTCGACTTCGTTAACCGGAATGTGTCTGTTGACACCGGCACTGTCAATCACTGCTGACTCAATTAGAGCGCCGGTGGGGCAGGCTTGCACACACTCACCACAAGCAACACAGGTACTGTTGCCCATCGGATCATCAAAATCAAACACAATTTTAGAATGATGTCCCCGGTAGGCCATGCCAATGACATCGTTGACCTGGACTTCTCGACAGGCTCGTACACAAAGATTACAGTGAATACACGCGTCAAGATACACGCCCATTGCTGAATGGCTTCGATCAGGGGAAGGGGAACTTCGTTGCGGCATTCGTCCCATCTCAGGTTGCACCTCGCGAGTCCATTGCCAGAAACGTGAATCAGGGTCATGAGCAATTTCCTGGTTGGGTTGGTCAGCGGCCAGCATTTCGAATACCAATTGGCGGGATAACTTTGCCCGTTGGCTATTGGTTTTGACCTTCATTCCCTCGGTAGGTTTACGAATACACGAGGCAGCGAGAACCCGCTCACCTTCAATCTCTACCATGCATGCCCGACAATTGCCATCTGCCCGATATCCAGGCTCTGGCGAATAACAAAGATGTGGCAGTTGATTCTGATGCCGATTGGCAACCTGCCAAATGGTTTCGTCGGCAGATGCCGCGACTTCGACTCCGTCAAGTTTGAAACTAATACTCACACCGTTTTGCATGTCAAATCATCCTCAAAATATTTGATGATCGATAGCAGCGGATTCGCTGCGGCTTGACCCAATCCACAGATCGAGGCATCAGTCATCGCCTGGCTGATGTCATTCAGAACACCCTCCTGCCAAATATCGCGTTCCATCAGTTTGACCGCCTTTTCAGTACCGACTCGGCATGGTGTACACTGACCGCAGCTTTCGTCTTCAAAAAACCGCATAAGATTTAGAGCGACATCCTTCATATTATCCTGATCGCTCAAGATAACAACAGCATGCGAGCCGACAAAGCACCCATATTGATCCAGAGTGCCAAAATCGAGTGGTAAATTGTCCATCGATGCCGGAAGAATTCCACCCGAAGCGCCACCTGGTAAATAGGCTTTGAATTGGTGTCCAGGCAGCATGCCGCCGCTAAATTCATCAATCAGTTCACGTACCGTGACTCCAGCGGGTGCGAGTTTTACTCCCGGTTTCGCAACTCGTCCAGAAACAGAGTAGCTTCTAAGACCCTTCCCACCGTTCCGGCCGTGACTTGCAAACCAGTCAACACCTCTTTCGACTATGTCGCGTACCCAGTAAAGCGTTTCGACATTCTGCACCAGTGTCGGTCGTCCAAAGATTCCGCACTCAGCAACGTAAGGTGGACGATGCCGAGGCAATCCGCGCTTACCCTCGATTGACTCAATCATCGACGACTCTTCACCACAAATGTAGGCGCCGGCCCCACGTCGCAATTCAATTCTGGAATTACCAAAAAGTCCCGCTTGCCTCACATTTTCAATTTCAGTGAGCAATATTTCACGCACTGCTGGATACTCATCACGCAGGTAAATGTAAACCGTTTCAGCTTCGACAACCCAGGCTGCTATTGCCATTCCTTCCAGAAAACGGTGCGGTTCGTGTTCAAGATAGTATCGATCCTTGAATGTGCCCGGTTCACCTTCATCCGCATTAACTGCCATCAGCCTGGGACCTGAATAACCGCGTACGATTTTCCACTTAAATCCAGTCGGAAACCCTGCGCCACCTAGACCTCGAAGCGGAGAATCCTGGAGAATGGACACCAATTCATCAGCGCTTCTGTCTCCGCGGTGACACTGCTCAAGCAGTTGATATCCACCTTGTGCGCGATAATCTTCAAAACTTTCATATTGTGGGATGACGGGATGAAGATCTTTTGATTCAATTGCCCTGCAGATGCCGTTGACGTCTGCGTGATCAATATGATTGTGACCGACTTCCGCGACCGGAGCCTTGTCGCACCGCCCCATGCAGGGTGCTCGCACGACACGCACCTCTGAGTTCGATTTTTTCGATAACTGAGCCATCAGTTCCTGCGCGCCGAACATCTCGCAGGTCAGGCTGTCGCAGACTCGAATAGTTATCGGTGGTGGTAGTTTGTCGGCTTCAGTAATGACGTCAAAATGCGCATAGAAAGTCGCGGTCTCGTAGACTTCTGCCATCGGAAGGCGCATCAACGATGCGAGAGCGACCAAATGATCAGAATGCAGGCAACCAAAATGGTCCTGAATCAGGTGTAAATATTCGATCAGCAAGTCCCGTCGAAGTTCAGCGGTTCCCAACAGCTGTTGAACTTGAACCTTGTGTTGCGGGTCGACCTGACGGCCCTTAGGCAGAAAAGTGGGTCTCGCATAGCCGCGTCGACGAGTCGTTAAGTTGTTTAAATCAGCGATCATAATGCTCTTTTTTACTGACCTGACCGACTGCTCTAACCTTAAGCTAGCCCCTGTCAGGTTAACCGATTCTGCTCAGTCCAGAGAGTGGTATATTGTATGCAATCCCTTGATTGATAATATTCCTTTACTGCTTCCAAAGCATTGGATTTCTTCTCGGATATTCGAAGTAGAACCACTAAAATACACAATGCTATTTCATCATTTTAGTAAATTCGTAGCGTGATTGATTAACTTGGTAAAGAAATTTCCGAGCATTAGATGGCAACTGCACCTCAGACAACCGTAGCTAGCCGCGGGCGACTCAAGCGGCGAAGTCTGCATACCAGCGCGCCAGTCATCAATGCTGGCCTGGTAAGAGAAATCCCGCCTTACGATATGATGAGTGAGGAAGGTCTTGAGCTGATTGAAGACAAGACAGAAGAACTGCTTCAAGAAGTTGGAGTCGAGTTTAGGGGCGATGATGAAGCGCTGCAGATTTGGAAACAGGCGGGTGGTGCTGATGTCAAGGGGGAACGCGTACGATTTGATCGGGGTTATTTACGCAGCTTGATCAAAACAGTGCCCAGCGAATTTGTAATGCATGGCCGAAACCCACAGCGCTCTGCCAGACTGGGTGGTAAACATGTCGTTTTCGTACCGGCTTATGGCTCTCCATTTGTATCGGACCTTGACCGCGGCCGTCGCTACGGTACGATCGAAGATTTCCAGAATATTGTCAAACTCGCCTACATGTCACCATGGCTGCATCACTCCGGCGGAACCGTTTGTGAACCGGTTGAACTGCCAGTCAACAAACGTCATCTCGACATGGTCTACTCTCACATGCGTTATTCCGATATGCCCTTCATGGGATCGGTTACCACCCGAGAGAGAGCTCTGGATTCCATTGCAATGGCTCGGATTCTGTTTGGCGAAGAATTTGTCGACAGCCACTGTGTGATCAGCGGCAATATCAACATGAATTCTCCATTGGTTTATGATGGTGCCATGTCTGGCGCCTTGCGGGCTTATGCAGAAGCGAATCAGTGCCCCGTGGTTGTTCCATTTGTACTGAGTGGTGCCACCGGACCTGTCACGATTGCAGCTGCTACCGTTCAGTCACTTGCTGAAGTCATGGTCGGTGTAGCGCTCGGTCAGCTGGTGCGTCCCGGTTCGCCTGCAGTTTTTGGCAATTTCATTACAACCGTCAATTTGCGCGCAGGTTCGCCAACCTTTGGCACGGCAGAATCGGTCGCTTCTTCTTATGTTGTTGGTCAGATTGCCAGACGATTCGGTGTGCCACTTCGCTGTAGCGGAGGTTTTACCAGTTCACCCTGCGTTGATGCTCACTCAACTAACGAAAGTGTCAATTCACTCAATGCAGCAATACTTTGCGGCGCACACTTTGTGCTGCATGCC
Source organism: Arenicellales bacterium (assembly GCA_965206345.1). Taxonomy (GTDB): domain Bacteria; phylum Pseudomonadota; class Gammaproteobacteria; order Arenicellales; family JAJDZL01; genus JAJDZL01. The sequence goes on along the minus strand of OZ242211.1, from coordinate 1,792,470 downwards.
GCTGGATGGATGGAGAGTGCCCTGACCGTCAGTTACGAAAAACTTGTCATCGATGCAGACTACTTGGGAGCGCTCCATACAATGGTGAAAGGCATCTCACTTGAACCCGACCAGTTTACAACCGAATCGTTCGAAGAGGTTGGACCGGGCGGTCACTTTTTTGGCAGCGCTCATACCCTGGAACACTATGAAAATGCGTTTTATGAGTCTGAGCTCTTCACAACCCCGCCCTATGAGCAGTGGGTGGAAGAAGGTTCAACGGACATTGCCCAACGGGCAAATGTGAAATGGAAACGCATGCTAGCGGAATATGAAATGCCCCCAATGGATCCAGCAATCGATGAGGAATTGCAGGCTTTCATGGAAAAACGTAAAGGCGAAATGCCTGATATCTGGCATTAACCGCCAGCAGTCACACGTGCCGGACTTGCACTGCAATTAAAGCTTAACTGATCAGGCTTTTGACGAGCTCTCCGATACCTGCCGGGTTTTCAGTGACGTGCACCCCGCACTCCCTGAGCACGGAGATTTTTTCCCCTGCAGTCCCTTTGCCACCCGCAATAATGGCACCTGCGTGACCCATTCTTTTTCCGGGCGGGGCTGTCGCACCGGCAATGAAAGCTGCCACGGGTTTCGTGGCGTTTTCAGCAACCCAGCGACCACAGTCTTCTTCGTCGGTTCCACCAATCTCCCCACACATGACGATTGCATCTGTTTCTGGGTCTTCATCGAACCACTTGATGACATCCTTGTGCTTGGTACCGTTAACCGGGTCACCACCAATACCCACACAGGTAGACTGACCGATGCCTAGTTTTCTCAACTGACCGACAACCTCATACGTCAGAGTGCCGGAACGGGACACCACACCGACTCGACCCTTCTGATGAATATAACCCGGCATTATTCCAATTTTGATTTCGTCTGGCGTAATTACTCCCGGGCAATTCGGACCAACAAGAATCGTACTGCCCGACTCCATTTTGCGGCGCGTTTTAATCATGTCAGATACCGGAATGCCTTCCGTGATGCATATGACGAGTTCCAGTTCCGCTTCAACCGCTTCGTCAATTGCGGCGGCTGCGAACGGAGGTGGCACATAGACAACGGATACTGTTGCACCGGTCTCCCGTTTGGCTTCTGCAACTGAATCATAAACTGGAATGCCATCAACATCTTGTCCACCTCGACCAGGTGTCACACCAGCAACAAATGCCGCTTCACCGTTTGCATAAGCTCGGCAGTTACCTGTATGAAAGCGGCCGGTCTTGCCTGTCATGCCTTGCGTGATCACGCGAGTGTCCCGGTTGATCAAAATCGACATTTCGTTAACTCCTGGCAGCCTGTACGACTTTTGCGGCGGCATCATCCATATCGTCCGCTATTGTTAAAGTCAATCCCGATTCTGCGAGAATGTGTCGCCCGGTTTCAACGTTGGTTCCTTCCAGACGTACGACCACCGGTACATTGGTGTCGATCTGCTTCAGCGCAGTCACCAGACCTTCAGCAATCACATCGCATCGCATAATGCCACCAAAAATATTCACAAGTACAGCCTCGACCTGCTTGTTTCGAAGCATGATTTTAAACGCTGCAACAACCTGTTCAGTTGTCGCACCACCGCCTATATCCAGGAAGTTGGCGGGCTCTCCATCATACAATTTGATGATGTCCATGGTTGCCATGGCCAATCCTGCACCGTTCACCAGACAACCAATATTGCCATCAAGCGAGATGTAGGACAGACCTGCATCCGAAGCTTCGATTTCAGCGGGCGATTCTTCATCAAGGTCGCGGTATTTTACGATTTCGGGATGGCGAAACAGTGCACTCTCATCAAATGTCATCTTCGCATCCAAAGCAATAACATCGCCTGATGTGGTTACGACCAGGGGGTTAATTTCAGCAAGTGAGGCATCGTTGTCCCAAAATGCATGGTAAAGTGCCTGAAGAAATCGGGCGGCTTTTTCAGTCAATGGTTCAGGAACACCTGCAAAGCGGGCAGCAGTGCTAGCGTTCTCAGTGGTCAATCCCACTTCGGGATCAATTTGGGTTTTTAGAATTTTTTCTGGAGTCGCCGCTGCAACTTCCTCGATTTCCATGCCACCTTCAGGGCTGATCATCAACACAACCCGTTGTGAACCTCGGTCTACAACCAGCCCCGCATAGATCTCCGATTGGATTCCGATGCCTTCTTCGATCAGCAGCTTTCGCACGATTTGACCTTCCGGTCCGGTTTGTGGGGTAACCAGGGGTTGGTGCAAAATGTCCCGGGAGGCGTTGAGTGCGTCTTCTTCGGTTTGAACAACACGTACTCCACCACCCTTGCCGCGACCGCCGGCATGAATTTGAGCCTTGACGACCCAGACACTTCCTCCTAGCTGCTTCAAGGCTTGTGGAACCTCATCCAGCGAATGACAAACCACACCGCTCGGCGTTTCGACTTCACCGTTTCTCAGAATTTCTTTAGCCTGAAATTCGTGTACTTTCACGTTAGCTCCCTGTAATTCGTTTGGGGTTGATGGTTGAAAACAACAAATATGCGCAGCTTCAATTAACGAACTGCGCGACGTACGGTCGTTCCGATTTCAACGGGTGAGTTAACTACAATGACATTGGCATCCCGCAATGCCTCAATCTTTTTGTCGGTACCGCCCCTGCCAGCGGCGATGATGGCACCTGAGTGTCCCATACGAAGGTATGGTGGTGCATTCCGCCCGGCGATATAGGCAATCACCGGCTTGGGATAATTTACGCTCGCAAGATATTCGGCGGCTTCCTCCTCCACTGCACCGCCAATTTCACCGATCAGCAAAACCGCTTCGGTACCTGCGTCATGCTTGTAAAGTTCGAGGCAATCGACAAAGGTCATTCCGGATACTACGTCTGCACCAATCCCAATACACGTTGACTGGCCGAGACCCTCGCGACAAAGCTGTGCAACCGCTTCATAGAACAGAGTACCGGACCTTGATACCACACCGATTTTTCCCTGCTGATAAATGGATGCGGGCATTATTCCGATGTTGCACTGTCCAGGGGTAATGATGCCGGGGCAATTGGGACCGATCAGATGTGCCGAAGTGTTTTCGAGGTGTTGCTTGATTCGCAGCATATCCAGGATGGGTATACCTTCAGTAATACAGACAATGAGTTCAATTCCAGCTTCAATGGCCTCAATCACTGCGTCCTTGGCTGCTTCGGGTGGTACGAACAGCACCGAGGCTGAAGCGTTCGTCTGTTCGCGTGCCTCTTTCACAGTATTGAAAACCGGTAGATTCAAGTGGGTCTGACCACCGCGGCCAGGCACCACACCGCCGACAATTTTTGTGCCGTATTCAATTGCCCGATGCGCAAAAAAACTGGCGCGGTAGCCTGTAAAACCTTGACACAGTACCCGAGTTCTAGAGTTGACCAGAATGCCCATCCAGTCATCTCCTGATATTACGACGTAAAATTTCGATTGCCTCGTCCATCGTTTCTGCATATTCAATGGGGACCCGGTAGTTCTTCAACAGCGTCAGTCCGTGTTCGCGTTTAGTGCCAGCGAATCGAACAACAATCGGGCAGCGAATTTTCTCCTGCATGTGAACGGTAATCAACCCTTCTGCAATCGTATCACAGTGCGTTAGACCGCCTCCCACCGCATTGACAAACAATGCATCAACCGATGCAGCTTGCAAAACTGTCTGACACGCATTTGCGACATCCTGACGGGTTGCAATTGGTGGGAGATCCAAAAAATTAGCAGGTTCAAGCTGATGCAGTTTCAACAGGTCCATTGTCGCCAGTGCCAATCCGGCTCCACCAACCAAAAGCCCAATGTTTCCTTCCAGCTGCACGTAGTTGAAGCCGCTTTGAGCGCGAAATTTACGGTCATGCAATCGATTGTGTTCCCGAATTTCTGAGTATTCGTCGTGTCGAAAGAGTGCGTTGTCATCGATTTCCATTTTGACGTCCAGTGTCGCTAACCAGTTTTCTTCAACGACGGCCAGTGGATTCAGTTCGATCGACAGTGCATCCAGTTCATTCACCGCCCGATGCAAATTACGGCAGATTTGGACATAGTCTTTAGCGAGTTCACCACTCAGACCCATTGTGTCTGCCAACTCAAGCAAAATTTCCTCATCAGGGACTTCATCGACGGATAAACCTAGTCGATGCAGTGTGCCAGGGGCACCCTCCAGTGCAGTTTCAATTCCAGTTCCGCCGCGCTGCGATGCCAGCAACACCAGTTCGCGCTGATAGCGGTCCAGCAGAATGGCAAGATAGAGTTCGCGCTCAATTTTCACCGCCTGTTCAATGTAGACAGTATTTACTTTAATTCCATCTACACCGGTTTGAGGCGTAACCAGAGTGCTACCCAACAAATTCCTGGTTTCTTTTTCGACATCACTGGCACTCTTCGCTTTCCTGATACCACCAAACCTTCCTCTGTCACCGGCCAGAATCTGAGCTTTAACCACCCAATCGTCACCGGACAAACGCTCAGTCAGTGCACGCGCTTCTCCTTCAGAGTGCGCAACTTCACCATCTGGAAAGAAAAATCCGAATCTCTTCAGAAGTTTCTTTGCCTGGTACTCATGAACAAACATTTGTCAACTCTGTTAATAGGAATCAGCTTGGAGTGTATAACGGAATTCATTTTAAACGACACGCAGACCCTTATATTGCGTTTGAATTTTGGTAATTCTTATTGATTTACCAAATACGCTACTGAAGGTCGGTATTTGCCGGAAAAATCAAGGTCATAGGCGGTATATCGTATACAATATACAACGTATTGTAAACTTGCGGTATGCTATATGCACAACTCAGACAACAATGGCAGTTGCATTCAGTGTATGCGCACTGGCCGTTATGTCGCTGATACAAGTGCAGGTTGTTTCTGCTTTTGAACCCCAAAAACCGGTCGACTTCGTAGTTGTGGCTGGTCAAGGCGGAGGTGCAGACAAAATGGTGCGATTGATGCAGACCATCATTGAAAAATACAATTCAATTTGTTTTGTTTTACAATGCCTCTTTACTCGTGGCACTTGGTAAACCACGTGCTAAACATAAACAGTTCCCAATACGAGGATATTTACTTATGGTAACAATCATTTCAAAAATGAAAACGATCGCCGTGCTCATCGCAGCCGTCGTCGTTACATGCTTAGGACTGCAATCACCAGCTATGGCTGATTGGTCACCCAAAAAACCAATCGAGTTGATCATTATGGCTGGCGCGGGTGGTGGCGCAGACCAGATTGCGCGTTTGCTGCAGGGCTTGGCTGAACAGAAAGATCTGTCTCCGCGGCCGATCATTCCGATAAACAAGCCCGGGGGTTCAGGAGCTGAAGCTCTTCGTTACCTTCAGGACAAAGCAGGAGACGACCACACCATTTTGGTTACGCTGAACAGTTTCTACACGACGCCTGTCATCCAGAAAGGTATTGGTGTCGATGTGTCAAACTTCACGCCAATCGGTCGTATGGCTGTTGATAATTTCGTGCTTTGGGTGAACAGCTCGCGTGACGATATTACTGATCTGGACAGTTACGTAGCAGCTGTCAAAGCAGTTGGCAACACCTGGAAAGTCGGCGGAACCGGAACCGGTCAGGAAGACTCGATCTTGACTGCCATGATGGAAAAAGAATTTGGATACGACGTAACCTATATTCCTTTCCCCGGCGGTGGGACCGTAGCGAAAAACCTGGTGGGTAATCATGTTGATTCAACCGTCAACAACCCAGCTGAACAAAACGAATTCTATCGAGCTGGTGAGACCAAGCCAATTGTTCAGTTCACAGCAGAACGCCTTCCTGCGTATCCTGATGTTCCTACCGCGAAGGAGCTCGGCGTGGACATGCAATACTACATGCAACGCTCCATCAACGGTCCTCCGGAAATGTCCAAGGAAGCACAGGACTGGTACATTGCTCTGTTTAAAGCCCTCTTCGATTCGGAAGAGTGGCAACAGTTCTGTACAGATGACGGGCTGGCATGTGATCAGTGGCTGTCAGGTGACGACCTCGGCACTTATCACCAGGAGCAAATCGCACTTCATAAGGACTTGATTGAAACAGTCGGCGCATCCGCGATTACTGGCGAATAACTCGCTCATACATACTTCAACGTTTACCGGTGCGACGCAAGCGTCGCACCGGTAAACAGTACTTGGCAGCAGTCCGGGATGAACGCGACTTGGATTTGTTTGCTCAAATTTGAGACTTTCCCAACCCGGAACAGCAGAACAAAACTGAGTGGTAAGTGACAATGACAGTTCGAACCGCAGAACTCTTAATCGCTATATTGCTGGCTCTCTGCTCCATTGGATTGATGGTCAAGAGTGCCGAACTTCGTATCGATTGGGTACCCGAACGTGGACCGGGATCCGGTGCCTGGCCATTCTGGCTGTCGACGGGTATGCTGCTCGCATGCCTGCTCACGATAGTGCGATGGTTTCGAAAAGTAACTCCAGAATCGACCAACCTTGATCTGTTTATGACACGTGAAACCGTACTGTTGGTTGGGATTTCAGCCGGATCAATTGTATTTCTGCTGGTTGTAACGCACCTGCTCGGCATCTATGTCGCACTTTTTCTGTTTCTTCTATTCTATTTGAAGTTTGTTGGCCGACACTCCTGGCTAGTAACAGTCACTATGATGATTGTGGTTCCGATCTTCATATTCTGCCTGTTTGAATGGGCATTGAAGATTCCACTTCCCAAATCGATATCAGAACCTTTGTTCTATCCGATTTACGATTTGATGTATTCGTAAAACTCCCATTGAGATGCGTCAGTAACCAAGATTTGTCGCAACAGTCGATTCTTCTATCAGCAGTACCGATATCGGAACTTATGGATTTGCAACAAATTCCACAGAAAGCAAGGATATTCAACTTCACTCTAAGCGACACCTGACCTAGCAATGGAAGAAATCGTCCTGCATTTAATTGGCGGCCTGGCGGAGGCGATGCAGCCGCTCAATCTGACAATGATTATTGTTGGCTGTACCCTAGGGCTGCTGATTGGCGCGATGCCGGGACTCGGGTCGGTAAACGGCGTTGCAATTCTATTGCCAATTACATTTCTGGTGCCTCCGACAGCAGCGATTATTTTCCTCGCTGCAATCTACTACGGTGCGATGTATGGAGGAGCTATCAGTTCAATTACCCTAGGAATACCAGGTGCTTCGACTGCGGTAGCAACAGTTTTTGATGGCCGACCTCTGGCACAGGCAGGGCATGCTGACAGGGCATTGACAGCTGCTGCTGTTGCATCGTTCGTGGGCGGTACGATTTCAGTCGTACTATTCACCGCATTCGCTCCGCCTTTGGCATCTTTCGCACTCAAGTTTGGTCCACCCGAAGAATTCGCACTCATGGTTTTGGCCTTCGCGACATTTATCGGCCTAGGTGGAGATGACATTCCCAAAACCGTGTTCTCCATCCTGATTGGACTGGTAATGGCTTCCGTTGGACTGGACATCATCTCAGGTCAGCCGAGGCTGATTTTCGGTGATATCGACGGTTTTCTCCATGGAATCAACTTTTTGGTGCTTGCGATCGGCATCTACGGTATCGGTGAAATGCTCTGGACCCTTGAAACCACCAGAGGCGAGGTAATGGTTCATAAAGTGACCATTTCTTGGCAGCGGATGAAACACAATTTCAAGGACATTAGCAATTACATCAAGACGACTAGTATGGGTTCAGCCTTGGGGTATTTTGTCGGAACCCTGCCGGCGGCAGGCGCTACCCCGGCATCACTTATGTCGTACGGTCTTGCAAAAACCTTCAGCAAAGATCCGGACAGTTTTGGTAAGGGAAATATTTCCGGTGTCGCTGCACCGGAAGCAGCCAACAACGCTGCCTCGACAGGTTCCATGCTGCCGATGATCACGTTGGGAATCCCCGGATCTCCGACGACCGCGATTCTGCTCGGCGGCATGATTATCTGGGGACTGCGGCCAGGACCGCTTTTGTTTACTGAAAACCCGGAGTTCGTCTGGGGTTTGATCGGTTCGCTGTATATTGCAAACTTTGCCACGCTGTTGATCAATCTGGCGTTCATCCCGATATTCGTCAAGATTCTTACACTGCCCTTCAGCATTCTCGCACCGGTAATATACATTCTGTGCGTAGTCGGAGGCTATGCACCTACCCAAACCATGCACGACGTATGGCTGATGCTGCTTTTTGGAGTTGTCGGTTATTTGCTCAGGAAACTCAACTATCCGGTCGCCCCCGCTGTCCTGGCAATCGTGCTTGGGCCTCTTGCTGAACGCTCATTGCGACAGTCCCTGTTGGGTTCTCATGGAGATGTCAGCATTTTCCTCACCCGCCCCATCTCTGCGGCCTGTATTGCAATTGCCATCGCATTAATCTGCTATCCCATGGTGCAAAAACTGCAAAAACGTCGACGGACGAATGCTGGAACGGGCCCAGGATGACAATGGGCACCAGAGAATTGCAATCACAGTAAACGGAAGAATTGACGACGCGTAATTAAGGCGCGTAATTTGCCAGCCAAACTTCGAATGCCCAAGCGGTCAAATAATAGACCAGTAAAACCTGCGCTAGCAACACGGCCGTTCCAGTCCAACGAATCATGGCTACTTGCGCGGTACTGAGTTCTTTGTTGCTGCGAGAAACAGCTATCGCTACAATACCCTGATGCAGACGGGTAGACACAGCGCCGATGACAGCACCTGAGACAATCAGGCCACAAATTAAAAATGCAAGTCCTCCCCAACCAAAGAGATTTTGCCAGGCACTATTTTGCCAAGTTAGGAAGAAGGTAACTCCCAGAAATACCATAGCGGCAAAATTCAAAACTAACCGGCTTGCAGCAGCGGAGACAAACTGTTTGGGTAAGCGGGTCAATGGAAGATTGCTGTAACAAATGGTTCGCCTTGTAACGAATATCCCCAATATAGCACGAGAGCATCCTGACCTTCTGCAGGGTTGGTGAATTGACAAGATAGCAAAACAAACTGCTTTCCTTATCTGTCGCTTGGGAAGTAATCTGCCGAAGATATTGATTCTGACGGCCAGTCGAGTTCATCCTCTTTGACGATATGTATCTCTTTCAATCCCCGTCGCACCCATTCCCGTACTGAAGAGTCACTGACAACAATGCGGCAATATTCAACAGTAGTGTCATTCAGTTGCACTGCAGCACTTCGAAAGCGTATCACTACGGGGGCATACATCTCATCAGCGATTCTGAATTCACCAAATAGCCAAGGTCTCTCTCCTGCAAAACGTTCTCGACAATGCCGTCAATCGACTTGAATCCGGTTCACATCTGATTTAGCCGCCTCACTGAGTTGATAGCCGGGAAATCTCCGCCTTAGATTCATCGGCACCTAGGCGCGAAGTGCCGAAAAACTTGAGTGCATCTCTGCGCTCGTCGCCGGCGTCACTGTCAAACTATTCATCGGAGTGATGGCCGGACTCGGTTCGATCAATGGTGTTGCAATTATGCTGCTAATGACCTTCCTTCTACCGCCGACATTCGAATTTATATTTTTCGCTGCTATTTTCCACAGCGCCATGTATGGTGGCGCGATCAGCTCAATCACGCTCTCTGCGGAATATTCTTGCTGATACTGCCGCTCATTAGACTGATCCTGAATAAACTTAAGCAGGGGTAGTATTGTGTGTGATATGGTGATGCAAACCAATTTGCCAATCAGTTCATGTCCACGCAAATCACCCCATTCAAACACTTGTTCAGTCCAATCGACGTTGGACACAAAACACTCAAACATCGGCTGAATTTTGGTGCTCATACCGCCAATATGGCAGTTGATGGGCTTCCAGGCGAACGGCATCACGGCTATTATCTAGAGCGAGCCATCGGCGGCGCAGCAATGATCGTGGTTGAGCCGGTTCCAGTACACGGTCCTGCGACTTTGACGCGGGGCAACTTTCGCCACAGCGATGATTCAGTAATCCCTCATTTTCGCAGGATAACCGACAGCTGCCACGAATACGGTACCGTGATGATTCAGCAGCTATACCATGTCGGGCAACACGGTGACTGGGATAACTCATTTCTGCCAAACTGGTCTCCGTCGGGGATGCCTTCAATGCACGATCATGATGGTAGCATGGCGATGTCCAAATATCAGATTGATGAGGTGATTGAGGCTTTTGTCTCGTCTGCGGTTCGTGCCAAAAAAGCGGGATTTGACGGCTGTGAATTGATGGCTGCCTACAATGCCATCATTGAACAATTCTGGTCCCCATTCAACAATCGTAGAGAGGACAGTTACGGCGGTTCCTTTAAAAATCGCATGCGATTCTCGACCGAACTGCTCAGCGCTATGCGAAGTGCTGTCGGGAACGATTTCATCATCGGCGTCTGTACCAGTTATGACCCGGTCGTACCCGATGTTCTGCCAATGGAGGCTATGCAGGAAATAGTCGCCTATCACGACTCTCGGGGATTATTCGATTACGTAACCATCGGTACCGGTGGGTATTACAACTTTTACCTGATTATTCCGACTGCCATGCACGAGGATCAAATTGGGATGCCTTTCGCTGCCAATATTCGCGAAGTAGTCAAACACGCAAAGGTACAGGCTGAAAGTCACATTCGAACACCAGACGCCGCTGATTATGCGATCGGATCTGGAGCTGCTGATATGGTGAGCATCGTTCGAGGTCAGATTGCTGACCCACATCTCGCTAATAAAGCCATGCAGGGGCGAGCAGAGGATATCCGACCTTGCCTTTCCTGCAATCAGATGTGCTGGGGACGACGATTCAAGGATTACTGGATCAGCTGTCTGATCAACCCATCAGCCGGGCGTGAGTTCGAATGGGGTGGCGACCGTTTCAAAGAAGCCGAAGTTCAGAGAAAGATTCTGGTGGTCGGTGGCGGACCGGCTGGCTGTGAAGCCGCCCGTGTCGCAGCTGAACGAGGCCACACAGTAACTCTGGTTGAAGCATCCGGTCTACTTGGCGGACAATTTCGCCTCGCTGGAATGCAACCCAGACGCGGGCAGATTCTGGACTACATTGACTGGTTTGAACGGCAGTTAAACAAACTCGGTGTCGATGTACGCCTCAACACTCCTTTCTTCTCGGAAGATGTCGTTGAATTCGGAGCAGATGCGGTTATACTTGCGACCGGATCGCTACCCTCAGATACTGGATATCAGCGTGGCATCCCGACGCGGGACGAATTGCCGGGTATAGATCAGGGTAACGTCTGGCACGCAGAAGATGTGATGAATCGCTCAGCGAAACTTGGCAAATCGGTGCTGCTGCTGGACGACGTTGGTACTTGGAAGTCTCTTGGCACCGCTGTATATCTGGTGGAAAAAGGCCACTCAGTGTCGATCGTCACACCTTATGCAGTCATTGGAAGGGAATTGGTGCGAACCGCAGCTGACTACGCGGTTCGTGAGAAATTACGTCAGTTTGGAGCACAATTTTATCCTGAAACCGTGGTCAATGAATGGCAAGGCACAAGCGCACGAGTGATGGATTTGTTGGACGGGTCGGAAACCGAAATGCCGTTCGACAGCCTGATTCTCGCCACGGTTAACATTCCAGTGAATGATCTTGAACTGGAACTGCGTCAGCAACCATTAGAATTTGACCTCCATATCATCGGCGATTGCCTGTCTCCCAGACAAGCACCAGCGGCAACCTATGAAGGCCGCAAAGTTAGCCTGCTGCTCTAATATTCTTAGTTGGCACTAAAAGTAATTCGGTTCTTTCAGCAATTAGTTGGCGTAGTCTACGGGAATTGCAACAATCTTGACTTTAATCATTGAACCTGGACGACTAGGCACCGTCGCTCGGAAAACGTGCCCCTGGAACTCATAATTTACAAAATACCCGTTCAACCTTTGAGTTTCAACTTGCCTCTCAACGGTTGTACAACGCGTTTCCATTCGAGTTCCACCCTTTCCTTGCGCATGCTTCTTTTCAAGATCACTTGCAATCGAGGCGCCTAAAAGCGCACCGATTACAGTACTCGACTTACTGTCATCGTCAATTTCTTTGCCAATAGCTCCGCCAACAATGGCGCCTAGCAACTCTGGTGTATCGGAACTGGTCGAGCCACCAGTACTCACTGCAACTTCTCGACACTCCTGAACCGGCCTCACTTCTGTCACTGTGATGTACCGCTCGGAGTAACTGAGAACGGGAACATCAATTTCATAGGTACCGGAAAAATCCGCTTGAGCACCGCCACTCAGCGCAACACCTGTCAGAGCCAGTATGCTGATCGCGAATCCAATTGTTTTCTTCATGATAATTTCCCTCAATTAAAGTAGAGATGCGACACCTTCGATGTCCAGCACCGTTAGCATTATAAAAAGGACCTGCCGAAGTATGAAAATTTGATTGATATCAACTGAAGCTACTTTATTGTGACCGAAACATTGATCATAGGTTCAGTTTGATTGCGATATATTTTCTTCCCTGATTATGGAACCTGTTCCGAGATTACAATCTCAACGACCGCATGATTAACGCCCGGTCGAATGGGATCAGACTGGCCAAAAAAATCGCCACTCTGCGACTGAGCAGTTCCTGAGCGGGAAACCCTGGCAATAACGAGGACCTGTTCAAATGATGAGATGTTAAGATTGGGAAGCATTGCCAGGGAGTCGTCCAAATCCAGAGAAATCGGCAGATCCTTCACCTGTTTTTTGACAGCAGCAAGTGGCGCTGGCGGGCCATTGAAGGCACGTGCGATGATAAATACAGTGTCATCGGGATCAATCTGGCTCAAAATGGAAGACTCAATGCTTACCTGAACCTTGATTACCGGAGCTACGGTCTGGTCGTCCTTGCTTGAAGCAGACTTACCAACCCTCGCAAGTTCTGCAGTTCCGGCCTCAATCAACTGACGAAGCTGATTGAGCATTTCCTCGTTATTCGTGGTTTGCTCTGCTCGCTGCCAGTACTCCATCGCAATCTCCACTTCACCACGCTCGCCAGCAGCAAGTCCTGCCAACCATAGTCCACCGGTATTGTCTGGCTCAATTTCGAGTGCAGCCAAAATCAGTGCTTCAGGCTGACCCTGCAAGACGCCATCGTTAGCCATCGCTCGAGCATCCGCTTCACGCACCAGATATTCAGCGCTGTCGCCCTGCAACTCACGCACTTTCTTGTACGCACCAGCAGCTTCAGGATATCGTTGTTGTGCAACAAACAACTGCCCCAGAGTGCTCCATCCCAGTGCGTCATCTGTGTTAGTCGCCAAATGTGTCATTAGACGCTGCGTGAGTTGATCTAAGTCCTGAGCGTCAACACCAGCCTCATCATCACCTTCCTGCTCAGACTCTTGGACTGTCGCTACGCTAGGTGCGGGTTTGATGGAAACGCCTGAGGGTTCGCCCACAAGCAAATAGAGAGCTCCTGCCCCAAGCGGTACAAAAATTGAGACAGCGAGCGCCACCCATTTTGTAGCTCCGGTGCTGTCGTTCGCAACCGTCTCAGCAGAGTCTGTCAGGTTGTGTACATCCCGGTAAAGCTCGGTTTCAATTTCTTCACGAAATTGAGCAGCATCCACAGGATCTACTTCACCAGTGCTTTCGCGCTGTTCCAATTCAGCCAGTCGCTGCTTGGCAACTTCTATGTTTTCCTGCTGCCGATCAGAACTCTCACTTCTGCTGCCACGCAGAATGACAGGCACAATAAACCATACGGCCAAGACCGCCAGCAACAATGCAAGCAAATAAAAAATGACAGACATCGAAATTGAGATGCGCTGCTAATCGTCCAGCAACTTCCGTACCTTCTGACGCGAGGCGGCGTCCAGTTTAACCCCTGTATTACGGCGAGTTCGCCGCCAGAAAAGAACAACAGTCAACACGGCTAGAAGCAGAAAAACGAGTGGTCCAAACCACAGCAGATAGGTTGATGTCCTAAGTGGCGGGCGATACATGATGAATTCGCCATAGCGTGCCACCATGTAGTCAATAATCTCATCGCTTGAGTCTCCGCCTCGGACCATTTGATAGGTACGTTCACGAAGATCCTGAGCCAGTGCGGCATTTGAGTCCGCTAGATTCTGGTTCTGACACACTAGGCAACGCAATTCGTCAATGAGTTCGTGGTATCGTTGTTCTTGCTGAGCGCTGTCAAACTCCAGCACTTCTGTCGCCGCATTTGCAGATAGAGAAAATATCAGCAACATCAGCACAGAGAACAGGTGCAGAAGAATATTCAGGATGGATGTTTGCTTGCGTTCCATAGTGCCAATATCTCACGCTCGGCAACTTCAGTTGTAATTGGTCCAATGTGCTTGTAGCGAATCACGCCTTGCGCATCAACAACAAATGTTTCCGGTACACCATACACACCCCAATCAATGGCAGCTGCACCGTCCTGATCAACCACCGTAACGAAGTAGGGATTGCCCCAATCCTGCAACCAACGACGAGCACCTTCAGCCTTGTCCTTGTAATTCAGCCCAACAATCGGCACGCCCTTTTTTGACAAGTCGACTAGAAGCGCGTGCTCGTCGCGGCAGGCAAGACACCAACTGGCCCAAACATTCAAAACGTAAAATCCGCCCGCCAGTTGATCAGTGCTCAATGTCAAATCTCCCTGATCCAGAACCGGTAAATTGAACGCAGGTGCCACTTTCCCGACCAACGGTGATGGTACGAGCGTTGAATCCAGTCTCAATCCCGCGGCAAAAAATCCAGCGACTGCGACAAAAATGATGAAAGGTATCAGAAATTTTGGCCGCGCAAACGGCCGATTTGCGCTCATCGCGAATTTGTCGCCATGTTAGCTGGTGCAATGCGTCCCCGTGCCCGACTGGTACTTCTCAATCTTTTATCAGTGGCAGCCAAAAAACCACCGATTGCCATAAAAATCGCACCCATCCAAATCCAACGTACAAAAGGTTTGACATGGATCCTAACACTCCAGGCTCCAGTATCATCCAGACGTTCACCCAGCGAAACATACAAGTCGCGAAACAGACCAGGCTGAATGCCTGCTTCTGTCATGGGGTCAGCCTGAATGGGATAAAAGCGCTTTTCTGGAAATATTGTTGCAACCTGGCGGTCACCGCGATGGGCATTGACGGTTCCCATGTATGAGATGTAATTTTGTACAGACTGCTGTCGCACACCTTCAAACTGAAAGGTAAATCCACCCAATTCGTACGAGTCACCCGGCACCATCTTCAGGTCCTTTTCCTGCTCATACAGACTGACCATGGTAACTCCTACGACAAACACAGCAATTCCCATGTGAGCGATACTCATACCCCATATCCCTCTCGGTTGGTTCAATAGAGCAGTGAATTTATCCCGTCTGTGTCTCACCCGGTCATACATGCCGTAAAGTGTAGAGGAAGCAGTCCATAATGCCAGCGTCAAGCCGATTGCTGCCAACCATTCGTAAGAGTTGCCGAACAAAAGTGGTAAGGTACATCCCAGTAATACACTAACCGCGAGCAGTAGCCAGAGTTTACCCATCAATCGGCTGAACTGATCTCGCTTCCATCGAGACATCGCACCAATACCAACGAGTGCGGCAACTGGTAAAGTGAGCGGAATGAATACCGAATTAAAGTAAGGTGGACCAACTGAAACCTTGCCCAATCCGAGTGCGTCAAGAAACAAAGGATAAAGCGTGCCTAGCAAAATAGTAGCGGCTGCAGTTACCATAAAGACGTTATTGAGCAGCAAGCTCACTTCTCTTGATACCAGCGTGTAGCTGCCGCTTGATCGTATGCTCGGTGCTCTAACACCATAAATCGCGAGTGAAGATCCGATCACCAGGCAGATCAGCACTAGCAGGAAAACACCACGAGATGGGTCCGTCGCGAAAGTGTGAACCGAAGTCAGCACCCCGGATCGGACTAAGAAAGCCCCGATCAGGCTGAGCGAAAATGCCAGCATCGCCAGTAAAACGGTCCAGGATTTAAAAAGTCCGCGCTTTTCAGTGGCTGACAGGGAGTGAATCAGTGCAGTACCGACCAGCCAAGGCATGAAAGAGGCATTTTCAACCGGATCCCAGAACCACCAGCCGCCCCAGCCGAGTTCGTAATAAGCCCACCAGCTTCCCAAAGCAATACCAAGGGTGAGTGAAACCCAGGCAAGATTGGTCCAGGGTTTAGACCAGCGAGCCCAGGCGGCATCCAACCGTCCACTGATTAATGCCGCCACTGCAAATGAGAAAGCGACTGAAAATCCAACGTACCCCATGTAGAGCATTGGTGGATGAAACACCAACCCCGGATCCTGCAATAGCGGATTCAGATCACGGCCTTCGACTGCAGCTGGAATGGCTCGTTCGAAAGGGTTCGATGTCAGGATCAAAAACAATAGAAACCCGATGCTGACTGCGCCAAGTACCGCCAGCACTCTGGCCAGAAAATCATCAGGCACCTCGCGGCTAAACCAAGTTAAGGCCGCTGTCCAGCCTGCCAGCATCAAAACCCATAACAGCAAGGATCCTTCATGGGCGCCCCATACCGCAGAAATGCGGTACATAAGAGGCAATGCCGTGTTTGAATTCTGTATCACGTAATAGACTGAAAAGTCATAGGAGACAAACGCATAGGCAAGACATAGGATCGATACCAACAGAAACAGGAACTGACCTCGGGCGGCAAATTTCGTTGCTGCAAACATCGAAGGTGAACGCAGCAGTTTGCCAGAAATTGGCAGTGCGGTCTGTACAACTGCCAGGCAAAGCGCCAATATCAGACTGAATTGACCGAGTTCCGGGATCATTACCTTACCGAATACCTAATATTCGTACTGCATCGTCTTTGCTGCTTTCAGCGCGTCCGCAACTTCAGGCGGCATGTAATTTTCGTCGTGTTTAGCTAGCACTTCAGTGGCCTCGAACACCCCGCTGGTATTCAGTTTGCCTTTTGCAACGATACCCTGGCCATCTCGGAACAGGTCTGGAAGAATACCAGAAAATTGAACCGGAACAGTATGAACGGTATCGGTAACTTCAAACCTGACAGTCAGATCATTATCAGGCCTGATGACACTGCCCTCTACAACCAAACCTCCGATTCGAAATGCCTTCCCAACTGGGGCCTCTCCTGCCTGGACTTCGCTTGGGCTTATAAAATACAGCAGATTACTCTGAAACGCAGTCAGCGCCAGAGCTAATGAAATGGCTGTACCCGTGACGATTAAAGCGGCCATTGCCAAGCGTCGTTTTCTTCTTGGTGTCATAAGTGATCTAAATAAACTAGCTTTGACTGCAAAGTCAATAAAGTCATTTTACGATGAAATTAGATTTCAGCAGAAGACACTGACTTCATAGTTGTAAGCAATAATATAGGGCGCTCGCAATTTTTAAACCGATTGCTCGACTAATCCAACGAAATTTCTTCACACTATCCGCCCTTTGTTGGAAATTATTTCACTTAATGCGACACTTCGCCATCGGTTTCTTGGCCGCGCTTGCTCATCCTCATTGACGATTCCACCAACATCCCAACCGCTAGTAGCCCGACACTTCGATGTGGTTCGGTGCATCAGCCAAATCAAGTAAGGTGATGAAAAATGAGATAACCCGAGCGATGCTGATGATGCTATTTGCAATGCTCATTCTCCCTGGCATGGATGCGATCGCAAAGGCGCTTTCGAATTCTGTATCGGCAGGACAGGTGTCCTTCGCACGTTTCTTCTTTCAATCCATCATCATGTTACCACTTCTTTACTGGACGCGGGGCAAGTGGCTAACTTCAAACTTGAAATTTCACGTCCTGAGAGGAGCGTTGATCGCATGCGCAACGCTGTTCTTTTTTCGCGGTTTGGCATATCTGCCAATTGCAGACGCGATATCGATATTTTTCATTGAACCAATGATCGTTACTCTGCTTTCGGTGGTGATTCTTGGCGAATCGGTCGGCTGGCGAAGGTTGGTAGCGATAGCAGTTGGGTTTGTCGGCGCGCTCATTGTTATTCGGCCTTCATTTACCATTGTGGGCTGGCCCGTACTGTTTCCGGTCGCAGCCGCATTGTGTTTTTCCTTCTACATTCTATTGACTCGCTTTCTGTCAGTTGCTGAGAATCCTGTCCGAATGCAGTTTCTCGCGGGTCTATCTGGAATGGTGGTTACGTCAATTGCGCTGACAGTCGGTACGGCCAGCGATATTGATGCCTTAACGGTAAGTTGGATCTCCCTAAATCAGTTGTTTTGGCTCGGATTGCTTGGGCTTTTGGGTACAGTGGGTCACCTGTTTGTAGTCTATGCCTATCGTCGCGCCCCGGTCAGCATACTGGCACCTTTTCAGTATGTCGAAATAATCAGCGCAACGATTCTGGGATGGATGTTTTTCCACGATTTTCCCGACACGTCAACTTGGGTTGGAATTCTGTTGATCGTTGGCTCTGGACTTTTCATCTTTTACCGCGAACATCATTCCGGGATCAGGCGCTAGGCATGCGCTGATCGAAACTGCACCTTGTCTTACAACGAATGGCGGCTGGCTGGGCCGCACTCACCCCTAGACGATAGTGTGAATGCGCTACTGATGGCGAGGTGTCGCTCAGAGCAGCATTGATTCCAATAAAAGGCAGATTTCTGGCAGTAAAGTTCGTTGGTTCAGTACCAGTACTTATGCATGATAAAAGAAATGAACCATCGCAATGACGACGACCAGAAAAAGCACCGTCATCGCCAGTCCCGCTCGCATGAAGTCCGCGACCCGATAACCGCCTGGTACTTGAATCAAGGCGTTGACCTGATGTGTCGGAATCAGGAATGAATTGGATGTGGCCAAGGCAACCGTCAGAGCAAATACAGACGGGTTGGAACCTATTTCGAATGCAACATTAATGGCTATCGGAACCAACAGTACGGTTGCACCAACGTTTGACATGACCAGCGTGAACACGGTTGCCAATATTCCAAACGCGAGTAGAAACACAACGCTGGGCACACCATCCAATAAACCGACAAACTGCTGGGCAATCCAAGTGGCTGTGCCGGTTTTTTCCACCGCAATGCCCAGAGGGATCAGACTTGCCAGTAAAAATACACTTTGCCAACCAATCGCTCGATACGCTTCCTCGATTGTAATAACGCGTGAAACGATCATCAGCAGCGCTCCTGTTAGCAAAGCCGCAGAAAGACGCAAATCCGTGAATAACACGAGACACAAGGTGAACAAAAATATACCCACCGCAAAATATATTTTTTCCGGCCGTTCATTTTCCTTTGGAAAATCGGTCGCGGCAACCAGTTGCAAAGAGTCAATAAAGTGCTGTAGGTGCCGCCACAAGCTATGAACCACCATTGTGTCTCCAGCCTGGATTGGAAGGTCAATGAGCTCGTCTCGAATGGGTTTGTCGTCCCGATAGAGCGCCAACATTGTGACGTGGTAATTTCTACGACAACCAAGGTCGCTCACCGTTTTGCCAATTGCAGCTGAATAAGGCGGCACAACAACTTCAGCAATTCCTGAAGCTGTTGGATTGAATGTTTCCTGGAAAACCCGAATTTCGTCCCTTAACTTCAGGTTCATGCGTGCTGCGATTTTGACGATTCGCTCGTAGCGTCCCATCACGGCAATATCGCTGTTTGCAACAATCTCTGTGCTGCGGTCAGGTTCAACGATTACCTTGCCTTCCGTTCTGATTGCAATAATCCGCTCTTCATACCCGCCTTCATCTTCCAATTCTCCAATTGTCTTGCCGACAATAGTGGTTTTATTCGTTACGGTCAGTTCGAAAACCTGACCTGAAATACCATAGACATCCAGAATGTAAGACGTGACCGCTCCTGTTCCCAATGCCTTTGAAGTGCCCTTTGGCAGCAACTTTTTCCCGAATAAGAAAAAATATATGACGCCGAGTGTAAGAAGTGCAATTCCAATCGGCGTTACAGAGAATAAGGAAAAAGTGTCAAGTTCCTGAACGTGCGCAGGTAAGCTCTCGTTTGAGTTCTCGATCAAATCATTGAGCAGAATGAGAGGACTTGATCCGACCATCGTTAGCGTACCACCAAGAATCGCACAATAGCCCATCGGCATCAACAGGCCGGATGGTGTCACACCGCTACGCTTACAGATCCGGTCGATCACAGGCAGAAACAGTGCTGCTGCTCCAATGTTCTGCATAAACCCGGAAATGGAACCGACAGCTGCTGAAACTAGCACCATAATTCGTCGCTCTGTGTTCCCGGCAAAATGTAAAATTTTTGCGGCTAGACGGTTCATAATTCCCGTCCGATCAAGTCCTGCGCCAAGAATCATCACCGCCATAATGGAGATTACGGCATTGCTGGAAAACCCATCAAACAAATCAATTGCAGGCACCAGTCCATCGTAACCTGGAAGTAAACTGGTAAGCCCGATCAGAACCATAACCAACACCGCAACAACATCCACGCGCAAAACTTCCGAAACAAACAGACCTATTGTCAGAATCAAAATTCCGATGACCGCAATCATTTCGACTGTCAGAGAAAGGGGTTCAGTCATCTGAATGATCGATCGCTAGACTACCAAGCAGAATCACTTCTCAACTCTCTCCGACATGACAATTAATATTTAGTCAAACTGGATGGACGGCAACACGATTTGGTTAAGGTGCAGAGCGATAAACAATCAATTTGTTTAGCGCCACCGTATGTACAGATAAAGGAGGGGAAACTCACCACTTCGGATGAGTAAGCCGTTGTCGATCGCAATCTAAGCCCAATCAACACTTTGGGCAATCACGAACTAAGAAGTTTCATAGATTAAGAAATTGAATAGCAGCGACATGAGCCAAATTTACATGGTGCAAACAATGCATGCCAGTCGCAGTCAAGAAACACCTTCAGTTGGGGCCGTCTTTCGCACTTAACCAAGCGTACGAAATACCTACAAGTAATCGTCATTCAACAGGATGGAGCAAATTCTTGCGTTTACCAAAATTCAGGGTAACAGTTGAGCAGTCATTACCCGTTTTCATCCCCGTTCGACAACCGCGAAATTCAGAGAAGAAAGAATTATTTACTGCATATATTTTATTACATACTCTGTCTGATATGCGTCATTAAATTCAATCAATTAGCCAATTTTTTACAACGACAGTACTGAATTCGGATCGGGAGAATCACAGCGTTAATTTCGGGGTTCAAATCCGATTCTGATACAATGCAACTGTCGATAAGGACCCTCATGTGAGGAGTTGATCATGAAAATTAAAGTTTCGTGCATCCAAAACTGTGCGGAAGACAATTTAAACCACAATCTTCAGGACACGTCCGGTCTGGTGCGCAAAGCGCGCGAAGCTGGTGCCGAACTGATCTGTCTGGCTGAGTTCTTCTCCTTTTTGCATCTTGACGACAATGGTTTGAATGTATCACCCTTTGAAGAGTCCGTCCACCCCACCCTTTCCACATTCCAATCTCTCGCTCAGGAAGTTGATGCCTGGATTCTACTGGGTTCGATTGCAGTATCAGATTCTGAAGGTAAAAAGCTCAATCGTTCGATCATGCTCAACCCACAGGGTGAGATTGTTGCACGCTACGACAAGATTCATCTCTTTGATGTCAATTTGCCAAACGGCGAGGTGTATCGCGAATCTGCGATTTTCAATCCGGGTAATGAGGCGGTTCTGGCACAAATGCCCTGGGGCTTTGTTGGTCTTACGGTCTGCTATGATTTACGTTTCCCGCATCTCTACCGTGCGCTGGCCCATTCGGGTGCACAAATACTAACTGTACCAGCAGCATTTACACGAACCACGGGTCAAGCTCACTGGCATGTGATGTTGAGAAGCCGAGCAATTGAAACAGGTTGCTATGTTGTTGCACCCTGTCAGTATGGCGATCACGGCAAAGCCAAGACCTATGGTCATTCACTCATTATCGACCCTTGGGGGCGAATTTTGGCTGACGGCGGTGAATCGCGAGGCTATATAATTTCCGACGTTGATCTGAGCGAAGTTGAAAAAGCGCGTCAAATGATCCCGGCACTGGAACATGATCGTCCATATCGTGTACCAGACAAGGACGAACCGGAGCTGTTTCGCCAGGCATCTTAACAGCATTCATTTTTTTATCTCTTTACGAGCCGAGTCATCATGAGTGAATCAGTTTTGATTTCATTGATCATTCTGCCGATCCCCATCAGCATCCTTATCATGCTAGCGTTTCGCGGCAAGGGTCCATCCACAGTCGACCAGAATAATCATTGATTACAACTGTTCAAGTCCGGAAGACTTGAACAGTTGTGAATCTCGTGGCTCGCAATGAACTTGTTTGCAGAGGTTCGGCCCGTATCAGACTAGTGATCGAGCCGTTGAAGGCGTACCTATCCTGCTGATGTTCGAAGTAAATTCTGTCTCGATAAATTTGCTAAAGGCAGAAGTGGGAACCAGAAAATACTTTCAGCAGTATTGAAGGAAAATTCCGGACCGCAACTTGGGATCAAACCAAGTCGATTTTGGTGGCATTACACAACCCGCATCAGCGACATCCATGACTTCCTGCATTGTTGTATCAACGCATGCAAATCCTAATCGCCAACCCTGACTGCATCGTTCCATCAATCCGAAAATGCCATCGCTGCCAGGAACGTAACTGAGACGACTGTCTGAACGGGCATCGTGAATTTTCAAAACTCCTGAAAGCACATGCTGCTGGAGAATGGATACATCCAGTGAACGGACGGGATCGTCGGACGGCACCAAAGACTCAGGAATCTGCAACTCAAAAACCTTGTCGTCAACAATCATTGTGATACGCCGTGCCTGGCTTGGCAACAGTCCGTCGTCTCTGTCGGCATTCAGTTCTTCTACGTCAATACCAGCACTTCGAATTCCATTGAGCAATTCTTCAACACTCAATCCGCCCAAGTCCCGAACACATCGGAAATAGGAGAAAATTCTAAGTTGGCTCTCGGGAAAGAGCGCGACGAAAAGCCTTCGACTATTTGAATCTGCGGAGTCCGAATATAGGTCTTTAGCTAATTGCGCAATTCGAGCCCCAGCTGCACATCGGTGGTGACCGTCTGTAAGGTAGGTGTAAACGATTCGACTGAATCCTTGCTCCAGCTGTGCTGAAATTTCGGCATCATCGATACGCCAGATTGACTGCTCAACATTATCCCAGACGCTAAATTCAAGACAAGGTGATGCGAGTTTTGCACGAGCCACCGCATCATCAATGTCTTCCTGATCGGGATACCCAACACAGATAGGACTGGATGTAACTCCCACAGTCTGCTGATAATGCGTCAGCATGTTTTCCTTAGTTAACTGGGTATCCTCGTGCTTTTTGAGACGACCGCTGGTGTACTCCTCCACAGGAATGGTTGCGATGACCCCAGTTTGTTCATGTAATCCCAATCGCAGTTGGTAGAGAAAATAGGCTGGATTTTCCGTTCTGATGAATGCACCACGATCAAGCAGTTTTTTGAGATGGGCCTGATTGTGATTCAGAATTTCTTCAAGTGTCGGACCATTGCCATCGAACTCTTCGAGCGTACGCATCACATTGACGTAGTTGTCTGGATTCTGCTCAGCGAACGTACGACGTTCCTCCGGTGTCATCGCGTCATATGATGGTGTGACAACCTGGTCAATGTTTTCAGGATTAACCAGTAATCCACCGAACTTCTTGATCTGCGGCACTACGCCCTTTCCCTAACAAAATACCTTACGAATTCGCAATCCGGAATGTGTCCATAAACGACGCGAGTTTTTCTGCTCCTTCCATCGGCATTGCATTGTAAATGCTCGCGCGCATACCGCCAACACTTCGGTGTCCTTTGAGATTGACCAGTCCCTCAGCTTCGGCTCCAGAAAGGAACTTTGCTTCCAGTTCCTCGCTCGGCAAACGAAAGACAACATTCATCCGTGACCGGCTCTCGCCAGTGACCGGGCAGTCATAGAATCCGTTGCTTGCGTCGATTGCATCGTAAACATATCCTGATTTGACAATCGATACCTTTGCAAATTCTTCGACGCCACCGCGTTCCTTGTACCACTTGAGTACCTTACCAGCGACATAAATTGGGAACACCGGAGGGGTGTTAAACCGCGAGCCACTACTGTGATACTTGCGGTAGTCCATTGCAGACGGCAATTCTCTCTTTGAAACATTCATGAGAGATTTTCGGACAATAACCACCGCAACACCAGATGGTCCAATATTTTTTTGTGCCCCACCGTATGCGACATCCATCAGATTCCATGGAATTTTTCGGGACATATAGTCGGATGACATATCGGCAACCAGCGGAACACCCAAATCCGGCCAATCAAACGTTCGGATTCCACCGATAGTCTCATTGGTAGTTATATGTAGATACTGGGTGTCTGGCTGTAGCGAAATTTCATTCGCGACGGGGGTTCGGCTATAGTTATCGTCGGCACCATCCCAGGCGACATAGGTATTTCCATAAACCTGTGCATCCTTAAGTGCGAGCTTCGCCCAATGACCAGAGTTTACGTAAGCCGCTTTTTCAGCCTGGGCCAGAACATTCATTGCAACCATTGCAAACTGCATCGTAGCGCCACCCTGAATGAGCAGCACGCTGAACTCTTCGGGAACTTCCAACAGTTCCCGGATCAGACTGACAGTCTCGTTGTGAACCTCATCGTACTCAGGCCCGCGGTGACTGTGCTCTACCAAAGACATTCCTGTGCCTTTGTAGTTAACGAGTTCCGACTGAGTTTCTTCCAGAACTTCTAGAGGCAGGGTACAGGGACCCGGGCAAAAGTTATAAACTCGCTGTTTCAACTGAAATCTCCTTTGTTTTTCGAGCTGCTGAAGTAATTGGTTGGGTGAATATTAGTCAATTGACACAATTGAGCTTGGTACCGTTTTCAAAAGCTTTAACGACTTCCAAGACACCATCGGCCACGGCATCCTGTGCCTGTTCGGTTGATGCGCCAATATGATGCGTGCCATAAACGTTCGGATGCTTGGCAAGCTGACAGTCAAATTCGCAAGCAGCTTGACCAGGTTCGTTTGGATACACATCCAATCCAGCTCGAATTGATTTGCTATCCATAGCATCTAACAGTGCCTGCTCGTCAACTACGTCGCCACGAGAGGTATTTAACAATATCGTCCCATCGCTCATTTTTGACAGCAGATCAGCATTAATGAGATTATGGGTCGAATCGGTAGCAGGCACATGTACGCTAACGATGTCGCTTTCCGCAACAAGAATATCGATACTATCGACAGTACTGATGCCGAGACTTTTCATTCGGTCCAGTATTGCTTGCGAGCGGCCAGGTTTATTGATCATCAAAACATTCAGACCGAAGACTCTGGCTCTTTCAGCGACAGCCATCCCAATAGAGCCGGCTCCAATTATCCCAATGGTTCGACCCATCAAACCCTGTGCGGATGAGTATCGTTTTTTGTTCCATTGCCCATCCCGCAATTCACGAACATTGTCGGGAATATTGCGATCGATGGACAGCAGCAGACCCATCGTTAACTCAGCCACCGCCACCGAATTCTTACCCGGTACATTACAAACAGTAATTCCCTGCTCAGCAGCAAACGCTTTGTCAATTGTGTTGGTTCCTGCCCCCGCTCGAATAATTAGCTTGAGATTGTTGGCAGCTTGTATTGTCTCTTTGTCAACCTTGGTGCTTCGCACCACTAGTACATCATTACCTGCAATATTTGCTGGTAAATCAGCAGCCTGCAAATCAGGCTGAAAAATTGTCGCATACCCGGAAGCCTGTAACTGCTGTAACTGCTTCGCGGGAAACTTGTCAGCAAAAAGTATCTGCATAGGTCCTGGGGAATCGGGGATGTGATAGTCGCAATAGTCGGGAACCGATTATTGCAGGAAAATTTTATTGTATAGGAATCAACGTGAAATATTTTCAGAATCTTGAAAGGGTTTTCACTCGTACGTCTACCAACTTGAAATTTTATGTTTGAATCGTAATCACTCAATAATTCAATCGACCATTGGTGTAAACATTACAGAAACTCAGAGTCTTATAAATTCGGAAAAATCCAAAAAGACCACAAACAAATGACCCAATCTTACTCAAGGATTTGACAGGTCACACTGCTTCCTCCTGCTGAAGCGCGAAAATTGAAGTGTATCCACCCGACCAGTCAGGTGGGATCTGACAAGGCCGTTCGTCGTGGTGGGCCCATCGGGCCGCAGATCCTCGAATTATTGTCTGAAAATACTTGGAGTCAGTCGGCACTGGTGTATAGGGCATGGCATCCGCGGATGAGTATGCATTGAGTAGAAGCGGTCGCCCGATGTCAGAGCGATTCGGCATTGATGAATGCAGCATCCGACAGTTGTGAATTGTCAACGATCCAGCCGCACCTTCCAACTCTGCTACGATCGTGGTGTCAAGGCGGGAGGCATCTAAATCAGATAGGCATCCTGTCCACTGTCCATTTTTGTTGTATTGATCATACAGTTCTCCTTTGTGACTTCCTGGAAGTACAACCAACGGTCCCTGCTCATGTGAACAGTCATACAAATACAAGCCAACCGTTAGCGGACTGTAATTCGTATGTGGCCAGAACTGAATATCCTGATGCCATTTGACTTCTTCACCACCACGCGCCCATTTGAAATTCAGTTTTGAGTGATGAAATTTGACATCGGGTCCAACCAGGTCAGCAACAATATTGCCAATCAATTCACTTGACGCATACTCCCAGTAAACTTCATGCTGATCATTTGGGCTGGTTAGTCGGCGAAGTCGCGGTGATTGGGATGTATGGCCTTTTTCCAAATCCCAAACCGCGTCCGAAACCGTTATGCTGCGGCTCTGATCAATCATTTCGTTAGTAGCTTTTCTAAGTCGTTCAAGCATTTGTTCCGGCACGATTTTTTCCAGAAGCAAATAACCGTTGTCAAAGTAGAAGTGCCGCTGCTCGTTGGTAAGAACCAACGGTGGATGATTGAGAATTTCTGATGTTTTCATTTTCTCTCTCTGAGATTAGCCAATGTTTGATAAGTCCCTGTCTATTTCTTCACTCGTTAGTTGCCACTCATTGTCCAGCTGCGCGATAACTGACTTCATAAACGGTTCGCACAACGCTAGTGCTTTCTCCCCGTCACCAAAATGGCTGACGAGAATTGCTAAAGCAAGCTGTCGAGGTGAATCACCCTCATAAGTCCATTCAAATCCCAAATCGGTAAACTGTTTGACGTGAAGCTGTTGATCAAGTAATTCACCGTCAACAGTGACCCGAATACCATCAATGGTACGTTCTCCGCGAAAGATTTTCATCTAGAAGTTCCCGTTGTAGTCCAAGGATTGAAAACCGCTACGCCTGTTATTTTAAAGTCGGTTACATTGCCGGTGACAACTGTCATACCGTGCACGATAGCTGTCGCTGCAATTAGCGCATCACGTTCAGCCCGAGGGTCCGGTACATGTAACCGAGCGCACTTTAACGCGACGGCAGTATCAATCGGCAATGTGCGTTCTATGAATTCGGGCATTACGTACTGGTCCATCCATTGCCGTAGTCTCGCCCCTTGCTTTGCGTCGCGCCGTTCTATACGCAGAATGCCAATTTCCAATTCCATAAGGGTCAAAACGGATATGTAGAAACTCCCACTGAGCTGGTTGGAAATCCACGCTACTACGTTGACATCAGCTCTACCATCTCCAACCTTTCGCAACTCGGAGACAACGTTAGTGTCAAGCAAAAACATCAACAAAGAGTGGTTTGGACACTATCAATACGAACCTGCGATGGTTCGAATTCAATTTCGGTCAATCCTGGCATCGATAGCGCATCCACAAGGTTGGACTGTTCACCTTTCAATCTCTGGTACTCATCTATACTGAGCAGTACATGCTCCGGTTTATTCCGATTGGTAATAAAGACCGGCCCCAAGTTTGATGCTCTTTTTGCACGAGATACATCCTGATTGAATTCACGACTGGTAAATGTAGTAATGCTCATGTCTAATTCCTCCAAGAACGTATGTAGTAATGTTACTACTTATTTTAAACACATTGCGATATTTCTATATTCCCTACGTACCTCTCTCAGCGGTTCGAACTTTCAAGGGTTATGATCTAAATTCAGCAATGGAAAAAAATGAATTAGACGAAACTCGCCCCATCAAGACAGTTTTTTTACTATTGAGGTGTTGTAACTAACAATGTTCATCGCCCTGTATCAATCATTGATGTTTTCACTCGATAGGCGATGTTGATTGTGTTTTTATTATTAGTGTTACAGAATTCTAAGGTGCCATAGACTGCAGCGAAGATACCCTGGCAGCCCCGCACATATTGCGGGAGGCGACGACGCACCGACCACGATCTTAAGAAAATCAGACTACAGAAAAAGTGAATTCTGGTACGAATTTGAGGTATTTTATTGCGTCTCATTGTCCGCCTTGGCTGGTACAATTGCTCTCTCAGACAGGATGATTTCTCACCCGAAGTATTAGACTCCAGTTAGCCGGGCTTAATTTGCACCTTGTTCAATCAGGGCACAAGAAAGTTTTGGAGCGTCGCTCACCCAACACTCAAACATTCTGTTAATCGCAGATCCCGCATCCTTGTAATGTAGACCGGTATTGACTGTCGACAATGACTCGAGCAAGGCAAAATATACGGCGAGGCCGCAGTGCACGGATGGCAGTGGAAAGTGCACGGGAGCCCTTGAATCATTCGCGGTGGATGGGCGCAATCGGGGGTAGATATGAGCCGTTGACAACTAGTGGTATCGATGAAATTCATCGGGCGGTTCTAGACTTGCTGGAAAGCCTAGGGTTGACCGATGCACCGCAGTGCATGATTGAGATAGTGACGGCACATGGGGGTAGTTATACCGAGCAGGGCAGACTACTATTTCCGCGCACACTGGTAGGCAAGGCGATTTCAGGCATCAGACGCGATGTGAAACTGTGGTCGCGCAGGAAAGGGTACAACTTGAATCTCTCGGCAATGCAAGTCCATGTGGGTACGGGTGGAGCAGCACCTCAAATTCTCGATCTTGAATCAAACTGTTATCGTAAGACCACTGTTCGGGACTTGCATGACATGGCTCGAATCGTCGATTTACAGGAACATATCCACTTCTTCAGTCGCCCAGTCGTGGCAACCGATGCACTAAATGCGTTCGACCTTGATGTGAATACGCTTTACGCGTGCCTCGCCGGAACATCCAAGCATGTCTGCATGAGTGTTACCGCTCCTGACCATGTAAAGACGATTGCTGAAATATGCTATGCGCTAGCTGGCGGTGAGGCAAATTTTCGCGCGCAACCATTCCTGACCGTTATGGCAACTCACGTTGTTCCGCCAATGCGTTTTGCGACCGAATCGTGCGAAGTCGTCGAGCAGGCAGTGCGATATGGCCTCCCGGTACAGTTGATTTCCGCCGGCCAAATGGGTGCTACGAGCCCAGTAACTCTGGCAGGATCGATTGTGCAGGCGGTTGCAGAATCCCTGGCTGGAGTCACATTTGCGTGGCTGGTCGACCCGAACGCCATAATCATCTTCGCTCCAAAACCACTGGTTTCTGATCTTCGCAGCGGGGCGATGTGTGGTGGTGGCGGCGAGCAAGCCGTCGTCATGGCTGCGGCGGCACAAATCGGACGTTTTTACGAACTGCCAGTTGCGTGCATCGCCGGCTACTCAGATTCCAAGGTGCACGATGCGCAGGCTGGTTATGAAAAAAACCTTTCGGTGGCGCTCGCAGCGCACGCTGGATGCAACATGATTTCACACGCTTGCGGAACATTGGCCAGCATGCTGGGCAGTTCACTCGAAAGTTTTGTGATCGATAACGATATGCTCGGTTGCGTGCTTCGCAGCATTCATGGGGTGGAAGTCAATCGTGAAACAATTGCAATCGATGCCATTCGGGATGTTGTTCTTGGTGAAGGACACTATCTGGCGCACGCGCAGACGCTCGAGCGTATGAAATCAGACTACGTTTACCCGCAAGTAGCAGACCGACAGACACCGGATGCATGGCAGGCAGACGGATCGCGGGACATGCTGGACAGGGCACGCGCAAAGGTACGCGACATCTTGCAAACTCACCAACCAAACTACTTGCCCGCGGACCTCGACGCTGATTTGCGCAGGCGATACAACATCTTGCTTCCTCCACTGAAATCGAACAGCATTACCAATGAGGAATAAAGTGAATTGGCCATCTAAATCCTCGCTAAACCCGATGCTACTAATCGACGGGAAATGCATGCCGGGGAACGATGGCACAAAACTTGAAGTACATAATCCATCAACCGGCGAGATTCTCGGCTCAATACATTCAGGAACAACAACGAACATTGACCATGCCGTCGTGGCTGCCAAATCCGCCCTGGAAGGACCATGGAGAGATTTGGAGCCAAAAGAACGAGAGCAGTGTCTGTTTTCAGTCGCTGAACACATTCGCACGTATCTCGATGAGCTCGTCATACTTGAGTGTCTTGATTCCGGCAAACCGACTTCCAGTGCTCGAAGAAGCGTTTTACGAGCGCAGAACTACTTTATCTATTTCGGATCTTTGTGCGACAAAATTCAGGGCGCTACCATTCCTCGCGGCCGTAAGCGAGTCAGTTATACGCAACTCGAACCTGTTGGTGTTACTGGACACATTACCCCGTGGAATGCACCCCTCACTGCAATGGCGCGCGGTGTTGCTCCAGCGCTCGCCTGTGGGAATACCGTAGTAATCAAACCTGCAGAGCAGGCCTCGCTGTCAACCATGCGGCTGGTGCAGATTATGCTCGACGCTGGCTTACCGGCTGGAGTTTGCAATGCGATAACGGGTGTTGGCAAAACAGCAGGTACAGCCTTGGCTGCACATCCGCTCGTAGACCACGTCACCTTTACCGGCTCTGTGCCCACAGGAAAATCTGTCATGCAGTCTGCCGCCAATCACATCGGCGGCGTGACACTTGAACTTGGAGGCAAGTCACCGATTGTGGTTCTGGCTGATGCAGATTTAGAGCGCGTCGTTAACGATGTCAAAAAAGAGCTGTGTACCAATGCCGGTCAGATTTGTTCCGCAGGCACCCGATTGGTGATAGATCGGTCCGTACACAGCGAGCTCAAGGACTGGTTGGTTACCGAAGTCCAGTCAATTCAGATTGGTCCGGCAGTTGATGATCCGCAAATGGGACCCTTGATTTCGATGACACACAGGGATAGAGTTGAGAGCCTTGTTGAAGATGCGCGCGATTCCGGTTTGACGATTCTGGCCGGCGGTAGCAGAGCCGTTGTGCCTGGCTATGGAGGCGGCTACTACTACAAACCGACAATTTTAGACAATGTGCCGGAAGACCACAAGCTCGCACAAACTGAGGTGTTTGGCCCGGTACTCTGTATCCAGCCAGTGGATGGAATTGAGGAGGCGATCAACGTGGCAAACAGCACACAATACGGATTGGCGGCGGCGATTTATACCCAAGACATAAGCTGTGCGCTACGATTGGCCAGAGACATTAAGGCTGGTCAAGTATTTGTCAATGAATATCATTCTGCGGGTGACACGGTTCCGTTCGGTGGTTTCAAAAGAAGTGGAATCGGCCGTGAAAAAGGGCTGGCCGCTATCGCAAACTACACCGAGTTGAAATCTATCACCGCACGAGTCGAGTGGTGATGTCATTGCTTGATTCTATGTCGGACACAATGTTTTCAAATCTGTTTTCTCCAGTGCCAATCGGCCCAGTCATCGTGCCGAACCGAATCGTTTCGACAGGACATCACACTTACCTCGCCGACGATTACCCTTCCGAAGAACTAATCGCCTATCACGAAGCACGCGCCAGGGGCGGTGTCGGATTAATTGTGTCCGAGATCATCGCAGTCCACAGCACTGCGACATTTTCGTCCCAACTGTTGAAAGTGTCGAATCCCGACTGCATCGCGTATTATCGCAAACTGGCCGACACGGTCCATGCCTATGGTACGGTATTATTTGCTCAGTTGTTTCATCCAGGCCGGGAGACGTTGAGTTCAGTAACTGGGATGATTCCTCAAATATACGCGCCATCCTCGGTTCCAAACGAACGATTTCATATCATGCCTCAAACGATGTCCGCGGGTCTGATTGGCGAAGTAGTGGATGGTTATGCGTATGCGGCAGAGTGTCTCGCTCAGGCTGGTTTTGATGGCTTGGAGATTGTCGCAAGTCACGGCTACCTCCCCTCACAGTTTCTCAACCCCCTGGTTAACCTGCGCGATGATGCCTATGGCGGTGACTTCGAAAGACGATTGAGATTTGTCCATGAAGTCATCCATGCTGTTCGAGATGCCGCGCCTGACCTTGCAGTTGGTATCCGCATCTCGGCGAGTGAAATCGATGATCAGGGACTCAGTGACAATTTGGTTGCAAGAGTCTGTTCAGCTCTGACCGATGAACTTGACTATTTCAGTGTCGTAACGGGAACTTCTGCTTCACTGGTCGGTTCTTTGCATATTGTTCCCCCGATGGGAGTAACCAGCGCCTGTATTACCGAGTACTCTGAAATGATTCGCAGCTGCACGGACAAGCCAATAGTTGCAAGCGGTCGAATCAATCAGCCGCAAATCGCAGAATCTGTCATTGCCAATGGTCAGGCCGACCTTTGCGGGATGACCCGCGCCCTGATCGCTGACCCTGAACTACCCAACAAGGCCATGCATGGACGACTGGATGATATTCGCACCTGCATTGCATGCAATCAATCCTGCATCGGACGCGCTCACAAAGGACTGGGCATCTCCTGCATTCAAAATCCGGTATCTGGCCGAGAAACGTTCTTCATCAACTCTGCCCGAAAAGATTGCTCAAAAAAGATTGTTGTTGTTGGCGGCGGACCTGGTGGCATGAAAGCTGCTACTGCAGCCGCGGATAAAGGGCACCGCGTAATTCTGCACGAATCCGCGTCTCGCCTTGGCGGACAAGCCTTGCTTGCACAAGCTCTACCGGGTCGTGAAGAGTTTGGAGGACTGGTCACCAACCTGGAACACGAAATCAATCGAAGTGGTGTGGAGGTACTCACGAGATCTGCGGTGACGCTGGATGATCTTTCCGAGCAGGCACCGGACACTGTAATACTTGCTACGGGCGCCATACCCTATGTGCCAAATTTTGAGGGTGATGGCGGAGATAATGTGGTGACTGCCTGGCAGGTATTGAATGCAGAGGCAAGAGTGGGCACAAATGTCGTCGTTGCGGATTGGCGCGCTGACTGGGTGGGCATTGGAATCGCTGAATTGCTGACCTTGTCAGGATCAGCGGTGACGCTGTGCACCAATGCGGCAATGGCCGGTGAATCCCTGCAGATCTATACAAGAAATCACTATGTTGGCAGGCTACACAGACTTGGAATTTCAATACGGACTCACGCCCGACTGTTTGGCGTGGACGCGCGTACGGTCTATTTTCAGGATACATTAACCCTTGACCCGATCGTGATTGAAGACATTGATACGGTCGTATTGGCATTGG
Source organism: Arenicellales bacterium (assembly GCA_965206345.1). Taxonomy (GTDB): domain Bacteria; phylum Pseudomonadota; class Gammaproteobacteria; order Arenicellales; family JAJDZL01; genus JAJDZL01. Next base: position 1,759,103 of record OZ242211.1, on the reverse strand, counting down.
GACATCGCGCAGTGACTATTCCAGGAAACGAGCTTGATGAGAGCGAGTTTTCCATCATCTCCATCGGCGACTGTGTTACACCTCGTACCGCCGAAGAAGCGATTTACGAAGGATTTATTGCAGGTAATGGGGTCTAGCTGATGAACACCGTTACTGGTGGCGAAGCCGTTCACCGTGTGCTGAAAGATGCCGGTGTTTCCACTGTATTCGGATTGCTGGGCGGTTCCATGCTGGAGCTGTTCGATGCATTGTACAGGCGTGGCGGTATTGACTACATTGGTGCTCGCGATGAGCGTGCTGCCGGCCATATGGCAGATGCTTATGCTCGTATAAGCGGACAACCTGGCATTGTGCTCGGAGCGCAGGCTGGACCCGGTGTGACCAACCTGGTCACTGCCGTTGCTGAAGCTCATCTGGCGTACTCACCTCTCATCGTACTGGCAGGTGCGGTCAGTCGCCGGGATATGTACAAAGACACATTTCAAGAGGTGGACCAAGTTGCGCTGTTTCAGCCCATCTGCAAACGTTCCATGCTGGCGACCGATGCACAACGCTTGCCCGAAATGCTGATGGATGCAATGCGCTTGTCAGTGAGCGGACGGCGCGGCCCAGTGGTGTTACACGTGCCGCGTGATTTATTCGCCGCCCAAATGGCGGAACCGAGTCTTGGTGCACTAAGTGTTGCTCAATTTGGCGATCTGTCGCAAGCTGATGCTGAAGCCATCATTCAGTATCTCAAAAACGCGAAGCGTCCTGTAATCGTCGCTGGTGGCGGACTAAAATGGTCGGTTGGCACGAAGGCTTTGCGAAATCTCGCCGAACATCTCCGAATTCCCGTTGTCGCCGCGACTGGTCATGCGGACGTTATGCCCCATGGTCACCCGATGTTCGCTGGTCAAAGCGGACCGCGTGGCAACCGTGTCGCTACACGGTTGACCCGAGAAGCTGACACCATGTTGGTAGTTGGGTCTCGGCTGGCGTTCAATTCAACTTTTCACAGCCATGAATACATTTCCAACACCGCCAAAATCATTCAAATTGATATTGAAGGCAGCGCCATCGGCCGCTATTTTCCGGTGACCCTGGGCATTCAGTGCGATGCCAGGCAAAGCATCGAGACAATACTGAAATTATCGGACGGGATTGATAGTTCGGGCTGGGCAAAATGGCTTGCTTCATTTACAGCGGACCTTGATCAACTGCGGGCAGAGCGAGAGGTCGAAGCTGCCAATCTCAGAGAACCTTTGAATTTACATCGGGCTCTTGCGGAAATCCGAACTTCATTACCTGAAGATGCGATTGTCACGCTAGATACCGGGAATGCCTGTCTGCATGCAGCAGACCGCTTGGCGCACTATCAGTCACCAGCCTTGGTAACACCGTTGGATTTTGGTCTGGTTGGATTTGGTTATGCAGCTGCACTTGGTGCGCAGGCAGCCGCGCCATCCAGACCGGTGATTTCAGTCATCGGTGACGGTGGTTTTGGCTATACGATGGCAGAACTGACGGCAGCGATTCACCATGAATTACCCGTTATCGCAGTTGTGTTGGACAATGGTGCTTGGGGTGCCGAAAAAGCATATCAACAAGAGTATTTTGGAGGGCGTTTCATTGGTGCTGACATTGATAATCCACCCTTTGATGAATACGCAAGAATTTGCGGTGTCAGGGGGTTTCGAGTTGATAAACCTGGTGAGTTGAGTGTTGCGCTGAACGAGGCTTTATCTGTGAGAGAGCCCGCCATCATCCATGTCAAGATCGATCCCGCAAAGTTGAGTACACTGCGAAAGGACCTGTTCGAGCCCCAGCAATCGACACAAAAATGAATGATTACGATGTCATTGTCGTAGGTGCAGGAAATGCGGCCTTTTGCGCAGCACTCGCAGCACGAGAAAGTGGTGCGTCTGTACTGGTACTCGAACGAGCGCCAAAAGACCTGAACGGCGGTAACAGTCGCTTTACCGCAGGTGCCATGCGATTTGCTTATGAGGGGGTAGCAGATATTCGAAATCTGTGTCCTGAACTAAGCGACGAGTTGATTCAAACAACTGATTTTGGGTCTTACACCACAGATCAGTTTTTTGGCGACATGTTCCGTTTGACTCGAAATCGTACGAACCCGGATTTGTGTGAGCAGCTGGTGATGAATTCTCTGGATACCATGACGTGGCTGTCAGAGCGGGGATTTCGATTTTTGCCGATGTATGGGCGCCAGGCATTCAAAGTAGACGGGCGGTTCAAATTTTGGGGTGGCTTGACACTGGAAACGCTGGGTGGAGGCCCGGGGCTGGTGGACCGTCACACTGAACTCGCGAAGAAAGCGGGGATTGATATCCGGTACGGTGCGAGAGGTCGAAGATTGCATCATGACGGTGCTGGAGTCAGAGGCGTTCATGTTCAGACACGGAGTGAATCTCAAACCGTTAAAGCGGCATCCGTCGTTCTAGCCTGTGGCGGATTCGAGTCCGATGCGGCATGGCGGACCCGATATCTGGGTCCGGGCTGGGAGATGGCCAAGGTTCGGGGTACTGCCTTCAATACCGGCGACGGTATCCGAATGGCTGCAGAAGTCGGCGCCTCTCTTTGTGGAAACTGGTCGGGATGTCACGCGGTGGGCTGGGATTACAACGCACCTGAATTTGGTGATCTGCATGTCGGAGACGGATTTCAAAAACATTCTTACCCTTTCGGCATCATGGTCAATGCCAATGGCTGTAGATTTGTCGATGAAGGAAAAGATTTTCGTAATTACACGTACGCCGAGTACGGCCAAGTCATACTGAAGCAGCCTGACCAGTTTGCCTGGCAGGTGTTCGACCAGAAGGTGATTCATTTGCTGCGCGATGAATACCGCATCAAGGGTGTATCCAAAGTATCTGCCGCCACATTAGATGAACTTGCACAGAAGATGGACGGTGTCGACCAGCAGGGATTTCTGACCGAGGTGAAGCGCTTTAACGATTCGGTCAATACGGATATACCGTTTAATCCCAACATCAGGGACGGCCGCAGCACCCGACAGCTAAAAATACCGAAGTCCAACTGGGCAAACACGATATCCGATGGACCATTTGAGGCGTATCACGTGACTTGTGGAATCACATTTACGTTTGGCGGGCTGAGGATTGATCCACACACCAGTCAAGTCATCAGCGATGACCACGACCTTATCCCTGGCCTCTACGCTGCCGGGGAGCTTGTGGGAGGACTTTTCTATTTCAATTATCCCGGCGGTACCGGGCTGATGTCCGGGGCGGTGTTTGGACGGCAGGCAGGAATCAACGCATCGCTGTAGGGCGGTTTCTCCTCATATTCACCAACGCCTTTCAGTGGGGTTGGAGAACTCGGTCGAAATCATGTTCACACTGCTCCAGAATATTGCGGTAGAGAATTGTGTACCTCTTTCATTCATCATCAAACGTTTATTGAGTCTATTTCCGCCTAACACCCCTTAACGCTTTGTTTAGTCGATGAAACAAAAGATACGATCTTTACTTTAGTCCCAGATAAGCCTCGACAATCGAACTGTCCCTTGCTGCTTGTTCCCCGGTACCCTGCCAAACGACCCGACCTGTTTCAAGTACACTGACCTGGTTAGCAACCTGCTGAACCCGTTCAGTACTCTGTTCAACAAGCACAATGGCCAATTGCTCCTTTCTGAGCGCTTCTAGTACTCGGTAGCATTCGTCGACCACAATGGGCATCAAGCCCAAGGAAAGTTCATCGATCAAAAGCACACTCGGTTCTGCCATAAGTGCACGCGCAATTGCGAGCATTTGCTGTTCACCGCCAGACAGCAATCCGGCAAGTTGCTCGCGGCGCTCTGCAAGTCGTGGAAATGTCGCAAACACGCGTTCACATCCTGCATCAAGGCGTGGTTTGTCCATTCGGGTTGCCCCGACAATCAGGTTTTCAATGACAGTCAGGTCTGCGAAGACACGCCGGCCCTCGGGCACCAGCGCAATGCCTGCGTTGACTCGCTGATGAGTGGGTAGATGCGTAATATCCTGCCCTTCGAGTTCGACCTGGCCACTAATCACGTCAATCAAGCCTGCAAGTGCCAGGATGGTTGCAGATTTACCTGCACCATTAGCACCGATCAAACCAAAAATTTCACCTGGCCTCACTGTAAAAGACAACTTATTGACGGCAATCACATTACCATAGCCACAACTTAATTGGGATACACGTAACATTAAGCTTTATGCTCACCTAGGTAGGCTTGACGTAATGCAGCACTTGCCATCACACGCTCAGCTGTGTCCTGCATCAAGCGCTGGCCATTTTCCTGGACGTAGATTTCCGAACATATGCGAGCGACTTCACCGATGTTGTGTTCAATCAGAAGTACGCTACGCGCCGGCGTTACCAGAGATGCAATCAAATCAGCCAAATCGCGAGCTTCGGTCTGATTGAGGCCAGCAAGCGGTTCGTCCAGAAGCAGCAGCCAAGGTTCAAGAGCGAGTGCTCTTGCCACTTCCATTCGCTTGATAAATCCTAGCGGCACTTCGCCTGGAAAGACATCGTTTGCATTACCGATGCCGACGAAATCAAGAAGTTTACGCGCCTGGTTGCGCGCCTCGGAACGATCAATATTCAAAAAAGCCTGCAACGGATTTCGCATGTACCTGGTACCAGCTGCCAGTGCAACGTTATCTAACAATGTGAGTGAGTGCAGCGGTTTAACGATTTGTTGAGCCAGCGCGAGCCCGAGTTGTACACGGTGGTGAACACTCCACTGGGTGATATCTTTGCCGCGGAATTCAACTGAACCCTGCTGCAGTCGTACCATTCCCATAATAATACGCATCATCGTGGTCTTCCCTGCTCCGTTGGGACCGATAAAGCCAAGTAGTTGCTGCTCTTCGACAGCCAATGACACATCGCGCACCGCGTCAACTCCACCGAATCGGATACTCACATTCTGAACTTTCAGTAAACTCATTTTGCCTGGCGTTTTTGCAACAAGGTACGGACAATACCTGCGATGCCAGTCGGTGCAAAGCGCATGGTAACAAAAATGAGTGATCCATAGATCAGCAGTTTATAGTCGTCAACAAATTGCAGCCATAGGGGCAGGGTTGACAATACCGCCGCCGCTACGGCTACTCCCGCAATTGACCCGATACCTCCGACAATAACCATCGCGAGGACGGTAATCGATTCAACGAAACCGAAACTGTCCGGACCGATGAAACGAATGTGATGTGCGTAAAGGCCACCGGCAATTCCGGCACCCGCCGTTCCGACTACAAAGGCAAGTAGTTTAAATTTGGAAACGTCAATACCGAAAGTCCGTGCAGTATCCTCATCGTCAGAAATCGATTCAAATGCAAAGCCCAACCATGAGCGCCGAATATAGATCGAAAGCAGAATAAACAGCACCATACAAACCAGAGCGAGTAGCAAGAGTCCGGGACGACCGAAGGCCACAGAAGGAATTCCCGAGATACCAATTTCCCCACCGAGTGCGTCCTGTTTACGAACTATACCCACGAACAGAAATCCGACTCCCATGGTGGTGATGGCCAAAAAATCATGCCGAACACGCAGCGACGCAATTCCGACCAATACGCCCACCAAGCCTGCCATGACGGCAGCCGGAATCAGTGCAATGGGCAATGCCAAGCCTGCTTTGGTCAACATGGCGGCGACATATGCACCGATGCCATAGAACGCCGCATGTCCCAGGCTTACCTGCCCACAAAACCCGGTAACGAGGTTGAGTGACAGCGCGAACAAAATAGCAATTGACATGCTGGTCAGTACTGCAATCTCGTAGCTCACTGATTACCTCCGAGTCAAAAGGCCTTGTGGGCGAATCATCAACACGATGATCAGAAAAGTGAACGCGATTGCATCCCGATCCATGACGTGTCCCAGGTAAATTGTCCCAAAACTCTCAATGATGCCAAGCGCAATGGAAGCCACCAGTGTGCCGCGTACCGATCCCAGTCCACCGAGAACGATGATGGCCAGTGCCTTGTAAGCTGGCACGGCCCCCATTGTGGGTTCAACGAGATTGTTCAGCAGTGCGACCATCACACCTGCCAAGGCAGCTAGGGCAGAGCCGATAAAAAAATTGATGTAACGCACTTTTTCGATATTTACGCCAAAACTCGCAGCCATACCAGCGTCTGAAACCGTCGCGCGCCAGGCAATACCTGTTCGGGTTGACGCTGCAAGCCAGCCCAGTACGCCGATAAAGAGAATCGAAAGAATGACAACCGAGATACGAGCTGTCGATAGGTGGAATCCTTTGAACAGTTCAATCTGTTGCTGTAGCGGTGGCTGCACGAAAGACATGCCATAGGCGCCAAAGATGATTCGGTAAATTTCTTCCGCTGCGATAAACAGGCCAATCGAGGCGATCAGCGCGATGAGCGGTGGCTTGTTAAGAAGGGGTTTGTACGCAAAGCGGTAAATCCCAACGCCAACAAAGCCTACTGCCACCATTGAGACGGCGGTAGCGACAACGATATGTCCGCCTTGGTTGACGATGATGACACCAATATAGGCACCCAGTGTATACAGTGCCGCGTGCGCGACATGCAGAATACGTAGCAATCCATAAACCAGCACCAGGCCCAGTGCGATCAGCGCATAGATTGCACCTTGCACAATGCCTTGGATAACGAGTTCGATTGCAAGCATAGAATAGTGCCTCAGCCTGACTCAATTCAGTCAGGCCAAGGCTTCTAGTGTTATCGAATTGGCTCTATTACTCAGCCGGCGGCGCCAGCAATTCCGTGTCTGATATCACAGCATAGTGACGCCAGTTTCCGTCTTTGACAACTTGAATCTGGACGTCTTTTTGTACTTCGCCAAGCGCATTGAACGAAATTTGACCCGTTGATGCCATAACACTTGCACCAGCGATGGCTTCGCGAAGTGCAGCAGCAGAATCATCTGCCGCTCGTGCCAGTGCATCAGCCATCACCAGTACTGCTGTGTGTGCTGATGCTGCAACCATGTCTGAGGGGTAACCGGCCTTAGCTTCAAAACCACTGATGAAATCCTGAGTTACAGCGTCAGCAGAGTCACGGTCGAGTGATGTGGTAATTATCACGCCTTCCGCATCTGGCCCGGCAATTTCGATGAATTTCTGGCTGTCATAACCTTCCTGTCCAATGACTGGCACGCTAATTCCTGCTGCCCGTAATTGGCGGACTAATGGACCCGCAGTGAAAAAGTAACCGGACGCATAGATCGCATCGGGTTCATCGCTTTTCGTTTTTGAAACGATGGCGCCAAACTCACGGTCTTTAATTGAGTATTCGTACTCATTGGCAATTTCTATGCCGAAGTCGGCTGCCTTTTCCTTAAAACCGTTGGCGAGCGACTTGCCAAAGTCGTTGTTGAGCGTGATCATGACCACTCGCTTGTGGCCCATCATTTCACCGATCAGCTTGGCTCCCGCGCGACCCTGCACTTCACCTACAAAGGAGGTTCTAAACACATAGTCACCGGCTCGGGTGATATCCGGATGTACGGCGTACGCGGAAATGTAGGGCACACTGTTTTCCTGGTAGATTGTGGCAGCCGCGCGTGTCGCACCGGAATAGCTGCCTGATATGCCAGCAGCGACGTTGTCCTGGGTAATCAACTTGACCGCCAGGGGCGCGGACTCCTTGGGAGATGCCTGATCGTCATAAATGACCAACTCAATCTGCTTACCGCCGATACCACCAGCCGAGTTAACCTGTTCCACGGCGAGTTCTGCACCAACTCGAGCGGAGTTGCCGTCAGCAGCAGCGAAACCCGTGAGTGGTGCATTGAATCCGATTTTGATCGAATCAGCGAATGCAGCGAATGGCAAGCTGAGTGCCATTAACACTGCCAGTGATAGGGACTTTAGAAGTTTTGTCATTTCATTTTCTCCTAGTTTGATTGCAAATTAAATTGAGTAAGTGTTCGGGTAAGAACAGTAAGACCTGTTTGAATGCATAGAAACATCTGGGTTCATGAAATACCGGTTGATGCTGCCTATCGCGTCGTTAATTGGATAGAATCGCTGGCAAATCAAGATGATTTTTCTTGGCGCATTCGATCGCATCCGGATAACCGGCATCCGCATGTCGCATGACACCACTTGCCGGGTCGTTCCACAGTACATTCTGGATGCGCGGCACGGCCTCGCGAGTACCATCACAACAGATGACCATACCAGCATGTTGTGCGTAGCCGATTCCAACTCCACCGCCATGGTGGATGGAAACCCAGGTAGCCCCCGAAGCGCAGTTCAAAAGGGCATTAAGAAATGCCCAGTCGGAGACCGCATCTGAGCCATCGCGCATTCCTTCGGTTTCTCGATTCGGCGATGCGACCGAGCCCGAATCAAGATGGTCCCGGCCAATTACGACCGGCGCGTCAATTTCACCGGTTCGGTACATTTCGTTGAATGCGAGTCCAATCCGATCGCGCTGACCCAGTCCCAACCAGCAAATTCTGGCCGGTAACCCCTGAAACTTGATGCTGCTACGCGCCATATCCAGCCAGTTGTGTAGATGCGGATCATCCGGAATCAATTCCTTGACTTTATCGTCAGTCTTATAAATGTCTTCAGGATTGCCACTCAAAGCAACCCAACGAAAAGGCCCCATCCCGCGGCAAAAAAGTGGGCGAATATAGGCGGGTACGAATCCCGGATAGGCGAAAGCACGATCGAAGCCTTCATCTTTGGCGACCTGTCGAATATTGTTTCCATAATCGACAGTGGGGATGTCAGCGTCCCAGAATTTCACCAAGGCTTCAACGTGAACCCGCGCGGACTGGCTGGCTGCTTCTATCACAGCCTTGGGGTCGGATTTTCGTTTTTCGTGCCACTTCTCCATGCTCCAACCAAGCGGCAGGTATCCGTACAGCAAATCGTGTGCTGAAGTTTGATCGGTTACAACATCGGGGCGAATACCGCGCTCAAAAATCTCAGGTACAACTTGAGCAGCGTTACCCAGCAGACCAACCGATTTTGCTTTCCCCTCCCGAATCCATTTATCGATCATACTCAAAGCTTCATCGAGCGAATTCGTTCGGTGATCGAGATATCCGGTGCGCAGACGAAAATCGATGCGATCTGAGTCGCACTCCACGACCAGGCAACAGGCCCCTGCCATTACCGCGGCCAGCGGTTGGGCACCACCCATGCCTCCCAGTCCTGCGGTCAGTATCCAGCGACCGCTGAGATTACCGCCGTAGTGTTTACGTCCGGCTTCAACGAACGTCTCATAGGTACCCTGAATGATTCCTTGGCTCGCGATATAGATCCACGACCCCGCAGTCATTTGTCCAAACATCATCAGGCCCTGACGATCCAGTTCGTCAAAGTGCTCCCAGGTTGCCCATTTTGGCACCAAATTGGAGTTGGCAATTAAAACGCGCGGCGCATCCCGGTGGGTATTAAAGATGCCGACAGGTTTACCAGACTGAATCAGTAGCGACTGATCAGTATCGAGGCGTTTAAGAGATTCGACAATCTTGTCGTAATCATTCCATGTGCGCGCGGCTTTCCCCATGCCACCGTAGACGACAAGTTCGTCGGGATTTTCGGCAACATCCGGGTGCAGGTTGTTCATAAGCATCCGCAACGGTGCTTCAGTCAACCAGGACTTGGCTTCAAGGCGAGTGCCCGTATTCGGGGTAATAGTCCTTTTGGCTTTTGGTACAAAGTTCATGTCAATTCACGTAAGTGGGCTGGGTTGCAAGAGATGCGCGGCCTGCTCAAGTTCGTACAGAACCTTTTTCAGCAGACTACGAAGATTCTGTGTTTTATGGTCATCCATTGTCCAAGGTGGTTGTTCCAACATGTATGTTGACTGGGATAACTCCATCTGAATGGCATGGATTCCCGCGTCAGGTTGACCATGGTGGCGTGTCGTCCAGCCACCGCGAAACACACCATTAAGAACGACACTGTACTCGGTCCATTGGTCACAGACTCGGTAGACAACGCTTTCCAGTTGCGGACTGCAACTCGAACCATCTGCCGTACCAATGTTGAGGTCTGGTAATTTGCCGGTAAACAGAGTCGGAATAACTGATTTGACTGAGTGGCAATCATACAGAATCGCGATACCATGCGATTCCAGCGCACACTGGAGTGCTTGTTCAATTGCCGCGTGATAAGGACGATGGTAGCGAAGGGTTCGCAGGACAATTTCCTCATTGTCTGGTTCAAGATCTTCCAAATATAGAGGCTGACCATCAAAGGTATATAAGGGACACAGGGAAGACTCTTTTCGATACGCGTACAACACACCACCCGCGGGGTCTCGGTTAGGATCGATAACGTATCTATGAAATAGCGCACGAATCACCGTTGCACCCGGCACTAAACCATCGTAGAGTCGGTGAATGTGCCAGTCTGTGTCGATTCGCTGATGTCCAATGTCGGTGAGTCTAGCGAGAATGTCAGCTGGAATGTGATGGCCAGTATGCGGGATCGCAAGCACAATCGGCGAATTCCCGGGTTGAATTTCGAATGCCGGCGGTGTCGTCACTGGAAGGTTACCCGGTCGGGATGATTAATGCACAGGCGATGCACTGACTTGGCCTTCATAGATTCGTTCGGTGAGCGGGTTGAACCCCATGGGGTAGACGATTTCTCCCGGTGAGGTAACATCCCAAACAGCAAGATTTGCGGTCATTCCCGGTTTGATCTGACCCATGTTGGAAAGCCCGAGTGCCTTAGCAGCCGATACGGTTGTCCCGGCCAACGCTTCTTCAGGTGTCATATCAAACAAAATGCACGCGAAGTTCATTGCCAACAGGATCGAGTTCAACGGTGAAGAACCTGGGTTACAGTCCGTTGCTATGGCGATTGTTACACCATGGTCACGTAATATTTGAACGGGTGGTTTTTGGGATTGTCGTAGGGAAAAGAAAGCGCCTGGCAACAGTACCGCGACGGTATTACTTTCTTTAAGTGCCACGACATCGGCTTCGTTGGCATATTCCAAGTGATCTGCTGAGAGCGCTTTGTACTTCGCGGCAAGCTGAGTACCACCACAATTCGAAAGTTGCTCAGCATGGATTTTGACAGGCAGACCCAAAGACTCAGCACGACTGAACAAGCGTTCAAGCTGGATCGCGGAAAACGCAATGTTCTCGCAAAATCCATCCACCGCATCCACCAAGCCTTCGTCTGCCGCTTTTTCAAGTGCCGGAATACAGACTTCATCCAGGTAACTCTCAGGATGATCGCGGTAGGCAGTTGGTGCCAAATGTGCCCCCAAGAAGCTTGTTTTAACGGTAATTGGGCGCTCTTTACCAATTTGACGAGCCGCGCGTAGCATATTGAGTTCAGTCTGCATATCAAGCCCGTAGCCTGATTTAATTTCGATAACACAGATACCCTCGGCAATCAACGTATCGATACGAGCCAACGATTGCTCTACCAGTTGTGGCACTGAGAGTTTGCGCGTTTCGTTAAGCGTGGCGTGAATACCGCCACCTTGTGCAGTTATTTCCTCATAGGAAGCGCCGCTAAGTCGAAGTTCAAATTCCCTGGCGCGATTGCCGCCATAAACGATATGAGTATGGCAATCAATCAGGCCAGGCGTCACCAGCCGTCCAGCGAGGTCGCGTCGCGACCAGTTCGAATACTCATCCGGAAATTGCGCCTTGCGACCGCACCACACAATGGTCGCACTGTCAATTACGATCGTACCGTCTGCAACCATTCCATATGGCATCCCGTTGGTTGACATCGTCGCGAGTTTTAAATTTTCGAGAACTTGCTGAGTCATCAGCGTCTCATCTCCGTTTTAATTGTCTATACATAATTATGATAACATTGTACATATAAAGTAGGATCTCAATTGAGTCGTGATGAAGATCATTTGGGCGAAAGCGGTGCTAACCCCTGAGGGCCGGCAATCGAATGTGCGTATTTCGGTGTATGGCACCGGCGTTATTGCGGCGTTTGATGCCATCTTAATCGCCAGTCGATTCAGGAAAAGTACCGAAAGACTAATAACAAAATCATGGAGCGGCTGACTACATGAAAATGCGCAAGTCATGGCAGAATATTCATGATGAACTGCGCCGTCGGATAGTCGATGGCATCTGGCAGCCAGGTGAGCTTATTCCTGCGGAAGAGCAGTTAGCTGCAGAGTTTCAGTGCGCACGCGCCACCGTCAATCGAGCATTGCGCGGTCTGGCTGATTCAGGTTTACTGGACCGACGTCGCCGGATCGGGTCTCGAGTGGCAACAGAGCCGTCGCGGTACGCGACACTGAAAATTGACATAATCCGCCTGGAAGTCGAGCAACGCGGAGCAAAATACCGACATGTATTAACTGAGAGTACCCGGACAACGGCCCCAGAGCGAGTTCAATACCGAATGAATCTCGATAACGGCATCGAGTTGCTGTATATCTGTAATTTACACATGGCGGACGAGAGACCGATTATCTACGAGGAGCGGTGGCTGAATCCAGTTGTACTGCCTGGAATCTTTGATATTGACTTCTCCGCAATCAGCGTGAACGAATGGCTGGTTCGAAACGTGATGTTTACGCGCGGAGACATTTCATTTTGTGCGGCAAACTTGACTGAAAGAGAAGCTCAATTGTTTGCTGCCGAAGTTGGTGAGGCGGCCTTTGTAATTGAGCGGACGACCTGGCAGGCTGAACAGTGTATTACTTCGGTTAGGCTACTTCATGAGCCCGGCTTTTCGATGCGTGTCGAACTCATCTAACTAACTCTACAGCCTCAGCGCGTTAACGGTAGCGAAATTACCCAAGCTAAAAGAGTGTGTTTCATTGAATTCACACGATTCACCCAATTGTCTAGATTCGCTGAATATGCTGCTGATTAGCAGCGGTGGTTCGACAATCTAGATTGATTTGGGCTTGACAGCACGAAACAGTGTCGGCCGCATCTCTCCGGCATCAACAACTTTCATTTTTAGAGTTGAGCTCTTGAAACGGGTTTCCGCCTGCTTCTCGCCAAATCGCTTCACATACTCTACTCGGTTCACACCACTCACTCGGTTAATTTCTTCTCGAACTGCAGATTGATACCAGACATTCCTGTCCCTCGTCTGAACAGATTCAAACCCAGCCAGTCGAAAATACTCCTCTAATTCCAGTGCAGTACAGAAATGAAAATCAAGCTTCGAAAAGTCAAGCCATTCTCTCACGCGCTCAGACGTATGAGTCGCATCATTACCCAACCAGTCGCTGCCAACCAGCACGCCTTTGCGACGTAAAATTCGGTAAAACTCATTGACAATCATCTGTTTTTCTGGCAAATGAACGATTGCGTCCTTCGAAATGACTACATCAAATGTTTCATCCTCAAATTCCAAATCTTCCGATTCTATCTGTTTGAATTCAAGCCGGTCAGACAGTTGATATTTTTCTGCATCATTCCGGGCTCGCTTAATCAGCGTATCTACCACATCAAGACCCAAAACTCGCAAGGCACCGTACTTTGTGACCAGCAGTCGGTCAATTCCGCCAATACCACAGCCGAAATCGAGAACCGTCCTGTCGGTCAGGTCTGTTTCACTCAATATGTCCGAAATATAGGCTGGTCCACCGGGTGAAAGAAAACCTTCACCCCACAACCACTCAAGACCTGCTACAAAGCTATCGTCATATGACATATATGCCAGTCACCCTGGGCATTAGTAAATACAGTTCGCTTGCGATCTGGCTACAAGAAATTTCACTCAAGCCAAAGCTATGGTGGTGTAATCAAAATCTGAATGAATGCGATGGAGAAATTGACTATCAATTTTAGTTTCAAGTACTTGCTTTTGCAATGAAACAACATCGTGCTGACTGTCACCAGCACATTCGAAACTGTATCAGAGAATGTGAGCCCGGCTTTTAAGCCGCCATTCGTAGTTGAAGGTGTGCTCATACCCTACGAAATAAGCCATAATGACTGCCTTTCTAATACCGACCGATATTTTCATCGGACGCATTTCAGCGATTCGTCTCATCAATTGCGGTCGAATCTGAGAGAGACGAATTTTAAGGTGCGCAATACGAAGATGATCAGCCGACGGTTCGGTAAAGCTTCGAATGATCTTGAACTGCCACTAAATTCAAAGGTTAAACATGGGCAAATTGAAACAGCGAATTGATGCCGGGGAATTTATTGTCACCTGTGAACTGACACCACCCAAAGGCATAGATCTTAAGCCATTATTGGATAAGGCCGCCTCACTGAAAAATCACGTCCACGCCTTTAACCTAACCGAATCTCACGCAGCGCGTATGGCAATGGATCCAACTGCGGTCGCTCATCTGTTGCTAGATTACGGTGCCGAGCCCATTGTTCAGATGACATCCAGAGACAAAAATCGAATCGCTATCCAAGCCTGCATGCTAGGTGCTGCAGCACTGGGCGTCGAAAACCTGGTTTTCATGGGTGGAGACCCACCAAAGAACGGTGACCACCCAGATGCAAAACCCGTCTTCGACCTCTTTGCTTCACAACTTCTGGATGCGGTTAATGCACTGCAGTCCGGTACAGACTATACAGGTAATAAACTTAATGGCACACCCAGCTTCTGCGTCGGCGCGGTGTTTAATCCAGGTTCAACGAATCCTGATGTTGAAATAGAAAATTTGCATCGCAAAATTGAAGCAGGTGCGTCGTTCCTGCAAACTCAGGCCGTATACGATGTCGAAGAATTCACTCGCTTTCTCGATAAGTGCGGCGACATCAAAGTACCTGTTTTGGCGGGTGTAATCCCAATCAAGTCGGTCAAGATGGCAATGTACATGAATGAGCGGGTTCCGGGAATCACCGTACCCGACCACCTGATTCAGAAAATTGCGAATCAGCAAAAGAACAAAGAGAAAATCGTGGAAACAAGTCAGCAGATTTCCGCTGACATTATGCGAGACCTTCACCAGGCTGCAGGTGGCCTCCATATCATGGCCATTGGCTGGGAAGACAAGATCCCAGGCATCATGGAATTAGCTGGAGTAAAGATCTAAGTCTGCCCAGTGTTGAAAACCTTGACTATTTCAATCAGACTGCGCGTCTGACCAGGTTTATCCGCAAAATTCTGCCTCCTGTCCCACATCTAGAAGCCACCGCCAAAGGTGGTCAGCGAAACTCCGCCTCACAATCAAATCGAAAATTGATTCATCTTGGGAGTGATTCAATACCGTAACGTTGGCGTGCGCCATGATGGTTTGGACGCAATGCCCAGGTTTGAAGCCGGACGGATCAAGGTCAATTGCGATACCCCTCGATAAAAATTCAATGGCCTGCCAACCTGATACCCGAATGATCGTCTGCGCGCTACCAATTTTTGTCAAGGTCGCGAATTGGTCCGTTAAGTTTTCTCTCACCACCGCTTCTACGCGATTAGACTGATCTAGCGGAGCAACAATCAGCCACTCATCTGGTCCAAGCCAGCCGCACAAAATATTCTCATGAATCACAAGAGTGTTTGGCTCAAGCGGAATTTGAAATTCGAGCGCGTCTTGTAGACTATCCAGCAGGTGACTGTTATCTGGCTGAAGCCTCAAATTGAAGTGCTCCAGGTTTGACAATTCCAAGAGGTTTACGCCATTGAACTCAGCGCGGACTTCGTCCTGGATTGAGAACTCTGCCAATGGTGTCTGCTGAGTTGGGTTAAACATGCTGTCGTTCACCTTCAGCATCATAAAAAACGGGGTTGGAAATGGTCACAGGAATTGATTCACCCGACATGAGGGTTGAATAGATTTTCGCACCAAGTCGGGAATGACCGCCTTTTACCACAGCCAGCGCGATGGAGCGGCCCAAAGTCGCGCTCCAGTAGCTCGAAGTTACGTGCCCAACCATTGGTACAGGATAAGAGTTTGATGGCTCATCAACTAATTGTGCACCTTCCGGCAACACCACATCGGGATCTTCCGTCAAAAGGCCCACGAATTGTTTTCTATCGGGTCGCACACAATCCGAACGACTGAGCGAACGCTTACCAAGAAAGTCTTTTTTCTTCGATACGATCCAATTCATCCCGAGATCATCCGGAGTAACTGAACCGTCTGTATCCTGTCCGACGATTATGAAACCCTTTTCAGCCCGCAGCACATGCATAGTTTCAGTCCCATAAGGCGTGATCCCAAATTCCCTTCCCGCTTCAAACAGTGCGCTCCAAACATGCAGGCCAAAGTTGGCTTCAACATTGATCTCGTAGGAAAGTTCGCCGCTAAAACTGATTCGGAATATACGCGCCGGAACACCACAAACCGTCCCTTCTTTGAGTGACATGAATGGAAATTCTGCATCGGACAGATTGATTCCAGCGGAGACTTTTTCAAGCAGGTGGCGAGTTTTTGGTCCAGAGACGGAGGCAACCGCCCACTGATCCGTAACCGAAGTGAAATAAACCTTCATATGCGGCCATTCAGTCTGTCGCCACTGCTCCATCCAACTCAACACATGCGCTGCGCCACCGGTTGTCGTTGTCATGTAGTAGTGATTGTCACCGAGTTTTGACGTTACGCCGTCATCCATGACCATACCATTTTCACCCAGCATCAGGCCATAGCGACAACTGCCAATCTTCAGAGTATTCCAAGCATTGGTGTACATGTAGTTCAGGAATTCAGTGGAATCAGGACCAAAAATCTCAATTTTTCCCAGTGTGGATGCATCAAGCATTCCAATCTGTTTTCGTACAGCCATGCACTCCCGATTGACAGCCTCTGCCATCGATTCTCCCGTTTGAGGATAGTACCAGGGTCGTTTCCACTGCCCTACATTTTCAAACTGCGCATTCTGTGCGACATGCCAGGAATGCATTGCAGTCTTGCGAACTGTGTCGAAGAACTTGGGGCCGACTTCACGACCAGCAATCGCACCAAACGTGACGGGTGTATAAAGCGGACGAAATGTTGTTGTCCCAGTATCTGCCAGACTCTGATTGAGTTCCTGAGACAGAATTGCCATGCCATTGATATTACCCAGCTTACCCTGGTCTGTACCAAATCCAAGCAATGTGTAGCGTTTAAGATGCTCAATTGATCGATAGCCTTCGCGTGCCGCCAATTCAATGTCTTTGGCAGTCGTATCATTCTGAAAATCGACGAACTGCTTCTGAAATGAGTCTGAACTTGGCACCCGCCAGAAAGGCTGGATAGCAAGCGAGTTCTGAGCTATGTCCTCGATTACCTGCTCTTCATTTGAAGATTCAATGTCACCAAATCCTGACCGAGCGGCGGCTGCAATTCCAATTCTGGCCCCGTCTTCAACCACCTGCTCGTACAAAAAGTCAGCATTGGCAGCACCAACCGACTCTTCATTCTGTGAGGAATCACCGGGTACAAAGCATGCATTGACCGGATCAAATACGGGTTTCCCTCCCGATTGTGCATGCAAATGAACCGCCGGACTCCATCCGCCTGACACGGCCAGCACGTTACAGTTGAAAGTAATCTGCGGGCCGGTTAAAGATGCACCGTCTATGGAAAGTGCCTGTATTTTGACACCGCGCACGCGAGCCCTGCCCTTCGCACTTTTCACTGCAAATCCGAACTTTAAAGTGACGCCGTGAGAACGAAGTTCCTCAACCCACACATTTGATACATCTCTACGAACATCAACGACAGCAATTAACTGAATACCGGCCATGATCATATCCAGCGCAGTCTGATAGGCACTGTCATTGTTTGTAAATACCACTGAACGTGAACCAGGCTTGACTGCAAAGCGATGGATGTATTCGGACACCGCTGAGCAGAGCATCACACCAGGCAAATCGTTGTTGCCAAAAACGATGGGTCTCTCAATTGCACCGGTTGCCAGAACCACCTGTTTCGCCCGGGTTCGCCACAGTCGTTCTCGTGACTGACCCGCAACTGATGCAGACAAATGATCAGTCAAGCGCTCATTGAGAACCACAAAGTTCGCATCGTAATATCCAACAGCTGTGGTACGTCGCAACATTCTGCAATTCGGAAGTTCGGCGAGCTGAGCAAGGGTCTCAACTAACCATTTTCTGCGGCTTCCGTCTCTGCAACGAAGCAATCCGCCACCTAACTCTCCCTTTTCGTCTGCCAAGATCACCCTGGCACCCGTCTTGGCAGCGCTTAAGGCCGTTGAAAGCCCGGCTGGACCACCACCCACCACGAGAACATCGCACCAAGCGTTGATTTTTTCATAACGGTCTGGATCTGTCTCGGACTCTGCTACACCAAATCCAGCTGCTTTTCTGATCCACTTTTCGTAGAACATCCACCACTTTTGCGGATACATGAATGTCTTGTAATAGAAGCCAGCAGGGATAATTGCTGAGAAAATCTCATTAACAGCAGAAACATCGAACTTAACACTAGGCCAGGCATTAACGCTCGAAACCTCCAGTCCCTCATAAATCTCTACCTGTGTTGCCTTACCATTGGGAACAGCATTCGCACCCCACCCGACTTGAAGCATAGCGCAAGGCTCCTCTGGGCCACTGCCCATAATTCCACGAGGCCGGTGATATTTGAAACTTCTTGCAACCAAGTGAATATTGTTTGCAAGCAGTGCTGATGCGACAGTGTCTCCGGAATATCCAGTCAGAATCTCACCGTTAAATTTAAACGTCACAGACCGAGATCGATCAATTCGACCGCCACTAGGTAAACGATGGGTTTCGCTCAAGAGTCTTCTCCCGGTACCGGGTCGCCTGGTTTATAGGTCACCCCGAATTTGTAGGTAACCGTGTTTCGCTCAGCATTGAACCAGCGTCGACAACCGCCGCTGTGATACCACTGCTCTCGCTGATCTCCCTTGATATTCTTGCGCATGAAGAGGTAATCTGCCCACTGTTCGTCAGTCAGGTTTTCTGGTTCCAGTGGTCGGACAATATGCGCTTCACCACCACAACTGAATTCTGTTTCTTCCCTCAGCCCACACCATGGACAGTAGATTAACAGCATTTTCCGACTTCCCCCATCGAATGACTAATGTGCAACACCCGCTGCACCGTGTTCGTCAATTAGTGCACCTGAAATAAAACGCTCAAGGCTGAATGGTGCATTAAGAGGATGCGGTTCATCGTTGGCGATGGTGTGCGCAAATGCCCAACCGGAACCCGGTGTTGCCTTAAATCCGCCGGTTCCCCACCCACAGTTAAAGTAAAGTCCCTTTACCGGTGTCTTGCTGATAATCGGTGAAGCATCCGGGCATACGTCTACGATACCACCCCATTGGCGCATCATTCTCACCCGACTGAAAATCGGGAATAGCTCCACAATTGCTGCAACGTTGTGCTCAATGGTTGAGAAACTGCCGCGTTGCCCATATCCTAGATACCCGTCGACGCCGGCACCGATCACCAATTCACCCTTGTCGGACTGACTTATGTAGCCGTGGACTGTATTGGACATGACAACTGTATGCAACACAGGTTTGATCGGCTCCGAGACCAAAGCCTGAAGTGGCCGACTTTCTATAGGCATACGTATGCCTGCCATGTTGGCCAAGACGCTAGAGTGTCCCGCCGCAACAACCCCCACCTTATTGGCCATGATCTTGCCGCGTGTGGTTTCGATTCCTCTCACATGGCCGTCCTCCCGAATAATCCCGGTCACCTCACAATTTTGCAGAATATCCACACCTCTTCGGTCCGCAGCCCGGGCAAATCCCCAAGCAACAGCATCGTGACGCGCAACTCCGCCACGCGGTTGAAAGGATGCGCCAAGAATTGGATGACGGGCATCCGGAGAGGTGTTGATAATGGGAACTATTTGCTTGATTTGCTCGGGGGTAAGAACTTCGCTGTCTATGCCATTCAGCCGATTTGCATTGGAACGCCGGTACACATCACGCATATCCTGCAGTGTATGGGCAAGATTCAGGACCCCGCGTTGACTGAACATGACATTGAAATTCAGCTCCTGCGATAACGACTCCCAGAGCACAAGAGATTTCTCGTAGATGTGTGCCGATTCATCCCACAGATAGTTTGAACGAACGATTGTCGTATTTCGGCCAGTGTTGCCTCCACCTATCCAACCTTTCTCAACCACCGCGATGTTGGACTGGCCATGTTCGGACGCTAAATAGTATGCGGTAGCGAGTCCGTGTCCACCACCACCAATAATGACGATGTCATAGGCGAGTCTAGGCTCCGGGTCCCGCCATGCGCGCGGCCAGTTCTTGTGACGTTTTACCGCATGGCGGGCCAAGCTGAAAATCGAATAGTCTTTCATCGACTCCCCAGCCGAGCGAAGATTTGGGATGAATTTAGCTATATACCGGGAATCGACTGCAAAGTTCCTTGACTTTACTCTTAATTTCGTTAGAAACTGTCTGATTTTCAATGTCATCAAGAATGTCACAGATCCAATGAGTAAGCGTCACCATTTCTTCTTCCTTAAATCCACGTGTGGTGGACGCTGGAGAGCCAATTCGAAGACCGCTTGTAACAAAAGGTGAACGCGGATCATTTGGTACCGTGTTTTTGTTCACGGTAATGTTTGCTTCACCAAGCGCAGCCGCTGCATCTTTTCCAGTAATATCCTTATCGATTAAGTCAAGCAGGAACAGGTGATCGTCTGTTCCACCCGAAACCACCTTATAGCCACGATCCATAAAGGTTTTTGCCATTGCGCGTGCGTTAGTCAGCACCTGCTGCTGATACTCCTTAAATTCTGGTTCAAGCGCTTCCTTAAATGCAACCGCTTTACCGGCTATAACGTGCATCATCGGTCCACCCTGACCACCAGGGAAAACAGAGGAAGCAAGTTTTTTCTCAACCTCAGGATTTTCGCGTGCCAGAATTAAACCACCTCTAGGCCCACGTAGAGTCTTGTGTGTCGTAGTTGTCGTCACATCCGCAATCGGTACCGGGTTAGGATAAAGACCCGCTGCTATCAGTCCTGCAACGTGCGCCATATCAACAAACAGATAAGCGCCGACGTCGTCAGAAATCTGACGAAATCGATCCCAGTCCATGACCCTGGAGTAAGCAGAAAAACCGGCAATAATCATTTTTGGTTTGTGTTCGGCAGCGAGTTCAGCAATCTGTCCGTAATCAGCAATACCTTCCGAGTCTACGCCGTAAAGAACCGAGTTGTAGATTTTTCCGGAAAAGTTAACTTTGGCACCGTGAGTCAGGTGTCCACCGTGATCAAGACTCATGCCAAGAACAGTATCGTGCGGTTCCAGCAACGCCATGTAAACCGCAGAGTTGGCTTGCGAGCCGGAATGGGGCTGTACATTCACATAAGCCGCATCGAACAGCTTTTTGGCGCGTTCGATTGCGAGATTTTCTGCGATATCAACAAATTCGCAGCCGCCGTAGTAACGCCGTCCGGGGTAACCTTCGGCATACTTGTTGGTGAGTACCGATCCCTGTGCCTGCAATACTCGGGGGCTGGTGTAATTTTCGGAGGCGATTAACTCAATATGTTCTTCCTGGCGAACCTGTTCATTCTCTATGGCTTCCCACAGTTCACCATCATAGCTCTGGATTGTTTCGGTCATCTTGAACATGGGCGTCTCCTTGGATACTACAAAACCCCACTTTAGGATACGGTTGAAATACGCTAAATTGCAATCTCACATTTTAATTCTGTTCAAACAAAAGCGCGCAGGATTCACGGACTCAATTGCGCAAGTTACGTGCGAGTGACTTTCCGTCCAGGCAAACTTCCTGACGCGCTGGTACACCACCACACTATATCCATGAAGTCCCCGGTTGAGTCAACCCATCGCTTTCATCGGAACGTTCCTTTCAACCTTCTTTTGATCCTATTGTTCTATTGACAATGATTCACTGCTCACCAGCTACCTTGGAACAGCGTCACTGAAGACATGAAACTCGGCTTGCATATATCTATTAGACCCCGTGCTGCACTTCATTCAGTGTGTGTGCCCTTATGAAATCCGCACACTTGCGTCTAATTCAATTTTCCGACTTTTTGCAGTCCTTAGAGAAGACGGGTCAGACCAGCACCTGCGCTATAACAACTTGCTAAACACGACTCAATCTCTCCCAAATCCACATTGTTGGTAGTCGATTTCACTCAGTCTCGTTAACCGAAAACTTGAGTTTGTATAAAAGATAAAATCTTTGTACAAACAATAAAATATAACAACTAACGAAATCACCATTGGGTGACAGAATCATAGATTAAAACAAGGCTATCAACATTGTATTCCGTCGTCTATCAATCAACAAAAATGGAAGTTTGTTGTAATGCAAGTTAACCTCATTTCAAGCACAATAGTGGCAATCCAAAATTACATGAAAGTCGCCGGTGCACTGTTTGTGGCAAGCGCAATGGTGTGCCTTTTTTCGTCACATGACGCTATTGCGTATGAATCCTCAAATACAGTAGACAGGATGACCGCACCGTCCGGTCTGCAGAAACCAACCTACATCATCACTCGACAGCAAATTGAATTATCGGGCCGACGCACTTTTGGAGACCTGTTTGACGAGACAATTTTCTCCGGCACAATTTATTTAGATGGGCGGCTAAGTCTCTACTCTGTCTCGTCAATCCCGCTAGTCGCAATCGAAAGAATTGAAGTTTGGGCCGGCAGCCCTTCAGTTTCTTTGAATAATCAGGCAACAAGTAACACAGTCAATATAGTGCTTCGGGATCAGTTTCACGAAGGGGCTGTTCAATTGAGTGCTGAACGTCCAACTACAAAAGGTGCAGACACTGACCAATTGAACCTTGTCTGGGGTGGTGAGCTGGAAAACGGTACTATCTTTATGGCAGCAGAACACTTCAAACGAGAACAAATTCAATACTCAGATCGCGAATTTCTCAAGGCAAAGTGGACACCTGGCGGAACGTTTGCAGACACGCGTGGAGTTTCACTTGGAGGAAATACTGCATTTGCAAATAATACTGCAAGGGCAGTCGGGAGTTGCGACCCGGAAGTTTATACAGGCATCCTCAACGAGCCGGGCGGTATTACCGGAGCAACCGGCTGCGGGTTCCCGTGGGCAAATATTGCTTGGTTTACTGTGAAGTCTCAACGCAATAGCTATTTGGTGAATACACGTAGTTCTCTTGATGATGATCGATCTTTCACCCTGGATGCCAGAATCAGTGACGGATCAAATTTTGACCGGTCAGCGCCAGCAGTCGATGAATTTGATGTGACACTACCAGCAAACGTGGCCACAAGTATCGGGCTCCCTCGAGATGTATCACTTTTTCATCGTTTTGTAGCAAATGGGAATCGCGAAGATTCAGAGGACTTCAGAGAGTTTGAATTCAGTTTTGCACTTCAGAGTCAAATCGCTAATAACTTGAACTGGAATACAGAATTCAATTTCAACAGTTACAGTGAATCCGAAATTGGCAACAACTACATTTTGAAGAATGCTGCACAGGATGCGATCGCTGACACCACATACGATGTAGTGAATCCCTTTGAAACACCCGAAACTGTATTGAAAAATATCGAGGTACAACTTACTCGTGAATTGGATTGGACCAATACAATTTTCCGAAACGAGTTCAACTGGTCAGGCCTAAAGTTGGCTGATCACGATGTTGATTGGACAGCAGGTTTTGAATTTGCCAAGGTGAAACTACAAAACATTTTCGATCAACATCGTCAGGACGATAACGTCATCGGCTCTTTCTTAAATGGGATTGACGGACAACAACGCCGTCAATCTCTGTTTACTGAATTGAAAATGAAGCCAGATGAGCGTTGGAATTTTTCACTCGGATTGCGCGGTGATCGATATAGTGATGTCGGAACCACCACGCGGCATCGAATTGCAGGCGAATTTTACGCCTCAGAAAACATGGGATTCCGGGCATCCTGGATGGCTGGATCAAACTCTCCGTCTCTAAGTTCACTTTACTCGCACACGATTTCGCATCCCACTATTCGAGACCCAGCGTGTAACTATTGTAGCTATCAAGTCAAAGCCGAGTACATAGGAAATCCGAATCTCGAACCTGTCAAAGTCGAAAACTATAGTCTGGGGATGTCAACCACAATCGGTACGATGCAAATTAATGCTGATTTAGTACGAAGCAAAACCAGCAACTCGCCATCTTCAAGCACGCGAGCAATTGTTGAAATTGAACACGAACTAGGTGCCGAGAGTTTACCTGAAGGTGCAGAAATCACGAGAGAAGGTACACGAATTGTTGAAATGACTGTCCCTTACTTGAATGCAGCTAGTTCAAAGAGTGACGCACTGTACCTACGAGCCCAGCGCGACTGGCGATCCGAATCCTGGAACAACCAAATTATTTTCGATTGGACTCGGGGATTAGGATCAGAGAATACAGCTTTCGGAAGTGACAACACAATAGATAGTCCTCGCGACCAATTGGGTTTTA
The DNA here is from genome assembly GCA_965206345.1 of Arenicellales bacterium. Lineage (GTDB taxonomy): Bacteria > Pseudomonadota > Gammaproteobacteria > Arenicellales > JAJDZL01 > JAJDZL01. Next base: position 1,734,831 of record OZ242211.1, on the reverse strand, counting down.
CATGGCTTGGGTCGAAAGGAAATCTTTCCGCACGGTGGTCAACATTCTTCGTTTCGGGGTTCAATAACGCGTCGGAAACATACAGGTATGATGAATGGTTTACCCATAACGTGGGATTTGAACTCCACAAGGTAGGGGGTTATGATGATCTAACGGTCAAATTCGGTGTGCTCAATATTGAAAATCGAGGCCCTCCAACCGACCCAACCGATACAATTGATGCAGGGTTGACAAGTTATCATTCTATGCTCGGTCGAACTTATTTTGTTTCTGCCGAGTACAATTTCTGATCCAGGATCATGTCGCACTGGACTGGCGACAGCACGACCAAGTCAATGTGAATGGTGTTTCGAATTTCAACGTGTTTCTAAACAGATTCTTCAATCGCTATGTGATCGAATCGAAGTCTTCAAAATTTTTCTACTTTGTAAATTCAGATCTTTCAACAACCCGTTATACGCCAAAGATTTCGACTACCGCAACCTTGTCAATTGCCTGATTCTCATTCATATGAGGTTCTCTCATCCACTTGGTTTAGCACTGCCGATGAAATCAGTTGCAAAACCCCTACAGAGTAATCGTCTTCACTATGATGACTATATTTCAGCGGGGTATCCTGTACAATTTCATTAGTTTGTAGCATGATCATTCAAAATCAAATCACTAAAACGCTATCAGAAGCGTTAAACCCCGCCCATCTTGATGTGATCAACGAGAGCGGAATGCACAATGTGCCCAAAGGTTCGGAAACACATTTCAAGGTGGTTGCGGTTTCCGAACAATTCGGCGGTAAAACGTTAGTCAATCGACATCGCATGATTAACGAACTTTTGGCAGATCAATTCGCTGATGGAGTTCATGCCTTGTCACTTCAGACTATGACTCCAGACGAATGGCAAGCTAGTGGCGGCGCAACATTTGATTCGCCCTTGTGCAGAGGCGGTTCGAAACACGAACGCAAAAGCTGAGCGAGATAATCGCTTCCCTATTCACGCCCTAAGTCGACCAACCGAGTGGGCGCTATTCAAAACACCTTTCAACAGCATAGTGTTTATCTGAAGTTCTGACAATATTTTCTTCCGATTCCGTTCGTAAATCGCGAATATTAAACGCTTGTTCATCAGTCCTGCTAGCCGATCTTATCTGTAGACACAGGTTATGGAGTCTGATAACCAACTCAGTGAATAATCTGTGATGATGTTCGCCGCATGCAGTCTGCCATTGCTAGAACCTCAGCATTTCAGAACAATGATCCAACTTTGTACCTCAATCTGTCATAGCAAAATCACAGCCGATCCTTTGATGTTACCATCTCTCAAATCGTCGAGTGCTTGATTGACCTTCTCTAGCGGATAGCTCTGAACACTGGTTCGCACCGGAATTTTTGCGGCGAGTTCCAAGAATTCCCAACCATCTCTTCGTGTAAGGTTGGCGACAGAGCGCACAGTACGCTCTCCCCATAACAACTCATAGGGCATGGAGGGGATATCACTCATGTGAATTCCTGCACACACGACAACCCCGCCTTTTTGAACAGTGTGGAGTGCTACCGGTACCAATTCACCAACTGGTGCAAAAATGATGACCGCGTCCAATGGCTCGGGCGGATGATCACCGGAACCACCTGACCAATAAGCACCCATTTTTCTGGCGAACAATTGAGAATCCGAGTCACCGTCCCTGGTAAACGCAAACACCTTTCGGTCCTCATAAACTGCCAACTGCAAGAGGATGTGTGCAGCAGATCCGAATCCATAAAATCCAACTTTCTTCGCATCTTCAATCATGCGATAAGCCCGATAACCAATCAAGCCTCCACAGAGTAAAGGTGCTAGCTGAAGATCATCCAATGACGAATCCATGGGAAAACAGAATCTTGAATCCGCAATGCTGTACTCAGCGAAACCACCATTGATGTGAAGACCGGTGAAACGCGCCATGTCACACAGGTTCTCCTGTTCATTCACACAGAAATTGCAGTGTCCGCAGGTACTGCCAAGCCACGGAACACCCATCCGATCACCAACTTGAAGATGCTTGACTTCGTTACCAACTTTCGCAACTTCAGCCACAATCTGGTGGCCTGGAATCAATGGTGTTGAAGGAACTTTCAGGTCTCCGTCTACGATATGCAAATCTGTGCGACACACTGCGCACGCTCGATTTCGCAAAAGGACCTCCTGAGGTCCTGGAGATGGCAGTTCTATATCCGCGAGTCTGAGTGGCGAGCCTGGGAAATCAAACAAGGCAGCTCGCATCAGAACTGACCTCGCTTCAATTGAGAGCGGTTATTTGAAACCGCATTTTGCATACTATTCCGGCGGACGTCTCCGAATGATCTGAGTGAGACGAACAGTCATGACAACCTCGTCGCGTTGATTGACCCAGCTGCAGAATATATCGACATATCCCCGATCCTCTCTACTGCTGGAAGCTTTGGTGCCCAACACTTCACTTTCAATATAAAGTGTATCGCCAGGGCGTACGGGTTTCAGCCAGCGAAGCTCATCCATTCCCGGCGAACCCATGCCCTGCTTGATGAAACCTTCCTGAATATACATTCGAAATACCAGCGCCAATGTTTGAAATCCACTGGCAATCAGTCCTTTGTATTGCGATTTTGCCGCTGCCTCAACATCAATGTGAAAGGGTTGTGGATCGTATTTGATTGCAAAATCAATGATGCCACTTTCAGTAAAAGTTACACCCGAACTCTTGAACTTGTCACCCACTTTGTATTCTTCAAAATACATTGAACTAACCGCCTCCGTTAATTACCTGCTTCAGAACCAAAATAGCGTTTCATCGTATTCCTTGACCGTCGGTAATGATATTTCATCTGTTCGGGAACGTATCGGTACTGCGCTCCGACCGGGCATATATTGCGCGACTGGCATTGATACGAACAGGGTGACTCGTCCCGAATTCTGTAACGCGCACAGACTTCAAGATTGAATGAACCGATCTCGGTAACCGCGCCAGAGGGACAGACAGTTTGACAAGGCTTGTCCATGCAGGTCTCACAAGGATGCTCAGCTACAAGTCGCGGTGTTGGAGTTAACTGCGTCTTGACCAAAAACAATGTCCGGTAGGCAAACCAGGTACCGTAATGCGGGTGGATGCTGATACCCATTGGAGACACATAGTTCCAGCCAGCCTTTTCGGCAATACTCATCAGTGAAATCGGATAGTCCGATGGATAGAGAATTTCTGCCTGACAGTTCAGAAATCTTTCCGCATATTCCTGCGCTAGCAAAACGCTATACTGGTCAACTGGATCATCTCCTTGAATTCCCGCTTGTTTCATTGATTGCCAGAACTTGAACCCTGCGTGTGCAGTCAGCACCGTTGTGGGATAAGGGCTCAAATCCAGATCAGGTACGGCTTTGCTAATGATTCCGGCAATGTCAGGTGTATCAAATGCGTGAAATAGGTTGATGCCCCGCGACTCAAGAAATTGAATTCCTTGTGGAAAACTCATTTGTTATGGAACTACTGGACTGAAAAACAATGACGATTTAACCAAGCACACCGTCCGACTGATCAAATGCTCTACTCTAAAATACGGGCAATCAATTCTTTCGAGATTATCTTTGCTTTCGGTTCACCTCCGTCCCTCTTTTCAAGCAAGCTGTTTTTAATCGCGCGAATCCAATCCTGATCTCTTGTCTGTTTGCCAGCAATTGAATCCAACTTGACGAATCTACCAGTATCATGATTGACGGCGTTGCGCCTGAAGTTCAGTCGGCGTAATTAGGTTTTCGCAGGTGCCGGCATGGCGTATCAGGTTTGCCATACGCATACGGCGATTAAAGTCAGCTATCGCCAAATTGACAGCTTCACGATTGGTTTCTGCCCGTGTAAACTTCATTAAATCTTCAAGCACTTGATCGGGAATTTCGACTGTGATTTTCATGCGTACTGATTGATTCAGAATAAAAATATTTGTGTATTTTAGATTCCTTTCTGTAGCAACTTACCAGTAAGCCCAATGTAATTCTCACCGGTAATGTTCTGTCATCAAACATTCTGGCTCGAGCTAACAGTACCTTGTACCCACATTGGGCAGTCTGGAAAGCAGGGGCATCTGTTGCATTTTGGGAGTATTGGCCGAAAATAGGTGCTGTTGCGGTTTACAAAGTGAACAGAAACCATTCACCTGATTTAACCGCTTCTGCCCTTTGTTCTGAACGCACTGGTTCTGACAAGAACCGGGAAATGCCTTTTGTAGTGCTTCCAATAACTAGCGTAGTCATATAATATCAATCACTTAAGAGACAAATGTACAGAAGTTATGGGAAATCGAACGCTGACTTTACTCGTTTTCTCGTCGGTTGATGTCACCTGATTCCAGTTAAATCCGATATGGCAGTTCATGTGATTGGGCATCGTGGCACCCGGGGCCTGTTGCCAGAATCGAGTCTACCCGGGTTCGCCAAAGCCATCGACCTCAAGGTCGACATGATTGAACTTGATATTGGCATTACTCAAGACGAAGCGGTGGTTGTTCATCATGACTTTACACTAAATCCCGAAATTACCCGGGATTGTACCGGCAACTGGATTGAAAACGATTCAATCAGAATCTGCGATCTCACCTATGAGGAGTTGCTTCAATACGACATTGGGATGATCAAACCAGGTTCTGACTACCAGAATCAGTTCCCGCATCAGGAATCGTGTACTAAATGCCGCATACCAACCCTCGAAAAAGTCGTTTCATTGGTGAACGACAGTGGTCAAGACATAATCTTCTGCATTGAAGCGAAATATCTGCCCAAGCAACCCCTTCTAACACATCCACTCGAAAAATTCTCCGAAGTGCTGGCGAATGAATTCATACGACTCGACATTGCAACAACTTCAATCATTCAATCGTTTGACTGGCAGATAGCACAAGTAATCCAAAGACTGGTGCCGCGCCTTGATGCATGGCATCTCACCTCTCAGATGCCTTCATACAACACCCTTGATGAATCTCTCAACGGAAAATTAACCCAAGGCATGCGATTGTCTGACTTTGGCGGGTCAGTTCCTAAAATGGTTGCCGCTGCAGGTGGCAATGTGTGGAGCTGCGATGTTCAAACTCTGACAGCGGAATTGGTTGACGAGGCACATGAACTGGGACTCAAAGTCTATTGCTGGACTGTCAATACTGAAGCCGATTTTCAGAGGCTGTATGCTGCCGGAATTGACGGCATCATTACAGACTATCCCGATCGACTGATCAGTTTTCTCGAAATGCAAGAGTAAGCGACTTTTTCCACATCCTCTCTAGAATAAATTGCGCGATCTGAGTGAAATCATCCAGATCGAGAATTTTGACATTGATATCTAGAGCGTCAGGTGAGTCAGTCGCAACAGCAATAATGTGAGGGTCTGTGCTCGCCAGCAATGGCCGTTTGATTGTCGAACGATGCACTTCGATTTTTGTAAATGGTTCGTGTTTGAAGCCCTCAACAATGATTAAATCAAGTTCCTGGCCCGCATAAATCTTTAGCAGTTCTTCCAATGTTGGTTCCCGCTCCTCAACGGACTCTTTCACCCAGGCCGTTCTTTCTCTTGAAGCGATCAAGACCTGCTCTGCGCCTGCATTTCTGAGTTCATAACTGTCTTTGCCTGGTGTATCAATTTTGAAGTTGTGATGTGCATGCTTAATCACACCGATACGCAGACCACTGTCGCGCAAAACTGGAATGACGCCACTTACCAGCGTCGTTTTACCACTGCCGCTGAATGCTGCAAAGCCAACAATCGGAATGTTACGTAAGCCCATCTGACTTCATCCGTTCTTCAGCCTGTTGACGCTCCTGTTCGGAATTGATATTGAGAAAACAATCCGGTGAATCTGAAAAGTCACAAGTCCGATAACTATGCTTCACAAACCATCGGTCAATCTTTCGCTCACCAGATTCCAGAAACGACTTAAGATCGTCAACAAGCGCCGTCTCAACCAGCATGTAAGTCGGCTGCAATCGTACTGAATCGCGAGCCACCACAATTTTCGTATCTTCAACCACCTCGCTGGCCATGCGCATAACATAGTCTTGATTGAGAAATGGGCCGTCACAAGGCACTGTAATGACCCATGATGTTCTTGCAGCCATCATTCCGCTAGCTAATCCAGCAAGCGGTCCCAAATAGCCTTGCAGGTAATCTGCAACTACAGTGGCACCATGCGCCTGGTAGCGATCATGATTGCGGTTGGCATTCACCAACACCTCTTTAACCTGAGGAGAAAGCAAATTACTGATTCGCTCATACATCGTCTTGCCGTTGAATTCAACCAACCCTTTGTCGATTCCACCCATGCGTCGAGCCTGACCGCCCGCAAGAATAATGCCACTAATCTGCGCCAAATCAATCATTTTTCAAGTAATACACTACCTTAGGTGACTAATCTACCGTAATCAAGCTGTATGACCCGATCCGGCTGATATAGGTCCGCCGCTTCATGTGTTGCAATGTATACCGCATTACCTCCACTCGCAAGATCGCGAATCAGACTGAACGTCTGTTTGCGTGAATTTCTGTCCATGGCAGCAGTTGGTTCATCCAAAAGCAACAGATTTGGCTCCAATATTCTGGCCCGCGTCAATGCCACGCGCTGTTTTTCACCACCTGAGAGCTCTCGGGCATTCCGTTTTGCGAGATGACTAAGCCCCGCCCACTCCATCGCACTCTGAACTTCACTAAATAGGTCTGCCCGCGAGTGATTTCGAAACCTTAATCCATAGGCGATATTGTCCTCTACCGACCGGTCGAACAGATACGGTGTCTGGTGTAGGTAAACAGCACTCGCGCGAAATTCTCGAATTGCCTGACGCCAAGGTCGAGCTACGCCATTATTGGTCACAACACCTCTGTCAGGTGTCATTAATCCTGCCAAGATTTTCAGCAGTGTTGATTTGCCTGAACCATTTGGTCCATGGACCACAACACATTCACTCTGGTAGACAACCAGTTCATCAATATCCAGCACCATCCGACTGGAAATGAACTTCTGAACATTTTGAACGGTAATGAGTTCCTGTAGATTATTCATCGTCATCGACTCATAATCAATGTCTCGCCATGTCTCTGCCTCGCACTGTTGCAACTGCGAAATTAAGCGCCAATGCCAACGTGATTAACACAGCTCCCAGCGCGATACCCTGTTCAAACTCACCCTTTGAAGTTTCAAGTGCAATTGCGGTGGGAATATTGCGCGTGTGATGCAGTATGTTTCCGCCAACCATAATTGAGCAGCCGACTTCAGAGACAACCCTACCAAATCCTGCAACAATGGCTGCGATCAAACCAAACCGAACCTCACGCATAATTGTGAGCATTGCCCGGAATATGCCGGCTCCCAGCGTACGGGCTGTCTGCCATGCGCTCAGATCAACACCTTGCAGCGATATGTGAATCATGGCAACCAGCAACGGAAAGGCCAAAATCATCTGCCCAATGATCATAGCTCCCTGAGTAAACAAAAGTCGCCACCCGCCGAACGGGCCCGAACTGGATAGAAGCATATAAAGAAGTAGTCCGACTACCACCGCTGGTAGCGCCACCAAAGCATTAACGATGGTGATCAGTGCCCGCCGACCTGGAAAGCTTCCATACGCCAGCGCAAAAGCGGACAGAATTGCTAATGGGACGATATAGAGAATCGCGCGTAAAGAGACTGAAAATGAGATGGCAACAATCTCCCAAATCTCCCGATCACCGGTTAAAAGAAGACGTAGTGCCTCTGCGCTCGCACCAATCAGGCCGTCCATTTCAAATATGCAACTGGTTTAGGATTAGAAAGCACAGCCAAGAATAATTGTCGAAATATTTACAGTCAACGGAATTGCCAATTACAGATGAATTACTCGATGACATAGAACAACTGCTCACCTTCAACCTGGTGCCCGGAAATTATCGCCTTTGCCTCATCGCTTCGAATCCAGTCGATGAATTGCTCAGCGGCTTTGACATTGACATGACTGTGTTTTTCGGGATTGACCGCGATAATCCCATAATCATTGCGGCCATCACTCGCACCTTGTACGTGAACTGACAAAGACAGTTTTCGTTTCAGTGCCAGCCAAGTCCCCTTGTCAGTCAGAATGTAGGCTCTCAACTCGTTCGCTATCTGAAGCGACCGACCCATACCGAGTCCAACCTCTTTATACCAATCGCCCTTCGGCTCAATGCCAACTTCGTCCCAAATCTGGTGTTCTTTCTTGTGGGTCCCAGAGTCATCTCCACGCGATACAAACAGTGCGCCTGAATTTGCGATTTTTTCGAACGCAGTGCCAAGACTTGTCAAACCACCAATTTCGGCCGGATCTGTCTCGGGCCCGGCGATCACAAATTCGTTATACATGACTTCATAGCGTTCAATACCATAACCACTATTCACGAGGTCCAATTCGGCGTCTTTAGCATGCACCAAGACCACATCCACGTCACCATTCCTGGCATGATATAAAGCTCGGCCGGTACCGACTGCAATGACATGAACGGGAATGCCGAGACTGTCTGAAAACTGTGGAACCAATTTCGCCAACAACCCTGAATTTTCTGTACTAGTTGTGGTGGCTAATCGAAGTATGCCATCAGCCGCATTACCAACTGAAACCATCACTAAGGTTAACGTGATAGCTACCGTGTATAGCAAAAGCCTTAAGCTGTGAAACACAAAGAAACCCAATCCGGAATTTTCGCAAGATCAAAATAGTGGTAGGTCGATATGGTGCTGGTTGAGTCACGAATACGACAGTCCACGATTACCTCATTCATTCAATTAATGCAGTAAACGCAGCGAATTCAGAACCACTCATATTTTAACTTCAAGCAGAACCGCTCGATTACTGAAGTCCATCTAGACAATGAATCAAGTCAATAATTGGAAAATAATTTTGGTTCGTTTTGGTTTGAAGTTGTGACCACCGATTTAAATTTCTCGCCTAGGGTGAGTGGGGACTTGCCTTTTTCTCGTTCAAAATAGCAAAAAGGCAATCACGCAGAGGGAAATTATGATGAGTCATAAACCCAGATCTGAGCAACCATCGATCAACGAAATCAAACATTGGCAGCTGGTCAATGTAAACATCCTGTCTGCCGAGTCGAGCCCTGGACCTATCCGTCTTGGGGTCTCTTGGATTCAGGACATGGCTACACAAAGACTTCAGCTCGCTGCCAAGCTTCCTCACTTCTGACTCGCACTGGCTTCAAGCTTTTCGGTAGCCTCATAATTTGTGTCTATAATTTTGAAATACGGTTGATTATCGATCTTGTCGAAACTGAACTATGAAGAAGATAATTTGAGTACCTTACAGAACATTAGCGTCCAAATTGGTGGACAAGACATTCCATTGGTGTGCGAACCTGATGAAGAAGAATCTCTACGTGCCGCAGCTAAAATGGTTAATTCAGAAATTACCAGTATACGGGGCGGTTCAACCAAATCGAATGTTTCTCTTGAGACAGCAGCTATTGTCTCAGCTTTGAACTTTGCTGCAGAACTGCATCGACGAAATTCAAACAGTTCAGACGGAAACTCCAATCAACACCTTGCACAGCTCGTTGACAAAATTAATTCCGTACTACCTGACTGATTCTATAATTTCAATCGCTTGGGCGCCGCCTGTAGTGTTCGAATCAGTCTAATTCCCTTCGAACCTAAAGAAATTACCAGGGAACAAACTGAGCCAGCTGTTGTGAGCTTGCCAAGTCGCAAAGCACCTGAAGCTGTCTCACCAGTTGCCCACTTGACCATGGCGGTTCAAGGCTATGGGGGCTGATACGGCACGTGCGGGCGGCATCTAAGCTTTCAACCCACTTGTGATGGCATCTTTTCAGTCCACAGTCCGCAAAAACATGCGGGTGGCCCGCCGAGCCTTGACATCCGCCCAGCAACGCAATGCGGCATACGGTTTGTTAAATCAGGTACTCAAACACCCGCTTTACCAACGAAGTCGAAGGATCGCCTTCTACCTTCCGAATGATGGGGAAATCGATCCGACTCTTGCACTTCATAAAGCACTTGACCAGAACAAAGAGTGCTACCTTCCGGTCCTCTACCGCGGTGGAGAAAACCGTCTTTTGTTTGGGCGTACCTTGACGCTAACAAACATGAAATTGAATCGCTTTGGCATTCCAGAACCCAATATCGCAAAATATGGTTGGGTTTTCTCGAATGAACTCGACCTGATACTTGCACCACTGGTTGCTTTCGATGATGAGGGAAACCGTATCGGCATGGGTGGCGGATTCTACGACAGCTCGCTGAAACATTTGCGCTTAAACCGGCATTGGCAACGACCCTACGTTCTGGGTCTTGCGCACGAGTTTCAGCATGTAGAGTCAATCGGCCGCAACGCTTGGGATGTTCCACTTCGTGGAGCAATTACAGACCAACAAATTTACAAGTTTGAGAATTGAAGAAATGAAATACTGGCTAATGAAAAGTGAACCGGATGTTTACTCGATTGACCACTTGGCGTCAGAGCCCGACCAAACTGACTACTGGGACGGTATTCGCAATTATCAAGTCCGAAATTTCTTTCGCGACGAGTTCTCTGTCGGCGATCTGGCATTTTTCTACCATTCGCGATGTAAAGTACCGGGAATAGTCGGAACCATTCAGGTCGTCAGGGAAGCCTATCCCGACCCGACAGCATTCGATCCCACGGAAAAATACTATGACCCCAAAAGCGATCCGGATAATCCCCGCTGGCTTATGGTTGATGTCAAACTAGTCCGGAAGTTTCCCAGGATTGTTTCACTCAGTGAACTCAGAGCCGAACCTGTTCTTTCTGAGATGCGCGTACTACAGCGCGGCAATCGACTGTCAGTTACACCTGTATCAAAGATGGAGTGGGACTTTATTCATGAGATGGCCGGCAGTTAGGCAACCGACTACTTGTCGACTGGAATCGTGAGTTGACTACCCTGTGTCTAGCTCCAATCGGTGGCAGCGGAAGCGCCAACCGCTACCTTGTGTAACAACACAAGCGATCATATCGTCTGCTGGTTCGATCTGGACAATCTCCCAATCTGTTTCTGAATCATCCCTAACTGAGTGTCGAACAGAATCTTCGGCATCAACCAGATTGACTTGGTTTAATCGGTACTTTATACCCACGCCGATAGCCTTGCCGTAAGCTTCCTTGCGCGTCCACACGGACAGGAAATAGCCTCTTCGCTGTTCTGACGTGCGGGCGTGATACTGTTGAATTTCCTGTGGGGTGAATTTTCGATTCACAATGATTGAGTGATTCACCTTTCGCGTTTTGTACTCAATATCAATACCCAACTCGGCATCAAGGCAAAACGCGAATAGAGCTTCGTCTTGTGTATCAGTTGAATTGAAGTAGAGTTGGGGTCTGGAATTGGTTGGCAGATAGGGTTTGCCCAAAGGTCCCAGTCGAAACCGAATTGAGGTGGGTTCATCGCCAGTGTACAAGGCGAGCAGATGCTTAAGAATTGCCCGTGCGCAGATAAAGCGGGCACGCGCAATTTCCATTGCATAACGATTAGCGCGAGTCAGTTCACGCTCATCCAAATATCTTTCGAACATAAGAAATTGTTCGTCAGACACAAGTAAAGAGGCCGACCATAAATGGACCTCTCCTGGATTTAGGACTGGTGGTTTGCTAGCTGTTGACCAAGGCAGGACACAAACCATTGTTCAAGTGCCGAAGGCTAGTTAGATAAATCCGTTAGCTTGATTGTCATTCTGTTTGACCTGGGCAAGCGCCAACTCTTCAACACTGGTGTCGGTACTTGTTTTTTTCTTCTCAACGATTCGATATTCCAAGCCTTGTTTGTCAAATAGTTGAGTCTCCTGCAGCACCTTAAGCGCTGCAACAGTTCCTTCACCGGGAATGAAATAAAGCCCAATGAATTCCACATCTTCGGAATCTTTCATGCTTACCTCCTCCTTAAACTAACCCTAGGTAAGAAACATTTTGTAAACAGGGTTTTCTGTCTCATTCACATGCGTAAAGCCAAGTTCTTTCAAGAATTGTTGAAATTGTGGCATCTCTTCAGGTGGAACCTGAATGCCACATAATACGCGTCCGAAATCTGTCCCATGGTTTCGATAATGAAACATGCTGATATTCCAAGAATGCCCTATTCTTTCCAGAAATTCAAGCAACGCTCCAGGGCGTTCTGGAAATTCAAACCGGTAAACCAACTCATTGGTTGCATTCGGTGCCCGGCCACCAACCATATGTCGAACATGGATCTTAGCCATTTCGTTGTCGGTTAAATCAAGCACTGGGTAGTCATTTCTTTTCAGCAGTGCAATCAGGCGAGAACCTTCCTCGCGGCTGCTGATCTGCACGCCACAGTAAACGTGTGCTTCAGTTTCATCGGCGAAACGATAGTTAAATTCAGTAATGCCGCGATCGCCAATTGTTGCGCAAAACTGCGCGAAACTGCCAGGTCGTTCTGGGATCGTGACCGCAATGATTGCTTCGCGACGCTCACCAATTTCAGCACGTTCGGAAACGTGTCGCAAACGATCGAAATTCATATTGGCGCCAGTGTTAACGGCAACAAGTCCCTTCCCGTTACGGTTTAAACGGCTGCAGTACTTCTTAAGGCCGGCGACAGCAAGCGCACCAGAAGGTTCAACAATCGTACGCGTGTCCTCAAAAATGTCTTTTATCGCGGCGCAAGTTTCATCAGTATCGACCTGGACAATGTCATCAACGTATTTCTGTACAAGGCGAAAACATTCCTTTCCGACCAACTTTACTGCGACACCGTCAGCGAATATTCCAACTTCTTTCAGCGCGATTCGCTTACCTGCATTCAGCGACCGAGACATGGCATCAGAGTCCATCGGCTCGACACCGATGACCTTCACATTGTTACTGACACTCTTAACGTAAGTGGCAATTCCTGCTATCAATCCGCCACCGCCAACGGGCACAAAAATTGCATCAAGCTTGCCTTTTGCTGAGCGCATAATCTCGAGTCCGATAGTGCCATTTCCGGCGATGATATCCGCATCATCATAAGGTGAGATAAGACGGAGATTTTTTTTCTTGCGGAATGCATCTGCAGCGGCGAATGCTTCAGCGTAGCTATCACCCACTAATTTGACCTTCGCACCGAAGCTTTTGACTGATTTGACTTTAATCTCAGGACTTGTAATCGGCATAAAAATGGTAACCGGACAACCAAGCGTCTTGCCAGCCATTGCCACACCTTGAGCATGATTTCCTGCTGAAGCAGCAACAACACCTCTTTTCAGCACGCTGGGAGAGATACGAGACATCTTGTTGTACGCGCCTCGAATTTTGAATGAAAAGATAGGCTGCTGGTCTTCGCGTTTTAACCAGACATCATGTTTCAATCTGCGGGAAAGGTTCGCCGCGTAATCCAACGGGGTGTCGTGAGCGACGTCGTAAACTCGCGCCAGCAAGATGCGTTGAAGATATTTCGAATCCAAAGTTGCTAGCGAGAATTCAAAGGTAATGGAACAGTCTGAGTTTTAACTTACAAGGAAGCCAAGTATGAAGCATTCGTTCGTTGCTGGAAAAACAACTTTTGGAATTATATCAGTGCCGCTCTGAGCATTATCCGTTCGTTACGCTGGACCAAGAAGTCACTGGCGTGCTTCGAACGCATTTCACTGCCCAGTTCACGCAACTGTTGCAGCGGGGCATGCCCCAATCGTTGCATCTAACAGGAACTGATTTTCAAATGAGAGTATATGTCTGAGTGATTGCCTGATGTATCTCAGATCTTACAAAAGCGGGGACAGATATCCTGATAGCTCTTCGACATCCAAATAGCCATAGGCAGGTGAATTTGAAGTTAGACCCCCGTTCTTATCCATGAATAGTAGTGCCGGGGGACCAAAAACCTGATATCGCTTTCGGATTGCACGACTGAAGTCATCTTTGGGGTCGGTTACATCAACCTTGATCGCTATAAAGGATTCACTAAGAGTCGAAGCGATTGCTGAGTCCTTGAATGTTGTCCTGTCCATGCGTTTGCAGTCAAGGCACCACTCAGCATAATAGTCAATCATGACCGGCTTGCTAGTTGCATTTGCCGTGCTCAGCAGCTGATCAAATTCATCCATGGATTTGGCATAGGTGAAAAAATTTAAACCTGATGCTGTCGGCTGATCAGTACGAATGGCTCCACCGGAAGCAACTAGAGCTGAAACTTGGGAAACCGGCTCACTAAAGTTTCGGTATCCAAATGAGGCGCTAACAAGGCCCATTACACCGAAAATTAAAATAACGATTCCGCCGCCTTTCAGCAATTGCTGAAGACCAGCAGCAGGTTGCTTCAATTTTGAAGTTGCACCGCAATAGACTGCGAGAATAATCAAGTTAACCGACCAGGCAAGCATCGCTGGAAATTCAGGAATTCTACCCGCGATATATATGGCAAGCGCTATCATCGCAATCCCCGAAAGATAGCGAACTTCTTTAGCATGGTCTGCAGTTTGAGTTCTCAAATTGCCAAATGAAACCAGCAATTCACCCACTACAGTCCCGACAGCCAAAGCCAACGCAACGCCAGCAACCATTTGCAGATCACTGTTAGACAGACTGAATTGAAACAGAAAATCGGACAAATACACGACAAGCAATGCCAAAATGACCGCAGTCAGGATGCCTGCCCTTCTTATCCTTCCAGATTGCCCCCAAAATTGGTTTCCAGTTTTTCCAATTCGAAATACACCAATTTGCAGCAAAGCCAGCAAAAACAAAACAACCGCCGAGCTACCCAACGCAAAGACAGATGAAAACTGAGATGAAAATGAACCCACCAGACCGAACACTAGTCCGACTATTGCGTAGAATCCAAATGCACCAATTACAGCGAGCCCTTGAGTTGAGGAGATATCTGCAGGACTAGCTGAATGTTTTCCTTCTGACTCAGTTCCTTCGGACCTTGAGATTTCAGAGGTCTGCATCGAATTCACTAAAGAGACCAAAATCCCGATGACGAGCGAACCCACCACGATCCACCACTCGTGCGCAGACAGCACGATTTCAGAACTGTACTCTGTCTGGGCAAAGGCCACTGTCGGCGCAAAAATTGTCAGGGTAAGAAATATACGGGATGTAATCAAAAGGTTGCTACCATCGCAAGAAGTGAGGCATCTAAGTTTCGAGCTGGAATTTCCAGTGACTATCAAAAATTGGAGCATCCAAATCGTGAGTAATAACAGAGTCAATATAACCGAATTTCACCACATCGACACCTTATTGCGAGACCGGCTCCAGTCCCTCCAGTTCGGTGTTTATTTCGGATTGCAATTGTGATATTGAGCTACTTTACTAGTCCTGTTTAGTAACTTATACGACTCATAATCCGATTCTAAGTTCCAGGTCGAGCAACCAGTCCGATCTTCATTCAGAATCTGTTCCTTTCACTCTTCTGAATATGATCTCGACGTGAAAATCTTTCTGTTCCGTTTGATCCTGAAGTGTAAAACTATATGGTTACACTCAAAATAACATAGGAATCGTCAACAAATACTGATCTGTAAAATCATCCCATTTTCAACGACAGCAAAACAATTCAGATGGTGACATTCATTCCAACAATCAACCCTGACGAGATTAAAAATCGGGGAGAGCGAAAAGTCGCTGTAGCACTTGCAACTCAATTGCCCAAGCGAGTCAGAGCAATGCACAGTCTAAACTGGGTTCAAACGAACAAGTCAGGCCGCTTGAAAGAAGGTGAGTGTGATTTTGTCATCTTGGATGAAAATTTCGGCTTACTCTTCGTCGAGGTAAAAGGAGGGGTTTTGGGTTATGACCCAGGTGTCAGAGATTGGTGGCGACTTACTGAATCCGAGACCAGAAGGTGGCTAAACAAAGACCCGTTCCAGCAGGTTTTACGCAATATGTATGCACTGGTTAAACACATTAATGAACGCCTTTTTTCTTCTGGGCTGCCGTGTACTTACGGTTATGCCGTTGCTTTTCCAGACGGGAGGTTTCAAGGAGAGGTGCCGTCGGGTTTTGCTCGATCACTTGTTTTGGATGTCGATGACCTGAACTATCTTGAACAGCGTATTCACCGAATTTTTCGCAACTTTCGTCGTGATAATCACCAACCTCTGACTCGCGACGAAGTCAAAAAAATTGAGCACTCCCTATACCCAAAGTTCGACATTGTGCCGGTACTGTGGCGCGAAATTGAAGAAAAGGAACGGGAAATTCACCGACTGACTGAGGAGCAGAAGAACGTACTGTCTTTTTTGAATAATCAGCGCGTTGCCTTGATTCAGGGAGGGGCTGGTACCGGAAAAACACTGCTGGCACTCGCAAAAGCGCAACAAACGACACAGTTGGGAATGCGCACTTTGCTGCTGTGTTACAACCGACCACTTAAGGACTGGTTGAACAAAACCGCTCAAACTGACTTTGACTGCTCACTTACGATCAATAACTATCACGGCTTGGTTCACGACTTCTGCATAGCCTCAGGAATCGAATTTGATCCAGACAAAGCAAGCGATGAGCAAAATTTTTGGGATGAAGAGGCACCGGAATTGCTTATGCAAGCATGTGAAACTTTGCCTGCCAGCGAGAAGTTTGACGCTCTGATTGTCGATGAAGGTCAGGACTTTCACGAGTTGTGGTGGAATAGTCTAGACGAAGTTTTTAAAGATTCCAAGAACAAGAGCTGTTTCTATGTATTTTTCGATCCCAACCAAAATCTCTATGTTCCTGACGAGGAGCAATTGCCTGACGAACTCGGCGAATCATATCCGTTAGAGAAAAACTGCAGAAACTCCCCTGAAATCGCAGCGTACTGTGATCTTCTGATCACCCCTGATTCAGACATGAATTCTCACGAGATTGAAGTCTTTAAAGTCACATCTCGAAATGAAGGGTTTCAAAAAATTACGGAGTTGGTAAACCAACTGTGCTCTCCCAAAACAGGTGGATTACACCCATCACAAATTGCTGTATTGGTACCCGGATATCCCGTCGATGACTGGCCAACCAAGTTCAAACGAATTCATGCAACCCGCGATCTCGATTCCTGGCAAAACAACGAAGGTGTCCTGATTGAGTCTTGCGCACGGTTTAAGGGTCTTGAAGCCGACGCGGTCATCTTTCTGACATCACCCCTGGACAAGAAAAAGGATCGGGATCGAACGCTGAAGTACGTTGCTTGCTCACGGGCTAAACACATCCTAAAAATTGTGGAAGTCGCTGGAATGTAATTGATTTCACAACTATCGGCTGTATCGTTAACTTTTCCGTTTCAGTAGTAACGAATGTCTGAATTTTTCACCTCAGTTAAATCAGTCAAAAAGTGACGTGTGAAGTTCAGAGCAGACGCACAAACAAGATACTGGGATATTTCATACAGCAGACTGAAATATAGGTAACACCAATCACAAACCTCCCTTTGGAATTTCGCTGGTTATTCATATGAACACTGACTCAATGAAACAAATTGCTGCCGAAGCAGCTTTGGACTACATTGAAATTGGCGATGTAGTGGGCGTTGGTACCGGTTCTACGGCCAATGCATTTATCGATCTTCTCCCAAAAATAAAAGGAAAAATCGACGGAACTGTTGCAAGTTCAACGGCTACGGAAGACCGTTTGCGCCAATATGGCTTTCCCATTCTAAATCTAAACCGAACCGGTACATTGCCAATCTACGTGGACGGTGCGGATGAAGCGACCCGGAATAAACACCTGATTAAAGGTGGTGGTGGCGCACTCACCAGGGAAAAGATTGTCGCAGCTGCCAGTGTAAAATTTGTTTGTATTGTCGACAAGACCAAACTCGTTGACGTACTAGGTGAATTCCCACTTGCTATCGAAGTTATACCGCTTGCTCAAAGTCTGGTCAGTCGAGCTGTAATCAAACTAGGCGGGCAACCAGAACTGCGCGCTGGATACACAACTGATAACGGCAACGTCATTATTGATGTCCGCAATCTTGACTTGAAAGATGCTACGACAGTTGAGTCAACACTCAACAACATCACCGGTGTCGTATGCAACGGAATTTTCGCCAAACGTCCTGCTGATGTTTTAATAGTCGGAAACGCGGGGCAAGTCGATACCTACTAAAGCGTCAGCAGTGTGGTCGAATTGGGTCGTCATTTTGCTTTCAAATGCTCATGAATCAGTGAGGACACCACGGAATCAAGTCTCCAACCTCAGCACAACCGCATCACCGACGATCTGATGCAAACTGACAATCATATTCATGTCCAGACCATATTTCGGCAACACTGAGCGAAACTGGCTTTTGCAGATTGCGCAAATTGCTGCCATATGAGTTACCCCTCGATTTGCAATCACATCTTCCAGAGCGCTAACTCTAGGCGACGCACCACTCACCCGAACTTCCATCAACTCATCCGTCAAAAGTCCGCCACCACCGCCGCAACAGAAAGTATGTTCACAAATCGTGTCTGGTGCCATATCGACAAAATTTTCGCAAGCTGCCTGTAACAATGCGCGCGGAATTCGATAGATATCTCTGGGATGCTCACCCATTCTTGAGCCCCGAGCTACATTACATGAGTCGTGAAACGTAATGACTTTATTGTTGTGTACAGACCTGTCCAGCTGTAGCCGATTTTTGCTAAGCAAATCGTAGGTGAGCTCGCAAATATGTAGTGTATTGAACTCAGATGAGCGCTCATCCCCAGTCATATTTGGCCAATAACTGCTTGCCACACGCCAGGCATGACCACACTCTCCAACTACAACCTGTTTGACTCCCAGTTTGAGTGCAGTTTCGCGGACACGGCTCGTCATCTGCTGCATTTGCTCATCATCCCCTATAAACAGTGCAAAATTCGCTGCCTCTGAAGCCTCTGTAGACAGCGTCCAGCGAATGCCCTGCTGGTGGAAGATTTTCGCACAGCCAATTAGTCCGTCAACATGTGGCTCCGCAAAAAGATCAGCCGATGGAACCAGCAGCAATACATCGGCATCGGGATCGTCGAGCGGAAACTTCACACTAACTCCAGTCTCTTCAAGCACATCTTCTTCCAACCCTTCCAAGGTGTCAGCGATCGCCGCGCCGATCATCCCCAGGTTATTCCCGACTCGATTGACGTTGTCCAGAACGGTGTGAATGTAGTTTTGCTTCATTCCGACAGCGTCAAGAATCGATCGTCCCACCATCGTGATTTCTGCAGTGTCAATTCCAAATGGACAATAAACTGAACAGCGGCGACATTCAGAGCACTGATAGTAGTAAGTACTCCAATCTTCAAGCAACGATTCAGTGAGATCAAGCGCACCGACAAATTTTGGGAAGAACTTACCAGCTGCAGTAAAGTAGCGTCGGTAAACTCCTCGAATCAGGTCCTGCCGAGCAACCGGCATGTTCAACGGATCGCCGTCGCCTAGGAAATAATGACACTTGTCGGTGCAAGCCCCACATTTCACACAGCTGTCCAGAAATACCCGCAACGCCCGATTCGAGCGAACCTCCTCGCCAAGCTTTTCGATAGCAAGCTCCTGCCAATTTTCAACCAGTCCGCTAGACTGATCACCGTCAGAGCAAAAAATTGGTTTCACTGTGTGAGACTTACGCGGTTCGATTTTTCGGGTGCTTACACTGCCCATGGCGTCATTCGCTGAGATTCTTCATTTTCGCGGTAGGGTATTTCTGATTATGGCTAGGACTGAAAAAATTCCCAGGGAAATGAATCAATTTACTGAATGGAAAGATAATTACCAACACCACTACACTAGCCAAATGAAGATAAAGCACTCCGTTCCTGGGCAAGTCCGCCAAATCGAACTTAATCATCCCTAGCATAAACTCTCGAGTTGCCATAATGTCTACCGGGACCTTGTAGCGTAGGGCCATGCCAGTGATTCCGATCAACAAGATCAGAATCAGCATGGTGTAGTCAGATGCAGTCGAAATATAGCGCACTCGATCAACGAAAATCCTTCGACCCAACAACCCGAGCAGCGAGCCAATCATCAACCAGGCGGCAATATCACCCGGGAAAAATAGCATGATCACCCAAGGTTCGAGCGACCAGGTGACGAAAAACAGGTGCCGCAACAATACAACCAGTAGTGCATAGTGAAAAATCCATCCAAAAAACCAGGTCCATTTGTTTGCCTTGAACAGACTCTCAAAAAGCAATGTCTCCCTTAAGATTCGAATTGCTATACCACCATACGACTGAGGCGCTGGCGCAATGGGCAGTAAATAACGAACCGGAATCCTAGCGTAACTCAACACCTTCCAAACAATGCCACATACCAGGATTAATCCTGCAAGATAGAAGAGTATCGCGAAAGTGGCCGACACGGAAAATTTAACTAACTCAAAGTGATGCCGCGTGGTTTGCGAATCACCAATATTCTAAATACAGCCTGTCGGTTTCGGTAATCCTGCATAACGACAGGCTTGTTTAGCCGGTCCAAACGGAAAAAGTTCGTATAGATACGGACTGTTTGCCTTCTCTTTGCCTAACCGCTTTCCCATATGACGAATCAGAATGCGAATGGGCGGAGCGATAGCGAACTGGGCGTAGTAGTCTCGAAGGATATTGATGGCTTCCCAGTGCTCGGGACTGAGCTGGCAGCCGTCATTAGCCGCCATTTTTTCAGCCAACTCCACCGACCACTCGTCAGGATTTGATAAAAACCCTTCCGAATCTGTTTGGTAGACTTTTCCGTTAAACTCAATCGGCATAATTCCCTATTCACTTATAGCCAGGAATGTACGGCCTTGTTGCGTACGGCTAGAGAAACAAAGCCCTTGTAGTCAATCATCTCAACTCCGTCAATTAACTGCGACTTCTCCAATCCGCGGCACTCAAGATCCGCTTCCAATGCATATATCTGATGGTTTTTCAGTGAACTTTCCACTAGATTTGAAAATTTTGTGTCACTGACCGCGGCATAAACGCCATCTTCAATTAACAAAATATCACTGCCCGCACTAGCCAACCTCAAACAGCTCTGTAGACTTGGCTTTTCAGATGGCGATTTGTTTACCGTATGAAGCATCGTCGTATCTAAAACTGCAAAATGACATCTTGTGAATTCATAATTTTGGACAGATCACTTGCCGAAACAATGGTTACTGCATCGCTTCCGTCATCGCGAACAACCTCCAGCAAATCCAAATCTGAAAGACCTCTGTCAGCCATGGATTCTTTTTCCACATAGAGATGATCAACGCCAAAATCACTCAAAGCGGCAAAGGTTTTTGTGAAGTTCTTGATACCCAATTTAGCAGGATTTTGTCCTCGCTTTAACTGATAGACGCCATCATCCAAAAATACAGCATTTAAATCCTGATCGAATACCGAAGCAGCGAGCAGCGCATCAAGAGCTTCCATCCCATACACTGTCCCACCGGGAGCCCTTCGATTGACAAACATAAGTCGCTTTTTCATCAGAATTTCCGTTGTGGATTGTTCAATCCCCGAACACAATGGTGCGATCAGCAATAATCGAACCTTCAATGAAATGTCCGAATCCTGCGACCTTGAAATGTTCGTCCAGGTTATTCACCGTCTTGCCACTTTGCCGCGCTGATTCTTCACTCAACACGCCTCGTCGCAGAGATGCCGCTATGCATATCGCTAGGTCTACATTATGGTTCTCGGCCAATTGCACCCAGCGATCAATCACATTCCGATCATCTACCGGCGGGCTACTCAGGCGAGTTGCATTGTGAACGCCGTCATGATAGAAGAACACACGACTGACTTGATGACCACTATCTATTGCCGCCCTGGCAAACTGGTAAGCCGTGTCAGATGCCTGATGTGTATAAGGCGCTTCGGTAACCAGAATATTGAACTTCATAGGTTGAAAAATTGGGGATTTTTGAAATTGATTTGACAGGAAACACCCTGAATCAGGATAAACCATACTATGATTTCAATGATGAATGCCACCGTGACGACATAGTCCATGTCAAATTTGGTTACGTTGAAAAGATTATCGATGAAGCAATTGAGCAGTGGCAACAAAAGTAACAACCGCAGCAGAATTGTTCTGGAAATTCACTCACCGCTTTTGTACGATGTTTGCCAAAGCATGGGAAAATTAGGAAAGTACTGTATTCCAGAGGAAAGTTCAGCCGGATTTTACTTGGTCGATCGGAAGTGAAGGTGCCTTAAGTATGCAACTAGTTACAAATTTGGAAAATATTATGCGGGTTTTAACTGGAATCGGATTGATTGTTGTTTTAGCGGCCTTCATTGAAAGTCAATCACTAAACGCAAGTAATTCGGATGCAGAAAAAGACGAATCAGTGGTCTACAAATTGGGGTCGATCTGCATCGAATCACCGTGGTCATTTGAGTCTCTGGGTAAAAAAGTTGGGGCTGTTTTCCTGGCAATCTCGGCTCAGGAAGGATTTTCGGACCGACTGATCAGCGCTCATTCGCCTCAGTCAATGCGGGTGGAAATTCACGACATCTTGATCAAAAATGGAATCATGGTGATGGAAGAGGCAGAAGATGAGAAGCTGATGTTCAATTCTGATTCACCACTAGAACTCAAACAGCATGGACTTCATGTTATGCTGATGGGTTTGCAAAATCCTCTGACACGGGATTCTGAGTTGCAATTGGCACTAGAATTTGAAAAATCAGGGACAATTAAAATGGAAGTGGCTATCAGAGAACTGTCGGACACTCCGATGCAGTACAGTATGGTTGTGAATAAGAGTAAATAATCGGTTAAGCGGCTTCAATTAATCGGTAAAATTCAAGAATCATGTCAAAAAAACTCAACGGTCTTCTGCTTGGGCTGACTTGTTTGGTTAGTTTAAGTGTGGTCGGTGCGGTTTCGTACCAACTGCTCAACAGTGATGATCCAGTAGAAATTGAGATCGGGGGACCCTTTGAGCTAATTCATCATACAGGGAAAGTTGTGACCGATGAATCCTTTCATGGGCAATACCTTTTCATGTATTTTGGTTTTACCCATTGTCCGGCCACCTGCCCCGGAACGCTCCTGCAAATGACAAGTATTTTGAATCGACTGGAAGAAGTCAACGCAAATAAAGCCCAACAAATTACACCACTCTTTGTCTCAGTTGATCCAGATCGAGATACGCCAGAAGTTATCGGCGACTACATCTCGCACTTTCATGATCGTTTTGAAGGGCTGACTGGCACAATAGACCAACTCACTGACCTAGTCTATTCCTATGGGAGCTACTTCTCATACTCACCGACTGAAGGCGATGATTACATGGTCAATCACAGTTCCTATCTTTATCTAATTGGGCCGAATGGAAAGTACGTGACGCACTTTTCACCGGAGGAAACAAGTGATCAGATTTTCGAGAGTATTTCAGAAAAATTGAAATTTAGTTAGAAACAGACTAGCCAGATACTCGACTTCATAAAGGTGACCAGTCCCCACTTCGCCCACAGCAGTATGGACAGGGAGACAAACGCCAGAAATACACTGACTGCTGCAGCTATAACCAGCCACTTCGGTTCCCGCGAATCGGCAGCATAGTCTTGTTTATCCAAATTCAAAATCGGGTCGCAACTGTTGTGATTTTGACCACACTGAAATTCTGGTTAACGGAATTGACTTCCAGCAGGGAATACTTGCCCTCTCAGATTAATGCATTTAATGAATGGGTGCGAAAATATTTTTGACACCATCTGATAGGACATGCAATAATCATTAATTCAACCTGTCAAAATATTATTGCGAATTTGAGTAAAACGTCGAATCTATCTGCAACGAAGAGTTTGAAGATATGAATGTAAATTTGAATGCGTTTTACGAAAAGCTTGGTTCGAATCCTGATGCTAAAAGTCGCGACCAGTTTGGTTTTACTCATCTGCATTGGGCTATTATTGACAAGAATTTCGATGCCGTAGCGCACCTTTTGAGCTTAGGTGCTGATCCTCAGGCTGTTGCTTCAAATGAATTTAACCAATTCGCTGAGCCACCAAAATATTTTGGTGATCAGATGAAGCAATTCGATACCGAATTCGATGATGCCAATTTCTGGGGTGTTCGGGAACTGACACCCCTGCATATTGCTGCGAGCCTGAATTCAGTCGAAATCATGAAAATGCTATTTGAACATGGTGCAGCTTTTGATCCGGCAGCCTATCCCGACTTAAATCCGGTTCATTGTGCGTTGTGTGCAGATTCGAGAAAATCGCTGCATGCACTGCTTCGCAATGGCTTTGATGTGGATGGCAAGGACCGAGAGTCCCGGACAATGCTTCACTGGATTTCGATGTATGAAGCAGGCCCTCGGGTTGCAATTTTTCTGGGTGGATTTGCTTCAAGATATGCGATGAAACTAGGGAATCCGGCAGCAGCAGCGAGAACAATGCTTGAGGAAGGTGCCAGTGTAGATGTCCGCGATGGCGGTGGTCATACGTCGCTACACCTCGCAGCAGCAACCAACATGCACAATGTTGCGGAAGTTCTGCTAGAGTACGGTGCTGACGTCAATACAGAAAACCATTCTGGAGCATCACCGCTGCACCTGGCAGCTTGGTTCAATTCCAGGGAATCTGCAGAACTTCTCGTGGAACAGGGTGCGCAAATTGATTGCAAAGATGCAGCTGGCAACACACCGCTTCATATTGCCATCGCTGACGATTCGTTGGATGCGCCGCCTGGCGTCTTCATACCTCATGGGTCCTGCTGTAGCAGAGACGGCAAAAATGTCGTGCTCCATTTTCTAGTTGAAAAGGGTGCGGATATCAAAGCTAGAAATAGTGATGGCCATACACCATTGTCGATTGCGAAGTCAAAACGAGCATCAGACGACACCTTCAAGTTTCTGAGTCAGCTATAGAACAATTGAGCATTCCGCTAAATTTGGTCTTGACAAAAGGTGGGTTGTTCCCCTCAAAAAAGGACCAAATCGAACATACAATTCGTAAACTACGTTTCACGAAATTCGCCGGCTTCAAACAGACTCCACACCAAGGATTCTGTTAGCGTATTCTCTCATCTGGGACAGGTAGCATTTGGCTTGCTGTTAAAATTCAAAACGTTACCAGAACATATCCACTCATATACTCTCTGACTCGACGATCAAACATTGTGATGAAAGATCCAGAATGATAATCCGCAGGAAAAAGATTAAAACTCTCAGCCTCTTGCTGACGTTTACCCTCTTGTTGCCTGGCATTGAGTTGGATTCTTCTGCATACGCAGCAAATCCGGTCGCCACTGAAAGTCTACAGCGTCAGGCCAGGCAGTTCCTTAGCATCGTTCGTGAAACGAAGCAGTTTTCTGATGACCTGCAGATCAATGCTTTCGTCATTGATATCGCGAAAAAACTAGTCGAAGGCGGAGATTTAGACATTGATCTTGTTCATTACTACGTGGTAAAAGATCCCGAGGTCAATGCGTTTGCCGGACCAGGTTCAACCTTTTTCTTGAACTCCGGATTAATTGAATTGGCAAGTAACGAGGCAGAGTTGGTCTCGGTCATGGCTCACGAACTCGCGCACTTCAAACAAAACCACCTTGAACGTTTACTGGGGGCTTATGAATCAACACAGGCACCCTCAATTCTCGCAGTGCTGGCAGGTCTGCTGATCGGTGGCGATGCCGGAATCGCGGCAATTGTTGGTTCACAAGCTGCTCGAATTGATTCCATAATTGCGCACACACTGGCCTACGAGCGCGAAGCAGACAATGTCGCAGTACGGATGATGGCGAACTCTGGCTACGATCCAAATTATGCCAAAGACTTTATGGTGGCTCTTGAGCGTGAAAAGCGACAGCGGGGTGTGATTGAATCGAATATTCACAACACTCACCCGGTAACGCCGCAGCGAATCGCCGCAATCAGCGCGAGACTTCGGCAATACTCCAATCGACCGTTTCCAGAACTCACGTCCGATTTTCTGTATTTTAAAGCTCGAAATCGAGTTTTGTTCAACTGGCAATTCGGTAAGACCTATCTGCACTTTGAGAAGAACTTGACGAATGGAACTGAAGACGAGCAGTCAGCCAATCGCTACGGCTACGCACTTTCACTTGCCAAGGACGGCAACTTGACGAAGGCACGAAAGGAGTTAGCTGAGCTGGCTTTGCTTCAGCCTGAAAATTTATGGATTTTGCTCGCGCAGGCAAAATTGACATTGAATGACAATCCACAAGTAACAATTTCGATGCTGGAACCATTGGCAACACAGGAATCTCCCCATCCGGCAGTCATTGAGGTCTATACAAATGCAATGCTTGAATCCGGTCAGGCGGAGCAAGCCAACCGATACCTGAGAAAGCATCTTCTAACAAATGTCGAACACATTCAACTTCTAAAGCTCAATGCTAAAACCGCGACCGAGTCAGGCTCGATTGGAGAAGCCTACCTTGCTGATGCGGACTATCATTTCAAAATTGGTGACCTTAAAATCGCTTTGGGTCAATTGAAGTATGCTGAACAAAACTCAAGTGATTTTTACACGGTCTCAATTGCGCGGGAGAAGATTCGAGTAGTCAACAACGAACTGCGGTGGAGAGCGAATTGAGGCTGAAGGCACTTTCGTACCCTCCATTCTAAGTGATGCCTCGGAAATCCAAGAAAATTAGATTCGCCTGGGCTCTGACCGGATCCGGTCACGACCTCGAAGAATGCCTTGAGTTTCTGATGGGGTTAGAGGACGTGGATGTTTTTCTCAGCCGAGCAGTTGAAGAAGTGCTGGTCATGTACAAGTACACTGAACGACTGCGCCGCGCCAAAATTCGAATGTTTCGTGATTCGACTGCCAGTGCTGTTCCTGTGGGACAGTTTTACGAAAATAACTACCACACTCTGGTAGTTGCCCCAGCAACATCAAACACAGTCGCAAAATGTGTTGCAGGAATTTCAGACACACTGGTTACAAATGTTTTCGCCCAAGCTGGCAAGTGCAAAATTCCCATTATCGTTTATGCATGCGACACCAAACCAATCGTGATAACCCCCGCACCGGGACAAATGGTTACTGTTTATCCGCGTGAGATTGATCTTGAATGTTCGAGAAAGATCGGCGAATTCGAATCCACCACACTGACTACAAACATGGATGAGCTCAAAAGCGCCGTGCTTGACCGTATCAAATGTCTGAACGAATCTTGTTCATAACGGGTCGGCTGGCTGAATCAAGCCTGCAACGAACTCTGGATCGAATTGAGCCGAAAGACTTCTCCTATGACATTCATCAAATCGGAGTGAGTGTCGCTGCTCTTGCTACAACTGCGATGGTCAAGCGACGCCTGCAAATTCCCGGAGGTTTTGACCAGATCATGCTGCCGGGGCTGTGTGTCGGTGATGTCAATGAGCTCGGTAATCATTTTGGAATTGAGGTGGTACGAGGTCCTAACGATCTGAAGGATTTGCCAGAATATTTCGGTTCACCCGCTCGCTCCGCTAATCTCAGTGAATACACGGTCAAGATTTTCGCTGAGATTGTCGACGCCCCGAATCGAACCATAGAAAGCATTGTTTCGCTCGCGGAAGAGTATCGTAGTGTTGGCGCGGATGTCATCGATTTAGGATGTCTGCCGGGCCAGGATTTTCCACATCTGGAAGAGGCGGTTCAGGCTCTGCACAAATCTGGATTTAAAACGAGCATCGACTCACTCGAAAGTAGCGACCTGCTTCGCGGGGGCAAAGCGGGAGTTGATTTTCTGCTCAGCCTTTCCGAAGATACACTTTGGATTGCGACTGAAGTGGCAAGCACCCCGGTTTTGATCCCAGCCGCTGACAAAGGTCAGAAGTCGCTTTATCGGGCGATTGATGCCATGCACAAACTGGAACGGCCGTTTCTTGCCGATGCAATCTTGAATCCGATACACTTTGGTTTTACTGAGTCAATAACAAACTATTTTGAGCTTCGACATCGATACCCCGATGTAGAAATCATGATGGGTACTGGCAACATCACTGAACTCACCGATGCGGACACACTTGGCATCACCGCTATCATGATGGGTATTGTTTCAGAACTTGATGTGAGCGCAGTGCTAACAACTCAGGTCAGCCAACATGCTCGAACAGTGATCAAAGAGACTGATCGCGCGAGACGCGTGATGCATGCTGCCAAATCAGATTCCAGCTTGCCTCGAGGTTACAGCGATGGACTGCTGGCGCTACACGACAAAAAACCCTACCCCTCCACAGCTGATGAAATTCGGGATTTTTCCAACCTGATTAAAGACCCCAGTTTCAGAATTCAAGTGAGTGATGAAGGCATTCATATTTTCAACCGCGATGGACTGTTCGAAGCGAATGACCCCTACGAACTATTCCCACGTATCGACGTGAAGGAGGATGTGGGGCACGCATTCTATCTCGGCGCGGAACTAACCAAAGCGCAGATTGCGTGGCAGCTTGGGAAACGCTATGTTCAAGACCAGCAGCTCAAGTGGGGTTGCATACACACTGAAGAACAGTCGACTGATCAGTATAAGGAAACTGGCAGTACGCTGAAACCAAAGATTCAACGCGAAAACTGACTGTGATTTTTGAAGTCATTGTTTCAACCGTCAACGAACAGGACGTTGTACATGTCGCCCCGATGGGCATCCGGTACATTGATGATTTTGTGGTGATCGCACCATTTAAACCGTCCCAGACACTGCTCAATCTTGAAGCCACGGGTGCAGCAGTTGTCAACATCACCGATGATGTTAGAGTCTATGCCGGATGCATTACTGGGCGAACCAACTGGCCAACCCGACCCGCCACCCACACAAAGGGCCAGGTACTGGAAGCTGCCATCAATCACCAGGAACTTGAAGTAAAGAAGGTAGTTGATGACAACCTTAGACCAAAGATTTATTTGTCGCAGATACACCGCTCATCCACCAAACCCTTTCCGGGGTTCAACCGCGCGCAAGCCGCTGTGCTTGAAGCAGCAATCCTCGTTAGTCGATTGCACATGCTGCCGGAAGAAAAAATCAATGTCGAAATGGCGTATCTTCAAATTGCAATTGATAAAACTGCGGGACCGCGTGAACTTGAAGCCTGGCAGTGGCTAACTGACGCAATTGATGAATATCGAAGTTGCCCCGTTACATTCAATTAACCTTCAGATTTGGGTTTATCCTCCTCCGTATTGTCGAGTAGATGTGCCCAACTCAAATAAGCTCTTGTATGAGCCTCTACATCGTGAACACGCAAGATGTCAACGGATTGAGCGCAAAGATTGAGTGAAGCGCCAATCGTTTCCAAATCAAGTTCTGAACTTTCCAGATTCGAGAACGCCTTCAGAAAGCGTTTTCTTGAGTGACCAATTAGCACTCGATGCCCAAACTTTCGCAAACGCTTAGCTGATCGCATCAGATCCAATGCCTGAAGGCTACTCTTGCCAAATCCGATTCCGGGGTCAATCACAATTTTGTCAAGGTCAAGTCCCTTGTTTTCCCACAGGCGACGGCTTTCATCGACCCACGTCTCGAAGACTCGACAGGCGTCCTCCCGGGCACCAATACTGACCTTCGGATCTACAGGTACAGTAATGCTGTGCATCGCGATAAAGGTCTTGCCGCTCTCCCTGGCGAGTGCAAGCATATGATCGTTGCGCAGACCACTAACGTCGTTGATGATATCAACGCCTTGATTCAGGGCTCTTTCAGCGTTCACTGGATGATAGGTATCCACACTTAATTCTGGCGCAAGTAAAGTGTTTGCACAACTTTCTTTAACCTGTTCAATGGCCGGCAGCAACCTCTGCCATTCTCGATCATCGCTTAAAGCCGTGGCGTTGGGTCGAGTAGACTCCGCTCCAATATCAATGATGTTCACTCCATTCTGAATCATGTGATCTGCCTGTACTTTGACATCTTCGGGCGTTTTGTATCGACCACCGTCAGAAAATGAATCAGGAGTAACATTGAGGATACCCATCCAAATTGGAATGTGAAGTTTAATGGTTGAACGAACGCTTAGTTCAAACGCGCTAATATCACCCTGATCTGTAACCGGCCAATTGGGTGCGATGTGTAGAAGAGGCGCCAGCACATAAGGTCGTGTGAAGACTGGTAGAATGCCCGCTGTCTGCTGTTGATTTGGAGGCGCTTTTTTCCCCCAGTGAACGATATCGATGTCGAGTTCGCGCGGACTCCACTTGCTTATACCCGGCTTGCTGTACTCCAATTGAATTGCTTTGGTATCGCGCTGGAATACATCAAAATCCTCGACAGTCTCACCAATCGCAACCAGATTTAAAAATGGCCGATTCCACTCAGAAGGTGACTGGGATGGTAGTTGCGCTGGTGATTCAACGATTGGGGAAATCTGTCGAATCAAGCAACCGGCTCGCGCCAAGCGTTCCAGTCCGGTGTTTAGATGGGTTTTTCGATCGCCAAAATTTGATCCCAAACTGAGTAAGACGTCAGTACGCTGCTTCATCAATTGGCGAACTTATTCAGTCTGAAATTAGTTACGAATCGTAGCGAATGTACCGGAATCTTTGGTCCGTCGGCGTTCCTTCCAGTGTGCCATCTTCAAGACCTGGCTGCCAATGGACCATTTCTTCTATTTTCTTTGCAAGTTCAAAGTCCTTTTCAGTAACACCTTTAGCTGCGTGATTCATCAACTTCACAATGACAAAAGCATATGAGGCGGTAATATCAGGATGATGCCACGCCGCTTCAGCGAGATGCCCTACCGCGTTGATCACCATCAATGTTCCCTTCCAGCCCATCGTACGGTACTTGCGGCGAATCCAACCGTTCTCGTAGTACCAGTGTGGCAGTTCTTCTGCCAGTCTTCTCTCAATCGTTGCCCGGTCAAATGTCTCGTCCTGGCGTCGATCTGTTTTTTCGTCAGCCATTGAAAGCCTCCCATTAAGTCGTTTGTCACAACAGATTATCTGTTCGACAACTATGATCAGTCACTTCGATGGAGAGTTGTCAGTGCAACCCTTCGTCAGACTTCAACAGATGCCAGGTCATTGGAGCCTGGCACCTGTTACTTTAGCCTCATCAGTCATGTGCGGCAAAAGGATGGGAAGCACCCTTCTGTTCAATCACTTCCTGTGCAGTGGGACGACCCGTCACAGCGCGTCTGATGGCTTCACGCGTTGCTTCGTAATTGTAGTCCTGGATCTTGGTGTCATCTTCCGCCTCCCAGTGAATGAATACGCCAACGCAAATAAACAGATCATCTGCCTCATCAGCCGGAATGGTACCATCTTCAACACTGTCAATGACAGCCATGGAAACTGCACGCTGGGCAGGACCAAACATCTGTACCGCCTGCTTGGCACCTTTCATCGTAACCTTGTTGAACATAACCGTGTTCGGCTTTGCAGGTACATTCGGTGAAGCAACCGCCAACAGGCTGGTAAAACCATCCTTGTTGTTACACAAGGTGTTACAAAACGCAGCTTCTACTGCAGATCCCCGAGGACCCATGATCAGGTCAATGTGAGCAACCTCGTTACCGTCACCAACAAGTGACTCGCCTACTCGTACATTATCAATCGCCATTTCGTCTTCTCCATATAGTGAACATTAAGTTTTGCATGCCGATTCGCAGTCAGCAGTCGATATGAACTGCGAAACTTAGAATAGCAAATCGCAATTCTACTTTACTGCATTTTTGATTTGGTAGGCAAATATAGTTGCCACAGTTAAGTCAGCAGAGGTTCCCGGATTCACCTCGCGAGACTTCCAAATCGCATCGTACTCCATCAGTCTGTCGTGCATCAACTGTGTCGAATTCACCTTGCAAAGTTGGGCATATAGCGAGTTCGCTTCGGACCGAATATCTTCAGCAGCAACTCTACCGAACTGCCGTACGATATGTGTATCCAGAAAACGCGATAGAAATCCAAGATAGACTCTCACCGCTAAATCTCTTTGGGTGAGGTTCTGTGCGACACTTTCATCCACTTCATTGAAACCGACCTCGAATACATCGGCAAAACCTGTTGCATACTGTCTGGCAATCATGTCTTTCGATTCCGCTGACTTCATAATGGTATAGATGCCTTGTCGAGCACGTTTCCAAACATCGTTTACATTCGCGGTCGAAAGCCCGGATGGTGCTGCCATTCTGATTGCCTGAAAGATCAGTTCGGCCTCCTCTACGGTAGTATCTCGGATGACATCGTCGACCGTCTGTCGCAGAGTGGCTGCAGATGCCTTCTCTGCCGCAACGGCAAGCGGTGCGCATAACAGAATCACGCCTAGATTGGTGTTCATCCTTACAGCATCGCGAGTCGCAACAACAGACTGCAGCACCCGTTCACCCAAACTCAACATTGAATCTGTCAGCTTGGATGCGGTCGCGTAGGCACTCGCCAAAAAATGATCGACCGTCATCCCGTGCCCACCTGCATAAAGATGAACATTACCAGGCTTTAGCGCGAGCAACTCAACTTGGCAGGCCTTCCAATAATGCACGGCCAAAGGGCTTGGATCTGTCAAAAAAAACCGATCATCCCAGTCATTAAATGTTGATTCTTGAAATGAGTCGGTCAACATTGGAATGCTTGATGTTGGAATCAAGTGGCGCTTACAGTACCTTCAAATTAAGGTTTTACCAGTTTGAAATTTTTCAGCCGTACTCGAAGACCGGGTTTGGCATCTTCAAAAACAAGGTTCAGGTTGTGCATACGGGCAACAGCCGCAACAAGACTTAGTCCCAGCCCATTTCCAGGTGTTGTCCGACTGCCGTCATCCAGTCGAACAAAGCGCTTGAGCACTTCCTGATGATACTTAGCCGCTATGCCCGGTCCGTTATCTGAAATTGCAATCTCGAATCCGTTCACTGAACTTTTACCCTCTACCGCGATCGTTCCATGCTGCGGAGTATATTTAAGCGCATTGTCCAACAGGTTAGCCAGCGCCTGAGCCAATGCATCCCGATCAACAAATAAAACTGCTGAGTCACTTTCAACCGATGCGGTGAGAGAGATCGACTGACTATCTGCAATCGGCCCATAAAGATCAATTAATTCTTCAATTAATTGTCTAACCGATACCTCATTGAATGACTCTCCAAAAGGCTGATTTTCCAACCGGGCAATTCGCAGCAACGCTTCAAATGTTCGAAGCAGTGAGTCCGCTTCAAATATCGCTTTTTCGACGGATTCTTTTGCCTGTTCCATCTCCGGTTCTGGTCGTTCGCTTAAGTTTCTGGCAATTTCATCAAGGTCGTTTCGCAATCTTGTCAGTGGTGTTCTCAGATCATGCGCTATGTTGTCAGACACACTTCGAATTGCTTCAACCAGTGTCTGAATTCTTTCGAGCATCTGATTTATGTTATCGGCCAGATCATCGAATTGATCGCCGCTGGCATTGAACGTAACGCGCTGTGACAGGTCGCCTGCCATCACGGAACGGCTTAGTGCGTTAACTCTCTCAAGCCGTCGTGATACGATTCGTGAAACCCAGTAAGCACCGAGAATTGCGAGAAAAACTGCAGCCACAATACTCCACCAGAACAAGCGCAAATAGCCTTGCCGCAGTGCCTCGATCTCCATAATGTCCCGGCCAACGAGCAAATTGTGCCCAGTATTGCCGAGCGTTACGACAATCGCCCGCACTGGATGGTTCTTTCTGGTATCGTCATCGTAGTAGACTTGTGCGACAAACTCCAGTCGCGATTGATCAACATAGGATAAATCAGACGGCCACTTATGTAGATTTCCCGCGACGTAATTTTGATTTCGATCCACGAGCAGATAAACCGATGGATCGCTTTTCGGATGCAGGCGCCTGCGATTTGACAAATAATCCCGAATATCACGAATGTCAAAGGTACGGGTGTCTGTCCAGTCTGTGCTGGCAACAATTCTTAAAATGTCTTCATCAATTCGCTGGTCAGTCTGCGCCCTAAGAAATTGAAAGGCTGAAAAGTAAACTATCGTAAGCACGACAATGATTGACGCGCAAAACAATGCTGCGTAAATGATCGACAGTACGAAAGTGTAACTTTTAAAGTATTTTGGAATTGACAGCGCCACTCGGAGCAATCCTGGGTGACTCGCGTTGAGTCCGTCTGCGTCTCAAGAATCCTCAACAGGTGGATTCATCTGGTAGCCGGATCCGCGAATGGTGTGAATGAGTGGGTATCTGTACGGAATGTCAATTTTAGACCTCAGCCTGGAAATGTGTGTATCCACCACATTGGTCTGTGGATCAAAGTTATAGTTCCAAACCCGTTCTAGCAGCATTGTACGGGTTACCAGCTGACCGCTCGAACGCATCAGGACTTCTAGAATACGAAATTCAATCGGTCTGAGGTCAATCTTCTCCCCTTTCATTCTGACTTCCCGTTTAATCAGGTCCATACTGAGTCTGCCGACTGTGAGCTGGGTTTCAGTTTCTGACTTGTCGACACGTCGAACGATCGATTCAATTCGGGCTAGAAGCTCAGCAAATGAAAACGGTTTTCTGAGGTAATCGTCGCTGCCTGACTTAAGGCCCTCGATACGCTGCTCAACATCACCTAGTGCACTCAAAATCAGGATTGGTGTTGAAATGTTTTCCTGACGCAGATTACGTACCAGCTCAAGACCGCTCAATTTAGGCAGCATGCGATCAACAATGAGCGCAGCAAACTCTTCAGTCCGTGCCCGGTGCAATCCATCGACGCCATTATCGGCCTCCTCTGCAATATGTCCTGATTCCCTCAGTCCCTTTGCAATAAAGCGCCTGGTGTGTTCGTCGTCTTCAACCACCAGTATTCGCATCACCACCTCTCAACAATTTGGATCGTGCTTTTCATTGTTCTCAATATAAACAATTTGTGCAGATTGGAGTTTATGCACAAAAAATTCCGGGCACCTCGAAAAAGATGCCCGGAAACATGCAAAAACCATACTGGTTTTTAGGAGGAGGAAGTCATCAGGAAAGAGCAATCACAATAAACTGTTGCTTACCTTGACCGTCAGCAACCAACAGCAGTGCACTTGACTTTCCAGTTTCGGTAACCGATTGAATCACTTCACTTGCACTTTCAGACGAATTCACAGACTGATTGTTGATGGACACAATTACATCCCCTTCTTCCAGCCCGGCTTTAGCAGCTGGGCTGTCGGCCATCACATCTGTAATCACAACACCCTTGACAGTTTCATTGATGCGATACTTTTTACGAAGTTCTGGAGTCAGTGTCGCCACTGATGCACCAATTGGCGGTTCCTGCACTTCTTCTGGTGCTGCCATCTTTTCCATTTCCTGCCCGCTCATGGTCAGTAAATCAACAGTACCTTGAAGCTCAATTCGTTCTCCATTTCGCAATACAAAAATCGGAACTTCAGAGCCTGGAACTGTCAATTTCACAATTTTTGAAAGCGCTTGAATGTCTTCAATCCGCTGTCCATTGAACAAAACAACGATGTCGCCCACTTTAATTCCAGCATTCTCTGCCGGACTGTCAACTTGCACGCGTGAAACCAATGCACCGTGTGGGTCTGCTTCATCCAGTCCCAGCGCACCGGCTATGTCAGCCGTAACATTCTGTATCTCGACACCAAGCCAGCCTCTCGTTACGCGACCCTCAGTCTGAATAGTCGTTACGATGTCCTCAACAATAGATGACGGTACTGCCAGGGCAACACCAGCAGATGATCCACTTGGAGAAATAATCATCGTGTTAATACCAATGACCTGACCCATCGCGTTGAATAGGGGTCCGCCGGAATTTCCGCGATTGACAGCAGCGTCAACTTGGATCAGAGGCACCTTTGGTGAATCATAGGAAAAATTTCGTCCCATCGCCGAAACGATTCCCAACGATACTGATTTTTGCAGTCCGAACGGGTCACCGATTGCGATGGCCCAATCACCGACTCGAACCTTGTCGGTCTTTCCAAATTCTGCATATGGCAGTTGTTCGTCTGCATAGATCCGCAACACTGCAAGATCTGTAAATTGATCGACACCGACTACTTCAGCGTCGAGAACTCTGCCGTCGTGTAGTGTGACCCGAATTTCGGCAGCATTGTCGATGACATGATTATTCGTAACGATTAGACCAGATGGGTCAAACATGAGACCTGCGCCGACTCCAGAATACTTCCGTTGAGGTGGGGACTTTCTCCTTTCCTTGTTTCCGAAATTTTCAGGAGCCCAAGGAAATTGCTCCCAAAACCACTCGGGAAATTGACCTGGCCCTTCCTCTCTGAAGTTTTTGAAAGGGTCGAAAGGAAAATTTTGACCCTGGTAAGATGTCGGAAGCTTTTGCGTCACCTCCAGTGAAACCACTGCGGGAGTAACGGCTTCAATCATCTCAGCAAAACCTTGGTTGATCACGACGTCGCCAAGTTCAACTCCGACAGGTTTTGCACCCTCAACAGCATGTACAGTTGACTCAGTTCGAAGGAACAGACCAATTGCAACAACTGCAATGGTCAATGTCATTAGAATCGAAACTTTGTTTAGTAGTTTCTTGTTGTTCATTTGCATTATTTGCATGGATTCACCTCTGATTAAGGAACTGGAAGTTTGAATGAGAACATTCTACTTGGCCGAATATTGACACAAGATTTCAGAAACATTAAATTTTGTTAAGGTTGTTCCGACCCTTTCCGACAGGGAAACTTCTTTGATTTGTACGTTTTGATGCGCACAACCCAGTCGCCACCACCGGTATGGCTGGCGAATGGTCAGTATATGAGGCTGTTAAATGCTAACGGGAGTCAGGCAGCAATGCCTAGACTTTCCAGCAGACTTTCTGGCAAGGGGCGGGTAATTCCAGAGTGACCCGGCAAAAGGGACTTTAGATCCTGTAATGCGGCGTCGAAATTGTCATTCAAAATGACATGATCAAATTCTGTGTGGTGCTTCATGTCCTCAATTGCCATTTGCAATCTAGATTGAATGGCTTTTTCTGGATCACGCTTTCGTTTAACCAGCCTAGTTCTTAATGAGCTGATGGATGGCGGCAGTAAAAACACTTTTACCGCACATTCAAACTGACGGGCAACCTGTTGCGCACCTTGCCAGTCAATATCGAGTACCACACTAAGACCTGATTCCAGATTGTCCGTGATGGTCTTTTTTGAGGTTCCGTAGTAGTGGTCGTAAACTTTTGCATATTCAGCAAAGTGGCCTGCTCGGGCCATTTTCTTGAATGATTGCTCTGAAATGAAGAAGTACTCCCTCCCATCAATTTCGCCGTGTCCAATCTTTCGAGTCGTGTGGGAAACCGACAGTACCACCGAGGGTTCTGATTTAACCAAAGCTCTCGCTAGACTGGATTTTCCAGTTCCGGAAGCTGCAGCAATGATCAGAATAGTGGGAGTGGTTTCTAACACTCCATCCCCTGTCATACTGAACACAAAAAACGCATGTTACTCGACATTCTGAACCTGTTCTCGAATCTGTTCAAGAATCACCTTCATGTCGACGGTTAATGAATTCAACGGAAAATGCTGGGTCTTTGCGCCTAGCGTATTCACTTCTCGAACAAGTTCCTGCAGTAAATAACCCAATCGCTTACCGACTACCAAGTCTTCAGCCAGCACCCGTTCAAACTCGACAACGTGTAAATCAATTCGGTCGATTTCTTCTGCCACGTCAAGTTTAGTCAGCGCCAATCCAATCTCCTGCTCCCATCGTCCCGGGTCGACTTCAATATCCAATTCCTCCAGTTTTTCTTTGAACCTATCACGAAGACTTTGCTGCGCTTCTGGAACTAATGTCCTGGCTTCATTGCAACTGGATTTGAACAGCTTTAATTTGTCTTGAAGAATCTCTTCAACCTGGCCACCCTCGCGGCGACGATCCATCGTCAACTCTTCAATCGATTCATCTAATAACTGAAGTGTAAGCTCGAAAAAAGTCTCATCCGGTTCTTCATCAATGCAAATGACCCCGGGCCATCTCAATACTTCTGCAATTGAAAGTGCAGCAGCGTCTGGACTGTGCTTTTGAACTTCCTCTGCATGGGCAAACAATGAGGTCAGTACCGACTGATCCAACAGATTCGTCTTCAAGCTGGCAGTCACTCGATTAAACTGCAGGGAAGCGTCAATCCGCCCCCTTTCGAAGCTTTCATTCAATTTACGACGATATTGTGCTTCGACTGGACGAAATTGGTCAGGAAGATTGATATGGATGTCAAGTGAACGTTGATTCAACGAACGTAAGGCCCAGGTCAATTCACCCCAATCCGTTTCTTTAATTTGCCGGGCATAGCCGGTCATACTTGAAATCATGATTTCAATGACGCTCTAGTGAAACTCGACCTTTTGTGATGCTTCTATTCGATGACAACGACAATAGCGGTATGCTTGAAAAAGTTGAAAATTAATTTTCTCCAACCAACCATCGACGCCAGAATTTCTGCAGCGTAGGAGAGGTGGGTGAATAAACAACTAACTTTCATTATGACTGCTTTAAGCGCTAGAATTTTGCCATTTGAATGAGCGGAAATTCAACAAACTGACACTAGTCCGTTTGACTCCAAACCAGAAAGAATCAGAAAACTATTTGAGATTAAACACTCAGCCATAACTGGAAATATTGCAATAGTCCCAAACTATAATGCTGGATTTTGCTAACCTACCACAACCCGTGTTTTACAGGTAGCAAACTACCAAAATCAATCACAATTTTCCGGAGTCTTCAACAGGTTATGGACGAAAGTTTGGAAAACTATCACGCCGTCGCTTCGATGTCAGATCTGGAAGACCGGGTTCCCTACCCGGTTGATGTCGGCGCTGAAGAAATTGCATTGGTACTAATGGACGATAACGTTTATGCCATCAGCAACGTCTGCACCCATGAATATGCGTGCCTCTCTGACGGTTACATCGAGGAGGATCGCATTGTCTGCCCACTACACCTTGCCGAATTTAGCGTCACCACAGGTGAAGTGATCGAAGAACCCGCAGAAGAAGACTTGCAGACGTACTCTGTAAAAGTCGTTGACAACCAAGTGTACGTCAAAATCTAAACCAGAATCCGCTGGTATTGTCCAGTGCGTCTAATTCGTTTGTAGCAGCTGATCAATGATTTGAGCTGCTTTCTGACGTCCATTGGCTCTTTTCATATGTGCGCTGGTTGCCTCAAGTTTGGCGTGCATAGCCTTGTCGTTAAGCAAGGTATGAATCGCTCCAGCAAACTGCTCTTCAGTCCAGTTGGCACGGTGCATTTTCAGACCGTGTCCAGTTTCTTGTACACGCGTTGAGTTGTCATGGCCATCCCAGACATATGGCATGATCAAAGCCGGTTTACCAAAATACAGACATTCGGTAAAGCTGTTGTTGCCGCCATGGTGAATGACAGCATCACACTGCTCAATGACCGATGGCTGAGGATACCATGAGGCAATATGAACATTGTCGGGTATCGAATCATACGCATCGCCATAATCCCCGATATTGACCAGATTTCTATAATTGAGCCCGCCCAGAACTCCAATCATTCGTTTTAACAGATCTGTATCACCCGAACCTAGTGAACCGAAGCTCAGATAGATTAGCGGGGCATCATTGTTCTTCTTAAACTCCGGCACCTCATAGTGCTCCTCGGATCTGACGCATCCTTCAAGATACTGAAACTTTTCCGGGTTCAAAGGGTACTTTCGTTTGTACTGAAGCGGTTCTGGGTACAGCAGCAGATTCATATAGGGAGAGGCTTCAAAGAACTGCCCGATGGAGTATGGCTCTTCACCGCAGGCCTTAAGAAAATTATTGAAATCTTCATGTACTGGCTTTACGACTTCGTTGAAGTGGTTGTGATACGCCTCAAAACATTCCAGATCATTCTCACCACAACCCGACAGGTGAGGTGGAATCATTGGATCTTCAATTTCGTTTTCGCTACAGGAGATGATTCGAATCCAAGGCACGCCAAACTGTTTGGCAGCCGGAAACAATATGACGTTGTCGATACAAATCAAGTCGGGATCGAGGTCACTCAGTACAGAGGGCAAATCCTTCTCTGCCCATTTCGCTGTATCAACAATGGCCTCCCAGCACTCCTTCACATAATTGTCGATCTGCTGGTACGGCGTTAGATTGAAATTCGGTATATGTCCATCAATGAAGTTTGACCAGTACTTGGCCATTTCTTCTAGAGGCATTTCTTCCGACAGTCTGACAGTGCGCTCTTCAAATCCATAATCACTAAATACACCGGCAAATCCCGGATCTGTCAGAAATACACATCGGTGCCCCATATCGGTACACGCCTGTGCAATACCGACTGAGTTCAATGCTGGACCAAAGGCACCTTCTGGAAAAAAGGCGATAGTTTT
The DNA here is from genome assembly GCA_965206345.1 of Arenicellales bacterium. Classification (GTDB taxonomy): domain Bacteria; phylum Pseudomonadota; class Gammaproteobacteria; order Arenicellales; family JAJDZL01; genus JAJDZL01. The sequence continues at coordinate 1,694,691 of OZ242211.1, read as the reverse complement.
CTGTTCACTCATAGATGGATACTCGCTGATAACAGTTCCTACAATTACCGATATTCATTTGACCAACGCAAAAGTATATTGAATTTAAACTGGTGGCCGACTACCATTAAATCTCTTTAACAGAATTTGAATTTCAAATGTTCTCCCGTCCTTCGTTTTTTCGCAATCAAGTTAGAAATCTGACTCAAATTACCACACCAGCAGTTTGTATCAATCATTGGGTTGCCTGCCATTTTTGTGCGCTTTTGTTACTGTCATTTACAAGTGTGAATTTCGCCGATGATTCGGCATTTGAAATTCAAGTGGTCTCCACCGATCAAGCAACTAGCCTGCCCGAGCGTTCTGAGGCAGAACAACTTGCGGAACGCTTGTTGATGAAAGAATCAAGTGAACTTGTACTGGATTTGAACGAATTACAGCGACTTTCTGCAGAAATTCAAACCGGTTTGAACACAGTTCGTGATTTTGAACCATCGATGTCTGCCATGACTGCACGTGAACATTTTCGCTCCGATATGCTGATCATCGATTTGCAATCAGACTTGGGGAACAAGGCGAAAGAAATTATTGCAGGCGAATCTGGCAAGGTAGTGTTCATTACAGGTTTCAAAGAATTCGATGAACTGAACAGGAAACTTGAACTGATTGCAATTCAATACTTTGAGCACGTTGACATTTTCATCTTCTACTTCGCGAATCCGATCAACGTCCCGGTTGCTTTGATCCAATTTTCTGAAATTGACGGGGTCGAGTTTGCTGAACCTGATGTAAACCTGGTAGAGTGGACAGATATTGAAGTCTATCGGAGAAATGGTAGTTGGATTTTTGTCTTCAAACCCCCGCCTAGCGCAGATTTAACAGAACAATTCGGACACGAAATGTTTTTTTTCAGTGTTAAGGAGTCGGCCCTGAATAAACCAATATTCGCCAGTATATCATTGTTACCATTGACTATTGTCATCATTTGAACTGTTCTGAAATTGCCGGAAACGATATAATTGCCCATCATTTCCCTGCAATTTCGAGAATAAAAATGAAGCCTCACTCAGCCCGCAATGAAGACCAGTCCGAGCTGTTCCGAAGCCGACTTGACAGCCAGATCAACATGAACCATGAACTGGTTCGGCTGTCATCCCTGATCGACTGGAGCGTGTTCGATGACCGGTTCGGCACCCTGTATCACGCCGACAGGGGCAGTCCTGGAAAACCCACCCGTCTGATGGTGGGACTGCTGTATCTGAAGCACATTCACAGGCTGTCCGATGAGCAGTTGGTTCATGGCTGGCTGGAAAATCCGTACTGGCAGTACTTCTGTGGCGAGAGTCACTTTCAGACCGAGTGGCCGATTGATCCGAGTTCGCTGACGCGCTATCGCCAGCGCATTGGTGACAGTGGCTGTGAATGGCTGCTGCAGCAGACGATACAGGCGGGAATGAAAAGTGGTGCGGTTCGAAAGTCGCATCTGAAGCGGGTGACGGTGGACACCACGGTGCAGGAGAAGGCGGTGAGATTTCCGACCGACGGCAGGCTGCTGAACCGGTCCCGGGAACGTCTGGTGAAGCTGTGTCATCAACACGGTGTGGGGCTGCGTCAGAGTTATGCGCGGGTGGGTCCGCGGTGTCTGATTCGTGCCAGTAACTACGCGCATGCGCGCCAGAGCCGGCGGATGCGCCGCCAGATTCGAAAGCTGCACACCTTTCTGGGACGGGTGGTGCGCGACATTGAACGGAAGATCAGTGATGACGATCAGCTGCAGCAGATCTTTGCTGATGAGCTGGCGATGGCGAAAAGAGTGCTGGCACAGAAAAAGGACAGTTCCAACAAGCTTTACAGTCTGCATGCACCGGAGGTGGAGTGCATCAGTAAGGGCAAGGCGCACAAACGCTATGAGTTTGGCGTCAAGGCCAGCATTGCGGTTACAAACCGCAGCAGTTTCGTGGTCGGTGGTCTGGCCCTGCCGGGCAATCCGTTTGACGGTCATACGCTGAAAACAGCCCTGGATCAGGTTCGCAGGTTAGGTGGACAGCGCATCGAGGAGGTGTATGTGGACCGCGGTTACCGCGGTCACGATGAAACGGACAGTGCGGTGTACATCTCGGGGCAGAGGCGCGGGGTGACGGATCGAATCAGACGGTGCATGAAGCGTCGTCAGGCGATCGAGCCGGTCATAGGACATCTGAAGCAGGATGGCTGGCTGGGGCGCAATCACCTGAAGGGCACTGAAGGTGACAGTGTGAATGTGCTGCTGAGCTGTGCCGGACACAATCTGCGTCTGATCCTGAAGCGATTGAGGGGCCAGTGTGCCCGTATTTTTTGTCGCTCGGTTCATGGCCGGATTATTCGGCTCAAACGGGTACTGCCGGGTGTGAATTACCGTTTTCTGGCGCTGAGCGCAGCATAAGGGCTTTGCTGCTTGAGAATGCCCGACGCTGATCGCTTCGAATATCGACTGAAAACCGGATTTTTCAGGGCCGACTAAGGAGGGTAAGGTTGAAAGGCACTGGACTGAATGAGAGGAGAGTTCAGGTAAGCGCATTCATTGGACAGTGAATTGAGGAAGTGTATGAGGACCGCGGTTATCGCAGCCACGATGAGAAAGTACTGGCTCGCCAATAATCCACTAACCGACAGGTTAGCCGCGACCGTACTGAAAGTCTGAACTATAAAACCAGCGGGCCCTTTACTGGTGAAAGCAGTGAATCAACAGGTCTTGGGAAGGTATGAAGTATGCCGTCAATAATTTCGCTACCATATGCGGCGGGGTATTAAGCAAATTATGGTAAGGTGCTTGTGGTGTACCTGACTCTTTTTTTGTTTGGCGAATTCTTCATAGTTTTGCCTAAATTGTCATTCTGCTCAAAATTAACATGGCGAATCGACAGTTATGAATTCAGTTAGCTTGTTCAGTTCCAGTTGCTGGCAACGATCTTTTCCCTTTCAGCAGCCGCATAACGATCCCGTCATAAAGGGTGAGTACAGCAGGGATAAAGAATAGTACCAATAACGAAGAGAAACTCAGCCCAAATACAAGAGTAGCCACCATCGGAATCAGAAATTGGGCTTGCGTTGACGTTTCGAACAACATTGGCAACAGTCCCACAATTGTTGTAAGGCTCGCGAGGACCACAGGCCGCAAACGCTGGCATCCTGCATCAATCATTGCCTGCGCGGGTTCTTTACCGCTTTCGAGATTGTCTTTGTAGTAAACAACCAGAACAATGGCATTGTTAACCACAATTCCAGATAGCCCAATGAATCCAAGGATCGTGATTATCGTGATCGGCAGGTCCAGCAGAAAATGCCCCCAAGCAGCTCCGACTATTCCGAAAGGAATGGCCAGCATTACAAACAAGGGCCAGCTGTAAGAGCCCAAAACCCACGCGAGCGTGAGGTAGATAAATAGAACTGCAATCAGCGCGCCAACCTTCATAGATTCTTCCGTTTGCTTCTGATCAGCTTGGCGGGTTCCGACCTTCCAGGTCACACCGTAAGTCCTGGTAAATTCGGGTTTGACTACAGTTTCTAGCTGTTGAAGAATCTGCGTGGTGTTTGCAATCAAAGTATCAACACTGGCGGATACCTCAATGTGAAACTCACCTTTTGAATGAGACAGTCGATCAAACCCTCTGGCAGATTGAATTACGACAACATCGAGCAACGGAACAGATTCGCCAGAAGGCAGAATGATATGCATGTTTTCGAATTCACTAAGCTGGTTTCTTTCCTCGTCCGGTAAGGACAGGCTCACATCAATATCCTGATAACGTGTTGTGAACGACTGCAGGTTCAAGCCCTCCACTGACGATCGAAGCTGTCGACTGACTTCATTGATCGTCAATCCCAGTGCGTGACCCAGCGGTGTAAGGGTCAGAATCTGCTGCTGCCGACCATAGTTTGTATTGTCAGTCACACCGTAAACACCCGGCGTTTCTTCAAGATATTGTGCCAAGGCCAATGCCGCCTCCTTGGTCTCGAAATTCGATGCTCCGCTCAGGCTGACTTCGATATCGCGTCCAGGTGGTCCAGCATTTGCTGTCAACACAACCACATTTTCAAGTCCTGGTACATACTCCAGCCGGTCCCTCCAGCTGCGAAGAAAAGTACTGGTTCGAACATGCCTTAAATCCGATTGGACAAGTTCCACCGCTACTGAACCTAAATTTGATCCTGTTCTGCTGATCCTGCCCGGTTCTTCCTCAGAAATCGCGCCAAACGTGGTAAACGAACTCGAAATTAGATTTCCACCCAACTCCCTTTCATTTTTATAGAGTTCGTCTAAAACTGTCTCAAGGTACTCTTCAACTGTCTCCCGGGGCGTTCCAGCATTGAAAGTTACGTTAGTCCAAACGGAGTTCAGTTCAGGAGTCGGAAAAAAACTGTAATTCACCCGACCGGATATAAAGAGCCCAAAGGTCAGGATGAGGCAGGCTACACCAACTGAAATGGTAGTGATCGGATTGTTTATCGCTGTCTCTAGAGCTTTTCGATACCATACATTGCGAAATGTTGCGAAATAACGGTCAACAAGCGCACCTTTCATTTCTCGACCGGAAATTTTTATTTTGTCATATGAGGAGCGCAAATGACCAGGCAAAATAAGAAACGCTTCAGTCAATGATGCTGCAACCACACAGATGACAACCATTGCGATACTGCTCAGGACGACACCGATAATCCCATCAACCACAAGCACTGGCAAAAATGCGAAAATTGTCGTCGCTGAAGCCGCCAAAATGGGCAGGAACATGCGCCTCGATGCACGGTAAACTGCGTCTACCGGTGATTGATCTGCAATGTAGTTGGTCAGTGACTCTTCTCCCACCACGATTGCATCATCGACGATTATGCCGATCGTCATGATGAATGCGAACAATGTAATCATGTTGAGTGTTTCGCCTAGTAGAAATAGCACGGTCACTGCACCCATCAGCGAGATTGGAATGCCCGCTGCCACCCATATTGCAATACGTGTGTTCAAGAACAGATAGAGCACAATAAGAACCAGGACCAGTCCAGCGATTCCATTGTCGACGAGTACACCAATCCGATCCCGCAACGCGATGGTCGAATCATCAAAGATTACAACTTCAACATCAGGCGGTAGAAGTGGTTTGTATTCGTCGATCCACTGGTAGAGGGCCTTGGCACTCTTCAAAGAATCGCGTTCGCCTTGTCGCCGAAGATCCAGAATTACAGCAGGTTTCCCGGCGTAACTCAGCGATACCTGCTCAGTCTTGGGTTGCTTTTGAATGCTTGCGATATCCGAAAGAACCACAAAGCGTCCGTTGGAATCAGCAATGATTGGAACGTTTTCAAACGAAAGTTCGGAACGTCGCTGATCGACAATACGCAGCTCCCGTCCAGCGTCGTTACGTCCCAGTACTCCAATCGAACTGTCGCGGGATTGTGAACGAATTCGATCACCAATCTGATTCAAAGACAAACCCAAGTCTCTTAGGGTTTGCCCTGAAACCTCGATCGACAACTCTTCGTCCGGCAATCCAACAATTTCGATTTTTCCGAACCCTCTGGAAAGCAATTCGTCTTTGGCCTGGTTCGCCAAAATGCGCAATTGTTCGATCGAATAACCAGCAAATATCAGCTTTGCAATTCCTTCATAATTCACTATTTCACTTACAACTGGACGTTCAATATCTTCCGGTAAGTCGATTATTAGCCGATCAACTGCGTTCTTGACTTCATCAGTTGATGCGCTAATGTCAGTTCCTGCCTCGAACTCAATAAATATCGTCGAAACTCCGTACTCGGAAATCGAAGTCATGTCCTTTAGATTGTCAGTGTTTTTGAGTTCGAGTTCCAGGCGGTTGGTAACTGATCTTTCAACATCTTCAGCCGATGCGCCTGGCCAAGCAACCATTACTCGGGTGAAATTCAGGGGAAAGTCTGGAAAGAACTGAATATTGATTCGTGAACAGACATAGCCGCCCACCACTAAAAAGAATACCATGAGTATGTTCATGGCAACAGGATGGGTCACAAATGTCAGTAGCAGACCCTTTCGTTCCATATCAGTGAATTTTGCTGTGGTGAGACAAACTACTTGTCTTGATTCGATATTTTGACGGTCAGGCCATCATTCGCATTGACCAGCTGGGTGGTTAGAATAAAGTCCCCCTCATTCAACTGATCACTAACGGCAACGATATATGTTTCTTGATCACTTGTGATCTGTCCAAATCGTTCAATTTCAATTCGCTGCAACTGGTTCGATGTGATTTTGAACACATTGTTTGAACCGTAAACAGCCTCATAGGGTAAAGCAATCGCATTTTCAACGGGTGACAAAAACATGTGCAGGCTGACTGAACGTCCCAATTCCGGATAATTTGAATCAGAAACCAATTCGAAATAGGCATCAATGCCACCGCGGCCCGGGTCTACAGCGGTACCGAGCCGATTGAGATTCAATTCAAGCTTTCGCCCGTCCAGTTCAGCAACGGCCTTAATCGTTCCCTGATGATCAATCGTTTTTCGTACCTGTTCAATGTAGCGATTTGGAATCAGTGTGCGAATCTCAGTTTGAGTATGGTCATACATCTCGATCAGCAATGAACCATTTCTGACCTGGCTTCCGGTTGCGACATTCACTGCGGTGACTCGTCCGTTGTAAGGTGCTCGAATGACCGTTTCTTCCAAGTCAATAAGTGCTTTGTCCAATGTAGCCTGCGCTCGTGCCAACTCCGCTTCCAGAACCGTTACCCGACTGTTGTATTCCCTGATCGCTGCCTGGCGAGCCGTTACAGCGAGTCGGGCTTGCTGCTCGGCCTGTTCCGCTGCATCAAATTCGGCTTGGGAGATAACGTTGCGGCTCTTTAGTGTTTCAAATCGTCGCAATGATTCAGTTGCCAACTCCAGCAGTCGCTCTTCGTGAAAAAGAATTTCTTTGTCAGTCTCCAGTCGTTCTGCCTCTCGGTTAATCGACGCATTGATTCTCGCGACATCAGCTGCGAACTGTCTGATTTGAGTATCTATAGTTTGTGAATCGAGCCGCACCAACACGTCATCGGTGTTGACTGACTGGCCAGGTAGGACTTTGACTTCAACCACTTTGGCATCGAGAATCGAGCTGAGAACAGAGTTGGCTGGTGTTACAACTCGGCCGAAGAGATTTGCGGTCGGAACCAGCGCACTTTTCCTGACAATTTGTGCATCAACTAACCACTGCCTGGTTTGGGGCACATCCGGTGTTACTTCGGGTTGGTCCGATTGAAGCATTCCGAATCCCACTACGGCAATTCCGATGATGCCGACGGGTAGAAGAATACGCAATATCCGCTTAATCATTGTGAATGCTTCAGGTGAATTGAATAATGCCGTTCAAACTAAATCTAGCAGAGTGTACGTACGAGTGTCGGCTGAGAGTAAAACTGATTATGCTTCAATTTTATGCGACTTAGGAATTGCCCGTCTGTTGCTCAGACTACTGTATGTCCGAAAGTTTTCTGTGTGCGTCGGGGCGTTCAAACGCACGGTTACAGTTTGTGATGATTCGTTCGGGCGGAACTGACGAGTTTTGGGGGATTATATCTTTGATTAAACGAAGGATTCAGGTTCGCTGTTCATCCTGACAATCCCACCAATAGACTCGGTGAACCTTTGCTGTCGATAGGGATTCTTATATTTATGTAAACGGAACGACCGGTGTATCCGTCACCAGCGAACTTATAATGGGGGAGAAGTTTTGACTCCCAAAGTGTAATTATTTCATCAGTGGTGGTTTCTTTGTTTACGAAAAAATCATCCTTTCCATTTCTTGTAATCTTGCCGTACTTACTCCTCGACATCACTGAGTAGAAATCAAAAAATTCGCATGCCACCGACAACGAAAAAAATATCGAATTTTCGCAACCTTGGAAATCTGGCACCGGAGCGTATCAATTCCGTGGTCAATGAATACTCAGAGCTTAACGAGGCTGACTCGGAGCAAAGAAAAGAACAGTATCAGAGTTTCGTCAATGATTTCTATAGCCTGGTAACAGATTTTTACGAGTACGGTTGGGGTTCATCTTTTCATTTTGCCCCTCGGCGAAGAGGTGAAAGTTTTAAGGCGTCTTTACTTAGGCATCAGCAGTTTCTTGCTGATAAACTGCTTTTGAAACCAGGAATGCAAATTCTTGATGTAGGCTGCGGAGTTGGCGGTCCAATGACTGCGATGGCTCGCTATTCCGGAGCTAATTTTGTTGGATTGACCATCAATGCGTACCAAATTGAACGCGCCAAAATTAACACCCGCGATGTGAAATCGTTATGCCGATTCATCAACGGTGACTACATGCAAATTCCTGTCTGTGACAATTACTTCGATGGAGCCTTCGCCATCGAATCCATGCCTCATGCACCGAACAAAGTAGAAGCGTTTAGGGAAACCTTTAGAATCCTACGTCCGGGGGCTAGTTTTGCGGGCTATGATTGGTGTCTGACAGACCTATTTGATCCGCACAATTCAGAACACTTGCGCATAAAAAAGGGCATTGAGATAGGGAACGGACTACCGGTCCTCGTCCACACCTCGGAAGTTTACAATGCATTAATTTCGGCCGGCTTTGAAATTCTTGAAGCTAAGGACCTTGCGTTTGAATCGCACCCGAAAACCCCTTGGTATCGCGCTTTGGAAGGTCGTGATTTGAGTTTGTCGAGTATTTCACGAATTCCTGCCGGACGCGCTCTGACCCATTTAGTGCTAAAAGTTGGTGAGCGCTTTGGAGTATTTCCAGCGGGTGCCACCGAGGTCAGCAGGATACTGAGTGAAGTAGCATTCCAATTGGTCGAGGGTGGCAAGTCCGGTATTTTCACTCCAATGTATTATTTCCTAGCTCGAAAACCCCATCTCCCGGACGCTTGAATTTACCAAACTATTGATCGCACTATTCAATAGCGATGGCATCATTTGCCTGCCGATAATGGCACAACGCCAAGTCACGATACACACTGTTGATCCGGCACCAAAAAGTGTGTTCGCTATGACTGTGATGTCAACGCATCAAATTGAGAACACTCAGTTGCTACTTAAACGGGGTTTCTATACTGAGAATTCAGTCCTATATGGTGCTATTACCCACATTATCAACAACTTAATATCTGCTTTATCGGATTTTCTGTTGTCGGATTACGGAAAATAATTGATGCGGCTTTGTTGGTATTCTTTGTTGTAAAAAATGTGCAGTGAATCACAGTCAACCGCTTGATCTATAATGTTTATTGACGTTTAACGTCATATTAACCACAAATGTTCCAGGAGGGAACAAATACGATTGCAACTATGTTGCAAGTCGGGTAAATTTGACATTGTAAGGAGTACGATGAAGTGGTCAACTAACCGTCAACCCACATTGACGATATAGAGCTGTAACGCTTATGAGACTTGGACGAACTCCAAGTCATATCTGAGTGTCGACCGACTATTGCTGTCGGCCCTTTCAAATTTTCACGAGTTGCAACAAAGTTAATCTATTCGAAAAAATAGATTCGAAATTGATTGGCCATATACCGACCGGTGCTCCCTATAAACCGAACAACAAATCGTCAATCTAATTTATGGATTCAGTTTTGAACTCGATTGACAACTCACACACTGCACCCGTTTTTGTAACCGGTGCAGCCGGGCATGTAGGATCAAACCTCGTGCGGCGTTTGCTTTATGATGGCATTCCAATTCGCGTATTGCTAAGACACGAGGACAACAACGAAGGACTGGAAAATCTGGATGTTGAGCGCCGCTATGGTGACATTCGAGACTTGAAAACCACCCGGGATGCAATTGAAGGGTGCCAAGGTGTCTATCATGTTGCAGCGAAAATTTCTACAATCGATGGCAATCGCGACCATCGTCGGGAAATATTCGAAACCAATGTTCTTGGTACCCGCAACGTTTTGCGAGCAGCGCGTGAGACCGAAGCAGGCCGCGTGGTGGTTACAGGCTCATTCAGTGCAATCGGATACGATCTCGAAGATCCTTCTTTACCGAGTGATGAAACGATGCCGTTTTATCCCATGGCACGCACGATGCCCTATGAGCGAAGCAAGTCACAAGTCGAGCAGGAGTGTTGGCGAGCGGCCGCTAAAGGTCAGGAAGTCATTGTCGCAACGTGCTGTGCTGTAATAGGTGGAGCTGATTTTTTTCCATCGCGACTAGGCAAAGCCCTGTGCGACTATACCAATGGAAAATTACGTGCCTACGTTGATGGAGGAATCGAGTTTGTCGCTGCGCGCGACATCGTAGAAGGACATCTGCTGTGCATGGAGCATGGACGTTCCGGCGAGAAATACATTTTTAGCAGTGAGTTCAAAACCATCTCAGACATACTGGATTTATTCGAAGAAGTTACTGGAGTTGCGCGTCCGGCTCGACAGATACCATCGCCCATCATGCTAGCTTTCTCGGAAGTGGCGAGTTTTTATTTGAGCCGGTATCATCCGGATTTCAATCAGCGGTTTACCCCTGGTGCTATCCGCCTGTTAGGGTTGCGTCGTCATGCTACCCTCGAAAAAGCCAGACAGGAACTGGGTTACCAACCAACCAGTATCCGAGCAGCGATTAATGATGCTTATTCGTTTCACTACAACCGTCCGCACACAATTACAAATCCTGATGCAAAATATCCTGCAGAGAGCACCGAAATTGCAACAGCGAGTACCATGAATAACAAAAATCTACAGACAATACCAGAAAGAGGTTCGACTTGAGTACGCTGCATAGTCCACCGCCAAGTTTTGAGCAAGCTGGAAATTTGCGTCAGAAAGTGCGCGCATCTGGTATGGACCCAGACTATTGGTATGCGGTCGAAGAAGTGCGCCGAATCAAACCTGGAACTGTAATCGAGGTCATTTTCTGGAAACAGTCTATCGCACTGTATCGCGCAGAAGATGAATCGTTTTACGCACTCGAAAATCGATGTGCTCATCGCCAGCTCAAACTCTCACTCGGGAATGTTAAGGGCTGTCGACTTGTCTGCGCATATCACGGCTGGGAATATGACCAGACCGGGCGGCGGGCCGATATTTCAAAATCGAAGTCGGGTAGAAACAAAAGTCTGAAACCTTTAATCAAGAGTTATCCTGTCAAGGTTCGCTATGGCCTAGTCTGGCTGTTTCCTGGTAACGCTGAACGGTCTGAACAGCGAGACATTCCAAACATTCCCGAGTTGGAAGGACCCAAACCCTGGGCCTGTGTACCCCTCAGCTTCACCTGGTCGGCCCATCACTCGATGATTATCGAAAACGTCACCGATTTCACGCACGGCTATCTTCACCGCAAGTACCGTCCGTTTCAGGACCCCATCCTTGCCAACTATGAGACGGTTGGGGATAACGTTAAACTTGCTTATGACACGAAGGTCGGACGCGGGCGCGTTTCTGGACATTTTGTGGAACACGACAAATTCGATACCAACAGCATGACGCTTGGTTTCCAATATCCCTATCAGTGGTCTAGTACCGATGAGTGGATAAAACACTGGCTTTTCGTTCTGCCAATTGACGAACGCACTACTCGACTTTTTTTTCTGTTTTATTTCAAATCTCTGAAATTACCCTTACTGCCCATAAGAATTCCCCGATTTGCGATGAACGCAGTCATGAAAATTTCAAACCGTATGCTGATTGTTCCCTTGTTGACTCAAGACAAAGACGCCGTCGAAGCTGAGCAACTGGGTTATGAGACACACTGGGACGCACCTCCTATTGAATTCAATCCAGTTGTACGCGAGATTCAAAATTTGACTGTTCGCAAGTGGGAGGAATACTTGGCCCGCGAATCCCTGGATAGCAGTATCGACCATGCCTGAGCCGAACTTCATTTTGATGTTGACAACGCTAACGAGCCAGAGCTTGCTTGAAGCGACTGGCATGGTTTTCGTATTCGTCGGAGTGCTGTTTGTTGGATCTGTATTGGTACCCGGACGTCGAATTAACGGGCCGGATTCAGAGGGCAATACACGCGAATACAAACTCAACGGCCTTGCGCTGTTCCTGATTACGGTTCTTGTGGCAGTCGTTGCCCAGACTTTGGGTTGGTTTTCGCTTTCGGTGCTAATTTCACAATTTGCCGCATTGTGCGTGGCGGCAAACGTATTCGCTTTTTTGCTTGCCACATGGCTTTATTTCCAAGCCACCCGCAGTCAGGAAACGACTACTGGTTTCTGGCGTGGATATTTTTTCGGTGCGCCGTCCAATCCGACTTGGCTCGGAGTGGACATCAAGCTATTCAGCTACCGACCCTCTCTCATAGGTCTCGCACTCTTTAACGCCTCATTCGCCGTTACACAGTACGAAATTTACGGTGAACTAACGCTGGCAATGATGCTTTATCAAATCTTCACATTTCTGTATGTACTCAACTATTTCCAATTTGAACGCGGGATGGTTCACACATGGGACATGATCAGTGAGCGTTTTGGATGGATGCTAGTTTGGGGAGATTATGTACTGGTGCCATTCTTCTATAGTTTGGTGGGCTGGTGGTTGGTGCATCCATCCGATGTTCTGCATCCTGTTGCTGCCGCGGCAATTGTGTTGTTGTTCGGATTCGGTTTCTGGCTATTTCGTGGCGCCAATCAGCAGAAGCACCGCTTTAAACGCAACGCTAATACAAAAATTTGGGGGCAGCCCGCCCGTACCTTGGAAGGTCGGCTGCTGATTTCCGGTTTTTGGGGTATTGGACGGCACCTTAACTATACAGGTGAGATTTGCATCTACTTTGCATTCGCCCTGACCACAGGATTTGATTCCTGGGTACCCTACCTCTTGCCTGTATGGCTAACTGTATTGCTGTGCCACCGCTCAAGACGTGATGAGAAACGCTGCAGTACCAAGTATGGCGATCTTTGGGCGCGCTACAAACAACGAGTCCGTTTTTCAATGTTGCCGTTTATCTACTAACGGCACTAACAGAACAAGGAAGTAACCATGACGACCCTTTCCTCAACGCATCACACACCGCCTCCGGCCAATAATATTCCGATGCTGACCGGTGGATTGCCCTTGATTGGTCATCTGACGGAGTTTGTAAAGGATCCAGTTTCGATGTTGATCCGCGGGTGGCATGAGCAGGGTGAGCTGTTTCAATTTCGTCTCGGTACGCGTAAGTTTGTCTTGTTTGCTGGGCCCGAAGCGCATGATTGTTATTTCAGGGCGCCTCAAGATCATCTGAGCGCCAAAGACGTCTATCAGTTCACAATACCGATCTTCGGCCGCGGCGTGGCCTACGATGTGTCCCCTGAACTTATGTCCGAGCAGCTGGGATTTCTCTACCCGGAACTGCGTGAATCCGCGTTGCGCAAGTTTTCTGACATTATGTTTAAGGAGACAATGGAATTTGCTGATGCAATGGGCCAACAAGGAGAATTGGATTTACCACAGGCGATGAATCAACTCACGATCAATATCGCCTGTCACTGCCTCATAGGTCCAGAGGTCCGCAATCAGTTGCACACAGGATTTGCGGAAACCTATCACGAACTACAAAATGGAATCAACACCCTGGGCTTTTTCTTTCCTAATTTACCCACACCGGCGCATCGAAGCCGCGACCGGGCACGAAAAGCCATCTCCGAACTGTTTAAGCGAATTGTCACGGAGCGACGGCGTACCGGGGCTAGACCGGATGATTTCATGCAGAAAGTTATGGAAAGCCACTATAAAAATGGCCGTGCGTTAACCGACGAGGAGATAACAGGAATTTTACTGACCGTATTATTCGCGGGTCAACACACTAGCGCAGTTCTTGCAACCTGGACCTGTCTGGAACTTTTGAATTCGCCATCGTACATTGACAAATTACGGAACGAAATGCAGGAGGTTTATGCAAACGAAAACGCTACAAATATTGACACCCTAAAGCAGCAATCGTTGATGGAGTACACCGTGCGCGAAAATGAGCGACTCCATCCGCCATTGATTATGCTGATCCGAAAAGTACTCAAACCTGTGCAATTCGGTGAACATTCCGTACCCACTGGTACCCTCGCCATGGTGTCACCGGCAGCTGCTCACCGCCTGCCTCACCTGTTCGCCAACCCGGAACAGTTCTATCCAGAAAGATTTGCATCACCGAACCGCGAAGACAAACAACATCGCTACACCTTGATTGGATTTGGCGGTGGAAAACACATGTGTATGGGGAAGCATTTTGCCTACCTGCAACTCAAAACAATCTGGACTGTACTGCTTGATCGCTTTGATTTTTTTACCGACCGAGACATTCCTGCCCCGAATTATGGCAGTTGGGTGACAGGTCCCAAGGAGCCCTGCCGGGTTCGCTACCAACAACGCTCAGAATCCAGCTTTTCCATTGAGTAATAGTTTAGGACACTACGATGTCGCAGTCGTCGGCGCTGGTCCTGTCGGGAGCGTGTGTGCACTCGCTTACGCAAAAAAAGGCGCTCAAGTCGCTCTATTCGAAGCAAACCCCAAGGCCTCCCAACGACTGGCAGGCGAGTGGTTGCATCCGCCAGCTCTTCGAATACTAAAAGAGGTCGGGGTTGAAATTGATTCGCAAATCGAAAGCGTCCCCGGCAACGGGTTTGCCGTTTTTCCGGAAGACGGTTCGGAACCGATTGTGCTTCCTTATGCGAACGGGTCACGCGGTTTAGCATGTGAACATTCAGCACTCGTTTCACTTCTTCATCAAAGCGTAAAAAATGAGTCAAAAATCGATTTCTTTGTTCCAGTTAAGGTTCTTGAAGCTAGAGGCGGTCAGTTATCCCTGCTTGTCAACGGAACCAACGCCACCTTAAACGCTACCCGAATAGTCGGTGCCGACGGGCGCGCATCAACTATACGCAAGTCGTTGGGACTTCCGGTCGGGCGGACAACCTGCTCGCGTATGGTGGGGGTGATTGTGGAAGGGGAACACTTGCAGTTGAAGGGTTATGGCCATGTTCTACTGGGTGGGCCAGGTCCGATACTCATGTACCAATTGGGGCGTGATCGTGTCCGGATAATCGTTGATGTGCCGTTGGATCACTGGATTCCGCGTGACCGCTTAGGTTTGTTGTCGGAAGCTTACGCTGATTTGCTGCCTGAACAACTCCGGTCTGGATTTGTAGAGGCACTTCAGAGCGGAAAATTTCATGCCGCAACCAATGAAATTAGAGCGCGAACGACGCATGGGAATTCAAATCTTGTTCTTGTAGGCGACGCAGTCGGAAATTACCATCCTATGACCGCGGTCGGCATGACTCTCGGCTTTGGCGATGCATTCGATCTGGCAACGCAGGACAACTTTCGAGATTTTTCCACCAAACGTCACTTGGCAACCCGCGGCCCTGAGTTACTGGCGATGGGTTTGTACGAAGTTTTTGCTGACTATCGGCGCGAATCGGTTGAATTGAGAAGAGCGATTTACAGAAATTGGCGAAGACATCCATTAGCGCGCAATCGAACCATCAGTCTGCTCGCTTGTGAAAACACGTCAGTAGTACATCTTTCTTTTACTTTTTCCGCGATAGTTGCCCATACGCTCCTACGACAACTACCGCTTAATCTTGAAAAACTGTCCTGGAACCGTGCATTCAAAGTCATGAATGCTACTACTGTGCGGTTGATATGGCTGGTGCGCGGAATAATCGCCCAACGTAAGGATCGAAAAAGAGGTGGTGAAAAAGACTTTCTTGCTCGTGATTCATTAGCCCGCGCATTCCTGATCTCCATTCCAACGAGACCCGTTGACTCCAGGTCCAATCCCCAAGAGATTAATTCTCCCGATGTCGGTCCTGCTCTGGAACGGGCAACAGAACGTTTGTTAAGTCTCCAGAATGACAATGGCAGCTGGGAAGGGGAAATGGTTTGGTGTCCCATGCTCACCGCTCAATATGCTCTCCTGCACTACATTATCGACCAGCCACTGGAGCCAGAACGTCGACGCCTCATTCTGCTTAATTTCGAGAAGACTCGTCTTGATCAAGGAGTATGGGGTATGCACGAGCATTCTTCACCCCATCTTTTTGTAACCACCCTTGTGTATGTCGCAGCGAGACTACTTGGAGTCAGTCAAGATGATCCTTTGATCAAACCAGCGAGGGATTTTCTGCAGGCAGAAGGGGTTGTTGAAATTCCAAGCTGGGGAAAATTTTGGTTGGCGCTACTCAATCTCTACGACTGGAATGGAGTCCATGCCATACTGCCGGAATTGTGGCGACTGCCGCGATGGATTTCACTACACCCTTCTAACTGGTATTGCCACACCAGGCTAATTTACATGGCAATGGCAACGGTTTACTCACATCGATTCCAAGCACCGGTTACATCCACAATCGCATCTTTACGAGAAGAACTCTTTCCCCAGGGTTTTGACAACGTAAATTTTTCCGAAGCCCGAAACAGTTTGCGAGACGATGATTTATTTTGCCGGCCGAGTTTGTGGCTTCGAACCGGATTTTACCTGACAAGAACCTATGAAAGTATTCACTTAAAGCGCCAACGCATTCAAACGGTCGACGAACTGCTCAAACGAATCAAGTGGGAGTTGCAAACCACCAGCCACACAAGTATTTCTCCCGTCAGCGGTTTGCTCAATATTCTTGCCTTGTGGCTGCATGATCGGAACGACTCTGACATGCTACAGGCACTGGCGCAGCTGGAAGGTTGGATTTGGGAGGACGAGGAACAAGGGACGCGAGTTACCGGTGCAAAGAGCGCTTCGTGGGATACCGGGTTTGTGTTGCAGGCACTGACGAAAGTGCCTAATCTAGACAGGGTTCAGGATGCACTCCAGCATGGCTTTGAATTTTTAAGTCGAGAGCAGATTGTCAGTAGCTTTCAGGGATATCAAGAGGCTGATCGTGCCGACCCTAAAGGCGGTTGGTGTTTTGCCGGAGGATGGCATGGATGGCCGGTATCTGACTGTACTGCAGAGGCCGCACTTGGCATACTTGCTGTCTATGGGAAAAATGCGGACACTAGCACACTGAGTGAAGCCGTACAGTTCATGTTACGCAGCCAAAATCGAAATGGCGGCTTCGGCAGTTATGAGTCAAAACGTTCAATGCTCGGACTGGAGTGGCTTAATCCAGCTGAGATGTTTGGCGAATCAATGACCGAGCACTCCTTTGTCGAATGTACCGCATCGTGCCTTAGCGCACTTAGTGAATTCAAGAATCATTTTCCACAACTTGCGGACCAAACCGTAAAGAACGCAATTTCCCGAGGCGAAGCCTGGCTTCGCCGATCTCAGGAGAATGACGGATCATGGCGCGGCGTGTGGGGTGTTCAGTACATCTACGGCACCTTGTTCGGAATTCGGGGGCTGCTTGCGGCTGGGGCGAATCCGGGTGATCCGGCACTTCGACTGGCCTGCCATTGGCTCTTAGAGCGCCAACGCGATGATGGCGGCTGGGGTGAAAGTCACCGCGGTTGCTTAACTGGCCAATACGTCGGGCTTGTGGAAAGTCAAGTTATCCAGACCGCGTGGGCTCTCATCGCACTGCTTGAGGCAGGCGATTCCAACTGGCACGCTATTTCAAATGGAATTGGCTATTTGCTCGACACCCAAAATGCAGATGGCACATGGCCAAAGCAAAACATGGTTGGTGTGTTTTTTCGTACTGCACTGTTGGACTATGTCCTGTATCGACAGTATTTTCCTTTGCATGCATTGTGCCTCTACCAGCAACGACGAAGGATGCGTCAGTCGGTGAAAGTTGGCACCAATTGCTCCACAGTAGCTGAATGACCACAAAATTACCGGAACACAAAATTCGAGGTTTGCAAATCACGAATATCTATAGATAAATTCCTAGCTGCTGCAAATCCAACTGCGGTGTTTTGCGGTTCTCTTTCAGTTTCACCTAATGAGTGAGCCACCAACTTCGCAAATAAACTCAAATCTGTACTCGACCGAAAGTCAATTCTTATTGGCAGCTGAATCTCAGCAATTCAACTCACCTCTACCGAACACGTTTTATCGCTGTTTTTGTGAAACTGCTTTCATCAAGGTCAGTTTTAAACTCTAAGTTCGACCAAAGCATATCGGTACTCTTACCTGTAAGATGATTCACCATTATGATATTGCTAGCTTGCCAGTAATTTTCAAGATACTTTTCGTAGTTCTCAAGGGTCATCGTTTTAATGTGAGCATTCCTACGGTCAAAGTAGTGAACCTGCTGGAGACGCAGCTCTTCCCGGTCATACCAAACCAGATGACGTGAATAACCTGAATCAGCGCTGACCGGGACACGCTCCAGCACCGCGCACTGCAAATCTCCGCAGGGTTCGTCGCGCAAGTATTGATAGGTATATTTCTCAACCTCAACAGCACCAAGATCCTCGTAAGAAAACTCACTGCCCATAAAGGAACCAGACTGTTTTGACGAACTAATCCGTTTCACTCGCTTGAGCGCGGGCAGATAAAGCCATTGATCATCAGGTTCAAACTTATGGGCGTGGACTAGAAAAGCAGTACCTTTAACATCACGTGGCTCATCAAACACAAACAGGGTACGGTCACCATCATCTTCAACTTCCAGCACTTTCAGCCGAACTTTGCGCGAAGTTTCCTTTCCCTGTTTGTTTCGCAAGATCATGGTTAAACTTGCCGTGTAATTTTCATATCCATACTGATTCTGGCGGGATTCCGTTGCAATCTGAAGCCCAATTTCCTCAGCACTCTGTGCATTTGCAGTCAATGGCACGCTTACCAAGGTAAATACAATAAAGTAGATACCAAGTAATCCAAAGTTGTGATTACGACAAGAAGTTTGTTTCATGATTTACTCCCAATCACATGCAGAAGTTTGAGAAAGGCAAATGGAATATGCAATATTCGACGATCCGATTCTGAGGTAGAGATTGTCTGACAAATTACCAGACAAGTGCACGATTAACTTGAAGTTGAATTTTATATTTCACCCTCGGGAGTGAAGTAGCGTTCAAACTTTTACGTCATCAACGCCATTTTCACCATTGGTACTCTTGGTGATGTTGTCCTGTCAAAAGCCACAACTATCGGTGGGTCCAACAGAAAAATTGGGCCAAAACCTTCCGACGGTGACTTATCATCGGTACGAAACCGCACATCGTTTGACATAAAAATTATTGTATCACCCACAACTATACGATACCAGATCTCCTGTGTGATTCGTCAGTTCGGTCAAAGTAAAATGTTTTCCCTGAGACAGCGCGAATCACATCGACGCAACATGATTTTGCGTGAAGTCTATGAGAATTGAGGACATTCTACAAATTGCACTTTATACATTCGTGGTAATAATTTTTTATGTTCCAATCTTCATTGCGCTACAGAAAAAACACTCTCAAAGAATTGCAATTCTTGTAACTAACTTCGTCGGTGGGATCGCGCTTTGGCATACCATAGTCGGTTGGATGGCTCTATCAGAACCATTGACTTTCGTTGATATCAACATCCGAATGTTCTTGTTAGTCGCGGCCGGTGCGGCGATCTGCTGGTTAGTCTCACTAATTTGGTGTTTCGTGGATCCAAAGAAGTCTAAAACTATTTCAGCAGTTTCTAAGAGTGCTGAAACTGACGACGAAAAGAATAAAGGGAACAATTGATGTTGTTGTGGTTTGGGAGAGTCGTTGGGGCGGAAGTTGGCACATTGTCGAATATGAGAAGATCAACCAGGCCAGTTGGATTGCTAGTGGAAACGGGTGCGAGTGGGTAAAGCTGGATGGCAACGGTTGCCGATTGGCTTAGGTCATCAACACCCGGGCTACGAATTTATTTGCTAAAATTTCAGACAGGTTAGCAACAGTTGTTGTTCCAACTCCACCATTGGTGGCGCGGCTAGCGATAAAATTCGCCATTCCAAAATATCAGTTGCTCTGCCAGGATGCTAGCCAAGACAGTTTTCATTGGAGTGCTGTAGATCGAACAACTTTTTTATCATTGGCAGGTTCGGTTAAAAATTTTTTATTCTCTCTCTTTAACCTCCTTTAATCAATTGTTGGTAGGGCCGTTAGCTCAGTTGGCAGAGCAGTTGACTCTTAATCAATTGGTCCGGGGTTCGAATCCCTGACGGCCCACCAGGTTCTTTAAATTGACAAATTTGGTTATCTGGCAATTCTCTTTGCTGCAAATCGGTCAGTACAATATTGCCTGACGTTTATGATTTAGTCGGGAATTTCCTGCAATCTTCAGTAAGATGTATTTTTCCAAAATAGGCGATCTACGCGATCGAGCTTTGCTGTCAATCATTTTTCGAGTGAATAATTGAAATGAATTTTAGCGAATATTTTCACTTGGTAATCAGATACCGCTGGTTAACCATTATTTTGTCGTTGCTCATTGTGGCGGTGCTCTCTACGGGAACTCTGCACATTGTTACTGTCGACGTTGATTTTCGAAATCACTTCAACAAAGATGATCCGCACTTGGTTGAACTTGAAGCAATGGAGGACCTGTTTGCGCTTTCAGACAGCGCACTTGTAATAGTCGCACCCTCAACCGAAACCATTTTTACCCGTGAAGCACTTGTCGAAATCGAACAGCTGACCGAACAGCTTTGGCAAACGCCGTATGTAGTCCGCGTCGATTCTTTAGCAAACTACTCGCATAGTGAAGGACTTGAGGACGAACTGATCGTTGATCCGCTTTTCGAAGATGCGACTTCGCTGAGTGACGAAGAATTGGAACGGATTCAGAGTATCGCACTCGCTACTGAGGATATCGCTGGACGATTTGTTTCACAAGACGGTCGTGTTGCCGGATTGATTGTCAGTCTTGCAGTCCCCGAAAGCGATAGAGAAGCGGCAAAGATTGAAGTTGTCGACTATCTTGACGGTGTTGCCGCTGAGGTCCGCGCTAGCAATCCAGGGACCGAATACCATTTCTATGGTGAAATTTTTCTAAATCGCGCCGTTCGTGACGCGATCAATAACGATGTAGCTGTTCTAGCACCAATTGCGTTTGGTACTATGCTGCTTGTCGCGGTAATCGTACTTCGTTCAATTTGGGGAATGATTGCGATCGTTGCCATGTTGATGACCGTGCTGCTTTCTGCGCTCGGATTTACGGGTTGGACCGGTATGCGGTTATTCGGAGAGAGTGGCGCGGCATTGTTCGTGTTGATGGCAATAGCTATCGCACATTCGGTTCACGTTATTCAGGTTATGGCGGATGGTATGCGAATTGGGATGAAGCGAAAATCGGCCGCGATTTATTCCCTTCAAATTAACGCGTGGCCCGTATTTCTAACTTCGCTCACAACAGCCATTGGGTTCCTCAGCCTGAATTTCTCAGAAATGCCGCCATTTCGCGTCATGGGCAATATTGTGGCATTCGGTGCAATGTGCGCATTTATTTATTCGGTAACACTATTGCCAGCTTTGTTATCAGTCATGCCTATGCGGGTTCGTATTAAACCAGAGGGAAAACCGGACATTTTTGATCATTTGGCGAAATTTGTCGTTTCCAATAGTACCCGATTGCTTTGGACCTTCTTGATCCTGGTAGTCGTACTCGTTATCGGAATTACACGTATCGAACTCGACGAAAACCATTTGGAAATTCTCGATGAAAGCTACGAGGTCCGACGGTCGACGGATTTCATAATGGAGAACTTCTCTGCTTTGGAGCCATTCGAGTATTCGCTTAGTTCAGGTCGTGATAGCGGTATCACGGAGGTGGAATATTTACGCAAAGTTGAGGCCTTTGCACAGTGGCTTCGAATGCAACCGGAAGTTTCAAACGTTGTCACCATTACCGATGTTCTGAAGCGCTTGAATAAGAACCTGCATGGCGATGATCCCGAGTTCTATTCCCTTCCGGAGGACCCCGAGCTTGCCGCACAATACCTGCTGCTTTACGAATTTTCTTTGCCGGTTGGACGAGATCTAAACAATGTCATCGATGTCGAACGATCTAAAACTCGATTAACGGCAATGGTGAAAGGACTGACTATAGGTGAGAAGATAGGCCTTGATAAACGTGCACAGGACTGGTTGAGTAAAAATGCACCTGAGATGGCAGTTGGAGCGACTGGAGTAACGATTGTCGGTGCTTATTCGGTTATGCGAAACATAGTAAGAATGCTAATCGGTACCATCGTTGCAATGTCCATTGTCTCGCTCCTGCTAATATTCGTATTTAGAAGTCTTCGGTTCGGTCTGATTAGCCTGATACCTAATTTCGTTCCGGCCATCATGGCCATGGGGATATGGGGATATGCCGTAGGGCGGGTTGACGTATCGGCATCGGTTGTTACCGCTATTGCTTTCGGAATTATCGTGGACGATACGATACACCTTATGACGAAATACTTACGAGCCCGGGAAAGTGGTAAATCACCTTCGGATGCGATACAGCCGGTTTTTCGATTGGTGGGTAGGCCACTACTGACGACGACTGCGATATTCACACTGGGATTTTTGGTGTTCGGAACTTCAGCGTTGGCTGCTAATCAGACACTCGGCGTGTTGGTGGGACTAACTGTTGTAATCGCCTTGGTGGCGGATTTACTATTGTTTCCAGCATTGCTAATGGCACTGGACAAGACTAAAGTTGCAAAAGAGTGAATCCCGGGGCGATTACACGCTCAGCGGCGACGCATATAGTGCATTCACAAATTACATCAATTGCTCTTTTTCAAGGACATTTTTTGCAACCGAGAACGCATCGATATTGGAGATTGGAAGCGTATGCCAGTGTCTACTGCACCTAGACCTGTTTCAGAGATCGTGATGAAATTCACAAAGATTTCTGAACAAAATTCTCTGTAATTCAATTTTGAGAGGCTTTGTCGCGACGAAAACCTCTGCTTCAGGCAGGAAATTCGTGCAATTGTTCGGCAATATGGATCTTTAGTTTCTTGCTGACTGACAAGGAAGGAAGAGCATTGTATTTGAACTTGAAGTTCGGGTCCGATAGTTCAAGTCTGTAGTAATGTGCGATCATCAGCAGGTTGATAGTCAAATGTAGTACCACCCATCGCAGTCCGAGACACGTATGGGTGCCTAATCCCGTCGGAGCAAATGAGGGACTGCGGTGCTCGTTACGCGGCGGGAGATAGCGGTCAATGTCAAATTTTAAGGGCTCCGGAAAAGCGTCTTCCATAAAGTGTACGGATCCGGTTGCGATGTGAAGTAGTTCACCAACCGGCAACTCTATATCGCCCACGAGACACGAATTTGTTACGTGGCGCGGAATCATATACACCGCAGGGTACAGTCGCTGACACTCAAGAACGAAGCGGTGTGTAACGTCGTAATCCGACGGGCTCAGTTTCTCCGTATCCGGATCGCCATTAGAAAAAATGGCTTCGGCTTCACTGCGAATTTTTGCGTGAAGCTCAGGTTGTGTTACCATGGCGTAAATTGCGCAGCCCAAAATATCGGAAAAATACTGGGTCCCAAGCATCGGTCCCGAAAGCATAAACCTCAAATTGGCTTCGGGGAGGAATTGCGGGTCGCTGGCATGCAGACTAAGAACTTCATCAGCAAGTTCTCGAGGACATCCAGCCCGTTGTGCGGGCGTATGGTTTTGCTGAATTCTTTTCACGGCAAGATCGACAGCTTTCGAACCGCGTTTCAATTTTGGTGTACTCAGTACGAGGCGTGCCAGAAATTTTGGTAAATTTAAGATGATATGGACAACAAGAAGCGTGTTTTTCCACCTTATCAGATCCTCAAAAATGTCGTTCGTATCTGTACTCATGAGGATTGGCATAATTTGTGAATTAACAAAAAATCGTGAAGCGCCATAAAGTTGGATATGGGAACCCACTTTCCAATGCTTCTTCATGTGGTTGCGAATAAGGTCGAAAAGAGTATCCAGTTCGCTCTCGAGTTTCTTGACTGAGTAGACTCGCTGTAATGCTTTACGTAAACTGAAGTGTTCAGCTCCATCAATACTGGGTATCAGTCCAAATCCACCGTAGTCATTTTCCACCTCCGAGTAAAACTTTCTTGATGATAAGTAGAGACGCCCTTTGCGATGTACCCAACGATTGATTTCAGCACCGGCAGCAAAAGTCATAGGTTTCCGGTACAGCGGGTTAATTCGAAATAACGGACCATATTCCTTGGCTAAATCTGCAAACATCGCTGGCATGTTTCCATTCCAAAGATTCCGATTCCTTATCATCTTGAAAAGTGAAACGGTTGGAATCTTTTTTGTAAAACTGCGACGACGAAGCAGCGGGCTAGCAATCGTCTCTTTGACAGCAGCAGAAATTGTGCGACCGATCAGCTCCATCTGGCAGATTAACTCAATTCGATTTTCCGTCTCCTCATCTAAATCAAATATGTGTCGAAACAGATCACATGAATTGATGAGACCAACAATTATGATGTCTCTCGGAAAGGGGATTGTATCGGTAAATATAGCTTCGCCAATTCGTGACTTAATAAATTGAGTGGCCGTATGTTCTTGAGAGTAGCCGTGTAGTTCAGCATGCCAGATTGCCGGAGCCAACGTCCAAAATTCGCCTTCATGATGTTTAAGAATGTCCAATTTAACCAGACGGTCGAGGGCAGAATCGATTATGTCGTCTGCGTGAACAGCGAGCCGTTCGACCCAGTAGCGGGTGTTATGCTGCTTGGGTTCGTTCGAGATTTCTTTCAGACAGTTATCCAACGATGGGTCGCCTGTTTTTGACAAATCAAGTACGATTAGAGATTCTATGTCCGTGTCGATTCGAGACTGTAGAGAAAGGTCTGCGAGTACGGCTCCAATGACAGCACAGTTCAAGGTCCAGCCGGGTACTTGATGAAAGTAGCCGGTTTGCTCATTCAAAAGCATCAGAATGAGCTCTTCAGGCAAAGTCAACGGTCGCGTCGCCATAGTTTTACAGCCAGTCGCTGATTAATTTGTAGGTATCTGATCTCACACTGAAAAGCAAAGACGAAAGTTATTCAAATTATACTCCTGTTGGATTACTTGTAACTTATTCAAATTCAAGGCATTACGATGATCCAACTATTGAATATTGCAAGATAAGATACTTGTTAAGAATCAAGAATCACAATTTAATGATCGTTTCTTCTGCCGAAATAGTTTGTTGTCTTTAAGCTAAAGTGCAATAGAGTCCCACATGTAGGTTGAGGTGCTGTCGCTGGCACTCAAACCACAACAACTTTACCGTAGAGTTCAATTAAGCCGAAGCCCGAAGCGATTGCAATGCAAATTCCAATTTAGACCGCAATCGGTATCATATCTACAATTCGTCCTCGGTGAAACTCACTCTGAAACAGCGGCTAATTCTGATATGTAATTAGTGTCAGAATTGGGTAAAAATCGCCTCTTGATCACAATATTTACGACATTTGAAAACACTACTCTATTTTGTTGAACACTTGTCGGACAGGACTTTTCTTCCGGATTCCCATCAGAATTAATCCAGTACGCGTCAACCTTACCAATCCCATCTCAAGAATAAAAGTCTCGTGTCGGAGTTGACCTGAAAATTTCGAGTCAATTGTAGGTTTGAAGGCTATGTTCCAGCCACAAGTTTTCAAACTGTTGTGAATGTCTGGCCACTCTACCAAGTTCTCATTGGGTTGGGCGAACTCAAACACTCTGCTAATGTTAGTGGTTTTATTGTGCATTCCGGCAGTTCTGACGACGGATAAGCAATTGATATTTGCTTACAATCGAAAAAGCGCCGCGGTCAACTAAAATTCAATGACCATTGAAACCGGTTTGTGATCGGAACCCACTGCTTTTGAATGAATTTTTACGGATTTGATTCGATCGCTCAGCGAGTAGCGAACAAAACAATAGTCCATCCGCACATCTTTCCCGCGTCGCTCGGCCGTCGTTCCAGACATTTCGGAATTACCCACCACATTCCAGGCATCGACAAAGCCCTCAGGATTAATCACACGCCCACCATAATCAGATTTAATTCCGACAACTCGAGAGTACTCTGCAGAATCTGGTGTGAAGTTAAAGTCACCCATCAAAATTGATTCGCGGGGCAGCGTAGATACATCAGCCTGCCCGGCAAAATCGGTATTTGTCGATCTACCAGCAATTGGTCCACCCTCTCTTACCGCATTTTGATCAACATCAAGTAGCCTCTCAATCTGTTGCAATCGAACTTCGGCACTAATGTGTGTAAGATGAACCGAATAAACTCTGACCCGATGACCGTTGCATTCGACAATTCCCTCCAGTGCACTTCTCTGGATACTGAGTGGACCAACTGAGGCATATTTGGGTAGCAGATGATTTCTAGAGGTGATGATTGGACTTCGCGCAAGCAGCATGTTGCCAAATTGCTGACGCCGATTGATTACCTCTCCATCGGGGAGTACATTGTCCACAGAAATGTCAACACCTGCGCCATAGACCCAGTGGTGATATTTGAGCCGCTTGGTCAGTTCCTTGACCTGATCAACATTACCTGAGCGAGGAAAAAATCGCTCCACCTCCTGAAGGGCGATAACGTCAGCGCTTTCCACAGTATGTGCAATCCGATCCAGGTCGTAAACTCCGTCTAAACCGCGTCCGAACTGAATGTTGTATGTCATAAACTTCATGCTGAGTGTCCTGAGAGTGAGCCAGTAGCGATTCGCTGATAAATGAACGTAGCAAAGATCCAGATTTAATCGAAAGAGGCCATTCCGAACAAATTAGTTTCCAAGTCTGACAGAATGGCAAAGGTTCCAATCCCTGGTTCTTGAATTGGACCATGTACGACACCTCCTCCCAACCGTTTACATGTATCCACCATTTTGTGTAGCTGTTCGACATGAAAATAAGGCACCCACACTTCCTGACCGCCCGTCTCTTCGACTCGGTCGTGCAAACCACCCACCATGTCTTCACCATCCTTGAAATACCAATACGACTCTAGCTTCTTGGATTCCTCTGCTTCCCATCCGAACGCTTCGCTAAAGAAATCAATCGCCTTTTGCACATTTCTGGTTGTTAATTCAACCCAGCAAACTGCACCGGGAACTTTCTCAACTTCTGAACCGCCGTGCTCCAGAGGCTGCCACAAATGAATCACTGCACCGTTCGAGTCTATACAAACGCCCATACGACCAGCAGTCATAACATCCATTGGCTCCCTGCAAATGCTTCCTCCGGCAGCGGTCACTTTATTAATCGCTTCTTCAACACTAGGTACCAGAATGTACACACCCCAATTCCAGGGAACGCCCTCAGGGTTTGGAAAATTGCAGGGACCTACTCCCGCAACCGGTGCCCAGTTCAAAGCTTTATCGGTTGAATTCAGGCAGGCGAGTGAATAAACCAATTGTCCATTGTCGTGTTGATCGACGTATTGCCAACCGAACATTTCAGAGTAAAACTTACGGCCAGATTCAAAATCGTCCAAAAAAGTATCTGTCCATTTGATTTGGTTGAATTTCATGATTACCTCATCCGAAAGGTGTTGAAGACCTTGGAATTATGTTGTTCTTTAGTCAGTCAGGTGCAACCACCTGCACCCAGTGCTTTACAGGTATTTCTGACTTGGATTCCAAATGCATCAGGCAACCTATATTGGCGGTTACAATGCACTCTGGCTGCCCATCTTTTAACGCAGTAAGTTTGTTGTTCAACAGTTGTTGTGAGATTTCCCGCTGCATCAAAGAGTAGACACCAGCTGAACCGCAGCAAAGATGACTATTTGAAACGTGCGTTGTTTCCACCCCATTCTGATTCAGAATTTTTTCAACCGTGTTGACATTTTTCTGTCCGTGCTGCAAGGTGCAGGGAGACTGAAATGCGACCCTTGAAAACCGTCTCCGTTTTGAAGGTGCAGCCGCTTCAACCGCAACCTCCGAAATATCCACAGTCAACTCGGATACGCGCCTCGCCTTTTCAGCATAATCTGGATCGCGTTTCAGTAGATCGCCGTAATCTTTGATTGTCACACCACAACCACTCGCAGTTGACACAATCGCTTCAACGCCAGATTCAATTTGCGGCCACCAGGCATCAATATTTTTGCGGGCATATCGCTCAAAAAACTTTCGATTTCCCAAATGGAGTCCCAAGGCACCGCAGCAGGCATCGTTCGTTCGAATGGCACTGATTGAGTTCACATCCAGATAACGCGCGGCGGCTGCATTAATACCCGGTTTGGTCACTCGCTGTACGCAACCCTGGTGAATAATCATTCTGCGTAAGTGAGTTGTCGCAGGCCATTGTCCGGCCGGCTCTTTGGAAGGAATTTTTTTTCGCAGACTTGTCGGCAGTACGGGGCGACTTAACCACGCAAAATACATCATCACCTTCAACAGAATGGTATTGGGTACGACCAGTTGAAGTATGGCCCTCATCGTTCGGTCAATTAACTTACGACTGACCTCGCGATCAACCAACTCGCGTCCGATATCCAACAGTTTCCCATACTCTACGCCTGAGGGACAGGTTGTTTCACATGCCCGACAGTTCAGACAACGGTCCAAATGAAGCTGCGTTCGCTCAGTGGCCTGTTCTCCCTCCAGAACCTGCTTCATCAGATAAATTCGCCCGCGCGGGCTGTCAAGCTCATTGCCCAATAACAGATAAGTCGGACAAGTTGCTGTGCAGAATCCACAGTGCACGCATTTACGAAGAATGGCTTCTGCTTCTTGCCCCTGCGGGGTATTCAAAATGGCATCTGTCAGGTGCGTTTGCATAGAATCAGTCGAAGCCGTTTAAGTTCAGCAGCTCGCATACAGAATGCCGGGGTTCAAAATTCCCTTCGGATCAAAGGCTGATTTCAATTTTGTGTGAATACCCATTGCAGGTTCTTCGATCGGAGTGAAGCGGCCGTCCGGCCAATCTGAATCCGGCCTGAACATTGTCGCATGACCACCGACTCTTCGTGCAGCATCAAACATCGATTCTGGGCTGCTGTCATTGTAAATCCAGCGCAGTGCACCACCCCAATCCAACAAACACTCGCCACCCAATTCCAAAGAAGGGGCGGTCGCACAAACCGACACTCTCCAGAGCGATTGATTGCGGTTAAAGAAATTGAGCTGATGCTCCTTCAACTGTTGCCAGTATTCTGCACCATCCTGATCCGTTTCACCACCCAATTCCGAGGTAGCTGCTCGAACTCCGTTTTCCGTACCTGAAAGTCGAATCCTAAGTAAGCCTGTGCAGTGACTTAGACCTGATATTGGTAACGGCAGTCCCATCAGGCGCACCATTTCGACATGTGCCGCTCGTTTATCGAGTTCAAACACCCGTGTCGTCTCTACCTCCGGCTGGGGTAAAACCTTCAGCGAAGCCTCACAGATGACACCTAGAGCACCAAGCGCACCGACCATCAGGCGAGATACATCGTAGCCGGCTACGTTTTTGATCACCTGTCCGCCAAAAGACAGGTATTCTCCCTTGCCGTTAATACAGTTGATGCCCAAAACAAAGTCTCGGGCAGAACCCGCAAATGGTCGCCTAGGACCGGAAAATCCACAAGCAATTGTCCCACCCAATGTAGCATCTTCTCCAAACCATGGTGGCTCAAACGCCAGAATCTGTCGAGCCTCGGCCAATACTTTTTCGATCTCGGATAATTGTGTCCCGGCTCTTGCTGTGATTACCAACTCGGATGGTTCATATGAGGTAACCCCGGTGTGTTCACTGACATCTAGCGTTGTTCCAATGACGGAATTGCCATAGAAAAACTTCGTCCCACCACCTCGAATCCGGATTTTCTCTGAGTTTTGGTAAGCGGTTTTAACCGCTTCGATCAGCTCGCCAGAAACATCGGTTCCTGCCACTTCAAAATCTCTCAAGATTACTATGCGGCAGATTGCCCTTGTGAACATGCATAGCGCCGAATTCCGCACAGCGTGCCAATGTGGGTACTGCCTTGCCGGGATTTAGAAGCGTATCGGGGTCTAACGCCGCCTTGACCTGATGAAATTGCTCAAGCACAGCATCTTCGAACTGCAGACACATCGGTCGCAGTTTTTCAACGCCAACGCCGTGTTCACCCGTAACAGTGCCGCCGACTTCAACACAAAGTTCGAGAATTCGATTGCCTAATTCTTCAGTTTTTTCAAGCTCACCCTCGTTGTTTGCATCATACAGAATTAGCGGGTGAAGATTACCGTCCCCTGCGTGAAATACATTTGCCACACGCAACCCAAATTCCTTTGAAAGTTCAGCTGTTCTAACCAGCACGTGACCGAGTTCGCGTCGCGGTATTGTTCCATCTATGCAGTAATAGTCAGGAGAAATTCGCCCAACAGCTGGAAACGCGGCCTTACGACCTGACCAGAATCGATCGCGAGTCTCTGCATCCTCGGCTACCCAAGTGCCTGTCGCACCCTGTGTGTGGAAAATTTCTTCAACTTTACCTATTTGATCTGCCACTTCTTCAGCGGTTCCGTCCAACTCACAAAGCAGAATAGCCGCAGCATCGACCGGATAACCTGCATGTACAAAGTCTTCGACTGCGGAAATTGCATAGGTGTCCATCATTTCAAGTCCAGCCGGCAAAATTCCAGCGCCAATGACAGTCGCAACTGCATCTCCTGCATTCTCCACCTCGTCAAACGCAGCCATTACAACCTGGGCCACCGGTGGAATGGGTAACAGTTTAACCAGCACTTCAACGACTACACCGAGCATGCCTTCGGATCCTGTCATCAGTGCGAGTAAGTCAAATCCTGGTGAATCCAAGCCTTCGCTGCCGACAGTCATCAATTGTCCATCGACAGTCACCACTTTCAACTGCAGAATGTTGTGGACAGTTAAGCCGTATTTCAAGCAGTGAACACCACCGGAATTTTCAGCAACGTTACCACCAATTGAACAGGCGATCTGAGATGAGGGATCAGGCGCATAATAGAACCCCAAGTGACGTACCGCGTCGGAAATTGAGAGGTTTGTAACCCCCGGCTGAACCCTAGCAGTTCTGGCAGCAGCGTCAACTTCCAAAATCTTGTTCATTCGCGTCAGGCTGAGCAGAACTCCATTTGACAGAGGCAGTGCACCGCCCGATAACCCTGTGCCAGCACCTCGGGTTACGACTGGAACCTTTCGACGCGAGCAGGCTTTCATCACATCTTGAACCTGCGATATGCTGGATGGCAGTACAACCATGAGTGGAAGTTCACGGTATGCAGTCAATCCATCGCACTCAAATGGTCTGAGTGCTTCGGTTTCAGTCAGAACTGCGTCTGCGCCAACAATAGAGACCAGTTCAGCCGCGAGTTGCTCTGAAGAATCTTTTATTTCTGTTGCGGCAACCATTAGTGATTCAAATACATGGGTAGCGTGGGAAAATTAATTATACCTATGAGGTATCATTCCATTCTGCTCCACCAACTGATAAATTGGAGACATGCAACGAAGGTATACACTGACCGATCGGTTAATCGGACATGCTGACAGCATGTTGCAAACGCTTGGCACAAAACCGCAGGCGTCTCGCCCCTCTCCCGCGGCCGACATGAGAACAGGAAGTCTAAATCCCAGCGAACAAAAAGAGTCAATTCGGCTGATGCGGGTTAATCACACTGGTGAAGTCTGTGCCCAGGCACTGTATCAGGGGCAGTCATTAACTGCACGATCTGCCGAATTGCGAAACACGTTTCAAGAGGCTGCTAAAGAGGAAAATGATCACCTTTCCTGGTGTGCGGATCGAATCAAGGAAATGGACGGTAAAACCAGCCGACTGAATCCTTTCTTTTACACGGGTGCCTATGCGATCGGCGCATTTGCGGGTCTTTTGGGTGATAGGGTCAGTGCGGCTTTTCTGGCAGAAACCGAATATCAGGTCGTCGAACATCTTGACCGACATTTGAATCGACTACCCGTTCAAGACAGTAGCAGCCGAAGCATCCTCTCTCAAATGCGAGATGATGAACTGGCACATGCGAAGACCGCAGAGCAGGCGGGCGCCATTCCACTGCCAAAACCTGTCAAGGGTGCTATGCGCGCGATGTCGAAAGTAATGACTGGATTGAGTTACTGGGCGTAATAACCTTCGTTAGCCTTGCCTCAAATCAATTACTGATCGAATCAGCATCCTACAGATACGATGTCAAAAAAAGGTACACAGATTAACCCGATTTTCATCAGTTCCGATAGATTGCAGTCGATTTCCTCGCCCTTCAACGCTTGATTCGGTTTTCAGCTACCGACACAAATTCTGAATTTCTCAGGTATTCTCACTCTTCGGGAACACCTTGCAGTGTGCCATCCACTGCCAGAAATTGGCTGCCTGACTCAGAGTAAAAGGTAGATTGACCGCTTGAAAGCAACACGTTAAGCATTTGGGGCACTTTACGACCCTCGCTTTGCAGTCGTTCAACTACTTTGTTCGGGCCAAAGTAATCGAGCAATTCAAATGGACCCATTTTCCAGTTGAAGCCCCAGCGCATCGCTCGGTCAACATTGACAATATCGTTTGAAATTTCCGGTACCAGGTCAGCGGCATAGCAAAGCGTCTCAGAAACCAGGTTCCACACAAAATTCCCTTCAGCATCAGAATTGAACATCAGTGCTGCAGCATCCTGATCAACCGACGTTCCGGCAGCATCACTCCAGCCCCCGCTTGCTGGGTCATACATCTGTTTCAATCGACTGCCATCTTCGTTTTTCAGCATTCGATAGAACCCACCACCAGTTTTTCGGCCCAACTGCCCTGAGTCGTACATCGCACGCTCTTCCACCGGGAAAGCGAGGTATTTCCGTCCGGTATCATCTGCAGGGAGATTGTTGTCAAGGTTGGCAGCAACCAGATGCATGACATCTAAACCAACCAAATCGATCAGTCCATACAGCCCGGTTGATGGAATACCGAGTGCAGTTGACATAAGTGCATCAATCCGCTCAACTGAAACTCCATTCTGACGGGCTTCGCGACCCTTGTGAAAACCAGCCAGCATCCAAAAACATCCGATCCGATTGCCAATGAAGTTGACGGTATCCTTGGCATACACCACCCCTTTGCCCAACTGATTTCTGGCGAACACCGCCAATGAATCAATCACATCGGGCTCCGTATCCTCACTCGGTACAACTTCGAGTAGTCGCATGACTTTGACTGGGTTAAAGAAGTGCGTTACCGCGACATCTTTTCGGAACCGCTCCGACATGCCTTCACAGATTGAATGAAGTGGAATGCCTGAGGTATTTGTTGTGACGATTGAGTTGTCTTTTCTTATCGACTCAATACGGTTAAACATGCCGCGCTTCGCTTCAAGGTTTTCAACAATTGCTTCGCAGATCCAGTCAGACTCGGCAGCGAGTTTGAGGGATTCATCAAAGTTACCGGTTGTGATGAGATCCGCTGCACCTGGATCATCCAGCATGGGTGCGCGGCCCAACAGCATATTCGCCTTGCCTCGATCGGCCAATTCCTGAGAGATGTCCAGAAGGTTGGTCTTACAACCGGCAGATGCACAAGCGGCTGCAATGCCGCTTCCCATCGTACCAGCGCCTAATACAGTGACTGAGTTAATTTCTCGAATGCTCACGCTTTACCTCAATTGAATGAATGTTGATTAATTATCAAGCCGACTCCGATATTGGCTTTTGTACTTTCCATACAGGCCGTTCGTCGATTGGCCAGTGAAGAATTGCTGCGATGACCCCCAGTGCAACACAAATCCACCAGACCAAATCGTAGGATTGGGTGGCATCAAACAGCGCACCACCAAACCAAACACCTAGGAAACTACCCAATTGGTGACTAAGAAAAACAAAACCGAACAAGGTTCCCATGTAGCGTGGTCCAAAAACCTGACTAACGATACCCGATGTCAGTGGAACAGTTGCGAGCCAAAGTATACCCATCGCTGAAGCAAAAATTAATGCGCCAACCGGTGATGGCGGCAACAAAACGAAAATTGAGATAACAATGGCACGTCCAAAATAGATGAAACTCAAAATGTTTTTCTTGGTTGTCTTTCCTCCCAGGTACCCCGCAATCAGCGTGCCAAACAGATTGAAAAGACCGACAAGCGATAACGCCCACGCTCCGATATTGGCAGATAAACCAATATCTGTCAAATAAGCCGGAAGGTGAATACCGATGAATGTGACCTGAAATCCGCAGACAAAAAATCCTGCTGTCAGATAGACATATCCAGAATGTCTGGATGCCTGAGTCAGTGCTTCTCGCAGTGTCTGATCAGGCCCCGATACTTCTGGTTTTCCTGAAAGAAAAAACACTAAGGAAAGCACTGCCAGGACAAGACAGGCCAACAGAAACAGTGTATGCTGCCAGCCATAATTCAAAATCAGCATATTGCTAATGGGTACCAGCAAAAACTGACCGATTGAACCGGCTGCGGAGACTACACCCAGTGCCAATGATCGATGTCGTTCTTGAACGGAGCGGGAAACCACTGCGAGAACAATGGCAAAGGTAGTGCCTGAAAGGCCGAAGCCGATCAATGCGCCATTTGAGAAATAGAATCCGAGTGGAGTCGAAGCGAATATCATCAGCCCCAGGCCGGCCACATAACATAGACCTCCAACCAATATCACCCGACCGGAACCGTACCGATCTGCAATCGCTCCAAATAATGGTTGGGAGAAACCCCAAACGATGTTCTGAACCGCAGCTGCGAACGCGAAGATACTCCGTCCCCAGTCATACTGCTCGGTAATCGGAACAAGAAACACGCCCATCGTGGAACGAATCCCGAACCCGACAAGAATGACCAGACAGCCACAAGTCACAATTACAAGTGGATGCACCCAGTTGAATTGGGGTTTATTGGTATCCATAAACTCGTGTCTTGATGAATAGAGGCAACTTTTTCGCTGACATGTAAGCCGGGATTAATTTCAACCCGTCATCAACGAACAATACGAAGCCTGACGGCGAGAGACAAAAGGTGTGGTGAATTACGATGCGATGGGGCAAATTATAGTGAGTCAGATCAGAAATTCAGCAACGCTAAACAGGTTAGTGATGAGTCATGGTGGCAAAAGAATCAATTCAGAACTGAATCACCAATGACTGGGATTTAAAAGCCTATTAGGAAAGCGTAACTCATGTAGCCGTATGACAAAGGCTGCAATTCCAGTTGGCGACAAACTACACCCCAACGCGCACCATACGCTAAAATTCACAAATCGAAAGAATACCCCCGATACAGTGGCAATTCTGCCACATTTGAATGTAATTATCTATTTGACTGAATTCCGCTAGACCATGACAAATAAGTTCATGAAGTTCGATACGCTGTCCCTTCATGCCGGACAGCATCCAGATTCTGCAACCCGGGCACGTGCCACACCCATCTATCAGACCGCTTCCTATGTATTTCAGGACGCCGACCACGCAGCCTCGGTATTCAACATCGAACGTACCGGACACGTTTACTCGCGCATTTCCAATCCCACCAATGCTGTTTTGGAGGAACGTATCTGCGCCTTGGAAGGAGGTGTAGGTGCGATTGCAACAGCGAGTGGTCAGGCTGCGTTTCATCTTGCACTGGCAACCATTCTTTCTTCGGGGTCTCATGTCGTGTCCTCTCAATCAATTTACGGAGGTTCACACAATCTATTGAGTTATACCTTGCCGCGCTTTGGTATCGAAACGACGTTTGTACACCCACGAGATGTTGATGCGATCCGCAATGCCATTCGACCAAACACACACCTGATATTTGGGGAAGTTGTCGGCAATCCCGGTTGTGAAATTCTGGATGTTGAAAAAGTTGCCGAAATTGCACATGAGCATGGGATTCCACTCTTAATTGACTCTACATTTACCACACCATATCTTTGCAAACCATTTGATTTAGGTGCCGATATTGTGTTCCATTCTGCCACAAAATTTTTGAGTGGCCACGGCGTGGTAATTGGAGGATTGCTGGTTGACGGCGGTAAATTTGATTGGA
Source organism: Arenicellales bacterium (assembly GCA_965206345.1). Classification (GTDB taxonomy): domain Bacteria; phylum Pseudomonadota; class Gammaproteobacteria; order Arenicellales; family JAJDZL01; genus JAJDZL01. The sequence goes on along the minus strand of OZ242211.1, from coordinate 1,658,958 downwards.
TCAAGTCCGGAAAATTCCCCACATTGACTGAACCCTATGACGGGTTTCACGGACTCAATTTTGCTGAAGAATTTGGACCTGCTGCCTACATTACAAGAGCGCGCAAAGAAGGTGCAAGAGATTTCGGTGCTTGTATGAGTGCTACAACTGCCTTTTACGTATTGCAGGGTCTCGAAACTCTGCCACTCAGGATGGAAAAGCATGTTTCAAACACTCGAAAAATTGTTGAATTTTTGACGTCACATTCGGCTGTTGACTGGGTGAGTTATCCCGAACTTCCGGAACACCCGGATTATGAACTGGCCAAACGACAACTCCCTAAGGGAGCCGGGGCGGTCTTTGCATTCGGTGTCAAAGGCGGCCGTCAGGCGGGACATCAATTGATTTCAAAACTGAAACTCTTTTCCCATCTCGCTAATGTTGGCGACGCAAAGTCGCTCGTCATCCACCCCGCTTCCACCACTCACCATCGAATGGATGCGAATGCCCTGGAAGCAGCAGGTATATCAGAAGGTCTAGTGCGCCTTTCAGTCGGACTTGAAGACCCTGATGACCTGATCGCTGATTTGAACGCGGGTCTCAAAGCTTCCCAACGTAATCTTTGATTGACAGCAATCAGATCACACAGTTATTGATTCGGTCATGCAAGTTCTGGTGAACAACTCGTCGGCCTATGCTTTCACTGGCGGCCGCGAAATTAACCCGGAGCGTCCGACCGTACTCTTTGTACACGGCGCTTCATTAGATCACACAGTTTGGACTTTACCGGCGCGGCATTTTGCACGGCGCGGCTACAACGTGCTGGCTGTTGATCTGCCGGGGCATGGCCTCTCCGAGGGTGATTGCCAAGCCGAAATTTCAAGCTATGCTGACTGGCTGATCGATTTTCTGGATGCAACAGGAATTGTTGAGACGGCACTGGTTGGTCACAGTATGGGTTCACTGATCACTTTGGATTGTGCTGGACGCTACCACGATCGAATCCGAGCCCTAGTACTGGTTGGGACCGCAGTTCCAATGCCAGTCACCGACCAGTTGTTGGATGCCGCCAAGAACAATGTACATGAGGCGATTGAAATGCTAACAGCCTGGGGCCACAGTCCTGGTGCCCATTTTGGTGGCAACGAAACGCCCGGTATGTGGATGATTGGTGGGCTGATTCGTCTTTTTGAACGAGGCGGTATCGGTGTCCTGCACAATGATCTTTTGGCTTGCAACAATTACACAAACGGTATGGAAGCGGCCCGCCAGGTGAAATGTCCTACAATGCTGATATTAGGACAACATGACATGCTGACACCTGCAAGAGCAGCCAAATCATTGGCCGCGCAAATGGTGAATTCGAAAACCGTTGTACTTGAAAAAACGGGACACACCATCATGTCCGAAAAACCTGATGCATTACTTGATTGCCTGATTAGGATTGTTTAATTTGGAACCTCCACTCAACCCTCTCAACTGATCATGGAAAACTCCCTCTTAGTAATCTCAAACTGGGTAACCCAAATTTGGGTACAGATCATTATTGTGCTGGTCATTACGTTGATCGCCAGCCGCATCCGCCATGTGATCATCAATGGTGTCGAACGAAAACTCTCGGCAACCGAACAAATCTGGAGTACTTCGATTGTCGAGGCGCTTCGTCAGCCTGCTGCGTTACTCATTTGGATTGCTGGTGTCTCTTTCTCTCTAGATCTCGTTCGAACTGAATATCAAACCCCAATTTTTGATTCGGTTCCTACTCTCAGGATTATCGCAGTCATCGCAACACTGACCTGGTTCCTGATGAAACTCGGTCGTTTTTATGAGCGCCACTATATTGAGAATAAAGTCGCTGAAAATCCGAGTTACGATCGAACGACGGTCGAATTCGTCGGCAAAATTTTGCGAGCATCCGCTGTTGTGCTAGGTGCACTGGTCGCCATGCAGAGTCTGGGCTTGAGCATTGCCGGAATCGTGGCATTCGGCGGAGTCGGCGGAATTGCCATAGGCTTTGCTGCCCGTGAACTGGTTGCCAATTACTTCGGTGCAATCATGCTTTTTCTGGACAAACCTTTCAAGGTTGGAGATACCATCACTTCACCCGAAAGAGAAATTGAAGGCACTGTCTTGGAAATTGGCTGGCGGCAAACGATCATTCAACGCTTCGATACGCGTACACTCTACATTCCAAATTCTGCATTTGCCACCATCTCTGTGCGCAATCACACCCGTCAGATCAATCGACGGATCTATGAATATGTGGGAATCCGGTACAACGACTCTGCTCAACTTGAAGCTATTGTTTCAGACATCAAATCCATGGTGGAGAATCATCCTGAAATTGACCAGAGCAACTCGATCATGGTTAATTTCGATCGGTTCGCCGCGTCCTCTCTCGATATATTCATCTACTGTTTCACCCGAACAACAGCATGGGCCGAGTTTCAGGCTGTCAAGCAGGATGTATTGGTAAAAGCGATGGATGTCATCACTTCACACGGTGCTGAAATTGCATTTCCGACAACAACCGTCAATCTACCAACTGAAACCCCACTTCGGGTAATCACCAACGAAAGCGATTAGCAACATCAGTTAGTACGCGGATTCGACTTCGTTCCGAGAGCACATGGTTTCAGTAGCATGTTTAACCGAACCACAAGTCCGATAGGGCGAGCCCTACACCACAACAGTGTGACAAGATCAGGTCATTTCTGCAATGAGTATCTCTGCGTGTAGGGATTAGGGGATCTGCCTCAATGCGCGGGTCTGACTTCATGCGCCGCCTCGACGCGCTGCAGCGCATCCCAAGTCAAGCCGAAATAACGTTGTTGTGGCACCTCGCGCCGCATTGAATAGTCATCTTCACCCACTCTGCCTATCTCGATCAGAAACTGACGAAAACTTGGAATCGGACAGATCACGGTTTTGTCGTCGCGCTCCTGCAACGCGCCGCGGTGAATCAGATCATTGTAAAACTCCAGCGCCGTCATGCCATCCGGCAAACGCAGACCCACATCCCTGCTCCCTGCGTTGTCATCGTCAATCCGCTGAATCATGCTCAAAATGTCTCTACGTAATTCGCATCCTTTCATCCGCTTCATCAGCAGGCCTACCACTCCCGAAGAAGTTAGCATCGCAGCGCTTAGACGGGCGTAATAGTATTCCATGCGCGTCTCCAGGCTGAGCTGCTCGACTCTGGCAAAATCCACCGCCTCAATCTCACACCCGGCCTCCAGATACACCTCTGCGAACGCCTGCAGACAGTTCTGCAGGTGTGCCGCCCAGCCGTCGGTTCGTTGCAGTAATGCATCAAACTCATCAGCGCGGCTGCCCAGATCAATCTCAAAATGTGCACAGAACCCCTCTTTCAACTCTTCAATCTCAGCCGCATCCAGACCATTCATTGAATAGATGCTGTGTTTTGAAAGTCGGGACAGTCCCAGTTCACTGATCCGCCCCCTTGTATCCGACAGTCCTGCCAGCACCACCAGTACTGGCAGGTTGACATCATTTGCATGCAATGCCTGAAGCAACTCCCCCACCGCCGAGTGCCGGTCTCCAGGCAGATTCTGCGCCTCATCAACACCAATTACTACAGGCCGCTTCCACATTCCATGCGGCAACACCTTCGACACCGCTTTCAGCCCAGCCGTGACCGCATCATAATGCGTCGTCTTCTCGCGTTCAATACCTCCCTTAACGAACCCAGCACTGCCGCCGCCGCTGACGCGAATGGTTTCGCTGATCGCCGCAAACAAGTCCTTACTCCGCTCTGGTGCCACTAGATCAACCAAGTCCTCGCACAACATTGGCAATGAATGCAGGATGCCACCGCTGCCGCTGTACAGCATTACTGGGGCTGGGCCCGGACGCTCGCGCCCGGCTGCATCGGCTGTCATATGAACACCCTGCTGCCATGCGTGCTGCAAGTACATTAAAGTCGATGACTTGCCAGCCCCTGGCGCACCATAGATCACTCGGGTCAATCCTTTTTCCTGCGGCAGATTGTTTTCATGCTGCTGCCAGATATCTGCACAGATGTCCTCAATGCCGGAAAGAAGCCGCTCGCGTCCCGCATAGTAAGGCGGCGCGCTGCGGTCGGTGGATCGAACATATCTCGCAAGGCCTTCTCGCCCGCTGGGTATCTGCATTGGATTGCCGATGTTCTGCATTCTGTTATTCTGTTGTTGAATGGCTGACATGCTTCAAAAAGTATAGCATGCACGACCATGACTAAATGTACACAAAGCTTGAAGAATTTACGTTGGCTTGATGATAATTCTGCGAAACTGCAAGTGTCTGAAAACCTCTTAGTTTCTATGCTGAATCTCATTTAACAATACCAAGATCGGCATTGACGGACGTGACTCAGTGTACAAATCTTGACTCGAAATCAATCCCAGTCGCAATTTGGCATTCAGGTGTTTCACAAATTCAGGCCATCTCTTATGATTGCTGCCTTCCAATTTTTACTTCCCGGTGAAGAATATAAAGCGTGCTCATAATGATGATCGATGCACCGATCAGTGCTGAAATCTGCGGGATTTCATCAAATAGAAAGTAGCCAGCGATTACCATGAAAATGATTCGGGTGTACAAAAAAGGTGAGACAAATTGTGCATCGCCCAATGCATAGGCCCGTACGTCCATATAGTTTCGAAGTGACGACATCGCCGCAATCATGGTGAGAAGTCCCCACTCGGTCCAGTTGGGAGTCTGCCAGACAATAATGGCAGGCGGTAAGCTACCGAGTGCCAAAATAGTGGAGAAATAAAGCACGATCGTACCCGGTTTTTCGGTCGAAGACAATTGTTTGCCCGTAACCAAAGTCAGCGAAAACGCAACAGATGCAAAAATTGGTGCGAACCACTTGATGCTTAATGGCTCCGGTAGATAACCAATCACCAACATTGCTCCTAAAAATCCGATTATTGATGCCATGATTCGTCGAATGCCAACTTTTTCTTTCAGCATCGGGACACTTAGTGCAGTCACAAACAGTGGTGTTGTAAAAAAGAGCGCTGTAACAGTCGCTAGAGGCAGGATTTGGAGTGAATAAAATCCCAGGTTTATGGCGATGACGCCAATCACCCCTCTTACAATATGCTGTTTGAGCCGCTTGGTGCGTATACTGAAATCTGAGTGTGGCAACGAGAATGCAAGAATAAGGAGAGAACCGATGACACCGCGTATGAATACCGCCTGCGCGGAGTGTATCGACCCGGCGAGTTCATGAATGCCGGAACTCATGATCGTTGCAACTACAGCAGACCCGACGATCCAGGTGGCTCCCCGGAGATTGTTGGCAGCACTAGCCATTTAATCTGTCACTTCAGTCCCTGACATCACAGGAGAATTTCAATATGGAACTCGGTCTCAAAGGAAAAAACGCATTGGTGTGTGCCTCTAGTAAAGGTATCGGGAAGGGTTGTGCGCGTGCCTTAGCTACAGAAGGCGCAAATGTCTGGCTTAACGGCCGAGACCCGAATACACTGGAAGCAACCCAGCGTGAAATAGAAGCTATTGCCAAGGGAGACGTTGCCAGTATTTGCTGCGACATCACGACCGAATCAGGCCGCGATAAGGCCTTGAATGAAACACCTGATCTTGATATTCTCGTCAATAACGCCGGTGGACCACCGGTTGGCGATTTTCGGGAATGGACTCTGGACGACTGGCGTTCTGCCCTCAACAACAACATGCTCACGCCGATTGATCTCTTCCAGCGCGTAATCGACGGCATGATTGAAAGACGATTCGGAAGGGTCATCAATGTAACGTCATCATCCGTGAAAGCGCCAATACAACACCTTGACCTGTCCAATGGCGCTCGCTCTGGACTGACAGGCTTTTTCGCTGGCGCATCGCGGCAGGTCGCTCCTTTCAATGTCACTGTCAATGCGATTCTGCCAGGTCGTTTTGACACCGACCGACTTCGTACTAGTATGACGCGAGCTGCGACCGAATCTGACGAATCAATTGAAAACCTGCTGGAAAAGGGCAAGCAGCACATACCAGCTAGACGCTTCGGTTCACCGGACGAATTTGGTGCACTTTGCGCCTTTCTCTGCAGTACTCACGCGGGTTATATAACCGGGCAAAACATATTGATCGACGGCGGACTGGTTGCCCTTAGCCCCTGACTAAGCCCAGCGGCAATTCCAGTTGCACGTTTTCTGGCAGTAAGCATAACTCGTCATTACAAGCCTGCAGTTGAAGATTCAGTTGCAGAGCACTGTCAGGTTCGCCAGCTGCTTTAAATTCAACCGGAATCTGCACTGTCCCGTTCCAGACCGATAGCGGGTTTGTTTGAAACGACAGATAAGTTTCATCTGCCGGTGGATAAGTCACATTTTCTAACTGCCAATCTTCAGACATACTTGAGATCTGTGTAGCTATCAGGCTATCAGCCAAAGGTTGATTGGACTGAACATGCCAGCCATCTGCAAGGGCTACTTCAACAATCGTCTGAATTCGGCTGTCACGCAAACCCAGTGTTCGAACTGAAACCCTAACACTGCCAGAACCAGCAAATTCTAAAGGGCCAATTGAACCATCCTGATGTTCCTGCAAAGCTTTCAGTGCATACCCGTAGCTTGTCGGAATCTGCACGATTTCTACTGCGAAAGTCTGGAACAGTTGATCCGCAAGTCGGGCGTAGATTTGCTGACCCGTACGGCGATACAGTTTGGACAGCGAACTTGCCGCAACAGAATTGCCCGATGGTAGCGATTCATCAAAGCGATCTTTGTGTCTGGCAATCAAGTCTGCCGCATCGTTTTCTGTAACGGAAAAGAAGCCTCCTTTCTGCCGGTCCCAGAATTTCTCCACCATTGAATCGACTATGGACTGGCTCCGTTTAAGCCACAATTCATCACCAGTTTCGTCATACAAGGTGAGCATGGACTGGGACAAATAGGCATAGTCTCGAAGTTTTCCAGACTCGGTTAATTTCTCGTCGCGCAAAATCCGAAAAAGATGCTTTTCGTTCGGGTCCCAGGCATGCATCCAGAGGTATTCTGCAGCAGTGATTGCGGCATTTAGGTATCGCGATTCTTCCAAAATTGAACCAGCCTGGGCAAGCGTCGTGATCATCATGGCATTCCAGGCCGTAATCACTTTGTCGTCCAGATAAGGCTTTGGTCTGAGGTCTCGAGAGGCTCGCAGTATTTCAACAGCAGCCGATAGTTTTTCAAGGTAAGATTCGACACTAATGCCGGCTGCAGACGCACGATTTTCTGGAAGTTCGGAGAGAAAAAGAATATTTTTACCTTCAAAGTTGCCGGCTTCAGTCACACCATAGTGATTTAGCACAAATTCAGCATCGGTGCCAACCAATTCAACGATTTCATTCACTGTCCAGAGAAAGAAAGTTCCTTCACGTCCCTCGCTGTCTGCATCGGTTGCTGACCAAAACAGTCCCTCTTCACTTCGCATGTCTCGCAGCACATATTCCAAAGTCTGCTGCGCAACCCGTCTGTACAAGTTCTTTCCTGTCCGTTCAAAGGCTTTGAGGTAAGCTCGGGCCAGATGCGCCTGGTTGTAGAGCATTTTTTCAAAATGCGGCACCAGCCATTCATTGTCAACCGAATAGCGATGAAATCCACCTCCAACATGATCGCGAATGCCGCCCATTGCCATTGCAATCAGTCTATTTTCTGCCAATTGCAACGCAGTTTCATTGTTGTCCCGAATTGCAACATCCAACAACAGAAGCAGTTCTGATTCCAATGGGAAATTTGAGCTTGGTGGCGAAAACTCATCAAGCGCCTGGCTCTCCAAAAAGAGCTCGGTAACAAAATGGTCGATTTGCAGTTTTCCAATCTCTATATCCTGACTTGATGTCGCACCAAATGACTGGACCGCTTCGGTTACCTGGTTGGCAATTTTTTCGAGCTCCGCCTTGTCATTTTTCCAAACCGAATGTACCTCATTCAGCAATACCTCAAAGTCTTCAGGTGGCACATAAACCAGTCCGAGAAACGGTTTGCCCTCGGGTGTGACGAACATATGCAGAGGCCAGCCACCGTTGCCGCCCATGATCTGGACTGCAAGCAAATAAATTTCATCAATATCCGGGTTGATTTCCCGGTCCACCTTGATGCTGATATAGTGCTCATTCAATAGCTTGGCAATCTTCAGATTGTCATAGCTTTCCTCTTCCATCACATGGCACCAATGGCATGAAGAATAACCAATCGATATTAACACCGGGCGGTCAAGCTTTCTAGCCAGCTCGAAAGCTTCTTTACCCCAGGCATGCCAGTTGACGGGGTTATGGGCGTGCTGATTCAAATAGGGAGACAATTCCAAAATCAGACGATTTGCGTAATGAGGCGTACCGTCATTCTGAAGATGCTTGGTTCGAATTTCGTGGTCTGTACTTCGAGATTCCCAAACCTGATCAATGGCCTGTCGGACTTCCATTGGCATTTCCGGAGCGCCTGGCAGTGGCAGAAATTGAGAACTGGCTAGTGCGGTAAAGGACCACAAAATTCCGAGCAGAGGGACCAGGCCAGAACATCCTAACCGTAAAAAAACAAAATGCATGTCAGAGTGCCCGATAGCGATTAAACGCAATCAAGGCATCAACTCGCCCCCAAATTACCCCTAGAATCAGTCCTGTCGTGTGAGCAATATTGGCGACATTCGGGATTAGATTGAGCCAACAGGCAATAAACCAGATCATCATCAACGGTATGACGGCTCTCGGTATCACTCCGGCATAACCGATGGGATTGAACTTCATCTGCATCCAAATGTAGCCCACGAATGCATACACAACGCCAGACATACCACCGAATGCCGGTCCGGAATACCAATATTGCGCCAAATTGGAAACTGATGCAGAGACTGCAAAAATGAACAGGTAAACCAACCATCCGCGGCGCTTTTCGATTGCTCCGCCACAAACCCAGACCCACAGCAAATTGAAAACCAGGTGATAGATGTCAAAATGAATGAATGCGGGCGTGATTAATCGCCACAGCTCACCTGATCGGATTTCATCCAATACCCCGAAGGATGAGGCTGTAATCAGCGTCTTGGTTACTATTACAGCAGACTCACCAAAACCACTCAACAGAGTGACAAAAATCGACATTCCAATCAGGCCAATAGTGATCTGCATGTCTTCACCTAAATCCGAATTTTCGATCTTGACTCAATCATCAATCAATTCGATTCTGTCTGAGGCACCCAATGTCACTACCCGGCCGTCAAGAGTAGTAAAAGTTCGTCCCTTGATGTCTTTTTGACGTGCCTTGTAGCTGAATGGTTCTTCCTGTTGGGCGTTGATTACACGTATGGTGAGTATTGTGTTGTCAGATTGCCACTTGAAAAAGTAAACAATGCCGGAGGACACAGCGAGGATACCCGCTACTGTATAGACCACCCATTTTGAGGGTTTGTTCGGAAGAGCAGTGTTTTGTTTCGCTTTCTGTACAGCTTGAGACACGGGCCTGAATCGAGCCTGGTAAACCAGCAAAACAACCACGATCACCGCGATCGTAAACAGGAATTTCGTTAACATGAAAGTTCAGATGTTTGGATTCAGACAAAAAACCGGGCGGAACTGGCTTTCTTCTATTTTATGACAATCGGCTTTGTCAATCGTTTCTGCAAGAGCGAAACCTGACCAGCATTCCATAGTCCTCAAACGGTGACAAAGCGTAGGATAATTACGCCAACAATTTTGATTCCATTCCATGACTTCGGAATTCACTTCGATCAATAACCCGCGAATTCATCCATACTATTCAGGCAAGTACCTTCCATGCAGCGGTTGAAAATTACGATCGCATTGATCTGTGTTGCTCACGTTCTTGGAATGGTACCGTTCGCGTTATATCCCACACAAATTCCGACCCTACAAATTGAGTGGGCAGCCACTAATACTCAAATCGGTTGGGTGGCCGGGATTTACTTTGGAGGCTACCTGCTCGGTGTTTTTCTGCTCGTACCGCTAACAGATCGTATTGATGCCCGCAAAATTTATCTCTATTCGATGGCATTGACCGTGCTTGCACCTTTGGGATTTGCGTTTCTCAATACAGGTGTCGCTACCGCTAGCATTTGGCGTTTTGTTCAGGGAGTTGCATTAGCCGGTACCTACATGCCGGGACTTAAATCTCTGGTCGATGCAGTACCTAATCACCTTCAAAGTAGAACCGTGGCGGTTTACACCATGTGTTTTGGTGTTGGTGTGGCTGTCTCGTTTCTTACTGCCGGTTTTTTGGCGGACATGATGACTTGGCAGCACAGCTTTGCTGCTTCCTCGAGCGGAGCCTTGCTGGCATTTTTTATTGCACTTTTGTTTCTCCCGCAGTCGTCACCACTTCGGGCCAACGAAAAGTTCACTCTGCTGCCAGACCTTAAACCAGTGTTTAAAAATCGTAAGGCAATTGGATTCAGCATTGCCTACAGTGTGCACAACATGGAATTGTTCGTATTCCGGTCATGGACGGTTACATTTCTGGTATTTGCAATGTCGAGTCGAGATTTGCTAGCTTTTGGCAGCAGCTGGAATCCGGCATTTATCGTCGCATGTGCCACATTTATCGCCCAACCGTTCAGCGTAATTGTCAATGAAATTGCGGGTCGGATTAATCGTATTAAAGTCATTATCTCGGTCATGCTACTAGCCGTACTGACCGGAATTGCACTTGGTTTCTCCAGCCAACTCTCAATGATTCTGATTCTGTGTCTGGTGTGTCTTTATGCAATCCTGTCGATCGCTGATTCCGCATCAATTTCATCCGCCGTCATCGCTTCAGCAGATGCCAGAGTTCGAGGAACAACCATGGCTGTACACACTCTGATTGGTTTTGTCGGCGCATTCATCGGTCCCATCATTTTTGGTGTGGTACTAGACCTAGCCGGTGGAGGCCATAGTCCAGTCGCTTGGGGTGCTGCATTTCTAACACTCGGTGTTATCGTTATGATTGGCCCACTAGCGATGCTGAAAATGTCGAATCGCAAACCAGTTTGAACTATGCAGAATCAATTTTTGCAGAACGATGCGCAAAGATCAGAACATTTGGACAAAAAAGCAGTCTGTTCTACTAGTCAACTATTTTCTGGAAATCCAAGATGAACAAGAAAGACAATCTTAAACTATTGCACCCTTCTCACACTCTGTCGTTGATCCTGACTTTCGCAATGTTCTGGATCGCGATACCCACCCTTGAGGCACAAAGCTCTCCAAGATTCAAGGACTGGCCAAATACGGACTTCGAAAACAGTGTAATTGACCTCTCCGAAATTCGATCAGGTGGTCCTCCGAAAGATGGAATTCCATCAATTGATCATCCGGAATTTGTATCAGTCGACTCCGCTATTGAATGGCTGAATCTTAGAGAGCCAGTCATTGTTTTGGATGTTTTGGGTGAGGCCAAAGCTTATCCTTTACAGATTCTGATCTGGCACGAGATCGTAAATGACATGCTAAACGACCGATTTGTCGCCGTAACATTCTGCCCGCTTTGCAATGCATCCATCGTATTTGATCGAAATCTTGATGGTGAAATTCTTGACTTCGGTACAACCGGAAATCTACGCAAAAGTGATCTGGTTATGTATGATCGGCAGACTGAGTCCTGGTGGCAGCAACTAACAGGTAGTAGTATCGTTGGGCACTATGCAGGGGTTGATCTGGATTTACTGCCATCACAAATCACGTCCTTTGAACAGTTCGCCCTAGCCTATCCTGAAGGTCAGGTACTGTCCAGGGACACAGGCTTCAGGAGAAGCTATGGAGACAATCCATACCGCGGCTACGATGACATCAACAACGTTCCTTTTTTACTCAGCGATCCCGCAGACTCGCGTCTACCCGCCATGGAGAGAGTCGTCAATGTATCAGTCAATGGTAACCATCGGGTTTATCCGTTCTCCGTCTTTGACGAAGAGCCAGTCATCAATGACAAATTTAACGGTGTTTCAATTGTAATTTTCAGCATGGATGATGCGGCCTCTGCACTCGATGAACGTAGTATCGCTGACTCACGAATCATCCCTTCTGCCACCGTCTTTAGACGTCAGTTAGATGATCTTCTGCTGGATTTTGAAAAACGGGACGATGGGAATTTTTATGATGTGCAGACTGGCTCACAATGGAATCTTTTTGGACAGGCTGTCGCCGGGCCGTTGCACGGCAAGGAATTGGTCGATGTCGCCAATGGTGTGCATTTTGCTTTTGCCTGGCTGGCATTTCACCCAGAGTCAGAAATTTATAGTAGCTTGTAATTTGCATCAACCAACGATCTAAAAATTTCTAGGCAATCACGATTTCCGTTCAGTAGACACAAAGAGTTCAAGCACCGTTTGACGTCAGCTTCTGTGGTTCCGCTGGTGTTGAACTAAACTCTCAGGAGAATCGACAACCAAGCCTCACATATAAGTGGGGCTTGCGGTTCTGTCAGTTTAACGCACCTGGAATAAGTCGTACAATGTGCGTTTTTGCGTAATCCTCATACCACATCGTACTGTACAAAATAAGAACAGCTGTTTTGGTCATTTCCAAACACGAAATCTGGCCGATCATTCGCCTTGCAGCACCCGTGCTACTAGCCCGCGCAGGCGCAATACTGATCATCACCGTTGATGTTGCAATGTGTGGCTATGCAGGGACCAAGGAAATTGCATTCTATGGACTTGCAAACGGGCTTCATGTTTCGTTGATTCTCATTGGAATTGGATCGGTACTGCCTGTTGCAATACTGACAGCAAGTTATGAGGGGAATGGAAATTTTGCAAATTGCGGTGCGATCTGGCGTGTCGGACTGGTGCACGCGCTCGCTATCGGAATTTTGCTCGGAATTCTCATGCTGTATGGCGAGTACTTCTTCCGTCTGGTCGGCCAAAGTGAAGAGTTATCAGTCGGGGCCGGACGCGTATTGGCCATGCACGGCCTGGGGCTGGCTGGACTTCTTTGCTTCATCACAACCTCTTTGCTGCTCGAAGGTTTACAACGACCGATTCCTGCAATGGTTGTCACATTGGGATCTAACGTTCTGAACCTTTATCTTAACTGGGTGTTCATTTTTGGCAATCATGGCGCACCAGCAATGGGTGCAGAAGGTGCCGCACTCGCGACCAGTATTGTTCGGTGGGCTGGCTTTCTGATTCTTCTGGTTTATGTGTTCTACGCTGTTGACAGAATCCGCTACGGCATTGTCGGGAAACTGCGCCAGTTTCGGGAATTTTCGAAGAATCTTCGCCAACTTGGCTATCCAACAGCACTTGGCCATGGTATGGAATCCGCATCATTTCTGGTTATGACACTGTTTGCCGGTTATATGGGGGTGCTTGAAACCGCAGCCTGGACAATCGGGATGAACCTTATCACCATTGCGTTTATGATCGGATTGGGCTATTCGATGGCTGCCACTGTTCGTGTGGCTAATTTTCTAGGTCAGCGCAGTCCACAAAAAGCAGCTTTATCCGGTTGGACAGCTTTGATTTTAGGTGCGATTTCTCTGAGTTTGATTGCAACGTTATTTTTTGTTGCACCTGAATTCCTGTCCCGGATTTACAGCCAGGACCCGGAAGTTTTGACAATTGCCGTTCCAATGGTCATCGCCGCGGCATTTATTTTGGTTCTAGATGGCCTTCAAGCAGTCTTTGTTGGTGTGCTGAGGGGATACCAGGACATGTGGTTCATTACGCGCGCCCTAATTACCGCGTTTTGGGTAGTGATGATTCCGCTGGCCTGGCTATTCGGAATTCACATGGGTGCTGGCCCAACCGGACTCATGTGGTCAGTGGGTGTGGCTTGCTTAGTCGCAATCTTTATGATGGTTTATCGTTTTCGGCGCCTGATTGTGAAATCCTTACAGGCTCACGGACTCGGCCCCACTTAGGCAACTGAACGGATTCAACCGTTTCTGCCTCCCCACATTTTCAGCCAGTCCGGCACGGATTTCTTACGGTTTTCGACTTTTGCGTAATTCCGTTGCTTGGGTCCGATATAGAGCTGACGCGGGCGGCCAATTCTCTGACTCTCATCGCCGGTAAACATTTCCTTCCAGTGTGCAATCCAGCCCGTTGTTCGAGCAATGGCAAACAGCACTGTGAACATCTGTGTTGGAAAACCTATTGCTCGCAATATGATGCCAGAGTAAAAATCAACATTCGGATAGAGTTTTTTCTCAATGAAATACTCATCTTCCAAAGCAATGCGCTCCAATTCCAGAGCGATTGGTAATATCGGATCTTTTATTCCCAATTCGTTCAGCACTTCGTGACATGTTTCCTTCATGACTTTGGCGCGTGGGTCAAAGTTCTTGTAAACCCGGTGCCCGAAACCCATCAAACGAAAACTGTCATCCTTATCCTTTGCCCTGGCAATGAATTTAGGGATGTTTCGTTTATGACCAATATCGCTCAACATGTTGAGCACTGCTTCGTTTGCTCCACCATGAGCCGGACCCCACAGCGATGCAATACCTGAAGCAACACATGCAAAAGGATTAGCACCGGACGAACCCGCCAGACGTACTGTCGAAGTTGAAGCATTTTGTTCATGATCGGCGTGTAGAATCAGAATACGGTCGACTGCCTGTGCAAGAATGGGGTTGACTTCATAATTTTCTGTTGGTACTGCAAACATCATTCGTAGCAGGTTTTCCGCGTAACTCAAATCATTCTTTGGATACATGAATGGCTGACCCAACGAATATTTGAATGCAAAGGCACCAATGGTTGGCATTTTTGCAATCAGTCTGTGGGCGGCAATCATTCTCTGAAATGGATCATGAATATCCGTATCCTCGTGATAGAATGCGGAAAGAGCGCCAACAACACCAACCATGACTGCCATCGGGTGAGCAGAGCGTTTGAAGCCGCGATAGAATGACGTCAATTGCTCATGCAGCATCGTATGCATCGTGATTGATTTTTCGAACTCGCGTTTTTCGATCGGGGCTGGCAATTCTCCGTGCAACAGCAGATAACAGACATCCAGATATGAGGCTTTGGCAACCAGTTGTTCGATGGGATAGCCTCGATGGAGCAAAATTCCTTTTTCTCCATCGATAAATGTGATGCCTGACTGACAGGAACCCGTTGATGTAAATCCAGGATCATAGGTGAACATACCCGTCTTGGCATACATTTTCGATATATCAATAAGACTCGGGCCTTCCGTGCCGTCAAGAATCGGAAAATCGTACGACTGACCTGTGCGATTGTCAGTCATGGTTACGGATTTTTTGTCAACTGCCCTCGCGGGTAGAGTGACGACATTTTTTTGTTTTTGAGCCATAGTTTCACCAATATCTGTCAATCATTCCACTTGACGCATTCGCGGACGAACTATTGTACTACGAGACTTTTCATTGAGCCCGCATCCCGCATTCTAGCGGTACGGAATTTATCCTGGCACAAAGAATGAAAGTCCCTCTTAAAACTCAAGATTTGTAATATCAATCAACTTTTTGTATTGTTACCCAAAACTAATGTTTTTATTTGGTGGAGAAAATTGATATGAAGAAAATTAAAACTAGTTTACTGCTTTCTGTAGCAGTTCTTTTCTTGTCTCCTTCAGCGAGTTTAGCTGAAGGTGATGTTGGTCTTATTGACCTCATGGGCAACTTTCAAACATTTACTCACAAGGCAGGACTTTCAATTAGAGCCGGAAATCCAGAGTTAGCTGATTTCTATATGCACGAAATTGAGGAAAATCTTGCATTGACCGGGGAAATTGAAGAATATGACGGTCATCCAGTGGGTGAACTGGCGCTTGGAATGTTAACACCAGTAGTAGAGAATGTTGGATCTCATCTCGACGAAGGAGACATGGAAGGAGCATTGGACGCTTACAACCAAATGATCAATGCCTGTAATGCCTGTCACTTGGCAACTGAACATGGTTTCATCAAGATTGTCGACCGCGGTACGGAGAACCCATACTTGCAGGCATTTGAATAATCCTTAAAATAGCAGTTCTTTGAAAAATAGAATTCAAAGCAATCGCATGAATCTCAAAAGGAACTAAATATTCAATAAGAAAACCGTTTTCGTTTGGAAGCGAAAACGGTTTTCGCATTCTAAATCGGAATATACACAGACAACTAGCTGTAATCGACATAGTAGCCAGATTAATACAAAATCTCGGATTTTGCCGGAAACCTTATCTTAGTATTCGATATTGTGTTTCCGAAAGGAAAGTTAAAAGTTAAGCTGCTAGAGTTTATTTTGGCGGGAGAGTTGGTTGCAGGGCTCAAGCCTTAGTCATCGACTTTACGTAATAGGCGGAGATGATGACTGAACCAGCAGAATCTGACGGCAACGGACCGACTCGCATCACACAGTTGGGTGATCCAACATTTGAGCGCTTTGCCAATGTTCGCCGCGTCGTTCTAGTAGGGGCGGCTGTCGACCTGATTTTAGCAATTGGAAAGATCGGCGGCGGTGTGGCCGCGCATTCCCAATCACTGGTCGCCGACGGCGTACACTCGTTATCAGACCTCGTCACGGACGTGCTGGTGCTGGTTGCAGCAAAGTTTGCGCAGGGTAAGCCAGATGCTGGGCATCCTTACGGCCACGAACGCATTGAAACAGTTGCAACCGTTGCGCTCGGTATCGTGTTGATTTTGATCGGTGCGGGAATTGCATTTGATTCCTTCTCGAGACTTTTCAATCCAGTTACACTCCAAACACCCGCGTGGTGGGCCATGGCTGTCGCAGCCGTTTCAGTTGTATTCAAAGAAGGGCTTTATCACTATACCGTTAGGGCTGCACGTCTCTACCGCTCGAAGCTTCTTGAGGCAAATGCTTGGCATGCACGCAGCGATGCGGCCAGTTCGCTCGTCGTCATCGTCGGAGTCGGAGGTACACTGCTCGGGCTCGTTTATCTGGACGCAGTTGCTGCGGTAGTGGTTTCCTGGATGATTGGAAGAATTGGTTATCGCCTGGCCCGTCAAGGTGTGGAGGAGTTAATCGATGCCGGGCTTGCGCCGGAGAAAGTCAAATTAATCCGTACAGCGCTGATGGAGGTCGACGGGGTAAGCGACGTGCACATGCTACGCACACGTCAAATGGGTCCGAAATCACTTGTCGATGTGCACATCCTAATCAATGACCCGAAGCTCAGCGTCTCGGAAGGGCACCAGATTAGCGAAACGGCTCGGGCCAAACTCATACGTCAATTTGAAGATATTGAAGACGTGACAGTCCACATCGATCCTGAGGATGACGAGAAGATAGTATTGGGTCGCGAACTTGGACTGCGCAGCGAAATCGAGGCAAGATTGAGAGCAGATTGGTCCGATATTCCGGAGGCCGGAGAAATCCGCCGCATTACATTGCATTACCTGCATGGTAAAATTCAGGTCGAGATAGAGCTACCACTCAAGGTCGTGCTCGGACGTGAAGACCTAGAATCGGTTCAACATTGCTTTGAACAAGCGATTGAGACGAACCCCGACGTGGACGAGGTGCGAGTTCTATATAGCTGACATACCAAATGAATCGCTTTGCCAATTGTCGAGATTGGCAATATTCTTACCAGAACTCCATACAGAAATTTTCGCCTGTGGGTGCGATGTGTGATGCAAAAGACGTTAGATTTTAGCCACTTCATTGATGCCCCCGGTGTAAACAACAGCTAGAGTCGTACTCGACTATACCTAAGCTTCATGAGTTACTACGATAGTTAACCTTGTCAAAGATCAGGTCGACAAGAATCGCATTGGCCATCTGCAACGAGATTGCCAACCAAGCTGAACATACGATAATTTCAATTTCAGACGAACAGAGTGAATGCTTGCTATTAGCAACTTTGATACAAGCGGACGACCCTATTTCCATTGATATATATTTAATCTCCTTACACTTGCAAGCGAGTCACTGTTTGGCTCATAATTCTCCTTAGTCATTTTCAACAGGGAATCTTCAGCGAACGTGGCTATGCACCCTTATCTGCATCGAATCAGTTCTTTCACCTTTCAGTTTCAATGAGTTTGAACCTGAAAGAAGAGTTCATCAAAACAGCAAACCTAAGGCTTGCTGCACTGATTTCTGATAACCGTGAGGACCCGCCGGTGATCGCATTGCACGGCTGGCTCGATAATGCAGCGAGTTTTACTCCGCTAGCGAAATTTGTGTCCGGCATTCGGCTAATCGCGATCGATTTTCCGGGACACGGCAAGTCCGAGCATCGCACTGGTGCCAACGCCTATCATTTTGTAGACTATGCTGCTGACATCATTCTGGCGGCAGATGCATTAGGACTCGGACAGTTCACTTTACTGGGTCACTCGTTAGGAGCTGGGGTGGCAGCGATGATCGCTGCCACAGTGCCCGAAAGGATTGAGCGTCTTGCCATGATTGAAGGGCTTATGCCGGTTACAGCACCGCCTGAGAAAATACCTGCTCAACTTAGGCGTCATATCACCGGCACGAGTAAATCAGCATCGGCTCCAAAAATTTATACGACCATTGAAGAGGCTGCCATCGCCCGAAAACGGGCGGGTGATCTATCAAGTTATGCTGCGTCACTTATCGCAACGCGCAACATAGTTGAAACACCGGAGGGCTATATCTGGCGAACTGACCGACGACTCACCATGCCATCTCCAGTCTACCTCACGGAAGATCACGTCCGCGCCTATCTGAGTAAGGTCGAGTGCGATTCCTTGCTGATTCAATCAAACAACGGAATTTTTAAGAAATGGCCGAATTTCGCTGGAAGGGAATCATACTTGCCAACCGCAACAGTCATTGATATTGAAGGGGGTCATCACTGTCACATGGATAGTCCAGAAACTGTAGTCAAACACTTGTCTCCTTTCCTCAATCGAACATGATTTTAGAATGAGGAAAAATTCAGATGAGCGCCTAATCGAATTTTGCGCTAGAGGCAATAATCTTTGATTTCAGAAGGAAGAGGAATTTGAAAGCATTGTTCAATCGCATTGGCAGGGGTCGCTTCAGGAAACTTGGGATCGTCGTCTTTCTCTTTTTTCTGATCAAGGGACTACTGTGGTTAATCGTTCCTGCGGCAATCATTTGGTTTGGATTTTTTGCTGAATCTACTTAATTTACCTTTGATTTTGAATCACTCAATCGCTAGCAATTTCCCTCTAAGCCACAGTAAGCCACAACTCACTTGAATTCGGACTAAGGGTGTCCATATATAATTCAAATACCGAATCAACCTGAGTTTTAGTCCGAATTTGAGGTTATGGCAGCAAAAAAGAAAAAGATGTATCGCGTCGTTTTTCACAACCAGTCGAAAGTGTACGAACTGTATGCCCGGCAGGTGCTACAGAGCGATATGTATGCATTTATTGAGATCGCAGACCTCGTCTTCGGTGAACAGTCGAAATTAGTTGTCAATCCTGGAGAAGAACAACTCAAGAGTCAGTTTGGTGGGGTCAGCCGAACGTTCATTCCCATACATTCCGTGATTCGGATTGACGAGGTTGAAAAAGAAGGTGCGGCAAAAGTACACCTGACTGATGAAAAGGGCGTTGTAACACCCTTCCCAGTACACTACAAGCCGCCGCCTGAAGGAGTTTCAAACGACTGATCAAAATTCGGCTTTAGTTGTGAAGCCGATACATCGTGTATTGCCTCAACTGAACTTTGGTGAGTCTTTTTCGTCTTTTTTTGGCGGCTCCAATTCACCCAAAGTCTGTATAGTCTGCTCAAGAAAGTAATCTTCTTTTCCGTCTTCCGGCCGACACAACTCATTCACACCGTGAGCGACTGAACGATACAACTCCTTTTGCTGTTCGTCAATTTTGCTGATGGCGGAAACCGTGTCGATAAAGTGACTACGAACGTTGGCGCGATAGTCGTCATACTCTTTCCGTAGTGCAGCTAATTTGGCATCACTGTTGTTTTTGCGGTTTCGGTAGTTGGAATAAACAAGACCGACGATGACGCCAACTATCACACCTACAATAAGAAGAATCAATCCGCTGCCTGTTTCCAACTGTTACCTGCCAATCTAAATTTGGAAACTCGTCCGTAAATAAAAGGTCGTGTTCTCCCTCTTTATACTCAATTTCAGACATTCGCCGCGGAGTTTGAAATTCCTATCGGCTCATCATCCGCATATTTGATCATCTGAACGTAGAGCTCCTTCCAGACCGTCCACTCGCCAGTCTTCCGGACGAATTTCGAATTGACAAAACACTTCCAGTTTCTTTTCCGCAATTTCAAGCATTTTGGCATTCGACTGGTACCACGTTGCCACATCCGCTACATATTCATCCATGACTTTCTGTCACTGTTATTACATAAGTCGGTATAGGCTTTGTCTCCTTACTCTCTTATAAGAACAATAGTAAAACGACTCAAAAGGTCGTCTACGTTTACATAGGGAAGCGAATCGGATTTTGGACCATTCACTGAATTCGGAACCTGGTGCAAACTGCATCAAAATGCCACACCAAGGCTTTGGCTATTAGCATACACCAATTTACCTGTCTGCGCAATCCATAAAGCGACAAGTGTCGACAGTATACTTTTTTAAATATTGTCGATTTCTCAGGACTAATATTCGAAGGATTAAGCTATTTATAGTTTTTATATTTCAATTATTCCTGATTGTCAGTGGTTGTATTCGTACCGATATTTTTGGGCTAGAGTAGTATTATTTTCAGTCTGTATACGCTTTGAATTCTGTATAAGTCGCGTTCAAATCTAAGGCTTTTCACTTTTGTAATCTGGAACGAGGCAACAACAGAATGAAGGCTCCAAACATACTGATTCTAATGGCCGATCAATTGGCTCCGCACTTCACGAGTACCTATGGTCACCAGGTCGTAAAAACCCCCAACATGGATCGCTTAGCGGAACGCGGCTGTCGATTCGATGCAGCATACACCCCTTACCCGCAATGCGCGCCAGCCCGATTTTCTATGCTATCGGGGCAACAATCCTGGAGCATCAGAGCTTATGACAATGCTGCTGAGTTTTCTTCAGCCATTCCAACAGTCTGTCATTATCTGGGGCGCATGGGTTATCACACCTCCCTTTCCGGGAAAATGCACTTTGTCGGACCCGACCAGCTGCACGGATTTACAGAACGGCTGACAACCGACATCTATCCGGTTGATTTTGCGTGGACGCCGAACTGGGAGGTCGCCGATCTGCGAGATGATACCTGGTATCACAATATGGATAGCGTTCACGAGGCTGGCGTTGCCGATATGACCTTTCAACTGGAGTTTGACGACGAAACAGCATTTCAAGGTATTCGAAAAATTTGGGAATATGCGCGCAATCCTGGGTCACAACCGTTCATGCTGGTTACCTCATTTTCTCATCCACATGACCCCTATGTTGCCAGACGCAAATGGTGGGATCTTTATTCGCAAGACAGCATTGACATGCCTCAGTTTGACATAGATTCAGTTCCGCAAGATCCACATAGCCAGCGTCTGCTGGTCGGTATGCAGGCAGATGTGTCACCACCTTCTGAATTGTCAATACTCAATGCTCGCCGGGCCTATTACGCCAATACCTCCTATGTTGATGATTGGGTGGGGCAGTTTATCGACACGCTCGAACAAACGCGAATGCTGGACAATACCATCGTCATCGTAACTGCTGATCACGGCGATATGCTGGGCGAGCGGGGCTTGTGGTACAAAATGTGTTTCTTTGAACAGTCGGTCCGGGTGCCGTTGATAGTGGCAGGACCTGACATTCAGCAAGCCTCGATTACAAATGCTTGTTCGACATTGGACCTGATGCCAACTTTGCTGGAGCTGGCATCAGGTGGCACTGACCGCACTGTAGATCTGGATGATTCAATTGACGGTCGCAGTTTACACAAACTGCTGACTCGCGACGGAGCAGACGATGAGAGTTTTGTTGTCAGTGAGTATTCAGCCGAATGTGCCTCTCACCCGATGGTGATGATTCGCAGGGACCAATATAAGTACGTTTACTGCGACACTGATCCTCCCCAGTTATTCGATTTGGAACTCGACCCGAACGAACTGAATAATCTGGCACAAAGCCCGTCACATCAGAAAATTGCCGATTCATTTCGGGATGAAGTTCTTGCCCGCTGGGATCTCGGGCAAATAAGAAGCGAAATTATGGCAAATCAAAGAGCAAGGATTCTAATTCACGAGTCCATGAAAAAAAATCCGAAAGTGTCCTGGGACTATCAGCCTTACCGGGATGCGTCGCAGGCTTATGTCAGAACACACAAAACCTGGATAGACATGGCGACAAATTCCCGATTCCCGCGCTTCAGCGACAAACTAGCGAACTGAATATACTTCGGCAGTAGCGTTCGCACAAACAGTCACCACTATGTCCACGGCAGGTGCTGAGTCCCCTGCGAATTCATCCCAGCTTTTAGACTCACATTCATCGGGTGAAATTCACCTTTGGGCTAACTACCCACTCTAAATGCCTTAAACCGCTTATCACCCAAGTGATTAAGCACGGTCTCGCATGGTATGCTGCGCGCTGAATTGCCAGTGCACAGAAATAGCACATTGAATTGTTTTTCGCTGTCAAAATCGTATCCAACACTAATCTAGGAGATTTCCATATCCAGTCCTGACTTCCGCACCTTGAGACGACACCCTAACCAGAACAAAAATGATTCAGTTCAATTGTCATGTAAGACAGGCGGTTGTCCTGAACAAGGATTTACACCTGTCAAACCAGGATACTCTAGGACAATCAGAGCCAATGCTGTTCATTGACAATTATCTAACCTGTCAATGGCATATTCACTGGCAACGTAAGCCAGACAGCTGGCTGTCATTCTCATTCAACCGACTTGTTGTGGAGGTCGAAATTTTCGAAATACTCGAAAATATGCTAAACTCTCTTTAGAATAAAAATATCAATCTTCAAAAGCAATTGGAGTTTTGTGTTGTGAAAGATAGGATTAAACTTTCGCAACAATCTGAAAAGCTTCAGTTTTCTGCTTTGACACTGTACGAAAATGGTATTGTTGAAAAAATCGATTGAAGGTGTGTTCACTTGCCGCGAATTGCTGAAATTATTTGCGACCACTGGAGTTTCGCTAGCTACTGCAACGATCCTTTTGTTTACTGGTAAAAAGTCGACGGCATCGACGTCTGAGAAAAGTGGTTCGATTCGGCTGTCACCCAACCTGAGTGGCCCGGATGACCAACTTGACCCACCCCTCTTTTACTCTGCCATTGATTACACCCGAGGCAGGGCAACCGATAACAGCCTAGTTCATTGCAACGAAGATCTGGCTACGCGGCCGGAACTGAACTGGCTGAGTCAATTGAACCAAATTGCGATGCAAATGAGCGGACTTTCAAGTTGCGTCAAGGAGTCGTGTTACACGACGGTTCACCGTTTTCCGCAGGTATTTTCATCTGCAACATGCATTGACTACTAAATTCACACCTCAATGTCTGTAAGTACAAGAAGACCAACTAGTATTCGAGGAATGGAAAAATGATGCTATCAATGGTATTTCGCCGCTTCTGGATCGGCATCGCCACGATGTTCGTCGTTTCAGTGATTGTGTTCATCATGACCAGTATTTTGCCTGGCGATGTGGCGCAAATTGTACTCGGTCAGAGTGCAACACCTGAAACGCTGGCGGCATTGCGAGCGGAACTTGGGCTGGATCAGCCTGCCTACATCCGATATTTCTTATGGTTGGGCGACTTGATGACTGGCGACCTTGGCACTTCCAAAGCAGGTGGTGCAGCGATTTCAGACCTGATTGGAGGACGTTTCTCTAACACCATGGTTTTGGCTGGGTTTGTGGCTCTGGTCTCTGTGCCACTTTCCATAGCTTTGGGACTTTGGGCTGCGATGCACCCAGGCACATGGCTGGACCGCGCAGTTACGTTCGGTACATTGGCAACCATCTCTGTACCCGAATTTTTCATCGCAACACTGATGGTGCTGATATTTGCAGTTAACCTGCAGTGGCTGCCCTCCACGGCCCTGTTGAGAGACAACATGACGTTTTTTGAACTCCTCGGTGGCCTGGCAATGCCGATTATTGTCCTGGTGGTCGTGGTATCAGCCCAGATGATCCGAATGACCCGGGCCGGTATTCTAAACGTGATGAATTCTCCATATATCGAAATGGCAATCCTGAAAGGTGTGCCCCGGGGCAGAATCATTCTGCGACATGCCTTTTTTAATGCCATCGGTCCGATCATCAACGTCATTGCTTTGAATTTGGCCTATCTGGTTAGCGGGGTGGTGATCGTCGAGACCATTTTTGCCTACCCCGGCCTCGCCAAATTGATGATTGATGGGGTTCAAACCCGTGACCTGCCACTGGTGCAGGCATGTGCCATGATATTTTGTGGCACTTATGTAATCCTGATTCTTATCGCAGATATCGGTTCGATTGTATCCAATCCGCGTTTGCGTCACCCGAAGTAGGGAGGAATAATCATGAACGAAAATAACACGGAAAAAGCGGAAAAAGGACAGGAAGTTGTCGATCAACTCAATAAATTCGATGAATTACCTGACGCACCACCAAAACGGAAACTCAAACTGTCCTGGACCGGAAAGATTGCCGTAGCGATTGTCGTATTCTGGCTGATAATCGCGGTAGTTGGACCCTGGATCGCACCTTTTCATGAAATGGATATGGATGGCGATGACTCTTTTCTGAATGCCCACAGCAACGAGTATGGAACGTTTTACCTCGGTACGGACTACCTCGCCCGCGACACAATGTCGCGAGTGATCTGGGGAGCCCGTATGACAATCGGAATCTCTCTGGCCGCTACCATTCTGGCTTATTTCATCGGCATCACGCTCGGTATTGCAGCCGCAGTGAAAGGAGGTTGGGTCGACATGGGTGTCAGTCGAGTCAATGACGCCGTATTGGCGTTGCCATCCATCATGCTGGGACTGATTGCCATCGCGGCATTCGGGTCGTCAATTCCAATGCTGGTCATAATTGCCGGAATAATTTACGCATCCAGCGTATTTCGAATCGCACGTGCATTGGGCTTGGACATCATGGTGCAGGATTTTGTCGAAGCAGCCAGGGTTCGTGGCGAAGGCGTATGGTGGATCATCAGATCTGAAGTGTTGCCGAACGCTGCAATGCCACTGGCAACGGACTTTGGACTGCGATTGGTGTTTGTTGTACTGTTCATTTCAAGCCTGAGTTTTCTGGGGTTGGGAGTGCAGCCGCCGCAAGCGGATTGGGGCAGTATGGTGCGGGAAAATCTCGCGGGATTAACTTACAACTCGTGGGCAGCCGTGTGGCCCGCGTTTGCGATCGCCTCGTTTACGATCGCAATCAACCTGATCGTCGATGATATTTCCGCCAAATCAGGTGGAAGTTTGGCCAAGAAAATGGTGTAGTCCCATGAATGAGAAGAAGCAGGAAAAATTACTGGAGGTGAGAGACCTTCGTATCAGCGCCTATAACGATGAGAAGCAGGAAATCAAGATTGTCAAAGGCGTTACCTTTGATATCTATAAAGGTCAAGTAGTCGCCTTAATCGGTGAATCTGGGTCCGGCAAGACAACAATCTCCCTAGCTTCACTGTCGTACACTAAACCCGGTCTGGAGTTCACTGGCGGGGAGGTGTTATTAAATGGCGAAGACGTGCTCACTGCACCGCCACTGCGGCAGCGTCAGATTCGTGGCGCCAGCGTTGCTTATTTGGCACAAAGTGCGGCCGCGACGTTCAATCCGGCCATCACCATCAATGAACAAGTGACCGAGTCGGCAGTGCTCCATAGAATACTGACTCAGGAAGAGGCCAACAAAAGGGCCAAGGAACTGTATCACGCACTGGAATTGCCGAATCCGGATAGAATCGGGTATCGCTACCCGCACCAGGTATCGGGCGGACAGCTGCAGCGCCTGATGGCCGCCATGGCACTTTGTGGGAAACCGGATTTGATGGTGTTGGACGAACCCACAACCGCACTGGATGTGACCACCCAGATTGAGGTGCTTAAGGCATTTAAAAAAGTGATCCGTGAGGAGAACTCAGCCGCAATCTATGTTACCCATGACTTGGCTGTAGTCGCCCAGATTGCAGACCATATTGTGGTGCTGTATGGCGGTGAAATCATGGAACAGGGAAGTGCAGAAAAGATCATTAATCATCCAACTCACGCTTACACCAAACGCCTGATGGAAGCAGTCAGACCAAAGCCTGTTGCTGGAATGGGCACAACTGTCGGTATTGAACACGAGCGGGAAATTCCAGCAGTCGCGGTGGACGACATGACCGCCGGATATGGTGGTATCGTCAATGGAGAACCGTCAATTACTATCTTGCGTGATGTGTCGGTGGAAGTGAAGAATGGCCATGTTGTTGGCGTCATTGGAGAATCCGGCTGCGGAAAATCAACCCTGGCCCGTGTCATCGCAGGAATTTTGCCACAGGCTAAGGGCACGGTTAAATTGGAAGCTCAGGAACTGAACGGCGATCTAAACAATCGCAAGCTTGAAGAGTTGCAAAAGATTCAGTTCGTTTTTCAGATGGCCGACACTGCCCTTAATCCTAAACAGACAATTGGGCAGATTCTGGGTCGGCCGCTTGAGTTTTATCATGGACTCAAAGGAAAAGCCAAGCACGCTAAAGTTGCAGAAATCCTAAAGATGGTTGAGTTGCCTCCGGAATTTGCCAGTCGCTATCCGATGGAATTATCAGGTGGGCAAAAACAGCGCATCAATATGGCAAGATCGCTGGCCGCCAACCCAGAGGTGTTACTCTGTGATGAAGTGACCTCTGCTTTGGATAGCATTGTTGGCGCGAATGTGATTGAGTTGTTAACCAATCTAAGAGACCAAACCGGTGTCTCGTTTCTGTTTATCAGCCATGACCTTTCCACAGTTGCCTCATTTGCTGACGAAATCGTGGTGCTGTACGCTGGTCGGGTCGTGGAACAGGGGCCAACCGACGAGGTACTCAAGCCTCCGTTCCATCCGTATACCCGGTTGCTCATCAGTTCAGTTCCGGAACTTCGCATCGGCTGGCTGGAAGACACCATGCAAAAACGAGAGATGGCTGTTGGCATCGCTAAGGGTGTCGAAATCACCGCGGTAGGCTGTCCATTCTACAATCGATGCCCGATGGGAATCGAAAACACCTGCGATGTGCAAAATCCACCAATCCGAGTGCTAAAAGACAACCACCGGATCAGCTGCCACCAAACTGTGGAAGATTTGGAAGCCGCCGAACTAGAGACCCAACAGATTCTCCGCGGGTTCGAACAATTAATCGATAGCTCACTGGAACCTGCTGGCCGATGACGAGCAAGGAATTTGACCATGAGTAAATATGAAGCGTTGACGAGAATGGGAATTCAAAACCCTGAAGAGATTGCCCGGTACGAGTTGTATGCTGTGAATCAAACAGATGTTCTTCGAATCATCTATGATCGAAAAAAGGGATCGATTCGGCCTGTTACCAAAAAGTATCTCTTTCCACAAATCAAAAAATCGACGATGGTGGACAGTGGCACGCGACAAACCCAGGTACTGTTCGAAAGTTCTGCAGAATTGCGCAATGCTGTGGCCGCGCTTGATGAACTGATAGTCAACAAAGAGACTGTTTCGATACAGAAAGATGATCTGCTGAACGACATTCAGTTGTTGGAAGAGGATTTTGCAGCACGAATCAAGCATATTAAATTCCTGATCAAACAGATGCAATAGTTGGACGAAATTTCCTGCTGTGCTTTGTTGCAGTTTTAGGCCTGTGGTCGGCATGCGGTGACTGTTGGGGTCGCAAGAATGAGGCGCATCAGTATTGAACATTGGAGTTTTGACAACAAAGCTGTCCTATTCTGTCTTCCCGAATACCTGAGCGTAACTAGGGTTCAGTTACCGGGGCACGACATCATGAAAACTGATGTCCGATCTAGGCGTTGGAAAATTGCGGGATGCTCTGATGCAGCGATTTCCCGCGCGCGCCAAAGTTCAAAACGAGTCGATTTGCAAATGGTGAATCGCGTATTTGCGTTGGCCAATCACGGCACTTCTTGAAACATTTGTCCTGAAATTGACAGGGAGAGTTTCACCTCATTGACCGCCTCGCTTGAATTCCGCCCTACCATGGGTCAGACAGAGTTATCGTGGATTAAGGCGCGTCTGTAAAGTGGTCAGATAAACATGTCCTGTTAAACTGATTGTTTAATTCGCCTTCCTGTAGATTCAGATTTGTGGCAAAATTTTCCACATCTTGAATTCCAGTCGATTCCGGCGACAGCACACTTAAACAGGAGCTCAGAATGGCTAAGGCAATGCTGATTACCGGTGGCAGCAGAGGTATAGGCGCCGCCACAGCAAAATTAGCTGCTCAAAACGGCTACAGGGTAGCGGTGAACTATGTTGCGCATAAAAGACGTGCTGAGGAGGTGGTTGGCCGAATTCGATCGGCTGGAGGCGACGCCATTGCATTGCAGGCTGACGTATCCGATGAACAGCAGGTGGTGGAAATGTTTAACCAACTTGACGAGCACTTTGGCACAATTGACGCGCTTGTCAACAATGCCGGCGTTCTCGCTCCTTTATCCCCTGTGATGAACATAGACGCCCGACGCGTCAGACGGATATTTGATGTGAATGTGGTTGGGTCGTTTATTTGTGCACGAGAAGCAATTCGGCGAATGTCGACTGACCATAACGGTCAAGGCGGTTCAATCATCAACCTTACTTCAGGTGCTGCGCGCCTCGGTGCGGCAAATGACTATGTCGACTATGCTGCATCAAAAGCAGCTATCGACACCTTTACAATTGGATTGGCAAAAGAAGTTGCAACCCAGGGCATTCGCGTCAATGCGGTTCGTGCTGGATTCATTAAGACTGAAATGCATCAAAGCGTCGGTGGCAGTGAGAGATTTGAAAGTTTGAAACACACCATTGCGATGCAGAGAGTTGGTCTTCCAGAGGAAATTGCTGAAGCAGTTATGTGGCTACTATCGGATAGATCGTCCTATTGCACTGGTACGATTTTGGATGCCACTGGTGGTCGATAAACTCCACTTGAGATTCTGAAAATCTCAAAAGACTCATCAATGAGGTCGCGAACAAAGTGCTTCTTTATCTTACACAAGATGGTGTATGATATGTGTATGTCACGCACAAATATAGATATCGACGACAAAGCCTGTGCCGCTGTGATGCATAGATTTCGTCTTTCTACCAAACGCGACGCAGTAAATTTTGCGCTCCGCGCGCTTGCAAGTGAACCCTTTAGTGTTGAGGAAGCTCGCCGCATGCGTGGCTCGGGATGGATTGGCGATCTTGATGAAATGCGTAGCAATCGTAAATTTTGATTTTGATTGATACATCAGCATGGGTTGAGTTTCTTCGCGATACAGGCTCGACTGTTTGCGAAAGAGTTGACGCATCGATTGGCGGTGACATAGCAATCTGCGACCCGATTCGGATGGAGTTGCTCGCGGGAGCGCGAAGTGAACGTCATTTGGCAACTTTGCGTCGATTGATTGCAATAGCAATTGTACTTCCCACTGAACCTGTTCACTACGAAGACGCTGCGATGTTGTATCGACGTTGTCGTGAAGGTGGGGATCAGGTGCGAAAATTAATTGATTGCCTGATTGCTGCGATAGCCATCCGCGCCGATGTTCCAGTACTGCATAGAGATAATGACTTCGACTCTCTCGCGCGTCACACTGAACTTCAAACGATGCACTAGCTCTTTCGGCTAGCGAAAGGCCAACATACCCGGATTCAGTTGACACTTTGTCTCACGACTTCTGTCGATACTAAATCCCGAAACTCCTGAATTCAATCTTCGTTCAGCAGGATGTCTTTGACAATCTGTTGAAATCGTGCGACATGTTTTTCCATTGAGGGTGATAACGGGCCTGGCGTAAATACGCCCGCACGCAAATTTCTGGTAACCTCGGCGCAAATCCCGAAATCTTCTTCGACGATCTGCTTGCCCCAAGCAAATGCTTCGTGTTTGGCAGCCTCATCGAGCTCACCGTACCAGGCCCAGTTGATTGAACGGACATGGTTGGAATTATTTGACTCTACACGTTCAGCTTTGAAAATTTTGTCACCCAGAACCAGCTGCAGTCCCGGAAAGTGATAAACCCATAGTCCTTTTGTACCCCTGGATTCTCGGGCACCACCGCTCGCACCATGCGTAATGTCAAATGCAACCGACCGACCGTCGTTGACCGAGAATAGCTGCACATCTCCGCCAGCCAGGGTCGTACCCAAGCGCGGGTGAATGAGATTGAGGTGGTATCCTTCGACTGTGTTATCGCAGTAGGTTTTCCAGTTAAGCTCTCCTTCAACGGTGAACTCATCATAGTAGTCAAGACTGGACGGACCTGGAAAATCGGCACACAACCCCGAGACCTCACCCAACCATTCATCAAAACCCACACCTGTATCTCTCGCAATTTTTACGAAAACAAGTCCGCTCCAGACATGCACCTGAATTTGATGCAATGAGAGTGAATTTTTTTCATCCCCCAATTCTTCGCCGAATCTAGGCGTGTTCTGCAATCGGCCATGATCATCATAGAGCCAACCGTGATAAGGACAACGAACCGAATTAATCCCGACACCACAACCCTCCTTAAGAAGTGTCGCGCCGCGATGCCGGCAGACATTTAAAAATGCACGTAATGTCCCATCCTGAGAACGAAGAACAAACACCGGCCAACCGCAGATCCGATCGCACAGATAGTCACCCGGGTTCGATACCAGATGCGATGGCCCCATAAGCCACCAGTTAGGATGAAAAATCCGATCTCGTTCCCTGGCGTAGATTTCTGCGTCTATGTACCAGTCTGCTTCGAGCGTTTTTACCATTTTCGATCTTAGTTTGTTGCTAAATGGGTTTGTTGTACCAGATTTTCTGGTTTGCAACCTTCAATAAAGTTCACAATCTGTTCGGCTACTGTTGGACCGGCTTCCAACAGAATTGAGTGCTTTAATCGAGGCAAGATCACAAGTTTTGAATCCGGCAGCCGATCAGCAATCACTCGATTGAGCCGCGGATTGCATCCACCATCGTTTTCACCAGTCAGAACCAAAGTAGGCGCCTTAATCTCATGCAGCCAAGGCATCATTTCCGTACCAGCATAGATTCTAAACACGTTAAGAAAGCTTTCAGCATCAGTTTCAACAACCTGCTTGAGACGCGCGTCGACAATTTCCGGATGTCGCTCGATAAAATCGTCAGTAAACCAGCGATCGGTCAGTGTTTTCAGTACATTCGCAATGCCTTCCCGCTCCATCGCACGAACCACATTCCAGACCTTGGTGCTGTCATCTTCTGTGCGATCCGCGGCAGTTGACAGCAGCCCTAACGATTTAACACGATTTGGGTACTTTCTAGCGTAGGCCGGAGCGATCATACCGCCTAGCGAGTGACCCGCAAAGTGAGCTTTGTCTACACCGCTGCGCTGGCGAACCAACTCGAGATCATTGACCAGTTCATCCAAACCAAAATTCGCGTCGGACATTGGCGACTGACCGTGATTGCGAAGATCGTAGCTGATGACCTTGAAATGCTGACTCAATATTGGAGTCATGAAACGCCAGATGCTACGGTCCGCACCAATTCCGTGAATCAGTATCAAGGGTTCCCCCTGACCTTCAATGCTGAAATCACATTCGATGGCAGTCATGAATTTCAACCATTGCGTTGTTGGATTCAAGTACCTTTGATTACCTCAATTGAGGTATCACCTCTTCAGCAAAACATTGTATAGACTCCAATGTTTCCTCCTGACTGACACCAAAATTTATATTTAGCACCATACGATCAATACCCAGTTCAACATAGGGCATCAGTTTATCGACCATCTCCCCAGGCGGGCAAATCAAGAGGTTTTCGCCAAGCTCCTCAATCGACTGTTTGCGCGGTAGCGGTCGAATCATCCCGGCATCCACAATGCCTGGCCCGGTAAATACATTATCGAAACGACTGTAGTACGCATAAGCTGTTTCAAGGTGAGATTGACGAGCGTGTTCACTTCGCGCAACAAAACCAACCCTTGATAGTGTCAGGGTGAGTTTTTCACCTACCTCTGACAACTCCTCTTTTGCTCGCCGAAATGAACTAACCTGTCTTTCCAGCAACCCCTGACCACCAGCGAGCGGAGTGGATTGAATATGCATGCCGTCCTTCGCATAACTGTATACCCGATCTGGGTTGACCA
This sequence comes from Arenicellales bacterium, assembly GCA_965206345.1. GTDB lineage: Bacteria > Pseudomonadota > Gammaproteobacteria > Arenicellales > JAJDZL01 > JAJDZL01. Next base: position 1,626,861 of record OZ242211.1, on the reverse strand, counting down.
CTGCAACCATCAGCGGCGGCCCGCCTATTCTCACTGGACGCGGCATAATCGTTAAGGGTTCGAAATTGTAATACTGACCATCCCAAGACACCTCTTCTTCACTCAGCAAAGCCTTCAATACAGCCAAAGCTTCGTCAAAACGTTCCTGTGTTTCAATAATAGGCACACCGAGTCGCTCCATTTCAAACTTGTATGCACCACGCCCCACCCCAAGCAATAGACGTTGATCAGTAAATATGTCTGCAGCTACGATTTCACCGGCAAACACACGCATGTCATGCAAAGGCAAAACAACCACAGATGTAATAATTTTAATATTCGTGGTGTGTGCAGCAATTTTGACAGCGAACTGAAGCGGTGCCGGCATCATGAGAACATTGATTAGATGATGCTCTGTCATGGTGATGGATTCAAATCCGAGCTGATCTGCCAGAATCGCCTGCTCCACCATATCTTTGTAGACTCGATCACCCCCGTATGACTTGTCGGGATAATCTGCTGACAACTGAATGCAAAAGTCCATTTCAAACAAAAAGAATACAGTCAGTTAACGAGTTGTCAACCAGATAGTCGTTGATACCCTAAACAAAAGCGATGCTTTATGATCAGGTATTAGCCCGACGGAAGAGTGCCGAGTCAATTCGAATGCTACAGGCTACGCTGCGGATTCACCAACAGGCTGACGAACCAGATCCAACTCGTCAAACACGCTAACCAGCGCATCAATAAGGTAGTCGATCATATCGTCAGTGTGTAGCGGAGTGGGGGTAATCCTCAAGCGTTCGGTACCGACAGGGACAGTAGGGTGATTGATATGCTGGACAAAGATATCGTATTTATCAAGCAGCAGGTGGCTGGCCTCTCGGCATCGTTTTGCATCGTAAACCATGACGGGAACAATATGACTGGGGTTAGGCAAAACTGGTAATCCCGCTTCAGCAAGTCTGGATTTGACAACATTAACATTGCGGTGCAATCGAATGCGGGCCTGAATATCCTGCCTTACGTGTCGAACACTCGCAACTGCTCCAGCTGCAGTGGCTGGTGGCATTGCTGTGGTAAAGATAAAACCACTGCCAAAGCAGCGAATGTAGTCGATCAATAGTGCACTGGCGGCGATGTATCCACCAACAACACCAAATGCCTTCCCCAATGTCCCCTGGAGAACATCAACCCGGTCTGACAACCCCTCGCGCTGTGCGACGCCAGCACCGGATTCGCCATACAGACCGACGGCATGAACCTCATCCAGATAAGTGAGTGCGTTATATTGGTCAGCCAAGTCGCAAAACTCCTTAATGAATCCGATATCACCATCCATTGAATAGACAGACTCGAAAGCAATCAGTTTGGGACGATTGATGTCAACACTCGCGAGCAATTCCTCCAGATGTTCCACATCATTGTGCCGAAATATATGTCGTTCACATTTACCAAACCGAACGCCTTCAATCATGGAAGCGTGATTCAATGCATCAGAAAAGAGCACCATGCCTGGCAGCCCACCTAAGGTACTGAGCACGGTTGAATTAGCGACGTAACCTGAAGTGAACACCAGCGCACTTTCTTTTTCGTGCAGTTCAGCCAGCTCTTCTTCCAGCATCACCAGCGGATGACTGGTACCGGCAATATTACGGGTGCCGCCAGCACCGGCGCCAATTTCCCTGACAGTTTCGCAGATCGCATCGGCGATCACTGGGTGCTGACCCATACCGAGGTAATCATTGCTGCACCACAAGGTGATTTCCCGACCAACTGAATGGTTCATGGCGCGCGGATAGTTCCCGGAGCGCCGCTGAAGATCCGTAAACTCGCGGTAATTTCCCGCGTCTTTGAGACGACCTATCGATTGGGAAAAAAGGGCATCGTAGTTCATCGTTTACTGACTTGAATCTCGGTCAAGCAAGCATTCTCATTGGTTTGCAAAGAAAGAAGTACTAATTAAAACTCATCATCGCGATGTTGATTTGCTGAACTTCATCAGCAGGTTCCGCCGAATTTATTGTGCTGCATGCTCAATATGGACAAGCAACCTGCACCAATTTTTCTGGCAAGGTAACCTGTTATTTTCTACCAAAGCACCTAAAAATGGAAATTTTTGTTCACAATGATTTATCGTATTACATAGTAGCTTGTACCTCCCTATTAATCAAAAGTGTTTATTGCACTTTGATTTTGAACCTTAAAATTTTGCGCGAGCACAGGCGCCTTTGAGAAACTGGATTAAACCTGCAAATCAAATAGAATAGCGACCTTGCTTAGTTAAAAAGCACACTGATTCATTCAAGCCAACTGCAACTGGAAAGATACGTGCAACCTCTCTACCCGGTCCGATTTGTAATTTTCGATGTGGACGGCTTACTGCTGGATACAGAACCGATCTACACACAGGTTACGCAAGAAATAGTTGCCCGATTTGGAAAAACTTTCGACTGGTCGATCAAGGGTAACATGATCGGATTGGCAGAATTGGAAGCAGCTCGTCATCTAGTTGAAACGCTTGATCTTCCAATAACTCCGGAAGAATATCTTTCCGAACGTGATGGGATGCTGCGAAAGGGATTTGCCGAATGTGATGCCATGCCCGGAGCGGAGTCGCTGGTTCGTCATCTTCATCGGCATGAAGTCCCAATCGCCGTCGCAACCAGTTCCCCCAGAGAGTTGTTTCAGGTCAAAATTTCTCAACACACAGCTTGGTTTGATTTATTTCCGGTCATCGTGGCCGGTGATGATCCAGCAATCCGTCATGCCAAACCCGCGCCAGATCTGTTTCTGACTGCAGCGAGCAGACTGGGAGCCGATGCGAAGTCTGTTCTCGTTTTTGAGGACGCTCCATCGGGTTTGGCAGCCGGAATGGCCGCGGGTATGCAGGTTATCGCCGTACCCGACCCGAACATGGATCGATCACGTTATGAAGGTGCAGTGGAAATATTGGATAATCTGAACTCCTTCGTACCGGAAATTTATGGTCTTTCCGAGATGAATTTGTAAGCGGCCAATCGCACCGGTTTTCCACCCTTCTACCGACTGCTGACGAATTTCACCGCTGCCACCATGCCAAGCAGTGCAAATGGAAGGCAGGAAACAAAAACACTTCGAGCAACGAATTCGATCGTCTCCACAGAAGCACCCGCAGCCAATCCAGTGGCGTTCGCGACAATTCCAATCCAGGCTGCCCCAATCGCAAATCCCAGCCGATGAACGGTTGGAATCGCTGCGGAAGTTCGTTCGCGATCATCCGCATCGACCAGTGTCAGCATTCGTCGAAGAATGCTCGACCAAGCTAAACCAAAACCAAATCCTTCCATGATCACAAGCAAGCCCAGCAGGAGCAATGGTCCTTCGGTGATGGCATAAACAAGTCCAGCAATACCCACTGTCAGAATCGACATGCCCAGCATTATGACTCGGGTATCCAAAGACACAGGAACGCCTGATACCAACAATGCTGCAACACTCCAGCCTACGGCAGTCAAGGCAACAACATACCCTGCAGCGATAATGGAAAACTGATGGATGTTGACCATGAACAGAGGTCCATACACCGTGACCGCCATAGCGCCCATCGCAAAACAGAGAATCATAGTCAAACCAGCACTCTTTCTTTTCGTAAAGCCAATCGGCCGTCTGGGCAGAAGTCGGTTGTCCTCAGCCTTGGCGTCCATTCTCAGAAACAGCCATAGAAATGCAACTCCTGCCAATACCAGAGCGGGTGTCTTTGTGGTAGAAACGTTAATACCCGCTGCGGCAATCAACAACACACCAAGACACAGAACCAGGAGTCTGCGAACGGGAAATCGACCTTCTGACTTTGCTATTTCGCCACTCGAAAGACCCGAAAAGCCGAATCGTATCCAGGTAGCAAGAACCACTGACAAAATTGTGAAGTACCAGAAGGCACTCTGCCAGGAAAGGTGCTCTACGAACAGTGCGCCGATTAGTGGACCGAGAAATGCTGACGTACCCCAAATTGCAGAGATGATCGCCATTGCCCTTGGCATTAGATGTGAGGGGAAAAGGGTACCGATTGCAACAAACGACATCGCAACCAGTCCACCCCCACCGAGTCCCTGAAAAAGACGGCCGACGAGCATCACCGGCATAATGTTCGCAAGAGCGCATATGATGCTGCCTAGTGTAAAGACCAGGGCGGCTATGCTCATAGGGTTGCACAAGCGATAGCGATAAACGATCAGACCACTTCCTGCCCCTACGAGAATGGACCCTAATTCATAAAGTGCGAATGTCCAGGGAACGAGTGATATGCCACCGATGTTCTCCACGATATTCGGAACCATCGTCGACATCGCGGTCACCATTGAAGCATGTAGCCAGACCGAAAGACAGATAAAGGCCATTGACCGTCGATAGTCTTTCTGCAGGATTTCCTTCCACCCGGATTTTGCAGGTGCTGGGGAAAATTGCCAGTTCACGGTTTTGACTCACGGCATCGGGGATACATCTCACCTGCAATCTGCTGAACTTTTTTTGGCTTAGCTGTCATTCCATCTGCGGGGACAATGTCATATCTTTACAACTGCTAGCGATCACAACTACGCCATATCTGTGACTCTGTAATCAGCTATTGATTTATCGGGTAGGAGGCGGGATTACTCCCGCCGTCTTCCCACACCACCCATATGTACGGTTCCATATACGGCGGTTCATGGCGAACAACGTTATCATACAGCGACACCAAGGCAAGCCAACTGAAGTAAGCTACAGTGCAAGCCTGATTCATGTGTGAGGCGCCACTATTCCACTAAGGGCCACGACCATTGGTGGCCGATGACCATGCACGAACCTCGTCTAATTCCTAGTTCATCAGATCGCGAGCGCGTATGTAATTATGATTGTGTCCCCTTGAATTTGAATATTGTGAAAACCAATCCATAGAATACAAATTTCGGTTTTGCCACCCCGCCCTGTAACGGGCGGGGTGATGCGGGTGCATGAGTCGCTCGCTGAGTAGGAATGGGCTGCAATTAGGCATGCTACTGCAAATGCCGGTGATTCATGCCGATAAGACCTCGATTCGGATCGATTGGAAATGCTGCTGAATTCACAGTTGTTCTTCGGGGCGTCTGGTGGTGAATATGTGTCCGCTACCTTCCGCAGTTTTACGCTCTACCAATCTAACTCTATCCAGTACGGTCGATGGTCTGAACCCAATGCGTTTTGGTCAACCCAAGCGCGTATGATTCGATGGGCAAGCTCCGTGTTGACAAAGCAGTAGTCCAAGCGCAACGGACAACCCGGTAGCCGATCTGGGGGATCAGGCCACCATGTAAGAGAGTGATCGGTCCTTTCCCGAGCGACATCCCAGCTGTCAACAAGGCTTCCACTGTGCATGCCGCGTCCATAAACTTGATCTTCCACCCCGAGGAAGCGGGTGTATTCGGGACTGTTTTCCGTAAAGTTGAAATCACCGAGGAATAACACATGTTCCGGAACGGGGAATTCAGGTTCGCTGTTGCTCCAATTCATTTGCTGATAGTTCGCGGCCTCCATCCGATCAGTCGGTGTGCTCTGCATTGTCATCACGCTGCCACAAGCCTCGATGTTGCGGTGCATCGACAACAGTGCATCGATCTGAATGAGGCGCTCTTCTATGGACGCTGAGGAAAGATGTACCGAATAAACCCGCAGTGCGCCTTTCGGACAATCGATTACACCTTCCAAAGCACCGGTTGTCATGCCCAGAACGTTGAATGTGGGTAATTGTGGGAGCACTAAGGGACGGGCGGAACGAATCGGATATCTTGAAAGGATCATCGTGCCGAACTGTCTTCGACGATTGAAGACAAGGCCGTCAGGAGATCGTGTGCTTGCATCGGTGTCGAATGCCGGACAGTAAGCCCAGTAATAATCATTCATCAGATTGCCGATTTCCTGAGGTTGATCGACCATTGCGCTGCGTTGCCAAAAACGCTCAACCTCCTGTAGACACACTATGTCGGCATCCCGCACAGAGTTTACGATGCGGTTCAGATCAATCCTGTGATCCAAACCAAGGCCATATCGAATGTTGTAAGTTACGATTATCAATTGATGAGAAAGTCAGTTATCAGCCGAATTATGCATATGTTGCAAACAGCACATGCAGTTCGCGATCTGTCCGAACTGCAACCGTCCATTTCATTCAAATTCAGTTGGTTGTGCTATAGTATGATTAATAGAATCGATTGAATCCAACTCTTTAATGGGAATATAGAACTATGAAATATAAAAGAAAAATACTACCTCATGAGTTGAAATACCAGGATCTTGACGGTAATGACAGAACATTAGTTGAACGCGCAGTTCGTGGCGGGTATACGCGACGAGATGCGTTGAAACTGATGATGGCTACGGGCATTTCCATGACCGGTGCCTACAACCTGTTGCTCACGGGCCAAAAGGCGGTTGCATCCACACCGAAACGAGGTGGCACATTGCGGGCTGCAGTCAGTCTGCACGGACCGGGCGACACGCTTGATCCAAATCTGATGACATCTGCGATTGATTATTCTCGCGGACGCGCACATTACAACTCTCTGTGTCAACTGAGTGCGAATCTGGTACCGATGCCGGAATTGGCGGAAGAATTTCTTCCCAGTGCCGATGCCAAGGAGTGGACTTTTAAGTTACGAAAAGGCGTCGTATTTCATGATGGAACACCGTTAACCGCGGATGACGTTGTATGGAGCATGAATCGCCATATCAGTGAGGATTCAACCTCAGTCGTCAAGGACATCTTTGCCTTTGTTGATGAGTGGAAGAAAGTCGGTCCACATGAAGTCAAGGCTGTTTTGAATACGCCGAATTCCGATCTGCCGATTTTGCTCGGTGGCGTCTATCAGATGAAAGTCATCAAGAACGGCTCAACCGGTGACGGAATTGGCACTGGTCCATTCGTGATGGAAAAATTTGATCCCGGCATTAATTCAATCAGCAGGCGTAACGAAAACTACTGGCGAGAACCTCCACCCCTGGATGCAGTAGAAATATTCGCGATTACAGACCCGGTGGCGCGCATCAACGCCGTGATTGCAGGTGATGTGCATATGATTGCCGATGTAGAGCCACGATCTATTCGACAGATTGACGAAGCCGATGGGGTTAGTATGATTTCAATACCCGCAGGCGCCTGGAACGGGATCTGCGCACTCAAGAATTCCGAACCTGGCAGCAATAACGACTTTGTCTTGGGCATGAAATACATTCAGGACAGGGAGCGAATCATCAAACGAATTCTGAAAGGACATGGCTCGATCGGTAATGATCAACCCATCAACGCAGCATACGGTGTGGATCATTGCCATGAGTTGCCAGTGCGTGAATTTGATCCGGACAAAGCGAAATTTCATCTCAAAAAATCCGGCTACGATACTGCAGAACTGTTTGTCGCTCCAGTCGGATCTGGGATCGAAGAAACGTGCTTGCTGATGCAAACCAATCTAGCCAAGATTGGCTTTAAGTTGAATATCCGGAAAGTGCCGAATGATGGCTACTGGGGATCAGTGTGGCGGGTTGAACCCATGAACGTTACTTCCTGGAATATGCGTCCGACCGTGAACTCGATGCTAGCGATTGCATACGCTCCAGGTGCGCCGTGGAACGACTCCTACTGGGATAATGCACGTATGGGTGAATTACTCAAATTGAGTCTTGCGGAACTTGATGCGACCAAGCGGCATGAAATGTACTGCGAAATGCAGACACTGATTCACGAAGAGAGCGGTGTAATATTGCCCATGCATCTGAATGTGTTGGACGCGATTCGGGACAACGTGCATGGATTGCCGGAGCACCCGCTTGGCAACCTTGGCGCATCGGAGTTTCCGGAATTTGTATGGATCGATGAAGGTTAGATAATTTCCAATCGGGCAGGAGGCGGGATGACTTCCGCCTTCCTCCTGTTCTACCGTACATACGGTTCCGTATACGACGGTTCGTAGCAAGCAACGCAACCACGGTACGCAATCAAACAACAATCTCAAGCCAAGCCGCCAAAACAAAAGACAGGGGAAGCTAGAATCATAGAAGATAAATCCGGGAGTGGTGCGCTGAGATAACCAGCAAAGTTTTGCTTGTCTTTTTTCTTCAGCAAAGTTATTTGGTCCAAAGATCATTGAAGGTTATCATCTCGCTGTCCTGCAAGTGCGCCCCACTCACCGATGCACTCAACAGAAAAACTGAAGGCATGCGCGTATGCTTCGCATACTTGGTCCATTTGCGATTGTAGAATGCCAGACAAAATCAACCAGCCATCAGGCCGGGTTAACCGAATCAATTCATCGCTCAATTCGACCAGCGCATTCGCAAAAATGTTTGCAACAACGATATCCGCCTGTAGCTCCTTAGGAAGTTCTTCGGGCAGATTGCACCGATAAACGCTTTCGACACCGTTTAGCACTGCATTATCTTGACTGTCTGCCACCGCATCCGGATCAATATCAACTCCCCACGCAAATGCAGCACCAATTTTTAATGCAGCTATTGCTAGGACTCCACTGCCGCAACCGTAATCAATCACGCTGCATCCTTTAAGTTCAAGACCTGTCAGTAGTTTTGCACACAACCACGTCGTTTCATGATGACCGGTACCAAATGAAATTCCGGGGTTGATAATAACGCTCACCCCATCCTCAGAGATGTCATGCCAAGGAGCGATAATTCTTAAGTTTTGACTGACCTCAACAGGTTCCAGATTCAACTGTGATTCGCCAACCCAATCCCGATCGGCTAGCAGTGATTGAGTAACTTGAAAGTTTTGATCCTTAGATCTAAACTTTTCTACTTCCGCCAGAACCGACGGCAATCCCTTAAAGTCAGGGTTGTAAAAAGCTTCAACACCTGTACGCTCAGAATCCGAAACCAGGGTGGATACGGAAAGTGCACCTGAATTCTCCAAGACTGCGCTGATCAATTCGGCTTGCTCACAGAGACAATCGATGGAGAGTTTCAGCCAAGCGGGATTGCCCAGAGCTGCAGTCAATTGTTCAGGGAACGCTCAAGATAGTTGATATCAACGATACCGTGCCGAAATTTTTTCTTTCCAAGGACCTTCTGATGTAGTGCTGTTGTTGTATCGACCCCTTCAATTACCAGTTCTTCCAAAGCACCTCGCATCCTAGCGAGTGCTTCGTTTCGATCGCTTCCATAAGTGATAATCTTTGCGATCAATGAATCGTAATGCGTGGTGATCTCAAAATTGGTGTAAATGTGAGAGTCAATTCTCACACCGGGTCCGCCTGGTGGATGGTAACGGGTAATGACACCCGGTGAAGGCATCAGCGACACGGGGTGTTCAGCGTTGATTCGACATTCAATGGAGTGGCCGGTAATCTTGACTTCGTCCTGAGTAATTCGAAGCGGTTCTGAGGCGGCAATTCGAATCTGCTCCTTGACAATATCAATACCTGTAACAAATTCGGTCACCGTATGCTCAACCTGTACGCGGGTGTTCATCTCAATAAAGAAAAACTGCTCACCATCGTACAGAAACTCAAATGTTCCGGCACCAAGATAGCCAATTTCTTTGCACGCTGCAACACAGCTTTCTCCCAACTGACGGCGCTGTTCGTCGGGGATTCCAAATGCTGGTGCTTCCTCAATCAGCTTTTGTCGGCGTCTCTGAATGGAGCAGTCCCGGTCACCGAGATAAATGGCATCTCCAAAGCTGTCTGCCAGTACCTGAATCTCAATGTGCCGGGGATTATTCAAAAACTTTTCCATATAAAGTGTTGAGTCCCCGAATCCGTGACTCGACTCACCTTGTGAAATCGCAAGCGCGGTTTCGAGCTGTGATTCGTCTTCAACCAACCGCAGTCCCTTGCCTCCCCCTCCAGCAGCAGCCTTGATTAGAATTGGGTATCCGATCGCTTTGGCTTGCGCTTTAATCTCATCAAGATCATTGCCTAGTGCACCACCCGAACCGGGCACACACTGCAGTCCTGATTTTTCCATGGTTTTGATCGCTGCAATTTTGTCACCCATCAGACTAATCGAAGCGGCTGAGGGGCCGATAAAAATAAATCCGCTTTGTTGAACGCGCTCCGCAAAGTCTGAATTTTCGGCCAAGAACCCATAGCCGGGATGAATGGCGCTAGCATTCGTCACTTCTGCCGCGGCAATGACTGCAGGAATATTCAGGTAACTCTGAGTTGCAGAAGCTGGACCAATGCAAACCGATTCATCAGCAAGTTTTACATATTTGGCATCCCGGTCAATCTCCGAGTGCAGAGCAACGGTGGCAATTCCAAGATCGCGGCAGGCGCGCAGGATACGAAGGGCAATTTCGCCACGATTGGCGATAACAACTTTTTCGATCATTCACTCAAAATGAACAGCGGTTCACCATACTCAACCGGGTCGCCATTGTCCTTCAGAATCTTTAGAACGGTTCCGCTGTGCTCAGCTTCAATCTGATTGAAGATTTTCATCGCTTCAATTAAGCACAAAGGCTGGCCTACAGTTACCGAATCCCCAACTTTCACAAAGGCGTCATCCGTAGGTGAAGGGGAGGAAAAAAACGTTCCAACCATGGGCGAAAGAACCGAAATGGTGTGCTCATCATCCACTTCATCGTCGTCCACATGAATTTCACTCACTGACTGAGTTTCTGGCATCGGAACATGAACAACCTGCTGTTGGGGTGAACCCGGCAGTGTTGACGTTGCCCGCGACAGCCGGATGGACTCTTCACCCTCGTGAATCTCAATCTCGGTTAGATTGGTATGATTGAATATCTCAATTAGCTTTCTTATTTTTCGAAGATCCATATCAATCAACCATTGGCTTGTCTTGCCAGATGTAAAATGGCGGCCTGTACACCTAACTCGTAGCCCTGGGCACCTAGACCACAGATGACCCCGACTGCAATGTCAGATAAATATGAATAATGACGAAATTCTTCTCTACTAAAGACATTTGACAGGTGGACTTCGATAAAAGGAACTTCAGCAGCAATCATGGCATCCCGTAGTGCCACACTGGTGTGTGTGAATGCAGCGGGATTGATTACGATAAAGTCGGTACCATCTATCGCTGCTGACTGTATGAAGTCAACCAATTCATGCTCCGCATTACTCTGTCTGGAAATTAATTCATGCCCTGCCTTTGACGCGATGTCGGATATACGCTGATTAATCTCGCCAAGTGTGAGCCCACCGTAAAGGTGCGGTTCTCTTGTACCGAGCAAATTTAGATTGGGTCCGTGCAGAACCAGAATTCGAGACATAACCGTATTCAGAAGTTGTCGATAGTACTATTTTAGCCGATTTTGGGCGCTTTTCTTATATTTTTAAATGCAATAGATTGCAATTTGGTTATTTATAAAATCAGTGAAGTAACCTTCTCCGGTGCAGTTTCATTCAATCAGATTTTCCAAATCCCGCTCATCTAACGGACCAGCCTTGGTGAAAAAGAGCTTACCGAATCTGTCAAAGGCAACTGAGTACGGCAGTACAGAATCTGTATTCTGGTAATCAACCAGCAATTCATTTACAAACGTCTGGTTAATCAACAAAGAAGGAAATCTGATCTCGTGTTTCTTCAGAAATAACTTAGCGGGTCCTTCCTGATCGATTACGATTCCAACGATCTGAATGGAATTGTGTTCCGAGTTGAATCGGTCCAGAAGTGGCATTTCTTCGACGCAGGGTGGACACCAGCTACCCCAGAAATTGAGCAGTACCACTTTATTTGTCCAGTCGTCAACCTTTATCGGACCGGAGTTTAAAACTTTCCAATGTTCTTCAAATTTTCGTAATTGATCTATGGACTGTCCGGGTTTGGCAGGTTCCATAATCCAATTGTGCCAAGTGAGTCCGGCCGCAAGCGACGTCAGGGCGACGCAAAAGACTAGAGTAACGACGATGATTCGCCGTCTGGAAGAACCTGCACTGGTGTGACCAGACAAAACTGTGCTACCGGTTAAAGCGGTTACTGTTCAGTCGGAATCAGGCTATTGTCTCGACAACCGAGCTGTATGCGGCGATTTGCGGTAATGGTTGAAAAACATCTCGATTACCGAGCATTCCACCAATCAGGCAAAGTATGCCCCAAATTAGCAATACAACACCTATACCTTTCCAAAAATAGCGCCAGCCACCAGCGTCCGCCGGCAACTCTTGAGATGCGCCAAGATAGACGCCAGTGACAATGAAAAGTGCACCCCAAAGCAACAATACCGGTACATCCGGTATGTTGCCTAGCAAATAAATAGCAACGCCCAGCAGTAATACGCCAAATCCCTGCTTTAAACGGTCCATCCATGGACCGGCTTTTGGTAGCGCGATACCAGCACCAAACCCAATGGCAATGAGTATTGCACCCATTCCCAGAGCCATGGAAGTCATCATGGCTGCGCCAAGATATGGATCGGCTCTTGCGATTGCAATACCAAGTGCCGAAATCAAAAGCGGTGAGACACAGGCACTGACAACCAGAGCTGACAAGACTCCCAATACGAAAACCGCACCTACTTTACCGCCACCAATTTTCATGCTGCTTTCCTGAATTCGTGATTCAAGTACTGCGGGCATCGTGATCTCGTAGAGCCCAAACAGCGATAGTGACATAAGAACAAATACTGCACTCATGATGCCAATCGCCCACGCATTCTGAAAGTAAGCGTTCAACTGATCACCAGTTGCACCGGCAACAGCTCCGATGAATGCATAAGCAACAACCGTTCCGAACACGTAAATGATCGACAGTGTACCGCCGCGCATTCGGCTCTCCCCGCCTTGTCCGATCACGATGGAAGACAGAATTGGAATCAGAGGTAAAACGCACGGTGTAAAGGTCAGTAGCAGTCCGGTACCGAATGCTGAAATGACCAACCACCAAAAACTGAGATCCTGGAAACTTGAGGATTCGCCAGAGGACTCGGTCTGAACTGTCCCGGTAGACGCACTGGCACTGTCGATCAAGCTTGGAAGACTAATGTTGAAGGTCTTGCTGACCGGCGGATAGCAAATCAAGTCTTTGGCACAGCCCTGGTAGAACGCGGTCAACATCAATTCAGATGCTTCAGGCATGGCACGAATAAACGGCAATTCGATCTGAAAGTCCCTGGGGTATATGACAACATCACCAAAATATTCATCCGTGAAAGCTTCACCGGGTGGAAATTCCGGCTCCTGTGACCGAATGTCTCCGGTGGTTTCGAAGTTCAGTTTGTCTTGGTAGAGATAGTAGCCTTCTGCAACCTGAACGGATACTAGGAGGCTGGATTCGCTGACTGGGACAACGTCAAATTGAAATGCCTGATCAACTTCAAGCAGGTTATCCGCAGTCACGCTCGGCAAATCTGATAGCAAATCTGACAGAGAACTGATTCCACCAGCAGATTCAACCGGTTCGGTTACGGAAAGTTCCTGTGCCTGCGCTGTCGATATCAACGCCAACGGATTTGAGACTTCGTATTTTGTGGGAGGATAACAGATGCCAATGGGTTCATTGCATCCCTGTCCCCAAACAGCCAGTGAAACACCGGTGACGGGTGTTTCTGCAATCAGAGGAATCTGAACTTCAGCATGATCGGTGTAGATTACAACCTCGCCAAAGAACGGATCGTCTTTCACGATGCCTGGTGATGTTACTAACTCACCTATCTCGACACCTTCAGTTTGAGACTCAACCGCAAACTTGTCCTCATACATGTAGTAGCCTTCCGTAATCTGCCAACGGGCGATCAGAACATTTTCCGTCCACTCACCGGTGAACGCAAAAGCTTCCTCCGGTGGCAGCAGCTCTTCATCGCTTTGTGCAAACACACCAATTGAACTGCACAGCAGGACCATCACTGTCATTGCAGCAGTGATCAGTTTGGCAACAGACTGAATAGATCTTGCTTTCTGCATGTCCAACAACTATCGAGTGAGAGATTAGGGATGCACACCGCGTTCGCATGCGCGGTTACGTATGATTGCGATTTTTACTACAGGTTTCATTTTATTGAACACTTTACTTAATGATCGATAATATCGTTCCCTTTGATCTTGTTCAACCAAACAATTCGATAATATTGGGGCTGTTATTTCACTCTGAAAGAAATTAAAAAAAGTTGCAAAAAAGAATGATAATGGTTATCATTTACAAAACAAATGAACAAATAATTTCAAGAGTACGGACATGAAAATTAAATTAAAGACTTTGATTGCTCTCACTTTCGCCGGATTTCTCTTTTCCGCAGGCGCTATAACGGTTAAAGCCAGTGATGAGGTAGTGAATGTCTATTCCGCAAGAAAGGAAGCCTTAATTCTTCCCATTCTTGAGCGATTCAAAGAAGATACCGGAATTGGGTTTAACCTGGTGACTGGAAAAGCAGATGAACTTCTGAAACGCATCGAACTCGAAGGTGAAGCAACACCTGCCGATCTATTCATCACCGTAGATGCCGGACGACTGTATCGGGCAAAGGAATCTGGAGTACTGCAAGCAATTCCAAGCGCTTCAATAGCACCAGCACCAGAACACCTTCGGGATGCAGACAGCATGTGGGTTGGACTCTCTATGCGTGCGAGACCCATTTTTTACGCTTTAGACCGTGTAAATGCTGACGAGCTTAGCACCTACGAACAACTTGCAGATGAGAGTTGGCAAGGTCGTGTATGCATCCGTTCTTCCTCCAATATTTACAACCAATCCCTTCTTGCTTCGATGATCAAATCAAACGGTCCTGATGCGACCTTGAAATGGGCAACTGCATTTGTCAAGAATTTTGCCAGACCACCGTCTGGCGGAGATACCGATCAAATTAAAGCTGTAGCAGCCGGGCTTTGTGATGTGGCAATCGCCAACACATACTACTACGGAAGACTTGCTGCCAGCGATAAGGATTCCGATAACGAAGTCGCTGCAAACGTCGGTGTTTTTTGGCCAAATCAAGGCAATGGCGATCGAGGGACTCATGTAAATGTCAGCGGTGGCGGGATCGTTAAGCATTCAAAGAATGCTAGTAATGCAGTCCGTTTGATTGAATATCTGCTCACCAGCGACTCACAAATCTGGTACGCAAATGTCAACCACGAATACCCGGTTGTTCCTAGTGTACCCGTCTCTAGTGTTCTTGAAGGGATTGGCAGTTTCAGAGCAGACGATGTCAACATGACAGTCCTTGGACAGAACAATCGAAAAGCAGTCGAGTTGATGGACAAAGCTGGCTGGAGATGAAACGACGTCACAAAATTATTTCCAAACACGATTTCCTTCTCTTGCAAAATTGCATACAGCTAAACAGGGTGTACTCCGTTTGACACACAAGGTTTAGTTCATGCACCTCGCTTCGGGTTGTAACCCGAAGCGAGGTTATTTTTCTTCTCGCACCGAACACTAGTCCTTTCTATATCGCTTCGCATTTGCCTGGGCGGCCAACCTTTCGGCTCTGACGCAAATATTTCAGAATCATCTGTGCCTCAAATTGCTACTACCCAGCCGCTCCTCAAACATCTGTTAGAATTCCGTTAAATATTGCTTGCTTCTCATCATGTAAGCCTAATCCAGTTGATATAACTTGATGCCAGTCACAGCATGGACAGTCCATGATTTGAGCGTTGAAACTTTCGCCGCTTCCTGAATATCTATTCATGACAACACTTCGCACCTGGAAATTCAGCGGATTGGGGGTCGCTGCCCCACTGGCCGCCCTCATCGTCATTTCACCTCTAATTACAATTGCAGCGTCGATATTTGAAACCGAAAGCAGTGAAATTCTGACTCATTTGTGGGACACCGTCCTCACAGAGTATGTCATTAATTCTTTACTGCTGGTGGCAGGTGTCAGCGTACTGACCCTGGTTCTCGGCGTTCCCGCAGCCTGGTTTACGAGTGTTTGCTCTTTTCCTGGACAACGTGTATTTGTCTGGATGCTTCTTTTGCCGCTGGCGTTTCCGGCTTACATCATCGCATATACCTATACTGGCGTCCTGGACTATGCCGGTCCAGTCTATACATTCCTTCGCGAAGTTTTAGGTAAATCTATAGCCGATCAGTTTTACTTCTCCATTCGAACGGTATCCGGCGCAGTATTCATGCTCGGACTTGTGCTCTACCCATATGTGTATCTTTTGACACGCGCGGCGTTTTTGGAGCAATCCGTCAGTTTCCTTGAAGTTGGCCGGACACTTGGGTACAGCACCACTCAAGGATTTTTCAGACTGGCGATTCCTCTGGCTCGCCCAGCAATCATTACTGGATTGTCTCTTGCTTTAATGGAAACGCTGGCCGATTACGGGACCGTTGCGTACTTCAGCATCAGCACATTCACCACCGGGATTTTTCGCGCCTTTTATGGGTTTGGCGACCTCACCGCAGCAGCACAGCTATCCACTATGTTGTTGCTGTTCGTCGCTTTGCTGATCTTCACCGAAAGATACTCGCGCCGACAGGCGAAGTACCATGAAACGGCTGGCCGGAAAACCCATCAGACTCGTATCATCCTGCGCGGTGCAAATGTATTTTGGGCATGGCTGTTCTGCCTAATCCCAGTGTTGTTTGGCTTCATCATTCCTGCACTCATTCTCACCAAGTGGTCGATTTTTGACGCCGAATGGGATATACCCTCTTTCATCAGTCTGAGTTGGCACTCTTTTGAATTGGCGATACTGGCAGCACTGATTGCGGTCGCACTTGCAATTTTGTTAAGCTATGCTAGACGCCAGAGTGAAGCAATTGTGGTTCACGGGTTCATCAGTGTCGCTGGCTTGGGTTATGCCATTCCAGGTGCAATTATTGCGGTCGGCGTCATTGTCCCGCTAGCATGGATGGATCACCGTTTGATTGCAATTTTCAAGAGTGTATTTGAAATTGACACTGGATTGATTCTATCAGGTTCGATTTTCGCACTACTTTTTGCATATACAGTACGGTTTTTGGCTATCTCTTTGAACGCGGTCCAGACTGGACTGGACAAAATTAAACCCAGCATGGATCAAACTGCCCGCTGCCTGGGCTATAGAAAAATGGAAGTGCTACGAAAGGTGCACATTCCACTGATGCGTGCTTCGCTATTGACGGCGTTTCTGATCGTATTTGTTGATGTTCTGAAAGAACTACCCGCCACACTCATACTGCGACCCTTTAATTTCAATACTCTGGCAGTTCGAGCTTATGAACTCGCCTCTGATGAGAGACTCTATGATGCGGCCCTACCATCTATTCTGATTGTGCTCACCGGCATCATTCCCGTTATACTTTTGAATCGAACAATGACAACGCGACATCGTAGAAATGCCTGAAACCGTACCCGCCACCGCTGTCAGCCCAGAATCACAAACGCTTCCGCCACTTCTGGACTTACAAAGCGTTTCTTTCAAGTACAAAGATAAAACTGCTGTGTCTGGCGTCTCATTTACACTTGACGACGGAGAAATTGGAGCCATTGTCGGCCCGAGCGGCTGTGGAAAGTCTACACTGATGCGAGGCATTGCGGGGTTTGAGACACCGATTCACGGCAGTATTGCGATGAATGGTTCAGTAGTCTCAACTCCCGACGGGGTTGTCGAACCGGAAAACCGCGGGGTCGGCATGGTGTTTCAGGATGTAACGCTCTTCCCGCACCTTGATGTTGCTCAAAACATTAAATTTGGCATTCGCAAGTGGCACCCGGATTCACAAATGCAGCGTATTGAAGAACTTCTCGACCTTTTCAACCTTTCGAATTTTGAAGATCGTCACCCTCACTCCCTGTCAGGTGGCGAACAGCAACGCATCGCGCTTGCGCGCGCCATGGCACCGAGACCCAAACTGTTGCTAATGGATGAATCTTTTTCAAGCTTGGATGTCGAACATCGTCATCAACTCGTACCGAAGGTGCGAGAAGTCCTAAAATCGGAAAAAATCAGCGCCATTTTGGTAACTCACAACCAGAATGTAGGGTTCGCTCTCGCAGATCGTATTGGTGTGATGGAATCTGGCCAACTGCATCAGTGGGATACCCCATTCAATATCTATCACCAGCCGTGCAATCAATTCACCGCACGTTTTATTGGTGAAGGCACGCTGATTTCTGCAACTGTCCTAAGTGAAAGAAAATTGAGCACTGCATTCGGTACACATTACTTCGAGAATAGCGAACGTCTGCAGGTCGGCGATCAAGTGGACATCATGCTGCGTCCTGACGATATTCTTCATGATGATGAAAGCGATATTAGAGGAAAAGTGGAGAACAAGGCATTTCGGGGCTCGCATTTTCTCTATCGTATTCGGCTTGCGAGCGAAGAGATGCTTTATTGCCTGGCCGACTCGCACCACAATCACCACATTGGAGAGTGGATTGGAATCACTCCAAATATCGAACACATCGTGATTTTTGACAAGAAAAATGGTGAGCATCGCAAGTGAATTGATTTGGTGAAGGTTGAATTTGGCCCTACCTACCCCAAATTGTGAATTGAGGAACCTGATTTGAGTGGAACAGCCCAATCGTTCGAACTGCCTGCGCGGGACGGGCAGTTGGTGCGTGGCCTCAGCCGCGACACTGGCACTGGGCCAGTTGGACTCTTTTTACACGGACTTTTGTCGGATGCGGAAGGTGACAAGTCGATCACACTCTGGAATCTGGCAAAGCAGCATCACCGATCCTGGGTTCGGTTTGATATGCGGGCTCATGGCAGATCTGATGGCACCTTTGATGAGTTCACGATCTCCCGGGCACTCGAAGATGTCAGACTCGTACTGAGTCTGTTTCCTGACCGACCAAAGATCCTGGTTGGTTCCAGTATGGGTGGCTGGGTCGCCGCACAGCTTGCTACCGATAAACAACAGAACATAGCCGGGGCTGTTTTGATTGCTCCCGCATTTTCTTTCATGATGCAGCTGTTCTTGCAAGTTCAGCCACATGAAAGACAACAGTGGATCGAACAAGGTCGCTGGACATTCAAAAGCGATGAGATGGAAGACGATTTCACCCTCTCCTACAATGCCGTAATCGATTCAAAGCCGTACGATCTGATGGGGATACCAGTGAATTACGAATGCCCAATTAGAATCTTGCATGGTAGACTTGATGATGTCGTACCGGCGATGCAAAGTGTCGAATTTATGGGTCACATGCCATCTTATTCGGATGTAGAACTTAAGATATTACCCGACGCTGATCATCGACTAACGGGACATATTGAACACATTACCAGCTGCGTCGATGAAATCTGGCCGAAAACATAACAAGAGATATTGAACAAATGAAACCTTTCACGATTATTTTTCTTTGCTTTCTGGTGATTCCAACGGCAGAGATTTACCTTCTGATCCAAATCGGTCAGTTTATCGGGGCGGGTTGGACGATTTTTGGTGTTGTCGCAACCGCCGTAATTGGCGCCTGGCTAATCAGAATTCAGGGCATACTGACCCTTCACCGGGCACTTGAGTCGTTACGCAGAAAGGAAGTACCTGCAATTGAATTAATTGAAGGTCTGTTTCTTCTAATCTGTGCAGCACTTCTAATTACACCTGGATTTGTAACCGATTCAATCGGATTTTTGTGCCTGGTGACTCCTGTACGTCGCGCGTTGGCTGCGATGGTGCTACAGTACGGTATCGCTAACATGAAGAAGAAACAGGGAAGCGAAGGTCAGACGACATTCGAGACCAAATTCAGAGAGATCAAATAACAAACCTTCCGGAAACACAAGTCTGGAAGATGGGTATACTTCATTTTCCATAAGGTTTCCTACCCAGTTCCATCAATTCATGACTGCAACTCAGCAGGCCAGTTTCGGAAACTAAATGTGCTTGTTCCTGAGATTCGAACGTTCGCATGGTAGTTTGTAATCGAATTCCTGTTAATCAATGATTGAAACGTCTCAAAACATACTGATTCGTGCTCTGAGCAAGTCCTATCTCGAAGGTGTTCACAATCATGTTGTCCTAAATGATGTAAATGTGGAATTCGAATCCGGATTGATGCATGCTGTAACCGGGCGCAGTGGTTCAGGAAAGTCAACTTTGTTGAATCTCATCGCTGGTATCGATTTGCCTGACAGCGGCACAGTTTCCATTGCCGGACACAACGTGTCAGGATTGAACGAAAGACAACGAACTTTACTCAGGAGACGAAAAATTGGAATTGTCTTTCAGTTCTTTAATCTGATTGAATCCTTGACAGTCGCAGAAAATGTCATGCTGCCACTGGAACTAAACAATGAACCTGATCGCACACAACGAACCAATGAAGCTCTCGACCGTGTCGGACTTGGTAGTCTCAACCAAAGATTTCCCGCAGGACTCTCAGGTGGTGAACAGCAGCGGGTCGCAATAGCACGCGCGATCGTTCATAGGCCAAGCCTGATACTGGCTGATGAACCGACTGGCAATCTGGATGATGACTCGGCTCAGCAGGTCATTTCTACACTAGATGATTCGCGGGGTGAATCGACGGTTATTGTCGTGACGCACAGTATGGAACTGGCTGAAAGATGTGACCAACAGTGGGAGTTGCGATCCGGACAAATTGATATGCGCCAATCTTAATTGAAAACTGCTCTGCTTGCCTGGGTGCGCGAGGTTATCCGTGCGCCGTTACAATCGACTCTCTCCGTCATTGGTGTCGCACTTGGTGTCACCGCAATCGTCGCAGTCAACATCACCAACCACAGCGCCCGCGAAAGTTTTCTTGCTGCCAGTAATGCTTTGGCCGAGTCGGCGACACACAGCATCGCAGGGGAGCCAAGCGACCAACTCTATCGCGAGTTAAGACTCAAAACAAACTATCCCATACAACCCGTTATTCAGGGCCGAGTTCGACTCAGCGACACTAATGACACCTCGGCAACCGTCTATGGAATTGATCCGATTGCCTACTATCGGTTCAACAGTGGATCGAACGCCACCCCTTCAAGTTCAGAAGACATCAACCAACTAATGGCTGAAGCGTTCAGCACTTTCGCAACTGCGGATACGCTGCATAAATTGGGTGTCAAACTCGGAGACAGCATCAAATTACGCTATGGACGCAAAAGCCATGAGCTTCGAATCACCGGACTGATCGAGACCAGCACACCTTTACAACAACAGTCATTCAGACTGCTATTGTTAACTGATATAGCAACTGCGCAAACCATACTTGGCATGCGAGGTCAACTCTCCTCAATTCAGTTGCGACTTCCACCAGAAGATAAGGTGCTGCAGGAAATTGAAGATCTGCTACCCCAGGGTACACATCTGGAAGGTCGGCTCAATCGGCAGCGCTCTCTCACTTCAATCACCGATGCGTTTCTGACCAATCTAACCGCGATGAGCCTGCTCGCACTACTGGTCGCAATATTTCTAATCTACAACACCATGTCGTTTCTTGTGATGAGGCGCAGACCGACCATTGAGATTCTTCGGGCATTGGGATTTTCGCGGTCTGGGATAACGGTTTGTCTGACACTGGAGGCAGCTGCCATTGGTCTGGCTGCATCGATCATCGGAATTTTGATTGGCAGTCAACTCGCAAAGCTTCTGCTCGTTTTAGTTGAGCGCTCAATCAACAATCTGTACTTTCCGATTGAAGCTGACATTACGATTCTGACACCAACGGTCATATTCCTGGCGGTTTGCCTGGGAATCGGCTCAACAATTTTGGCAGCTCTGCCCGCTCTACATGAGGCGCAAAACCTGATGCCATCGTTTGGCGCTGAATTTCGCCGCCCACCGTCTTCTACCCGAAAACGGGTATTTGTATTTCTGATCTCATGCACTGGGTTTGTTGTTGCCGGGGTCGCGTTGATGCGGTTGTATCCGACCAGCATTGCTTTAGGCTTTGTCAGCATTAACCTCATCGTGATTGGGTACTTTTGCCTGGTTCCGCTACTATCTCAGGCTTTGGGACGGATTTTCCGGGTGGTCTCAAAACAATTCTTTGGCCTTCGTGGCGTACTGTCAAGTCGCGCACTGTCAATGTCTGGCGGAAGATCGTCAATCGCAATTTGCGCGCTGTGTGTAGCCATTTCAGCAACTGTTGGCGTTGGCGTTATGATCAGCAGTTTTCGTACTGCGGTAGACGACTGGCTTAGCGATCGCTTGCGTGCAGATATTTACGTCTCGACTCAAGGTTACGGTGGCCAGTTGAGCAAAATTGAAATCAATCGTCTGAAATTGATTCCGGGAGTCGAGTCAGTCGGAGTTGCGAAATGGGACTGGCTGCAGGGTCCTGATGGCCGATCCCGTATCTTTGCAGTTGACTACGGTAAACGCGCATTTGACGGATATCAGTTTAAGTTAAAAACGCCTGAGGTTTGGAATCGATTTCAGAGCGGAGGCGTCATCATCAGCGAACCTTATGCCTGGAAGCACAAACTTTCGCTCGGTGATTCAGTTGAGTTCTTTAGTGACAATGCTGTCATTCAGATGCCAGTTGTCGGGGTGTATTTCGGTTACGGTTCCGATCGCGGTGTTGTGGTTATCCATCGGGATGTCTATGTTTCGAAATTTAACGACTACGCGATCACCACTGCTGCTATTTTCGGTTATCCGGATGCTAATCTACAGACTCTGGAACATGAAGCCAATCAATCGATTTCCTCGGCCGGAGTGAGAGTTTGGACAGCGGGCGGCTTACACGGCGCAGCAATGGAGATATTTGATCAGACTTTTGCAATTACAGCAGTATTGAGAAGTCTTGCAATCATTGTCGCGATCATTGCGGTTGTGTCAATTCTGGCTATGATTCAAATCGACCGCGGACGCGAACTTCGCATTCAAAATGCAATCGGGTTCACTTCCCGCGAAATTTGGACCTCAGCAAGCATCGAAGCCGGTGTAATGGGGTTGATTGCTGGAGTATTATCACTTCCGGTTGGTCTGCTGCTGTCGTGGCTTTTGATTTGGGTTGTCAATCAGCGATCATACGGTTGGACGATGCAAATGCTGATTGATGGCAAAATTCTCATCGAAGCAGTTTTGCTTGCGGTCATCGCAGCCCTGTTAGTTGGAGTTGTGCCGGCATGGTGGTTTGCAAACCGCACACCAAAGCAAAAGCTACAGGTGGAATAGTTCATGGGAACGAAAACAAGACTCGGAATTGCTGCATTCATTGTGCTGTCAATTGGCGTTGTCGTCTGGCTGATGAATTGGTCATTCAATCTGGAAGATGTCGGTGCACAAATTCAGCGACCAGTGTTGGGAAATGTTCTGCTTGAAAGTTCTGGCAATCAGTTTGAATCCGTCACAATATCCAGACAGCTTGAATTTCCGCGAGATCACGGATCTCACCCTGAATTTCAAACAGAGTGGTGGTACCTCACTGGTAACCTCAAGAACAACGAGGGCAGACAGTTCGGCTATCAGTTTACGGTCTTTCGGCGTGCACTATCTAGAGACTTACCAGAACTTAATTCTGACTGGGCAACTTCACAGGCTTATCTGGCGCATGCTGGTATAACGGATGTGCAATCGAAGATGTATCTCGTTGATGAGATCTACAGCCGTGGTGCGCTGAATTTGGCAGGCGTAAGAACGGAACCTTTTTCAGTATGGGTCGAAAACTGGAGGGCTGACGGCTCTGTGGGACAATGCGCAGGCTGCTTGACGCTTAGCATCAAAGCCGAGTCCAATGATTTTTCGTTTAGTCTTGATCTTGACAGCGCCAAACCCGCAGTGCTTCATGGGGAAGGCGGCGTTAGCCGAAAAAGCACGATACCAGGAAACGCATCCTACTACTATTCACTGTCAAGACTTCGAACCAGTGGTACGCTCACAATTCAGGGAGAGAACATAACGGTATCAGGCGACAGCTGGATGGACCATGAATGGTTCTCGTCGGTCCTTGACGAGGGTCAGTCCGGCTGGGACTGGTTTTCGTTGCAGTTTGATGACCAGCGCGAGTTGATGCTGTTTCAGGTTCGAAATCACGACCCTGCAGTGGAACCGTTTAAATACGGTGTAGTGGTTGATCAGCGCGGTCAATCTGAACTGATACCACCTGACCAAATCACTCTGACTCCGGTGAGGGTATGGAAAAGTAATCTCAATCATTCTGAGTATCCCGTAGACTGGAAAATTGAAATTCCATCGCACAATTTACAACTCTACGTTGAGTCTCTGATTGATGCACAGGAAAGGGACGATTCATTTCGTTATTGGGAAGGTGCGATCAGAGTGAGTGGAACGCAAAGTAACCAGCCAATAAACGGTTTGGGTTACCTAGAATTGACGGGATACTGAGCATTGCCCATTCAACTTGTATCATATGCATTGCAATTCAGTCAAAGGTGTTTTCTCGCATAGTGGCTATCAGTGCTTTCAAAACAGACATAAATGCACGATTTTGCATACCGAAAAAATTTACTTGAGCCCGCGCTGATTCGACAACTCAGCCAACGCTCAAATAAGGATGCGACTGTCCGTCTCAGTATTCACATTGCGCTGATTGCTATCGCGGCAACGATGATTTGGCTTGCAGATTTCAGCTGGTGGCTATTACCCGCATGGTTCTTCTACGGAACCGTGCTTATGTTCTTATTCTCACCTCTGCATGAGTGCATTCACAGAACTGCTTTTCGAAATCGAACTGCAAATGATCTCGTGGCAAGAGTTATCGGATTTCTGATTATGCTACCTGCGGACTACTTTCGTAGTTTTCACTTTGCACATCACCGGTACACAAACGACCCGAAGCGTGACCCGGAACTCCTCACTCCCAAACCCGCAAGTTTGCCACAGTACTTATGGGCGATGTGTGGGCTAGGAGCCTATTGGTGGGTACAGTTGCGTACAATCGTCCGACACTCTCTAGGTAGGATATCGGGAGACTTCATCGCTGAATCGAAGCACAGAACGATCATTCTTGAAGCACGGTTACATTTGGTTCTCTATCTTGCCGTAGTTGTCGCTTCAGTTCTGTTCGAGACGACAATATTCCTCTTTTACTGGCTCATTCCAGCACTATTAGGCACAGTTAGCCTACGCTTATTCTTGCACGCCGAACACGCCGGTTGCGAATTGTCGGACAACATGCTGCGCAATACCCGCACGACCCTGACCAATCCAGCAATCAAACTGCTGAGCTGGAATATGCCCTATCACTGCGAGCACCACGTATTTCCCGCGGTTCCATTCCATCAACTTCCAGCACTTCATCAGCACCTGAAAGACCACTTGGCGGTCGTGTCAAACGGCTATTACCGATTTCACCGCGAATTCGTCGACTCGATCTGAATTGCTTAACTGAAATTGGCATCTTTCAAAAGCGCATCGATATCCAATGCGTTTTCCAGATCCTCAGCCAAATTGTCAAGTGCGATCTCTACGGTATCGCGATAGTGCAAATCTGATGCAGCACCCTGCTGAAACTGGTTCAACCAAGCTGTGCGAAATGCATCGCTCCAAAACAGACCGTGAACATAGCACCCCACTACATTTCCTTCCACATTAATTGCACCATCTTCACCATTTGTGGTTCGAATGTATCTGCGATGGGTATCCTTACCAGTTGTATCGCCCATATGAATTTCATATCCAATGACAGGCTGTCGGTTTACCAGACACTCACCATTTAGAGAACGCACAGTTTTGTTGGTCAGTATGTCAGTTTCAACCTCTAGCAAGCCCAAACCGTCCGCTTCTTCCGGAGGCCCTTCGACTCCGTGCAGATCACGAATTTTTCGACCCAGGATTTGATAACCACCGCACAATCCGACCACTGCACGACCCGCTCTGGCGTGGGCAATGATGTCATGATTCCATCCCTGCATTTTCAGGAATCTCAGATCGGCCAGAGTGGACTTTGTACCTGGAATGATGATGGCATCTGAATCCCGCGGAATCGAGTGGCCTGGAGGAACAAAATTGAGATCAACATTGCGCTCTAGACGCAAGGGATCAAAGTCGTCGGAATTTGCAATTCGAGAGAGCATCGGTACTGAAATTTTCAGAACCCTGACTCCAGATTCCGGCTCAATTTCCGATAGTTGAGATCTCACAACGGCATCTTCCTGAGGCAATTTTCGGGCGGATTTCAGCCATGGAATCACGCCGCGACAAGGCCATGCCGTTCGAACTTCAATGTCCCGCCTACCATCGTCAAAAAGCGAAACGTCTCCTCGAAACTTGTTGATGATGAAACTTCTAACCAAAGACGAATCCGCTTTCTCCAATACTGCCTTGGTACCCACTAAAGATGCAATGACCCCACCGCGCTCTATATCTGCCAATAAACAGACGGGTACATTTGCGGCTCGGGCAAACCCCATATTGGCAATATCTCTTTCCCGCAGATTTGTTTCCGCCGGACTGCCTGCACCTTCTACAAGAACCAGTTCAAATGTTTCAGACAATTTTCGAAAACTCTCCATCACCGGAGTTAAAAGCGATAGTCGATGGGTAATGTAGATTTTCGCATCCAAATTAGAAATAACCTTACCGTGTACCACGACCTGAGACACCTTATCTGACTGCGGTTTGAGAAGCACTGGATTCAGGTCTACTGACATTTCAATTTCGGCAGCTTGAGCTTGAAGTGCCTGGGCACGCCCGATTTCGCCACCTGTTGGACAAGCGGCGGCATTATTCGACATGTTCTGAGGTTTGAACGGTGCCACGCGAATCCCGCGTCGCTTCGCAGCCCGACACAAACCAGCAACGATGACAGATTTACCGACATCTGAGCCGGTTCCCTGAATCATTAATGAGGCAGCTTTCAAACCTAGGTGACTCCGAAGAAAAAGACAGTTTTAGAAATAATTTGGAATGTGGTACAGGAAAAGACTGCGTCATTATGGTTCAGTTCAACGATGCACTCGCTTGATTGAAATTCCACGGTCCTAAATTTCACTTGAACTGAAACATCGCCTCAGTATAATTCGAGTCAGCAATGGTTCCCTTTATCGGGAAGCAATATGGAACAAGGTCAGGCAATTTGCTGAATCCTTGGCTGCCCCCGCAACTGTATGCGGAGAGCAAATGCTCAATTGAGCCACTGGGAAACTGGGAAGGCAGAGCATAAGCATCGACCCGCAAGCCAGGAAACCTGCCATTGCTAGCGTTACCCTACCACCGAACGGGGTGTTCTGGTGGAGCGGATACCCGTTTTCGGTGGCGCGCCAATTTGTGTTAACTGCAAAAGGGCACCGAAATATGGGACTCCCTTCCAATTTCATCGCAGCAAAATTCTTGAGTCAACTTATTGGATTCGAGGTAAATGCTCGCGTTGAGTCTATGCTTTTGCCCTTCTGCGATCAATCTTTAGCTATCACAGAGAGGCGATCCAATGCCCTACCTAAATCACTTGTTTTCATCGAAATTTGCCAGAACACTTCTTGGGCTGATTGCAGGCCTGTGCCTGGCGTTAACTTCTTTTTCACTCCCAGCCCAAGACGAAATGTCTGAAGCGGAGGAAGATAATGAACAATCCAAGTCTACCGCTACGGTAACGACGACACCAGAAGTAGTCGTTTCAGCTAGTCGGGTACCGATTCCACCGAAACACATTGGAAGCAGTGTATCCGTTTTGACTGCTGAAGAAATCGAAAAGCGCAAAACTGACTATGTACACGAATTGCTTCGTGAAATTCCCAGTGTTGCAGTCAGTCAAACCGGTGCACATGGTGGTAACGCGCAAATTCGTATACGCGGAGCTGAGGCAAACCATACGCTAGTGCTCATAGATGGACTGGAGATGGGCAATCCTTTCAGCGGCGATGAATTTCAACTTCAACACTTACCCTCTACTTCCTTTGAATCCATAGAAATCCTACGTGGTCCGCAAAGTTCGATCCACGGTAGTGAATCAATTGGAGGTGTCATTAACTTTACAACAGCAACTCCTGAACAAGGCACTGAAGCGTCAATTGGGGTTGAGCTCGGGACACGTAAGTCGAGGAAACTCAATGCGCACATTGGCACTGCGAACGACGGTTACTTTGCAACAATTACGGCAAGTCACAACGAAACTGAAGGTGTTAGCGCCTTAACTAACAACAAAGAACGCGATGGATATAAAAATCAGTTTCTTCACTTCAAAACCGGTTTGCAGGCCGGAGAAAACATCGACTTGTCTGCAACATTAATTGGTATCAAGTCGGTTGGTGAATACGACGGTTTCGGTTCGAACAATTTCCTTGGAAAAGACAAGAAAATCCTATTCGGGACGACACTTAAAATCAATCAAGAGGATGATGCGGTATTTCACAAATTATCCTTGTCCAAGTCCCAACATGATCGAAGAGATTTCAGGGAGGGCAATCAAACTTCTTCCAGCCGTGGAGAACAGACAAAATTTGTTTATCAAAGCACACTGAATTACGAAACAGAAAGAGCTGTACATTCGACAACATTCGCCGCGGAGCAAAAAAACAGAAAGGTTAGATCCGCTTCACTGAGCCACCCTGCTGGTGGCATTCTCAAGTTGCGAAGTTACGTTCTTGAACAGCGTCTGAACTTTGAAGACATAGGATTTTTCTCTGCCAGTGCTCGACATGACGATGATCGAAGCAATCAATTTGGCAGTAAAAATACATACCGATTATCGGGAGCGTGGATACTTGACGATCACGTTCGACTCCACAGCAGCTACGGTACCGGCGTCAAAAATCCCACAGTACAGGATATTTTCGGATGGACTGGTAGTTGGATACCCAATCCAACGATTGAACCGGAAACAAGCAAAGGATTCGATTTGGGAGTTGAAGCTCAACTCGGCAATGGAAGTATTACGGTTGATGCGACATTCTTCTACAACCAAATCGAAAACTTGATCAATATCTACAAATGTGTCGAAAACTGTGACGATAACAATTTTAGTACGAACATCTATCAATCGGAAAACGTTCCAGGTGAATCCAGGATACGAGGTTTGGAGCTATCAGCGAGCGGTGAGATAGGCTCAGGATATGAAGTTTCTGCACACTGGACACACAGTGACGGCGTCGATGCTAGGAAAAGAAATTTGGTCAGACGTCCGAGACGTACCGCAAGTTTAAACGTGAATAAAAACCTGTCGCTGTTCAACAGGTCAGCCAATGTGAATCTCAATATTCAGCATACAGGTTTGCAGTTTGATTGGGACTATTCCAGGTTGCCAGGTTTCACGATAGCCAATCTTGCCGCTACCTTCGACATTTCACCCGACAGCCAGGTCACCGCAAGAATTAAGAATCTGTTCAATAAAACTGATTACGCGGAAGTAGGCGGTTACGGTGTTGCAGAGCGGTCATTTCACATAGGACTCAAGTACGAATTTTGATCAACACGATGCCTGAAATGATCTGAAACAGAATCTGAATCATGTTTTCGTCAAAGAAAAATTGGCTCGGAACGATAACAGTAGTCTGTTGCGCAATGTTGTCGTTTACCGGTGAGTACACATTCGCCGAACAACGACCTGAACGAGTCGCATCAACACACCTTTGTACCGACCAGTTGCTGATGCTGCTTGCAGAACCGGAACGCATTGTTTCATTGAGCTACTTCGCGAGTAATCCGGACATGTCAATGATGGCAGAATCTGCCAGACCTTACCCCGTCAATCACGGTCTGGCAGAAGAGTTGGTGCTGCAGAAACCTGATCTGATTCTAACGAGCCAGTTTGGCAGTCCCAGCATTCTGATTCTAAAGAGTCTTGGATACCAAGTGTTGAGCGTTCCTGTCGCCCTCACTTTGGAAGATATTCGCGAAAATATTCAGACGGTCGCTGACGCAATTGGTGATCCGAATCGTGGCAGGGAGGTGGTACGGCAGTTTGACCTTGAGCTAAATCAGGTGAGTGCGCCATTTCACGAACCGCGACCGAAGATGCTAATTTACGAAGCTAATGGATACACCACTGGAAAGCACACTCTACAGTCGGACATACTCAAGACGGCGGGATTTACCAACCTGGCAGACGAACTTGGGATTTCTGGCAATCAATATCTACCTCTTGAAGTGCTAGTTATCCACCCTCTGGACGCTTTGATGACAGCTTCGGACTACGGGCAAAATTCTCTTGCTTATGAAGTTCCGAATCATCCGGCACTTCGCTCAGCTTTCGAGAACGTTCCCAGAGTCAACATTCCGGGGAAAATCTGGATTTGCGGAACACCCTTTGTTTTGGACGCACTTCGCCTACTCACTGAATTTCGCATTGAGGTTGCCGAATCGGTTAAATGAATGTTCACACCCATAAGGCGGCATTGAGTTACCGTTCTCTAATAACGGTACTGATAGTGCTGACTTTGATTGCATTTATCTGCTCATTGTCTGTAGGTCCAGCAGGAATCAAGACTGTTGACATGCTTTACGCCTTGTTGTCTGTCGAACCAAGTACAGCAGCGGTGATTGTTCAGGAGATACGACTGCCACGCGCATTACTGGGATTGTTGATTGGCGCTGCATTAGGGCTTTGCGGAGCTGCGATGCAGGGATATGTAAGAAATCCGTTGGCGGAGCCAGGTCTGATTGGGGTATCTGCATCTGCTGCGCTAGGTGCAGTCATCACAATTTACTTCGGACTGTCGGCCATGTATGTATGGATTCTTCCATTGGGTGGCATGTTAGGCGCCGGTATAGGGGTAGCGGTTATGATGACCATTGCAGGTCGAGAAAGTTCAGCTTTAACCCTGATACTCGCAGGCGTTGCTGTCTCAACTATGGCTGGAGCATTGACCTCACTCGCTTTGAATCTTGCACCTAATCCGTTTTCCTCACTTGAAATCGTGTTTTGGCTGCTCGGGTCGTTGGCCAATCGCAGTTTTGAGCACTTCTGGCTTGCTGCCCCATTTATTTTTGCTGGTATGGCACTTGTTTTAACGCTTGGCCGTGCACTAGACTCTTTGTCTCTAGGTGAAGATACCGCAGCAACACTAGGCATAGATCTTCGCGCTGTGAGACTGAAAATTATTTTTGGTGTTACTGCATCTGTCGGTGCCGCGACTGCTGTAGCAGGCGCAATTGGATTTGTTGGGCTGGTGGTTCCTCATCTGATTCGCCCTTTTGTAGGTCACCGACCTAGCCGCCTGCTTCCTGCAAGCGCACTGGGAGGTGCCAGTTTACTGCTCTTTTCGGATGTGGCAGTACGTCTGATTTCATTGGGAGTGGAATTGAAACTTGGTGTTTTCACCGCTCTGGTAGGAACACCGATTTTTCTTTGGCTGATACTACGCATGAGGCGTCAGTACATATGACTATGCTTAGTGTGAATGACATCAGCGTTTCGCGTCGCGGACAGCAAATTCTTTCGAGCCTGTCGTTCAGTGTTCACCAGGGTCAACTGATTGGGCTGATTGGTCCGAACGGCGCTGGAAAAACCACACTGCTACGTGCTTTGAGTGGACTACAAACAGTTGAGTCCGGACAAGTCTCTTTCGACGGAAAGATGGTTGACCGACAAAATCGTCTGGAAGTAGCCAAAAAGGTTGCCTATCTTGAACAGAACAGTCGAAGCTACTGGCCGCTTTCAGTCGAAAACCTTGTTATGTTAGGTCGAATGCCTCACCTTGGACAGTGGCAACGACCAACCGCTACAGACTGGGAAATTGTTCGTCAGACAATGGAAACCTGCGATGTTTTGCGGTTTGCCAGTCGACCTGTCACAACGCTGTCTGGCGGTGAGCAGGCCCGCGCAATGCTCGCCAGAGCCTTGGCGACGGAGCCGGAGATTCTTTTGGCTGACGAACCCATCGCTGGACTCGACCCGGCACACCAGCTGGATGTAATGGATAAGCTTCAGGAGTTGGTTGCAGATGGAGCTGGTGTCGTTGTTGTCATGCACGACTTAAGCATCGCTGCACGCTACTGCAACAAACTTACATTACTGTTTGAGGGCAAAGTCACTTCGGAAGGCGATGCAACTACAGTATTGTCCACTCAAAATTTAAAGCAGTGCTATGGAATTGAGGCACATTTCGGAAAGATGGACGATGAACTTTTTGTGATTCCCAGAAACAGGTTGTAAATCAGGTGAAGAACAATCGTACCCAACGTTTATTGCTATGTGTTCTGCTGTCTCTAGTAGTACACGCAGGTCTCGCGGCAACTTTCGTCTCAGCGATTCGTTCAAAGCCAGTCCATTTGGAAATTGTCAATCCAATTCAGGTGTCACTGGTTCAGGATGTTTTCGATGCAATCGGAACAGCAGCGAATCAATTAGTCGAATCTGATCTTAGTCAATTTTTAGATTCAGGAACTCAACCCAATTCAATTGATCTTATTCAACTTGCTGAGGAATCCACCGATTCAACCAATGAAGTAACCGATGAGTTGGTTTCAGCAGCAGTCGCAAGTGTAGACGCGAATCAGCTAACGGAAGTTTCCGACATTAATCAACTGACACCACCTTTACCAATTGTTAAAAAAGAGGCAACAAAGGAAATCCCCGATGCTGAAGTTCAGCCGTTCCGAAACAAATCTAGTGACATATCACCGAATACCGAACAATTGTCTGAACCAAATGAGTTGGAATCAACAGAATCTGCGTATGTTAAGGTTGAAGAAAAACCAATGCCTACAGAGTCTGAAAGTGTGCGGGATTTACATTTGACAGAACCAGTTGAGAATCTTACCAGTCAGGTGAGCAACTCAAGAATCGATAATGAGATTGAGCACAAAACAGAATCAGGTCAAGATTTAGTTTCAAATATCACCCCATTTGAATTCTCGCTTTTTGAGATGCACGAAAGTGCAGAAGCGGTGGTGGATAGTTCGGATGCTGACAAGATTGCTGGGATTTGGCTCACTGATGTAATTGAGTCTGAAACAACAAAATTCGATCAACCACTATCGAAAGAGTCATCACCTGAAGAAATCGCAGAGTCTCAGACTGAGGTCACAGGCATCGCTGAATTGTCTTATCCAGTCTCTATCACTGCAATCGAAGCTGTGCAGTTTTCACCACCTGAATTAATTGATGTCGAACACATCACGGACGAAATTGCCTCGACTTCCAGTCATGAGACTGAAACTGATATTGACAATCAATTCACCGATGTGACACTTTCAAATATCCCTAAGACTGCCTACTCGAGAATTAGCGATGGGCTTGACCACTTAACGGATTCCGAAATTCAACCAGTTTCCGACATCACTCCTACCGAAGACAGAATCCCCCGGGAACAAAAGAGTGCCGAACATTTTGCTGAAGTTTCAGATGCTGATGAACTTGCAGGCATCTGGCCCACCGAAGTAATAGAACCGGCAACCATAGTTATTGATCAACCACCATCGAACGAACCCACATCAGAAAAAACCGCAGATTCCGAGATTCAAGTCGCGAGCATCTCTGAATTACCGAATTCAGTTGCGAATCTGACAACAGAAATTTCACAGGTCTTACCACCTGAAATCATTGAACTCGCACATTTCAAGGAAGGGGTACCTGCAAACACCAGTAGTCAGACAGTCTACTTTGAAATTGACAGTGAAACTGAGATCATGGCAGAGTCGGACTATAAATTGGAATCGGACATCACCCCAGTTGAAACCCCGAATGTACCGGTATTGACAAATGCACAACTTGCTGCTGAAATACCAGATGCTGAAGAACTTGCGGGTAGTTGGCCTACAGAAGAAATAGAACCCGCAGTTGTAGATTCTGATCATTTGCCGTCGAGTGAGGTAACATCAGAGGAGATCGAAGCGTCTCAAATTCAGGTCGCGAGCGCTAGCGACCTGATTGAGCCAGTCCAGCACGACACCTATCAGGTAGAGCCAGAATATCTACCTTCACCGACTTTTCCCGTATCGGGAATCAACCAGACCACAACAGATTTAGATAAAGAGACTACAAACGAAAAAACTGTCGGACTGAATGACTCATGGTTCACTGGTCAATTACCTACGGTTAACGACCAATTGGCTTATACCCCACCAAAACTAGAGCCAACTCCAATTCGAGAGGAAATTCATGCCACCTATAAGACACAATTGGAAGATGAACCTCTAAGAGAAGCAGACCCACCTGAAATTACAAACACAGAACAAGTCATCGAACCTGAAGTAGACGGATCCGAAACAAAACTGATGGAGACAGCTTCAGAAACATCAGTTGAAAGTCAGCCAGAATTCGATAACTCCAGTCCTCTAACGATTCATGAATCACCCGGCCGCATCGACTTAGCAGAAACTAATGAGAAATCAATCCCAAAAGAAAGGCACCAGGTTGCATCCATAGACCCAGTTCAGCAAAAGGTGAACCGTAGTGCTCAGGGTACGACCAACACCGTCACGCAGAAAATCGATTTTGGCGGATTCTCATCTGATGTGGCACCGAAATACGGAATTAAAGGACTACCTAATCAAGCACCTCGCTATCCTTATCTCTCCCGCGTCAATGATGAGCAGGGAAGAGTCATTCTTCGCGTGGTTGTTGATCGCAAAGGTAAAGCAAAGGAAGTGAAGGTCCTTGAATCGAGTGGCTATTCAAGGCTTGACAAAGCCGCAAGAAAGGCTGTGAAGCGATGGCGATTTCAGCCTGCTCAGAAAAACGGACAATCAACTCAAGGTGTTGTCCAGGTTCCAATCAATTTTGTACTCGAAAGCTCCTGATCATCGCTCATTGCCAACCAGAAATGTCGTCAATCATTTTCCCTGTAGTAAATGACGCAGTTTGTCGTGTCTGAGAGCGTAAGCTGTCGTGCCATCACAACCAGTCATAGTTTCATTCACAATCATCGAATCAACCACTGATTCCTCAGTCGCCTGTACAACTGCTTCAAACAAAGGGTCCAAAAAATCATTACTCAGTTGACGCCAGATCATCATCCCATCATCTGCTTTGACTGGCTTCGCAGTAGAAAAACTCAAAAACAGGTCACCCGACCCATCATTACCAATAGTACCGGTTCGACCAATGCCCAAGACAGCTCGACGCGACAGACGTTTAAGCTGATGAGGCAATAGCGGTGCATCAGTTGCCAAAATCGCAATCACTGATCCTTTTCCCTTAGAGCGAACTTCACCACCGGTTAGATTCTTTCCAACTGGTGTGCCCACGATCACAAAATCTTTCCTGCGACCAAAATTGGCCTGTACGAATACACCCACTGTTTAGGAAGACTCTCCCACTTCAACTTTTCTCGATGCCGACCCACAACCACCTTTGAAATCATAACAGACCATACCGGTGCCACCTCCAACACTGCCTAGTTCAATTGGTCCGTGAGTGGCACTTTCAATGGCCGAAATCACATGTTCATCTGTTACATGAAAACCGTTGATATCGTTTAACTCGCCATCGAACGTCTCGGCAGCCACCGGTAATACCCCTTCAGTCGCATGCTCGGGATAGTGGCACACAACCCATTTGGTCACAGCTGCTTGCGCTGCCCCGCAGGAATGAGTATTTGTCAGCACAATTGGCCACTGCAGCAAACCTGACTCTTCAATCCAATGCGCTCCAGTCATCTCACCATTGCCGTTGAATCTGAAAAATCCTGCATTGCAAGGTATGTGTAACGCGTCATGCGGTCTTGGCAGGATTGCTGTAACACCGGTTCGAATCGGCCCCTGACCGACAACTCTCATTCCATCACCCGATATGAGTGTTCGATATCCAACAGAGACCTCGTCAACGTCGGTGATAGCGTTTGCCTCGCCGGTAGTGCCAGAAAAGTTGATCGGAATGGAGCGGGACCGTGGTTTGCCGGACGGCGTCTGGAGCTTGTAATCGATCACAATTCTTGAATCGTGGATCGGGACTGGAAAAGATTGTTCTCGAAGTCGGTTAATCGAATGACAAATTAACTCTATCTGTAGTCAGTTGGCAGTTAATTCAAAGCAGTTCACACTGTCAACAACAGATGCAGACATGCCAACCTGCTTATTCCTCTTCGACCTGATAGATACCTGGCTCACTTTCTTTTGGCATCGAGCATTTTTTAGAAAACTGCATACCTTCACAGACTCCGTACAAACACAGCGAGTGATCCTGCAAAACAAAACCTGCCGCACTCGCCACCTCCCGTTGACGTTGTTCAATTGCATCGTCGATAAATTCAAACACGCGTCCACACTCGACACATACCATGTGATCATGATGCTCTTCATTATTTAATTCGTAATAGGCCTTGTCACCATCAAAGCGATGTCTGATTACGATGCCGGACTGCTCAAACTGCGTCAGCACACGATAGACAGTCGCAATACCAACCTCTTCACCTGATTCGTGGAGTGCGCGATAAATGTCTTCCGCACCCAGATGGCGCTGCGCTGAGTTTTCCATAATATTGAGGATCAGTCTTCGCGGAAGTGTCGTTCGCAATCCCGCATCGGCCAAACTGGACTCATTCAAAACTGCTTTCCTCCTCTAAAGTACCCAAACTTCATTTTAGCCCATTCGGGTATCGCTTCGAAATAGCTTGGCTTTGGTTGACAAATGTGATCCGCTTGCCAGAAAAAATCTCTGTCGATAATCGCTTCTGTATGTTGCTCTTCCATCATCTCACGAACCGTACGAGTCGCAAGATTGGTCAATCGCTAGACCAGAAATGCGAGAGAATTTGCCAGAATTCGATGAAGCACAAGAACTCTTCTTTGTGTACCTGCTTCCGAAGTCAAGCGTTGGCATAGCAGAACAGCCAACTCTCATAACGAAGCCAACAATTCTCCTCAGCCAGAGTCTCCACACCCACGGTGGCTTCTCCTTCCATATCTATTCCAGCAATTGTTGTGAGCCCTAACTCCCTGAGTGGCGCGGTAGGTTGAATACCTGCT
Source organism: Arenicellales bacterium (assembly GCA_965206345.1). Taxonomy (GTDB): domain Bacteria; phylum Pseudomonadota; class Gammaproteobacteria; order Arenicellales; family JAJDZL01; genus JAJDZL01. The sequence continues at coordinate 1,590,267 of OZ242211.1, read as the reverse complement.
CATCGGCACTTGTATAATTTGCTTCCATATTTGATAATGAAAGCATTGAAATCAAATTGAGGAACTGACTATGGCCACACTAACCGTGCGCAACGTGCCCGACGAGGTGCATCGCGCTTTACGCGTACGTGCAGCCCTACACGGTCGCAGTACGGAAGCAGAAGTGCGCGTTATTCTTGAAGAATCAACTCAACCGGAGGGACGGATACGGTTGGGATCGATGCTGTCCTCCATTGGCCGGATTTCGAACCTGACAAATGAGGAGTTTGCCAATTTTGCAAAACGCGAAACTACACCGAGCCAACCTATCAATCTCGAATGATTATTCTAGACACCAATGTGGTTTCGGAACCGTTACGCAGAGACCCAGAACCCCGTGTTGTCGAATGGCTCGATGGCCAAACGTTGGAAACTCTATATCTGTCCGCAATAACCGTCGCTGAGTTGCGTTTTGGAGTCCAGTCGCTACCAGTCGGTCACCGCCGTGATCGACTGCACGAGAATTTGGAACAAAAGGTGTTACCAATTTTTGTCGGACGCGTGTTAGCATTCGACCTATCAGCTTCACAATCCTATGCGAATATTATGGCGAGAGCGCGATCTATAGGGCAGGCAATTTCGGTGGCCGACGGATATATTGCGGCGACTGCGGCAGCCAACTCAATGATGGTGGCGACGCGTGATACGGCTCCATTCGATGCTGCTGAATTGAAAACCATCAATCCATGGTTGGCATAATAAAAAATTTGCATTGTTGGCTTTCGCTAAATTTTTAAGACGAGTTGTATTTAGCAAAGTAGAGACGATATACAACATATATCGAAAATGAGTCACAATCGCCAGAATTGCGCGCGACCCAAACGAGTGAAACTCCTAACTCAGTTTATTTGCGACAATAAACAACTTTGAATACTTTTCCCTGTTCAAACAATTTCAATCGAAAACGATCATTGAGCGAGCGACATCGCCCCGTTTCATATCTTCAAAACATCGGTGATTTCACAGGCCAGTAGCCATGCAGGTTTGCTAAAACTTTCGCTTTGAGCGCTGCTGGACGACTTAGACACCAAGCGACTGGTTCGCCTGGACTTTCGCGAATAGCACTCCTTTCGACCCACACATTCCTGAGAGCCTTCAAGCGCGCTCGCACCCTGCTCTGGTAGCGTCCTGAGCATCAGCGCAAGCAACTTACTTTGCAACCTGTCAGCACCGTTTTCCTGACTGGTTCTGCCGCATCAGTTATCCGATTTCACAAAAACGCATGTTTGCGCGCTCAATCCATTGCAATTGAAGTATTTTTGAAAAAATACTAAAACATACTTTTGTCTGTTATCATATTGAACAGTTTAACAACCAGGTTCAAGCCATGGCCTATACAAAACCCGGCGTAACACGCAACCGAATCTACCAATTCGTGCGCCAGCGACTGCTGGACGGCGAACCGCCAACCGTACGTGAAGTTCAGACAGCTTTTCACATGCGGGCGGTCCAATCCGCCAAAAGCCATTTGGATGCACTGGTTAAAGAAGGACGGTTGGTGAAGGTGCCCGGCAAGTCCCGCGGTTACCGGCTGCCCGGCACAGCACATTCAAGCCGTCTGGCCCCCATTCTCGGGCGCGTTCCTGCCGGTCCCTTTAACATCGCAGTCGAGGAAATCGAAGGCTATATCCCGGTTCGGTTCAACTCTGAAGAACAGACCGTCTTTGGACTTCGCGTCAACGGGGACAGTATGATGAGTGCAGGTATTTTGCACGGCGACATTGTGCTGGTTCGCTCTGAATCCGAAATTCATCAGGGTGACATCGTTGTGGCAATGGTTGATGGTGAGGCAACCGTCAAAGAATTCCGTCGCGTCAGAAACCGGATTCAGCTGCGGCCTCACAACGATGCCTACCCAGTTCTTTCACCCAAACCGGAAGACCTGACAATCATCGGTAAAGTCATTGAGGTGCGACGCTATCTGGAAGCCATCAGTTTGATTGACGAGGAACTGAATGGCTAAACCTTTACTGCAGCCGCTTTCGCAACTGACTCAGCCGACCCTCTCCAGCCAGCCGCAGTGGAATCTGCAAGAGGTATCCGGCAGGCTGGTTGAAATTTCAGAACCACAGCCGATTGCGGCACTCAGCCTCGTATTCCTTCTGGTGTGCGAGGCGCAGGCCAGTGGTGAATGTGCCGCCTGGATCGGGATGCTGGATAGTGTGTTTTACCCGCCTGATGCGGAACGAAACGGTATTGATCTGGATAATTTCCCGATACTGCGGATGCCCGACTGCCGGAATGCCGGTCGAAGTGCCGAGATACTGATTCGAAGCGGCGCCTTTCGACTGGTAATACTTGATCTCGGTACCAATCACGCCTTGCCAGCTGCACGGCTCTCTCAACTGAATGCCTTGGTCCGTAAACACGATGCATGCGTCTTGTTTGTGACACAAAAAAAGATTGAAGAACCTTCGCTTGGCTCACTGGTGTCCTTGCGTGCCCATACCACGCGGGAACGCATCAGGGAGGATGAGTTTTTGTGCAAGATTCATATCCTGCGTGACAAAAGACGCAGTACTCACTGGCACTGGAGTGCGTATTTTACCGGCGTTGCTGGATACTATTGATTTTGGGCGATGTTGTGACTTACACATCCCAGTCAAACCAGATTGCCTGCGTCTACGTGCACGATCTGCTCTTTCAGTTATCGCGTCGCGAACTGCCCAAAGATTTTCGGCTCCCCATCGCACTGGTCGACCGCAGTGACAGCCATGCAACCATAATGGCGGTTGACCGGCGTGCAGCAAAGCGTGGCATTTTTCCAGGCCTGTCTTACGCCAACGCTATTGGCCTTTGTCCTGATCTGCATGCAACCTACCCTCACCCACACCAGATCGGTCGGGTTCACAAACGGCTCATTAATTTGCTCGGTCTTTTCAGCCCTGTAGTTGAACCAGTCGCCGAGCTGTTTGGTGCCTATTACCTTGACGTCAACGGCATGACGCGTCTTGAACCAGATCTTAGTGACTGGGGACTTCGTCTGCAAGAAGCCTTGCTGGAAAAGGAGAACCTGAAGACAGCCATTGTGATCGGGTTTACCCGTTTTGGCACCCGAACTGCAGTCAGTGCGACAAGTGGAGTTGTTCTATTCCAGAACCCCAAAAGTGAGCTGGATGCAGCCTTTGCCACACCACTTAAGAAACTTGGACTGCCGATGAAACCACTCAAGGAGCTTGAAAAACTGAAGATACACACCGTTGGTGACCTTGAAGCCTTTCCAGACTGGGAAGTACGGTCCAGATTTGCCGAACCCATGTTCGAACTGGTTCGAAAGGCAAAGGAACGGGACAGCGCAGTACGCGGCACCAGTTTCCCCGAGCCTTATACAGCCCAGGCGGAATTCGACTATACAGAAAGCGACGCGGAACGTCTTATCGCAGTCATTCTAACTCTGTTCGAACCGCTGCTTGAAAGAATGAAAACCCAAGTCCAAGGCGTCAGCACAATCCATCTCCGTCTGACTCGGGACGACGGAGGGGTTAGCCGTGAAAAACTACAAACCGCAAAACCAACCCTGACCATGACGACGCTGACTGATCTTCTGCGCCTGCGTCTTCACGCAATCGAATTGAATGAAGGTGTCACAAAACTTGCAATACACCTAATTCCCGGGGCATTGCCAGACCCGCAGCTCAATCTCCTCCCGGCTCTGGCCAAAACCGGGCAAATCATCTTCAAGGCCAATCGCGCCATTGCCCGCATTGAAGCTGAGTTTGGAACGGGAGCAGTTTTTCGGGCAAAATGCCGCAAATCACACCTGCCCGAAGATTCTTTCCGGTGGGAGTGTTTTGACGAATTGCGGCATATCACACCAACACAGCCAGCTAACACTGCCATGATACGACGCTTTCTGGACCATCCGCGACGCATTTCGGTGCCTCACCAGACTTCACAACAACGGATTTTTGGACCTTATTCAATCTCCGGTTTCTGGTGGCGCGAAAACAGTGTTCAGCGCAACGACTATTTTGTCGAAACCTCGTCGGGAAATGCACAATGGATTTTCTACGACAGATTGAGCCGTCAGTGGTATGCACAGGGATTCGTTCAATAACCATGTCTTCATCTGTCTACACCCCTTTGTGGTGCAAGAGCAACTATTCCTTTCTGGAAGGCGCAAGTTTTCCTGAACAGTACATCAGCAAGGCTGCGCAACTTGGTTTGCAATCCATCGCACTGACTGATCGCGATGGTGTCTATGGAATCGTAAAGGCACACCTCGCGGCACTCGAACACAATGTTCATCTGATTATCGGCTCGCAAGTCACCATTTCAGAAACCGGCCTTTTGCCGTTCAGTATTGTGCTACTCGTCCGGGACAAAACGGGTTATAGCAATTTGTGCAAACTCATCACACTCGGACGACTTAGATGCGAAAAAGGCGAAAGTGCCGTCACACTCGAAGAATGCTGTCTCCATGCGCCAGGACTGTATGCCATCTGGCCACCGGAAAATGCAGTAATCTTCGAAGAACGATCCTCGGATGATGTTTTCAGCAAATTAAGCGAAGCCTTTGGCAAACAGTTTTTCATCATGATCTGCCGCCATCAGGAATCACAGGATCCTTTGCTTGAGGCACGCGCCAGACGTTATGCAAAGCGCTACGGTGTTCGTACCGTTGCCGCATTGGAAACCCTCTACCACTCGGCGAGGCAGCGTCCAATCCAGGATTTGCTCAGTTGCATTCGATTGAAACGAAGTTTTGCCAACTGCGAGAATCTGCTCAAGCCTAATGCTTTACACCAATTGGTGGATGCAAAAAACTTTACCAGCATTTTTGCTGACAGTCAGTCTTCCGTGCAGGCCACGATGGAGATTGCTGAAAGGTGTAGATTCAGGCTGGATGAACTTCATTACGTTTATCCGGATGAAAAAAATGTCAACGGCCTGACTGTGACCGAAACACTTCATGAACTCACCTGGCAAGGTGCTTTTGAACGCTATTGCGGACGCATCCCCAAGGCCGTTAGCAATCAGATTGACCGCGAGCTTCAGCTGATCAAGGAACTAGGCTATGGCAGTTATTTTTTGACCATGCATCGCATCGTCAAGTGGTGCAAACAACAGAACATTCTGTGCCAGGGACGCGGTTCGGCGGCAAATTCGGCTGTCTGCTTTTGTCTCGGAATCACCAATATCGATCCGGTCAACATGGACCTTTTGTTCGAAAGGTTTTTGTCTCGGGAACGTAACGAACCACCGGATATCGACCTTGATATTGAACATCAGCGGCGCGAAGAAGTCATTCAGTACGTTTACTCAGCTTATGGAAGAAGTCATGCCGCAATGGTGGCTGTCGTCATTCGCTATCGAAGCCGTTCTGCGGTACGTGATGTCGGCTCGGTACTCGATTTGCCTGAACTTGAACTGCAGCGACTTTCCAAACAGATCAATTCATATGGACAGGTGACAGAAGGTGACTTTGTAAAAGCCGGTCTCGACCCCTCGCTTCAAATCTATCAGCTGTTGATGACTCTCGCTAATTCAATCATCGACTACCCCCGGCATCTGTCGATTCACCCTGGTGGATTTGTGTTCACCGTTAGCGATGTCCATGAAATGGTTCCGGTTGAAAATGCCACGATGGCCGATCGCACTGTCATTCAGTGGGAGAAGGATGATATTCAGGCGATGAAAATATTCAAGGTTGATCTATTGGGACTGGGAGCACTCACCCAACTGCACCAATGCTTTGATCTGGTCATGCAGCACCGGGACGTCAAACTGGATATGAGCGTTATTCCAAAAGACGATGCTGCAACATTCGCAATGCTGCAGAAGGCGGATACCACCGGCGTCTTTCAGATTGAGAGCCGTGCACAGATGAGCATGCTGCCCCGGCTTAAGCCGGAAAAGTGGTATGACCTGGTCGTACAGATTGCGATTGTCCGTCCCGGGCCGATATCAGGCGGAATGGTACACCCCTATCTTCGAAGACGAAGTGGTCAAGAACCGGTTACCTACCCACACCCATCGCTGGAATCAGTGTTAGGCAAAACGCTCGGGATTCCTATTTTTCAGGAACAAGTGATCAAACTGGCCATGGTCGCGGCTGATTATGAGCCGGGCGAAGCCGATCAACTGCGCCGCGACATGGCCGCCTGGCGCAGAGTTGATCGTTTGGAAAAACATCGGGAAAAGCTGATCAGTCGCATGGTGGCTAAAGGCATCTCACAGCAATTTGCCGAACAAGTGTTCGAACAGGTTCGGGGATTTGGTGAGTACGGGTTTCCAGAGTCTCACTCAGCCAGTTTCGCATTAATCGCTTATGCAGCATCCTACCTTAAGTGTCACTACCCTTCAGAATTTGCCTGCTCGCTATTGAATTCCCAGCCTATGGGATTTTATTCTCCTTCGACCATTATTGAAGATGCGCGCAGACATGGTGTGGAGATCCTGCCGATTGATATCAGATTCAGCCGACACGATTGCACCATTGAACCCGATTCCAGGAGCATTGGCGGATATGCGCTAAGGATAGGATTGCGCTATGTGAAAGGGTTAAGCGACAAGGATCTCCAGTTGCTTGAATCCGCACCCAATAATTTTGTATCCATTCAGGATCTGGTCTACAAGACCGGCATCTCAAAAAATGCGGTACGAAAACTGGCTGAAGCCGGTGCGCTGCGAGGGCTGGCAAACAACCGCAGGACTGCCGTGTGGGAAGCCCACGGTGTGAACAGTCAGAAAGACCTGGTTACAGCTCCCGATTTTCAGGTTCAATTCGAAGCTTTGAGAGATGAAGAATCCACCGCCTGGGACTATCAAAGCACTGGAGTGAGCAGTCGCGGACATATGCTGATGCATTACCGGGATCAAATGCGTACGATGGGACTTCCAACTGCGAAGGCTGTCGGTCAAATGCCCGACGGGTGTAGGATACGTTATGTCGGAGCGGTGATCTGCAGACAGAGACCGGCAAGTGCCTCCAGTGTGGTGTTTATGACACTAGAGGATGAAACAGGCTACGTCAACGCAGTATTCTGGCCAAAATACTTTGAACGCTATTCGACATTAGCAAAATCACTTTCTCTGTTAGGGGTTGAAGGCAGGCTACAGGTTGCCAGCAATGTTGTTCACCTGATTGTTGATCACGTATGGGAGCCAACCGACCTGATTTTGTGGAAAAATTTTAAATCAAGGGATTTTCATTAAAAAAATTGAAAAAAGCGAAACTAAAAGGAGCATTTCGTGTCAAAATATTGCAAAGCTCATTTGTCTCCATTTGGAAGCCCAAAATTTGAGCATTTTAAACTCGAGTTTTGCGGTTTCAGTTTAGGCAGGTCGCCTTGGCCTGCCTTTTTTCTTGGAATCAAGCGGTACATGAGAAATCGGAAACGATGAAACATTTGAAGCTCAAGATGAAAATCGATTGGAATCTACAAAATTAAGTGACAACAGAAACTCACGCGCAGGTTCTTTGTGATTCCTCTTGAGTGAAATAGGACGAAAACACACATCAGGTATTGCTAAATTCGGCTATTGAGTTGATAATCCGATTCACAAATTCAAATCATGTTTAATGCCTAAAGGTGAAGACCCGATTAATCTGAACCACCACAAATGCGACTAATTCTCACAAGACATGCAAAATCCAGTTGGGATGAACCCTACCTCAGTGATCACGACCGACCACTGTCCAAACGCGGACGCAAATCCAGCGATGCAATTGGCAAATGGCTTGTAGAATACGGGCACATTCCAAAGACTGTACTGTGTTCCACATCGGCAAGGACTACGGAAACTTGGAATAGAATTCAGAAATTCATGCCTCATCCTTGCGACGTTCGATACGAATCAGACCTGTACCACGGTTCCACTCACTCTATTTTGGATGTTTTGGCACAAGCGACTGAATCGCCAGTATTGGTATTGGGACACAATCCGGGCATTGGAATTTTTGCTGAATCCATACTGCGGGTGTTCCCGCGCCATCATGCCTTTATGCTGTATCCAACCGCAGCTACCCTGGTGTGTGATGTACCGGTGGAAAACTGGATGGAAGTCAGAATGAACACCGCTCAGTTTGTAGACTTTGTCATTCCGCGCGAACTGGTTTGAATCTCGAAAATTCGTCACTATCTATACGAACGATAGGCGACTGATATAGCATAGCGTAGCGTCCGCAAACGTAGCGTGAAGTTTGCCGATCGTAAAATTTGAACATAGTAAGCAAGTAAAATGCTTGAGTTTCGCAGCCAGTAACTTCTGTACTGATTCGATATGGGAGAAGAACTTGCCACTTGGGAAATGATTGTCGTTGGGGTTTTGGCCATTGGCTTGATCATTTTTGTATTGCCAGGGCTAAAAAAGCTCAATGAAGAAGCCCGCAAAGCTGAAAAAGATTGGCCCGGTTTTCTGCTACCCATCGGTGCAGTTGTGTTGCTGATCATCGTGCTGATCATGTTTGTCGTCTGATCAGCTTTTGAAGTCCGACCGGAACCTTACACACCTCGTTGATAAGTCTTAATTGGGATTGAATATGTCTAATAAAAGAGTTTTGACTGTCAGACACATGGAAGACGTCAGGGATGACCATGTGGCGAAATATTTCAGCGAGAACGGATTCGAGCAAACTCATGTCAATCCCGCACTCGGAATCCCCATACCCAATGATCCCGATGAATATGACGCACTTTTGATTTACGGTGGAATCCAAAGTGCTAATGACGGTCCTGACAGACCCTACATTGATGAGGAACTTGAATGGCTCTCAAACTGGCTCTCCGATAAACGCCCGACACTTGGTATTTGTCTTGGTGCACAACTGATCGCAAAATCTTTAGGGGCAACTGTCGCTCCACACCCGCGCGAGCTTCGAGAAATAGGATTTCATGAAGTTACTCCAACCGCCGCGGCACAAGACTTTCTACCAGCACCATCGTATTTCTATCAGTGGCACAGAGAAGGATTTACTTTACCGGACAACTGTGAGTTGCTGGCTAGAGGCAAGCTATTTCCAAACCAGGCGTTTCGCTATCACTCCAATACCTACGGAATTCAGTTTCATCCAGAGGTGACACGCCCGGTCATGAAAGACTGGTTGAACCACGGAAGTACATCTCTCGTTGGGGAAGGTGTTCCATCTGCCGAGCGTCAACTTGAAGATGAATCCCGTTACGGAGAGAAGATGGGTGACTGGTGTCGTAATTTTGTGAGCAACTGGGTCGCCAACTGGTAGTTTCAGATAAGCCAGTCGGGTTTGCACCCGACACCATTGGAATTGATGTCAACCGATCAACTTCAACGCACCTATCTTGCGGACTATCGACCTGCACCTTTTTCTGTTTCGGAAGTCTCCCTGGAATTTGATCTCCATGAGTCGAATACCTATGTTCAATCGAAACTGTCAGTCAAACGAAATACCTGCGCTGGTGAGAAGGAGGCATTTTTTCTCAACGGTGTAAATCTTAATCTGGTTTCAATCGAACTCAATGGTCAAACGCTCACGACTGACAAGTACACAGTAGGTGAAAGGGGAATATCGATTGCCAATCCTCCTGACGAGTTTGAACTTGGTATCTGCAACACCATCGACCCTTCCAGTAACCTTGCCTTGTCAGGCATGTATATCTCGGACGGAATCATCTGCACTCAATGCGAAGCAGAAGGGTTTCGTAATATTTCCTATTTTCCGGATCGACCAGATATTCTTAGTCGCTACTCTGTCTCGATCAAAGCGCACAAATCCGATTTTCCAGTTCTACTGTCAAATGGAGAATTAGTTGATCAGGGTGATCTGTCAGACGGCATGCATTTCGTCACGTGGCATGATCCACACCCAAAACCAAGTTATTTGTTTGCTCTGGTCGCCGGAAATTTGGCAGTTCTTGAAGACGAATTTCAAACGCAGTCAAATCGACACGTTAAACTTGAATTCTATGTAACGAAAGCGCATCTCGATAAATGTAGACATGCAATGGACTGTCTGAAACGGGCAATGGCATGGGATGAGAAGGTGTACGGCCGTGAGTATGACCTCAATCGATTCATGATTGTTGCAGTGGATCATTTCAACATGGGGGCAATGGAAAACAAGGGTCTCAATATTTTCAATTCGAAGTATGTCTATGCAAATCCGCAAACCGCGACAGATCAAGACTTTCATGCCATCGAGAGCGTAATCGCACATGAATACTTTCACAACTGGTCGGGAAACCGGGTAACGCTGCGCGATTGGTTTCAGCTGAGTCTAAAGGAAGGCTTCACCATTTTCAGAGATCAGCAGTTCAGCGCTGACATGGGGTCGGCCGCAGTTCAGCGAATTCACGACGTTCATCTCGTGAAACTTCACCAGTTCCGAGAGGACGCCAGTCCCAAACGGCATGCAGTACAGCCGGATTCGTATCTCACAATTGACAATTTCTACAACATCACGGTGTACAACAAAGGCGCCGAACTCATCCGTATGCTGTATCTCCTGCTTGGTCCGAAAAAGTATCGAGAGGCAACGGACCTCTATTTTGAGCGGTATGACGGTTGTGCGGTAACGATCGAAGAATTTATTCAATCAATGGAAGAAGCCAGCGGCCGCGATCTTCAGCAGTTTCGTCGATGGTATTACGTTGCTGGTACCCCGAAAGTTCGAGTGTATCGAAACCACAACTTGAATAATTCGTCCTTTCAATTGACACTGGAACAAATACCACCCGATTCGACACCTGAAGTACCAGGTACGCCGATGCACATTCCAATACAGCTTTCTTTGCTGAGCAAGAGTGGTCGGCAAAAATGCCAGTTTCTTAACGGAAACACGACCGAGCTGGCCGATGAGTTTCTACTTGAGTTGACAGAACATAAACAAACCTTTGAATTTTCAAGTGTCAAAGAATCTCCAACACTGTCACTGCTGCGCGGCTTTAGTGCGCCGGTTGTGATAGAGGATTCTCAGGCTGATGGAGAACTTCACGCAGTACTCGCAAATGATGATGATCCTTTTTGCCGCTGGGACGCATGGCAGCGAATTGCAAAATTCTGCCTGCTGGAGATGGTCAATGCTTCTCAGAAAAATCAAACACCGCAGGTAAACGACGCTTTCCTTGACACTTATTCCTCTGTACTTGACGATGCCCTGATTAACCCACAATTCAGTGTCCTGCTGCTGAACCCACCATCTGAAATCGCAATTGCTCAAGCGATGGATGTCATTGATCCAGTCGCCATTCATCATACTCGGCGACTGCTGATTCGAACTGTTGCGGAGAGATTTTTTGACCGCTTTGTTGACCTGTATCAAAGCCTTGATCCGCCGACGGACTTGAGTGCAGAAGCAATTGGCAAAAGAAGTCTGCGCAATTTATGCTTGGGAATGCTGATCGAGCTTGATAACGAAGTTGTCCATCAACTCGCAGTTGACCAATTCAGATTTGCTAAAAACATGACTGATCTTTCCGCTGCGCTGAAGGCGTTGGTCAATTCAAACAGCACCTTTCGAGAAACAGCGCTGGCCGCGTTTTACGACAAGTGGAAAGAAGACTCAGGTGTGGTTGACAAGTGGTTTCGAATTCAGGCAAGTGCTGCAAGAGATGATACCCTGCGCAATGTCATTCGTCTATCTTCTCACCAGTCGTTCAGTTATCACACCCCAAACCGGGTATATTCATTGATTGGCGCATTCTGTCATGCGAATCCATACTGTTTTCATGTGTCAGACGGCAGCGGTTATGAACTTTTGAAGAACAATATTCTCAACATTGACAAGTACAACCCACTCGGTGCAGCTCAGTTGGCGGAGGCCTTTTCAGAAATCGGACGCTATGACGAAAAACGACAAAAGGCTATGTACGACCGACTGGATGTCATTGCGAATACCGACAATCTTTCGGTCAATGCATTTGAAGTTGTTGACCGGATCATGAAATACAAAAATCAGTAGGTTCGTTATTCTGCCTTAATCACAAGGGTGGTGCAGAATGCCAAAATCAAAAAACACCGAACTGACTAAATCAACCAGTTCTGAGGTCGATTCTTTCCTTAAACAGGTGGAGTTAGCACCCCGACCTGTAGCAAGTTCCAGCCGCGGGCGTCTGATTTTCGGAATGGATGCCACTGCCAGCCGCGAGCCGATGTGGGACCAGGCCTGTCACATTCAGTCAGAGATGTTCACTGCGACAGCGTCACAAGGGGGACTCGATGTTCAAATGTGTTTTTATCGCGGCTTTCATCAGTTTTTCGCGAGTAAGTGGGTAAGTTCAGCAACAGCTCTTCATCGGCTCATGAGCAGTGTCAAGTGTATAGGAGGACTGACTCAAGTCGGTCGATTACTGGACCACACCTTGCGAGAAACGCGAAAGCAGCGCGTCAACGCACTGGTGTTCGTCGGTGATGCCATGGAAGAGGATATCGATCGTCTTTCTGATAAAGCCGGACATCTGGGGCTGAACGGTGTTCCTGCATTCATGTTCCACGAAGGGTACGACCCGAATGCAGCAAGAGCTTTCCGCGAAATCGCAAAATTGAGTGGTGGAGCGTACTGTAGATTTGACGCATCCAGTGCCCAGCAACTCAAAGATCTGCTAGCAGCTGTTGCAGTTTATGCTACGGGTGGACGCAAAGCGCTGGAACAGCTGAGCAGCAGACGCAAGGGTGTGGTCGCACAACTGACACATCAGATTAAGGGCAGCTGAAAAATGGCGCGTCTATTTCTGATTCTGGTCTTGGTTATCGGGCTGATGTGGATCGTAAGCAAGATTGGCAGCAGCGCAAGCCAGATCAATCGCCAGAAATACTTCAAACTGGCTTTGCTATACGGTGCTGTCGGCATTCTTCTGGTGCTGATATTGACAGCAAAACTACCCGCGTTTTTTGCATTGATTCTAGCCGCTGTCCCTTGGATCCAGCGTATTATCATGCTTCGAAGCGCCTACAACATGTTCAAGTCATGGAAGGGCGGCCCTGTTCCAGGATCAAAGCCTGGTCAGACTTCAGATGTCAAGACAAAGTTCCTTGAAATGACGCTGGATCATGACAGCGGAGAAATTCAGGGCGAAGTAATTTACGGGAATTTCAAGGGGCAGAGACTGAATGAACTGAGTATTGATGAACTCGCTGAACTACTGGTTGAATGTCAACGTAAGGACCAGCAATCTTACTCACTGCTTGAAACCTACCTGAGTCGCATGCGTCCAGACGAATGGGAAGAATACGTCAAGGAGCACGCTGAGGAACAGGTGCCACCACCTGGCGCAGATGAAATGACCCGCGAGGAAGCACTGGAAATTTTAGGACTTGACGAATCGGCTTCGAAACAGGACATCATTGAGGCACATAGAACTTTGATGCAACGCAATCACCCAGATCGAGGTGGGTCAACCTGGGTAGCCGCAAGAATCAATCGCGCCAAGGATATACTGCTGGCATGAGAGGTTTTCTGCTAAGAATGAAAAGACTCCTGCCCACACTCCTGGTACTGGTATTTTTTGTACCTGCCCATGCCAATGAACTTGCTCTACAGGATCAATTGCTCGATCACCCAAGTTTTGGCTTGGCTAATGTCAAAGTGCCAGCTGGCTATCAGCTTGAACTGTTACCTGCAGAGTTGAACTATCCTCGCATGATAGAGTTTGCACCGAATGGGGATATGTATATCGGTTCTGGACAGCATGTCTATAAGCTGAATCCACCTTATATGAACGCGATGCCATATCTGTGGCTCCCCTCCTATCCACACAGTATCGCTATAAGGGACGATGAGTTGTTCGTCGCAACAACGCCGCAGCTCCTCAAACTACCCTATGATTCTGATGCTCAGCAAGCGAATGTTGATTCAATTGAGGTCGTTTCACCGCTACCAGGTGGAGCCGGGCACGCTTCGCGAACTGTCAGAGTCGGTCCGGATGGAGCGCTTTATGTCAGTGTGGGTATATCGGGAAATTGCTCTGATCAGATGATTTCTAATGATTACCCCTTTCGTCATCGACGAGGTGGAATGTTTCGCATTAACGAGTCTGGCACCGTTGCCTTTTTGGAGCCTTTCGCTTCAGGTCTCAGAAATCCGGTTGATTTTGACTGGCATCCAACCTCTGGTGTCATGTATGCCACAAACAATGGTCCCGACCATCACGGATTTGAATTGCCACCAGAATATTTTTCGAAAATCACACCAGGCTCGTTTCATGGCATGCCCTGGTTTCAATACGACGGAAAGCACGTCAATCGTGATGACTGCATCGATTCGGACCCGCCATTCTCAAAAGATGCAGTGGAAATACCGGTTGCCACATTCCCGGCACGCAATGCGCCGCTCGGTATGACATTTGCCCCCGAAGGTGCGTTGGATGAACGCTTCGTCAACAGTGCTGTCGTTGCATTGCACGGATCATGGGGCACTCAGCCGGATGGCGGTTTTAGCGGCCCACCCGAGAGTCGCCGGCCGCCTGCAGTAGTACTGGTTCGGTTCGAAGGTGCAAAGGCAGTTGCTGTGGAACCATTAATCACTGGGTTCCAAGACGAGACGGGGAGTCGCTGGGCACGTCCTGCGGGAGTGGCGGTGGGTCCTGACGGCTGGCTCTACATCACCAGTGACGGCGGGTTATTTGAAGGTTTGATGCGCCTGAGACCGCAAGGCTCGTAATCAGTCTGAAACCGACTCCGACCTTCGCGGTCACCTTTTATCTCAAGTCTACTTTCGTATGGATTTTCTACAGCGCCGCCAACCTGGATTGCGCGGTCTGAACGTATTCCACTGAAGTGTCATAGCCTACATAGGATCGATCAGATTGAACCGATGCGACAGCAGTTGTTCCCGAACCCATAAAGGGATCAAGAACAATATCGTTTGCAAACGTGTAGAGTTGAATTAACCTTCTCGGTAACTCGACGGGAAATGGTGCAGGGTGATTGACGCGTTTTGCTGATTCTGCGGGGAATACCCAAATGCTTTTGGTAAGTTCCAGAAATTCTTCTCTGCTAACCGTGGATGTTTTGTCTTTTTCCTCACGGTTATACTTCCCTTTAGAAAAGACAAGAATGTATTCATGCGTGTCTCTTAAAACAGGATTCGACGCTGATTTCCAACTTCCCCAAGCACAGGACGTTCCAGCGCTGGCAGACTTGTCCCAAATTATTTCCCCACGCATTAAGAATCCGATGTCGGTCATTTGATTCGAGATCTTTGCGTTTAGCGGAATGTAGGGCTTACGCCCTAAATTGGCGATGTTGACGCACGCACGCCCACCTGGAACAAGAACTCTGTAAACTTCTTTCCAGACAGAATTCAGCAGTTGAAAATACTCGCCTTCTGACAGGTCATCGTCATACGCCTTGCCGACGTTATACGGCGGTGACGTTACCATCAGATGTATGCAATTGTCGGGTAACTCATGCATGTTGGTGCTTGAGTGGCTAAAGATTTTGTTGATTACGTCTACACTACATTCGTTTACATGTTCTGACTGCGGGTTGCCGATTTCTTGTACGCTGTTATAAATTTTGCGCTCATAAAACCCGCTTGAGTCGTGACTGACGCGACTTGAAGTTCCGAACGTCTGCATTTTGGATTTACGCGTCTGGTTTTGAACTGACACCATAGCTAAGCGTTTTAAAGTTAAAGGACAATTTACTCAGCTTTAATTTCCCCCATTCGAAGCCATGAAGTGACAGCATCAATGTCGAGTATAGCTTTACGAGCGCGTCGAATCGAAACTTGTAGACTTTCATAACACTCCGTCTACTCCTTGGGTGATTCAAAACTGAAAAAGTGGAGCAATATTTCGACAATTTCCGGTTCTCTGGATTTGGTAACCCGCCTATTTGGAATTAGATCAAT
This sequence comes from Arenicellales bacterium, assembly GCA_965206345.1. Lineage (GTDB taxonomy): Bacteria > Pseudomonadota > Gammaproteobacteria > Arenicellales > JAJDZL01 > JAJDZL01. The sequence goes on along the minus strand of OZ242211.1, from coordinate 1,574,459 downwards.
CATTTTCAATCACGAAGCGGTAGCAAATCCAACGAATCAGTCTAATTTACATAGAGCTTTTGCACTTCCAGTCTTGCCAACCTTTCACGATATATGGCCTCTCGGTTCAACCAGAACCTAGCTGTCGAACCAAGTACCCGCTCAAGTCTGAAAGCAGCGTCTTCGCTCAATGATGCTTTGCCTTTGATTAACTGATTTAAATGCTTGGTAGTAAATCCAAGTCGTTTAGCAAGTTCTACTTGATTCCAATCTCGTTCTTCCATTAAATCTGAGATCGTATCACCTGGAGAAGTTAACCAGACAGGTTGAAAATTTCTACTTTGGTCAATCATGATTGTCATTTATATTACAGACAGCTGTTGCGACTGCTGGCCAATCAATGCTACCATCACTTTTTCTCGGTTTTGGTTCGTGATTTGGTTTGATTTCCGAGCATGTACCTCTTACTAGTGAAACGGACAATTCTTTCTGGCGGAATCAACTTGTTTGTCGCCCATTGATTTATTTCCTGTTATTCGAAACTATCACTCAAACATAGCATGCCTAAGGCACTAAATTCGTACTAACCGAGAATTTATTGAATCGGGTGCAACAATTCTCTTTATGGTTCGTCCACGTCTCTTTGCCACCGTTGCATCAAGCAATCTTCGATCAATTAGGTACTTGACATCTTTATATACACTGGAATAGTTCCGACTTTGCTTTTTTGACAAGCTGTAGATCGAGATGCCAGGTTCGTTGATGGTCAAGCGCATAATTTGCTTTCGTCGTTTACTAAGTTGAGCAACCGTGGAAGATACTGGGTACTGACAGTCACCAACACACCAAAGCCCCCATATCGCATCATAAGTTTCTAATGGTTTTTGATCTAACGGTTGGTCAAAGCTGAACTCGCTTCGAATTTTCGGCCAGTCCCTGATAAACCGACCTTTTCCGTATTCCTCCAATATAAATTTCATAGGTAAATGCCGAAATGCAGTCGCCACACTTTTTTTGTGTTTTTCTACATCTCGCAAGTATCCACGAAATTGTCGGTATGTAGGCGCTCCCGACCAAAATGCCTGTCTTAAAACTTCTATTCTGTTCATTTTCGATAGATTCAAGGCGTACTCAATGCAGAGAGAATTACATCAAAATATCGCTTTGCATCGTAAGCTGTTATTTTGTGAAAATGGGGCAACGTTTCCAACAACTCGAATTCATCAATCAGTTCAATCCACGGCATCCGAGAAATTCCCCGAATAAAGCCATCAACGGGAAAATTCGCACCCTGATGATTTATCCGCTCAACAAACTGATTAATTGATTCTTGTTGACTATCCAATACATACAAATCGAAAATGTCCCGTGCATGTTGCCGACCACCGTGTAATTGTTCCTGCCCAACGGTGCTGACTGTAAATCCAGTTCCAGTAATGGTACGCAGTTTACGGTGATAGAGCCCATCAATCACTTCGGTACGCACATTATTGATGACTGTCACATCAAACATATCTGCAAATAAATCCTCAATCACGCTGACTTTAATTCTTTGTCCATTGATTTGAGACCAGCCATGAAGTTGAGTGACAAATCGACCACCGGAAATTCGAGTAACGTCAGATAACGGTATACCTAAATTGCTAAATTGCTTTTCCACAATGGCAGGATCAAAGTTGCCAGGCAGAAAAAAATCCAGATCCCTGCTTATTCTATGATTAAGGTAGTAACGAGCCAATGCTGTCCCACCAGCCAAAATTATCTGGGGAAAAAACGAGTCCTCACTGTTCATAATTCTTGTGAGAATCTCGTCCTGAACCTTATATATTTCATAAAATGTCATATATGATATTTTATGAAATAAAGCTTCGATATTTTCCTGTTTCATTATTTTGGAACTTGATGACATTAAACCTCGCTTAGTTCAGTCGAAAATTACGCAAGTAATTCTAGTGGCCATCGACCATACCCCAATTTGTCTCCATGCTCAATTACGTACAGACGCATGTCAAATAAGTACCTTTTGGCGCAAAGAGTAGCATAATTTGTCAGTATTGCCTGACTCTGAAATTTCAGAGTAATCTCCGATTCAAAAGCATCAAGGTTATTCGAAATGCCAAATCCAAACCCTAGTTTCACACTAGCCGAGTACGACGACCGCATCAGGAAGACACGCGCCGCAATGGAGCAAAAGGGTGTTGAACTTCTTATTACCGTTGACCCATCGAATATGGCGTGGCTCACAGGTTACGATGGCTGGTCGTTTTACACTCCGCAATGTGTGCTGCTGACACTGTCCGACGGACCAATCTGGTATGGACGTGCCATGGATGCAAAAGGTGCACACCGAACGGTTCATATGCCTGATTCAAGTGTACTTTTCTATACGGATGACTACGTCATGACCCCGGATAGACACGCAATGGATCTGCTCTCTAAGATCATCGTTGACCGCGGTTGGGGAAGTCTACGGGTCGGAGTCGAGATGGATAACTATTACTTCTCTGCCGCGACTTTGGCCTCCTTACAAGCCGGATTGCCCAATGCAACATTTATCGATGCCAATACACTGGTCAACTGGCAACGCACGGTGAAATCGGAACAGGAACTGAATTACATGAGACGTGCTGGCCGGATCGTTGAAGAAATGCACAAAAAGATTCTTGCAATTATTGAGCCTGGCATGCGCAAGAATGAACTGATTGCAGAAATTTACCATACCGCAATGATGGGTGCGGATGGCCATGGTGGAGATTACCCAGCCATTGTGCCTATGGTTCCCTCTGGCCCGGATGCGGCGGCTGCGCACCTGACTTGGAATGACTTGCCGCTTAAACGGGATGAAGGTACGTTTTTTGAAATTGCCGGATGTCATCGACGCTATCACTGCCCACTTTGCAGGACAATTTACCTGGGCAACCCGCCGGACAAGTTTCTCAACACCGAAAAAGCGGTTCTTGATGGCATGGCAGCAGGTCTTGAAGCAGCCAAACCCGGTAATGTGGCAGAAGACATCATCATTGCATTTAACAGGGCGTTGAACAAATATGGCATCAGCAAAGATGGCCGGTCTGGCTACCCGATAGGAATCAGTTATCCGCCCGACTGGGGTGAGAGGACAATCAGCTTGCGACTTGGAGACACCAGTGAACTAAAGGAAAACATGACGTTTCATTTCATGACTGCAATCTGGGGGGATGACTGGGGATTTGAGATTACCGAGAGCTTTGTGGTCAAAGAGAACGGTCCGGAACTACTTGCGAACTATCCGCGTCAACTCTTCGTCAAAAATTAAGGATTCAACCCGAGAGAGGCTCTATGTCCAATTCAAGAATTCAACTATTCACCTGGGGGACACCCAACGGCAGAAAAATTTCTATCGCGCTCGAAGAAATGAACATTCCCTATGATGTTCATGAAATCAACATTGGCAAGGGCGAGCAGTTCGATGAATCATTTTTAGTAACCAGTCCTGCAAATAAGATTCCCGCCATTATTGATCCTGAGGGAGATGACGGTAAGTCGCTGCCAATATTTGAGTCAGGCGCAATTCTGATTCATCTTGCACAGAAAACCGGCCAATTTTGGAGTACAGTTCCGAGCAGACAGTCTGTCATTCTTCAGTGGCTTATGTGGCAGGTGGGAAATTTCGGGCCAGCTCTTGGACAGCTGCATCACTTTCGTAAATTTGCAAAGATCGAAGTTCCCTACGCAATTGGTCGTTTTGATGGGATAGCAGATCAGGTCTACAAGGTCCTCGACAGACGATTGGCGACAGTAGAATACGTTGCAGAAGATTACTCAATTGCGGATATGGCAATTTATCCCTGGGCTGCGCGATTTGAGTGGCAGTCTATTGATCTTGCGACTTACCCAAACGTAAAGCGGTGGTTTGATGTACTCTCCGAGCGACCAGCGGTACGAAGAGGTATGAGCGTGCCATTTCTGAACTAATTTGAAAGACTTGCCGACGTGGTGGTCGAAAGTACCAGTATTGTTCTGTTTGGGTCGCTAAGTCAATTTACCCACGTCACCCTCAAGTGCCTGATTCGCCAAAACCTTCCACTTCGGGCGATCGTCTTAGCTGCGTACTCACCTTCGGATGACCACCCGTCTGCAAAAAAATCTTCTATTTTTCGTACCGATTGGCACCCGAGTGTTGAACTTGCCAATGCCAACAACGTACCGATTTTTTATTTCGTTGGCGACAAATCCCAATTGATCACTTTCCTTCAATTGCATTCGGGATCCATTTTTCTGTTATCGTGCTATCCGAAGAAACTGCCGCATTCGATCATTCGACTGTCAGCCCGCTGCATAAACATCCATCCCTCAAAATTGCCAAAATACAGAGGAGCAGATCCAATTTTTTGGCAATTGCGCTCAGGAGAGACTGAAACGGGTGTTACGCTTCACGAAGTAACAAACTCGATCGATGCCGGAGCAATCTTGTGGTTTACACCAGTTGCCTACCCCGCAGGTGCGAGACTAAAGACAATTCAATTGATCCTGCTGAAGGAAGCTATCGCCGGATTTAAACAGCTTCTGATTACACCTATGGAAGACTGGGGCGCTCAACCACAAATTCACTCAAACTCTAGCTGGCATCCAGCCCCCTGTAGGGAAGATTACACGATCAATTATGAGTTCAACGCTCAATCGGCATTCAATTTTGTCTGCGCCTACTCTGAGTCAAAATTTCCTATCACGATTGATGACAGCAACGCAGTTTACCACGTAAAAGATGCCATTCAAATCATTCCGATTGACGCCTCCCTTGGATCAATCAATGCTTCTGAATACATATCAGTACAATTTACTGATGGAACAGTCTTGTTTTTGTTGAATGACAAAGAGTAGTTCAAGTAAAATTTTTAAGATAAATTCTGCTATTTGAACTTTCAGTGTTGAGTATTTGCATCCGCATTACAAATGCCGCGCAAACATAACCCAAATCTACCTCGGGGGTACAGACACAGTCAGTCGTACAACTTACCCTCAACAAAGCCCGTTTATGGCAGATCATCTGATCGAATAGATTCTCGGCCACTATCTCGAAGAATTCTGGCCTGGATTCCAAAACTATTCCTGGCAGGAGTGGTTTTGGTGGTATTTTCTCTATACCCCGAGTCCCAACTGGAAACCAGTCGCGACTTTGATGAGGTATGGGGAATTCAAAAACACCACTTGGCAGATTCGATTTCAGAGGAAATTATTGCCAATGAATTTCCAAGTATCGTCAACATTAATAGTGACCAATTGAATTTTGATGCAATTGTTCATTACAACATCAAGCCTGACCTGAACTCATTTATTGACGATACCATCGCTCGCTATGGTCCCGACTATGCAGCGGTTGTTGTCTTGCAACCGCACACAGGCCGAATTCTGGCAATGTCGAGTTTTGTCAAAGACAACAGTCTGAATCATAACCTGGCAGTGCATTCCGGTTTTCCGGCAGCCTCACTGTTCAAAATCGTAACTGCTGCTGCGGCAATTGATACAGGGGTTGCCCGACCAGGATCAATTTATCAATACAATGGAAAGAATTCATCGCTGTACAAATCCAATGTACTGCGACACAAAACCAACAAATGGACCAGAAACACCTCGCTTAGCAAAGCATTTGCACTATCGATCAACACTGTTTTTGGCAGAATCGGCGTTTATGATGTTGGGGCGGAAACTCTAAAGACCTATGCAGATGATTTCGGTTTCAACCGTCCTGTGCCAGTTGATTTCTTCATTGAATCGAGTAAAACCGGGTTTCATTCCGATGACGAATGGTCGATAGCGGAGGCGGCTTCAGGTTATACGCTTGATACAACCATCTCTCCTGTTCATGCAGCTATGCTGGCATCTGTGATTGCGAACGACGGGGTGCTGGTTGAACCCAGTCTGATTGACTTTGCAGTAGATACTTCCGGCCCTTTACTCTACAGGTCAGAACCAGACTCTGCTCGGGTGTTCGATAAGAAGACTTCTGATGAATTGCGGGTTCTGATGAGGGCCACTGTAAAAAAAGGTTCAGCAAAGAAGCACTTTAGAACATTCTTCAAAGGGCCGTATGTCAACCTGGATGTCGGTGGAAAAACCGGATCACTGACGGGTCGCAACCCGAAAGGTAAAACAGAATGGTTTGTTGGTTACGGTGACTCAGGTAAAGACAAAGTTGCCATCGCGGCGGTAGTTGTGAATAAAGAAAAGTGGTACATTAAGCCTGCGAGGCTCGCTCGCTTCGTTCTTGAAGAATATTTCAAACCAGAAGCTACTCAGGGCTAGCAAATTAACCGATGCGACAAAGTTTCAACCCAACTCCCGCATCAACAATAGTACGTCAGGATGTTTCATATTTCTGAATAATTTACCGATAAGAGATTAATCACAGAGCGATTTCAGTGCGCCTACTTTTGAAACAAAAATGAAGCAATATCTGGATGCTGTACGTCACGTGCTTGAACACGGCCGACGCAAGGAAAATCGCACCGGCGTTGATACCCTTTCAACGTTCAACTACAACTACCAAATTGATCTTCGCGACGGATTTCCTCTACTGACCACCAAGGAAATTTCCTGGAAGAACATCGTCATTGAAAATTTGTGGTTTTTGTCTGGAAACACTAATATCGGCCTGCTTCGCAAACATGGCTGTAAGTTTTGGGACCCTTGGGCAGACGAGGATGGCAATGTTCCAAGTGCTTATGGAAACTTCTGGCGATCATTTCCAATACCTGAAAATGTAAATGGCAAGTCAAATGACCAAATCATCTGGATTCTCGATCAGATCAAGAAAAATCCAATGAGTCGACGACATGTCGTTTCAGCATGGGCACCTTCCAACGCTCAGAGCAGCTATCTGCCGCCATGCCACGCGTTTTGGGTGATGAATGTTCAGTTCGATGAAGAAGATGAACCTATCTTGTGCCTGCATCTGACACAACGCAGTGCAGATATCGCTCTTGGTATTCCATACAACATTGCCGGCTACGCACTGATTCTTGAACTTTTTTCTCATTTAACCGGAATCCGTGCAGGGATTTTTGGACATACTTTGGTGGACGCACATATTTACACCTGCAAACCTGACGGTTCAGATAGCGAATATGATCATGTGCCAGGATTGCTTGAACAGCTAAAGCGAGTACCTCGCAAACTTCCGCAAATCAAAATTTCCGATTCGATTAAGTCGCTGGATGATATTGAGGATATCCTGGATGCATCCACCGAGCAGATTCTGGACGTTTTTCAGATTTCCAACTATAGCCCCTACGAGGCGATCAAATTTCGCGTGGCGGTTTAACCGATAAGTCCCGGTGAAACAGGAAGCCAGGATTATCGTAGCCATGACTGCTGATGGGGTGATTGGATTAAACGGCAAAATTCCCTGGCACTACTCCGCCGATTTGCACCGCTTCAAACAGTTGACACTGAATTCCACTGTGATCATGGGACGGAAGACTTGGGAGTCGCTTCCTATAAAACCTCTACCAGAGCGACAGAATATCGTTATTACAAATACCCGCCACCCCGAAACTGAGCACTATTCGGATTTGGCACAGGCACTGAAAAATGCGCGATACGAAGATGTCTGGTTTATCGGCGGAGCAATACTTTATCGTGCGGCAATCAACTACTGCACTGCTCTCGACATCACCTATGTCCCAGACAGAATAGAAGATGAGTCAGCGATTCGATTTCCTAAAATTGACTGGTCTCGCTGGAACGCTGGCCCCAAGATTCAATTTCAAGAGAATGAACACCTGTTTCGTCAACAGTTTACACTTCGATAAATATAGACGCCGACATGAAAATAGAAACCAACGAAATCACAACAAACTACGAAACTACTGGTCAATCTGAGGGTGATACTGTGGTTTTCAGCCACTCACTCGGGTCGAGCCTAATCATGTGGGATCCGCAAATCGAAGAATTTTCAAAGAATTTTCAAATTTTGTTTTATGACACCCGCGGGCACGGAAAATCTTCAGCACCACCTGGCTCATATACGATGGAGTTGTTGGTGGACGATGCAGTCGCACTCCTTGATGCACTGGATATCGAAAAAGTGCATTGGGTTGGTCTGTCGATGGGTGGTATGATTGGTCAGGGATTGGCTCTGGAATCTCCAGAGAGACTCAAGAGTCTGACACTTTCTAACACAATGTCTGTGATTCGGGAGGAAATGAAGGAGTTGTGGAAAAAGCGAATCAAGACCGGCGAGCTCTTTGGCATGCATCACTTAGTCGATTTCACAATGGAAAGGTGGTTTACAGAAAGCTATCGAGAATTGGGGACAGGGGACTACCAAAGGATTCGCGCTCAGTTTTTGGAAACACCCGTCTACGGTTATGTGGGTTGCTGTCATGCAATCTATAACCTGAACTACGTCGAACAACTGAACCAAATTTCAGTTCCGACGCACATCATTGCAGGTGATCAAGACTTGGCTACACCTGTCGCGGAATCGCGCGTCATGCATGATCAGATTGCCGGATCAAGCTTGACTGTCATCGAAGGTGCAGCCCATCTTTCCAATGTTGAAAAAACTGAAGCCTTCAACGCATCGCTAGCTAAATTTCTTCAATCGCAATAATTGGAGAGAGCGTATCGATTCCCTCACCATTTCTCTCTACTAATTTCAACATTCTCAAAGCAGTAGTTTGTCTGGTCAGCATACTCCCGTTCGCCAATAGTCCACTCGTCGAAGCTCCCTGTCGATTTGCGACCAAGGTCCCTCGTCATGCCAGACTGTTTATGGTGTGACATTCTGAATCCGGAATTCTGCCGCGCAATACGTGCACCAATTGTGTGAATTCGCTCCATTTCGGTGCATATTCAGCGAAAATTACCTAGAATTCAATTGAATTAACTGGCATGAAAATTGCTGTATTAAAAGTAAATACAAATTGTGGAGGTACCACATGAAACTCGTCACCGCCATTATCAAACCGTTCAAATTGGACGATATCAGGGAAGCACTATCGGATATTGGAATTCAGGGAATGACTGTATCGGAAGTCAAAGGCTTCGGACGGCAAAAGGGACATACTGAACTTTACAGAGGCGCAGAGTATGTTGTCGATTTCGTTCCGAAAATCAAACTGGAAATAGCAGTATCAGCCAACCGGGTCGATGATGTGATCGACACCGTTAGAAGAATCGCGCTGACTGGGCAAATTGGGGATGGCAAGATTTTTGTATCCGAACTCGAAAACGTCATCCGTATCCGTACTGGAGAAATGGATGATAGCGCGATTTGACTACCAACCTTAATCGAACAATGAAGTTAAAAATACTGATTTTCACCCTGCTGTCTCTGGCATTTTGCCCTGTGGCATTCGCCGAGGACACACTCAGTCCCGGAAATACGGCTTGGCTGCTCACCTCAACTGCCCTAGTACTGATGATGACAATACCAGGACTCTCCCTGTTCTACGCTGGCCTCGTGCGAAGCAAAAATGTCCTGTCAATTCTGATGCAATGCTTCACCATTACCTGCGTGGTCAGCGTCGTCTGGCTTGTTGCTGGATACTCTTTGGCCTTCGATGATCTAGGCAATAACTTCATCGGCGGACTTGGAAAATTTTTATTTGCCGGCGTGGTTGAAGAGAGCATGTCCGGTGATGTGCCTGAATCAGCTTTTGCACTTTTTCAGGCAACTTTCGCCATCATCGCAGTCGCATTGATTGTTGGCGGTTTTGCAGAAAGAATTAAATTCTCAGCGGTTGTCGTTTTCGCAATTCTTTGGATACTGTTGATTTATGCACCGATCGCGCACTGGGTGTGGGGCGGTGGCTGGCTAGGTTCACTCGGTGTACTTGATTTTGCCGGTGGTAATGTTGTCCATATTACTGCGGGGATGTCCGCGCTCGTAGGTGCCATCGTATTGGGTAATCGAAAGGGGTTTCCCAGTGGCTCCATGATGCCACACAACATGACTCTAACCATGATCGGAGCTGGAATGCTATGGGTTGGATGGTTTGGATTCAATGGCGGCAGTGCTGTTGCAGCCAATCAGGATGCGGCTATGGCCATGCTGGTCACACACATTTGTGCCGCTTCTGCAGCCCTTTCCTTTGTTGTTACCGAGTATTTGTTTCGTAAATCCGCTACTGCACTTGCAGCAGCGACCGGCATGGTCGCAGGGCTGGTTGCAATTACCCCCGCGTCCGGTTATGTAGGGCCAGCCGGCGCTCTAGTCATTGGAATAGTGACCGGACCGATTTCATACCTCGCAGTCCAAATGATCAAGCAAAGACTGCGACTTGATGACTCGCTGGATGTATTCCCGGTTCATGGTATCGCCGGAATTGTCGGCACAATTTTGACTGGTATTTTTGCATCGGCAAACCTTGGTGTTTTTAGTGGCCAAGGCATGGACAATGCAATCGGTGCTCAGGTCATGATTCAGTTTGTCGGGGTAGTTGCGACTGTTGCTTATACCCTGGTAGTCACATTCATTGTTTTCAGGATTACCGGGCTTCTCGTTGGTGGGCTGCGAGTGAGTTCGGAAAGTGAAGTACAGGGACTTGATGTATCAACACATGATGAACGCGGATATCACTTCTAAATTTAGAACCAGTCCATATCCAACCAAAACAATAGATTACCTCACGATTATTGCCGTTTGGGTCTGATTCGCTCGCCTCATCGATCAGACCCACTTTTTTCCAGCCAACTCTCATGCAAATTTAACCTTGCTATATCATTTAACGCCGGAACAGATGTAACAGATTTGAAATTGCAGTGTGACTGTTAAAATTCTCGCTTTCGCCGGTAGCACCAGAACCCGGTCTTACAACAAATTGCTAATTCAGAACGCGGCTAAGTTTGCTGAACAACACGGTGCCGACATAAAATTGATTGACCTTCGTGACTATCCGATGCCGATATATGACGGCGATTTAGAGGAGAGGGATGGGGTTCCTGAAAACGCACTTAAACTTAGAAGAACAATGTGCGAGCATCACGGTCTGCTACTCAGTTGCCCTGAATACAACAGCGCAATCACTGCAGTACTGAAAAACTCTATTGATTGGGTTTCTCGACCCGTTCCAGACGAACCAGCACTCGCTGCATTTACGGGAAAAACTGTCTCACTTCTTGCTACTTCCCCTGGCGCACTCGGTGGATTGAGAACCCTGGTTAGCGTCCGCACAATTCTCGGAAATCTTGGCATGATTGTCCTGCCAAAACAGTTCGCATTACCGAATGCCGGGCAAGCATTTGATGCGGATGGAGTTCTGGTTGATGAAGCAGCCCGAAACCAGGTATCTAATGTCAGTGTCCAACTAGTTTCATTAACTTCCAAGCTTGTGAAACAGGTTGGATAATTTCAAACAATTATGCACACAGCTTTCGCTAATTCCTATCCTGTCCGTCGAGACCGATTGGCGCAGCAGATGCAAAGCACAGCCAACGCTGCAGTTCGGCTAAAGAAGGATACGTCCAACCTCTTTCGCGATCGCGTTGATGGACAAAATCAGGAACTGTCAGTACGCGACTTCAATCACCTGCTTGAAATTGATATTGAAAACCAGACGCTAGTTTCCGAAGGGATGAATCCTTATGGCGAATTGGTTGACGCAACACTCCAATATGGATTCATGCCGCTAGTCGTTCCTCAACTCAACACCATTACAATCGGTGGTGCAGTCGCAGGTATCGGAATTGAGTCCACATCATTTAAGTACGGTTTGCCCCACGAAACTGTCATTGAAATGGAGGTTCTGCTGGCTGACGGGTCAATTGTCAACTGTACGTCAACCAATGAGCACGCTGACTTGTACTTTGGTCTGCCAAATTCATATGGTACTTTGGGCTATGTCCTAAAACTGAAAACCCCAGCTCTGCCGGTCAAACGTTTCGTCAAACTCAACCACAAACTTTATCGGGACGCAGAAGAACTTTTTGATGTAATCGCAGCGCTTCGCAACTCTGACATCGACTTCTTGGATGGCAGCGTATTTGGACAAAATGAGTATTACCTGACAATTGGACAGTTCACAGATACAGCTCCTTTTACCAGTGACTACACTTATCTCGACATCTACTACAAATCCATCCCCGAAAAACAATTCGACTATCTAACTGTTAAAGACTACATCTGGCGATGGGATACCGATTGGTTTTGGTGCTCCAAAAATCTATACGTCCAAAACGGCTTTATGAGAAGATTGGTGGGAAAGAAAAAACTAAACTCGCGAACCTATACCAAGGTCATGCGCTGGAATTCAAAATGGGGAGTCACTAAATTTCTAAATCGAATGGGCGGTTATCATCCTGAGTCAGTTATCCAGGACGTTGATATTCCGATTGAAAACGCGGCGGAGTTTCTTGACTTTCTGTTGCGCGAAATTGGTGTTTTACCAATTTGGATTTGTCCTGTCGGAACTAGTGATAAATCTGATAAGTTCCCATTGTTTCCCATGAAGCCGGACTCAACTTACATCAACTTCGGTTTTTGGGATTCAGTTAAGTCAAGGCAGAAGAATCCTCCGGGTTATCTCAATCGCAAAATTGAGCGAAAAACGGCAGATCTTGGAGGAATTAAATCGCTATATTCTGATGCGTACTTTGAAGAAGATGAATTCTGGACGATTTACCGTAGCGAAAGCTACTGGGCACTCAAGGAACGATATGACCCGAACGGCAAGTTTCTAAGTTTGTATGAAAAAAGCGTACTTCGCAAATAGCTGGACTTTAGTCTGGATAGCTGGACTGATTTTGGTTTTTTTCGCTGCCAACGCTGCCAGCGCAGAAACAATAAAAGTCAATACGACAGAATTACAACAGCTCATTGAGGAAGGAGTTCCTGTAATTGACGTGCGTACCCCCGAAGAATGGCGATATACAGGAGTCATTCCAGACAGCCATCTAATCACCTTTTTTGACAGCAGGGGTAATTATGACTTGAATGGGTGGCTCGCCAAATTGTTTGAAGTTGTCACTCCCAGAAAACCGGTGGTAATCATTTGCGAAGTCGGCAACCGCTCGCACATGATCAGCAACTTTCTTTCCGCCGGGGTGGGTTTTGAACGGGTCTTTGATGCAACAGGTGGCATAAGCGCCTGGAATGCGCATTCGATGCCAATTCGCCGCTGGCCTTAATTCAAACTGCTTTATAGGCTAGTTCGCACCAAGTCCATCAATTCTCTGTATATCAGCATCGCTCAACTGAATGTGCACCGCATGGGCACTGCTAACTGCGCTGGAAATTCGACTGGCGCCTGGAATGGGCAGAATATTTTCACTTTTTTGTAATAACCACGCCAACACGATCTGATAGACAGTGGTCTCGTGCTTTTCAGCGAGTTCAGACAGTAAAGCGACATCGTGAAGTGCTGTGTGGCCACTGCCACCGCCCATCGGACTATAGGCAATATAGGTAATTGCATTCTCTTTGCAATAATCAACAAACCCATTCGTAATATCAAGCCGAAAATTAATGTTGCAGCGATTCTGGACCGAGGTGATTGTCGTTATGTCCATGGCCTCATTGAGTTCATCGTAACCAATATTCGACAAACCGATATTTAATACCTTGCCTTCAGATTGAAGCCTTGTGAGTTCGCCAACTGAATCGACGAAAGGCACAAGTGGATCAGGGGCGTGTAACTGATACAAAGTGATGACTTCAACGTCCAGATCTTGCAGGCTCTTCTCGCAGGCGCTGCGCAGGCGTTGAGGAGAACCCCGACGTTCCCAACGCCCTTGCGGGCGTTCCAGCCCACCCTTGGTTGCGACCACAATGTCATTGCGATCAACGGACTCGAGTGCTTGAGCAATCGTACGCTCATTCAAGCCGATATCCTGATTATCTGTACAGTAGACGTTTGCTGTATCAATGAAATTCATGCCCGCATCTATCGCTGCATGAATGACATCAACCGCGTCCTGAAGAGGCAGGCTTCCGCGTATGCCAAGTGGCATCGCGCCAAGCCCGATGGGAAAGACTTCAATGTCAGTATTACCGAGGGGTCGTTTCATCATTTCATAGCTTGTGGGAAAATTTATGCGCTTATGTTATTTGATTTGAAAGCTCGTTTCACAGGCAAAACACATCAGAAGGGTCTCAGTTGAATTCAGGTCAATAGGTTAGTCGGTGTATTGTTACCGAACACTATAATCCGTCTGACAACAAAGGCGAGTTACACTGAGAATTTAAAGCTATGGCGACAATTTTCGCGAATGATTTCCAAGACATGCCTTACTGGTGGGAGGCGGCACCAAGGCAGCCGCTCACTCACTCTGATTTACCACGCACGGTTGATGTTGCTGTCATCGGGTCCGGGTATACAGGCTTAAATGCCGCACTGCAAACTGCCCGAGGCGGCAGATCAACGTTGGTCCTAGAAAAGGATCTGACAGGCTACGGCTGTAGCAGTCGAAACGGAGGTCAGGCCGGAACCAGTTACAAGCCAAAGTTCGATCGTTTGGCCAAACGATTCGGAAAGCAGACCGCCCTACTGATGGTGCAGGAAGGGCACCGAGCTCTAGCCTATCTTAAGCGTCTGATTGCGGAAGAACAACTTGACTGTGACTGGAATCCCTGCGGTCGCTTCATTGGCGTGCACTCGAAAGGTGCTTTTGACAAGATGGCAAGGGAGTATGCAAAAACTCCACAAGAAATTGCATTCGAATTCCACATGGTACCGAAGTCGGAGCAAAGCTCCGAGATCGATTCTGAATTATTTCAAGGTGGATGCTTGCTGCCGGCGCACGGCAGCATTCATCCAGGTAAATTTCATCTGGAACTGCTTAAACGGGTGATTGACACAGGTGCGATGGTGGCGGATCTCTGTCCTGTCAAATCAATTGAACGAAGATCCGACTCGTTTCGCCTGCAGACAGACCGAGGCACGGTCGATGCAACTGACGTTGTGCTGGCTACGAATGGCTACACGGATCAACAATTCGCCTGGCACGATCAGCGTATTTTGCCGATTGGCAGCTTCCAAATTGCAACTGAGGTTTTATCAGACAATCTGATCGCTGCTCTGATTCCAAAAGCACGAGTCATTTCCGATACTCGGCTCATTGGAAACTACTTCCGTCTTTCGCCAGACTACAAGCGATTGCTGTTCGGCGGGCGGGTCACATTTACTGAGGCCACTTCCACAGCTGGCAGCGAGACTCTATACAAGCAGATGGTTACCGTTTATCCGCAGCTCGCGGACGTTAAAGTAGCTTATGCCTGGGTCGGCTACGTCGCCTATACGACGGACATTAGCCCACATCTTGGTGTTCAGGATAACCTTTACTATGCAATGGGGTATTGCGGTTCTGGAATTACCCTGTCCAGTTATTTCGGTATGAAAATCGGTCAGAAAGTGCTTGGGAGCAGTGAAGGCAATACTGCACTAGATGGTTTGCCATTCAAACCATGGCCAAAAATCATAAAGTTTCCTGGCGTTTTATCAAATGTCACTCGGCTGGCGCGTGTCGCCGAAAGCATTGGCTTTTGATCACTGCTGTTCAGAAGGCTCAACCGTTCGATCTACGGATTCAGAAATTGAGCTTCGAGTCGAAAGTTTCCGCCACTTTCTCTATACCATGCTTCTTGATTTCAGAGTTTAGGATGGCTCGATAATTGATTGCGAAACTGATATCCTGAACAATCACATCGTAGGCCTGCCACTGGCTATTACTGCGACCCATTCGAAAATCAATTTTGACTGTCTGCCCATCACTGGTATCGATTACGACAGAAACTATGGCTCGATCTTCACTACGCCCGGGCTTTGCATCCATAACCTTGATATGTTCCTGGTACGAAACGAGCGTTTGATGGTGCTCAGTAATTGCCTTTGTTAATGTTCTGAACAAAAACCCTTTCAAAATATCGGTGAATCGAGCCCGCTGATCGTCAGATGCCGTTTTCCAGTGCTTGGCAAGTATTAGTTTGGTAAACTTTTCGAAATCAAGTACTGGCGTCAAATGTCGCTCCACACTTTGCTGAACGCTAGCCAGCAACGCTTCGTCGTTATCATAATCGACGGAAACATCACTGTAGAGTTGGTTAATCGTAGCAACAACAACGTTATGCGCACCTGAAATATCGGCCTGCAACGAATTAAAGCATCCGAAAATTAAAATCAAACAAATTTGTGCAATCAACCTTGTGGCTTTCATCAACACAATCCCGATTTGTGTACTAGCAGATTGCCCTATTATGACTGAACACCACCGTAATACACCAAAGGAATAAGAAGTTATGTATGAAAAGTACCTGGAATTTCTAGATCTTGTTTTCGAAATGCAGGCATCCAACGATGGAATCGGTTACGAGGATATTACAAGCAAACTGAATGTATCACGCAGAACTGCCGAACGCATGATGGAGGCAATTGTTTCTTCATACAAGGACAATATTGAAGTCATTCAACGCCGGCCGAAAAGATGGCGAATTGTCAAGAAAATAGAGGCCCCTAGCCCCACTGTTGAAGAACTCGCTGTATTAAATACTGCAGCCGAACTGTTTGAACGGGAAGGTATGCACCAGTATCAGCAATACGCAAAAAATTTACAAAGAAATCTCAAAGCAAATATTGAGCATACGAAACTTACCCGTCTTGATCCCGATATTGAAACACTGGAGGCAGCTGAGGTCTTTTCGCATCGACCGGGACCCGTGCAAATTCTTGAGGAAGGTTTATACGAACAGTTACAAGACGCAATCAAGGGTTTTAATCCGGTCAGTTTTGACTACACGAATGCCGAAGGTGAAACGAAGCGTCACTATAGTGTTCACCCTTACGGATTTTTACACGGAAACAACACTCGCAGCTACCTTCTCGCGGCTATCAATCAAGCAACTTTTCCTGGGCTTACAGTCTTCATTCTGACAAATATGTCAAAACTGGATGTCTACAAAAATCAGGTGTTCGAAAAAATCGAGGACAACTCAGTTGAAAACTACCTCAAGGACTGCTTTGGGGTATTTCAAGACAAAAGGGTCTACACTGTGGTCTGGCGATTTAATACTGAATGCTCCGATCATGTCGAGAAGTGGGTATTTCATCCAACACAGACAATGAAAAAACTTCGTGATGGGCGCATTCAGGTGCAATTCAAAGCAGGCGGGCTCTATGAAATGGCCTGGCATGTTGTCACTTGGGGCGACCTGATTGAAGTAGTCAGGCCTAAAAAATTGATCGACGTCCTCAGAGATGTTAGGGATTCAATTCGTCTGCCTGATTGACAGCATCTAAGCTAAGTATGGCGCACCTTTGCCATTCGACGATATTTGTGCAGTAACGGTTCCGTATAACCATTTGGCGACTCAACTCCTTGAAATACGAGCTCCAATGAAGCCTCGAAACCAACACTGGCACCATGGTTCTTGGCCATTGGGCGATAGCCTTCAGTTCCCTGGTTCTGATTATCGACAATGACAGCAACTCGTTTGAAGATGTCCTGCACCTGATCGCGTGTAGTCAGTCCGTGCTTGAGCCAACTGGCAATTAGCTGGCTCGAAATTCTGAGCGTTGCCCGGTCTTCCATCAGGTTTATTTCATTGATATCCGGAATTTTTGAACAGCCAATACCCTCTTCAACCCAGTGAACAACATAGCCCAGGATACTCTGCGCGTTATTTTCAAGTTCTTTGATAATCTCTTCATCAGATAACTCTTCACGCAACACTGGCGGTTGCAATATCGTTTCAAGCTTTGTATTTCCCTTAGAAACCTTGGCTCTTTGTATCGAAACAACATTAACCTCGTGGTAATGCAGTGCGTGTAGCACCGCCAGCGTTGGTGAGGGAACCCACGCGGTATTAGCCCCCGCTTCAGGGTGAACAGACTTCACCCTGTACATTGCTTTCATCAAGTCTGGCATAGTCCACATACCCTTGCCGATTTGGCCCACGCTGTAGACCCCGGTGTTGACACCCACCTGGACATTCCAGTCTTCATACGCATGCAACCAAGCTTCCTGCTTCATCTGATCCTTGGTGGTTGACGGCCCCAGATTCATCATCGTATGGATTTCATCACCTGTCCGATCCAGAAAACCAGTATTAATGAAGATCACGCGATTACGGGCTTCGCGGATGCATTCTTTGAGATTCGCAGTGGTACGTCTCTCCTCGTCCATGATTCCGATTTTGAGTGTGTTCCGCTTCAACCCCAGTTCATCTTCGACCCGGGCAAACAGTTCCACTGTCGCCGCCACTTCTTCAGGACCGTGCAACTTGGGCTTAACCACATAAATGCTTCCGCAACGGCTATTTGCAAAAGACTTTGCACCTTCACCTGAAAGATTATGTATGGCACAAAGACTGATCACCATCGCATCTAGAAATCCTTCAGGAATTTCATCACCCTCCTTGGTAAGAACCGCATCGGTATACATATGAATTCCAACATGTCGAACCAGCATCATACTCCTCGCAGACACGGTCGTGAGCATACCGTAGGGATTGGTAAATTCCATGTCGGCATTGAGCGACCGTTTAATCAGTTTTCCGCCTTTCTTAAACTCTGCTGTCAAAGTACCCGTCATCAAATTCAGCCAGTTTCGATAGGCAAGAGTTTTATCTTCAGCATCTACCGCTGAAACTGCATCTTCAAAATCCTGAATCGTAGTGACTGCAGCTTCCATACTGATATCGTAGACACCCGCAAGATCTTTTTTGCCGATGAAGGAGTTTCGATCAAACTGCAGTCGCATAAAGAGACCGTTGTTGTAAAGCAAGATTTCAGAAGGCTCGTACATGAGTCCGCGAAATCCAGCAAACTGTCCTTGTGACTTAAGCGTTGTGTGCTCCCCACTTTTCAAAGTAGCGTGTACGCGAAGCGTACGGCGGCCAGCTGGAACAATCGAGTACTGAACAACATCCGTGTGACTACCATCTTCCAGCGGTACGACCCGATCCAGAAAGTCGCGTACCCACTGAATCACTCGTTTGCCGCGTTGCCAGTTAAACTTTTCGGGCGGTGGGGCAGGTTCATCTTCCAGCTCAGCAACACCGGAGGTATATAGAGCATCGTACAGGCTTCCCCAACGGGCGTTGGCAGCATTAAGTGCGTAACGGGCATTGTCAACTGGCACGACCAGTTGCGGGGCACTCACATCAGAAATTTCACGGTCAACATCCTCTACTTCAACCTTGAATACCGGACCTTCTTTAACCAAATAACCAATTTCGCTCAGAAATTTTCGACTGTCAGCAGTATTGGCTGATTTACCTGCGTCGGAAGCATACCAATCATCAATTTTGGCCTGCAGTTGATCTCGTTTCAAGAGCAGTTGCTTGTTATTCTCACCAAAGTCTTCGACAATTCTGGCAAGTGATTTCCAAAACGAGTCCGGAGAAATTCCTGTCCCAGGAGTAATTTCCTGCGCGACTAAATCATGCAGACATTGGTTAATTTTCAGTGTACCTTCGTGTACGTATTGACTGTTATGTTTAGACATTGGGAAAATCTAATGGTGAAGTTTCAGTTACTGACATCTCTGCTACCCAACGAGAGACTAGATCTCGCTGAGCGGCGCAGTTTTCGCCCATACATTATGACGGGCGTCCAACACAGGAATTATGCAACATCGTTGGTAACTGCTCGCCCTGTATGAAAAACCATTTGAAGAATTGAGGCAATTTTATCCGTTGTTCCTAAGGATATTTACCGATTGGTTTTCAGTGCGAGCTCAACGGCGGTAACCGAACTATAAACGAGCATACTCATCGATTGCAGGTAGCTGGGGCTTCTGTAGTAAGCGTCAACAAATTATGCCGAACGAAATGATTCCGCAACTTGATTTATATGTTATGAATTGTGTTTAATACGCACAAGGTAGCGCATGCGCTCTACTTCACATAAAAACCTCCATTGGTAAGCCTATCAACCGATTACGACGGTTTCCGCTAGAATGCCGCATTCTACCTATCTCCCTCACAAAATGGGGTCTGCAAGGATTTCCCCTGAAGGACAATTTGAAGCTGGATCATTTCAAGAGTTTACTCTCGTTTATACAGCCGGATATTTTGGAATCGACGATACAGGGTCCATTAAGGTCGTCCATAGATTTGCGTCAGATATGGGCAGACCTCAATTCGACAACCCCAGTGCGCCGAATTACACAACAGTTGAAGCCTCGAACGGAGCCGTTCTGCATGTTGAATATGATCCCAAAAGGAACATTCGTCCATGGGACAAGACTCTCTACATCAAGGTTGTACGAGGTTTTCTGAGAGAGGGAGATCAGATTATTGTAAGGTTTGGTGACCGTCGCCATGGAAGCCCAGGAATTAGGGTTCAAACATTCTGCGAAAAGACTTTCGAGTTTCGAGTCTTGGTCGATGCCATTGCTACGTACAACTACGTTGTTCTGCCTCACCAGCCTGTCATTGAAATTGTTTCAGGGCCACCCGTAGTGTACCAGGCAGTTCTTCCGACACTGAGACGACAATCCGAAGCATTTCGACTCTGCATAAAAGGAGTTGATCGTTGGGGGAATCCTTCCGATCAGTGTGATACACAATTCAAGGTTCTTTCAAATCTCAAAATCAACGGACTGCCATCCAAAATTAGCTTGAACAAGGGAAAATTCGCCCAAATCATCGAGAATCTACAACCCCTGGAAACCGGAGATTTAATCATTGAGCTGTTGGATGAAAATGACAAATCTGTCGCTAGCAGCAACCCTTGTCGAATTGTCGATAGCAGTGACTTATTGCCTTTTTGGGGTGATTTGCATGGGCAATCTGAAGAAACCATCGGAACTAACTCAGCGCGCGAATTTTATGAATTTGCTCGTGACAAGGCTTTTCTTGACGTATGCGTCCACCAAGGGAATGATTTTCAGATTACTACCGAATTCTGGAATCATCTGAACGAACTTTCATCTGAATTTACTGAAAATGACCGGTTCATCACATTTCCAGGATGGGAGTGGTCAGGAAATACCGGCCTAGGCGGCGATCGAAATGTTCTGCACATGCGAGAAGGACGCCAGATTCATCGTTCGTCACATGCCTTGGTCGACGACCATTCAGATATTGAAACAGATGCGAACTCTGCGAATGATTTGTTCGATGTTTTGAAAGAGGAAGACTGTGTGGTATTTGCTCACATTGGTGGTCGTTATGCGGACATAAAAATTGCTCACGACAAACGACACGAAAGGGCCGTTGAGGTTCATTCCGCTTGGGGCACGTTCGAGTGGCTCATTCAAGACGCACTCGAACAAGGGTATAGAGTGGGGATAGTGTCGAATTCAGACGGACACAAAGGTCGTCCTGGTGCATCGCATCCAGGCGCGACCAAATTTGGAGCCTACGGAGGGTTGACTTGCGTGCTAGCTCCCGAGTTGACTCGGGCGGGTATCATGGAAGGACTAAGAAGGAGGCATCACTACGGGACGACTGGAAGCAGAGTAATTTTGAGTGCGAATGTGTTATTTGAACAGAGTGCTGAACTTATTCTGGAAAACCCCGATGGAAAGGAGCAGGTAAAACCGTGCACCAAGGCGATGATGGGCGACATTGTGCGCTGTGATCAAAAAGTGGTTAATTTTGAAATCGACCTGCATAGCCCATCACCGATTGAGAGGATAGATATTCGAAACGGATTGGAGACACTTGAAGTCTATAGACCTTATGATGAACAAAGTCTTGGAAGACGCATTCGCGTATTATGGGAGGGGTCGGAATATCGAGGTCGAGGTCGCGAAACTATTTGGGATGGGTTTGCTCAATTGACCGATAACGAGTTTGAATCGCTAACCCCAATCAATCGTTACAATTTGGATAAGAAATTCGAGCAGACAGAGAACGGGCGAGTTGAATGGACTGCTTTGACGACGGGTGGATTCGGAGGATTTGATGCCATACTAAAGTCACCGTATGCAGGAACTTTGGAGATCAACACTCATCTAGTGAAGGAAACGATATCAATTGAGGAAATTGGACGCGATGAGTTGGTCTTTGCTAATGGTGGTATTGACCGTAGAATCAGGATATTTCGATTACCTGATGTTAATCCCCATCATCGAGAATCATTGAAACGACAAATTGAATTGGTTGATCATCGAGACAATGCACTCTATGTGCGAATTACCCACGAAGATGGGCATTTCACATGGTCTAGTCCAATCTACATATATCGTTAAATCCACTTTGAAAATACAAGTCTTCCCCTTTAGTAAGCCGACCTTTCCATCTATCGAAAACTGCTCCGGGTATTCGAATCCCATGCTCACTGGAATGCCGGGGTCTTGAGCGCGGGCTGATCATTGGTATGGCAGTGTGCGCCGCCTCCTGAGGCCCACGAACTTAGCATTTCAACAACATGAACATCACGCCCTGGGAAATATGACTCAACTCGGGTTTTCGCTGCTTGATCCGTTTTTGGATTATCAAATCCCACTAGCAGTACAAATCCATTGCCCACTGTCCAATTCGCATAATTGGTATCGAAGGTCTTGCCGTTGTACTCAACAGTCGCTTCCATCGGATCACGAATGACCCGAAATCCCGCGTCGGCGATCGTTTTCGCGGCGCTATTATAGACAGCGTCGTCGCGACCGTCACCTGGTTTACACCTTGATGCGTGTGTACACTCAGGCACAACCACAGTATTTGCATCAATAAATCTAGCAATACCGTCAACGTGCCCCTTTGTGAGGTCAGTTTCTGGTATGCCTTCAATAAAGATCACCTTAGTCACTCCAAACCAGCGTTTTAAGTCGCTTGTTGCCTGCTCCTTGGTATAGCCTGGATTTCGGTCGGGATCACCTAGCGCACTCCAATTCAGAATCAGGGTGTCAACACCATTGAACTCCAAATTGCCCCGCTCGTGCACAATGTCAACCTGCTCAACTGACAAGTCCAGAAACTCCGCAACCTTATCTGGAACACGGTTGTCTTTAGCGTATGGAACGTATGATCCAAATGCACCACCCCAGGCATCAAATTCCCAGTTCTGAATTCTCATCTTGTTCCCGACTATGACATAGACAGGTCCGTTGTCGCGCATCCACGCGTTATCGTTGGGCAGAATGTGCCAGGTTATGTTTGGATGGTCCGGATCTAAACCCACCTTTTCGATTGCAGCACGTGCCTCACTTTTTATTTGCTCTGTATCACACAACAGGTGTAAATTCTGGTATTGGACAATGACGCTTGCCATTTTGGCAAAAGCCACTTCAAATGCTTTTTCGTAAGGCCCGGGCCACTGCAGCCAAATCGCCTCTTGGGGTTCCCACTCGGCAGGTACCCGCCGTTGAGAAAAGTTATCAGCCATTGTTAGTGAGGAGACCGATATCGCGGTCAACAGCAGAATGATTGAAACAAGATCGGTTCGAAATATTGACTGTGCAGCCTTCAAAACAGATGGGTCATTCCGAATTAACTGACGCTGAATAACAGCGTTTCACCACTTTCTCTTTCGGACCCTCTTGGTCGCTTCATCAGTACCGTCATGAAATGAACCAAACCACCGATCCCATGGCATTTCTATTGTTCCGTAGTTGCACTTGATATGTTTATGGTGCAGTTGATGGAAAAAATTTCCGAGATCCACTCTTTTCTTGCCGCCAACTTGCAGTCCCTCAAAACCACAATGCGAAGCACTTGCCCCAATGCTGTTGTAGTATGCATGAAACAAAAAGTGCAACGGGTGCGACAGAACGACAAAGTGAATCAGAAAACTGGAAAAGTACAGGATGTGCTCAATAGGATGCATGGAAATTCCGGCCCAGGGGCCGATATTCACATTGCGGTGATGGAGTGCATGAGCGACCCTGTATAGTGGCGGCCAATGAAGCCAACGATGAATCCAATAAAAGTGCATTGAAGACCAAATCGGAATCAGCACAAACATTGCCACGAACCACACCGGATTGTCCACAATGGCGAGCATTGGCAGATGTCCGTTAGCGCTCAACCAAAAATAAAGTACTTCATAGACACTCCAGATTAAAACGCCACTGCCCAGTGTCCAGAACATATTGTCCAGCACCTGATTACTAAAGTTATGAACCTTGCTGTTCCGTTTCTGACCCTGCTCTTCATACTTCAAGTCGCTTCCCTGCTTTCTGAAAGTGTAGAAATAAAGATGCAGCAACCCCGCAACTGACAGCATGATGATCAGATTACGAAGCCAGATGGACGCAATCCAGCCAAAAGACAGATTTTTCATTTCGTCCACAGTCGGCTGGAATACGAAGTAAACAACGAATGCCAAAGCCAGGCAGAAAAGCTGCATGCTGATGTTGAGCCAGGATGCCGCAAGCCATCGCACGACGCCGATGAGGTTGGGCGGCCAATCAAATATCGGGTTTAACTGAACCGGAATTTCGGGCGTATATTGAAATCGGGCACCGTGTTTTGCAGAGATCACATCCATCTATGTCACCGTAAAATCGATGTGCAGTTTCACATTGAAACAGACTTTTTTATACTCGGTGCGCGATATTTTAGCCGAGATAGATTGCGGCTAGAATTTGAATGTTGGAATTTGGCAGAAGATGTTGTGGGGTATTTGGCAGTCTGAAAATTTTATGCCCGGCAGTACCTACTTTCACACGGAATTTCTCCGCACTATCATCGGCGCGAAACGTTTTCACTTCTGAGTTCGAGATGGATTCAGGTGGTACCCGTTTGCTATTGCCGCCGGGCAAATCGATCGACCCAGCATCATTTGAGAACTTCTGGATCAGAAAATAAATTGGTAGTCAAAGTGCGGTATGCACTTGTGAACATACAACCCTCGAACAGCTCGAGTGTTATATGGTCAAGCCTCACGGGCAATTAGTACGGGTTAGCTTAATGCATTACTGCACTTCCACATCCCGCCTATCAACGTTGTAGTCTTCAACGACCCTTCAGGGACCTCACGGGTCCAGGGAGACCTAATCTTGAGGGAGGCTTCCCGCTTAGATGCTTTCAGCGGTTATCCCGTCCATACATAGCTACCCAGCAATGCCACTGGCGTGACAACTGGAACACCAGAGGTATGTCCACTCCGGTCCTTTCGTACTAGGAGCAGCTCCTCTCAAGTCTCCAGCGCCCACAGCAGATAGGGACCAAACTGTCTCACGACGTTCTAAACCCAGCTCGCGTACCTCTTTAAATGGCGAACAGCCATACCCTTGGGACCGGCTCCAGCCCCAGGATGAGATGAGCCGACATCGAGGTGCCAAACACCCCCGTCGATATGGACTCTTGGGGGGTATCAGCCTGTTATCCCCGGAGTACCTTTTATCCGATTAGCGATGGCCTTTCCATACAGAACCACCGGATCACTAAGACCTGCTTTCGCACCTGCTCGACGTGTCTGTCTCGCAGTCAAGCATCCTTATGCCTTTACACTATCCGCACGATTTCCGACCGTACTTAGGATACCTTTGCGCTCCTCCGTTACTCTTTGGGAGGAAACCGCCCCAGTTAAACTACCCACCACACACTGTCCCGGATCCGGATAACGGACCTCGGTTAGAACCCCAAATATATCAGGGTGGTATTCCTCATTTTGGCTCCACCAGAACTAGCGTCCTGGCTTCAAAGCCTCCCACCTATTCAGTACAAACATATTCAAGATCCAGTATGAAGCTGTAGTAAAGGTTCACGGGGTCTTTCCGTCTAGCTGCGGGTACGCTGCATCTTCACAGCGAGTTCAATTTCGCTGAGTCCCGGGTGGAGACAGTGTGGCCATCGTTACGCCATTCGTGCAGGTCGGAACTTACCCGACAAGGAATTTCGCTACCTTAGGACCGTTATAGTTACGGCCGCCGTTCACCGGGGCTTCGATTGAAAGCTTCGCCCTAGAGCTAACCTCCGCACTTAACCTTCCGGCACCGGGCAGGCGTCACACCCTATACGTCCTCTTGCGAGTTTGCAGAGTGCTATGTTTTTAGTAAACAGTCGCAGCCACCTCTTTGTTGCAACCTCCTTCTGCTCCAGCCGCAGGGCTTTCACATACCAGAGGCACACCTTCTCCCGAAGTTACGGTGTCATTTTGCCGAGTTCCTTCACCCGAGTTCTCTCAAGCGCCTTGGGCTTCTCGCCCCGCCCACCTGTGTCGGTTTGGGGTACGGTCGCATACAACATAAGTTTAGAGGCTTTTCCTGGAAGCATGGCATCAATCACTTCGCATCGTAATGTGCTCGTCATCACGCCTCAGAATATGTACTTCCGGATTTTCCTGGAAATACTTCCTACACGCTTAAACCGGGATGTCCAACACCCGGCTGATCTAGCCTTCTCCGTCCCCCCATCACTGTTGTACACGGTTCAGGAATATTAACCTGATTCCCATCGACTACGCCTTTCGGCCTCGCCTTAGGGTCCGACTCACCCTGCGCCGATTAACGTGGCGCAGGAAACCTTGGGCTTCCGGCGAGGGGGTTTTTCACCCCCTTTATCGCTACTCATGTCAGCATTCGCACTTCTGATACCTCCAGCATGCCTTACAGCACACCTTCGACAGCTTACAGAACGCTCCCCTACCATGCGTGATTACACGCATCCGCAGCTTCGGTACATTGCTTAAGCCCCGTTGAATCTTCCGCGCAGGCCGACTCGACCAGTGAGCTGTTACGCTTTCTTTAAAGGATGGCTGCTTCTAAGCCAACCTCCTGGCTGTCTGGGCCTTCCCACATCGTTTCCCACTGAGCAATGATTTAAGGACCTTAGCTGGCGGTCTGGGCTGTTTCCCTTTCGACCACGGAACTTATCTCCCGTAGTCTGTCTCCCGTGATTGCACTTCTCGGTATTCGTAGTTTGCAATGGGTTGGTACCGCTGGATGCAGCCCTAGCCATAACAGTGCTCTACCCCCGAGAGTGAGACACGAGGCGCTACCTAAATAGCTTTCGGGGAGAACCAGCTATCTCCGAACTTGATTAGCCTTTCACTCCTACCCACAGCTCATCCACTAATTTTTCAACATTAGTTGGTTCGGTCCTCCAGCACGTGTTACCGCGCCTTCAACCTGGCCATAAGTAGATCGTCCGGTTTCGGGTCTACTCCCAGAG
>OZ242211.1:0-1542500 GCA_965206345.1 Arenicellales bacterium | reverse complement strand
GTCTGAAATCGGTACTCCGTAGACACAGGAATCTGCACACGCACCACAGCCCTGCTGACAATACTGCGAGCCCTGCATAGCGACATAACGAGTTAACAGGTCTTTATCCAATTCTGCAACTGGAGAAGCGCCAGAGGCTCCAAGATATTCATCAATGTCGTATTCATCGGTCATTGAAATTAAAGCGACATCAACGCGACCGCTATTCAGCACCCATTTCAGCGCTGCCTGTGCGAATGTAGCACCCTGCGATTCATACTTTCGCATATCGTTCAACCGCGCACCCATCAGTGTTTTCATCGCTGCCACTCCGACACCTTTATTGCGTGCTCTGTCCAGCACCTCAACCAAACCAGGTTGCAACGAAACGTAGTGAAACTTGTGTTTAATCTGTTCAACAAATGTCGGGTCCTGTGCGAAATTAAATGCAACCAACACAACGTCGACCATGTCTTGATCCAGCGCATAGTCCAGACATTGAACCAACTTTGAACCGTGCCCAGACATGCCGCGAAACCTGATCTTTCCCTGTTCAATCGCCCGTTCGGTAAATTCACCCCATTCGGGGTTTTTGAGGCGATCGATATTGTTAACTGCATGAATGTAATACAGGTCAACATAGTCGGTTCGAAGGCGCCGCAAGCTGTTTTCCAAGGCAGACATAATCTCCCTTTGAGCCTGTCCAGCTCTCGCTCTGGTTTTTGATGCGATTATGACCTTGTCCCGCACTCCAGCGAGGGCCGTTCCAACGGCGGTTTCTGAAGCTCCGCCGCGGTAGCTTTCAGCAGTATCAAAATAGGTAACACCGCGATCGTAGGCGTACCTTACAAGTGATGAGTCAGATAACCGGCTACCGCCAAAGGAAATATCTGAAACCGTGAGGCCAGTTGAACCAAGTGGCACGTAACGCTGAATTCGTGGTTCAACGGTCGAGGCAAGTGTTGGTGTGCGCCTGGAAGACGCATAGATCGCACCAGCAGCTGCGCCTAATTTGAGAAAAGATCGCCGTTGCACTCTACTTACGCACCACAGCGAAATTCTTCAATGGATTGATATTCATAAATAGAGTTTATCATGAATGAACTTAACGCGACACTTCGTTAGTTTTGATAATCAGGATAGATAGCACAAGTCACCCCGCATCTGAGTGGATTAGACCACGTATTTCCAAATATTTGTCGTCACTTTTCAACCAGTTTGTGACGTCGGCTATCAACTTCTCAAATTCCAGTCTGCCTTTACCCCTTGTACTACACTCCCAAACGATAAGAACCCGCCAGTTTTGCTCCAACAAAAGGTCCCTATTCTTGGCATCCCGGACCCGATTGGTCTTGATCTTTGTTTCCCAATAGTCTCGATTTGTGGCAGGTAATCTGAATAAGGGACAATCATGTCCATGCCAAAAACAGCCGTTAACGAATACGACAGCGTTGAATTTACGAAAAACCAGATCTGGCTTTCCAGGCAGGCCTTTGCCGTGAAGTCTGTAGCGCAGGCCATTGCGGTGCAAAGCCTTTCGCAACAGTAATTCTGGTTTGGTGTTCTTCGCAGAAATTGAAGCCATAACCTCTCTTCGTTTCTGCAAACTGAAAACATCTGCCATGATGTGGAATGACTTCGGTCAGTCAGTAATTTGATTTTGACGTAGCTGACTCTGGACCACTGTAAGCGAAATATTTGTTTGTCCAGTTTCTAGATTAAGAATCGATTAGATTCCAGTTCATCTTATTTTGAAACGTCGACAAAATTCTACCAAGGGATTTCGCTACTTGGAACGCAGAAGTAGAGTCGTAAGATTCAAGGTGTAAGCGTCCGGGCGACACGGAATCCGACATCGGGGTGTCGGCCTCCTGACCCTAACCCGTCACGAATCGCGGAGCGAATGTCCTTCGGACCGTAGCGCCAGGAACCGCCACGCAGTACGTGTCCTCCACAACGATCACTCGAAACCCATGCGCTGCCGTCCGATGGCGTGTCGTCATAACTGCCTTGCCAGCAATCCTCCACCCACTCCCATACATTGCCGTGAACATCGTGCAAACCGAAGGCATTCTCCGGAAAACTGCCTACCGGAACCGTTTTCTCTCGGTTAATTCCCTTGTGTCCTCCGCTGTAAGTGTAATAGTATTCTCCGCTGTAGTTTGCCTGATCGGTCGAGATCGTCGGACCGAAATGAAACGGCCCGGTCGTCCCGGCACGCGCCACATACTCCCATTCTGACTCCGAAAGCAGTCGGTACTGCTCCCCCGTCTTACTACTCAGCCAATTTATGTACTCCTTGGCATCATACCAGCTGACGTAGATCACCGGATGGCTTCCGCGCCCCCAGCCCTCATCGTGTGGACGACGCGTGCATCCGCCTTCCGACACGCATACGTCCCATTCTCGGAACGTCACTTCGAATTTCCCGACTGCAAAAGGATACGAAATCGTGACCTGGTGCTGTGGACCTTCATCACTTTCTCTCGCCTCCTCCGACGCAGGCGAGCCCATCATGTACCACCCTGAGGGAACTGCAATCATCAACGGACATGTATCGCAGTCGCGAAATTCCGTTTTGGGTTTTGTATTGTTCTGTGCTGCTGCGTCAATCGAAGTAATGACCAGCAATAGCGCGCAGACAGTCACCGTGTGGATGGTTCGCATCAGCGTACTCGGAAACACGGCAACAGTTACCGCACGTGTTTGTTTGAACTTCATTGACTTCCCACAAATTCCGGAATTTTCGGTGAAGCCGCTGTGGCAGCACCATTGTTCAAACCTCCCTATCATCTTACATTCCCTCTATCCATATTCATTTGATTCAAATTTGGCTATCTTGCTGCCGTTTCACGCTTTCAGTCGTATTTAATGAGTTGCTTCAATTGCATCATAAAACGAGTTCCTGACTATGGCAAACGTTCATATTTCAAGTCATCTAAATTCAGCCGTTCACTCAGCAAGAACAGCCGCCTCCGCCTCATTTATGTCTTTGAGTGTCTGCAGGATAGCCGTTATTTCCGCCAGAACTGTCGTTAAATCGGTATTTTGTACGTCTGTATCGTTCAGTATGTCCTGAAGTGAGCCTATACGCTGCTCTAGTAGCATGAACAGTTTCATGTTCTGCTCCAATCTCTCTTCAAGAAGCTCATTTATTTCACGTAATGTATCCTCGAACATTCTCCGACTTTCAATATAAGCATCCATCGACTGTCCTAAACTATTGATCTCATCCGATAGCCCTGTCATTTCTTGATCAAGCTGGTCAAGCTGTTCCGAGCTGTCGTCGAACCAGAACGAACTACTCCAGATAATAAAAATAAAAACCAATGTATATACAAGCACAAATTTGATATTCTGCTTGTTTTTCAAGAACTTAAACATAATGACACCTTAAGCTGTCGACTCTGTCAGTGAGCGAGGACTACCCAACTTTCAAACACTGAAATTGATCAGTGATTTGTGTTGATCTAGCTCTTGATTTCATAGCATAAACCGATTGGGCACAATTTGTTTCCAGACGATTTTCTGTAATTGTAGGTGCACTCTAAAGAGTTGAGTTTGTCCACTATTCCAAAAAAATCACAATAAATTCAAAAATCGCAGCAATATTCATATTTGGATCTCTAAATTGTTGTGACAATCGCTATTCGCTCCCGGATAGTGAATGCTTAACTGGAAAATCCAAGGGCTCTGTCACCTGAGCCATGCGTACAAGCCGAATAAATTCGCTTCGATAGCCGAAACGATCATCGCCACGCGCATCGTTCGCCAGAGCGATCACGTCTTCGTATCCGAACTCACCTGTATAGCGTCCACCTTGCAGAAGCTGACCAAAAGTAGCCACCGCTGTGGCAAATCGCACATCACGCGGTGCCGAATCTATTTTTTCGTAGTAATCGTCGGCAGTCACTGGCTGAGCAATCAAACTGCTCGACTGTGCGTCGGGAAGCTTGTAGCGGATTTTCAAAAATGCGAATTCATTGTCGAAACCGCTGCCCGAATCTAAATCTTCGTTCTGATATCGGCTCGGAGCAATGAGACCTGCGTCCGTGTTTGCTGGCGTTAATTCGTAGATAGCCGTAACTGAATGTCCTGCGCCAACTTCACCCGCATCGACCTTGTCGTTGCGAAAATCTTCTCGATCAAGCATCCGAGTCTCATAGCCGATCAGTCGGTATTCGCTGACCAGTACGGGATTGAACTCCACCTGGATTTTCACGTCGTTTGCAATTGGAATAAGGGTTGAAGCGACTTGCTCGACTAGCACTTTGCGTGCCTCCGATATCGAATCGATGTATGCGGCATTCCCGTTGCCGCTCTGGGCGAGATGCTGCATCACGTCGTCGTTATAGTTGTCCAGCCCGAACCCAAGAACTGAAAGATATACCCCGCTTGAGCGCTTGCGTGATATGAATTCCTCAAGCTCATCAACATCGGTCATGCCGACATTAAAATCTCCGTCGGTTGCAAGGATTACCCGGTTGACACCGCTCGCTGACATGTGTTGCTCAGCAAGACTGTAAGCTAGGCGAATTCCTTCACCGCCAGCGGTTGAACCTCCCGCGTAAAGATTTTCAAGACTAGCCAGAATTTTGCTTCGCTGTGATACCGGCGTCGGTTCTAATACCACGCCGGCAGAACCAGCGTAGGCAACGATCGCAACCTTGTCGTTCGATGCCAAACTG
The DNA here is from genome assembly GCA_965206345.1 of Arenicellales bacterium. Taxonomy (GTDB): domain Bacteria; phylum Pseudomonadota; class Gammaproteobacteria; order Arenicellales; family JAJDZL01; genus JAJDZL01. The sequence goes on along the minus strand of OZ242211.1, from coordinate 1,537,833 downwards.
GACAGCAGCAACTTGAAGGAACGAATCAGCAAAGGCAGCTTATTCGGCTGGTCCATCGAGCCCGAAGTATCGACCAGAAACACTAAATTCGCAGGAGATGTAGCACTTGCATCCGGTTCAAGCGCCTTGATGCCAATGTGCATGATTCGAGATGCGTCGTTCCAAGGGGCCGGCATCAGGGAGACATGCGCGGCAAACGGTTGATCCCGCTTTTCAGGGGGTGCATAGTCGTACGGGAAATAGTTAACAAGCTCTTCGGTGCGAATTGCATCCTTGGAAGGCAAAATACCTTGGTTCAACATTGCTCGCAAGATTGCGTAGGAAGTGGTATCTACATCGATTGAGAAAGTCGAAACCGGTTCTTCGGTGACGAGCTTTATCGCGTTGGGTTCGAATTCCGTGAACCGAGCGCGGCTTTGTTGCTCTTCGACAAGCATGAGTGGCTCCATGGACAACATCATCAACCCGCCCGTACTATCTGTAGTCATTTCACCGTAAGAATTACTTTGATCAGACGCCGCCATTGATTTATTACCGACTGATTCTGCACGCTGCTGACTTTGAATCTGAACTGAGTTCAGGTATTGTGCATAATCATCCGCGACATCTTGTGTAGATGGTAGAAATGCGACGGAATCATCTAAAGACTGAGGGATTTCAGTCGTTCGATATGTCGTTACCACAATCTGATAGGAAGCAATTCCAATTGCTAAGGCAAAGGCACCACCGACTAGTGCCAGAGAAGGTCGTGAAAAGTGCATGACTAACCTCTTTATGTATGAATGGAGTGCGTTGAAATTCAACGCTTTGTCCATGTGACGCTTCTCAATGCCCTTTCCTTTGATACGACGGTCAAATTCTCTCTTGGCAGTGGTAATTGCCTGCTCGCGAACAGCTGCAGGCGGCTTTGGAGATGTAGTTTGAAACGCTGACTTCAGCATTTCAAGTTCATCGTCTGATGTGATATCGACTTGATTTTGCAGATCAAATTGTTCCTTGGCAGTGGTAATTGCCTGCTCGCGAACAGCTGTAGGCGCTTGCGGTGTGTTGGCGTGAAGCGCTGATTTTAACCTTTCGAGATCATTATTCATCGCTTCACCTTTTCGCTATTGGCCATTGCACGCAGTTGTCTGCGAGCCTCGTGCATTCGCCAGGACACGGTCTTCTCAGGAATCTGCAGCACCTTACCGGCTTCGGCGTGGGTCAACTCTTCCTCCAGTACAAGAAACACGGTGCTACGCAATTTATCTGACAACTCACTCAGAGCACTATACAGCCAAGCCGAATCGTCAGTTTCGGAACCGTGATTGGTGTGAGAAAGTGCTACAGTTTCAGCGTAGTTCTGTTCAATGCGCTGGCGAACAGAATTTTTACGCAATGCATCATAGGCAGTGTTTACAACGATCCGATAAAGCCACGTTGTGAATTGGCTGTCGCCTCGAAATTTCGCAAGATTGTCTTTCAGTTTCAAACACACATCCTGCGCTACGTCCGCTGCTAACTCACTTTCGCCGAACAGAACGCGCGCGCTAACTCGGTAAATCCGATCGTAGTGGCGTTCAAGCAATTCAGCGAATGCTTCCGAATCACCTGCGGCAGCTTGAAATGCCAGTGAATTGTCAGATTTGTCATCCATACGAATTCGCAGCTAACTAACTATTTGACGAATAATTTCTGCGATATTCCTGTGTGACGGATGATGACACACAAATCCTTTGGTTTATCGTTGATGAGAGGGGCATGCATTAAACCCGTTTCGTCCAATCTAATCATGGTAAAGCACATAAAGATGGTTTTCAAGAATATCCACTACTGACCGAGTTACACTATCAGTCGCGGAAATAATTGCGAGTCAGAAAGTGCAGACAGTCGACGCGCCCGGCTTCAATCGGAGTCGAACTACCTGTGACGGCTAGCCATAGTAGTTCTCCCCACCTTACTTCAATCAATTCCGGCGACCCGCCGCAATTGTGAACCGCCGCTTACTTATTACTGAACAGGTTTTTTTGGGGGTGGAAATTGTGCTCGTGGGAGTATTTATGAACTTTAGCGCTTAGTGGCGTACTGATCGAATAGAATTTAACCACTACGCCATAAACATGGACGCCTTCAAGGCGCAATGAAAAAATCGACATCAGCAAAACCCAAATCAGCTTCAGTTCGGGCAACCTATCAGGACGTACTCGATGCGCCGCCACATATGGTTGCAGAAATTGTCGCCGGTCGGTTGTACACTCATCCTAGACCAGTTCCTGCTCACGCAGTCGCCTATTCAGGGCTTGGAGGGTTGCTCAATCCGCCTTTTCAATACGGTAGGGGTGGACCCGGAGGCTGGTGGATTCTCAACGAGCCTGAACTCCACTTGGGTGAGGACATTGTAGTACCAGACCTGGCAGGATGGCGACGCGAGCGAATGCCAGGGATTCCTTCAACCGCTTACTTCACATTGGCCCCGGACTGGGTGTGCGAGGTGCTTTCCCCTTCCACCCGTAGTATTGACCTAGGCGGTAAAAGTGAGATCTATGCTCGTGAAAGTGTCCGCCATCTTTGGTTTGTGGATCCTGACGCCCGATCACTGGAAGCGTTTTTGTTGCGTGGTGCAGTGTGGTTACATATCGACACACTGTTCGAAGATGCATCTGTTTCGCTGCCACCATTTGAGGCTATCACTTTCAATCTCGGCGATTTGTGGCCACCACCTGCTGTTCACAAAGACCTGCCTGGTAAAGTGCGAGCGCACAAGTCAAAATCTCATTCTGAGCCAGAGTTGGCTGAAAGCTCAAAGTGAAGTTAAGTAGCTCAATGAGCTACTGTCTGATTTAGAATTGAATTATCCGCGTCAGCGTTGAACTATTACAGCTGGGTCGAGAAGCGGTTTGAACGCTCGGTCTACTCAGTTGCTGCCCAGGCCAAGAATCTGCACTTTCAGGATGCCCTGACCATGATCGGGCAGATGCTGGCATCGGCATTGAACAGGGCCTGTAGAGCTTTTTTCGCATTGGGCTTTTGCCCTGCGCCGCGGCGACGGCCGGCTAACATGCGCGTCTCGACCCGGTAGGCGATCGTGCAGAAGATGTCGATGAAAAGCCGCTGTGACTTCGGCAGCACATCAAGCCGCTCTGACTCATCCAGATAACCTGTGCGGATTGACCACCATGACGTCATCATCCATCGGCGCCAGCTCTTGTGAGATCAGCGCATCAAGGTTGAACTGGTCGAGCATGAATTTGAAAAAGTTCTCCTGCGAACAGCGAGAGAACATCAGCGAAGCGACCCGTTCAATCGACAGTGCCAGATGCGTGGTCACGATCACTACCTCGCGTCCGCTGTCAAGGCGCCGCCGTATCTGACGCATAGACACACTGCTATTCAGTTCAACGGCCTTCTCCGAGCATCACCTTCCGCTCATGCTCTGCAGTTGGCTTCAGATGCAGTAGTCGGCATCGGCCAATTTACTTGGCCCAGTCGGTCAGTGGGACTCCCGGACAGTCTGACGAATCAATCAGACTGTAAAATGGAGAGTTAAGTATCACATTGAATTATTTTGATTTGTTGACTTCTGTCATTTCTCACAATGCATCAACGAACAAGTCAATCGTAAATGCGAATTCACATCGCCATTTTGCTGAAACTACCCCGAAATTCGCAATAAAATACTGATTTCGACCACCAATGCACACCTGGATTGTGCCGGTACAATTTATCACCTCGAATTTCCAAAACCAGATCTGTATCTATTGGGGTGTAGCCAAGTGGTAAGGCACCGGACTTTGACTCCGGCACTCCCAGGTTCGAATCCTGGCACCCCAGCCAATTCTTTCGACTCAGAATTAAAAATCATCACTAAAGCCCAAAATCGTCTGAAACGCCGATCGAAGCCACTGTACCATGATTGACAATATGATGATCCTGGCTGGCAATGCCAACCGGGACCTTGCAAACAAAATCGCAGACTATCTTACTGTTCCACTGGGCAATTCCACGGTGGGCCGATTTAGCGACGGGGAAATCTCAGTCGAAATCGGCGAGAACATTCGTAATATGGATGTCTTTATCGTCCAGCCAACCTGTGAGCCAACGAATGACAATCTCATGGAACTGCTGGTCATCATTGATGCAGCAAAACGATCGTCGGCAGGTCGGATTACTTCAGTAATTCCATATCTGGGATACGCTCGACAGGACCGTCGCCCACGAAATTCAAGAGTGCCAATTACCGCTAAACTGGTCGCCTCTCTCATCGATAAGGCCGGTGCTGATCGTGTCCTGACGATGGATCTGCACGCAGACCAGATTCAGGGGTTTTTTGACATTCCAACAGATAACGTTTATGCACGCCCTGTCATCATAGGTGACATCTGGAAGCAAAAATTTAAAAAATTGACGATCTGTGCCCCAGATGTCGGCGCAGTGGTCAGAGCAAGGTCGATCGCAGAACAGCTCGGGTCGCAATTCGCAATCATCGATAAACGGCGACCTCGCCCGAACGTCGCTGAAGTCATGAATGTCATCGGTAGTATTGAAAAGCGTACTTGCGTATTTATCGATGACATTGTGGATACCGCCAATACGCTGTGCCAGGCAGCTACCGCCTTAAAAAAGCAAGGTGCCCGCGCAGTTATGGCCTACTGCACACACCCTGTACTTTCCGGCAATGCAATTGAACGCATCGAAAATTCCGATCTGGACGAATTAGTGGTCTGTAATACAATAAAACTTTCCGATGAAGCGCAGTTTTGCAATAAAATTCGCCAACTTGATGTGTCACAGTTAATCGGAGAAGCCATGCGCCGAATTTCAATCGGCGACTCCGTCAGCTCTATCTTCGTCGACTGACCTATGCCGCAGTCAGTCGCCCAAGGAGGACAATTAATCCTATGAGTACCAATTTTTCAATTGAACTTGAATCGCGCGAGGAGCTTGGCTCCTCACACAGTCGCAGACTCAGACGCCAGGGACGGGTTCCTGTTGTGGTGTACGGAGCAAATAAAAAGAACGCCTACTACTCCGCAGATCACAACAGTCTGATCCACAGCCTTGAGGTCGAGGCTTTCCATTCCGCGATCATTGACGTCAAGGAAAACGGCAAGAAACAGGGGACGATTCTTCGCGAAGTTCAAATGCACCCCTACAAAACTCAGATTTTGCATGTCGACTTGCTACGAGTTAGAGCAACTGAACAGATTTCCTTGCGCGTACCGCTCCATTTCGAGGGTGATGAGTTGGCACCTGGCACCAAAGTGCAAGGTGGAATCTTCACGCGGCTGGTTACCGATGTTGAAATTCAGTGCCTACCGAAAGACCTACCTGAATATTTGACTGTTGATGTCAGCGAACTTGAAATCAACCAAGCTGTTCACCTGTCAGATGTTCAGCTTCCAGACGGGGTTGAAATGACTGCCATGTTGCACGAAGGTGATGACTTCGCAATTGCATCGATCTCACCATCGAGAATTTCAGCAGAAATTGAAGAAGAAGACGAAATCGATGAAGAGGAAATTCTAGCGGAACCAGAGATTGAAGAGGAGAGCGATCAATAACACGGTTGTTCAACACCTGTCCAAATATTCTGCATATCACCTTGCGAATTTAATTGAATTCTGCCAGAGTGAGCCGTGACCGACACCCGTGTCATTTTCGGTCTCGGCAATCCTGGCGCACAGTATCGCAATACCCGCCATAACTGCGGTTTTCGATTCGTCGAACAAATCGCCAGCGAGCACCAAACGCAACTGAAAGCGAATCCTCGTCTTCAGTCTAACCTGGTGCGAGTAACCATCAATGACGCACCTGTATGGCTGGTACAGCCAATGACCTTTATGAATCGAAGCGGTTACGCTTTTCACCTGGTCACCCGCTACTACGACATTGATCCTAGCAGTGCAGTGGTAGTCTATGATGACCTGGACCTTCCGGTTGGCAGCGTACGCATCAGGCGAAGTGGCGGAGCAGGAGGACACAACGGAGTTAGCGATATCATTGCACACAGTGCAACCCGCAATTTCTTGCGAATTCGCCTGGGAATAGGACGACCCCATCGCAACGCCAACACAATTCCATACGTACTGAGTGTCCCATCCGCAACAGATCAGATTCTGATCAATCAGGCTATTGAAGATGCGATCGATTCTTTACCCGAAATGCTCACAGGCAACCTCGAAAAAGCTATGACAATACTACATAGTCGAGGCAGCCCAAAGGGATTAGAAGAACAGTCAGCTAACTGAGGTGTCAAGCTAATCCATGAGCGTCCGGTGTGGAATAATCGGAACACCCAATGCCGGTAAATCGACTCTGTTCAACGCCCTCACCCTCTCGAATGTTCCGGCAGAGAGCTTTCCCTTCTGCACAATAGAACCGAACACCGGTATCGCCGCTGTACGTGACTCCAGACTGTTGGCAATCGCACAGGTGGTTGGTGTGGAAACACGAGTTCCCGTCACGCTTGAATTTGTTGACATAGCGGGACTGGTTGAAGGTGCATCTCGTGGCGAAGGACTTGGCAATCGTTTTCTGTCACACATTCAGGAGATGGATGTAATTGCTCACGTTGTGGGATGTTTTGACAGGCAATCTGACTGGCAATCAGATGTCGATGTGGTTAATCTCGAACTGATTCTGGCCGATCTCGCGACGGTAAACAAAGCCCTCGATAAAGCAGGCAGACGGGCGCGAATCGGCGAAAAGAGTCAAAAGATCGCCGTTAGTGTATTAACGAGAGTCCTATTAGCGCTTGAAAGTGATACATCAATCAGTGATCTTGAATTGGATCCCGAAGAAAAGGAAATTGTCAACCAACTGCACTTGTTGACTGCTAAGCGAATGTTCTACGTGATGAATATTGACGAGGGCCAACTTGGTCAGAGTTTTTCACTTCAAGAAGTTCCACAAAGCTCCGTTCCTGTCGTTGTGATTTGTGCCGAACTCGAATCTGAACTCGCTAAAATGCCAGAACAGGACCAGGAATCTTTCAGATTTGAAATGGGAGGTGACCGCTCCGCAATCGACCGGGTTGTACAGGCCGCCTATTCGGTGCTTGAGCTTTGTACTTTCTTTACTTTCAACGAAAGTGAGGTGCGGGCATGGGCCATACCGAAAGGATCCACCGCCAAGCAGGCAGCTGGCCGAATTCATACCGATATGGAAACGGGATTTATCCGTGTGGAAGTAATGGACTACAGTGACCTGATCGCACTAAGGAGTGAACAGGCAGTAAAAAAAGCTGGTAGACTGCGCATTGAAGGAAAAACATACTTACCTCAAGACGGTGATATTCTTCGAGTTCGATTTAATTCCTGAAGTCCCCTGATTGCACAGGGTATATAGTGCATTCAAAACTTCAAAATTTCAGGGAAATAATCTGGTCGCATCAATTTGCGTCAGAAACAGAAGTTGTGAATTCACTTCTCAGCGGTATTCGCCTTGAGGAAAATTCGCGAAACCGCATCAAGAATGATGCAATACACATCGCGCGCGAGGTCCGCAAAAACCCTCCCTCCGGAATAATGTCTCCCTTTTTGGTGGAATATGGCCTAACGACTGAAGAGGGCATCGCATTGATGTGTCTGGCCGAAGCACTGTTGCGGGTACCTGATGTAGACACGGTCGACACACTCATCAGTGACAAGTTGGCACCTGCTGACTGGGGCAGACATCTTGGTAATTCCTCATCCTCTCTGGTTAATGCCTCGACCTGGGCACTGATGCTCACCGGAAAAATTCTGAAGAGTGAAAAAAACGATGATGTCGCCAAAGTTATGCGACAGGTAGTTAAACGGCTTGGAGAACCCGTTGTCCGCCTAGCGGTGGCTAAGGCAATTAAATTAATCGCAGATCAATACATACTCGGATCTGATATTGAGTCTGCTGAACTGCGTGGCCGAGAATTCGTAAAACAAGGTTACCAATATTCCTACGACATGCTCGGAGAGTCAGCACTGACCTGGAGTGATGCGAAACGCTACAAGGACGCCTATGCCAGTGCGATCAATTTCCTCGCCGACCATTGTCACTCAGATGATGCGAGGGACAACCCAGGAATTTCAGTAAAACTTTCTGCCATACATCCCCGTTACCAGGCTACACACCGCACACTGAATCTAGATGAATTTATTGATTCAACTCTGCAGTTGGCGACGCTTGCTATGTAGTCAAACATGGGTTTCAACATTGATGCTGAAGAATCCGACAAGCTAGATCTGTCACTTGACATCATTGAACAAGTTCTGCGAAAGCCTCAACTTGAAAACTGGGAGGGATTCGGAGTTGTAGTGCAAGCTTACAGCCAACGCGCTCTGCCCATAATCGAGTGGCTGCATACACTGGCAAGAGAACTCAATCGGAAATTTATGCTGCGCCTGGTCAAGGGGGCGTACTGGGACACTGAAATCAAGCGCGCACAAGTTTTAGGGCTTTCAACCTATCCGGTGTTCACCCGCAAAAGTTCAACCGATCTTTCCTATCTTGCCTGTGCACAGCGTCTCTTTGAACTGAACGACCATATCTATCCACAGTTCGCCACTCACAACATTCACACGATCCGTTCCGTTTTGGAATCGGCATCAGATTCAAGTGACTTTGAATTTCAAAGGCTGCACGGTATGGGTGAGGAGGTCCACCAATTTGCCAAAACAATGTTCGGCTACAGGTGCCGGATCTATGCACCCGTTGGTGCACATGAAGACCTGCTCGCCTACCTTGTCAGAAGGATTTTAGAAAATGGCGCGAATAGTTCATTTGTCAATCAATTGATGGACCGGCGCGTCCCCGTGAGCCAAATTGTCTCGGATCCTGTCGAGCAGACAAAACGCCTCAATCATCAGATTCGAAATCCCAGTATTCCTCAGCCAAGCGGAATTTACGGTGAATTACGCCAAAATTCCAATGGCCTGGACTTGGAAAGTGACCCTGATTGGCTTCAACTCAAGAAAGCGATGGATGAGTATTCAAATCGCGAATGGACCGCCATGCCAACTGATGTCACAGAAGTAAGTAACGGTCAGTTGGAAACACGATTCAACCCTGTGTATCCCAATAGACCGGTTGGAAGGGTACTGCACTCAAACCCCTCTCTAATACTACAAGTAATCTCTGATGCCATTCGTGCCTCAAATACATGGCGGAACAAAACTGCAGAGGAGCGCTCGACTATTTTGCTGCGAATTGCTGAAAAATATGAAGCAAACCATGTCGAATTGATCGCCTTAATGGTCAGAGAAACCGGAAAGTCGATTCCAGATGCAGTGTCTGAAGTGAGAGAAGCGGTCGATTTCTGTCGCTATTACGCCAATGAGGCGACCCGGTTAACTACGCTACCACAAAACAATACACCTCGTGGTGTCATTTTGTGCATATCCCCATGGAATTTTCCACTCGCAATCTTTACTGGACAAATTACCGGTGCGTTAGCTGCCGGAAACTCAGTCATTGCCAAACCGGCGGAACAATCTCCGCTGATCGCTTCGAAAGCAATCGATTTGATGTATCAGGCGGGTGTTCCAAAGGAAGCGTGTGTCGCTGTTTATGGAACCGGGGAAACCGTTGGTCCCCACCTGGTATCAGATCCAAGAGTCGCTGGAGTCAATTTCACCGGTTCATCCGAAGTCGCTCAAATTATTCATCGCACCATGGCAGAAAGAGGTAATCCATTGGGCAAACTGGTTGCTGAGACTGGTGGGCTCAATGCGATGATCGTTGACTCCACCGCGCTTCCGGAACAGGCAGTTCGGGACATTATCGTATCGGCTTTCCAGAGCGCTGGGCAACGTTGTTCAGCATTGCGCATGCTATATATCCAGGAAGACATGAAAACGCGAATCAGCGACATGCTGTTCGGTGCGATGGAAACTCTCGTCGTCGGTGATCCCTGGAACATTGAAACAGATGTTGGGCCTGTCATTGACGCCGAAGCAAAGCACAACATTGATGCATACATTGATCGAATGGAAGCAAGGGGACTGCTTCGTCACCAAACACCTGTGCCGGATGACCAGGACGGGCATTTTATATCACCGAGTGCAATTGAGGTGTCAGGAATTGAAGATCTGGAAGGTGAAATATTCGGACCGGTGCTGCATTTTGCAAGTTACCGCGCACATGAACTGCCCACGGTGATACAGTCGATTAACCAGTCCGGGTACGGGCTCACGTTTGGGCTTCATTCGCGAATCGACCGGCGGGTGCAGCAAATGACCGAATCTGTGAATGTGGGCAACATTTATGTTAACCGTAATCAGATCGGGGCAATTGTTGGATGTCAACCGTTTGGTGGCAGAGGTCTTTCAGGGACAGGCCCCAAGGCGGGCGGCCCCAACTACGTCCCAAATTTACGTGAGTTTCGTGATTCGTCAGTCAAGGTATTCAGCGACAAAGTCGATCAACGAGGTGATGTGCGTGTGGAGCTGTCTCAACTGAGTAGAGCACAGAAAGCCTGTGCCGAACTCACTGACCGGGCAGCGATATTCAATTCTGTAGTTGAAGGTCACCCAAAATTAAAATCGACACTCAACAGTGTGATTGAATTTCTAGAGTCACCGATTGATTTAGATGCGCCAACCGGTGAAAGCAATCGTCTATACCTTCAGCCAAAAGGCGTTTTTGTCTGCATCGGTTCCTCAGTACATGTCATCCAGGCACTTCTCAGTGGCAACGCGGTGCTGGCAGTTGGAGTCGACTCTAGGCTTACCGATGCGCTGATTCGCGCCAAATTGCCATTGATTACCAGCGAACTGGTGCCTGATGCTGCAAGTCTTGCATCATGTAAATCTCTGGCAGGTGTCACGTTTGAACGCTTGGATCGCAATCTGGCAATCACATTGCGACAAGAGTTGGCCCACTCCAATGGTCCAATCGTGCAGTTCATCACGGATGTCTGGGCGCCTTGGAGTTTCGTTGCAGAGAAAACACTGTGCATAGACACCACTGCGGCTGGCGGTAATGCCCGACTGCTGATTGAAGCCGAAGCGTAGTGAAATTGCAATAACATTTGCAGCAGCTACAAACTGAACACATTTCTTCTGGAGAGAAAAAACATGGATTTCGACTTAATTGTCATTGGCGGTGGCAGCGGCGGTTTGGCTGCTGCCCGTCGAGCGAGCGAGTATGGTGCAATAAGCGCAGTTATCGAGAGTCACAAGCTGGGCGGCACCTGTGTCAATGTTGGCTGCGTGCCCAAGAAAGTCATGTGGACGACTTCACGAATCGCTGAAATGCTGCATGATGCACCCGACTATGGTTTTAATGTTGACTGCAAAGGATTTGAATGGAGCAAAATCAAGAGTGCTCGAGATTCATACATCGCCAGGCTGAACGGAATCTATGAGACCAATCTTGAAAAAGCCAGCGTTACTTACCTCAGTGGACAGGCGAGTTTCGAGTCATCCGACACGGTTCGAGTCGGCGACAATGTCTATAGAGCCTCTTACATCCTAATTGCAACTGGTAGTGAGCCGGTTGTACCACAAATTCCGGGTGCAGAGTTCGCAATCACCAGCGACGGCTTCTTCGAGATGGAACGCTTGCCAGAAAAGGTGGTGATCACCGGAGCCGGATATATCGCCACTGAATTCGCCGGTATGCTGCACGGGCTGGGTAGCGAAGTAATCATGGTACTTAGAAAGGATCAATTGCTGCGCGGATTTGATTCGTCCATCACACAGGTCGTGATGTCAGAAATGAAGCGCAGTGGTGTGCAGTTCATTTTGAATAACTCAGCAACTGAGATCACCAGACAAGGCTCAAAATTGCGCATTGAACTGAACAATGCACCGGTCATTGATGACGTTGACGAGTTCATTTTCGCAATCGGTCGAAAACCCAATACCAAAGGACTGAATGTGGAAGAGGCAGGGGTTGAACTCGACTCCAGAGGGTTTGTCGTTACCGACGAGTACCAGGTCACTTCCGCTAGAAATATTTTTGCCGTCGGTGACGTAACCGGGCGAGTTGCATTAACTCCAGTTGCCATCGCAGCAGGGCGAAAGCTCTCCGACCGAATATTCGGGGGACACAATGGAGCTCACCTAGATTATGAAAATATTCCATCAGTCATTTTCAGTCACCCACCGATCGGTACGATGGGACTCAGTGAAGCAGCGGCTCGGGAAAAGTTTGGCGATGACATCAAAATTTACACCAGCTCGTTTAAGAATATGTACTACCAGATCACCTCACGAACTTCACCCACTCTGATGAAGTTAATCACCGTTGGAGAGGACGAAAAGGTGATTGGCTGTCACATCGTTGGTGACTTTGCGGACGAAATCATTCAGGGATTTTCTGTGGCAGTGAAGATGGGTGCGCGAAAGCGCGATTTTGACAATACGGTGGCCATTCACCCCACTGTTTCAGAAGAGTTTGTCACGATGCGATAAGCACTTGAACGTTTCAGTTGACAATTTTCAAAAAGAATGGGTCGAAAATTCGAGCAAAAAAATTGCAAGCGAGCGCATTCTTACACAATCAATCTGTTAGAATCTACCAATCGCTATCTGAAAAGTACAAGTTTGTAATCTTGAACTTTGAAAAAGTATGCGAATTGTTTCTCAAAATTGGAGACGGCAAAAGAGTGACCGATGACGGAAGAAGCACCGGAAATCACCGATATAACAGATGAGTTAATCGCCGAGCGTCGCTCGGGCGATCTATCCAAGTTACCAGACGATATGCCGCCGTGGATGGCGTTTTTGATCCGCTGGATTGATACGACAAGTCTTTGGATCGGACGAATCGTCTGTTTCCTCACACTCCCGCTGTTCTCAATCATGGTCTACGAAGTTTTCATGCGGTATGTGTTTGTCGCACCAACTATGTGGGCCTACGATCTGAGTCGCATGATGTCTGGTGCGTTATTTATGCTTGGCGCCGGTTACGCGTTATCAAAAGGTGTTCATATTCGCGCTGATTTCATCTACCGTAACTTTCCTGTCAAAGTCCAGGGAACGGTTGATGCTGCACTATACATACTGTTCTACTTCCCTGGCATGCTGGTCTTCCTGTGGACTGCAATGGATTTTGCCGGGGTGTCGTGGGTACGACTCGAAAAAGGTATGGACACAGCCTGGATGCCTTATGTCGCACCAATCAAATCTGCTCTTCCGGTCGGCGTTGCCTTTCTTCTCCTTCAAGGCGTGTCTGAATTGCTGAAGAGCATTTACGCGGCCACCCGCGGACGCTGGCCAGTCTGATGTCACCAGAAATTCTCGGTCTCGTACTAATCGGCGTAATGCTGCTGGCAATTTTTGTCGGCTTTCCGATCTCATTTACTCTGATTTTTCTCGGATTTGTATTCGGCTACATAGGATTTGGACAAGTCGTCTTTTATCTGATGACTTTCCAGTTCTATTCCGTCATGATGGAGCAAACGCTCGCGGCCGTACCGCTGTTCATATTTATGGGCATCATGATGGAACAGGCCGGTTTGATGGAACGCCTGTTCTCGTCTGTACAGTTGATGCTGTCGCGCGTGCGCGGCTCGCTGTTTGTCGCAGTGCTGTTTGTATCAACGATTTTTGCGGCCGCAACGGGTATCGTCGGTGCCTCAGTGACAATTCTCGGCATCATGGCTGCCAAGACCATGAATCGATCCAACTATGACGTTCGACTGGCATCCGGAACAATCACCGCTGGTGGTACGCTGGGTATCCTGATTCCACCAAGCATTATGCTGGTCGTCATGGGGCCGGTAATGGAGATTCCGGTGACCGATCTTTTCTCGGCTGCCGTCATTCCGGGCATTATGCTGGCGTTGATCTATACCGCATATTCGCTGATTCGCTGTTGGTTAAATCCAAGTCTGGGCCCGGTGTTGCCGGAATCAGAACGACCAAAGAACATGGCGGAGGTTTGGAGAGAATTTCTGCTCGGCCTGATTCCACCTTCCGCACTGGTGTTTTCAGCGCTCGGCAGCATAATGTTTGGTCTGGCCACACCAACAGAAGGCGCCGCCTGTGGCGCGGTTGGTGCGGTGCTTCTTTCGGCCGCCTATCGCAAGCTTAATTGGGAACGCCTGTTTAACGCACTGATCAAAACCCTTGAAATCACCGCCCTGATCATGGTGCTGGTTGCTGCATCAAATTTCTTCGGTGCTGTCTTTTCACGACTGGGCACACCGACCATGTTGACTGAGTTTCTGCTTGATTTGGAAGTCAACCGCTATGTCGTGCTGATGATGGTGATGGCACTGATATTTCTGCTCGGCTGGCCGCTGGAGTGGGTGCCAATCGTTCTAATCATTGTCCCAATCCTGATTCCGCTGATTGATCAACTGCAGTTCAACCTGACCTGGTTTGCGATTCTGGTTGCAGTCAATCTGCAAACCGCATGGCTATCACCACCGGTTGCGTTATCCGCGTATTTCCTAAAGGGAGTAGTCCCTGAATGGGACCTCAAGGACATTTATTTCGGCATGATGCAGTTTATGGTACTGCAGCTTGTCGGACTGGCCCTGATTATTACCTTCCCACAGCTGGTGCTGTGGCTGCCAAGCGTAATCTACGGCCCCTAAACGAACCGTCTGCCGCGAGCGCTTTCAATCTGGCGTTCATTCGACTCTTCAGCCTTGCCGCCTTGTTCTTGTGTTGCAGACCCTTGCGCGCACTTCGGTCTATTTTCGAGCAGGCGACGCGAAATGATTCCTGCGATGCTTCAAGATCATTGGATTCCAGCGCTTTGTAAAATTTCTTGATATAGGTGCGCACTGCTGCGCGTTCACTCATGTTACGCGCACGGCGTTTTACGTTCTGTCGGGCTCGTTTGCGAGCTTGAGGAGAGTTAGCCAACGTTATATATTCCTTGTCTGAAAGTTGGAAATCAAAATAAAGCGCAAAATATGCTACTTTTGGCGTTCAATGTCAATAGGAATTGCCGAGAATTTGGCAGATTAGTCGATCGACTTCCCATATTATCGCGTCATTTGCAGGAAATTGTCTAAAAATGAGTCTCTGAGCACGTGAACACCAGCCAATTCATCGATCAACTACACGCAATAAAAATCGATTGTGTGTTCAATCCTTACTCCGAGCGTTGTTCAGTTTTTGATCTGAAAGATGCACCAGAGATTCGTTCTAAAGCGCTGCGAAATGTCCTTGAGAAAGCGGATACGACGAAACTTGACTCAATATGGATAGGACGCGATCTCGGCTACCGCGGCGGTCGTAGAACCGGTCTGGCTTTCACCGATGATCGACACCTTGAGGCACATGCCAACCGTTGGGGAGTTAAGTTGCAGCGTTCAACGCATGGTGATGAAGTTGCCGAGCGAAGCGCAACCATTCTTTGGCGGGCGCTTAGTAGAGTCCATTCATCAGTTTTTCTATGGAATGTATTTCCGTTGCATCCTTTCGTAGCAGACCGCCCTCTTTCTAACCGATCACATAATGCTGTAGAGCGGAACATTGGCACCGAGTTGCTGGTAGAACTAATCGATCTGCTGCAGCCATGCAAATTACTGCCGATCGGAAAAGAAGCGACACAGATTGCACTAAAGATATCCGGCAAGCGGCAAGTGCTACCGGTTCGGCATCCGAGCTACGGTGGTCAGCGTGTATTTCTGGAACAGGTTTCAAAGCACACTGGCATCGACCATGATTGATCAACCAGACCCAAAACAGCCACTTACAGCACGCGGCACCAAAGTTCTGCTACGTTCCACTGCCACCTTTGGCTCGATGACGGTACTTTCCCGGATCACCGGACTGGTTCGAGACATTCTCTTTGCACAGCTCATGGGTAGCACACTGGTTGCTGATGCATTCTTTGTGGCCTTCCGTATACCCAATTTCTTTCGTCGAATTTTTGGTGAAGGCGCGTTGTCCGCGGCCTTTGTGCCGGTCTATACTCAGCAAAGAGTTTCGTCTAGTGCTCAAGAAGTACGCGGCTTTGTCGATATCGTCAGTGGCCGCTTGACGTTGGCTCTCGTCATTCTGACGATAGCTGGCGTCATTCTGTCGCCAGTTCTCATTACTGCTCTTGCACCTGGCTTTCGCGCGGATGCGGACAAATTTCAACTGACAGTCGAGTGTCTCAGAATCACCTTTCCTTATGCTCTCTTTGTTTGTCTGGTGGCGTTAAGTGCAGCGATCCTGAATACTCATGGACGGTTTGCACTACCAGCTGCAACCCCAATCTTACTGAATATCTGCCTGATTGCAGCTGCTCTATGGATTACAGATCTGACTGGGAACGTCGCGATTGCTGTATCAATTGGCGTCATCATTGCCGGTATCGTTCAACTCGCATTCCAACTGCCTTCACTAAAGAAGGTGGATGCACTCCCTCGTCCGAAGCTGAAACGAAAGCAGACGGGTGAAGCAGAAGAAGCGGCAAATAAAGTCTATCGGCTGATGCTACCCGCAGTGTTCGGTGCGTCAATCGCACAAATTAATCTGATGATCAACACACTGATTGCTTCATTTCTGGTTACTGGAAGTGTGTCCTGGCTATATTATTCGGATCGGTTGATGGAGTTTCCGCTTGGTGTCTTTGGTGTTGCGCTGGGCTCAGTTCTCCTGCCGCGACTTTCAAAGGAGCATGCACTTGAATCCCTAGATGAATTTTCACGACTGCTAGACTGGGGAATGCGCTGGTGTCTACTGATCTCGTTGCCCGCAACTGCCGGCTTGATCGTCCTGTCAGAGACACTAGTGGCAACACTCTTCTTTCACGGCGCCTTTACACAAACCGACGTCATTATGTCAGCCCGAGCGCTTGTGGCGTTTTCTGTTGGCCTCACTGCACTGGTGGCAATTCGAGTGCTGTCTCCAGGTTTCTTTTCCCGCGACGATACTAAACGACCGGTAAAAGCTGGCGTCATTGCCATGGTGGTCAACGCGATCGCTGCGATTGTTCTGGTGTTACCATTTCAGCATGTCGGACTCGCGGCGGCAACATCACTGGCTGCCTTTGTCAACGCCGGGATTCTGCTTCTATGGCTGATCAAAGACCGTGTGTTTATATTTCGAAGAGGCTGGCTGCCCTTTTTGGTCAGAGTGGTAGTAGCGACACTTATAATGTGGTATGTACTGGCTGAATTTCTTGTTTCACCATTAGAAATATGGATTGAAAACAGTATTTTGGTGAGAATAGCCTTACTGTTGGGCTACATTCTGGCAGGTGCTGCCATCTATACTGCCTGTTTGTTCGTATCAGGAATTCGGCCTAAACAGTTAGTTACGCGATGACCCGTTCCAACAACAACGTGATTCAAATCGGCTTTTCCGACGCACCGCGGTACTTCACGCTGAGCGAAGCGAGAGAGACACTGAAACTGATCAAACCTATCACCGCCAAAGCTCACCAGGAACTTGAAGAGGTGAAAGCCCGACTCCATCACTTGCTGCCGAGCGACCCCCGTATCGCGTCCGTCGAACAGGATTACGAGGCTATCGTACGAGCATGGATATCCAAAATGAGTCGACTCGGACTGATTGTTCGAGGTCTCTGGCTGCTGGATTTTGATTCTGGTGATGGCTATTTTTGCTGGAAGTATCCAGAGCTCACCATCAACCACTACCACTCCTATAACGGCGGCTTTATTGAGCGAAGACCAATCGCGGAAGTTATCGAAGAAATGCATCCGGATTGGGCAGACGTCGAAGCGGAACCGAGTATTGCAAGCAAAGCAACCAAAATGCAGACTCCACACCGACTATCCTGATACTTTGGGCTAATTCGATGCAATACATTCGCGGCGCGGAAAATATTGCAGCCGATCATCACGGTTGTGTGGCATCCGTTGGAAACTATGACGGTCTTCACCCAGGCCATAAGAAAGTCATCCGCTCTTTAGTCGAACGCGGCCGGGAATTGAATCTGCCCGTCGCGATCGTCAGTTTCGACCCTCATCCGATGGAATTTTTTGTTCCAGATGCGGCACCGCCACGATTGATGACTACACAGGAAAAGTGTGAAGCAATGCAGGGTCTGGATGTTGACATTTTTTGCTGCCTTGAGTTCAATCACGAATTGGCAAATACAGAACCGGAAGAATTTATTGAGAACCTGCTGATCGAAACACTGAAAGTGCAGTATGTGGTTGTTGGCGATGACTTTCGATTCGGCAGAAACCGGCGTGGGAACTTTCAGATGCTTCGTTCAATCTGTCAACGATACCGTATCGAAGTCGCAAAAACTGAAACGCTTGAAATGGGTGGGGAACGGGTGAGCAGCACGCGTATTCGAGAATGTTTGGCTGCTGGTGATGTCGCCAGGGCCAACCACCTGCTGGGTCGGGAATATTCCATATCTGGAAAAATCATACGCGGTGATGGAAATGCCAGAAATTGGGGATTTGCAACAGCCAACGTTCAGGTTAAAGTGCCAAAACCCGCGTTAACTGGTGTATTTGTCGTGGAGGCAGACTTGCCTGGCAATGCGTCCTTACCTGCAGTGGCAAGCCTAGGAACGCGACCGACTGTTGGTGGAACGAACCCTGTTCTGGAAGTTCATTTGCTTGATTTTGATGAAGATATCTATGATGAACACATTCGTGTCCGATTTTTGAAGAAACTGCGGGAAGAGGTTAAGTTTGCGTCAATCGAAAAAATGTGTGAACAAATTCAGCAGGACATTACGCGGACTCGCGAGTATTTCGGTCAAAAACACTCTCGGATTGCTTCGTAATTCAACACCCGTCTACCTCAATATTTCAGATTAAAATAAGCGGTTTAGCCGCCGAATCAGGCCACTATCATTCAGTCAGCATAGCTGACTGAATGCACAATCTTACTTCCTCGCTTATGAATGAACGGTTATTTCGCGATTTGATTCCATGACCAATTACAAGCACACAATCAATCTTCCCAAAACTGAATTTCCCATGCGAGCCAATCTGGCGAAGCGCGAACCCGATATTCTCGAATTCTGGGATGAGATCAATATTTATCAGAAACTTCGAGAAATTGGTGAAGGAAAGGAAAAGTGGGTCCTGCACGATGGTCCACCCTACGCCAACGGAGCGCTGCACATCGGGCACGCTGTTAACAAAATCCTAAAGGATGTCATTGTCAAGTCCAAAACGATGGCTGGCTACGATTCGCCTTATGTGCCTGGCTGGGACTGTCATGGACTCCCAATTGAACATGAAGTAGAAAAGAAGCTGGGACGGGAGGCGTATCGTAGAGATCCGGCTGCATTTCGCAGAGCATGTCGTGCCTTTGCAACGGAGCAGATAGATATTCAGCGCCAGGGATTCATTCGCATGGGAGTAATTGGAGATTGGTTTAATCCTTACCTCACCATGAACTTCAGAACTGAAGCCGACACAGTTCGAGCACTTGCACGGATTTTGGAAAACGGCCACATGATGCACGATCTGATGACCGTCTACTGGTGTGCAGACTGTGCATCTGCGCTAGCAGAAGCAGAGGTTGAGTACTTTGACAAAATCTCAACCACAGTTGATGTTCGTATGGAAGCTGCTGACCGCCAGGCTGTCCTTGATGCATTCGGAGTCGAAGGTGCGATAAGCGACGCACCGGTCAGTTGTGTGATCTGGACCACAACGCCCTGGACTTTGCCTGCTAACCGAGCTGTCTCAATTCACACGGCCTTTGAGTACAGTCTGATCAAGTCAACCGTCACTGGAGGCGGATTCGAGTACCTGATCGTTGCGTCTAAAATGGTTGAGTCCTGCTTTGAACGGTATGGAATCAGCAGCTACGAAGTGGTCGCTGAGATAGAAGGCAGGGAACTTTTGGGCCTGCAATTTGGCCACCCAATCGAAAAACATAATCGGCATGTACCCATGATTCCAAGCGAACATGTTACACTCGACGCGGGAACCGGGCTTGTACATACGGCTCCGGGTCATGGGCATGAAGACTTCGCACTCGGAAAAGAACACAATCTGGAAATATACAACCCAGTCGGTCCGACAGGACACTTTCTGCCCGACGTGTCACACGTCGGGGGTAAATTCGTCGATGAAGGCGGCAAGATTCTGATCGAAATCTTAGCGTCGCGTGGTGATTTAGTTTCTAGCGACATCCTTGAACACAGTTACGCTCATTGCTGGCGGCATAAGACACCAATACTCTACCGTGCCACCCCTCAATGGTTTATCAGCATGGACCGGACAGGGCTACGCGATCGCGCACTGGATGTAATCAAATCAGTCCAATGGGTCCCAGACTGGGGTGAAGCCCGAATTGACGGCATGGTGCGAAATCGACCCGACTGGTGCCTGTCCCGGCAGCGGGTATGGGGCACACCGATTGCAATGTTTACGCATAAAGAGACGGGAGAATTGCATCCGAACACCTTGGAAATTTTCGAAAAAGTTGCGAAAAAAATAGAGCAAGGCGGAATTGATGCGTGGTTTGACACGGACTCGTCGGAGTTCATCGGTACCGATAGCGAAGATTACCAGAAAATCGCGGACGTGTTGGATGTCTGGTTTGATTCCGGTGCAACACATTGCAGCGTCTTGAATCATCGCGGTGAGATGACCAATCCTGCAGGCATGTACCTGGAGGGTTCAGACCAGCATCGAGGCTGGTTTCAGTCGAGCCTGTTAGTCAGTACTGCAGTGAGCGGCAACGCGCCGTATCAATCGGTGTTAACCCATGGATTTACAGTCGATGGTGAAGGGCGCAAAATGTCCAAATCAGTCGGGAATGTCATTGGACCGCAGGAAATAATTGATACGCTGGGCGCTGATGTCTTGCGGCTTTGGGTCGCATCAACCGAGTATGAGGCAGAGATGGGAATTTCGGATGAGATTCTGACTCGCACGACGGACTCCTATCGTCGCATACGAAACACCGCTCGATTCTTGGTTGGAAATTTGAACGGTTTTGAACCGACTGACTGTTTGCCGTGGCAGGATTTGCTCGAACTGGATCAGTGGGCAGTCCATACAGCGAAACAGCTGGACGCGGATATTTTAAAAGCCTACGACGAATACCGATTTCACTTAATTTGCCAGAGAATTCATCGCTTCTGTATTGTTGAAATGGGTGGATTTTACCTGGATGTGATCAAAGACCGGTTGTACACGATGCCTCAGGCGAGCCGTGGACGCCGTTCTGCACAAACTGCGATGTTCCACATCCTTAATGCACTGGTTCGCTGGCTTACACCAGTTTTGAGTTTTACTGCAGAGGAAATTTGGAAGTATGTACCTGGGAGAGTTGAAAAATCAGTTTTACTGACAACCTGGTACGAAGGCTGGCCAACTGAATGCTCTGAAGACAGCGCAGTTGATTCTGAGTTCTGGTCGCGAGTTATTGCGGTTCGAGAGCAAGTTAACCGAGAGATTGAAAGTCAACGCAACGATGGCGTCGTAGGTTCATCTCTTGACGCAAACGTCACCATTTGCAGTACCAACTCTACGCGGAATATGCTTGAAAAGCTAGGCGATGAGCTTAAATTTTTAACAATTACGTCAGGTGCGAAGTTGGAACCACTGGTTGAAATTCCAGACGATGACGACAAGGAGTCGCACAAAATAGTGGTTCGAGTAGAAAAATCCGCATATCAAAAGTGCATTCGCTGCTGGCATCGGACGGCCGATGTGGGATTAAACCCGGCGCATCCTGAAATATGCTCTCGATGTGTTGAGAACATAGAAGGCTCCGGAGAGGTAAGAAAATTTGCCTGACAGTTCGGGATGGTAAATGCGAGTTATTCGTAAATTGAAACGTCTACCGTGGTGAAAGTCGAACCATTCAAATTCAGCGAACGAATTGTTCGAGTTCACTGTGGCATCGCATTGCTCATCGTGATCGTTGATCAGATCACAAAATGGTTAATCCTTTCTGCCCTGGAACCCTATAGCTCTACTGCGGTCACTGGCTTTTTTAATTTGGTGCTGGTGTACAACAGAGGCGCAGCTTTTGGATTTCTTGCCAATTCCAACTTTGACGTGAACCTGTTCTTCCTGATTGCCAATTTCGTAGTCCTTCTCGTGCTGTTTATTGCGCTGCGGACTCTATGTCCCCCACGAAGTCAGTCAGCGACGGCAGTTTGGCTGATCATTGGTGGGGCAATCGGGAACATCATTGATCGAATAGTTCACGGTCACGTGATTGATTTTCTGGATTTTCATTACGCGGGATGGCACTATAGCGCCTTCAATGTTGCAGACTCCGCAATTACGGTCGGAGCGATACTGCTCGCCATGGAGGTTCTTGGGCTTAGAGTGATATTTCGCAATAGCAGCTCTACGAAAACAGACTCACTCACCTAGCTTTTCGCATCAGACGGACAATTTCTGTTCGAACTGATCCTGATATCCGTAAATACCGGGGGTCCCACCTGTATGAATGAACAGCATGTTCCGAGGCGCATCTTCGGATCTTGCACGCTTCAGCAAGGCAGCCATTGACTTTCCCGAATACGTCGGGTCCAAAATCAACGCTTCTTCGCGTGCGGCGAGAAATATCCCATCCCATACCTCAGAATTTGCTTCGCCATATCCCGGAAAAAAATGTTCGTCTAAAACAATGATGTCATCATCTTCAACTGAAGATTTCACTTGCAGCAAATTTGCAATTTCATGGCACCTTACCTTAATCCGCTCCCATTGCAGGTTGCTTTCCCGACGAACGCAGACTCCAAACACTTTGACTGGCATTCCTATTGCTCGAAGTCCGAACAGCAAGCCCGCGTGAGTGTTGCCACTGCCCGAAGCGACGTAGATTTCATCAATTTCCAGATTTTGCTGCCACAGTTGCTCTTTCAGTTCAATTGCTGCGCGCACGTAACCCAAAGCACCTAGTGGCTTATGCCCAGGTGCCAAGGGAATAATGTAAGGTTTAAGCCCTGAGATCTTTAAATCCTTCGCGATCTCACGAAGCCTTGCATCAGCGCCAAACTCATCCTCTCCTTCATCATAGTAATGCAGCTGCGCACCGAACAGTCGGTCCAATAAAACGTTGCCGGAAGAATGGTAGTGTGATGAATCATTCGCTACCCGTGCTTCAAGTTGAATGTGACACTTCATCCCTAGTTTTGCGGCGAGCGCTGCTGTGATTCGGACAAAGTTCGACTGCACAGCGCCTGTAATCATGACGGTATCCGCCCCTTGCGCCTTGGCATCGCCAAAATAGTATTCAACCTGCCTGACTTTATTGCCGCCAAATGCGAGATTGTTGCAGTCATCTCGTTTAACGTACAGTTGCGAAATACCTGACCACTTGGACAGGTTTTTCATGTACTCAATCTCAGTCGGATGATCAAACACCGGTACACGGGGATAATTTGGAAAAAGGCCAAGACCCTGACTGTCAAATTCTTGATGCAACTTAACTTCCTTTCGTTTAAATTCCGCTTTCAAAAAAGACTGTTCCGTTCAAATTCGCTAGAAATCAGCGTGTAAAAACGTTGTCAACGGTTTGGCCATTTACCAAACCTCTTTACAAAGATTGTGCGTCTCATGAAATCTTGAATTGTGTCACATTCAGACTGAACAGCCTGTAGCGCGATCCTGTCTAAGGTACAGATACAAAGGCAGTGCTGACAACAAACTAACGCAGAAAACTGCCGGAAGCACAAACCACCAAGTGCTAATTTTACGCTGATGAGCATCACAGAAAGACCAGATCAGAAACACAACTAACAAGATGATTACACCACCTGTTACCCACTATTGTCGATTGGGGATACAGGTAAGACTGATGTCCTGAGCTCGCAGCTGAATGGAAGATCTGATCAGTGTTGCAGAGTCTATATTTGAACTAGTCTAGTAGTTTATCCATATGTGAATTAACAAAATGAATTTGAAAAGTTCCACACAAGTGAACATCGACCGAGAGAGTCTGTCGGGTCCGGCTTTACGAACATTTTTTCGGATAGCACAACTTTGGAACCTGTAAATGAGGAGCAAATGATTCTACTCGGAATCAGTGCAAGGTCAACATTCTATAAGTAGAAAAAAATTCTGGTGTGGTTCTGTCGAGAGACACGCTGGAGCGAATTTCTTATATTGTTTGAATCTACAAATCTCTTCAGATATTACTGCCAGACCATAAACTTCTGACATTTTTCCCACCTGAACAATGCTGAAGGAGCCTTGATATACAATTGAATGCGTGCACTGTCTTACTACGCAACAGACGCCTTGATGGGGAACACCATGGTAGAAAAGTCAATTATCCCAGCAAGAAAAGGAAAAGCCGTTATCCTTGACAGAGGTCAATCCATTCGAGTGATCGATACCCACGGCTCTCAGGTAGTCGACACTTGGATATTCAATCGTTACAATATCAAAGAATTTCAGTCGAACGAGCATACGCGGCCTGCATTGCTGAATATGAAATTGCACCCTGGAGATTTGCTTTACACCAATAAGCGGCAGCCGATCGCAAAAATTGAGGAAGATACGTCTCCGGGCATACACGATATGCTAATGTCTGCCTGCGATACCTATCGATATGAGTTACTTGGTTGCACCGAGTATCACGAAAACTGCACCGACAATTTGGCGGCCTGCATGAAAGAGCTAGGGATCGAAATTTCCGAAACGCCCTGCCCAATCAATGTCTTTATGAATATTCCGTGGACCAATGATGGGGGATTGTCCTATCAGCCTCCTCAAACGAAGCCAGGAGATTACATTCAGTTTCAGGCACTGATGGACTGTATTTTTGCTTTCTCAGCCTGTCCAAATGATATTCTGGCAACCAATGGGCTTGATGGCAGAATCAAAGACACTCATTTTCAGATTCTCTGATACCTCCGTGTGCAGGCGAATCGTTCAGTTCTACTATCGTAAACCAACAGTGGATCGTATGTTTCCCGATTCCTATAGGCGCACTTTGGTAAATTTGTACACAACTTCAACCCCGAAGAGTCCAAAGCCTGCGTGTTCATGCTCCCAAATCAGTCATTCTGGCTTCACAAGAGCCCCAAACTATCTTCTTGGCCATTTTACCTTGGCTAAACTGAGCCTACTATCCGCCAGAATTTAAACACAATTATTTGGCAGGTGTGTAACAAGCCTATAGTTTGTGCAATATTACCCTGAAAATAAAATAAATTCCCCGGTCCTGAATAATCCAATAATCGTCAGTAAATAATTGTTAATGATTATTACTATCATTTCAATTGTGCGGATAATTTACCTAAAACGAGTACAGCCGGGGGCAAATTGCGGCTTTGTGGCACTGAGCGCGGCATAAGAGCATTTCAGCTTCCGATTACATGATTTTCATCACTTCTGAAATCGATGGAAAACCAAATTTTTCAGGGCTGATTAAATTCTGCTAAACCGTCACATATATTGACATGGCACTGGTAATCGCGTCCCATTCAGAATCAGCTGCCTGTAGCTCGGTCGTGTCTAAGATACAGATACAAAGGCAGTGCTAACGACAAACCAACGCAGAAACCTGCCGGGAGCACGAGCCACCAGGTTCTGACTTTATGCCGGTGAGCATCATAGAAAGACCAGATCAGAAACACAACAAATGAAATGATTACATCGGCTGCGAATGCACCCGCTGCTCCGTTTGCAAAGACTCCAGAAACTAAAGCAACCAAATCAAGTCCATTGGCAGCGAAAAACGAACCAAAAAAATACCAAGGTGCGATAGTACCCAGCAGAGCTGCGCCAAGGTAAAAAACCTTTAAATTCATATCACAAATGGGTTGGTAACTAATGTTATGCGGTAGCAGTTTCCAACCGAATTTTTCGTCGTCTTTGAATCAGGAGAATACCCGCTAGAACGACGACTGCTGGTATGTAAAACACCTCCTTTGGAATACGATCTGCAGGTTGTTGAATGTGATCAATGACAACCGGCTGGTCTGCGTAGTAGTCAAACAAGTCACCAATTTTGATGAACAGGTCGGTGCCAACAAATGGTTCTTCAATTCTCATCTGCCCATCTTCTGAGATGACAGTCAAACCGGCCGACTCTAACCGTTTTTCTGCTTCCGGCAAATTACCAAGCGGAATTAAAACTGTAGTACTGGTAATCTCGCCTGAGTCAAAATCGGGTCCACTCACAACGATTGTCATCACCCCATCCTGAGGAATGTCATCAACAATCTGGTAGACTTTGCTTGGTTCAACTTTCTCGAACGGTTCGTGAATCTGATCTAGCCAGTATCCCGGACGAAATAGTGTGAATGCAACCAGCAAAAGCACGGCCGACTCCCACAGCCGATTACGCGTGAGAAGGAAACCCTGTGTCGCTGAAGCAAATAGCATCATCGCAATAACAGCCACAACAAACACAATAAACGCCTTGCCAATCGATACATCTATCAGCAAAAGATCGGTGTTGAAGATGAACAGGAACGGTAGTAATGCAGTGCGAATATCGTACGCAAATCCCTGAATTCCTGTCTTGATCGGGTCTCCTTTGGAGATGGCTGCAGCCGCAAAGGCAGCTAGCCCAACTGGTGGTGTATCGTCCGCCAGAATTCCGAAGTAAAACACAAACAGGTGCACTGCAATCACAGGTACAACCAATCCATTCTGTGCGCCTAAAAGCAGAATGACCGGGGCCATCAATGACGACACGACAATGTAATTAGCAGTGGTCGGTAGTCCCATTCCCAAAATCAGACTCATCACTGCAACTAGCAGCAACATGGCAATCAGGCTTCCGCCTGAGAGAAATTCGACAAATTCACCGACGACCTGATGAGCGCCTGTCAAAGAAATGGTACCAACAATAATGCCGGCAGCACCTGTGGCAACAGCAATTGCCACCATGTTGGATGACCCAGCAATCATACCATCCTTCCATTCAACTACTCCCTTGCGAAATTCAGCACCGAATTCACCTGTTTTTCTGAAGAACGCCTTGATGGGGTGCTGAGTCAACGCAACGACGGTAATTGCAATCATCGCCCAAAACGCCGAAAACGCAGGCGACAACCGCTCAAGCACAATACACCAGATCAGAATGACGATCGGAATAACATAATAGAGGCCGGTGATTGTTGTTTCGCCGGCACGAGGCAGTTCGGTAATTGGGGCGTCAGGTGCATCGACTACCAGTTCTGGTCGTTTTGAAGACAGCCACAACAGAAAGAGGTAGGCCCCTGAACACAAAATGACGACGATCGTAAACGCCGCAGACGGGAAAACAACTTTGATCCAACCCATACCGAAATAAACAATCAGACCTAGAATCGCAATGCCAATGAATCCGCCCAGAAATCCAATGATTTTGCGCATGAATGTTAACGATGATGGTGGTTTCGGCAGTCCTTTGAGATTCAGTTTCAGGGCTTCAAGATGAACAATATAGACCAGTGCGATATAGGACACCAGTGCTGGAACCAGGGCATGTTTGATGATGTCCGTATAAGAGATACCGGTAAATTCAGCGATCAGAAACGCCGCGGCTCCCATCACCGGCGGAGTTAACTGTCCGTTGGTGGAAGAAGCGACTTCAACTGCCCCGGCCTTTTCAGGAGTCAGCCCAGTTCGCTTCATCAGGGGGATGGTAAATGTTCCTGTCGTAACTGTATTTGCAATCGAGGATCCGGAATACAACCCGCTCATTGCAGATGCCATCACGGCAGCCTTGGCGGGCCCACCCTTAAGGTGTCCCAGTAGTGCGAATGCAACTTTGATGAAATAATTTCCAGCGCCAGTTTTTTCCAAGATCGAACCAAATAAAACAAATAGAAAAATGAGCGATGCAGAAACCCCCAGTGCAACACCAAACACACCTTCATTCTGCATCCAGTAGTGCCACATAGCTTTACCAAAGGACGCGCCTTTCCATTGCACCGTTTCTGGGAGAAAATCAGCATGACCAAAGAAGACATAAAACACAAACACAGATGCGACGATCAGTAAGGGCAGTCCCAAAGCACGAAATACAGTGATTGCCAAAACAATCATACCGATTGATGAAATGATCAGATCTCCAGTGGTGGGTAAGCCAGCTCGGACTGCTATTTCATTTCTCAATACCACAATATAGAGAGTGGAAATCAATCCTAGGGCAATGAGTATCCAATCGTACCAGGGGATATGATTTTTCGGACTGGACTTCAACAGGGGAAATGACATCGTCGCCAGTACAAATGCAAATCCAAGATGGATCAAACGCGCATTGGCGCTTGTGACTACCAGCGGCAAACCAGTTATTTCAGTGACAAAAAATGGAATGTTGGAAGAAATGTAGATTTGGAACAATGCCCAAATGAAGGCAATGACCAGAATCATTTTTCCCTGCCAACCGAATGCGGTCCTAGAACCAGTATCTACATTGGCTAAGAGTTCTTCGGCTGATGGTCTAGCGGGTGTTTGTTCTTCTTTCATGTTTTTTGCACCTGCAGGATGTGGAGGGAGGCGAGAAGGCGTTTGAGGGAGAGGTGCACTCTCCCTCAAACTTCATAAAAATAGATTGTTTTTACATCCAACCTCTTTCCTTGTAATATCGTTCCGCGCCTTCATGAAGCGGTGCAGATAGGGAATCAGAGATCATCTCCTCAGGCTTCAGATTGCCAAACGCGGGATGCAGCTTCTTGAAATTGTCAAAATTATCAAAGACAGCCTTCACAACGATGTAAACAACATCCGCAGGAACATCAGCACTGGTTACGAAAGTCGCACCAACACCAAAAGTTTGAACGTCGTTTTCATTGTTGTACATACCAGCCGGAATTGTCGCCGTTCGATAGAACGAGTTGTCCGCTACCAGTTGATCGATCGCATCACCCGTTGCATGCACCAGATGTGCTGAGCATGTTGACAGTGATTCCTGCGTCAGGGCTGACGGGTGTCCGACCAGCCAGAAGTACGCATCAATCTTCTTGTCACAAACGGCCTGGCCGGTTTCTGCTGATTTCATCTCCGCAGCCAGTTTCAGGTCACCCCGATCCCAACCAAGTGCTTCTTCGATGACTTCCCAAGTACCTCTTGTACCGGAACCGGGGTTACCGATATTCACACGCTTGCCTTTGAAATCAGTGATGTTCTCAATGCCTGAATCATCATGCGCAATGATGGTCACGGGCTCCGGATGAACGGAAAAAACTGCACGCAGATTTTCAAACGCGCCTTGCTCTTCAAATTTTGAAGATCCGTGGTAGGCGTGATACTGCCAGTCAGATTGCGCGACGCCAAACTCAAGTTCACCGGCGCGAATGGTATTTATGTTGTAGATGGAACCACCGGTAGATTCCGCTGAACAACGGATGCCGTGTTCTTTACGGTCCTTGTTTACAAGCCGGCAGATGGCTCCGCCAGTTGGATAATACACACCTGTTACGCCGCCCGTGCCAATGCTAATGAACTGCTGTTGGCTTTGTGCCGGCGTGATGCCGCCAACCAAAGTTACAAGGCAGGCAGATGCCAATGCTATTAGTGTTTTCTTCATGTCGTATTTCTCCTTCAAGAGGTTCATGAATTAAATTCAGTGTGTTCAAGTTGAGTTATAACAATTTCCGATAGCCAATTTAGTTGAAATTCCGAAAAGCGCAGATTGGCATCGGAAAATGCGATCAAACAGCGTGTCTGGCTCTCTGAATTCTGTCAGAGCAATCACAACAGGGCCATGTTTACTTGAAGGTAGCCTGTAAAGAAATTAAGAGCAGTTAGTCGGAGTATCAAATGGTAAGTGTCTACCTGAAATTATCAATTATCCTCTGACCATCTCGTTATCAATTGCTGTTTAGTTATTTCTGGCTCAATGCATGTTGATCTGCTGGCCATAAGGTCAAAGAGAACAATTCTCTAAGTTTCAGTCTTCAATCTACGTCGTCGTGGTTGAGGTGTTTCCGGTTTTAATCATCCCTTTTCGCCATATCGGCAATTCAAAAGGATTGGAGCAGTGATTTAGCGGATCTTCAGACAAGTCTGTTGCAATAAATACAAGACAATATCAAACAATTTTCAATTACAGGCATTGATTCCAGCGATATATTGTGCATTTGATTTTTTCGCCACACCAATTAAGCCGTAGTCAACAATCATGAACGCAGTTCTAAGTCAGCAGCAATTCAATTTTCTAAGAAAGGGATTTGATCCGATACCCCAACGCTCCAGTTCAATCAACAAAATCTGCTATACCGAACCTCATTTTCTCGAAGTCGAAAAGGAGCAGATTTTCCAGAAGAGTTGGCAGTTTGTCTGCCACGAGGAGAAACTGAGTAAAGTTGGTGACTTCGTCACTGTCGACATTCAAGGCCAAAGTATTTTTGCCGTTCGGACTGATGATGAGATCAAAGCTTTCTACAATGTTTGCAAGCACCGTGCTCACGAACTGCTGCAAGGCGAAGGAACCACGCAACGAATTGTCTGCCCCTATCACGCCTGGACCTATAAACTGGACGGTTCGCTTTTCAAAGCCCGAAGGAGTGAATATTTAGAAAACTTTGATGCCGGCAAAATCTGTCTTACATCAGTGCGGCTTGAGATCTTCTGCCACTTTGTTTTCGTTAACCTTGACCCCGATGCACCCTCACTCAAAGAACAATCCGGTAATCTGGAACAGGAGATCAGAAATTTCGCGCCGGATATTGCCAATCTAACCTTTGCTCACCAATTGACCTATCGAGTACAAGCAAACTGGAAAGCGGTGGTGGATAACTTTCTCGAGTGTTATCACTGTCCGGTTGCGCACCGCGATTTTTGCTCGCTTATTGACATGCAAACTTACAAAGTCAGGGCGCATGAAATCTACTCTAGCCATATGGCCAAAGCCAAAAGCGTCAATAACAATGCCTACAACATCGACAACGCAAGCGTTACTGATCATGCGGTGTGGTATCTTTGGCCGAACATGACACTAATGCGATACCCAGGCCGAGGCAATTTCATGGCTTGGCGTTTCTATCCTGTCAGTGAAACTGAAACCTATGAAGTTTTTGATTTTTATCTCGAAACTTCACAGCCCAATGATGATGAAGAAGAAGCCATTAGATTTATAGACGAAGTGCTGCAACCTGAAGACATCGCGCTCGTAGAAAGCGTGCAACGGGGGATGCGTACACCAGCATTCGAACAGGGTCGTTATCTGGTGGACCCCGAAGGCAGTGGATTCAGCGAGCATGCCGTTCATCATTTCCACAGCCTTCTGCTAAAAGCTTATGAACAAGCAAAGACAGCATGAAAACTGACGCAGCCAGCCAGTTCGAAACAGTTGCTGTTTTGGGTGCAGGGGTAATTGGTGCGAGTTGGACAGCCTTGTACCTGGCAGCTGGACTCCGGGTAAAGGTATTTGACATCACAGAAAACTTTGAAGCGAGAGTCGACGCATATGTGAGGAACGCATGGCCGACTCTTGAGCAACTGGGTTTGACCGATTCGGGAGACCGCCGCCGTGCCAGCTTTCACAAAAGCGCGTCTGATGCCGTGCAGGATGCCGACTTCATTCAAGAGAACGTACCCGAGTGCATTGAGACCAAGCACGCTCTGTATCGTGAAATTGAACCTGAATTATCTCAGGGATCAATTGTCGCATCATCCGCTTCTGGTCTGATGCTAAAAGAACTGCAGTGTGGTTGGGAAAACCCGAGTCGATTTATTTTGGGCCATCCATTTAACCCACCTCATTTGATTCCGCTTGTAGAGTTGCTCGGGAACAACCATACCGCAGAAGGTGTGCTCGACGTGGCTGAAAAATTTTACGGGCGTGTAGGGAAAGTCACTATTCGGATTAAGAAAGAAGTACCGGCCCATGTTGCCAACCGTCTGCAAGCCGCGCTGTGGAAGGAAGCCATCCATTTGGTGCAAAGCGAAGTCGCCTCAGTTGAAGATGTCGATAAAGCAATGTGGGCAGGACCAGGGCTGCGTTGGGCTGCAATGGGACCTCACATGTTGTTTCATTTGGGTGCGGGTTCGGGCGGCATGCGTAAGTTCTGTTCGCGCTATTCAGACAGCTTCCATCGTTGGTGGGGATGTCTGGGGGAAGTGCAAATTGACCAGAACACGATTGAAGAGTTGGTCAAAGGCATCGATGGCGAAGCGGCGGGTCGAAGCACTGACTCATTGGCCAATGAACGAGATGCTTTAATTTTGGAATTTCTCAAGGGCCGCAAACAGGTATTCAGCAGTCAGTAAGCCAGCTGGCCGTGACTGCGAAAACATCTAATTCGTTAATTTTGAGAAACTGGAAATGAGCCAAATGCTTGAGGGGAAAACCGCAGTTGTTACTGGCGGTGAAGGAGGCATCGGTCAGGCAATCTGCAGTCGATTTGCGAGCGAAGGTGCGATGGTGGTATCAGCGGATTTAGTCCAACGCATTGCATCGAAGAAGAGTATTCGTTTCGTGGAATACGACGTTACTTGCGAAGAACATGCTTCTTCGCTCTTTGGGGCATTGAGTGAAGAATGGGAACGGCTTGATATCCTGGTCAACGCAGCAGGTATAGAAATTGAAAAAACAATTGAGGAAACCTCACTGGAAGAATGGAATCGGATATTTGCCATCAATGTTACTGGTACATTTTTGACTTCCAAGTACGCACTTCCCATGCTTCGAAAATCAAAATGTGCCAGCGTAGTAAACTTCGGTTCTTACGATGGGTTTATTGCTGATCCTGATTTAGCGGCTTACTGTGCGACCAAGGGTGCCGTTCATGCGTTGACCCGAGCAATGGCCTGCGATCATGGACCGGAGGGAATTCGAGTAAACGCTATCTGTCCAGGTTATGTAGACACTCCCATGTTAACCAGTTTTTTCGACAATCGTGAAGATTCGGAAGAGGGAAATTCAGCTTCGGAAATTCGAAAGCAAGCTGCCCGGGATATTCATCCGATGCGAACTTATGGTCAGCCAGAAGATTTAGCCAATCTCGTCAACTGGCTGGCGTCAGATGAGGCTCGCTATGCTTCCGGATAGTTGTGGGTCATCGATGGTGGTCTGAGTGCTCAGGTGCAGCAAATGCGCTTGTGAGCTAGTCGAAAACCCGCTTTTCAACATCTAACTCAACTCTCATTACTGAACACCTGTTTTGACAAACAAAAGTGTAATCATTACCTGCGCAGTGACAGGGGGAATACATACCCCAACAATGTCACCCTATCTGCCAATCACACCAGCGCAGATTGCTGATGCAGCCATTGGAGCGGCACAAGCTGGGGCAGCCATTGTCCACCTTCATGCTAGGGACCCGGAGGTTGGTCGCCCGGATTATCGACCTGAAACATTTATGCAATTCCTACCAGTCATTAGGGAGCGAAGCGATGTAGTCGTGAATGTATCTACGGGAGGGGGTCTTGGCATGACAATTGAAGAGCGTCTCGCTGCGGCGCAACATGCCAGCCCGGAGATGGCATCGCTCAATATGGGATCGTTAAACTTCGGTATTTTTCCGATGGCACAGAAGTACACGGATTGGAAATTTGACTGGGAAGAGCCTTTCCTGGAAATGACAAGAGACTTCATATTTCCCAACACCTTCAAAACAATTGAGCATGCTCTGAACGAACTAGGCGAGGGGCATGGAACGCGATTTGAATTTGAATGCTATGATCTTGGACACCTCTATAACCTGGCTTATTTTGTTGACAAAGGCAAGATCAAGCCGCCATTTTTTATTCAACTGATTTTTGGAATCTTGGGCGGTGCCGGTCCAGACCCTGATAATCTGACACATATGCATTCAATTGCTCAAAAACTGTTTGGAGACGACTTCGAATGGTCTGTTTTGGCTGCTGGCCGATTCCAAATGCCTTTTGCTACTCAGGCTGCCACCATGGGTGGTAATCTGCGAGTAGGCTTGGAAGATAGTCTTTGGATTGGAAAGGGCGAGTTGGCCAAGTCCAACGCCGAACAGGTCACTAAAATTCGTACGATTATCGAGTCACTAGGTCACAACGTCGCGACACCTGATGAAGCGAGATCAAGATTGGCACTCAAAGGTAAAAACAACGTCAGGTTTTAGAAGAACTGCTGCGTTATCGCCCATCTAGACAGTCTGATGGGCATTGAGTTGTTCAAAGTCTAAACATGGCTTAACACAACGCATTGCTTTGCATCGATCAGCGACTTGAATATTTGTACGGCGTTTGCACCGAGCCATCAGAAGTATTCACTTATGCTGAATATACTTATCTATCGCGAAAAAAATCAATTGGACCGGGCACGATTCGGTTGCCTTTATCACACTGTCTGTTCCTCAGCTCATCCAAATCCTGTTGAATATCATCTGAAACTTCCTCGATTTCCTTTGCTACACGCGTTTCCAGTCCAATATCTCTCTCCAACGCCGTTGTCAGCGGAAGAAGTCGATCCGATACCGGTGACGAGATAATGAGCTCGCGTAACTGCGCTGGTCCCAGTTCGACGGCCACCCCAAATAAACTATCGATGACATCTCGTGGCAAGCTACTGATCTCCGAAAGAATTGACAATGCTGTCTCTACATCCCGCATGCATGCCGCTTTGTTGCCCTCAATGAGATTGGCACGTGCTCGCGTGAAGTGCCCCTGACATCTGATACTCAACGACTCAGGGGTTTCTGTTTCTAATTGCTCTAGTAGATAGTCTACCGCAGAGACAGACGTATCACCCTGTTCCATCGTCAAGTGCAACTCGGCAATTTTTAACTGTGCACTTATGGCCTTGTTCAGCAAACCGGGCTGATCGCTCGTTCCAAATCGTTGAACGACATCATCCCAGACGAACAGTGCTGCCTCGGGACGTTTTAGGTAAACAAGCACCCTGCCCTTGGCAAACAAGGTCTCTGCGAGTATCGCCTCCGAATTCAATGTGTCAACAACATTTTTACGATTTAGCATCTCATCATACGTCGCAAGTGCCTCTGGCAATCGGTCCAAATCGATGAGTGCCAAGGCTTTGCACAAGAATGCCGCGGAGACAGAGTTCTGCAGCGATGGCGCAGCGTCCATTGATCCAAAACGGTGGATGACTTCATCCATAACCTCTACCACGTCCTGGGGACGTTTTAGGTCAGCAAACACATCACCCTTAAGGAGGAGAGACATCGCAACCGAATCCCGGGCGCCCGTAGTGTCACTCGATCCGAAACGGTGGACGATATCCTCCCAGACCAAAAGTGCCTCTTCCTTACGGTTCATTTGTGCAAGCGTTTCACCCTTTCTGACCAAGATGAAAGCGACAGCGTCGCAAATCTCTGGCTTTACCATAGACCCGAAACGTCGCACAATTTCATCCCAGGTTGCAAGCGCTTCCTGAAATCTTTTCTGATCGGCCAACCAATCTCCTATGTGGGTCAAAGCATGTATGGCCGCAAGGATATGCTGATAATTATCGCTCTCGCTAAGTTGTTGTACGATTTCATCCAAGAATGCTAATCTCTCTACCTTCCTTCCCAAAACGTCGAGCAGAATGCTCTTGGAGGCGAGGGAGATGTCAATTAGATTAACAGGCGGATCGTCGCTGTGAACCGAGTGCTTCAGAATCTCGCTCCACACATCTAGGGCTTCTTCTAGACGATTGAGATCAATGAGAATCGTAACCTTACCAACAAGAGCACTTAAGACAATGGTGAAATCCATGGTAGAATCGTTAACTTCTAAGCGCGCTATAGTCTCATCCCAATTTTCGAGAGCTTCCTCCAGCCGACCAAGATCTCGGAGAACAAATCCTCTGATGTGAAAAACCTCTGCAATTTCCGGAGATCGCTGTGCAACACCTCCTTGTTCAAAGCGATGTAGCGCGTCATTGCAAAGAGCCAGCGCTTCCTTCAGTTGACCTTGCTCGTGGAGCCCTACCGCTTTCCTGGAAAACGCCGCCACGACAGCACTGATTAGTTTTGGTGCTTTGCTAGTTCCGAAACGGAGAATCACCTCATCCCATGTCGTAATCGCTTCTTCTGTTTGTTTCAATAATTTTTGTGCTATGCCCTTGTTGGTGAGCGCAGTTGCAACCAATTCAAGATCTGCTTCTGCAGTGCTCGCATTCAACTGTTGAAGCAACTCGTCCCACAGGGCAATTGCGTCAGACTGATAACCCATTTCAGCAATCTTTAAGGCCTTGTCGAATAGATTCTTCGCAGCACCGGATTCACCCCGAGAATGTGAGTGAGTCCACGATCCCAGTGTACTCAACTCTTCTCGATGCACTAGCAAGAGCGGAGATTCCAGCAGGCGATCAAGCGCAAATTGATGCATTTTTTTGGCTTCGTCATCGAGACTCAAAGCTTCACGCACAGTCCGAATGACGAAGTCTTTCATCTCCGAAGTCGAGTAATATGCCTCCATGAATTGAATCAACGCTTCAACCATAGGTGCTGTCCCGCGGGAGCAACGCATCAGATAGTAAATGTTGTAGAGACGCTCGGTAAGATAGTACTGCTTGCGGCGCGCGCTACCGCCGATCACCTCTACAGCACCCCTTTCCACCAGTCGTGCAAGTTGAGCGCTGCATTTGTTCGTATCCGATCGGGCACCATCCGCAATCTCACGCGTAGTCGCCGGTATCCAGAGTTTGGCAAGAGTGAGATAAACTCGCCGTTCCTGCGCGGGAAGCGCATCAAGATGGCTCTTGAAATACTCGGTGTGGTCGTCGACCAGATCGAGTAGATCTGCCATCAATTCTCGAAAAGACAGGTTCGCTCCGAAGCGAGCCACGATGGTCAGCAGCCGCGGATTGCCGCCGGTCAGAATCCGCAACGCACTGATCGTTTCCGGTGGTCGGTCTCGGCCGGATACCGTCTGCCACAGTATCGCACATGCTTCCGGCTCAAGCGGATGTAGCGTTATTTCACGGAGCAATTCGTAGAAGGCGCATTTGGGATTGCTGATGTCGTCGAACCGGCTGGTCGCGCTCGCCAGCAGGATGAGCCGCTGCTCGGTCTGAAGCGTATGCCGCAGACGCCATCCAGCGGCATCTCTGTTGCTGAAATCCCTGAACATCATGTTCAGGTTTTCGACAATCAGCACGAGACGTCTGCCCACCCGGTCCGCGTAATCCTGAAGTGCACCCAAGCATCGATCCCCCAGCATTTGATCGTCTGAAACACACCGCAGTTCCTCGCAGGAGCGCTTCAATTCAGGCACGTTTGGTTCGAGTGGAACTTGTTCCGCCAGTCGGGACAGACATTCGAGCCAGAATTCACCGGCCGTAGAAACCTCATAGCTTTCCTCCGCGAACACGACAGGTAAGAAACGCGATGAAAGACTCTCATCCCGGCGTATCTCCGCCGCCACTCGCAATAGAAGACTCGTCTTGCCACTGCCACGCGGACCGATGACGATTTGATGGGTGTTCGAATTTCCTGTGCATTCGCGTAGCGATTCAACCATGGACTCGAATGAATCCAATCGTACGCAGTAGGAGCTGATCAGTTCCTCGTCGGAGAGGAACCCTGGGTTATATTTTCTGGCAGTCACTTTCATCGTTCAACTTCACGACCTGACTGTCGTGGCTCAAGGGTTGACTTGAAGTTCCCGCCGTAGCGGTTTCTCCACCAGTCTTCGAGAAGACCTGAAACGAACCGGCTCGTTCCGTCCGGCTGTCGTTCGAGGTAGCCGTCATGGTGTAGTACATGCAATACATCTTCGACCGAAGGGGCGCCTACATCATCCTGGGTCGTGAAATACTTCTCGTATAGGTGCACAGTCTCATCGTCGAGGTAATTGTGTACGGCTGTATAAGTGAGAATCTCAAGGGCGGTCGGATAACCGGTTTTTCCGAGAATTGTTTTCAGACGGCCCTCATAGTGTTGCAGGTCCATCTGACCCCGAACGCTCAGCATTTCTTGCTGATATACCCAACTCACATCATCCAGGGATGCTTTCTGTCGGCCTTCCCGCTTCAAATGATGGTGAATCTTGTCAAAGAACATCTGCACATGATGAGGGATGCAGCATCGTAATTTACTGCACATGGACTGACGAACATCGAGAGGGAGAACAATGTGATAAGTGTTGGAGAGTTCTTCCAAACAGGAAGCGGCGGTGTATTCGTTCCAGGGCTTCAGGTCGAAGGCGGAAAAGATGTTTGCTTGCGCACTGAGCCCGACCTGCTCTAAAAGTGGTTCGAGCCCCACACTGCCGGACAGAATTATCGAGACCTGCCCTTGATGTTCCTGACCGTTTTTGCGCAGCCAACTCAGGAATGTATCCGCTTCACGTCTGCCTTCTGGTGTGATGCGATCGTTTTTGTCCTTGAGTAAGCGGTTGACAAGGATCGGCAACTCGTCGATCGCAAGAACGACAGGTCGCTCGTTACCGGCAAAGGCCGAAAAAACCGCATCCCCTCTCTGTTTCCAATTCCCCGCGTCAATTCCAGCGCGAAGCTTCACCTTCAGGTCTGCCATCGCAATCTCATCGATACGGGCGCCGAGCCCTTTCAGCACATTCGCGAAGTTCGCCTTGATCCGTTCCCAGGATCCTCGCACCGACTTGGCTTGAATGCTGAGTTCTGCGATCGCGTCGGCTGAGTTCATGGCTGTCTCCAGATCCACAAAAACCGTATCGAAGTCGTCTGTCTTTCCGAGACACCGCAACAGTTCCCGCACCAGGCTCGTCTTTCCCATGCGTCTTTGCGCGGTCAATAGTGTGTGCGTCCCATCACGTACACGCTCTTCAAGTGCTTCGAGTTCAATCTCGCGATCGAAGAATTTCTCGCCTTCAACCCAATTGCTTCCACCTTTTTTCAACATTGACATTTTCCCAACAAATTTGTTGCCAATTATATTGTTGGCAAATTAATTTTGTCAATGGGTTAATGCAGCGCAATCCCTACTACAACTCCACTCGATTTCCATATCAGAGTTCTTCGGACGTTTCGGTCGGTACCTCTCGTCGAGATTTTACGTCAGGCGATTAAAGCCAAGTTTCACCGGATAGCTACCGGGAATACCGTTGATTCAATAGAGTTTTCTGTTTTTCGATCAGAAATCACCGGTCATGTCTCAGAGTGATGGTGATCGGAACAAAAAATCGACCACGCAATTCGAATCACCACATTCCCTATCGTACCCCTCGATCTTCCATCGTCAGAATTTGTCGCAGAGACGAACGGCCATGGGATTAATCAGATTGGAAAATAATCTCTAATGGGTAGGCTAAGTTGTTATCCCCTCATTTTTGGTCTTTGCTTGATGTACAAGATTCCAAGCGCAATCCACGCTGGAATTGACACGAAAGTAACATAACCAAATACTCCCAAGGGTCCCAGCAGCCCGCCAATGGTTGCGGCCAAAGCGGATATGGGGATGAGAAAGACCCCGAGAATGTATGCAGTTATGCGGTTGCGGCGAAAGGTTTTCTGGAGCGCAACCGTCAAAGGGATTCCGCTGGGCCACGCAACCAAAAAAAGCAGGCCGATTTGCAAGAAGAGCGTGCCGATTTGGCTGATGTGAAAACCTAAGCCATCAGAACCGGTCCATATTTCGATGCCGAGGCGAAGCACAAACAACACCAGAACTGAAATGGGTAGCCAAATAGAAATTAAAAGTGTTCTGACAATTGGCTGTGTGGGTAATTGAAACTTCATAGGAGTCAATTTGATTGGTTTAGGTCTTCCAGCAAAGAGGCTTCAAAAATATGCCAATAATTATCAAACGACCGATTCCTTCAGCAGAAATTTATCCGAGCGCTTGAACTCAGAGTCTGAATTTTCTGGTTACTATGAGGCTGAGTTCATATACGAAATGCACTTTATAGCTGTCAAAAAATCCCATCGATGTCGTACGGCGATTATGATGAAAGTTGAAGACACGAGTTGGCCAAACCCAACGCTGATCAGTTCACAAAAACTCGTACGATTATCGAATCACTTGGTAATTACGTTGCAACACCTTATGAAGCGAGGTTATGACTGGTTCTCAAGGGTAAAAACAACATCAGCGTTTTAGAAGCGCTACTTCTTTATCGCCCATCTCCAATTCACAGCCCGGTTTCGCTCAATGTTGATCTACTGACATTACGTTGAAAGGATATCATTCCGCAACATGCCAGTCTTCAATCCACATTGTCGTAGTTGAGGTGTTACCCGTCGGATTAATCCCTTTTAGCCATTTCGGAAACACAAATGGACTGGAGCGGTAATACAGCGGAATAATGGGCAAGTCTGTCGCATATAGGTGCTGAATCTTTGACCACAGTTCCTGCCGTTCAGTTTTGTCCAGGGTAACTTCAACCTGATCAATCAATGCATCCATCTGTTCACTTCTATATCCAGGATAGTTACTTCCCTGCCAGTTGTTCTCAGCAGTCGGAATTTCAGTTGAATGTAGTGTACCTCGCGGCGAACTTTCTGGGTCGCTGATCCAGGCATACATGGCCATACCCGAAAACTGACGTTTAGTTACAGTTTCGCCAAAATACACGCGCGCAGGTTCATTTCGAATCTTGATATCGATACCAACTTCCCGCCACTGAGCCTGCAATACCTGCTGCACAGTCTCTCTAATCCGGGACCCGGCAGTCGTCCCAATTTCCAAAGTCAGAGGCTCCCCACTCTCATTGTGGCGAACGCCATCGACAATTTCGCTCCATCCGGCTTCATCCAATAGTTCTCGAGCCAGTTCCGGATCATAGGAATATTTTGGAATGGTTGTGTCATAAATCGAATCCAGCGGACTAACAAATGAATTGGCGACGGGTTGCTTCCCTTCAAATAACTGTTCGCTGATTGCATGGCGGTCGATTGAGTGAATCAACGCCTGCCGCACTCTCAGATCAGCAAGAATTGGGTTATCCTGGTTTAGATCGATGTGTTCGTAAATCAGACCTGGTTGATAGTGAAATTCAAAGGTTGAACCATGTCTCTTTTCCATAGTCAGCGCCTGATCGAGTGTGATTCCAAGCGTACCAGACATGTGATCAATGGAATTTGACAGAAGATTCGCTTCCAAAGCGGCGGTATTTTCAATTGTTCGTATCACAATCCTGTCAAAGTATGGCTGACGCCCCCACCATGTTTCATTTTTCGCATACTCAACGTGTGAACCAGGTTCTACATTAACAATTCTGTAGGGCCCAAAGTACAGTCCGGGATTGTAGGTGTCTGTGTCGTATGAGTTACGATGGCGATACTCTTCCGGCTCAGCAAATGCGGGGCGATCAATATGTTCTGGAACCAAATACAGATCAAGTTCGTTGTATTTGTAGTCCAGTCGGTCCATATTCAGGGTAAATGTTTTGTCATCGACGACGTCAACTGATAGCACCCGTCGATAGAATTCAGCTCCAAGAATACCACTTTGTGGATGCTTCCCGATTTCGATGGTATATTCAACGTCCTTTGTAGTGATTGGGACACCATCACCCCATCGCGCTTCAGGCTGAATTGTGTAGGTGACTGCGACACCTACTTTTCCTTCTCCAAGATCTGTTTCCACAGCACCACCGTTTTCGATGGTCGGCAATTCTGTGCACAGCATGCAGATGAGATTCCAATTTGCATCATAAGCTGTAAACGGTCGCATGGTGAGATTTAACACGTAGTACTTGGCCACCATCGAATCAATGCCGGGATGAAATGTTGAAGGGAACTGAGTAACGCCAATTACCAAAGTGTCTTTTGCCTGCGCAACATTTGATAATGGCAACAGCAATACAAACAGTACTGCAATAATTCGTTTAATCATCTGATCTCTCCCTAGTCATGATTTTGTCCCCTTTTTGAATTCGTGAAACACTATGTCTGCCTACCTACGGCGAGTGCCTTGTCGTTCGATTATAGATAGAACATCAAACCTTTGAATAGTCCAGCGAGGTTAGTTTGATTCTAATAGAACAACCGATGATTCAATTCATCTGGCTGGCAGATACACAATGTTCTCTCGACAAATATCGATCGGTCTGCATTTCATGCAATCTGCTGGCA
Source organism: Arenicellales bacterium (assembly GCA_965206345.1). Taxonomy (GTDB): domain Bacteria; phylum Pseudomonadota; class Gammaproteobacteria; order Arenicellales; family JAJDZL01; genus JAJDZL01. The sequence continues at coordinate 1,496,155 of OZ242211.1, read as the reverse complement.
GTTCGCTCAAATTCTTTCACTAAGCGCTTACCCGTGTATAGTGAATTGATTGAGGAATGAGCTGAGATTATCAGATGTACACCGCGGTCATAGAACTCATCGACAAGTTCGATGAATCTGCGCGCCTGGTTTTCGAATTCCCAATTTAATTCAGGAATGTTGGAGATCATCACGGTTCGGTACAGACTGGCAATTTCAATGTAATCGGCTTTGGAACGCGGACCATCACAAATTTCCGAAAACTCAAACCAAGCAAGGTGGTCCGAGTGACTTACGGTTTGGATAGTCCGATTTAATACTTCCAGTGAATTTGAGTGATTGGGCAAGCCAGCACTCAGTTCCATGAATAATCTTTTAAACTCTTCATCCGTCTCAGGCGAAAGCGAATCGTAGTAGAGTTTTTTTCCAGCCAGTGTCTGTAGACGGAAGTCGGTCCCGTCATCGATTTGAACCACATCCATTTGCGAATTTATCAGCCGGATTGCGGCCATGAACCGATCTCTTTGTATCCCTCCGAGGTAGAGATTATCCGGGCTGTTATTTGAAGTCACCACAATCACGACACCATTTTCGAGTAGCGAACGAAGCAGGCCTGAAAGAATTACGGCATCACCAATATCGAGTACAAAAAACTCATCAAGACACAAGAGCTTGCAACGTTTCGAGAACTTCCGACCAATCTTTTCGAGGGGGTCAGTCGTATCCCTGAACTTTTTTAGTTCGTTGTGAACTGACTGCATGAAGCGGTGGAAATGCGTACGTACTTTGAGGTCAACTGGCGCAGAACTGAAAAACAAATCCATCAGGAAAGTCTTTCCGCGACCGACGCCTCCCCAGATGTAAATTCCTTTCATCAAATCTTCGTCAGGTCGGAATAATCGCTTTAACAGTCTGCTGTTACGAATCGAACCGGAGTTCGACAGCTGATCCAGCAGACGCTGAAGGTGCTCTATAATTTTTTGCTGACCAGGGTCTGCCGCAATCCCATCTTCTTGAACCACCTGCCTGTAGCGATCAATCAGCAACGAGTCCGACACAATGGCGCTCCAATTTTGAATTCGTAGTGAGGTGGTCTAAAAGAATTCATGAACATCAATCAACAGTAAGTTGCTCAAATAATTCACGATATAAGTATTTGATAATCAATAATTATATGAGTTCATCGAGTAAAAACCCGATGATTGGTAGTGTGTTTACCTGACCGATTATTCTACAAACTGTGTTATTTTCACTCAACTTAGAGAACTGAAATTTTTGTAGCAGCATCACCCAATACTTGGAAATTTGATGTATCAAATGACCAACCAGATTTCAACAGTAAACTTGAAGTGAGCAAATCAGACAAATGACAGTGACCAACCCTATGGATTTGGAATTAATCGTTGATCGCGTTGCCAAAATTTCAATTCAGGCCGGGGACGAAATACTTCGGTATTACAAGTCTGACTACAGTGTCCGGAACAAATCAAACAACAGTCCGGTAACTGAAGCGGATATTGCAGCCAATGAAATCATTGTCTCAAGTCTTGCAAAACTCACACCTGAAATTCCGATCATCTCAGAAGAATCCGACATAGCGGATTTCTCAGTTAGATCTCATTGGCAACGTTACTGGTTGATCGACCCACTCGACGGTACGCGTTCATTTGTTCAGGGTAACGACGAGTTCACGGTTAATATCGCGCTGATCAAAAACCACTATCCAATTCTAGGTGTGGTACACAGCCCAGTCGAACGAAGTACATACTGGGGCGCCGTCGGCGTCGGCGCTTACCGCTCAGTCGCCGATATTAACAAACCAGCATCGATAAAAACAGGACAGTTGAACAACAACTACATCAGAATGTTGATATCAAGGTCTGGAATGAATGATGGAGTTGAAGCGTTCAAACGTAACCTTGAAGCGGACTCATTTACCTGTGAGGTTTTGCGAAGTTCAAGTTCAATCAAATTCTGTAGAGCTGCTGAGGGCACAGTCGATGTGTTTTTGAGATTTGGTACAACGTCTGAATGGGATACCGCGGCTGGACAATGTGTCCTAGAATGTGCAGGTGGATCGGTGATCGATCTGGACAACAACCGGCTCAAATACAACAAGGCCGATGCAAAACTTAGAAACCCAAAGTTTCTCGCGATAGGCTCAGGTGGGTTGGATTGGGCGCGCTACCTGCCAGAAAAGTAACGGTTAATTCCGGGGCTTGGGACAGCCACTCAGTATTTCTAAATCGCCCTCATTCAAAACGAAGCTGCCTGCATATTCCGCTTGCTGACCGGTACGAAAAAAGACAGAATCTTCTCTTAGTTGAACCGGTCAGCCGGGTATCTATACTGCCGCTTTAGACTGAATTACGGCCCTAGTACTTTCTTAAGCAGTGCAAGACTACGCGAATTGGCTGTATTAGCAGAAACTTCATCATAACTTTCTCGACCGGGTGTTGCAAACGCGTGATCAAGGCCCGGATAGCTGTAGATTTCTATATCTTCGCAACCTTTGAATTTTTCACTGATTTGCTGAACTGCTTCCGGTGGGACAAAACCATCTGCGCCGGCGAAGTGCATTATCATCGGGCAGTCGATGTCATCAGCTTCATCCAGTGAATTTTCGATCGAAACACCATAGTAACTGATTGAACAGTCTACATCAGTTCTTGCCGCAGTCAAATAGGCCAAATACCCACCGAGACAGTAGCCGAGTGCGCCAACTTTTCCAGTACCGCACTGTGGTAATTCCCTGACTGCGGCAATTGTGGCAGCAATATCATTGATTCCGTTATCGACATCAAACCGGCCGTAGTAGTCAAAAGCCTTGGCGAAGTCTTCATCGTGATAGCCAAGCACGATTCCGGGTTCAAATCGCCAGAACAAATCTGGCACCACGGCAACATATCCTTTATTGGCAAAATCTTGTGCTGTATCACGAAGAAACGAGTTGATCCCGAAAATTTCCTGTATCAGAACGAGCCCTGGCCCAGAACCGCTTTCTGGTGCGACCATGTAGGCATCGAATTGGCCTCCATCTGATGAATTTATGGTGATCTTTGATCCAGACATGATTTACCTCCCTATTTTCCAGCTGAAATTACAAGTAGCACTGAGGAGTCAATTTTAGCGAAGTCCTTTGTTCAAGCCAAAATTGATTGCCCGCTCACAGGAACATTTGTTTGTCGAAAATTTTTTGATTAAACCGCCTGTTCTCATCCAGATGACAGTACAGGTATGTAGTAGCAAATTATTCATTGTAGAGTTTCGTATTCAAGACAAAATCTGCCAATTCGTCCACGGCAGGCGCAGTCAAATCGGTATCAGCAGGTATGGTTACCGTTCCCTGCAAGCATCCAAAAGCAGGATGAACATCTGATTTTTTCATAATCGATATTGATGGTGCTTTTGCTAATTTATCTTCGGCTCCGATCTTGACAAACACTAGACTTTCTTTATTCATGTTAACTTTGGTTGCCTTGAAGCCGGCCACAATCCATGACCGAGTCATTGTGTTATTGAATGGATTGTTGCTCCACCAAGTTCGATACTTGCGGGCAGATGGAGGCAGACTACTCTTTATGACTAGTTCAATTTCTGTGAAAGTTATGGGAATTGATTCGAAATCAGCCGACTTCAAATAAAACTCCAGAGGTTCATATTTAGACATAGTTCCTTCCACCCACCGAACTGTAATTATTTACAAAATTTACACAAATATCATCTATTGTGGTTTCTAACAATTTCTAGTTCGGAAGTTTGAAACTATGTTCGAAAAGAGTATTGTTAGCTCCGATAATGTCCGCTCTGCCAGCCATCTACCAGTCGGTGAATGCTTCAGATAAGCGATAAGTCCTGCATTATCAGAAACATCTTCTAAGAAATTCAAGCCAGAACGAACATTCAACTCGTTCGGGCACGAGCGGCTCGCCTTCTTTTTTTCTTGAAACGATGAATCAGCAAGCGGGACCTCACGTAAATGGAGCGTGCAAACCGATAATCCGCTGAGAGTACAATAAGACCAAGCGGAATCATCCAAAACCCGATAATCGGCAAGAACCCCAGAAAACCTAAAAATATCAGTGATATCCCAATTAATTTGCGTAACCATGCCGGAAAGGAATGGAGCAAACTAATGAATTTCTTAGTTCGGGATACTGACATTTCTTTGCTGCTTACCAGTTGACCATTGCCATGTTCGAATTCACAAAAATGCACGCATTGGGTAATGACTTCGTGATCATCGACGGTGTTGAAAAGGTTGTGTCTTTTGACCCAACACAGGCAAAAATCATTGCTGATCGGCACACTGGAATCGGATGCGATCAAATTTTACTTGTGAATAACGCCAGTGAGAATAGTTTTAATTTCAGAATATACAATGCAGATGGGTCCGAATCCGCACAATGCGGTAACGGAGCTCGCTGTGTGGGCCGATTATTGCATGACCGTGGCTACTTGACGGGCGGAGAGTTTTTCCTCAAAACTTCTGCTGAAGATATGTTGTGTCATGTGAACGGCTCTGAAATATCGGTCGCCCTTGGAGTACCCAGATTCAGACCATCTGAAGTTCCATTTATCTCGGAATCGGAGCGGCCAACGTACGAATTAGAAGTTAATGGCGATAACATTCAGTTCTCAGCGCTCTCCATCGGCAATCCGCATGCTGTGATACTCGTTGAGGATGTTGAGACAGCCCCTGTCGCTGAAACTGGACCCATAGTTGAATCACATCCCCGGTTTCCTGAACGCACCAATGTCGGCTACCTCCAGGTTGTCAGCAGAAGCGAAATCCGACTTCGGGTATTCGAACGCGGTGTGGGAGAAACGTTCGCCTGTGGAAGTGGCGCAGGTGCTGCGGTAGTGGCCGGAATCCGATTGGGATTTCTAGATCATTTGGTCGAAGTGAAACTCACCGCCGGATCACTGTTCGTCGAGTGGGAAGGCAGTGATAGACCCGTTTACTTGTCAGGCCCGGCTTCGTATGTTTATGAAGGCCGATGGATTGCAACCTGAATATTGATTGAACAACTTACCCCTCTCAGATGCCAGAACAGAATCTGATTGATGACTTTTTACAGCACCTGGAAAAAGAACGCCGGGTATCCCCTCATACAATTCTCAATTACCGCCGCGATTTGGAAAGGTTAAACGAATACTTGGAAAATCACAGCGTTCGACTTTGGAACGAAGTACAGGTTGTTATGGCAAGAGGTTTTGCAGGCGAAAGCTATCGCAAGGGTCTGTCCGGCAGCAGCATTGCACGTAGGCTCTCCGCGGCGCGTACCTTCTTTCGCTATCTGATTCGTGAGAAACTGGCTCAAAACAATCCCTTTGATGGCGTTTCCGCACCGAAGTCAAAGCGTAAGCTACCAAAAATCCTGACCGCTGAACAGGCAATCAAACTCGTCGACATCCCTGGGGATGATTTACTCGACATTCGCGACCGCGCAATTCTCGAACTTTTTTACACCTCCGGAATTCGTTTACAGGAACTTGTTGGACTCAACCTGACAGATGTAAATTTACAGGAAGGCATCATGCGAGTGCTGGGCAAGGGATCGAAGACACGAATCGTACCGATTGGCAGCTACGCAGTTGATGCCCTGAAGAACTGGCTGGCCTGTCGCGGCAACTGGGCGTCGGATGAGGAGACTGCATTTTTCGTAACTCGACGAGGCGCAAGACCCACTACCCGCGCGATACAGCAGCGCATTCAGGTAAGAGCTGTTCAACAGGGTATGCCGACAGGTGTGCACCCTCACATGCTAAGGCATTCGTTTGCGACACATGTGCTGGAATCAAGCGGTGATATCCGCGCAGTACAGGAGTTTTTGGGACACTCCAATATATCGACGACACAGATTTATACTCATCTGGATTTTGGACATTTATCCAGAGAGTACGACAAGGCTCACCCTCGGGCCAAACGAAAGTCAAAAAAATAAGAGCTTCAGTTTTTCACTTGCTTTTTTCGATCGCTTAAATCGATGAGTCTTGCACCACTGACCATTGGACAAGTTGTTAGCCTCACGCGCGGCTTCGACCGGAAAAAACTGCAGTGGGTGTTCCGTGAAACACTTGCACAACAACTTAGCGCCGACCGACCGTCAGACTGAATTCGATACGACAGGAGAGTAGAATTGACAAGTACATCAGCTAGTAACCCACAGCGACTGGACTCGAACTCTGATAAAACAAGCGTTTCCGCATGGGTCGCGCGCTTACTGAAAGAGCGAGGTGTGAATCGGGTATACGGACTTCAGGGTGGACATATTCAGCCACTCTGGGATCGTGTAGCTCAGGAAGGGATTCAAATAATTGATGTTCGAGATGAGCGCGCTGCTGTACATATGGCTCACGCTCACTCTGAACTGACTGGCTGTCTGGGTGTTGCGCTGGCAACCGCTGGTCCCGGAGTCACGAATACCGTCACTGCAATCGCAAATGCCTATCTATCACGGATACCGGTGCTTCTAATCGGGGGATGTCCTACCACGATGCAAGCAAACATGGGAGGGCTTCAGGAAATATCACACACAGAGATAATGCAACCGATTACGCGCTATTCAACCACAGCCAGAGTATCAGATCAGGCGATTCGGGAACTGAATAATGCGATTGCGCGAGCAAACGGTGATGCCGGTGAACCAGGTCCAGCCTATATTGAAATTCCACCCGACGTCTTGCGTGAATCTGTAAGTCCAAATCTAATTCTCGAGGATTGGCTCAAACCCACTCCGCCACGCCGCCTCCTGCCCGATCCAGAAAGAGTCACCGATGCAATTGCTGTCATTCGAGCGGCGAAGCGCCTACTCGTCATCAGTGGGCGGGGTGCACGCAATGCGGGTGAATCATTGCTGCGTTTTCTTAATGCCGTTGACGCGCTCTATCTAGACACCCAGGAAAGCCGCGGACTGATACCAGCGGACCATGCATCGGTAGCCGGTGCGGTGCGAGGCGCTGCCATGGCTAAAGCTGACCTCGTGATTACTCTTGGCCGCAAACTTGACTACCAACTCGGTTTTGGATCACCAGCAGCATTTCCGAACGCTCGATTCCTGCGCATTGCGGACAATGCGAGCGAACTGATTGATAATCGACGAGGATCACCCGAAATTCTTGCTGACGTTGTCCTTACACTTGACGCGATCGTCGATGAGCTTGGAGATGACCAGGGAACTCGCGACACGAACTGGCTGGACACACTTCGTAATAAACATCACGAGCGGATTGCCCGAGGTCAGGAAAGCGCACCCCCAGCACTTGAAGCGGATGGAAAAATTCATCCGATGACGATATTTGAGGCGATCAAGGAGGTCGCAGACCCTGACTACATCGGTATTGCTGATGGCGGGGATCTTTTGAGTTTCGCTCGAATTGGACTTCAAGCGCGTACGTACATGGATGCTGGAGCGTTCGGCTGTCTCGGAGTTGGTGTACCGTTTGCAGTCGCTGCGGCGTTGCTCTATCCAAACCGTCAGGTGATATCTGTAAACGGAGACGGATCATTTGGATTAAATGCAATGGAGATTGACACAGCGGTTCGTCACGGCGCAAAAGCTGTATTCATCATTTCAAACAATGCCGCCTGGAACATCGAGCGAACTGATCAAGACATCAACTACGGAGGTCGAATCGTAGGAACCCTGCTGAGTCATTGCGATTATGCAGTAATGGCGCGCGGTCTCGGTGCCTATGGCGAAAGGGTCGAAGACCCGGATGAACTTGTTGGCGCCATTACTCGAGGGCTGCAAAATGCACCAGCAGTCATTGATGTAGTTACCTCACAGGAGGCAGTATCTTCCGATTCACAAAAAGGGCTAGGTTTCGTACCTAATTACCAACCACTTCTGGCTTGGGATGAGGCAGAGAGAGTGAGACGTCAAAATAAAACGGACTAGCAAGGGTATAGGTGAATACTCACTGTCGTTGGAAGGTTTCGGAGATTCAAATGTATCGTCATATGGATGTCCAAGATAGGGGTGAAACTACAAGTACAAGGCACATCGACTTTGTACTTCCTGTCGTAGTTGCTGAGCGCAAATGGTACAGATTACCGCTCAATTTGATTTCCTCCCTCAAAAACAGTTCAATCTACAGTAGCAGTAATGTCTCATATTGCACTGCAACATGATCACCAATTGATTGTAAAATATTGCATTTTGTATTTGATTACTTGCTTGATGTGTCCACTCAACGAAGTTCAATCTGACGGCACATCCAAACCTTTTCAAATTGGCAGGAATTTATCACGCCAACCACTACTGAGAAACTTTTCGGTAAAGAATTAATTCGCCGATCATCGGTGCACATAGTAGTGTCATTTCATACATTTTTGGGGAGACTATCATGATTGCAGGGAGTTGGATTCCTGTCACACTTGGAATTCTGGGACTGGTAGCCGCATTCATCATTTACACCATAGTCAAGCGCTACCCCGCCGGAGAAGGAAAAGTCGTAGAGATTTCAGATGCGATCCATAAAGGCGCAATGGTGTTCATGCGCCGTGAGTACACCATTCTTGCGGTATTCGTTATCGTCGTTGCAGTGCTGATCGCATTTTCTGATCTTGGACTGAATACCATGTACGCGTTTTTGCTCGGTGCCTTTTGTTCTGGCAGTGCCGGCTACATTGGTATGTACACCGCAACCAAAGCGAATGTCAGAACCACCACTGCAGCGAATACTCGTGGTGCATCGGAAGCGCTAACTATTGCATTTTACAGCGGTTCAATCATGGGCCTTACCGTGGCAGCCATGGGACTTTTCGGATTGGGTCTGCTTTATCTTTATTTCGGTTCGGATCCGGAACATGCGCATGCGATTCACGGATTTGGCATGGGTGCATCTTCGGTAGCACTCTTCTCCCGTGTGGGTGGAGGTATATTCACTAAGAGTGCTGATGTAGGCGCCGACCTCGTTGGAAAGGTTGAGGCTGGCATACCTGAAGATGATCCACGTAATCCAGGCGTCATTGCGGACAATGTTGGTGACAACGTGGGTGATGTCGCAGGCATGGGTTCTGATATTTTCGAATCCTACTGTGGCTCAATGATCGCTACCATTGCAATTGCTGCAACTCTTGGTGACACCGAAATCGGCGCGCAACATGTTTTGATGTTTCTGCCGCTGGCACTCGCATCCACCGGAATCATCTGCTCACTAGCTGGCATCATTCTGGTTCGAATATTTACCGGTAAATCGGCTGAAGTTGCGCTCAGAATCGGTACGGTTAGCGCGTCAGTGATCTTCATTGCCGCAGCCGCTGCAGTGATTACGTGGGTTGACGTCAGTCTGGCGGTTTGGGGTTCGGTGATTGTCGGCGCAGTCGGTGGTATCGTTATCGGCCTGGTGACTGAATACTACACAGCTGGCAAACCCATTCGCAAGATTGCCGAAGGTGGTGAAACCGGCCCAGCGACTGTCATGATCAACGGCCTTTCCATTGGCATGCAGTCCGTTACCGTTCCCCTGCTGATGCTCTGCATCATTATTTACGTGGCAAGTTCACTGGCTGGACTCTACGGTGTCGGAATTGCTGCTGTCGGCATGCTGGCAACGGTTGGAATGACAATGGCGATTGATGCCTACGGGCCGGTCGCGGACAACGCCGGAGGTATCGCCGAAATGGCTGGACTCGGTGAGGAGACCAGAGAAATTACCGATTCGCTAGACGCCCTCGGCAATACAACGGCAGCGATCGGCAAAGGATTTGCAATTGGTGCGGCAGCACTGGCAGCACTGGCAATTATTACCGCCTTTATTGAGACAGTTGCGCACAATAATCCTGAATTTTCACTTGAAATTAACAATCCGCTTGTGCTTGCAGGTATGTTTCTTGGTGGGATTTTTCCATTCCTGGTCAGTAGCATGACAATGACTGCTGTCGGTGACGCTGCCTTTGACATGATCAAGGAAATTCGCCGCCAGTTCCGAGAAATCGATGGTCTGCTTGAAGGTAAGGCGGAGCCTGATACGGAACGCTGCATTGACATTGCTACAAAGGCAGCTCTCAAGCGAATGGTACCTCCAGGAATCCTCGCAGTGGCAGCACCCGTAGTGGTTGGATTTTCACCTCTGGGACCAGAAGCACTAGGCGGTATGCTTGGTGGTGCCTTAATCGGATGCGTGCTTCTCGCACTTACCATGGCCAATGCCGGTGGTGCCTGGGACAATGCGAAAAAGTACGTTGAAAGCGGTAATCTCGGCGGTAAAGGTTCTGATATTCACAAAGCGACGGTCGTTGGAGATACCGTTGGTGATCCTTTCAAGGATACGTCCGGACCGTCAATGAACATTCTCATCAATGTGATGGCTATTGTCAGCCTGGTTATCGCACCCCTTCTTTAACCTGACGATCAAACTTACGGTGTAAATTAGCTGGCGCCTTCGCCAGGCGTCAGCAAACTCCATCCATCAGTCGTTGCCCGGTGTACTTAACGGTTTACCGGACTCTATTCCGAAAACGTTTTCAAGATCCAATTATTCGATCAGCATGTCCGTCGCAGGGACCCCATGCTCACGGTATATGTCAGCCAACATCATACGGGTGGAATTTAGGTTGTAGTATCCGCCGAACTCTACATGTACCTGCAGTAATTCGCGCGCACGATCTACAGTCATCGCCCTGACGCTTAACCTCCATTTTTCCAGTTAGATGGCAGTTTCCTGGGTACCAGAACATTCTTGAGCCGAACATACTTTGGCATCCCGTTGGAATACGGCGGGTAGTCTTCACCCTCTATCAGTGGAGCCAGATAGCGACGCGCTTTTTCAGTAATTCCGTAGCCATCTTCTGTAATGTAGTCACGCGGCAGTGCTTTTTCGACATTTGCGACTTGATTGAGGTCCGCAGGCACAATATCCCATTCGTACGGAGCATCCGCCAGCCTTCGAATTGCCGGCATGAGAGTGGTTCGGCCCTCACTCGCATACTCAACCGCTCGCTTACCCAAGGCATAAGCTTGCTCGTAGTCGGTTTTGGATGCAATGTGCCGAGCTGAACGCTGTAGATAATCTGCTACCGCATAGTGAAATTTGAAGCCCAAATCTTCCCTAATCATGTTGGCAACAACTGGCCCTACGCCACCTAGTTGTGCATGTCCGAATGCATCTCGAGTCCCCTGGTCTGCTAAAAAAGACCCGTCGTCGTAACGCGTACCCTCTGATACTACCACCGATACATAGCCCGACTGTTCAACACTCGTCTTTACCCGTTCCATAAACTTTTGTCTATCAAACGGGATTTCTGGAAAGAGAATAACGATCGGAATGTCGGTATCAGCATCAGATGCCAAGCCACCTGCTGCCGCAATCCAGCCAGCGTGTCGCCCCATGACCTCAATCACAAAGACCTTGGTTGAGGTTAACGCCATTGCCGCAACATCGAAACTAGCCTCGCGAGTTGAGATGGCAATATATTTGGCAACCGATCCGAATCCTGGACAGCAATCGGTAATGGGAAGATCGTTATCAACCGTTTTGGGAACGTGATTGACCGTCATTTCTAGGTTGCGAGATTTCGCCTGCAAGGCCAGTTTTAGACAGGTATCTGCTGAGTCGCCGCCGCCGTTGTATAGAAAGTGTCGAATGTTGTGCTGTTCAAACACCTCAAATATTCGTTCGAACTCTCTCTGCTGACGATCGGGATCCTGCAACTTGTAGCGGCATGAACCGAATGCACCTGATGGCGTGTGACGGAGTGCACGAATTGCTTCGGGCGACTCACGACCTACATCAATCAACTCCTCATTCAGCACACCGAGAATTCCATTCTTGGCCGCGTAAACGTTGTCAATGGCTTCAGGGTGCTGGGCGCTAGCGTCAATAATCGCGGCCGCGCTGACATTAATTACAGAAGTTACGCCACCCGATTGGGCGTAAATCAAATTTCCTTTAATCGTCATTTCTCATCATGCAAGGTATGAATATGGTTCAATCAAAATCGGCAGCGGTGGCACCGGACACATATCCTTGAGACTCACCAAACTGGTCTGCCTGAGATTGCAAAAGTGCGATGACACAGTTCACTGCATTCGAATAGGTTTGCAGCGAACTGGCAAAGTGTTCGTTGGGCTGATAGAAAAAGAAACCCCGAAATTCATCATCTACCATTTTGATTAGCACAAAACTGCAATCCAGGGCGCTCCAAAATATTGCAGGGCGCTCAACCCTTTCATTGCGGTCTTTATCGGGTTGAACTTCACAGTCTGCGAGATGGACCTCGATGAGCGAATTGTAACGCTCGTTTAACACCTGCTGAACCGCCTGACACTCCTGCTCTGTGTAATCAATCATAGTGAAAAATTATAAGGTTGCAAATTCTGTGTTCAACTGTGGTCAAATGATTTCAAGAAGTCCTTCCTATCGTATCTCCATCAAGTTTAATTCAGCAACCTCACTACTCCCAAATTACTGATCTGTCGACGGATTACGAATAAAATGAAAATTATTGCTTATAGGGAGTACGGGAAACTGACATGTTAAGAGTGGTATTCTTGGGCCCACCCGGATCGGGCAAGGGCAGTCAGGCAAAGTATGTCATTGATGATTATGGCATTGATCATATTTCAACCGGAGAATTGCTTCGAAGTGCAGTCAGCGAAGGAACCAGTCTCGGCAACCAGATTACTGACATCATGCAGCAAGGTAGCCTGGTACCGGATCAAATTGTACTGAAGTTGATATCGGACTATCTGGATACAAGTGACTTATCAAAGGGCTTTCTGTTTGATGGCTTTCCCAGAAGTTTGATTCAGGCTGAGCAGCTGCAGATAATTCTAGCCGAGCGAGATGTGCCTCTGACATTTGTACTGCATCTGCACATTGACCCGGCAGCCGTCGTCAAGCGTTTGTCTGGTCGACGAAACTGTAGCAATTGCGGCCGAATCTATAATATCTATTTCGACCCGCCGCAGGTTGAAGGCCAATGCGACGACTGTGGAAGTACAGGTGTATTGTTTCAGCGTGCAGATGATAACGAAGCATCAATTCGAAACCGATTGGACGTCTATGAATCTGAAACTGCTCCATTGCTGGAATTCTATGAAAAAGCCGAACTATTGGTCACAGCCGATGCCTCTGGAGAGCTTGCTGAGGTTGCTGAAGCGGTCAGACAGGTGATTCGGACAGAGCTTAGCAAGACTTGACACGACAGCAGGGCGAACCCTGATGGGACTTTTGCCTGAAGGAACCAATATGACAAATCCCAAGTTTCCAGCGACTCGGATGCGACGAATGCGAAGGCATCAATTTAGCCGTTCAATGATGCGCGAATCGATGCTTACGCCAGCAGACCTGATTCAACCGGTTTTCGTGTGCGAAGGATCCAACTACAGAGAACCTGTCACATCGATGCCTGGCATAGAACGTCTCAGCATTGATCTGTTAATTCAAAAGGGGAAACGTTTATGGGACCTTGGTATCCCTGCAATAGCAATATTCCCGGTTGTACCAAAGGAGAAAAAGTCTCCTAGCGCCGAGGAGTCTTACAACCCTGACGGACTTGCTCAGCGAGCCATCGCTGCCTTGCGCGAAGCGGTACCGGAAATTGGTGTGATGGCCGATGTTGCACTTGATCCATTCACACATGATGGGCAGGACGGAATTTCTGATGACTCTGGATACGTACTCAATGATGAAACGCTTGAAGTCATCGTAAAGCAGGCAGTCTCACAAGCGCAGAGCGGCGTTTCGATTGTGGCTCCATCCGAAATGATGGACGGACGCATTGGTGTCATTCGCAGTGCGCTTGAATCGGAAGGTTATCAGAATGTATTGATCATGTCTTATGCAGCCAAATACGCTTCTGCGTTTTATGGCCCGTTTCGAGACGCAGTAGGTTCAACCACCGAACTGGCGGGACGCGACAAGCGAACTTACCAGATGGACCCGGCAAACAGCAATGAAGCCCTGCGCGAAGTGGCACTGGATATTTCTGAAGGAGCCGACATGGTGATGGTAAAACCTGGTATGCCGTATCTTGATGTAGTGCAGCGAGTCAAGGCTGAATTTGCCATGCCAACATTTGTCTATCAGGTCAGTGGCGAGTATTCGATGCTGATGGCCGCAATTGAGAACCAATGGTTGAGCGAAAAATCCGTTATTCTGGAATCTCTGACCGGCTTCAAAAGAGCCGGTGCGGACGGTGTGCTCAGCTACTTTTCAGAACGCGTCGCCGAGTGGCTGCAGTAAACCTCAATTTCACCGAATAGAATTTTGTGATTAGGCGCGTCAGGCCCACAGAGATTAAGCTCCACAAGCAGTCTCGCTTGGTTGAAATTTCATTCGAAGACGGGAAAAAATTTGAGTTCCCCTGCGAGTACCTTCGAGTCTATTCGCCATCAGCCGAGGTTCAGGGGCATGGGCCGGGTCAGGAGGTGCTCCAGTATGGTAAGGAGCGCGTAAATGTCTGGGCGATCGAACCAGTGGGCAATTACGCAGTCGTCTTCAAATTCGACGACAATCATGACACCGGAATTTATTCTTGGGATCTGCTGTATGAGTTAGGCATCAATCAGAAAAAGTACTGGCAAAGCTATTTGGACCGTTTGAGTGCAGCAGGCTATGAACGCAGGGTAGTTGACAACTGAATCGAATGATGGAAGCTCACGATAGAAGGGATGCAAAAACTCAATTCGGATTTCGAAGGGTAATCGAGTCTGAAAAGGATCAACTGGTAGAACGGGTATTCAAATCGGTCGCTGAGAACTATGACCTGATGAACGATCTGATGTCATTCGGAGTACATCGGGTCTGGAAGCGATTGGCTGTTTTACACCTTGGCGTTCGACACAACAGTTCAGTTTTGGATGTCGCCTGTGGCACCGCTGACATAAGCCTTGCAATTGCAAAAAAACTGGGCCCAAGCGGCAGGCTTGTTCTGACCGATATTAATTCATCAATGCTCAGACTCGGCCGCAACCGAATGATTGATCACGGTCATCTTACCCGCTTTAGCTACGTTCAGTCTGACGCGGAGAATCTGGCCTTTTCCGAGGGCAGTTTTGATCGGGTCATCATTTCATTTGGACTTAGAAATGTCACTCGAATCAATCAGGCACTTGAATCGATGTATCAGGTGATGCGACCCGGTAGCCGATTACTGGTGCTTGAGTTTTCCAAACCAGTAATCCCACTTCTTGAGAAAATCTATCACGAATATTCGTTCAGAGTCATACCCGCAATCGGGAAAATCGTCGCGCGCGATCGGGATAGTTATCAGTACCTGGTTGAGTCAATTCGCCAGCATCCGGACCAGGACACTCTGGCTGATATGATGGCTCAAGCGGGATTTGAACGCGTTGAGTATTTCAACCTGACGGGTGGGATTGTCGCCATGCACGTGGCTTGGAAACTATGAGTTTTGTCGCATGATCCGCAATCCATATCTCAAACTAGTCGGCGCAACGTTCTCAGACGCGCTCGCAAAAGCGATTAACCAGGGCGCGAATGCATCCCCCGCAATTCGTGAAGTACTTGATCAGTTTGAAGCCAAATCCATTCGCTTTGAACTGACTGACTTCAATTATCAATTCGTCCTGAGAGTTGAAAATCAAACTGTACTGATTGACAGCGAATCCGATGTTCCAGAAGATGTTGTTGTACAAACAACATTACCAGTTCTAGTCAAACTTCTAGCTCGGGGAAAAATTGATCCAACCATTCTCCAAGAAGTCAAGATCGTAGGCGATGTCCATCTGATTCAACAGTTCTATCAGATATTCACCAATCTTGAATTTGACTGGGAGGATGAACTGTCAAAGCGAATCGGAGACATTCCAGCGCGGCAGGCCGGCAACTTGTTTCGTTGGGGAAAAGTTCAGGCATCAGAATTTCGTGAAACGCTTCGGGAACGAACTCGAGAAGCACTTCTTGATGAACACTATCTAGTACCGGATCACCGAAGAATTGAGACATTTCTGAATGATGTCGACAGTTTGCAAGCCAACATCGACCGGCTAGAAAAACGCGTAGAACGACTCGAGAGACAAACAGCCGAATGAACCTTTTCTCCCAGTCTGGACGGTTATTGCAAATCGCCAGGACAGCGCGTCGCCATGGACTTGATGAGGAACTTGAAACTTATCTGAGATTTCGCATCATCAAGTTCGCAGTTAATCTGCTATTTGGCAGACCAAACTTTGATCCACACAAACTATATGGCGCCAGATTGCGAGAAGCACTTCAGGATCTTGGACCAATTTTCATCAAATTCGGACAAATGATGTCCATGCGTCCTGATGTTTTTCCCGGTCATATCGTCGAAGAGTTGCGACCGCTACAGGACAGGGTGGAACCATTCCCTAGCGAAGCGGCTCGCAACAGGATCGAAAATGCAATCGGCAAACCGATCTCAGAGGTATTCAGCCAGTTCGATGATGTCCCAGTTGCATCCGCATCTGTGGCGCAAGTTCACAATGCAGTTCTAAAATCCGGGGATGAAGTAGTTGTCAAGGTACTGCGTCCGGGAATCGAAGTCCAGGTTCGTCGCGATATTCAGGTAATGATGACATTCGCGAAAATCGTAAGAGTGATTTTGCCAGGAGCCAAAAACTACAACCCCGTCGAAGTGGTGCAAAGTTACGCACAGACAATAACAGACAGCCTTGATCTTACAATTGAGGCTGCAAGCTGCAATCGCTTCCGTGTTCAATACAGCAATGACGCGTTCCTTAAAGTGCCACGGGTTTACTGGAACTACAGCCGCTCCTCAGTGATGGTTATGGAACGCGTTGGCGGCATCCCGATTCGCGAAATTAATGCCCTGAAAGAGGCTGGAATTGACACTGGCAGACTCTCAGAAAGTCTGGTCAAGATGTTTTTTACACAGGTGTTTGAGGATGGATTTTTCCATGGCGATCTTCATCCAGGCAATATGTTCGTTTCCGAATCCGGAGTGCTCAATATTGTGGATTTTGGAATTACCGGATCGCTTTCAAATCTCGATCGCAACTACCTCGTTGAAAATATAACCGCAATTTTGAACCGCGACTACCGCGAAGTGGTCAATGCGCATATTCGCTCAGGCTGGGCGCCACCCGATATTTCCCCTGAGCGTTTTGAAGTTGCGGTTCGAACAATTTGCGAACCGTTCAATGACCAGCCAGTTGGTGAACTGTCGTTCGGAACGCTGATGGGTCGACTGTTTCTGATGACAAGGGAGTTCAACATCGTCATTCAGCCTCAATTGATGCTGTTTCAAAAAACTTACTTGAGCCTTGAGGGCCTGACTCGGATGCTAAATCCGGAACTCAATATTCCCGACACTGTTCGACCTATTCTGGAAAACTGGGAAAAAAACAAATATACGCTGTACAGCATTGGGAAGAAAATAAAGGATGAGGTCCCTCACTGGATTGCCGACAGCCCCGACCTGCCAAGACTGATTCATACAGTGCTTACCGATATGCATCATCAGCAGATTCGAGAACGCAGTATCAGGAATACCGGAGTATCTACCGGTGCGAATCAGTTGTACCGGAGTCTGTTTTTTCTGGTAATCGGGTTCATTGCACTACTGGCACCATTGATCGAATGGCTGATTAGCGGGTTCAGTCCACTCGGAATTCTGCTAACCCTCATTGGTGCAGTCTGTCTGAGTGAGGCATGGCCGCGTCGCAACACCTAGCCTACTTCTTTTAAGGTCTGAAACTGCGTAATCGAAGGGCATTGCCGATTACCGACACTGAAGACAGGCTCATAGCGGCGGCTGCAAAGATGGGTGACAAAAGGATGCCAAAGGCTGGATAGAGCACTCCGGCGGCGATCGGTACGCCAACCGCGTTGTAGCAAAACGCAAAAAACAGGTTTTGCCTGACATTGGCCATGGTAGCCCGGGCGATGGAATGGGCTCGCACAATTGCATTGAGATCTTCACTCAGAATGGTTATGCCGGCACACTCCATGGCGACATCTGCACCACCACCCATCGCAATTCCCACATCCGCCTGAGCCAGAGCCGGAGCGTCATTGATTCCATCACCTGCCATCGCGACGAGTTTACCGTTTGTTTGAAGCGATTTGACAAGATCCAGTTTGTCCAGTGGTGACAGTTCAGAATAGACCTCGGTGATACCACATTTACTTGCAATTGACTTCGCCGCCGCCTGACGATCACCTGTCGCCATAATGACGTTCACACCACGCTTCTGCAATTGATTGACCGCGGCTGGACTATCGACCCGGATGGTTTCTTGTAGTTCTATCGCGGCCGCAAGTTTGCTTCCTAAGGCAACGTAAACAACAGAATTACTGTCCTGCTGTAAGTTTTCAAATGTTGTGGCGGAATCCAGATTCGGAACGTTTAGTGATTCCATAAACTTCTTGTTTCCCACTGCGACATTCCAATCATTGACTTGAGCCTTAACACCTTGGCCAGCCACCGACTCAAAATCGACTGCTTCATACACCTGCGCATCTCGCCTCTCCGATTCATCAACAATTGCAACTGCAATCGGATGACCACTCAGGCGCGAAACCGCAGCGGCATACGCCAGTACTTTTGTTTCTGAAATGTTTTGACAATGCACCTGAACGACTGACGGCTTTCCTATGGTGATTGTTCCAGTTTTGTCAATAATCAACGTATCAATTTTCGGCAGCGCCTCAAGTGCCTCAGCTTCCTTGACCAGAACACCCGACAAAACTGCCTGCCCAACACCAACCGTGATCGACATCGGTGTTGCCAAGCCGAGTGCGCAAGGACAAGCGATGATCAGAACCGAAACAAATGCAATCAGTGCGAAACTGAAATCTCCAGGTGGCCCCCAAGTCAACCAGATAATCAATGCAATGACAGCGACCGACACTACGATTGGCACGAACCAGGCAGCAACGATATCGGCGGTTCTCTGAATGGGTGCACGGCTAAGCTGAGCATTGCTGACCATACGAATGATTTGTGACAGTGTTGTCTCAGACATCACTTTTTCAACTTGCAAATCAAACGCCCCGCTGCCGTTCAGTGTTCCTGCACTTACCAAGTCACCCACAGCCTTTGTTACCGGCATTGATTCACCCGTCAGAAGTGACTCATCGACTTCTGATGTACCGTAAACAACCATGCCATCCAAGGGAATGTTTTCGCCCGGGCGTACCCGCAATCGGTCACCCGTGAGGACCTGGTCGATATCAACCTCTTCAAGTATTCCCGAGCTGGTAAGCCGCATCGCAGTCTGTGGCATGAGTTTCATCAAAGAGCGAATTGCTTTGCCGGTTCTCTCTCGCCCTCTTAGTTCTAGAATCTGCCCAATCAGCACCAAGATAATGATGGCTGCTGAAACTTCAAAGTACACGCCAGCATTGGTCACTGCGCTGCCAAATGCAAGTTCAAACCAGCCTGGAAACACCACAAGGGCCAAACTGTAAAGATATGCTGTGCTAGTTCCGAGTGCAATCAAAGTGAACATGTTCAATGCGCGGTTCCTGACAGACGACCAACCACGCTTAAGGAACGGCCAACCGCACCACAAAATTACTGGGGACGCGAACAGCAGTTGTAGCCAATTGGAAGTTTGCTCCTCCATGAACTGGTGAATTGGAATTCCTAGATGCGGTGCCATCGCCAGAATCAGGACTGGCAGGCCAAACACCAAACCGACTCGAAAACGTTTTGTGAAGTCAATCAGCTCATAATTTGGTTCATCGGCTGCGAGTAGCGGATTCATTGGCTGTAGCGCCATACCACAACTGGGACACTCACCCGGCCCTTCCTGAACAATTTCCGGGTGCATAGGGCAGGTAAATTTCGTGCCGGGCGGAGCGGATTCGTAGCTGTCTGCTTCGTTAGAGTCAGGATTCAGATACTTTTCGGGATCTTTTTGAAATTTTTCGAGGCAACCGCGGCAACAAAACCAGTAGGTTTCGCTGTCGTACATAAAATGATGCTCTGATTTTTGCGGATCGACTCGCATTCCGCATACTGGGTCCTGAATCGGAGAAACGGGATTTGAATCAGCTGCTGACTGTTCCATCTGTATTGAAGTGAATGAACTGATTAAGAAATACGTGCAGTGTGCAGATGTTAGGTATCAAGCATTCAATTGCACATCCCATCTATTAGATAGGTATCCTGTGTCATTTATGCAAGGGTAAGCTATCTTTTCAGTCGCTCAAATCGATTTTAATGTAATTTGCAATGGTCGATTGCTGAGTCCAACAATCGAAATTCAACGCCAGAAACTAATGATTTATCTTCTTCGGATTTCATAAAACCTTTATTGACTTTTGAAACCCGCACCTGACCGGTGCCAGAACAATGAAAATTTCAATAGTGCGAAAATTAATTTCCCCACTGACCCAATTCATTGATATGTATCGACAGACTGTCATTTAGTCAGTCAACATTTGGCAATATGATTTACATGACTGCAGCAGTTGCCCCGAATTGCCAAGCCCGCCACATCATGCTGATTCCTGAAACTATCAACACGCCCAACACCAGGTGATAAAAGATCGTATCTTCAACGCGCTTTCTTAAAGCTCGGCCGATGGCCAATCCAATCGCCAACGGTATAACCGCCAATGCTGACATGATAGCGAGCCGTCCATCAAGTACCCCTACCAATATCATGATAATGACCCACGGGACAACCGCGCCAATGTAAAGAAAACTAATGGTGTTGACAAATCGGTTCTTGTCGAGTGTGGGAAGCGAAACCAGATAGAGAATCAGCATCGGACCGAACATAGACGACAGACCGCCAATCACTCCCGCAGTACCACAAAGTGCTGCACCAGCAGGCTTCTCTATGGTAGACGGAATGGTAATTTTTCGTGGCGAGGTTTGAACAAGTGTAAAGCAGATCACTAGAATTCCCACTACGAAAAGCAGAGTCTTCTCGTCAATACCAGTGAGAACCTTAACCCCGATCCAAGTCCCAATAAGAAGCGCAGCGAAAGCAGGCCAGAAGCGCTTGATCGTAGCAACGGGCTGGTCTGCGTCATAGACTTGCCAGAGGTTTGCAATCACAACCGGAAAGGCCATGATTACCACAGCATGGTGAACCGGGAGAACCAGCGCCATCATAGGTACTGTTAAAAGCGGTGTACCTATACCCAGTAGCCCTTTGATGAGTCCACCGCACGCCATGGCGAGTGCACACCACGCGATGATCCAGAGTGACAATTCAAAAATCATGCCAAAATTCAGGAAGTATTTGGAATTTTTTTGGTGGTCTAAAGCAAATAAATTACATTTGGTTCAGCAAACTGAGTGCGAAATTTTATCACTCACCTGATAGCGTCATGGCAACACGAACCATCCGAATCCCGAACAGATTCACATTCAATATTTATTTCAGTGATGCTTATGGTGATATTGCTGATAGAAGAGCAATTCATCCGAAACTACTAAAAAACTATTCTGCTTGAATAATAACCAAGTAAAATACTCGGAAATAACATCAGTTTGAGTGATCATCGATGAAATTGACAACGAAAGGCCGTTATGCCGTGACCGCGATGATGGATCTGGCGATGCACCAGTCAGAAGATGAGCATGTCTCGCTCAAGTCAATTGCAAATCACCAGGAAATTTCTGTCGCATATCTTGAGCAGATATTCTCCAAGCTTAAGGCTGGTGGATTGGTCTATGGCACCCGCGGGCCGAATGGCGGATACCGTCTTTCACGACCTGCTGAAACCATTTCGATCTTCGAGATCATTGATGCAGTTGATGAACCGATTGACGTCACCCGCTGCCATGGCAAGAAAGACTGCCAGGATGGGGAAGTGTGTCTCACCCACGAACTGTGGACCGACCTCAGCAACCAGATTTCATCGTTTCTGGATCAACTCAAACTGGGAGAAATTGTACAGACTGAACGAGTGCGAAAAGTTGCCGCACGTCAGTCAATGCGCTGTACGGAAGCTCAACAGACACAGCGCGTGTCATTTACCTGATTCTTTTTAATTTTTCACAAGGACTACACAGTGAACACTTCAACCGCTCAGGACATTAGTGAATTTGTCGGCCGTGAGTACAAGGAAGGCTTTACGACAGATATTGAATCTGATACCTTTCCGCCCGGACTGGATGAAGACGTTGTCATCGCACTATCAGAAAAGAAAAATGAACCCCGGTTCATGACGGACTGGCGACTGAAGGCATTTGCTCGCTGGAAAAAAATGCAGGAACCCGTCTGGGCACACGTGAATTACACTCCGATCGACTATCAGGCGATCAGTTATTATTCTGCTCCCAAGTCTGATGCCGACCGCCCGAAAAGCCTGGATGAGGTGGACCCGAAACTGCTTGAGACCTACGAAAAGCTCGGAATTCCGCTATCAGAACAAAAAATGCTGGCGGGTGTTGCAGTTGATGCGGTGTTCGACAGTGTTTCAGTAGCAACCACATTCAAGAAAACGCTGGCAGATGCTGGAGTTATTTTCTGCTCTTTTTCTGAAGCCGTTCAGGAATATCCGGAACTTGTCAGGAAATATCTGGGTTCAGTCGTACCGTCGGGAGACAATTTCTTCGCGGCATTGAACTCAGCAGTTTTCAGCGATGGATCATTTGTCTATATTCCGAAAGGCGTGCGCTGCCCAATGGAACTTTCGACCTACTTTCGAATCAATGCAATGAACACCGGTCAGTTTGAAAGAACACTGATCGTCGCCGAAGAAGGCAGTTATGTCAGTTACCTCGAAGGCTGTACCGCACCGATGCGCGACGAAAATCAACTGCATGCAGCAGTTGTCGAACTGGTCGCCATGAAAGATGCAGAAATCAAGTATTCAACTGTGCAGAACTGGTACCCCGGTGACGAAGAAGGTCGCGGTGGCATCTACAACTTCGTCACCAAACGCGGGGCCTGTCGCGGTGATAATTCGAAAATTTCCTGGACCCAGGTCGAAACAGGATCGGCAATCACCTGGAAATACCCGAGTGTGATGCTTGAGGGTGACCGCTCAATCGGTGAATTCTATTCAGTGGCACTCACCAATAACTACCAGCAGGCCGATACCGGTACCAAGATGGTCCATATCGGGAAAGACACTTCAAGCACGATTATCTCCAAGGGAGTCTCGGCCGGCAAAGGCCAAAATTCGTACCGCGGGCTCGTGCGTATCTTGAAGGGTGCAGACAATGCCCGCAATTATTCGCAGTGCGACTCACTGTTGATGGGAGACAAGTGTGGCGCACACACGTTTCCATATATTGAGGTCAAGAATCCAAGCGCCAAAGTCGAACATGAAGCAACAACTTCGCGAATCAGTGAAGACCAACTGTTTTACTGCAAGCAGCGCGGACTTTCAGAAGAGGACTCGGTGTCCATGATCGTTAATGGCTTTTGCAAGGAAGTCTTCAAAGAATTGCCGATGGAGTTTGCAGTCGAAGCGCAGAAACTGCTGGGCATCAGTCTGGAAGGCGCAGTCGGTTAACCAGCCGCCTGCCTTTCTCAAGAACACAATCACCATACAAGAGGCTTGACAAGAATGCTGTCAATTCGAAACCTGAAAGTTGAAATCGGAGACAAGAAAATTCTAAATGGTATTGATCTATCCGTCAGTGCCGGCGAGATTCATGCCATTATGGGACCCAACGGATCTGGAAAAAGTACCTTAGCCAATGTGATCACCGGTAAGATGGAGGAAGACATCTCCGGCACTGTTGAGTACCAGGGCTACGATCTGCTGGAACTCGATCCTGAAGAACGTGCCCGGTCAGGCATCTTTCTCGCCTTTCAGCATCCGACTGAAATTCCTGGTGTAAACAACATTTATCTCATCAAGGCGGCAGTCAACGCCATGCGCAAACACCACGGCGAACCAGAAGTAGATGCAATTGATTTTCTGAAACTAGTTCGAGCAAAGATGAAACTTCTCGAAATCAACGAATCATTTCTGTACCGCTCGGTAAATGACGGCTTTTCTGGCGGGGAGAAAAAAAGAAACGAAATTCTCCAGATGCTGATGCTGGAACCGCAACTCGCGCTGCTCGACGAAACAGATTCAGGACTTGATATTGATGCGCTCAAAGTTGTATCTCGCGGCGTCAACTCTCTGGCTGATGACGGCCGCTCAATCATCATTGTTACTCACTTCCCCAGAATTCTAGAGTACATAGTTCCCGACCGCGTCCATGTCCTGCTGAACGGGAAGATAGTGCACTCAGGCGATAAGGGCACCGCACATGATCTAGAAAAGTATGGCTACACTTGGGTGTCCGAGAGGATCAACAATCCGACTGAGGCTGTTGCATGAAAGAAAGCCCATTGACTGGTCATCTGATCGGGCTTCATGAGGAAATTTCGGGTGGTTTGCCAGGAGCCCAAGACGCGAAAGTTGCCGCAATGCGTCAACGCGCTATTACCCGACTGACCGAAATCGGTCTGCCCAAAATAACCAACGAAGCTTGGCGCTATACCAACATCCGCGCATTTGACAAAGTTGCATTCAGACCTACTGCTGAATCCAATGCTGCACTGCCGCAGCTGGATATTGCAACATTGGAAATCCCATCGTTGAACCGATATCGCATCGTTGTTCTGGACGGCTGGGTTTGCGAGGCGCATAGCACCCTTGATGAGTTGCCAGAAGGCTTAGAATTTAACCGCCTTAAAAATGTATTTCAAGGAAGCGCTGATTCAGAGACAATTCAGGTCCTTGAAGATCGAACGACCCGCGCCGGTCACGGATTCGAAGCGTTGAACTCTGCCTTTGCAGCAGATGGTGTGATACTGCGACTGCAAGCCGGGCTAAAGCTCGACAAGCCTCTCGAAATTTTGCACATTACTCAAAATGATGCCAATTCGCGTCTCGCCAATATCAATCACTGCATCACACTGGAAAAAGGTGCCAAACTAAACCTGATTGAGCGCTACGTCTCAATGGCTGAAACCCGACACATGACGAATGCATCAATTCGTATTGATCTTGCAGAGTCCGCTGAACTTAGCCACTACCGAATTCAAGATGAAAGTGATGCTTCAATGCACATCGGCTATGCCACCGCCAGACAAGACTCTGGCAGCTGCTACCAGATTTTCTCCATATCGCTAGGCTCGCTGCTTGATCGTCACGAAGTCAGTCAAAGCCTGGAAGGTGCCGACGCGCACTGCGAAATGAAGGGACTCTATATCGGCCGCGGCAAACAACACATCGATAACTACACCACTGTCGTGCATGCTTCACCGGATGCCAGCAGCGACGAATTTTACAAAGGCATTCTGAATGATCGCTCTCGGGCTGTGTTTCACGGCAGAATTCGTGTTGATCCAGATGCTCAGCATACCGATGCTCAACAGCAAAATCGAAACCTGCTACTGTCAACAGACGCCGAAGCTGATACCAAGCCGCAGCTCGAAATTTATGCAGATGATGTTAAGTGCTCTCACGGTGCGACAGTCGGATACCTGGAAGCTGATGCGATCTTTTACCTTCGAAGCCGCGGTCTGAGCGAAGCGGAAGCACGAACGATCCTTACAGAAGCATTCGCTGCGGAAATTCTGGATCAAATTGAACTGGCACCCGTTCGGGAATACCTTCTCGAACTCGTACGTAACAAACTTGTCGGCAACCACAATCTAAAGGAGGCAGCATGAGTGAAGCTGCACTCAAGACTCCAACAGAGATCCAGTCCGAAAACATGCTGGATATTCAAGAAATTCGCGCTCAATTTCCCATTCTGGAAGAGATGGTACACGGCAACACGCTGGCCTACCTGGACAATGGAGCAAGCTCCCAGAAGCCTATTGTAGTTACTGAAACTTTGGAACGGTACTATGCTACACAGCATGCCAACGTTCATCGCGGCGTGCATGAATTAAGTGATCGTGCGACTGAAGCCTACGAGTCAGCTCGTAAAATCGCCTGTAAATTTGTAAATGCGAATCGTACAGAGGAAATCATTTTCGTTCGAGGCACGACTGAGGGTCTGAATCTGGTTGCCGAATCCTATGGACGTTGGAAACTGAAGCCAGGCGATGAAATTTTGGTCAGTGAGATGGAACATCATTCCAATATCGTACCCTGGCAACTCATTGCAGAACGTACTGGCAGCATCGTTCGAATGATTCCGATGAATGACAACGGTGAAATCATTCAGGAAGACTATCAGGATCTGCTGAACGACAAAACTCAGATCGTGGCCATCACCTACGTGGCGAACTCTTTAGGTACGGTCAACCCGATCAAGGAAATGGTGCGCATGGCACACGATACCGGTGCAGTCGTTGTTGTAGACGCTGCTCAGGCTGCACCTCACATCAGTATTGATGTGATTGATCTTGACTGTGATTTTCTTGCACTATCCGGACACAAAATGTACGCGCCAACCGGTATCGGTATTTTGTATGGCAAAGGAGAGATTCTTGAGGCAATGCCGCCATACCAAGGAGGCGGGGAAATGATTCGACGCGTGTCGTTCAAAGGCACGACTTATGCAGATATACCTCACCGATTTGAAGCGGGTACACCAAACATCGCTGATGCGGTTGGATTCGGTGCCGCCTGTAAGTTCATGTGGGACATTGGCATTGACGAAATTGCCGCACATGAACAAGAACTGCTTGACTATGTGCACGAGAGTGCAGAGCAATACGAAGACTTAAGAGTTTATGGCAACGCAAAACACAAGGCCGGTGTGTTCGCTTTCACTCTGGACAAAGTTCATGCACATGATTTGGGAACCGTTCTCGACCGACAAGGTGTGGCGATCAGAGTCGGACACCACTGTGCCATGCCGGTCATGCAGCACTTCAATGTTGCTGCGACTGCACGTGCTTCGTTCGCGGTCTACAACACACATGATGAAATCGACCGCATGTTTGAGGCAATCAAATTTGCAAGGGAGCTCTTTGGCTGATGATGGACGATCTAAAGGCGCTCTATCAAGAGGTCATCATTGACCACAGCCGAAATCCGCGAAACTTCGGTGCACTAGAGTCGGCCAATTGTTCAGCAGAAGGCATCAATCCACTCTGCGGTGATGAACTGACACTTCAATGCTGGCTTGATGATAACGATGTGATACAGGATGTGAAATTTGTTGGACAAGGCTGTGCAATCTCAATCGCGTCAGCGTCCATCATGACCGAAATGCTAAAGGGTCTCACAAAATTAGATGCTGAGAGTTTGTTTGAAGACTTTCGGGCGCGGGTGACCGGACTGGACGAGTTCCAATCTGCCGACATTGGCAAACTTGAAGTGCTGAGCGGAGTGCGGGAGTTCCCAACTCGAGTCAAGTGTGCCACACTCCCATGGCATACTGCAATTGCGGCGATCAACCGCAGTGAAGAACAAGTCACAACGGAGTAATGAGACAATGAGTGGCAACAAACCCCCTAGCGAATCAGGCATCGCCGCTGATGATTTTTTCGCCGACTTCCTGAAGTCAGATCACTCTGATTCTGAAACTCAGGATCTACCGGAAATGGATCAGCAAACATCCATTACCGACATGGTGTTGGAACAGCAAATTGTTGACGCACTGCGCAATGTCTACGATCCAGAAATTCCAATCAATATTTATGACCTTGGACTGATTTATTCGATCAACATTTCTGACAGCCGATCGGTCAATATTGAGATGACTCTCACGACTCCGGGTTGTCCCGTGGCGCAGACGTTTCCGGGCACGGTCGAGTGTGCGATCAAGTGTGTCGAAGGTGTCGAAGATGTTCATGTCGAACTGGTATGGGACCCACCCTGGACAAAAGATCGAATGAGCGAGGACGCATTACTGAGTCTGGGGCTGTTGTAAATATTCTGTACCTGCTGACCCGTGAAAGTCATTCTGATCAGCCCTTACGAAATCGGTCGTCAGCCGTTTGCACTGGCTGAACCGGCAGCCTGGCTGAAACAGGAAGGATTTGATGTAGCGTGTATCGATCTCGCCAACCAGCCTTTTGAACCGTTCAGATTCACTGATGTGCGTCTGGTTGCGATACATCTCATCATGCATGCAGGTGCGCGCTTGGCGGCCGAAATAATTCCACAAATTAGAAAGGCAGCTCCAAGTGCATCCATCTGTGTTTATGGACTGTATGCACCTGTCAACGACGCCTATTTTCGCTCGCTTGGCTGTGAATACGTCTTCGGAGGTGAAGCAGAATCTGACCTGCGTTCACTCTGTCAGGCGCTTCGCGAAAAATGCCCTACCGATGAGTTTAGACTGACCCGAAACTCACTGGATAAACAGGAATTCATCACGCCAGACCGTTCGAGTCTGCCCGCGCTTGATCAGTACGCCTCGCTAAGGTTAGTCGATGGTAGTGAAAAGACGGTCGGCTTTGTAGAAACTACTCGCGGATGCAAACACTTGTGTCGACACTGTCCCATCGTACCCGTCTATGGGGGCGTATTTCGAGTCGTTTCAGCGGATGTGGTGATGCAAGACATCCGTCAACAGATGGCAGCAGGTGCACAACATATCTCCTTTGGCGATCCTGATTTTTTGAATGGACCGGGGCATGCACGTCGCATTATTGAGCGATTTCAGACTGAATTTCCAGGTACAAATTGGGATGCGACTATCAAGGTTGAGCACATTTTGAAACACGCTAAACACATTAAGTATTTTGCGAACAACCATTGTCTCTTTATCACCAGTGCTGTTGAGTCCATTGAAAATCAGGTATTAGAAGAGCTGGAAAAAGGCCACGAAGCGGCAGATTTTTTCCACGCGCTGGAGTTACTGAGATCATTAGGGATCTCAATGCTACCCACTTTTGTTCCATTTACACCATGGACCACAATCGAGGGTTATTTACAACTGTTGAATGAAATCGTTCGACTGAGACTGGTCAATTGCGTCGCCCCAGTTCAACTGAGCATTCGCTTGCTGCTACCGCACGGTACGCGGCTTTTGGAGTCCGAACATCATCACGCCGACTGGTTGGGTGAGTTTGACTCTCAGATGTTGGGGTATAAGTGGATTCACCCGGACCCGCTGGTCGACGAGCTTCAGGCGCGTATTCAGAATTGGGTGATGGACGCCGAACAAAATGGCCTTGAACGGCAGAAAATATTCTCTGGTGTCTGGAATTTGGCACACAGCATAAACGGATCGCAACCTCCAGCACTGATTCAGGGTGTACAACCGCACGCGCCGCAAATGTCCGAGCCCTGGTACTGCTGTGCAGAACCGACTGCCCTTCAAATGTCTCAAATCAGTACTGCAACAATACCCGCTGTCTAGTCACTGACTCGCCACGCGGTTTTGACCGCTATCTGTTCTACGGAATTAAAACTGTTGCCCCGGTTGTCGTGCCGCTTTCTATTGCACGGTGTGCCTGGGGGACATCTTTCAGAGGATATTCGTAATTAATCTGGGCGCTC
This sequence comes from Arenicellales bacterium, assembly GCA_965206345.1. Classification (GTDB taxonomy): domain Bacteria; phylum Pseudomonadota; class Gammaproteobacteria; order Arenicellales; family JAJDZL01; genus JAJDZL01. The sequence goes on along the minus strand of OZ242211.1, from coordinate 1,466,890 downwards.
ACGAATCCACTTCGAATTGCGCTGAAAAGACCGTCGGCAGTCTCCAACAGATCTTTGCGTTTGGCGATGTAATGCATGATCGCTGGACGGGTTATGAATAGTGACCCCCGCTGACCCAAGTCTTTGATGATATCGACTGGTTCTGGAGGACCGGAAACGTGACCATATGCCGCACACATACCCATCGGCCGCAAACAGTCGAGTGACTGCTGCAGGGTATCTTTTCCAATCGATTCATAAACCACCGCTGCACCTTCACCATCTGAAATTTCCATGACTTTTTCAACAAAGCTCTCTTTCGAGCGCACGATTGGATGTTGGCAGCCAGCCTCGCGAGCCAGTTCAGCCTTTTTTTCGGTACTGACCGTGCCGACAATCTTGGCTCCCATCGCGTTGGCCCATGAACACAGAATCAGACCCATGCCACCTGATGCAGCGTGAACAACGATCGTGTCACCTGCTTGTACCGCATAAGTACGGTGCAACAGATAGTGCGCTGTCATACCCTTGAGCAATAGTGCGGCCACTTGACGGTCTTCCAAGTCATCGGGAATTCGCACCAGACTCGCTGCGGGGTAGTTTCGATACTGTGAATAACTACCAAGCGGTGGAATTGCGTATCCGACGCGATCACCAACATCAAGGGTAGTCACTTCACGTCCAACAGCCTCCACAACTCCAACTGCTTCAAATCCGATTACAACTGGGCAAGGCGGTACGAGCCACGGGTGTGGAATCCCTGCCCGATGATAGGTGTCCGCAAAATTGAGACCGATGGCAGTTTGACGAAGCCGTACTTCTGCCGGCCCGGGGTCAGGAACGGGCCAGTCCTCCCACAGCATGTTCTCTGGCGGACCCAGCTCATGGAGAACCAACGCTTTATTGGACATTTCTCACTCCAATCGAATGAAAGAGGTACCTGGTACTTAGCTGGCAAGTGCTATGGGGAAATCAACCAGAATCAACACCGGTCAAGGTGACTTTCACAACCACATCTTTTAAATGCAGTTTTTACAGCGAATCTGCCTTTGTGACGACTCAACCGATCTGTCGCCGTGCGATGCTCAATCCCTTCAGTAGATTAAGGGCCTCCTGAAGTTGGTAATCCTCCTTCACTGCCGGATTCAGGCTGGATTCGTTCCCCTCCTCCACGCCGTCATCCAGATCCTCGCCATCTAAAGACCCTTCAAGATCAGCTTCACGTAAACGTCCGACTTCTTCCTGCTCGAACGCCGGCAATTCCCTGCTCTCGATGGTAATATCCGGAACGATACCAAGAGCCTGAATTGAACGATCCGACGGAGTGTAATACAAATGCGTGGTCAATTTGAGCGTCGTTTCTTTATCGAGAGACCAAATGGTCTGTACGGAGCCTTTTCCGAATGTCTGGGTGCCCATGATGATTGCACGGTTATGGTCCTGCAAGGCACCGGCAACAATTTCTGATGCTGATGCCGAACCTTCATTGACCAGCACTACAATTGGTATGCCTTTCGCGAGATCGCCTGGTGTGGCGCTAAAGACCTGCTCATTGGTATTGTTTCGAGCCCTTGTTTTCACGATAACGCCCTGATCAATAAAGAGGTCAGATACACCGACAGCACTCTGCAGTTCTCCGCCTGGATTATTTCTGAGATCCAATACCAGTCCCTCCATCGCATTTGACTCTTTGAACAAATCCTGAATTTGTTCGCGTGCCAATTCCGGAGTCGGTGTTTGAAATTGTGTAACTCGCAGATATCCGAAGTTGTCATCCAGAAAATAACTTCGGACGCTTCTGATCCTGATCACTGCTCGAGTCAAGGTGAAAACCAGTGGGACATCTGATCCCTGACGGATAATCGTCAGTTTAATCTTCGTGCCGGGTTCACCCCGCATGATTCCGACTGCATCGGCCAGTGTCATCCGGTTGACTGGTCGGTCATCTAGTCGCACAATCAAATCATTTGGCTGAATTCCTGCGGCTTGCGCGGGAGTGTCGTCTATCGGCGAAATGACTCGGATTCCACCGTTATCCTTGGTAACTTCAATTCCGAGGCCCCCGTACCGGCCTGATGTCTCGCTTCTAACGTCATCCAGTCTGTTATCTAGCAATGCAGAATGAGGATCAAGTCCGGAAAGCATGCCGCGCACTGCAGCCTGCAGAAGTTCTTCGTCAGAAATGTCCTCCACATAGTTGTTTTTGATCGTTTCAAACACTTTGGCAAAGGTGGAGATTTCTGCCAATGGCAACGGATCCTGGTTGGCTTGGGAAAATCGTGTAGTAAACGAAGCAATGATCACCAAGGCAAGCGTTGCCGTTAAAAGTCGAGGTAGGGGTGAACTGTACATGCTACTGCCTAAAAAATTTGATTGATCATGAACTTGCAAAAGGTTCCATCTCTTGCGAATTTCATTTTGGCACGTTCATCTAGTAGAAAGGGGAGTAATACTCTGATTATACGTACATCAGCCAACCGCAAAACTGACTCAATGATCTGGCGAGCATTGATTTTCTCTAAATTTTGATTGCGAAATCAAAGTAAATCCTGTTGACCATAATGTATTAGTCAACATTGGAAATGAACAGTTCCATCTCTAATTGCCTGGTCCATCAATTGAACTTCCCACTCCAGGTAATTTTTCATCCGTTGTTCCTGGCCAATTTCATTGTCATAGGGGCGTTCCCAGATGTCATCCACCTCAGTGAGGCGCGGTTCCATACCGTCAGTCATCGGATAGCCAGCGGACTGCCATGCCTGGTTGCCGCCGTTTAGCACCCTCACGATTTGACGGTCATCCGACCTTGTAAAATCAGCGGCAGCCAGATGTGCCAGCACTCCGTCTTCTGATGTCAAAACCAAAAGCCCGATGGGTTGACGTAGAGTCAGTGCGGACTCAAGGCGCTGACGAATGCACCAGATGGCGTTTTCAATATGCCTGATTCGGAAATTCCGGCTTGAAGACAGATCAACCAATAACATTGGCTCTCCTGATTGCATGGCGGCCTTGAGTTCGCCGGATTCGAGCGTCTCACATTGTTCGTATCCGAGAATCGTACGTTGCACCTTTCCGGATTCCAGGTCCACACCTTCAAATGGCTCTTCAAGCACGTAAACATGGCGATGCCCCATTTGCAACAACCAGGATGCCGTCATTGTTGCACGCACACGGCGATCGTCCACCAGAACGATTCGTGCATTTAGAACTGCGATAAACTCGTCTGTCGTCTGCACCAACTGACCGCCTGGCGCATGACGTGATCCAGATAGATGTCCGTTTTCAAACTCTTCTGGAGTGCGAACATCAAAGACATAAAGCGTGCGCGATTCATCTCGCTGCCACTCTTCAAGAGTTTCGCGATCGATTGTTTTTACATCGAATCGTTTGGCAACTCGTGCCGCCGCTGCGCTGGCCTTCTCATAACCATCCGGTGAAGGTGTTGGAGCGACGCGGCTCTGGGAATGGTCCAGCTTCAAACCGGCGAGGTGCCAACCCATGGTACCATCTTTGAGAAGCATTACGCGATTGGAAATTTCTGCGTTAATCAGTGACATGGCACCCACAATGCTACGCGTCCTGCCGGCACAATTGACGACGACATCCGTCTCTGGGTCCGGTGCGATTTCAAATACGCGGTAAACCAATTCTGCACCGGGCACATCAACGGCGGTCGGGATACTCATCGCGTGGTATTCATCCATTGGGCGACTGTCAAGTACCACCAGATTGTCCTGTCTCTGTAAACGGTCGTACAGATCATTCGCCAGAATTTCAGGTGGTTTACGCTGCTGGAGCAGATATTCACCGAAGGTTTTGCTCGGTACATTGAGCCCCGAAAACAACTCAAAGCCTGCGTCTTTCCAGCCAGTGGTGCCACCGATGAGAGTAGATACGTCAGAATAACCGAGCTCTTCCAGCCTTTTGCGCGCCTTGCGCGCTGTTGATTCCTGACCAACGGGGCCACTGTCATAAACAACAATTGGAACCGTGCGGCAAGGCAAAAGCGCGTCGACTTCAAGTTCAAGCTGACTTAAGGGAATATTTGACGCCCACAGAAGATGACTATCGAAGTAGATGCCCTCCTCGCGTACATCAAGTATCGCTAGTTCCCGCCGCGCCAGAATCAGGGACTTTAATTCGGCAGCACTGACTTCCTGCATCACTGAACTATATGAGATGCATCAATGATGTTGCTGTCGGATTGAAAAACCTTCCAGTCGTTATTCTTACGGTCGTAGTAGACCCGCTCAGTCAGACACTCCAGGGCAAGACCATACATGTGAAAGTTGATGACGGCTTGTTCATCATCAATATGAATGGAATGCAGATCATCAGGCAACAGGGTAACGCCAGATCCTGGTTGAACCATGTGTGAACCGGTCTGTTCCACTCCATTCTCCGTTCGTTGATAAAACCTGTTCAGTTCATCTCCCCGAATTCCCGTGATCACAGCCCAAGTGTCATGATTGTGCGGCGGTGTATCGGTCGGTGCTCGAGCAACCTGCACATAAAGTGCAAATCGGTTATCTGCAGCATCCTGCGAAATCCGATAGACGCGAGAGGTGTCTTTCGAATCTTCAGGTGCCGGGAAGTCGGACTCGGTAAACCATTCGGTATTTGCAGCAAGTTGAATCAACTGCAACTTGATTTGTCCTAGCGCTTTCATTGTTATACCGTGAGCCGCTTCAATATTGCGAATTGCTTCAATGGTGCTTCTCACTGCATTACTTCGTTCTTCGTTAAGTGTCATGGCTGTTTCCATTGGAATTTTTAAATATCAGTTTGTACTGCTCACACTGCTTCATAAACCGCTTGGTTGTTTCAGGCATCGGTACCCTTGCACCTGAGATATGTCTGATCAGGTTTTTTCCATCTTCAATGAGTTTACAGCCCGCGATAATGAATGAACGAGAGTCAGAATCGACAGAGTCCTGCAACTGCGAGACCAGCGCTTCAATATTTTCGGAGTTGGTAACGAACTTAGGCCAGATTGCATACCATCGGGGGTCGCGTTTGATGGTTTCACTATTCAATTTTGCATAGTTTGAGAATTCATCCAAAATTGGCCATAACGGTTTGAAGTCGGGGCAATCTGACAAACATTCGCGCAGTTCCGCAACAATATGGTCAATGTCGCGCATGGTGTTGCTGATTTTGACGTAGCGAGTTTCGTAGAACATTTCAAGCGGCATTGTGAATGCCTTGAGCGGCTCGCCCCACAACTCGTCAATGCCCTCTACCCCGCTGACATGACGCACCATTTTTCCAAGCGTCATGGCTTCTAGCAGACATTCGTTACACTCCTGCATCAGTTCGTTTTCAAGACTGAGATGCACGCCTTTGTCCTCAAGTTCTACAATGATCTTGAAGATGTCCGTCGCACGGTTGAACAGTGCTCCGGCAAGCATCGCGCCATTCACTCGCTTTTCCTGTTCGTTAGATGCCTCTTCGTAGCATTTTCTCGCGAGGTCGAGTTTGTCACCCGGTGTATTGATCCCCGCTTCAGTGTGATGAAAGGTTCTGCGAGTCAGCCCTTCGATCAGCCTTATTCTCGCAGTCCATGTTTCGGCAGGCGGTTCGTAATAAAGAATCCAGTAGCCGTAATAATAGATTCGCTGTTCACCGTTAATAATCGATATCGTGCCATTTACTACGTCATCGATACCAGACTCGACTTCAGCCATGTCATTCATCTCTAACCACAAAAGTGTGAAGAATTCTAATTTTACCCAAATTCGCCCTTGGTCGGCAAATTTGAGAAATCTTGGATTTTTTGAGTCCGCTGCGACATAAGAAGGTGGATTTTTGGGAACAATTTGCAAAATCGGAACAAATACACTTAAAATGCTATTCAAACCCAAATTTGTACTACAAGAAGTTATGTATGAATCTAACATTGGTTGAAGAGATACTGCTACTCCTGCTGGACGACGAAAAAGGGACTTTGCCGCCCGTACCACAGTTGACACTGCACTTTGTATTGGCCGGCGGGGTTTTGATGGAACTTGCGATCAACAATCGCATTGACAGTCACATTGAAACACTCGATATCATTGATTCAGCACCACTAAACGATCCAATCTTGGATCAGTATCTCGAAAAGATCTGTGCACACCCCGAGCATCAGGATGTAAAGTACTGGATTAACTCCATTGCTGATGACGGAGCCGAAATCGTTGATCAAGGCTTTAAACGTTTAGTTGAACGGGGGATTCTGGGGGAATCTGAAAAGCGGTTTCTCTGGGTCATGAAAACACGCTCGTATCCGATGATTGACGGTTCGGTCGAGCGGGAAGTCAAACTCAGAATAATGAATATTCTATACAGTGATGAAATTCCCGACCAGAGAGATGTAGTTATATTCTGCCTGATGGATGCCTGTGACATGTTTCGCACTCTGCTGGGGCCAGTTGAACTCAATCGCATGCGACCCAGAATTTCTGATATTTCTAAACTTGACCTGATCGGTCAGGCGACAACCAAACTGATCCGTGAAATTCAGGTTGCCCTGGTCGCAACCCACGCACCACTCTTCTAAATACTTCGGACCATTCCTGGTCCTCACAAATTCGATTTACAACTTGACGCGGTCGGCTTAACGCTGATGGTGTTATTGATTTGGAGACCAAATTGTTCAATTCTGAATGCTTTACTGAATTAAGCTGTACGCGTTTTTGATATGTATAAGAAATGACAGGTTGCGAACTTCACCCTTATGGCCCATAGATGGCTTCCGGTAGCCAAGTGGCTAATTCAGGAATGAACCACAGCACCACCAGCATGAGCAACTGAATGCACACAAATGGTATGACGCCTTTGTAAATTTCAATCGTGTGGATTGACTTCGGCGCGACGCCGCGCAGATAAAAGAGGGAAAATCCGAACGGTGGTGTCAGAAAAGAAGTCTGTAAATTAACCGCCATCATGACTCCGAGCCAAACTGGACTCATCGGAACACCAGGTGCAATCTCTAGTTGAAGCAGCACTGGACCGACAATTGGAACGACGATGAAGATGATTTCCAGAAAATCAAGAATGAATCCAAGCAGAAACATGACCAACATGATCAACAGTAATACAGTTAACGTTCCGCCCGGTAAATTGTGTAACACGTTTTCAACAACGGCATCGCCGTTAAGTCCGCGAAACACCAGAGAAAACATTGATGCACCAATCAATATGACGAAGACCATGGTCGAAACCAAGAGAGTTTGACGCATAATCTGCGGTAGAATCGATTCGCCACTGGCATCTTGAGTCGAATACACCCGTAAAATTGCTGTCGCAATGCCATACACCAACCCGACCGCACTCACCAGAGCTACAAAAATCGCTGCCCACTCAATTGTGGAAATTTCATCGCGCTGCATACGAAGGTCAAACAAAGAGGTAATCGCCAGCATCACGACAAGACATACGAGTCCGATCACAATGGGCCGTCCGCGATCGGGATTGACGCGATAACCAGCCATCATCAAAGCCCCCGTCCCTCCCATCGCTGCCGATTCAGTCGGTGAAGCAAGTCCTGCAAGTATTGATCCAAGCACGGCAACAATCAGCGCAAGCGGTGCAAATAACGTAGAAATCATGGTCCATACAAAAGATCGCCCATCCTGCCGCAGACCCTCTTCATCCTTCGGTATTGCAGGACTCGCGTCCGGCCGAATGATCGCAATAACGATTTGATAGAGGATATACATGCCCACCAACACCAGACCAGGTATCAGCGCACCAGCGAAAAGATCGTTCACCGATACTGCATCAGGCGAAAAATTACCTATCGTAAACTGCGCCTGCTGGAAAGCAGTGGACAGCTGATCGCCCAGCAGAATCAGCACAATCGACGGAGGAATAACCTGGCCCAGAGTCCCTGAGGCACAGATCGACCCACAGGCCAAAGCCGGGTTGTATCCGCGGCGCAACATGGTTGGAAGCGACAACAAACCCATTGTCACGACCGTGGCACCGACAATGCCTGTTGATGCTGCCAGCAGCGCACCCACAATACAGACCGAATAACCCAAACCTCCCCGAATTCGACCAAAAAGTTTACCCATATTGTCGAGCAACTCCTCGGCGATCTTGGACCGCTCCAGTGTCACGCCCATAAAGATAAACAGCGGGACTGCAACCAGGACTTCGTTTCGCATAATTGAAAATATCCGCTGCGGTAGAGCCGACAAGAATGCCACTTCAAACAAGCCCAACGCACTCGCAACAATAGCGAATACCAGAGAACTTCCAGCCAGTGTGAAGGCAACTGGAAATCCAAACATCAGCAGAGCAACAACTGACACAAATAGTGCTGCGCAGAGAAATTCGGGAGTGGCTAGGAATTCCATGCCGCTATGCCTCCGCCGTTGTGCCTGACTGGCTGCGTTCAGTCAAGGTTAATAGACTTCGAATGGCTAGTGCGAGACCTTCCATTACCACCAGAACTGAAAAAACCAGAATAACTGTCTTGAACAAATAAATGTATGGCAGACCCGTGGTTTCAATTGAGCCCTCACGAACAGCCCAGGAATTGAGCACCAACGACCACGCAAAATCGAAATTAACGATACAGAACGGTAGCAGAAACACCAAAGAACCGATCAGATTGATCCATGCCTTTGTCCTCTTAGATGCCTCGCGATAAAACACATCCAGTCTGACATGTCCTTCTTTCACCAGGGTATAGCCAGCACCAAGCATGAACAGCAACCCATGCATATACCAGATAGACTCCTGCATCTGAATCGAGCCGTACGAAAATACGTATCGCATGATAACCACGACGAATTGCATGAGCGTCATATAGAGTACCAGCCATGCCACAACTCGACCGATCACTGAGTTAAATACAGTGAGCCAATTAGCGATGAGATTCAGTGATCTTCGCCAGCCGGAACGACCGGACAATTCGTTCAATTGAGTCCGAGTTGACTTCAGAATCTGCCGCGGTTCAGAAACAAACAGCAGTACGGTGGGTAAAACAAAAAACGCGAGGACTGTCAGAACTACCAGTCCATATATCATAAGACTGAACAGAAAAGGTAGTCGCTCAAGTGAATGCCACAGCCCGATAAAGTCAATGTTCATAAGCTGATGGCTGCAATGTTTCCGAGAGGCTGGACGTAATGGGGTGCGAAGTCTGGGGCAGTACTGGTAACCAGGCGGAAAAGACAGTTCAATTATTGGGGCTTAGCTCCGGCTAGTAAGCAACTGAGTTGCCGCTGGGGACGTGGCTGTCGAAACACTCTAACAAACAGCGTCATACTGTAGTTGATTAACCAGATTTTCAGTGTGATTCAACGACTGGAAAAATCCGCATTTTGACAAACTTTTCCACAAATGCGAAAAAGTTGACAATTGTCTAATGACCCACTAACTCAGGCAGTCTCGATCATCGCTTTTAGAACTTCGCACCAGCCAAGTGCAATATTTCTACGGTTGTAGCCGCCACCGCCCGTAGCAATGAATCTGCCATTACAAAACTCTTCAGCCATTTTGCAAAGTTGGGTGGCAGCATGTCCGTGTGCCTGGGGTGAAAATCGCATGTGGGTGATCGGATCACCATCTATGCTGTCAGCACCAGCCTGAAGAATAATGAACTCCGGCTTAAACGAGCGAATAAACTCTTCCAATCTCGGCCAAATCGCAAAGAACACGGCATCACCACTCTCAGGCATTACCGGAAAATTCATTTTTGTGCCCCTTGCATCACCCCTTCCGGTTTCTTGAACAAATCCGGTACCTGGATAAAGAAATCTGCCATCTTCATGAATGTCAGCAATGATGACATCTGGGTCTGATTCATAGGCATAAAACACACCGTCTCCGTGATGTGCATCTATGTCAACGTAAGCTACTCGTTTAACGCCGTACCGTTCTTTGACGGTCTCGATCAGGACACCGAGATCACTGACCGCACAAAACCCGGCAGCGCGCTGTCGACCCGCATGATGAAGTCCCGCAATCGGAATGAAAATCCGACTCAGTTCACCACGGTATATTCGGTCGAGCGCATCAAGATCAGAGCCGACTACAAATGACGACGCTTCATAAACACCCGGTACCGCTGGAGTGTCTCCGCCATCCAGATACCCAGATCCGTCGCGCGATTTCTCCTTTAAGAACTGAATGTAGCTTTCATCATGGAAGCGGGAAAGATCGTTGTCCAGACAGGAAACAGGGTCCAGCACCTGTACCTCTTTAGCCAAATCAGTCTTGATCGCTTCATTCCAGAATGCATCAAGTCGATCTGTCCCGAATGGGTGTCCGTCGCCAAATCCATACTGACGCAACCCATCTCCAATATAGACGCCAACGCCGGAACTTACACCACTCATCGGATTACCACGTGGACACGAGAACGCCGGAGCGCGAATTGCTATCAGCGGAAGTAGAAAGACGATTGTGATCTACGATGTAGATTGCGCCAGAGGCATCAATGATTTCTACATGCTGCAATTGCTTGCCCACGTGATACTCCCGGACTGTTTTTGTACCGAGTTTATATTCTTTAATTCCAGTTTTTGGCAGTTGCTCCGATTGAACTTCCGAATCAATCACAATCGCACGTCGAGCGGCTTCCCCCAATTCCGGAATAGGGACCCCCGATTGCAATACGACGGGTTTTGGCAGCTCAACTTCTTCAACCAAAGCCTGAGCACTGGCATTGGGACAGGCAAGAATCAACAGTACAGTACCAATAATCGCCATACAGCTTCTGCCTGGCGAACACGAAACAAATTCAGTTTTCATTACGCGTGAGTTGTCGAAAAACATCATCCAATCGTCCTCCCTGCTCCGAAATGGTCTTGATTTTCCAACCATTTGAAGTCACCTTCTGCCATACGGAATGGACGATGCTTTGGCCGTCCATCGGGATGAGTTCAAAGGATTTTTCCTTTTCCTTATATTGTACGCGTCTGATGCCTTCAATTTGCCGCAGTTGCGATTTGGCGGTTTCAGAGTCAACTCCAAACAAACTGAGATGTACCGCATTGTGTTTGCTGGAACGTGTCGCAAGGGTGCGTGGTTCACTGTCTACCACGATTTCACCGCGATCAATGATGATGACACGGGAACAAACAGCTTCCACCTCATCCAAAATGTGAGTTGACAGAATGATAGCCTTGCTTCGCGCAATGTTTTCAATCAGACTACGCACCTGATCCTTTTGATTGGGGTCCAGTCCGTCTGTCGGCTCATCAAGCACCAAAGCCGGTGGGTCGTGAAGTAGCGCCTGAGCAATTCCGACACGCCGCTTGTAACCCTTTGACAGACTGGCGATTGATTCGGTCAGCACATCGCCTAACTGCACATCCTCAACCACTGCGGCAATGCGAGTGGAAAGGTCTGACGGTCGAATAGACCTTATTCTGCCAACAAACGCGAGAAAACTGTGAACCGGCATATCACTATAAAGCGGCATGCCCTCTGGCAAATAGCCCAAGCAGGATTTTGCTTTGACCGGTTCACGCTCAATGTCGATACCACTAATCTTCACTATGCCGTGATCCGGGGTGAGAAAGCCGGATATCATTTTCATTGTGGTTGACTTGCCAGCACCATTTGGGCCCAAAAAACCCAACACTTCACCCTGTTTAACAGTAAATGAGAGATTGTTGACAGCGACGGTCTCGCCGAAGCGCTTGGTCAATCCTGAAACTTCGATCATTGGTGTTTAATTCTAAAACCGCTAGCACAATTGAGTGTGAATGAGTCCAATATTATCACCTGCCTGAGTATAGAACCTAAATTTTGACCTGTTCGTTACAGCGTTGGGTTTGCGTATAGAGTGTATCACTTACCCACATTTAACCTAGCATTCTAATCTTATCAAACCGCTATGCTCCAGTGATTCAAACATTCTCAATCCACCTGTAAGTTGTACTAGTTCTCTGCCAAATTCTTAAGACTGATCACGGGTGGACCATATCAATCGAAACCTTCTATTAACATTGACTACAATTAAATTACCCTGCGAGCGGGGATGTGTATGGAAAAATTCACTTTCTCCGCAGTTTGGGTCCGGACGGTTTACCCTTTCGAAAAATGAATTTCTGTGGAGAAGAAATTATGGCTAAAGCGATACATTCGATGCTTCGGGTTCTTGATGAGGAACGTTCGATTGCTTTTTACGACAAGGCGTTTGGTCTGCAAGTTGCCGAAAGAATGGACTTTCCTGAATTTACCTTGGTATATTTGCGTAATTCTGAAGCCGATTTCGAACTTGAACTGACGATTAACAAAGACCGAACCGAGCCTTACGAGCTCGGGGATGGCTATGGACATCTGGCCGTAACTGTGCCCGATCTGGAATCGGAACACGAACGATTTGAAGCAGAGGGGCTCAGTCCGCGCAACCTCGTTGAATTTGCTCCAGGAGGCGAGATCGTAGCACGTTTCTTTTTTGTACAGGACCCCGACGGTTACCAGATTGAAGTAATTGAATCCGGTGGCCGCTATGTATAAATCAACAATTTAGAAAAATGAGGGAAGTAAGCATGAATGAAAATCAAGATTTAAAGCTTTTAACCCGGCGCGAGCTTTTAAAGCGCGCCAGTGTTGTAAGCGCATCCTTTGCCATGGGTTCGGGGTTCCTGGCTGCAACAAATGCAGCGTGGGCTTATGAAACCATGTCCCTTGATTCGTCGACCTTTGCAACATTGCTGCAGATGGCGCGGGACATCTACCCTCATGACAAGGTGGGTGATGAATATTACGTAGTAGCCATCAAAGGCTATGATACGGCGGAAGCCGCAGTCGGAATTGAAGAAGGAATCAATATGCTCAATGAAGCTGCACGCACATTGGGTCATTCAAGCTATCTTGATGCCGGGTGGGAAAGCCAGCGGGTCGAGGTTTTGCGCTCCATACAGGACACGTCCTTTTTTCAACAGATCAGAGGTGGGCTTGTAACTGGACTTTACAACCAGAAAGCAGTCTGGCCGATTTTCGGATACGAAGGCGAGAGCTTCTCAAAAGGCGGTTACATAAACCGCGGTTTCAATGATATTAACTGGCTATAAGGCCGAAATGGAGGAATAGAACAATGGGAGCACCATTTAATATAAATGATGACAGTGTTGTCGTAGTCATTGGAACAGGCGCCGGTGGCGGCGTGCTTGCGAATGAGTTGTCGCAAAAGGGCGTGAGCGTAGTTGCACTCGAAGCCGGCGGACGTTATCTACCAGAGGATTATGTGAATGACGAGTGGGACAGTTTTGTGCAATTGGCATGGCTTGACGCGCGAACAACTTCGGGTGACTGGAGAGTTTCCAGGGATTTCAGCGGATTGCCCGCATGGATCGTTAAAGCTGTGGGCGGTACAACTGTGCACTGGGCTGGCGCTTCTTTGCGCTTTCAGCCGCATGAATGGAAGGCCGCGACTAATTATGGCGCAGTCGACGGCGCGACTCTCCTTGACTGGCCAATTGATGCCGAGGAAATGGACCCGTGGTATACAAAAGCTGAAGACAAGCTTGGCGTAACTCGTACCGGTGGACGTGATGGCTTGCCCGGCAGCAATAACTTCAAAGTTTTCGAAAAAGGCGCGAAAGCTCTTGGTTACCAAGGAGTGCATACTGGCCGCATGGCGATAAATTCGGCTACCTATGACGAACGGCCGCCGTGCCAGCAGGTTGGATTCTGTTTCCAAGGTTGTAAATTTGGCGCCAAGTGGTCCGCTGCCTACACTGACATCCCGCGTGGTGAAGCAACCGGAAATCTTGAAGTGCGTGAACAGTCGCACGTCGCACGAGTCGTGCACAACGATCAAGGCAAAGTTACTGGTGTTGAGTATTTTGATAAAGACGGCCAGTTGCAGATGCAGAAGGCTCGAATTGTTTGTGTAGCAGGTAACTCGTATGAAAGTCCGAGGTTGTTGTTGAACTCAGCGTCCTCCATGTTTCCCGACGGACTGGCGAATAGTTCCGGTCAGGTAGGGCGCAATTACATGCGTCATATGACAGGTTCTGTCTATGCTGTCTTTGAACAGCCTGTGAGAATGTGGAGAGGTACCACCATGGCGGGGATAATTACTGATGAATCCGGTCACGATCCCTCGCGCGGCTTTGTTGGTGGTTACGAGATGGAAACGCTTGGCCTGGGTCTGCCGTTTATGGCAGCGTTTCTTGATCCCGGCGCTTGGGGTCGAGAATTCGCCAGCGCGCTTGATTCCTACGAAAACATGGCCGGCATGTGGCTGGTTGGCGAAGATATGCCTCAGGAGAGCAACGGTGTAACACTCAGCCAAGACGTAAAAGATCAGTATGGCTTACCAGTACCAAATGTGCACTTCTCCGATCACCCCAATGATATCGCGATGCGTAATCATGCTTACAGGCAAGGTCAAGCGGTGTATGACGCGGTAGGCGCAACCAGAACATTCCCAACGCCACCTTACCCATCTACGCATAATCTCGGAACAAACCGCATGTCCGAGAATCCGGCGGATGGTGTGGTGAACCGCTGGGGACAAACCCATGATATTGAGAACCTGTTCATATCGGACGGTTCGCAATTTACTACGGGTGCAGCTGAAAACCCAACACTAACCATTGTCGCTTTGGCGATTCGGCAGGCAGACCACATTGGTAGGGAGATGAGTGCAGGAAACATTTGATTGAATTACTACGTTCATCGAACGGTGTTTATGGAAAATTCAGATACGCCACTCCAAAAAAATTCGTGCATATCGTAATTGACCGCGAATTATTTCATCAGAGCAAGTTCTTACAGTTTGCTCTGATGAATTTTTTCATTCCATAGGGATGAAACAACTTCCTATTCGGTCTATGGCCGTCGTTGTTGATACAAGACAAAAGATGCAACAGCAAAACAAGTTCATCGACAAGTCTGATGTCTTGTTGCAAAACGGCGTTGCAGCGAATTCTCCCTGAACATTCCAAATAACGAACGAATCGAATTTCGATAATTCAAAATACATGAATTAGAAAGTCCCTCAGCCCGAATGGAAGGAACCGACTCTTCAATGATTGAGTCGAGTTTCTTCGGCAAAAGCAGTGCTGAAGGTTGAATTTCGGTTATTAAATTCATATAGCATTCTTCTTTGTATCAATGAAAAAGAATCACTTTATGGAATCGAGATACGCACATAAGTGCATTTTCGCAGTCAAGCGCTCAAAACAAGAAAATCATGAATTTAATTTACAGTGAGGATGGTTGGTAACAAGCCTGTTGCCGATAAGTCTGTTCGAAAATACTATTACTCGCGGAGTGTAAAATTGACAGATTAGTAGTTATCTGACCTGTTCTAAATGACCACACCGACCAAATCCCTTTACCTGATCGACGGTACTGCGTATGTCTACCGTGCCTTCCACTCCACCAATCTTTCTACTTCTAGCGGTGAGCCTACGGGTGCAGTCTACGGTGTTGGCAACATGCTCAGGCGAATCATTCGGGAGCACGAACCAGATTATCTAGTCGCAGTTTTCGATGCCAAAGGTAAGACGTTCCGTCATGACCTTTATGAGGAATACAAGGCAAATCGCCCACCTATGCCGGACGAATTGAGGAGCCAGTACGATCTGATCAGAGAGATGGTCGTGTCGATGGGAATCAAGTCCATCTCCATTCCCGGCGTTGAAGCTGACGATGTCATTGGCACACTTGCAACCGCGGCGTCCTCGGCTGGTTTGGCGACCTACATATCGAGCAGTGATAAGGACCTGACACAACTTGTCAACGAACGAACTACCATGATCGACGACTTGCGCGGCACCGAGATGGGACCCAGCCAGGTTGAGGAGAAGTTTGGAGTGCGACCGGACCAGATCATCGACTATCTTACGCTCGTTGGGGATGCTTCCGATAACATTCCGGGGGTTCCGCTGGTTGGTCCAAAAACAGCTGCAAAGTGGTTATCCGCACATGATTCAGTTGACAACATCATTGATGTTGCAGACACATTGCCAGGGAAAGCCGGAGAGAACTTTAGGAACGCGATTCCGCAACTTCAGATGTCAAAAGATCTGGTTTCTCTCAAACTCGATGTCGATGTCGAGCTTGATCTTGAAGACTTTAAAATTGCTCCGCCTAAAGTAGGAGAACTACGTGAACTCTACACTCGGCTCGAATTTTTCAGCTGGATCAATGCACTAGAAGGCGAAGAGTCCGAATCGGAAGACAAACCCCTGAAATACTCGACCATTACGGAAGTATCCGATCTTGATGCTCTGATTGAGCGAATACAAGCCTGTGGCTTCGTTGCCTTTGATACTGAAACAACCGGTCTGGATGTTCGAAAAGACCACCTGGTTGGAATTTCAATCAGTATCGAGGAGAGGGAAGCGTTTTACATTCCACTGGCGCATCGGTACCTGGGCGTACCACAACAATTGGACGAGAACCTGATTTTTGCCAAGTTGAAGTCAGTGATGGAAGATTTGCAAATCAACAAGATTGCTCACAATCTTAAATTCGATGCCAGCGTTCTGTCCAAAGTCGGCATCGAAATTGCCGGTCCGATATACGACACCATGCTGGAGTCTTACGTGCTGAACAGTTCAGCCGTGCCGCAACATGGTCTAGACCGACTGGCCCTCAAATACCTGAACACTACTACCACAAAATACGAAGAAGTCGTAGGCAAGGGCAAGAATCAGATCACTTTCGACCTCGTTGACATTGAAAACGCAACTGAATACGCTGCCGAAGACGCTGATGTGGCTCTGGCTTTGCATAACACGTTATGGCCCCAAATTGAGCAGGAAGAGCAGTTGCGGGATGTTTTTAAGAATATTGATATGCCACTGGTGCCAGTGTTGATGCGGGTTGAGGACAATGGCGTACTACTCGACGAAGCCGCTCTCAGACAACATAGCGCTGAATTGCAGGAAAGGATTCAAAAGATTGAAGACGCGATATACCAAAGCTCCGGGTGTGTATTCAATTTGTCTTCACCCAAGCAGATTCGAGAGGTTTTATTCGATCAGCTTGGTCTCACAACATCAACTAAAACCGCTTCAGGTGTCATGTCGACTTCCGAATCGGTGTTGACTGAACTCGCGATTCATCACGAAGTCCCTAGAATGCTGCTTGAGCATCGTAGTCTGTTCAAGATCAAATCCACCTACACTGACAAGCTGCCTGAGTTGATCAACAGCAATACAGGCCGAGTGCACACTTCGTTCAATCAGGCAGTCGCTTCGACTGGGCGACTTTCCTCAGCAGATCCTAACTTGCAGAATATTCCGATTCGCACTGCAGAAGGAAAACGAATTCGTGAGGCTTTCATACCAGATTCTGATTCAACATTAGTTTCGATTGACTATTCTCAAATCGAACTTCGCCTTATGGCCCATCTGTCCAGCGATCCTGGTCTTCTTGATGCTTTCTCCAGGGGTGAAGATGTACATCGTTTTACCGCATCAGAGGTATTCGACTGCCTGCCAGAAGAAGTAACATCCGATCAGAGACGGCATGCCAAAGCAATCAATTTTGGTTTGATGTATGGAATGTCTGCCTTTGGACTGGCTCGAACGCTGCAAATTGAAGTTCATCAGGCCCGTGATTACATCGAACAGTATTTCACCCGCTATCCCAGTGTGCGGGAGTTCATGGATGGTGTACGCGAACAGGCGCGTGAACACAAGTACGTCGATACCATTTTTGGAAGACGCGTGTTTCTGCCCGATATCAACGCCAGTCACTACGGACGAAGACAGCATTCAGAAAGGGCTGCAATCAACGCGCCACTTCAGGGGTCAGCTGCCGACATTATGAAGCTCGCAATGATTGGTGTCGATGCATGGCTGGCGAGCTCAGACAGCGGTGCGCGTATGATTTTACAGGTTCACGATGAACTGGTTCTGGAAGTCCCGCACGGAGAAACCGACCGGGTTCTGAACAACGTCAAACGCCTAATGGAGAACGCCGCAAAACTCCATGTTCCATTGGTAGCTGACGCGGGAATCGGCACCAACTGGGCATTCGCTCACGATTGATCGAGCAGTTCAATAACACGTTGTCGAGCATCAGCCACTCCCAAGCCTGAAAGCGCAGAAAAAGTCTGAATTGACAGCTTGTCCCGATCAGCGAGATCTTTCTTTACCGCTACCATTGTTGCCAGAGCTTTGGATTTTGAAATCTTGTCCGACTTGGTCAACAGAATGTGTGCGTGAAGGGCACTTTTTTGGCACCAGTCAAGCAACTGCCGGTCGAGTGGCTTGAGTGGGTGGCGAATGTCCATCATCAGAACCAATGCCCGCAGACATTCACGGGTTTCAAAATACTGTTCGATGACATTTGACCAGTGAACCCGCAACTGCTTCGGAACTTTGGAGTATCCGTAGCCCGGTAAATCAACCAGTCTGATTTCCGGAGTAACCTCAAAAAAAACAATTTGCTGGGTACGACCGGGAGTCTTGCTGGCAATCGCAAGCCCTTTTCTTCCAGTAATTGCGTTTATTGCGCTTGATTTGCCGCTATTGGAACGGCCAGCAAACGCGATTTCACTTCCTTTATCGGGTAACCACTGTGAGGGTTTGTGGGCCGCAACGATGAACTGTGCGTGGTTAAGTTGAAAACTCACTCCGTTATCCCGGGAGACTCAGTCAAATATGTCATTCCAGACTTTGACGGTATATCGTTCATATGTAATTGATTTTATTAAATGGCCATCTAAATTTTGGCACTATACTCTTTTGACTTCGTGATCATTCCGGACCGGTGCATAGAATCAATTTTTCACACGGTGAAATCATGGTACATCTGCACACAGTTCTTCGCAGTTTCGACGCGCTAGCCTTCTTTGCTTTGCCAAGTTTGCAAATTCAATTTATGAAGCTGATTTCTTTCTTCCGCTGACACCCATAGTCAACACTATCAGTGGCGCATAAATCAAGCACTTCTCCCAGCAACCAAAATGGAAAGGTGCAATCCGTTTCGAAATCTATTTGTTCGACCTGGTATGTGCATAAGCAACAGAACAACTACAAACGTTGAGTACTCGATGCATACAGGTCCTGCCTCAAAATTTGTAGCCATCTTAATTGCGTTTCGATAGATTTCTCCTGCGAACAGAATCAGATTACCATTTCAAATCTGATATATTAGCGTTTTCTTGACCAACTCGGTCAGATCGATTCAGGTCACTTTTTCTGCGATTCATTTGGATACTAAACAATGGAAATTTCGACTATTCGGAAAATTATGACTTTCGGTCTCATTTTGGGACTCTGTATAACCATTTTCGGAAAACCTGCTTTCGGCGCAGGCAACGCTGAAGCTGGCAAATCAAAAGCGGCCGTCTGTACTGCCTGCCACGGTCCAGATGGGAACAGCACAATTTCCGATTTTCCAAAAATTGCCGGTCAGATTCCTGGTTACCTCGCTAATCAGCTTGCCGCTTATAAATCCGGCGAACGGGCAAATGCCATTATGGCCGGGTTGGTACTGGGTATGACCGAACAGGATATGCTGGACATTGACGCTTACTATGCACAGTTTGAAGGCAGTAAAGCCAGTATCGATGAATCTGAACTTGTCGCTGCAAATCGCGGTCAGGAAATTTACCGCCACGGACAGAGTCAGTATTCCGTTCCTGCGTGCATGGCCTGCCACGGACCTTCAGGCAATGGAATCCCTTCCCGCTACCCAAAAGTTTCTGGACAATTCAAGGAATATCTCGTCACCGCTCTTTCAGAGTTTAAGTCTGGAGTTCGGGTAAACGAAGAAATGAACACCATTGCGTTCCGGCTGTCTGCACAGCAGATTGAAGACCTAGCCCTCTATATGCAAGCACTGGACTAATTTGGTCAGTTAACCTTCCGCAAGCTGCGAAGCACAACACCTAACTGCTGCAGACTGTCAACAACGTCAGTACTGCACTTGACAAGACTCGGCTTCGCTTGCTCAAGTTGATCTGAGCGACACAGTGCCTTGGCATCAAGTTGTGCCTGTCGCTTAATCAACCACCCAAACGTATATGGGTGCCCGGGGATATCAAAGTCACAGGTGTCATCTGCCGTTATGAACAGAAAGTGACCCGCTTTTTGTGATTTTTCGCCAGTCCACACGTCAGTCAATTGGTTCTGTGACCTTAACCAATCAAACTGATCCACATTTTCCTCTGTTATCGAATACCTCGTTACTCTTGCGTTGACTTTCGCCTTATGAAACTGACCGGTCGAGTGAAGATACTGGGGGCCAAAGTTAATAACAACGCGAACCCGATACCCGCTAAACAGGGATTCCAGTAACTGCGCCAAATTGGCAAGTTCTGCTTCCGTTTCGGCCGTTGGACTAACATAAGCAAAGAGCACAATGTAATCGTTGATTCGAAGCGAAGACTTCAAATCGTTTGTAAAATCTGCGGCCATTTGAAAGCAATGCTCTGAATCTATTTCGATTACATTTTGAAATGGCCAACTCATGTCGGTGGCTAAACTGACTGTACCACAACTTTCACTACCAAGGCCTTTCAATTTGGACTGCTCGAGTTCAGGCTGACTGTAAGGGTCAACTCCAATCAAGTAGGCAGCCATTGAAACAGCAGTCTGCCAAGTGAGGAACATTCTGGCTAGACTTACTGAACCATTCCCTCCTTCTCGGTACTCAAAACTAAACTCCCATTCAGTGGCAGGCACACGAACTCGGAGGTCCCCTGATCGGTCCGGTTCTCCATCCTTGCAGTTCACGATCGGTAGTACACCTAGGCCAGCCTTACCCAGACTTTCGGCTACAATCTGCTCGATCCATCTCGCAGTAGGCGCCAGTTTGCGTGGTGCATCGATTTGCAACTCACCTCCAGTCAACGATGCCAACGCTAATTCTGCTGCCAGCCTGTGGACCTGCTTCGCGACTTCTCCAGTATCCAAATTTACCGAGTTGACAAAATGATTTCTTGTAGACTTTAGTGTTGCCAAGTCGATCCCCAACATGGCTGTCGGTATCAACGCCAAACTGCAAACACCAGAGAATCTGCCGAGTACACCTGGGTCTGAATTGAGAGTCCGAATCCCTTTCGACAATGACCATTCGCGTAGCGTACTTTGTCTTGGATCCGTAACTACAGTGAAATTTTGTGCAGAGTTCTCATGTTCGAATAACGAATCTGCCATAACCAGAGTTTCCAAAGTTTCCCCTGATTTACTTGCAATCACATAGTGATAATCTTCCCGCGGCGGGACCGCGAGAAAGTAAGCCAGTGATTCGGGTGATGTACTACTTAATTGGTGAAATGAAGGCCTGGACGAATGGCGGGAAACGCATTCATATGCAGTAGCTGAGAGTGTTGCACCACCCATCCCAACAAGCACCAACGTCGAAACGGTGGGTGGCAGATGTAAAGCATCGTTGGTGTCTGGAAACGAAAATCGCGTCCAATCAAAACATCGATCTCCAAGGACGGTGTCGACACCCGCCTCGGACCAAAGATCAAAGGAGTTTTCGAAGATTCTCGAGCAAACCCGACGGTCGATCAGCAGCCGTTCGAATTGTGTTACCCGAATCAAGCGCCCTACAAATTCTCAACCAAAACAAATAGAGTACCGCAATAGGGGCACCTTACCGTACCATCCTTTTCCAGCGGCAGGTAGACGCGCGGGTGAGAGTCCCAAAGTCGCATTCGGTCAAGTGGGCAATGCAATGGGAGATCATCCTTTGTCACATTGACATAAGCCTGATCATTGGGCGTATCGCCATGTTTGGGCTGATAAACTTGTTCACTCATTGCTTAAGTTCACACAAATGTCAACCAATCCATATGGGCTTCACTTCGTCCTTCCACAACATCAAAGTACCTGGATTGTAGTTCTCTGGTAATTGGCCCCGGAGTCCCATCTCCAATCAAACGGCTGTCCAATTCTCGAATCGGGGTTACTTCAGCTGCGGTACCGGTGAAGAATGCCTCATCGGAAATGTAAATTTCATCCCGGGTGATGACTCTCTCCTGCACCTCGCAGCCCATTTCAGCGAGCAGTTCGAACACCGTCCGCCGCGTGATTCCATCCAGGGCGGAAGTTAGGTTGGGGGTAATCACCTTACCATTTTGCACCACAAAGATGTTCTCCCCAGAACCTTCCATCACATAGCCATTGGTATCAAGGAGAAGCGCTTCATCAGCGCCGTTGTCAAGTGCTTCCTGAAGTGCAAGTATGGAGTTTGTGTAATGACCGCATGCCTTTGCACGGCACATGGCGACATTGACATGAAGTCGAGCAAATGATGAAGTCTTGACCTTGATACCATTCTTGATGCCGTCTGCACCAAGGTACGCACCCCAGTCCCAGGCAGCAATCATGATATGGGTGGACAAATTGTCAGCCCGCAAACCCATCCCTTCTGAACCATAAAAAATGATTGGACGAATATAACCGCTCTCAAGTTTGTTCGCACGCAGAACTTCGCACTGAGCCTGGTTGATCGTCTCGCGATTAAATGTGGGCTTCATGCGCAAAATGTGAGCGGATTCAAATAGTCGGTTCGTATGTTCCTGAAGACGAAAAACAGCGGGACCCTTATCAGTCTTGTAGGCACGTAGGCCTTCAAATGCCGCCAAACCATAGTGAAGCGAATGCGTGAGAATATGCACGGTGGCCTCTCGCCACGGCACAAGTTCGCCATCATTCCAGATAAATCCGTCTCTGTCGCTAAAGGATGTTGTCATGTTTTGAAGTGTTGTAAATGAAAAATGGAAGAAAAATCAATGAGTTTTGTATCTGAGGACGTTCAGGTCGAATGCGGTCCGAAAGGCTCGCGATCAAATATTCTGCGAACGATGGGATCAAAAAACTCAAGCGGTAATGTATCGTATTCAGGATCGAAAGCAGACTGATCCCACTTTTCGCAGAAATCAACGCAGGCCTGAAAATGTTCGGATGTGCGATACTGCTCGCGGGCGTTACGGTCGCCGCCAATATGGTGGAAAAAATAATATCCCTGAAAAACACCATGATGCTTGAGCACCCAGTAAGTCTTTTCCGATACATAGGGCCGCAAAATCGCCGCCGCTAGTTCACCATGATTTTCAGGCGCCAGGTGGTCTCCAATATCATGCAGCAGGGCTGCAACCGTCATTTCTTCTCCCGCTCCGTCTCGCCAGGCACGGGTTGCGCACTGTAAAGCATGTTCCAAGCGACTGACTTTGTAGCCGCCCATACTGTTCTCCAGGCTTAGCAGATGGCTGAGAACGCGATCTGCCGTCCCTGCAATAAATTCGTCTTCATATTGCTGGAGCAATTGGTAGTCATCATAAGTTCCATCCTTCATCTGGATGAACTCAACTGTTTTGTCCGATGTATCCATATCTGATTGACGCGCGAAAACAGATCGTCTAAATCCGCTGAAAACTTAATATGTTAATGCACAACATACGATATTCACGCTGAATTTGCGCAATTGTGTCAGCCAATTTCATACTGATGTTAAAACCGGTTAAATTTTGAACTCAAACGTACTGCAAATCTGTGTTGGGTGCTAGGAATCAATACTGACAAATTCCGAAAGAATGATTTTCGTACCAGCAGTTTCAAATTCAATGGTCAAGTAAAGATCGTCAACACTTGCTTCGACATCGGTCACAACTCCCTCTCCAAATTTTCTGTGTGAAACAGACTTTCCCAACCAGTCAACGTGCTTGGCATCATGAATAACGGCTGGCTCTGGTATTTCTGTTGAGCGAACAAGGTCAATTAGATCTCTTGGAACCTCCTGAACAAATCTTGATTGGTGGAAATTCTCCCACTGCCCTCTGAGCATTCGTCGATTGGCGCGCGTGAAATACAGAATCTCTTCTGCTCGCGTCATTCCAACATAACATAACCGCCGTTCTTCCTGCATTTCCTCCTGTTCCTTACTCTTCTTGAAAGTAGATGACCTCCAACTTCCAAATGAGTGGAAATGAGGTAGAATCGTTTCGTCAAGTCCCGTTAAAAATACAATCGGAAATTCCAGTCCTTTCGCCGTGTGTAGCGTCATCATCTGAACTTTTTCTTCGGGATTGTCATCGTGTGTATCACCGGGGTCCAGTACTACAGAATCCAGATACCTGTCAAGAATGTCAGCACTGCTGGTGGACTCTTGTGATTGCTCAAATCCAGCTGCTGCATTGATGAGCTCTTCCAGATTGACGACTCTATTCTGCTCGGTCGGATCAGTATGCTGCTCGTAATGCTCACGTAATCCACTTAATTCAATTGTCAACTCCATCAATTCACTTAGGGAACGCGTAGAATTCACGCTTTGAAGATCATTGATCAATTCGATAAACGGCCTCACCTTCGCCCATCTGCGACCTGTATCTGCGAGCGCGCAGGTTGCCTCCCAGTAAGAAATTCCCCGATCGGTAGCCATTTCAGCTATTGATCGCTTGGCAACCTCACCAATTCCACGGGGTGGGGAGTTAATCGCCTTCAACAAAGAAGCATCATTCGAATTTGGATTGGCAACCAGCCTTAAATAACTCAGAGTCTCCTTCACCTCTTTTCGCTGATAAAACCGAACACCGCCATAGACCCTGAAGGGGATTCCTTCAGCTCCAAAAGCTTCTTCAAAGTTTCGGGACTGAGCATTGGTTCGATACAGTACTGCAAACTCAGAAAGAGATCTTCCCTTATCAGCAAACGCTCTAATCTGATCCACAATAAACTCGGCTTCTTCGTTACTATCTCTTGCACTCATGTACTTGATTCGACTGCCTCCAGATTTTCCTGTCCAGAGTTTTTTCTCGAATCTGTTGGTATTCTGCTTAATGAGTGCGTTAGCGGCATCCAGTATCGGTTTCGTGGACCGGTAGTTTTGCTCCAGTCGGACTACCAACGCGTCGTCATACTGCCTCTCGAATCGCTTTAGATTGCCGGAAAGAGCACCTCGCCAACTGTAAATTGACTGATCTTCGTCACCGACGGCAGAGATGTTGCGGCGCCATCCTCCGAAAAATTCCATCCACTGATACTGCAGTTCGTTTGTATCCTGAAACTCGTCAATCAGAACATGCAGGATTCGTTGTTGAATTTGCTCTCGAACTTCGGCATTGTGTTCCATCACTTCCACGGTTCTGAGAATCAATTCAGCGAAATCGACTTGTCCCTGTTCTTCACATTCGCGCTCATAAACCTCATACATGCCTTCAAGCAGTTCTGAACGGTGGTTATAGATTTCGCTTTCTCCAGCGCGCTTCTTAGACTCTTTACACTTATTGATATATGATTGGACAATTGATGGCGTCAATTCTGTGTACCTCAGATTGCGCTCTTTCATCAGATTTGATATGAACGATTTCTGATCATCCTGATCCATGATGTTGAAGTATCGATCCAAGCCAGCGGCTTGATGACGTGTGCGAAGGAACTGATTGCATAGTCCATGGAAGGTGCCGACGACCGGATTGACTTCTTCGCCCTGAAGTATTTCCTGCACCCGCCGCTTCATTTCTCGCGCCGCCTTGTTGGTAAAAGTGACGGCAATGATGCGATCAGCCGGAACAGACTTAACGCCGATCAGCCAGGCAATGCGATTGACCAGCACTGCGGTTTTTCCGCTTCCAGCACCTGCAGTAACCAGCAACGGCCCATCCGGTGCAGTAACCGCCTCCCTCTGACGAGGATTTAGTGCGGCAAGACGTTCTTCAATACCATTCAAATTCAGGTCGCTCTGCAATCTATAATCAGAGACAAATACCCATGCAACTCAGCGTTAGATGAAGGAGAAAATTCGCTTCATTGCACTTGAAAACTGATCAAAAAAAGACTATTTTTTGATTGAAGTCATTATCCAGTAAATTTGAAGTGTTATGTCGATAATAGCCAAGTACAAGATTGGTCAGATTGTGCGTCATCGTTTTTTTCCGTTTCGTGGTGTTGTGTTTGACGTCGATCCTGAATTCAACAATACTGAGGAATGGTATGAGTCCATTCCGGAGGATATTCGACCGCGAAAGGACCAGCCGTATTACCATCTGCTTGCAGAAAACGAGCGAAGCAGTTATGTGGCCTATGTCTCGGAACAGAATTTGGTTCCAGACGGAGCTGGCGGTCCGGTTGAGCACCCTGCACTGAATGAAATGTTCGACGACATGCAGGACGGGGAATACACGATACGATCACACCGCGTTCACTAAGACCGCACTCTAATCAGCTCGCCTAGGAGCCAGTTGGTTCCATTTTTTGAATGGTGTCAATCACCTTTCTTTTTTCCGTAACGTACTAGATTTGTCTTTCCCAGTATTTATTGGTCACGGTTATATGAGAGATAATTGTGTTAATCAATATGGAGGGTGACAATGGGAAAGAGTACCAATTTGAGTGCTCAGCAAAAGGCTGAGGAGGTGCGTTGGCGCCTGTATCAGAATCCGGCCCTTAGTGTTCACCCGGTGACCCCGGAGGAGGTTTACGTCTTGGGGGGCGTCGCGGAGTTGCCGAATTGGCAAAAGTGTGCCGTTGCTGCGCGTCGCAAGCTGCAGCAGATGACTGAGCATAAACACTTTCCGTTTCTGGATCAGAAAGCAAAGTCAGCAGCATGAGAGAAGAATGGATTTCTAACATAAAACGGTTGATTCCATGACCAATGAATTTAAGGGCCAATACAGGTTTGACAAAATCTCATTATTGAAACATGAGTAAATCAATAAATTTTCGTAATGTTTCACACTATTATCCTGTCGGATCAGAGAATCATTACACACTTCGAAATATCGACTTTACTGTTGACCAAGGAAGTTTGATTTGTGTTCTTGGTCCTAGCGGATGCGGTAAATCAACACTGCTCAATCTGTTAGCAGGGTTCATTAGCCCATGCGAGGGATCAATTGAGGTCTTCGGTCGACAAATGGCGCCCTCGTCAACAACGAACAAGGACATTAAGGTGGTTATGCAACACGCACATCTATTCCCTTGGCTGACAGTAGAATCGAATGTAGAATTTGGTCTAAAAATGCGTGGAATCACCAAGAATTTACGGATTCCTGCTGTGAGGGACATGTTGAAACTGGTCGGGCTTAATGATGTAGGAAATAAATATCCCGCGCAGTTATCTGGTGGTATGCAACAACGCGTTTCAATTGCACGCGCACTCGTAACTGATCCCAAAATTCTTCTGATGGATGAGCCTTTTGGAGCTTTAGACGCACAGATACGCCGAAAAATGCAATTGGAAATTACTCGAATTTGGTCGCTAACACATAAAACAATTTTCTTTGTCACTCATGATATTGTTGAGAGTGTTCTATTAGCGGATACTATCGTCATTTTGTCGGCAACGCCGGGGCGAATAAAAAAAATTGTTCCGGTCAACATTCCTCGTCCAAGAGAACGAGTACGGGCTGTCTATGACTTGGTTTTTGAATTGGAGGAATCAGTTGAAACGGTTAATGAGCAATAGAAAATAGTCAAAATTAGAAACTAATAATGTCTTGCTCCGCATTAATTGGTCACGGTTATATGAGAGATAATTTTGAACATCGATACGGAAGACATCGATGGGGAGGCAAACTTAAACTGAGTAATCAGCAAAAAGCAGAGGTGGTGTTGCGGGTGCTCTGCAAGGAGAAAGTTTACGTCTCTGGGATCGTCGCGGAGTTGCCGAAATGGCAAAAGTGTGCCGTTGCTCGTCGAAAGCTACAGCGGATGACTGGGCATCAGCACTTTTCATTCTTGGACCAGGTGACCGATTCGGCAGCATGAATGACGGATGGATTTTTAACATAAAACGGTTGATTCCATGACCAATGAGTTTAGGCGCAAAGACAACACTCAATCGCCGAGTAAGTCAGATGAGTACATTGCATCTTATTCTGAGAAATCGACTCGCTCTAAGACTAGACGATTCTACTGGGTTTGGACGTTCGGCGCGTTATTGGTAGTTTGGCATCTAACTACTCGGGAAGGTGGTATAGATCCAGTACTACTTCCTTCACCTTGGTCCGTCGCAGATACTCTGGGAACGATGATTATTTCTGGAGAACTATTTCTCCACATTGGGATCAGTCTTCGCCGTATCATCATCGGATTTTGTCTTGGTTTTATCACTGCAATCCCAATTGGTTTGATGATTGCACGAGTGCGCGTGGCTAGAGATTTATTCGAACCAATCCTGGAAGTGATTCGCCCAATTCCAGCACTTGCATTTCTTCCACTCGCTATTCTTTGGTTCGGAATCGGTGAAGAGAGCAAGATATTCTTGCTTTGGTTTGGCACCTTTTTTACCATGATAGTGAGTGTGGTCGAAGGAGTTTATAACTTTGATATCATGCTATTACGGACAGCACGAAACCTGGAAGCCACAGAAGTGAAAATGTTTTGGTATGTTCTGTTGCCTGGGGTGTTGCCCTTTATCTTACAGGGTGTTCGACAGTCCATTGCTGATTGCTTCCGTGTCATTGTTGCAGCGGAAATGATTGCAGCTAGTGTCGGAATTGGATATTTTATTTTGCATTCAGCGACATTCTACCGGAGTGATCGTGTCTTTGTGGGAATTGTTACGCTTGGTTTCTTGGGTATGTGTGCTGACAAGTTGGTCAGTTATGCCATAAGAAATTACCTTCTTCGTCATCGTCCAACTGATGAAATTTCGATCTAACACTGAATTACGAACAATTTTCACAATGTGCCACATGAACAGAAAAATATAGTCGGTATGCTCGTCGCTGAGAAATAATTGCCCCCTATTTTTCAGACACATGTGATGCGATTGACGCCATAGCTATCTGTACCCACTTTGTGCATGAATAGCAGGGAACCTGCCCGCATATTCTCCACTAAGGCCCATGATGAATTAATCCTATCGACAGGTCGAATAGATTAACGTAAGCCACCGCTACTGTCAAAATTCAATGCTGTCAGGCTGGAGTCAAACAAAAGCGAGATGAACAGTGATGTTTGTGTAAAGTAGCTTGCTGAACGTTAAATAATTTTGAAAATGGGGAAGTGTCCATAGATTGTATGAATCTTCTTCAGCACCTACTAACCATCATGTCACTGAGACGTTGAAGCTGCCCTTGAGGAAGTTCAGGGACATGTGAGAA
This sequence comes from Arenicellales bacterium, assembly GCA_965206345.1. Classification (GTDB taxonomy): domain Bacteria; phylum Pseudomonadota; class Gammaproteobacteria; order Arenicellales; family JAJDZL01; genus JAJDZL01. The sequence continues at coordinate 1,437,933 of OZ242211.1, read as the reverse complement.
TGATTGATTGCTGACCGGAGGACGTATTCCGAAGAGAAGTGACGTAGGCGGTAATAAAAAATTCGGTGGCATAGCGCTCTTCCATTTATCTGTAGGTAGGGATCACTTGGCGGTGAGTCCGTTCGGCTAGCTCACGAATTAGGTCGCTGCTTTCTTAAAATGGCGATATCTTCCTGTGAATGGCATAGTTCTCGATGCCAACGCTTGTTTTCCTGCGCTAGAGTTTCCGAACTAGTATCCGGTTTCACACCATGACCCTGAATCCGCATGCGGGTCGTAATACTTGACCAATACGCTGATCCAATGTCCATTTTGATACTCGTTCGAATTTTAATTTTTCAGTGCTAGTGAATAGCATTTAGTAGAAAATACTCCTCGATGTTGAAAGTTTTTATGTGAACGTAAGTAGTAACACTCCACACTTTTGGTAATTATTCCAAAATACGTTTACAATTTTTTTGATAACAATCAAAAGTCAGTTAAATGACTTTACCGTTACATACCGGAATAGGAGTAGTGAACAAATATGTTTAAACGAGTCAAAATACAGATAACGTCAATTAACAAGACACTTGTAGTTAGTGGAGTATGCGCTCTATTATTCTTACCTCGTGTTTCTATCGCACAGGAAGATCTCACCGTACTTGCTGGGATTGGAGTCCCCTTTATGCATGTTTACGTAGCTGATAAAGGAGGTCTATTTTCAGCTGAAGGTCTGAATGTGTCAGTAAAAATGTCAACGACTGGAAAAGTCGCTGTTGACGGTTTGGTAGCGGGAGCCGGTGTTATGGCCGTAAGCGGTGCATTTCCAGCTATATCTGCAGCAGCAACCGCTCCAATTCAAATTGTCACACCGGTCGCGAGCGGAGACGGTTCAATCAGTTTAGTGGTAGTGCCTGAAATTAATGATGCTGGCGATCTAAAAGGTAAGCGATTTGGATTTCAAATTGGAACAGATGCTCACCTGTTCTTCATAAGGTATATAGAGCAACAAGGACTGATGGAAAGTGATGTGGAAGTTCGAAATCTGCCAGCAGAAGGGTTGGTTTCTGCCTTTGCGCGAGGTGATTTGGACGCAGTAGTTACTTGGGAGCCGATCACTACAGAAGCACTAGGTGTTGTAGAGGGCGCAAAAGTCATAGCGGACCGGGGTGTTTCACCCTACTTTATTCCAATTTCGATGCGCAAGGATTTTATTGAAAGTAACCCGGAGGGCGCACAGAAACTAATGCGAGCATTGGTTGCAGCTCAAGACATCATAACCAACGATATTGACAGAGCAATAGCCTATACCGCGGAAGCGGCTAATATAGAAGAGGATTTTATTGTCAACTCTTTAGATGCTTTCGATTTCACAATGGTGATTAGTGAAGACCTATATCAATACGTTGACGCAATGGCGAATTTTATGGTCTTAATCGGCGTGAACAAAGAAAAAGGGGATGCACGACAAATTGTCAACGCGGAAGTTATGAAAGCCGTTGCTCCTGAAAATGTGAAATAGCAGGTGGTCCAACGCAAAGCAATTACCAGTCAATAATTTAAATCGGTGCTGCCGTTACGTGCGTTTGCGTGCGGCAGCATCGTTTAAAACGCTGTTCGGCGACAATCTGCCGATCATGCGTAACAGGAATTCAGGTTCTTGTTCCTTCAATTGACAGACAGAGACAATAGTGCAGACTTATGTTCAATGTCTGAACGCCCCAAGAATTGTCTTTGTTCGGAAAATTTGAATCCTTCGTCTGTCAGTTTCGCTCGATTGCCCGTTCAACTCATCACTTAAGCAGTCGCAGTCTCCTCAAAATTCAACTCCTTCATCATTTCTTCCCGCATCTTGAATTTTTGCGCCTTGCCTGAAACTGTCATCGGCAACTCACGTTTGATTCGAATATAGCGAGGAATTTTGTAGTGAGCGATTTGATCATTGCAAAAGCTCCTTAGTTCTTCTTCGGTTAATTTACAACCCTCTTTGGGTACAACCCACGCACAAATTTCTTCTCCAAATTTTTTATCCGGAACTCCAAATACCTGAACATCTTGAATCTTTTGATTCTTATAGAAATAGTCTTCAATTTCTTTTGGATAGACATTCTCACCCCCACGAATAACCATATCCTTAACGCGACCCACCACATTACAGAAGCCTTCGTCATCGAGCATTGCTAAATCTCCGGAGTGCATCCATCCGTGGGAATCTATTGACTCATTCGTTCGTTCTTGGTCTCCCCAGTATCCCTGCATCACAGAATACCCACGCGTACAGAGTTCGCCAGTTTGCCCAACTGGAACAACATTGCCTTCACTATCTCGAATACAGCACTCCACATGGGGATGAACCCGTCCAACTGTGGAAACTCGTTTTTCCAATGAATCATCTAAACTGCTTTGAAAAGATACTGGGCTCGTCTCCGTCATCCCATAGGCGATCGTTACGTCCTTCATATGCATTTCACTAACGACGCTATTCATCGTTTCAATGGGACAGGGTGCTCCTGCCATGACGCCAGTCCTCAGTGAAGATAGATCGAAATCAGAGAATGTTTTTTCTGCCAGGATTGCATTAAACATAGTCGGCACACCGTAGAGCGCGGTACACTTTTCCTTTTCTATTGCTGTCAATGTCTGAACTGGATCAAAACCCTCACCCGGAAATACCATCGTTGCACCTTTAGATACACAGCCCAGAGTGCCCATTACCATGCCAAAGCAATGGTAAAGCGGCACGGGAATGCAGAGTCGATCAACATGCGAAAATTCCATAGTTGCGGTTGTGAAGTGAGCATTGTTCAATATGTTCCTGTGTGTCAACGTAGCACCTTTTGGCGCGCCAGTCGTACCACTGGTAAATTGAATATTTATGGCATCATCAGGGTCCAATCCAGCACTGATGACATCAAGTCGACTCTGATGTGCTGGCCCTGCCATGGACATTATCTCGTTGAAATTGAGCAGTTTATCAGGAACAGGTCTGCCAGTATCTGATGGCATACAAGCAACAATTTTTAATGCAGGCACTCGATCAGAACGAATATTCAAATTACCTGATCCTTCACTACTTTGAATGAGCGAGAGAACCATGTCCAGGTAATTACTGGATTTAAACTCTTGTGCGACAATCAGGGCAACGCATTCCGATGAAAATAGAACATGTTCGAGTTCAGCGAGTTTGTAAGCTGGATTTATAGTCACCAGAATTGCTCCAATTCGGGCTGTAGCGAACTGAGTGAGAAGCCATTCAGGTCGATTAGGAGACCAAATGCCGACTCGATCACCACGTTTTAGTCCAATTGCTAGAAAACCCGCCGCCAGTTCATCAATTTTTTCTGAAAAAGTTCGCCAACTCCAGTGAATGCCACAAGCAGGAAAGGCTACGGCATCAAGATGAGAGTACTTATCAACAGTTTCAGAGAAGAAAACTGGAATGGTGGTTTCAATCAGCGGCTGTCGCTTGTCCCCTACAACATGAGAAACTCCCGGTTCTACAAAATGTCGTTCTAACTGCTGTTGTGAATTATCAGTAGTCAGGTCAAGACTAACAGAAAAATTGTCGTCGAATAATGACTTATTCAGATCTGTAATCGGTGTATCAAGTCCACCCATCTGTTCTCCACCTCACTGGTTCAAATTAACCGCATCACCGATCTTGCCAGTTTTTCTGTTGCTCGAATGCATACGCGGCGCGATAGACCGTTGATTCTTCGTAGTGTCTGCCAATCAACATCATTCCAATTGGCAAACCTTCTCGCAGTGCGCACGGCACATTCATTGCTGGATGTCCGGTGCAACTAAATGGCGTAGTATTCGGAATCATTTCGAAGGCACGTTGAATATAGAGTGAAAGTGGTACATCCGGTGGAGGGAGCAGAGTCGCTTTCATCGGTAGGGTAGGCATCAACAAAAGGTCATACCGTTGCAGTTCAATATCGTAGGCACGTCTGAGCCTTCGGGAAATATTCTGTGCCTTTCCGTAGTATCGACCACGGTAGTGTTTCTGAAAATATTCTCCGATGAGCATATTTATTTTCAGGCTTGGGGAAAGTTCGTCTGCTCTAGATCTCCAATTCCCATAAAAGTCAATTAAGCTCGTAATGAAAAGCCCGCGGTAGTTGGTACCGAATGAATTTCCATGCATCATGAAGTCCGTCAAACCCTCAACAGCAATTGGAGTCCAAATTGCACCGCCGAGTTTGTGCATGGGTATGGAGATCTCATCGATTTCGGCACCTAATTTCTTTAATGATTCTCCAGCTAGGCGCACAGCATCGCTCACATCCCGCTCGCTTGTGGGCCAATCAAATGCTTCCGAAACTATTCCAATTCGCAAGTCTGAAATTCCCCGCGAAATCTGCCCGGTGTAGTTATCCGTCCGAGGAGCATATTGACGTGGGTCGAGCATGTCATCACTGCCTGCAATTGCTTCAAGTAACATGGCATTGTCAAGAACGGTTCCCGTCATTGGACCAATGGTGTCAATTGTCGCTTCTATCGACATGACACCGGTGTATGGTACAAGTCCGTGCGTTGGTTTCATTCCATAACACCCCGACCAAGATGATGGAATACGAATGGACCCCCCTTGATCACCCCCAATTGCCATGGGAACCTCTCCTGAACCAACCAGTGCACCGCATCCTGATGAAGACCCACCTGACGAATGTGTAGGCTTCCAAGGATTTCGAACCGGACCCGTTGAATTCGTATGACTTCCTCCAGACAGGCAAAGACTCTCACAGTGCGCCTTTCCAACAATTGAACCGCCGGCGTTAAGAATTCTCGAAACCACCGTAGCATCAACATCGGGAACGTATCCTTCAAGAACTGAGGTACCATTCATCATGCGTACACCAGCAAGACAAATGGTATCTTTCAAAACCACCTCTTTGCCCGAAAGCGGTCCACTGGGTTCTCCACGTACCTCACATTTCATATACCAGGCATTTAAAGGGTTGTCAGCTGCGTCAGGCTGATAACCACCAGTTCTTGGATATTGCACGTTGGGCAGTTCATCAGGTAAGGAATCGACGATATCGTAGGCATCGAGTGTACCCTGCATCAGTTTCAGATAATCTTCAACTTCAGAATCATCCATGTGCATGTGGAGTTCACTCGCTATGGTACGAACTTGATTGAAAGTAGGACGTTTTACTGTCATTGACTTCTCCGTGGACTCTTGCTCTGGAATTTCAGAGAGAGGGCTTATCGTTGAATTGGGATTAGGCTGTTGCGATCTATTTGAGTCTGAAGCAACCGGCACTGCTGATGGCTTTGCCTGGACTAGATTTCTCTTTTTTTCCTGCTCAACAATTGCACCGTTTTCGATGCGGATTACTTGGTCAGCTAAAGAACTAATGAAATCAGAATTTTGCTCTACGAGAACAATGGTGAGTCCCGTATCAGCACGAATTTCGGAAAGGATTCCGGAAATTTGTTTCACGAGCGATGGCTGAATTCCTTCAGTAGGTTCATCCAGCAGGAGTAGCACCGGTTCAGCGACTAACGCGCGCGCCAGTGCTAATATTTGTTGTTCACCACCACTGAGTGTGCCGCCAGTTTTTTTCAGCAAAGGCTCCAGAATTGGAAATCGATAAACTGCGTTTTTTACAGCGACTTGCTCACTACTATCTGATGTATCCGGGTTGTGTGCCATGCAAAGGTTGTCTTGCACAGTCAAGTCACTGAAAATTCCTCGTCCCTGCGGCAAATAGCCAATTCCCAATCGGGCTCTCTGCCACGGTTCAAGATTCGATATGTCTCTGTCGTCAAATCGAACTGAACCACTGAACAGTGGAATGAATCCCATCAACGTTCGTAGCAACGTTGTTTTTCCCATTCCATTCAGTCCAAGTATTCCGATACATGCGCCTTCTTTGACTTGAAGGTCGACATCGTGCAAGACCGGGACACCGTGGTAACCCGCTCGGATGCCTTGAGCCGATAGTATGCAGTTTGCGTTGACTTGAGCCATTTCACTCAATTGCTGCCGAGATATACCTTTTTCACACTCTCATTCTGTAATACCTGATCCGGTGAACCTGCTGCCAAAATGCGTCCCTTGTGAAACACCGTTACAGATTCGGCAATCATTCGTACAAAACGCGTGTTATGCTCAACGACAAGAATCGCTGTTTGGTTTTTAAGTTGCTGCAAAATCGAACCGAGCTCGTCCACTTCCGTTTCAGATAACCCGGCAGCTGGTTCGTCCAGCAACAAAATAGAAGGTTTGGTCGCCAAAGCGGAGGCAAGTTCGACATACTGTCGATGTCCATGTGCCAGGTCTGAAACCAAAGAAGTTCGATTCTTTTCAATTCCAGTGAGATTCATCAGTTTTTCAACTATGTCTTCTGCTTCTCTAGCCGAGCGGCGACATCGAGCGGCTATCCACAAATTTTCTTCAACACTCAGGCCTTCAAGTAGATTGGGTACCTGCATTTTGATTCCTACACCGAGACGCGCAACTCGGTGAGCAGGGAGCCGTGTCGCTTCGTAGCCATTAATCCACACCCGACCTGAAGAAGGGCGAACAACACCGGATATAGCTTTGAAAAAAGTGCTTTTCCCTGCACCATTGGGTCCGATTAGACAATGCAACTCTTGACGTTTTAACGAAAAACTTACGTTGTCTACAGCCAATACTCCACCAAAACTGACGCTAAGCCCCTCTACTGATAGTACTGTCTCTACCACCGTCAGATTCTCGATATATGAGTTATTCGTTACTCAATTTTTCTTGGGTACGGTTGGACCGGGTTTGCCATTTACCTTTCTTTTTGGAACCGAGAACTGAAACTCGACGTCCAGTAAAAGCACCGGCTATGCCCCTTGGGAATACCAAAACTGCTGTAATCAGCAAAATTCCCATGACAAAAAAATTGTCAACCACCGTTTGATGGCCCAACCCGAGCTTCAGAGCCGTTAGTACGACCGATCCTATCATTGGACCAAACAATGTGCCAAGCCCACCGACCACTGTCCAGATGATGACTTCTGCTGATAGCGTCAAACCGAAAAGACTGGGAGTAACAATCCCAGCCCAGTTAGCATAGAGAACACCCGCCATTGCGGCCAGTCCTCCTGAAATCGAGAAAGCAACCGTCTTGTAGAGCCGAACGTCATACCCAGTAAATTCGACACGCTCTTCATTCTCTCGAATGGCAACCAACACTCGACCAAAATGGGACCGTAAGATCCAACGACAGAACATCCACGATATTATCAAGATGACACAACACAGCATGTAAAGAGCCAGGTCTGAAAGAAAAGTAGCGTCACTCCATGGAAAATTTAAGGTAGGAAATCCTGGTATTCCGTTAAAGCCACCTAGACGTGCTGACCCGATCTGATATTCCGGCCCTGCGGTTGAATTCAAGAATCGATTCAAGATCAAAGTGAAGACAAGCGTAACTACTGCCAGATACACATCTCCCAATCGACCATAAAACATAGCCGCTCCAAAGCAGGCGGTAACCAGCACAGTAAAAGCAATGGCAAATAAAACAGATGTCCACGGCAGTCCAAAATTGATTGAGAAAATTACGTAACTGTAGGCGCCAATTCCAAAAAATGCCCCTTGACCAAAACAGAGAATGCCTCCGAAACCCCAAATTAGTCCCAGACTGATTGCAAGCAGAGCATAAACACACAATAGTGAAAGCGTATAGGTACTCGCAAATACTGGAGCGAGTAGAAATACCGACGTACCACATACTATTGGTACGAAAAAAACGTGAGTAAATTCACCTGTGCGTTGAAACGTCACTTCCCACTCCTTTGCCATATGCTTGAAACCCCTAACGGAAACAGTCGAAGCAAAATCAGGGCTGTAACTAACAATGCAATACCTCCAGTAGCGGAACTGAAAATCAAAACAGTTGATGTCGATACAACCCCGAGAATTCCAGCACTCGCCAAGGTTCCCAGCAACGGAGCGGTGCCTCCAGTGATTACTGTGATGAACGCATCAGCTATCCAGGTGGCACCACTGAATGGTGAGACACCAGTTGTTGGTGCTAATATTCCGCCTGCCAGCCCTGCGAGCATCCCACCAGCGACAAACGTCAGCATTGAGATACGCTTAACCGGATAGCCAAATGCTTGGGTCATATCGCGATTTTGCATAGCAGCTCTGGCAATACGACCATAAATAGTTCCGTAGAGCACCCAAGCAACCAAGATTGAAGTTACTGCAGCCGAAGAAATTAAAAACAGGTTGTATCCATTGACCTGATAAACTCCTATGGGAATTGAACCTATATCGAGAGCAACTCCTTCAGTTGTATTGCCAAATATCATGGTCAATCCACCAGCCATCGCAAGACTCAATCCCCACGTTGCCAGCATGGTATAGATTAGCCTTCCATACAGAAATCGGATGATCACTCGCTCAATAAAGAGACTCCAGACACCAACTACAAGTGGTGCCATCACCAACATCGCAACCCAAATGTTGACCCCCGCTTTGGTTGCCACAATCGTCGCATAACCCCCAAGTGTTATGAACTCACCATGAGCGAGATTGATGATTCGCATCATGCCGAATACCAGCGCGAGACCAAGCGATATCAACGTTAATACCGCTACCGCATAAATAATTTGAATTGCAAAGATGAATGCAATATCCACAGCTAAAACCTGAAAATTCAGAACGACTGATTACACTTTCTATGTTTTGGAATTGAGAAGAACTTCACCGAAAAAAATACTGGTGGAGCATTAGTCTGATGAAACACCGGGAGTGGCATCGCAAGCATCACACTCTTTTGTTGATCAAAGAGTTGAAGGCGGCGTAAATCACCGCCTCCTTCTCTCAGTTGTTTTAAAGAGTTATTTCGTATTGGATATTCGAGTCAGGATTCTCAGTCAGATTACAGACACTCTGGGTATCCACCGGCTCTCTTTGCGCAAAACTTTTAACAATATTCATCTGCTGGTTTTGGATCTCCATGACATGAATGTCCAGTTTACAGTGGTGAGTGGCGGGGTCCATTTCCACTCTTCCAGATGGCCCGACAATTGAAGCTCCACTTTCCAGTACTTTGGTAATGGCCGAGCGTTCAACAGACCCAGCTTGTTCGACTGCATGTGCCCATAACAATATGCCCTGATATTGAGATACAGCGATTTCATGAATATCATCGGTGTTTCCGTGTTTGGCCGCCCATGCTTCAAGAAACGCTTTGTTTTCAGCAGAATCATTTTGAGGAGCCCAGTTATTGGCGACAAGCATGCCATCACTTTGTGCTGCGGGCAGCACCTTTTGTTCGTTTCCAACACCAAATGTAGTCGAAATCAAGTGAACATCAGGGTTAGCAAGCATACCCGAACCTAACCACTCACTGTAGAAACTCAGTTGAGCAGCACCTACCAGTACCGATACAACCAGGTCACTTCCTGATTCCTGAATTTTTGCAATAGCAGCAGGGCCAAATTCACCGTCGCTTAAATCGAAAAACTCTACCTCAACATCAGTTGCGCCGTTTTGTTCTGCATACCTCTTGACCCAGGCAGCAGTAATTTGGCCATAGTTGTAATTTGCTGCGAGCACGTACAGTTTTTGGGCTCCATAAGCGTTCATGGCGTGGGGGATTAAGGCTTCAACCTGCTGAGCTGGCGTTGTGCCAGTCACAAAGGTGTTTCCGTCACAAACTCCACCCTCATACAGAACGTTATAGAAGTAAGGAATCTCTCGCTGCCGTAGTGTCTGTCGAATAGCCTCCCGCGAAGCAGACAGAATTCCTCCATGAAATACGTCCAACCCCTGCCTCACCATTTGATTAGCGAATGTCGTATAGTTGGCCATATCTGACTGGGTGTCTCGAAACACGATTTCTACTTCTCTTCCCAGCAGTCCTCCACCCTCATTGATAGATCCCACAGCCAGTTGAGATGCTTTTTCCATCGGAATTCCATATGCACTGAATGGCCCGGAAGTGTCAAGCAGCATTCCCAACCGGATAGGTTTGGACTGTGCATGAGAGATATACGGTACTGCCATCAGTGCACCAACCGCTGAGCTAGTGCCGATTAAGAAATTTCGTCGATTAATGTTCATTGTTCCTCCGAAATATGTAAATGATTGGTTAAGAATGATTTAGGATTGATCTTTCTCGTCGCTATCGGATTCTTTTGTTGGATCAGTTGAAATTTCTGTTCCAACAGCCTCACCTAGTTTGCGAATTGCCGGCATGCGGAAAGCCAGGTCCAATACATCGTCTACGGCTGAACCTAAACCGCCGGCACGTTCTCCACCTGACGATTCCCTTAAGAGCCCAGAGATCTGGTTGATATTAATTTTTCCGATCTTCTCAAGAGGCTGGGCCATCCGTGCGGCCATCTCTGGTAAGATTTGCAGACGCTGTTCCTCTAACTTCATGGCCTGCAGAGGAGCGCTAATTGCATTTTCAGCTGCAATCATTGCACTACGCTTCTCAACTTGTACCTGTGTTTTCTTTCTCTCTCTTTCAGTCTGAAGATCAGCGATTCTGTCCTGGTTTTCCGCTGTGATCATTGCTGCTGCCGCACTGGATTTAGCGCGTTCAATTTCAACTGCAGCTTCCTGCTCAGCTTTCAGTGCTTCAATGATTCCTTCACTTTCAGTGGCTAGTCTGCGTCTCTCACGCTTAGTCTCCTCTTCCGCGGCAACAACAGATCTTTTGCTAAGTTCTGTCTGCGCTAGTGCCACTGATTCTTCGCTACGACGGGCAGCTAATTCGATCTGGCTATTGATTCTGTTCTCTTCCACAACCTTAAGAGAAAGTATTTCTTCTGTTCTCAGTTCACGGTCCCGTTCAATCTCTGCGCGTCGCACCTCTGATTCCCTAGCCAGACGGGCAAGTCCAGCCGCGGATTGGGCGCGTTCTCGCTCTTCAGCGGTACGACGTGAATTTTCGGAACTCAATTGTTCCGACTTGATAGATTTTTCAGACTCCGCCTGCTCCTGTTCCAGTTCCAAAGCCAAGCGGGTTTTGGTGGTTTCCAGTTCTGTACGTCGAATGGCTGTCTCCGCATTTGCTTCGATTTCCTTGCGCTTACGACGGTTTGTAGTGATTAATTCGGCGAGCCGCCGCATTCCAACGGCATTGAACGCGTTGTTTTCATCCAAAGCTGAAAATGGTGTTTGGTCTAGTTCCGTTACAGATACGAATTCAAGCTGTAGTCCTATGTTCTCAATACCAGAGCGCAGCAAGTCCGCCACTTCACTGGCAAATAAAGGCCGATTTTCATGAAGTTCGTCCATCGTACGCATCGCTGCAACGGCCTGCATGGCATCAAAGAAACGACCACGCAGAAATTCGCTGAGGCGCTCTGTTGAAAGTGACCGTGCGCCAATGGTTTGAGCAGCCGTCGCAATTCCATCCTTGGTAGGAATCACCCGTACATGAAATGCAACATTGACATCGACCCTTAGTCGATCGCTAGTCAATAGGGAGTGCTCACCCCGCCTGGAAATATCGACATAGAATGTGCGCATGTCTACTACTTCTACCTGATGAAGAAACGGTAAAACCAAGCACCCCGCGTCCATCACTGTCTTCTGACCACCGGCGCCCGTTCGAATCAATGCGCGGTCGCGCGACCCTTTGTGATAAAACCGATTTAGAACAACGATTGCAATCACAACAAAGAGTAAAGTCAGAACGACAGTAATTACCCACTCCATATTCGTTTTCCTCCCGCCGCTCGGAATAAACGTCCGAAGAATTAATGGCGACACTGAAAATCAACCCATGCAAAAAGGTTCGAAAAGATTGATCTTCATCATGAATTAGTAGTTGAACATTTTAGTTGCTTTATATATTATTTCCTTTTCAATTAATATTTTATTTAATCTTTCGTAGTGGAGAGCGAGCGAAATTTAACAGTTGCCGGGACCGCAACTTTCGATACACAAAAGTAAAAACTGCTTGCAAATGCGCAGCTTATGCATTCTGAAGTTGTTCAGTTGGAACGGGTGCTCCTCAGAATCTGAACGCTTCTGTCAAAATTGTTTGATTTTGTACCGAGAATCGGCTGGGGTTGGGGAGTTAGAGGAAGGAAGACCTCATTGACAGATCCCTCTTCAAACAGGGTCGCCAAACTTCAGTCTCCTGAAGGGCGTATCTGCCACGCGCAGACAGAACTTTACTTTGAATCGGGCTCCGCTACCGATTCAGAATTATGGGTTCAGCACCTCCTGTACTGCAAACTCATAACCCTCGGCTTCAGCAAGGTAAACAGGGCAAGTTACTGACCTCTTCTGACTCTGCCAGCGTGCCTGCCTTGGTCCGGGTACCGAAAGCTCATACCTGGAATCAGAATCTGAACCTGTAGTTTGTCTTGTGCTCATCTGATATCTTCCGTCCTGAATACATTTGGCAAGAAAATGGGCACCTTCGTAAACTGATTCAGCAAGTGCATTCAGAGTCGGGGCGGATTCTCCAAAATGCTGATGATAAGACTCTTTGAATTTTTCATTGGCCGAGGATGGAATCTGATTGAAATATCCTGACGAACAGAACAGTCTCTCGGTATGGTCTGCGCCAATGCCAAGCAGCATATTCTCTTCAACAGCGCACGATAGACGAATCGTATGCGTTGCCAATCCGGCTCGGGAGAATTCCCGATTAAATCTTACGCTATCGTCACCCACGAGAGACAACAGCACAACGTCGGGTCGATGTTCTTCCAGTCCTTGAAGAGATTTCTCAAATTTTTTGGTGCCGAAGGGATGGTACGTTTCAAACACCACACTCGCACCAAATAACTCAAGAAGCCGATGAGTGAGTTTATGGCTACGATGTGGCCAAACATAATCGTTACCAATTAAGGCCCAGCGTTGCGAATGATGTTGGGTCATAAACCATGAAATTGCCGGAAACAATTGAGTTTGCGGAGTTTCACCAATACAACAAACGTGCCTGGAATTCACACCACCTTCATATAGCGGGGTGTAAATATACGGAATGCGACCCTTCACATTTTCTACGATAGCTTCCCTAACATCCGAGGTATGCATGCCAACGATCGCGTCAATAACATTCGTATTGGCAAGAACTTTGGCCAATCTCGCCACCTTTTGCGGATCACCACCAGAATCGACGATGTGGGGGACCACCTCCATACCCAGAATCCCTCCTGATGCATTGATCTCATGAACAGCTAGTTCTCCGCATGCACGGCAGGAAGGCCCCCAAATTCCAGCTGGACCACTTTGAGGAACAAATAAACCAAGTACGAATATCTTTCGCTCTACTGGCAGAGCGAACTGCTGGCCTGTTAATCTACTAGCCTTATTGCGACTGGTCGAATATGTACTCATACGAAAAAATTACATCGCCAATAGTTAACTCAGGTTTCCAATTGGTTTATTTCAATTGACGAACAGTGATTCATACATTGGGTTTTTCGTTGTAATTAACCTCGGATCGTTCACTCCTGAGAAGACGGGGTGATTACAACGGGCTTCTGATCAATTTGTTCCAGTTTTTCAAGTACCACACGTGTATGCGAATCCAACACTTCTGAAATCAATGCTCGAAAAGCCCGTACTTCAGGAAGGCATTTTTCCAAGGTATCCTTGCCGTGATCAGAAATGAATAGCTGAATACTGCGCCGGTCCACATTGCTTTGCTTGCGATGAATCAGCGCGTTTCGGACCAACCGATCCACCAGTTTGGATAGTGCGGGAATCTTGATATCGGTCTGCTGGGAAAGTTCTTTTAAAGTGAGCCCGGGATTTTCGTTGAGAGTCTCAATAACCCGCCAAGTGCTCGGAGTTGTTCCCTTAACTTTCAGACACTCCTCAAACTTGGCCGCTACCGCGAGGTAGGCAGATTCGATAGCTTTTTCCGGTTTGTTGAGCATTTTGATTCTTGATAAATGACCTGTGTTGAAACCTTGCAATATCCGATAGTTCGCAAACTTCACTATACTCGTATATTCGGATTCATTTCCAGTTCGTCTTTTATTCGCATTTTACTCTTTTGAATTATTTCAATACTACTATAGCCGTATGTGACGTTCGTACCTAACCCTGATATCGCGTTCAGCACAATGCTGTTGTGGCACGTGATCAGATTCAATCTCTTCCAGCAAATTTTTAAATCTTCATTTTGGTCTTCTTCTACGTTGTCATCTAATCAGTTGTTGTAGGTATGCTTCATGTGAATGCGCAATCAGGTAACAATCAATTCTGTAGCATTCCTACCTGATTATCGAATTAAAATTTGTCTGAATATCCCAAAATTCGATTGACACTCCTTCCGATTGAAAATGGACCTGGATCTTGCAAAATTCAATATGGTCGAACAGCAGATTCGACCTTGGAATGTTTTGAGTTCGCAGATTCTCGAAACCATCGCGGCTGTGCCGCGTGAAAACTTCGTTCCTGAACAGCATCGCCACCTGGCGTTTGCCGACATGCAGGTTCCTATTGGCGATGGTCAAGTTATGATGCAACCGAAAGTGGAAGCCCGGCTTCTGCAGGAACTTGCGCCGGAACGGGATGATTTCGCGCTTGAAATTGGTTCAGGTACCGGTCATGTTGCCGCGCTCTTAGCACAAACAGCGTTGGAGGTGCATACCATTGAGTGCCGAGAATCGCTAGTTGAACTCGCAACATTGAACCTTTTGACCAACAACATCAAAAATGTTGATGTGATTCATGGCGATGCGGGGCGAGGCTGGAAATCGGATATCGAATACCAGACTGTTTTTGTCTCAGGATCCGTCATTCAATTGCCGCAAAGCTATCTCGATTTGCTTTGCATAGGCGGAAGATTGGTAGCAGTGGTGGGCGATGGACCTGTAATGAACGCCATTCGAGTCAAAAGAGTCGACGCAGAAAGTTGGCATACCGATTACCTATTTGAGACAGTCCTTCCACCACTCGACAATATCGAACGACCAAATCGCTTCGTTTTCTGAATATGCGGAGTAATTCAAGGCAAAGATTAACCTCACTTATTTGTGCGCTACTGACAGCGTTATTCATGCTGTTCGCTGGACCCGCCTTTTCCATCGATCTTATTGAAAGCTATGAGTTGGCAGTCCAAAACAGCTCTGAGCTTGCCGCAGCAAATCTCGAATCACAAGCTGGTGAGCTCAATCTTGACATTACCAAAGCCATCAGCGTTTTTCCGACTGTAACGATCGGCGCAATGTCAGAGAGAAAAAACAAGTTCGTCGGCGCCGACACCAGAATAGACCGCGCTAATGTGACGCTATCTCAAACTCTTTGGAGAGAGAGTCTTGGGGCCGGACTGAAATTCTCGGAGCAACAAGAAATCCTCGCCGGCCTGATTTACAAAAAAGCACAAACTAACCTATTCAAGCAAGTCGTCGATGCGTACTTCAATGTGCTTGCCGCCCAGGATACACTCGAAACGAATCGAAGCGAAATTACCTCCATTCGAGTTTTGCTCGATCATGCAGTGGTGAGACGAGATGCAGGGGTCGGTACCGAAACCGATGTCAGAATTGCTGAATCGCGACTCGCGTTGGCTAATGCCGGTGTCATCATGGCAGAAACTGCAGTAGAAAACGCCATTCTGGCACTATCTGAGTTGATCGGATATCGTGCAACCGACATTGATCAACTGAATGAAGATGCCCCCACACCAAGTATGAAATCCGGGCAGGTGGAAGATTGGACTGAACTGGCTCTAAAGAACAATATCGACCTCGAAATTCAGCAGGCTCAGGTCAAACTTGCCGAGCGGTCAATCCAATTGGCCACTTCCGATTACGACTTTGCAGCCCATCTGAATGTTCGTGTCAATGACAGACTCGGCGGCACTGAATCGTTGATGGACCATTCAATTGCATCGATAACAATTTCAAAGTCATTCTCCGCAGGCGGTGCGGAGTCAAGACTGAAAAAACAAGCCACACTGCAGTATGAAGCGGAACTGCAACGACTGAAGGCGCTTAGAACTCGAACTGCTACACTTACATCGAGCACATTTCGCAGTGCAGCCAGTCTTATCGAACAGATTGATGCCCTGGAAGTTGCGGTCAATGCTGTGCAAAGTTCGTATGATCTGACGCAAAGCAACTACGATGTTGGTCTGGTAACTTCGCTGGAAGTACTGGATGCGCAACAGGATTTGTTTGAAGCCAGGCGAGCATTGCTTGAAGCTCGGTATGCATATCTGCGCAGCCTGATTGCGCTGGAACTAGTTGCCGGCACTCTTGATCTCAGCGATCTGCAGGCTCTGAACAATCTGCTACTTTGAAGTTCTATTCAGTTTTAAGAACCCCTCTAGGTGGCAAGTCGTTCGCTGCAGCGCACCGCGGTTCTTTTCAAGCAGTTGATTCCCATTATTGACCCGTAGTTCCCTCAAGTCCGAGTCTTTCAATAATCGACATAGGGCTGGCTTGAGTGCCGCAAAGTGATCTACCCTTTCTCCAGCACCACTCTCGAGCACCAGCCGCGAAATTTCGCGAAAGTTCGACATGTCCGGACCAAAAATCACAGGTGTTCCAACCAGAATGGGTTCCAGCACATTGTGACCACCAACCGCTGCAAAACTGCCAGCCACTATCGCGATGTCTGACGCGGCATAAAACTCCAGCAGTTTTCCCATGGAGTCCACCAGGATTACATCTGCATTAACTTTGGCATCAATTTGCCACTCACTAACCCGCGAGACGGAAAACCCACCTTCAGAAATTTGCCTAAACACTCGATTGAAGCGTTCTGGATGCCGCGGCACAATCACTGCAGTCAGTTCTGGAAAATCCACTCGCAGTTCAATCATCAATTTCAAGAATTGATTTTCTTCACCTTCATGTGAACTACCAAGCACCACTGTGGGTCGGCCTGTGCCGCCCCAGCGTTCTCTCAATGCAACCCCGGTTTCTTGAATGCCATCGGGCGCTTTCATGTCAAATTTTAGATTGCCGGTTTCGTGTACCAAATCGCTGTTTGCACCAAGCGCGGTGATTCGCTCGGCGTCCACTTTGGTTTGAACGCAAAATGCTGACACCTTTTTGAGTGCGTGTCGGCATAAAGGCAAAAAGAACTTTGCCCTGTTGAAGGTGGCGTCGGATAGTCTGAGATTAACGAAAGCAACAGGAATTTTTCGTGCTCTCGACACACACAGAAAATTGGGCCACAATTCCGTTTCAGCAATGATGATCGCGCAAGGTTTCACCTTATCGAGTGCCCGATTGACAATAATTCCACTATCAACTGGCGCATAGACCTGTGAAACACGACTTCCGAAAAGCCTTGTAATTTGTGCTGACCCAGTTGGTGTTACGCAACTGAGAAGTATTGGTACATCGGAATTTTCAAGCAGGTATTCAACCAGTGGTCGGACCGCATTGACCTCTCCGACCGATACGGCATGAATCCATATAGACCCGGAACTCAGGTGCGAAGGAAGGTGCCCAAATCGTTCAGTCAAACGTTGCCAGTATTCCCGACGGGTAACGCCCCGGATCAGAAAACGGACCAGCACAACAGGTACCAGCAGATTTATCAGAACCCGATAGAAGAGTGAGTAAATTTGTCCCATCTTACCCGGATTAAACTGAAATCCAATCGCGCGGGGTAAGAAAGTTGTCAATCAAACGATGCTCTTCGCTTCCGGGTTCAGCCTTCCAGTCATATTTCCAGGTGACTGCAGGCGGCAGAGACATCAGTATCGACTCGGTTCGTCCACCAGACTGCAACCCGAAAAGCGTACCCCGATCATAAACCAAGTTGAATTCCACATAACGCCCGCGACGCATGTTTTGGAACTCTCGCTCCCGGTCGCCATAGGATAAACTGCGCCGCCGCTCAACGATGGGAATGTAAGCCTTTAGGAAATGGTTTCCGACACTTTGCATGAAGCGGAAGGCATTCTCAAATCCACCGTCCGTGTAGTCATCAAAAAATATTCCGCCAATACCACGCGCTTCTTTCCGGTGTTTCAGGTAAAAATACTCATCACACCAGGACTTCAATCGCAGGTATAACCCTTCACCGAAACCCTCACAGGCATCAGCTGCCGTTTGATGCCAGTGAACAGCGTCTTCGACAAATCCATAGTATGGCGTCAGGTCAAATCCGCCACCAAACCACCATTTTTGTT
This sequence comes from Arenicellales bacterium, assembly GCA_965206345.1. GTDB lineage: Bacteria > Pseudomonadota > Gammaproteobacteria > Arenicellales > JAJDZL01 > JAJDZL01. The sequence continues at coordinate 1,419,874 of OZ242211.1, read as the reverse complement.
TATCGATGTGAATGAACCGGACATTCATGTGAGTGGTGGGTACGTAAGGGTTCATTGGATGGAGTACCAGCGATACCCCCATGGCTGAAAATGGTTTATCTTCTACGTCAGTTCGCTTTGCAGTTGCAGCCTTCGGTAATTTGACACCGTGGATGGAGGAAAAATTTACACCCGCTTTTTCAAAAATCTCACCTCTCTCAAGCACCCGGCTATCACCACCTCCACCGCCTGAGTATTCCCATCGATCCTCAAAAAATCGATCCGATTCACTTAAAGATTCAAGCGTCTGACAAATATCGTTCTGTAGGGCGCGCAGGTAAGACTCGACGCGCTCCGCATCAATCGACTCCAATTCTACAGAATCTGTCACCAGTCAGCACCTCACTCAGCCAGCTCGCAATATCTTTCCGCTCACAGCATCCGTAATTCGGGTTGGAATTTTTTGATCACCCAACGGGCCGCGCACCACAAAATCCAAAGACTCACCCAGACATCGAGCGACTTCTCGGTGTGCGCGAATCGGTATCTGACCGTGTCGATTGGCACTGGTTGAGACAATCGCGCAACTAGCCAGTCGGCTGAGGTGTGCAGATCCTGGATGCGCAGTCACGCGAACAGCGACAGTTTGTGTGGGCGTACGAAGTGAGACTGGCATTCTCTTGCTGGCTGGAAATATCCAAGTATAGGGCCCCGGCCAACTGGCGACGGCCGGGTCCATCATCGACTCCTGACGCAGTTCAATGAAAGGCAGTAGCTTATTCACATGATCGGCAATCAGGATCAAGCCCATTCCTCGCGGTCGGTTCTTGATCCGAACCACACGTCGAACTGCGATTTCATTGAACGGGTCGCAGCCAATTCCGAAACATGCTTCCGTCGGGTAGGCAATGACTGCCCCCCTAGAGATGAGTTTGGCTCCGGTTGCAACATCAATCAGGTTCAATTGTGTTTGTTAGCCCCCACCGGCCTGAGGTAAATTCTCATTCTTTGCGAGCACCGATGCGCGGTTGGTGTCTCGATAATTCACTAGTGCTGCAGCGATATTTTCGTCACTTAGAGCCAGAATTCTTGCTGCCAGAAACGCAGCATTCTTTGCCCCAGCACTTCCAATTGCAACACAGGCAACAGGTACACCGCCCGGCATCTGCACTGTTGCCAGTAGTGCATCCATACCGCCCAAAGAGCCAGCGTCCAATGGTACGCCAATCACAGGTTTAAGTGTGTGTGCTGCAACTGCGCCAGCCAGATGTGCAGCGAGACCAGCTGCAGCGATATAGACCGCGCAACCCCGTGCACCAGAGTCCTCCAGATATTGACGCACCTCGTCGGGTGTGCGATGTGCCGACAGAATTCGAAGCTCCCAATGGACTCCAAGACTGTCCAGCGTGTCAAGCGTTGACTGCATCACTTTCAGGTCCGAATCGGACCCAAGCATTACTGCAACAAAGTTCTTACTCAATGTTAACCCCCTCTATACGGTTGAAGTAGTCGTACCATGTAAAGCACGTGCACCAATGTCGGTTCGATAATGCATATCCTCAAAATGGATAGCCTTGATTGATTCGTAAGCTGCGTGCTGTGATGCGGCAATATTCTCTCCGAGTGCTGTAACACACAATACGCGGCCGCCACTGACAATAAACTCGTCAGCCTCATTCATCGCAGTTCCTGCATGGAACACCTTGACCTGATCGCTACCCGGACATTCAAGCCCCGAAATTGTTGCGCCTTTTCTATAGCTTCCGGGATAACCACCAGACGCTATCACAACTCCAAGCGCAGCGCGGTGGTCCCACTTTGCACTAACGGAGCCTAGATTTCCATCCAGTGCCGCACTCAACAAGTCGACCAAGTCGGATTTCAGACGCACCATAATCGGCTGTGTTTCCGGGTCACCCATTCGGCAATTGAATTCAAGTACCTGCGGGACTCCTTCTGGACTAATCATCAGACCAGCATACAAAAACCCTGTATAGCGTATACCCTCTTGCAATAGACCAGTGACTGTTGGCTGAATGATGCTTGTCATGATGGTGAATTCCATTTTGGCATCAATGATGGGGGCCGGTGAATAAGCACCCATACCGCCGGTATTTGGTCCAAGGTCACCGTCCAGTGCGCGTTTATGATCCTGTGATGTGGCAAGTGGCAGTACTTCTTCGCCATCAACAATACAAATGAAACTGGCTTCTTCTCCTTTCAGGCACTGCTCAATCACCACTCGACTGCCTGCCGTACCAAAACGATTGTGCTCAAGCATATCGCAAACTGCCTGTCTGGCTTGATCCACGCTCTCAGCAACGATAACACCCTTACCTGCGGCAAGCCCATCCGCCTTGACAACAATTGGCGTACCAACGTCCTCGATATATCGATTGGCTTCGCTGACGGACTCAAAGGTCTGGTAACTAGCTGTTGGAATTTGTTTGCGGACAAGAAACTGCTTGGTGAAATCTTTGGACCCTTCAAGTTGCGCAGCCTCTTTGGATGGGCCGAAGCAGCGTAGCCCCTGCTCTTTAAAGTGATCAACAATGCCCTCTGTCAGCGGTGCTTCCGGTCCCACTACAGTCAATTCGATGTGCTCCTCACGAGCAAAGTCGAGCAACGCATCGATTTCTTCCGCACCAATGTCTATGTTTGAGACTTTGGGTTCGTTCGCGGTACCGGCATTGCCTGGCGCAACAAACACCTCATTCACTTGTGATGATTCTGCAACCTTCCAAGCCAGGGCGTGTTCCCTACCGCCACCGCCAACAATTAGGACCTTCATCTGAATTCGCTCTTTTTAGTGTCGAAAGTGTCGCATTCCGGTGAATAGCATAGCAACGCCATGTTCATTAGCTGCTTCAATCACTTCCGAATCTCGCAGTGATCCGCCTGGTTGAATGATGGCTGTAATTCCGGACTTAGCTGCTGTATCGATACTGTCTCTAAACGGAAAAAACGCATCTGACGCCATCACGGCACCAGAGATATCAAATCCGGCATCTGCTGCTTTTGAAGCAGCGATTTTTGCAGAGTCCAGCCGGCTCATCTGTCCGGCACCAATGCCTATGGTTGATTGACCTTTTGCGTACACAATCGCGTTTGACTTGACGTGCTTGGCTACTGTCCAGCTAAAGATAAGGTCACTCCGTTCTTCATTACTGGGCATTCGATGCGAAACAACTTCCGGTTCGGTTCCTGCCAGCAGTCGGGTATCTGGCGACTGTACGAGCAACCCTCCGCAAGCGGTACTAAGACGGAGATCTGGCGGTTCACTATAGACCTCTGCATGCTCCAGCATCCGAATATTCGGTTTGTTTTGCAAAGCCGCCAGTGCTTGCGCGGTAACGCCGGGGGCCAATATGACTTCAACGAATTGGTTTTGCAAAATCAATTCAGCGGTCGGTCCGTCAAGCGGGCGATTAATCGCAATGACTCCACCAAACGCTGATGTCGGATCGGTTCTGTAGGCTAGTTCGTACGCTTTGGCCACGTCAGTTGCGGTTGCTACACCACAGGGTGTTGCATGCTTGATGATGACACATGCTGGCTCAGTAAATTCTGCCACGCAGTTGTAGGCAGCATCGACATCCGCAACATTGTTGAACGACAGCGGTTTGCCTTGGTGCATCTTTGCCTGCCGGAGCCAGCTGCTTTCATCGTTGGTCGCCAGGTAGAACGCGGCAGACTGGTGAGGATTCTCGCCATAGCGCATTTCCAACTGTTTTGTGAATGACAGATTCAGAGCATCCGGAAAAGACTCGCCGCCAAAGTTAACGGCAGAAAGATAATTTGAGATGACAGCATCATATTGCGAGGTTCTCCCGTAGGCTTTTAACGCCAGCTGCATGCGAGTTTCGCTACGTATCCCGCCAAACTCCTCAATTTCCGTCAAGACTGCGGCGTAATCGTTTGGATCAACAACAACAGCGGTATGAGCGGAGTTTTTAGCGGCTGCCCGAACCATGGCTGGCCCACCGATATCTATATTCTCGATCGCCGTCTCAAGCGAGGTATTGGGATTGGCAGTGACGCTTTCAAAAGGATAGAGGTTCACCACAACCAGATCGATTGGATGTATGTCATTATCCTGCATCTCATCCATGTCCACATCGGGTCTGCCAAGAATTCCACCGTGAATTTTCGGATGCAGCGTCTTCAGTCTGCCGCCCATCAATTCCGGAAACCCAGTGTAGTCAGAAACTGCTATGACATCGATTCCGTTCTCGGTCAGCAGCGACGCGGTGCCACCCGTCGATAGAATCTGGACACCATTCGCCATCAGTGCGCTGGAAAAATCAACAATCCCTTGCTTGTCCGACACACTAACCAGAGCGCGCCGCGGTTTGAGTACAGTCATTAAGGTCTGATGCAGTCGGGATGCAATAACCAGGGGCGGTACAACTTACTGCTCTCTAGGAATGTCGTAGTAGTCAAGTTTCTTTCTTAAGGTTGTGCGGGAAATACCCAATATGTTTGCGGTACGTGTAATGTTACGATTTGTGTGCGACATAACATATTCGAAAAGATGACGCTCCAACTCTTCAACCATCTGCTGGTACAGCTCTGTGGGTTCCGTCCCTTTGAGATCAGAAAAATAGCGGTTGAGCGAGCGTTTGATATATCGACCGAATGACTTGATATTTTTGACTTTTTTTCTGGCCATTCGACAAACAGCTTCCCTGATATCCTCAAATAGTCAAATCGATGGACAGTCAGACATAGTCTGACCATATCAAAAAAATTAGGTCCGGCGGCGTACAGGTAACAGAAATTAGTGAGACCGCCCGAAAACAATATAATTGACGATACGTTGCAATGGCAGCGATAGCGTATCGGCAATTGCACAACATGGACAGTGCTGCCGGACACCATTTCATTTTACCTATCTTTTGACAAGGAACAGTACATTTTCAAATGGGTTTGTCAATAGATCGCCTCAAAGACCCCGAAGTACTAAAAGATAAGGCCTATCGGTCTTTGAGGGACGCGATTTCCTCACTGGATGTGTATGACCCCGAAATCGATTTGCGTCTGGATGAACGAACACTGGCTCAACAGTTGGGGGTCAGTCGCACCCCTATACGGGAGAGTCTGATTCGACTGGAAAACGAGGGCTTTGTCAAAACGATACCGCACAAAGGCGCATTTGTGGTGCGCAAAACGCTTGAAGAGGTCATTGACATGGTGCATGTTTGGGCTGCACTTGAATCAATGGCGGCTAGATTGTTAACGGTTCGTGCGAGTGATGAGAGCATCGCCAAACTCAGGGAGCTATTTTCGACTTATGACGGCTCGAAGTCACAGGCGAAAATAAACGAGTATTCTGAAACTAACATTGAATTTCACCGAACCATCATTGAAATGAGCCGTTGTAAACCGCTCATGGAAATTTCCGAAAATCTGTTTTTGCATCTGAAAATGATTCGTCTGCGAAGCATCACCGATCCAGAACGTGCTAAGCACTCTATCATCGACCACATTCACATTATTGAGGCCCTTGAGTCTCGTAATGCAGACACGGCGGAAACACTAGTCCGAAATCATACACTTCGGCTAGCTGAGCAGATTGAGAAACACTGGAATTTTTAAGGAGTATATTCAAGCGCCATAGACAAAACGCGCACAAAAAATTAGCTCCGGGAAAGAGTCCCCGGAGCTTTATTTTCAAACCAGATATTAAATCTAGATTTTCAGGATTGGAATCAGCTGTAGCGATAAGGAACGCCAACCTTTTCCATAACCTCGGAATACTGACGGAAAGCATCCACCACCTTACGGGTCCGAGGGCTGATTGAAGCCAAATCTTCCCAGAACTCCTTGGAATCCTCGACAACCTGGTCCCATTCCTCTGCTGGGATGGTGGTTAGCTCCATCTTCTCGCCTTCTACTCTTAACTGAGCCTCGCCGCCCCAATACCAAACCTGACGATAGTAGTGCGAGTCATTACAAGACATGCGGAACAGTTCCTGAAGATGCGTCGGGAGCGCATTCCAACTGTTGGTATTGGCAAAGTAGGAACCACACCACGCACCGGTTACGTTGTTGAGCAGGGCGTAATCGCACACATCTGCCCAACCGACTTCGTAGGCTTCAGTGAACCCGCACCAGGCCACACCGTCCAGTTCACCGGTCCCGATAGCGACTTCAATGTCATCCCAAGGCAGCGTGACAGGTACTAAGCCATAGCGTGACAGGAATCTGCCAGCGGTCGGGACACCGAATACACGCTTACCGCGCATATCGGCAAGCGAACGAATTGGGTCCCTGGTGAAAATGTGCAGTGGGTCCCAAGCACCAGCGCTGATCCACTCTACTCCTTCTACCTCACCGTAAGCTTCAGCCCAAATTTCATCCAATCCGTAATACTTGAACAGCACTGGCAAGTCCAGGCTGTAACGGGTGGAAAACGGGAAGTATCCGCCAAACACACTGATATCAACCGGTGAAGCCATCGTGGCATCATCACTTTGTACTGCATCTAGCGCACCCGACTGCATGGCTCGAAACAGCTCGTCCGTAGGTACCAACTGGTCTGCATAGAACAGTTCGATTTCCATCTGACCATGCGCGATTTTGTTGAATGCCTCGATCTGAGGTAGTACAACATGCGCGCCGAGCGGGGCTCCGGAATACGATTGCAGTCGCCATTTAATTGGATTGCTCTGTGAAAACGCGTAAGGCGCAGTCCCAGCAGCGAGAATACCTGCAGTTCCTGCACCGACCTTCTTTACAAATTCCCGACGTTCGTTATTTGTCGGTTGAACAATTTCTTTTTTGTCTGTCATTGTCGACCTCTCTATCAATTGAAAGCGATTAACCATAAGACATGGAGAATCACCTAGTGTATATCTGGCCCGGCAACCACAGAGCGATCTGAGGGAATGCCATGACCAGAATCAATGCAACGATCATGACTAGCACGAATGGTGTAATGGAACGATAGATATCCATCAACGAAATTTCGGGCGGCGCCATGGCGCGCATTAGAAAAAGATTGTATCCGAATGGCGGAGTCATGTAGGCGATCTGACATGTGATGGTGTACAGCACACCATACCAGACAGGATCGAATCCTAAAATTTTCACCAGCGGAACATATAGGGGAGCCACGATTACAAGCATTGCTGTATCGTCAAGAAACATACCCATGAACAGATATGACAACTGCATCATGATCAGCACTTCCCAAGGCGTCAGATTCCAGTTTGTGATGAAGAGGGTTTCGATGGCTCTCGCTGCACCAATTCCATCAAAAACAGCCCCAAAGCAGAGTGCGGCCAAAATGATCCACATGAACATGCACGATATTCCCAAGGTCTTGCGGATGGTTTCCTCCATGACCTTACGGTTAAGCCGTCGTTTGACTAACGCTGCCAGAGTTGCAGCTGTGGCCCCTACTGCGGAACTCTCAACCAGGCTGGTGATGCCCATGACAAAGAGACCCGTCATAAAGAAAAAGATTAGAAATGGAATGATTCCGGCTCGAAGTAGTCGCAGCTTTTCCGCCATGGACATTTGCTTGATCTCTTCTTGGCTGACTGTTGGGCCCAGATGAGGCTGCAGGCGACATCGAATGACGATGTAGATGATGAATAGGGCAGCCATCATCAGTCCTGGTAATGCGCCGGCCAGCCACAGCTTCCCCACGGATTCCCGAGCAATCATGCCGTAAAGAACCAGCACCACACTTGGGGGAACAAGAATACCCAGTGAACTGCCGGCTTGCACTACTCCGGTAATCATGACTTTGTCGTAGCCCCGCCGCAGCATCTCAGGCAGAGCAATGGTCGCGCCTATCGCCATCCCCGCCACACTAAGTCCGTTCATAGCCGATATTACCACCATGAGGCCGATGGTTCCTACCGCGAGTCCGCCCTTTAGTCCACCAAACCACACGTGGAACATCCGATAGAGATCATCAGCAATTCCCGATTCCGACAGTATGTATCCCATGTAGATGAACAGCGGCAGGGTCAGCAGCGGATACCATTTGAATAACTTGAACGCTGCTGTAAACGGCATTTCCACGCCTCCCTCTCCCCAGAGCAGCAACGCCGCCACTGTGGAAACAATACCAATAGCAGCAAAGACCCGCTGCCCAGTCAGTAGCATCAGCAGCATCGATGCAAACATGATGATGGCGATGGCTTCGTAACTCATGCCAGCTCCACTCCTCGCGACTTGGCCAAATCTTTGAAAAATGTGGAGAAGGCCTGCAGCAACATCAACAGGATTCCTAGGACCATGATTACCTTGATTGGAACTACCGACGGGTTCCACATCGAAAAGAGCCGTTGATTAGTCTCGATCGAGTAGATTGTGCTGGAAATGGAACCGATCAAAAGCACAATCAGGTAGACCACCAGAAAGATTGCGGTGAAACTGTCCATTCGTGCCTTATTGCGGTCGGACAACCGGTCATACAACAAATCCATGCGAACATGAGTATTAAGTTGCATGGAGTAGGCACCTCCCATAATGTAGTAGGCAGCCAAGGTGAACTGAGCCAGTTCCACACACCAGAACAATGGGATGTCCAGTACATTTCGAGTAACCGCATCCAATAACAGCGTCCCGATCATAAGAAAGATCAGAAGCATTGCGATTCGGCCGAAGCGGGTGGAAACATAGTCCACCACTCGGACATACTTCACAATAATGGAAGGCATTTTGAGTTAGTTTTAGAAGGTACTATTGAAAATCTATGTTAGTGAATTTGCCCGCGATAATTAGCATCGCGTGATTTATGTCAATTGAAAAATGAATGTCAACATTTGCTCATTCAGGAATTTCGCCAAATAACAACTTTCATCCATCTGTTTGCAAACCGTTAATCATACCACTGAATTGATTGTATCTAGAAAAATTCGGTGGGATTAATTCGCTGGAAATTCCAGAACGGATTTGTTAGATGCTTGAATCTGCTATACCTGCCATCGCGTGAAACTAAACCACCCAAATTGTTTCGCTCTGATTACCACTGCGGTCTCTGTTATTGGTTGATACCCTTCCACATCGACTATTCACTGTGAAGATTTTCTCTGGACCGCAATTTTGAATTGGTATATTGCATTCCGATGACCCGTTGATGTCAAAATACCACGCGAAAACTGAAGCCAATATATTCATAGAATCAGTCCATTTGCAGATCGACTGTGCAACAGCGGATTTGGGAAATTGGAAAAATGACTGACAATCCCAATTCACAACCAATTACCGAAACTCACGAACTCAACAGCCGCACCTTCGCTCCATCCCAGCAAATTTTCGACGTGCTGGTAGTGGGTGCTGGAGTTGTGGGCTGCGCTGTAACCCGAAGGCTCGCCTTGGAAAATCGAAAGGTCATTCTAGTTGAAAAATCGGTTGATATCCTTGACGGTGCCAGCAAAGGTAATAGTGCCATTTTGCATACCGGATTCGATGCACCAATATCCTCTGTGGAGCAGGCTTGTATTGCTGACGGATATCAGGAATTTCGGGATATTCACAGTAAATTCAATTTGCCCTTGCTGGAAACTGGAGCCATAGTTTTAGCGTGGGATGATGAGCAGGCATCCAGTATTGATGCAATCATGTCTAAGGCCCATGCTAACGGGGTTTCCGATGTTGTCGAAATTGATGTCGATGCTGCACGGGGCCGAGTTCCCTTGCTCGCACCGGGAGTAAAAAGAACCTTGCATATCCCAGGTGAATGCGTGGTCGACCCTTGGTCCACGCCCTTGGCTTACCTGTACCAGGCACTGGCTCATGGAGCCACATTCATAAACAATTGCCAAGTACACCAAGGAGATTTCAATGGCAGTCGATGGCACGTTTCGACCAGTCAGGGTGAGTTGCAGGCAAATTGGCTTGTTAACTGTGCCGGACTGTATGGTGATCTGCTGCATAACCAGCTGATTGGTGAACACCTGTTCCAAATTCGACCGCGTAAGGGTCAGTTCTTGGTGTATGACAAATCTGCCAAGTCCCTATCTGACACCATACTATTGCCGGTCCCGACAGAAAAGACTAAAGGAATAGTGGTGTGTCCCACCATTTTCGGAAACCTGCTGGTCGGTCCCAGTGCAGACGATCAGGAGAGTCGGGACGACACAGGTGTTGACACGGAAACTCTGGACCGTCTGAAGACAGTAGGTGAAAGCATCCTGCCTGATCTCAAGCACCACAGTGTGACAGGCATCTATGCCGGAATTCGACCTGCGACTGAATCGCAAGATTACAAAATCCAACTGAATGGAGAAAAACAGTATCTTTGCGTTGGCGGCATTCGTTCTACAGGGTTGAGTGCAGCTTTGGGAATCGCTCGCCTAGCTTCCAGAACGATGTTTGGAAACCAGTCTTCACTTCACGAAACCGCGGGCATTCAATGGCCGACTGTTCCGCAGATTAGCGAATCTGGCGAACGGGACTGGATGCGACCTGACAACGGTGGGATTGTTTGCCATTGTGAGTTGGTTACTCGACGAGAAATTGAAAACGCTCTTCAAGGTCCACTTCCAGTGCAATCGCTGAGTGGGCTGAAGCGTCGCACCCGAGTTACGATGGGACGATGCCAGGGTTTTTACTGCAGTGCTGAATTAAGTGAAATCACTGCAGGTTATTTCGACTCACCATTGGATGTTTCAGACCAGTGATTGCCGACGTGATTGAACCGATTGTACGCTGCGATGTCGCCATTGTCGGCGGCGGGCCTAGTGGCCTCGCCGCAGCAATTCAACTGCGAAAAGAAGGTGTCGAACATGTTGTCGTTCTGGATCGCGAAGCTGAAGTCGGTGGTATCCCTCGGCATTGTGGTCATCCCCCGTTTGGATGGCCTGAATTCCACCGCGTTCTTAAGGGTCCAGAATACGCCTCACGCCTTCATCGGGCTGCCATAGCGGAAGGTGTAGATATTCGTACAAGAGTTAATGTCCTTCGAATTGAATCTGGCCCTTCGCTGCACGTATCAACTTCAGCAGGAACAGCAAAAATTGAAGCAGCAAAGGTTCTTCTAGCTACGGGAGCAAGGGAAACCCCGAGATCAGCTCGTTTGGTATCCGGCACCCGTCCAATGGGTGTTCTGACTACAGGTGCGCTTCAATCCATGGTTTACCTGAAGTCCCGCAAACCATTTCTGTGTCCCGTCATTGTGGGCACTGAACTGGTTGCGTATTCCGCACTACTCACCTGTCGACATGCAGGAATACGACCCGTTGCGATGATTGAGGAACATAAACGACCTACTGCCTGGAAGTCATCAATCTGGTTGCCCCGACTACTCGGTATACGCTCGCTATTCAACACTGAACTGGTTTCAATCGAAGGTAAGGAGCGGGTCAGTGGGGTGGCGGTATGTCTAGACTCAGGACGGATTGAGCAAATACCATGTGATGGCGTCGTATTTTGTGGACAATTTGTCGCTGAATCGACATTAGCGTGCATGGGGCATCTCGAATTAAATTCCGGCTGTGGCATCCCTGTGACCGACCAGTTTGGCCGTTGCTCGGACCCGGACATTTTTGCTGCTGGCAATGTACTGCACCCTGCAGATTCATCAGGTCGATGCTGGCGTGAAGGAATCAGGACAGCAACACACATCGTCCGTTCGCTTGCTGATGATCTGCCTTCGGCAACCGATAGTGTTGTCATTGAATCGACTTCGCCGACAGTTCGTTACGTTTTTCCCAAAAGACTGGTTCTCGATCACCAGATGACAAAGAGCGTTTCCCTTTGGGTGAAATTTTCTGATGAGGCCCGCGGGACACTGCATCTAAAGGCAGGCGACCGTTCTGTTGTTTCGAAACGCGTTCGAGCTCTGCCTGAAAAGCAGGTGCAACTAGCCGTTTCTTCCAGTATCCTTTCGTCGAAACCAACTTCACTCAAATTGGTGTTTGAACCATCCAGTTAACTCAATGACCATACTTGCTATTGATCAAGGAACCACCAGCACCCGCGCGTTAGCGGTGGACACCGATGGAAATGCCTCGATCACGTCAGTAATCCGCCATAAACAGTACTACCCTCAACCTGGGTGGGTGGAACACGATCCATTGGAACTGGTTCGCAATATCGAAAGCTCACTTGAATCAGTGAACAATATTGCTGCGGTGGGTATCGACAACCAAGGAGAAAGCTGTCTTGCCTGGCACTCAGACACATTGGAGCCTGTTTCCCAAGTGATTGTCTGGCAGGACAACCGAACAGGAGAGACAATTGAGTGTCTCGAACGAGATGGTGTTGGCGAGGAAGTTATGAATCGAGCAGGTCTACCCTTGGATTCATACTTTTCAGCAAGCAAGTTGGCATGGATCGTCAACAGCATTCCCGAAGCACGACGATTATTGAAGAAGGGGAAGCTCAAACTCGGTACCACCGATGCGTATTTTCTTGACCGTTTGGCTGGAGTGTTCAGGACGGATATCACAACAGCATCTCGAACCTCATTGATGAATCTTGAGACAGGCCAGTGGGACGAAACACTCTGTGAGCTGTTTGGTGTCCCAATGAGCGCACTACCCGAAATCGTGCCCACTACCGGAATGCTTGGAACAGTGTCAGGTCGAGGAAAGCAGGTGCCAATTAAGGCCAGTGTAGTAGACCAGCAGGCCTCACTGTACGGTCATGGCTGCCGTGGTATTGGTGATGTCAAGATTACATTTGGCACAGGTGCGTTCGCTTTGACAGTGACCGGGCCTAAAGCAATACGAGCACCGGATCAGGGACTGCTCCCTACCATCGGTTGGCAGCACGCGGGTAACCAAGCAGTATACGCTTTAGATGGTGGGGTATACAGTGCCGGCTCAGCCATTGAATGGGCACATAGCCTGGGATTGTTTGAGGACTACTCGACACTCAATTCATTTGACCAACCGGCAGCCATCGATCGAGATTTGGTTTTTATACCAGCATTGTCCGGGTTAGCTTGCCCACACTGGGACCGATTCGCCTCTGGTTTGTGGATAGGATTATCCCAAGACACGGATCGTAGCAGTATGATGCAGTCAATCCTTGAAGGTATCGCTTTGCGTACCGCAGAGGTGATCAGGGCTATGTCCTCACTCACAGAAGTCGGTCACGAAATTTCCATTGATGGAGGGATTTCTGTCAATCCATATTTCTGCCAGTTTCTGTCAGACTGCCTTGGCAAAAGTCTCGCCGTAAAATCGTTTCCGGAAATCACGGCCATCGGTACAGCACAACTGGCAGGTGCCGATGTCATTCTAGTCGACAGTGATGAAACTCGAATTCAACGCTATACACCAACGCCAGTCAGAGAAGATCGAGTGAAAAAGTTTTCCAATGCAGTCGCTAAGTCTATGCATTGGCGAGCATTCAGTTAGACGGCGGATTCTATGTAAGTCGATTTGCCAATCTAAACCCTGTAAATCGCTAGTGACTCAAATGATTTTGACGGCAATGAAATATACAGCTTCGATGTTGAATTGACGTGCTGAATTGTATGCTCGCCTCGATTCGAATGATTTTCAACCATGCCCGAGCACATCTGTAAGTTTATTGGCTTAATGCGCAACAACCAGTCTTGAGAAACGGACTGGAAGGATCTCGTCAGAGTAGGCGCCAGAGTCTCCCTTCTGTACCAGCACCAGGTTTTGATGATCTTCAGCGCCAACTGGCATTATCAACCTTCCTCCAGGCGCAAGCTGAGCAATCAGAGTATCGGGTACTTCATCTGCCGATGCGGCGACAATTATCTTGTCAAACGGCGCGTGTTCCGGCCAGCCGTATGCACCATTCGCAATGCGCACATCCACGTTGCCAAATTCCAGAGTTTTAAAGTTTTCAATCGCCTGTTCAGCCAACTCCCCGATGATGTCAACGGTATACACCTGTTCGGACAAATAGCTTAAAACCGCGGCCTGGTAACCAAGCCCCGTACCGATTTCCAACACGCGATCTTTCTCTTCAACGTCAAGCAGATCAATCATTAGCGCCACAATAAATGGTTGTGAAATTGTCTTTTCATAACCAATGGGCAGTGGGCAATCATCATAGGCGTAAGCACGGTACTTTTCCGGTACGAACTGGTGGCGCGGTGTTTCAAACATAGCCTCCATCACCGAATCAGAAAGTACGGGTCTGCCAGTTTCTCCGCCAGATGCAACTGCGTGAGCTGCGATGACCAGCACCATTGTCTTTCGCAGTTCTTCGAAATTGCTATCTTCAGGTGGATCGTGATCCATTTCGTCCACTTCGACTGTTGAAATCTTTGGTCAATGTTGTGTTTGAATCCTGATTAAATGGCAGCAGGAATACCAGCTTGTTGAAAACCACATTCCTGAAAATTAGACCGAAACATGTCACGAAGCTCAGTCGCAGCGTTTCTGTATGCCAATTTGTCAGTCCAACTGTCTGACGGATTTAGTATTTTTGAATCGATGCCTGGGCATGAAGTCGGATAGCGCAATCCCAGTATAGAATGCTTTTCGAAAGCAATGCCGGATTCTGAGTCATGCAAAATTCCCTGCATCGCAGAGTTGAGTAGTGAACGCGTCGTCGCAAGTGAAATCCGCGGTGCACTTCCAGCAGGTCCGCCGATCCAACCAGTATTCAAGAGAACGCATTTGGCTGAACTGGAGTGCATTTTTTCTTTGAGCAGTTTTGCATACACAATAGGCTTATGGGACATAAACGGCGCACCAAAACAGGAACTGAACGTTGCTTCAGGTTCGTTAACTCCAATCTCGGTACCTGCAACCCTCGCAGTGAAACCCTGAACGAAGTGATACATCACCTCGTCTTCGTCCAACACTGATATCGGCGGCAGCACACCAAAAGCGTCCGCAGTTAAAAGCACAATTGTTGCCGGGTGACCGCCTTTTGCACCTTCCGCTACATTGGGATTGCAGTCGAGAGGGTAGGAAAATCGGGTGTTCTCAGTGATTGAACGGTCAAATAAGTCAAGGTCTTGTGGGTGAATTGTTTCATATCGTTGCCCATTGGACACCGGCACGTTCTCTATAAGAGTGCCCGGCATTGACAGTGCATCAGCAATGACCGGCTCTGCCTGCTTGTCGAGATCAATCAGTTTGGCATAGCAACCATTTTCAAAGTTTGACACGCCAGAGTCAGACCAAGCATTTTCATCATCTCCGATGAGTCTGCGGCTGACATCGGCCGACAGTGTGGTCTTTCCGGTTCCCGATAGTCCAAACAGAATACTGGTGTCATCCGCATCGCCAACATTAGCAGAGCAGTGCATCGACAAAATTCCTTTGTTCGGCAACAGAAAATTCATCACGGTAAAGATTGACTTCTTGATTAGACCACAATAATCTGCAGGTCCCGCAACTAAGCAGATGCGGTTGCGAAAGTCGAGAACTGCAACACGGTCAGAACGACAACCATCGCGTTCAGGGTCACACCGGAAGGTTTGAACATTCAGCATGGTCCAGCAATTGTCACGCTCAAATTCTTCAGGTGATCCGTTTGCCGACAAAAACATATTTTGCGCGAAGTAGGCGTGGGTTGCATATTGGCCGATGAATCGGTATCGAATCGAATACTCCGCATCATGGCCCACCGTAACGTCCTGAACAAACAGAGGGCTACCACTTTGGTTTAGATGTTTAATCACTCGGTCCAGTAATTGTTCGTAGCGGTCAGGATCGTATTTTTTCAGACTGTGTTTCCACCAGATGTCAGATTCAACTTCCGACCAAGCTACAGCGTAGGTGTCCTCAACTGGCCGGCCGGTACAGTCTGGGTCTGTCAGAAACACCAGTGGACCTGCTTCTCCTAGACTCGTCGCGTAAGTCTTGCGATCGTGATAGCCACCACCCCTTTTTATTCGCCCGACATCAAGTTCAAGTGCCGCGCGAAAGAGTTCCGGTTTATTGAGATTGTGATAAATCGTAGAGCATGTCAAGCCCCAATCTTTTTGCAGTGTTTTGCCAATTTCCATTCTTCAAATCTAACGGATGTCACGTTCCCTATTTCGGATTGGCAGAAAGGTCATATCACTCAACAAATTTATAACACTATGCCCCATTCAATTCGGAACAACACATTGCCGAAAAGTAAGTAATGTGTCAGTTGAATCTTACCTTGTCCTGACTGGCGTAGGCAGCCACAAGTCTGTCTGCGGCACAGACACTTTCCAACTGCGCCACCACTTCCGACAATCGCTCGAATGGGATTGCACAAGTCATTTCGCTGTTCCCCATACCGGTTCGGACGCGACTGAGCATACAGCCTACACTGACTGCTGGCTCTTGATGCTCGTGAGCAATCGGAATGATGTGACATTGTGGTTTGCCTTCAAAGCGAAGATCAGGAATAGCTGCGTGCAACTGCATAGCCTGTCTGGCAAGTAGACGCAAAAGCACGACATGCGGATTTTTAGTTGCCTGAGACAGTGGACCGTACACAATGGATTCAGGTTTATTACTAACTGTTGGAATGTGAGGAAAGATCTCTGGTGTGACCCAGTTTGCTTCACAAATGGCTTGTACATCGGAGTGTTCAGCTGCTTCCTCTAGTGAAATCAGACCATGCGTCAAACTGCCAACACTGCAATTACCGTGATCCGATGGTTTGGTTGCGAAAGTTCCTTCATTTGCCTTAATCCAAAATACGCAGCCTGCAGCAACTGCGCCAGTTCGACCATCTTCTGTCGGCTCAGGATAGTCAGTACCTAACTCTGGAACGTCTGATGGAACTGAGTCACAGAAAGTGATGGCGATGGGTGGGTGTGCGAGTCCTAGGTGAGACTGCAATTTCTCGGACAACAACTCGTAGGTGCTCATATGTGAATCCTCTTGTTCATAAAGCCGATAATGATACTTGACTGGTTGCGCTCCGTGAGACGCGAAGAGTGAGCGGATTGATCGAAGGTTCAACCGAGGAAAAAATCCGATTTTCACAACCGCTTCAATTGACCTGCAGGAGCGGAATTTTATAGATGCACCGTGTCTTTATAACAGGCTGAACTACATCACCCATTTGATTTCGGTCGTTAGAGCAATCATCTTGGCAAGCCAAGAAATGCACCATTATTTCGCTCCACAACACTTCTCATCAGCACCGAATAGCGTTCCGAACCCAGTGATTCAGTCAAAAATCCGATACTGTGTACTCGTGCCCTGTGTCGATTCGTAATTGGATCAATATTCAACTGGTTCAGAGAATCAATCACTTCATCATAAGATGAACCTGTGAATTCATCCCCGAGGACGTATATGGATAACTTTTCGTGTTTTCTTCCATAAGTACGAAGTGCGGATTCCAAACCTTGAACGGGATTGCTGTCTGAAAAGCTTCGCCAGTGTCTCAACGCATCTTTGACCCTCTTTCGG
Organism: Arenicellales bacterium; assembly: GCA_965206345.1. Lineage (GTDB taxonomy): Bacteria > Pseudomonadota > Gammaproteobacteria > Arenicellales > JAJDZL01 > JAJDZL01. The sequence goes on along the minus strand of OZ242211.1, from coordinate 1,402,592 downwards.
GACTTTGAGGTATCCGGTATCCACTTGCCTTTTGTTGATTTGAACAGGTAGTTGCCGTCGTCATTAATTACCTGAAAACCTTTAACCTTGGGATGGATATCTATGATTCGGTTCATGGTATCAATGACAGTATTCCAGATTTCAATCATGCTGCCTGAGGTGTCTATTACAAATATCACGTACTCACTGTCAACCGGAATACCACCTACCTCCGGGTCACGTTGCTGTGGTGTGGTTGTCTGAGTGATCGTAGCTGCGATCAGAGTCTCTTTGACTAACTCCAACGCCTCGTTGCTACTATTTAATTCCTCAACCGCATCTCGTGCTTCAGAAAGGGACTGATTCAGCCCTTGATCAACTGAATGCTCACTAGGATCGGGAATTGCCGCAAGTTCAGTCAGGAGGCTTTGCAACTTTGCCTGCAATGCGATTACCTGCTGTCCCCCAGTTTCAATAACACCACTTAAGTCTCGCTGCTGCTCTGCAAAGTCCGTGTGGTCCGGTACCGGTTTAGTAATGATCAGCAGCAGTACTATCGCGCCAAAGCCACAGGTGACAATATCAAGAAAAGCGAGGCTCTCACCCTCACCACTTCGGCGGCGATTTCTCATGGCCAACCCACCGCTGGAACCAGCAGCAAACCACCAGTCGCGGCAGTCAAACCCCAAAATTGTGGTCCAGCATCAGGATCACCTTCGACCGGAAGCAGAATTACGTTAATTTTGCTTCTGGCAGGTATCGAATGCTTGATGGCTGTGTTAAACAAAACGACACGACACTTTCCACTCACTTTTGTCGCATTTTTTCGACAGCGGGATATCGGGTTTGGTGAAGATACGCTTCGCGTGGGTAGTCCATCCGTGACAATATAGATATCGGTCGCTTGCGGTCTCAAATTTCTCAGCTCACGCAATCCTGCTTCCAGGTTGGTTCCACCAGTCGGAACAAGGCTGACAATTTCAGCCAAAAGCCCGTTGATCTGAGTAGCGTCGCTGCTGTGAGCCCAGGCACCTTTATTCAGTAACTTAGCCTTCTCATTGAACCCGATGACTGCTACCTCACTGGACTTCGGTAGTCTAGCCAACAGCCAGCGCGCCACCCGAACTGTGCGATTCCACTTCGGTCCTTTTTGTTTATCAGCATCTGATCCAAGTTTACGTGTAACAATGTCAACCAGTTTTTCGTCAGTCATTGATGCGCTGTGATCTAAAACAATGGCAATTCGTCGGCCCTCCACTTTGAGCCCAATCAGGTAGTCCTCTTCGCCTGTCTGTTTGTTCTGAATGACATCTGCAGTTTGCTGCGGACGAATACGGACCACCTCTTTCTTCAGTCCTGAGTTTTTCGTCTTCAGCTCTTTGATCTGCAATTGCAAATCCTCCAACTCAGCCTGTTTGGCTTTGTGAGCTTCGATCTGATTTTCGCGATCTTCGTTTTGAGTCTGCAAATTCTCAATTTGTCGGGCAGTCGCTTCAACCTGATCTTCCAGCATTGCTTCGGACTGTCGAAGCATGGTCAAAATTTGACCGTCGTCAGATACGGCCTCTTCAATCATCGGCTCAGCACCTGTGTGATGCTTGACAATCAGAAAAACCAATACCGCCGCACCTAAACCACATGCCATCACATCTAGGAATGCAAGGTTGTTGCCGAGAGCGCGTCGTCTCCTTTTCATGGAGATATCCCAATAATTACTGACTGATTCGATTCAGGAGAAATTCTTCGCAATAACTTTGTATGTCGACCAGGCGCCGGTCCTGTGCACGCTGAAGCGAATGGAGAAGCAGCATCAGGAAAATGCTGATCACCAGAGCGACGAATGTTGAGTTAAACGCGATGCCAAGGCTGGCAGTCATTTCTGAAATGTCTCCAGATAACGCCTGGTCGGCTTGCGAAAGCGCCTGCCCAATACCACGGACTGTGCCAATAAATCCAATTGATGGAATCGCCCAAATCATGTAGCGCAGCATTGTGTTATCTGCTTCAAGTCGCATGGCTACCGCATCAACACTGGTTTGAATTGCATCGGAGGTATTCTGCACATCAGACGTAATCCGATACCGCCGAATGGAAGCCTTTAGCGTCTCTACCAACTGAGATTTTCCCACAGAGCGAGGCAAAGTCTCAAGGTCCTCCAAAGTGCTCTTGAGATCGGTCTCACCCGACTCAACCTGACCGACAAAATCAACTTCGAAAAGATACTGTTCTTTTGAAAGTTTGTAGAGACGGATCATTATTTCCACAATACAGTAGATTGCAAGAATCAGGCAAATCTCCTGCTCCCAGTCTTTCAGAATTACAACCCAATCTCGCGGTGCATACTGCCCGGCTGCCACACCAGCTTCAATTAGAATTTCCGCTCTGGGGCGAATTAACTGTACATAAAGCGTGTGGACCGACGCTGCCGCAATAGCCAGAATTATCAGACCACGCAGTGCTTCTCTCAACTAAATATCCCCGGGGAAACTGACTGGTGTATTCAAACTGATCTGCGGTCCTGTGTTCTGCGCGGTACCAGCTTTGTGATATCCAAATGCAAACACAATCAACGCAACAGCAAGCGCCACCGCCAGCACCACCCTGAAGTGCTTATTTCCGACCATTAGTCTTAGCATTTTGAGCACACTCCTACTTTGAATTGTCTGAATTTAGTCAATGGACTGACTTTCGGATGTGGTTTTCAACTCCATTCATTGTACCGCCCTCCAGTTGTCGTAGCCTAGTACAGATAACGAGCAAGTCGAAACCCAGTTCTCTCGTTGCCTGCTGAACTGCCCGTTCTGTAAGCGACCCGAAGTTCACTTGCTTCACCCGATGCCCAGTTTGACCCCTTGATCGTGTGATATGTGGCATTGGAGGTGTCGAATGGGTCGAGCTCAATCTGATCGCCACTGGGAACAGTGTGGTCATACGCATCATGCGTCCACTCACTCACATTGCCAGTCAAGTCATGAATGCCTGCGGGATTAGGTTTAAACAATCCTGTCGCACTCACGCCTGCCTGGCCGTCGTCGTATTGCGGAATGAAGACAGCTAACGAACCCTTAGCCGTCGTATCAGCCAGATTGCCCGAGTTTTGAGGAATGATTGTCTCGTTACCCCAAGGGAAGATGGTTTGCTGATTACGGCCCGCCTTTCTGGCCAACCACTCCCATTCAGCTTCCGTCAACATCCGGTACCCATCCGCAGTCGAATCGCTACCCAGGTACTCGTCACCCGTGAACCTATACACAGTTCTCAGCCCCTCCTTTTCACTGAGCCAGTTGCTGAACTGCGCTGCCTCCTTCCAACTGATTCCAGTAATCGGACGATTACCGCCGGTTGGAGTCGAACTGCTGCCAATAAATGTTTGAAACGCTTCGATCGTTACTTCGTGCACGCCGGCGTAGAACGGTTTTTTCAACTGGACCTGACGATAAAACTCGTTCGGTCTGCTGTTTAATTCACCGGGCTTTGAGCCCATAGTGAAGTAATCCGCCTCTCTGAACAGTTTGAATTTCATTCCAATGCTGTTCACATACGTATCCGGAGAGGTTTTTAGTCGGTGTTCTTGTTCCGACACAAGATTGACCTCCAAAACACGGGTTGTGCCTTCAACGGGCGTAATCGTGCGAGTCTCAGGCAAGAATTTTTTCTGGCTGACAGTAATTGTTTGAGGAAGCGTCTGCATACGAACCAGAACCGGAGTTCTTCCAATGATTTTGCCATTGTGAGAGACATCAGCTGTTGGGTTTGATCTGACTTCCACAATTCCGTAAACGGGCTGAAGTTCTATTTTGATTTGGTTGTCAAAGTTCGAGTTCACCTCGAATTCTATTTCTTGAGTTCTGAAACCAGGCTTCGAATACGTGGCGGTTTGGCGGGAATTGACGGGTAGCGAAACTCTTGCGAATTCTCGGGATGCAACCGAACTGCCACCCACTGTCAATGACCCATCAGCCGGCGTCAACATAAATGTCACTTCGCGGTTACTCATTGCCAGTTCATAGTGCCGGCTCACAGCAGGATTGTTTGACGAAATGACAAACGAATCCTTTCTCAGATCGTGATCAGCGAGTGAAAGCGCAATTTCATACTCACCGCCTTGCAATTCCAAGTGCAGCGGAGCTTTTCCGATCGCTTCAGAATCAAGTGACACTTCTGCCCCGCTCGGCGCAGAGGTAATCTCAACTAGACCCATCACTGGTTTCAGATCAAGACTCAACTGAAACGACTCGCCGCGCTTAAGAGTTACCGATTGACTGGTTGGTTCAAAATGTGGATGTCTGGCTTCAATTGTGTGCTGACCCGCAGGTACATCGACAGTTAACTGTGCCGCTACCGATACCAACGTACCATCCAAATACCAGCGAACTTCATCCGATTCTGGCTTGGTTGTTGCTGTGACTGTAGCTGGCAGTGGCTTTAGCACCACATCAAGTCGCCCTCGTCTCCATGTCGCATCACCGACCGTCAAGACTTCCTGTTTGAATCCGTCAGCAGACACCTGTAGTTTCAATGGGCCTCTTACTGCAATAATTTCATCTTTCCAAATCCAGCCAGTACCATCAAGAATTTCCAATTGTGCAATGTCGACCGCTTCATTTGGTGCAACAGCGACAAACACTCGATCAATGACGGCCGTGCCGATATAGACGCCCGCCGAAATCAATAGAATCAGTACTACGCCACCAATGCCCAGCATCATTCGACGACGACGGGCGCGCTGTGCCTTGTCTAAAAGGTCCTTAAACCCGCTCATCGCAGATAACCGTTACTTCGGTAACTTCATTAGCATACGGTGGAACTTTTACCTCCACCAACTTGTTTCGATACCCTCTCCTTGTTCCCTCAAATCGGTAGGTTCCGGGTTTGAGCATAATCTCCCGATCGCGAACTGCTCCGATAATGCCAACCCTGCGCACTATGATGTGCGTTTTGCCATCAGAGATCACGCGCACAGGCACTTCTGTTTGCCACTTAACCACTTCAACTTCAAGTTCACTGACAGCTGTTCGCAAGCGTGGACTGTATTTCAGCAACACTTGGGCTTCCTCTAGTTCCTTACGTACGGCATCGACAATATTTTTGGAACTCAGCCGATGTGATCTGGCCAAATAGTCATCAAATTTAGACTGTGCGTCAATGATGCTCTTGGCTAGAATTCGGCCCTCGATCGCATCACTCAGATTCGGGTTAAGCTTTAACGCCAGCTCAAGGCTCTGCTGAACAGCGAGCCAGTCATCCTGAATTGCGCCATTTGCAGCAGCCTCAATCAGTTTTGCCACTTCAAGATCACGGACCAGTTCTTCAATACTTTGTTTCAGTCGCGAGATTTCCGGATGCGATGGTTTAAATCGTTGAGCGTTTGCTAGTGCATTTCTCGCCTTTTCCACATCCTGATTGGACAGTGCTTGACGCCCTTCGTCAATTGCGCGTTTGAATCGTTGGTCCTGTAACTCGCGATTTGCTGCTTCAATGCGTGTCTTCACCTCTTCTTCGTTAGGCTTAATTTTCAGAACACGATAAAGTGCATCAATTTCATCCTGCAATCGACCTTCATTGCGTGCTTCAATGGCAACCTGCCTGGCAGCAATCAATTCCGGCAACTGAATAATCTGCTGCTGCCAAAATTCTGCCTCTTTGTTGTTGGGGCGCAAGGCGAGTGCCAAAGTGATGGCGTCCTGTGCGCCTTCGACATCTTCCGCCTCAAACGCACTGATTGCGATTTTCAGATTGATGTAATAGAAATCTTCCTCCAGCTGAAAAATGTATTCGACTTCAGCAAGTACCTGCTCTATGAGACGAATCGCTTCCGGATAATCGACGTCAAAAAAAGCCGCTTCTGCCTTACCCCGACTGGTAAGAATGAACTCAAGACTTTGATCAAAACCTGGAACAATTGACCGTCTTATTTCCCACGCTGTCAATGCTTCATCCACGCGGGCAAGCATTTGTTTGTAGTGTTTAGATTCTGATTGTTGACTGTCAGATGAAGTTTGCGTGATAACTCCAATGACTATCGCATCGTCCTGACTTAACGAGTGATCTGTGCGGTTATCGTCGCGAAAAACTTGGTCGCTGGTTTTGCTTTCAACGTTTGGCTGCGTGATTGATGAAACAACCTGCAAATCGGAACTGACTGAATCTGCTAAACCACAGAACAGGAAAAAGCTCAATACGGTGGGAACAACGTGTTTCAGTAATTTGACACCTGCTGATTGGCTGCTGTGCATGACAGGCATCTTACCTCAGATCTGATTTACAAGTTACCGCATCACGAACTTATCCTGAGCGTCGCTTGCACGATGACCGATTAGAGTTGCACCGGCGGTGGAGATTCATGTTCGTGGAGCAGTTTTAGAGTTTCCCGCCACTTTTGATATTGGGTGACAACACTGCCTCGAATTTCAAGTTTATGTCCTTCGACCAGGATCACTTTGGGTTCAACCTCGCGATTAAACGATTCGCCATGCTCTACCAGAATATCGTGATGGTATTTACTCTCACTATTTGCGGCAAAGCTGTTTTGCAGCATTGAAATGCCACCAACTGCCACGGCGGTTGCTGCCAGAGCGGCGCCGGTGTCGCCGCTACTGTCGTCAGCAATTGCCGCAGCACCAAGAAGCAGCAAAAATCCACCAATAGCCTGGGCATTGGCCCTTCCTTCCGCTTCACGCTGGGCCTTTGCAGCTTCCATACTATGCTGCTGCCAGTTAATGTAACTGGCATTGGTTGTACGGACAAACCCTGTGTAGTGTTTTTGCATATCATCCATGAAAAGCGCATCCTGCACTCGCATTCCATTGGCTCGAACCAGTAATGGATCATTCACTGCTGGTAATGAAACGAGTTTTACTCGATTGTTTTTGACTTCGAGATGTTGTGCAAATGCGTCGGGTGAAAGAGTGGCAGCAAACTGAAGCTGAGAAGTCGCTCGGATATCAGCAAGTTCTTCAGAAGATTTTTTCTTCAGAAGTTTCACAATGTCGGTGGCAGCCTTTTTGAACACTGGATTGTACGGATCCGTAGCACTGGTGCGACTACTTTGCCAGTGATACTCCTTCACGCGATGTTTATAAGTCCGCTTCATCCATCTTTTGCCGCTGATGTCATGCACTTGCACTTCGATCTTGATATCTTCGCCATTTGATTCGAGGATTTTGCCCGAAACAAAAAGATCGCCGCTAACCGCAACGTCCGGCGTTACGCGCACGCCGTTAAATGCACCAGTTGCTTTAATTTCATCCGACAGGCTCACGGAGAAGCGAATGGCTTCGGTGCGACGCAATTCCGGCCAAATGCCTTCCTTTTCATAGTCGTCAGGATCAGAGGGTATGTTGGGGTCAAACAACGGCACAATGACATCAAGGCGCACACCTGTATATTGTTCGCTCCAACCTTGATTATTGGGTGAATGTTCCAAGCTGATCCCAAACGGTGTTTTTGGCGCGGTCGAGGAGCTAACTACCGCGGATGTTCCGCCACAAGCGGCAAGGTACAGCGAAAAAATTGTCAGTAGTGCGATTGAAGTAATTCTCGTTAGCATCATTGCTGCCCTCCTGCAGCTACGGCGGTTTCACCGCTATTGCCTGATCTCATTCTACGGTACTCTTCCATCAGTTTCTTTTTCTTGTCAGGGTCCTGTTCAGCGTTAGCGGCCGCCAGTATTTGGCTCAGTAAAATTGCATCGTTGTCTGAAACTTCCAGCTCCTCTGGTTGCATGCCGTTTGAAAGCACTCTATTTCCACCGCTTGCTACACCACCTGGTGTAATTTCATTCAATATTGCCGGAGAAAGTCCGTCCTGATTTTCGAAATCAGACAATTCGGCAGGTTCATTTTCGGGTTCGCCCAATCCCGTAATCTGATTTTCAGGCTCCGGCAATTCCGTACCCTGAACTCCCGATGCAGAAATTGATTCCAACGCAGTAGCAAAGGTCTGACTGCCATCTGTACTCTGTCCTTTGAGTTGACCTCCACCAGCTGTTGCACTTGAATTTGTACCGCCGCTTCCACCTCCTGACGCACCACCGCCGTCCCTGGCGGCACTGATGTTGATTTGGAGGCATTCTTCAAAGCGAATCTGGTCATCTGCCAATCGCTGCAGCAGAATTTGATACTTTTCTTCTTCAGTAAGTAGCTGTCCTTCAAAGCTATGGTCAACTGATTGAACACACTCCATTAGATCTTTGGTACTAGCGGAAGAGGAAAAAAGAAAAAGGCAACAGCCCACTGCTGCAAACGGAGCGTACAACGAGAAACCCTTCCTTGGCATTATTTCCAAGCCTCAATTGATATTCGGTTTGAACAGTATCTTATACAGAGAATCATCCAATATTACAATTTTCCGCTACAACAAAAGAGTCCTTGGTTTTGGGAATTATAAACTTGGGATGACGGCTGTAAAATAATCGTAAAACACATCAGAATGTTTACTTTTCTCGGACCTGAATAATTTTTTTGTAACTCTCTATGTTTTCACAAATCCCCAGCACGCTGCTTGAACTTCTATTGTTTCTGCTACCTGGATTCATAGCTGCCGCAATATTCTATTCGCTGATCTCCCATTCAAAACCTAACTCATTCGAAAGGACAATCCTCGCCTTAATTTTTACATTTATTGTTCAGTCAATAATGCCGATAGTACAGGCGATGGTTCCATCTATAGCGCCAACTCAACAAGATACATACGGCAGTCTGGCATGGTTGGCGGCACTTTTTGCAATTGTTTTGGGAATATTCGCTGCTATTTGCATCAATCACGATTGGCCACATAGACTTTTTCGAATACTAAAAATCACAAAAGAAAACACATACTCTTCTGAGTGGTATTCCGCATTTTCCCAGCACGAAAGATCGTACGTAGTGCTTCACTTGTATGACGGTCGAAGAGTTTATGGTTGGCCGACCGAATGGCCAAGCAGACCTGCAGAGGGGCACTTTCACTTGGAAGAAGCAGAATGGATAGAAGAGAGTAAAATGAATACCAACAGTAAATACAGGGAAAGTGTAATTTCTTTACTGGTTCCGGTGATTGATGTTCAAATTGTTGAATTTGTCCCGATATCCGAACAAAGCCAAAATTAACGAGAGAGTCATGGTAAAAGCACCAAATCCCCCGCCAAGTAGACAACCAGGAGATCATGGTATGTCTCCAAAACCACCACACACGGCAAAACCGCCACCTCCACCGGCTCCACCTGCACCTCCAAATCCAATAAGTCCTCCGAACAGAAGTCGCTAGGAAAAATAGTTAAGGACTGACGGTAGAAGGATTACTTTGTTGTGGTTCGACTTGCTGTTTTAAATTTTTCGTTGCAGTAAAACTGTCGGTTGACTGCACTTGATCTGGCTGAGACGATACCCGCAATTCGGCTAGCGGACCTGCTCCAACAGAGCGGAAATTTGAACAGATCAGATTCCAGCAACCGCGTACGTGGTTGTCTTCTACAATAATCTGAATATTAGACGGCACATCTGGATCAGATTGCGCTACATCAAAAATGATCCCATCACGAATTTGCCCTAGGAATCCGCGCGGATCATCTCTCGCACGTGATCTGCTATGGGGTAGTTCTAAATTAACTGACTTCCTGTCAGCCTAGTTCTCAGTTACGAATTTTCACTTAGTCAAGCCGCTGGGCCTTGACGTACACACGCTCAGTCTGCACAGTATGATCTAAAAGTCTGATCATGGCATAGACTGCTTCAATGTATGGCACCTCTTTACCTGTCATTTGCGCCATTTCGATCACCGCACCGATCAGCCCTTCAAGCTCAAGCGCTTTTCCGACTTCAATGTCCTGTAACATTGAGGTCTTATGCTTGCCGACTCTTTCAGCACCTGCTATTCGGCGCTCATTGGACAACCGAATCTCAATACCTAAACGATGCGCAACTTCGCGACATTCTGTCATCATATTGTCAATCAAGTCGCGCGAGGGATCGTAGCGACAGATGTCCTCCAATGTTGCATGAGCCAAAGCACTGACCGGGTTAAAGCTCAGGTTTCCGAGCACCTTCAACCAAGTCTCAGCTCGAATGCTTTCAAGAATTGGTGACTTGAAGCCCGCGCGAGTCAAAAGATCTGCCAGCTCCCTGGTCCTATCTTTTTCAACACCATCAATCTCCCCAATCGGCATCCGAAGACCCTCGATGTGCGTAATTTCCCCAGGGGCGCTGATTTCCGCCGCTGGATAGGAAATCGAACCAATAATATTTCGTGGATCAAGCGTTGAACTAAGTTTGCCGTTCGGGTCGATAGTCTGCAATACATGGTTATCGAATTCGCCGCCATGCAACTGAAAGTACCACCAAAGAATGCCATTCTGAATGGTCAGCAGCACAGAATCTTCACCCAGTAAAGAATTTACGTCATCGACTATTGGTGCAATCTGATGAGCTTTTACTGCCAGAATTACCAAATCCTGACGTCCGACTGAACGGATGTCATCAGTCGCTGCAACCCCTTCTGCGAACTCTTCGGTCCCATCATTCATAATGAGTTTGATGCCGTTATTCGCCTGAATTGCTGCAAGATGTGGGCCTCGGGCGATCAGCGTTACCTCTTCACCTAAATTGTGAAGCTTCACACCCATCATGCCACCCATTGACCCTGCACCAACAATACAGATTTTCATAGAATGCCTCCGCCTGAATCAGAATTGGAACATATTAGTACTGACGCAGACTGAGTCTGCGTATCAGCAGCGATTGATTTTGGAAAACCGATTCGGTAGCTTTGAACCGGTCAATTGAGAGGACAGTCTCCTAATGGTGAACAATAATAACCTGTTTCAGCATTATTTTTCACAATTTCCATGCCGAATAGGCAAGAAATAGAAGACCTTAAATCCGAATGCACATCGGTCGCTGACTGGGTCAGTCTCGCTCAGCGAGCGCTGGAAGAACCTGCGAACCCCGCATATTCAGAGCTACTTGGCGGATCAATTCTTGCGTGCGACCATTAGACCATCGCGAATTGGCAGCAAGGTGTTGGTGACGCGTGCATCCCCCAAAACGTGCCGATTGAATTCGGCAAGTGCCACAGCCGACTCACCTTCGGGATTTAATACCTCACCGCTCCAGAGCACATTGTCGGCAATAATCAAACCACCGCCTGAAACCAGCGGCATGACTGCTTCATAGTACCGAATGTAGTTCACTTTGTCGGCATCGATATATACCATATCGAAGGACCCATCAAGACTGGGAATGACATCCAGTGCATGTCCGATCCTGATTTTTATTTTGCTTCCGTGAGGACTGCGACCAAAGAAATTCCGAGCAATCGCCTCACTGTCCGGATCAATGTCGAGTGTGACTAACTCGCCATCTTGCGGCAAAACCTCGGCAACTGCCAGTGCAGAATAGCCGGTAAACATCCCTATTTCCAGCGCACGCTTTGCTCCGACACTGCGCGCCAGAAGCCTGAGAACAGCTGCTTGTAGTCCACCGGACAGCATTCTTGACATGTCGGAATTTTCAACCGTCCAGTCGTGAATTTCTATTACCAGATCAGACGACCGTTCTGAATGTGTTTCAGCATAAGCTTCAATTTTTTCGTCAATAAAATTCATGGCGGATAAAGTCGTGCGAATTGATGGTTAAAGACTGTAAAGTCTCCCAAATGTTATATCCTCGGACGCATTGACGCCTGGATAATTCTTCGCCTGAATCGGTTCCCTTCAAATTGCCTGAAATCTCCCGTTTAGTGTCGTTCGACTGCTTAATTTAAGATAGAATTTAGCACTTTCTATCTGGTGTTCAAGGGCAGCAACGGTACAGTATTCCCGTTCAAATCAGTGGTGTTTTCAGATAATCATGTGCGGAATTGTTGGTCTATATCTAAAGAAACCTGAACTAGAATCGCGGCTTGGTGAGTTCGTCTCAGACATGCTCGAGGAAATGGGTGACCGTGGACCTGACAGTGCAGGCGTCGCAATTTACCGAAATCCGGCACCTAAGGGAGGCTCTAAAGTATCGCTATTCAGTGCCAGTTCAGATGAAGACTGGCCGACACGGACGGCTCAAGTCAGCCAGGCATTTGACCTTGAATTTGATCTTGAAATACATGCCAGCCATGCCATTTTGACAAGCTCAGCACCAGTCGATGAAATCGAGCGCTGGATACGCAGCAATTGGCCGGAACTGCGCATAATGAGTGTCGGTGAGTCAATCGAAATTTACAAGGAAATGGGGCATCCGAAAGCTGTTGCTGAGCGATTCGGGTTTAAGAACTTCTCTGGCACACACGCCGTTGCGCACACCCGTATGGCAACTGAAAGTGCGGTGACCACAGAGCACTCTCACCCATTTTCCACAGGTCTTGACCTGTGCCTGGTCCATAATGGCTCACTGTCAAATCACAACCGTCTCAGAAATTACCTTACCAGACAAGGCGGCCAGTTTCAAACTGACAATGACAGTGAAGTGGCTGCAGGTTACCTGACTTGGCGACTGTCACTCGGTGAATCAGTAGTCGACGCTCTCAAGTCTGCCATCCGCGACCTCGACGGTTTTTACACGTTTGCCATCGGCTCAAGTAACGGGTTTTCAGTGCTGCGCGATCCAATTGCCTGCAAGCCAGCGGTGCTCGCAGAAAATGATGACTGGGTAGCAATGTCATCGGAATATCGTGCCATAGCCCGCCTGCCAGATGCAAAGCACTCCAATATTTGGGAGCCCGCTCCTGCACAGATTTACAGCTGGGAGCGTAGTGAATCTGAAGCCGGAGATCAAAATGCAGCTTGATTTGGCCACCCAATCGCTGCGGGAGATCAACGCAGCTCTGCATCATTCCGACAGAAAGGAAGGTGAAGAATTTGTCATCGCCCATCCCAAGGGTACGCATTCTGTTGCCGTCGGGCTGACCGATCCAATTGACGTGACCATCGACGGCCACGTGGGATATTACTGTGCTGGAATGAACAAAAGTGCTAGTATTCATATCGCCGGCAACGCCGGGCCAGGGCTCGCTGAAAACATGATGTCTGGACGGGTTGTCGTAGATGGCAACGCCTCGCAGTATGCAGGCGCCTCAGGTCATGGAGGCCTGCTTGTGATCAAGGGCAATACCAGTTCGCGCTGTGGTATTTCGATGAAAGGCATAAATATTGTCGTAGGCGGCTCCATCGGTCACTTTGGTGCATTCATGGCACAGTCTGGTAGACTTGTCGTATGCGGTGACTGCGGTGGCAACCTCGGTGATTCAATTTATGAAGCGCATATTTTTGTTCGCGGTGAAATTGACAGTCTCGGTTCAGACTGCATCGAAAAAGAAATGACGCCTGATCACCAAAGCGAGCTTCAGGACATGTTACAGAACGCCGGACTTCATTATTCAGCTGCGGAATTCCGCCGCTATGGCTCGGCACGGACACTCTATAACTTTCATATCGACAACGCTGATACCATCTGAAATGAAACGTCAGAATTTTGACTCCCGGGTGCTTCGGCCCTCGTCGACGTTCCCTGACCATGTGCTTGCAGAAATCCATCGAGCTGCTGATCAGGGTGTCTATGAAATCCGTGGATTTGGTGCGAAACGATCAATTCCGACGTTTGACGATCTGTTGTTCTTAGGTGCATCTATGTCGCGCTACCCGCTCGAAGGGTACCGCGAACGCTGTGATACCAATGTGGTGATTGGCGACCGGTTTGCAAAGCAGCCCTTGGATCTTAAAATTCCGATTACCATCGCTGGTATGAGTTTTGGCGCGCTCGGTGCAAACGCGAAAGAGTCAATTGGACTGGCAGCCACCCAGATGGGAACTAGTACCACCACAGGTGATGGCGGAATGACAGATGAAGAGCGACTTTCATCAAAAACACTGATTTATCAGGTTCTGCCTTCAAGGTACGGACTAAACCCGGATGATGTACGCCGCGCTGACGCACTGGAAGTGGTCGTCGGGCAAGGTGCAAAACCTGGTGGCGGTGGCATGCTGCTGGGTCAGAAAATTACCGAACGGGTTGCCGGAATGCGTGATTTACCAGTTGGCATTGATCAACGAAGCGCATGCCGTCACCCGGACTGGACCGGGCCTGATGATCTCGAAATTAAAGTTCAAGAACTTAGAGAAATCACTGACTGGAAAATTCCAATTCTGATCAAAATCGGTGCCACCCGCGTTCAGTTTGATGTTGCACTGGCCATCAAGGCAGGAGCCGATGCTATTGTGCTTGATGGTATGCAAGGCGGTACTGCAGCAACACAGGATGTTTTTATCGAACACGTTGGAATTCCGACTCTTCCCGCAGTGCGACAGGCCGTCGATGCACTCGTTGAACTCGATATGCATCGTAAGGTTCAGTTGATCGTGTCGGGAGGCGTTCGAAGTGGCGCCGATGTTGCCAAGGCTTTGGCTCTCGGGGCTGATGCTGTTTCAATCGGCAGCGCGGCAATGGTTGCGCTTGGCTGCAATCGACCGGTTTATCTTGAGGATTATGAAAAACTCGGTACTTTGCCAGGGTGCTGTCATCATTGCCACACTGGACAGTGTCCAGTCGGAATTACCACCCAGGATCCTGAACTCGAAGCGCGTCTTCGACCCGAGCAGGGATCGAGGTGGCTTAGGAATTACCTTTCCACAATGGTGCTCGAACTACAGACACTGGCAAGAGCCTGCGGTAAGAGCCATGTCCAGAATTTGGAACCAGAGGACATGGTCGCTTTAACAGTAGAAGCAGCGGCTATGGCAAAAGTGCCGCTTGCCGGAACCAGTTGGATTCCTGGAACGTAGACCATTTGAGCAATTCGTTGTGGGTGTACAACAGAGATTTTTGAGTTTGACCTGCTCACGATAATGTGAATCAGGCTGAACAGTCTGATTGATTGTTTACGTGAGCACCAATCACATTTTAGGAGGTTGAAAGATGCCGACAGATCTTGCAAAAGTCGCAAAAGAAGAATCAATCAAGTATTTCTTGATTAGTTTCGTTGACCTGTTTGGAGTACTTCGTGCAAAACTTGTGCCTGCTGCCGCAATTGGTGGTATGCAGGAAGACGGCGCCGGGTTCGCCGGATTCGCAACCTGGCTGGACATGACTCCCGCAGACCCTGACATGCTCGCAATTCCCGACCCCAACAGTCTCATCATACTGCCATGGAACCGTGAAATCGGATGGCTGGCCGCAGATTTGTGGATGAGCGGCGCTGAAGTGGAGCAGTGTCCACGCGTCATGCTAAAGCGACAGATCGCCAAGTTCGCCGAAAACGGTCATGTGATGAAAACTGGAGTGGAATGCGAATACATGCTGATCAACGCAAGTGGCGATGATATCAATGACTCGCTGGACTCCCAGGAGAAACCTTGCTACGACCAGTCTTCGCTACTCAGAAAATATCACATCGTCAGTGAAATCTGCGATGCAATGGTCGAACTTGGCTGGGGACCTTACCAGAACGACCACGAAGACGCCAACGGCCAGTTTGAGATGAATTGGGACTACAGCGACGCCCTGACGACAGCAGATCAGCATACCTTCTTCAAGTTCATGGTAAAGACAATCGCTGAGCGCAATGGTGAGCGCGCAACATTTATGCCGAAACCTTTTGTTGATTTGACTGGTAATGGTTGTCACGCACATGTCTCGGTGTGGAATGCCGATGGAAGTAAAAATCTGTTTCTTGACGAATCTGAGGAAATGGGACTATCCGAACTGGCCTACAAGTTTTTGGGCGGCATCATTCACAGTGCAGAAGCGCTGTGTTCAATATTTAATCCAACTGTCAATAGCTACAAGAGGATCAATGCCGCACGAACCCGTTCAGGCGCTTCCTGGTCACCCAACTCAGTTACCTATACCGGAAACAATCGAACACACATGATTCGAATTCCTGATGCTGGACGTTTCGAATTACGTTTGATGGATGGTTCAGCGAATCCTTACCTGTTGCAAGCTGGAATCGCAGCGGCCGGACTTGATGGCATTCAGAATAATCGCGACCCGGGTCAGAGACTGGACAATGACATGTATGCCAATCCTGAACTGGCTGGCGATGTCAAGAAACTACCACTGAATCTGCTGGATGCCATTCGACTGACCGAGTCCAACAAGGTGCTTCTAAATTCACTTGGTGCTGACAACATCAATAGCTACTGCAAATTGAAACTGCAGAACTGGAATCAGTACTGCGCCGAAGTTTCCAACTGGGAGCGTGCCAATACGCTAGATTGCTGATTGGTCTTACATCCTTTGACGCAATAAGCCAGTTGCACGACGATAGTTTGACTGCTGAACCCTACGGCAGTCAAACTCACTCAGTCAGGGTTGGTTATCGACCCGAGCAAAACTCTGTGCGATGCGCCCGTGACGGATGGAAGGTTGGCTGGAAAACCGTTTATTCGCTGATGCGCCAGCCAGGCAAACGCACATGCTTCTACATCGTCAGGCGATACTCCGAATTCTTGGGATGTTGACACCTCAAGACCTGTTATTTGCACCAGGCGCCCAACCATTGCAAGGTTGTGTGTGCCTCCGCCACAGAGAACGAGACGCCGTACATCGGGAATCCATTTTTTGATTCCAAGCCAAATCGAATCAGCGGTGAATGCGGCAATCGTACTTTGTATCACTGCTGTGTCCTGTTTTCGATCAGTCACTGCATCGAGTTTTCTCTTTAGCCAATCAACATTGAAATAACGCGTATCCAAACTCTTCGGTGGCGGCTCACTAAAGTACCGATCCTTTAAAAATGATGCAAGCAGTGACTCATTGAGGGTCGCTGAACACGCCCAGCTTCCATTCCTGTCATAGGAATCGCCTTTGCACATCTGGACCCATCGATCTGATAGTGTGTTGCCAGGGCCAGTGTCAAATCCGACAACGGGTTCGCTTTTATCAGCAGGAAGGTAAGTAACATTAGCGATACCACCGATATTGACAACTGCAATCGCTTCTTTTTCCGTGCTAAAGGCATACTGATGAAACGCTGGTGCCAGTGGTGCGCCTTGACCGCCATGGTTCATATCAGCGCTACGAAAGTCACTGACAACCGCAATACCGGTCAATTGTGCAAGCGTCTTTGGATCACCTGCCTGCCAGGTAAATGGCGGATCAGCATCGGGTCGGTGCAAAATTGTCTGGCCATGACAACCAATTGCCCGCACATGAGATTGTTGATGTTCAGCCGTTAGCTTTAGAGCGGCCTGTGCATACAGTTCACCCAGCTCAACATCAATTTCTCGAATAAATACCTTGTCTGAATGAGGGTCATTGATTAGCTCAAGCAGTTTTTTTCGAAATGTCTTCGGATATGGAAGAAATTCTGAATTGATAATCTTGACACGTTGATCAGAATCAAATGAAGCGAGGACAGCATCAACTCCATCCAGACTGGTGCCAGACATCAGTCCGGCAAATAGGGTGTCCATCAAATATTTGCTGGAACAGCAGCAAAAACACTCAACTGACTGTTACTGGCTGCTCGCAGTTTGGACAGTTGAGGGACGGTACTCAACCTGTGGTGAATCAATACTTACCAGACGTTTGCTGAATTCGTCGACTACTGATTGAAAGGTGACTTTGTATTGTTCTGGAATGGGCTGGCCTTTTGGCATGTCATATTGCAACGGATCGCGATGTCTACCATTTACATGAAATTCATAGTGTAAATGCGGACCCGTAGACAGGCCGGTTGAACCGACGTAACCAATCACCTGCCCTTGCTTGACGTAGCTACCAACCGAGGTGCCGTCAGCATAGCGTGACATGTGGGCATAAAGCGTACGATATTTGCTGCCGTGTTGAACAACGATCATTTTGCCATAACCGCCGGACCATCCACGTTTAATGACCTGTCCGGTTGCAGTCGACCGAATTGGAGTTCCAGTTCTGGCGCCATAGTCAACACCAAGATGGGGCCGATTGGTTTTCAGCACCGGGTGGTAGCGTCTTTTACTGTAATTTGAAACTACTCTTGCAGACTTGATTGGTGACCGCAGGAAGTGTCCCTGCATGTTCAAACCCTCGCTGTCATAGTAGGCAACCCTGTGATCATCATCAACGTGCCGGAAGGCGCGCAACTCAGCGTTTTCCTGAATCAGAGATCCCGCTTTAATTTTGATTTCCTTTAAAGGCTTACCCTTGATGTATTCACGATCATAAATGACGCAGAATTGATCATCCTGTTGTAACTGTCGGCTGAAGTCAAAACGCGATTCAAACAACGATACAAATTCGTCCATTACTTCTCTAGGAATATTGATCGCATATCCTGCAGTATAAAGACTGCTCTCAACTTCTGCACAGGCATAGTGTTCCTGAACTTCAGCCTTGATCATTTTAAAACCTGCGAAGAATCCGTCTTCCACTGGAAAAACAAGCCGAACTTTTGCTGTTCCCTTCTCAGGAACCTCTAGGATTGCAAATTTCCCCTCCTCAGACTTTGCAATATTCATCTCCTGTCCTGGTTTCAAACCGGTGGCCAACCACTCATTACCGGGGTAGCCTGCAACAGCAATAGCTTCAACTGCAGAAAGGCCAGTACGTCTGAAAATTTTGCTCAATGCATCACCTTTTTTTACAGTGATGGTGCTCCACTTCAAATTTGTACTCTTTAGTTTTGCGTATTGAGTCTCATAGTCAATCAGATCTTCACGTTCTACGGAATCAATTTCCTGCTTCAACAACTTCACAATCGTACCAGCGCGTCGGGCCTCTCTGATATTGATAACGGAAAACTGTCTTCCATCGTAAGTTGCCATTAGCGAAAGTTTATTTTTACGACGAAGTTCAATGCCAAGCAGTTTGTTGTTACTCCAGACGAACTTAAAATGGTCGCGTGGATACAGCACAGAGATTGGTTTGCTGCCCGGTGCACTAATCAGCCTTTGGGCAATTTTGTAGGACAGGTTATTACGATTGAATATGGACGACAGTGAATCACCAGGACGAACAATCGACTCAGTTAAAACCACAGGTGCGTTCGCTAGAGACTCAAGGTCGGTGGACAGCAGAATGACTGGCTCGGCTACTCCGGTTGGTACCAACTTTTCTTCACCCGATACGGGTTCGAGCACGGTAACGTCTGGCTGTGTCTGTTGATTAGGCTGTTGATCAAGCTGAAGCGCCTGTTCGTAATCGCTAATCGGTCCACCAACGCCCTCGTCGCCCGTCTCCGACTCAGTAGTTTCAGCCAAATCAGTCTCAACCGGTTCCACCGTTGGTTCGACAGGTTGGGACTGGCCAGCTGATCCTTCTCCGATACGGGCGAAAGGTTCAGTGTTGCTGATCGGCTCAATGTGACTTTGCTGGGCAACATCTACTTCAGTGGCCCGAGCCAATTGAGTCGTGGCTGGCTGCAGTTCACCGAGACTTTGGTCCAATTCTGCTTCAATGAATTCCGGTGCCTCGCGACTGCTTGCCAATTCACCAGGATCTTGTGCCTCTTTGGCCAGAACTGAAACGATGTTCAATTCGGGCTGAATCTGTTCAGCCTGTTGTTCGTGCTCTACTTCAACCTGTACCACCAACTCAGCGGGCAGAACCGGTTCGACAAGCCTTTGATCATCGGCCACTGATTCAGCAGCTTTTGCCAGCTCCGTCTCAAGCAGCGCCGGTCCTGATACAAACCATTCTCCAACATAATCCGCAAATTCGATATCGCGGACTGACTCGGGAAAGTTCTGGATTTCTGCATCAAAATCTGTAAGTGCAGCCAGTTCAGTTGTAAGCGGTTCCAGTACCGGTACAGCTGGCTGTGATTGGTCAACTAACTCTTCACCGATGCGGGCAACGGATTCGGTGTTGCTGATCGGCTCAATGTGACTTTGCTGGGCAACATCAACTTCAGCAGTCCGAGCCAATTGAGTCGTATCTGGCTGCAGTTCACTGAAACCTTGGTCCTGCTCCATTTCTATGGATTCCGGTTCCTCGCGCTCGTTTACCGGTTCACTGGAATTTTGAGCATCCTTACCAGCACCTGAAACAACGGCTATTTCGGCCTGAATCTGTTCGACCTGCTGCTCGTGCTCTGCTACAAACTGCACCTCCGACTCGGCGGACACGGCCAGTTCGTCAAAAGTTTGGCCATCTGTGACTGATTCAGCAACTTGCGCCAGCTCCGTCTCAAGTGACTCCGGTTCAAGCATAGCCAATTCGAATTGTTGGACCGGTGCTTCTTCAACATATGCTGCCGATTCGATATCACTGATTGGCTCGGGAAGATTCCGGTTTTCTGCATCAAAGTCTGTAATAGCAACCAGTTCAGTTGCAAGCTGTTCCAGTACCGGAACAGCTAGCTTGGGCTGTTCGACTGACTCTTCATCGATGCGAGCACTAGATTCAGTGTCGTTGACCGGTTCAACATGGCTTTGCTGGATATCCCTCATTGCAGCAATCTGAGCTATTTCAGTTGTGGCTGATTGCAGCGGCCTGGAACCTTGGTCCGAATCTGTTACAGTGAATTCCGGCGACTTTTGGTTACTTGCTGGTCCACCGGATTGTTGAGCATCAATTTCAGAATCGATAACAACGGCCAACTCGGGCTGCATCTGTTCAACCTGTTGTCCGTGCTCTGTTTCAACCTGTAACACCGACTCGACAGGCACGACCAGCTCTTCAAGACTTTGACGATCCGTTTCCGATTCGTCAACCTGGGCTAACTCCGTCTCAAGTGACCGCGGCTCTACTACGGTCAATTCGGCTTGTTGAACCGGCGCTTGTCCAACAGAGGCTGTCGATTCGAAATCACTGATTGACTCGGGAAGATTCTGATGTTCTGCATCAAAATCTGTAAGTGCAGCCAGTTCAGTTGTAAGCAGAGTCATCGGCTCGGATGGTTGAACAGGCGTTTCAGTGACTTCGATCACCTCTTCGGTATGATTTCTCAATTCAAAAGAGAGTTGAGGGTCTGTCTCTGGTGCAAGTTCTTCACTTGATTCGGTCGTTGCCAACTCCAACGCGGGGTCAGGTGGTTCTGGAAGTTGTGCGGGTCCGGTAGCAGACACATCTACTGGCTCCTGAACACTGACTTGTTCGCCGGTACTTTCTGTCTCTTTCGCTGATCCGCTAGTTTCAGCTGTAGTCAGTTCCATCGCTGAAGAGGTGAGTCCCAATGGCTGGTCTAGCTCACTATCAGTTTGGACCGTCTGCTCCAAAATATTAACTGGGTTGCCACCATCCTGTGCGTCAGTCTCTAACTCGATATTTTGCGCCGCTTCAGATGCAGGTGTCGCTTCTTTGGTGATAGCCTGTGAAACTGGCGGGGCAATTCCAGTTATAGAATTGAAGTTTTTATCGTCGACCCTCAGTTGAGGGACCAGCGCAAAAGCCAGAATTGATAACGAGAGCGCTGTAAAGACTGTGAAATAAATTAATCCTTTGAGCGGCGTGTCATTTTGAACGTCGAATGGAACTGCACGCTGCCAATCACTAGCAGGTGAGCTCGTTGAATGGCGACCTGCATAGTTCTCCTTGCTGTCGTAGTTGTTATTCATTGGAAATCAGCACTGGCAAAGCGTTGTTATAGTTCTATCCCCAGAAGCTCGCAAAGTTGCGATTTTGCCTGTCAATTCAGCAAAGACTTTTCGCTCAATTATAGTCTGTATGAAAACCAACTGGTTTGAGGCAAAAATTGAGGTTCCTCTCACTATGGTATGTCGACAAAATTCAGCAATGAACTTCGATTTATCTCCTTATCGAAGTTGGTGATTTTCTTATCACATTAGTCCAGAAACCCGAATTCAATCCAAGCAACCGCTCAAGCCGGTTTGCCGTCTTTATTTCAATCGGTGGCTTTTCAGCGCTCTCGTTATCAACCCTAAACAACTTCCGCATTGGCGGGGAAATTCTTCGCATCAAATAGCATGCACTTTATGAAATCCTCAAGTTGCGGGCACGACAAATTTCGACAGTCTGGCAGATAAGAGTAGAGTTTTTTTACCACGTTTCGCTTCTTTCGCTCAAACCGCCACCTTCTAGATCAATATTTAATCAACAGATATCGCAGCCAAAAACAACCGAGATAGTGATGTGGTTGACGGCGCATAGAAATCATCCCTTTTTTCTGCACAAGCAAGCGGAGTAGGTGACTCACAACCATCCCACCATATGCGTACAACTTAAGTCGCATACCATCAGGAATCCCCAAACACAGCACAGTAATTCGCAATAAAATTTCATTTGTCACTCACCTTGTGTCTATCTATTCACACCAAACTTTCAGATAAGGATTTACGCATTGTCCTATTCACTCGAAGAACACCTCAGTCTGATCAGCCGCGGAACCGACGAAATTCTGCTTGAATCAGAACTCATTGAACGGCTTAAACTGGATAGACCGTTAAACGTCAAAGCGGGTTTTGACCCTACAGCGCCTGATTTGCATCTGGGACACGTCGTGCTACTCGAAAAAATGCGTCAGTTTCAGCAACTCGACCACAAAGTCACTTTCCTGATCGGTGACTTTACCGGTAGAATTGGCGACCCTTCCGGTAAATCAGCGACTCGCCCGCCAATGACCGAAGAAGAAATCAACGCTAATGCCTCAACCTATAAGGAGCAGGTATTTAAGGTACTTGATCCAGACAAAACAATCGTTCGATTCAACTCTGAATGGTTCGAAAATCAAGGCGCCAGTATGATGATCCGACTCGCGGCACAACACACCGTCGCCAGAATGCTGGAAAGGGATGATTTCAAGACTCGTTTCAGTAACCAGCAGTCTATCGCCATACACGAATTTCTTTATCCTCTAGTTCAGGGATATGACTCTGTTGCACTTCGCTCGGATGTCGAGCTAGGGGGCACCGACCAGAAGTTCAATCTGCTGGTCGGCAGAGAGTTGCAAAAGAACTATTCGCAACCACCTCAGATTGTCATCACGGTACCCATCCTGGAAGGACTCGATGGTGTCAAAAAGATGTCAAAGTCACTGAACAACTACATCGGCATCAACGAACCGCCTGGTGAGATTTACGGCAAGATCATGTCAATTTCAGACGACTTGATGTGGCGCTACTTTGAATTGATTAGTGCACGCACGGTTAACGAAATCAACACTCTCAAGCAGCAGGTTGCCGACGGCCTTAATCCGCGCGATGTCAAATTCCTGCTTGCCCAGGAGCTTGTAGAACGCTTTCATTCTGCAACCGATGCGAAAAGGGCACATGAGGCGTTTATCGCGCAATTCCAGAAAGGCGGAGTTCCCGATGACGTTGATGAACAGATTCTGGACATCATCCAAGGGAATATTGCATTGGCCAACCTGCTTAAAGATTCAAATCTCGTCGACTCAACCTCTGACGCACATCGGCTCGTCCGACAAGGAGCTGTTCGAATCGATGGTGAGCGCGTCAACGACTCAAGGATGTTGATACCGGCCGGTGCATCACATGTGTTTCAGGTTGGCAAGCGCCGAATTGCAAAAGTACTGCTTAGAAACAAATCAGTTTGATCGATAGACGACTAACAACCGGTAAAGGAATCGATCAATTAAAGCTATTTGCTCGCTTTTAACAGCGTACTAGCCCAGTTTCGGTACAATTTGCCGGCTGTTGCTGACAATTCCGTTTCATATTCTTCGGCTTTTTTCTTCAGATCCACTGCACCGTTATCACCGAAAGTCTTGCGCAGGGCTGCCTCGTATTCCGGCACCGCATTCCACTCATCAATCGTATTCGGCCCGGTTTCAACATGGAACTGAATGCCAAGCGCAGCCTGCCCGACCGCGAAAGATTGAATCGGGCATACAGGAGAAGACATTAGCACTGAAGCATCGTCTGGTAATGTTTTGACTTCAGCACCATGCCACTGTAGTGTTTTGAATTTGCCAGGAAGGCTGTACATCAGTGGATGGTCTGCGG
Source organism: Arenicellales bacterium (assembly GCA_965206345.1). Taxonomy (GTDB): domain Bacteria; phylum Pseudomonadota; class Gammaproteobacteria; order Arenicellales; family JAJDZL01; genus JAJDZL01. Next base: position 1,378,801 of record OZ242211.1, on the reverse strand, counting down.
CATCTGGTGTCAACTCGACATCCAGCATTCCAACTTCTGGCGTGTTAGCAAGTCCTACCGAGCCGCCTGCAGCTTCAGCAAGCAGCTGGTGTCCCAGACACACCCCCAAAAAGGGCATTTTTCGTACACGAACTGCTTCATGAATCGCCTCCTTCTCGCGGGCCAACCATGGAAACTCGTCTTCCTGCCAGACATCCATCGGGCCGCCCATGGATACCATCGCATCGTAAGGCGCGAGATCTGGAATTGTTTCACCTTCATCCAATTCAATTGGATCCCACTGAATTCCGTCTTCTTCCATAAACCGGCGAAATATACCAGGATGCTCGCATGCGATATGCTGCAATACAATCACTCTCAATGAAGCGGACATTTGTGCCTCCTGTAAGGCTTTATGGTGCCGTTGCCCTTAATCTAATCAGTTTCCACAACAAGTCAAAAACCAAAAACGCAATTGCTTTGCGTATCTGCCTTCATACCATTATCCCACACCAGTCGTAAGTGCATTCGGGTTATATTTTTGCAATACTAATTCAAATTCGGGAGACATCCGCGTGAAGACATTTAACTTTCATTCCGAACCTCTGCAAGACGGTTGGCTTGATGCTTATGGCCACTTGAACGAAGCATATTATCTGGTTCCGTTCACGAATGCCAATTGGGCCATGCAGGAACATTTTGAGATTGGCGTTCCTTACTTTGACGAGACAGGCTGTGCGCTGTACACACTGGAGACACACGTTCGCTACGTCAACGAAGTCAGAAAACCAGCTCATCTAGATGTTGAAACCATAATTCTCGGATTTGATCCAAAGAAAATCTGGTGTGCCCATATGATGGTTGTAAGCGGTAACATCTGTGCAACGGGTGAAATGATTATGCTTCACTACAATACACGCGAATCACGCACCGCTCCGATGCCGGATGCCACACAGAACATGCTACAGAATGCAGTGGAAACAGATCATCCCGACTGGATTGGACGACGCATCTCACTGACTGGAAAGCAGTAATTCAATCGCATCACCCTACATCAGGGAAATTTCAATCGATTTAAGCTACTGAATTGGTGCAGATCAGCGGTAAAAGAAAGGGACTTCAAGGTTCTCGATTTATCTAACTGCATGAAGTCGCAGACTCACAACCAGCCTACGATTCAGACCGCATTGGCTGTGTAAATTTAGCGCTCGCACAGTTCTATATTCATGCCGATGTGAATCTCTAAACCATTGATTGACTGGTAAACTGTTTGCTTTTGTTGACTTATGATCAGTTCTTGCATTTAACGATCATTGACAGCAATTACTATACGTCGATTCCCTGAGTTTGATTTCTAAATATGAAATTTTTGTCAGTTACTGTGTCGACATGCCTCCCGTGCGTCAGACATCCCTTTGGTATATTGAACACTACTTTTTGTTCATCCACAGCAGGCCAATGGCCTAATGCTTACAACCCTAGGAGGTTTAGGGCATGAAAGTGAAAAAAGTGCTGGGTCTGTTTTTAACCAGCATTGCATTGTTTTTTGCAAATTCAGCGGCACAGGCTGAGTGTAAGGAGTTGGTACTTGGATCAGCAATCTCACTGACCGGCAAATATGCAACCAATGGTGTACATACCAAGAACGGTTATGAATTTGCGATTCAAAAGATCAAAGAATCTGGTGGCGTCAAAATCGGCGACGAATGCTACAACTTCAGTGTCATCTACTACGATGATGAATCGAAGGGCGATCGTGGCGCAACACTTGCCGAGCGATTGATCAACCAGGACAAAGTTCAGTATATGCTTGGACCATATTCTTCAGGTTTGACGAAAGCAATCGCGCCAGTGACTGAAAAATTTCAGATTCCCATGGTCGAAGCTGAAGGTGCCAGTCGTTCTTTGTTTAACCAGGGATACAGGTACCTGTTCGCAGTACTTTCGACATCTGAACAGTATCTGGCCTCTGCGATTGCGCTCGCTGCTGAAAAAGCAGAAGAAACCGGTATGGCTACCAATGATGTCAAAGTTGCTGTTGCTGTTGGAAATGATCCATTTTCACTGGATATCCGGGCTGGTGTGCTCGAGGATGCAAGCAAATATGGCATGCAGATCGTTGTTGATGAGCAGTTGCCGCGAGACCTCTCTGACATGAGCGCAATTCTGACCAAGGTGATATTGCTGAAACCAGACGTATTGATAGTCAGTGGGTATTCAAAAGGAGCTGCCACTGCTGTCCGACAAATTGAAGAACAAAACGTGAATGTCCCGATGATCGCCATTACGCACTGCGAAGCAGCTGATGTAGTTGGAAATTTCGGCGAAGCCGCCAACGACCTTCTGTGCGCGACACAGTGGGCAGAAACGCTGGCTTATGGCGATGAAATCTTTGGAACCGCCGCAAATTACGATCAGGAATTCAAGGCAGCCTACCCGGAATACGCCGAAAAGACGGTCCCATACCAAACCGCTCAGGCTTCGGCAGCCGTTTATGTATTCAAAGATGCGTTTGAACGCGCCGGAACACTTGATAAAGAAGCTGTACGCGATGCACTGACTGAAACGAATTTCTCAACTTTCTACGGTCAGATCAAGTTTTCAGAAGCTGGAAACAATATAGCGAAGCCAATGGTGCTACGCCAAATTCAAGATGGTCAATACAACGTGGTTGCGCCATCAGCGTTCGCTTCACACGCACTCAACTGGCCAAGGAACTAAGTTCAATAAATTAAGCCTGTTCTGTTTGTAAGTGAAAGAAAAAACCTGGCAGCCTGCTGTAGAGCAAACCGCCAGATTAGATTCAGAGATAAAAGCTGTTATGCTTTTGGTAGTTTAGTCCGTGATAACGGCGTACCCTGCTCTTCAAAGTAATCGCCAACAATAGCAATCCAATCAGGTTTGGTATGGCCATCAGTCCATTCAACGTATCAGATAGATTCCACACGAAATCGACTTTCACGTTGGCAAACGAAAGTGCCGCCAGTACCCAAAATGCTCTATAAATCATCACGCTTTTTTCTGAGAACAGATACTGCCAGCATCGTTCGCCATAATAAGACCAGCCCAAAATGGTGGTGAATGCGAACACTACCAGCACAACAGTTACGATGTACTGACCGCCACCAATGCTGACATCGAAAGCTTGAGAGGTTAGTACCGCACCGGTGTAACCGCCACCTTCTGGAGCGATCAGCGTCCATGCACCAGATGTCAAAATCACCAGTGCTGTCATGGTGCAGACCACGAGCGTATCAATAAATGTTCCGAGCATTGCGATGATGCCTTGTCTAACCGGATTGTTGGTTCGTGCTGCGGCATGGGCGATTGCCGCTGATCCAAGTCCGGATTCATTTGAGAAAACACCTCGCGCCACACCAAAACGGATGGCTGCCGCAACTGCTGCCCCTGCAAATCCATCAGTCGCTGCCGCAGGATTAAATGCGTAGTTGAAAATCATGGCGATTGTGAATCGAAGTTAAAAGCTGCTTTTTATTCAATACGGCCTACTTTCGTGATAGTGTGGGCTAAAGCGCTGTGATCGCTATATATTGGTTGTTATCTTATTGTTTTTAATGTAATTAATCGACATCAAAAAGTTCGGTGTCCGTTTTTTAGCTCTGCCTTTATCGTACCTTGCCAGTTGAATATCTGTTAAATTGGCGCAATGTAAATGCGAATTGACGAAAACGCAACGCAACATAACCGCACCTAATCGTGTATTAGTGGTTGTCTAAACTCATGCTGCGATACGGTAAAATTTAAATTTGCTGTGCACCAGAGCTCTCAGGCTCGTGAGGTCTAGTGATGTCATTGCTCATTACATTAACTTCCCCTCTCCTGAAGACGCCTAGATTCAAAGAAAACGCTTAAATGAAATACATCAGTACGCGGTCTCAGAGCCCAGAGCTTGATTTCGAGCAGGCTGCAACCTGTGGGCTTGCACCGGATGGCGGTCTTTATGTCCCAGCTGAGTGGCCAAAATTCGATCACCACGAATTAAAGTCTTTAATCGGCAAATCGTATTGTGAAGTGGTGCTGGAGGTGCTGCGGAAGTTCGCTGGTGACAGTGTGCCGCGGGACCAGCTCAATCAGATTGTCACGGATGCGTATGCCAATTTCAGTCACCCTGAAATTGCCCCCATTCGAGAGATTCGATCTGGCGTCTACATGATGGAACTCTTTCATGGTCCTACGCTTTCCTTTAAGGATTACGCACTTCAGTTTCTCGGCAGGGTTATGGATTGGAGTCTTCGAAAGCGCGGTGAGCACCTGACCGTTGTTGGTGCCACCTCGGGCGATACAGGCTCAGCAGCTATCAGCGCGGTAGCAGGGCGCGACACAATTGACCTTTACATGTTGCACCCATTTCAGCGGGTTTCCATGATGCAGCGCCGCCAGATGACCACCAATCAAGACTCAAATATCTTCAACTACGCCGTTAATGGTACATTTGATGACTGTCAAGCGATAGTCAAAACCATCTTCGGTGATCGCGAAGTTCAAAGGCGCTACGTGCTTGGTGCGGTTAACTCAATAAATTGGGGCCGAATATCAGCTCAGGTTGCCTATTACTTCTATGCAGTTCTCAAGATCGGCGCTTTAAACACCAAGGTCAGCTTCGCAGTTCCAACAGGGAACTTCGGAAATGTATTCGCTGCCTGGACAGCTTCCAAAATGGGTTTGCCCATGGGTAAACTTCTGGTCTGTTCAAATGCTAATGACATACTAACGCGCTTTTTTGAAAGTGGAGAGATGACAAAACTCGGTGTCAAGCAAACCATTACACCCAGCATGGATATCGAAGTCTCCAGTAATTTCGAACGATATCTTTTTGAGCTGTATGATCGCGATGGTCACCGTGTCGACAACCTAATGCAGAATTTAACAAAAACTGGCAATTTCAAAATCGAAAAGGACAAGCTGATGCAATCTCGCAAACATTTCAGTGCCTATCGGGTCAATGATGAACAGACTTGCGAGACTATTGCTCGACACTACTCAGATACCGGTGAAATTGTCGATCCACATTCCGCTGTGGCGTTGAATGCGGTCAATCAGGCTGAAAGTGGTTTGGAACCACCGGTTATGGTTGTAGCGACAGCTCATCCGGCTAAATTTCCTGAAACAATTGAGCAGACGCTCAATATTGAAGTACCCATACCTAAACAGCTGCGGGAGATTATTGATCTTCCCGAACGCTATCGGCGGATTTCGAGCAATCCGGAAGACCTCAAAACCCTAATGCTTGCATCATGAATCAATTAATGGGAAGATGCCTTGTACATGTAGTTGCAGTCGGTCTGCTGTACTTTATTGCCAGCACAGCACTATGGGCTGATTCGGGTTCGAGCATCAACCGCGGCGCACAACTCAAGGGGAACTTCACCCAAGGTGGATTACTGTTTGGAAACACCGAACCCGGTTCGACAGTATTGATCGACAAGCAAAATGTTCGGGTTTCAGATGCTGGAAATTTTTTAATTGGATTTGGGCGCGACGCAAAGCTCAGCTGGCAGTTGGTCGTTGAACATCCGGACGGGTCAGCATATACGAGCACCATTGAAATTAGCCCCCGAAGTTATCAAATCCAGCGTATAGATGGAATTCCACCGAGCAAAGTAACACCGTCAGAAGAAGACTATGAACGTATTGCAAAGGATTCTGCACTAGTCAAAAAAGCGCGCAATATTGACGATCCCAGGCTCGATTTTCTTGATGAATTTGACTGGCCTGTTCACGGCATCATCACAGGAGTCTATGGCAGCCAGCGTATTCTGAATGGTGAGCCGCGCAGGCCTCATTACGGCATCGACATTCATGCACCAACTGGAACACTGGTTCGCGCGCCGGCAGGTGGTGTGGTAACTGTTGCACACCCAGACATGTTCTTTTCCGGCGCCACCATGATAATAGATCACGGACACGGTCTTTCATCAGCATTTTTGCACATGGACAAAATTCTGGTTGAAGTTGGTGGCTACGTCAAGAAAAACCAGGTGATTGGTACGGTTGGTTCATCTGGACGTAGTACTGGACCACACTTGGACTGGCGTATCAATTTATTCTCTGCCCGTTTGGATCCGCAGTTTCTCGTTGATGAAATGCCGGCTGTCGAATAACTTGAGGAGTGAGGGAAAGCGATCTTGAGTCAGACCGGCCTAGTTCGTTCTCTAATTCTAGGGATTGTCGCGATGGCGGCAGTCATTACAGCCTCAAACATTCTGGTCGGCTATCCTATTAACGACTGGTTAACGTGGGGGCATTTCAGCTTTCCCATCACCTTCTTCATTACCGACCTGATCAATAGGAGACTCGGTGCAGAACGAGCTCGGAAGGTCGCTTACGTTGGGTTTGCTGTAGCCGTTGTGTTGTCTTTCTGGCTCGCCACACCGCGTATCGCGGCAGCTTCAGGCAGCGCATTTATCATTGGCCAGCTCACGAATATCGGCATCTTCGATCGACTGCGTCACAAAAACTGGTGGCACGCTCCGCTTATTTCATCCAGCATCGCCTCAACTGTTGACACAGTCATTTTCTACAGCATCGCATTTGCTGGCACTGGTCTCCCCTGGGTAGGCTGGTCGATTGGCGATTATGCGGTAAAGCTGATTTCAGCCCTGTTTCTGATATTGCCCTATTTTGTCGTCACCAAACGACTCTGGGCAAATGAACCGGCAAATTCATCACCAGCCGTTTAACCTAATTTAGACGCAGGTATCAACTCGCCTGACCTAAACACACACGTCCAATCCAGGCTGCAGGCAATTCTGCAATTATGGATTCACCAAACTCGCGACTCTGAATTGGCATAAACGCGGCGCTGCCGGAACCCGTCATTCGAGTCAACCCCCATTGCTTCAGAAAGTCAATCAGCGTACGCACCTCAGGATACAGAGTACATGTGATTGCCTCAAGATCATTCACTGTGTCACCCGTAGAAAATTGTTCATTGTCAATTTTCTCCGTATAAGGAACTCCGTGGAACGCCTCAAAAACTCGTGCTGTCGATACTGAGAAACCAGGGTAGACAACAAGGTAGAGCTGTTCGTTGACTGAAACGCCGGACAGAATTTCGCCTCTACCTTCCGCCCATGCATTTTTTCCGAATATAAAAACGGGTACATCCGCTCCGAGCTCTAGGCCTATTTCAGCTAATTGGCCGAGTTCGGCTCCTAACTCCCACAATTCGTTCAGCGCAAGCAGAGTCGTCGCGCCATCGGAGCTACCGCCACCAAGACCTGCACCGATTGGAATGTGCTTGTTACAACGAATCATCACACCTTCAGAACCCGGGAAACGGGACCTTAGCTTGCGAGCGGCGAGGACGGTAATATCGTTCGCTTCCTCAACGCCTTCAATGTCCCTGCCTCGGCCAATGCTTCCGTCACTGGTGAGTTCAAATTCAATTTCATCACACCAGTCGATCAGATGGTAAGCGGTTTGCAATTCGTGATATCCATCATCGAATCGACCCGTAACGTGCAGAAACAAGTTGATTTTGGCAGGTGCAAGCCGAGTCAACATTCTGAAACTCTCAGTGTTGTCAGTTAAGTGACCAAGAGTTGATCACCAGCCTGATTTGACTCGGCACCTCCGCTTGAGGCCGCTGTTCCGCCATTTCCTGCTGAAGATCATCACTTGCAAAAATTCGATAACGAGTCGGAAGATCGTAGCCGTCAAATGTGTCGTACTCCAAAAACACGACCTGCCATCCCTCCTGCTCAATCTCAACGACGTGGCCGGATGTATCCCACTTCTGCTCAGCAGATGAATAGGGGTAAGCCTTACCGAGAATCCAGCTTTCCATTTCAGTCACTGGAAATCGCCAACCGAGGTAAACATCGAGAACACTTTGAGCGTTGGCGCCGACCGATATCCAGCCATCCGAGTCAGTTAACACAGCCTCGCGGGGATCGACAACGATTCGAATATGACCTGATCCCAGGCTGCCGTAGATGTCAATCTGGTGATTGGTACCGCTACGCGCCCACGCTATTCGACCAATGTGTCCACCTTTGTCTGTACGAACACTAAGACGCCCTCGAATATCCCAGCTGTCAAGTAAATCTAGAGTGCTTAGATGTGAGTCAAGAATCGCTGGATCGAATGAATAATTGACATTCTGCGTTGAGCATCCCGTCATCACCAAAACAGCGACCAGTGCCAGCCGCGCGATCATTGGCTGGTCAATCGTTCAATTGTCTCGATAAGGATTTCATTTTCGGGCGATTTCTTGCGCGCATCATCCCAAAGTTGTCTGGCTTTCTGGGTGCGTCCAATTGTCCAGTACACTTCGCCCAAATGGGCCGCCATGACTGGATCGTCCCGGCGAGAGAGTGCGACACTCAAAAACTCAATTGCGTCCTCGAAGTTGCCCATTTTGAAATGCGCCCAGCCCATGCTGTCCAAAATAAAGGGGTCGTTCGGTTTAATCTCCAGTGCCTTCGCGATGTAATCCGTTCCCTCTTCCAACCGGTCCGTTTGATCAATCAGCGTATACCCCAATGCATTGAGCGCCAACGCATTGTCAGGTTGCTGGGCAAGAATTGCATTGACCGTTATTTCCACCTGATCAATCAGGTTCAATTCAGCGGCGGTATAGCTTTTTGCGAGCAGTAAAGTGGTATTGCCAGGAAACTCCTCCAGCCCGGCTTCAAGCACGGAAAACGCATTGTCAAACCGGCCGTCATTTCGATACAAATCTTCAACGACTAAAATGATTCGAATCCGTTCCTGCTGACTTTCCGTCGGATGTTCTTCCAGCAATGCGACCGCCTCATCAATGTTGCGTATTCCTGCAATGTACTTTGCGGTGAGTAAATCCCTGCTGAATCCAAGATTACGATTAGTGATTCGACTGATCCATACACCCGCTTCTTCGAAATCTTTCCTCTCAAGAGCCAGTTCCGCAAGATTAATAAGAACCCGTTGATTTTCGGGTTCTAGTTTATGAAACGCTAGGAATTTGTCTCGCGATAACTCTGGAAAGTTTGCCTGTTCGTGCAAGGTTCCTTGCATGTATAGCGATTCAGCATCCGTGAGCATCTCATACTGTTTGATCGCTTCGCGGTACAGCCCTTCACCAGCCAGATGACGGGCGTAGTGATGCCGAAGATTGTGGGAGTCGGGATTGCGGGACAGAAATTTCTTTGCAAATTCCACTGCCTCAGATACAGCGCCACGTCGAATTTCAACGAAAAACTTGGCTGATGCCATGTCATCGGACTTGGGTGCCATCGCCAGCCCTTCGGTAATCAACTGATCGATCAATTCTTCGTCTTTTTCAGCAGTTACTGCAAGTTCAATCGAGTACAGGCGACCGAATATGCTCTCAGGAAATTCAGAAATGATTCTGTCAAACAGATCAAAGGCTAAATTCGGATCCACGCTGCCGCTTAGTGAACGACTGACCCTCTGAAATTTGGCCCGATCAGGATCAGTTGATAAATCCAAATTATTCTGAAATCCTTCGACTGCCTCATCATATCGCTGTGTCGCAATCATCGATACGGCGTTGGAAAACCATGCCTCTGCAGAATCCGGACTAAGCATGACCCACAGGTCTGTGGTATTGGAGGCGACATCATACTGCTGATTGCCGATTGCACGGAGCGAGGCGATTTCGGCAATACGAGGATCGTTCGTTTCAAACGCCAGCTTCTCAAGAATTTCAATTGAAGTTAAGACGTCATTTCGATAGTAAGCGAGTTCTGAGATCAGAAACTGGTGCAAAATCTCCGCAGAAAGATCGACCGGTGGTGCAAGACGCAAGTCTTCGGCTTCAGCGGTTCCTTGTGCATCTGTACCATCTGCCGTAGGCTGAGTTGCAGCACAGCCACTCAAAATAAACGCACTCAGAATAAGCGTTGCCAGAGTAAGGCGCAATACTGGTCTACACATAATGTTAAAAGTTGGAAAAGTTATCAAAAAGCAGCAGCGAGAGAAGTTGTCCTGGCGCGGTAACCAGCGCCAAATTGCACCGTAGCAAGTCCGCTTAAATGAATTGTCAAAAGTTGCAATCCACGACATGGAACCCCATTCAGTTTGTCTTGCCAAACTGGTCTTTGCTCATTGCCGTCTTGTCGTTGACTCATTCAATTACATTATAATGATAGTGCTGTCGGTCTCATCAGTTTCAAAACACCCCACCGACGATTTGCCGCCCACTTCAGGCCACTGAAAAACATAGTCTGCGGCCTTGCTATCATTGTTCTAATGAAAGACACGTTGAGAGAAAAACTTGAGGTTCTCATTAAACGACATGAGACACTCAATGAACAACTGTCAGACCCTGAGATTGTTCAGCGCCCTGACCGGTTGCGCGAGTTGTCGATTGAACAGTCTGAAATTTCAGAGGTCGTAGAATCATATGGAAAATTCCGAGATCTGGAAACGGAACTCGAAGAAGTGGAGTCACTTCTGAACGACCCAGACCCCCAAATTCAGACCGTCGCTGCTGAAGAAGTTGTCGATATTCAAGAACGTCTTGATGCGACACTCAGCAAAATTCAGAACCTTCTCCTTCCACGCGACCCAAACGACAACCGCAACCTCTTTCTTGAAATTCGCGCTGGCACAGGCGGCGATGAAGCTGCAATTTTTGCAGGTGACCTGTATCGAATGTACCAGATTTATGTCAAGAATCAAGGCTGGACCAGCGAAACTGTCAGCCAACATGAAGGCGAACACGGCGGATTCAAGGTGGTCGTTATGCGGGTGGTCGGCAAAGGTGCCTATTCAAAGTTAAAGTTCGAGTCTGGCACACACCGTGTTCAACGGGTTCCCAAAACAGAAGCTAAGGGGCGCATTCACACCTCTGCGTGCACCGTTGCGGTTTTGCCTGAAGCTGACAAAATTGATGATGTCTCCATCGATCCACAGGATTTGCGGGTCGACACCTATCGCGCGTCCGGAGCTGGCGGTCAACACGTCAACCGTACGGACTCTGCCGTTCGCATCACTCACATGCCGACCGGAGTTGTGGTTGAGTGTCAAGACGAGCGTTCACAGCATCAGAACCGGGCAAGGGCAATGGCAATGCTGCGTGCGCGCCTGCTTCAGGCTGAAATTCAAAAACAGCAGGAACAGGAATCTGAAGAGCGAAGACGTCTGGTCGGTAGCGGAGACCGCTCAGAGCGAATTCGGACCTACAACTTTCCAGAGAACCGGGTAACCGACCACCGAATCAAATTAACGCTCAATCGGCTCGACGGACTGCTAGCCGGCGACATTCAGCCTATCATTGATCATTTGACAACTGAGTATCAGGCCAGTCTGATGGCTGATATGAATGCATTTCAGTGAACTACCTTTCTACGGTAAAGACGATTGGCAATGCTCGGCAGGCGGCTAGGGCGTTGCTCAACGAAAAAACGGACACAGCGGCACTGGACGCAGACCTGCTGCTGTGCGCTGCACTTTCAGTCAATCGCAATCTGCTGGAAGTTCTTGACTCAGCAGAACTTGGATCAATCCCGGCCGAAGATTTTGAACACCTGCTGCAGCGTCGACTGGCTGGCGAACCGATTGCGTACATAACGAAGTCCAAAGCATTCTGGACCATTGACCTTCAGGTCAGCCCCGCAACTTTAGTCCCGCGGCCAGAGACTGAACTCGTTGTTGAGCGGGCATTATTTCACTGTCAATCCATAGAGAGTCCTAAATTGGCCGACCTCGGCACCGGATCGGGATGCATTGCACTTGCGATCGCATCCGAAGTTGCTGCGGCACATCTGGTCGTAACTGACATCTCAGCCGATGCACTTGAAGTAGCGAAACAGAATTGCAAAGCATTAGAACTTGACAACGTCAGTTTTTGTTGCGGCAGTTGGACAGAGGCGCTGCCGAATCGCAGATTCGACATTATTGTTTCCAATCCCCCTTACATCGCCAGTGATGATCAATGCCTTGCAGACAAATTTATGAGCTTCGAACCACCAGTGGCATTAATTGGCGGATCTGATGGCCTGGAATCAATTCGGAGCATTGTGAGCGGTATTCGGAAATATCTCAAACCAGGGGGCTGGCTGATTGTCGAACATGGCAGCGATCAGGGCAATGCAGTACGTAATCTTTTCGAATCGAATGGCCTTAAGGCCTGTAGCACATTCAAAGACCTGGCTGATCTAGACCGTGTAACTGAGGGACGAAACGGCTAGCTGCCCTTAGGCACTTACAGATTGAATTCTGCCCATACGGGCGTATGATCGGAAGGCCGCTCCCACTTGCGCGGCTCTTTGTCGATAACACAACGGCTGCAACTGTCACGCAGTGCTTCACTGATCAGAATCAGGTCAATTCGCAGTCCCAAATCTCGACGGAACCCCGCTGCCCGATAGTCCCACCAGGAAAAACTCCGCTCCGGTTGTTCAAACAAACGAAACGCATCAATCAATCCCATTGCGATCAGATCCCTGTACTGCTGTCGCTCCGGCTCACTGCAGAGTATCTTTCCTTCCCAGACTTCCGGGTCGTGAACATCAATGTCCTCTGGTGCAATATTGAAATCCCCAACAATGACCAGCTTGCTATGCTGATCGATTTCCTGCTGGACGAATTCTTTCAGGTGCGCAAACCACTCCAGCTTGTATTGATACTTTTCAGATCCGACTGACTGTCCATTTGGCACGTAGAGATTGATGATTCGAACCCCATTTACTGATGCAGCAATAACACGTCGCTGTTGATCTTCATACTCTGGAATTCCGCGGACAATGTCTCCTATCTCTCCTTTGGCGAGAATTGCCACACCGTTATAGGTCTTCTGGCCGAAAAAACTCACGTTGTATCCCGCTTCAATGATCGGATCGACCGGAAACGCATCATCCATCGTTTTGGTTTCCTGAAGACAGACTACGTCTTGGTCTGTTTGCTGAGACCAGGTCTTTAGGTGCTCAAGACGTACCTTTAGGGAATTGACGTTCCAGGTGCAAATTTTCACGGGTTTTATCTTTGTTTAAGCCAGTAGAAGAAGCATTGTGTCGTTTTATTTTATGATGTTAAAGTTCTGCTAACACGATGTGTGTGCCAATCGGTACAATTTCATATTGAATCCACTGCCTTCATTGACTCGAAATCGAAAATTCTGCGGTCGGCTTCAATGTCAATTGATAAAATCTTCTTTTTCGAGTCTGCCAGCAGAAAATATGATCCGTTTCATTGATGGAAAATGCAGACCAATCATGATTGCCACAAGTGGCTATGTAGCTCAGTCGGTTAGAGCGCGGCACTCATAATGCCGAAGTCGGTGGTTCGAGTCCACCCATAGCCACCAGCCCGTCCCCCTTACTTCCAAATCCAGCTGCCATAACCCCATCAGCATAGTTATGTGATGACAAGTTGAACCTCTTCTAACGATCTTGTGCCATGTGCTCGCGCCAGTCTTCCCGATCAATCAGGATGGCAACGCCCATGCCAATCACCAATCCCCAAAATGGCGCACCGATATTCCATATCGAAATATCAGACACCGTAACCAGCAGGGTAATCAGTGCACTCATCTGAAAATTACTTGAAAAAGCGACGACAAAAGCTCGCAGCAAAACCGGTAAGAGAGCCAGACCGGCCAATACGGCTATAAACTCTGGCGGTAACTTAAGAATCAACCAGGTTGCGACAAACGCCATAATGCCGAACAGAATATTCATCACCCCAAACATCACGCCTGCTGTGTATTGGCGATCCTGTTTACCAGCGCTTACCAGCACTGCGTTGGATGGTCCAGTGACACACATCGAAACCGCACCGAACAACGCACACAACCCAGAACCCAAACCACAGGCCAAAGTCATGTTGTTGACTGGCGGCTTGTGACCACCGCTAATCAGTACCGCAATGCCTTGAGCATTTTGTGCAACCAGCACTGTCACCGCCAACGGCACAACCAACTCGAAAATCGACTGTTGATTGAACTGTGGCATCTGAAAAGCAGGTAATGCAACCCACTGAACCATCTCCTGATCCGTTGTGAAATTGCCGGTCATTAGAACGACGACTATGCCGGCAATCAGGGTCATTACCACTGGCGGCACGCGCGCGCTCAAGCCTGGAACCAGTACTGTTCCCAAATATGCCAAGACCATCACGGCAGAAAGCAGCAGTTCACTTTCAAATGCCAAAACCAAGTCAAGACCAAACTGCAGAAATATACCGGCTACCATGGCTAGCACAACAGACATCGGTACATAGCGCATGGCTTTACCGACCCCTCCAGACACGCCGATCACAGTCAACAGCAACGCGGTTGCCCAGTAAGCACCAATAATCTCAGCAAAACTCAAGTGATTAAATGCTGATGCAAGCAGCACTGTTCCGGGAATTGTCCAGGCAAAACTGAGTGGCTGCCGATATGCAAGCGAGAATCCGATGGTGATAATACCGCTGAAAACGCAACCGGCAAAGAGCCAAGAACCGATTTCGGCTTGCGTCAGACCTCCGCCCAGACCCACTGAAATAATGATGGCAGTGGGTCCCGTCGCTGAAAAAAGAAATGCGACCGTTGCGGTACCCAGATAGGTACCACCGATGTCACGAAGCAGGTCCTTCATCCCTGCAACAGGTCGGCTAATTCTTTCAAAATTCATAAAAGCGTATTCAATTACACAGAACAATGCGGTGCAAGGAAATTATGTGCTTCAGTTGACAAAGGTCATCAAATAAATGACATATCAATTTTTAATCGCTACCACACTAGCCAACGAAAGTACATAATTCCCCTTTTATATTTAAGTTAACGTAATTTTTTTAATCGATGGAACCAACACATGAAGTTTGCCAGCCTCACTGACCGCGTTGACGGGCCTGGCTCAGATGCTTGGGAAATTCACTACGCAGCAGCGAGTCGCCAATTGAATGGTGAAAACGTGATTATTCTCTCAATCGGACAGGAAATGCTTGAATCCACACCAACGGCTGTGCTTGAAGCCGCGGTTGGTAGTCTGAACAATGGACGGCATCACTATAGCGAAATTGGTGGAGAACTGCACCTGCGTGAATCAGTAGCGGCTCGTTATACAAAACTTTGGGGCAAATCTGTCTCAGCATCCAATGTTTCCATCATGTCTGGTGCTCAGAACGCTTTATTTGCGACATCACTGTGCCTCCTGGAAAAAGGTGATGAAGCGATTCTGATCGAACCCTACTACGCAACTTATCCAGCCACACTTTCAGTTGGCGGAGCTGCAATTTCAGCAGTACCAACACGTCCGGAAAATAACTTTTTACCATCAATTGATGATGTTTCCAGCAGAATTACGGATAAAACTCGCGCAATTCTAATTAATTCGCCACATAACCCGTCAGGCATGGTTTATCCAGAAAGGCTCATTGTCGATCTCGTCAATTTATGTAAGGACAAAGGCATCTGGCTGATTTCCGATGAAGTTTACGCCTTTTTCCCCGAACCCGGCACCTTTCGTTCGCCCGCGGCACTGCCTGGCGCATTCGAACATTGTGTAACCGTCTCCAGCGTCTCAAAATCTCACCGCATGACCGGCTGGCGCGTGGGCTGGGTTATAGCCAGCGAACCACTGATCGAAAAACTGTTTAGTCTGTCGCTCTGCATGAGTTATGGTCTGCCCCCTTTTACCCAGGATGCCGCCAGTACAGCTCTGGCGCGATCAGAGGATATTGAAGGGACAATACGAAATGAAATCAACCGCAAACGAAACTGGGTCATTTCCAAATTGAGTGAAATTTCAGGGGTGATCATACGCGGATCAAACGTCGGCATGTTCGTTACATTCGACATTAGAGACCTGGGAATTGATGGCAACGAATTTGCTTGGCAGCTGCTCAATGAATACGATGTCGCACTATTACCTTGCACAGCATTTGGACCGAGTGGGGAAGGCATACTTAGAATGAATATTGGCGAGTCGGACCAAAACCTGCAATTGGCGTGTGAACGGATTTACCATCTGATTTCGAAACTCTAGGGTTCATAAACCAACCCCATCGCTGATATAAAATTGAATGAATTCAACAGAAATTTCCAAGTACAAACGTTCGAAAAGCCTGTATGTTAATCACTCCTCAGTTCACCCCGGAACTTGAAGCATTTCGACTGACGGTTCGGCAGTTCATTCAGAAAAACCTGCCCGATGATATTCGGCAGATGGTTGCCTGCGAACGTATGGATCTGCCACGAGAGGCTCAAGTACGCTGGCATCGAATTTTGCGCAATCAGGGCGGCTGGTGCTGTCCTTCTTGGCCAGAGCACCATGGTGGCCCGGGTTGGAGCGATGAGCAGCAATATATTTTTGAACAGGAACTGTCTTTGAATGATGCACCGCGCTTGATGATTTATGGTGTCGGAATGCTAGGACCAACGCTATTCAAGTATGGAACCGAGGAACAAAAACAACACGTTTTACCGGACATTCTCGAAGGCAACATTTTTTGGTGCCAGGGTTTTTCGGAACCTGATTCCGGTTCCGACCTCGCCTCTTTGCAGTGCCGAATGACAGAAGATGGAGACGAGTATGTCATCAATGGCTCCAAAATTTGGACCAGTGATGCGCATCTCGCTGATTGGATTTTCGGACTATTTCGCTCTGGCGGTGGTGAACGCAAGCAACAGGGCATCTCGTTCCTGATGATTGATCTTTCTTCGCCCGGGGTAACGATTCGGCCTCTCACAATTTTTGAAGATACCCACGAGGTCAACCAGGTGTTCTTCGATCAAGTGCGAGTTCCCAAAGAAAACGTTGTTGGTGTACCCGGACAAGGTTGGGAAATCGGCAAATATCTATTGAGTCTGGAACGCTTCGGTACTGCAGAGGTATCTCGAACCAAAGCCAGTATGAAGCGGCTTACAGAGTTGGCGTTCGCACCCGTTGCAGGTGGTGTGCGATTGATCGACAACGTAGATTTTGCCGAGCGCTACTGCAAAATTGAACGTTCCCTACATGCACTGGAAATGACTGAAAGGCGCTTGCTGCTTGGTGACCAGAGGGCTGAATCGGTAGACACTGGTGCTTCACTGCTAAAAATTCGCGGTACTGAAATTCAGTCGGATGTCTTTCGCCTGACTGCAGAAGCCAGTGCCCACTTCGCAGCAATTGATATCGCTCGTGGTGGCACCGAACTTCAAGTTGACAACCTCTATCAAGTTGGAGATGCCACCAGGAATTACTTCAACTATCGAAAGACTCCCATTTATTCGGGTTCAAACGAAATTCAGCGCAACATTATTGCCAAAGCGGAACTTGGGCTGTCGTAATGACAGACACAGCCCTGCACGAACAGCAATCGCTAATTGAGGACTCCGCCAGACGGTTTCTCGACCACCACTACAGCTTCGAGGCGCGCCAAAAAATCATCCATGAAGAACCAGGGTACTCAACCCGGCAGTGGGAAGAGATGGCTGAACTCGGTTGGATGCTTTTGCCGATGTCGACAGACTTTGGAGGATTGGGCGGAGACATGGCTTTGGTTTCAACGCTTGCGAAAGAATTTGGTCGATCGTTATTCATCAACCCATTTCTTGGAAGCGCGCTTGTCTCGACGAAAATCATTGAGGAATCTGAGCGTGAACCACTACGCACTGAAACTCTCGACGGAATCGGTACAGGTGGAGCCATCGTATCGCCGGCGCTTTATGAAGCTCAGGTCCGCTATGATCTTGATAACATTGCGACAACAGCGAGTGAAAATGACGATCGTATCGTTTTGAATGGTACGAAAACCGCAGTTCTGTACGGCAACGTTGCGTCGGAACTATTGGTTTTAGCGCGTAATGAAGCTGAACCTAAGAATGCCAATTGTTCTCTCTGTCTGGTACCAGTCGATCAGAAGGGCGTCGCAATGACTCATCATCATACACACGACGGCGGGAGAATGTCCGATGTGCTACTCAGAGACGTTGAAGTTAACAGAAAACAGGTTCTGCTTCACGGTCAGGAAACACTACCAATCGTCAAACGTGCCGTAAGATATGCGAACGCATCCATATGTGCTGAACTTGTGGGTGCAATGGAAGTGACATTTGAAATGACCCTGGAGTATCTAAAAACGCGTCAGCAATTTGGAAAACACCTCAGTTCCTTTCAAGCACTTCAGCACCGCATGGTCGATATGTTCATGCGCTGTCAACTAGCTGAATCAATGCGCCGTGAAGCGGCGCGTGCGATCGAGTCCGAAAACGAAACACAACAGGATATGATTATCTCAGCGGCCAAGTGCGAAATCGCGAACTCGGCACTGCTCAATGCTGAAGAAGCGGTGCAGTTGCATGGCGCAATGGGAATGATGGATGAAATGCCTGTTGGACACTACCTTAAGCGAGTTTTCACACTCGGTCTCTTGTTTGGTGATGCTGACTATCATCAGAGTTGCTATCGAAACATGAGAGTTCAGGCTTCGGAACAAAATTCACAGAGCAATTAGAAACGGTACGAACAAAATCATCAGGGAACTACTGCAATGGCCGATGACTACGACATTCATGTGAGCGTTGAAACGCACTATCTTGATCACCGTTCCAGTCCAAACGAAGATCGCTTTGTATTTGCCTATACCATCACCATTACCAACTATGGTAGGGTTGGCGCGCAACTCCTTCGACGTCACTGGATCGTTAAGGACAGTGATGAACGGGTACAGGAGGTACGCGGCGATGGCGTCGTTGGTGAACAGCCGCACCTCATGCCTGGAGAGTCTTACCAGTACACCAGCGGAACCGTACTTGAGACACCGGTCGGTACGATGGAAGGAAGCTACCAGATGATTGCCGATGACGGCGCACAGTTTGATGCCACAATTCCACTTTTTGTACTGTCTGCGAAGCAAACGCTACACTAGGAGCGGGAATCCGAGTATCGAATCTAGATATCGATATTTTTTGCCGAGAGGGCCTTGGTTTCAATGAACTCACGCCGAGGCGGCACCTTGTCACCCATTAAAATTTCAAAAGTCTCGTCGGTGCCATCTATGTCTTCGATCTTGACCTTTCGCAACAAGCGCTCACTCATATCCATGGTGGTATCGCGCAACTGATCTGCGTTCATTTCACCGAGGCCCTTGTAGCGCTGAATGGTCATTCCCTTGCGGGCATCCTGCATCAGCCAGTCGACTGCCTCGGTCAGATCAACATGTTTGGCGGATTTTGTACCACGCTGAGCAATAACTGCCGACACATCGTGCTTGTGCATTTCATTAGCCAAGGCAGTCATCAGCTTATAGCTGGATGAGCTCACAATCAATCTGTCAATCAAAGACTCTCTACGGCTTCCCATGTGTTCTCTAACAAACTTAATATGGTAGCCAGCTTCAGGCTCTTCCCCTTCTGCAGGAATGACCTCGACAGAATAATCACCGCGTTCGTCTTCCAATGCTTCTGAGATCTTTTCCGCGAATGATTCAAGGTAAGCCTGATCACCGAATTTATCCGGATCAAGTGGCTGCAGCTTACTTAGGACAGAAAGCACCCGGGGGTCAATGTTGCGATTTGATAGTTTTTCGGTTGCCAGTCGAGCATCAATTCGAGTCTGGCAGAGTTTTTCAAGCGCTTCCTTTTCAAGCACGATCGCGGCACTGTCTGAACCATTCATCAGTTCGACTTTTGCATCCAACAGTGCATTCTCCAGCACATAGTCATCCAGTTCACCATCATCGCTCAGATACTTTTCCGACTTTTTATACTTCGCTTTGTACAGCGGTGGCTGCGCGATATATAGGTGCCCGTCTTCGATTAGACGACGCATTTTGTTGAAGAAAAACGTCAGTAGCAAGGTGCGAATGTGAGAGCCGTCGATATCTGCATCAGTCATGATGATGATGCGGTGATAGCGCAAATTTTCGATTTCAAAATCATTGTCAACACCAGTTCCTAGTGCAGCAATCAGTGTTTGAATTTCTTCAGACGCCACAATCTTGTCAATCGATGCTTTCTGCACATTAAGAATTTTGCCTTTAAGGGGTAGAATCGCTTGGTATTTTCGATCTCGAGCCTGCTTGGCCGAACCACCAGCGGATTCGCCCTCAACCAGGAATAATTCACTGAGTGCCGGGTCCTGCTCCTGACAATCTGCCAGTTTCCCTGGCAGGGTGGTTGACTCAAAGCCATTCTTTCGAGCGGCTTTTCGTGCCTGTTGTGCGCGCTCGCGAACCGCGGCTGCGTGAACGGCTTTATCACAAATCATACGAGCGATTCTGGGGTTTTCTACCAGAAACTCATTCAGGCCCTGGGAAACCACTTGTCGCACTGCGCTTTCGACAGATGAGGATACCAGTTTGTCCTTTGTCTGAGAGGAGAATTTGGGATCGCTCACCCTAACCGACAGAATCGATGTCAAGCCTTCGCGAATATCGTCTCCATTCACTGAAATTTTCTTGCCGATACCCAAATCGTCCATATACGCGGTGATTGTTGTTGTTAAACCCTTGCGAAAACCTGTTGTATGGGTGCCACCATCGCGTTGATAGATATTATTCGTGTAGCTTCGGGAATTATCCTGGTAATAGTTATTGCACCACTGCAAAGCTGCGTTAACAACCACGCCGTCCCGTTCACCAGACAACGAAATCACGTCTTGGTTAATCGGGTCGCGCGAATGATTCAGATCGGCTACATACTGTACGATGCCACCATCGTTTTTCATGACCTCTCGGCGCCCGTCACGCTCATCGTAGAGTTCAATATGAATGCCAGAATTCAGATAAGCCAGCTCCCGTAACCGCTGATGAATGATCTCATAATGAAATTCAGTATCGCTGAAGTACTTGTCCGACGGTTTGAAAAGGATCGTGGTTCCGGTTTTGTCGGATTGACCTGTTACCCGAATCGGTTCGACGGGTTCCCCATCGGCGAATTCCTGATAGTGAACTTCGCCTTCCCGGTGGATAGTCATGTACAGCTTTTCCGAAAGTGCATTCACCACAGATACGCCAACACCATGCAAGCCTCCTGCAGCACTGTACGACTCTTCGTCAAATTTTCCACCAGCGTGCAGGACCGTCATCACAACTGTTGCGCCGGGCATATCTTCACCGTTTGGCCCGCCTTCTTTGACGATATCGGTCGGAATGCCTCGACCGTTATCTTCAACGGAAACCGCTCCGTCTGCATGTATAGTGACAGCAATCCGATCGCAAAATCCCTGCAAAACCTCATCAATCGAGTTGTCAACAACTTCGGTCACCATGTGATGCAAACCGGTTCCGTCGTCAGTGTCACCAATGTACATACCAGGACGTTTACGGACCGGTTCCAAGCCGCGTAAAACCTTTATGTTTTCGGCTCCGTAAGAACTTCCGTTGTTTTTGTTTTCTGTCATCTTATCCAATGAATGCTGTGTTGAATGCGTTGGATTGGCTGGCGAACGCATCTAGCACAAACGAAAGTTACTGAATTATTTTGCTGCTGTTGCGAGCACTAACTGTCTTTCAGCAGCATAACCAGAAAACTGGTTGATTCATCTTCAGGAAACTTTACATGGCAGGCGGATTGGGTATCCCGCAAATACACATCGGCGTTCTCGCAATCAGGCATTGCGTCGAGCGCGTCTAACAGGTATCGGTAATTGATCTGGAACACGTGTTTTTCCACATTCTCTTCCACATTCATTGTGTGTTCAACTTTCTTCTGAACAACGTCGGCTCGAATATCCAGTCTACCGCCGCTCACTTCTACTTTGGCCGCAATTCGCGATTTGTTTGCATCCCGCTGCGACATACCGAGAATACCGACCGTCCTCAAGCCATTGGCAAGTTCCTCTCGGTTTGCACGAAACGCCAGGTCCAGATCCCCGGGTACAGCCGCACGCCAATCTGGAAATGCACCTTCCAGCAGTTTTGAAGTAAAAGAGTAGTAAGGTGTCGATACCTGAATGTGTGTGTTCTTGATCTTTACCGTAACTCTTGAAGTCAAGGTTCCCAGAACCTTGCTGAGTTCAAGCGCAGTTTTCCGCGGTAGCACGGCACGATGTCGAAAAAATGCATCGCCAATTTCTGTATCCAGGTTCGTTTCACTGATTGCCAAGCGATGGCTGTCAGTGGTGACTGCGCGTACTGAGGTATTCGAAACCTCCAATAAAGTGGAATTCAAATACATACGCGGTTCGTTTTGGCCCATTGCATGCTCCGTCCGCTTGAGAATGCTACGCAACGCAAACCGATCAATATCAAACTGTAGTGCCCACTCATCTTCACCAACACTAAGGTATGGAAAATCGTCCGGATCCAGCAATGTTTCGGTAAATGCATTCTTAAAATCCTCCGATGCATCCCCATTGGCTTCGGGCGGAGTGCCCATTGCAGTCGTATCAATATTCTCAACCACCAAATCTCTGTTGCTACGAAAAAAGCTCAGACGACTGCCATTTCGCTGACGGCGACAATACTCCAGCAACAACTGTGCAGAGCAGACAAACCTGCCTTCAGCAGCGACATCGACATCGACAATTCGCTCGCTGGCTTCCATATCAATGTTGGAACCCCACAGGCGAATACCATCACTATTTGTTTCAATCAAAACCTGCGACAGGATTGGAATTGTTGGACCGGAATCAATGACGGACGAAACTCGGGTCAAAGGATCGATAATCGCATCTTTTTCAATCAGGAATTGCATGGTAACCAATAAAGTTGTTTATAAATGTTTTCTTTTTTTGTTAGGCTTGCAAATTGTGTCAAAAACCTCAATACTCACCTATTATCAATGAGATAGAGAGCAAAAATCTGTGAAGAAAATGGTGAAGAAACTGTGGAAGAATGTGGATGGATTTCAACTTGAACAAAATCCGTATCGAGTTATTCACATTTGTTCGCAAATTATACACCCAATCCTTGTCAATTGATGAATTTCCGTTGAAATTCAAACACAAAACGGGATAAAAGATCGTCGGAACTGATGCTTAACCATTCCATCGAAACAGCGAGTCAGGAAAGCCACTTCAGGCTCATGCGAAACTAGCGCAAATTCTATGTTTGACAGACGTCGAGATAATTTACGGGAAGTCGCATCCGGAATAGTTGAACTGATCGATCACCGCCTGAATTGATCCTGCAGGTTTTCGTATTCTTCCCTGAATCGCCTGTCTTCTCTCATGCGCGCTTTGACTCTCTTTTGTGCATGAATGATCGTTCCATGATTTCTGCCTCCGAAAGCTTTGCCGATCTCTGGCAGGCTGTAATTGGTGAACTCCCGCGCTAGGCTCATAGCAACGTGGCGCGCTGAAACCAGATCGCCTCGTCTATTGCTGGAGAGCATGTCTGAATGTCTGATTCCATAAAAGTGTGACACAGTTTGTTGTATGAATTCTACAGTGATCGGTCGCGCATCAAATTCCAGAAAATCTGCCAGCTGTTCCCTGACAAATCCAACCGTTATGTCTTTCCCGGTGAGGCGGTGTGTGGCTGTCAGCTTGTTGAGAGCGCCTTCGAGTTCCCGGACACTGGCAGTGATGTTGTCTGCTAAATATCTCAATACTTCGGGTGCTAACGTAATCGATCGCAATCTAGCCTTGGTTTCCAAAATCGCAATTCGGGTTTCCAATTCTGGCTGCCTGATTCGAACGGTCAAACCCTGGCTCAATCTGGAAGTAATGCGTTCTTCAACATGAACAAGCTCTCTTGCAAACTTATCGCTGGTTAAAATCACCTGTTTACCACCTTCAAGCAGCAAATTGAATGTTTGCAGAAACTCGCTCTGGGAAGATTCACCGCCGGAAAACAGATGTATGTCATCAATCAGCAACGCATCCAGTTCTCGGTAGGCGGCCTTCATTCGCTCAGCAGCGTTATTGTTGCGTTGCATGATGGCCTGTATGGTGTGCTGCACGAAATTTTGGGCGTTAACGTATCCAACCTTCGCATTCGGAAAATTCGATTCCAGTGCGTGCCCCGCCGCCTGCATCAAATGCGTCTTGCCAATTCCAACCGTACCGTAAATGAACAGCGGGTTGTATTCCCTTTGACCAGGGTCTCTGCTCGCCGCCTCTGCAGCAGATCTTGCGAGTTGATTTGATTCGCCAACAATGTGTTGTTCAAAAGTGAAGGCGGGGTCTAACTGACTGAATCCGTACGGCAGTTTTTTCGGGCCTTTCGATTTGCTGGTGGTATTACTTGGTCTGGACCGTTTACGATGCGAAGAATCGTTTCCTGATTCCAATTCGATCTTCACTGCAACACGGTCGCCCTGGTAAGCACAGGCTAACTCAGTTATTCTATTCAGCCACTTGGATTCAATGCCGGATTTGACGTAAGCATTTGGCGCCCTAAGCACCAGTACACCGTTTTCTGAATCGGCACTCAATGTACGCAGCCAAGCGTGGCGGTCTTTTTCACTAACCTCCTGCTCCAGCTGTTCTAAGATGCTCTCCCAGAGATTCAAGGGTACCATCGGAATATGGCTCAAATGCTCCTTCAAGTAATGTTCGACAACCTTTTAAGAGTGACGAAGCGAGGCTGAATTTTTTTATTTTCGTTTCAATTCCATACCTTGCAGGGCATAGCCAACCGCACAAGGTGTATCGAATCGTGAACTGCTATCTTACAATAATAATACACTTGCGGTTTTGGTAATTTTCACTCAGTTAACAAAATTTTCGTTTGCTATAATTTTCCATTCGATTTTGCGGATGACTGAAGCAGATGTTGCGACCTCAGCCGGTAGTCGTCAAGCCTCTTTTGTGTATATTGAAGCCAGTTAGTTACTATGAAACGCACCTTTCAGCCAAGCAACTTAAAACGAAAGCGCAAGCACGGGTTTAGAGCACGGATGCGTACACGTGGCGGACGCGCAGTGATCAATTCACGCCGAGCCAAGGGTCGTTCACGTCTAAGTGCATGAAATTCAAAAGTTAGAATTTCAATTCCCAAAACGTTGCAGATTGACAGGTTCTGCACAATTTAGGGCAGTCTTCAGTCAGCATAAAAAAGTCTCAAATCGCCATTTCCGCATACTGGTTCGATACAAGCACGATCAGTCTGATTCGAGGATCGGAATCATTGTTTCCCGCCGGGTGTCGCGAAAAGCTGTCAACCGCAATCGTATCAAACGCCAACTACGCGAAGCGTTCAGACTGAATCGGCATAAACTGAAAAACATGGACTTGATTGTTATCGCTCATCGCATATGCGAATCCGCGACTAATGATGAGTTGTCTGGAAGTGTTGTCAAGCTGTTAAGAAAACTGGAATCATGAAACGATTGTTCATTTTTGCAGTGAAGTTCTATCGTTATGCGATCAGCCCTCTGATGCCGCCAAGTTGCCGTTTTTATCCAACCTGTTCAAGCTACGCGTTGCAAGCAATCGAAAAACACGGTGCCCTTAAGGGTAGCTGGTATGCGCTACGCCGGATTGGACGCTGTCATCCGTGGAATGCGGGTGGCTATGATCCGGTTCCAGGAACGACTGAACAGAAATGATGGATTTTCGCCGCGCGCTTCTGGCAATTTCGCTAGGTTTGATTCTGCTGCTGATCTGGCAGGCATGGGTTGATTTTCGAAGTACACCGCAAATTAATACGCTCCCGACTGAATCGGTAGTCGATGCAGAATTACCGCAGACTCCGGAGCCCAGACCACAGGCGGAAACATCAATCATGCCTCAGGCGCCAGATTCATCCGCCACTCCACTTCCTCAAACTGTTCTACCGACTGAATCAAATGAATCAGGCACAATCGTAGCTGTAGAGACTGATCTGCTTAAGGTCAAGATCGATACACTCGGCGCACAGTTAAAAGACACTCGTTTGATTCAATACCCAGTTGAAGTTGAGATGCCGGATGTGCCGTTCAGACTGCTTAAAGATCAGCCGCCTGAAGTCCTAATCGCACAATCTGGGTTAGTCGGAAATGATTTTGAATTTCCAAATCACAAGACTCAATTTCAAGCAGAATCGCAGTCATATACATTGGGCACGGGGGAAGACTTCATCGAAGTTCCATTGCACTGGGAATCGCCTGATGGAGTCGAGTACACCAAACTGTTTACCTTTCACCGCGACAGTTACTTAATTGATATTGAATATCAAATTTCAAACAAGAGTGGTCGTGAATGGCAAGGATATGACTATGGGCAGTATGTAGCCACCGAACATCAGCCTGATG
Organism: Arenicellales bacterium; assembly: GCA_965206345.1. GTDB lineage: Bacteria > Pseudomonadota > Gammaproteobacteria > Arenicellales > JAJDZL01 > JAJDZL01. The sequence continues at coordinate 1,352,766 of OZ242211.1, read as the reverse complement.
GCGAAGGCTTCCTTTTCCTTAGAGCGCTGCCAAGTTATCAAGGTGCAGCCATCTATACCCCGGAAGACAAGTACGATAAGGTTGATTTCAAAGAAATTCGAAATGAACGACCTGAATTTCTAACCCAGTCGGGGTGGGTTGCCATGCTGCAGCACTATTTTGTGACCGCATGGCTGCCTGAAGAAAATGCCCCCTATCGATTCTATACGGGGCCGCTGGACGGGCACGGTGCAAATTTGCGCTACCAGATCGGGTACATATCGCAGAGCCCATTGACGGTTGCCAATGACTCAGTCGGGGCGATCAACACCCGACTTTATGTGGGTCCCAAAGAACAAGACCGGATCAAGGACCCGGCCGAGGGTCTGATTCTGACTGTCGATTATGGTTGGCTCACGCCTGTTTCATCGCCGCTATTCTGGATTCTGGACAAAATCAACGACTTTATTCAAAACTGGGGATTTTCCATCATCGCTCTGACTTTACTGGTCAAGATTGTCTTTTATCCGCTGTCAGCAGCCAGCTACAAATCGATGGCGAGAATGAAAAAATTACAGCCGCGCCTTAAGACACTTAAGGAGAGATACGGTGATGACAAGCAGAAGCTGAACCAGGAAATGATGCAGATCTACAAGAAAGAGAAGATCAATCCTTTGGGAGGCTGTTTGCCGATCCTGATACAAATTCCAGTGTTCATTGCGCTCTACTGGGTGTTGCTGGAAAGTGTGGAACTTCGACAGGCACCGTTTATTTTTTGGTTGACGGATCTTTCCCGCTCAGATCCCTTTTATGTGTTGCCAGTTCTGATGGGCGCTTCCATGTTTGCCCAGCAATTCCTGAATCCAACTCCTCTGGATGCAATGCAGAAAAACATCATGATGGCACTGCCTATCGTTTTTACAGTCTTTTTCCTTTGGTTTCCTTCCGGACTTGTGCTTTACTGGCTGGTCAATAACATCCTTTCAATTGCACAGCAGTGGTATATCACCCGCAAACTGATCGCGGAATAGATGGTGGTGATACCGATACGATTGCTGCCATATCAACACCCGCTGGCGTGGGTGGCATTGGAATTGTCCGTCTTTCCGGGCCCAATTCAGTAGCAATCGCAGCCCGTCTGAGTAGCTCGGTTCCGCCACCGAGAAACGCTGGCTATCGTATCTTTTACGATGGCGAGGGTGGCGAAATTGATCGGGGAGTGTTGCTCTTTTTTCCAGCACCTAACTCCTATACTGGCGAAGACGTTGTTGAATTTCAGTGTCATGGCGGCCCGGTGGTGCTTGGTATGCTGTTGGCAAGGGTCCTCGATTTAGGCGCTCGCACTGCTGAACCTGGGGAATTTACCCGCCGCGCATTTTTGAATTCGAAAATTGACCTCGCCCAGGCTGAGGCGGTTGTCGACTTGATCAACAGTTCGACAGAAGCTGCAGCACGATGTGCACTGCGTTCGCTAAAGGGAGACTTTTCCTACAAAGTATCTCGAATAATGGATCAGCTGCAGAATCTGCGAATCTATGTTGAATCTGCCATCGATTTTCCGGACGAAGAGATTGATTTCCTAGATGATCAGCAACTGATCACGTCAGTGGTTGGGATTAGAAGTGAGCTCGCTGATCTGCTGAATGCTGCAGAGCGGGGAAAGGTGATGCGCGAGGGGATAGAAGTCGTCATCGCGGGGTTACCCAATGCCGGGAAATCCAGCCTGCTAAACCAGCTCGCTGGTCTTGAGCGTTCAATCGTGACACCCTATGCAGGAACCACCCGGGATACAGTGGATCTTGTCGTTGACATTGAAGGCCTAGCGGTTCGCATAACGGATACTGCTGGTCTTCGAGTTAGTGACAATCCCGTCGAACAGGAAGGTATATCACGAGCTTGGCAAAGCATCAGCGATGCAGACCTCGTACTGTATCTGATTGACATTACGCAAGACATCAGCGACACAGATCGGGGTAATCTCGGCAAAATAGAAGAGTCTAAATTGTTGATTGTGTGGAATAAAATAGATCTTGATGATTCTTTTGTTCCATCTCCAACGGGATGTCAGGCGAATGAGGTCACAATATCCGCTAAGAATGCACTCGGTATTGATGCGATTCGCAGTCACATTCGGAAGTTTGCTGGTATTACCGCAAGTGATGAAGGTATGTTTCTTGCGCGAAGGCGGCACCTTGAGGCGATTGAGAATGCGCTTAGATATGTTGTCAATGCACATACTGCGCTCAGTGAAAATAAATCTGGAGAACTGGCGGCGCAGGATTTGCGAGATGCAATGGATGAGCTTGGCAAAATTGTTGGAACTCGATCAGCCGATGAACTGCTAGGTGAAATATTTGCCAGCTTTTGTATCGGGAAATAGAGCGAATTCATTGAATTGAGAGTAAACTATTTGAATACTCCTTAATGGAACAAGCCCACCATCTGTGCAAAAATGCGAAAAAACCAATCAGAGCGAATTTTGATCCAGATAGCCGTTGTTCTGGCTCTTCTTATTGTCGCCGTTATATGGCAATTCGACTATCTGTCGGATTTGTATATTGAAAATCAACTCACCAGAGTTGGATGGGTGATCAATGGCGCAATTCTGGCATTGTTTTTGGTTGGGATGGGGCGGATGATTCATCTTTTTCTTCACTACCGGAATGAAGAAATCGCAATAAATGCTTTTTCAAACGCCGTCGCGTCCGGAAGAGAAGAAGATATAGGAGATGTACTGCCAAAAGATTCCATCATTGGACAGCGTTATTGGACCATTGCTGGATTTTTCAGAGCACGAACCGAAATCAATCACAATGCGCTGGCTTCAACGTTGCTCGCCAGAGAGACGAGCAAGACAAGTTTTGTCAAATTTATCAATAACATTCTAATTTTGGCGGGTGTCTTTGGTACGATTGTATCGCTGACAGTGGCACTGCTTGGCGCATCGACGGCAATCTCGGCAACAGAGAGTTTAAGCGGTATTGATATTGTTATTCATGGTATGTCGACTGCACTCTCAACTACGATGACCGCGATTGTGTCGTATTTTCTGTTCGGGTATTTTTACCTTAAATTACTCGACACCCAGTCTTACATCCTGGGCTGGGTAGAGCATGAGACCGCAACCCAGATGATTCCACGCTATCAGGTTGCAACCCGTTCTCCAGAGCAGGCATTGAGTGAAATGCTGGCCAGCACGGTTGAGACGATCGACAAGTTCAATTCCTTCATCAATCAAATTCAGTCCCTCGGTGTTGCGCAAAAGGAGATGCTGGACAACTTTGAAAAGCTCAACGAACAGAACATGCATTTGCTCAGTGACATTCGGGGCATTCTGCGAGCTGGTTTCCGTTTGCGGGACGATTCCAATTCTGACTAGGAGCTAAGGTCCAACCGTTATGACGGGGAACTCTGGCGGCTTCGTTGACCTGCGCGTTCACCGCGCCACTGAAAGCAGTCATTCTGACGACAGTATCTGGCCATCATTCACTGACATCATGATGGTTATTGTGATGATATTTCTCATGGCGGCGGTAATTTTCATGCTGCGTAATATCCAGTTAGGTCAAGATATGGAACTCGCTTCTGAGGCGCGTAGCCAGGCGATGATGGAAACTGAGTCTTTGCGTGAGAGAGCCGCTTATCTTGCTGAAATTGTTGAACAAACCAAAGAGCAGCTTAACCTGACAGAGTTTCAAAAGGCAGAACTTGAGAAATTGTCAATAGAACGTGGCGCCCGAATATCTGAACTTGAAATTGAAACTGCTGAACTCTATCAGGTCCAACAGCAGCTTGACGCTGAAGTCAGTAGCTTAACCAAAAGCCTTCAGGAGATTCGAGGCCAGCGCGATCAGCTGACAGAACGAGTCAGTTCGATGAACCTTACCATAACTGAGTTGAATTCGTTGATTCAATCACGAACGGTGGAACTGGAAGCGCTACAAGCCGGACTTCTTGATAAGCAGAACCAGTTGGCGGCTCTGGAAGAGCATTTGAGTCAGCGAAGTAGCGAAGTGGAAGAGTTGCGTCTTACTCTGGCCGATCTACAGGCACTTGAAGCAGAACAGCGCAATCAGATTGCAGTACTTGAAAAGGTCAGAGCAGAAAGCGAAGTCAAGATTCAAGATTTGATCGCTGAATCAGGCTTGAAGGACGAACAGATTGCGGCTTTATCTGAGGCTACTCAGCAGCAGAGTGCCGAGTTGGCAGAGCGATTGACTGAGTTAGAAGAACTGGAACAGGCATATAGCGAGAGTCTTGCGGCGGTGGAGGAGCTTCGCACCGGTCTGGTCAGTCGAGAGGATGAAATCCAGAGTTTGAAGCTTGCCAGTGCGCAGCTGCAGGGTGTTGTGGAGCAATTGGAAGCCGTTAGATTGGAACAGGGGTTGACTATTGAGCGCCAACAGGAGTCACAGGCACAGTTGCGCGAAACATTGACACAGCGCGCTGCTGAAATTTCCGATATTGAGCGTCAACTGACCGCTAAATCAGACCAGGTGGCTCAGTTAACTGAAGCACAAGTCGGATTGCTGGACGAAATTGAAGCCTTGGAGGTGAGCCAGGTGGAGAGTGGACGCATCATTGAATCCCAGCAGCAGGAACTTGCGTCTTTGCAGGTTATACAGGCCGAACAGCTTACAGAACTCACTCAAGCAGAAGCGCAATTCCTTGAACAGGAGCGCGAACTGGTACGAACCAAGTCCGAATTGGTTCGAGCGTTGAGAGATTTACAGCAAGTGAGGTTATCAAGTGCGGCACTAAGTGAGACTCAACAGGCTGACATAGCGAGACTGACTGAGTCTGAGACACAAAGTGCGCTAGTTATCGAACGTCAGCAGCAGGAGCTAGCATCGCTACAGGCACTGTACGCTGAACGCTTGGCGGAACTCAATCAAATAGAGGAGAGTTTTCTCGACCGAGAGCGCGAACTGGCTCGAACTAAATCGCAGTTAGATGATGTGTTGAGTCAACTGCAGCAGGTGAAAATTACCAGTGCGGCGTTGAGCGAGACTCAGCAGGCTGACATAGCGAGACTGACTGAGTCTGAGACGCAAAGCGCGCTGACTATCGAACGTCAGAAGCAGGAACTTACATCGCTACAGGCGCTATACGATGAAAGGCTTGTAGAGTTGAATCGAGTTGAAGCTGAGTTTATAGAGAGTGACCGGGACCTGGTTCGAACTCAGTCGGAGCTTAAAACAGCGTTGGAGGAATTACAGAAGGTTCGACTGGCCAGTGCAGCCTTGAGTGAAAGCCAGAAGGCCGACATCGCTCGTCTGACTGAATCTGAGGTACAAAGTACGCAGACCATTGAAAGCCAGAAACAGGAACTTGTTGCGCTACAGGCACTTTACACAGAACGTTTAGCTGAGCTTGATCGCATGGAGTCGGAATTCATTGAAAACGAGCGTAGTCTGGCGCGGTTACAGGAACAGATGGTGTCCGCAGTTGAAATGATCAGTTCTTTGAGATTGGATCTACAGGAGCGTAACGAAAAGATCAATTCTCTTAATGCGAAAGTTGCCACACTAAGTGACGAAGTCAGTGCACTAAACACCTCCAGCGATGAGTCAAAAAGTCAAATAGATCAATTACTAACAGAAAGAACACAGAACCAGGACCGAATAGCCCAACAGCAACAGCAACTGGTGGAACTTGAGCGGACGATACAGCAGATAACAATCGAAAATGAAGAGTTGCTGCGGGAGCTTGACTACAGTCGCAGGCTGCAGGCAGATCGGCAACAGCAGTTTGAAACTCTGCAAACTGTTATGGCGCAATTGAGTGCCGATTTAAAGTCTCGGGATGAAAAGATTGAAAGCCTGCAGACAGAGAAAGAAGAGTTATTTGAGACGGGTGTGAAAAGCGACCACGAAATTGCCGAATTGCGTGAGGCCTATCAGCAGCGGCTAACCGAATTGGCCAATCTGCAAACCGCACTGACATCGAGAAGTGGTGAAGTTGAACAGCTTCAAAGTGAGATTGTCGAACTTCAGGAGGAGCGTCAAATTCTACTGCGACCTGCACGAAGTCCAGCTAACCGCTATGTTGTCGATGTGATATTTAACAAGTCACTTGAAGGTGAAAACGTATTTCGCTATAGGTTGCCAGGTGAGGCTGCTGCAGTTCAAGTGTCACGCGAGGAGCTTGAAGGAGTATTGACCCGCCTTAAAAGCGAACGGTCTGAGGGCCTTTACACCAGAATAATTTTTCCTGATGAAGACAGGTTGACTTTTTCTGAGGCCTGGGCCTTTACTCAACACATTCAGTCGAAATACGACTACTATTCCAATCAATGACAGACTGAAGCATCATCTTCAGTGTGGCCAAATCAATACTGATATATTCATAAGTTATTGATAATAAAGACTAATGAAGTTTTTATTTCGCAATTACAGGACTTTTGCCTGAGAAAATTTTGTGGCAGGTAAAGAGCGTATGCGTGACTCTATTGGGTGATCCAAAGCGAAATTGAAGCATTCAGAGAAGTGAATTTGGTGGATAATGCACAGTCCGAATTGCCAATTCGACCGCAAGACCTGCAGAATAGGCACTTAACGTCCTAAATTCAAGCATCTGTGCATCACTTAACAGACCGCGTCTACATGACTAAATACACGTTCAGCAATATTCAAGGCGCTTGTACTGCGCGTCTGGGGTGTGTTGCGCCCTTATCCGAGGCAGGAGTAGCGTCATGCCGTCAATGATGAACTACGACGTCGTTGTTGTGGGCGGCGGTCATGCTGGTGCTGAAGCCGCAATGGCCGCAGCCCGGACAGGCAGTCGTACACTGCTATTGACCCAAAACATTGAGACCATTGGACAAATGTCCTGCAATCCAGCCATTGGCGGAATCGGCAAGGGGCACATCGTTCGTGAAATCGATGCATTGGGCGGTCTTATGGCGCATGCGACTGATCGTAGCGGGATTCAGTTTCGTCGGTTAAATATTCGAAAAGGTCCGGCTGTACGTGCCACGAGAGCCCAGACAGACCGATCGCTTTACCGATCAGCTGTTCGAAAGATGTTGGAAGAACAGGATAATCTGACTTTTTTTCAGCAGGAAGTGGATGATCTGGTGGTCGATGGTGATCGTGTGACGGGCGTGGTTACCCGATTTGGTGTTCGAATCAACGCTCGAAGTGTGGTACTCGCGACAGGCACTTTTCTAGGCGGTGTTTTGCATGTCGGCCTTCAGCAGCGAAGTGGTGGCCGTGCCGGCGATGCGCCGTCGAATCGGCTGGCTACTAGGCTGCGAGACATGATGTTCCACGTGGAACGTCTAAAAACCGGTACGCCTCCCCGCATTGATGGTCGAACCATTGATTATTCAAGGCTGATTGAGCAGCCTGGCGATCAGCCAACGCTGGTATTTTCGTTTATCGGCTCGGTTGATGAGCATCCGCGTCAGATATCCTGCTATATCGCACGCACCAACGAAAAGACGCACGACATCATTCGCAAACATTTACATGAATCGGCGATGTACGGTGGTGTTATAGACTCCATAGGACCGCGCTACTGTCCGTCAGTCGAGGACAAGGTGGTTCGATTTGCGGATCGCTCCTCTCATCAAATTTTTGTAGAGCCCGAAGGCCTTGATTCATATGAAATTTATCCAAACGGAATTTCAACCAGCCTGCCATTCGAAGCACAGTGTGACTTTGTCAAATCCATCGAAGGCTTTGAAAGTGCAGTGATCACCCGTCCGGGTTATGCAATTGAGTACGACTTTTTGGACCCTCGGGACCTGCATCCCAGTCTCGAAACGAAAGTTCTTGGCGGACTTTTTTTCGCAGGCCAGATCAACGGTACAACTGGCTATGAAGAAGCTGCGTGCCAGGGTTTGATTGCGGGACTTAATGCCTCCCGACAGGCTCAGAATCTGGAGACATGGTGGCCTAGACGAGATCAGGCCTATATTGGAGTGCTTATCGACGATCTGGTGACGAAAGGTGCCGATGAACCCTATCGTATGTTTACCTCGCGGGCAGAGAATCGACTGCTGTTGCGTGAAGACAATGCAGACCTTCGTTTGACCGAAATAGGGCGTGAACTTGGGCTGGTTGATAACCGACGCTGGGATATATTCAGCGCCAAGCGTAATTTGCTTGAGAGTGAACGTTCCCGCCTTGAGGCTGTTAAAGTGACGCCAACGGCTGAAACACAGGCGGTAAGCGAAAAAATCATGGGTCGTGCGTTGACTAGTGAAGCAACCCTGTATGCCCTACTCAGAGATCCCGAAGTGAACTACGATGCAATAATGCAGCTTCCAGGTGCCGGTAATCCGGTTACTGACCGTTCAGTACAGGAACAGCTTGAAATAGAAGCGCGTTATGAAGGCTACATTGAGCGCCAAAAAACGGCGCTTCGTAAAACAATGAAGCTGGAAAGTGTCGATCTACCCTCAGCCATTGACTATTTCAGGGTTCATGGGCTGTCGAATGAGGTGCGGCAGAAGTTGGACCGGCATCGTCCGCAGAATTTAGGTCTTGCATCCAGAATACCTGGTATTACGCCAGCTGCGGTTTCGGCTCTGGCCGTACACCTGAAAAGAGAGGCCATGCAAAAATCCGAGCCGGTGACCTAGCGGCAAACTTTGGAATATGGTCCGTTCAGCGGAACTTACTGAAACCTCAGAACGGCGGGCCCGGCAGGATTGGGAGCAGGCCAGTGCAAGCGATGAGCGTGTCACTATGGCAACCCGGTTGCGGCAAGCATCGTCGCTGATGTCACTGGATTTGACCGAAGGACAGATTGAGTGCGCCATAGCGTATTCCGAACTACTGCTCAGGTGGAATCTACGCATGAATCTAACAGCGATTCGTACATTGGAAGGTGTTGTAATTAAACACTTTTTAGATAGTCTGGCGATCGTTGAACACATCCAGGGCCAACGTATTATTGATATTGGCAGCGGTGCGGGATTTCCAGGCATTGCGGTGGCTTTGGTGAGGCCGAAATTTCAGTTAGTGTTGCTCGATGCAAAAGGTAAAAAAGTGCAGTTTCTGCGTCATGCCATCGCTAAATTTGGATTTGCTAATGTTGAGGTTGTTCACCAGCGTATTCAGAATTATTCCTCCAGAGGCGGTTTCGACACTGCGTTGGTCAGGAGTCTTGGTTCACTATCTGCGATTGCGGAATTTGCGTTGCCAGTATTGTCCAAGAGTGGCCGGGTGATTGCGATGAAGGGGAAAAGTCCTGAGGCGGAACTCGCATCGCTCAAATCTCCATGTCGAGTGGAAGTTAAAAAAGTCGATGTGCCCTACCTTGATAGCGATCGGCACTGCGTCATATTGAAACACCCAGTTCATTCGTAAGGATTGAATCGTGACCAGCGTAATCGCAGTTGCGAGTCAGAAAGGTGGTGTCGGCAAAACGACAACGGCGATCAATGTTGCAGCCATGCTTGCCAAAGCCAAGCGCAAGGTATTGGCGATAGATCTGGATCCGCAGGCCAATTTGACTACGGGGGTTGGAATTGATCCGATAGACGGCCAACGCGGCGTGTATGGAGCCTTGCTGGGTCTCAAATCTATGGAAGATGCAATCGTTTCCAATGAAGCGGGTTTTGACATTGTTCCTGCGAATAGGGATCTCGCCGGCGCTCAAGTCGAGTTGATTACTGTAAAGCGACGCGAGTTCCAACTCAGGGATTCGCTAAGCAGCGTACGCAAGGAATATAATTGGATTCTGTTGGATTGCCCTCCATCCCTGAATATTGTGGTTATCAATGCAATGGTTGCTGCTGACAGTGTAATTGTTCCTACACAGTGTGAATATTTTGCACTGCAAGGCCTTGTTGAACTACTTTCTACAATCAAAACGGTGCAGCGCAATTTCAATCCTGACCTTAAACTGAATGGCATTCTCAGAACCATGTATGACACGCGAAATAAATTAAGCCGCGAAGTGTCTGATCAGTTGAAGACACACTTTGATGCTCAACTGTACCGAACGATAATTCCGAGAAATGTGCGGCTTGCTGAGGCATCCAGTCACGGATTGTCTGTCCTTGAATACGATAATAACTGTTTAGGAACAACGGCTTATATGGCATTCGCAGGTGAGTTGCTGAATCAGGAGTCAGGCATATGACAAGCCGCGACAAACTGGGTCGCGGTCTGGATGCATTGCTTGGCTCAGTCGAACCCAATCTCGCGTCTTCTGAGTCCGGTCCCGGTGGTATCGAGATGATTGCGATCGAAAGGCTGCGGCCTGGGCCCTTTCAGCCTCGTACGCAATTTAGCGAATCCTCAATCCGGGAACTCGCTGATTCAATTATTGCGCACGGCATTATTCAGCCCATAGTCGTTCGCGCATCGGATGGTAATCAATACGACATCATCACTGGCGAGAGGCGTTGGCGTGCAGCACAGATGGCGGCGCAACATGAAGTACCGGTTATCGTGCGATCAATTGCAGATCAGGATGCGATGGCTTTGGCGCTGATCGAAAATATTCAACGAGAAGATCTCAATGTCACCGAAATTGCGCGACTTCTGAAACGCCTCATTGATGAATTTGGCATGACACACGCTGAAATTGCCTCCAGTGTCGGATTATCCCGAGCGTCGGTAACCAATCTAATCCGTTTGCTAAGCCTTACACAACCAGTATTTAATATGCTTGCTCAGAGTCAGATTGAAGCAGGACACGCGAAGGTGCTGTTAGCACTGAGCGACCAGGACCAAATCGAGGCAGCTAGAATTGTAATATCCAAGTTGCTGTCGGTACGCAAAACCGAAGACCTGGTCAAGAACTGGCACAAACGAAAATCGACGAGAGGCGCGCAGCAACCAAACAAGGTCGATGCCGATATATTAAATCTTGAACGCAAGTTATCCGAACGACTGGCGGCAAAAGTTACCATTCATGATCGAAAGGGCAAAGGGCACATTAAGATCAATTATCAAAACTTGGACGAACTGGATGGCGTCCTGGAACGTATTGGCTGATGGGTTTGTCAAACACTGCTGCTGAATTGCTGAACTAGAAGGGTCACTGTAATGACTGATACATCTCAACTGAAAACTAAACGATATCAAATATTTATATCGATATTCACCAGTGCCTTGCTGATTGTCGGCTGTGCGGAGTTTGGCGGTAGGGAGGTTTCTCTGCTACCGGGTGCAAGGCTTTCAGACCCTTTGGAAGTTCCCCCTGGTCTGTCGCCGTTGCCGGAACCGGAACAATTTGTTGTACCTGGTGAAATTGAATCTGACCCTTCGGCACCACCAGATCTGGGTCCGGAACAGTTAAGGGCCTATCAGCTTTGGCTTGAGTTTGAAGAATACAAGAATTACAAGGATCAGATTGAAGGCGTTGGATTGTCTGAACTAGAGTTTCAAACCGCCAGACTTAGTGGTGAAGGTATCTTTAAGGTCTTGGTGATCGAAGACAGGGAGGCCGAGACCCTTCGATTATTGGTCCATGAAAATGCAGACGTAGTCTGGAACATATTGCCATCTGTATTGGCTGATATGAATGTTTTTGTCCTTGAAATAAATAATGCTGACCGAATCATTTTGGTCGCTAATACCGGTGTCAAGCAAAGCAGGAAGTTTCTGGACCGTTTACTTCTTAGAGAATTTTCCGGAAGTGTAGATAAAGTTCAGGTCCATTCCGTTGGATCTAACCAAACAGAGATCAGCGGCCTTTCTGATTTGGATATAGAGGTCAATCCAACAGCAGGTCAGGAGTTTTTCCAGCGTTTGCGATTTTATCTGCTGGCGCACTTTGAGGCCGAGGAGCAAGCTTATGGCGATTCTGGGTCGGCTTCTGTTGACAAACGGCTAATTCAGGGAGCCGATGGTCAACAGAGCATCTTGTTAGGAGAGAGATTTGAGACTGTCTGGGTAAAAGTAGGTCGGACATTACAAGGTGCCGGTGCAGGTATTGAGGACATTAATCGAAGCGAAGGCGTTTACTACGTCAGCTTTGCTGAAAGTACAAAAGACAAAAAGAAGAAAAGATTCAGGTGGCGGTTTTGGAGGCCTGCGGACGTTGTGGTGCCAGACCAGTACGAGTACGAAGTGCTAGTCAAGAGGCGGGGTGAAATGACCGAAGTTTCAGTTGTGGGCACAAATTCTGAGCTGGAACCTGAGAAGCGTCAGGAAGCCGCTCAGGGTATTTTGCTGATCATCTACGAGCGCTTGTCTGTTTGAGTGGAGGTTGTGAAAGAACATTTCGGCTGGATCAAAAGCACAGATGCACAAGATGAAATACTTACAAGGCCACTGGATCGTGATGAAATGAAAGGAGAAGAAACCAATCGGTTAGAAGCCGACTGCTAATTCTTGTCGTCGATCATCTCAGCTGAATAGAATGGAACTGAGAGAAGGTGTGTTTATTGACATTATTCCGAATCATCTTGCTGAAGCTATTTTGAGAGATGCATATTTCAGAGAAACAAAATAACTTCATATACTTAAGAGATCACGATTCAGTCTCCTTCAGACCGAATTGTGATATTCTGGTCATTCCCCCGATAGAAGGATGGCAGCCTTAGCGCAGATTATTCGTTTTCCGTTTGACCGGAATTGATGCCGTCTCTGCCCTGCGACTCCAAGAATTCCCTGTAGCGCTGGTATTCCTTCCACTCTTTCCAGAGTAGGTATTCCTGATACTCAGGGTCATCAGCACCAGGCCTGGAGCGCGTGCCGCCCGCTCCAAAAAGTCGAATTGGTGTTCCAGTACCCTGATAAGCCCTGGGTGAATCTGGAATAGGTGGGCCTGCAGCGGTCTCCTCACTTTGTCCACCGCAACCTGATAGCAAAAGCAGGGAACCAATCAATGCAGCGATCAACAAATAGACGGACAATCGAATACGATCGAAAAAGAAATACATTTTGAACTTTGGCTGGTTTGAGCGAGCAAATTCGCAAGGTGGCTGAACGTCGTGTTTATTATATGACTCAAACTTTTAATTTCATTCGCCGCGAACAGATTTTGACCTTGAATTATTCAGAAACCTGATGAATCAGTTGTTCCACATAGGGAACGATTCGTTCCACAATGAAGGCAACGCCGTCCTTGTTTGGGTGAATGCCATCACCTTGGTTCAGACCCGGGTCGGTAGCGACACCATCTAGAAAAAATGGGTAGAAAAGCAGGTCGTATTTTTCTGCCAAATCTGGAAATATCAAATCAAATTCAAGGTAATAGTCGGGTCCCAGGTTTCTAGGTGCCATTGCACCAGACATGACAATCGGCAGCCCGCGCTGCTTGATGTTCGCAATCAGTTTGTTCATGTTGCTACGCACCTGCTCGACAGCAATTCCACGAAAGGCATCATTGTGCCCTAAATGCAAGATGACGCCGGAGTAGTCGTCTGTCAGTACCCAGTCAATTCGTGCAAGGCCACCACTCGTTGTATCGCCAGATACGCCAGCGTTGAAAATTTGTACATCAAATGACCTCGCCTTTAGTGCTTTCTCCAGTTGTGAAACAAATCCGTCCTCTACAGGTAGACCGTAGCCTGCAATCAGGCTGTCACCTATTGCAACCAGACGAATGGTGTTGCCGAAGCTGGTATTACTCACAAGGAGCGCTAATAGCAACCCAACAATAATTCTGTATGAATTAGGCAGGACCACAGTCAGGTTGTATTTTCAATTTGGAATAGATGAGATGTGTTCTCAAAAGTGGGTCTCAAACACACTAATTACGGGTTCTTGAATTGCAAGAGGAACTTAATGACACTTATATTTTGTCATTTTAACGTTCGGATTTCTTTTGTACGCAAGACATTGGAGTCTGAAAATGCAGATGACCACCGATGTTGTTAACGATTGGCCTGATGCCGTTATCTTGGCTTGTGAAGTGGTTTTACAAGAATTTTCTGGGAAAGTGTGCGTGTTCAGCAATGTAACTGATTGGTGCTCATAATTGATATAAACTTTTTTTAAATCAAGTAGATGGACACCAAGAGTTCACTGTAGAGTGACGCAAAGTGACGAAGAAGTAGGTGCGGCCTAAGTCCGATGGCTAGCGAGCCAAAGGACCAGGGCCGCACCCCAGTATACAGAAAATTTAACGGATCGCCATAACGGTTCCGCGTTAACCTCCATCAGGCATTAGGACTTTGATTCCGATTCGCCAACAACGATCGTAGAATCGCGTGAAACCTCGTCACCGTAATCTTCCGCCAACCAATTTTTGAAGGACAAGACCATAATGATCAAGACACCCATCAAGGGCAAAGCAACCACAATCGATGCGGTTTGCAGCGGTTTAAGGCCACCAAGGTACATCAGACTTAGTGAGACACCGGCAAGAACAAACGCCCAGAACAGGCGATGCCAGCGAGCAGGCTCCTGCATTTCGCCGTGCTGCTCTTCGGTTGCAACCGAAGCCAGCGTGAACGCAGATGAATCCAGTGTTGTTGCACCAAATATAAATGCCAGCACCACAAATACGATCAGTACTAGGATGCCTAAAGGCAGTGCTGTGATGGTTGCAACAATTGCCTCAGGTGCACCGGTATTCGACAGAATCTCCGAAATCGGTACAATTCCGTTCAAGTCGAAGAACATGCTGGTATTGCCGAGAATTGCAAAGAATACCCAGCAACCCATGGTGCCGCCGACGACTTCTGCAACAATCAACTGGCGAATAGTTCGACCACGCGAAATTCGGGCAACGAACAATCCCATGAAAGGCGCATACGCGATCCACCACGCCCAGTAAAAGATTGTCCAGCCCTCCGGAAAGCCGCCTTTATCGATTGGATCCATCCAGAAACTCATTTGGACAAAGTTCTGAATTAACAGTCCGACACTGTTGGTGAATGTACTGATCATGAATACAGTTGGACCAAACAGGAAGGTAAATCCAAGCACTGCAACAATCAGAATCAGGTTTAGGTCACTCAAGCGCTTGATGCCTTTTTCCAATCCAGAGTACACACTGGCGCCAAAAATGATTGCCCAAATAACGACTACAACCACATCGACAAGGAATGTACGCTCAACGTTGAAAAGCTCAGATAGACCGGCCGATAGCATTGGTGTTCCAAGTCCCATGGATGTTCCCACACCTCCGATCAATCCGAACATGAACAAAATGTCAATGACTTTACCGATCGGGCCGCTTGCAGCTCGCTTACCAATCAGACCCTCACAAGCTGCGGAAAGCCGCAGCACAGAGCGTTTTCGGTTCCACAGAAGGTAGGCCAAAGGCAACGTAGGAATGCAGTAGACTGCCCACGCGGTAAAGCCCCAGTGAAACATGCCGTACATGGCCGCGAATTCAGCTGCTTTTGCCGTTTTCGGCTCAATGCCCAGCGGTGGACCACTGTAGTAATACGCCCATTCGATCGTACCCCAATAAAGAACAGAGGCACCAATTCCAGCACAGAACAGCATGGCAATCCAGCTGGGCAGTGCAAACTCCGGCTCTGCGTCCGGCCCGCCGAACTTAACGTGGGCAAATCTTCCCATGGCAAAGTAAACCAAAATGCCAAACGCGGCGATGGTAAACCATAGGTACGCCCACCCAACCTTATTGGTTGTAATACTCAGCAGTTTTCCTAAAAACTGTTGCCCGGCCTCGGGCGCAATAATTAATGGAATTACGAGTCCGCCAATAACAATCAGCGAGACCCAGAATATTGTTTTATCTAATTTTGGACCATTCATAGGTTTATCCTCGTGATGTTAGAATCGGACCTGACGTTCGATTTCATCGGGCTTCGGTTTAAGCCAATTTTCGAAGCTGGCATTGATGTGTTCCATATTTTGGGCCCACCATTCTGAGTCTACTTTAAACGCAGTGTCAAGATTCGACGTGGGTAAATATGGTTTGACAGCATCTTCAATCAGCGCTTGCGCTGAATTTCGGACGGGTCCATAAGAAATATGCTTTGTCTGATTCGCCATGTTCTCGGTTTGCATGGCAAACCGTATGAATTCTTTGGCATTCTCAAGGCGCGGTGAGCCTTTGGGGATGGCCCAGAATTCAACTTCGATCATCTGTCTGTCCCAAATGATGCCAAGTGGTTGACCTTGCTCTACAATGGGCCCATACAGACGGCCGTTCCAGGCAGTGCTCATTGAGACACGACCTGTCGAGAGCATCTCTGCCGGTTCACCACCTCTACTCCACCAGACAATATGAGGTTTCAGAACAGAGGCGATATCAAGTGCGTAGGCAACACCCTGTGGTGTAGATAAAACGGAATAGACATCCGCAGGAGCAACACCGTCAGAAATCAACGCCCACTCCAGCAAACCAGCCGGCGATCGTTCTAAGCCGCGATCTCCTGGAAACTTTTCAACATTGAAAAAGTCGCTTACGGTACTAGGCTTTTCCCCATCGAATGCATTCTCGTTGTAACCGATCACCGTAGACCAGATCACGCTTGGATAACCGCAGTCGTACATGTAGTCTTGTGGAATGTCTTCACTAGCTGATGTTCCATCTGATCCATTTTCGATCAGTGATAAATCAGTCGGTTCGAGCAAACCTGCATTGCAGGCATTGATCAGATTTTCCAATTCAATGTCGACCACATCCCATATAACATTTGCTGATTCGACTTGACTTTTGATTTCGTCAAGCCCTCCGCCATAGTCAATCATGTTGGCTACCTTTCCAGTAGCAGCCTCCCAGGGCCTGACATAAGCCAGCATCTGACTCTTTGTGTAGGCACCACCAAAACTGACAACGTTAACCGTTGTTTCGTAGGGATTCGAATGCCCCAATGCCGAACTTGAGAATCCTGTAAAGAATAGGCAAACTGCTGCATAAAGCAGAAATCGACTTCGGAGAATCTCAGGTGGATTCAGCCACATACTTACCTCCTCATCTAGTAGATAGATGTAAATTGAGTAGTGTCCGGTATCGTTGTAATGAAGAGCGCTGCAGCAGTGTCAATTTGAAGCAGTGAGTGTTCACTTTTCCGGACTAATTAAAGTTAATCTCTTTATAGCAGATAAAACTCTTGTTTATTTGATTCCAGTCCGTATATTGATTGAATGCTCATTTACCAGGACAAAGTCAGTGTCCAGTCAATGGTTTGCTTCAAACAACAATAATCGATCAGCTTAGGCTGTTCTTCACCAGAGAGGCCAAAGATAATGCAAAATTCTTCTGAAAGCATCGTGTCTCTGAATCAGGTTTGGCTGGTACTTGAAAGCCAGGCAGGTCCTGTGGAAATCCTGCGCGGTGTTGATTTGGATGTCAAAGCTGGTGAAAGTGTCTGTATTTCCGGGCCATCCGGTGCTGGCAAGACAAGCCTGATGATGATCATTGGTGGTTTGGAAAGAGCCACCCGGGGTGATGCCGTAGTGGCGGGTCACGATCTCGGTCGTCTGAATGAAGATGCCCTGGCGAAGTATCGGCGCGATCGCATCGGCATCGTATTTCAATCGTTTCACCTGATCCCCACTATGACCGCACTCGAGAATGCCTCCCTGCCACTTGAACTCGCCGGTGAGTCAGACGCGGTAGACCGGGCACAACAGGCTTTGGCCTATGTTGGCCTTGAAAAGCGGTGGCATCACTATCCAAGTCAGCTTTCGGGCGGCGAACAGCAGCGGGTTGCTATTGTACGTGCGCTGATCTCACAACCTGATCTGATTCTGGCCGATGAACCGACCGGTAACCTGGATGCTACCAACAGTGTAAAACTGATGAACCTGCTGTTCGATCTTTGTGTCGAGAGTGGAGCGACATTGCTTCTGATCACGCACCAAGTTGACCTAGCCAGTCGATGCGATAGACAGGTGAATATGTCAGATGGAAGAATTATTGTTCCAACGGATGCACCGGATTTGACATGAACGCGACAGCGATAAGGATTGCACTGCGCGATCTTCGACGCGGTTATCGGGGTTTTTGGATATTTTTCAGCTGCCTGGCACTAGGGGTTGCCGCTATCACTACAGTCGCTGTTTTATCTTCCAGTCTGACCAGTGGGATTGAGCGCGATGGCAAACTCATACTGGGCGGCGATATCGCGGTTCAGCAGCAGTTTCGTAGCCTCAGTGAAGAGCAGTTTAAAGCATTAGCCAGTGAATCGCTTGAAATCGCTGAATTCATTGAGTTGAGTACTCTGCTGAGGGCCAAGGAAGCAAATAACAGTATCCTCGTTTCCTTGAAGGCCGTCGATGATGCCTACCCGCTTTATGGTGAGGTAAGAATTAAAGGCGAACGGCAATTTGTACAGTCAATTACTTTTCAGGATGGTGCGTGGGGCGCTGTAGTTGATCCTTTTCTGGTCGAATCGGAGCGCGTGAGAATCGGAGACCTGGTAGATTTTGGCACCAATAAATTTCGCATCACCGGGGTCATTGAAGATGAACCCGATCGTGTGGCAAGTTCTGGTCGATTTGCATTTTGGCCGCGGGTTATTGTGCACCGAGACTCAATTGAAAATTCTGGACTATTGGGCTTCGGCAGCCGTAGTAACTTCGAGTATCGATCAATTCTGAAGGAGGGCGTTGATACGGTAGCGCTGCGGTCGATGTTTGAAACTCAGTGGACGAATCTGAGTTTCCGCGACTATCGCAACGCTTCACCCGACCTTTCTGATATTGTTCAGCGAATAGGTGTCTTGCTTTCACTTGCCGGGCTGACAACATTGCTGGTTGGTGGTGTAGGTGTTAGCAATGCAGTGAGAGCCTATATGGATACCCGACTTGTAACGATTGCGATTCTCAAGTGTATCGGCGGGTCCAACCGATTTGTATTTCGTACATTTCTGTTTCAGATTGTGTTGCTATCCGCAATCGGCGTTTTGATTGGTATTGTTGCTGGTATGGGTATTGCAATTTTTACTTCGACCGCGGTTGAGCGTCTGCTTTCGGTACCGCTTGACATTACACTAGACCCGGTGCTTATGGGTATAGTCGTTGCGTATGGCATGTTGACCGCGATGCTGTTTACTCTGTGGCCACTGGCCTGCGCGCTCAATACCTCACCTGCCACTCTGTTTCGAAACGCAATTTCTGTGGAGCGAAAACGTGCGTCATGGATTTTTGTAGCTATTACCGTCGGAATCGCCGTACTGCTGGCAGTGATTGTGATTGCAACGGCTTACCAAAGGTCATTTGCCATTTGGTTTGTAATTGGAGTCAGCGTGGCATGGATTGTTTTTCGCTTGATCAGTCTGCTTGTGATGAGACTGGCCAAGCTCGCGGGTGGGCGATTTTCGCCAATTGTTCAGTTGGCCCTTGCCAATCTGCATCGCCCTGGCGCGGCAACAGCGGATACCGTTCTGGCAATTGGGCTCGGACTGTCAGTACTGATTGCCACTGCAATGGTTTCTGCAAACCTCAACCGACAGATCTCCAACATGATCCCAGAGGCAGCGCCGGAATTCTTTTTCATTGGCATTCAGTCAGATCAGTTTGACGAGTTTCACCAGATAGTTGAAGAGATTGGTGGTGTAACAGAAGTTGAAGTTATGCCGTACATACCGGGCCGCATAACCCGAATCAAAGGACTTGACCCCCTTGATGCATTAGTTAATGAGGACGGCCGATGGATTGTTGATGATGGCGGTGAAAGGTCTTTTTCTTACACAGCTGAACCACTCAAAGGTGTGAAAATGATTGCGGGAGACTGGTGGCCACCAGACTATGCAGGCGAACCGTTACTTTCAATTCATGAGGAAGTTGCTGACAACTTTGATGTAGGAATTGGCGATGAGATAGCGATCAACATTCTGGGACGCGAGATCATTGGTAAGGTTCACAATATCCGCGACCTTGAATGGCGTTCGATGCGATTGAATTTTACAATCACTCTGTCGCCTGAACCTTTACGCTCAATTCCACATTCGAGTGTTGCAACGGCGCATGTTGCTGACGAGTCAGAATTTATTCTACAGGATCGGATTGCCAGTGCGATGCCTAGCGTAACGGTCATTCGGGTAAAAGAAGCGCTCAATCGGGTTGCAGAACTGGCTGGACGGGCACAAAACGCTGCACGTTCAATCAGTGCAGTTACAATTGCTGCAGGAATACTGGTATTGGCAGGTATCGTAATTTCTGAAAACCGTCGCCGTGCTTATGAAAGTGTACTGCTAAAGACGATTGGCGCTACTCGACGATACATTCTGGCCACATTTTCACTTGAGTATTTGCTGCAAGGTACTGTATCCGCTTTGGCGGCGACTTTTCTGGGGTCGCTTACATCGTGGGCTGTTGTGTCTGGACTGATGGGGTGGAATTGGTCATTCCTTCCGCTTTCGGCGGTCAATACCGCCATTTTGGGGCTCGCGATTTCTTTGATATTGGGCATGATTGGAATTTGGCAGGCCCTGAGACACAGACCTCTGTACTACTTGCGAAACGAGTGAGGCAAGCACGTTCAAGCAAAATGGTTGATTCTGGGCGCTTAAGAGTGCATCTGGGCGAAATGATGGTGCGTGTGACCGGTCATGCACTTTTGGGATTTTGAACAGTATTACGCAACAGAATCCCGACCAGATAAGTATATCAAGGAATTTCAGCTTACGGCTGTAATCGGTTCAACAGGTGGCAGCCGCGGGTTCTACCGCGGTATCGGTCATCATTGTCGATGAGGCCATTTTATCGATTCGACAAATTTTCGATGTGTGAGTTCAAGTCTCGAATGTTAGATGCTGGCAAAACACTGATTACTTCGCTGACTGCATAGGCCCGCCGGGCAGGACAAACCACAAAAAGATGATCAAGCGCAAGCAACTCGGTTGTTTTGTGCATCAGTTTGGATATGGTTGGTGCCTCGGCGAATTTAATCTCGAACCCCAGCCATTTACCGCGAAACTGTATCAGCAGATCTATCTCACCTCCGCTGTGAGCAGTCCAGAACCAAGCTTGAGGTTGATTCAGAACACTCAGAATCTGCTCAATGATGAATCCTTCCCAAGAAGCACCAACGCGTGGATTGCTAAGCAGGTCCCGTTCAGTTTCAACACCAAGTAGCGCATGCAGTAACCCAGTGTCCCTAAAGAACACCTTCGGTGCCTTTACCTGTCGTTTGGAAACATTTGTAAACCAGGGTTGAAGTTGACGGATCATAAAAGTGCCGGTTAAAAGGTCGAGGTAGCCGCGTGTCGTTTTGTCAGACACGCCAAGCGACCGACCAAATTCAGAAGCATTCCAGATTTGTCCGTGCCAATGAGCTAGCATTGTCCAGAACCGCCGCATTGCAACGGTTGGAATACGAATGCCGATCTGGGGAATGTCGCGCTCAAGAAATGTACGAATGAAATCTCTGCGCCAGACAACACTGTTGGCTTCCGATGATGCTAAAAACGACTTGGGGAATCCTCCCCGTCGCCAAAGGGAAAGGAGGTGCTCACTACTAACCTCATTAATATCGAAGCCTGTGATATCGATGAATTCGATCCGCCCTGCCAAGGATTCCGAGGCGCCTCGAACCAACTCTGGTGAAGCGCTGCCGAGAATCAAGTAACGTGCTTCAACAGCATCTCGGTCAACCAGTACCCTCAATGCCCGAAACAAACTCGGCATCAATTGAATTTCGTCGAGCACAACGAGACCTCTCAATTCGCCTAGCGTAAATTCTGGATTGGATAGAATTCGAATGTCCTGTTCTGACTCGAGATCAAAATGAGTAGATTCACGTCCTTCGGTAAATTGACGTGCGAGTGTCGTCTTGCCAGATTGCCTCGGCCCTAGTAATGCAGTAATCGGTGATCGACCGGTAGCAACAGATATACGATTTAGGTATTTCGATCGAGTAATCATATTGGTGACAATAAAAATATGATAATTCGGAATTATACTCCGATATTTCGAATTATTTGTGTTAGGCTGGCTGTAGCGACGATTAAATTGACTTCCATATTCTAGGATGCATAGTCAGGAAAATCTGGCAAGGCAGTTTTGTTTGCGGTCCCAAATTAGAAAGACCTGGCAATTGGTGAGTAACGCCATCACACACATTAGGAAATTACTCTTCGGATTCACAGCACTGTCTAATACGGTGGGATTTGTCCAGCACTCTGCGGAATCAGACTGAACAAATCGGATGACAACCCCATTCAAACCACAGTCAGTCCGTCTTGTCGGCGCCATTTCCCTTCTGTCGCATACCTGTGTTAAGGAGCAGAAAATTCGATATTGTCAGGTTAACTTTCATCCAACATAGAGAACACAGAATGCGTAAATTCAAATCAATTCTATGTGCTGCCAGTTTGTTGCCTATAGGGTGGGCGATGCCGGTTGCAGCCAATTCACTCACCATTGCTATTGAGAACATTGAGCAGAACGAGGGAAGAATCATGCTCCAGATATTGTCTGGTGAAGCTGAGTTTGAAGGACGAGCTGAACCGACGGCAAAAATGATACTGAGGGCGCGAGCTGGGCAAATGCGCATATCTACTTCGAGTCTGCCCGAAGGCCACTATGCAGTGCGTGTAATGCAAGACATCAACAACAATGACGAACTGGATACTAATTTCGTTGGATTGCCAACGGAGCCTTATGCCTTTTCAAACAATGCTGTCGGCAATTTCGGGCCGCCACAGTGGAAAGACGCCAAGTTCTGGCTCTCGGATTCTGTTGTGCAGAAAATCAACCTAATTCATTGAGGAGTCGTCAATATGAATCGTCGCAGTTTCCTTTCATCGCTCACCGCGGGCGTGGCGGTTGGTGCAATGCAGGGCAGTGAACTCGCACTCGCGAAAAATGCAAGTGATTCTGTCAAAAAATCGTTCGCTAACGCTTTGAAAGACCATCCATGGCTCATCGGGTATCGTTCGACTCCCAGTGAATCATTCGCAAGTCGGGCAGAAGTTAGAGGAAAGTGGCCGCAGGAACTGAATGGAGTCTTGTATCGCACGGGTCCGGCACAGTTTGAAATTGGAGATTTCCGTCAGCAGCACTGGTTTGATGGTGATGGGATGCTACAAGCATTCAAGATATCACCATCGGGGGTTTGGCACCATGCCAAAATGGTTCAAACTCACAAGTTCAAGGCAGAAAAAGCTGCCGGCCGCGCAGTTTACCCTGGCTTTGGCAGTCGACCGCCTAATTCAGTTCCAGTCATGCATCCCGATCATATCAATACTGCAAATATCAGCGTACTATTCCATCACGGAAAGCTACTTGCGCTTTGGGAGGGAGGGTCTGCATGGGATATTGATCCAGAAACTCTTAAAACTGAGGGCATATATAAGTTTTCCAGTAATACCGCAGGCGTCCCTTTCTCTGCGCACCCTCGGGTCGAACTAGACGGCACGCTATGGAACTTTGGCTACGTCTCAAATGCCAATCTGATCGTTCTCTGGCAAATTGACCGACATGGCGCTCTCAAGAAAATTGGCAAGGTAAATGTTAGCCCTATCAGTATGCCGCATGATTTCATCGTAACCTCAAGACACATTGTAATTCTGATACCGCCACTGAGCTATCGACATGGCGACTACGAAACGTTTCTTGATGCCCATCAATGGCAGCAAGAACTGCCGACTCGAGTCTTGGTAGTAGACAAAACAGACTTCTCCAACTATCGCTGGCTGGAACTGCCCAGTCAGTGGGTATTTCACTTTGGTAACGGTTGGGAAGACGGATCTGGAATCATTCGTTTTGATGGCGCGAGATACGACCACCCCGGAATCATGTTTAAGACCTTTCGCGACATTATGCGCGGAGAACTAACGCCGTCTGCGCCTAGTCGTTATCATCTCTACAAGATTGATACCAAGAAATGGACAGTCAGCGAATCTGCGATCGCGCCGACGACTGGTATAGAACTTGAATTTCCGACCGTAGACCCACGCATCAGCACCCGACGACACAGCAGACTGATTGCGTTATGTGCCGATAATCATTCAGGCGTCGTACACGGCGGTCTCAACGGCGTGTGCAGTTTCAATTTGGAATCCGGAAAATTGGAACGTTATGACTATCCAGATTCCCAGATTCCTGAAGAGCACTTGTTTGTTGCAACGCCAGGCAGCAAACCGGAATGCGGTGGATGGGTGGTAGGTACAGCCTTGGACTGGGAGATGGATGCTACCGTATTGAACGTATTCGATGTAGATGCGATCAATAGCGGGCCGGTTGCAACAGCAGTTCTGCCTTATGCATTGCCTTTAGGTCTTCATGGAAAGTTCGTTACACTTTAAATGGGGCAAAATCTAGAACTTACGGTTCGGAGTCTAACGTTGTGGAAATGACCAATAAATATGAAGTCTCGAGGATATCCTGGTTTTCACTGATGTATACCAGTGCCATTTGTCTGGCAATTGGTCTGCTTGTATGGTTTCTGGGTGTGTCAGACTCGGTTTGGATAGCGATCTTGGTATCATTCTGCATCGGCTGGTCAATAAATCTGAGTTTCATTTTTTGGGAGAATCGGGTAAGTCGCTTGCTTCCCGCCTATCTTGTACCATTGCCTTTAACTGCGGTTGGGTTTGTAATTGGGCTTATGCTTGCGGGAACGCTTTCGTTCGGAGACCCTGTATTTTTCTTTACACTGAAGCATCCGACTTTAATTCTTGCAGTTTTCTTTTCAATCGCAGGTGCTACGATTGTGTACACTCACCAGAAACTGCTGGTTGCGCGCGCCAGGCTCGCAACAGCTGAGGCTGAGCGTCAATCGCAGGAAAAAAAGATGATTGAATCCGAACTAAAGCTGCTGCAAGCTCAGATTGAACCGCATTTTCTTTTCAATTCCCTATCCAATATTGTTGGTCTGATACGACACTCGCCGGAAATTGCCGAACGAAGCCTCCTGAATCTAACGACACTACTTCGCGCTTCACTGCAAAAAACCCGCAGCAGCTCGACGACATTGACGGAGGAACTGAAACTTGCTCAAGCCTACCTTGAAATTCAGTCAATTCGCATGCCGGGCCGTTTGCAATACGAAATTCGGCCTTCAAACCTGCTGGACGGCGGCGGGGAACACAAGGAATTAAGCCAAATGACCATTCCACCTCTATTGCTGCAACCGTTACTGGAGAACGCTGTAATTCATGGCATAGAGCCCGCGGAGTCGGGTGGCACGATCGTTATTGACATTAGCATTGAAAATAAAATGGCGTGCATCAGTGTTGCAGATACTGGGGTGGGAATTGATGAACTGACCACCCAAACAGACAAAAGTACCGGTTCGGGAACCGGTCTGAACAATGTTCGACAGCGCTTGCGTACATTGCATGGCAATGATGCCAGTATGCGAATTTACAATAACTCTCCCGCTGGGGTCGTTGTCAAACTTAAGTTTCCGATCGTATATGGAAATTAGTGCAATCATTGTTGATGACGAGCCTAATCTCGTCGAATACTTGCAACGCAAACTTGCCATCCAGTGGCCCGAACTGCGTATAGCAGGCGTTGCGCACAACGGACCGGATGCAGTAGAGGTAGCTCATCGAGTCAAACCAGATATTGCTTTTTTGGATATCCGTCTGCCTGATATGAGCGGGTTGGAAGTCGCCAAAGCTCTGCCCACCAAGACAAAAATCGTTTTTGTTACCGCTTATGATGAATTTGCCGTTGAGGCATTCAGACAGGCTGCATTGGACTATCTTATGAAACCTGTCGACGACGAACGACTAGTAGAAACCATAACGCGACTCAAGAGGCGTGAAAGTCAGGATCGAAGTGCGCTAATCGAGTTGATGCGGCATGCCCGACTGGAACAATCCGGTTATCTGGAGTGGATACGGGCCGGTTCAAATGACACCACGGAAATCATTTCAGTCCAG
This sequence comes from Arenicellales bacterium, assembly GCA_965206345.1. Classification (GTDB taxonomy): domain Bacteria; phylum Pseudomonadota; class Gammaproteobacteria; order Arenicellales; family JAJDZL01; genus JAJDZL01. Next base: position 1,327,112 of record OZ242211.1, on the reverse strand, counting down.
GACGTAATTTACTGCAAGGCTGAGCACAAGTACACCAGTGTGATCACACGGGATCGAACGCTTGTCATCCGCAGTAGTATTCAGGAACTGGAAAAAAATCTCGACCCTAGCCAGTTTTGGCGCATACACCGAGCGATTATCGTTCGTGTCGATCAGATTCTAAAGGGAAAGCGTGATTTGCGAGGACGCTATATTCTCACCCTTCGGAATCATCAAGACACTCTTTGCAGCAGTCGCAGTTACGCTCATTTATTCAAACACATGTAACTGCTAAGACATTTTCGGTCAATAATTCGAACGGAACTTGCGTTTAATCCGTAAGCGCGTGAATGACTTGGTTCACAGCAGTCTTTCATCTCGAACACGAAGGACATGACGCAGGGTGCCGAGCATGCACTGGCAGGCGCCCTGACTAATGATGAGGTGTCGTTGACAGATGAGGTCTATATGATGAGCCGGGTGCGCAGTTTCAAGTCGGAATGGCTGCCGGAGCTGGCGGCGCAGACCTAGCCGACTCCGGACAGCGAGCGGCAAAGAGCGTTCGAAGCTGCACTGGGTTACGTTTGCGATTACAATAAGTCATATCACGACAGCAGACCTACGGAAATTGAAGGCCGAGCGGCTGGAGGTACAGCAGATGGTTGATTCAGCACTGGATTCTTTTCACTAGGAGCGTCAAATAACCCCCACAGTTCAATATTCTCTTCATCCGTTAAGTAAACCTCTGAAACTTGAACAGATCTTTCGTTGAATTCTGGGTCGGCCTTTTCGTCGTCGGTGGCATTTGTGCCATCGCGCTGCTGGCCTTTCAAGCGGATGGTACCGGTGTTTTTTCAGCGGATCGACATTACAAGGTTTACGCAAAATTCAACAACATCGGCGGTCTTCGCGTCAAGGCTCCTGTCACAATTGCTGGCGTAACTGTCGGTCGGGTATCAGGCATTTCAGTCGATATGGATGAATTTAGTGCACAGGTTGAATTTGCAATTTCGGAGCAGTTTGACAGCATCCCAACTGACTCGAGTGCGAGAATTGTAACGGCAGGCCTGCTTGGCGCTCAATACATCAGTCTCGAGCAGGGTGCTGAAGACATATTTCTCCAAAGTGGCGATGTGATTGAATTTACACAGTCATCCTTGAGATTTGAGGATCTGATCGGCGAGTTTTTGGTCAATCAAGGCACCGAATAACAGCGCCCAGATGACTTCTGCAAAAATAGTGCAACACAACGATGGATTGGTTGAGGTGCAGGGCTCACTGCAACTCGATACAGTCAGTTCGCTCTACGATCGAATCAACTTCGACCAATTATCAGGTCAGAATATTCTGATTGATTTAAGCGCTGTTGAGAGTGTAGATAGTGCTGGATTGGCGCTTTGTCTTTGCTGGATCGGTCAGGCGCAAAGCCGTATTGTTTCTATTGCATTTAGAGGGGTGCCCGAACAGATGCGACGATTGGCGAGCATGAACCGGTTGGAAGACCTGTTCCTTGGGCATAATGCAGAATGAGCGATCACTGGATTTCAAAGGCGTAACATACGGCGTGTTTGTTGCGGTTTTGGTTGAAATATGCGAACTGCGTCCTATATTCGGTATGATAAAATTTAGACGATCGAAACTTTTACTTCTGAAATTGATCAAATGCCAACCCCTGACGATGTCAAATGCTGGATTGAAGCGGGTCTTGATGGCTCATCAGCCGAAGTGGTGGGGGATGGACGTCATTTCGAAGCGGTGGTCATTTGCTCTGAATTCGCCGGAAAAATTATGCTTGAGCAGCATCGGATGGTTTACTCCGGGTTAGGCGAAAAAATGGAGTTTATTCACGCACTGTCGCTTAGAACCTATACTCCGGAACAATGGGCGAACGGCGCATAATTACGTTGATTGCTTGTTAACCTTAAAAACTATCGGAGACAAAATCAAAATGACAATTGAAGAACGCATTAAGAACACAGTGGACAACAATCGGGTCGTCCTTTTCATGAAAGGGACTCCGCAGTTTCCACAGTGTGGCTTTTCGAGCCGGGCTGTTCAGATTCTCGAAGCATGTGGCACCGAATTTGAAGCGGTGAATGTGCTGAGTGATATGGAGGTTCGGGAAGGAATCAAAAAATATTCGAATTGGCCGACGATCCCGCAAGTATATATAGACGGTGAATTCGTTGGCGGCAGTGATATTCTGCTTTCCATGTACCAAAACGGCGATCTACAAAACATGCTGAACCAGTAACGTTGACAAGCGAATCAGTAGAATTGCTTGTCATTTGTAGACTTTTGACGAGTACAACATGGATCAGTTAATCGTCAAAGGTGGCAATCCGCTCCACGGGAGTGTTCGAATATCCGGGGCGAAAAATTCCGGACTCCCCATTCTTATCTCTGCGCTGCTGTCTGACAAACCGTTGCGTGTAAAAAACATCCCTCATCTACAGGATGTTACCACTACGCTTGATCTGCTCGGTCGCTTAGGTGCCTCCGTAGAGCTTGATGAAAGTATGATTGTTGAAGTCAGCACCCGGGACGTCAACAACTTTCGCGCCACTTATGAAATCGTGGAAACGATGCGCGCGTCAATTTTGGTGTTAGGGCCTCTTCTGGCGCGGTTCGGTCGTGCTCAAGTTTCCATGCCCGGCGGATGTGCGATCGGTTCTCGGCCAATTGGGCTTCATATTGAAGGGCTAAAGGCACTAGGTGCAAGCATTGATGTGGAGGGTGGATACATTCAGGCATCAGCTGGTCGGCTGCGTGGTGCGCACATTTTCATGGACACCATCTCCGTTACCGGCACGGAAAACCTGATGATGGCTGCGAGCCTGGCAAAAGGCACAACGGTTATTGAAAATGCAGCCCAGGAACCTGAAGTGATCGATTTGGCAAATTGCCTGAATGGAATGGGGGCAAAGATTGAAGGCGCCGGCACCAACAAGGTCATGATTGAAGGCGTAGACTGCCTGAAAGAAAATAGTCATACGATAATAGCCGACCGTATCGAGGCTGGAACTTACCTGACAGCTGGTGCGGTAACAGGCGGCGACGTTACAGTGCGCGATGTGCAGCCGGAGAATATGGTGGCCGTCATGGACAAACTGAATGATGCAGGGGCTCAAATCACCTTAGGTTCAGACTGGGTGCAGCTCAACATGGGAGGCAATCGTCCCAAGTGTGTCAATATTCGCACTGCACCTTATCCAGGCTTTCCAACTGACATGCAGGCCCAGATGTTGATGATGAACTGTGTTGCAAGCGGCATCGGGTCAATAACCGAAACAATTTTTGAAAACCGTTTCCAACACGTGCAGGAACTGCAGCGCATGGGGGCGAACATTTCCATGAATGGAAGCACTGCAACCGTAACAGGCGTTAGAGCACTTCAAGGAGCAAGGGTGACTGCAACCGATCTTCGGGCATCAGCCTGCCTAGCGCTTGCGGGTCTGGTTGCAACTTCGGAAACAGTGATTCACAAGATTCATCACATTGACCGAGGCTATAACTGTATTGAGGAAAAGCTCTCTCAACTTGGTGCGCGTATCTCCCGAATTCACGTCAACGGCAACATTTCACATTCTTCAAACCTTGCCCAGTCAGCCTGAGCGTCAAAAAAGAACTTAGAACGTCGGATAATTTTCCTCGTATCTGCTGGGCTTCTAGCTCTCTCGCCCAGTCAAGAGGTGGACCGCGAAGCGGGCAGTCATTTTTCAAGCCAATATAATTTTTAAGGTTTTTCCACATCAGGAAATTAACTGTTCCACCAGTTTCTGTCAGTCAAATTGCCATGGAGTTTCAAAATGATCGAATAGCCATCGCGGTTTCGAAGGGGCGAATTACACAAGCTGTCCAGCCGCTTCTGGAAGCCGCTGGAATAGGTCCGCTGTCAGATATGTACAAATCGCGTAGCCTTTTGTTTGAAACGCACATCCCAAATGTCGAACTCATTGTTGTTAGAAGCACAGATGTGCCGACTTATGTTCGACAGGGAAGCGCTGACCTTGGTATTGTGGGTAAGGACGTTCTGCTTGAATTGGACGGTGAAGGTTATTACGAACTGGTGGACCTCGGTGTGTCGCGCTGTGAACTGGTTCTGGCTGAAAAACAGGATATCGACGAGCGGTCGCAGAATGCAGAGCGAAAGGCGAGAATTGCTACCAAATATGCGAACACGACGCGCCGACACTTTGCGGAGAAAGGTGTCTATGTGGAAGTTATCAAACTGTATGGCTCAGTCGAACTTGCCCCTCTGTGCGACATGGCTGACCGAATAGTTGACCTGTCACAGAGTGGAGAAACGCTGCGCAGCAATGGTCTCAAGAAAGTTGAAACGATTGCATCCATCAGTGCCCGTCTCATCGCAAACAAGGCGTCAATGCGACTCAAGGAAAAGGTACTGAAGTCGATTGCCCGTAGTCTTGAAAATGCTGCAAGGGAGCAAACCAGTGGAACTTGAGATCAGGCAGTTTTCAACATCCGATGCGGATTTTGAGTTAAAAATGCGGGAACTACTGGAGCGCGGGTCGGAGTTTGATCCGGAAATTGATGCAGCGGTAGCCGGAATCATCAAGGATGTACGGGAGCGGGGCGACCAGGCTTTGCTTGAGTATACGCATAAATTCGACAGTTACAGTGCTGAGACAGTAGCTGATCTTGAGGTAAGTGTTGATGAACTGGAAAAAGCTTGTAGCAAAATTTCACCCGTCACTTTCAAAGCACTAAGTGAAGCAAGTTGGAGAATTGCGGACTATCACGAGATTCAGGCAGAGGATGATTACACGTGGCAATTCAAAGATGAGAATGGTTCAGAATTCGGCCAAATTACGAGTGCGATTGATCGGGTTGGTATTTATGTTCCTGGTGGATTGGCGGCATATCCCTCCTCTGTCTTGATGACGGCCATTCCAGCAACAATTGCTGGTGTGGAGGAAATTGTGATGGTGGTGCCTGCACCTGATGGGAAAGTTAGCGATGCGGTGCTGGCAGCTGCCCATCTCACAGAAGTTGATCGTGTGATTAAGATCGGTGGTGCTCAGGCTATTGCAGCACTTGCTTATGGTACTGAGACGGTGCCTAAAGTTGACAAAATTGTCGGACCCGGTAATGCCTGGGTATCTGCGGCCAAACGCCAGGTGTTTGGTCAGGTTGGCATTGATATGATTGCCGGCCCATCGGAAGTTGTAGTGGCTTGTGATACCAGCACCAATGCCAATTGGGCAGCGATGGACATGTTTGCTCAAGCCGAGCACGATGAATCTGCGCAGTCGGTGTTGATCTCAGCCAGTCGAAAAAAGATAGACGAAGTACGGTCAGTGATGGAGACTATGCTCCCCAAAATGACGCGAAAGCATATTATTGCTCGTTCGCTTGCCCAAAACGGAGCCATGATTCATGTTCGCAGTCGGAAAGAACTTGTCACAGTGATCAATCGAATTGCGCCGGAGCATCTCGGTTTGATGATCTCAAGACCTATGGAGGTGTTTGCAGAAGTTATGCACGCAGGAGCTGTATTTCTCGGGCCACACAGTACCGAAGTATTCGGTGACTACTGCGCCGGTCCGAACCATGTCTTACCCACTTCGGGTGCGGCAAGATTCAGCTCGCCACTCGGGGTTCATGACTTTTGGAAACGCACCTCCTTCGTTCAGTGCACTCCAAAAACCGCGGCTGAATTGGCTGTTATTGCCAGCCATCTGGCAACCGAAGAAGGTTTGTCGGCACACGCAGAAGCGGCGAAGTGTCGGATATCCGAAAAACGAGCTTAGAAGTGACAGTTACAGATTTAGTCCATCCACAGATTCGCGAGCTGCGCGCCTACCAGACCGTCCCATTTACCGGTTCGGTGAAATTGGACGCAATGGAATCCCCATATGGCATTCCTAAGTCGCTAAATTCAAAACTTCAGAAGTTGCTCGGCAGCATTGATGTCAATCGTTATCCGGACCCAGATGCGGTTGGACTCAAACAAAGATTGCGAGATGTCTTTCAAATTTCGGACAGATACCTGATTACACTAGGCAACGGTTCAGATGAACTATTGCAAATTACTCAACTTCTTGTAGGTGGGTATGGGCGGACCATTCTTGCACCGCAGCCCTCATTTTCCATGTATGAGATTATCGCCCGTTATACGCGAGCACAATATATTGGCGTTGATTTGGAAGCTGGTTTTGAGTTGCCTGAAAGCAAGTGGCTAGAAGCGGTGGAGAAACATGAGCCGGCTTGCGTATTTTTTGCCTATCCGAATAATCCAACCGGAAATTTCTTTGACCCAGCACTGATCGAAAAGACAGCTGAGATGATTGATGGCGTGGTTGTTTCGGATGAAGCTTATTTTGCCTACTCGGGTCAAAGTTTGCTGCCAGCCATGGCGAGGCATGAAAACCTGGTTATCGTGCGAACGCTGTCAAAAAGCGGGTTGGCTGGACTTCGGCTCGGCTATATGATCAGCCACCCTGTTTGGGCCGTTGAGTTTGAGAAACTCCGAATGCCTTACAACGTTGGAGTCCTCAATCAGGCTTGCGCAACATTTGCACTGGACCATTGGAATGAGATTTGCAGCGGCATTGACAGTGTTCTTTCTGAACGAAGGAGGCTCAGCGAAGCACTCTCGTCAATTGAAGAGTTTCTAGTTTATCCATCTGAAACAAACTTTATTACAGTCCAGGTGACAGGTACTACCGCAGTGCAAGTATTCGATGGTCTGAAGGATCGGGGCGTACTGATCAGGAAGCTCGCAGGAATGCATCCCATGCTGGAGAATCACCTTAGAATTTCGGTCGGTGCACCTCAGGAAAATGACGCATTGCTGTCAGCACTGACTGAGGTCCTGTCCGGATAAATAATTTTTGACTTGACTGAACTTAAGAACGCACAGAAATATGCCACTCAACACCAATCTTGCCTAGCAAGAGAAGTTCACTGAAATACACGGTTAGAGACCAATACAGCGATGACTGACTCACAAAGAACGGCTAGCATACAAAGAACCACACGAGAAACTGATATCCGGGTCGACTTAAATCTCGACGGCAGCGGAATCTCTAAACTAGATACGGGGTTGCCGTTTTTCGAACACATGCTTGACCAGATAGCACGACACGGAATGGTGGATCTGGACATTTCGGCTAAAGGCGACCTGCACATTGATGCGCACCATACCGTCGAGGATGTGGGGATTACCCTTGGCCAGGCAATTGCTAAGGCAATCGGAGACAAGTCCGGAATCGTTCGTTATGGACATGCGTATGTTCCACTAGACGAAGCGCTTTCCCGAACAGTTATCGACTTTTCCGGGCGACCAACGTTGGAATACGATGTCACTTATCCCAGGGAACGTGTCGGTACTTTTGACGTTGATTTGTTTCGCGAATTTTTTCAGGCGCTTTGCAATCATGCTGGCATCACTTTGCACATCAGCAATTTGAGCGGCCGAAATGCACACCATATCGCCGAAACCATTTTCAAATCTTTTGGTCGCGCCTTGCGAATGGCAGCACAATACGACCCTCGATCACCGGGTGTCATCCCTTCGACCAAGGGAAGCCTGTAGAATGAATTGCTACGCGGTCCCTGAATAACCAAAAGCTACACTGTATCTTGATTGACTAGAGTTCAATCAACAAGACATCATGATTATAGAAAGACATTCGTAGTAGCTTTCGTTCTAGTGAACTACGGGTGCTGTCGGAGCATCTGCTCTCGAAATTGTTGAGTTTTACAATAGAGATTCTCAAATTTATCAACATATGAAGAGAGTGTTCGCATACTGTGGAACGATCCAAATTACTCAATTTCGAGTGCTTGTTGTGTTAACGGTACCTGTGTGACTCACTACGAGGAAAAATCGTGATTTGCGACTGGGCTGCCAACTACATGGTCGTGTATGCTTTCAGTGCTGATTCACAGCCGTTCGACCAAACTTCACTAAGCCAGTGCTCGAACTTCGTGGTGAAGTCATCTGCATTGACAAGATCGCCGTATATCCAACTTTGTTCTAGCCAAGCTCTAGGATGATGCCGAGCTAAACGCGCGGTGTATTGAAGATTTTTCCAGAATGGATCATTTGGTTCAATTATCGATCCATCTTCCCGGGTACCTTCGCACATGCGTGCCCACAACGCTTCAACCAGCGCCAAACCGTTAACCGAAGCGCCAGAATACAGTCCGTCGCGGATAATCGGTAGAATAAATCCTGCATGGCGAGAGGATCCGTCAAAGCAAACACGTCTCGATGTATCGACTAGTGCAGGATTGGAAAAGCGCTGAACCAGTAGTTTCAGATAATTCTCCGGAGTGATGTCCGGAACCGGTTTTACATGAGGCATGATTTCGTCGCACTGCACTTTGCGAAAGAATGCCTGAATCAGAGGAGCCGATATGCAGTCTGAGACTCTTTCAATAGACAGTAATTCACCGGGTATCGCAACGACCTGATGGCCTGCGTTGAGCATGCGGATCTTCATCGTCTCATAATCCTGAACCCTTTCGGAAAATGTCACTCCGACTTGACTCCAGTCGGGACGTCCAGCGCAGAAGTCATCTTCAATGATCCACTGGCGGAAGTTCTCATGTGTCACTGGCACTGAGTCGTCAATGCCAAAATTCCGTACCAGTGTGAGTTCATCCGGACCAGTTGCAGGTACGATGCAGTCCACCATTGAGCAAGGAAAAGCGCAGTTCGTATCAATCCATTCGGCAAGATCCGGTTCAATGCTTCTCGCAAGCGAAACGACAGTTTTGCGCAATACCGTGCCGTTGCCTTGCAGGTTGTCACAACTTTGGCAAGTAAATGGTCCAATACCCTGAATGCGTCGTAATTTTAACGCCGCGACGATTGCGCCGAATGCTGTGCGAGGACGTTCTATGTGAGCAATGTCATGCCTGATATCAGGATGGGACGCATCAAACTCTCCTGTCGAAGGATCAATGTGGTAACCGCCTTCCGTTACTGTTAATGTAACAATTCGGGTTGCTTTGTCTGACATACGGCGAATGAGGGTGGTATTTCCGTTTTCGACTGGCACATAGTCGATCATTGACCCGACAACTTCTGCCGACATACCAGAAGGTGCCAACTCAATCAAAGTCGACAGACAGTCCTGTTTCAGGAATTTTTCACGTTGCTTTGCATCATATGGGCGAACACCTGCACCGACCACTGCCCAGTCGTAGTCCAGCCCACGGTTGAACAGTTGTTGTAAGTACCAGGCTTGATGCGCGCGCTGGAAATTCCCGAGTCCGATATGGACAATTCCCGGCTTTAGGGTGGACCTGTCATACGTTGGACGCTTAATTTGCGCCGGCAGGTCGTTCAGCACAGATTCCGATAGGTGAATCACAGTTGTGACATCAAATGCTCGACAGTTTTCACTCATCCATTGGCGTTTACATCGATGCCATGCTCTATCAGACTCAAACCAGTCGATTGTGTCAGCCTGATGACTGCTACCTTCGGTGTTAAGGTAAAGATAGCGGCATTATCGATATCGGCGATGGTGACACACGCGCTTTGCCTAACACAGGACTCGGTAAAGGTCAGTCCAAATTTTTTTGCAGCGCCACTAATCATAGCGCACTTGCCTGCAAGATGCTTCAATCCATTCGCAGTCCGTGACCGTCGAACCGATAGATATGACCTTCATTCGGAGTCAGGTAAATTGTATCACCGTGGTGAATATCCACCTCTCCTCCAGACCGAACTGTGATCGGTTCATCGTGCTCTTCCATATGGACATGAAGAAAGGTGTCCGAACCCAAATGCTCCGATAGTCCCACTTGACCTTTCCAGAGTCCTTCCGTCGGTGAAGGAACAATATGCTCTGAACGAATTCCGATCGTGTGAGCGTTGAATTCCTCTGCTTTCTCGCCGTCGATAAAATTCATCTTTGGCGAGCCAATAAATCCGGCAACAAACAGGTTTCGAGGTGCGCGGTAGAGCTCCAGTGGCGAACCAACTTGCTCGATTCTACCGTCATGCAGGACAACGATTTTGTCAGCCATGGTCATTGCTTCAACTTGATCGTGTGTAACGTAAATCATGGTTGTTTCAAGCCGCTTGTGAAGTCCGCTAATCTCTAGCCGCATGCCGACCCGCAGTGCCGCGTCAAGATTCGACAAGGGTTCGTCAAACAGAAAGGCCGCGGGCTCGCGTACGATTGCGCGGCCGATGGCAACCCGTTGCCTCTGACCGCCTGAAAGCTGTCCTGGTCGTCGGTCGAGGTAATCAGTCAAATTCAATACTGCAGCCGCCTGCTCAACGCGTCGCTCTTGCTCAGCCTTGTCCATTTTTGCCATTCGAAGTGGAAAACTGATGTTTTTGCGCACAGTCATATGCGGATACAGCGCGTAGGATTGAAACACCATGGCAAGTCCGCGTTTCGCAGGTGGTACTGATGTTGCATCCTGTCCGTTGATGCGGATGACTCCGCTCGACACGTCTTCAAGTCCTGCTATCAGTCTTAGCAGTGTTGACTTTCCACAACCCGAAGGTCCAACGAATACGACAAATTTGCCGTCCTCGACTTCAAGGTCCAGAGGTGGAATGACTGTCACGTCGCCAAATGATTTCTTTACTTTTTCGAGTACGATGTGTCCCACGACTAAATCTCCTTGTTCATCATGATTCCTGTCCAGACAAACCGGAATAGCAAATTAATTCACCTTATTGAAAAACAGTGTCACGGCCAGACTCGAAGAAATTGAAATGTGTGATTCAATATCTGAATATACCATCCTAGCCAGTCGAGCTGTTTCACGAGAGCTCACTTGACTGCACCGAATGTCAGGCCGCGAACTAGCTGCTTCTGGCTGAACCAGCCCAATATGAGGATGGGAGCGATGGCCATCGTCGATGCCGCACTGAGTTTTGCATAAAACAGTCCCTCGGGGCTTGAATAGCTGGCAATAAATGCGGTTAACGGCCCAGCTTTTGCAGCAGTCAAGTTCAAAGTCCAGAATGCTTCATTCCAGGCAAGAATGAAATTAAGCAATATGGTGGATGCGATACCCGGCACAGCCATGGGAGTCAGCACGTGCAGAATCTCTTTCTGCAGCGATGCACCGTCCATTCGCGCAGCTTCCAGTATCTCTTTTGGTATTTCCCTGAAATAGGTGTACAGCATCCACACAATGATTGGCAGGTTGATTAGCATCAAGACAACGATCAAGCCGGTAAGTGTGTCCAGAAGGTTGAGTTGAATAAATATTAGATAAATTGGATAGAGAACGCCCACAGCTGGTAGCATTTTGGTCGAAAGCATCCAAAGGAGAATGTCTTTTGTGCGCTTCGATGGAGTAAAGGCCATGGACCACGCAGCAGGGACCGCCACAAGTATGCCAAGTAATGTGGAAACCCCAGCAATAATCACCGAGTTCCATAGGTATCGCAGGTAATCTGAACGTTCTTGAACGATCGAATAATTTTCCAGCGTCCAATCGAAAAACAAAAATACCGGTGGGTCGGCGATTGCTTGAGCTTCCGATTTGAAACTTGTCAGGATTGTCCAAAGAACCGGAAAGAAAATCAAAAGACCTATCGTCCACGCGATGGCGGTGATGATGATCTTTCGTTGTATTGTGGCAGTACGGACCATGGCTTGTCTTTCCTATTTATCCAAATTTTTACCGACGATACGCATCAGGAAAATTGCCACTATATTTGCAAGGATGATCGCGTAAACACCGCCAGCGGATCCTAACCCTACATTCTGGCTTTCCAGAACCCGTTGGAATATGAGATAGGTTAACGTTCTCGTTCCAAACGAACCTTGCGTAGTTACAAAAATTTCGGCGAAAATTGACAACAGAAAGATGGTTTGGATCAATATGACAATGGTAATGGCTTGCCCGAGGTGTGGCAGAATGATGTAGTAGAATCTTGCCAGCGTCGAAGCACCATCGATTTCAGCCGCCTCAAGTTGCTCGCGATCAAGCGACTGAATGGCTGTGAGCAGGATCAATGTCGCAAATGGCAACCACTGCCAGGAAACAATTAAGGTGACAGAAAAAAGCGACGCCTGGCTTAACCATTCAAAAGGCGCAAAACCGAAGAACTTCCACAAGTGTGCAAAAAGACCATTGACAGGGTCCATAAACATATTCTTCCACACTAGGGCTGATACGGTTGGCATCACAAAAAATGGTGCGATGACAAGAATTCGAACGATACCCTGTCCCCACATCGGTTGGTCGAGCAGCAGTGCCAGCAGTATGGCGAACAATACTGTAATTAACAGCACGCCGCCGACAATTGCAAGCGTCGCCTGAACGCTTGGCCAAAATGAACTCGAAGTAACGAAACGTATGTAGTTCCCGAATCCAACCCACCCTAGATCGCCGCCGCGTAGAGGCAGAAATTTTTTGAACGAGAAGTAGAAGGTCATCGTCAGTGGCACAAGCATCCACACAAGCAATAGAAACACTGCAGGAGCCATCATAATTCGGGCGATGGATCTTGATTGCAGCGTAGCCATGACGGTTGCCTCTTGAAGCTGGGGCTACATTAGCCGGCAATCACTAGGACAGTGGCTGAAAGAAGGGGTGTGTCCTCCTTCAGCCAAGCGTGAATAAAAAACTTCGAATTTGCACATCGCTAGAATTAGCAATGACTCCGAAAATCGATTAAAAATCAGATGAAAAAGACTATATGGCTGTCCAATACTGATCATTCGAAACCATCCTAAAATTTCGATCTTTCAGCAATCTAATTCCTAGTAGCCGGCAGCTTCCATTTCGTCCGCCGTCAGAGCTTGTGCTTTTTCGAGCGCTTCGGCAACAGATTGCTGACCAGCGAGTGCTGCGGAAAATTCTTGCCCGACTTGTGTGGCGATGCCGGCGAATTCGGGGATCGCCACAAACTGTACGCCAGTATAAGGAACTGGATCAACTGTCGGCTGGGTTGGGTCGGCTGCGTTGATTGAATTCAATGTCATTTTGGCAAACGGAGCGGCTTCCTGATACGCTGGATTCGCGTAAAGCGATTTGCGGGTGCCTGGTGGAACATTGGCCCAGCCTTCTTTGGAAGCGACAAGTTCGGTGTATTCTCTGCTGGTTGCCCAAGAGATGAATTTCATTGCTGCGTCTGTTGCATCCGAACCTGCCGGGATTGCTAAAGACCATGCCCATAGCCAGTTTCCCCGCTTACCCAAACCGTTATCCGGTGCCAATGCAAAACCGACGCGGTCGGCTACAGTCGAATCATTCTGGTTGGTGACAAATGAGGCGGCCACGGTTGCGTCAATCCACATGCCGCACTTGCCTTGCTGGAAAAGCGACAGGTTTTCGTTGAACCCATTGGTTGATGCTCCCGGAGGGCCGTAGCTGTTCATCAGGTCAACGTAAAAGTTGAGCGTGTCGGCCCACTCACTGCTATCGAACTGAGGCCTCCAGTTTTCATCAAACCAGCGAGCGCCGAATGAATTTGCGGTAGCAGTTAGAAATGCCATATTTTCACCCCAACCGGCTTTTCCGCGAAGGCAAACGCCGTAGATTTCGTTGTCCTTATCGGTCATCGCCGCCGCAGCTTCCCTAATGAAATCCCAGGTGGGTGCATCGGGCATCTCGAGACCAGCTTTCGCCATCAGATCTTTACGATACATGACCATGGAACTCTCACCGTAGAATGGAGCCGCATAGAGTTGACCATCGACAGTAAGGCCGTTACGGATAGCTGGAAGAAAGTCGTCAACATCCCAACCTGGTGGAAGATCGTTCAAAGATACCAGCCAGCCGTTGTTACCCCAGATTGGTACCTCATAGGTACCAATGGTAAGTACATCAAATTGACCGCCCTTTGCAGCGATGTCCTGGGTGACGCGCTGACGTAGCACATTCTCCTCCAAAGTAACCCATTCAAGGGTAATGCCTGGATTTTTAGCTGTGAAATCGTCTGTTAGACCCTGCATTCGGATCATGTCGCCGTTGTTGACAGTTGCAATGGTAACTACGGTAGCGGCGTGCGATTGAGTGAATGTTCCTCCAGCAACTGCGAACACGAGCAAACCGGCTGCAAATAGTGTTGACTTCATGCGCATGATGAAATTTCTCCTAGAAAAATAATTAATTTATCAATGTGATTTATATATATAGCAACTCTTTCGCTGAGTCAAGCATAAATATTCATTTTTTTCAGGTTGCCTGTTCAGTTCGTACTGAAATTCAGTAAATGGCCAACTTTTGGATCAAATACTCCGAGGTACAGTAAGCAAATACCTGTCGCGTAGATGCGAATAGTCTGCTTGCTGCAGCGAGGTAGGTCATTGGTGAATTCGATTCACCCATCAGAGTGCTTCTTTCGTTGCGGCTGTTTCTAGTTGCTCGGACGGACTACTGGAATCGTATCAGTTGAGCGCAGAGTCTTTCCTGCTTTTACCAGTAAATCAGAGTCCGGAGAGAATCTCTGTATCAGTGGCATTAGTGCGGCGCCCATCACTCGGGCGGATGGACCGATCGATCCGATTGCGATCTCAAATGGCGAAAGGCCTGCGTGATTGAACTTCGCACACGCTTTGGAAACAGCATTGACAACTCGCTGTCTCCATGTCGGGCACAGCAGTCCGTCTATCACGACTTCCTGGAAATCGATTACGCTGGTTGCTGAAATAATTGCATGCGACAAAGCGGGTACAGTGCGGCGCATCCAATTGTTGAATACGAACTCTGCATCATTGACAGGTGAGAAGCTAAACATGTCCGTAATATCAAATCCAGCGGACGCTAGTGAACGTTCTAGTTCAATAACAGATGTTAGATGAATCAACTGATTGGGTTGGCCGTCAGAATTTTTTCCGCCCATCGGCAAAGAGCCGATAGCACCCGCGTTAATTTGTTCGCCTCGATGTAACCGGCCATCGATCACAACACCGCCTCCGACGAAAGTGCCAAGAAAAAAATACAAAGCACTGCGTTTTCGAATCCGGTCGCCTGCAATCATCTCTGCAGCACAGGCCGCAGTAGCGTCATTGAAAAGCGATACTTCCAGTCCGGTTGATCCCTCAAGCTGTTGCGCAACGCTGATTTTTCGCCAGCCTTCAAGCGCGGCTGGTTCCAGGCCCAGCACGTCCGACCACTCGTGCAGATCCCATGGAATCGCGACACCAAGCCCCGTAATTCGCTGCCGCAGTTGTGATTCTACGCACTCAATCAGTTCATATGAAACCTCTATAGCAGCTGCCATGGTTGGCTTAGGCAGCGGTGCGTCATAGCGTTCGGTTCGCGACGCGATGACATTGCCATTAAAATCAACCAGTATCGCTTCAAGACTGCGTCGCCCGATCTTTACGCCGATAGAAAATGCACCTTGAGAATTGAGAGCTATCGGGGTGTACGGTTTACCTACCTGTCCACGCACACGCTCAAGCTCAACAAGTAGTCCTTCTTCAATGAGAGCGTTAACGATTACCGTAGCTGCCTGACCGCTGAGCCCGGTGGTTCGAGCAATTTCCGCCTTTGACAATGCACCTTCTTGGCGAATGGCTGCGATCATCAACCGTTCATTGTAGGCTCGCAGGCCTATAGAATCTCCACCCCGCATCAGTTCGCTACACTCCTCATATTGAATCCGAATAAATTAAGATTTTAAACAAAACCGATTAAATTCGGACAAATAGTAAATCAATCTAATTTATAAATAGTAGGGAAGTAAATTTGTAGGCAGTTCGATTCAGGTGTGATTGCGGTTTCGACATTTGTGCGTCGAGGACTGGATGCGACACGGGTGTCGCAAGCAATATATGGAAGGCGAATCAGCGAACACTAAATTCAACTCGTTCTCTTGAGAATGGATAAAGTACTGAAAAATACAATTGGTCGTGGCAGTGAATGGCTTCACGTCGTGGAAAAGTGCAGCGGAACTGTGGAAGCACAGATGAAGGCTAAAGGGAGAAACAGCGTAGAAAGATCAGGATTCTTTTGCACACCTAGACAGCAGAAGCATAAGAGCATTCGAATGTTGAAGTCAAATTATTTTTACAGGCAAATGCCAAATACCCTACTAGACGTTAACAATAAACAAATTCAAACATTTGTGGCTGGTTGAATAATGTACTTGGTGTGCGGCGAAGCGCTGTTTGATGTCTTCATCGACAGCGAAAGAAATAATTCTGGGAGTTTACGCTTGGAAGCGCATCCAGGAGGCTCGCCGTTCAACGTTGCCATTGGTATCGCTCGCTTAGGCGGCAGAGCGGCTCTACTGACTGGGATTTCGCGAGGTGCGCTTGGCGAACATCTTGTTCGTACGTTGAAACAGGAGTCAGTATCGACTGAGTATCTGGTTCGTTCTGGCAAACGAACAACGCTTAGTATTGTCGGTGTAGACAATTTAGGCCAGCCGGACTATGAATTTTACGGACTAGGGTCGGCGGACTGCAATGTAACGGCTGAGCTAATTCCTGCAATCGGACCTGAGATCAGTGGATTGCACTTCGGTTCTTATTCGATTGCAGTGCAACCAATAGCCGACGCATTTGCAAATCTTGCGACGACTGTCGCGAACCGGTTCATTTCGGTTGACCCTAATGTTCGAACGATGGTGGAGCCAGATCTTGAAATCTGGAAGTTGCGAATGAAAGAGTACGCTTCCTGTGCCGACCTGATGAAATTCAGCATGGAAGACTTACGCACACTCTACCCAAATGTCGAAAATGGAAAACTGGTGAAGATGTTTCTTGATGCCGGGGTTAAGCTCGTTGTAATAACCGATGGTGGCAGAGCAGTCTCGGCTTGGACCCACAAAGAACACGTCGTAAGAGTAACACCACCTGTCACTTCGGTCGTCGACACGGTAGGTGCTGGTGACAGCTTTCAGGCAGCATTGCTTGTAAAGTTATCTGAAGAAGGGGCTGGCAATCCAAAAGAAGCGGTGGATTCACTTGACAAGAAGCGGTTGGAAAATCTTTTGAACTTTGCAGTTCAGGCCGCACGAATTACCTGTAGAAGGCGTGGAGCCGATTTACCAAGACGAACCGAAATGTCCGGGTTTGGTAATTGACGAATCGTAGTTACCTTGTTGTCAATTTGCGCGAGGTAGAATGCGTATGTTTCTGTGAGAGAAGTTAATAAACCGCCCACTCTACCACCCGAGCGTTACCACCGGTTGTAAATCAAACATCCTCTACCAACTCTCGGTAGCGAATGAAAGCGTTACCCGGTCATATTTTTTCAGTGTGCGGCAATTCGGCAAAAGTTATCGAACGAATTCAGGACATTCTCTGTGCGTATTTTCAGTACACAAATTGAAATGTCGGTATGCAGCATGAATGTCAGCATCAAAATTCTTCACGTTCAGATTGAATTTGAAAGGCGCAGGCACTCATGAAGTCATCGCTCACGCGTTCGTCTGAAAGAAAGAAGCTATCCCAGGCATGCTCGATGGGAGTGAGGATTCGGTCGTTGCCAACTATTCATACTGCCACTTGCTTCACATCTTCTGGAAAACGAGCTTTGGCAGGGAGCCTGACTGCTTGAGAGCGGTTATTAAGAAATATAGATTCGATTAACATTTATGCGACATCCAAAAAATGTGATTGTATGTACGAAGAATTTAATTTTGTTGAGTAAGCCAATGGTGAACTGTTGTGATTGCTGCTGTTGCAACCACCAACGTTTTACCTGCATCGACGGTAAATTATGTTGTATATGCATAAAAATAAGTGATATAGTTATAAATGATTAACATATTGATATAAAAGATAAAAAAGCATTATATCGATGGAGCAATCCTGCACCTCGAACGATCCTGATGGTGAATGATGGCCCCCATGGTGGCTAACATGGCGCCTTCCACCAGCACCCGCATGAATACAGCAACGAATTATTGCCGTTTCAACTACCGCTTCTGGGATAATCATCTCCCTCTGAGATTGCCACAATTCGTCGTTGCCATATTCCACACCCGATTCGGCTTAACTCAGTACAGAAATATTTAACCTAAGTATTGTTATGTCTAAAGTTCTGGTTGCAGATTTTGGCACCGGTAACCTCCATTCTGTGATGACTGCCATTCAGGTAGTAAGCAGTAGATCAGAAGTTGAGGCATCTCGGTCTGCTAGAAAAATACGAATGGCTGATCGTTTGGTCCTGCCAGGTCAGGGGGCTATTGGAACCTGGATGTCAGAACTTCAGGATGACAATGTTCGCCAAGCAGTGAATGAGGCTGTAAGAACCAAACCGGTACTGGGAATTTGTCTGGGACTTCAGGCGCTTTATGAACACAGTGAGGAAGATGGAGGTGTAGAGGGGCTTAAAGTGCTTGCCGGACGTGTTGAACGATTTAGTGACGGCCTGATCGATGGCGGACATCGCATAAAGATTCCACACATGGGATGGAGTAAGGTCCATCAGACCTGTCAGCACCCACTGTGGTCAGGTATTCCGCAAGACACTCGGTTTTATTTTGTACACTCCTACTTTGCCCGTTCTGACAGGGATTCCGAAGTTGCCGCTGTTGCTGATTACGGGCTGGAGTTCACTTGCGCAGCAGCGCGTGAGAATCTCTTCGCAGTACAATTTCACCCCGAAAAGAGTCGCCAACAGGGACTCAGACTGCTGACCAATTTTCTTAAGTGGGATGGCGAAGTCTAGCACGTCAGATTTTTGCGATCACCATACTCATGCTACTTATTCCTGCAATTGACATTAAGGACGGAAGCTGTGTCCGTCTGATTCAAGGAAATTTGGCTGATGCTACGGTCTACTCCAACGATCCGGTCAGTCAGGCAACACGATGGATTGAGGCAGGTGCAACACGAATTCATGTTGTGGACCTTAATGGAGCTGTGGAAGGTGAACCAGTCAATGCAGCCATTGTCGGCCGAATCGCGAAACACCATCCAGAGGTAGAAATTCAGGTGGGTGGCGGCATTCGGAACCTAGAAACGGTTCAACGCTACCTGGATGAGGGTGTGAATTACGTCATCATTGGTACTCGGGCAGTCAAAGAACCAGAATTTGTTGCTGAAATCTCAAATTGCTTCCCAGGGACTGTAATCGCGGGTATCGATGTGCGTGGACATGCGGTAGCAACCGAGGGGTGGGTTGCGTCCCGAAACACCAATGTCGTGCAACTGGCGAATACATTGTCATCAGCCGGTGCAGTAGCTATTGTTTACACCGATATTGAGCGTGATGGAATGTTAAGCGGTGTCAACGTTTCAGCAACTGCTGAATTGGCGAATAGCGTAGAAACACCGGTGATTGCGTCGGGAGGTATACGCGATCTTACGGATATTCAAAACCTGCTTGAAGTGAGCGAATCGGGAATATTTGGTGCAATCGCAGGCAAGTCGCTGTACGAAGGAACACTTGACTTTGCTTCTGCAACGCATTTGATTGATGACTTCCTGCGGAAAGACATTGTAAGAATGAATTAACATGCCGCTCGCCAAACGAATCATTCCATGCCTAGATGTTGACAAAGGCCGGGTCGTCAAGGGTGTCAAGTTTGTAAATATCCGAGACGCAGGAGATCCGGTTGAAGTCGCACGAATGTATGATCGTCAGGGTGCTGATGAGCTCGCATTTTTGGATATTACCGCGAGTTCCAGTAATCGGGAGACGATTTTGCACATCGTCGAAGCAGTTGCGAACCAGGTTTTTATTCCTTTGACCGTTGGTGGTGGAGTGCGTACTGTCGATAATATTCGCAATCTCCTGAATGTTGGAGCAGACAAAATTTCGATCAACACATCTGCAGTAGAACGTCCCGAGTTTATTGAAGAGGCTGCGGGTCGATTTGGTTCACAATGTATCGTAGTCGCAGTTGATGCCCGCCGGGTACCTGACGCAAATCCACCCGCTTGGGAGGTTTACACCCATGGTGGGCGCAAACCGCGAGGACTTGATGCGGTTGAATGGGCCAAGCGTATGTGTGATGCTGGTGCAGGTGAAATATTGCTGACCAGCATGGATCGCGACGGCACTAAAATTGGATTCGACCTGGAATTGACCAGAGCAGTGTCGTCCGCAGTTCCGGTTCCCGTTATCGCCTCCGGCGGGGTCGGTGAATTATCGCATCTGGCTGATGGAATTGAGTTTGGTTGGGCCGATGCCGTACTTGCAGCAAGTATCTTTCACTTCGGTGAGTATACAATCGCGCAAGCGAAAGAACACATGAAGGGGCGCGGAATTGAGGTTTGCGAGATAATTGACGAGTTTGAATAAAGTGAAGTTCGACTGGCTTGAAGATCTGAAATGGCCTGATAATGGGCTTTTGCCAGCGGTAGCTCAAGACTCTGAAACGGGTCAGGTATTGATGGTTGCATGGATAAATGCAGCCGCCTTGCAGGCGACAGTAGAAGAAGGACGCGCAGTGTATTGGTCGAGATCACGCCAAAAACTGTGGCGCAAGGGCGAGGAGTCCGGTCATGTGCAAACGGTAAGCGAGCTTCTAATTGATTGCGACTCCGATACAATCCTACTTCAGGTTGAACAGAAAGGTGGAATTGCTTGTCACACAGGGCGACGATCGTGTTTTTATCGGAAACTTGTCAATAATAAGTGGGAAGAGGTAGAACCTGTATTGAAATCGCCGGAAGAAATTTATAAATCCTGAGAGTTGTTGGACTATGCAAACGCAATCAGAAGTTCTTTCCGCGCTTGATGAGGTGATTGAGGATCGAAAGCAGGCGAGCGTTAATGAATCCTATGTTGCGCTCTTGCATTCGAAAGGATTGTCCGCAATTACTAACAAAGTCACTGAAGAAGCACAGGAAACTGTAGAGGCAGCCTGTTCGAAGGATGTGAATCAAGTAATATATGAGACTGCAGATTTGTGGTTCCACAGTCTGGTGTTATTGTCATACTTCAATTGCAATCACAGCGACGTACTCAATGAACTGAGCCGACGGTTTGGCATTTCTGGTATCGAAGAGAAAAAATCGCGCTAGTAGATTTGCAATTGACTTTTATCATTTGATGAATTCGTTATTTCAGAATTAGTAATTACGAGGAGGTAGGATGTTTGGTCCTGGTGGAATTAGCATATGGCAACTGCTGATCATTTTAGTGATCGTGGTGTTGCTGTTTGGCACAAAGAAACTGCGCGGAATGGGTGGTGATCTCGGTAGCGCAATCAAAGGTTTCAAAAAATCGGTAAAGGATGAGACTGCAGAAGAGGAAGGCGACGCTTCCGAAGTGCTTGCGGATGGAAGCCAGGAAGCGCTGAAAGAAGGCGAAGTCGAAGCCAAAAAAGAAAACGCTTGACTTCTGAATCGGCTCGA
Organism: Arenicellales bacterium; assembly: GCA_965206345.1. Lineage (GTDB taxonomy): Bacteria > Pseudomonadota > Gammaproteobacteria > Arenicellales > JAJDZL01 > JAJDZL01. The sequence continues at coordinate 1,305,909 of OZ242211.1, read as the reverse complement.
ACCGGAGTGGCATTCGGATGTTTGATATTGGATTTTGGGAAATTGCGATAATAGCCCTGATCGGCTTGCTCATTCTGGGGCCAGAGCGATTGCCGCGCGCAGCTCGCTCAATTGGTCTTTGGGTGGGCAAAGCACGGCGAATGCTGGCTGAGGTCAAACGGGATATCGACCGCGAGCTTGACGCTTCTGATTTGAAGAAAATTAAGGATGAGGTGCAAACTACGGTTGAGGAATCGAAGGAAGTATTTGAAGAAGCTTCAATCAAAAAGGACATTGAAGAGGCTAAGTCTGCACTGGAAGATACAGCTGAAACGCTGAACGAAAAAATTACTGATGAACCTGAGGCCGCGACAAAATCATCCGAGTCTGAAAATGCAGCCGAATCGTCCGGGCAAGCCAAAAAAACTGCAAAAAACGAGCCTGCGGTAAAGGCCACTAAATCCTCCAAAGCCAGTTCAGCTGCCGAAAAACCTAAACCCAAAAAGCCCAAGAAACTGAAGCCAGCTGTAGCTGAAGAATCGACTGCTGAGCAAACAAACACGGTCGCGTAGAATGTCAAAAAGCGCAAGCGATCCAAACGCAACAGGAACTACGTTTATTTCGCACCTGGTTGAGCTGCGACAGCGTCTGATGCGCTGTGTTTTCGCGGTGCTGGGCATTTTCATCATTTGTGCACCGTTTGCCAACACACTTTATGAGCAGCTTGCAGCACCGCTGATGGCGGCGTTGCCAGAAGGCAACAGCATGATATCCACCGAACCGCACGGGCCATTTTTCGTACCGTTTAAGTTTGCCTTCGCATTTGCTTTCGGTGTGACTATTCCATATTTGCTGTATCAGATGTGGGCATTTGTTGCACCCGGTCTCTACAAGCACGAACAGAAAACAGTGTTACCGCTGCTGGTTTCAAGCAGCGCCTTGTTTTACCTAGGTGTGGCTTTTGCTTACTTCGTCGTTTTTCCTGTCATTTTTGCTTTTTTTACAGGAACAGCACCAGAGGGCGTTGAAGTCATGACCGACATTAACTCGTATCTGAGTTTTGTTCTGAAACTGTTTTTCGCGTTCGGTATCGCATTCGAAGTACCAATCGCGACGGTTTTGTTGGTTAAGGCAGGGGCAACGACGCCAGCAAGCCTGAGCAGAAAACGTCCTTACATCATTGTCGGTGCTTTTGTAGTTGGCATGTTTCTTACGCCCCCAGATGTATTTTCCCAGACGATGCTGGCAATTCCGGTGTGGTTATTGTTTGAGATTGGTCTTTACTTTTCGAAGCTGACTTACAAGAAGAAAATCAAAAAAGAAGAGGAAGACGATGAACCTGAATTTGATCCAACAGGTTAGTTGATTGCCTCTGTGTGATTAAATTAGTCTTCATAATTTCAATTGCCTGAGAACGATACAGCAGATTAAACCCTTAGCCGCAACCATCAGTTTGATAACCACTGTTTCGTACTCAGCACACACTTTCCTGCACTACTTCAGCGCGTGGTACTGAAACCTAGTAGCCAAAATCTGGCTATCCAATATTCGAAGTATCCGTATCCGCTCTAACTGCAATTACTCTGGCGAATTCGTTTGGTTCAAGCAATCTATTGTTAACTGAAGCAACCAGTGCTGTCTGATCGGAAAGCACGCTAGACGCGGGTTATACTGCTATGCGCACTTTACTAAGTGAGCAACAGTTTGATTTCGAAAGAATCCCAATGTGATTGGACATAACCGATTTTCTGATACACGCCATTTCATCCTTTGTGCGAAATGGTTAGTCTTAACCTCCGAAACCGATGGTTTGCTGGTTACACATCATCCCTAGCCCAGAAATAAGGACTGTCAACCCCGCAGTTGCTAACTGAGAATCGAATTCTATGCTTCGTTCATCACAGAAAAAACTTCGAACCGGGGAGTTTGTTCCACTCATTGCAATCTTGATGTCACTAGTGGCACTGAGCGTCGATGCGATGTTGCCTGCGCTTCCAGAAATCGGCCGGGATTTAGGAGCACAGCATCGAAATGAAGCTCAGTATGTGATCACGGCATTGTTTGTCGGTCTAAGTTTCGGGCAGTTGCTGTTTGGTCCGTTATCAGATCGCATTGGCAGAAAACCGGCAATCATTATTGGCCTCTTAATCTTCATGGTCGGCTGTGTAGTTAGTATTTTTGCATCGTCATTTGAGACAATGATCACAGGTCGCATTCTTCAGGGTGTCGGTGCAGCGAGTCCACGGATTGTAACCATGGCTCTGGTCCGAGACCAGTTCAGCGGACAGCAGATGGCGCGGATCATGTCCTTCGCTATGGCGATTTTCATACTGGTTCCTGCCATAGCACCACTACTTGGACAAACGATTCTTTTAATGGGTGACTGGCGTTTGATTTTCGCGACGTTTCTTACACTGGCCGTGATTGTTTTTGTTTGGTTCTTCTTCCGCCAGCCAGAAACACTTGCGGTTGAGAATCGGCTTTCAGTCGCACCGCGAGCGGTCATTCGTTCCGTTGGTGTCGTGCTTCGCACGCGACAGGCACTTGGGTACGCCCTTGCAACCGGATTTATTTTTGCACCATTTGTTGCGTATCTAAGTACTGCGCAGCAGGTTTTCCAAGAGGCGTATGATACTGGCAAGCTCTTTCCCGCGTACTTCGGTGCACTTGCACTTGCAATTGGACTTGGTGCGTTAGTTAATGACCGACTGCTTCGGGCTTGGGGAATGCATCAAATCTCTAAATTCTCGACGCTTTCTGTATCCGTTTTATCCTTTGCTGCATTTGCTGGTTTTGTAACTTTCGACAGTCTGCCGCCGCTTTGGCTCTTTACCGGCTATCTAGGTGTGTTGTTCTTTCTGATGGGTACAATTTTTGGTAATCTTAACGCACTCACAATGGAACCTCTCGGCTATGTAGCTGGAATCGGCGCTGCACTGACGTCAGCAATGGCAGTTCTGGTATCTGTGACACTTGGTGGCATCGTAGGACAATTCTTCGACGGAACGGTTAATTTTCTAGCTTGCGCATTTGCGCTATTTGGCATCGCTACGCTCACTGCGATGTGGTGGGGCACACGTCCCGACTCCGAGCATCGAGAAAAGTGATCTAGGCCATGACCTTTCAACATATCAATTTATCTTCTTTCGCGTAGAAAATTCTAGCTCAGTAAATCTAGGCCATCTCCCCAGCAATCCGAAAGGCAGTAACCTAGAGGATAGGGGTCAGATGGGTCAATCCCAGTCTGATGAATGCCATGAATCCATCCCCGTCCCTTTATGCCAGGGACAACAGCCGGTCTTCCGTAAAACTCGGTTGTTCTCTTTAGCTCTACTTCAAAACGGCTGTCAATAATGAAAAGTGCACGAAAGGTATCGCCAGGCTGAACCTCCCCGCGTACATGCATGAGCGCCATTCGCGCTGAATTACCGGTCCCGCAAGGTGAGCGATCGACTCTTCCGGGCGGCAGAATGGTTGCACTTTTCAAGGTGCCGTCGCTCATCGTAGACATGAACATCACATAAGAAAGTCCATTCAGTTCAGGGTGTTCGGGATGGACAATCTGAAGTTGTTGATTGGCAGACCTCTGGACGCTGTTACCGGCCTCAACCAACGCTCTTGCCGAATTGGGTTCAATGGTCAGGCCAAACTCTGACGGATCAACCAGCGCATAAAAAATCCCACCGAAAGCGATGCTGAGTTTAATTTTGCCAATTCTTGGCACATTGACCACAGTATCTAGCGCATCAACATAACAAGGAGGCATTTCCATCTCCACATTGATACACTTGCCATTTGAACATTCGGCAGTTGTGGTCACAAGACCAGCTGGTGTGTCTAGCACTACAGTCGTTTCAGGCTCGCACATCTCTAAAATTCCAGTTTCGAGCAGGACAGTCACGGTACAAATTGCGTTGGAACCGGACATTGCATGTGCCTTGTCACTCTGCAATACAATCATGCCCGCATGTGCTTCAGACTTTGTCGGGGGCAGACACAGAACCGTACTCATCTGCGCATAGCCGCGCGGTTCAAACACCAGAAATCTTCGAAGCGCATCGCCGTCACCGTTCATGTAGCCGAGCTTATCGACCATTGTTTCACCCGGCACATCCAATATGCCTCCCGTTACGACCCGGCCGACCTCTCCTTCAGCGTGTGCTTCGACCATGGTTACGGATTTAGACCAGCGCATCGTAAATTTGGATTCGATGTAATGTGAAAGAAGGGTTTCTACTGATGAAAGCTGTAGACTATTAGAATTCGGACATTTTATCTAATGCCGATATTTATCAACATTCGCCCATCATTGATAATATCGTACTAAGTTTAGGGGACAACCTGACATCGGAGCGTAATCAATGGGAAGATTGGCGAATAAAACCGTGTTTATGACAGCTGCTGGAATGGGCATTGGCCGTGCTAGTGCGATCGCAATGGCAAACGAAGGTGCGCGCGTGTATGCGTCAGATATTCATCGACCTTCACTGGATAGTCTGGCAGAAGAAAGCAGCAACATAAGCGTCATTGAACTGGATGTTACCGATTCCAAGGCAATTGCGGCACTGCCCAAGATCGTTCCGGTTCCTGATGTCTTGTTCAATTGCGCCGGCTACGTCCACGATGGAACGATTATGGATGCCGATGACGAAGTATGGGACCTGTCTATCGCGATCAATGTGCGAAGCCATGCCCGAGTGATCGAGACATTTTTGCCTCAGATGATTGAAAATGGTGGCGGTTCGATTATCAATATGGCCAGTGTAGCGTCTGCAATTACAGGAGCGTCAAGCCGCGCTGTCTACAGTGCGACCAAAGGCGCTGTGATGGGGTTGACTAAAGCAATAGCACGAGATCATGTAAAACAGGGTATTCGATGCAATGCAGTTTGTCCAGGCACCGTGTTAACTCCATCGCTGAAAGGACGCTTACGAGCCAGAGGAGACTATGACAAAGCTTACGAAGAGGTGTTAAAACGCCAGCCTACCGGAAAGATGGCCCATCCAGAAGACATTGCTCCAATTGTGGTTTATCTCGCATCGGATGAGTCAAAAGTTGCAACCGGGCAATTTTTCGTTGTTGATGGCGGCTGGACCATTTGATTTTTTGCTATGGAAAATATTGCATTCTTTGGCCTTGGAGCAATGGGGGAGGGGGTTGTTGCAAACCTGCTTAGAGCAGGCTATTCGGTCAACATTACTGTGCATCGAAGTCGCGAGGCGGCTGATCGACTAATCGCTCTTGGTGCAACGCTTCATCAATCGAAATCAGAAGCAGTTAAGGTTAGTGATACTGTTATCTTTTGCCTTCCAAATTCAAATGTCGTCGAAGAGACGATCAATGAAATTTGGCAAGAGTTTGATGAACGTTGCCTAGTTGTTGATACAGGAACATCATCGGTACGTCAATCACTTCAGTTGGCTGAAAGGCTTTGTTCAAGAGGTATTCAGTTTGTTGAAGCACCGCTAGCTGGTGGTAAAGTCCAGGCCGCAGCTGGCGAACTGGGAGCATTTGTCGGCTGCAGTAACCAGTCATTTGAGCGAATCGAACCGCTGCTTAATACATTTTGTGTATCAGTACAGCATTTTGGTCCAGTCGGGTCTGGTAGCAGTGCAAAATTGATCAGCAATTATCTCGTCCTCGGTATGGTTCGTCTCATCGTTGAGACCTTCCACGCTGCAGATTCGCTGGAAGTTAATTGGGCCAAATTCTACGAAATCATCCGCCGGGGATCTTCAAACTCTATGGCGCTACAGCGAATAATCGGCAGCATCCTGGAAGACGATGACTATAGCGGTTATGTATTTTCAGTGAGAAACGCCCTCAAGGACTCTAGCTATATTGCCGAACTCGGTGATTCAATTTCCCAGGCTGTTCTGAGCGACGCCGCGTTGAAACTCTTTGCCGAGGCCAACGAACTCGGATTTGGAGACTTACAGGTTTCAGAACTTCTGCGGCGCGAGGTTCGGCTGCAACTTAGCGAACTGAGCAGCGAAAAAAATTCGCCCTGTTAAATTCAGTCAATGGCTGCTTAGTGTAGCCGTTCGCGTTTTGGTAACGTAGTCTGCCTGGGTGGCTCGCAACCAGTGTCGCAACATTGACCCGGCTGTGGTGTTACACTTGGAGAGTCCTTGTGGAGCCCCCTTTCGATCAATCGTTCGACCAGATCAGCCTTATCGCCAACGGGGTAATTTCGAAATATTTCCTTCTTCAGTGCCTCGGGGGAGCCGCCGCCGTGTACGCTGATGACTGAGTACCAGGCGCCTGAATGAGAGGCGGTTAAATCCTCAATCAGTCGGGCAACGGCCGCTCGCCGGTGAGGGGGTATGTCCGCGCTGGCTGACATCAATGTGTCCAGCTTGTCCATGGTGTCCGGATTGTGGTCCTCTTCCGGATGCGGAAGCGCAACAATCAGCCCGCCCGAGACTGAATTGGCAATCCGGTGCATATCATAGATGGAGTGTGCCAATAGCAGTTTGCCAAGATTCGAGTACACTGCGTCCGGTTCGTAATTTCCGACATCGGTGGTTTTGCCATACACCGAAGCAGAAACGCCACATGCATAAAAACTCTCAACTGTCTTGATCAGGTCTACCATTGCCTCACGTAAATGGGGTTCAGCTTCCATATCAAGCCCGTTGGTTTCGATCATCATTGCGGATGCACCGATCAGCAGATCTCCAAAGCCAGCACGTGCCCCTATACAGGTGTGCCGGTGGTGGTTCGCGTAGGTTTTGGTTAGGTGCTCCGAGTGTTCCCACTCTCCACACATATAAACTCGATCATAGGGAACAAAGACATTCTCGAAAACGCAGACTCCTGTCGACTGGCCGAAACGACTGGAAAATTTAGCAGAAGCATCTCCGGGTCTTCCCGCTGGGCGCGCAATGATGGTCAGACCCTGCGCATCAACGGGCACTTGGCAGGCTACCGCAAAATCCTTATCCTCCCGTTCCATGTTGCGACCAGGCAGTACGAACAATTCGTGCACATAGGGTGCCGCAGTAACGATCGCCTTGACTCCTGATATTTCTATACCGTCAGGCCGGTGTGCAACAATTCGCACGTGACTGTCAGGTTTTGGCTGTTCGTTTGGTCTGAGAGAACGGTCTCCCTTGGCATCCGTCATGGCGATTCCGACGGTGAGATCATTGTCCTGAATGCGGTGCATTTGTTCGATAAGCCGCGAACTGTATTCCGTATTGTGTGTGGAGTCAATTTGATAAGTTGACTGATACAGTGCATTCAGGCCGTCCATGGTCAGGTAGCGCATTGCACACCCGGTCAGCTGGCAAAGTGCGCGGACATACTCCAGCTTTGACAGCAGGTCTTCCGTATCTCGATTGATGTGGACAAAGCGGTTTACCGTGCGGCCCGAAGTGTGCTGTTCGGCAAGTGCATACTCGCGGTGTTCTGTAAGTCTGGCAAAGTCATAGGTCATGCCGATGGCATTGACACCTGGAGCCAGTTGAGGATGATCAGCGACAGACTCGACCCGATCACCGCGCACATAGACTGTGGGGTTGTATTCTCGAAGAGACTCGCAGTAGTCTTGAGATGTCATCAAATTCATGAATCGACCTTCCTTGAAACGGTTGATTCGATCTGATCGTCATCCATCAAAACACGCATCGGCTCGCGGTCCAGATCTTCGTATTGCCCGCTCTTGACTGACCAGAGAAAGAATGCGGCGATTACAACCGACACGATGATCGTTAGTGGTAGCAGCAGGTACAGGATTTCCATTGCTTATTCAAGTGTTGTCGTGTTCATAAGTAGTAATCCTGAGTGAATTACCAACAACCAGGATTGAACTAACTGACATGCCGATCGCTGCGGCAAGTGGCGGAACAAATCCCGCAGCCGCCAGTGATATACCAATTAAATTGTACGCGATTGCCCAAACGGTGTTGTTGCGCATCACTTTGACAGTAAATTCAGCGAGGCTTCGTGCGATCACTAGTAAATCCAGTCGGTCGTCAAGCAGTAAAACATCAGCATTCGCTTTTGCAATATGTTGAGCGCGCGCCGGTGTAATCGAAACATTGGCAATTGCCAGAGTCGGCGTATCATTGATGCCGTCGCCGACCATTGCGACACACTCTCCGAGTTTCTGATGACTGCGTATGATGTCCAGTTTCCCCTTCGGCGAACAGCCCCAGTGAACCTCAGCAATGTTCAACTCTCCAGCAACCCGTTCGGCCTCGAACTGTCGGTCTCCAGTTACCAGCGCAAGTCTGGCTGGCAACTCCTTTATTCGACCGATCAGAGGTAATGCATCATCCCTTAAGGGGTTGTCAAAAATAAATTTGGCCAAGACACCGGTGTCATCACTTAGATAAGCGATCAATCCAACCTGATCCGATGGATCTGAAATTTTGTCAATGACGCCTGGAAGCTTTGAATCGATGTACGATCGCGAACCCAGGTAGAATCGTTTTCCATTGATGCATCCAGCAATGCCACCACCATGCTCAATTTCCACCTCGGTTACTTCTGATCCATCAGTTTCTATGCTGCCAGACAAAGCGCGGCAGATTGGGTGATCAAAAAAGGAAGAAAGCAAAGTAGCCACTCTGTGTGCTTCAGACCGACTTAATTCACCAAAAATATCGATCTTTGTCAAGTGTGCTTGGCTTTGGGTCAGCGTGCCGGTTTTGTCAAACAGAAAAGTATTGGCTTTGGCGAGAGTTTGCACAGCATCTGGGTGAGCGATCAGAATATTGCGATTTGCAGCTGAATTGACAGCTGCGGTCAGGGCTGTTGGTACAGCAAGCGCCAGGGCACAGGGACACGCTACGACCAGTACTGCAATCGGATAAGAGAGCCAGTTGGAATCGCCGGACTCGTACCAAAAAACACCAACGCATAACGCGATCATCACCACGGTTACTGAAAAGTAACCAGCAATTTGATCAGTCAGTCGTGTGTTGGAAGGTTTTCCTGACATTGAATCTTCCAGCAGCTTGGTGATTGAGGCAAGTGCCGATTCCGCACTAGGCCGTGTCACTCGAACCACAACAGTACTGCTGACATTAATTGATCCGCCGAAAACTGAATCGCCGATAGTCCGCTGTACAACACTTGACTCACCTGTCAGAAGTGCTTCATCAACATCGGTTGAGCCCGATACGATTTCCCCATCTGCAGGAATTGCCTCTCCAGGCTTGATCAGCACCAAGTCGCCGATCACGAGACGCAGTGCTGGAACCACAACAGTGGAATGGACCTGATCTGGTTCAACTAGACGGTTGGCATGGTTTGGTGTATGGGCGCTCAAACTGGTGATTCGGTCTGTCATACGGCGATAGGCACCTTTCTCCAGAAATCTGGCAATCAGTTGGATGAATACAAACATCGCAATGCTGTCGTAGTAAATTTCTCCAGATCCGGAGAGTGTCGCCGAAAGACTCGCAAAGAATGCGATTATGAGTCCCAGTGCGATGGGAACGTCCATCGTTGCTGTTCGCTGTTTGAGGTCACGCCAGGCGCCAGCGAGAATCGGTGCAGCAGAATAAAACAGCACGGGCAGCACAAATAGCAGACTGAGGCGACGAAACAGTTCCTCATATTCAATCTGTATTGACGTCCACGCACTTGAGTAGAGTGCAACGGCGATGACCATAATCTGCATTCCAAAAATGCCGGCAACACCCATGCGTTTGAGAAGATCTTGATGCTGAGCATTAACCATTTCCGAAATAGCGGTGCTGCTGTATGGCACAAGTCCATAGCCCAGGCTCTGAGTGCGGCTGACTATTTCGGAAAGCGTAATCTCACTTGAGCGCCACGTAACTTTTAATTTTTGAGTTCGGTAATTGAGTTTTACATCGACTATGCCAGGCTGAGAGGCCAGGTGGCTTTCAATCAGCCAAACACAAGTTGGGCAATGAATGTTGTGAACGATAAAGGCCGTTGTACTTTGTTCACCGTCGGAATCGACATAGTGCTGATGAATCGCTTCATCATCAAGAATTTCAGAAAAAGTCTTTGGCAGAGTTTCATTCGATTCATCGACTGGGGGTGGCAGTGCAGTACGCTTTTTGTAATAAGCTTCAAGCCCACTCTCGTGAACAATTGCGGCAACCGTTGCGCAGCCTTCACAACACATCGAGTGACTGACGCCGTCAATTTCACGGACAACCTTACGGCCTGAGCGAATGACGCTAGCGCAGTGATAGCAGTCAGTCATATTATTTCAAGGGGGTTAATGCACATTCCGTAGTGCGGCAAACCGAAAAAAATTAATTTATGTTGCACCGCAATATTATTTACTGTAACAATCCAAAACATGTATCATATGAGCAGAAGTTCATAGTACGAAATTGCTATAGCCCAATGTCGGTGAATCGAAGTTTAGGACTGCTGATTAACCCACAAAAAACGTGGCACAAAATCAAGAACGATGGTCGGGGAACTGTTGCTGTTTTGCTTGGCCACACGGCAATTCTTGGACTTATCCCACCTGTCTGCGCTTATTTTGGAACTACTCGAGTCGGCTGGACAATCGGTTATGCCGACCCTGTTCGGTTGACAGAAAGTAGCGCTCTACCCATCTCTATCATTTACTATCTGGTCATTCTTCTCAGCATTTATACGCTCGGAAGAATGATTCACTGGATGAATGTCACTTACGGCACCAATTGTTCAGTCAGCCGATGCGTGAACCTGGCGGCATACCCGGCGACACCACTGTTGCTGGTAGGGGTGGTTCAGTTATATCCCGCGTTGTGGTTGAATTATCTGATTGGTTTGCCAGCACTGGCATACTCAATATACCTCCTGTATTCCGGTACGGAAATTATGATGGAATTGCCCCGCGAGCGTGCCTTTCTGATGGCCAGTGCAATACTTGCGGTTTGTCTGGTCGCATTGGTCGGTGTACTGGCCGCCACAGTAACACTTTGGGGACTTGGAATCGGACCGGGATTTACGATTTATTGGTAAGACTTGATGACCGCTGATCAATCAACCTATAACTACAAAGTTGTTCGACAGTTTGCGATTATGACTGTCGCTTGGGGCATTGTTGGCATGCTGGTCGGTGTGATTATCGCTGCGCAACTGGTTTGGCCGGCGCTCAACTTCGATGTTCCCTTTTTGACCTACGGTCGGTTGCGGCCGCTGCACACAAACGCGGTTATTTTTGCTTTTGGCGGTTGTGCACTATTTGCGACTTCTTACTATGTTGTTCAACGTACCTGTCATGTTCGCCTGATTAGCGATGGCTTGGCGGCATTTACTTTCTGGGGCTGGCAGGCGGTTATAGTGCTGGCGGCAATCACTCTCCCGCTTGGCATTACCACCACCAAAGAATACGCCGAACTGGAATGGCCAATCGATATTCTGATCACGGTTGTTTGGGTGGTGTACGCAATCGTGTTTTTCGGCACGATCATGCGCCGCAAAATTCAACACATTTATGTTGCCAACTGGTTTTTTGCGGCATTTATTCTGGCAGTTGCGATGTTGCACGTTGTCAACAGTGCGGCACTGCCCGCATCATTACTGAAGTCCTACTCCGTGTACGCTGGGGTGCAGGATGCCATGATTCAATGGTGGTATGGCCACAATGCTGTAGGCTTTTTCCTGACCGCCGGTTTTCTTGGGATCATGTATTACTTTGTGCCAAAGCAGGCGAATCGGCCAATCTATTCGTACCGTCTGTCGGTGGTTCACTTTTGGGCACTGACGTTCACCTATATCTGGGCAGGTCCGCATCACCTGCACTATACAGCGTTGCCAGACTGGGCCCAGTCGCTCGGCATGGTTTTCTCATTAATTCTTCTGGCTCCGTCTTGGGGTGGCATGATAAACGGAATCATGACATTGTCTGGCGCCTGGGAAAAGCTGCGTACTGACCCGATTTTGAAGTTTTTGATCGTTTCGATTTCATTCTATGGGATGGCGACGTTTGAAGGACCGATGATGTCAATAAAAACCGTCAATTCACTATCCCACTACACCGACTGGACGATTGGACATGTACATGCAGGCGCCCTGGGATGGGTGGCGCTGATATCGATTGGCGCAATGTACTACCTGATTCCGCGACTCTACGGTCAGACTCTGTATAGCCTGAAGTTAGCAGAAACACACTTTTGGGTCGCATGTCTTGGAATTTTGCTGTATGCCACATCCATGTGGGTTTCTGGCATCACGCAGGGGTTGATGTGGCGAGCGGTCAATCAGGACGGTACTCTGACCTACAGTTTTGTTGAAAGTGTGCAGGCCATGGCACCGTTTTATGTCATTAGATTTATTGGCGGTGCTCTGTTTCTGATTGGAATGTTGCTGATGGCTTACAACCTTTGGAAAACAGTTCAGGCTGGCAGTGCTGTTGAAGCACCCATTCCTAAACCGGTTTGAGTAAGAATAGCGGTCATGTTTTCAGCTAGTGAAAAGAACATCGGATTGATGATCGTGTTCATATTGATTTTGGCCAGTATTGGTGGAATCATTCAGATCGTGCCGCTCTTTTTTCAAGTTTCAACCACCCAGCCAATTGAAGGATTGACGCCTCATTCTGCACTCGTGCTGGCTGGTCGCGATGTCTATATTCGCGAGCAGTGTGTATCCTGTCACTCGCAGATGATCCGGCCTTTGAGAGCCGAAACAGAACGTTATGGACATTACTCCGTCGCTGGAGAGTTTGTTTATGAACGTCCCTTTCAGTGGGGGTCGAAGCGCACCGGACCGGATCTCGCGCGAGTAGGCGGGCGATATAGTGATGAATGGCACCGCTTGCACCTGATTGATCCGCGGGCAGTTGTTCCAGAATCGATTATGCCAGGATACCCCTGGCTTGAAAACCGAATGGTGAACGTTGAGGCAACTGTCGCTAATATGCAAACACTGAGAAAACTGGGGCATCCTTATAGCGATGCAGACATTGAAGGTGCTCCGCAAATGCTTGAAAACAAAACCGAGATGGATGCCATGGTTGCATATCTTCAAAATCTTGGTACGATCTTGAGTGCGCGCAATTAGTCATGGTTTGGGTTCATATCATCTGGACGATGCTGTTGTTGACGACATTCATAGTCATCGTGGTCTGGGCCTGGAGTGGTAAGCAGAAATCAAGGTTTCAGGACGCGGCACAGATTCCGCTTGAAGATGACCTGGAAAAACCGAGACGGGCCGTGGATTAGAACATGGATTTTACAAGTCAATTCTGGATTTACCTGATCCTGATTGGTACGGTGTTAAGTCTGCTGTTTGTCGTGGTACTTGCCTATCGCAATCGACACACAGGGTCGACAGCTGGTGAGACGACCGGTCATGTTTGGGATGAAGATCTGACAGAGTATGACAATCCACTGCCGGCATGGTGGCTGTACTTGCTATATCTGACCATCATATTCAGCGCGGTATATTTGGTTCTGTATCCAGGTATGCTGCCGAACGGTGGTTTCTTGAATTGGACTCAGCTTGGGCAATACGAATCTGAAATTTCAGAGGCAAACCAAGCGTATGCTGAAACAATGGAAGCCTTTGGACAGTCTACGCCGAGTGAATTGGCGAAAAACCCGCAAGCCATGAAAACAGCGGCAAGGCTGTTTTCGCAAAACTGTGCGCTGTGTCATGGTTCAGACGCCCGGGGGGCACCCGGGATTCCCAATTTACGCGATGATGATTGGATTTATGACAGTTCGCCAGATGCCATATTGACCACGATTCTGGATGGGCGCTACGGTGTTATGCCGGGCTGGGAAGCTGTCCTCGGTGGTCGGGAAGCGAGTGAAGACGTTGCAAATTATGTATTGCAGCTGAGTGGAGAAGTCGTGAATGTCGACAGCGCTAAACGTGGTGAAGCTAAATACAAAACAATTTGTGCAGCATGCCATGGTATCGATGGCAAGGGTAATCCAATGCTGGGTGGAATGAATCTGACGGACCGGATCTGGGTGCATGGTGGTTCCTTTGAGCAGATTGTCGATGTCATTGCCAATGGGGTAACCAACCAAATGCCGGCGCATAGGAACATTCTCGGCAAAACAAAATCCAAACTGCTGGCCGGTTACGTGCTCAGCATTTCTGACTGACCTTCCGTTTCACTGCCCATCCCATTAACAGGGTTCAATAATCACGGGGTGCCTTGTCCCTGGAATTGCACAATCACAAGGATTGCGAATTATGGCTGAGTCGGAACATCAACTGTATCTTCATCACGAGAAGATCTACCCTCGCGAAGTTCACGGCAAGTTTGCTTTTTTTCGTTTGGCTGGAGTTGTTGGACTTCTAGGCCTCTATTATGTGATCCCGTGGCTGAACTGGGATGGCAGACAGGCAGTGCTGTTTGATCTTCCTGGCAGAAAGTTCTTTATCTTCAATTTTGTGATTTGGCCACAGGAACTTTACTTTCTGGCAGCTTTACTGGTCATTCTGGGAATTGCGCTATTTTTGTTTACTGCAGTTGCTGGGCGGCTGTGGTGCGGTTATGCGTGCCCACAAACGGTATGGACTGAAGTCTTCCTATGGATTGAAAGAAGGGTCGAAGGTGATCGGCCTCAGCAGATGAAACTAGATCGCAGTGGTCTGTCGTTCAACAAAGTATGGCGAAAGTCAGTCAAGCACGCGGGGTGGCTGTCCGTATCGATAGTTACCGCGATCACCTTTGTTGGCTACTTCAAACCCATTGACGAGCTCTGTTTGGAATTAATCGGCTTGAGTCTGCATCCATGGCCGTTGTTTTGGGTCTTCTTTTTCACCACTGTAACTTACGTGAATGCTGGTTGGATGCGTGAACAGGTTTGCCTTTACATGTGCCCGTATGCACGTTTTCAAAGTGCGATGTTTGATCCGGACACGCTTATCATCTCCTACGATACATCTCGTGGTGAGCCGCGCGGTGGGCGGCAGCGGGGCATCAATCCTCGTACAAAGGGGCTAGGCGACTGTATCAACTGCAAGATGTGTGTCCAGGTCTGCCCAACCGGAATCGACATTCGCGATGGTTTGCAGTATGAGTGTATCGGCTGTGCTGCATGTGTGGATGCCTGTGATGACATCATGGAAAAAATGAACTATCCAAAAGGGTTGATTCGCTATACGACTGAGAATCTATTGAACAACAAGCCATCGCGAATCATCCGGCCGCGTAGTGTTGTTTACAGTCTGATTTTAATGATTTTGGTATCTGGAGTTTCGTATGGCTTACTGACCAAGGATCTGGTTGAAATTGATATTCTCCGGGATCGCAATGTGCTATATCGAGAAGTGGTAGGCGGCATTGAGAACATCTATCTCGCTCGCATTTTGAACAAGGATGAGAACGATCATCGTTTTGTCATCGCGATTGAAGGATTGGATGATCCGCAGGTCTATGTCGATGAAGAACAATTGTCTGTGCCATCAGGCGGTGTTTCGGATGTCACTCTGACCGTGCGTGCGGACGTTGACTTTTCAGGGAGTCGGGATATGGTTGTCCGAATCGAAGCTGTAGACAACCCAAGCATTGCGGCGACAAGTACAACCAGATTCTTGAGCGGTAAGTGATCAAACTGAGTATTGACGAACGATATTTCAGAGACGAACTAGTCTGTGCCCGGTGTTTGAAGAAATTATTTAATTGGTTTAGCAGCCTAGGGTGTAACTGAACATGCGAAATACTGAAATGCAGTCACGTTGGTACCAAATTCCGATTGTCTGGCTGGTCATCGGAATTCCGCTGTTTTCGATCGTTTTCACCTTATCGATTGTTTGGATTTCGGTCAAAACCTTTGATGGTGTGGTCGTGGACGACTATTACAAAAAGGGGCTTGAGATTAATCGTGATCTGGCTCGCGATCGATATGCAGATGAGGGCAATCTTAAGGCTTCCGTACGACTTGATGGTGAACAATTGCTGCTCGAGATGTCAGGTGATGCCGCTGAAGTCTGGCCTGAATTGTTGGATCTGGGCTTTTACCATCCTACCGCATCGAACCGTGATGTCGTTGTGAAACTGGAGCACAAAGGCTCGGGTACTTATTTTGCGCCAGCTCCCGCGCTTCGATTCGGGAAATGGAACGTGGTCACAGGGACTGAAAAATGGCGGCTAGAGGGTAATTTATTCCATCCAGACAAAGACGGATTTATCCTGAATCCTGTTCGTGTTGGTGATGCAGTTCGATGAACTGATCATCTTCTCCGGCTTCATTGCTGGATTTGTCGGATCAGTACACTGTATCGTGATGTGTGGTGGTCTGGTTGGTGTGATTTCTGCTTCCTTGAAAAGTTCTAGGTGGCGTGCTGCTATTTACTGGGTCAATTATCATTTCGGACGGATTCTGAGTTACACCATTGCAGGGATACTGGCGGGTGGCATAACCGCACAAATTAGCAGCCTGTTTCCTATTCATCGGGCCCACGTGGTCGGCTCAATGATAGCAGGAATTTTTCTCATAATCCTTGGGGGTCATGTTGCTCAGTGGTGGAATCTCCTGAGTGTAGTTGAGACGGCTGGCGGCCGACTGTGGCAGAAAATTGTGCCGATTTTTGCAAAGATTGTGCCACCAAAGGGGCTTCAGCATGCACTCATCGGTGGACTACTGTGGGGTTGAATTCCCTGCGGATTGGTGTATTCAACATTAATACTGGCAGCGAGTACGGCTGACCCAGTTAATGGTGGACTGACTATGACAGCGTTTGAAATTGGCACACTGCCGATGCTCTTGGCAATGGGTGTGTTGGCCAAGCGGTTGGAAAAGCTCAAATTACAGATTTGGTTGAGAGTGGTGTCGGGAACTGCTCTTTGTGCACTAGGTGTAGCGGTAGTTTTGGATGTTGTACCGCTCCACGTCGGTATGCATGGAATGTAAGACACTGTGTTCAGGACTTATCTAAAGGGAGTAAACACTTCATGAAAATAGCGGTAGCCGGCTTTCAACACGAGACCAACCGGTTCTCACCTTATTCAACTACTCTGTTTGATTTCGAGAGGGAAGACGGCTGGCCGGGACTGACATCGGGTGACGCAATTTTTGATGTCTTTCCAAGAATGAATATTCCACTTGGCGGATTCCTGAACTTTGCAAAGAGTCGGTACGAAGTTGTGCCCATCTTGTGGGCGAGTGCAGAGCCAGGCGGTCTGGTAGAAGATGCTGCTTTCGATGATATTTCTAAGCGAATTCTCGATGAAATTGAAGCGGCATTGCCGTTGGACGGAATTTACCTAGATCTGCACGGAGCTATGGTTACCCAGTCACACGAAGATGGCGAAGGTGAGTTGCTCGCTCGCCTTCGGGCGCGATTCGGTGAGACGATACCTGTCGCAGTCAGTCTTGACTTACACACTAACGTCACTATGCAGATGACAAGCAAGGCAGATGTAATCACAATTTTTCGAACCTATCCGCATCTTGATATGGCGAAGACTGGGTTTCGCGCCGGTGTACTGCTAGACCAGATTTTGGCCAGTGGGCGAAGGCCACACTGTGTGTTTCGTAAACTGCCACTACTGATTCCGCTACAGTCTCAGTGTACGGACTTGGAGCCGACGCGTTCTATTTATCAGCACCTGACTGATGCAGAATCGCTTGACAAGGTACACGCGGACGTTGCAATGGGCTTTCCACCGTCAGATATCGCTGAAAATGGTCCGGCAATCGTGGCGTACAGCTATTCTGAATCTGTGGCGCTGGAAAAAGCCAATCAGATTGAGCGGGAATTTCTACAAAATGAGAGCAGGTTTCCCTATCCCCTTTACCGGGAAGACGAAGGAGTCAGGCTGGCTAAAGAAAACGTCGGTGGCGGACGTCCAGCCTTGCTCGCAGATATACAAGATAACTCCGGTGCTGGCGCTACCTCAGACACTACCGGACTTTTGCATTCTCTAGTTGAGCATGGTGTCAAGAACTGCGCAATTGCAGCAATATTTGATCCAAGTGCTGTAGAACTGGCTCACTCAACTGGTATTGGCGCAGAGTTCAGTGGCAGTCTGGGTGGTATACATAAAGGTGATGGCATTCCACCACCTTATCAGGGAAAGTTTAAAGTGGCTGCATTAAGCGATGGTCGCTTCGAGTTTCATGGAGAGATGATGAAAGGAAGTATCGCGAATATCGGACCGACTGCTGCACTGGAGTTGGTAGATCAGGAGGCTGAGATCTTGGTTGTGGTCACCCGTGAGCGAATTCAGTGCCTGGACCAGGCGCTGTTCCTGCATCTTGGCATCAATCCTCTGGAAAAGTCAGTGTTGGCGGTCAAGAGTACTGTTCACTTCAGGGCAGATTACGGTACGATCTCTGATCTCATCATCCTGATCGAATCGCCCGGTCTCAACCCCTGCCAGTTCTCTTCGGATATGCTACCACGACTTCGTCCAGGGGTTAGGATTTTATAGATGGTTTACGGTAAACTGACAGTGGCAAGCTGTTGAAAATGCAGATTAAATCGTTGTTTTTTCGAAAAAGTGGATCGTTGTGCTCAATTTACGGAATGCAGATCCGACTAGTTCGAGTGAAATGGCACAGTAGCAGAGCCGCGGCTGGCTGTTTTTTTCCAAGCAATTCCGTAAAACACTTCAATTGTCAGTAGAAGACTACGGGTCTTTTCCTGTACATTCGAATAGTATCCCAGCAGTTCTGCTAAAGACTCGTTTTTATTCAGTTTCTCTGAGTTGGTAAACAGCAAGCTTGCAAGACCTGTATCGGTAATTTGACCGTAAAGTGCTTTAATATCGGCGTAGCTGTACATTCCGCGATCAGTATCAACGACAGGGTTCGTAAATCCGGTTGCAAGTAGCAGGTCTCCAAAGTTATGCATGTCACCGAAACTAGCTTTAAATTCAATCGATGGCAGTTCGCGGGAGGCAGATTCAAGTTCTTTGAAAGAATCTGGACCAAATGCGGATGTTAACAATACTCCGCCATCGCGAAGAACGCGAAAGCACTCTCTGGCGAAAGTCGGAAGTGGTAGAAACGAGACTAAGAGATTGGAAATGACAAGATCCATCGAGTCAGACTCAAATGGCAGCTCGAATGAACTGTCGCTGACAGAATCTACTTGGTCTTGAGGATCTGTCAATTTACCCAAGCCCTTTTCTGGATAGCTGAATGACTGAACGGGGAACTCTGGAAAGCGTTCTTGAAGAAAATCTTCGATTGAGTTGTTTTGGTGCTCAACAACAGCAGTAGCCAAGGCTCCAGATTGCAGTAGGGAAATTCGATCAATCAACTCTTCAGCGGCCGCAGCCCAAAAATCATACTGTTTTTCGGGCAACGGCATGATTAGCGTTCAGGTGCAGTGGACTCAAACTGTTGAGCGAGTTCAGTGTATTTTTGGTGCAGCAAGTCTATTTTTTCATGCAGCGATTCGACTGCGCTTGAGTTTTCGATGATGTCATCAGCCAGGCTCAGACGTTTATCCCTTGATGATTGCGACTGAATAATCTTGTTAATTTTTTCTTTAGACTGCTGATCGCGAGCGCTGGTACGTTCGAGTTGTAATGTGTGGGGAAGGTCAATCACCAATACTCTGTCAAGAGGATAAATTCGTTTGCTTTCTGCCAGTAGAGGGATGACGACGATGCAGTAAGGTGCAGAAAGATGGTCAAGTTGCCGCAGAATTTCGTCATAAATTCTGGGGTGCAGAATACTCTCGAGCAGTGCTTTGTGCTCTATGTTTTCGAAAACGATTTTCCGCAGTTCTATCCGGTCCAATTCACCGTCAGAATTAACGACTTTTTTACCAAATGCAGCGATGACTTCCTCAAGAGCCGGTTTACCTGGCTCGACTACGTTTCTGGCAATGACATCAGCATCAACAATCGGCACTCCAAGCTCTTCAAAGCGCCGAGCTGCAGTACTCTTACCACTGCCGATTCCACCGGTAAGGCCGACTTTCAGCATGAGTAGCAGCTCTCTAGGTCACGGGAGTGCATCTTTAATCACTGCACCGCCCAGACAAACGTCTCCCTGGTAGAAGACGATTGACTGACCCGGCGTAACCGCCCTAACTGGTTTTGAAAATTCAACCTCAAAATTGCCTTTTTCGGTCTGTTGGATCGTACACTCCTGATCTACACCCTGATAACGTATTTTTGCCATCGATTTGAGTGGTAGCTCAGGGGATTTAGAAATCCAGTTGATATCCACTACCATTGCATAACGACTAAAGAGTAGCGGATGGTCATGTCCCTGAACCGCGATGAGTGTGTTTGAGGCTATATCCTTTCTTGCCACATACCAAGCATCACCAGGTCCGCCAATTCCCAAGCCGGTACGCTGCCCAATGGTATAAAGGAAAGCTCCGCTGTGTCTGCCTATCTCTGCACCAGATTCATCAGTAATCTTTCCTTCTGTCGAGGGTAGGTACCGTTGAATGAATGATCCGAAATTTCTTCTGCCGATAAAGCAGATTCCCGTACTGCCTTTCTTGTCATGATTTTGTAATCCGAGTTGCCTCGCCTTACTTCTTACCTCGGACTTAGTCAAATGTCCAAGCGGAAATATTGCATTTTCAAGTGCTTTGGCGTTCAAACCATGTAGAAAATAAGACTGATCCTTGTGAGGATCTTTGCCCTTAAGTAGTCTAGGAGGGTCGGAATTTCGATCGATACGAGCATAATGGCCGGTTGCTGCATAAGCTGCTCCGAGTTTTCTTGCCCAGTCTGGAAATTCACGAAATTTGATTTCAACATTACAGATGATGTCTGGATTGGGCGTGTGCCCAGCCTTGAGATCTTCCAGGAATCCTACGAAAACTCGTTCCCAGTACTCAAAAGAAAAATTAACGGTTCTCAGTGGAATGCCAAGAACCTTACAGACTGCTTCGGCATCTGCAAGATCCTGTGCGGAATTACACTCGTCATCGTCGTCCTCATCCCAATTTTTCATAAAGAGTCCGGTAACCTGGTAGCCCTGCTCCAAGAGTAGAGCTGCTGAAACTGATGAGTCGACACCTCCAGACATGCCGACCACAACTGAGTTATTGTGTTTCACGACGGAGTCGTTTCTGAACGCAAATAATTAGGAAAGTTTAATGGCGAGTTGAGCCAGTCGTTCGCCCAATGCCAGACATAGGGCTTCTTCATCTTTACTCAGGGCTTTGTTACCCGCAAATCCAGTCACATGTGAAGCACCGTAAGGCGTCCCACCTGTGGTGGTACTTGTAAGAGTGGGTTCTGTATAAGGAATACCGCAGACAATCATACCGTGATGCAGCAGTGGTACCATCATTGACAGTAGTGTCGATTCCTGACCGCCATGCATGGATGATGTGGAAGTAAAAACGCAAGCAGGTTTGCCTGCCAGTTTTCCGGACAACCAAAGCGAACTGGTTGAATCGAGGAAGTACTTTAGCGGTGCTGCCATATTTCCAAATCGCGTTGGGCTACCGAGAGCCAGTCCGTGGCAATTTTCCAGGTCTTCCAGCGTCGCATAAGGATAGCCTTCAGGCGGGATTTCGTCTTCTGTCGCTTCTGTTGTCGCCGAAACAGCCGGAACTCGTCTGATTTTTGATTCACATCCGTCGACTTTGTTGATGCCGCGGGCGATCATCTTGGCGAGTGCCAAAACGCTTCCATCGCGGCTGTAGTAAAGGACTAGCAGGCTTTTCATGACTGACTTACTTCATGTGTCGAGTTGCTTTATTGAAATCAAATTATCCTGTCTAATGATAATCAACTGTAAATGGATCAAGATACCAAGGCTTTGATTTTGTCAGTTTGAGACACATCCGGTTTAACTTTCGTTGCAAAGATTAAGATTTGAGACAGCCTATATTCAACCTGCGAGGGTACTTTCCATGGCGTGTCGCACCAGATACATGCAGGAATATGCGGACGAGTTTGTTTATCGATTCAATTGTCGGCGCGGTTGGGTCTGGCATAATTGAACGGTTGTGAATCGCCTCAATCACTAAGTGATGCGGTGGTTAACGATAGGGTCCATTAATGGTCACAACCAACAGTTCGAGGAGTTGATCTACGCGAACTCTGATCAACATAAGTCAGTCTCTAGCATCAGTGTATCGGCTCCCAACTGATTAAAGAAACGGCCGGTCTCAGAAATATGCTGTTTGAGAGCTGGTTTGGAGACAGCCGATAAAATTCTGTGATCAGAGGCCAAGTCACATTCGTACAGCGTGTTTAACTCAAAGTTCAAATTTCAGCAATTTACGCATATTTCAATGAATTTCACAGCAATTTTCTATCTCTCATGCAAAATGAAACAGATGTTCATTCTGTTTGTTTCTACAGTTCTAATGTGTTCAATGATTGCAAAACTCGCGGTTGCAGATGAACCCCCGCGTGTCGTTGCATCAATTAAACCGGTGCATTCTCTCGTGAGTTTTGTCATGCAGGGGGTTGGGAAACCTGATCTGTTGTTGAAAGTTGAGACCTCTCCACATATGTTCAACCTACGTCCATCCATAGCCGCAGCAATTCAAGACGCGAACATTATCTTTTGGGTTGGTGAAGCAATGGAAACTTCACTTGCTGATCCAATTGACGCGCTTGTGACTGATGCGCGTGTAGTCGCGCTATCCACTGCTGATCATTTAGTCGTGAAACCAAATCGACATGAGTTTGTATTTCAACCCTATGGTGACTATCACCATGAAACACACGAAATGGAGGAGGTTGAACAACGGGAAGATAAAGCGCATAAAGCTGAAGCCAGCGATCACGGGCACGAGCATCAGCACGATCACGGGCACGGGCATGAGCACAGTCACGGAAGTTTGGATATGCATCTTTGGCTTGACCCCGCCAACGCGGTACACATGGTACGTATGACCGCAGCGAAATTATCCGAGCTAAACCCTACCAACGCAGAAATATACGCTTCTAATGCAGACGCATTTGAGCGAAGAGCCGATCAGCTTTTGGATGAGTTGTCAGAACGGCTAGCACCTGCTAAAGGAATTCCATTTATCGTGTATCACGACGCGTGTAGATATTTTGAAGAGCGTTTCGGCTTGACTGCAGCAGGCTCGGTTTTAGGGTCGTCACATCAGCCGATGAGTATCCACCGAGTATTGAAGTTGCGCGAATTAGTGTACGAATACAACATCAAATGCGTGTTTTCTGATCCTCAGATTCAATCGAAGAATTTAAAAGTTGTTGTGGAAGGAAGTTCTGCACGGATCGCAACTATTGACCCGCTGGGAGCCAATATTGAGGATGGTCCCGAACTGTATTTCGTTCTCATTGACAAACTCGCAGATTCTTTTATTGACTGTCTGGTAGTTGACGAGTAACATAAGCGGAATTTCCGTACAGGCCTAGTCTCTGGTTCACAGACGATGCTTTCTAACTTTGCATGCACGCATTGAGCTGGAATCCAATCTGGGTTCAGCAATTGCAGAAACTCCAGCCCGTTTGAATCGTAAATTCAACATTAGTCATGCCACGGTAAAAATTGAATTGGAACTATGTCTTGATGAAATGACTACTGTTTTGAACTGAACATTCTGCCGATGCAAATATCCAGAACCAACGTTTGTCTATTGCGTTCCCGTGGTTCCGGTTGGATTCCGTTGCCGGAATATCCGGGTAAGCGCGAAAAACGCGAGAGCAACTACGACGATAGTCGGGCCAGTTGGTGTATCTGCGTGAGCTGATGTGTACAATCCGCCTGCAACTGCCAGAACACCCAAAACACCTGCGTAGATAGCCATTTTCTCTGGACTCGTTGCAAACCGACTCACGGTTGCAGCCGGAATTATCAGCAATGCAACAATGAGTAGTACGCCTACGATCTTGATTGCTGCTGCAAACATCGCTGCCAACAGAATTCCGAATACAAGCTCAGCCCGGTCCGGTTTCAACCCTGCTACGGCAGCCAAATCTGAATTCACGGTCATGGCCAACAACGGGCGCCAGATCCAGATCAATACACCCAATGCCACCACTCCACCACCCCAAATGACGGCTAGGTCGAGTCGCGATACGGCTAGAATATCTCCAAATAGCAGTGCCTCCAAATTCAGTTTCACATTTGGAAAAAACGACAACACGACTATGCCTAACGCTAAACCGCCGTGCGAAAGTAATCCAAGTAGCGTATCAACTGGTAACGTATCCCGTCGTTCCAAAATGAACAACATCACAACAATGACTGCTGATGTGATGAATATGCCAATCACAAGATTTATTTCAATCAAAACTGCAAATGCAACACCAAGTAAAGCCGAATGTGCGATGGTCTCACCAAAATAGGCGAGACGACGCCAAACAATGAAACAGCCCGCTGGACCCGTTACTATTGCCAATCCAACACCGGCGAGTATGGCTCGCACTAAAAAGTCATCCAGCATTGAAGTTAGCTCCTGAGTTGTTGTCATCTTGTGGCGGTTGGTCATGTTCATGCGGCACAAGGACAACATAATCATCCCCGATTTCAAAAAATTTACGGTGATCGTGTGAAATCATTAGTACCCCGCAGTTCAACTCTTCCTTGATCTCTTCAATGAGTTCATACAACCGGCCTGAACCTGCAATATCGACACCCTGAACCGGTTCATCAAGCACGAGTAAATCTGGACGATCAATCATGGCACGAGCTAGTAGCAGTCGCTGAAATTCGCCACCGGACAAGGTGGTGACAGGTGGGTCTCCCAATCGATGTAAACCGACGGCAGAAAGTGCACGGTCGATTTTTTGCTGAGTATACCGCCCAGTTAAGGTCATCAATCGGCGCATGGTCAAAGGTAACGTCACGCTCACCGACAATCGTTGCGGTACATAGCCGGTCTTGATTGAATCTGCCCGTTTGATGGTCCCTTCACTTACTTCAATCAGACCCAGAATGGACTTCGCAAATGTTGTCTTTCCAGCACCGTTGGCACCAACGATGAGAACCAGCTCACCTCGATTCACTTCAACATCAACATATCGAAAAATCCATCGTTCACCGAGTTTAACTCCGATGTTGTGACCAACAACCAGTTTATCATTTGGGAGTTTTGGTGACATATTCCATCCTTATTGCACAGCAAGTTCAAATCCAATTGGATTCGGAAGAGAGCCGTTAAATGAAACTGAAATCGATTGAAGTACAGGAAGGAAAATTTTTTCAGGCGCTATTTAGATGCTGTCACAGCCTGTACTTCGGAGCCATCAGTACTGCACTCCTCACAAACCCCCTTTAGTTCGATTTTCAGTTCTTTCGAGCCAGTGAACTTCCTGCCTACTTCTTTTTCGACTTGAGCAGCGAGGTTCTCTGCTGGAATGTCCTGAACCTGCCCGCAACTGTCACAGATCGCAAGGATGGATGGCCCTTTTTCATGCTCACTGCAACAGGCAATAAATGTGTTGAGAGATTCAACTTTATGTATCAATTTCAGATCAAGAAGTTGTTTTAATGCGCGGTAAATCTGAGTTGGCGCCTTAAATCCATTAGATCTTAGAATCCGATTGTTAAGAAGGTCATATGCTCCTGGTGGCGACTTGGAGCTTTCGATGACTTCAAAAACCTTCCTGAATTTTGGATTCAGTTTGGCCAGTTTGGACTCTTTAAGTGTTTCCTGCATTCCTCACTACTACCGATGGTGCCAATGAAAAATGGTAATTAATCTATATGGCTGCAGCGCATGACTATTGACTGAAATATAAATCAATTCCAAACATAAACTGATTTATGTCGCTTCATACTGTGAGTTCAGTCGCGAGCTGAATGGTTAAAAGTCTTACCGGAATTATTACAACAGATTCATGGTAATCGTGGGACTTTGTGTCGTGCCGTTTTGAAAACCAAAGTCGCGAAAGCTTAGTTGAATGCCACCAGCCAATTAACGATATGTTATAATATTACATTCTAATTTAACATTCATCGATTATTAGGGGAATTTGTTTCATGTTCAAGAAATTCTTTGCTGTGGTGTATTCAATGCTTGCGCTAGCTTTGTTGATACCACAATCCGTGCTTGCTGACACTCGTGTAGTTACCACAATTAAGCCAGTTCACAGTCTTACTGCTTCAATTATGAATGGTGTCGGAGAGCCGGTGCTTATTATTGAGGGAATTGAATCTCCTCATGACTACCAACCGAAGCCATCCGATGCAAAATTGTTGGAAGAAGCTGATGTTGTCGTTTGGATTGGACCTGATCTGGAATCTGCGATCAGCACCGCAATACTGAATCTTTCTAGGAATGCAATTAGTGTTGAACTGTCCAAAACAGAGGGGTTGAAGCTGTTTGAATTTCGCAGTTCTCATGTGCATCATGATGAACACGGTGATGAGCATGATCACGGGCATGGCGACGAGCACGGTGATGAACATGGTGACGAGCATGATCACGAGCATGGTGATGAACATGACGATGAGCATGGCGACGAGCACGGTGATGAACATGACCACCATGCACATGAAGAGGGTGCAGTGGACGTGCATGTATGGCTTGATGTTTCTAACGCCATGATCATGGCAGATGAAATTGCCCAGGCTCTGAAGCTGGTTTACCCACAACACAGTGACCAATTTGAGTCGAATCTCAAGGCACTGCAGGAGAAACTACATGCATTGGAACACGAACTCGAAGCACAGGCTGAGTCGATCAAAGACCGTCCCTACATCGTGTTCCATGATGCTTACCAATATTTAGAAAAGTGGCT
The DNA here is from genome assembly GCA_965206345.1 of Arenicellales bacterium. Classification (GTDB taxonomy): domain Bacteria; phylum Pseudomonadota; class Gammaproteobacteria; order Arenicellales; family JAJDZL01; genus JAJDZL01. The sequence continues at coordinate 1,279,385 of OZ242211.1, read as the reverse complement.
AGGCCTCGAAAGCGTCGCTGCGGTACACTTAAACCCCACTATTACGCCAGGTGTTGGGCAAATTAATGAAGTAAGGGAAGCAGTCGTAAAAATTGGTGCGATTTGTGCGTTTGCCGAACCGCAGTTTAATCCAGGAGTCTTGGAGACAGTTGCTGAAGGCACAGATATAAAAATGGGTATGATTGATCCACTTGGACAAGCCGTTGAAGCTGGACCAAATGCGTATTTTGAGCTTATGCGGAACATCGTGACTGCTCTGAGCGATTGCCTAACATAATTCACGTTGTTTGTAGATTGCGGCCCGTAGTCACTAGTGTCCCAACGTTGAATCCAGAATGGTATGTATCTGATTGATAACAATAAAATAAAACTCTGTTGGAGGGTGTCCGAGACTTCAGCGACGCCAGTCGCAGTCAGCGGCCCTCCAGACAGATTCGCTAACAATCAGGAAAATTCCCATCATGTACGAAGGACAGTATGTTTTTACCCAGATCATGTCTCAGTTGCCGTGGAAAACGTTCCATCGATGCGTGAACCGCTACCAGGGCGAGCGCAAGGTCAAGTCATTTCGCTGCACTCATCAGTATCGCGCGATGGCAATCGCACAGCTGCTGCAACTGGGCAGTTTACGGGATATCGAAATCAGTTTACGCGCCCATGCCGACAAATTGTATCACCTGGGTCTGCCGGCGGGCATCTCCAGGAACACGCTGTCGAATGCCAACCAGGTGCGCAACTGGAAAATTTATGCCGATTTGAGCCATCGGCTCATTGGTCAGGCCCAGGCACTGTATTGCAAGGATGACTTTCAGCTACAGCTTCAGGAGCCGGCCTATGCGCTGGATTCAACCACCATTGATCTTTGTCTGTCACTGTTTCCGTGGGCCCCATTTCGTTCAACCAAGGCGGGCATCAAGATGCATACCCTATTGAATTTGCAGGGTAATATTCCCTCTTTCATTGAGATCACAGACGCCAGGACGCACGATGTGAAGATGCTGGATCAGTTGCCGGTACAAGCCGGTGCGCTTTACGTGATGGATCGGGCTTATCTGGATTTCAAACGCCTCTACCGCCTGCATCAGTGCGGCGGCAGTTTCATTGTCCGCACCAAGTCGAACACTCAGTGGCGGCGGATTTATTCCAACCCGGCCATGCGCAGCGAAGGAGTGATCTGTGACCAGATCATCAGGCTCAGTGGGGTGAACACAGCCAGGCACTATCCGGATCCGTTGCGACGGATCAAATATTTCGATCAAACCAGTGCCCGGGTGTTCAACTTTCTGACCAACAACCGCTCACTGGTGTCGCTGACCATTGCCGAGCTGTACCGAAACCGCTGGCATGTGGAGTTGTTCTTCAAGTGGGTGAAACAGCATCTGAGAATAAAATCGTTTTACGGTCATAGTGAAAATGCAGTCAAAACTCAGATCTGGATCGCAGTATCCGTCTATGTGCTGGTGGCCATTTTGAAAAAACGACTGCATTTGGACCACAGCCTCTACACAATATTACAGGCCTTGAGTGTTACCCTGTTCGATAAAATGCCGTTATATCAAATATTTACAAATTACAACGACAAACGAGTCGTTAACCAGTTCCCTAAACAATTGACTTTATTCGATTTAACGTTGGGACAGTAGTGGCCCGTAGTGGATTTCACAGATACCACTACGGGCTAATCTTTAGCCACTCCTTAGGATTTCTGCCCACCTCAAAAGCGATTTGCTTTACCGAATAGCGTCAAGCATTTCAACCAAGTCAAAAAATGATGAATTCCTGTTGAATTCAGAAAATTAATCCCTATAATTTGTTAGCACTCACTATTATTGAGTGCTAACAAATTCGATTGGAGTGCTCTTAAAGCATTTAAATTGCTGTTTTATCAGTGTTAATTGCTCTGCACTCAAATTTGAAATTTAAATAATTTTGAAAGGTGCACAGCTCAGGCTGTGCGTTTTCTGTTTAATTTGACATAGTATTCTGGAGGTATGCGTGAACATTCGTCCACTTCATGATCGTGTCGTTGTTCGCAGGGTCGAAGACGAACGTAAGAGTCCTGGTGGTATCGTAATTCCTGATACCGCGGCTGAAAAGCCCATGCAGGGTGAAGTGCTTGCTGTGGGTAAAGGTAAGCTTGATGATGGCGGCAGTCGTCGCCCAATGGAAGTCAAAGTCGGGGACAAGGTCCTCTTCGGCAAATATGCCGGGACCGAGTTTCGTCAAGACGGTGAAGAAGTTCTCATGATGCGTGAAGACGACATCATGGGAATCATTGAATAATTTGGATTAACAGCAAGCATAAAGTAATTGGAGAAAATTTATGGCTGCAAAAGATGTTAAGTTCGGCGAAAGCGCACGTGGCAAAATGCTCACTGGCGTCAATGTACTCGCCGATGCTGTAAAAGTCACCTTGGGTCCAAAGGGACGCAATGTAGTTTTGGAAAAATCTTTTGGTGCGCCAACGGTCACCAAAGATGGCGTTTCCGTTGCCAAGGAAATTGAACTCAAAGATAAATATGAGAATATTGGTGCCCAGATGGTTAAGGAAGTCGCTTCCAAGACGTCTGATGTAGCGGGCGATGGCACAACCACCGCAACCGTTCTGGCACAAGCGATGCTGCGTGAAGGTTTGAAAGCCGTCGCTGCTGGCATGAACCCAATGGATCTAAAGCGTGGAGTCGATAAGGCTGTAGGTGTCGCAGTAGACAGCCTGCAGGAACTTTCAAAGCCATGTTCAGACCACACTGAAATTGCCCAGGTTGGCACCGTTTCTGCCAATGCGGACGAAGCAGTCGGTAGCATCATTGCTGAAGCGATGCAGACAGTCGGTAAAGAAGGCGTGATTACAGTTGAGGAAGGTTCAACACTCGAAAATGAACTTGACATTGTTGAGGGTATGCAGTTTGACCGCGGTTACCTGTCGCCCTACTTCATCAACAACCAGGACAGCATGTCTGTCGAGCTGGAAAATCCGCTGATTCTTGTCCACGACAAGAAGATCTCAAACATTCGTGATCTTCTGCCCCTCCTTGAGGCCGTCGCCAAAGCGGGACGCCCCCTGTTGGTAATTTCTGAAGACATCGAAGGTGAAGCACTGGCTACACTAGTGGTCAACAATATCCGAGGCATTGTCAAGGTTTGTGGTGTAAAAGCCCCTGGCTTCGGAGATCGTCGAAAGGCTATGCTGCAGGATATTGCCATCCTGACCGCAGGTCAGGTTATCTCTGAAGAAGTCGGAATGAGTCTTGAAAATGCAAAGATCGATGATCTTGGCTCTGCCAAGCGTGTTCAGATCACCAAGGAAAATACCACGGTGATCGATGGCGCAGGTAAGAAAGAGGACATCACCGCTCGTGTCAATCAGATTCGCGCTCAAATTGAAGAGGCGACATCAGACTATGATCGTGAAAAAATGCAGGAGCGCGTCGCGAAACTCGCTGGCGGTGTTGCAGTCATTAAAGTTGGCGCTGCAACAGAAGTCGAAATGAAGGAAAAGAAAGCCCGAGTTGAAGACGCACTGCACGCCACCCGCGCAGCCGTTGAGGAAGGTGTTGTACCTGGTGGCGGTGTAGCACTGGTTCGCGCTTTCGGAATGGTTGATCAGATCAGCGGCGACAACGATGATCAGAATGTTGGTATCAGGATTGTTCGACGTGCGCTCGAAGAGCCATTACGACAGATTGTTGCCAACTCTGGTGCGGACGCTTCAGTTGTGCTCAATAAGGTTGTTGAAAGTGATGACAGCAATGGCTACAATGCAGCAACTGGTGAGTACGGCGACATGCTCAAAATGGGAATTTTGGATCCAACCAAGGTAGCTCGAGCAGCGCTTCAGAACGCAGCTTCTATTGCGGGTCTCATGATCACCACGGAAGCCATGGTTGCAGAAATTCCAGAGGAAAAACCACCTATGCCGGCACCGCCGGATATGGGCGGAATGATGTAATTATCAACCGCTTATCGGTTCAAAAGAGCCCCGCGCAATCGGGGCTCTTTCGTTACGCAATTATCGTTGGCAATCAGCTGCGGAACATCAGGGCGGTCAGGATGTAGTCCGATCCCAGAATTGCCAGCGAGGCAGAAACGACAGTACGCGTCGTTGCCCGGCTGATGCCCTCTGCGGAAGGATAACTGTCGTAGCCTTCAAAAACAGCAATCCAGGTCACAAGAATACCGAATACGACACTCTTGATCATACCGTTCATGATGTCAAGCCTAAGGTCCACGCCATCGGTAATTGATGACCAGTAAACGCCAGAGTCAACACCAAGCTGAATCACACTGGCAAAATACCCGCCTAGTATTCCGACAAAGGTAAACATCGCACACAGGAGCGGAACGGCAATAATACCAGCCAATAGTCGCGGTGAGATCACTCTCCGGATGGGGTTGACTGCCATCATTTCGAGTGCAGCCAGCTGCTCGGTGGTTTTCATCAGGCCGATCTCGGCTGTCAGTGCCGACCCGGCTCGACCGGTATAAAGCAGAGCTGAAAGCACTGGTCCCAACTCCCGGGTCAGACTGAGCGCAACCAGCAGTCCAAGAGAGCTCTCGGCACCAAAATCAATCAGGGTGTAATATCCCTGAAATCCCAGTACCATTCCAACAAACGCACCGGCGACGACTGTGATGGAAACCGTTAAAACACCAACCGAATATATCTGTCGCGTGAGCAGTGACGGTCTGCGTAGCAGACTCGGAATATGGCCAATTGATTTCAGCAAAAAAACCGTCGCATGGCCAAGCCTCCCGACAAGCTCAATGGCCTCGGCTCCAATGCGCTGCACCCAAACTGCCGGGTTAGCTGTGTTCAAGAATCTGCCCTCTGTAATCGTTTGCTGGATAGTGAAACGGAACGGGACCATCGGGTAGTCCATGCAAGAACTGTCGAACTTCGGATTGACTACTATCCAGCAACTCTTGCGGGGTACCGCTGGCGAGCAGAGTACCGTGCCCGAGTAAAAAGACGTGGTCTGCAATGCTAAGCCCCTCTTCTACATCGTGAGTAACCACGATTGAGGTGGTGCGTAGAGCATCAGTGATCTCACGAACCAATTTGGTAATTATTCCAAGAGAAATCGGATCCAGCCCAGTAAACGGTTCATCAAACAGTAAAAGGTCCGGATCCATTGCGGTTGCCCTGGCCAGGGCAACACGTCTCGCCATTCCGCCGGATAACTCTGAAGGTGAGTGATCCTGGGCACCTCGAAGACCAACTTGTTCAAGTTTCATGAGCACCAGATTTCGGATCAACGGTTCGGGTAAATCAGTGTTTTCACGAAGCGGAAAGGCAACATTTTCGAAAACGCTGAGGTCAGTCAACAAGGCGCTTGACTGAAACATCATTCCCATTCGCCGACGCAATTGAAACAGGTCCTGCTCTCGGAGCGTGTTCACCTCGCAGCCGAGCACCCTGATCCTTCCACGATCGGGTTTATAGCGACCCGAAATCAGATTCAGTAGCGTAGATTTTCCACAGCCACTTGGTCCCATAATGACGCTAACCCCATGCGATGGGATTTGTATAGTAACATTAGTGTAAATTTTCTTCTGGCCGAAGTGAAAATCAACCGCTTCTATTGCCACAACCGACTGATGTTGTCCAGACATCGGTAATTTAGAGGGTGATCAGCATCATTCGTTCTTCATGCGTCGTATATCTGTCAGTTCTCAAGCTTTGGTTACCGTGGGTTTGGTAAGCGCTCTGACGGCAGTTTGCATATTTGTGGTGATCGGCGGTTCCAAGAGCGAAAAAGAAAGATTGGCATTCGTAGGCTCGAATCTGAAAGAGCGTGAACAGATCTTGGAGAACGTAAAAATAACCAGAACTGTACCAGATATGCAAGTAAATTATAGGATTGAAACGATAAGGCTTACGCAGTATCCGGAGCAGAAAATTGGTGAACTGGTTTCTCCAGTTTTAACTGAGACGCGTACAGACGGTACTCAGCGCGTCGTCACAGCCCAAACTGGCGTAATTGATGGTAATGAGGAATTAATTGAACTCAAAGGTGATGTTGAAATAATCGAGAGGCGGTTGCCAGAGAACACTGAAACATCGAGAGTGAATACCAGTAAATTCATAGTCAATTATTGATCTCAAATTTCGATTCAAAAACATAAGGTAGTCAAAGGATGAAAAAGAACTCGCACTTGTTAATTTCTATTATTTTGGGTTTACTTCTATCGTGCTCTGCTGCGGTTGCACAGGAAAAGAGATTGACGGTGCAGTCGGATACCATCAGATACCATGCCAATAGTGGCAACAGTGTTTTTGAAGGAAATGTAGTCGTAAATCGTGGCCGGCTCAATCTGTGGGCTGACAGAGTTGAGCTCTTTCAGAATCAGCAAGATAGCGATTACATTGTCGCCGATGGTTCCGATGATTCGCCTGTTCGATATGTTGAAAGATCCGAAGATGGAGGCATTATTACGCAGGGCAAGTCGAATCAATCCATCTATCGGTACGATGAAGATGTAATTCAACTCACGGGAAATGTTGAATTTGAGAGCGATGGGAATATTCTGCGTGCTCACCATGTGATTTACAATACGGAATCTCGCGAAGTGCATGCATTTTCCAACGATGGTTCAGAATCAAGCGGAGGCACGCAGAGAACGACAGTAATCATTGATGACAACTGATTCTAGAAACGATCGATCACCTTCACGAAATTTTCGGCTTGAAATTGTTAACGCAAGCAAAACATTTGCTTCGAAACCCATAGTCAAAGACGTCAGCTTTCACGTTGATAGCGGTGAAATCGTTGGGTTGCTTGGGCCGAACGGTGCGGGAAAAACGACCTGCTTCAATATGCTCATTGGACTGGATCGTTGTGACATCGGCAGAGTATTGATCAACCGTCGTGATGTGACTGCCTTGCCAATTTACGACCGAGCCAAACTTGGCATTGGTTATCTTCCGCAAGAATCTTCAATTTTTCGAAGGTTGAGCGTTGAAGATAACATCAAGGCAGTGCTGCAGACCAACAGGGAAATGACTGTTGCTGACCAACAAAGTTTTCTTCAGCACATTCTCAATATATTTCACATTAACGATATCCGATACCAACTGGGCACAACACTATCCGGCGGTGAGAGACGCCGTGTCGAAATTGCACGGGCAATCGCATTGCAACCTCGTTTCATGCTGCTTGACGAACCATTTGCCGGGGTTGACCCGATAGCGGTTGACGATGTCATCTCACAGGTAAAAACACTTTCTGAGTGGAATGTCGGTGTTTTAATCACTGACCACAATGTTCGAGAAACGTTGCGAGTTTGCAATCGGGCATACATCTTAAACCAGGGGCAGGTTCTTGCCTCCGGTAGTTCCTACGAAGTCATGAACAATCCCGACGTCAGAAAAAAATTTCTGGGACGACAGTTTCGTTTCTGATTTTTGATCAGTTCAGGTTTGGATTCGCGGCCTGTATAGAGGATGTTGTAGAATTCATACTATATGGTCAAGCGTTCAAATCATGCGAATTTCTGTTTGCGATATTGGTTATTTTGATACTCGCATGAGACAGCGGACGGAAATAAGACAGCGTCAGAAACAGGAGTTTAATGCGCGTTTCGGCGCAGCTGTTCAAATACTGCAAATGCCGGTGTCTGAACTGGCCGAAGAAATCAGGGCGACGCTTGATTCAAACCCCCTTCTTGAAGAATACGGCGAATCAGATTCTCAAAGTACCGAATTCGGTGAAGGTCTGTTAAATACCGCTTCATCTACATCGAGTGCCGACTTCAGTCAGGGTCTCGACTATGCCGCTCAGATTGCGGAGGTACAAACTGTTCGCAGCCATTTGTCTCAGCAGCTCTGGGCTACCGGGCTTTCCAAAACTCGCCGCACCATCGCAGAAGCGATAATTGATTCAGTCGACGAAAGAGGCTATCTCACCGAATCGGTCAATGAAATTCAGCAGATTGTGGCACTCAGTACGACCGTAACTCAACAAGAAGTAACGGAAGTGCTGCGCATCGTTCAGCAGTTTGGGCCACTAGGTATTGCGGCACGAGATCTGCCAGAATGTCTTTTGCTTCAGTTGGAGATTTCATCAGCGCCAGCGGCTGCCATTGCCAACGCCAGACGCATTCTGCTTGAGTGCTTTTCAGAGCTGTCAGAAAGCAGATTGGGTCAGATAGGTATCTCTCTCGGAATTGATGACAGTGCTGTCGATGCGGCAATCGCTCTAATTCAGTCGCTCAATCCATATCCAGGTAATCAATTCGGCACTGCAGCCGAGGTGATTGTGCCAGATATTATTGCCCGCAAGGTTGGCAATAAGTGGCAGGTTGAACTCAACTCACAGGTACTGCCGAAACTGAGAATTTCGAGTTATTACCGCAACATGATCGATCGTCTCGAAAATGACGAAGGCGGAACCTATCTGAGAAAGAATCTTTCCAATGCGAACACGTTTTTGGATAATGTGAATCGACGGCACGAAACGGTTCTCAGCGTGGCGAGAGAAATAGTCAAGCATCAGCATGCATTTTTGGAAATTGGTGAGGCCGGTATGCAGCCCTTGAAAATAAGCGAAATTGCACAGTCACTGAATCTGCATGATTCGACCGTCAGCCGTGCCTGCGCGCGCAAATATATAATGACGCCTAGAGGCACCTACGAATTGAAGCGATTGTTTTCAGTGCGAATTCCAAATCGATTTGGAAATGATGAATCTGCACAGGCGATCAAACACCGGATTGCCAGCCTCGTCGAACAAGAAGACATAAACTCCCCCCTCAGCGATCAGCAGATTAACGAACAGTTGCTGCGCGGCGGTGCGAGCCTATCCAGGCGTACCGTTGCGAAATATCGAGCAGAACTTGGAATCCCAACTCGCAATTTACGCAAGAGAATAAAAATCAATCAACTGAAAGGAGAGGTAGTGTGATGGAAATATCAATAACAGGCCACCATATGACCGTGAGAGACTCAATTCGCAATTATGTGAATAAGCGTCTGAAGAAGGTTGAAAACCACTTTCGCCAGCCTACGAGTGTTGATGTAATTCTACGCAAGGAAGGCGGTTCTTATCGTCTGGAGGCAACGTTGCACGGCAAAAAAATGTCGATTCATGCACACTCAAATTCCACTGATATATTTCGTGCGATTGATGCCATGTCAAGCAAGTTAGACAGGCAGGTCCTCAAGCACAAAGAACGATTGACTAATCATGGGAAAAATGGACATGGTGCTCCGATAGTCAGGTATCGAGGATGAACGAAAATGTAGACCAGTCTTCACAAGCCGGGCGTCCGGAAGCGGACGTCCGGCTGGCTGATGTATTTTCTTGCGACCGTATCAGGTTAAACGTCGAGGTCAAAAGCAAGCGACGTCTTATCGAGTTCATTGCTAAACTTTTTGCAAATTCCAGCGAGTATGTGATGAACAAAGATACTGTGTTTCGATCGCTGCTGGAGCGTGAAAATCTGGGTAGCACCTGTCTGGGCAATGGTGTGATGGTACCACACAGTCGCTTACATGGACTGACTTCTCCGCTTGGTGCTGTTGTCCAAATAACGACTCCACTGAATGTAGATGCACATGACGAAATGCCTGTTTCCCTTGCTTGTGGACTGTTGGTGCCAGCAGAATGCTCGGACCTTCACATTCGAATTCTCGCGCGACTTGCAGAGGGATTTTCCGAACACAATCTACATCAAAGACTAATGCATGCTGAGAATGAAACCGAGCTTTTCGAGGAATTGGTAAAGTTCGATGAACAAAAGCAGCACTGATTACCCAAAATTCCCGGTGAGATTCAATAGCGCATGTAAACGCATCTAATCTAACTCAGGTAAATGGCAGGTATCACACATTAAACACAGTGAAAACAACACCCGACACCTGAGGATCATCAGTGGCCTATCAGGTTCTGGAAAATCCGTTGCCTTGAGTGCATTGGAGGACTTCGGTTTCTATTGTGTGGATAATCTACCAATTCCGCAACTGGTTGATTTCGCAAAATATGTTTTGGCTTCGGAGAAAAACCCCATTCGGCTGGCAGCTGTGAGCATTGATTCGCGCAATCGATGGTTTTTAAGTGGACTAAATGATGCGTTAATAGCAATTGAGCAGCTTGGTATACATGTCGAGTTTATGTTTCTCGATTCCGAAGAGGCAGTTTTGGTCAAGCGCTATAGTGAGACGCGGCGCATGCACCCACTGATGAGTGATTCTGTGTCTTTGGTGGATGGGATTAAGTTGGAGCGGCAGCTACTCACATCTTTGTCAGAACGTGCCAATAGACATCTGGACACTACCAATCTGACACCCCACGAACTGCGTTTCCTGGTTCAGGAAGATGCTGCTGAATTTCACACTGGTCGGGAGGTGTTGCTGTTGAAGTCGTTCGCATACAAGTACGGTGCTCCTCTTGATGCCGACTACGTTTTTGATGTGCGTTGCCTGCCCAATCCTTATTGGGTGGGAGACTTGAAGCAATACAACGGACTACAGGAACCGATTCAAAATTACTTTTCCACCAAACCAGAGGTGGAGCACATGATTGAGCAAATTGAAAAATTCATTTGCGACTGGCTTTCACTCTTTTACGCAAACGGTCGTCGATATCTGATCGTGGCGATCGGCTGTACTGGGGGAAGACATCGATCGGTATATGTTGTTGAAAAGCTCGAACAGCGATTCTCTTCTCGTGGCTTTGTTGTTCAGAAGCGACACAACGAGATTTCTTGAAGTTGGTATCGGGCCGTCTGACTGTATTAAACAAGCTTGGCCTCCATGCCAGGGCAGCCGCTAAAGTTGTGAAAACTGCATCAATTTTCGAAAGCGACATTTTTCTCGGTAATGATGATCGGGAGGTTAATGCAAAGAGCATCATGGGTGTCATGATGTTGGCTGCAACGCAAGGGGTTACTCTTGAGGTGCGTGCCGAAGGCGAGGATGAAAAAGATGCCTTTGCCGCAATTGAGGATATTTTCAACGAACGCTTCGGCGAGGAAGAATAAGTGTTTAGTTTGCAGGGAACTGGGGTTGGTTCCGGAATTGCAATAGGCCCCGCGTATGTGATTCAGCAGTCGGTCACCGCCGCGGCGATGCGACGTGTGGAAGAGGATCAGATTGATCAGGAAATTGCGCGGCTGGAATCAGCACTGAAGACCACTTCGGAACGACTTGCGAATACCAGGGGCGATGTACCGGACAATGCACCGAAAGAAATTGCTGCATTCCTTGATGCCCACATCATGATGGTGGATGATCCCACTTTACGGGATGCGACTGTGGAAATCATTCAGGAACATCGATTCAGCGCCGAATCTGCACTGATCATGCACCGAAATCAACTCGCTGAGATATTCGAAAACATGGAAGACGAATACCTGCGTAGCAAGAAAGATGATGTCGACCAGGTAATCCAACAAATTCTCCAGCAATTGGTGTTTTCCGATGACAGTGAACAGGACGAACCGAGTGACAGTCTGGACGGATGCATTCTCGTGGCACACGATCTGACCCCGGCTGACACCGTTCATTTCATGGGAATGAATATGAGTGCCTTTGTCACCAATCTCGGTAGCCCGATTTCACATGTTGCAATCCTTGCGGGAAGTCTCAAAATTCCAGCTGTAGTCGGATTGCACGGAGCGGTTCGGCACATCGCACACGGAACTAATGTTGCTGTAGATGCCCGCATGGGAAAAGTAATTGTTGAACCGGACGAAGAAACACTCAACAAACTCTACGCCCGGCGTGAAGAGTACGAACGCCATCAGAGTGAATTACTGGCGCTAAAAGATTTGGATGCTGTTACCAGGGACGGTGAAAATGTCACTTTGCTTGCCAATGTTGAACTTCCTGAAGATATAGAGCACGCTTTGAACAGCGGAGCAGTCGGAGTCGGCTTGTACAGAACCGAATACCTGTTTATGAATCGAGTACAGCTGCCAACGGAAGAAGAACAGTTTGAGGCCTATAAGGAAGTTGTCAAATCACTGGAACGGGTGACTATTCGCACACTCGATCTTGGTGCGGACAAGCAGGTAGACGGTGGCAGAAAGCAGGGCAATGTTGCCATCAATCCGGCCTTGGGATTGCGGGCTGTGCGGTTTTGCTTGAGATCTGTTGACATCTTCCGCACTCAACTGCGGGCAATTTATCGGGCGTCTGCATTTGGTGAGGTGCAGTGCATGATTCCAATGCTGTCCAATCTTGATGAACTCAAGCAGGTGACTGCTCTGATTGACGAAGTAAAGCGAGATCTGGACAGTGAAAACGTCGTCTACGATCCAACCGTCAAAATAGGCGGCATGATTGAAGTGCCCGCCGCCGCGATTACCGCAGATCAATTCGCTCAAGCACTAGACTTTCTTTCTGTCGGGACCAATGATCTGATCCAATACACCCTAGCGATAGACAGGGTTGATGATGACGTCAATTATTTATACGACCCACTGCACAGCTCGATTTTGCGTCTGATCAAGAATGTTCTGGATGCAGGAAGGGAGTATGACACGCCCGTTTCACTGTGTGGCGAAATGGCGAGCGACAGTCGGTATACCCGTTTATTGCTTGGAATGGGGCTTAGAATTTTCAGCATGGATCCCGGCGCGATTCCTGAGGTAAAACAAATCATTCGTCAAAGTGAAGTGTTCAGAACTCTTGATTATGTGGACAAAATCATGACCTGTCCAGATTCAGCACGTAGACTAGACTGGCTTTTGCGTCTGAATGTTGCTGAAACGCCAGTTCTCCAAACGGTCCAGATCCAATCATAATGCTTCATTGATGAATGGCAGACTCTACCCTCTTGTTTCATCTCTTGCTTGGTTCGCAATCACATTTTCCTCGGAATCTCAGCAATTCCTTACCTGTGCTGAAAACTATATGAGTTGAAAGCCGATTAGCGGCTCCCAGCCAATCAAATATGGCGGGGTACCAATTGTGCTAACATATTGCTGTCTTTACACGGCGGCGAACTCCCCTGCTGCCAAATCTTCACTAGGATTAGTTTGATGGCGGTTGCCGAGCACACCGATATCCGCAAAACTGTATTGGAGCTCCTTGAGTACGGAGCGACCAGCGAACTGCGCGAGTATCTGCATGATATTCACGGTGCCGACCTCGCTGCAGTGCTGGAAAGTCTGCCGCCGTCAGTCCGCAGTCTTGTCTGGTATGAAATTTCTGAATCCGACATGGGAGAGATGCTAACCGAGTTGTCGGATCAGGTAGCAGAAAGTCTGATGAGTGAGATGGAACCACGCACACTGGTGCGGGTTCTGCAGATGCTGGACATTGATGAGATTGCGGAAATCATGCCGCAGTGCCCGCCCAAGGTGGCGGCAGATTTTCTGGTTGCACTGGATGAAGAGCGGCGAAAAGGACTTGATACCGTTTTGTCCTACAAGGAGGACACTGCCGGCCGGCTGATGAATATCGATGCACCTGTGGTTCGCGAAGGTGTCAAGGTGGCAGTGATTATGCGGTATCTCAGGGTTGTCGGAGAGTTGCCAGAATATACTGACAAAATCTATGTATTGAACCGCCAGGGCAAGCTCCGCGGTGCAGTCTTGCTGCGTCATTTAGTAACGGCCAATCTTGATGCGCAGATTGACGATTGCATCGATGAGGACCTGTTCCGATTTTCACCCGACGACCCGGAAGAACAGGTCGCACAAGTATTCGAGCGCTATGATCTGACGTCAGCACCTGTTGTTGACTCGGGCGGCAGGCTGTTAGGCAGAATCACCATCGATGACGTGGTCGACCTGATGAAGGACACAGCTGGCAAAAATCTTCTTGCCCCAGCGGGACTGGATGATGAAGACGATATATTTGCGCCTGTACTTTACACCGCAAGACGCAGGGCACTTTGGCTGGGAATCAATCTGATTACTGCAGTCATTGCTTCAATGGTGATTGGAATCTTTGAAGCAACCATTGAAAAACTTGTGGCGCTTGCAGTCCTAATGCCGATTATTGCGAGTATGGGAGGAAATGCAGGAACTCAAACACTGACTACGGTAATTCGCGGATTGGGCGTTGGAACCATATCGACTGCCAACGCATTTGACGTGCTAAAAAAAGAACTGCTGGTTGGTGGTTTGAACGGGTTTATCTGGGCGATGGTTGTCGCGGTTGTCTCAATCGTGTGGTACCAAAATTACCTTCTGGCAACAATCGTCGCGACAGCCATGCTGGTTAATATCGTGGTATCAGCTCTATCCGGCGTGCTTTTGCCAGTGATGCTGGAAAAGGTGGGAATTGATCCGGCCCTTGCGGGTGGCGTATCGCTGACGACCATCACAGATGTGGTTGGTTTTTTGGCAATTCTGGGCATTGCGGCACTGGTTCTGGTTTAGTCCGATTGGCTCTCAGGGTTGCGGTTCAGAATGATCGTAAGCCCAATCAACACCACACACAGAATCAACAGCGGTATAAATCGATAGCGTACAAAGGGTGTTGTCCCGCTCGTGGGAATGATCGTGGTTTTTAACACCTTACCTTCCGATTGTTCAAGTTGATCAATCACTTGCCCTTGGTGGTCAATGGACGCAGATATTCCCTTATTGGCTGCGCGGACTACGGGACGTGCCGTTTCGATCGCACGCATTCTTGACATTTGTAAGCGCTGGTGTGGGGAAAGTCGGTCGCCAAACCATGCGTCTTCACTGATATTGACCAGATAAGTGGCAGTGGGAAGCATTTTGATGATATCACCTGGGAAAGCGTCTTCGTAGCAAATGGATACACCAGCCAACTGGCCGGCCAGCAGCAGCGGTTGCTGTGGTGGCTCGTAAGTGGTCATATCGGAAGCGGGTAGAGACACTAAGTCATTAAGCCAGTCAAGCCAGCGTCGAAAGGGTGTGTATTCCCCGAAAGGTACGAGACGGGCTTTGCGATACTTCTGTAAATCATCTTCCGAGATGCCGTACGCACTGTTGTAATAGCGAGTGGTCTCAAGTTCGATTTCCTCTTCCAGGGTTCCGACCAAAAAATCTGCGGTATGCTCACCCAAGATATTCCAAAGTCCGATCTTTTCAAGATGGGTATCAGGATAGGACAACGCTATCTCTGGCCAGATGATTAGATCTGCGTCGGCGATCGCCCGGCTTTCAGTGACAAAATAGTCCAGCAGGCGAATTGCATTATTTCGGTCCCATTTTTCAATGACGCTGACATCCCCCTGAACCACCACTACTTTAATTGGTTTGAATGTCTCATCAGTCCAGTCTGTTCGACTGCCGACGAAACCAACCAAAATTATCAGCACGGCGATGCCAAGCGGAATCGGCCGAACTTTGTGGCTCAATAGTGAGATCACACCGGCTAGGATACAGACTGTGAGACTGACACCGAGCACACCGGTCAGTGGTGCCCAACCAGCCAGCCAGGTGTCGGTCTGGCTGTAGCCAACATATAGCCAGGGGAAGCCTGTAAACAGCCAGCCCCGCGTCCATTCTGCGAGTGTCCACATCGCGGGTATCAACGCGAGGTTTCGCCAGATCAGTGATGCATGAATTTTTGTCTGAAGATATCCGCTGATGGCTGTGAAAAGAGACATGATGACGGCAAGCAGAACCACGGTAGTTCCAGCTAGAATGGGCGAAGCAAAGCCAAAGTCGTGGACACTGATGTAAATCCAGTTAATCCCGACTCCATAGAAACCGATTCCAAACATAAAACCAAGCCAAGCGGCTTGGCTTGGCGACGCACTATTCCACAGTCTGAATAAAAACGCTAATGTAAAAAATACGACTATGAAATAGCCAAATGGCTCAAACGCAAGGTTGGTAAGCAGCCCCGCACCAAGTGCGGCTAGAAGCGGGGCAAAGCCTGTCGACGAGAGGTGCCTGAGGAACAAAGGCTCACTGCTGAACTGAATCAGGCGGTAACGGTCTGATTGGAGTGACTTGCAGTTGCAAAATACGTCTGCTATCGGCTTCGGTTACTTCAAACTTAAACCCTCGATAGTCGAATCGATCGCCGATTACGGGAACCCTGCCTGCCAGTTTTAAAATGACGCCGCCAATGGTATCAACATCGTCTGGAAATTCTGCGTCGAACCGTTCATTGAACTCTTCAATATCGGTCTGCGCATTGACGCTGAAGAGATTGTTCGCCGGCTCGGTAATCATTTCGTCGGTTTCAATGTCAGACTCATCTTCAATATCACCGACCATTTGTTCTAGTACGTCCTCAATCGTAATCAGTCCGGCGATACCCTTGTACTCGTTAACGACAATCGCCATGTGACTGCGTCGTTCCTGAAAACGCTTCAATAGAGAATGCAGGCGCATACTTTCGGCTACAAACATCGGATCGCGAATTGAGTCGAACAGGCTGAATTCCTGATTACCGTTGTCACTGCGGTGATGAAGGATGTCCTTGGCCAGAAGAATTCCCCGGATTTCATTTTCCGCATTTTCGTTAATGACCGGAAATCTGGAGTGTCCAGACTCGGTTACACACTGAAGAATTTCCTCAAGAGTCGATTCGTGGTCGATGGTTACCATTTTGGCTCGGGGAATCATGACATCTCTGACTTTGAGTTCGGATGCCTGTAGAACTCGCTCAAGAATCGCAAACTCTTCGCGCTGAATCACTCCGTTTTCCCGTGCCGCTCGAAGTTCGGCAATCAGGTCCGCTGATGATGGCAGCACTGAACGGGCGACATAACTGCGCAATCGACGCTTCCAGGACTTAGGCAACCGATTAAGAATCTTCATGACGCATGACCGTGAAGTTCGGGATGATGTAATCCCAGGCGACTGAGTATCGCACTCTCGGCAGCTTCCATTTCTAGAGTGGATTGCGGCTGATCATGATCAAAGCCAAGAAGGTGCAAGATACCATGGGTGATGATTCGCGCCCAGTGAACCTGTCGGCCGACCTGGTATTTGACGGCCTGTTCATTAATGACACCCGCGCAAACGACTACATCACCTAGGAGATCGGTTTCGATCTCACTTGGCAACTGGTGAGGGAAGGCTAGAACATCAGTCGGGCAGTTGCGATGTCGGTAGCGGCTGTTGAGTGAGGTGATTTCTTCCTCGTCTACAACACGTATAGTTAATTCGGCACGCTCACGACCACTTTCACAGAGCGTCTCGCGTATCCAGTCCTCAATGTCTGATTCGCTTGGCAGGTCTTGAGAGGAACTCGCGAACTGAATTTCAGCGGCGATTTTCACAACGGCTCGTCTGGAGGTTTTTCCGCATCTCTTTCATATGCCTCAACAATCGCCTGAATCAACGGATGGCGCACGATGTCCCGATTCTTAAATCGTACGATGCTAATGTCGTCGACATCACTCAAAATTCGAAGCGCGTGTTTGAGACCCGATTGAACGGAGCGCGGCAAATCGATCTGGGTCACATCGCCCGAAATTACCGTTCGAGAGTTGTAGCCAACGCGTGTCAGGAACATCTTCATCTGCTCAATTGTGGTGTTCTGTGCTTCATCAAGAATGATAAAAGCATCATTCAGCGTGCGTCCCCGCATAAATGCGAGTGGTGCAAGTTCGATTGTACCGCGTTCCAGTAAGCGGCCAACCCTTTCAAAGCCGAACATTTCGTAAAGGGCGTCATATAGCGGTCGTAAATAAGGATTGACTTTTTTCTCTATATCGCCAGGCAGAAACCCGATGCGTTCTCCAGCTTCAACTACCGGCCTCACCAACACAATTCGGCTAACCCAGTCATTTGCCAATGCATGCGCTGCGCTGGCAACCGCGAGATAAGTTTTTCCGGTGCCGGCCGGTCCGACGCCGATCGTAATGGAGTTCTTTGCAATGCTGGAGAGGTAGGCTTGCTGTGTTCTTGAGCGCGGACGAATTGTAGTCTTGCGAATTTTGAGTTTTATCGAGTCTTCAACTTCTTCTGCAATGTTCATACGACCAATGGCATTCTGAATGTCATTGGGACCGATGATGTCGCTTTGTTCAGTCAAATCGTAAAGATCTCGCAACAGTGTTTCGACTTCCTGCGCGGGAATTGGGTCGCCGTCAATCTGAAATAGGTTGCCACGATTGGAGACGCGCACACCAAAGTGCCGTTCGATCGATTTAATGTTGGCGTTAAACTGCCCGCACAACTGCGCGAGCCGTTTGCTGTTGGCCGGCGCCAAAGCAAAAACGTTGGCGATTCGGGCTGTACTAGTGTAATCGGTCAATTCAGTTAGAGAAAAACTCCTGGCTGTGATGATGAGATTGAGCGATACCCCGTAGCGAGTTTGGCATGGCTGCCGTAATCAGCACGTCTACAAATTGGCCTTGCCAGGTTTCGGGTCCATCAAAATTGACCACTCGATTGTTTTCGGTACGACCGCACACTTGACTGTCTCGACGTCGAGACACACCGTCGACTAGCACAGACTGAACCGTGTTCACCATCGCGTCGCTAACGGCAACTGCGAACGAGTTAATTCTAGCCTGAAGCTCATAAAGTCTTTCTTTCTTTTCTTCCTCACTGGTTTCATCCTGCAGCAAGGCAGCAGGCGTCCCTGGTCTCTTACTATACAGGAAACTAAAAGAATGATCGAATTCAACCTCGTTAATCAAGTCCATTGTCTGTCGAAAATCATGGGCCGTCTCACCTGGAAAGCCCACGATAAAATCGGAAGAAATTGATATCTGCGGACAATATGATCGCACATTTTCAATGATTTGCAAATAGTCTTTACGTGTGTAGCGTCGCTTCATGCGCGCTAGAATCTTGTCTGAACCACTTTGAACTGGTAGATGAAGGTGTTTCGCCAGCGATGGTAATTCGCTGTGAGCCCGAGCGAGTTCATCCGTAAATTCCAGTGGATGGGAAGTGGTATAGCGAATTCGTCCAATACCTTCGATCTCATTGACATACCTAAGCAGTGTAGCAAAATCAATGACCTCGCCTTGGTGGTTAACAGTGCGATAGGCGTTGACATTCTGTCCAAGCAGTGTTATTTCATGAACACCCTGTTCGGCAAGTTCATAGATTTCCGTAATCACGCTGTCAAATGGACGGCTGTACTCTTCTCCGCGCGTGTACGGCACTACGCAGAAACTGCAGTATTTACTGCAACCCTCCATAATCGAAACGAAAGCACGCGGTCCGGATACTTGTCTTGGGGGCAGGCAGTCGAACTTTTCGATTTCAGGAAACGAGATGTCGACGCGCGGTTCGCGGGTTGAAACGGTTTGGTCGATCAGTTCGCTCACGCGATGATAGGTTTGCGGACCGAAAATAAAATCGACATACGGTGCTTTTTTCAGAATCGCCTCGCCTTCCTGACTGGCGACGCAGCCGCCTACTCCGATCAGGAGATCGGGGTTTGAATGTTTCCAGGGCCGCCATCGGCCCAACTGCGAATACAGCTTTTCCTCGGCCTTTTCGCGCACCGAACAGGTGTTAAGCAACAAAACGTCAGCATGTTCAGGATTATCGATTGCGCGATAACCATGCGAGCCAGCTAGTGACTCGACCAGACGGTCTGAGTCATACTCATTCATCTGGCAACCGAAGGTTTTAATGTAAAGTTTCTTTCCCATTCGAATTTGTGATCGACCCGGGTGGAACACCCGATTCCGTTCAGATATTGCGTAGCGCGTAAGCGGCTATTGTATCAACAGTACAGTCAGGTAGAAAAAGAGCAATATAGCACCTTAGTTCCAGACATCGGTACTGAGATATCGCTCGCCGGTATCAGGAAGAATGGCCAGCAGTGTTTTGCCCTTTGACTCTGGCCGACTCGCGACAGTCAACATTCCGCTGGTGGCGGCACCAGAAGATATACCTGCAAATATTCCTTCCTCACGGGCAAGATAACGGGTTGTTTCATATGCTTCTTCAGTTGTAATTGGCAAAATCTCGTCATAGGAACTGGTGTCCAGAATCTCAGGGATAAATCCTGGCGCAGTACCCATAATTTTGTGCTTGCAGGCAATGCCTTTAGACAAGATCGGCGAGTCAGCAGGTTCTGTTGCAATGATGGTTAGATCAGGATGTCGGTCTTTCAGGTAATGACGAAGTCCAGTTATTGTTCCGCCAGTACCCGTCGTACAGATCAGGATGTCCAATTCTGTTCCAAAGTCCTCCCAGATTTCATCAGCGGTCGTTTCATGTGACTCTGGATTGGCAGGATTGAAGTGTTGGCCGACAAAAAAGTATCCTTTTTCTTTTTCAAGCTCGCGGGCCCGTTCAATCGCACCTTTGGTGCCAAGATCTGCCGGGGTCAACTCAATTTCGGCGCCAAAAGAACGAAGGATCCGTTTTCGCTCTTCACTCATGTCTTCCGCCATGGTGAACACAGCCCGATAATCTTTGTACGCTGCCACCATCGCAAGCCCGATACCGGTATTTCCAGAAGTCGGTTCGACAATCGTATCACCTGGCTTCAGCACTCCCCGCTTTTCCGCATCAATGATCATGTTCAGCGCTGGCCGGTCTTTGACCGAACCCGCAGGGTTGAAAGCCTCAAGTTTCACCCAGACTTTGACATCATCAGGCGCACTCGACTTGTTCAGCCGAACAACAGGCGTTGCACCAATCGTGTCAAGAATATTGTCGTATTTCATTGAGTTTAAAAAACTAACCAGTTAAATCTTGCTTCGGATTGGTCGCTGTATCGGTAACGATGTTCGACAAGTGCACGTTCGCAGGATTGCACTAAGATATGTGGTAGCAATTGACGTTAAATCAAGAACGGTTCGGTGTCTAAATTTTACCCGCTATACCACTTTCGCTGTTAGCCAGACTCATGGTTCACCAACTGAAACTGGTAGCTTTACTTTTTTACAGCGAACGGAAATTATCTCAAATGGTTTGGTGTCAATCCGCGCGGCACTGAGTCGTCGACCCCAGCAGCAGCCGGAGTCAAGTGAGAGCACACCAGGTTTTTGAAAAACACCCAGTGCTGACCAGTGTCCAAACACGATCGTTGCATCGATTGGCTTACGGTTGGGATACTCAAACCACGGTATCAGGTTGGGCAACTGCTCTCCCGGCGGTCGAACCTCTTCAAATTCCATCTTCCCTTTGGTAGTCAGATAGCGCATTCGGGTGAGTGCATTGATAATAAATCGAGTCCGTTTCCAACCTGAGTGCGAGTCACGCCATCGACGGGGTTTGTTTCCAAACATATTTTCGAACATGGTGGTACGCTCTGGACCTTGCAACGCATCTTCAACCTCTTTGGCAAGTTCCAAGCACTCTTGCAGTGTCCATTTAGGATGGATGCCCGCATGAGTGACCACAACATTCAGTGTCTGCTCATAAATCGCCATAGGTCTCTTGATGAGCCAGTCTCTAATCGCTTCACGATCCGGTGCACTAACCACATCGTGAAATGTATCAGTCGGGCGCGGCATCTTGACACCATCCAATACCGCCAGCAAATGCAGTTCATGATTACCGAGGACAATGTCTATGGAAGCTTCGTTCTGCATTGCGTATCGAATGACTTCCAGCGATTGAGGTCCGCGATTGACCAGGTCGCCCAATAGAATCAGACGGTCGCTGTGAGGATTGAATCCAAGCTTCTTGAGAAGCTTCAGCAGTTGGCGATAGCAGCCCTGAATGTCTCCAATCGCGTACGTAGCCACGATAATTCAGTCGAGTTGATTTGTATGAATCGCAGTTATGGCGAGCAGACTTTGTTTAAACGAGTCTGCAAGTAGCTTTCACGCGCAAAAATGTAGGGGTCGGGCTGTTCTTTGAGCAGGTCTGTGGCTGGAATTAGACGGGCTCTAAGATCCAGCCAATTCATATACTGCACAAAAAGTTGACCCTCAGAATCATCAATCCGGGAAATCAAATAAGTGTGTCTGTTGTGGATCAGCGACCCGGTCATTGATCGGGGTGTCGAAGGTCCAACGATTGGCAGCACGATGTAGGGCCCCCTGCCTATTCCCCAATAGCCGAACGCTTGGCCGAAGTCATAGTCGGTATACTGCAGTCCTGCCGCCTGACCAACGTCGATAAAACCGGCAATTCCGAAAGTTGAATTGATCACGAATCGAGATGAAGTGCTTGTCATGCCTTCTACGTTGCCCATCAAGGTTGCTGAAAAGAAATTTCGCGGTTCTTTGAGATTATTGAAAAAATTGGAAACCCCGCGCTGAATGTGTTTGTTCGTCTTCTCCCGGTAAAATCTCGCGGTCGGCTCGGTTATCGCGGCATCAAACTCTAGATTGAAGTCAAACATCGCCCGGTTGTAGCTCTCAAAGGGATCTTCAGTTTCAACAAAAAATTCGGGATCAAGTGCTTCACAGGCCGAAGGTGCGTAATTTTTCGCGCATGCAGCCGGCAGAACCAGCACCAGCAGCCAAATTGAAAAGTGCCAGAACTTCGAATTCAACTTTTCTAAGTCAGCAGATTACTAGAGATCAAAAGCAAAGAAATTTAGCTTTTGGTGAATGTGCGTTTCAGCATCGTGCTCAGTTTCAGGAAATACTAGGTGCGCGTTCCTGCAATACAATATTGTTCGAAACTATCCATGAAATCGACTACCCAGGGCAAGGTTGTCAACAGGCTCGCATTATAAAGTGTACGCATTCTCCATTCTTCGCTTCCAGACTTTCCAAAAGTTTCTACTAGGGTTGGTATTTTACTTGTCTTGTAATCTTGCTATGGCCGAAGCTGTAGACATTGAGCAGACAGCGAACACGCTATTCAAGTCGTTCACGCGAACAGATTCAGTAGAGACAGATCTCAAAGTCAGTCCTGATTTGGCTATTGCTGTTCAGGAGTACTACATTGCACTGCTGCGGCCAACCTGGGGGATGGATGTTGGTTACATCGCTCAGGCGACCAATGAAATGAGCGTGGCGAAAGGTGCACCAACCGGAATTCTGCTCGAAAACATGTTCACGGGTACGCGAGCGGTGATCGATCGAACATTGGGTATTAATATGCATGCCGCGGCAGAGTTGTACTTTCGTGTGAAGTCAGAAAACCTCAACACAGCAGCAACCCGTGAAGAAGCTCTGGCGGCACTTGACGTCGTGATACCGGGTGTACGGCTGTCGGACGCTCTGCTTCCAGAACCCACTGGGCAAGATCAGTCCCTGCACTCGGCTGCTAATTTGGAAGTTCGTATGTGTGTGTTGGGCGGTCCGCTGGAACTCAGCAGTAAACAGAATTGGAATGAACGTCTGGCGAACTTTAGCGTCGTGATGTCAGATCAGAATAAACAGCAGATCGCGACCCTCAATCCGTCAATGTCCGTACATCCGCTGGACGCAGTGCTGGCCACAAGGGATGCCTTGCTGCAACGCGAAATTCAAGTTGTCGCGGGAGACATCCTGGCGGTTGGAACCTTGACCGATGGACATCGCATTGAAAATCTAACCCGATTGCGCGCTGAATTTAAAGGCCTCTCTGATGAGCAGCAGGTTTTCGTCTACATGGGGTTTCGGTAGCAGCCAATCTATTGGTCTTGTGAGTGCAAGGACTTCGTGTGACTTGTAAAGGGTTTATTTATGCCGCCGGTCACGCGTCCAATCCCCATCTTCCATTGGAAGATGTCTCCGGGCTTGGTGCCGACTTACTTAACACCCCGAGAATCCGATTTCCACTGGCTGTAATGGAAAAGGCTGGTATTCACCAGGTCATCATTGCAGCTAAACCAGAAGACATTGCTGAAATGCATGTGATTCTGGGTGATGGTCGACACTTTGGAGTCAATGTATCTTACCTGATGCTCGAGTGTGATAGTAGCATTGAACTTGCCTTGAACAACGCCAATCAGTTCATTGCGAAGAGCCCAGTACTGCTGGTTTCATCGGACGTTTGCTGCACCAATTTCCAATTGTCAGAATCTGGTAGTATTTCGGCCCAAGCCGTTTTGAGTATCAAAATGGTGAATGGCTCGCTGGACGCCCAAGGCGAAAGACCCGAAATGCTGATTATCGGAAGTGGTGTACTGAACCGTTTGCGACGTCATACCGCCAATTTGAGTCGCGGTGCAAAGGATGTGGATCAACTGAGACGGGCCTGTATGACCCGATTCAAATATCAGGATGTTGATTTAACTCAGACGTGTACTTTTGTCAACCTGAAAAAAGGAGTAACGATTGACAACTCGCTGATGAGCACATCGGCACTGCGAACGCTGTTGGTCATATAACCCTCAGTTGCAATCTGAGCGGAATTTGAAGGCTGTAAATGAGCAGTGAACCAGGATTCAGGAGGCTTTGTCAAGTTCAACTGGTTCGGCGTCGGCACCTTCCATCCATTCGGACATGGGTGGACAGCTACAGACTACGTGCCGGTCTCCGTAGACATTATCGATCCTGCCAACCGGTGGCCAGTATTTGTCCTGCCAGACCCAGTCCAGTGGGAAGAAGGCCTGCTCTCTTGAGTAAGGCAAGCCCCACTCTTCAGAAATCAATTTGTCAAAGGTATGCGGCGCATTCTTGAGCGGATTGTTTTCCGAATCAATTTTTCCAGATTCAATATCCGCAATTTCCTGTCGAATTGCCACAAGCGCGTCACAGAAGCGATCAATTTCGCGTTTTGCTTCACTTTCCGTGGGTTCGATCATCATTGTGTCCGCAACTGGAAACGAGATGGTTGGCGCGTGAAATCCGTAGTCCATCAAACGTTTTGCGACATCTTCGACGGTTACTCCGCTGGTTCTGCGAATCTCTCTCATATCTACAATGCACTCGTGTGCGACTCGACCATTTCGACCCTTATAGAGAATCGGATAGTAGGGTTCCAGTTTCTTGGCCATATAGTTGGCATTCAATATTGCAATTTCCGTTGCGTAGCGCAAACCGTCAGCACCCATAAGTGAAATATAGGCCCAGGATATGGGTAAGATTCCGGCTGAACCCCAAGGGGCAGATGCAATGGTACCGATCGTCGGTTCTTTACCAGCGTAGGGATTGACACCTTCAACAACTTCGTGGTCAGGGAGAAAAGGTGCAAGATGGGCTTTGACGCCGATTGGCCCCATTCCCGGACCACCGCCGCCATGCGGGATACAAAACGTCTTGTGCAGATTCAGGTGGCAGACATCAGCGCCGATCTCGGCCGGTTTACAGATTCCCACCATCGCGTTCATGTTTGCCCCATCAAGGTAGACCTGAGCGCCAAATTGGTGCATCAGATCGCAGATGTCGACAATTGCTTCTTCAAACACGCCATGTGTTGACGGGTAGGTGATCATCAAGGCGGCGACTTCGTCCGCATGCTTTTCCAGCTTGTTTTTGAGGTCATCCACATCAACGTTACCGGTGTCATCACATTTAACCACAACTACACGAAAACCTGCCAAAGCTGCGCTCGCTGGGTTGGTGCCGTGCGCGGACTGTGGAATAAGGCAGATATCGCGATGTCCCTGATCGGAAACTTCCAGGTAGCGTTTGATGCACAGAAGCCCTGCATATTCACCCTGAGAACCGGCATTGGGCTGAAACGAAATCGCATCAAAACCAGTGATTTCGCAAAGCATGGTTTCAAGCTCTTCGACTAGCTGGTGATAGCCCTGAGTCTGATCCAGTGGTGCAAACGGATGAATTGCACTGAATTTGTGAAACGTGACTGGCGTCATTTCAGTGGTGGAGTTGAGCTTCATGGTGCACGAGCCCAGCGGAATCATTGACCGATTGAGTGCGATGTCCCTCTGTCCAAGCTGTCGAATGTAGCGTAGCATCAGTGTTTCAGACTGATACAGGCTGAAGGTTGGGTGGGTGAGATAAGCGGAGGTGCGGCTCAAATCATGCGGAATGCAGCCACTGACTTCAGCATCAATTTCATCAATTGAAATTTTCGAATTTGCGTTGGTATCGAAAATGGACCAGAGTCTTTCCAGGTGCACGCGTTTGGTTGTCTCATCCAGTGCAATTCCAAGATGGTCAGCATCGACAACGCGAAGATTGATTCGAATTTCCCGCGCCCGTGCTGCAATGCGACGCGCCTGACCATGTGCGTTGACGGTCAGGGTGTCGAAATAGGCATCGTGAACAATGCCGTAGCCAAGGCGGCGTAGGCCCTCGGCAGTAATTTGAGCATAGCGATTGACCCTTGCCGCGATGTCCCGCAATCCGTGCGGACCGTGATACATCACATAAAACGCGGCAACAATGGCTAGCAGTACCTGTGCTGTGCAAATATTGCTTGTCGCTTTGTCTCTTCTGATGTGCTGTTCACGGGTTTGTAATGCCATTCGCAATGCAGGCTTGCCGCGTGAGTCAACGGATACACCGATTAAACGCCCGGGAATAGTGCGGCGGTACTGATACCGAGTGGCGAGAAATGCGGCATGTGGACCACCATATGCCATCGGCACACCGAACCGCTGTGTGTTACCAACCACGATGTCAGCGCCGAACTCACCCGGTGGTTTAATCAGACATAGAGACAAAAGATCGGTCGCGACAGTGACAATTGCCTTCCTGGCGTGTGCGGATTCGACCATGGAACCAATATCGGAAAGTCGTCCGCTGGAACCGGGATACTGAACCAGAATGCCGAAATATTCATCTTCCTCGTTGGCCAGCTTTTCCAGATCTCCTACAACGACATCAAAGCCAAGCGTACCCGCTCGTGTCTGTACGACTGCTATGGATTGCGGGTGACAGTCATGCGATACCAGAAATTTGTTGGATTTTGCTTTGGAAACCCGTTTTGCCATCGCCATTGCTTCGGCGGCGGCTGTTCCTTCATCCAGCAAAGACGCATTGGCAAGTTCCATGCCAGTCAGGTCAATCAGCATTTCCTGAAAAACCAGCAGCGCCTCCAGGCGCCCCTGGCTGATTTCAGCCTGATAAGGTGTATATGCGGTGTACCAGCCCGGGTCTTCAAATATGTTTCGTCGAATGACCCCAGGCAGAATCGTCGCATGGTAGCCCATTCCAATCATCGAAGTAAAGACTTGATTTCGTTCCCGCATCCGGCGGATGTAACTGATTGTTTCGTTTTCTCCAACCGGAACTTTCAGATTCAGCGGTTCACTGGTGAGCAGATTTTTTGGAACGGTCTGTTCAATGAGGGTGTTTAGTGAATCGATGCCAAGTTCATCGAGCATTTGCTGCACTTGAACTGAACCTGGTCCGATATGCCGCCTGACGAAATCGTTAACGGACTCTAATTCACTGAGACTCTGCGGGAGATTATTTTCGGACATGGTATCGGTTGCAAAATTTAGATGTTACTCAAGATTTGATGTGAACTCTTCATACTCTTCTTCACTCATCAAATCATCCAGTTCCGAGGGGTCGGAAAGTTCGAGTCTGCAGAACCAACCATCCTCTGTTGGACTTTCATTGACGGTTTCAGGACTATCTTCAAGGTCGCTATTGACCTCAATGACGGTGCCGGATACGGGTGTTTTCAGTTCGGCTGCGGCCTTGACTGATTCAATCACAGAGACTTCATCGCCGGCATCAAATGAATCGCCCTCTTCGGGCAATTCGACAAACACGATATCACCCAATTGCTCTTGGGCGTAATCAGTAATTCCGATCGTTGCGCTATTCCCGTCTTCAGAACGGGCCCACTCGTGATCGCTGCTGTAACGGGTATCAGACATTCGATTTTCCTCCACTGGAATTCGATTGAATTTTTACGGTATTTTGATAACGATGTTTGACAAAAGGCAGCCGAATGACTTCTGCCGGTACATGCTTGCCGCGAAGCAACAGGCTGACTTGGGTGCCTGGGCTGGCATAGTCCCGATCAATGTAACCCATCGCAATCGGCGCACCGACTGAAGGTGCAACCAAACCACTGGTTACACGTCCAATGGATTCGCCGTCTTCAAGACAGATTTCGGTGCCGGTTCGCACGGGAGCCCGGCCTTGGGGAAGCATACCGACAAAGCGACGGCTGGCGCCGTTTGTCAATTGTTCCAATATTACATCAGCACCGGGGAAACCGCCCGGCCGAGCACCGTCGGTGCGTCTGGATTTGGATATTGTCCATTGAATGCCCGCCTCAACGGGTGTGGTCGTTGTATCCATATCCTGACCATAAAGCCGAAGCCCGGCTTCAAGTCTTAAGGAGTCCCTAGCACCAAGTCCGGCTGGCATGACCTCAGGTTCGTCCAGCAGATCTTTCGCGAGTTGCATCGCGGTTTCTGCTGCCATTGAGATTTCAAACCCATCCTCCCCGGTATACCCTGACCGGCTAACGATGCAAGGCACGCCTCGAATGGCAAAGTCGCCCATGGTCATAAATTGGAGATCACAAATTTCTGGTGTCAGACGCCTCAACACTTCGGTCGCTTTGGGTCCCTGCAACGCGATGAGTGCGTTTTCTGTGTGTTCCAGTACGGCGGACTTCTTGATGTTTGTACGCAGATGATTCAAGTCGTGCTCTTTACGAGCCGCGTTCATTACGACAAAATAGTCCTGCCCCAGGGAGGCGATGACAAGATCGTCCAGGATTCCGCCGTTCTCCGCGGTAAAGCAGCAGTAGTGCATTTTGTGAACCGGCAGTGATTTAAGATCAGACGGAATCAGACTTTCAAGTTCTGTGGCAGAGTCTTCACCCACAATACTGGCCTGTCCCATATGAGAAATATCAAACAGGCTGGCCTGGGAGCGGGTGTGTTTGTGTTCGGAAATGATTTTTGAGGGGTACCAAAGCGGCATTTCGAATCCCGCAAATGGTCCCATTTTCGCACCTAGTTCGATATGCAAATCGTGAAGGGGACTTCGAAGCATGAAATCTGGTGCGCGCGGTGCCTATTCTTCTTGAATCGAATAACTGATTGACATTCCAGCCGTTCTTAGCAAATTATTGAATCCTGGATAACTTTAAAACCAAGTGCCACGATTAAAACATCCGTGTAGTTCATTGAACTCTGGAAAGATGGCAAAGTTCCGTATCGCGAATTGGCAAAAATTTTACAGTAGGGAAGCGATTTGTGGGTTGAAATGTTGCGCGAACAGACTGAAAAAACGGTTTCAGACGAAAGATTTTTCCAATTGCAATTCAGCCTGTTCTGTAGGGCCGTATTCAATCTTGAACCATTTGACTGAACTGAGTTGCAAGCCCTCGTCATTGCATAGAATTGGGCACAATTTTTAGGTAGTGCCTCGGTACTCTGAAGTGTGGTTTGCAGTGTCAGGCAGACCGCAAAGTGCCCAAAAATTAGAGAAGCAAGCGGTGTAAAGTTATTGGCAACTGCTTAACTTGAACCAATTCCAAATTTACCACCTAACTCGCCTGCGATCAAAGTTCCAAACCTTGAGTCGGACAAAGTCAGTCCCGCAAGGCTCATCGCGTGCCACATCGTTACGCCATTGGCGGTAAATACGGGTATGCCAGCGCAGCTTTCAAATTCCTTGATTGAAATAGTCGATGGCATCGCTGTATCTGGAATCAGCAGAACATCAGCATCAGGATGGATAGCACTCGGAATGTGCTCAATGATGAATTCCGGTTGAAACAGTGCAGCATCCCAACCGGAGGGCGCATTCAACCAGATCATGTTCAATACTTCAATGTCGAATTCATTAAGAAATGACTCAAATGCTCTTGAGGCAGGCTCCGGATACGTCGACAGGACGCTGACCCGGCGAAAACCGCTGTAACGCAGCGCTTCGATGAATGCCATTGAGGTACTGCCAGAAGGTGCACTGACTGTGTCAGTCAGAACGCGTAGTTGTTCTTCTGCATGCGCCTTTCCAAGAATGAAGCTGCCGCTGGTACAAGGCCAGTAGACACAATCCACCTTCAGGGGAATCAGTCGAAGCGCCGCTTCTACCAGCCAGTCAAGGCGAGAGGTCTGCTCCAGGGCTTCAATATCGTGGTCGTTGTCACCATCTCCACCGACTCGTGTACAGGTGATAAAGAGCCGCGCACGATCTCCTGTTTCTTCTAAAAACTGATAGAAATCGTGTTCTGAACCGCCACCCGGCCAAACAAAACCGATGCGTGCCTGTTGATGCTTATTCACTACCCAGTTCCCTCCAGGCCAAATCCGCGTGCTGCAGAGACTTTTCTATATCAACGGCAGTGTGAGCTGTCGACAAAAACCAGGTGCCACGCGCGGTGACCCGAGTACCAGCACTCTGCAGTTTCGCATAGAAGCTGTTTTTCAGCGCATTGTCCATTTTAAGGTAATCTCGATAGTTGGTCACCGTTCCAACATTACCAAAAATCGGGTGAAACACTGACCCGATTCCTTGAATCGACATATCCTGACCATGCTTACGGGCGAGTGATAGTAAACCCTTAATCAGTGTTGTACCCAGTTCATCCATCTGGCGGATGGCGGCGCCACTGTTCGACTGAAGCGCGTCGATGGTTGCCAATCCTGCCACCACCGACATGACATTGGCGTTGTAGGTCCCGCCGTGCATGACTGAGCGGGTATGCAAAAGCTCCATGATTTCCTTCTTGCCGACGATCGCCGCAAGCGGAAAACCTGCTGCCAGTGCCTTAGCGAAAATTGCAAGATCAGGTGTAACACCCAGCATTCCCTGTGCACCGTTGAGTGCAACGCGAAATCCGGATATGACTTCATCAAATATCAGAACGATCTGATGCTCTTCAGTCAGTTTTCGCACACCTTCCAGGTAGCCCGGCTTTGGGAAAATCGCGCCGGTATTGCAGTTGATTGGCTCCATAATGACACCAGCAATTTGGTCAGCCTGTTCCTGTACTACACTGGCAAAGCGATCAAGATCATTCCATTGCAGCGTGATGATGTCGTTGAGTGCACCAATCGACTGTCCTGGTGTTTGTGCAACACTATTTGGACGAGATTCCGGACCGGCATCTGCTAGGGGTGGGTGAACGCTGACAAATACATTATCAGTCCAGCCATGATAGTGCCCTTCGAATTTAATGATCTTAGCTCGATTGGTGGCGGCCCGCGCCAACCGTACTGCGGCCTGTATCGCTTCGGTTCCGCTTGAAGCAAATCGGACAAGTTCAGCGCATGGAATGAGTTCCACCAGTTTATTGGCTAACTCCACTTCGTATTCCGTCTGTCCCGCGAACAACTGGCCCATAGACAGCGTATCTTTAACCCGTTCCAGAACTGCATCCGGAGCGTGGCCCAGAATGATAGGACCATTGGCTAACGCGTAATCGATGTAAACGTTGCCGTCGACATCGGTGATTTTCGAACCTTTTCCACCCGAGTAAAAAAGCGGAACCGGGCTTTCGCCATAGCCAATGTATCGAAAATTACTGCTTACACCGCCAGCTAGATAGTTGCGGGCAGATGTATACAGCTTCTTAGAATGGTCAAATTTCACATCCACTCTCAAATTCGATACAGTTCTTGTGGAATTTCACTGAGAACCTCAGGTTCTCCTTTTTCAGTTACAACGAATGTTTGGCTGAGACCGACTCCAAATTCACCGTTGACTCGAAGCGTCATCGGGATGTGAAACACCATGCCCGCTTCAAGAGGCCGGTCGTTGTTGGTGACGAGAGCAAATCCAGATTCTTCGCCCCAGGTAGGTGGAAAACCGATCCCCACAGGGTAGCCATAAACTTCGTGAAATAGTATGTTTTTGCGGATAGGAACGATGATCGACTCTGCGACTTTGGCTATATCCGAGGCCAATACACCGGGTTTTGCTGCTTTGAGCATTTCTGTGACCACGGTTTTTTCGAGTTCGGCAAATTCTTCAATCTTGGGATCTGGTTTACCAACAACACCGGTTCGCATAAGTGGTGCGTGGTACCAGTGAAGACTCGGTGAACATTCAATAAATACTGGATCGCCTTTTTTCATGACATATCCATTATTGCTGTTGTGGGGCATTCCCGCACGATAGCCTGCCGAGACAATTGGATAGACCGAAAATCCCAGACTGTTGAACTCAATCAGAGTTTTAGCCACGATTGCAGCCACTTCGGAATCGGTTGTGTCCTCACGTGTGGCATCAAAGCCAGCCAAGATTGCGGTGTCAGTGATTTTGGCAGCCGCTCGCATGACATCGAGTTCCTCTGCTGACTTGATGTTTCTGACATTGTCAACCAATCCCGAACCATTGATCACGTTTGCACCATCCAATGCATCTTTCAACCTGTCGTGTAGAAGAGGCACCAGGTACCGCGTCTGAGCCTCGACCCCAATCGTTCCTTTCATCAATCCTCGTTTCGACAGGGAGTCTCGTGTTGCCTGAATTGGGTCCGCATGGGTTTCATACAGGTCCAGTTCAGCAAGGTTTCCAGATGCTTCGAATCGTCCACGCTCAAATTGCCAAAGCACCATGACAGGTTCGCCCGACAGCGGCACGATCAGGCACTGATAATCCCATAGGTTCAGTGAATGGTGACCACAAAGGTAATAAATATTTGGTGCTGAATGTAGTATCAGTGCATCAATTTTGCGCGATGCCATCACCTTTCTGGTATTTGAAAGACGCGTGTTGAATTCTGTGTCCGAAAAGACAGTCTCTCGGGGAATGGCCATTGCTCGTCCTATGTGAAATGTGTGGCAGACTGTTCCAATGGATAAAGCGGTTTTGGGCGTTTCTCGTAGTTTAACCGTGTAAGGTCAGCTGCACAAACGCCAGGCGTATCTGCGGCCAGCACCCGTTTCGCGATTTTGCCATATGCGGCTTTCCAGGCAATAGCAGCTTTTACAACGATAATTTTCTGCTCTTCTGGTTCGATGCCAAGACAGCGTAACTGCTCGGCGTCGAATGGCATACTCCGTCTGGAGGTCACCACAATCTGGACACCCTGAGACTCCACCAAAGCTGTCTGCCCCATGGAGGTAATATAACCCGTCATGTAAGTACCCTTGTGTGTATATTCCCCACCGCTGATTGCTTTGACGATGACGGAAGCCTGAACCGGCGGACCGTGAAGATTATCTGTCTTCCCGCCAATTCGAAGTGAGCATTCACAGCCGACACCCGCTTGGCTGGCCACAGCCACTGCTTCCGGGTCGCAAATAACGATGACTGACTGTTTCGCATTGGACTTGAGTAATGCATCTAGGATGGTTGTGCCGTCACCTGCACTGCCACCACCAATGTTGTCTGCCGGCTCGACAATGACAACCGGAAATTCAGCACTGTTGAGCGCGAGTTCAACACAGGTTTCGACTGACAGAAGCTGTTGCTGAAAATCCTGCCTTGAGTTCCACAGAGTTGTTGCGATAGAGTCGGCAGCAGTATCAATCTGCTCCTGATTTTCACCGTACACGACAACGGATGCTCCTAAGTGTGACACATCGCTGTAGGGAAATCCCATCGCAACGGAGCCAGAGACGATGGTCGGGTCTTTCTCCAAGTCTTGAAGTTTTTGCATCACTTCTCGCATTGGTGGTTGATCTGTCTGCTGTTTGAGCGGTGAGGTGAGAAGTGGCAGCTTACGGTGAGCGCAAATCGGATGCCGCTGGCCGGCAAGGAAGTGTCGTATCAGCTTAATTGCCTCTTCGCCTCGGTCTGCCATATCGGTATGTGGGTAAGTGTCATATCCAATCAATACTGATGCAGAGCTGACCATGTCATCGCTCAGATTGGCATGGTAGTCAAATGTGGCAACAATCGGAACAGCGTCTTTGACAATTTTCCGAACTTGAGCAAGTATGTACGCATCTGCGTCATCGATCGTTTCGACCACAGCGGCGCCATGCAGTGCCAATACGACTGCGTCCAGCGGCATTGCCTCCTGCAGCAGTCCAGTCAACTCATCGAGCAGTTGAATGAATGACTGGTATTCAATGGTGCCGGAAGGTACGGCTGCTGCAAAGAGTGTGGGCTGGAGGTCAAAATCGGTAGCGCCCCGGATCACCCCGCCAAGTTCGGTATTGGTTCCGGTATATCGCTCGATCAATTCATCCTTTCGTGCAAGCTGGTAAGATTCAAAATCTTCGTAGCGCGTGAGTCCTGTCGCGAAAGTATTGGTTTCATGCCAGATTCCGCCAATTGCGACTCTAGGCTCATCTGCAGAATTGACTGTTGATTTTGACACGGCAAGTTGCGACAGGATGGACGGCTAACGCGAATTTATTCGTTCTCCAGGGCATCGAATGGCGCATTGGCTTCTGCAGCCGGAATGTCGATCCCTTCAAGCATCATTCATGTACATTCGCGATCGTTGCGTTGCTGACTGGTGAAGGAGTCGTCCAGACTAGATGATCGGATGTCGGAATGGCATTCATGACGACTATCAAATAGCGTAGAGTCGCAAAAATTATAAATCTTGAATTATTCTGGTGAGTTTAATAGAAAGTGAAAAAATCGTTTAGCCCTGAAAAGCATGAATTCATCAGTTAACGAGTTAAACGCGTTTAATCTATCCACAAAACTAACGCCTTATCAATACGTTATTCAAAGACGACAGGCCAACTTTGGAGACGCAATACCGACAGTCAGACCGACCACTATAATTGCCCGAAACTCCAAATCGGTACCGATACTAAAATACGATTCTACAATGAGGCGGAAGATGAGCGATAGACAGAAATATGTTCGGGTAGGAATGCGGAACAACGGGGCTAGCGTTAAGTTGAAACTGCGTTGGGACAACTCCCCGGCAACTTGTGAAATTGTCAGTAAAGCGCTTCCATTCGAGGGAGATATGTGGCACGCAAAGTATGCCAACCATGAAATTTACACGCTTTTGCCAGTTGAACGCGTATTTGGTGAAGACCCACCAAAGGAGTGGATGTGCATGTATCCGGCACCGGGCGATCTGATGTACATCTTTCATCCGGATGGGTTGCTGCCGCCAGAATCCTGGACACCTGAAAGTGACTTTCACATCGTAGATATTGCTCTTTTTTACGACCGTGGTAACAGCCTCTATGGCCCCAGCGGCGGCAATACTGGTAATATCTTTGCAACTGCAGCAGATATTGAGGAATTGGAAACTTTTGCTGCGGAGTGTATCAATGTCTGGAAATCCGGGTTCTGGGGTGAGCGCATGTACGTAGAGGCGGCTGACTAGCACAGTACAAAGGTTGCTGTTACCTGCGTAGCTTTGCTTCTGTATATGTACGCTGTTGGATTGAAGGATATTTCAAGGGCAATGTTGACCAGAATGCTCTAGTTGACACGCCAAACAGATTGTCTTCGATTGCTAGTGTATGGCGTCTAATTAATATTCAAGTACCGTCCAATTGTTATTCAAATGTAGATTATTCTTTGCTAGCCCGGCTTTTTCAACACCCGAATTTGTTTATTCGATGAAAACAGTTTACCGCGTCCATAACTCAGAAACCGGCACAGCCAAAACCAATCCCTTGGCTAATGAAAAGATGTCACTTCCTCTGTAGAACAGGATGCCTTTTTGAAAATCATTACCGCATGCGTTGGCTAGCTTAATCAATCCTTTAGCGTCTCGCGAATTCACGCTCGTCTTGGATTTGATTTCGAATCCCCAGACTTTTTCCCCTAAAGTCATTACTAAATCGACCTCTACTTGGTCCTTATCCCGATAGTGCCAGAATCGTAAATCTGGGTTAGTCCACCCAGCGTGAGCAATAATTTGCTGAACAACGAATGATTCACATAAATGATCCAGGTAAACTCGATTTTCTTCTTCGTTGTCCGTAGGAAAATCTGCCAACGTCGCAGCCAATCCGCAGTCGATAAAGTGTATTTTGGGGGATTTAGTCAGGCGCTTTGTTCTGTTGGAATGCCAGGCGGGAATCTGACGTACCAAATTCACCCGCTCAAGGTATGCCAGATACCGCTCTAAAGTCAGTCTATGAACAGCGAGAGCTTTGGCCAATTCGCTGATTCTCAATAGAGATCCAGTTCGCCAGGCAAGCAGTTCCATAACTCGGTACAGCAATACTGGATTCCTGATTTTGAAGGTTTCAGGAACTTCTCTTTCCGCAATATCGCGTAAATAGCTTCTTCTCCACTGTCTTGCCCGAAGGATGTCGCGATTCAAGGGTTCGACGTATCCACCAGAGATAATTCTCTCCTCAAACTCCAGATCTGACATGACTGTCAGATCGGTTCTGAACCCCGGTTTAAGCCAATCGTTGAGCAAATCAATCAGAAATTTTCCACTTGATCTAAATTTCTCCGATTCTGTCAATGGATGAAGATCGATTATTTCCATTCTTCCGGCGAGGGCTTGTGACAGATCTTGGATGAGGTGCAAGTTAACTGAAGCCGTCAAGATAAATCGCCCGGGCCGCCGGTTCTGGTCAACGGAAACTCTAATCGGATCGATGAAATTCGGAACATTTTGAACCTCATCGATAGTGACTGTATCGGGCAAACGCTCTATGTATGAACCAGGATCTTCCAAAGCCATCACAAACTCGCTAGATGTATCCATATCTACGTAAGGACGACCTGGAAACATATGTTTCACCAATGCAGTTTTGCCAGATTGCCTGGCACCAAGCACACAGACTACGGGTGTGTTCGATAGTGCATCGCGAATCATCGATTCCACTAAACGTGGAGAAAACTCACTCTCGTTTGTCGTAAATGGCCAAACAGGTGGGGAATTCATCCTTTATTCAGAATAAATGTGGGATTGAACGTAAATATTCTTAACACCTAATGTGGTATTCGAACAGGATTTAAATTGATTATTAGGATCTCGTCTATTTTTATATTAGAACAAACATTCTCATTCAATCAAAATACTATCTTATTGTTATTTAAATATTATTAACATAGTTATTAATTCGTA
The DNA here is from genome assembly GCA_965206345.1 of Arenicellales bacterium. Taxonomy (GTDB): domain Bacteria; phylum Pseudomonadota; class Gammaproteobacteria; order Arenicellales; family JAJDZL01; genus JAJDZL01. Next base: position 1,242,848 of record OZ242211.1, on the reverse strand, counting down.
TAAATTAACAATAATAATTCTATTGTATTGATACTTTACTTCCAAATTGAGACCATCGGTTTGCCATGTTCTGAGGAACTTTCAGAATCAAGCGAATCAAAATGTTTTAGATGATCTTACTAAGTGATAGAGCTTAACGAACCGACATTGATTGCTTTAAACGTGAAATATCGGAATTCAGTTCCTATAATACACACTATGTTGGATAGGTTAATTGAAGAAACGCTTCACGAAACGATCAAGCACACACCCGCTGTCGTGCTCGTAGGAGCTCGTCAGGTTGGTAAAACAACACTGGCCAAGAAAATTGCAAAAGTTGTTAAATCAGTCTATTTGGATTTGGAAAATTCTCGAGACTTGCTTCGCTTGAGTGATCCATTGTCTTATTTCAATGACAACAGCGACAAGTTAATTATTCTGGATGAGATTCAGCGAATACCGGAGATTTTCCCGACATTACGCGGTGTGATCGACAATAACCGGTGGGAGGGACGGAAAGGCAAACAGTTTTTGCTTCTCGGTTCTGCATCCATGCATTTATTGCGCCAGAGCTCGGAAAGCTTAGCAGGACGAATAAGCTATGTCGAACTGAACGGGCTGAATGTTCTAGAAATCGACCAGCAGAGAACAGAATTGAACAACCGTTGGTTGCGAGGAGGATTTCCCGAAAGTTATCTTGCTGAGAACAGTGAAAGGAGTATGAATTGGTTGCAAGATTTGGTCGAAACCTACCTTGAGCGCGACATACCAAATCTAGCTTTTCCGATTCCCTCGACAAGGCTACGACGATTGTGGACCATGCTGGCTCACCTGCAAGGTGAACCGGTCAACTATTCGAAACTTGGCGGGAATCTGGAAATTGATGGTAAAACCGTCAGTCGATATATCGACCTTTTGACTGACCTCCTGCTCGTACGAAGATTAATTCCTTGGCACGAAAATGTAAAAAAGCGACTAGTGAAATCTCCACGTTACTACGTGCGTGATAGTGGTGTGTTGCATTATTTGCTAGGTATCTATGATTTCAACACTCTATTGTCGCACCCTGCGCTAGGAAAGAGTTGGGAGGGTTTCGTTATTGAAAATATCCACTCGGTCCTTCCACGTATGGCTAGTACTTACTACTACCGAGCAACGACCGGAGCAGAAATTGACTTACTGATCAGATTTGGATTCAACAATATTTGGGCCATCGAGATCAAGTATGGCGTTGCACCAAAAATCAGCAAGGCATTTAGCCCAACCTGCAATTCTCTAGGTATAAACAGAAAATTTGTCGTTTACGGGGGAAAAGAAGAATTTCCTATCGGCGATGACACAACAATGATCTCTCTTCCCGGACTGATGCAAAAGATACAAAATGAGAATTGAGGGCCGCTGCTGACAATTTTTCGGGTTTGGTTTACATTCAGGTTTGAACACAATCTGCGGCACGACCACTGCCCACGAATCGTATTTCACTAAAAACTAGTGACTGGCTAGGGACAACTTGAACTAATTGTTCATTCAAAGGCTGTCGAATCACTCCGTTAGCGAAACTGTTGGAATACTACTAAGGCAGCATGATGCCCATAGTGCAATCACGGAAAATTGTCAAATGAAAAAGTAATGATTGATCCGTTGAATTTCAGTCAACCAATCGATGAAGTAGCGGTGCGTCAATATCGTTTGGATGCAATACGGTCTCTCGCAGCTGACAACGATCTTGCAGCAGTGTTGCTGTTTGATCCCATCAACATCCGCTATGCAAATGGCTCGCGGTCCATGCAAGTTTGGACTATGCACAATTTCTGCCGCTATGCACTGATACTGACATCCGGCCCATCCATTATGTTTGAACTACCGACCAGCATGCACTTGCTCAAAGGGCTCGAAATCATTGACGAATTACGGCCTGCCTGGTCAACAGATTATCTGTTCACCGGTTACCGGACTGAAGAGATGGTCACCAAGTGGGCACAGGAGATTGATGATCTGGTCCGGAATTACTGTGGTGATAACCGCCACTTGGCCGTTGACCGACTGGATGTGCACACTGCCCTTGAACTGATCAAGTGTGGGTTGGTGCTCGCGGACGGGAGAAAGGTGATGGAGCATGCAAGAGCAATTAAGTCCCTGGAAGAAATTCGAGCTTTCCGATCATCGCTGTCGACGTGCGAAGCCGCGATGCATGAATTGAGAAATCAAGTTCAGCCTGGAATGACGGAACAGGAGGCGTTATCCATTCTGCTGGCAGGGAGTATACGCCGCGGCGGCGAGTATCCTGAAACGCGATTGATGACATCAGGCCCGCGAACCAATCCGTGGTTTCAGGAAACAAGTAATCGCGTAATCGAAAACGGAGAGTTTCTTTCGTTCGACACTGATTTGATAGGTCCGATGGGATTCTATAACGATATATCTCGAAGCTGGATCGTCGGTGATGCTAAACCGACAGACGAGCAAAGAAGACTGTACACCGAATCCCGAGCGCAACTAGAATCCAATATTTCATTGCTGACCCCGGGGTTGTCTTTCTTGGAGTACTCGTCCATGGCTTATCAATTGCCGGAGGAATATCTCGCAAATCGCTACGCCGATGTCGGGCATGGTTGCGGTCTCGGTGTTGAGTATCCCTTTCTTTGGTATCGCGAGGATGAAAAATATGGTGCCTACGATGGCGCGTTTGAGGAAAACATGGTGGTATGCATAGAAAGTTATGTCGGTGAAATAAACGGCCACGAAGGCGTGAAACTGGAGCAACCGGTATGGATCAGTGCCGATGGACCTGTTGTGCTGTCGGACTTTCCGCTTGAGGATGATTTGAGCTGAAACTGTCTCTTGAGGAAATTCGGAAACCATCCAGCCCCGATCCGAGTGGCGGGATTAGCTTAATCAGCCACCTCAACGGACGTATGCTCGCCCCAAAACACTGAATTTAGGTTGCATACCATTTAGATAACACTGTTTCCAAGTTGAAATTACCTGTAGATTATTTTGCAAATCTAAAAACTAATTTTTGCATTTGTAAATACAACTTTTATAAATGCAAATTAAAAAGAATTTAATTCGTTGACTGAGCGACGGCTCACAGAAAGTATTTCGGAAGCATTAAGCACGTTTCCGGTTATCTGTATCAATGGTCCCAGACAGGCGGGCAAGACTCCGGAATTTATTTCAAACTGAAATACACTCTCAATTTCAAACTCATCACAACTTATCGGATACTTCAGATTCAGTTCAGCTGTTCTAATACTCTTTCAGTAATTTCCAGCGTTTCGTCAATATCAGCCTGTGTGTGCGCGAAAGAAATACTGCCCTGCTTCGTAGTGACTGGGAAGTGAAAGACACCCATCTCAATTAACGCCTTTCGATATCGTACGTCTCGTTCAGCATCGTTGTGTCGGGCGATATCCGACCAACAAACCGGTTCGTGATCCATGAAGTAAACAACAAATGCCGAACCAACGCGCACAATTGTGGTCGGATAGTCCTGTTTTGCGAACAGAGTCCGAAGCCCGGATTCCAATTGCTCGCCTAAACGTTCCAGGTGAGCGTAGATTTCCTCGCCACGGTCTTTGAGTTTACGCACGGTAGCAGTTGCGGCCGCAACCACGAACGGATGTGCGTTGTAGGTACCAGCTATCAGCACTCGTCTAGCCGCATCCGGATGGCAGCAGTATGCCATGTATTTGGCCTTTCCACCTACGACACCTAGTGGATAACCGTTTGCAGCGGCCTTACCGAATACACTGAGGTCAGGAGCGATTTGACAGATCGACTGATAGCCACCCAAAGCGTGTCGAAAGCCTGTTTTCACTTCGTCAAAAACAAGTAGAGTGCCGTGATCGGTGCAAAGCCGTCTTAAGAATTCCAGGTAGCCCGGCTGTGGTTTTACGATTCCGATATTCTGTAGAACGGGCTCAACAATGACAGCTGCAATCTGCCCGGTTTCCACCAATGACTGCATCGCTTCACGGTCGTTGAACTCGACGGCATGAGATCCTTGCGGGGTAGATGCATGCATTCCAGCGGAAATTGGTCTTAAGGAGTGCTCTTCACCGCCGCGGTGGCTGGCAAAAGTCGAGGCTGGGTCCATTAAATTGAATGCGACGGAATCCATCCAACCGTTGTAGCCACCCTGAATGAACACAACATCGTTACGCCCGGTGGCTGCTCGGGCCAGTCGAATCGAGAATGCAACGGCTTCGGTACCACTGTTGGTTAACTGTACCTGCTCAAGATAGGGTACCGATTCAACCAGTAGATCGGCAATTTCGTGCTCCCAAGGGGTCGTCCCAGCGCCCATCAACGATTCACTACGGCGGATCGATGCGATAACAGCTTCATCGATATCTTTATCTCCATGACCTAACAGGTACGGCGCAAAAGCTGCGTGATAATCGATATAGCGTTTTCCGGTTTCATCCCACATATAGGCTCCCGATGCGCGCACGAATACGCGCATCGGGTCTATCAGACGATTGAGCGACATGACGCCGCCGGCGATGGATCCGGTTTCTGCGGAACGACTGTGTGCCGGACTGTTCATGTCAACACTGCCAGTGTTGTCATTGATCTGGAATTAAGTCCAAGTGTCACAGATTATTCGGCCGTGACCATCTCATACCATTTGTCTTTCAGGCCCTGCTGCTCGATTGTTTCAAGCCAGACATTGATGAAATTCACAAAGTGATACTGTCCTGGTAGCACCGCGTATGCATAGCCCTGGGGATTAAGTGGTGCATCATCAACGATGCGCAGATTCATACCCGGATTCTGCTTGATGAAGTTTCTAAGCGAGGAACTGTCAGTCAGCACAGCATCGGCTCTTTTACTGGCTACTTCAAGAAAGTAAGTGGACAGTTTGTCGCTGACGAGCGGTTTGACCTCTGCCATTTTGAAAAATCGCATGGCGAAGGCTTCATCTGCTGTACCTGATCCAACCGCGATAATCATACCTTCCTTATCAAGATCTTTGTGAGACTGTGCGTCAGAGTCCATGTGAACTGCTGTACCTTGAGTTTCGTATCCAGAGGGGTTCGAAAACAGCACCCGCATGGCGCGTTCTGCGGTTCGGAACATGGGAGACATCACAATGTCGCACTTACCTGTTTCCAGGCTCGGAATCAGAGTGCCCCACTGGGAGTCGACTGGTACATATTCGACGCCCATAATTCCAGCAAGATGCCTTGCTGCTTCAATATCAGTGCCGACCCAGTCACCGGTTTTTGGGTCTTTGGCACCCCAGGGCAGTGCTTCTGCGTGGCAAACCAGAAGTTCGCCACGGTCTTTGATGACCGAAATCTGATCATCTGCGCTAAACGCTGAACCGATACCCAGGGTGAATAAACTAAGAATGACACCAAGTTTAATGGCAATTTTTTTCATACTCATATTTACTTACTCCATTTAATTTAATTGAGCCGTCTTTGCTCCATTGGCATTAGACTGCAGATTGCATTGTATTCCGTTCGCTGTAGATTGCAATAGGGTTAACAAAAATAGCAACGGGTGAGACAGTTGTAGTCGCAAGCGAACTGAAATGGCGCGAGCACTACAAAATGTTTGACAGGAAATTTTCCAATTCAGGGTTTGCGCTCCCTTCAAAAAAACCGTCTGTAGTTTCATCCACCAGAAATTTACCGCCAGCCATAAACAGCATCCGACTCGCAGCCTCTCTGGCAAAGCCCATTTCATGTGTAACAATAATCATCGTCATGCCTGAGAAGGCCAACTCCTTCATGACATCCAAAACCTCAACCACCATCTCAGGGTCGAGAGAAGATGTCGGTTCATCAAACAGCATTGCCTGCGGCTTCATGGCCAGTGCTCTGGCAATCGCGACTCTCTGCTTTTGTCCACCGGACAAGTGATTCGGAAACTTTTCGATCTGTTCAACGATACCAACGCGCTGAAGTAGATTTTCAGCCAATTCGTCTGCTTCACGTTGTTCCATACCACGTGAAACCCTGGGGGCAAATGTAACGTTTTCGCGTATCGACATATGTTCAAACAGGTTGAACTGCTGAAAAACCATACCGACTTCGCGCCGAACACTTTCCATTTCCTGCCGACTTCCTGGCAGGTGAATTTCATTCACGACAATTTCCCCGGCATCGATTGATTCTAGAGCGTTCAACATCCGCAGAAAGGTAGATTTGCCGCCACCGGATGGACCAACAATACACACAATCTCTCCTTTGCAAATTTCGATGGAGACGTCATCCAGCGCTTTGAATGTACCAAAATATTTTGAGACGTTGCGACAGGAGAAAAACGATTTGGTTTCGTGTCCTTTAGCTTGCATCGAACGGGCCCGATTAGTGTCCAGTTTTTTCCAGAAGTTTTTTCTCAGACCGTCGAGCTAGCAGACTGAACGGAAAGATCAGCACAAAGTACAGAACAGCAATGGCGGTTAAAAACTCAAAGTAGCTCAAAGTCTGAGCACCCAAAATGCTCGCCGTGTAGGCCATCTCTCCCACAGCGATGGCCGATAGCAGGCTGGTGGCTTTAAGCAATTCAGTCAGAAAGTTGACGAAAGCCGGCATCATTCGACGAATCGCCGGAGGAATGATGATCTTTCTCCAGATGTGAAATCTTGGAATTGCGAGTGCATATGCAGCATCAACCTGTCCCTTGGGTACCGCCAGAACACCTGCACGAAAAATCTCTGCAAGGTAGGCTGCACTGAAAAGTGACAGTGCAATAACACCACAGGCTTCACTTGAAATCCGGATGGATAGCAACAGTGGTAGGCAGGAATAGACCCAAAATATCAGCACCACCTCGGGAATAGTTCTGAAGAAGTCAATAAATCCGTTTGACAGCCTGAACGCCAGCCCGCGCTGTTGAAGTTTTCCCAGGCAGGCAAACATACCAATAACAATGCCGATGACGAGCGAAACTGCCGAAATCCAGATGGTAACTCCAAAGGCCTGCAGCAAATCTGGGCCGTAGCGGATTAACTGATCCCACTCAAATCTCATTAGCGTTCCCTTTTCTGCAGGAAATATTCAATTCGCAAAGTCCCTTTGCTCATGAGAATACCAACGACAAAATAAAGCACAGCAATGAAACTGAACAGTTCAACTGGCTTGAACGTCACATTACTGATTCTGTTTGTTACAGTCATCAATTCGCTTACGTGCAAAATTGAAAGAATTGCGGTTCCCTTAAAGAAACTGATTGTGAGATTAACCAACGGCGGAATCATCGTGCGGATAGCCGGTGGCAGAATGATTCGGGTCCAGCGTATCCATGAAGGCAGTGCGAGCGAGTAAGCAGCCTCCCACTGTCCCTTGGGGACCGAATCAATGCCTGCGCGGACAATTTCTGTAAAGTACGCAGCGGCTTGCAGCGTAATGCCAATCACACCGCTTTCCAAGGCAGTGGTGTTGATACCGGTAACCAGTGGCAATGCGAAGTGAATCCAGATCAACTGGACCAGAAGTGGAGTATTCCGCCAGATTTCGACGAATGCGATGACGACCCAGCGAAGTGGTGCGATGTTGGATTGACAGGCAATAGCGAGTACGGTTCCGCTCAAAAGCCCGGCGACTGCTGCGCAAGCTGTCAGGGCCAGAGTAACCAGCATCCCCTTCAGTAAAACCTGGCGATATTCCCAGACCACTGAAAAGTCAAGGGAGAGCAGTAGATTCCAATTCAGAAAGTAGGCAAGAGTACCTAATGCGAGCAGGAGAACGGCTGGAAACGAATACTTAGCGATCATTGTGCTCTGCGGCGTTCCTGTTGTCAGTCAGCCTACTCGACCAGGAATCGTTCAAGAACGTTTTGTGTCAGTTTGGATATGTTGTTGTTGAATCCATTCCAAGGCAGGCTACCACAGTATGTGATGGAGCCGACCGAAAACACATACCCGTTTTGAGAAGTTCTAAATATAGTCATATCAGCCCGAATGAGCTTTTCTTCTGGATCCCCCGTACGAGTTGCCAGGTGGGAAAGAACTTCTTCCGGCACCAGGATAAAGTGATCCGGGTAAGTCTCTGAACTTGCGAGGACAACCGCGTTGAGCGGAGTTCCATGGCCAAAGTCGACACGATCAAGTTCAAATCCAGCCGCACCGCCTCCGCTCAGTCCAAAATCACCCAGAATTTCATCGTCGATTCCATCGAAGACCCATTCATATTCAGCAGGCACGTTGGGATGTTTCCGGTAGTACATTCCTTCAAAATCCCCCTGAGCGGTAAATCCAACGCCTGCAAGTTGTTGAGGCGGGCGACCATTTCTGAGCCACATTCCCCCATATTCGCCGTCCAATGCGTTGTAGTATTCACCGGCTTCTGCTGCCCATGTTCGAATGCCACCTTCTGCCCTTCGAATTTCAATTATTCCGGGCAGGTCTTCACGGATTCCGATTTTCCAGTAGAATCCGTTTCCGCCCATGTACATCAACCGTCCACCGGTTCTGGTGTATTCATAAATCGCATCCAGAGTGTTGGCGGTGTGATACTCGGGATGGCTCATGGTCATTACAACACGGTACGGTCTAAGAATTTCAATACCTTCCTCGTGGATGTCCTCATCGGAAACCAAATCGTAGTCGTGCCCCAGGTGTTCAAGCCAGGCTAGCAAATGGGTATCTGCGGGTAAATGTCGCATGCCTGATATGGCGTAGGGTCGAAAGATCGTCATGTACCGTGGCCGCATGGTTAAAGAAGGTCTTAACCTGGAGGATAGGCAGATTCCACTGCCATCGGTGTGCATGTTGTAAGTTGAAAGCCCAAAATCGCGGATGACGTCTGGCGTCCAACGTCGATTGCCCATTTTTTTGACCAGAGCGTCATAATCAGGCCCGGCAGTTCCGCGTGCCTGATTGTTGTAGACGGTATAAGTGAAGGTCGGAACAATGACACAGATCTTGGATTGGGGTTTGCCAGTCTTGGGCCGTACATAAAAAGGAATATCCTCAACTTCACCCTGGCACTCGATTCGCATTGAATACATAGCGCTTCTGAAGTCATTAGGAACCCGGAATTCAAAGTCGGTTCCCCACTCGCAGTCGTAAATATCATCTTCGTGAAAGTGGATGGCACCGTATTCCTCTGGTGCATGCTTCCAAGCCATTTCTTTTCCACTCCAGTTTGAGCCTCGCATCGCGCGGGTTGGAACATTGACTAATTCCCCATGCAGGCGGAGTGGGCCAACATCCTTGATGGACTGAGTACTGATGCCAAGTGAAAAGTCCCATAACGCAGTCGTATTTTCGGCATTAGTCCTAGAGGTGTCTCTTATGTTCTGGGAGTCGTGGGAACACAGACAATTTATGACGCCCGGTAGTTCGATCTTTCCGTTGTAGTGGTTCGCTTTGATTTCGCTGCCTGATGATGCAATATAAATTTCCTGCACTTCAGTCAGTGAAGGTGACTGGTCAAATTGACAGTCCTTGAAAGCGGGATGCAGGTCATCGTTTCGCGCCCCACATGGAGACTGTCCAATGACGATTTTGTTGGTCTTGTAATCGACTGAGCACCATACGGTGTACCAAATTCGTTCATACAAAACTTCGCTGAGGCGCAACTCAGCGTTCGATTTGAGACAGGTTCCCAGGTGACCTGAATCTAGGAATAGTTCAAGTAAAATTTCACCGGAACTGTTTTTCAGACAAATGATTGACTGTCTGCCTGCATTAGGAAGTGTTGGCCAGATATTGGCCACAACCGAAAAATGGTCCTGGTGCTTTAATTTGTCTTTAACCTGCGCCCGAGCATAGGATCCGAGTTTGACGGGTTGCCTTCGCGACGGAAATTGACCAGAATGGACTGAGCTTAGATCCTCTTCAATAATGCCGGGTCCAATTGGATTGGGGTCTGCGCAGATAATTCGAACGAGTCTGACGGAATAGGGTTCGTCAAGTTCGCTGCTGACTTTGAATTGAATGGTCTGGTTGTGACCGACACACCAACGGTCCGCATAGCCTGATATCGGAATCAATTGTCTCCACCTTTGAACTGATTTGTTGTGCTTATTGTAGTCAGAACATTCTAATTAGAACTAACGTTAACTTATATTGGTCCGAGAATTTTGGGATGTACCGAACAATTCAGATCTAGCGCCGATTGAAGTGTTTGGGCCAGTCGCATCTGCCGAATCCTAGCAAACTGAAGAGAAGGTTATAAGGATTGTCAACGATTCAAACTACGGACTCGCAGTTGAAATATGGTCGCGTGATGTTCCTTGAGCAATGTTTGTTGCAGACAAGATCAAGGCAGGGACGGCATATATTTACAATTACTTCAAGGTAGCAATAGAGTCGCCGGTTGGCAGTTTTAGACAATCCGGTTATTAACGGGAATTCGGCTGGAAAAGGATGCGCTGTTTCTTACAGATCAAGTCGGTTTGGTTGTCGAGACAAATCCACACCACAAAACCAAATGTACTATGAGGATGCCAGGTTGATTAAGAACTCTTCTGACAAGTTTCAATTTGACTGCGATCGGGTTGAAGTTTCTAGTGATGATGCATTTGCCAAACTTTCCGCAATTTTTAGACTTCTTGGTTGTGAGGAAGAGATTGCGAAATCGGTCTCCAATCATTTAATTGATTCCAGTCTTAGTGGGGTGGAAAGCCACGGAGTCATGCGAGCTTTACAGTATGTGAAGCAGTTTCAATCGGGATTTATGAAACCTGACGCAACACCGCAGATAGTGGCCTGTGACAATGGCTGGGAAGCTGTCGACGGAGGTGGAGGAGTCGGGATACCGGCCATGGAGTTAGCCTACGAGCGAGGTATGCTGCAGGCCAGAAAAAAAGGTGTATCAGTCGTCGCTGTTCGCAATGTCGGGCATACCGGACGAATAGGTGCTTATGCAGATGCTGCTGCTGAAAAGGGATTTATGACAATCTGTATTGGTGGTGGTAATCGAAAGATTTGGCGACAGGTTGCACCGTATGGAGGCGCCAAGGCCCTATATCCAACCAATCCTTGGGCCATCGGGATGCCGGGTGGTAATGACGATCCGGTGGTGGTTGATTTTGCAACCTCAAAGATTGCAGGCGGTTGGTTATATGCTGCGCGTTTAGCTGGAGCACAACTGCCCGAAGGATACATTATTGACTGCGACGGAAATCCAACCACGGACCCAGAGGATTACTTTAATGGTGGCGCTATTCTTCCCGCGGGTGAACATAAAGGTTATGGACTCGGCCTGCTTGGTGAGATTGTTGCAGATGCTTTACTTGGAGAGCCGACAACCGAAGGAAACTGGTTAATCATCACGCTAGATATTAATGCGATTCAGTCGAGCTCAGCATACGCAAGAGCTATAGCGGATATATTGACTGAAGTTCGTGAATGTCCACCAGCACCAGGATTTGAACGGGTTGAAATTCCAGGCCAACGTTCGCGAATTCACAAAAAACTCTGTAATGGAATTGTTGCCATTCCAGAGCATACCTGGCAGCAGATCTGCGAGATTTACACGGAGTTGTCTAAAGGGATTAATCGTTCAGATGATTAGACCGATGGGCACAATGCACCGTGATATTGACTAAATTCCTGTAATCCGCTGCAAATGATAAAGAGCGTGACATACAAGATCAACATTGAAGTCCAGATTTCCCTGAGCTGTTGTCATGACTGATTTGGTCCGTTGCTGGTGGTGTGAAGATGACCCACTGAACCGCGAATATCACGATCTGGAATGGGGGAATCCGGAGCATGACAGCAGGAAATTGTTTGAAATGCTATGTCTAGAAGGAGCGCAGGCCGGGTTGAACTGGATCACAATTTTGCGCAAAAGAGCACACTACACAAAAGTGTTCGACAACTTTGATCCCGAGCGAATCGCCCACTATGGCGACGATAGGGTTCAGGCGTTTCTCAATGATCCGGGAATCGTGCGAAATCGGCTAAAGGTCAGGGCATTTATCCAAAATGCACAGGCTTGTCTGGACATGCAAGAATCCGGATTGAGTCTTGATCGGTATTTCTGGGATTTTGTTGATGGATCTCCTATTCAAAACAACTGGACAGAACCGCTACAGGTACCCGCCAATATCGCCTTGTCGGATTCGATGAGCAAGGATTTGAAAAAACGAGGTTTCAGCTTTGTTGGCAGCACTATCTGCTATGCGTTTATGCAGGCGGCGGGTATGGTGAATGATCATCTGGTGAGCTGTTTCCGACATTCACAATGTAAACCGAACAATTTCATTTAAAAATGTGTATCTTGTCTGAAAGTTCTCCCTTGTGCCTGAACTGTGTCGAAATTGGTGTGTTGCAGCAGGAGGATTGACGACAGTTAATTTATTCTAAAAATTTGTAACTACTCGCCCTCAATTGGGCAGACGAGTAGTTACCAAAAACTAACGCATATGCGTCAACACAGTACAAGGGATGACTCTTGAAAATTTGAGCCGTGAAAATCTATGCCTTCCCATAAGCAGCGAATGAGTCTTCGTAAAATTCTGTTTCTTTCGGTTGGGTTAACACGCGTCTACCCACCAAATGAACGAGAGAAAGTCAATGATTTCAGTGAAAAATTACGTGAGTCAGCAGAATCCAAGTCATATAGGAGGCGAATTCTCGCACTTTCTGGAATCGTTGTCTTAACTGGTCTTTCGGGTGCCGAACCGAATAACCTCAGTGTATTCGGTATAGAGCCGATAGAAGGTCGAATGCCAGTTGTTTTGGTCGCGCTAATTGCGATTCAACTTTACTGGTATTTTCTGAAATTCCATCACTTCATTGAGGACGGGGAGATTGAACCAAATGAACATCTTCGTTCGCATGGCCACAAATATGACAAGATCACGATAACTCATATCCCTCTTATCCGAAAAGATGCCGATTTGTTTTCAAATTATGTAGCGTTTATCTTAACCATTTTTTCGTGGTATTTCCTCTTTTCTTGGATTGTAGGTTAACCAGCGTAGGCACTTATTGTTCGTCTCCAACCATAAGTTCCCAATACCACACTCTCAACAGAAGCCAGCGTTAACATACAGTCTGCACGGAACAGCAGCCAATCCACTTGATGGAACTAGTGGCTTCGGCCGAATTCAAATATTTCCTCTGTAAGAAGAGGTACGTTAGTCAAAACCCGTACAATTGACATCTTAGTTTGATCAACATCAGTACTTATCCAGGTGACATGAAAGGTCGGCATATCCATTTTCTCTTTCTCAATATCGGACATTTTCTGGACCATCTGTTCGTCTTGATTTTTGCGACTGCTGCGGCGTTGACACTGGTTTATGAATGGGACCTTTCCTATGGGGAGTTGATTCCCTACGCCACACCAGGATTTGTTGCTTTTGGCATCTGCGCCATTCCCGCCGGTTGGCTGGCGGATAAATGGAGTCGGGAAGGCATGATCGTTATTTTCTTTCTCGGCATTGGGGCAGCCTCCATTCTTGCCGGTTTCGCCGAAACCCCTTTTGAAATGGCAGTGTATCTCACACTGGTTGGAGTTTTCGCTGCGATTTATCATCCCGTCGGTCTTGCACTCGTTGTTCATGGTAGACAACAAACCGGTGTTCCCCTGGCCATCAATGGAATTTTTGGTAATATGGGAGTGGCATCAGCAGCCCTGATTACTGGATTTTTAATTGACGTATCAGGTTGGCGTCAAGCTTTTTTCGTACCAGGAATATTCTCCATTCTAATTGGTATTGGCTACTTTGGTTTTTTCCGTTTCTACCTAAGGAACCACCAAACTCGCAGCGCAGAGAAACAGCACGCTTCGCCAACTCCCAGCCATGCGCGCAATTTATTGATCAGGGCCTTTGCTATTGTGCTCATAACCACTGGCATTGGTGGTATCGTGTTTCAAAGCACTACATTCGCGTTGCCGAAGGTTTTTGATGAACGTTTGGGCGACATTGCTCAAACTGCCACCGCGGTAGGCAGTTATGCGTTTGTCGTATTCACCGTTGCAGCCTTCGCTCAACTACTGGTAGGCTGGTTGGTGGACCGCTATCCTGTTAAGCGCGTGTTTGCCATCGTTGCCTTAGTTCAGGCCGTTTTTTTATTGGCCATGAGTCAGTTAACCGGAATAGCGGCACTGCTGGTTTCTCTGGCGTTTATGCTGGCAGTGTTTGGTCAGATACCGATCAACGATGTTCTAGTCGGCCGAATCGCTAGGAGCGAATGGCGGGCGAGAGCATATGCACTACGCTACATTGTGACATTTTCAGTCATGGCCTCAACGGTTCCATTGATTGGCTGGGTACATGGCCTTTGGGGTTTTGAAGCCCTGTTTCCAATGTTGTCTGTGGCAGCTGTAGCGATATTTGTTGCGGTTTTGTTTATTCCAACCAAACTGGCGGCGGCTACTGTAGCCCGGGCATAGTAGAGGAAGCCTGTTTACCAAACTCTTGATTCGCGGCTGGACCGCGTGCTGAACAATCTACTCTGCGAACTTCTCCAAGAGTTCTGTTAAACAACAATTGCGATTACAGCCATGCAGTCGCCTGGTTTAACCAGCCCTGGAAAATGGCGTCCAGCCAATATGCCATCGCGCCGGGCGCGATAAGCAATCGGTTCAACTCCGGTACGGTCTAGTGGCCAGACCCATGCTACAACATCATTTCGTTTGATCTCACCACCTAGATCGACAACCGGTTCTAATAATCCGTCATGTTCGCTAATGACAAAACACTCTCCATCTGGCATGTCGAGATTGATTGTGGGTTCCATCTCGATTTCAGCATTTAGAATTCCAGCGTGGATCAGAACATTTCTCACACCTTTCTTTGCAAGTCTGACTGTAGATTCGCGTGTCGTACCCCCACCGCCCAATTCTGTTGAAACAAACACTTTGCCCTGCTCTTCAACGACGGTGTCGTACATTCCAGTATTGTCAATTTCCAAAAGAATTGTTGAGTGCGGAGCATTAAACGCCTCCATTGCAGCCACGCAGGCTGCCTGCTGTTTCTTATCTTCCAGAACATGAGCAGCCGCCAAGGGTACAAACTCAAGCGTTTTCCCACCTGAGTGGATATCGACAATGACATCAGCTTGAGGAACCAGCGTTCGCATGAAGTAATCCGCTATCTTCTCAGTGACTGTCCCTCT
Organism: Arenicellales bacterium; assembly: GCA_965206345.1. Classification (GTDB taxonomy): domain Bacteria; phylum Pseudomonadota; class Gammaproteobacteria; order Arenicellales; family JAJDZL01; genus JAJDZL01. The sequence goes on along the minus strand of OZ242211.1, from coordinate 1,227,829 downwards.
CGGGTTACCTGGGAATACCCGGTTCATATTACCGTCGTCGATCGGTGAGTTTCGAGTGCCAGCCCGAAAAGCAGGATAGTTGAATGCCGGCACAATGATGACTCTGCCCTGAATATCTGCTGCGTTCAGACGCAAGGCCAGATCCTGAAGTGCCACTGGACCTTCGTATTCGTCGCCATGATTGGCTCCTGTCAGAAGTGCTGTTGGCCCTGGTCCATTTTGAATGACACTGATGGGAATCATTATCGACCCCCAGGCTGAATCATTTCGACTGTACGGCAAGCTCAGAAAGCCGTGATGAGAACCATCCTCATCCAAAGGAATCGTCGGGGAAATCGGATTTTTAGTCATGGATTTTTCCTCACTCAACAACAATCAAATCTCGCTCAACGTCGCACAGCCTTTCTCCGCCTGACTCTGTCACAACGAAAGATTCGGACACTGCACAACCCAAATCATCCAGCCATACCCCGGATTGGAAGTGAAAGCACATACCAACCTCAAGGACTGTCTTATCTCCCGGCCTCATGCTGCAGGTTCGCTCACCCCAGTCTGGTGGATATCCAACGCCAACGGGGTAAGCCACGCGACTCTCTTTCACGATACCGTTTCGATTGAGGACTGCCTGCCATCCGGCCTCAACCATTTCGCAGATGTTTCCAGGCCTGGCCAACTCCAATCCGACATCAACGCCTTCAACAATTACCTTGGCGAGATTGCGAATTTTCTCTGGCGCTTTTCCCAAATAAAGCGTGCGGGTTAGCGGTGTATGATAACGACGCCTGACCCCTGCAAGTTCCAGCATAACGAGTACATCTGATGGGATGGGTAGATCTGACCATGTCAGATGGGGAGTGCTGGTACTCTCACCGGCTTGAATCAAAGGACAAATTGAAGTGTAGTCGCCGCCATATCCTTCGGATCCTGCAATCTGCGCGCGATAGACCTCCGCAATCACTTCATTTTGTGGTACGCCAGCCCGAATTTTTGAGATGGCCGCATTCATTGTTGCGGTACAAATTTTGCCAGCCTGGCGCATGATACTGACTTCTTTCTCAGACTTTATAAGACGCGCCCAGTTGACAAGATCGCCATTATTGGAAAATTTCGCATCTGGCAGTCCGTTTACCAATGTTGTGTGACAACGCGCAGTGTAGTAATGCGCATCCATTTCGACACCAATTCGAGAACTGCCCCAACCTTTCTGACGAATAAGATCAACGAGTTCATCATAAGGATGATCAATCGGGTGCATCACTCTTTTTTCAGCATACGCTAGGATATTGTCTGCCGGGAGGTCTGTCGTAACATGAGCTGCTTTGGCATCCTGAGCGCGGCCAAACCAGATCGGCCACTCCTCATCCAAATGAACAACCACGCATTGTGGAACATAGAAAGACCACCCATCATAACCTGTGAGCCAGCACATATTACTGGGGTCCTGGCAGATGATTAGGTCGAATCCTGCACGGCTCATACGATGCTTCACATCGTTAACACGCACTGCATACTCTTCAACTGAAAAAAGCTTTTCAAACAAAGGATTGGAGTCACTCATGGATTATGCCTCGACAGTCAGTCCTGTTGATGTGGCGTTCGCACGCTGACGTGCTAATGTTGCGATTGCAGTATCCTGAACGCCGGTTCCGGTAAGGTCGCAAATCGTTACGTCGTCTGCGGATTGCCGTCCGGGAGATTTTGCGGCAACAATATCGCCCAGCTCTACGATCTCAGCGTCCTTAGACAACTCTCCTGCCGCGATTGCATGATGGAGTTCGCCTAGAATTTCCGTCTGAGTTCGTCGGTCTGCAACGTAGAGTGAGGCAAATGACAGGCATGCGGGTTCAAGTTCGTTCTTGTGATGCTGATCAGAGCCCATTGCAGTGATGTGTTGACCTGGCTTTAGCCAGTCTCGTTTGACTAAGGGTTTTGCGGAAGGTGTAGTTGTCAATATAACGTCAGCTGAATTGACGGCAGACTGTGGATCATCACTGCTTTCCACTGGAATTTCGAGTTTGTTGCTTAACTCTGTTGCAGCCTGCTCCGCCTTTGCTGAGTCTCTGGCCCAAATGACCGCCGATTGAATGGGTCGTACCAGACACAAGGCTTCCAGTTGCAACCTTGACTGCTGACCAGAACCAATAACACAGGCGCGTTGGGCATCTTCTCTTGCCAGGTATCGCGCAGCGACAGCACCGGCAGCTGCAGTCCGAACATCCGTCAGGTAGCCGTTGTCTAGCAGAACCGCTTCAATCATACCTGTTTTGACTGAAAACAGCACCATCAATCCTGAAGTGCTGGGCAATCCAAATTTTGGATTGTCGAAAAAGCCGGGAGACATCTTGATGGCAAAGCACTCAATGCCGGGTACATACGCAGTCTTGACATCAACTTCACCATTCGATTCTTCTATTGCCATCGACATGATGGGTGGCATGACCACTTTTCCGCTTGAGAGCGCGGCAAATGCGGACTCAATGCAATCTACTGCATCCAGATCTAATCGGACGATGTCGCGTAGTTCCTGTTCGGTTAAGAGTTTTAGGGTTGGCATTTTTCAAACGGTTGGGAATTGAAGTTGAAAAGGATTAATTCTGCTCATCAGTCTGGTTCAAATACAAGCGTTGGCACGACCACTTCCCATTCATCACACTTTAGATACGAGTGAAACTTATTATCGGAAATTTTACGATTCCAACTTACCACCGCAAACAGCTCTGCAGCACAACACCTCCTTCCAGATGGAGGTTTGAAAGATTTAGCCAATCTTCCAACAGGACGGCCTGAAGAACTTAACAACAACCAACTTCCGTTTTTTTCAGTATTTACTTTTAGTGGGTCGCCAGCCGTTAATCTGCTTATCTCTTTGTGTATCGGATTTCGGCAGTGATGCCGTCCAGCATAACCAATATCAATATTCCGTAGATTAGGTTGGATAAATTGACGCTCAACTTCAGTTGAATGCGGTGAAAGGTTGGCAGTCTCTCGTTGAATGGCTGCTTTATGGCCTCGCAATTCACTCTGAAACCCCTGTGAATTGTTGATACTACTAAGCATGAGTGTTTGTCGAGCGCGCGTCATGGCCACATAGTACAACCGACGTTCTGCGTCAGGGTCTCCGTTGTAGTTGGTACGGCTCCAGCCACCATCCAAGACTGCAACATGATCAAATTCCAATCCCTTGGCACGATGAGCGGTGAGCAAAAGAAGTCTCCGTTGGCGTTGCCGAATTTCCTGGCCCCATTCTGCCAGCCATTCAATGAAAGATTCAACCGTCGTTTCGTTGTCTTCTAATTCTTCCAGGAATTCGTCAATTGACTGACGGATCAGGTCGTACCAATAATTGGAAGGGCAAGATTCTAACCATTCGTTCAATGCCTTTCTATCCACAATTCCCGGCACCTTCTCTCGCAGCCATTTGAGTAGCGTTTGAGTTTCTCGTAAACGCAAAAATCTTGGTAGTTCCTCGTGCACCATTTGTACGGGAATACCGCGAGATTCGCAAAGTGCGCGCACGGGATTCAGAACTTTCCGCTCACGCGCGATGACCGCACATCGTGCCCAACTCCAATCCTGATCAAGTTCTTGTAGGCGCAGAAACTCAGTTATTACAGCCTGCGCCTGAGCAATTTCATCATCACCTGCTGGAAGTATTTGTACTCGACCGCGTGAAACCGGATCCAGCATTTCCCATTGCCCACCCGCTGGCATTTGCTCGCGTGCTCGGTTAACCTGGATGGGATGCTTAAGTTTCATCCGCTTCCGGGCATTCTCAATAATTGCATTGGCCGATTCAATGATGTTTCGTGTGGAACGGTAATTTTCAATCAACCAGTTTGGTTGCGCTTTGTAGTCCTGCTCGAAACGTCGAATGTACTCTACCGAAGCGCCTCTGAACGAATAGATGTTCTGGTCATCATCTCCAACCGCGAACAGAGATAATTTACCCATATCTTCTTCTTGCGATCGACCCGCAAGTGCGCAAATTAGTTCATATTGTTCGGGTCCGATGTCCTGATATTCGTCTACGAGGATCCATTGAAAACCTCTCAACAAGCGTTGGCGGCGTTCATCCGCCTCTTCTGGTAACAGTCCTTCACCTCGAAGCACCTCGACTGCAGTGCGCATCACATCTTTGAAAATCTCATCATCGGGACGTTCCGATTCTCCTCTAAAACTGTAGCCCGCGAGACGCATGGCAAGTGCGTGACATGTGAGCACTGTAACTCCGAAAGAATCATCCCCAATTAGTTCCACCAGCCGGCGGCGGATATCCACAGCTGCGTGACGGTTGTAGGCCAGGGCGATTATGCTTCGGGCATTCTCCCTCCTGACACGAATTAAGTACGCGATACGGTGTACCAGTACACGTGTCTTGCCAGACCCCGGGCCCGCGAGAACCAGTGCGTTGACGTGCTCCCGATCGTCTGAAACAATGTTCTGCTGAACACTGTTGTTCAAATTGCCAACGATAGCCTGCCACGATTCTGGAGATGTCTGGCGTCTGATTTCTTCGTTTCGTCCTGGAAGCCAACGTTCAAGAAACGCCTTCTCGTTCGTGGAAAAGTAGTCCGTTACCAGACGCAGTGCCTCACCCATCTTTTGAAGACCGCGCTCAGCGAATTCCTCCATCACGTGAATTTGCAATACCTGACGTGCGTAATGAAGTGTAAGGGGCTGAAAATCTGCTTTTGTAAATGATTTTCGGTTCCCCTTCCGTAGTCGGATCGTCATAGCTGGACGAAACACCACGAGTCCCCTGTTGAGACGAAGCACCTCCATATCATGCAGCCAAAGTAAAGCCCGGTCCAATAGCTTCTCTGGATTTCTGACCCTGGTCTTTAAAGCAAGGTCTGATTTAATGGCTCGCAAAAGCTCTCCAAGTGTGGTGGCAGCGAGTAAGTCCATACCGCGACTGCGTTCAGGCAGGCAATTGAGCAAATGTTCCAATAAAATTCCAGCTGCTTCGCGTCGAATCTCAGCAGTCTCTTCCAGTGCGTGCCATTCACGCTGTAGCGTGATGTGTACAGTTTCGGCATCGCGCTTGCGTACCGCTATACTGCCTGCAGCGCCATCGTCTTCCTCTCGACCATCGAAGGAAATACCGCGGATGATTCGCCACAGTCGTTCGGGAAGGGGTTCCGGTTCACCTTGATGTCTCAAAGTCTGTGCTGCGAATCGCAAGTGCAGTTGTGAAGAGTCCCCTTTTCCTTGATCAGGCGCATTCTCACGCATGAGCGCAATCAGTGCTTTCTCTAATTTGCACGCCTCCATTAATCGCTTTTTGGAGGAGCGTTCCACGGCATAGTGAACAAATGCGGTAATCTCCGTGTCATTGTTTGCAATGCCGTACCGTTCCAATGTGTACAGTGCGCGGCGTACGCCTTCAGGATTCAGTCCAGAAACTCCCATCAAAGCGTCTGTGCTGATTCCTTCATCAGCATCCGCTTGCAGCAGTGCTTCTGTAATATTTAACAACTGTTTTCGATAACTATCTGTAACTTGCGCTTTTGAAAGCTTCTGTCTGGCTTCGGCCAACGACTTCACCTGGAGGGATGACGGAAACACATTGACGACGTTTTCATCCCGAGTCAGAAACTCCGATTGTTCAAGCCAAGCGACAGCCGTACGCACTCTCGTATCACTGGTAGCGGAATCCCGCACAGACAAATTGTGCTCATCTTCTTCGAGAATTTCACCCGCGGTTGCAACCACTTCTCCTTTGAAACGGTTCTTACGGTTCAGATTTTTCAGTGCCCTTAGTATTCCGTTTATTTCTCCTCTTGAGATTCGAGAACGCGCTGACATACCAAACTGACGTTCGACGTCGTCTGTTGCATAGAGCAGAACGCAACGTGCTAGAGCCCGGTCGCGCCCGGCACGCCCGGCCTCCTGGATGTAGTTCTCTAGCGAACCTGGTATGTCGGCATGAATGACAAGTCGCACGTCCGGCTTGTCAATTCCCATACCGAATGCATTGGTAGCAGCGATCGCACGCAACTCACCACTAATGAATTTGCGTTGTACATCCTTTTTGGTTTCAGGTGGCAAGCCGGCGTGAAATCGGTCAGCGGTGATGTCCTTCCTTTGCAAGTACTTTGCAACTTCCTCACTTCGTTTTCGCGTGGCACAGTAAACAATGGCGCCTCCAGGTTCGTCCTTTTGCAGTTTCGATGTCAGAACTTGGTAGATGTGCGAAAATTTTTCTGGTTGAGTGGTTGGGACGACTTCGAAAACTAGATTGGTACGCTCTGAACCGCCGTCCAACACTTCAAGTTCGATATTCAGTTTTTCTTGAAAATGATTGGTGATATCTTTAACGACATCAGGTTTGGCGGTTGCAGTGAGACATAGTACGGGAGGCCTCTGTACACTAGAAGACTTCTCCTTAATGAAACGTCCTACATAGAGATAGTCTGGTCGAAAGTCGTGGCCCCAACGGGATAAACAATGTGCTTCGTCCAGCACCCAAGTGCCAATTTCGCGCTGTTCTAAAGCCCGTCGTAGCGTGCGCGAACGTAATTGCTCAGGTGAAATCAGAACAATACCGATGTCGCCCAACCGAATCCGATCCAACGCATCATTTCGTTCGGGCATCGATAAAAGTCCGTTCACCGTGACGCAACAGCCAATGTTCTTCTCTTCAAGTCCATCGATCTGATCCTTCATCAGAGCGACCAAAGGAGAGATAACCACTGTCAGCGCCCCTGTATCGCTATAGCGAGATAGTGCCGGAATCTGGTAGCAGAGGGACTTGCCTGTCCCCGTCGGGAGGATTCCGAGCACTGACTGACCTGCCATCACTTTCTCCACAATGGCTTGCTGCATAGAACGGTCGTTTTCATACTCTGGTATTGGACGAAAATTATCAAATCCGAACCATCGTTTCAACTCTTTGCGCGCATCGTGGCGCTCGCGACACCACATACAATCCGCAGATGTGCAGGCACGGTCCCTTAAATTTCGAACCAATTGACCAGTTTCTGGAAACTGATGACGCACCCAAGGTGGCATCACTGAATTTTCACCCGCCACAGACAACCAGGCCAAGACATAGGCCAGCACCCAGCCGGACGAATTGATATCCGCCAACAGCTCGCGAGCAGTCGTCTTGCAGGTTGTGTTCGTAAGTCTTTTTTTGATCGCCGCCTTCGCTTCTTGTGAGGTTGGTTTACCTGAATTTCGAATTCCACAGAAGAAATGATCAAGTGCTCGATCGATTCCGGTGGGCTCAAATACGCAAAGCCAATGCCATGCAATCATCAGATCTTCATCTGCATTTGCCAAAGCCTTGCGTTCGTCGCAAAAGACATCCAGTGCGAGCCGTGCGTCCAATTCCGGATCGTTTGCCTGACTGCGTATGATCCCGGCATCTTGGTAGTGTTTGATAAGGTGGTGATATGGATTGCGGGGGAAGGCCAGCGGACTCAGACGCAGCGTATCGATTACGGGCAAATTCAGAAGACGCAAATTTGGATTCGCTGCCTTGATGTGGGGCAGATCATGGTCAATCACGTTATGACCAAGAACGAAGGATGCATCATCAGCGTACCTATCGAGCGCTTCCAGCGCTCTTTCAATGTTCTTGACCGAACAAGAGAAATTGTGTTCTCTGTCTTCGCGAACTGCGCCGATTGCATAAATCTGACCACTGTCTCTTTTGACTTCAAGGTCGAGCGAAATGCAGGATGAGAATGGTTTGAATTTCGTTGAGGTCATTGTTAGTGAATGCTGTAAAAGCAGAAAATGATAATCAATTGCGCAATATTAGGATAGGCTGCATTTCGTCAATTTGTAAAGATCCCGGATGCCAAAGGATAGACCGGGTATGAGTCAACAAAACAGGAAGGGGTCGCGGCATATATGATTCGATCACGGCAAAATTACGCAGACCGTAAAATTCGCTGAGAAGATTGAAGTCAAACAGGACAAATACCAGAGAACGGGTATAGGCGGTTGTGCACCCTTTCCATTCAAGAATAACTGAATTCAAGTGATATTCGATGCTTTGGGTAAGCAGACATAAACGCCAGTCTACTCATTCGAAACGTCGACATTTTCACCTGAAATTATCCGGTAATGGAGGTCCAAATCGATATTTCCGCCGCTGATGATAATCGCGAGTGATCTGGATGTTTGCAGTTTGCCTGATAGTAAGGCAGCGATTCCGACTGAACCCGAACCTTCAATAATCAACCTCTCTTTCCAATACGCGTGTCGAATAGCCTGGGCAATTTCTTCTTCCGATACCAGTATGAACTCATCGATCAGGTCTTGGGTCATGGCGAATGTGTACTGATTATCCAGCCCAATTCCACCTCCGAGAGAATCAGCTAGTGTGGTTACCTCTTCAACCAGAACCGGATGTTTCGCCTTAAGACTAGCATGCATTGCCGCACCGCGCTCCATAGAAACACCGATGACGCGAATAGCCGGATTTTTTGCCTTTAGCGCGACAGCCAGACCAGAGATCAATCCACCTCCGGATACCGGTACGATAACCGCTTCAACAATTGGCACCTGTTCCAGCAACTCCAGACCTAGTGTTCCCTGTCCGGAAATAATGTCAAAGTGGTCAAAGGGCGGTAGCATGGTCATGTTTTCATCACTGACCAGGCGATCGACTTCAATTTGTGCGTCATCCTGCGACTTACCGACGATGCGAACTTCAGCACCGTGTGACTTGATGCCATCAATCTTGTTTTGCGGCACAAGACTTGACATGCAAATAATGCACCGAATGCCGGCTTGTGATGCTGCGTAGGCTAGTCCGCGACCGTGGTTACCGGTGGATACCCCGACGACACCGTTTTTGCGCTGTTCACTGTCAAGGTTTAGTACCGCGTTGCTCGCACCTCGAAGTTTAAAACTACCTGTGGTCTGCAAGTGTTCGAGTTTCAGGTTGACGCAGACACCGTTTAGTTCGCTGAGTGCGGCAGATTGCACTACAGGTGTTTGGACAACCGCTGTGGAAATGCGATCTCTGGCCTGTTCGACATCAGCAATCGTAATGCGACTTCGATTCATGAATGTTTGACTGGTGAGTTGCAGTCAGGCAATAGTGCTATTTTCTTCCTGATGCTCGAAAATTGACGTGTATCCACCCCACCAGTCTGGAGGCAGCGGCACGTTCAGTTCTTCGTGGTGAGCATAACGAGGTTCAACACCTCGAACCAATGTATGGTAGTTAACACTAGGGTAAGATGGTGCAGTGTACGGCATTGCATCCGCTGCGGCGTATGTCAACACAAAGGCAGGCCGGGCTGCACTATCGTGATTCGATCCAGAACCGTGAACGGTCAAACCGTGGTGTACCGTTAGCGTTCCCGGTGAGCCTGTCAGCATTACGGCCTGGTCCACACCGGCTTCCTCGTAGTCTTCTTCTGCAATAGCACCGGTCCAGTTCCACTGATCATCATAGTGAGGGAAAAGCTTTCCCCGATGGCTGCCTGGGACGACTTGCAGTGGACCCTGTTCAGACGTTGCTCCGTCAAGCAGAAGCAGAAACTGCGTGGTTCCGCTGTGTGTATGCGGATAAAACGCCAGGTCTTGGTGCCACTTGACCTCTGCACCACCATCGGACCATTTGAAATTCATCATAATTTCTCGGAACCGAATGTTTGGACCTAATAGGTCAGCAGCAATATCAGGGATGATTGAGTCTTTACAGAGCTGCCAAAAAATCGGATCATATTCATCAACATAAGCCACTCTCCGAAGCCGTGGCTTTTCAGCACAGTGATCTTGTTCGATATCGATTCGTTGAGTAGATTCCTTGATCTCTCTTGTGCTTTCCACAATTTCCGCCAATGCGTTTCTCAACGGCTTCAACCAGTCTTCACTGAAAAGACCTGGAAATTCGAGATAGCCCTGTTCGTAAAAGCGAAGGCGTTGTTCCTGAGTAATGACAGTTGGCGGAACTGCGTAAATTTCATCAAGTTTCATTGCACGACTACCTTGTGAAAAAGGGCTCAGATACGGGCATTCGAAGCAGTTCTCCAAACCCGTCTACCGGTTTTGTGTAGCCTGATGCGCGAAGTGACTGCCAAAAAAGCGCCTGATTGGCTGAGACAACCGGTTTGTCAATTTTTCGCTCTATATTGTCGAGGACATCAACCGCCCGGATCGCGGTACAGGATATGAACAGTGCGTCTGCTTCAGCCCGATCAGCCTCGATTGCGGCATCATAAATTGCCTGCGGAGGAATCCGAGCCATTGAATCATTGTCCGGATAGTGGAAGCTGGTAAAGGCGACAACCTCAACACCTGCAGCAGTAATGTAATCGTAAATTTGCGAGTTGACATCATCGCTATAGGGTGTGAGTACTGAAATTCTATCGGCGCCAAACTGCTCTAGCGCCGCGAGCGACGCTGTAATCGGAGTCGCTACCGGTATCCCGGGGCGCGCATCATGAACGCGTCGGGATACCGTGTCATATCCCAATACTACCGTACCAGAAGTGCAGCTGTAGGCAATCGCATCGAGACGCGATCCCGGAATTAACTGGGCAGTTGCGTTGGTCAATTCAGGTTCCATTACACGCAGACTTTCAACCGAGCAAACGTCATCGTTCGGGATTCTAGACACAAAAAGAGCGATGTCATCGCAAGGACGCATATTAATAAAGTCGCGCTCGGTAGCCAGGTCATTCGACAAGGCGAGAAGCCCGATTCGATATTGCCCTGGCCCGTCGTCTAGTTCATATGCTATACGGACCGGGTCAGCTTTAAATTGCCTGATTGGTTCAGATTGAATGGCTGTCATTTTCATTATTCTCTTTTATTGATGTTAGCTGTCAGCCGCGACAACAATACAGTCAGAGGGAAAGAACGTACATTCAAGTGATCCCTGGTATTGATCCACCGATTGACCAATAAACTTTTCACTAATCGTAAACCGGTGACCACTCGCGAGTTCCATGACGATGTGAATATCCGCTCCCAAATGCGCAACGTTTTGGACGGTGCCGCTTATTCGATTGACATTCGCTGCACCATCTGCCGAAGCCGCGTTTCCTGTGCGAATACGTTCTGGTCGTATACAGACTTCATATGTCGGTGCATCAAACTCGGGCTTGGGGACCAACAAGGATAGACCTTCCGCGACTTCAAAGGTACACAAGTTGTTCCTGTCCGCTGGGCCCAGCACTCCACTCAGCCAGTTTGAGCGACCGATGAACTCAGCAACAAATTTCGTTTGGGGATTTTTATAAATTTCGGTTGGCGGTCCCTGCTGAACGATGCGACCCTCGCTCATGACAACCAGCCGGTCACCCAGGCTCATCGCTTCTTCCTGGTCGTGTGTAACTATGATGGTTGAAGCGCCAACTACCGAAAGAATCTGTTTCAGCTCAATTCTAAGTTCCTGACGCAGTTTGGCATCGAGTGCAGACAGCGGTTCATCCAGCAGTACCACCTCCGGGTTGGTTGCCAGTGCGCGTGCCAGCGCAACGCGTTGCTGTTGGCCACCGGAGAGCTGAGAAGGCCGTCGATGCTCAAAGCCGTCCAGTTTGACAAGGTCCAGCATTTCACCTACACGGTGATCAATTTGGCTGCGGTCATAGTTGCGTCGCTTGAGACCATAGGCCACATTTTGCTTAACGCTTAAATGTGGAAAGAGGGCGTAGTCCTGAAACAGCAAACCAACATTTCGTTCATAGGGCCGCTTGTTGCGCATGTTGACGTCGGCAATCAGCACGTTACCTTCGCTTGGTTCTTCAAAACCGGCGATCATTCTGAGGGTGGTTGTCTTGCCGCAACCGGAAGGTCCCAGAAGTGACAGAATTTCACCCTTATTGAGGCTGAATGTGGCTTCACTGACTGCGGTGAAATGACCGAATCGTTTGGTTACGCTTTTGAGTTGAACGACTGACATTGAATCGGCCTATGAGCGATAAACGCCACCGCCAATTACGCGTTCAAGTCCGACAATCACATCCAGAATGATGATCAGCCCAATGGTAAACAGCATCAGGATAACCGAGGCAGCTGCGATGGTCAGGTCGAAGTTGGTGCGCATCATACTGACCATGGCGACAGGAAGCGTGTAAGTCTGGGGTGAGGTTAAAAACAGGCTGACTGCGACATCATCCATGGAGAATGCGAAAGCAAATACCGCACCGGCTACCATTCCCGTGCGTGCCAGTGGAAACGTAACATCCCAGAATGCTTGACGCTCGTTGGCGCCCAATGTCATGGCCGCTTCGGTCAGGTTCTTGCGTATCCCTGTCAATCCAGCGAGTGTTGTTCTCACCGCGTAGGGAAAGGTAATGATGATGTGACCGGCCAGCAAGCGGGGGTAGCCTTGAAAAACGCCGATTAGTGCAAAAAACAGCAGCAATGAAAATCCGATCACTACCGCGGGGATCACCAGTGGCGAGAGAAAAATGGTTTCCAGTGCCTGCTTGCCTGGGAATTCATAGCGGTCAATAACGATTGCGGCACAGACGCCAGCGCAGGTTGAAACAGATGCCGCGATGACGGCTATAATCAGACTGGTTTTCAGCCCGTTCAGGTAATAGGTGTCAGAGAAAAATCTTGCGTACCAGTGAAAAGAAAATTCAGTTGGCGGGAAACGCCCAAGATAGCTGCGTGCATCAAATGACATCAAGATCGAGACAATGATCGGCGCGATCAGAAATGTGACGGTCAGTAGAATGGTGCCGACTACAGCCCAGGCTCCCAAATGATCAATGTATCGCTGCAGCATTCCGGTTACCTAGTTTTTGATCCAGCGAGTCGTTACCAGATAGGTAATACCATAAATGATCAACAGCGACAGTAACAACATGATGATTGAAATCGCTGAACCGCTCGGATAATTCGCAATTTCGCTAAAGCGCGAGTAAATCAGGTTCGATACAAACAGAACTTTACCCTTGCCCAGAATCATCGGTACTACAAACGCCGATAAACAAAGCGTAAAGGAGATCAGAAAGGCCGACAGCAGGCCAGGTACACAAAGCGGAATGGTTATCGTAAAGTGAGCCATCCAGCGCGGTGCGCCGAGCGCCTGCGCCGCTTCAGTCAGTCTGGGATTGACATTCTGAATGGTTCCAAGCAAAGTAATTGCGGCAATTGGCACTAAATAATGAAGCAGTCCCAGAATAACAACCAGTTCCGTGTAGAATCGGCCGTTCATTGACACACCGAGCAAACCGGTCAGAAACTTTGCGATTCCAGTCGGACCGAAAGTCAACTGAAGTGCATATACCCGAACCAGGGTGCTGAGGAACATGATGCCAATCAAGAATCCGACGCCGATTTTGCGCCATAAGGGGGTGAACCGTCTGGCAATTACATAGGCAATGGGGAATCCAAGAATCAACCCGACGATTGAGGCGATGAACCCGATACGCGCGGTTTCGACAAAGTAGTACAGATACGTTGCGTTGATCAACTCGGCATAATTGAAAAACGTATAGGGCGCATCTTTGGCGGAACCGATGCGCCCAGGTTCGAACAGGCGAAAACTCTCCTCGACGACATTGGCTAGTGGCAGCACCAGAAAGGCAAGCAGTATACCGACACCGGGTACTAGCAGTAGAATTGCGCCGCGACTGAGTTTCATACTGGTGTATTACACTCCAATCGTCTGGAAAAGTATTTCAAATTACCATAACGGTAACGACTACTGCCGGTATTTGAGCCCAACCACAAAGAAAACAGTCGGAAAGACTCAAAACCGGCAGGCCTGGCTTTGTAGTCAGCATTCGCGTAACCGGCCAAAATTAACACGATCTGAAGATCCTTGACCGGCACCTGCGAAGTGCAAGTTTCGTAGGAGGTGACTACAACAGAGGAACGATATCTTTCTCGAAGCGTTTATTCCAGTTATCCAGTTCCACACCCAGGTGATCCCAGTCCGGGATAACGACGTAAGCATCGGTTTCTTCCGGAGAAAATCTGAGATGCTGAATATCGTGTTCCGCATTAATATTAACAGGTACTTCACCAACGTCTTGGTAGTACAGTTCACTGTATTCCTTGCTGATGGTAAAGTTGGCGTAGTCAAATGCCAATTCCTTGTTCTTGGAACTCGAAAGCACACACCAACCACTGACAAACACAAAGGTCTTTAGGGAGGAATCCGTCTTCGTCAGGTGAATTAATTCCGTACCCTTGACACCGGACAGTGTCCCCTGATCAACAAAGGTGACAGAAGTTTCGGCGGTTTCCAGTGAGGTGATGACATCTGACGTGTTAGCGGAGACTCGTCCGATATTGCCTGACGCCGCAAGTTCTTTTAAGAACTCCCAACCAGGCTCCATGTTATATTCATCGCCGCCTCTGGCTTTGGCGAGTGCAACAACTTGAAGATTGGTGTTGAGAGTCGGGTTTGGCCACAGAATCTGACCTTTCAGCGCCGGGTCGAGCAGATCGTCGATAGACTTGATCTCAATTGGGCAGTTTTCTGGTGCGTAGGTGAAAAACACACCTGCGGTTCCTCTGGGAATGTTTTTCCAGTTACCATCCGCATCCTTGGTGATTAATCCCTCCGGGACGTCCGCGAGGTTGGGGCAGTTGTCGAGAGTCACTGTTTCGGCCCAGCCTTCTCGAACCATCGACAGAAATACCGGACTCCAGTTGTCTACCAGGTCATATGGAGGGTTTGGCCATGCTGCCTTGATTTTTGGCAGAACAGAGGCGGCACCACCGGAATGCAGTGTCCAGTTGATCTCGGCCTTCCCCCAGGCTTCACCTGTTTTCTTCGCATGGTCAATCCAGGGCGGGCCCCATTCGACAACCGACAGAGGTTCAGCAGCGTGTACCGAATTTATGAACGGGAACGATGATGTTGCGGCAACCGTACCACCCGCAGCCGCGGTTTTAAGCAGTTCGCGACGCGTAAACTTCATTGACATGATCTAACTCCTATCTATTGCATATTTGACTGTTGCTCGGTTCAATTTTAAAGTGCAAAAATCGCTCATTTGTCTCTATTTGTGATGCTCTGACCGAGCTGTATACAGATGTTATATTAATAGTAGAATATAGTCAACCGTTTAATTTCAGTAAAATCACATTCGCATTCTTCTTTCAGCTGCCGGTCTACCTCACTTAGGTGTGTGGGTTGGGTGTCCCGGTTTTAATTGTTCAGATTGCGTCGAAAGAAAGTCCCAAAGATGCGTACAGATAATAAAAACACTAGCAAATAAAATTCGATTAAGCCGTAGTCGATCAGTCTGGGAACCATGCACAGCGTGAAAGAGTCGGCGAATGAACGCCACCAAAGAATCTATCAAGTCATTCGGGAGCGGATATCGCTACTTCACTATCCACCCCACACTGTGATTGGCGAGATCGAACTGGCAGATGAGTTTAATGTGAGTCGTACACCGATTCGACGAGTCCTTCAGCGATTGCAGTACGAAGGTTTGGTGGACATACGAAGCGGAGTCGGCACGGTTGTAACCGACATTGACATCAAGACAATGAAAGAGGTTTATGACCTTCGCATGTATTTGACGGAACTGATTTCCGAACTATCACCCAGGATGATCAGTAGCGAGCACATCAATGCACTGGAGGCGCTTCTGAGCCGGACAAAGTTGATGTATGACAGGCCTGACAGCGAGGCTTACGGCCGGCTATGCAACGATCTGCACGAAGTTCTGATTTCACTAATCGGCAGTGCGCCTTTGCGTGAAATTACTGACAATCTTTACTATCGCTCCGCTCGAATCTGGATTACCTTCCTTCCCAATTTAGTCTGGAGTGATGTCATTTACGATCAGGAAATGGAGACTGCGGAGATCATTGCCGCGATGAAACGCAATGACATTCGTGGTGTCGTCCAGGTGCGTCGCTTTTACCTTCATACTTTATTGACACGGATTAGCGATTACCTAAGGGGAGTAGGCCATGCGACCACCTCCCCGATGAAGCCGATAGCCATTAGTTCGAGCGACTGAACCGGTCACCCGGACTTTGATCCTTCCGCGACACTCTCAAGTCATCATCTGTGGAGGTGGTGTTGCTGGGGCGAGTGTTGCCTATCACCTAGCCAAGCTGGGTCTTGACGATGTGGTTCTGCTTGAGCGGCATCAACTCACCTCTGGCACTACCTGGCATGCTGCTGGCCTGATCATGCAGCTTAGATCGACTCATTCCTTGACAGAACTTGGAAAGTACAACGTTGATCTATATGCGCGACTGGAACAGGAAACCGGCGTATCGCCTGGTTTCAAGCAGAACGGTACGCTGGGTGTATGTCGGACGCCTGAACGTTTGTACGAAACGCAAACCATCGCATCCATTGCGGGCAGTTTCAGTATTGAAGCTCACATGATTTCCCCCGCTGAGGCTAAAGAGACTTACCCGGCGATTGATGAGCATCAAATTGTTGGTGCAATCTATATTCCAAAAGACGGTCAGACGAACCCGGTGGATACGACTCAGTCGCTGATTGCAGGCGCCAGGCAAAGCGGGGTCAAGGTCATCGAAGGGTGTGAGGTTTTAAAGCTACACCAAGTGCAATCTGAAGAATTTCAGTTGGAAACGACTTTAGGAACCATTCGCTGTGAAACGCTGGTCTTGGCTTGTGGACTTTGGACTCGTGAATTAGCTGCACAGCTTGGTGTTCAAATACCGCTTTATCCGTGCGAGCATTACTACGTCGTTACGGAAGCCATGTCTGGTGCGACGTCAGATTTACCGGTGCTGAGAGATACTGACGGACACTGCTACATCAAGGAGGATGCTGGAAAGTGGCTGGTGGGCTCATTTGAGCCGAAAGGCAAACCTCTTGACTTCAATCAGATACCGTCGGGTGTACCATTCATTGAACTGCCGGAAGATTGGGATCAGTTTGCACTACCGTTCAGCAAGGCAGCTGAAATTCTGCCGGATCTTGAAACCGCTGGAATTGCGAGATTTCTGGCTGGTCCCGAGAGTTTCACACCAGACTTGCTGTTCATGATGGGCGAGGTGTCCGGACACCCCAATCTCTACATTTCCGCGGGCTATAACTCAGAGGGTGTTGAACTCAGTCCCGGTGCTGGTCGCGCGCTGGCTGAGTGGATCGTCGAAGGTGCACCTACCATGGATTTGGGTTATGTTGATGTCAATCGCTTCCACTCCTATCAGAACAATTCGTGTTACTTGAGACAGCGCAGCAGTGAAGTGCTTGGCCTGCATTACAAAATGCACTGGCCGCACAGACAAAAGGAATCTGCCCGCGGCATCCGTAAGAGTGTTCTGCATAATCGCTGGGTAGAACTCAACGCTAGTTTCGGGGAAGCATCGCTCTGGGAGCGTCCAATGTGGTTTGCACCGCGCAGTCAATCAAATCAGAATATCTATTCCCATACACAGCCGAACTGGTTTGAGTACACAGCACAGGAATGTCGCGCGGCACGTGAAAGTGCGATCATTCTGGATCAGAGCTCGTTTGGTAAGTTTATGCTGCAGGGCAAGGATGCACGTAAGGTACTGCAGCAGATGTGTGCAAAAGAAATTGATGTTCCAGGCGGTAAGATCATCTACACGCACATGTTGAACCGGCGCGGCGGAATTGAGGTGGACCTGACAGTTAACCGTATGACAGAGGACTGCTTTTTACTGATTACTTCGGCAACTTCCGCCAGTCGAGATCGTAACTGGATTCAGCGGCAAATTTTATCATCAGACAATGCGATACTGACCGATGTTACTTCTAGCCATTCGATACTGTCAATTCAGGGGCCAAAGTCGCGTGAAATTCTGTCGGAAGTGACCACTGCTGATTTGAGTCACAATGCATTTCCGTTCGGTACATCTAAAGAGATAGAAGTCGGTTACGCAATGGCACTTGCAAACAGGTTGACCTTCATTGGTGAGGTGGGTTGGGAACTTTTGATTGCCACTGATTTCGCACAGGATATTTTCGATCGCATTATGGCAGTGGGCACTAAGTTTGAGTTGAAGCCAGCTGGGTATCATGCGCTGGAACATCTGCGATCCGAGGCGGGCTATCGGGAATTTGATTTGGATTTAACACCGGATGACACGCCAATTGAAGCTGGACTTTCGCACACGGTATCACTCAACAAATCGGCTGCATTCACAGGTCAGGACGCTTTGATGAAACAGGCAGATACCGAATTCTTGACCAAGCGTCTGGTGCTTTTCAAATTGCGCCATCCCGATCCTGTGCTTTGGGGAGAGGAAGTCATTTATCTGGATGGTCAATCCGTGGGCTACCTTTCGTCTGGTGCATATGGATTTAATCTTGGCTCATCAGTTGGAATGGGCTATGTACACCACCCGGGTGGCGTTACATCCGATTTATTGAGAAGCGGGAGGTGGGAAATCGATATTGCTGGCAGTCGGTGGCCAGCTACCGCGTCCTTTGAAGCTTTTTTTGATCCATCAAGAATTCGGGTAAACAGATAAGGATTCGACGTTTTTAGTTTTCCAATCTGAATTGAGTCCGAATAGTTCGACGATAGCGATTATTTTTTTCGATTTTGTCGTTTCTTTGGTTGATTCGTCCGCAGTTCAGGTGGTACAAGATCATAGATTTTTCGATCTATAGCGAATTTGCGGTCTTTTACGTGAGCTTCGTGGTTTTGAACGATTTTGTCAGGTTCGTATATGTAGTTGGCGAGCATGCCAGCAGATTGCCGAAATCCATTTGGCGAACTGTCACCAAGCCAATTCAGACGCTTTAGTCGGGCTCCGTTTCTAAGATGAAAGCGGGCAACAGGATCAAGCGGTTCATCCTTCTTTCGAGCATAGGCTAGGTAGTAGGCGACTAGGCCCTGCAAAGCTGGTTTTAACGATTTCAACAGTTTTTCGTCTTCAAACCAGTCATCGGATTGCATTTTCAGCATGAATTCATGATCTTGCTTGGAAATCGCGTAATGATCTGGGTGCTGCAGTATTGAATCAAACCATCTTCTAAATCCGGGAATGGGCGACAGCGTCGAAAAATGTTTAAGGTTTGGAAACTCACGAGAGAGGTGCTCTACAACCTGCTTGATCAGCAAATTGCCAAATGAAACCCCCTTCAGTCCTTGCTGGCAGTTATTGATTGAATAAAAAATTGCGGTGTCAGCCTTTTGGGGATTGGTAACTGGTCGAGTAGCATCAATAATTGGTTCAATCGATTCAGAGAGCCCCTGTACCAGCGCGACTTCCACAAATATGAGTGGCTCATTCGGTAGAGTGGGGTGAAAGAAAGCAAAGCACCGTCGGTCATCCGCAAGTCGTCCGCGCAAATCTTGCCAACCTTTCATGGCATGAACTGATTCGTACTGTATCAGTTTTTCCAGAATAATGGCTGGAGTCTCCCAATTGATTTGTTCAATTTCAAGAAATCCGCGGTTAAACCATGAAAACAGCAAGTGCTTCAAATCATATTCAACAGGCTCAAGGTGTGGGTGGTGCTTCACTAGTTCCAGCAGATCGCGACGCATTTCGACAATGGTTGCGGTACCTCCCGGTGCCATATTGATGCGTCGAACGAGTTCCTGGCATTGTGATTCGACCTGCTCTGTCAGACGTCTGAGTGAGGCTGGATCGCGCAGTTTGCAAAAAGCCTCTGCAGCCGCAGCCACATCATCAGTATCGACGCTAAACTCATCATTGACCATTTCGAAAAATTGCAGCCGTTCGTCTTTGTCTAGGTTTTGGTATTGGTTGACGATGTCGCGTGCAATTGCGATGCCAGAAGCTTCACCTCGGGTTGACAGCAACTCGTGACACAAAGCAGTCAGTGTCTTTGACTGACCGAAAGTCGAGCGCAAACGAGTGCGCAATAACTCCACTCCGCTATCAGCAACGGAGTGCAGAAATTGATTGAAGCGTAAAGAGTTCATTGTCAAATTTCCCTTGGCTCGGACTTTCCAATTGCACCTACTAAAAGTTTAATGAATGACGGATTCGGTGTCGGCTTAAGTCACATTCAGGTGGCAAATGCTTGAAGTCACACGAAAATCATAAGCGATTTAACTCACACATCATTCAGCCTATCTGTAATACACAATGAGTAATGCACCATCAGGTGAGTAGGAATTGTGTTTTGTTTTTGCTTCCAGCCAAACCAGATCGCCAGCCTTATACCGATAGCCGTCATGATCGACAACCTCCCCTTCTAAAACATAAAACTCTTCATCGCCATCGTGAACATGTGGGGTGGTAGTATGACCTGGCGGCATGCGGTATACATGAAACCCGTAACCTCGTTTCTTATTCGGGTTGACCTGTAGAACCTCTCCATCCTCACCACCATTCTCGTCAATGAACGGCAAAAAAGTGCTATCGGCTATATTGACCACACGTCGTTTTTCTTTATCAATTGGTTTCATGGCACTGTCTATCGTTAATTTGTAGGTAGCTATTGAATGGATTTTGAAATGACTTCGAGACCGATCAGCGTCAGGTTCGAGACCATCTCAAAATTGTATGATGAGTGCTCGGCTATGAGCGAACAAGTCCCGCCGGTGAGTAGCAGTTTTGGGGCACTGCCAACCAACTCGGAATATTTGTGAACCAGCAGTTCAACACCTCCGACTGTTGTGTATACGACTCCGCTAGAGACTGCTTCAACTGTACTCTGTGCGGGCAGTTCAGGTGAGAGAGCGTTAAACTCATGAATGCCAGGTGCGCGTTGCCACAGTGAGTCCCGGGCAAGATCGAATCCTGGGAGAATCGAGCCACCAATAAATTCACCCTTTGCGGAAAGTGCATCGACCGTTACTGCGGTACCGCTATCCACAATGACTGCAGCAGACTGATACATCGACCAGGCACCGATAACAGCCGCCCACCGGTCTGCGCCTAGTTCACTGATCTCTCGATAACAATTTCTAACTCCGCATTGCTCTGCTCTTGAAGTTACCTGAATAGCTTTAACATTCCATTTTGCTGACACAAAGCTCTGGAGTATGTTCGTGCAGGTTTGATCTGCAACGCTAACAAACAAAACCCCTGATACATGGTTCAGATCACCGAAACTCTGGGTAAGGTTTTGGTTTAACTCAGAATGCCGTGAGGGAAAGGTGCCTTTCTCATCACCAAACTGCCATTTCGCATTCTGGTTGCCAATATCAATTAACAGATACACGGGCTTCAAACGTCAGGTTATGTAGTTCAGAACAAACGCGAGAGTCGCGACTGAAATTATCGTAGAAATCAGGATGGATGCAGATGTTCGTCCAATGTAAGTCTTGTATCGCTGTGCTAGGACATAGACGGTTACAGCTACCGGCATGGCAGCCGCAATAACAGCGCTTCTCGCCCAGATGTCACTGACCGAAAACAGGTGAAACATTGCAAAGAATATCAGCAATGGATGAATAACCAGCTTGATGAAGCTGATGGTCAAAATTTGACCCTGCAAAAATCCAGCCCGTTCTTCATCCAGGCTAGATCCAAGGGCAAACAGTGCACACGGTGCCGCGGCTGCGCCTAGCAGAACGAAAAATCGGTCTGCGACCTGTGGCATTTCCAGTCCTGAGAGTGAAAAAAGCACGCCTAGCGCAACTGCAACTAACAGTGGATTCTTCACAATAGAGTGGGCAATATTCCGGCAGGCCTGTACGAAGGAAACGCCGGAAGACGTCTTGTTGATGTCCAGCAGAATCGAGGCGAGTGGTAGCATGACAGCAAGATCTATAGTCGTGCAGATGACAACTGGAACACTGGCCGTTTGTCCAAAGGCGATGACTACGAATGGTAGACCTAGATACCCCGTATTTCCGTAGATACAGGCGGAGGCGAAGACAACCCGCAAATCGTAGTCGAGCTTAAAGAACAGCGTTGCAACGACTAGACTTGCGGTAAACAGCACCAGCCCTATCAAAAGGTAGGCAGCCACAAATGTCCATTGAAATTCACTGCGAATGTCAGCTTGCGCCATCAGTGAAAAAATGAGCACTGGCAGTGCAAAATAATATACAAACAGATTCAGGCCAGACCTGCCTTCAGAATTTAATTTTTTTCTGCGGGTTGCAAAAAAGCCACAGGCTATGACAGCAAAAAATGGAAGAGTAATCAGAATCGTAGTCATTTCGCTGTCATAATTGGTACGGGTCGAACAAAGTTGTTGAAATTGTCAATAATTAGCACGGAGCAAGCATCAATTGTCTAGCAGACCAATCAGAATCAAATATTGCAGTCTGTGTGGTGCGACTGTTTCAAGCAAAATTCCGCAAGGTGACAATGTGATGCGTTATGTCTGTGATGCATGCGACACTGTTCACTATCAGAACCCCAAGATTGTGGCAGGCTGCATCGTTACTTGGCAGGACAGAATTCTTCTCTGCAGACGGGCGATTGAACCGCGGTATGGACTTTGGACCATTCCAGCCGGTTTTATGGAACTTGGTGAAACTGTCAACGCGGCGGCTGCACGTGAAACCATGGAAGAAGCGTGCGCAGTGGTGGAGATCGATGACCTTTTTGCACTTTATAACATTCCTCATGTCAGCCAGGTGTACATCATATTCAAAGCACATTTGAATGCTCCAGAGTACTCACCCGGTGAGGAGAGTCTGGAAACCGAGCTTTTTTCAGTGGACGAGATTCCTTGGGAAGAACTGGCGTTCCCGGTGGTTAGTGCAGCCCTGAAGCGGTTTGTCGAGAATCAAGATGAGACGCCGCATCGACCATTCGTGGGAGACATTATAAGGTGAGTCCGGAAGCAGACATGGTGAGCTGCGTGATCAAATTCAGAATTTTCGAGTTGTAAAAAAGCAGAAAACTCTGCGTATGGACCAAACCTGCCTAGTTCCGGTTGCCAATGATTGACTGGCCTTGAAAAGTTCGTGAATTACTCAGATTAATCCGAAGACTCACGACACATCACGATGCTACCAACATCGCTGGTGAATGTTGTCAAGTTAAACTTTGATCCTTAGGCGATCAGTTCCTAGAATTTTCCAAGGCTGTCAGTTCCTCGATGATTCGATCGTGAATAATTTTCTCGTACGCATCATTAGCCGGGAGTTCGGCTGCCTGCTTCAACAGTTTGTGTATCCTGTCGGAGTATTTATCTTGATCCAGTTCGATTAGACCGATAGCGAGACTCAAATTATTCGCCTTGGATGGCTGCTTCAATGCTTCAGCTTGGTCGAAGTGCTTAAGCGCGTCTTTTTTTCTCGCACCATACAAGGCACGCCCCATCAACCGCCCTATTCGGTCAATAATCCCAGTATGCCAACGTCCCATGCTTACGTGCGCTGCTGACATCTGTGGATCGATTCGAAGCGCATTCTCAATGGCTTCGCGTGTTTGCTTTGCATATTTCTCTTTGGTTGCCTGAGCTGTGGAAATATGCTTGGAATGTCGCCCCAACGCTCGGGATAGCCAAAGATAAGTATCAGCGTTTTCTGAACCCGACTCAATGGCTTTTCGCGCAATTTCAATTGCCTGTTTCAGCAACTGTTTCTTTTCGGGGTCTGGAGCGATATAACTCGCATGAATAACCATAGATTTTGCAGCAAGAGCATAACCAGAAGAATTTCCAAGGGATTCGGCAGTTTCTGCTGCTTCCATAAACCGGCCTTCGCTGTAAGCGGCAAGTGCTTGGTCGAAACTGTCAGCACCTGCGAGGCGGGTACCAAACAATGAAAATACTGCTGTAAGTAAAGCGATCTTCCACAATACAGCGAACAAACGGTTTGAGAGACGGACTTCAGACATGAGTACACACCTGCACTTATCGAAGTTGGATAGAAATGTTAATTGCTCTCCCCAGACGGATTCTCCGTCCGAGGCTTTGGGATGAATTTATACGTTGTTTCTGAAGACATTTGTCGCGTCATTCCTGAGACATACTTCGCCCCGACCATGGATATAACAGTACTGTTGAACAAATGGACATTCTAAGCTGTGATTAAGGTTGTTAAAAAGTGACATATCAGGGAAAGATACCGATGCTGAAAAACAGATATCTGACAAAGTCTAGATTCAAGCTGGCAACCGAATGCCCAACGAAGCTCTTCTACACAGGGAAAAGTGAGTATGCCAACTAGAAAAACGATGACGACTTTCTTCTTGCGCTGGCTGAAGGCGGTCTTCAGGTGGGTGAACTAGCCAAGTGTTACTTCCCAAGTGGTCACAATATCGAATCTCTTGATTACGACGAGGCTGTGGAGAAAACCAACCAGTTGCTCATGTTGAACCAGGTCACGATATACGAAGCGGCAATCACGACCGATAAACTGTTCATTCGTGCAGATATTCTGGTCAAAGACAGGAACAAACTCAATCTCTATGAAGTGAAGGCCAAATCCTTTGAACCGGAAGAGGAAAATCCGTTTATCACCAAAAGAGATAAAACAATCAATTCCGAGTGGAAACCATATCTCTACGACGTTGCTTTTCAGAAATTTGTCACTAAACGGGCTCTTCCTCAGTACGACGTCTCTGCTTATCTCATGCTGGCTGACAAATCTGCGAAATGTCCGACTGATGGTCTCAATCAAAAGTTTCAACTGGTTAAAGACAACGATAAGCGAGTCTCTGTCTCCGTATCGAAAACCCTGACGGAAGCGGATTTGACACCGCCCATTCTCTGCAAGGTGAATGTAGACGCAGAATGTGACAAAATTTATGCCGATACATATCGTGTAGGTGATCAGTCCCTTACATTCGAACAGTGGGTTGATTGGCTTGCTGACCACTATGCTTCGGATACGCGAATTTCAACACAGATTTCAACAGCATGCTCTAGTTGCGAGTTCAAAACACCGAAAGATGATGAAAGGGCTGACTCGAAAAGCGGATACAAAGAATGCTGGAGAAAGGAACTGGGATGGAATAACGAGGATTTTGAGTGTCCGACCGTACTGGATGTATGGCAAGCAATTGGACGGCGTAAAGGTTATAGGAATAAGAATCAATTGATTCAAGATGGTATTGTCAAAATGTCTCACCTTTCCAAGGTGGACATTAATCCTCAGCCGCACAAAAATCAAAAGCCGGGCTTATCCCAAAGTGAACGTCAGTGGCTTCAGGTTGAAAAATTTCAAAACGGAGACAATTCTGTCTGGCTTGACCAGAAGAACCTCCGAAGAGAGATGGACAACTGGGTTTTTCCACTTCACTTTATTGACTTTGAAACTGTGAAATTAGCCATCCCGTTCAATGCAGGACGCAGGCCTTATGAACAAATCGCTTTCCAGTTTTCCCACCACATCGTTCGCAAAGATGGTACTGTGGAACACTACGGTGAATATTTGAACAGGGAACGTGGAGCTTTTCCGAACTACGAATTTGTGAGAAATCTCAAAGCTCAGCTGGAAAATGACAACGGAACTATTTTTCGATATGGCGACCACGAAAATACTTGCCTCAACAACATTCGCAATCAGCTTCAGGAAGATCGTCGGGAAATCGAAGGTCGGGAGGAACTGTGTCGGTTCATCGAATCAATCACTCAACCAAAATCGAAGACTGAAGAGAACGGGCCCAACAATCGCAACATGGTGGACATGTTGGAAATCGTTAAGCGCTACTATTACGACCCCGCCACCGAAGGTTCCAACTCAATTATGGACGTTCTTCCGGCAATTCTGAACAGATCCACCTACCTGCAGAAACAATATTCAAAACCATTCTAAGGTGCTCAGGGCGGAATTCTCAGCCATAACTTCAAAAATAAAGTGTGGGTCGAAATTAAGGAAGGGAAAGTAGTCGACCCATATAAGAGTCTGGATCCTATGTTTCAGGATATTTCAGAAAGTGATATGCGAAACTTGATATCAAGCAATGAAGAGCTACGAGAAGGCGGTGCTGCCATGACCGCTTATGCCCGGATGCAATCGGAAGTAATGTGGGAGCCTGAGCGCGAGGAAATCCAAAAGGCTCTCCTTAATTATTGCGAATTGGATACCTTGGCGATGGTTATGATCTATGAAGGTTGGAAAGATCTTCTGCAACAGGAACAACAAAGCTGAAAGCGCACAGAGTATCAGCCAACTTGATCGAAACTTAAGTAAAGAGTGACAGGTTCCTGTGGGTAGTGGTCGCTTTTGGTTATGCAGATAACTTCTTCGGCATTTTTCCAGTACATGACATTCGCCCAATCGAACGTATGGAATCTAAGCGAAAAAAAAGAAAACGCGCTCGGTCGAATGACAAAAAACTAGCTGACATTACCTGGACATGGAAAGAGTAGTTTCGTGTCTGATGTGAATGTGTCATTGTGGGGACGCCGAATTGGTACAGTTTCCTGGGTAGCAGAGCGTTCCATTGGAGTCTTTCAGTACGACCCGGAGTTTGTCGCTACGGGGATTGAAATCTCGCCCATTGTTCTACCCGTTCGGGAGGAGCCTTATTCGTTTCCAGCTTTGAATGCGGAGACATTTAAAGGGCTACCTGGAATGGTTTGTGATTCACTACCCGATACTTTTGGCAATTCGCTAATCGATGTCTGGTTGGCAGAAACGGGGCAGCCCCGTGAATATTTCAATCCAGTGGATCGGTTGTGCTATGTTGGCAAACGCGGAATTGGCGCACTGGAATACAGCCCTACGTTGCGTGACGAGTGGCAAAACGAGGTCAATATAGCGCAGTTGGCCGACACCATTGACAGAATGTTTGACGATAGAAACTGTCTGGATGGCAGATTATTCGGCAAAGATGATCAAGATGCTCTGGAAAGCGTGTTGAGTGTAGGAACTTCTGCCGGCGGCGCGCGAGCAAAGGCAGTTCTAGCATGGAATCCGGCAACGGGACAGTTTCGATCCGGTCAAATCAACATACCTGCAGGTTACGAGCACTGGCTGCTGAAATTCGATGGGATTTCCAGTGACCGAAACAACGAATGGACGGTCCCACAAGGACATGGTCGAATCGAATTCGCTTATTACCTGATGGCCCGACAAACAGGAATTGAGATGTCAGAGTGCCGACTTCATCATGAGGGTGGTCGGAGTCATTTCATGACCCGACGTTTTGATCGGGATAGTGATGGGCGCAAAATTCACATGCAATCTCTTGGAGCATTGCGACATTTTGATTTTAACCAGCCACTCGTTTATGCCTATGAGCAGGTTATACAGACGATCCGAGAGTTGGGACTTGGAATGTCTACTATTGAACAGCAATTTCGGCGAACAGTGTTCAACATTGTGGGACGTAATCAGGACGATCATGTCAAAAATATTGCGTTCCTGATGGATCAGAACGGGAATTGGAGCCTTTCACCTGCTTACGATGTGGTTTACGCATATCACCCCACGGCTCTTTGGGCCCGCGATCATCAAATGAGTGTTGGGGGTAAGCGCGACAATTTTGATATGGAAGATCTGCTCAATTTTGCTGAAACTTCAGGACTAAAAATATCAACTGCTCGTCGTATCGTCACTGAAATAATATCAGTAGTGAGCCAATGGCCACAATTTGCAAAAGAGGCCGGAGTTGACAAAAAAACGATTGGGCGCATCGGTCAAATCCATCGAACAGAACTGGAATAGCTCTAATTCGCTTCTCGCTGCAAAAGGGGCTACAGCCATGGTGTCAAGAATTCGTATGACTTGAACTTGGTTGGTTTATCCGGAGTTTGCAATTTAGCGCCTAAACCTGCTTCCACTGCCCTCCACAGAAGAATTGTTTTGTCACTCAGTTGACAAAGAAAACTACGTTCACTAAAATTTGCTAACAGTTAGTTATTAATTGAAAAAGAATAATATTTTGACTGAATCATCTATTCATACGACGGCTGCACTTCGCAAATTCAATCGCAAAGCGATTCTGACTGAAATTTGTCTTCGGTCTTCAGTATCCAGAACCGGTTTGGTCGCTGCAACAGGGCTCACCAATACCGGTGTTTCCCGCATAACTCGAGAATTGATAGAAGTCGGATTGGTCGAGGAAGGATCCCAACTTCCAAGACGCGGCGTTCCGGGACGAAAAGAAACCGAGCTCTCAATCAGTGGCGCCATCGCACATATTATCGGAATCAGTCTGCATGTTGACAGTCGACAAATTGTGCTTGCGAACGCTCTTGGCGAAATCAAGGATCACGTCAACCTAGACCTTTCATTTTCTGAACCACCCGCTCGTATCATTGCCCGGATTGGAAAACTAGTTATTGAGCTGATCGCTCGCAATCATTTACAAAAACAGCAAGTGATCGGAATAGCACTTTCATTGGCAGGAAAAATCGATCCTTTGCGAGGGATTTTGAAAGACTCGCGAATCTATCAATGGCAAAATCTCCCGATTCGCGATCTCCTGCGCGCCGAAGTCGGAATTCCGGTTGCAATCGAAAACCTGAATAACGTCATTAATCTCGCAGAATCCTACTTTGGACAGTCACAGGACTGCGACAATATTTTGGCTTTCCGGGTGGGTACAGGCTATGTTGGAGCCAGTTTGATGCTTGACGGAAAACTGGTACGTGGACGAAATTCAGCCGCTGGCCTGATTCATCATGTTCCGATGAATGCCAGTTCTGTTGCCTGCGAGTGTGGTCAACGCGGATGTATCAATACAGTGTCTTCTGGTTTCGGCATTCTTGCTCAGTATAAGAATCAGAAAAATGTCTCTTTCACACCCGGCGATTCCTTTCATAACACTGAGGAAATCACTGCAATTATCGAGGCCGCTGCAACGGGTGAACACAAGGCACACAAAGTTTTGAGGCAGGGAGGCGAATGGCTGGGGCAGTATGCGGCGCAACTAGCAGAGGCGATTTGCCCGGAAGCAATTGTCATCGCAGGCAAAACCGGACGCTCTCCACTTTACATGGAGGGATTCAATGCCGCGTGGAAACAATATGCATCGCGCGAGAACCACAGAGCGGTTGAAATTATTCGGTCGTCCAAATCCGTGATTGAAGGAACGGTCCAGTTCGCAATTGATCGTTTTTTACTCTCAATGGACTTGGACCTGGAACCGCTCAAAGCGATCGTCGATGCAAACGATCAGATGTTGGCATGAATCAGAGCTGCGACAAACCCAATATTTTGTTGTTGATGGTGGATCAAATGACGATTCGCGCGATGAGCATCTATGGCAATCCAGTTGTAAAAATGCCTAATATTGAAAAATTAGCTGCCGAGAGTTTGTTATTCGAAAGCGCATATTGCGCTTCCCCGCTTTGCGCCCCAGCTCGGTTTTCGCTGCTGACCGGAAAGCAGTCGGTCAAAATCAATGCTTTTGATAATGCCAGTGAATTTCCGGCAAGCACACCTACGCTGGCTCACCACTTGCGCAACTGCGGTTATGCGACAATTCTATGCGGCAAAATGCACTTCATAGGCCCGGACCAGTTGCACGGCTTCAACGAAAGACTGACCACCGATGTTTATCCATCCACCTATGCTTGGGTGCCTCACTGGGACAAAGGCGCGAGCTATATCACTTCGGGCGTTACCTGCGCCTCAATCCTGGAGGCCGGTCCATGCGTCCGGTCCATGCAAATGGATTACGATGACGAAGTTGAATACCGCGGAATACAGAAACTCTATGACTTGGCCAGGTCCAATAGTGAACAACCCTTTTTTCTGACGGTTTCATTCACCCATCCACATCACCCGTTTACGATCGGCCAAGACTATTGGGACCGATATTCGCACGCCGAAATCGATCTGCCTACGGTTGGTGAATTTCCGTTTGAAAATCTGGATTACCATAGTCAGGGTCTGTATTTTGCACATGGTCGGCACCTGCACAAAATCACCGCTGAACATGTCAGAAATGCCCGGCATGCGTATTACGGCATGCTGTCGTATTTGGATGACAAGATTGGTCGCCTGTTGGAAGTGTTGGATGAAACAAACCTTGCGCACAACACGCTCGTCATATTCACTTCTGATCATGGTGAGATGCTCGGAGAACGGGGCATGTGGCACAAACACCACTTTTTTGAGCCATCCATTCGCGTTCCGCTGACCCTGCGCTGGCCAGGAAGAATTGATCATGGAAGAGTTTCTGATCCGGTTTCTCATATCGATCTGCTGCCTACACTGATGGATATGCTTGAAGTCGACGATATGCCAGAGGAATTTGACGGTCAAAGTCTGCTTCCGGTTCTAAAAGGCGGAACAGTCGAACATCCGATTTTTGCTGACTACTTGGCGATCGGACCCTGCGTGCCCTGCCGCATGGTGCGAATCGGAAATTACAAGTACATGTATACCCACAGCAAGGACGAGCAGCTTTTCGATCTGTCCGACGACCCGCAGGAAGAGAAGAACATTGCCAGTGAATCAGGATGCCTGCAGATCAAGGCAAAGCTAAAACGGGCTTTGCACGCATCATGGAATCCAGAAGAAGTCGATCAGCGGGTCCGACTGAGCCAGAGAAGGAGAATTGCCATTAACAATACGCCGGGCGATTCACCCAGTTGGGATTACATCTACCGCAAAGGTGATAACGAGCGTTTTGTGAGAAACCGTCAGGTGGACAGCACCAAAGGCAAATACCAGCTACCGCGGACATCTCCAATTCCCCCTGACCTGCCGCGGCTGAGCCAGGTTCAAATTGATAATGCTATGAGACAAGGTGTGCTGCCATGAACGGCACTCAGAAACCCAACATCCTGTTGATCATGGTAGACCAGTTATCGGCATCAGCCTTGTCACTGGATTCAAGTCGATACGCGCAAGCTCCAAACCTGCAGCGAATGGCAGACAGCGGTGTAGTCTTTGAAAAGGCTTACTGCAATTTTCCGATTTGCGCCCCCTCCCGCGCATCCATGCTTACTGGAATTTTGCCAAGCAAGATCGAACAGTATGACAACTCCAGTGAGTTTCCTGCCGGTATTCCTACGATGTCTCATTACTTGCGCCAGCTCGGATACCGCGCCATTCTTAGCGGGAAAATGCATTTCATTGGCCCCGATCAATTGCACGGCTTCGAAACCCGTCTGACAACAGAAATCTACCCGGCCAACTTTGCCTGGACTGTTGACTGGTCGAAGGGGTATCGCTACCGGCCAACCAATTTAACCATGGCTCCGGTTATGCAGGCGGGAAAATGCATCCGCTCGTTGCAAATCGATTATGACGATGAAGTTGAATTTGAAAGCGTACAAGGTCTATATGATCTGGCGCGCGATGCGAGTGGCAGTCCATTCTTTCTCACAGTGTCATTTACCCATCCGCATTCTCCCTATGTCACAACCGACGAATATTGGAACCGGTACTGCCATGAAAAGATTGAGATGCCGCAGGTCGGTGAAATTCCACTGCATGAAAAAGACAAATTGAGTTGGAATCTTCATTTCTGTCAAGGTCGTGATGAATACCAGGTCGACGAAAAACAGATCCGCAACGCCCGTCACGCTTACTTTGGCATGATCAGCTACATCGACGATAAAGTCTGCAGACTGCTTAAAGTGCTGAAAGATACCGCTTTGGCCGACAATACGATTGTTGTATTTACGTCCGACCATGGCGACATGATGGGGGAGCGGGGGATGTGGTACAAGCAGCACTTTTTTGACTGGGCGAGTCGGGTGCCGCTGATTGTGAATTGCCCGGGCAAGTTTCAGCCAGCCCGAATCGACTGTGAAGTCTCCCTGGTTGACTTGTTGCCTACCCTGCTTGATATGGCTGCTGAAGGAGATGGTTGCGCAAATTTGGTTGAAACAGATGGGAACAGCCTCTACCCCATCATCGCAAATCAGCGTCATGACTGGAATTATCCTGTTATCTCGGAATTCTCTGCTGATGGGTCCACCGGCCCAAGTCGAATGGCACTCAAGCAGGGGTTGAAGTACATGAACCTTGAAGGCGATGAAGAACTGCTGTATGACCTTCACACTGACCCCCTTGAGTTGCAGAATCGAATCGACGATCCGCGCTATCAGGATCAGATTTCGGAATTACGCAAATTCGCTCACACCTCATGGGACCCGAACGAGCTGCGCTTGCAAATCGAGCAGAACCAGGCGCAACGACTGTATATACACCGCGTTACGGAAGGTAATCCAAGTTACGTATACGCCTTAAGTGACGATGACCAGCACAAATATGTCAGGAACGCTGGGGCTGCTGATACCAAGGCACTGGCAAGATTTCCGTACGTAGAACCGGTTTTACCACCGTCACTAGCTGATCACTGACTGCCATGCTCAGAAGTAGCCGCCTATATCTGATTATCTCGATCGTTTGTATCTTTGTCTTTGCAGTCAATATCGTCATTGGCAAGATTGAAATTGCTTATCGAATTAACACCCATGTTCACCTAGAGGGTGTGCCTGAGTTTTTGGTGCTCCTTCTATCCGTCATCTTTTTCGTTATCAGTACGCTGATCAAGGAGCGTTCAGAGAGTAACAAATCACTTTAATTCCTTGATACCTTAATCCCATTGGAGGTTAGATTATGAAGACCAAAACAACAATAGATGCTCCGGCGAACGAGGAACGGCGCAGATTTTTCGAAGCCAGTGCGAAGTACGGCTTCACTGCAGCGCTGATGGCTGGAGCTGGAGGGGCGCTGATGTCCGCGGATGCGACAGCACAAACAGCAAATGAGGAGGCTGAACGCAAAGAAGCTGCTGAATACACCATGACCTTTGCTACAGCCTACATCATTGGTGTATCCAGAGCCTATCCGATTATGCAACTGGATTTCAAAGAAAACATCCAGAACATGACCAATGGCAAGATTTACGTTAATCTTGCACCTGGTAAAAAACTCGGAGCTGGCGGGGCGCTGGCAAAGAAGGTGCAAAGCGGTGTGATTCAAGTCGCTCAGCACTCGGTTTCCAATTTCGCTCCGTTCGCACCTGAAGCAGACTTGATTAATATGCCCTATATGTGCGCACGGAATCAGGAAGTGGTTAATCTTGTTACCTCTGATGTATGGAAATCTGTGGTAGATCCAAAGATTAATGCGTCCGGATTCAAAGCCTTATGGTACACGTCGACTTCAGCGCGGACCTTTTCGGTCAGACACGGAATGGACCCGATTCTGGAGCCGAAAGACCTAGCCGGAGTGAAGTTTAGAGTGCCGGGGTCGAAAATGTTGCAGCAATTCTATCGATTGTTGGGAGCCAACCCCACCCCTGTCGCTTGGGGCGAAACGCCGTCAGCGATCAAGCAGGGTGTCGCAGATGCCCTTGATCCTGTGCTTTCGGGTCTGTACATCTTTGGCTTCGGCGATATCCTCTCGCATGTATCGCTTGCACAATCGGTACACGGCTTGCAAGTATACAGCTGCAACCTGGAGTGGTTCCAGAGTCTACCCGCAGACGTTCAGGAAGGCGTTGAATTCGCAAGCGAGGTAACCTTTCGTCAGAATCTGGCCAAAGTGCCAGCTGCGTTCGCCTATGCTTCCTCGGAAATGCGCAAAGCTGGCGTTCAGATTCACGAACTCAGCGAGGATCAGATCGCGGCTTTTCGTGAACTGGCCGGTCACCAACGTCCAGAGTGGGATGAATGGAAGGTCAAATTAGCCGGCTCAATGGAGAATTTTGAGAAAATGCTGGAAGCCTCCCAAACTCAGGGTGATTTTTTCGTTCATAACGTTTAAAGTCTTTGATAAGTGCGCTGATCCGGTCTTATAACCGGATCAGCAGCTGACTTGTGTTGACGATGAGCATTAGGTTTGAATTCGATGAAGGCGTTGATCGAGGGTTTTGACAAAAATGGAGAGCGATGGCTTCTCCTAGTGTTTTACGCCTTTGTAGTCACAGTAATTTTTATCGAAGTCATCCGTCGCTTCGTATTTCAATATTCTTCAATCTGGGGAGAAGAAACCGCGCGCTATGCGTTCATTTATCTCGTCTGGATTGGTGCAGCCGCCGCGGTTAAAGACCGAGCGCACATCAGGATTGACATCATCTTCAAATTCTTGCCTGACAAAGCTATCGCGATCCTGTACCTGCTTGGAGATGTTATCACGCTGATCTTTGCTTGTGCGGCTTTGTACTGGTCGCTTGAGTCTGTAGGAACCTCCATTCGTTTCGATGCCGCGACCCACGGTCTGCGAATCAATCAGGCTTGGTTCACTTTCGCGGTTCCGTTTGGGTTTTCGCTCATACTGATACGGCTTGTGCAGTCCATTCGTCGCGACATCGTGGATATCCGCGCGGGTCGAGCTCCATTTACAGGACGGAAATTGTTCGGGTAGATTGAGAATGTACAACTTGTATCAACAACCAGCGGTCGCTTTTGATTTTGGTTGGGATGTAGGCGGCCCCTTGTTGCTCATCGTTGCTTTGCTCATATTCGGAATTCCCATGTGGGTATCCATGGGAATTGGGGTGATTGCAATGCTGTATTTCACCGAAGTTTTACCCCTACATTTGCTGGGTGAAAGTCTGTTTGAAGGCATGGATGCGTTTGCGCTGATCGCGGTTCCGCTTTTTATTCTCACTGGGGATGTGCTGGTACGTACCGGATTGTCTAATAAACTGTTGGATATCGCTGAAGCAACAGCTGGTGGCTTTCGTTCGGGATTTGGCTCTTCAACGGTACTCGGCTGCGGGTTTTTCTCCTGCATATCGGGTTCAGATGCCGCAGGCTGCGCCGCCCTCGGCCGTATGACGATCAACCGGCTCACCAAGTCCGGTTACCCGCGTTCCTATGCGGCGGCTCTTGTGGCTTCAGGTTCCTGTACCGGGATTCTTATCCCGCCATCCATTGCCTACATCGTCATCGGCTTGATACTCGGCATCTCGGCTTCGACGCTGTTTGTTGCAGCGGTTGTTCCCGGGGTCATCATACTGATTTCGATCATGGTTACCAATGTCCTGGTCAACCGGATTCGCGGTTATGAAAATTCAACCAGTCAATTCTCGATCAGACACTGGCTAAAAACCGTGTGGGACGGTCGTTATGCGCTGCTGGTCCCATTCATTATTCTCGGCGGAATTTATTCCGGGATATTCACCCCCACTGAAGCTGCTGCAGTCGCAGTTATCTCTATTATCACGATTGGTCTCTTTCAGGGAACTCTGACGTTGAAAGACTTCCCAGAAATGCTCGTCAGTTCGGCTAAGGTCAACGGTGTGATTCTTCCCACCGTCGCTTTGTCGCTACCCCTGGCGGAGGCTTTAGGTGCGTTGTCAGTGCCGCAGTATTTCATTGAACAGGTGCTTTCAATTACAGAAAATTACAACTACATCCTGCTGCTTATCATCGGTATTCTGATTATCGCTGGCTGCGTGATGGAGGCGGTACCGAATATTGTTCTAATTGCACCTGTCCTTTATCCGCTGTCGCAGCAAATTGGCATGAACGAAGTACATTTCTGTATTTTGATGGTAACTTCGTTAGGCATCGGATTTATCACGCCACCGATTGGATTGAATCTGTTTGTCATATCGGGGGTTACGGGAGAATCTATACTCAATGTAGCGAAATACGTGTTTCCATACGTATTTGCGATGCTGTGTGTCGCGATTCTGATTGCTTTTGTCCCGGAGCTTTCTCTCGTACTCCTTGGACGCTAGTCGCGAGTCCGCGTGTACAGCTTCGCCACCTGGTCCAACAGGCAGGTTAATCCAGATTTGGGTCAGTGTTTATTCAGCTTTGTGCTGATTGCAGACACTCACGTTGACCGCGAAAACCTACCATCATCTTCGCCGTTTCCGACTAACGAGTTGTGCAATGGCAGAACGCGTTACTGCATCGCAGATATTGGGGAGTTGAGCCGTGAAATGGGATCGCTTGCACCAAAATTTGCCGTACATCTGGGTGATCTGACTCACCCAGTTCCTTCCATGGCTGCCTATTCAACAGCAGTCGAAGACTTTCGCAATATAACCGCTGACTTGAATATGCCGCTGTACTTGGTTCCGGGTAATCACGATGTTGGCGATAAACCGGTTGACTGGGCGCCCGCAGGCGTGGTACGCGAGCGGTTTCTGACCGCCTGGAATCGTAACTTTGGACACCATTACCGGTCCTTCAGCCATGGCGACGTGAAATTTGTTCTGCTCAATGCTCAGATTATCAATTCCGGACTGGAGTTGGAACACCAGCAGCGAACATGGCTTGAAACCACCCTCAAGACAGCTGATGGAGAACGCATCATGCTGTTGCTGCACTATCCGCCCTATCTATACGCGGAAGATGAAGCAGAGAATTACGATAATCTTGCGAACCCTGGGCGGACGTGGCTTCTGGACTTAAGCGAAGAGTACAACGTTGAAGCCCTTTTTGCGGGTCATGTTCATCACTTTTGGTACAACCGCTACAAATCTATGGACTGCTACCTGCTGCCATCAACTTCGTTTACCCGACAGGATTACAGCGAGATGTTTCATGCAGCGCCAACTGAGCAAATGGAAGACGGTCGAAATGATTCAGCTAAAGTGGGATATTTCGTAGTACTCGTTTATGAAAACGGTCACGTATGTCATTTTCGAAGCACCAACGGCAGCACGCTTCAGCGCGCAGAGGAAATCAGCAATTCGAGAAAATCATCGCAGGTCATTGGCCTGCACCCGCGGGAAGCCAAAACGAACCGCGTTGGTTTCGACATGCGTCACCCCTGGACTGAAGTTGTTGAAATTGCGCCATCGGGTGCGCTTGACGAATTCAGTCGAAAGCGGGTCCGCAATGATTATCCTTTGTTTGCGCTTTGGCAAATGGGGATCGGATTGATGCGCATTCCAACAAGCGACCTAGAGGACAGCCAAACGGTGGCCCGAATGCATGCGTTGAAAGAATTAGGACATACGTTCGTGATCACCTCTGATCGTGTGCCCGATGAAAAAACGCTTGCGTGCCTAATTCGATGCAAGGCTCTCGTCAATCGATGGGAAATTGCGATACCCATTGCGAAGATTGATGAACTGAAGGACACGTTGCAACCATTCAAGTCAGAGACTCGTTTGCCGATTCATCTCTCTAAACTGCGCATGAAATCCGATCGTGTCAAAGACGGCGAGCCGTATTATCACCAAATCAGTCATGGATTTTCCATTGCAGACGAAGATGAAATCAACACCCTGATGAAATGCAGCGACCAGTGTAAGTTATTCGAAGGCATCGTGTTTCGCATTGCACGCACCGACTGCGTGAGCAAATCATTGACTGAAATCGAGGCCATTTGCGAAGGATTGGGCGTGTGTGCTTCAGTGACAATGTTTATGGCGGACCCCAATCCAGCGAAACATCGCTGTGATGATCACGACACTGCGAATCGCATTGCCGAAAGCGTGTTTTCCGCCGCGTCTTCGGACAAATTGGAACTATTTGTTGATACGTTCATCGATCTCGACCGGGGACACAGCGTTCGCAATGGTGTCATTGACCGTTTGTGTAATCCGCGTCCCGCAATGTTTGTTGTGCAAAACCTGAACGCAGTATTGAATTCAGAATGGGAGGTTTCGGGTCCATTGTCGTATGGAACTTTCGACAACGGTCGTTGGGTTTGCGCGAATCAGCCCGAGCGCAGTCATGTGCTGATATTGGCAAATGCTCCCGCCGGTAGATTTGAGTTACCCATCAAAGACAGTCAACCGCAGAATGGCCGCATGGGGCAAATGCTAAATCTCATCTCCGGAAAGCTTGAGCCTGTATCAATCATCACTTCGGATACCGGTATTGTGCTAGAATCCAATGAATCCAGCTCGGGTCCGTTATTGATCCTCTCTCAGCAAGCGGGGAACTAAGGCAGTGTCAAACTTTGTTCGCTGAATTCTGTTGAGTTTAAAGTCTGCAAAATAACCTAGCTGTTGAGTTCAACCCTCCACTTATTTTGAACCAACTCCACGAGATCTTTGAGTACTTTCTTGTGGTTTCCCCAATTATCCTTGTCCAACTCAACAAACCATTCATTCCTAATATCTCCAGCCCCTGGAGCATTTTGAGCTCTCCTTTGTTTGAACAGAGTATTTTGTTTTTCAAAATGATCTGAGCACAGGTGTATTGCAATCGGATAAAAAGTGACACAAATTTTGCGGTCTGCTTCGAGTCGAATTGAATATGGGCTCAGATAACCAGGGGCACCCGAATCCGAATTGTCGATTTCAATTCTTGGATAGTTGTATGTGATCCTAGTTTTTAGTATTTCAGTCCTAGCATCATTAGAATTCAGACTTTCGTTAACTTCATCCCACAATTTTTTGAATTCTTCACCGTACTCTTGAATCTTCCTCTGTAGCCTTCTAGACTTTTCCCTATAGTTTATGCGTTCAGTCGACGTATCCTGATATTTAATTTCCACTTCAACTTGCCTAGAAAGAAGTACGCTTTCACCGTCCTGAAATCCGTGAAATGTCAATAGCGATATATCAATTTCGTTATCTGCCATATATTCAACTATACGTTTTGCTCGTTCGTCAACACCAAGTCCAACGAGCACCATTCTTGTTGGTCTCAATACACTGCAATCCAAGTCCTTTCGACGCAAGCTTTTGTACCAAGATCCGAAATCACCTGCTTTGTTGACTTCAGACCCACTAGAGAGAAACTCAATCAACTGATCTTCATTCCGAGAATCAATCCATGAACAGTAGTCCAATATCTGAGCCACCGCTTCCCGTTTGAGGATTCCTCGCTTCAACTCGAATACTACGAGCTTATCTTGTCCGTTTAATCCAAGTAAATCAAGAGCGTTTAGAGCATCCATTGTCATTTGGCGACCAATCAGTTTTAGACTTGGCACCAGCATTTCTGGGTTTTGTTCCAATAGATTCTCCAGTGATTCTTCGGAATCCATTTGGCTTGCTGGTTGAAGCTTCTCCACTAAATTTCCCATGCTGTCACATCTCCAAATTTTTATTTCGTCCATTGTGCACCTCGGCAATTGTTTATTTGTAATTGTGGATTATTGAGAGAGACACTTGGTAAGCGGCCAAGTCTGCATGTGAAGTTCCTCAGAACCATTGTATTTCGGTACCTCAAAATCAAATTCAAAATTGAAATTGCGCGAGTTTGATGCTTTAGCCCGTTAAAACTACACAAATTGGATATCTATTTCAGTGGAATTGAACAGTACTAAAAATTAAACAACTGATCTGATAGACAGATCGAATACAAGAAACAGATTTCGATGAATGCCACACACTGGCCAATCGGAATTATGGTTTTATCGGACATGCCCACTATATCGACTCCAATTCAATGTCCAGTGGATTGTCAGAGAATTGATCGGCTGGATTACTTTCCGGAGAATGAGAACGGCGTTTTTAACCGTTGGCAAATTCCTCACTACCTGAATATCCATTCATAACCTAAGTGACGGATATTACGTTGTAATCAGAGCCGTAGGGAAACCCGGTAATGTTCTCTGCACCTGATTCTGTGATCACCAAAATGTCATGTTCCCGATAACCCCCAGCACCAGGCATGCCAGCAGGGATAGTTAGCATCGGTTCCATGGAAACGACCATTCCCGCAGTCAGTTCCGTGTCAATGTCCTCACGAAATTCCAGCCCTGATTCTCTACCGTAGTAGTGCGACAAGATTCCAAATGAGTGCCCGTACCCAAAAGTTCGAAACTGGAGAAGACCCGAATCTTCGAAGTACTCATTGAGCGTTGTACAGATGTCAGAACATCTCACACCGGGGCGAATTAGTGAGATTCCAAGTTCGTGAGCTTCCACATTGGCCTGCCAAATTTTCAGTGACGCCGCATCCACTTCGTCGACAAACATGGTTCGTTCCAACGCAGTGTAATAACCTGAGATCATTGGGAAGGTATTCATGCTCAGAATATCACCACACTTCAATTTACGGGTTGTCACAGGATTATGAGCTCCATCAGTATTGATTCCTGACTGAAACCACACCCACGA
The DNA here is from genome assembly GCA_965206345.1 of Arenicellales bacterium. Classification (GTDB taxonomy): domain Bacteria; phylum Pseudomonadota; class Gammaproteobacteria; order Arenicellales; family JAJDZL01; genus JAJDZL01. The sequence goes on along the minus strand of OZ242211.1, from coordinate 1,188,193 downwards.
ATCCCTGATTTCACTGTTGGGGTAGTGTTCGGCTATAGCCAACTCCATTGCATTCCGACCAGCCATTGCAATGTCTATCTCCCTCGCATCTAGACGTACTGCATCGCGTATAGCTTCACCTCCAATATCGGCAATGCGGGCACCGCCCTTGATCAACTCAATCTCCTCCGCAGATTTGACCATTCGAGCATCGGTAATTTCCGCGCTCATGTCCCTGACCAGAATCGCACCCACCAGATCATCCAATTTCTTACGTCCAACCAGCGTTAGGTGGTCGCCTTCAATGCCAATGCGAGCGGCATTGCCCAATGCACGTTTGACAGCACGCCAAAAATTGTCTCGCCTCCAATCGGTATAGACCAGGTTTTCTCCATAACTGTGCCGCCAGGGCTGTCCCATGTCAATTGCTGCTGAAATGGTGATGCAGTCATGCTCGGTAACCACGCATGCATAGGGCCTGCCGAAACTGCAGTACAAGAAACCAGAATAATAGGCGACAGTTTGCATGGATGTCAGCAGAACAGCTGACACGTCTTCAATCGACATAAGTCGCCGCAATGTGAATAGTCTGGATTCATACTCGTTATCGGAAAACGGGAGGGGTGCCTTAGACCCGTTATGAAACTCGAAGAACTCAGGCCTGGTAGATTGGATAGTCATTGTCAATCACCTCGAAAGTTCCGGGTGATCGAAAATGTGACAACCCGGTGTTTCCATCCGGGCGTACAGGATGTATCGACAACCGTTTCCAGTGTGTCAGAAACGGACTCAAATGTACTGTAAATCGCGACGCCATCGCTACAGGAATCAGCAATTGTACAAAATTCTCGCAGGGCGATGGCTTACACCCGTGGGAAGCTACAACGAATCGAGTTGGTTTTGACATTCGTTACCCTTGGCCTGAAGTTGTTGAAATAGCGCCATCGGGAGCGCGTGACGAATTCAGTCGAAAGCTGGTTGGCGTATCTCATAGGATACAATATACGCAAAAGGATGTTTATAGAACTGAAGAGCACTGTGGTACAAAAAAGCGTCGGCGAAAGGACATCAAAGAATCCAAAGCTCTAGCACAGAATTCTTTAGGGGAGCATAAAAAAATGGAGAGTGATTCTAAATTCCAAACAAAGACAATGAATGTGAAGATTAGTCAATGGGACGTTGCGGACTATTTAGAAACTCCAGAGGACATCGCTCATTATCTGGAAGCTGTGTTTGAAGATGGAGATTCCAGTTTGATTGCAGCAGCGATCGGTGATGTTGCCAGATCTAAAGGAATGACTTCAATCGCCGCCGAAACGGGATTGGGTAGAGAAAGCCTATACAAAGCGCTGTCGATGGACGGAAATCCCGGATTCGCAAATGTACTCAGCGTTTTAAAGGCCTTAGGACTACGGTTGTGTCCCGTAGTAGCTACTGTTGAAGCAAATCAAAGTCGTAAATTGAGTGGTTCTGGGAATTTGGGTTATGGTGCTAGCGGTACTATGCGAGGTTCAAGTGTAAGCAAAACATCCGAATTCACGGCGGGCTCCGGACGTTGGCAGCGCACGGATAAAATAGCTTCCCGTGGTAATGTAGTCTCAGGCACCGCTAAACCTCTGCGCAACACCCGCGACAGAAAATCTACAAAATCAGCTTCAGGTTAAACGCTAAGGCAACTATCAATTCGATGACTGCATTCTAGAGAAATTACTAGATGCGATAAAGAAACTTTCGTACAACAAAACTTGTATGGAATCCTTTTCGCTACAAATTTAGGAGAATACCTCAACAAAGTGCCCCGGGTGCTGCTTCGCCGAAACTAAGCAACAGTCAATGCCGCTCGTTCACTTCAATTCGCTTTCCGATATAACACATTAGCTGAGCGCGTTTGTCTCCATTTCAGGGTGCGGTTAATGAACTTCTCTGAGGATTGACTTCATCAGAGATGCAGCATGGCTGCGATAACTCGATCCGAATATATTCAGGTGATTGAGAATGTGATACAGGTTATAGACTGATTTGCGTAGCTGCCAGCCGTCCGGTAGCGGGTTAAGCTCCTGATATTTTTGAAAAAAGCTGGAGGGAAGCGAGCCAAAGAGCTGCATCATGGCCAGATCGGTTTCTGCATCTCCGTGATATACCGCAGGATCAATGATGACCGGTTCTCCTCTGCTGTCGAAACCGTAGTTTCCGCTCCACAAATCTCCATGAAGCAGGCTTGATGGAGGATGATGATTTTTTAGTATGGCACCGACCGCATCGGGCATTTTTTCACCCAGTAGTCTAATGTTTCCGGAATACCCGTTTCGCCAGGCCATTTCCAATTGAAATATCAGGCGATAATTAAGAAAGAATTCAGACCAATTATCACATTGACAGTTTATCTGGCGCGATCGGCCGATATAGTTGTCGCGATGCCAGCCAAACCTGGCCCCATGATGCGAATGTAGTGCGAAAAGAGAAGACGCAAGTTTCAAATAATCGGAACTTCTTCCAGTCAGTTCAATGTATTCTGAGACAAGTACTGTCGTGGTGTCGAAGGTTTTAACAATGATCGGTTTCGGCACTCGAATCGTATCTGAGTTCGCTAGTGCAGAAAGTCCGTCGTATTCAGCTTTCAGGACATCTGGGTTTGAACCGAGCTTCAAAAAGTATCGGTCTTCATCACAGGAAATTCTAGCGGTGGGACCGCTGGTACTGTGCGACAGCGGGATAAATTTCGATATGGTACGACCCAAACTATCCGAAATGCTGGTCAAAAGAGGATCGTCTAAACCAGAAATTTGCACGACACTATCAAAATTATCTGCGAAGGACATTTGATTTGGTAAACCGCCAATAGTATAGGAAAGAACAAATAACCCTATGAGAGGCATCGTTCGAGTTGCAGTCCCAATCCGGCATTGGAGCCTGTTTGACTACACATGTGAGCCGGTCGCTTCGATAGGCTGCCGCGTGATCGTGCCCTTTGGCCATCGGCGCATGTTGGGGGTTGTCGTCGAACACGCTGAAACATCTGAATATCCGGAAGACAAGCTGCGCTGCGTCAGTTCAATACTGGATGAGGAACCTGTCCTATCAAGTACGCTGATTCATTCACTGCAGTGGGTTGCACAGTACTATCAACAGCCAATTGGGGAAGTACTGTCTACTGCTTTGCCAAAAGCCATTCGGGTTGGAAAACCCTTGATACCAAAGTTTGACATTGTCTACCGATTGACGAAAGTTGGGCAACAATTCGATTCCAGCGAGCTCAATCGAGCGAAAGTGCAAAAAAAAGCCTTTGAGCTCTTGAAATCCGAAGCGCGCGCTTTGGGTCCTGAAGCACTTCGGCATGTAGGGTCGACCTGGAAAAATGCACTCAAGGTTCTGGAAACAAAGGGTTTGGTAACTGCGGAGTCAAGGTACACTAATATTTCAGCTAACGGACAGAATCTGATTGATGATCTGACAGACTCACAGTTGAAAGCTCGTGAGCAGATTTTACGAGCTTTGGATACATATCGGTGTTTTCTGATTCAGGGAGTAACAGGAAGTGGGAAAACCGAAGTGTATCTGCATGTGATTGCCAAAATACTAGAATCAGGCAGTCAGGCTCTGATGCTGGTTCCGGAGATTGGTCTGTCTCCGCAACTTGAACAGCGCGTTCAGACAGCGCTTGGTGTACCGGTTACATCGTTTCATTCTGGTTTGACAGACGCACAGCGTCATAAAACTTGGTGGCTGGCACTTAGCGGAAAGGCCAAGGTCGTTATTGGCACACGTTCCGCAGTTTTTCTGCCATTCAAGAATTTGAAAATCATCGTGATTGACGAGGAACATGACACCTCGTTCAAACAGCAGGAACGAGTCCATTATCACGCGCGCTCGGTTGCATTGCATCGGGCCGCAAAAGAGAAATTCCCGATTGTCTTTGGAACTGCAACGCCATCTCTTGAAACAGTTTACGCAGCTCGCTCGGGTCGGGCTGAAATTCTTCTGCTGCCCGAGCGGGCGACACGAATCGAGATGCCGACGGTTAAACTGATCGATCTCAGTCGGGAGCGCGCGTCGGACAGTCTGTCTAATAGCCTGCTTTCCCAAATCAAGAAGCGGATTAAATCGGGAGAACAAAGCCTGATATTCATTAACCGGCGTGGTTTTGCGCCGGTGGTTATCTGTCCGGCCTGTCACTGGACAGCAAAGTGCTCTGACTGTGATGCACGATTAATTTTTCATCAATCCGATCATCAATTGCATTGCCACCTGTGCTTTAAGAAATTTCCGATGTTGAGACAGTGTCCGCAGTGTCTGTCGGAAAGCGTTCACTTATTCGGCACCGGCACACAACGTGTCGAACGGGAGTTGCAACGGGAAATTCCTGGAGCCAGAGTCATCAGAATTGATCGAGATACAACACGATCCTACACCGAGTTCGAGCGCAGATTAGAGCGTATACAAAAAGGAGAGGTAGACGTTCTGGTGGGGACACAAATGCTGTCTAAGGGACACCACTTTCCGAATGTTACGCTGGTTGGAATTTTGAATGTTGATCAGGGGTTTTACAGCATGGATTTTCGGGCGATGGAGCATCTGGTGCAGCAGGTACTCCAGGTTGCCGGTCGCTCTGGCCGAGCCCAAAAGCCAGGTGAAGTTTACATACAAACGATGCATCCGGACAGTGAATATTTTGATTGCATTCGAGATCATGATTATTTGAGTTTTGCAGATTTGGAACTCGATGAACGACGGCAGGCGAATCAACCACCATTTAATCACTACGCCTTGCTACGAGCAAACTCATTGGTGGCGGGCGAGGAAATTGAATTTCTGCGAGTTGCCCGCGAAACAGCCATGTCGCTTCCAGTTAAACACAGTGACAGACAAGCGCGGGTGTTTGATATAGTACAGTCTCCCATTCAGAAGATCTCTAACAGGCACCGCGCTCAACTCCTCGTTGGCAGTGCACATGCCGCTTTCTTAATGCATTTTCTGAAAGCGTGGCTGCCACACTTGGCAAAGATACCCAAGAAAGGCAAGCTGCGCTGGAATTTAGATGTAGACCCGGTTGATTTTTCTTAATACTCACAGTGAAACACAAAATACAGCAATTGTTAAACCAGTCTTTGGATGCGCTGGTTACTGCCAAAGAAATTGATTCAACAGTACTTCCGAATGTTATCCCGGTTGAACGCCCCCGGCGTGCAGGTCAGGGGGACTATGCATCGGGCATCGCGCTGGCGATTGCACGTATCGCTGGCCGCAAACCTAGAGACCTGGCAATGTTGATCAAGGACAATCTACCATCTTCAACGCTTGTTAACTCAATCGAGATTGCTGGTCCGGGATTCATCAATTTTTTCATATCTGAGCAAGCGTTGATGGATGTCATCACCGATGTACTGGAACAGAGGGAAAGCTATGGAACCGCTGTAGTTGAAAAAGCTGACAGTATTCTGATCGAGTTCGTATCGGCAAATCCAACGGGACCGTTACACGTTGGACATGGCCGCGGTGCAGCCTATGGCGATACACTGGCGCGTCTTCTACGGGCAGCAGGTCATCAGGTCTCAACGGAATATTACGTGAATGACATCGGTCGGCAGATGGACATTCTTACTGTCAGTGTCTGGATTCGGTATCTACAGCTTGAGGGAGATGCTATTTCATTGCCGAAAACGGCTTACCAGGGCGACTACATTGTTGATATTGCCAAGCACCTGAGACAGAGACACGATGCTAGGTTCGATTCTCAGCGAGCAACCGAAATTGAGGCGAAGGGCACCAGTGATGACGAGGTTCTGGATTCACTGATTACGCAGGTGCGTGAACTGTTAGGCGCAGATCACTTTACTGTGCTTCGAAAATTTGTGCTTGCTGAGATGGTTGAAGTCATTCAAGCCGATCTTGGAACAATTGGTGTGGTTCACGATGAATGGTTTTTCGAAAGTCAGGTAACACAAAGCGGAGAACTCGAAGAGGCAATCGCAGCTTTGGAGCAAAATGGCTGTGTTTACGAGTCGGAGGGAGCGGCTTGGTTCCGTTCAAGTGATTATGGAGACGAGAAAGACCGGGTGCTGAGACGGTCGAATGGAGAGCTGACTTATTTTTCGACTGATATAGCCTACCACTTAAACAAGTTAAGGCGGGGCCATGATTTGGCAATCAATGTTTGGGGTGCTGACCACCATGGATACATTGCGAGAATGAAGGCGGCAGTACAGGCTGCTGGAGAGGATGCCGAACGGCTTCACATTCACATCGTTCAGTTTGCTGCGCTATGGCGAGGCAAGCAGAAAATCCCGATGTCAACCCGCGCCGGTGAATTTGTCTCGCTGCAGGAAATGGTGGATGATATCGGACGGGATGCGACTCGATTCTTTTATGTTTTGAGAAAACCGGAGCAGCATCTCGACTTTGATTTGGAACTGGCCAAATCCCAATCAAATGAAAATCCTGTATATTATGTACAGTACGCACATGCCCGAATTTGCAGTGTTTTTCGCCAAATGAAAGAACGCTCGATCGTGCGAAATGCGAATGGTGGTCATGTGCCTCTGGTCGAAGAGGTGGAATTGAATCTGATCAGGCAAATTTCCAGATTCCCGGAAGTTGTTGAGAGTTCGGCGAAAAGTTTCGAGCCCCACCAGATTGCCTATTACCTGCGCGATTTATCTACAGAATTCCATGCATTCTATAACCGCGTTCGCATCCTCGATAGTGAACCAGAATTGCGCGACACCCGCTTGAATCTGATTGATTCTGTACGACAGGTTCTAGTGAATGGACTGGACATTCTTGGCGTATCAGCACCTGAATCGATGTAGCGTATGGCGCGAAAAAGACAATCTGGTAAGCGTAAAGCCCGCAAGTCATCTTCCGGAATCGGAATATTTGTGATGGGGTTGATCGTTGGGTCCATCGGTACTGTTCTGGGAATGAATTACTTTGACCAGAGTCCTCTGAACGGACCAGGGTCTGGAATTGGAAGTCTGCTGAAACAGCCCACTCAACGGGAGCAAACTGTTTCTGAACCCCAAACAGCTTCGGTAACCGAAATGATACCGGACTTCAAGTTTGACTATCACGAACTTCTGCTGGAAGAAGAGTATGTGCTACCACTGCCATCACGAGACAGGACCGAAGTTGCAGATGTCCCTGAAGAGAGCACAACTGAAACCACTTCTGCATCGGGTGCAACAGCTGAACCCACAGAAACTGTGGCGGCAACCGAGTCAACTTCTCCTCAGCCGACCACGACACCTGCTGTAGAGCCAGGGACAGCATTTGTCATTCAGATTGGGTCGTACCGTAGTTTTGAAGAAGCCGACCGAATCAAGGCAACTCTCGCTTTAACTGGAAGTGAAACCTATATTCAAAAGGTATCCATCGAAGGCAGAGGTGATTTTTTCCGAGTGCGTATGGGACCTTTTCGTGAATATGATGCGGTTGAGCGTGCCGTAGACACTGTAACCAACTTGGATATAAAGCCGCTGGTTTTTCGCGTCAAGACGAGCGGCTAGTGGAGAGTCTTCAACCGAATTGGCGTTCGTTCAGCCAATCGGTTATTCTGACAGGGATATCACCTCCGGCTTTACCGCTGACATAAATTCCTATGTGCCCAGTATCATAAATTTTCTCTGAATAGTCTCGGCTGCCTGTCAGGTACTTGAGAGCGACGGATGAGGAAGGCGGGACGAGGTGATCTTCAGATGCCATGAGATTCAGGATGGGAGACTTGATTAATTTCAAGTCCACTGACCGCCCTGCTATGCTGAGTCCCCCAGCGACTAATCGGTTCTCGTGGAAAAACTCTTTGAGGAATGTACGGAACATTGCACCAGCCTGATCCGGGCTGTCAAAAATCCATTTCTCCATACGCATGAAATTTTCGACCTTGTCTTTCTGATCCACGATCTCGATAAAGTCAAGGTATTTTTCAACACCAAGTTTGAATGGTTTGAGCGACAGGAAAATACTGTTCAGCATGACCCCTGGGACATTGCCCATGGTGTCGACCAACAGGTCTACGTCAATGTTTCTGAACCACTTGGCCAGTATGTTTTCTGGCGTGTGAAAGTCCACTGGCGTAACCATCGTGATCAGATTATCGACTTGGTTCGGATTGAGTGCGGTGTAGCAAAGACTCATGACACCACCCTGACAGATACCTAGCAAGTTCACTTTTGAGGCGTTGGCGTGACGTAAAGTTTCGGCAACACATTGACCGATCTTGTCCTCCACATAGTGTGGTAGATCCAGGTAACGGTCGGCCGGACCAGGGTAACCCCAATCAATGAGATAGACATTCTGACCCCTGTTCAGGAGTCCTCGAACCAGTGATCGTTTTTCATGAAGATCGACAATATAAGGACGGTTAACAAGCGCATAGACGATCAGGATGGGAGGTGAGTTTTGCTGTTGTTCAGTGAGCGGACGATAACGGTGTAACGCCATGCTGCCAGCTTCAAAGATCTTGTCTTTTGGTGTTGTGCCGACTTTAATTTCGCCTAGTCCTGACAATACTTTTATGCCTTCAGTCAGTCGCGACTGAAACTCAACGGCATCATTCAGAATTTTTTCGCCAGCAGTCATTGGTTGAGATTCATTTGTCAGTCTTCTTCGTTGTCCGCCGTTTGCGCGGTGCGCTTTCTGGCTTTGGTTTACTGCTTGATTCCAGTTGGCGGATTCGATCTTTAAGAGCATCAATTTCAAGCTGCGATTCGAAATGTCTGCGATGCAGTTCGTCGAGTTCACCGCGGGTTGGCTGACCCTGAAGTACAGCCATACTTTCCTGAATTCGGTTGCTCTGTTGAATCAATTTCAGATTTGCGTTGATTAGATTGCCAAGTCGAGTGGCAAATTCGGGTGTATTAGCAATAGTTTGGAACTCTTTTTCACAGCAGTCAATCCAATTGCGAGACAACGTGCCAAAATCCTGATCTCCTTCGGCAGTTGAAATCGAAGCGGTAAAAGCTTCACTGGCATGTCGAGAAAAGTCCTGAAACAGTTCTACAAATTCTCGATATGCAGATTCGTATTCCCTTTGCAGTTCGCTTAACTGAGTCCATTCTTCCTGGTATTCTCGAGTGATGCCCAGTGCGGGGGTTTGTGGAACTTGGGCATTCCAGGAGGGCAATGTCCCAGCTTGACCGAACAGGTTCGTCCAAGGGTTTTGTTGCGATATGGCGGGGTTCGGCATACCAGCCATAAATGGAGTTGCGGAAAATGTGCGAATCAGATCTTCCATTTGCCGAGACGTACCGAAGTCTGGAACCTGACCCTGTGCGACTTTCTGCATTGATTGCATCAGGCTGCCAAAATCAAATAGTTGAGCAAAGACCGGTGGGACGAAGGTCGACTGGGCGGCAGGTGGTGGTCCAAAAAATGGAAATGGCTGATTCGGCTGCAGGTTCGTCCAGGGATTAAACATGGTCAGTTTCGGGGGAATCTAGGAACTTCGACTGCTTTAGTTCGATGTTTTAATGCGCTAAATTTTGGGAAATAAATTTCGTTATACAGATGTTTCAATCGGCAAGTGTTGGACCGATTTCTCAATCCAGGGTAACAGATTTCCATAATTACACCTTTCAGACTCGATCAGTCCAATTAAAAATGAATAAGCCTCATTTGCATCTACCTCAAATTGAAACCCATTTAGACGAAAAAATACATCGGTTCCGAAGAACGCAACTCGCTTGTTTCCGTCGAAAAATGGATGGTTCATAATGAGAGATTCAAACAGCGCAGCACCCATTTGCGCCAAGTCTACATAGTAACCAGTCTGAGGTCTATACAACGCACTGAGTAGCAGACCATAATCCCGAACACCCGCTTGCCCGCCAAATCGGTCGATAACTCGCTGATGAACCTCCAGTATCTCTTCGAGTGTCAGGAAATGAATTACTTCGCCAGTAATCTACCCAATTCCTCGTTTTTTTCTATGGATTGTTCCAAGTGAGCCAAAACAACTGGCCTTAAGCGTTTGCGTTGAATATATTCTTCAACCGCTTCAGTCAATACGCTGGAGATGTTTCTGTTTTGCTCTGCGGCGAGGAATTTCAAGCCCCGCCAGGCTGATTCTTCGACTTTTGAACTGATCTTGATATTTGGCATACTGTAATTGTATAAATTCTGTCTTGACAAGTCAAGATTTGTCAAACTAGCGGAATTTAATGTCTAGCAAAAATGCAGATGAGTAGTCGAATATTGGTGTAAAGAAAAAGCCGCCTGAAGAGGCGGCTTTTCCAATTAAGTCTTGATCGGCTGCTTAGGGTTTGATATAGGAGTAACCCATGGCTTGCAGTTTCGCTACTTCTGCCACTCCGCTTGGCACGATATCGCCATCAGCCACATCGTAAAGGTCGGCCTGATAGTCAACCTTGCGACCTCTGACAGTATTCGCGCAGACATTGAAAGCAACGCCTTGATCTTTAAGTGCAGCAATTTTCGCTGTCATTTCTTCAGTAGCATTTGCGTGCTTGAATTTACTGACTTTTTCCAGTGATGATGGTTCAAGCAGTAGGGCCAGACCATTGCCGTGTAACACAACTTTCAAATCCAGATTTTCAGCGCCGACGGCATTAATGTGGTTTTGAATATTTCTAAGTGCTCCTGTGTGGGCTTTTGGGTTGTCGTAATTGATGTGGTAGACAACTTTCTGCTTGGCATAACCAGTTTGATCAGCTACAGCTGCCGTTCCACTAAGTAGTGTTGCCATAAACCCAATCAATACGAATTTAAGTAAGTTCTTCATTGGTCTCATCTCATATTCTCGTCAATAAAATAGAATGCATAAATAATTTAGTTCAGTTTATATCATTATTAGAAAAATATTTCAAAATATATATGTATTAGATAGTAATTTGAAATAAATGTTCCAATAATATTTGTATATTAGTATTATTTATCAATTCAACTGATAAACATCCTTTTGAACGTGCGGCAATTATAGTAATCGAATGTGTCTGGCTGAAGATTCTTTGACAGCGGCCGAAATGTTTGGAATTCCGGTTGGAGGGGCAACAATTGAACGTTCCCGTTATGGTAGGCGAAAACACGCTAACGGAAAGACAATGAGCGCGTGTAAAATGGTTCAATTCACTTCATTCTTTTCAGGGAGAATCAATTTATGAAAACCCACGTCGCAGTTGTTACCGGCGGAACACGCGGAATAGGCGAAGCGATTTCTATCGCTCTAAGAGATGCCGGTCACAAAGTCGCGGCGACTTATGCCGGAAATCATGAACGCGCAAAGGAGTTCAGCGAAAGAACTGGAATTCCAATTTATGCGTTTGATGTGAGCGATTTCGCTCAATGTGAAGCGGGAATCAAACAAATCACTGAAGATTTAGGAACTGTCGACATTCTTGTAAACAACGCCGGAATTACGCGCGACCGAACCATGCACTCAATGGATTTTGAGAGTTGGAACGCAGTATTGCAGACCAATCTATCCTCGTGTTTTAACATGTGCCGTTGCGTAATTGAAGGCATGCGAGAGCGGGGCTTTGGACGAATCGTCAATATTGGTTCTGTTAATGGACAGGCTGGTCAGTACGGTCAAGTGAACTACTCTGCTGCAAAATCAGGCATCCACGGATTTACTAAAGCACTGGCCAAAGAAGGCGCTCGAAAAGGTATTACGGTTAATGCAATTGCACCAGGTTATGTGGACACTGACATGGTACGCGCAGTACCGGAGAGAGTGCTTGAAAAAATTATCGGCACCATCCCTGTTGGCAGACTCGGAAAGGCTGAGGATATCGCACGTGGGGTACTGTTTCTAGTCGATGAACAGGCTTCATTTATCACCGGTTCCACCATTGACATCAATGGCGGTCAGCACATGTACTGATCTCGATGAGCCAAGTACGCACCATTAAAAAATATTCCAATCGGCGTCTCTATGACACCGAGGAGAGCAGTTATGTAACGCTGTCGGAAGTACGTCAGTTGATTATCGACGGAACGGAAATTCATGTAGTGGACGTTGTAAGCGGTGATGACATTACCCGGCAGATTCTGATTCAGATTATTTCGGAGCAGGAAACAGGCGGCCAGCCAATGTTCACAGAGGAACTGCTGACGAAGATGATCCGATTTTATGGTGGTGCGTTTCAGAGTGTGTTCACCGATTACTTGGGCAAGACGGTTGAGATGCTCAATAACCAGCAACAGGCCTATCACCAGCAATGGCGCGATATGTTAAACGCCGACTCAATGGCTTCGGTAAGCGAAATGACTCAACAGAACCTTGAGCGTTGGAATGAAATGCAGCGCGAACTGTTACAGATGTACGGCCTGCCACAACGGAACGATAAGGACTAAGTTCAAAGCCGCTAAATTCTCCAGCCTGTTTTCACAGGAAAGATTTTTATGGATTACAAAGCCTACATGTGCGTTGTTTGTGGCTTTATTTACGAAGAGGAATTCGGTTTGCCTGAAGAAGGGATTCCTGCTGGAACCCGCTGGGAGGATGTGCCCGAAACCTGGATGTGTCCGGACTGTTGGGCGCTGAAAGAAGACTTCGATATGATCGCGATCTAACTGCTTGTTGACTTTTAATCCGACTTAATTTTGGAACTTGTAGTGCTGAAGCTCCTCCTTGCTCAGCAGTACCACAACTGACTCTTCGCTTCGACTGGTTAACCACAGAAACGGAAAGTCAGGATAGGCACTTTCCAATGCATCAGCGTTACTTCCTAGTTCAATCATTAAATATCCCTTATCTGAAAGGTAGTCAGCGGCCCGAATTAGAATCTGCCGGACAAACTCCAGACCATCTTCACCTCCTGCAAACGCCAGTCTCGGCTCATGCAGGTACTCCTCTGGTAGCCCGTCAAGTTCTTCGCTAGGAATGTACGGTGGATTGGATGTGATCAGGTCATACTTACAGACCGGCACGTTCTGAAAGAGGTCGCTTTGCAGGATTTGCACTCGGTTTCCAACCTGGAAGCGGTCAATGTTGATTCTGGCAACTTCCAGCGCGCTTGCATCCAAATCTGATGCATCGACAATCAGATTGGGACACGTTAAAGCAAGTGCGACAGCAATGCAGCCACTGCCACAGCAAAGGTCAAGTGCCCGTTCCAACGTTGTGGTATCGATCCACGGTTCAAATCCATCCTGAATCAAGTCACCCAGATGTGATCTTGGTACGATGGCGCGCTCGTCAATATAGAATCTATACCCAGCAAACCACGCTTCGCGAATGAGGTATGCGAGAGGCTGGCGGGTTAGAATACGCTTTTTGATTAGATCGCGAACTTTGGAGTAGTCTTGCTCTGAAATTGGGGTTGAAGCAATTTCATGGTACTCTCGGTCTATCAGCCCGGTTACGTGTAGCGTTGCCCAAATCGCTTCGTCTCGAGCATTGTTGCAGCCGTGACCAAAAAATACACCTGCCTGATCAAGCCGCGCAGCAGCCCAACTTACGCAGTCGTCAATAGTACTCAACTGACCTGATAAATGTGTTTTGCCCGAATGTGGACAATCGTGTGGAGAAGCGGTCGCTACCCAACTCTACGCAGGAGCTGCCGCTTTAATGCGCGGACTTTAAAGTCCGTATTTTTGCTTAAACCTTCCGACGCGTCCAGCTGTATCGACAATCTTCTGCTTGCCTGTGTAAAAGGGGTGGCAGACTGAGCAAATTTCAATACTGAGATCGTCTTTTAATGTTGAGCGAGTCTCAAAACTGTTTCCGCAAACACAAGTGACTTTAATCGTTGAGTAGCGTGGATGAATATCTTTTTTCATGATTCAATGAGTTTAGTGGCTCAGTTTGAGGGTTTGGTTGATTAATTCAAGCGCGCGGATGATACGCCAAAGCTTGCTGAAATTTCAACTTCAGATTCGTGTTTTCAGTGTTGAATTCGTTAATTCGCCGAAATCAGGAGATTCTTCTCATTGATTCGAAGAATTCGGCATTGGTTTTAGTTTCCTTAAGTCTTTCACTTAAAAGTTCAATTGCTTCCAGGTCATCTGAAGGGTGTAGAAGTTTACGCAATGCCCAGATCATTTTGAGTTCGGTTGGTTCGGTCAGAAGGTCTTCACGGCGGGTGCCAGAGCGGGAGATGATGATGGAGGGGTAAACACGCTTTTCAGCAATTCTACGGTCCAAATGAATTTCCATATTGCCTGTCCCCTTGAACTCCTCGTAGATCACTTCATCCATTTTTGATCCGGTTTCTATCAGAGCCGTGGCCAAAATCGTAATACTGCCGCCTTCCTCAATATTTCTGGCTGCACCAAAAAAGCGCTTTGGTCGTTGCAGTGCATTGGAATCGACACCACCCGTGAGCACCTTGCCTGAAGCCGGAGATACGGTATTGTAAGCACGTGCAAGTCGTGTGATGGAATCAAGCAGGATTACCACGTCCTTTTTGTGTTCAACCAGTCGCTTGGCCTTTTCAATCACCATTTCAGCGACCTGAATGTGACGCGAAGCAGGTTCATCGAAAGTTGAAGAGACAACTTCGCCACGCACTGAGCGTTGCATTTCAGTAACTTCCTCGGGTCTTTCGTCTATCAGCAGCACAATCAGTTCGCATTCCGGGTTGTTAGCGGCAATCGAATGTGCGATTTGCTGCAGCATTACAGTTTTACCAGTCTTTGGCGATGAGACGATTAAACCGCGTTGCCCCTTGCCTATGGGTGCGACAAGATCAATGATTCGTGCTGTCAGGTCCTCAGAGCTACCGTTGCCTCGTTCGAGTCGAATGCGTTGATCTGGGTGAAGAGGTGTGAGATTCTCAAACAGTACTTTATCTCTAAGCTTGTCAAGCGATTCGTTGTTGATTTTTTCAACCTTGAGAAGTGCAAAATAGCGCTCAGAATCTTTAGGCGGGCGTACCAAGCCAGATACAGTATCGCCGGTTCTAAGATTAAAACGGCGGATTTGGCTGGGGGAGACATAGATATCGTCAGGTCCGGCTAAGTAGGAGCTCATTGGAGAACGTAAAAAACCAAAGCCATCGTGCAGCGCCTCCATGACCCCTTCACCAGTAATGTTGCCACCATTGCGAGTCTCGGCTTTTAGAATCGCGAAAATCTGGTCCTGTTTTCGCATTCTCGCAGCGCCATTTATATTGGCCCTGCGGGCTATTTCGATTAACTCAGTCGGTGATTTAGTTTTCAGTTCAGTTAGGCTGATTCCCATAAATTGTGCCTCTGTTCAGGCTGTGATTGAAGCGTAGCCTTCCAGCTCCGCTGAAAGAAAAGAAAGATTGATTAAATTTGGCAGGAAAAGGAAATGTTACGCACACCTAACTGGTGTGCAGAATGAATTTTATACTCTCCAGAGCGATAGACTAACAGTGTTCGTCAATGAAAGCAGTCAGTTGAGATTTTGAAACTGCTCCAACTTTGGTTGCTTCGACTACTCCACCCTTAAACAGCATCAACGTTGGAATTCCGCGTATACCGTAATTGGTCGGTGTCTTCGGGTTTTCATCAATATTTAGTTTGGCGACGATCAGCTTCTCTTGATATTCGTCGGACACCTCTTCCAGAATTGGCGCAATCATTTTACACGGGCCGCACCATTCGGCCCAATAATCGACAATAACTGGAACAGCTGAGTTCAGTACCTGATCCTCAAAGGTATCGTCAGTGACATTAACAATCAATTCAGACATATTTTCTCTTTTTGTTGACTGGTGAAACTCAGTGCCGTTACAAATACCAAATAGTTTTGTTGTTATGGGTCGCTAATTTTATTGGGAAATTATTCCAATTTGAGTGATTTACAGAGATGCCACAATCGTGACGGCAAAGGGTACTTGCCCTATCCTGTTTCGATGTGATTCTTCAAATTTGTCAGCGCCGCTTTCAAAGTCCGTTGAATGCGAAGCAATTGCAGGGTTGAATATTTTAATTAATCCGGCACTTTTGGTGCAGATAGTTTTATTTTGTTTTTGATAGAAAAACTTCCTGCAGTTAAAACTTCCAATATCGATGCAGGCCGTTTCTGTCACTATACACTCAGAAAAAATATTACGCAATAGAATTTTATTCAATGACAAAAGAGAAAAGAGATTTGTTCAAAACTGAAATTCAAGAACAAATTTTTTACAAAACACGCTGTTTGATGTTACGATGATTGCAAGTAATCATCGAATTTTAGTACTCTCTTTTGACTTTGAAAACAGTGCCAAGTCTGACTGCTTCTGAAGATTTACCTCAAATATTAAGACGGCGACTCAAAATTGAATCAGCTTCGGCAGTATAAAATTGATAGCGAAAATAGGCAGTCTTGAAAAATCCGGTGAATGCTATGTCTAGCTTTGAATTAGCGATAGTATTATGTTTGTGCCATTACCTAAAGACGGCAATTCGCTGATCATTCACTTAATGTAGGTCCAAAAGATTAAAACTCAATCACCACAATTATGGAAATTTCCCAAAGAATTAAATATGTGATCGAGGCCGAAGCAGACGCGATTCGGTCGATAGAAATTACACCAGCATTCGAGGATGCTCTCAAAATGCTCATGTCCTGTGAAGGAAAGATTGTAACGACCGGAATGGGAAAGGCTGGACTGAGTGCCAGGAAATTTTCGGTGACACTGTGCTCAACCGGTACCCCGGCTGTTTATATTCATCCAGGCGAAGCAGCCCATGGAGATCTCGGTGTAATTGCCGAAACGGATTGCATTGTCGCATTTTCAACCAGTGGTAAGACACGGGAAGTGATGGAAACACTTAATTTTGGTCAGCACCTCGGAGTCAACGGGGTAATTGGGATTACCTCGCACGCTGACTCTGAACTACGAGATTATTGCGACATAATTCTGGAGATGGGTGTGATTGAAGAGCCTTGTCCACTGGGGCTCACCCCATCAGCCAGTATTGCGGTTATGAATGCAATTTCGGATGCACTCACGCTTGCACTGATGGAGCAGAAGGGCATCACAAAGCATCAATACGGATTGCGTCACCACGGCGGTTATCTCGGACGAGTTGCCCGACTCGACAACGAGTAGGATCGACTTACTTATTTGAGTTCTGCAACAAAGACCAAATTGTGTGAGGTGTAGCCGGCGTTCTGATCACGACAAATTTGTTGTCATCACTCAATAGATCAGACAGCGCGTTTCCGATTGCGCCAGGTGCACCAAGGTTGGCAACTTCTCCCACGC
Source organism: Arenicellales bacterium (assembly GCA_965206345.1). Taxonomy (GTDB): domain Bacteria; phylum Pseudomonadota; class Gammaproteobacteria; order Arenicellales; family JAJDZL01; genus JAJDZL01. The sequence continues at coordinate 1,171,094 of OZ242211.1, read as the reverse complement.
CTTTTACTCCCAGACTGTTTGTCGTGCAGAGCGTCGGGACTTTGTCTAGTGTGATGTTTGGTAAATCCTGAGCTCTCGGAATCTGGTAATCCATCAGGGAACCGCTCAGAATCTGTCCGATCTGGTCTTCATCGAATTGAATGCATTCCATCAGCGAAGTTCCAACAGCTTGAGCCCAGGAACCTTGAAGCTGACCATCGGCCTGATGAGGGAACAGTACTCGTCCGATATCGTCTACACCCACCAGTTGGATGATTCGAATGACACCAGTTTCAGGGTCACATTCAAGTTCAACCACGTAGGCACCACATGGGTGTGTTGTATTTTTCCCTTCAAAATCTGCATCTCCAACGCAAGCTGACTGATCGTCAGGATTCGACTCGATCATCGCTGCAAGATTTTGCAGACTCAACCGACGATCTGTGCCAGGAATGTAAAACGCCCCTTCTGAATAAGCGAGATCGTCAGCATTCACTTCAAGCAGTCTGGAAACAGTGTTTCGAGTATTTGCAAGCATGAGACGAGCGGCTCGAACCACGGTGTTGCCTGCGATTGCTGTCAGTGAAGAGCCACCCGTACCGCTGCCAATTTCGTATTGAGCTGTATCTCCCTGGATGACTTTGACATTGGATGGATCAATTTCCATCACATCAGCCACAAGCCCGGCGAGTGTCGTAGCATGGCCTTGACCACCTGACTGAGTTCCAGTGAATACGTGAATCATTCCTTCAGCGGCCAGTTTGACTCGACATGCCTCTGAAATTGAGCCTCCTGTTGAGTGCATATACATTCCAAGTCCGATTCCGCGCAAGTGTCCCGCCTGAGCTGCACTCCTGCGTCGTTCTGGAAAACTGTTCCAATTGGATAATTCAACTGCGCGGTCCAACAGCGCTTCAAAATTTCCGCTGTCGATCGTTTGCCCATTCAGCATGTCATATGGAAGATCCTCTGGTTGAACAAAGTTCCGTCTACGAAGTTCCAACCGGTCAATCTTGAGTTCAAATGCTGCTTTGTCCAGCAGCTGTTCCAACGTACAGACCGTTTCCGGTTTGCCGGCACCGCGATATGCATCAGTTGGTGTTGCATTGGTAAACGCACCTCGATTTCGAAAATGAAGTTGCGGAATCTTGTAGGTATGTCCAACGACGGTGTAGGCATATTGGGAGGCAATCGAAGGTCCGACATAACTCAAATATGCCCCTAAATCTGAAATCATGTCACATTGGTAAGCCGTTATTCGTCCATCTTTATTAAAACCAATTCGCGCGTAATCAACCCGTGCTCGACCATGGCAATCTGATAAGAATGACTCCGTTCGGGTCGCAGTCCATCTGACGGCTTGTCCAAGCTTCCGCGCAGCATACAGAACGAGTGCATACTCGGGATATGGGAAAATCTTCATACCGAAACTACCGCCGACATCTTTGGTGATAACGCGCAGTTCTTCCGGTGGAATATGCAAGATGTCTTCACATAGCACCCGATGAATCATGTGTGCTCCCTGAGTTTGTACATTGAAGACCCATTGACCGGCTTGAGCATCGAATTGGGCAGCGGCAGATCGCGGTTCGATTGGGGTAATCGCCATCCTGGAGTGATGTACTTTGATTGAGGTTACATGATCTGACTCGGCAAATAGCCCTTCGACCTGCTGTCCGTTACCACGAACAAAGTCATAGCAGAGATTGTTCTTTGCCTCATCCCAGATTTGCGCAGCTCCTGTTAATGCCTTTTCGACATCGCTATTCGATGGCAGCTCTTCAAAATCAATTTCGATGCATTCTGCCGCATCAATAGCGTTCGCTAAAGTGTCGGCAACAACAAAAGTGACTGGTTCACCGACATGACGTACCCGATCAATCGCGAGGACGGGTCTCGGCGGTTTGATCAGGGGTGCACCGTCAGGCCCGGTAAAAGACGAAGCACAGGGTAAACCACCAACACCATCGGCTAACAGATCTTCTGAAGTGAAAATGTTGTATACGCCGGATGACTGAAGTGCGTCTTCCGTGTCAATTTGACGGATTACTGCATGCGGGTAAGGTGAGCGTACAACGTAGCCGACGAGAAATTCATCGTGTGGCAGGTCATCAGCGTACTGTCCCTTACCACTGACTAGGTACTCATCTTCCTGTCGCGGTGAGTAGCTTAGCGGTTTCAATTGGGGAGTTTTATCCAATGGAGATCCTGAGACTTACTGGCGATTTGAAAACTGAAATATACAGCAAGAAAGGTACTAGAGTTGGAAGGTGACTGGTAAACTGCAATATGAAAATCACTTGATTCAATCAGGATTTCCGAAAACGAATATCAGATTAAGTGATTACCGCATTTTGGTGCGGTGATATATATTTAGTTCTGTCCGGCGACTGCCTACTAGCTGGAATTATCAATTAGCGTGTAATTTTCCAATGGTCCAACTCAACGAATCTCAAAAATGGTCAGCTTCGGAAGTTCAAGCACTGTTTGACTTGCCATTCAGTGAACTGCTGTACCAGGCTCAAACTGTTCATCGGCAGCATTTTGCTCCGAATGAGGTCCAGAAAAGTCGGCTGGTAAATATCAAAACCGGCGGTTGTCCGGAGGATTGCAAGTACTGCAGCCAGTCAATTCGTTATACAACGGAAGTTCAACCGAGCAAATTGATGTCGGTTGAAGAGGTGATTGCGGATGCCAAGTCGGCCAAGGCTGATGGTGCTAGTCGATATTGCATGGGTGCAGCTTGGCGCGGTCCGAAAGCCAGACACATGGACCAGCTGTGCCAGATGATTAGTGAAGTGAAGTCCTTGGGGATGGAGACATGTATGACTCTGGGACTGCTTGATCGTGATCAGGCGATGCAGTTAAAGCAAGCGGGGTTGGATTACTATAACCACAATGTTGATACATCTCCTGAATACTACGACAAGATCATTACGACGCGAACATTTGAAGATCGTCTGCAAACTATTGGATATGTCCGCGAAGCGGGAATGAAAGTATGTTGCGGTGGCATTCTGGGGATGGGTGAGACTCAGCAGGATCGCGGCAGTATGCTTCGCGCATTGGCTAATCTGGAAGAGCCGCCGGAAAGTGTACCAATCAATATGCTGGTTCCGATTCCTGGCACACCGCTTGAAGGGGCGACTAAGGTTGAGCCACTTGAATTTATACGCACCATTGCAGTAGCCAGAATCATGCTGCCGATATCAGTGCTTCGGCTTTCGGCGGGTCGACGGACTATGTCTGAAGAACTTCAGGCCATGTGTTTCTTTGCAGGCGCAAATTCCATTTTTGTTGGCGACCGTTTATTAACGACCGACAATGTCGAATATGATCACGACGCTGCACTGTTTGATAAATTGGGTATCGTGGAGATGTTGCCGGACGTGGAAGGCGAGCCCGCTTCCAGTGCAGCCGAATTCAGGGTAGCGGTGTCGTAATGACTGAAATACCTCAGTTGGTTCAATCATTCTCTCGCAATAATGAGGATCTTAGCGAGTGGACTGAACAGGTGTTTACTGACCTACTGTCCGACAGTGAGTTCCGATGGCTGTTTTGCAATACGCTGTCATACATGGAGCACATTGGCAGTTACAAGATTATGGCGACTCAGCAGGGTGACGTCATCGACTATCCCACATTGAAACACTTGAACGAAGAAACCGGACACGCGGTTCTGTTCAAGCGTCATGCAGAAAGATTCAAGGGGTCAGGTTTAGACTATGCGGAATCTATGCTTATCGCACCTGCCTACGCCCGGGCTTACTTTTCAAGGCTGGAAGTTTCCATGGTCCGGTATTTTGGTCGTGATGCAAACTACCGCACGATTTATCTTTACATGTCGCTGATAGTAGAGTTCAGGGCGGTTTGGGCTTACGAAATTCTGGCTAACTGCATTGAGGAAGCAGGGCTTGATTTTTCGCTCGCTAAACTTCTGGCAGAAGAGCAGGGCCATCTGAATAGCATGGTTCGTCGTCTCGATGAAGATGGACAATTTTCTCAAAAACAGGTCGAGTATTTCTGGGAGCGAGAACGCTGGCTCTATGTGCGGCTACTTAAAGCGATAGAAAAAAGCCGTGGTGCCGAAAACTTCAACTACGTCGATAAAAAAGCGACAGTATCAGCAGCATATTCTGCGGCATAGATCCCATCTCGTTGAGTCAATCTATCACTCAGCCTTAAATTTCAGCTTCATTCTGAATGTGGTTGGCTACATTGATGTCGCTGAGTACGTTTCGTAACTCAACTCATGCTCCTTTCGATTGTGGGGAATTCCTTCAAGACTTGTCACGGCCAATATTTTCGATTGAGCAGACGTCCCCAGTCTTCATCATAGGGGTGAACTTTATCGACCGCTTTGTCTCCGCTGAATACAGGGCGATTTTCGTTGGCCCATTTGAAAAGAGAGCCTTCTACGTTGACAACGTTTGTAAAACCTCGTCGGGCGAGTTTTTTTGCAATATTTGAAGAGCGGTAACCGACCGAACAGTAGACAACGACAAGGTCTTCTCGGCTTTTATCTTTGAGGACTTTCAATGCGTCGCGAACACCTTCTGCAAGAACCGCACCTTGGATATGGCTGACTTCATACTCCTCAAGTTCACGAGTGTCCAGCAGTGTAAAGTCCGTGTGTTCCTTCAGAATTGCTGCCAATTCATCAGTCGAGATGTGTTGCACGCGAGGGAAGTCTTCCCGAACCATGCTCAGTGTATCTTCCCAGAGTTTTTCCGAAACTGTGTCGGCAAGCGTTACTTGCGCCAACAGTAAAAAACTGAGAGTAAAGAAAAAAGCTACTCTGAGCAAATTTGGAATTGTCAAATGAGTTAATCCGGGGTGACTAGTCGTCAGAATCATTACACAAAATTAAGGGTGCTATGTATTTACATTGACATGGTTTTGAAAACAGAATTATTCAGAAACATGAATCCAATACTCTGGTTTATATCATTATGCGCTGAGCGAAATAGGAATGAAAGAGAGCTAGCCTCTACGAATAAAAATATTGAATTGAGAACAATTTGAACGCAATGAAATACGTTGAATCGATCAGATTTTTCACCTGTTAAACTAAATGCAAAAAACTCTTAATTTGTCACTACCCAAAGTATGTTCTGACGGATCTTCTGATTACTGGACTGGCTCCATTTGTAGGTCAACATCTAAAATGATTGGTCCAGAGGGAAATACTTTGCGATAGTGTGACCTAAATAAATTCTTCAAACCTAGGTTATTGCTCAGCAACTTCAAAAAATTGCTTGACAAATATCCGATTGACCGAAATACGGTCTTACATGCGAATATTGCCGAGTAACGCAAATCTTGGCAAAAACGATCGGATGAAATCGCTGATTCGTAAAAAGATTTAGAGAATCCGGAGAAGATTCTGAACTGGTGCACTTCGAAATTTACTCGAAAGAATAAATTCTCACTCAGAGGATAAATTATTGAAGTCACTAAACTTCACTTGGATGTTTCAGCAATTCCCGGTTCAGATTCGACTTTTAACTTGCTTGGCTGCTCTTCCTGCGGTGGCAAGTCTTTGTGAACTGCATGCGGTGGCCACAAATCACTAAGATTGAAACTGGTTGCCTCAAATGGTGGTAGCGACACCAGCGCTTCATCGAACAGCGTATCTATCAACACCCATTCTGTGTTAAGCAATGCCATTGCTTCCAGCGATCGGGCATCTGGATCAACTAACCAAAGATAACTGACTCTTTCGCGGTTGTAAACCGCACGCTTGCCCCCAAGATCAAACGTGCGAGTTGACGGCGAAAGTACTTCGCACACCCAATCCGGCGCTAATGTTATGTATGCTCCAGTTGGTAATTCAGGCATTCGCTTGCGTCGCCACCCTGCAATATCAGGTACCACAACGTCATCACCTACATTGAGTTCAGGTTCGAACAGAATCCACCAGCCGCCAGGTCCATCCCGACCGTATTGAAAAGTCTGACTGATGAAGCCTCCAAGCCCAGTACTGGCAATTGCGTTAGAAACTCTTGGTCTTGGGTGGGTATAAAGCGTACCGTCGATTATTTCTGCAACCATGTGCGGTGGAGCATCCAGCACATCCTGATAAGTTGCCCGAATTGAAGCTGGTTTTGATTTTACTACCTGCGGTTTTTTCATTGAGTTTTGAACCTTCTAGGGTATTGTGGTTCAATTCTATGCTATCGGTACTTCGTGTCAAATCACTTAGCAGAAATACAATTGCAATTACTTACAGAGGATAAATTCTTGGATGGACAATTCGCTTCTTCGCGTGGCTTACACAATTTAGTTTTCCAATCACCATTGGTCATCGTCAATTTACCCGTATTTGGAAGTTTGGGTGGAGCGAAACCTTTCCAAATACACATCCCTTTTAACTGTTGATATTTCAGTCCAATTACTTCGGAAAAGTCTGCTCCTGATACATTTGTATTACAGAATGTAGCGTTTTCTAGGTTTGAGCGAACAAGTATTGCTAAATTTAGATAGGAATTCGTCAAATCCGCTCTAGTTAATTTAGCTTCAGCTAAATTAGCATCATATAAATTAGCATTTCTAAGGTTTGCTCCAGATAGTTCCGCGCCAACCAAGTAAGCACTAGACAAATGCGCGTTTGCTAAATCGGAATCTGAAAAATCGGAATTGGAAAGATCGGAACCAAAGAAATTCGTCTCACACAGGACAGTTTCCCTAAAATCTGCATTTCTGAGACTTGCAAGCGTAAATACTGAACTTTTGAAACATGTACCCGTAAATTCAGCATTGTCAAGAATGATTCCTGTGAGGTCATGATGCGGCAGATACCGATTGGCAAGCGAGTCTCTCTGTCGAGCGGGAATGATGCAGTATCTATGAACACTTCCGGATAACCATCGAAATATGGGTTGCAACCACGACGCACACAAGTTCCCCTCTACCTCTCGGTTTATTAATTCCAATGCTCGAAACGTTGCACCACCAACATCACTACGATTATTCTCAAGTACCCATTCAGTATTCCGATTAGAGACCACGGGAGCAGTCAAATAAGAGTTAGCCATATAGTCTCTAGTTAAGCGATCATTTTCTATGACATACCTCCATGCTGAAAATAATCGTTCAGATTGTTTGTCCTCTATGTCGATTATGAAAGTCATTACGTCTAGCAATAAAGCTGATACAGCAATAATCAGACCATATGGCACCAGTGCTTTAATAAAGCAATGAAATCGCTGAAACAACTGCATATTTCGAACCAGCTATCATCGAACTTTCATCTTGAAAGACAAATTGTCGGTATTAGTAAATCGAGGAATTTTCTTTGTTAAGAAATAACCGAAGTGGATCAGTGTGATGGTGACTTCAATAAAACAACGGTGAAACCTAATCAAAATTTGCGATTTGTGGTTTTGTAAATGTGTAAAGTCTTTTGAGTTCAGGGAAATCGACGGAATAAAAATGAAAGAAGTTTAACTTTTGCTCGTAGTCAGTTCCTGGGAGCAGGGCATCAAAATCGCCTCAACTGGGTGACATTTCCAATATCGCGCATCAAAACCACTATGCGTTTCCTTAACTCCTACGACCAACATCGATTTGTAACAATTTCCTAATTTACATGAGCAATCTAAGTGTCCATTTCAAGTCAATTATTCAACTAAGCAAAAATAGAGATGGGAATGACTTGCATGGTTGGTCCAAAAATTTCGGTATCTACTGAACCAAAAAAACCAGACGCCGCAATAGCGTCTTTCACTGGATTCAGAGCGTCTCCAACTTCTTTAAATTCACCTATGGCTGATTTTCTGAAAAGACTGATTTTTTCATTTTTATCTAGTACAACTTTTGTAGTTTTTCCGAATACGCGCAATGTACCATCAATTATGTCGTTCATAGAAGGATCAATCAGATATTTTGGTTCTATTGGTAATACTACCTTTAGAGAATCCATTTCGGCAACAAAGTCATGAGTTCCTTCGGATGCAGCAACAGATTTAAAAATTTCTATCTGGCTAACCAAGACTTTAAACTCTTCCGGTTGCTGGTTACCAGTTCGTCTTTGCTGCTTTCTGTTCCCTTTTCTTTCGTTAGACAGAAGAAATTTTTCATCAGCCAGTTTAGTTAATGGCAGCAATTTTAGGAAACTGTCTAGTGCGTCAGTTAATGAACTCTTTTGAATGGTTGCTTCGAACTCCACAAAATTACCTGGCTGGATATTGTTTAGGTCTGCTGGTTCAGCGACACTACTTACTAGACTCTGTTTGTGTAGCTCATTTCTAAGTTTAGAAAAAAGCGATGCTGGTGTATGCACGATTTCTTCCACCCTACTTTCTGTATTTTGCTGTGCCGTCCGTTGAGAATGCTGAACTCCAAAGTTAATACCCAAGAAAGCAAATGTATTACTAACTCCAATTCCTGCGTCTTTTCCTGTACTGGTGGTTGATTCTCCCGATGAGGTGGTTTCGACTGTAGATAAACTAGAAAATCCACCCTGGAGCGTGGCAAGTAGATCAAAAGTTAGTCTTTGATTTAGATATAAGACTATTGGCAGGTCAGCCGCGTTTATTTTTCGCTTCCTTTTTGTCATTTGAATTTCTCTAAACTTTCAAGAATCACTAAAACGATTCTTTATATCATCGAATCTGAAAAGAGATAGTTTGGATGATGAGTAGAGTTGATTACTGACACGGTGAAGTAAGGTAACGCGGGGACAACCGTTTTTATCGGTTTTCGACTTTACATGTGTCTCAATCGGAGTCGGTTCCCTATGTTCATTAGCTATTCATCAAGCCAAGCAGGACGTTTTCCAGCACTCGGCTTGCAGACAAATTCATGCTTACGTCAACAGAAAGCTCTTGGTCGAAGCGGGCCATCGATGGGCTATACCAACCTGTACACACATTGAGATAGAAATTCACCATATAGTTCCTTGGAACAAGAGCGAGGTTTACGACCATAACAACAAAATCGCACTTTGTCCAAATTGCCATAGTCGTGCCGATGCTAACGGTTGACCGAAACCGACACCAAAAGAGAGTCGACAGCATTGCCCGTAAAACTGAAAAGCTGGGTTTACAAATCATCGAATCCAGTTTCGACAATGTCTTGTAGCATCAGGCAGTTTCATAATCTGTATATCGGAATTCGTGGTTTGTTGAAGGATTTGATTCTACAAAGTGTTTTAATTTAACACCTTCCACAAGCGTAATCTCTAACAGGTAGCACGGAATTTAGTAGGGTTGATTAAAGCGCGATCGAGCAAGAAATATTCACTCGGTAGATCTGATCGAAAGTTCGAAACCCGTTTTGGCAGACTGTTCGTCTAGAGCATCCAAGGTGTCAATATCTGTCGAGTTCAATCGGCGATCGCCAATAAAGCATTCCAAATGAAGTTCAAAGAAACTCGATACACTGCGGTCGTAAAGATCAAATATATTTTTTGACGTTAATTCTACGACAGAAGCAGCGGAGAAAATTCTAATTCCCCTTTTTTTGGAGTACACCCAAACAAAGGAATCTGGTGTTCTACTAAGCATTTTCTCACACTGGACCTGCAAACGTTCCCATTCCCCACTAGGAAATTTTCGTCGAGGTTCTGCTAACTTTGCTTGTGCCAAGAAACCCTTCGTGGTGCGGTAATTGGGTAAGTCTATGTCGAGAACACCCATCAAATCCGCGCCGTGACGTTTTTCTTCGGCAGCGCGACCGGAACTTGTTCTTAGGCTGCGAGCTTTCCAGACAATAGGACTAGGATATCGAGTCCACATTCTTTCAGAAACTACTCTGGGGTCATGTGCTGAATTACTTGGTAATTCCGAATAATTTTTTTTAGATATGTTGGGCGGAAAGTCGGATCTAACTCGCTCTTCAATTGCACCGACGATTCGGTCCGTGATTTGCGGTTCCTCTTCAACTCGATTATTTTGGTAGGCCTCTAGTACTCCATCTGCGGCGCAAGAGATTTGTTGCGCAATATATCTAACAATGTGCGGTTGTCTGATCATGTTGAATTTATCTCAGCCTCAGCGTAGTCACGTAAGCACAGCCGTATAAAGAAAATTTCAATTTGTCAGTAACTCCAATTTCTCATGAAGATAGAAGTTTACATTGTCGCGTGGCTATCGGAACTAACCAATGAATAATCACTTTCGGTAATACCAAACTAGCGAGAATGTCAGACTTTCATGTTAATAATCTCATTAATGTTTGTGTAAATTTTTCCTGTTTTAGCGGCAATTCGACGCTTGCGTCTAATTAACTCATCCAGATTAATTCTATTTTCCAATACTGCGATGAGGTCGCTACCATCCATGAGTAACATTCCGACGCGACGCCCTGATGAATGTATGCTGATTGCGTCTTCTGAGAACCCGTTGATGGATACAAATAACCCAAGCGTGTTATCAAGTTTTCGAGATATCTTACTAGCAAAACTATCTAAATCCTTTGCTCCAATTGGGTTCTTTTGCCACTTGGCTTCAACCAAATAGTCGGTTCCTTCAAAGCTAAACGAGCCATCGATTTGCTCACCTTTGATTCGAAATGCTGCACTAGGGTCAAGATCAAATATGTCAAATAAGTCTGTTAAGAATTTTTCCAAGTCGTAGCCTCGCTGCTGTGAATTACTACAACTTACCAACCCATAAAATTTTTCCTTTAGATTAGAAATTTGATCTTGAATTTCGTTAACACTTGCCAGTCTGTTGTTCGCTTGTATTCTCCGTTCTTTGATTTTCTTTTGCTCATCAACAATGTCTCGATGTCCTTTCAATTGATTACGAAGGGCGGCAACTGCAGCTTTCGCTTTTTGGGCTTTTACTTCCCCATTCTCAAGATTTTGGAGGTGCGTAAAATCCGTTAAGTCGCTTACTTCAAACATCAATTGAAGTAAGTCATCTTGGTAAATTTGTTCATGTTGCACTAGATAATCAATCAAATTTCCGACGATGTTCCGCTTATATTCCAACCAGTTCAATCGAGACAGTAAGGCACTTTGTGAGAGGCAATGTGACAGGAAGCTTCGGAGATCTTTTTTGTACCAATAAACGTGCGTTAGCGCCTCTTTGAGAGCGTGTATTGCTCCCGGTGAAATTTTCTTCTTCATGGTTGTAGCAAAAAATTTTGAACTTGACTTAATTCAGAATGGATTTAGATGATTCTAATATTGTATCGTGTTAGGTTACACGATACAATATTTATTCGCTACTAATTAATTCAACAAATCCAGACTAAAGGTTGTAGTCGTGAAAGAAAACAACAAAATTCCGCTTCATCCAGGTACTTATGTAAAGAAACATGTAATACCGAATGAAGTAACAATCACCAAAGCTGCAGAACTTTTGGGAATAGGAAGACCTGCTCTTTCTAATTTTTTGAATGGGAAATCATCGCTTTCAACGGAAATGGCATTACGTTTGGAGCGAACTTTTGGTGCTGACCTGGAGAAACTCCTTGATCTCCAATCTCATTTCGACCGTCGATCAGAAGCAGTGCACATGTCCATCGTAGCTGGTACCCATTCCCCAATGTTGACTTCGATCAAAGCCGCACAAATTGAACATTGGGCAAACCAAGCTTCGGCGCGATCAGAGCTTCCAGCGTTAGTACGACGACTAATTCATTCTACAGGAAGTAAACTGGTTTTCATTGATCTTCCCGCTTACGATAATGCTCAACGACACGGATGGGATGGGACCGTGGAGACACAGTCTGCAACACCATGGATTCCAAATGGACGGTCCTGCTGGGAGTTCAGTTGTAGTCAACGGCCTCGTTTTAAGATAGAAAAAGACTACACGGCGCGCGTGAAATTAGTATCAGTAGAAGAAAGACGCCTTACAACCATTATTTTTGTCACTGCGCGAAATTGGCCTCAGAAGAGAATTTGGGTATCAGAAAAAAGAAATCTTGATCATTGGAAAGATGTACGAGTATACGATGCGAGTGATTTGGAGCAGTGGCTTGAACATTCGGCGGCTACCCAAATTTGGTTCTCTGAACGACTTGGTAAAAAGGTAAGTGGATATCGGTCACTCGATCAGTGCTGGGCAGAATGGGCGGAAACCTGTGAACCGGTACTAAATCCAACGTTGTTCGATCAGTTCGTTAAAGAATCGTCCAACGATTTCAAACAATGGTTAACTGAGCCGCCGACTCAACCATTTGTGATTGCCGCCGATTCACGTGAAGAAGGACTTGCATTTCTCTACTGTCTATTCGACGAATTGAAAAGTAGTACTGATGAGCTGAAAGTGAATGCCGTTATTTTCGATTCAGTCGAAGCAGTGCAAAGATATAAATCAGCTGAAGTTGCTCCGCAGATTGCAGTAGTTCACAACTCAGAGGTTGAAAAACTAATGGGAGGTTTGTATCGGAGTTGCCACTGTATCATCGTTCGTCCAAGCAACGAAGTAAATATTAACCCGGACATTAGATTAGGAATTGTCGGAAAGAAAAACTTCCAAAGCGCGTTGAAGGATATGAATCTTTCGGAAGACAGCATTGAACGACTTGAACGCGAATCAGCGCGCTCGCCCACAATATTGAGAAGAACATTATCCAAGATACCAGCCATAAAGAAACCACCTTGGGCCGGACGTGTAGATATTGCGAGAATTCTTCTTCCAACGACTCTCGTTGGCGCTTGGGACAGCACAAATTCGGCTGATCGTGAGGTTGTTCAGTTGTTAGCTGATACGAACGAATACGATGATGTGGAAATTGGAATATCCGAACTGCTCGCTCTCGAAGACTCACCACTTTGGTCAGAAGGGCAATTTCGCGGTGTCATTTCAAGAACCGACTCGCTTTTCGGTATCGCTAAATTTGTTACAAAGCAGGATCTAGAAGATTTTTTCTTTGTGGCTGAACTCGTACTCTCAGAACGAGACCCCGCCATTGATTTACCGGAAGACAAAAAATGGGCAGCGGCTATTTATGGAAAAATTAGAAATTACTCCGATGCTCTTCGTCATGGAATTCGCGAGTCCTTAACCGTACTTGCTGTTTTTGGAGAAGACCTCTTCTTTCATAAATTGGGTGTTGACGTTGAAAGTCGAGTTTCCAGCCTCATCAATAATCTGTTTACCCCGTTTAGCATTGAGAGATTCATGTCTCAAAATTCCGATCTTCCTGAATATGCGGAAGCTGCGCCTGAAACAATTTTGACCTTAATTGAAACTGATCTGAAAAAAATCAAACCTGTATTGCGTGAGCTCATGTACCCAGTGTCAAGTGGTTATTTAGATAGCCCTAAGCGTACTCATTTATTGTGGGCTTTGGAATGTCTTGCCTGGAATCCCTCTTACTTCCCCCGCGTAGTGAATGTCCTTGCGAAGCTTTGCGAATTAGAACACAAAGAAGGTCATGATAATTGGTTAAATACCTCCGTAAACACTCTGAATTCTCTATTCCGATTCTGGTGGCCTATGACCAATTCTTCACTTGACGATAGAATAGTGGCTTTCGAGACTCTATGCCATAAACACCCTTCAATTGGGTGGGGTTTATGTTTATCTCAAATAGACTGGCGAAGAGATTCTGTGTCGATAAACTATCGTACTCGCTGGCGCAACGATGCGGTAAATTCACACCAAATGGCAAATTATGAAGAGCGTCGGGAATTTCTCCTTAGAGTAATTGAAATTGCCCTTAATTGGCCGACTTACGATAGAGATAAATTAATTGACCTTGTCAAAAGACTTGATCACTTTCCCGAAGACAAACGACTTGCGATCTGGAAACTAATTGATCAATGGATTGATTCGAAACCATCGGAGGAAGAAAAAGCGCAATTGCGCCAACAAATTCAAAAATCCATCCAATTCTACCGCCGCGGTGGTGGGAGAGTGTCGAACATTCAACGTGTGAATGTAATTTTAGAGAAGCTTTTGTCTAAAGACCCAGTAATTCAATCTGTATGGCTATTCGAATCGCGTTGGATAGATATATCAACTGACAAGTCAAAAAACCGAAATTTTGACTATAAGGAAAATATTAAACGATTAGAGAAACTCCGAAAAAATGCACTTCGGGCTATCTGGAATGAACGCGGTTTCGAAGGTGTGGAGGATCTCCTAGATCGAGTAAATGATACTGCAGAGGTAATTGGTGAACTGATTCCAAGAATTCTGGACGATGGTGAAGATGTTGCACGATTCGCAGAATCCTGTCTCGAAATTGCGACAGGTGGAGATAAACAACAATACAAAGCTTGTCTCGCTGGTTTGCTGCGTAGAGTTGAATCTAGTTTTATCAATTCGTTTGTTCAATCTTCTAAAAAAATCAATGACAAAATACTAACGATACTACTTTGTTTGCCATATGGAAAGAGCACATGGAATTTTCTAGATGAAAAGGATATATCGCTCCACGAAGCTTATTGGAAAAATGTGGAGCCCAGATTGTGGCCATTTTTACAAAGCGCAGAAGAGGTCAATCAGTCACTGGATCAGTTGCTCAACGTAGGTCGCCTGGATGTTGCTTTTTCATCGGCTTATATGATGTGGCATAAAGTCGAGACATCGCGTTTAGTAAAGTTGCTCCGCTCTTTGGTTCAAAATACTATTGAAAAATCTTCACGAATGATTGAAATTGACCACGATGTTTCAAATGCGTTTGAAGAACTCAACAAAAGATCAGACATTTCGGATGATGAAAAGGCCGAACTTGAATTCGCTTACATTGCGGTCCTCAATTATTCCGAATACGGAGTCCCGAATCTTGAGAAACGAGTTTCTGAATCGCCTGAATTATTCGTACATGTGATTAGATGTTTGTTTAAACGTGCAGACGGTACTGTGGAAGAATTCTCCGAATTGGGATTTAGTAGTCCCGAGCAACATAAAAGAGTGGCAAATAATTGGTATACATTTCTGTACCGTAAACAACGGATTCCTGGCACCGATGCAAAGGGAGAAATTGACGTTGAAAAGTTGAATGACTGGCTGCGTCAAGTTCGCTACCTACTCCAACAGCACAACCGAGTTGATATTGGTGACGAGATGATAGGGCAAATGCTTGCTAGCGCATCCGCTGACAGTGATGGAGTTTGGCCATGCCGCGAAATATGTGAGGCATTGGAATGGATGGCTACTTCGCACGTTAGTATTGGTTTTAATGTCGGCAAACGAAATCTTCGAGAAGCGGAATTTAGAGAAGTGGGTGGTAACCAAGAAAGGGAGTTAGCAGCACAGTATCGCCGCTGGTCCCGCGAGCGTAAGTACGAATTCCCTTTTGTTGGAAAGGTGCTAGACAGCATTGCTGAGTCATATGAAAATGAAGCAATGTGGTGGGACATTGAAACTAGAGTAAGAGAAAGGCTACTTTTTACTAGATAGAATTCACTAAAAAATTTAACTTCATACATAAATACACTAATCAAATCGAAATTGCACTGTGATTTGTCGTGGATGTAGGTGATGACAGAAATTCGCCACTGGACCTCCAGTGGTCTGAAATTAGCGAGCAAGCGTATGAAAATCTATCCGAGATCAATTTCCTTCTGGCGAAAAGAAAGTTTTGCAGAATTCGGGCAGGTGTGATGATTGTTGTGCAACTCCTAACCGCCGATATAACCCCGCGGAATAATATTGCTACTGGCATCTGGCAGGTCATAGTTTCGATAACCAAGAAAGTTGCCGACGCCGTTGATTACATCAGCGGCCTAGAATGGTATCCACACCATATGTACGAGACCCATATCACGAAACCAGTCAATATGCGGAATAAAAAACATATTGATAAACAAAAGGATGAAAATTCCGAAGTTGGGGTGCTCAGCATTACCTCGATTCTCAAACCAATTGTCCGGTGTGCATTTTCCATCTTGCTCCAATATTCTTGGCTGCTGCACGGTTCGCTGATACAGAAACAGACTGCCCTCAAGCACTCTGTTAATCCCTAGGAGTTGTGGACAGTGGAAATCTTCCTCGGATTCAACTGTGGTATGATGCTTGCGATAGACCGCGACCCATTTCTTGGTGGCAAATCCAGTTATCTGTTATAACCAGAAATGGTAAAAAAGACCCACTACCGGGTAAAGATTGAGTTCTCTCTGTGTCTGACGACGATGCAGGAAAATTATTTCGGAGACGAGATAGTGATACGGGTGAGATAACAACGTAACCAGCACGTAGACTCATTTGGACAGTTAAACTAGGGAAAAGTATAAAGTCACAAAGGATGGCCGAACTATTAGCCCTTGGTAAAGAATTCAACTCTTCTTGGAGTCGTAAGGGGTCAATTATCAGCAGTTCTCACAATTCAGCGTTGACAAGGTCGGAAATTGCTTCAGCGATAACTTCGTAAACTGTATCAAAATCGTTATCCGACATGCAGTAGGGTGGAAGTACATAAATCGTGTTTCCTAGTGGCCTTAATAATACACCACTCTTCTGAAATCGAAGGTAGAGCTGCGTACCAATTTCAGATAAATAGCCACTATCAGAAACTTGAATATCCATCGCTGCGATGGTTCCAGTCTGTCGAAAATTCGTAAGTGAATCAAGCCCCACCATCTCCTTGAGCTTTTGCGTTTGCCTGGTTGCAGTCTCTCGAATTTGCTCCCTAACCTTATCTTCCTGCCACATTTCGAGGTTGGCGGCGGCTACTGCACAAGCAATGGGATTTGCAGTGTAGGAACTGGAATGGAAAAACGTCTTGCTTCTGTCAGTTGAATAATGAGCGTCAAAAATTCGTGAATGACAGAGAGTAACTGCAAGTGGTAGAAATCCGCCGGTAATACCTTTGGAATAACAGGCAATGTCCGGAACAATGTTGGCCTGATCACAGGCGAACAAGCTACCAGTCCTGCCCCACGCAGTCATCACCTCGTCAGCTATGAACAGCACATCATAAAGTTCACAGATTCGTTTCATTTCCCGAAGAATATCAGTGCTATACATAAGCATGCCTCCGGCACCGAGTACCAGCGGTTCTACAATGAAGGCGGCAGCTTCAGGTTGTTGCTTGCATTTCGTCTCAAGAGCGTCGAGTGTGTCTTGCTCCTTGGATGCAGTCGGAAAGGGAATCGTTTCGACAGAGAACAGCAAAGGATTGTAGGGTTGATTGAATACTCCTCGCTCGCCAACTGACATCGTTCCTATGGTGTCACCGTGGTAGCTGTGTTCCATAACGATTACCCGATTGCGCAGGATATTTTGGTGATGCCAATAGCCGAGTGCCATCTTTAGTCCGACCTCAACCGCAGTTGAACCGCTGTCTGAAAAGAACACGTAGTCGAGCCCTGGTGGCGTGAGGTCAATCAGCATCTTGGCTGTCCGCTCCGCTGGCTCGTGCGTGTAGCCAGCGAAAATTACCTGGTCCAATCGTTCCATTTGATCTTTAGCCGCCTGTTGCAGCCTAGGATGACAATGTCCGTGCGTAATCACCCACCAGGAAGAGATCGCGTCAATAATCTGCTGACCGTCTTTGGTATAGAGGTAAGCCCCATTCGCGTAGTCTATTTCAAGAAACTCAGGGAAAATCGCATGCTGAGTGAATGGGTGCCATACAGGTGAGGCGATTTTGTTCATATAGATTCTCGTTGATTTGGAAAATTGAGTTAGTCAGCAGATTTACAGACAGATTCATCCAGACGGCGTGTCTGTACTTCGTTCATTAGCCGCACAGATTGGAATTTGTTACAGAAAACGAAGAACTTTGAAGTTCAATGATATTACCAAATGACTTATTTGAATTTGAAGCGGAACAATTCAATCTGGATAATTTGGAAATTTGATTTAGGTTTTCTTTATCGGCTTGTATCGTGATGGGGATTGTCGGATAAAAACCACATTCCAAACTCTCCATTTAGACTCACTGCCATTGGAAAATACTCTGCCCACAAACCCGAAAACAAAAATTCTCGCAAACGATTGATGAAAATAAATTTAATGAATGGCTATTTCCAAGAACTTCTTCAATGTCCTAGATCGATGGGAATGAGGCTTGGTGAAGCGCTGGCTGAAGATTCGCCTGCTATTGCCACAAGCTCTCTTACTTGAAAATAGAGTGATGAATTCAAGTTTACATTCAATCAATCCTGCACGACTTGTTGCGGTAGAACTTCAGTAAGCTGAGTACATCATGCCGATGTTAGCGCGACACTATTGCTAAATTTGCAGATTAGCACAGAAAACGATGCTTTATAAAATGGTAACAAAATTAAAGAGAGTAAAAGGTCGAAATAAATCAGGAGTTTTAGCTCCCTATTTTGTGTCGCTAACTGTCAGTTTCAAAAAGAGCAGTCGATCACATAGAGTATTTACTAGTCAGCGGGTAGTCCCAGAGAAATAAGTATGCATTTCAACTACCACCTTTACTCTCATGCTACCAACGGAATGCAATGAGTATGCCAGATAATACTTATCAGCCACAAGCTATAGTCGGCAGTTTCAGGGGGTATGCCCAGTCTCAGATGGCTGCGGTTGATGAGGAAATTGCCAGAATTGGCCCAGGCACACCTGCTGGCGAATACCTTCGCCGATTCTGGCATCCTGTCTATATCACGGAAGAACTGGGTGAGTTGCCCGAAGCTATCAGGATTCTCGGTGAGGACCTGGTTCTGTTTCGACATGGAGAGCAGCGGGATCAGATCGGACTGGTGCACAAGCATTGTATCCATCGTCGAGCTTCGCTGGAATATGGTAAATGCGAGGATAACGGGATACGTTGCTGCTATCACGGTTGGCTATACGCACCGGATGGGGAAATATTGGAGATGCCAGCTGAAGATTCCAAAACGGCAGAAACACTGCGCAAAAACACTCGTCTTGGTGCTTACCCTGTCATCGAATTTCGCGGATTGGTTTTCGCCTATTTAGGTCCACCTGACCGGCAACCGGAATTCCCAATATATGACGCGTGTATCTACGATGACATGACTAGCACAACCTATAAAGCGCCTTACAGATGTAACTGGATTCAGGTACTTGATGCAATTATGGACCCGACTCACACGACTTATCTACACAGTCGGAATAGTCACCCGCAGTTTTCAGAAGGCATGAAAGCAGAGGGTGCGTTGAAGTTCTATGAGCGCAATGACAATCATTTCCTCGGCTCTTCGACCCGACGTGTCGGTGACAATGTATGGGTTCGGGTGAATGAGCTCATTCTTCCCAACTTCACGCAGGCTGGGTCAGCATTTGCTGTCGACGGCACGCGTCAATGCTATTTTGGACGTTCCTGTTTCACCCGATGGGTTGTACCTGTGGATGATGAAAATTCAATTGTCTACGCTTGGGCCAACTTCGGTAGTCGTTGGGACCCGCATGAATACAACACTAGGGAAGGGCATGAGATGATTGAGCAGGGTGAAATTCTTGATCGCAGCCTCGAGGAGAGGAAACGCTTTCCGGCAGATTCCGAGGCAGTCGAGGGGATGGGTGGCATATCAACACATAAGGGTGAGAATTTGATGCCGACTGATCGTGGCATCGCACTTTACCGGCGGCGCGTGCGAAAACAGATTCGCGCTCTGGCCAACCAAATCGAACCGCCCCAACCGATCAAGTCAGCCGATAGTTGTATTAGAACCTATGGACAAGATACCGTATTATCCTTGCCGCAAAAGAATGACGAAGATGATTACATGTATCTGGACCGTATCGGTAGTGTAGTGATGGAGATGCAGTTCGAACTGGAGGATCTAAATGAAGGGAATCGAGACGATGAAATCGTTTCGCGTCTTAAGAAACTAGAAGCAGACGAAGTTGATTGAACGGAGTTGCTCTAGTTGAAGGTACATGTCAAGAACAACCGCTGGCAGCCAGGTTCTTTTCCAAACACGCCCGAGGGTGAAGCTGTCTTCACCATCACGCGTGAGCGAATTGATGCCGCGCTAACAGAATTTCCAGATCTTGTTGGCAAGGTCGATTACTTTATCGACTGGGATACTGACAACTTTACATCGTCCATCACTGACTCCGATATTTTGTTGACTTGGGATTTGCCAACCGAGAATCTAAGTAGTGTTGCTCCTCGTCTGCGCTGGATTCACTGCATTGGTGCGGGTGTTGAACATCTGATTCCGATGACATGGTTACCGGAACAGGTAACATTGACCAATAACAAGGGCGTACATGCTGCTAAAGCAGGTGAATTTGGTCTGATGGCCGTATTGATGCTGCACACACATATTCCCGCGGTAGCATTCAACCAGCGCAACTCAGTTTACGATTCACTCTACTCTTCGCCAATTGCCGGGAAAACGTTGGTAATTCTGGGAACAGGTACGCTTGGTGGTTCTGCTGCAGGAAAAGTAAAGCAGCTGGGAGTGGAGGTAATTGGCGTCAACCGTTCTGGAAGCCCGGTGGTAGGATGTGATCGGGTAGTGAAAACAGCGCAGCTTGATGAAGTGCTGCCTGACGCAGACTACTTGCTGATTGCGACACCGGATACCCCACAGACTCGCGGTCTTATGTCGCGTGAACGACTTGACCTGATGAAACCAACTGCAGGAATAATCAACATTGGGCGTGCGACAGTAATGGATTATGACGCGTTGTGTGACAAATTGGATGAAGGTTCGCTCGGTGGCGCCATACTGGACGTTTTTGACCCGGAGCCTATCGAGGCGGATTCACGATTCTGGAGCACCAGGAACTTGATAGTTTCGCCCCATATTTCGGCTGATGACGGGGATTCCTACATACCGATGACATTGGGATTGTTTTTTCGCAACTTGCAACTCTTCCTCGCGGGCGAACCGTTGCAGAATCCAGTAATTCCTGAACTAGGCTACTGAATTTCATTACGAGTGGTCGCAATTGCAACTCGCCGTTCACTCCAGCGCACAAACCCAATTAACGAATGTTCCTGCTAAGCCAGTCAGATTGAATTGAATTAATTCTGACAACATCACACGCTGCTCTGAAAGTTATTCAGATCGAAATTTTCTTCAAACACCCTCGATAGAGAGTTCTGATTAAGTGGATTCATGAAGGGTACACGCCCCAAGTGTTTTACGTTCCCAAAGCGCGGAATGATGAATTCATTTTCTTCGTGAGCGTCGCCAACAAAGACAACGCCATGAATGGGTACATTTCTATCACGAAGTGCAGCGAGACTGAGGAGAGTGTGGTTGATTGTTCCGAGTGAGGTTCGAGCACAAAGAATGGTCGGTAGCTGCCATTTGGCAAACACCTCGATGAACAATACTGAGTTTGTAAGTGGTACCATCACGCCACCTGCCCCTTCAACGATCAGAGGATGTTCGGATTTTGGTAACTGTAAACGATCGATGTCGATCTCAATCCCTTCCATTGCAGCGGACAGGTGCGGTGAGGCCGGTTCCTTCAGACGATAACTTTCTGGAAAGAATCGATCTTTCGGCATCGCGGATAGATCTCTCACAGCATCCGTGTCCGTTGGTTCGTCCAATCCTGCCTGAACAGGTTTGAAGTAGGAGGCATTCAGAGCACGCACTAACATAGCCGAAACAACGGTTTTGCCGATGCCTGTATCGGTACCGGTAACCAGGAAACCATGGGTCAATTGCGTTGAGTCAGATGTCATGGTGTGAATTAACGATTAACTGATATTTGGCGAGTGTTTTACTTCATATAGAGTCTCAAAAAACCGAAGTATGTCGCTTTTTTCAATATTCAAAGTAATGGAGATTCTAAGACGAGCGGTACCTTCCGGAACGGTTGGCGGGCGAATGGCCCTCACATCAAAACCTGCATTTTGCATGGCCTCTGCCACTTGAATTGCATGGTTGTCTGCACCAACAATGAACGGTATGATTTGACTCCCGCTACCCTTCATTTCGAATTTGTTCTCTATCTGGTGATTCGCCAGCTCAATCAATTCGTGAAGTTGGTCTCGCCATTCCGGTTTAGCATCAATCAGGTCAAGTGCCGCACTGACAGCGATCGCGTTAATCGGCGGCGGTGCCGTAGAATAAATAAATGGCCGAGACTTGTTGATCAGGTAATTGATCAGTACAGCAGATGTACACACCAGTGCACCCGCCGCACCCAGCGCTTTACCACAGGTATGGACTGCAATCACATTGGGATGATTTTCGTATGGTTCCGTCAGGCCGCGACCGTGACTGCCCCAGACACCGGTGGCATGTGCTTCGTCAACTAGCAGCATTGAATCAAAAAGTTCAGCTATTTCAATCAGTTCGGTGAGCGGTGCAAAATCGCCATCCATACTGTAGAGACTTTCCACTGCAACCCATGCCAGTGAGTTTCGGGAGCGGGTGGAATGCCACTTGGATAGAGTCCTTTCTATTGCATCAACATCATTGTGTGGAACTTTGACAGATTTGGCGAACGACGCGGAAATGCCTTCCCGGATGCTCGCGTGCGACAGTGCGTCAAAAACAATCAGGTCGTGTCGCTTGGGAAGTGAAGTGAGCAGTGCAAAATTCGCACTGTATCCATTCGCGAAAAATAAGGATTTTTCGCAGTTGAAAAATTGGGCAGCCTTCTCCTCAAGTTCGATGTGTGCTGCATGATTGCCGCGCAGGAGGCGAGACCCTCCAGACCCGAGTGGCACACCGCGGTCAAGTGCATCCCTTACTGCTTTACGAATTGAATCTGACTCACTTAAAGCCAAAAAATCATTTGAGGTGAAATCAATTCCCTCGCCTAGGGACAGCTTACGGGTGCGGCTTTTTTGGCGCAGCGCTTCGATTTCGCTTTGATATCGTTCTGAAAAAGATGACATTAAAAAACGTTAGTTTTAATCAGCTACTGGTAATACAGCGACCCAAAGCACAAAATAGATAAATTCAATATAGAATGTATCTTACTAATTCAATCATTGAAAGAGGTCGCATCATGCGTATTTTCAAATACCTTGCTGTTGGTTTATTGATACCAGCCGTATTCTCAATTTCCACGCTTCAGGCCGATTCGATGCCAGGAACAGTCGCTTCGGCTGAAGAAGCAGAAGCTGTGTATGCCGCCCGATCAGATTTTATGAAAGGCATGGGTGGCAGTATGAGAGCATTTTCCAATTACTTGAAACGAGGCGAGGGCGAGCCATTGGAATTAGGTGGCATGGCCGCTGAATTAGCTGCAAGAGCGGGCGAAATTCCTGGTCTGTTCCCCAAAGACACCGGTCTGGAACAAAATGAGGAAAGTGAAGCGAAATCAAATATTTGGGAAGAATGGTCTGATTTTGTAGCTGCAGCAGAAGGGCTTGTCGAGCCTGCCAGGGCCGTTGAAGCCGCGTTTGATTCCGGCGACAAAGGGATGATCGGCCAAGCAGTCAAGAGCTTAGGTGGAGACGGTTGTAAAGGCTGTCATTCTCAATTTCGAGAACCTAAGGAATAACTGACTTTATCCATACTGCACATAAATCCAGATCATAATCGCCGCGACAATTGCCGTCACAATTAACCCTCGCCATGGTGAGGCAAGTCGCGGCGGATCTTGGGACTTATCTTTCGGTACTGATCGACTGCCGGTAAACATCGGCTTGATCAGGTTGTCACGCTTGTAAAAATAATAGAACAGGTTCGCCGCAATGTGCAGCACGATGATCGAAATTAGCCAATCGACATTCTGTAAGTGCAGATCACTCGCGGTTCGGCTAAGTTCATAGCTGATATAGTAAGCAAACGGCCCTTCAACTAATCCATCTACATCAGCTGCAAACAGTCCTGTTGTCAGCTGAAATACCAGAAAACCCAGAATCGCAATAACGGCTAGTGAACCAATTGGGCTGTGTGCGAGACTGTATCCGGGTTTTCTTTGGGGCAGTGTCTTAATGTAATTGATGTACGCACTAGGTTTGAAGACCAGGGCAGTGATCCGGGCATTGGAACTTCCCACGATTCCCCAGACCAACCTGGCTATCACAAGAATAACAATAGTTTTTCCTGTCGTGATGTGGATGTCGAAGTACCCGAAATTTGCACTCACCAGCATGACCACGATGAGTACCGCAAGCAGCCAGTGAAAGATTCGGACAAATAAATCCCACACTTTGACTTGGACTAATTTTGATTCGTTTGCTGTTGATTTCACTTGAAACTCTTACAAATTGATCCGATTTAATTGATGTTCTAGTATTCGTAGTCTAGGTATAATTTAGCACACATCCAAATTTGCGTACCGCCCCATCATTTTCACGCAAGCTGTTTCTATTTCTGAGGTAAATATGGCAAGAATTACAGTAGAAGATTGTCTGGAAAAAGTCGAGAATCGCTTTCAGTTGGTTCTGATTGCAACAAAAAGAGCTCGACAATTGGCCGGTGGAGCCGAGCCTATGGTTGACCGGGACAATGACAAGAATACCGTGATCGCGTTGCGTGAAATTGCCGAAGGCTTGGTAACCGCTGCAATTCTAGACGAAGATGACACGCCAATCGTGACTAACCCGTTTGAGTTGCCTCCGTTGGAGGAAATTGCGGCTGGGAACACGTCTGAAGAATCAGATGACACTGAGGAATCAGACGAGACTGTAGAAGCAGAGGAAGCGTTGATGGGGATAGAGGCGTCTGAAGAGGTGAACGCGGAGGCAGAAGTTGAACCCGAGTCGAGCGTCGAACAATCAGCAGACGAGACGGACCCTGATAGCGAGCACGCTGAGCAGAACGTCCTGGAATAGCTTTGCAGCGCTTCGAAGCGCAATAGGAATTCCTGAGCGAGAAGAAGCTCAGTTTAGAAAGCTCGTCAAAACGCTGAGAGAGTATCTCAGCGAGCCCCACATTGAACAAATAAAAAAGGCCTACGCAGTTAGTGCGGCTGCACACGATGGCCAACGCCGCTTAGAAGGTCAAAAGTACATCAATCACCCCCTCAGTGTAGCGGCGCTTCTCGCTGAAAAAAGGCTCGACAGCAGCACAATCGTAGCTGCTCTGCTTCATGATACGCTGGAAGATACAAAAATTACCAGGGAAGAACTGGCTCGGGAATTCGGTGAAGAAATTGCTGGGCTGGTTGATAGTGTCAGCAAGCTGGATCGATTAGACTTTGAATCACCCGAGCACGCCCAAGTCGAAAATCTTCGTCGCCTGTTTCTCGCTGCCGCAAGCGACGTCAGGGTTATCTTAATCAAAGTAGCAGACCGAATGCATAACCTACAGTCGGTGACTGTTCACCGTCTGGAGAAGATTGAACGCATCGTAAAAGAAACCGAGAACATTTACATTCCGATCGTTCATTTGCTCGGTATTGGCAGTTGGCGACGCGAAATGGACAGAATGTGCTTCAGAGCACTAAATCCGAAGCGTTATAGAGTCATCAATGATGCAATCAAGAAAGGGTTCAAGAATACCTCCGTTGAACAGGCTATTTCCAATCACATTTCCACTATTGAACAACAGTTAAGCAAGAGGCAAATTGAAGGCGAAGTGACGGGACGCGTCAAGGAAATTCGAGCAATCTACGAAAAAATGCGGAAAAAAGGCAATTCACTCAGGAACGTGTCAGACGTATTTGCCTTTCGAATCATCGTCAAGACTGAAGATGACTGCTATCGAGTTTTAGGACTGATTCACAATCTATTCAAGCCGGTAACCAGTGAGTTCAACGACTATATCGCCATTCCCAAAATAAACGGCTACCAGTCGCTACATACGACGGTACATGGAATTTTCGGGCGGGCTATTGAGTTTCAAATCCGCACTGAGGGGATGCACAGGGTTGCGGAATCCGGTGTCGCATCACACCTTGCCTATAAAGGCGCCCCAACCGTTGAGGAAGATACCAATTTACCTGGTACCCAATGGTTTCACGAAGTCATTCATTCACTGGAAGAGCATAAATCCCCAGCAGATTATCTTGAAAATCTCAATCTGAAACTGTTTTCAGACTATGTTTATGTTTTCACACCGAAAGGTGACATAAAGCAGCTGAAGAAAGGCGCCACTGTGATTGATTTTGCCTATTCCATTCATACAGCTGTGGGCAACGGTACAACTTCAGCAAAAATTGATAATCATCCGGTACCACTGCATACCGTTTTGAATAACGGTGACATGGTCGAAATTCATAAAAGTCGTTTTAGCCGCCCAGATCCAGCGTGGCTGGAGTTCGCTGCAACGGGTGACGCAAGATACGCAATTCGCCGCGCACTGAAGGATATGTCATCTAAAGACCTTGTCAAGATGGGTGAACGGCTATTCAAGGCGATGCTGAAGAAGTTCAAAATCAAGCAGAATCAAGTTACCAATGAAATGAAAAATGAGTTAGCAGCGCGATTCGGTGCCGAATCATGGAACGATATCCTTACGGAGATAGCCACTGGTGAACGATTCGCTGCGGCAGTCATTGGTCAGTTATTTCCATCTACATTTATCAATTCCAATTCAAAGGCGTCTGAAGTAATCTCAATTCAGGGAACAGAAGGGCTAGGTGTACAGTACGCCAAGTGTTGTTCTCCGGTTCCTGGTGAACCGATCGTAGGCGCATTCAACCGTGGTCGGGGAATCGTGGTTCACACCCAGAACTGTTTGAACGTACGACACTCCAAACTCGCCCCCGAATTCTGGCAAAAGCTCAATTGGGCAGACGAGCCAAAGGGTGAATACCGTGTTACGCTTCGGGTCAACTGTCAGAACGTAACGGGAGTACTGGCCAGCATTACCAGCAGTATCTCAAGTCATGACGCAGATATCGCAAGCTGTAATACATCGACATCGGAAAACGATGCAATGGTGGTGTGTGATATTCAGGTCAGGAATCTTGAACACCTCAATGCAATCGCAGAGAACATAGAGAGAAACAAACGCGTCAATAGTGTCGAACGGGTAAGACTCAACTGACCTTGATCGCACTGCGTACTTTCGACGAATAAACTCAAAAATATATAATCCTTCCTATTCAAGAAATCATTCGGACTGCTGCTTCCGATCGTTAGTGGTTCGTGATCAGCTGCTTTGTTTTTGCAATCTGGTGTGGGTGGAAGGATGCCTATTCGACAAATCGTTACAACAGACAGTGCGCCTGCCGCAATCGGTGCTTATTCTCAAGCAGTGAGACACGCGGGGACGCTTTACATTTCTGGACAGATTCCGCTAGATCCAAACACTCAAGAAATTGTTTCAGGTGATGCCCGCGCGCAAATCGTTCAGGTCTTCCAGAACCTGTTAGCGGTTGCTGAAGCAGCAGGCGCCAGTTCTGATCATATAGTTAAACTGATGGTTTATCTGGTTGATCTCGGAAACTTTCCCATCGTTAACGAAGTAATGGGTGAATTTTTCAATGAGCCCTATCCGGCCCGCGCTGCAGTCGGTGTTGCGTCGCTACCCAAAAACGTTGGAGTTGAAGTGGAAGCTATCGTGGCTCTCCCGGAATAGGTGGAGCAGGTCAAGAATCCTCATCCTGAAGAAGACCCGATCTCGGTACTTCCGCGAGTCGGGCCAAAACTTGCATCGACCCTGGAGAAGCTGAATATTTTTCAGGTAAAGGATTTACTGTTTCACTTTCCTTACCGTTTCCAGGATAAAACCCGTATTACACCGATCAATTCCCTGGTTGACAGGGAGTTCGCTCTGATAGTTGGTCGGATTACTTCGGTAAAAGAAAACTTTTTTCGCTCCCGCACTCATCAGTCTTATCGCCCGCGCCGTTCGTTGACGGTCAACATTCGTGATGACGGCGGTAGTATGAAAATGGTTCTTTTTCATTTTTCTCACCAGCAAAAAAATTATTTGGAACGCGCCAGCTGGATCCAGTGCTTCGGCGAGGCAAGGCTTGTGGGGCGGGGCCTCCAGATGACTCATCCTGAATATTCGGTTTATGAGTATTCTCCAACACTACAGAAGGCTGATCGATTAACTCCGGTTTACGGCCTGACAGAAGGAATCGGGCAGGGGATGATGCGTAACATTGTCCTGTCGGCTTTGGAGTACTGCAAGAATCTGACCGTTCCTAACCTATTGCCAATGGCGGTAATCAAGGCAAATGGATTGAGTGATATGGAATTAGTGTTCGAAGATATTCACACGCCCAAAATCGATGACTATCAGGAGGAACAGGACTTTTCTAGTCTGCCTGCAATGCGGCGTTTGGTTTTTGAGGAGTTGGTTTCGTTTCAAGTTGCCCGACGTCAGCAGAAGAAGATCAGGCAGACTGCAGACGCGCCAAGCATGAATCCAGAGGGAGATCTTTCTAAACGGCTACGCGATTCCCTGCAATTTACGCCAACGAAATCACAGCGAACGGTGATTCGAGAAATTATCACTGATTTACGAAGTTCTTCGCCGATGTTGCGCCTAGTTCAGGGTGATGTTGGTTCAGGTAAGACGCTGGTGGCTGCTGCAGCTGCCGCTTGGGTTGTCGACTCCGGACATCAGGTTGCGATTATGGCCCCAACGGAACTCTTGGCAGATCAACATTTGAAATCTTTTTACGATTGGTTCTCGCCGTTAGGTATTGATGTGCAGATATTAACCGGACGGTTAACTCAAAAGGTGAGAAATCAGGTCGAACGAGGAATGAAGACTGGGCAGGCCAAAATCGTAATCGGTACTCATGCTTTGTTTCAAGAGGGCGTGGAATTTAAACGCCTGGGGTTGGTCATTGTTGATGAGCAGCATCGATTTGGTGTAGGCCAGCGTTTTGCACTACGAGAAAAGGGTGTGGTGGATAAACTGGTGCCACACCAGTTGGTGATGACGGCCACACCGATACCACGAACTCTTGCGATGGGATTTTATGCAGACCTTGATGTATCAAGCATTACTGAACTCCCTCCCGGCCGTATACCGATCAAGACTGAGACTATTTCCAGCGCTCATCGCATGAATGCGATTCAAAGAGTCGATGCGGTGTGTGCGTCCGGGCAGCAGGCGTATTGGGTTTGCCCTTTGATCGATAAATCAGAAGTACTTGACGTCGAATCTGCGGTTGAGGCGGAAAAATTTGTTCGTCAATCGTTACCGGGCCGACGTATCGCATTGATTCATGGTCGGATCAAAAGCGATAAACGCGACAAGATCATGACCAAATTCAGAAAAGGTGAGATTGATGTACTGGTCGCGACAACGGTGATCGAAGTGGGTGTGGATGTACCGAACGCAAGTCTCATGGTTATTGAGAGCTCTGAACGGCTTGGGCTTGCCCAGTTGCACCAATTGCGGGGGCGAGTCGGTCGCGGTGCTTCACAAGCGCTGTGTACATTGTTGCACAAACAACCACTTTCGGAAATGTCGCGAAGCCGGTTGCAGGTTATGCAAGAAACGACGGATGGATTCAAGATTGCGGAAAAAGACCTTGAACTGAGAGGTGCAGGTGAACTTCTTGGCACTCGACAAACCGGTGCTCAGATCTTTCGGATAGCAGAAATTTCGCGCGACCGGAGCCTGCTCGGTGATGTGATCAAGGCAGCTGACTTGATACTGGAACAACACCCGGATTTGATTGATCCTTTGATTCGACGCTGGACCGTTCAAGAGGGACAGTACAGTGCTGTCTGAACGACTTGGCGCCTATGCCCGATTAATGCGGCTGGACAAGCCCATCGGGAGCCTGTTGCTTTTATGGCCCACTTTGTGGGCATTGTGGATTGCGGGCGGTGGGCAACCACAGCCGCATATTGTATTGATCATGATCATCGGTGTTTTTGTGATGCGTTCTGCCGGTTGTGTAATCAACGACTTTGCGGATCGCAATTTTGATCCCCATGTGGAACGGACCAAGGACCGGCCGTTGGCAACGAAGGAAGTATCAGTCCGAGAAGCGCTAATTTTGTTTGTATGTCTCTGCCTGGTCGGATTCATACTGGTTCTGTTTCTTAACCGCCTATCCATAATTTTGGCATTTATCGGGCTATTCCTCGCTGCCTCCTATCCTTTTCTGAAAAGAGTAACGGGTTTACCGCAATTCTATCTTGGCATTGCGTTTGGCTGGGGGATTCCCATCGCATTTGCAGCGCATCTTGATACAGTTCCGATGGTTGGCTGGCTGATTCTTTTGGCAAATATTGCTTGGGCCGGTGCTTACGACACGTTTTATGCGATGGTCGACCGAAACGACGATCTACGAATCGGGGTCAAGTCACTAGCCACACTCAGCGGGACAAGTGACCGTCTGGTGATTGGGCTCTGTCAGACAGTGACGCTAATCATACTGGGGGTGGTTGGGTATATGGAGAACCTTGACGGATACTATTATCTTGGCCTTTGTGGGGCATTATTTGTCGGTATCTGGCATCAGTACTCCTGTCGAGAGGAAAACCGAGAAAAGTTCTTTGCCGCGTTTATGGGTAACAGCTGGTTTGGTGCGATGGTATTTGGCGGAATTTTGTTAGCTTATCTGTAGTTTGTGGCGCTTATTCCATCGGCTTTGCTGAAGGCAGTAAACTGGTTGCATCGGAGTAAATTCAATTGAAGCGACGATCTATTCGCAGTTGCATCACTTCTCTTGCATATACTGGGCACGAATTTTGCTAGGAGGATTTTGATGTACGCTCTCATGGTCGGCACTCACATCGCGTTTGCGCTCAGCGTGGTAATTCTGGGTATCTTTATCTTGAGCATGACTAAGGGAACACCGCGTCACAAACTCATGGGAAGAATATGGGTTGGACTGATGACTTTGGTAGCCGTGGGATCATTTAGCCTACGCGATCTGAATCATGGAGAGTTCAGTGTAATTCATGCACTTTCTGCTTTCACACTGTTATCAATGATTTATGCGATTATCATGATTCGCCGAGGAAATCGCCGGGCCCACTTTTTAGCGATGATCGGCTGTTTTATTGGAGCTGTCGTTGCCGGGGTGTTTACGCTCAATCCAGACCGTTTGATCGGCAGTTTCTTCTTCAGTTCTTGAAGAATCCAGATTACGTGCAGGATCTACGGTCAGAACTGTTCTGTAGTCCACAGTCCTGACACCTTAGGCCTGAACAAGTCGTTAGCTCAGTACCGCAAACGATCGGTCCATTGATCGGACAATTTCGGGTACATCTTCGGTTGACAGGCACAGAGGTGGAACCAGTCTCAATACACTTCGGTCCGGCCCGGCTTTACTGCTTACAAGCCCGTTAAATCGATTTTCCTCAAACACAATTGCCGTCTCTTCAGGTGCGGGTTCTTTACTTTGCCGGTCTTTGACGAGTTCAACTGCAATCATGAGTCCCCTGCCGCGTACATCTCCAATAATTGGATGGTCGTGCATAAGATCTGATAAACCGTCCAACAACAGCTTTCCAACTATCTTGGCGTTATTCTGTAACTGCTCCCGCTTGATTACCTCCAAAACTGCGCGTCCGGCAGCACAACTCATCGGATTTGCACCGTAGGTGTGAAACAGGAATTTTTCCGCCATGGGCTCTGCAATTTCCTTTTGTGCAATGACTGCACCTAGTGGGTAACCATTGCCGATACCCTTTGCCGCAACAACTATTTCAGGTACTACGCCATGCTGTTCGAAGTTCCAGAAAGAATCTCCGGTTCGGCCAAATCCTGCTTGCACTTCATCCAAAATCATGATGCCGCCCGCAGCGCGAATTCGCTCAGCAGCACCGGCAATATATCCTTCGGGCATCGGAATGATTCCAACGTATCCTTGCACCGGTTCGATCACCATCGCGGCGATCTTACCTGAAGTGTTGTATCGAATCGTGTTTTCGAGCGATGTCAGATAGCGTTCGGTGTCGTCTCCGAACTCGCTTCGATAGGGGTTTGGTGATAGAGCAAACTGCACGTGGCCAGGTAAATTGACATCATGCCGAAACCCTGATATCCCCGTAATTGACTGGGCGCCATATGTTGGACCGTGATATCCACCCTGTAGGGAAACTATATCGCTCTTTCCGGTGTAAGTTCGTGCCATCATCAGTGCAAGGTCAATCGCTTCAGCACCGCTATTGGTAAAGTGTACGACCCAATCGTATCCAGCAGGCATGGTTGTCGCCAACTCCTCGGCAAAGTGAGCTGGCACCGGGTGATAGAACATCGTTGTGCAGTGTGGCAGTACGGCTGCCTGCTCACTTGCAGCCCGAACAACGTCCGGATGAGCATGACCAACAGAAATGCATACATTCATTCCCAAAAGATCAATCAGACGGTTATCGTCCTCATCCCACAAATATTGTCCCTGGCCGCGTTTTACGATCAGTGGTTTACGGTATGGCTGAAACTTTCTTTGCGAGGCGGCGTAGTAATTTTCCCGTCGTTGGACAACCGCATCATAGGACCAGTCGATTTCAAGTGTCATTGGATACCTCTCTATTGAGTGCGAATTTCCTTCAGACGTCGTAACACAAACTCATCAAGAGCCTCCGCGATATCTGATTCAATGGGTGGTGGCTGAAATTCATTGAGCATCCTTTTCCATGTTTGATTGGCGCGCTGATGCTGCCAACTCGATCCCTCCGCCTGCCACTGCTCAAATGATTTGTTGTCTGCGACAGATGACTGAAAGAAAGCGGTCTCGAAATTCCGTTGCGTGTGACCTGCTTCCAAAAAATGATGTCCTGGTTCGACTTCTTCAAATGCATCCCATGCCTGAGCTTCGTCCGACAGGTCGACTTTGTCTGCAAATGCTGCCAGCATTGCGCAGCGGTCCGCATCCATAATGACTTTTTCGTAGCCGACAGTCAACAGACTCTCCAAGCAACCTGTGGCATGAATGATAAAGTGTGTGCCAGCCATGAAGGAGCCAATCAATTGAGTTGCACTCTCGTATGCGGCTTGTGCATCGGGGACTTTAGATGCAGTGAGTGCGCCAACTGAGTGCAGGGGTACGCCTAGGCGATCGGCAAGCGAACGAGCGCACATCTGAAATTGCATGCCTTCTGGTGTGCCAAAAGTTGTTGCGCCGGATTGCAGGGAAATTGGGCTGAAGAAAGTTCCAAATACCGCAGGTGCACCGGGCCTTATTAGTTGAATAAGGCAAAGTCCAGCCAAGACTTCCGCCAGTACTTGCGCGAGTGTTGCCGCAACTGACACAGGGCTCATAGCACCGCCAAGAACAAAAGGTGAGACAACGACCGCTTGATTGGCTTTGGCGTAAACTTTGAGTGCATCGAGCATGGTTGCATCGAGCACGAGAGGTGCGTTGGTGTTGACAACACTATAAAGGCAACAGTTATCATTGACAAATTTCTCACCAAATACGATTCGCACCATTTCAACGGTGTCAGCGGCCCGCTCGCGCGCTGTCACCGCACCCATAAATGGTTTATCACTCAGTTTCAAATGAGTTTTAGCCATGAAGAGGTGACGTTCGGACACAGGTAAATCGACAGGTTCGCAAACGACTCCGCCAGAGTGGTGAACGCTGTCCAGCATGTAGTGAAGCCGTGTCAGATTCTCAAAGTCTTCGCATGTTGAGTACCGCCTGCCGCGATCTATGTCGTGGACAAATGGTGAGCCAAAGCTTGGACAGAACAGGGAGTTTTTGCCGCCGATTTTGACAGATCGGGCCGGGTTCCTGGCATATTGGGTAAATTGTCGGGGTGCTGAAATTTGAATGACCTCGCGACAAAATCCGGGTTCAAATCGAACCCGCTCACCTGATACTCTGCAGCCCGCCTGGCTAAAGATGTCTAACGTTTCGGGGTCATCTCGAAAGTCCATGCCGATCTGATCCAGAATTCGGTCGGCATTATTCTCGATGAGTGACAGGCCAGCGTCGTCCAACAGACCAATTCTTCCGACGTGACGTTGAATGTAAGGGCTACTATTCCCATAGGCGTTGGTTTGGCGTCGCCGTTCGCGTTTCGACCGACGTCCTCCAGTTCTGCGGCGCGCCGCTTTTTCAGTCGAACTTTTCACGTTCAGAATTGTATATGACAGATTGCTGCTGGATAAATTTGTGAGAATTTGAGCCAGGTTCACGTCCGCAGATTTATAAGCATTAATACTTGAGAATTGCGAACCGATTCCAACAATCGCTTAACTAAAATGGCGATGTTCATTTGGGATACCACATTGAGAATTGATCGGTGAATGGAAAAATTGATATCGCGATCATTGGTGGCGGTGCAGTTGGACTATCGGTTGCCTACCATCTGCTTCAAATGGGTGGCTGCTCAGTTCGACTATTTGAAGCAAACCAAATCGGAAGCGGTACCTCCTGGCATGCTGCAGGCATCGTAGGACCGCTGCGATCCTCGCTAAACATGACAAAAATCGCGATGTACGCAGCACACTTGTTCCCAGAAATTGAAAGATTAACTGGACGTTCTACGGGCTATCGGCAGACCGGCGGTCTTTGGCTGGCACAAAATCATGAAAGGCTTACCGAGCTTAGAAGGATTCATGCTATGGGATGTCGAGTTGGGTTAAGGGTTGAAATGATCAGCCCTCAGGAAGTGTTGCAAGTAGCACCTCATCTGCGTGTAGATGACTTGGCTGGGGCACTCTGGGTTGATGAAGATGCGCAGGTTTCTCCGGTGGATTTATGTGCAGCATACGCTGCTGGAATCAAACAGTTGGGTGGGCTGATCGAGGAGGGGCAACCCGTTGAACGAATTGTGACTGATAACGGCAAGCTCAAGAGCATCGCCCTTTTGAATGGTGAGAGAGTTAACTGCGATCGGGTTGTATTGTGTGCCGGCCTGTGGTCTCGAAAGCTGGCTGCGAATGTTGGTGTTAATGTTCCGTTGCAGGCTGTTGAACACATGTATGTGGTGACAGAGCCGATTGATCAGTTGCGAGAACCCGTACCCGTAGTCCGTGATTTGGAGTGCGGTGTGTATCTCAAGGGAGATACAGGAAAAATGGTGATTGGCGGATTTGAAAAAGATGCCAAGATCTGGAATCCGGCATCAGAGATTCCTGCAGATGGTGGATATCTGATGTTTGCTGAAGACTGGGATCAGTTTGAACCGTTTATGCAAGCTGCCGTTGAAAGGATGCCGGTTTTGGAGTCAACAGGAATCCAGATGTTCATGAATGGACCAGAGAGTTTCACACCCGATACAAAGCCATTGATAGGTGAAACACCTGAACTTCCCGGGCTGTTTGTCGCAGCAGGATTCAATTCGGTTGGTGTGATGTCATCAGCGGGAGTTGGGCGAGAACTGTCAGAGTGGATATTGAACGGTCGTCCCAGGTTCGATCTGTGGGAAGTTGATATTCGTCGTGTCAGCCCGAAATGGAATGAAACCAAAAACTTGCACCTACGCATGGAAGAGGCGGTTCATACCCAGTTTGCAATGCACTGGCCTCTCAAACAGCCTGAGCCGCGAGTGGGGCTTCATCGATCTCCTCTGTATGACCGTTTAAAGTGTGCGGGTGCGGTGTTTGGGTGTTTGCCACATTGGGAGGTGCCGTTGTGGTACGCGGAATCAGAGTCAGAGTGCGGAATTATTCATACCTTTGGCGAACAGCCGTGGTGGGATATCACCCAACGAGAGGCGGAGCGAATGGCTGCTTCGGTTGCACTGATTGATCTTTCGCAGTTTTCAAAATTTGAGATTACGGGAAAACAATCCCTTGAAGGTTTGCAGTACCTGTGTGCTGGTGATTTGGATATGCGACTTGGGCAGTCAAAATACACAGTGATGCTCAACGAACGCGGCGGAATTGAAGCCGATGTGACAGTTAGTCGGACCGGTTCCAACTCCTTTAGCGTTGTTAGTGGAGCTAACACACGCTATCGAGACTTTTCCCGGATGCGACAAATACTCGAAAATTTCGATGGTGTATTGATTGAGGATCGTACTCAGGATGAAGCAGTGCTGGGATTGATGGGACCATTGGCTAGAGAGGTGCTACAACGCGTGTTTTCCGAAAACCTACAATCGGAAATATTTCCGTTCGGGCAATTTCGAAAGGGAAAAATTAGTGGGATGGAAGTAACAGCTTTGAGGCGAAGTTATGCAGGCGAGTTGGGATGGGAGATCTACATGCAGGCGGATGATGCGGTGATGGTTTACGATTTGATCAGACAGGCAGGTGAAGACTTTGGAATTACGCATCTTGGTATGCTGGCATTAGATGGCTGTCGGATGGAAAAAGGTTTTGGACATTGGAGTCACGAATGGGGTCCCGACGTGACACCAATCGAAGCCAGGATTGAACACACATTGGGAACGCGCCATCGCGGCTATTTGGGTTATGACGCGATACAGCGGCAAAAGGAGCAAGGTGTCAGCCAAAGACTTATTCTATTGGAAGTTCTTCTTCAGACGTCGGAACGCCCACTGTTGCTACATGATGAGTTGGTTTTGTGCGGCGATGAAATTGTAGGGTTGACTACATCTGGCACAGTCGGCCCTAGAACAGGGAAACTGCTATCTTTTGCACTCGTCGAATATGAACCTGGTGAATCATTTTCAGCAATTTGTGATAAGCATTTGCAGATTGAAGTGGCTGGAGATTTATACGAAACACGGGTGTTGACTGAGGCACCGTACGATCCGGACGGAATGCGAATGAGAGGCTAGGCCGTGACAGAGTATGCAAGTGTCTTAGTTATTGGCGGCGGGGCTATGGGAACCTCCACTCTCTACCACCTGACTAAACTCGGCTGGCATGACGTCATTCTGGTCGAGAAAAACGAACTAACCCACGGGTCGACATGGCATGCAGCAGGACTTTGTACGCACTTCGCACACAATGCGAGCATTATGCAGATGCGAGCCGAAAGCATTCGCCTTTACAAGTCAGCACTGGCGGAAGACTCTGGCATGGATGTCGGGTTTCGTCAGACTGGTGCAATGCGCGTTACCAGGTTGACCGATCGCATGGATGAGTTTCGGCATGTTCAGGGATTAGGACGATTTGTTGGGCACGAATTTCACATTGTTTCCCCGAATGAGATTGAGGAACTCTACCCGTTAGCCAGAATTCATGGATTAATTGGCGGAATTTACGAGCCATATGATGGAAATGTTGACCCGAGTCAGGCGACACATGCCTTTGCAGGGGCAGCTCGTGCTCGTGGTGCACGAATTTTTCGACAGAGTCCTGCCCTGAGGATTGAGCGTACGGCTAGCGGT
This sequence comes from Arenicellales bacterium, assembly GCA_965206345.1. Classification (GTDB taxonomy): domain Bacteria; phylum Pseudomonadota; class Gammaproteobacteria; order Arenicellales; family JAJDZL01; genus JAJDZL01. Next base: position 1,134,278 of record OZ242211.1, on the reverse strand, counting down.
GAGTGGGAGGTGCTTACACCAGAGCGCAAATTCAGGTGTGAACACATCGTCAACGCAGCTGGTACCTGGTGTCGGGAAATCGGGGATATGATGGGAGTTGATTTACCCGTAGTTCCAGTTCTTCATCAATATCTGGTAACTGAATCTATTGACGAGATTCGAGATAGAGCTACGCCATTGCCGATATTCCGAGATCCGGAGGAAAGTTGGTACACCAGACAGGAACATGACGGACTCATCTTTGGTCCCTATGAGAAGACCCCAGAAGCATGGGCAATTGATGGTGTTCCACAAGACTTTGGCGCAGATTTGCTGCCACCAGCACTGGACAGGCTCAGCGACATCGTTGAAGCGGCAACCAAGAGAATTCCTGTACTTGGAGAAGTAGGTATTCGAAGCAATGTTAATGGTCCGATTACATTTACGCCAGATGCTAATCCCTTAATCGGCCCAGCATTCAAACTGTCGAATGCATGGCTCATTACCGGATCTTCTATGGGTGTGATGGAAGGTGGTGGTGCAGGCAAGTTTCTCGCTGAGTGGATTGAAAGCGGTGAGCCACCGATGGATGCACTTGCTGTAGATCCCCGAAGATTTGGTGACTACGCGAACCGGGAGTTTCGAGTTGCCAAAGCGATAGAGAGCTTTGCACATCAGTTCGGAATTCACTACCCGAAAGAGGAAAGACCGGCTGGTCGTCCGGCAGTCACTTCTCTCTGCTATCAGTCATTAAGTGATGCGGGTGCTGTGTTTGGTGCTGCTTACGGGTGGGAACGCCCGAACTGGTTTCGAACTTCGGATAGCGGTTCAGTGGCGATAAACAGTTTTCGACGGACCAATTGGTTTGAAGCCGTGAGTCGAGAATGTCGTTTGGTTGCTGAACGCGTTGGATTATGCGATATGTCAGCACTAGCTAAATTTGAAGTGACTGGCGTTGACGCAGAGCGATTCATGGAAACTTTGGGTGCAAACACACCGCCTCGAAGGATTGGGCGAATTTCTTTGATACACGCATTGACTGAGTCGGGTGGTGTGCAATCTGAGTTTATGGCGTTTCGGGCGTCTGAGGACAGGTACTACTTAACTTCAGCCGCTGCAGCAGCGAGACTTGACCTTGAAGTTCTAAGAAGCCGGGCATTAGATTTTCACATTGAAGTCAGTTCGGTTACCAATCAACGTGCGGTTTTAAGCATCGCCGGACCTGAAGCACCTAAATTACTCAGCAAACTATCTGGTTTTGATTGTTCTCAATCGGGTTTCCCGTGGCTGAGTGGTTCAGAGATTATGATCGCAGGTGTGCGGGTGCTTGCCCTGAGAATTTCATATACAGGAGAAACCGGATGGGAACTTCATATTCCTCAAAATGAAGCAGACAGAGTATTTACTGCTTTAGTCAAGTCCGGGGGAGAATTTGGACTTGGCTTCTTCGGCGCTTTCGCTGTTGATTCGATGCGGTTAGAAAAAGGATACCGAGCCTGGGGAGTGGATTTGACAACGGAAAGAACGCCATTGGAGGCGGGGTTAGATCACTTGGTTAAGCTTGAAAATCGTCAGTTCGTTGGGCGGGAAGCGTTGTTTCGTCGTGAAGAGTCAAACAAACGATGGTGTATGAAGTTGTTCGAAATTGATTCTGGAAACATAGACCCCTTTTATCTTCATACCATCTATCATGCTGATCAAGTTGTTGGAGTAGTAACTTCCGGTGTATATGGACATCGAATAAAAAAGCCAATAGCGTTAGGCTACCTGACTGATAAAGCTGCCGTCAAAGAAAGTGAATTTGAGATTGAAATTATTGGTGAGAGATATTCGGCGAAGATTCTTGAGCAACCACCATACGACGCAGCAAATAGTCTACAGCAAAACGACTAAAGTTTCACTAACCGACTAAACCATCCAATCCGTATGAGCGATCTCTTTGATTTCACGCCTAAAAAGCAGCTCTATGCTGTTTTCGGTAATCCCATCTCACACAGTAAATCGCCTTTGGTTCATAGCCTTTTCGCGAAAGAATTCGGGATCAATATGGAATATCGCGCTGTTCATGTTGATATTGGCGGGTTTGAGCAAGCGGTCAGTGGATTCCAAGCTAATGGCGGTAACGGTCTTAACGTAACCGTTCCATTTAAATTGAACGCCTGGAAATTAGCTGATCAACTGACTAATCGTGCTCGACTTGCTGGAGCAGTCAATACCTTGACACTTGATGATGTCGTTAAAGGTGACAATACTGATGGTGCGGGACTGGTTAAGGACATCGAAAGCAACCTTGGTGTTCCCTTCGTCGATGCCAAAATTCTCATTGTTGGAGCGGGTGGTGCTGTACGCGGCATTCTGTCACCGATTCTTGAACGAAGGCCAAATCTGCTTGTTGTCGCAAATCGCACCAAGGGTAAAGCTGATGAGTTGGCAAAAACTTTTTCTGACTTCGGGAACGTCAAGGCATTTGCGTTGGACGAAGCGGATTCAATTGCTTATGACATCATCATTAACGCCACCTCAACAGGCATTCATGGAGAACTCCCTCAAATTTCACCTCGAATATTTGAGAACACCAAACTGGTTTACGATCTGGTGTATGGCAAGTATCCCACTCGATTTATAGAATGGGCTAAAGAAAATGGTGTTGATCAGATTGCAGATGGATTGGGTATGCTTGTTGAACAGGCTGCCGAGTCATTTAACGTATGGCATGGTGTAATGCCGCAGACTATTCCCGTGATTCAGGCCGTTCGGGAAAAGTTATAGGCTCCCCGAACGAAAATTCCAGCTGATCAATCGCGATCCTTAAATTTCCCGGGCGCGCTCGCGCAGTACGAACTTCTGTATTTTTCCAGTAGAGGTTTTAGGCAGGGGTCCAAACACAACCGATTTCGGAATCTTGTAGTGTGCCAGATTCTGTCTGCACCAAGTGGTTACATCATCTTGTGTGAGGGAGTGTTCATTTCCCGGAGCAATTGTGATGAACGCACAGGGCGTCTCGCCCCACTTTTCGTCAGGCTTGGCGACTACCGCTGCTTCCATGATGCTCGGATGGTGGTATAGAACATCTTCGACCTCGAGACTGGAGATATTCTCGCCTCCCGAAATGATGATGTCCTTGGACCGGTCTCGCACTTCGATGTAGCCGTCTTCATGGGTTACACCTAAATCTCCTGTGTGATACCAGTCGCCGGCAAATGCGTCCTGAGTTGCTTCCTTGTTTTTCAGATAACCGCGCATCACGGTATTGCCGCGTACCATCAACTCTCCCATCGTAGACCCATCTTGAGGTACCGGTTGCATCGTATCCGGATCAATAACTCTGACATCTTCCAATGTTGGGTAGTGCACGCCCTGCCTAGCCATCATGGCCGCTCTTTCATCCAGTGAACTGTTGTCCCACTTGTCTTGCCATGCGCAAACGGTTGCAGGTCCATACGTTTCCGTTAATCCATACAGGTGAGTGACCCGAAATCCTAACTTTTCCATCTCAGCAATCACCTGACTAGGCGGTGCAGCTCCGCCAGTCGCGACCTCTACGACACGATCAAATATGATCTTTTGTTCCGCAGGCGCATGGACAAGCATGTTGAGCACAATTGGAGCACCGCACATGTGGGTGACGTGATTTTTTTTGATTGAAGGAAAGATATACGCAGGGTCAACCTTTCGAAGACAAACATGAGTAGCAGAAACTGCAGTGACTGCCCAGGTGAATGTCCAGCCATTGCAGTGAAACATTGGCAATGTCCAAAGATACACACTGCGGCTGTCCAGTTGAAAGGTCAGTGCATTGCCAAGCGCATTGAGATAGGCGCCGCGATGATGGAACACAACCCCTTTTGGATTGCCCGTCGTTCCAGAAGTGTAGTTGAGGCAAATCGCCTGCCACTCGTCTTCCGGTACCAGCCATTGGTAATTCGAATCGCCTTCTTCGAGCAAAGATTCGTAATCAGTTTCTCCGATCAGATCCCCGCCATCAGCATAAGGGTCATCAATATCAATCACTGTCACTTCGTGTTTGTGTTGCTTAAGTGCTTCACGAATAACAGGAGAATATTCTCGGTCTGTGAGCAGTATGTTGGCTTCACCGTGTTGAAGTGTGAAGCTGATGGTCGCAGCATCCAGACGATAGTTGAGTGCATTCAATACCGCACCGCACATTGGTACACCGTAGTGTGCCTCAAGCATGGCTGGCGTATTCGGAGACATGATTGCGACGGTGTCGCCGATTCCGACACCTCTCCCCGCCAGTGCACTTCCCAGCCTGCGAGCGCGATTGTATAGTTCTCTGTAGGTGTAAGTAATATCATCATGAACAACAGCAACTTTGTCAGGAAAGACTCGGGCCGTCCGCTCCAGAAAAGTGATCGGAGTTAAAGGATGAAAATTTGCTGGATTCTTGTCCAGATGTTGTTCGTATATGCTCACGTCAAATTGAATGCAACTGTTGTAATTTGAAAAATTTTACTTCGCGACGAAGTCGCGCCTATATCTTATTGAGATCGAGGTAAAAATCTAACATCAATAGTTAACCCAAGAAATGGGAGAATTTCTCAAAAATCCCAGTCGATTGAACCAGCGATGCGAAACCAAAGAAATGTTGCAATGGTCACAGATTTAGAAGGGAGCTTCAGTACAATCCCTCCTGACAGTTTCACGACTTGAATACAATCGGTGCGCAGTAAGTCACAAATTAAAGGGCGGACTATTGATGCTTGAAATAGCTCGTGATAACGACAAACAAAACATCTTCCTTTTCCCAATCAGTTTCGTAAGCAGAGAACCCAAAATTGCCGACTGAAATTTCCACCGGATTCAATCCTTATCGTCGTCGTTTTCTGCAGGCCTCAGCCACTGTGGCAACAGTAGCGATTCTACCGCTTGAAAGTAGTTTTAGCCAATCAATTCCCACAAAATTGGTTACATCATCAGCAGATGCCGCTTTGGTTTTGGACCATGGACCGGTCACTAAAGTCTGGGCATTCAACGAGATTGTGCCAGGACCGCTACTTCACTATCGACAGGGCGATACGCTGAGTCTTGTGGTTGAAAACCAACTGGATCAACCGACAACTGTTCACTGGCATGGCCTTAGAGTACCGATAGGTATGGATGGAGTGCCACATCTCAGCCAGAAGCCGATCGATCCAGGTGACTCATTCCTCTACGAGTTTAAATTGGAGGATGCAGGTACTTTTTGGTATCACCCGCATTTTGCCAGTTCCCAACAGGTTGGTATGGGACTGCACGGTGTTTTGATTGTTGACGAGTACGATCCTATTCCGGTTGACCGCGATGTTGTTTGGGTGTTGGATGATTGGCGATTAGATCAGGATGCCCAAATTCTGCCATTCGAGTCTAACATGCGAGATACCAGCCATAACGGACGACTTGGCAATGTGGTGACTGTCAATGGCAGCATCGACGAAAAATTTGAGGTGCATCCCGGAGAACGTCTGCGACTTCGCTTGGTTAATGTTGCAAATGCCAGAACGTTTGCACTCAACTTTAAAGATCTGGACCCATGGGTCATTGCAGTAGATGGCCATCCGATTAATCCACGCCGTCTCGATCAAAGTCTGGCTCCGCTAGGATCCGGCCAAAGAATGGATCTGATTTTGGATATTGCCGGTAGTCCGGGTGAGGTGAGTTCTGTGATCGATCAGGCTTACGCTCCCAACTTTGCTTATGAGTTGATGCAACTGGTTCGAACCAGCAATACCACATCAATTCGAAATACCGTGCCGAAGCGTCTGCCAGACAATCCCGTATCACGCCCGGACCTTGCGCGCGCAAAACGAATATCAGCTCTCTTCGAAGGTGGTGCGATGGGTGGGATGACAGGCGCAACAGTCGAGGGAGAATTTAAGACTATTCAGGAGTTGGTTGGACTTGGAAAAGTATGGTCATTGAACGGAATCGTGCAAAATGACGTTCACATTGACCCGCCAATGTTCACTCTTGAACTCGGTCAGTCCTACATATTCGAGTTGGAAAACCGTACCGCCTGGGAGCATCCCTTCCATTTACACGGACATAGTTTCCAGGTAATAAGCCGTAATGGAGAGGCTTTGGCTGAACAGTTTACGAGAGATACAGTTCTGCTACAGCCGGAGGAAAGGGCGGAAATTGCGTTTTTGGCGGATAACCCAGGCAAGTGGATGTTTCACTGCCATATTCTGGAGCATCAGGATGCTGGAATGACATCTGTCATTGAAATCATATAGACAGCACCGATCAAGCAAAGATTTTTTTGGTCAATGAGGTTTGAACTCAGCCAAAATGACAAAAAAAAAGGCCTGCTATCACTCGATAGCAGGCCCATTTCAAATAAGGAGGAGTAGTATGAAATGAAATCTTTAGCGCTTAAGCAGCTTTAGCTTTGACAACCTTGGCTTCGGCAACTGGCGAAACGGTGGGTGCAAACACTTTCTTCCACAGTCCAAAGTAAGCGTCATAGGCTTCATTGCCAAGATCAATAGCGGACTGGGCTGAACTCTGAATCTGATCAACAACTGATGCGTTCCAGACTTTCTGGCTTGCGACATAATCATCAAAGTTTTTGATGTTGGCCCACTCGACAGTCTGGTCGGACACTTGCTGTACGAATTTCTGACTAGAAACAACGCTCTGGTTGACTGATTTGGACAAAAGTCCTGAGTTAATGCTGACTGCTTCGTTTACGAAATTGACAATTTTGTTTTGCATGGTTTATGTTCTCCAAGAAAAGTTTCTATGTTGCAGTGCAATATAAATCCTTATGAATGGAAAGTCAAGTCTTTTTTGAAAAAAATTTCAATATTTTTCGTTTTTTATCTGATCTGAATCATAAATAAACAATAAATACGTAATAACAGATAGATAGCAGACCAGAAATATAGAGTAAATTCTCAGAATAGCTGCTGTTTACTGATCACATGAGGTGAATAATTGGTTTGAAGTACATTGTGCTTCTGCACAATGTGTGCATGAATTCGAAAAAACTGGCAGAAGAATCGGTTTTAAGTTGAAGTAGTGTAAATTTATCCAATTGAATCAGTGTGTTTTCAAGATTTATAATTATTAGAATGAGCAAAAAACAAGGCCTTGATAAAAGTGCCGAAATCTCTGCACTCAATTTCAGAATACTGGCCTAGGCACTAGGGAGGCAAAATGAAGTGAAACTAGGCTTCGCGTATCGGATTGCACTGATGCTCGCACTGACACTTGTCGCCGGCACAGCAATGACGACGGTGTTGAGTCTGCACAAATTCGAACGCATCCTCGCAGACCTGCTGACATCCAGGTTTGAGTTTGTAGCCAATAATTTGCGACTGGATATAGAAACCCAGATGGACTTGGGTTTGACGCTCGCAAATTTGGAAGACATCAATGAAGAGATGGAAAGTCTGCTACTTGAAGATGAGCAGATACTTTCAATTGAGATCTTTGATGAATCAGGTACTGTTATTTTCAGTACTGACCCCAGTTTCATTGGTGATTTGGTGGCAGAAGACTGGATCTTCTCATGGCAGGTTAACCGTAATAAATCTTCTTGGTCGCTTTTGGAAAAAGACGCTGGTGTCGTTGGTGCTGGTCTGCAGAACAACTTGAACCAGGACGTCGGTTCAATCGCTTTGCGCTATTCGCGCGTATTCCTTGATCAAAGTGTCAATCAGCAGTTTGAGCGTTTGCTTTTTCTCGTTGGTGTAGTTGCCGTCGTAATGGCAGTGCTCAGCGTATTGGGTTGCGCCTTGTTGCTGAGAGGCCATTTCAAGGACTGGGCAAATATGAGAGAAGCGTTGGTAGATATCAACTCTCAAAACCGAGACGGCCCTAGTCTGGCAGAAGCAAATTCACGGCATCCGGAATTTGAAGAGTTTTCCACTTCAGTCTTCGAAGCCCTTGACACACTCGATTCAGCAACCAGCGAAATCAGAAAACTCGACGAGGAAGCAGTATGACGACCACAGTCAAAGCTTCAAGCGTCGGAAAACGCGCAAGTCAAGCAATAGTCGATGTATTTCGCCGCGAGCAGCGTAATCTGCTGATTCGTCTGGTTCTGCTTGCAGTTTTAGTATTGGTGCTCGGTCAGTCAGCTGTATCGTGGTTCGCACTAGATGGTTTCGATCAAGAACTTGAACCACAGCTGCATCAGAAAGCGACCGTCGTTGGTAATGCGTTGGCCGAGCAGTTCTCGTATGCGACGGAAGAACTCGAAATTCCAGTTCAGAATTTGGTTGGTGTAGAAGAATATTTCGAGAGCGTGCTGTTGGCCAATGATGACATCAAATATCTTTCGCTAATTGATGCTTCGGGCAAGTTACTCTTCGTTAGCGGTATTTCACGCGACGCAATGAACGGGATCATGCGGGCTATCGAGAGTGATGAATCACAAGGTGATAGCTTTGCCAGTGCAGTGGGCGATCACTTCGACAGTGCATTTGAAGTTTCGGGTGGTAATGGAGGCAATAGTGAACTGCATGTTGGAGTCAGCAGCGAGCGGGTACGCAGTCATCTTAGAGAAATTTTTCTCGAAGTCATTACCATCGTCGTGATTTGCTGGCTGGTGACTTTTGAATTTTTGTTGTTCTTTATCGTAGCCCGTGTTGAAAAACCGATGGAGACGATCTGGCGAATTATGTCAGAAGGTGCCCGCGGAAAATTTTCTTCCTGGCTGCCCGTCAGAACCAGTGACGAAATTGGTCAGTTGATCACCAGCTTTAACCGAACGCTTTATGACTTGCGTCATCGATACAGCGATTTTGTATTTGATGTAAAGGAAACACAGGATGCGCAAATTGATAGCACAATTTCTGAAAAAATTGGAGAGGTCCATCACAACGTTAAACAGCACTTCCAATTTGAACAAGGTAGGGTAATTCGTATTGAGGCGGCGGATCGCATCCGGGTTCCGCTGTTTATATTCATTTTTTCTGAGGAACTCACACGCTCATTCTTGCCGCTGTATGTACAGAAGTACGCGCCAACAGACTTGATGCTTTCCGCTGAACTCTTGATTGGTTTACCCATTACGCTATTTATGGTTGCGGCGATGATCGCAACTCCGCTGGGAGGTGGCTTTGTTGACCGTGTAGGAGTCAAGAAAGTCTTTTTGACTGGAATAGTCATGGCGTTCATTGGGTTTATCGGAAATTTCTATACCCAGGGCTATACCGATCTGGTCCTGTTTCGAGTTTTAACGGGCATTGGCTATGGGCTGGTATTCATTGCATCTGAGAGTTGGGTCACACAAAACGCCCGGCGTCACAGCAGAGCATCTGCGACCGGTGTGTTTGTGGCGGCAGTGTTTGCTGGAATCATCTGTGGTCCACCAATCGGAGGTATTTTTGCTGATCGATTTGGATTTGAAGCAACCTTCTTATTTTCCGCATCACTGGCAGTTTTTTCAGGTTTGATCATATTCCAGGTCTTCGCCAAGTCTGAAAAAGTTGAGGAAAATTCAGATCAGAAGCGAACTCGCCCTGCTTTGATCCTGGGCTTTCAAGGCTGGCTAACCCTGCTAACAGATCTGCGGTTTGTATCGGTGCTCATCTTTGCCGCAATCCCGGGAAAAATGATGGTAGCCGGATTTGTTGCATATCTGGTGCCACTCTATTTGAACGAACTTGGTCATGATCAGCCTTCCATTGGCCGGATCCTTATGCTTTATGGAATTGCAACTTTGCTCTGCCTTACGCTCGGCGCCCGGTTTGCAGACCGAACCGAAAAATACGGTACTATGGTGAGCCTCGGCACAATCGTTGCCGGATTGGGTTGTGTAGCAGCACTGCTTTCTAACGTCTATGTTGATCCAACAACTGCGGTTGTTCTCGCCATTGCATCACTTGGCGTTGGGCATGCACTCACACTGACATCGCAAAATTCCATTATTCAACAAGTTGCGGAAAGATATCGATACACCCTAGGCAGGGCATCAGTTATTGGCGCGTACCGTCTGTGTGAACGGCTGGGCATGGTGGCGGGACCGTTGATCGCGGTTGCCCTGATAGCAGGATTTGGTTATGTTGGTGCAATTGTCGGATTCGGAGTGATACTAATTGGATTGATCAGCCTCTTTGTCATCACAAATCTGACAAAAGCCAATACTCCAATGGAAACTGAAGTTGGACTGGCAAATGAATAATCGTTTCAAATTGTTAAAAATAGTATTGACAGTGTCACTGGCGCTAACAACCACCTTTTCATCGCTGTCAAGCGCAATGGAGCCTGAAGATGTGCCTGGAGTTACCCGTCCATTTGACGTTTTCGCGGTGCTTTGGCGTGGTGAAACTGAAGTGGAAGCGGGCTTTCGCGAATACTTTAATCAACGCGGGATTCCAGTCAGAATGACTGTGCGAAGTCTCGAACTAGACCGAGGTAACGCACCACCTATCATTGAAGAAATTCGGCGGATTAATCCAGATTTGGTTTACACGTGGGGGACAGGGACCACACTAAGCATTCTCGGCCCACTGAATCCTGAAGAACCTGAGAAATTTGTTCAGGACATACCAGGAATGTTTGTACTGGTTGCATATCCAATCAGCGCAAAGATTGTAGAGAGTTTCGAAAACACTGGACGCCCGGTTACCGGAGTATCGTTTCTGGCGTCAATTGAGTCTCAGCTAAAGGCAATCGTCGACTATGGCAAGTTCCAGAAAATCGCTGTTATTTACGATCAGACTTCCAGCAATTCCAGAATCAATGTTGAATCACTGAAAGAAAAAGCCCCCGAACTTGGACTTGAATTGGTTGTACTGCCCGTTCCCCTTGGAGAAAACGGTAAACCTGACCCCGAAAAATTAACTGAATTAATTCAAACAGCAAAAAGTGAAGGTGCACAATTATTGTATATGGGGCCGGATTCGTTCATCACGCGTCACGGTGATGCATTCACCTCAGCGGCCATCGCAGCTGGACTGCCGACATTTGCATCAACGCAGGCACCACTGAATGGATCGCGGGCCATGTTTGGATTGGTGTCTGATTACCACACGCTTGGAAAACTGGCCGCGACACAGGCGGAAAAAATACTCATCGATAAACAAAATCCTCAAGATCTGCCTGTGGTCAGTTTGTCTCGGTTTAAGCTGTGGATCAACATAGATGTTGCCCGTGAAGTCATGATGTATCCACCTATGGACATGATCGCGATCGCAGATTTCAAAACATCCCCACAGAATTAACAACTGGGTGCACCGAATTTTCAAATTAAGCCATGCAGATACGAACCCGGATTAGTTTACTCAGCGCGGCTGTCACAATTGTCGTGGCCGCAGCGATCACTTTCGCAGCGTTGCAGCGCGAAATTTTGATCGACAAACGCTATTCGAATCAGATTATTGCAGATCAACTGATTTTGTGGAACAAGATCAAGGATGGGATGATCGATGATATGGAAGATCTTGTTTGGTTTCTTCAGGAAAATCGTTCACTTCTAGATGCGCTGGAAGCAGAAAATTTGGTGGAAATCCAAAGAGTCGGCAACAAGATAAAAGAAGAGTTTGAGTCTGAACCAGCGGTCGATCGGGTCGATCTCATATTACCAGACGGTTCGTTGGCGTATTCCTCGCAAACTGCGGTATTTCCAAGTGCCATTGTTTCGAACGCTGTAATTGAAGATGTGCTCGAAAGTGAAATTCCAGTCAGGGGAGTGGGTAATGATAAGCAGCGAAACACAGCACTGGTTTACGGCACTCCGATTTATGGAGATGATGGTAGTGTTTTGGCTCTTGGTGTTCTCGGTCTTAACATCTCCAGAGCACTGGTGGAGTTTGAGGAGGTCAACTTTGCTTCAGTTGTTATTGTCAACCGACGTGGTCGCATACTTGCATCAACCGGAGAAAATTTGTGGAATCGCTACAGTGATTTAATCGATATTTCTGAAGCAAACAATCTTCAGACCATTGAAGATGAAGGCCGTTACTTTTCAGTCATTGTTTTACCTCAAACTGCTGAGTTAGGCGGACTGGTCGGCCGGCTGCTCAACATCAGGGAAGTAACGGGGCTGGTTACCCGTCAACAGCAAATCTCTCAGAGAACGCTTCTGGTAGCAGTAATTTTTCTTGCGCTCGCCGTGTTTGGAGTCTACCTGTATATGGCACATGCATTTGCTCCATTGGTTGAAGGAGTGAGTGTGCTCAGTGCACTGAGCAAAGGAGATTTGCGAGCTAGAATTGAACGAAGCACAGGTAATGACGAAGTTGGTATGATCGCCAACGCAGTGAATGTCTTTCACAACAATTTACTCACGATTCAACGAATCCGTCGCTCACGCGAGCGACAGTATGGTCGGCAGCAGCGATTTATTTTTCGAGAAATGCAAGGACTTGCTGACACACTCGACGGTGATGAACGCGACCAATTACTAACGGAACTGCAGGAACTTGGCGATCTGGTTGAACAGAAGGCGGGACTTAGGTTGAGGCAGACAGATGTGGCAAAGACTGAAGACCCGGCACAAGGCGAGCAGGATTCCGATAGTCTTGCGATGCTGGCACAGGCGTTTCATGGGATGTCGAACCGTGTTCAGAACCAGCATCAAAGATTGCGAGACGCTTTGGCAACCAAAGAAGCTCTGATTGCGCTTCGCAACGAGCTGAACATTGCTACGCGAGTTCAGCAGTCGTTGCTACCTCCAAATGTAGAGTTGTCCAGTGCTTACAAAATTTGGGGCGGTATGTGGCCCGCGAAAGAAGTGGGTGGCGATTTTTATGACTTCTTTCCACTGGATGACCATCGTCTTGCAATTGCGATTGCGGATGTATCCGGCAAAGGTGTTCCAGCTGCGCTGTTTACGGTGATGGCGCGTACGATGCTGCACGCCTCTGCTGCGTTTCTGAATTCACCTGGTAAGGCATTGTCAGTCATCAATAATTTTTTGGAAAGCAATAATGATGAAGGTTTGTTTGTAACGGTGTTCTACGGCATTCTGGATATTCAGACTGGTAAATTCAGATATGCAAATGGTGGTCATAATCCACCAATTATTCTGGATAGTAAAGGGGCGCGTTCTCTGGAAACAACCTCAGGAATGGTGCTTGCGATGTTCCGAAACATCTTATACAAAGATACCGAAATTGATTTGGAACCAGACGCTCGCCTTATCATGCTAACCGATGGAATTCCAGAAGCATTTAATGCAGAGGAGGAGGCATTCGGCGATGACCGTGTTCTTAAGACGATAGAAGCTTTACCCGAAAACAGCACTCCTGAAGAAGATGTCGAATTTATCGTTAACACCGTCAATAAATTTGTCGGTGATGCACCGCAGTTTGACGATATCGCCTGTGTCGTTTTTCGGTTCAAGGAGTTTTTTGAGGCGGTTAGGAGGAAAAGTGAAGCGGAGGGTGATTCTGCAGACCAAGACGATTCTGCTAAATTGGAATTGACTATCGACACCGATCTTTCAGAACTGAGTAGAATTGCAGCTGAAATTGAAGATCATGGTAAGGCAAACAATTGGCCGAACGAGTGGTTGTTCAATGTTAATCTGTCATTGGATGAATTGGTCACCAACGTCATCAATTATGGATACGCGGAAGGCGAGACTACAAAAGATATTCAGCTTACTCTTAAAGTTGTAGGTGGGAGTTTGTGGGTTGTGTTGGTCGATGATGGTGTTGAGTTCGACCCGTTCGCCGATGCACCGGCGCCGGATACCGATGCTCCGTTAGAAGAACGTCAAATCGGAGGGCTTGGGATTTTCTTTGTGAAGTCTTTAGTCAACGAGACGGACTATAAAAGAAAAGATGGAAAAAATTACACAACCCTGATTTTGCACCCCTCGACATAAGGCGCTTATCACCTACCATCGTGCTACGGCTCTGAAATGGATCAATCGTCTGCAATTAAGGCCGATTCAGCACTACGTAAGTGGTATGCATCAAAGGGTTCTCCAAGTGCTGAAACTTTCGATTGGAGCGACTACGATGCAATGGTCAATGCTGTGCGTTGCAGTATTCCTGACTGGCCAGTTCGATTCAGGTTCACTTATACCCATCCCCAACAACTTCAGGATAAGGAGTTCGGATTGGGGAAGCCCTATAAAATTCCGTTAAATGCCACTAGTCCAGGCGGTGACGGACTTCCAATAATTGCTATTGGCGGACTGATTAATGTTGCCCAGCGATTTGATTTCATGTCACTCGATCTGATGCCGCAATTTCGCCTGATTAGCCTTGATCTCGCGGGACGAGGTCGAAGTGGCTGGATGGCTGAGCAATCAGACTACACTCTGGAGGCTTACGTTGAACAACTGCGTCAGTTAATGGATTTCCTGAAATTCGATTGTTGCATACTGCTGGGATCATCACTGGGTGGATCAATTGCGTTGCGTTTTGCGGTAGACAATCCAGATCGTGTCAGAAGAATCATATTGAACGATAGCGGTCCTTTTATCCCTCTGGAGCGACGCGCTCGGCGTGCATCTGCAGTTGGCCGGCACTATGTCTTCCGGTCTCCGGCTGAGTTACTGCGTCGTACTGGAGCTGCAACACGTCCAGTCGGTTATGCGCCAGATGCAGTTCTCCTGCACAACTTTCACCACAAGACGCTCTGGTCAGACGACGAGGGTGGTCGAATTTATAGACACGATCTTCGGGCAACACTTGCCTATCGAAATGTTGCGGTACGAGACTTGAACATGTGGGATGAGTGGAACCGTTTGACCTGCCCGGTGCTGTTGCTTCACGGTACAGAGAGTGACGCGACCTCGACGGATACGATTGACCGAATGCGTAGTCACCCCTATCTTTCAGTCATTCATGTGCATGGTGCAGGTCACACACCCTCTCTTGGCGATTATGGCCTGACGCAGTTGATTGCGGAATGGCTGAATTTTGACCGTCCGTACAGTGAGGATGTTGAATATCACACGACTTACAATCCAATCCGCCTTTTCTACCCTGATGCCCGACGAAGAACTTAAATCAGATCGAGGCTTCATATTCATGCGCCACGGTGAGACCGCGGCGAACTACCATAAGATTTGTTGCGGTGGTGATCGCGAGATGTCGATGGTTGATTCTGGACGTCAACAGGTCAGAACTGCTGCTGAGGTGCTGCGGAAACATCGGCTAATTCCACAGCTAATCATTACAGGCGATCTCCAGCGAACGGTTGAGAGCGCACAAATTATCCAGAACGAACTGAATCCTGTTGCCCAGATTCTCATTGATCAGGATCTGAATGAACGCCATCTTGGAGACTGGAATGGGCAAAGTCAAGCAGTTATCAACCCGATTATGATCGCAGGAGAAACACCTAATGGTGGCGAGAGCAGGGCTGAATTTCGATCTCGAATGAACCGTTCCCTGAAAAGACAGTTGAAACACTTTTCCAACTGGCCTTTGGTCATTGGCAGTCGCGGCAATGCCCGCATTTTGCTGGAAGCGATTCAGGATCCAGACGCCGCTTTCTTTCCTAATGGGCAGTTGCTTAAAGTAGAAATCGCCGATCTCGGCGATTTTTCTGTGCAGAATATTGAAAGGCTGGAACGATTCTAAATTCTGTCAGATGTGTATTCTTTCTCAGAAATAGCGTCGAAATTTGCTGCCGACCAGCTGAAAGCCACTCACGCTACGGCATCTTCGGTGGTCGGCTGACAGACTCGCAGGCAGGTCTTCTGCACAAAATTAAATCGCATTCAAAGCATCTTGACGCGAGTCTTTTATATCGATGATGTTGCCAAAGCCGCTAATTTCAAAAACCTCTTTGACACCAGGTGCAATTGAGCAGATGGAAAAGTGAACACTTTTACTGGACAATGTTTTTGCCAGCAAAAGAATTACTCGTAATCCAGCACTGCTAATGTAGCTTAACTGACTCAATTCCAAGATTACCGGCTGATTGGCATCACCGACTGATTTATTGATTGATGCTTGAAAATCAAGTGCGTTCTGACCGTCAATACGGCCACTGGGTATAAGAATAATTGCACCGTTCGCATGTTCAGTCGCAATTTCCATTACATTCTCTCCAAAGTTGAAGTGTTGTGATTATTATTTTATTCTAGCATTCTAAATCAGCCAGAGTGAAACGGCGTTACATTATGATTCAATCTGGATCGTTATCCGGCATTATCATAAATTCTGGATAAGCCTCAATTCCAAGTTCAGCAACATCCTGCCCAAGTTCTTCGACATTCGGTGTCACTCGTGCTTTCATCGTCATGTCGAGTACTTTCCATACCACTAACGAGACGCCAAATACGAATGCTCCAATTGCGAGAATACCAATTAATTGTACTGAAAACTTTGCACCACCTGCAATGCAGACCGCAAGTGTTCCCCAGATTCCGGCGAACAAGTGTGCTGGAACTGCACCGACAACGTCATCGATCTTCAAATTCTCAAGTAATTTTACACCTGCTGTGGAAACCAAACCACCAATTCCACCGATCACAATTGCCCATTGATGAGAAACAATATCCGGTCCGGCAGTAATTGCAACCAACCCCGCGATCGCTCCGTTCAGACAGGCAAGTAAATCGACCCGGCCCAAAATTGGTCTGGATACCATCATTGCAACCATGACGCCCGCCGCCGCAGCCAGGTTGGTGTTGGCAAGAATGATACTCATGGCAACAACGTTGAGCGCAGAGTCCATGGCTAACTGAGACCCGCCATTAAATCCGAACCAGCCAAGCCAGAGGATAAAGACACCTAAAGTAACGACTGGAATATTGGATGGCGGTGTATTTTTAACTGAGCCATCTTTTCTAAACTTTCGTGCCCGGGCACCAACTACGATTGCACCGGCTAAAGCCGCCCAACCGCCTGTCGAGTGAACGATCGTTGATCCAGCGAAATCCTGAAAGCCCATTTCTGAAAGCCAGCCACCGCCCCAGGTCCAGGCTCCGACAACCGGGTAAATGACTGCTGTAAGTGTCACGGTAAAAGCGAAGAATGTCCACAACTTAACCCGTTCGGCCAAGGTGCCTGAAACAATCGATGCGGTTGTGGCAACAAAGACCATCTGGAAAAACCAATCCGACATGGTCGAGTTTCCGGATTCAATAACCTTTCCCAAGACCGTACTGTCGCCGCCCAAAAGGGCAATTTCTTCGGGTGTGGAGCTATAAAAAGGTGTGAATGTTCCGATAAAACTACCAACGTCAACGTACATCAGGTTGTAGCCTAGTACGTAATAGGCCAGCCCTGCGATGGCATAGAGCCCGATGTTTTTAAGGCAGATGACCGAAGCATTCTTGGTTCGAACCGATCCGGATTCAAGCATGGTAAATCCGGCACACATCCACATAACCAGTGCACCCCAAAGTATGAAGGAAAATGAGTTCAGAACAAAGCCAGTTTCACCATCTGGTGATGCAACTGCTATGGGTGCAACAGCCGTTAGCGCAATTGTTGCTATCCCTTTCAACCCTATATTTAATATCCGTATCAGAATTGCGTTTTTCGCGATTGGTGCCATTTTGTTGTCTCCGCAAGTTGTTTTCAAACAACGGCATGAATTATAACCACATTATTAAAATGGCTGTTATTCGGTCGCGAATTGCCTCTTTTCGTCGGCCGCTTGGAACTGCCATCAATAAATAATAAATTGTTGAATCGTCTCTGATTGACGACTCCGCTACAAAAAGCATAAAAGAAAAAAAGACGTGAAATATAGCATCGGCTTACTCAGAGGAGACATTTTCGGCGGTATTACCGCTGCAATCATTGCTCTACCTTTATCGATAGCCTTTGGTGTCGCATCAGGTGTCGGCGCGCAGGCGGGATTGTATGCCGCAATCGCCATAGCAGTCTCTGCCGCAATATTTGGCGGCACCCGTGCGATGGTTTCAGGTCCCACTGCACCGATGATTGTTGCCATGGCGGTAATCGTCACCCATTCTGCGGATACTCTGGCAGAAGCATTTACCATCGTGATGCTTGCAGGATTACTGCAAATCGGGTTTGGTATATTTCGCTTAGGCCGATTTATTGCTTACACACCTTACTCCGTGATCTCTGGATTCATGTCGGGCATCGGTGTCATCATTATTGCACTTCAGGTGTTACCGGTTCTTGGGGTCAGTCTTGAGAATCAGGAAGACGTTGGCATCATTTCGCAAATTCCCGAAATTCTAATCAGCATAAATGGGCACGCAGTAGGTGTGGCTGCTGTCACGTTTTTGACAATCTTGTACTGGCCACTCAAACTGCATCGATTTATTCCAGCTACTTTAGGCGCATTGATTGTTGGTTCATTAATTGGCTATTTCATTTTTCAGCAGGCACCCGTTGTTGGTACTATCCCCAAAGGTTTCCCTGAACTTCAAATCCCTGTTCTTGGATTGGAGTTTTTGGTTAAAGTCATTCAGCCTGCGTTGGTTCTGGCAATTATTGGGGTTATCGAAACTTTGCTCGTCGCACTGATTTCAGATGCCATGACCCGCTCACAGCATAAGCCCAATCGAGAAATTGTTGCCCAGGGAATTTCAAATATCCTCTCTGGTCTGGTTGGCGGTTTACCTGGGTCTGGTTCGCCTGTTCCCACAATTGTGAATATCAAGGCTGGCGGCAGAACTCGAGTTTCGGCCATTTTGTGTGGATTGATTCTTTTTGCGTTTCTTTTCGATCTTGGCAGATTGGTTGAACATATTCCGCTAGCAGTTCTGGCAGCATTGCTCATCAGAATCGGCTGGAATGTGATCGACTGGCGGTTTATCTCCAGAATTCACAAGATTCAGAAAACACACGTTACGGTTATGGTGTTGACTGCATTCCTTACCGTGTTTGTGGACCTGATCACCGCGGTTGCAATTGGGTTGATTGCTTCGGGCATGATCAACGCAATGAATGCAGAGAGTATCGAGTTAGACAGTGTTTTGTCTGTACCGCTGATTGATCCTGACTCAGAAGACGTGTTTTCTTCAAGAACTGGGCTCGTTAGAATGACAGGTCGTTTTACGTTTGCATCTGCCAGCAGGCTACAGCACGTCATCGCTGCAGACATCAGGGATCACGAAGTGGTGATTTTTGATTTTTCCCAAACCGAGGATTTAGACGACAGTGCAGTCATTGTTATCGGTGCTTTGATCAGCAGTTCCTACGAGCAGGGCAAGCCGTGTGTCATATTGGGTCTGGATAAAAAAATTGGTCGGCTGTTGCATTCACTTCGTACCCTGGAGGAAGTTGACAAAGCCAACTATGTCGATACGCTGGATGAAGCGAAAAAGCTGGCAAAGTCGTTACTTCCACCTTTGTCATAGAGTCTGGCCAAATCCTTTCATTGGTAGCCAAAAATTCTATTTTGAGTGCTGTGATGTGGGTGAAGTGCTGACAAATTAACCCGTTGCCGCCACCACCGACTTTCGAAGAATTTTACAGCGAAGTGTTAGTAGCATCATTGGAGTGTGTCTTTAATTTGCAACGGGGAATGCAGGACTGAACCATCTGTATTTGATTGAAGCCAGTCTCTGGGAGAATAGCGGTGAAATTTTCTCGATGGGAAGCAGTTACTTCGCACGCCGTCGACTTATGATCAAGCACTAGATGTCAACCAGCCGACTCAATTCGTTTACAGGTTAGAGGCCAGGGCTTTGGCTGATTGACTGTGTTCAGCCATCAGTTGCTGTAGATCGAAATCGACGATATTTCCGTCGACTACCCTCCACTCACCCGCAATCATAACGCGGTCTGCCCTGTGTGCGCCACAAAGAATGATGGCTGCCATTGGGTCCCATGCACCAGAAAAGCGTGGTTCATCAAGTTTGTACATTGCGAGATCAGCCTGGCGGCCGACTTCAATCTTGCCAATGTCCTGCCGCCCCAGGCAGTGAGCAGAACCCTCAGTAGCCCACTGAATCACATCCAGATGGTTAACTTTGTGCGCTCCATAGCGCAGTTTTTGCACCAGCAATGCCTGCTTTACTTCCTGAATCAGGTTGGATGCGTCTTCTGATGCAGATCCGTCAACGCCGATTCCGACAGGCACACCGGCCTGTTTAAGATCCAGTGCGGGACAGACGCCCGAAGCCAATAGCATGTTTGAACCTGGGCAGTGTGAAACTGAAGTCCCTGCGCGACCGAGGCGCTCAATCTCGTACTCCGTGAAGTAAATCCCGTGAGCAAGCCAAACCCGGTCCGACAGCCAACCTGTGTTTTCCAGGAAATCAAGTGGACGACAGCCATACTGTTGTTCACAGTAATGTACTTCATCCTCTGTTTCTGCCAAATGTGTGTGAAGCCCGACATTTTTCTCAGCCGCGAGACGAGCAGTTTCCACCATGATTGACTCAGTCACCGCGAATGGTGAACATGGGGCAAGCACAATGTTCTGAAATGAACCGTCCTGCGGGTCGTGATAAGCGTTGATGACCCGTTCGCAGTCGGCAAGTATGGTGTCCTCGTCCTGAACCGTCGAACGGGGCGGCTGACCACCTTCCTCAACTGAAAGATTCATGCTTCCCCGCGAAAGAGTGACACGAACGCCAATCTCACGAGCCGCTTGAATTTGAATATCGACAGCCTCTTCCAATCCTTGCGGAAATACGTAATGATGATCTGATGCAGTCGTGCAACCTGAAAGTAATAATTCGGCCAGTGCAAGTCGGGTTGCGTTGTAGAGTTGTTCGGGAGTCAGCCGCGCCCAGATCGGATAGAGTGCTTGTAGCCAGTCGAACAGTTTTTTGTTCATCGCAGGCGGGCAAGCCCGCGTTAGTGTCTGGTAAAAGTGATGGTGTGTGTTAATCAGACCCGGAAGGACAACGTGCTCGGACGCATCAAAGATTCTGTCACATGCTTTTTCCGGTGACGCACCTTGGTCAACGTACTCTGCAATCCGGCTATCTTCTATAACAATGCCGCCTTTTGCCTGATCGGAAAAGATTGCCAGAGGACTTTTGATCCAGGTTCGCATCGGTGCACTCAAGGTAGTGTCAAAAATCGATCGCTCTAGTTGCGTTGACCGACAGGATTCCAGTTAAGCCTTAGCATGATGATCAGCACAGTCAGCAGCAAAATGAATCCACTTTGGTGAGCTAGTGCAATCGGCAGATGGACTTTGCTGAGCAACGTCGAGATACCAAATCCGAACTGCAATAATGTTGCCATCAACACCATGTCTGCCATTCTAAATAATTGAAGTTGCCGTGTGCGTAGACGTCCCACCCAGAGCAAGAATACTGATATGACCGTTGCCACCGCAATCCAGCGATGAAAAAACTGAATGGTTACAACATTCTCAAATAAATTTCGCCACCACGGTTGGAGTGATCCCATCATTTGAGGAATCAGTTCGCCGTTCATGTCAGGATAGGTGTTGATCACATATCCGGCATGGGTTCCCGCCATAAATCCGCCGCTGATCTGCATTAGTGCGACGAAAAAGATACATAGGATTGAAGTTTTGCGAAAGTAGGAGACTAGTGGATCATCAACCGGCTGTCGGGTTGATACCAGTCCAACTCCCAGCCAAAGTACATAACTGTAAAGCAGCACAGCGAGTGAAAGATGTGCGGTGAGCCGATACTGACTGACCGCAGGATTGTCCACTAGCCCGCTGGCAACCATATACCAGCCAAGCAGTCCCTGAAACCCACCCAGCACGAAAATAAGCACCAGCCTCAAAGTGAGTGCTCGCGTCAGGTATCGACGAGCCAGAAAGTACAGAAATGGCAAAAGAAACGCCAGTCCAACCAGCCGTGCGGCGAGTCTATGTGCATATTCGACCCAGTAAATTCTCTTAAAGTCGTCAAGCTGCATGTCCTGATTGACGATGTTGAATTCTGGATATTGCTGATAATGCTCAAACTCCTCCAGCCACTCCGTATCTGAGAGCGGTGGAATAACGCCGGAAATCGGATCCCAGGCAACAATAGACAGTCCTGAATCGGTCAGTCGGGTGAATCCACCAATTGCAATAACCATGTAGATCAGTGCACAGACAGCAAACAGCCACACAGCTACATGCAGGGGATTTCGGTCGGGGTGTACCAGCACCGTCATTCGACTCGACGCGTCAAGGCGCGGGTTAGTTCGTGATTCGCTGAAATACCAGTGAAGCATTGGTGCCGCCAAACCCAAAACTGTTGGACATGGCAACATTTAATTCAAAATTGTCAATCAACTGCTGTACGATCGGAAAGCCATTCGCGGCAGGATCAAGATTGTCAATGTTGATGGAGGGACTGATAAAGCCACCATCCATCATCAACAGGGTGTAGATGGCTTCGTTAACACCGGCACCACCGAGCGCGTGTCCGGTGAGTGACTTGGTAGAACCGATATAAGGCGAATCTTCAAACACCTCGCTGATTGCTTCAAGCTCCTTCACGTCACCAACGGGTGTACTGGTTCCGTGGGCATTGATGTACTGAACCGGATGTTCCAGGTCTGCAAGGGCCAGTTGCATGCAACGTACTGCACCCTCGCCGGAAGGCTGCACCATATCAAATCCGTCTGAAGTTGCACCATAGCCGACTAGTTCTGCATAAATTGGAGCACCGCGTCTTTGTGCGGACTCCAATTCTTCAAGAACAACGACCCCGCCACCACCTGAAATGACAAAACCATCCCGGTTGGCGTCAAAGGGTCTGGATGCAGCCTCGGGACGGTCGTTATAGTTACTCGACAACGCTCGCATTGCATCGAAAAGCATGGTCATGGTCCAGTGAATTTCGTCTCCGCCACCTGCGAATACGATGTCCTGTTTGCCCAGTTGAATCTGTTCCAAACCAATACCGATGCAGTGTGCGCTTGTTGCACAGGCGGAACTCACTGAGTAGTTCACACCGCGAATTCCGAACAGTGTACTGATTCCGGCGGAATTGGTGCTTGACATGGTGCGGGAAACCATATAGGGACCGACAGCTCTAGGTCCTTTGGTTTTCAAGAGACTGGCAGCCAGTTCAAGATTCTCCGTTGATGCGCCACCAGAGCCCATGATGCAACCAGTGCGAGGATTCGAAATCAGGTCTTCTGGCAGACCAGAGTCTTCAATTGCCTCCCTCATGGCGATGTAATTGAACGCCGCTCCATCACCCATAAACCGCCGAGCTCTTCGTTCAACAATGCTGTTAATGTCGATGTCAATACTGCCGTGAATTTGGCTCCGTAATCCAAGCTCCTGGTATTCGGGTACAAATTCCACGCCAGATCGGCCTTCGCGAAGCGACTCTGTCACTTCCGCACGGTTGTTGCCGATGCTGGATACGATCCCAATTCCTGTTACAACTACCCGTCTCATCGTCACATATCGAAAAGTCCGACTCGAAGATCGGAACCGGTGTATATCAGCTTCCCGTCTGCCTCAACCTCTCCATCCGCGAGACCCATAATCAGTTTGGATGATATGACCCGCTTGATATGAATTCGGTAGGTGATTATCTTGTGCTCCTTTGTTACCTGACCGGAAAACTTAACTTTGCCAGAGCCCAGTGCCCGACCACGACCGGGATTGCCCAGCCACGCCAGGTAAAATCCAACCAGTTGCCAGCAGGCATCCAGTCCAAGACATCCAGGCATGACTGGATCACCCTTGAAGTGGCAATCAAAAAACCACAGCTCAGGTCGAATATCAAGTTCCGCTTCAAGTACACCTTTATTGAACTCCCCGCCCTCCCGGGAAATGCTAGTAATTCGATCAAACATCAGCATTGGTGGAAGCGGCAGTTGCGCGTTACCTGGACCAAATAATTCGCCTTGACCACAGGCGATTAGTTCGTCGTAGTCGTAACTTCCTTTTGGAACAAATTCGTGCTTCATACGAAATTCGCGTGAATAGCGACTGCGGCCAAATCAGTTATCGTGCAGATGTACTGGAGTCAATGAAAATTGCGTGCAACCGTCGAGGCCCGTGAGCACCGTACTGAATAGTCTGTTCAACATCAGCAGTTTTAGATGGTCCGGTAATCATATGAAGACCGCGTGAATGTCCAGATATTTGCTTTGAAGCGAGTTGCAGGGCGTCTTCCAGGTGCCTTACCAACTGACCAATGTCCATGATAACAACATGATTTTCCGGAAGATAAAGGTGAGTTGCAGAAACCTTGGGTGAACTGGCAATTAAAATCGTTCCGGTTTCCGCAATTGCGCAGATTGCATCAGTGACGGAAATGACATCAGATTTGCGTGCAGTACGTCTTTCAATTTTCCAGTCGTCTGGCCAATCGATTGCATGTAAGAAGTCGGTATTGCCCATGACCATTTCAGTAGGTAGATCGTGTGATGAAAGAAAATCATTGACTGCTACCGGAATTTGAGAATGTTTTGAGACGATTTTATAAGTCCCATGTACCGCAGTGTGCTTATCAATGAAGCGGTCAATGAGCGCACCATCAACAACCGGACGAGGAATTTCTGACGCGCAAAATTCATCGTATTGACGATTGTATTCAGCACGTTCAGAATCAGAAAACTGCGCGAGTGCGCTGCGTATGTCACTCAAAACCTGCGACTTTGATCTGTCAGAACTGGTGACCAATCGAGAGCCTCTAATTCGTTGCGGTGAGAAGGTTGGCGCGAACCCGTCATTATAAACTTGATGATATTAGGCGTGATTTACCAGATGCGATCTGCATCAAGTCGTTTGATCACATTCGCCAGGGTTTCGTCTGAATAGGAGTTGAACCAGTCTTCGATCAGCCGATAAGCGATTGAAAGCGGAGTTGGCAATCGAAAGTCGTCATGTTCAAGGCCACTGACTACCTCATCAATACTTCGCCAGTGTGCCTCTTGCAGCTCGCCATCATTGAGGTTGATTGCTTCGCTGGTCGCCGTCGCAGAGAATCCCAGCATGATTGAGCCCGGAAATGGCCACGGCTGTGAGGAGTGGTAGTAGATCTGACCAATTTCAATATTGGTTTCTTCAAGCACTTCTCTTGCAACTGCCTGTTCAATGCTTTCCCCGGGCTCGACAAATCCGGCAATGACCGAAAAACGTTTCGGTGGCCATGAATTCTGCCGCCCAAATAAACAATTGCCGTCTCGCACAACAGAGACGATGATTGCCGGATCAGTCCGAGGGAAGTGGCTTTTCCCACACTTTTCATTGGCACAACTTCGAACATGTCCACCTTGTACTGAATAGGTGTCAGATCCACAGAGCCCGCAGAATTGATGCGCCCAGTGCCAGTTGAACATAGCTTTGGCATAAGACAGCAGCGATGCATTGTGAGCTTTGAGGTTGCGACCGCATTCCCTGAGTCCGGTAAATTCACGCCTGTCATCGGCTACCCGATCGGCGGCTTGGGTGCTGCCGAGTTCAGCGGCAAAGTAGTGCTTTGATTTGCGCGAACCCAGAAACACAATGTTTGTGATATCGGGCGCGAGTTCATCAATCTCGTGAGCATGAAAAAAGCAAGGCTTGATTCCTGGCGCCGAGGAAATCAGAAACTGGTTGCCAAAGAAAACCAGGAAGCGCGCTGAAGGGTCTGCCTGCAGGACAGTCAGACGGTCTTCTTCCTTTCGTTGCTTGACTTTTCGGTCGAGGTCGCTGTAGGTAAATACATTCAGCAGCGACCGCTGAAGTTCATCCATTTAGCCGGGCAAATTTGAGGAGACAAATTCTTTTACTTGCTTAAATCGCTTTGCCACTGGCACGTCCGGGTGCAATCCTAAGATCTGACTCCGTTCATCCAGCCAAGCGATGGCGGGTTTATTGTACCGAACCGCGAGTTCGGCTTCTGAGGCAGTCCCCAATTGCCCCGGCAGAATGACCAGTACATCGCTGCTCAGTACATTGATGTGATTTCTGGAGGTTGGTCCCATTCCCAAACGGCCGGAATCCGGCAAATGGGTGAAAACGGGCACTTCAACCCATGGATTTGGATAACCTTTATGCGTATCGTACTCGTTAACTGCCTCATCAACTCGTCCCGGAATCACGCCAATTGCCAACCCTTGTCTCTCTGAAGCGCTGGTGAACGCTCGACTGACTGATAACATAACGCCGCCGCCGCCTCCAGTCAGCAGATGAACGGGTTGAGTCGCAAGCCACATACCCAGTTTTGTGGAACGTTTGCTGTGTAAATCAGTCCCGGAACCGAGGACACCCACAATTGGCAGGCGTTTCAATGTGCCATTAACGTTGTTAGTGGCATCGTCCGACAGACTCGTGAAATCAGAATTATTTGAGAATATCATGGCTGATTTAAGCGCTGCCTCAATTTGTACAGTGGATGTTTAGTCGCGTTGTTGAATTTTTCTGAAAAAGACTGAGACTTGAAAATTTAGACTGAAGGGCCAAGCGTAAAAATATAAAATTTTTTGCCAAATTTTCTATATCCGGACTCAAGAATTTCTTTTTCGCGACGAATTATGACTTACATCATTGACGGAAAAACCATTTCAGCGCAATTGCGTCAGAGCGTAGCCGAACAGGTTGCCCTGCTTCGTTCCCAACACGAGATTACCCCAGGTCTCGCTGTCGTACTGGTTGGGGAAAATCCTGCAAGCCAAGTCTACGTGAAAAACAAAATTATACAGACCGCCAATGCCGGAATGAATTCATACTGTCACAGGCTCTCTGCCGAAGTTTCCGAGGAAGAGTTGCTCAATCTGGTGGAACATCTGAACGCGGATCCGTCTGTGAATGGAATTTTGGTTCAGTTGCCGCTGCCTGATCAAATTGACCCCGACAAGGTGATCAGCATGATCGATCCCAACAAGGATGTTGATGGTTTTCATGTCATGAATGCGGGCCGTTTGACGGTTGGAATGGACGGTCTTGTTCCCTGCACGCCGGTCGGTTGCATTGTTTTGCTAAAGTCTTACCTGAATGACCTGACTGGCTGCAATGCTGTTATTGTTGGCCGATCGAATATTGTCGGAAAACCGCTTGCCGCACTACTTCTCAGAGAGAATTGCACCGTTACGATTGCTCATTCACGCACCCGAAATCTTGCTGAGGTCTGTCGCCAGGCTGACATTTTGATCGCTGCTGTCGGGCAGCCAGGAATGGTTAAGGGCGACTGGGTTAAGCCTGGCTCGACCGTGATTGATGTTGGCATTAATCGCATCGAAGGCAATGATGGCAAAACGCGGTTGGTCGGTGATGTGGACTATCAGGAGGCTTCGGAAGTTGCCGGTGCCATTACACCGGTACCAGGTGGTGTAGGCCCCATGACCATCGCCTGTTTATTGCAGAATACGCTTCGAGCTGCCTGCATTCAAAACAGGATTCAAGTACCGCACGTTTAGAGTGCTCTTCTACCAGCAGTAGGCGGCTGCTGGAAAAACATCCCCCTTGGCGCCGCGCGGGTCGTAACCGGCTTCGAGCAGGCCCGTATTCGCATCGCGTTCAATTGCCAGTAAAAAGCCCTCGGTCCAGTCTGGAACAATATTAACTTCATGACCGCGGCTTTCCAGCTCAGCGATAACTGACTCACCGACTCTTCGTTCTAAGTTGACATGATTCGGAATTCGCTCATGCGGCGCGAAGAATCCAGGTGCATTCTGACTGGAAAATTTAGGTGCTTCTATCGACTCAGCGATGGTCATGTCAAACACTGTACGGTTCAGAATGAATTGCAGCATCCACTGATCCTGCTGATCACCTCCCATGCTGCCGTATACCATCCACGGTTTTCCGTTGCGGTAGACAAGCGTCGGGCTGATGGTTGTACGCGGCTGTTTATGAGGTGCCACGATGTTGGGGTGGTTTTCAGGTGCCAGATAGAAGGTCATCAGCCTATTGCCGAGTGGTACGCCTAGTGCTTTGACGACTTCTGAAGATTTAAGCCACGCACCGCTTGGTGTGGCAGAAACCATGTTACCTTCTCGATCAATTGCATCGACGTGTACTGTGCCATGTCCCCAAGACTTACCACCAAGACGTTTATCAGCCGACAGCAAAGGCTTACCGTCAAATGGATCACCCGGTCGAACTTCTGCATTCGCACGCCGCGAATCAATCAGTTCAGCGCGTATTTTGCCGTAGGTATCGTCTAGCAGTGAGGCAATGGGTACGTTCACATGTTTTGGGTCTGCGTACCACTGCTCGCGGTCAGCAAAGGCCAACTTGACAGCTTCGATCACCGTGTGCAGATAATCTGCTTTGTTGTGTCCCATAGACCGGAGTGACAAATTTTTCAAGATGGACAGCGCCTGAAGCAAAACTGGTCCCTGGTTCCACGGGCCGCACTTGAACACCTCGAAGTGTTCAAAATTGACTGAAACCGGGCGTTCAATTTGTGTTTCGAAAACTTCTAAATCGCTTCGAACAAGAAACCCGTCGCGTTCTTTTGAGTGCCGTGCAATTTCTGTGGCGATATCTCCTCGATAGAACTCACTGCGAGCGGCTTCAATACCTTTTTCCCGAGGGCCGGAAGTTGTTTTTTCAGTTGAAACGAGTGTCTGCAGCAGGTCCGCAAGTGCCGGGTTGCGAAGCAGTTGTCCAGGAGTTGGAAGGTTCCCTTGCGGAAAGTAAATCTCAGCAGTGTTTGGCCAGTCCTGGCGAAGTCGGGTTGTATTTTCCTGAACGCCAAAGTCCGCCATACTCAAAAGGCCGCGGTGTACCGGAAATCCATCTCTGGCAAGCTTGAGAGCTGCGTGGCAGATCTCAGCCAAAGTTAGCGTGCCGAATTTTTCAAGTGCAACCGTCAGAGCACCAAATGCTGCCGGTACCCCAGCTGCCAGAATTCCAACATCTGGAACCTCACTCAGTCCACGCCGCAGATAAGCGTCAACATTGGCAGCAGCCGGTGCCATGGTGTTGCCATTGATAACCACAGGCTGATTTCGATCAGCCATTTGAATCAGCATGGGGCATTCGCCACACAAGGTGTGCTGATGCGGGTTGACTACGCCCTCGACGAAAGCAGCGGTTACAGCTGCATCGACCGCGTTGCCACCCGCTTTTAGTATGTCAGCGCCGGCGTTGGCGGCCAAATAGTGTTCGCTGGTAATCGCGCAGTGAGTTCCAAAAAGCCGTGGGTGAAACGGTGTTGCGCGGATCTGTTCTTCGTTTCGATATCGAATGGCCACGAGTGTAGCCTCCGGCTAGTAGGAATGTGTCAGAATAGTCCCTCGATTTGACCGCTGTCGCCCAAGCGAATCGAATTGGCTGCTGGAACGCGGGGAAGCCCCGGCATGGTCATGATGTCACCGCAAATTGAAACTACAAATCCCGCACCAGCGAGAAGTCTGACTTCACGGACCGGTACGATATGTCCCTCAGGTGCGCCAGTTTTAGTAGGATCGACAGAGAAACTGTACTGCGTCTTTGCCATGCAGACTGGCAGGTGGCCAAATCCAGTTTCCTGAAGCTGTGTAAGAAAGCTTGCGGCCTTGCTTTCCACTGCAATATCTGAGGCGCGATAGATCTCTCTCGCCGTAGTGCGAATTTTTTCCTCAAGCGGCATTTCGTTGTCATACAGTTGCTTGAAACCGGACTCACCGGAGTCAACTATATCAACGACTTTATGTGCGAGCTGCTCAGCGCCTGCACCGCCATCTGACCAGTGAGTACACTCTATAGCTTCAACACCGTATTCAGCACAGCTCTGTCTGACGACTTGAACTTCTGCATCGGTATCAGAGACAAACCGGTTTATTGCAACGACTGCTGGCAAGCCGTATTTGGTAAGGTTTGACAGGTGGCGTTGCAGATTGACACATCCTGTTTCAACGGCTGCCACATTCTCCGTTTGAAGATCAGATTTTGCAACCCCACCATGCATTTTAAGTGCCCGGATTGTAGCAACGAGCACAACTGCCGACGGATTGAGTCCTGCTGATCGACACTTGATATCAAAAAACTTCTGAGCTCCCAAATCGGCGCCAAATCCAGCTTCAGTTACCACGTAATCTGACAGTTTAAGAGCGGTACGGGTTGCAATAACGGAATTACAGCCATGGGCAATGTTGGCAAATGGACCACCGTGAATGAACGCCGGGTTATTTTCCAGAGTCTGTACCAGGTTCGGTGCGAAAGCATCTTTGAGCAGCACGGTCATTGGTCCTTGAGCTTTCACGTCGCTGGCTGTAACTGCGGAACGGTCTCGTCGATAGCCGACGTTGATTCTGCCAAGCCTTGCTTCCAGATCCGAAAGGCTGTTCGCAAGACAGAATATCGCCATAATTTCACTGGCAACCGTAATGTCGAAGCCGCTTTCCCGAGGAAAGCCATTGGCAACGCCTCCCAAGGAACAGGTAATTTGTCGCAGTGCTCGATCATTCATATCGACGACGCGACGCCAGGTAACTCGGCGGCTGTCAAGATTTGATTCAGCTCCCCAGTAAATTGAGTTGTCAACCAATGCCGACAGCAGATTGTGAGCAGCACTGATGGCGTGAAAATCACCAGTAAAGTGCAGGTTGATATCTTCCATCGGAACGACCTGTGAGTAGCCTCCTCCGGCCGCACCGCCTTTCATACCGAAACAGGGTCCGAGACTAGGCTCTCTTAGACACATCATGGCATTTTTGTTGATGCGATTGAGAGCGTCCCCCAAAGCGACGGAGGTTGTCGTTTTGCCTTCGCCTGCAGGAGTGGGAGTGATGGCGGTGACAAGAATTAACTTGCCGTCCGGTTGATCGCTGAGCGAATCAATATAGTCAAGATCGATTTTTGCTTTTGTATGTCCGTATGGAATCAGGGCTTCGCGCGGGATATTCAGCTGTCCACCAATTTCCCCGATGGGCTTCATGGTTGCCTCGCGGGCGATTTCTATATCACTTTTTACCTGTAACACCGACTAGTACTCCTCTTTATGGTGTTGCTCGAATCAATTCCGATCGCGCTCTAAATAAAATAAAACGCGTAGAACGCGCAATCGAGAAGTGACTGTTTGAAAGTCGCCGTGCAAAACGAATCCATCCCCCGTTACCGACCAATTCTCCGTCAATTCGTGCAACAGAATATAGCGACTCGAAACTTGAGGCGAAGTGCTTCAATTTTACTATATGCAATGACTGGGGGAGGAGAAAAGAGCCGGTCTATAAGCCGGGTTCTGTACGATTTAGCAATCGATGGCAGCCATTCATCTAGGACTCACATCACTGCGAGACTCTAGCGACCTACCCAAGTCCAACGAGGGCTGCGTTATCGGACTTCTATTTGGTCTTGCTCCGGGTGGGGTTTACAATGCCGATTTCGTTACCGAAATCGCGGTGCGCTCTTACCACACCATTTCACCCTTACCTGTCTGTTCCGACCAAAATTGGAACAAATTCGCCAGGCGGTTTATTTTCTGTTGCACTTTCCGTCAGCTCACGCCGCCCAGGCGTTACCTGGCACCTTGCCCCTGGAGCCCGGACTTTCCTCCTGAATCGTAATCCAGGCGACTGCCCAACCAGCTCTTTTCATCAGATTTAAATTTTACTGCACAGTGGAACGCAGTCGAGGGCTGTCGGCAGGTTCCGTTGCGTTAGTCGGAGTCAATTTTTGGATCTGTATTAGCTTATTGCGTGTCAACTGAAGTGTTGAATCGCATCTCAATACATTTGATCACTTAAATCATTTGACAGTGAACTAACTCAAAATCGCAAATTTACACTACAGCCGAAATCAACCAGTCTGTATCTGTGGCATATGGAATTCGTTAGAAATTTAAAATTTTCTTAAACTCTGCAGGACTCAGGATAGATACTGAAAAACTCTTGGCAAGAGCAAGTAAATCCTCATCACCGGTTATAAGGAACTCGGCTTGGCCCACAAGTGCCAATGACAGAAACGGAATGTCAAAGTGATCGCGACACTCGGGTACAGCAGGTAATGAGCTCGGCATGGTTACGCATTCGCAAAATGGCAGAAAATCGTCAAGCAACTCACTCTGCTCATTGTCTTTCAACTCAAATTTTGGATAGGCAAGAACTCCGACCAACTCCATCAAAGTCAAATTGCTAATCAGCGGCAAGATGCGTTCGGAGTACCAAGCCGAACGCATCCAAGATAGCTGCCCAGCCTGAAACAACAGAGCAGAAATTAGAACATTTGAGTCGAGAACTACTCGAACTTGTGCTGTCTTTGTGTTCTTGCCCACGCGATCGCGTCAGAAATGTCTCTCTCTGTCAGGCCAAGTTCGGCAAGTTTCGCCCGCACTCCATTGGCGCGATTGACTCGAACAGGCGTCAGTATGATTCGACCGTTTTCAACAGCGACATCGAAATAATCGGTAGATTCGACTGCGGCTGTCACAGCTTTGGGCAGAGTCAATTGATTTTTTGATGTCATTTTCGCCAGCATTGCTGCAACCTCTGCAATTCCTTCAAGTGATTCAAGATTCTATACTGCAAATTGTAAAGGAATTATTACATCCTTACTGTAAGAAATCAATTTCTATGTAAATCCAAGACTCGCTAACTGTCACCCAACTGATGTACTTGATTCGATAAGACTGTGCGAGTTCTTGTGGATGGTGGATGTTGTCAGGTGTGGCGCCCGAAATGTCATGCAGGCTGAATCATTTTTAACGTGCGCGGGAGTCACTTAAAGTCAAACCACGAGACATCCGATTACATCAATACTGGCAGTCTGATGCGCTCAGCCGAAACGACAAGAAAATCCGATTTGGCAGATAGATGTATCAGGGTCAATTCGGTTGTGTCAACGATTTAGTCAGGTTTGGACTGGTTCTCTTCAGTCTTAGACTGCAGTTCGAGCGTCCGTTGATACAGCAGATTACGTCCGACGCCAAATATTCGGGCGGTAATTTCAGCAGCTTTGCGCGGTGTTAACTCTTCCATTAGAATATTTAGAGTCTGATCGATCTGGAGATCGATTCCGCGTTTAGAACGAAATTCGGGACCAACAATGACCACGAATTCACCTTTGATTTCCTCGATATTTTCGCGAACCTGTTCAGTGACCGCTCCAAGCTTACCAACCCGGATGCTTTCATAGACCTTTGTCATTTCTCTTGCAATGCAAACTTCCCTAGTGCTACCAAGAACGTCAGTCAGGTCCTCCAGTGAAGCAACAATGCGATGCGGGGCTTCGAAAAAAACAAGTGCACTGTCGAGTTCTGACAACTGACGTATACGTCGTTTTCGATCACCCGAACTCGATGGTAGAAAGCCTTCAAAGTGAAACTGACGAAACTTAAGTCCACACACTGAAAGAGCGCTGCTTACGGCACTAGCCCCAGGGATTGGAATGACACGAATACCATTCTCATGCGCAGTTTTGACCAAGGTGGCGCCAGGGTCGGAAACAAGCGGTGTGCCAGCATCAGAAACAAGTGCGACGCTCTCTCCGTCAAGCAGGCGCTGATGCAGTTTGAGTGCACTTTTGGTTTCGTTGTGCTGATGGTGGGGAATCACAGAGGTCTTAATGCCGAAATGACTTAACAGTTTACGACTTTGCCGAGTGTCCTCAGCGGCGATGACATCAACATTTTTCAGAACTTCCAACGCTCGCGCGGAGATGTCAGCGAGATTGCCAATCGGCGTTGCGACGATGTACAGATGTCCGGGCGGTTTCATGATGGTATCGCGAAGTAATATAATTTGAGACGAAATTTAGTTGCGAAATTTAGTGCGAAATTTCGATTTTACGCCTAATGGCGCTCCTTCCAAATTATGAAGTGCGTTTGTGGAATTTTCACGTAAAGGTGCTCATTTGAAGAAAATTCGACATCTGTCAATTGTCACTCTATGCCTGATCCTGATCAGCTGCACATCTGGAACACCTGCGCCCGTATCCACCGTCCCGTCTTTGGAATCTGCAACTCAGGAATCGCCTGAACCTGTAGTTCAAGTGGAGTTGCCGAGCAGTGAAATTTCCGAAGACATCATTATTGACGAATCCAGAGTAAATGCTTGGGAGAAGATCGAAACGGCAGCAAATAATACTGTCTACCAGCATACGCAACTTTTGGCGGCAGCAGAGAGCTTGGTTTACGAACGCCGAAACCAGGAATCCCAGGAAATTCTTGAGCTAATCGATGTTACACAGTTAAGTCATAGCGAACGGGTCAATCTCGACATACTCAGGGTACGTTTAAACCAAGCGGAAGGTGAGCACCGTTCAGCAATTCGCGATTTGGGCAGATTGCAGCGTTCTGGTTTAACGGACCTAGACCAGAGTGTACGCATTGCCAGGCTTAAAGCCTACTCGCATTCGCAACTGAAAGAGCCTGTAAACATGGCCAGCGAATTGGTGCAGCTTTATGGACTGCTATCTGAAGATCGTACAAAGCAGCTTGAAGCAGGACACCAGTTGTGGGCAGAATTGTCTCGAATGACTCTGGAAGAGTTACGGGATGCACTGCAGAAAACGGACGATCCGATTGCCCGTCAATGGTATGTATTGGCACTTGCGCTGGGACTCAACTCCGTTCGATCAGACCCATTTGAGTACGAACAGGCCATAAACAACTGGCGACAGAACAATCCGGAGCATCCAGCGAATGAACTGATTGATGCGGGTCTTGCTCCCGGGCCGGCTGTCAACTCAAGAATTGCGTTACTGCTCCCCCTCTCATCGGTCAATCGCGCTTTTGTGCAAGCGCTGCTAGACGGGTTTATGGCTCAGCATACGGCCGACACGAGCCCGCTGAAACCGCAAATTGATGTGATCGACATCGGCGACCAGCCTGCAAATGTGACACATTTCTATTATCAGGCTGTTGACAATGGAGCGGACTTTGTCGTTGGACCGCTTGGCGTAGGTTTTGTGAATGAAATCACACAATACGTGGATTTCATTGTTCCGACACTGCTGTTGGGCGAGACATCATCAGCCAGTTTGCCAGATTATGTATATCAGTTTGCGCTAGCTCCTGAGCACGAAGGTGCCGGAGTAGCAAAACGCGCATGGCAGGACGGTCATGCTACCGCACTGGTGATTCGTTCATCACAGCAATGGTCTGATCGAGCATTTTCGGCGTTTAGCGACAGTTGGATTAAACGAGGTGGCCACGTTATTCAAGTTTACGACTATGAACTCAATCAGAGTGACTACTCGGAAGCCACGAAGCAAATTTTGCTCATTGATGCTAGCGCGAATCGCTATCAGACGATTCGGGAGATTATGGGAGAGTCAATGAAGTTTGTTCCCCGACGTCGTCAGGATGCTGATTTCATTTATTTGAGTGCTGATTCTGAGCATGGACGACTACTCAAGCCGTATCTAGATTTCTTGAAAGCACATGATCTGCCTATCTATGCGACATCCCATATTTACCCCGGCAAAATCAACAAAATCAGAGATCAGGATTTGAATGGCATTCGATTCGCTGATATGGATTGGATAATCGACCCAAGCGAAAGAATGACGGAGCTGAAGTCTATTCTGGAGGCTGACCTGTCGGTTGACGAAATAGTCAATCGCTTGTTTGCCATGGGAGTCGACATCTACAATCTAGTGTCCCGCATAGAGGTGCTAAGTTTTGATCGGGCAGCCCGCTTCCATGGGGTGACGTCGATTATTCATTTGGCTGAAAATGGCAGAGTGTTGCGACGGCCGCGCTGGGCCGTGTTTGAAGATGGTATTCCAGAACTGATTCCCGATATGGCG
This sequence comes from Arenicellales bacterium, assembly GCA_965206345.1. Taxonomy (GTDB): domain Bacteria; phylum Pseudomonadota; class Gammaproteobacteria; order Arenicellales; family JAJDZL01; genus JAJDZL01. Next base: position 1,098,905 of record OZ242211.1, on the reverse strand, counting down.
CCTCCTGAGTTAGGCCCGATTCCAAAACTGAATGCTGGTGTTGTGCAGGCAACAATCCTTGAGGGGCGCGAGTAACTTGTAACAGAATTTTTTTAATGGAACTTGAATCCTGACACAATTAATTTGGTCAAATTTCAAAATCAATGAGGAAAGACACAGACGGGGTCAACTATGAAAACTTCAATTAGGTCTTCTATTGTCTCACCGAGATGGGCCGCGGCAGTCGGTATCGCAGTGCTGTCAATTGTGGTTTTATCCGCAATCAGCAGCGTTTCGTATGCGCAGGGCGCTGAAGTTGAATCACTGAATCCAGTGGTGGAAAACCGTGGGGTAATGCAGCAACTGGAAGATACTTCGATCACTTTCAGAGTCAACAATCTGATTCATGAAAATGAGCAGGTGATGAGCAAATCAGAAGTCAACGTTACGACTGTGAATGGAATTGTATTGCTGACTGGCGCCGTGAAGTCCGCAGAGGATAAGCATTGGTGCGAGGAAATCGCCAACAGTCACCCGAAAGTTCTCAAAGTCATTAACGAGTTGAAAGTGCGCAAACAACGCTCACTGCTTAATGTCGGTCGGGACAAGGCGTTGCAGGCTTCGGTAAAATTTCGACTCATCAACGAATTGGATGATGAGTCTCCAACGGTGCATGTTGTCACTTATGACAAAGTTGTTTACCTAATGGGAGTGGTTAGCAAAGATGTAGCTGATAGGGCTACAAAAGTGGCGAGCAATACCAAAAAAGTCGACCGGGTCATTACAATCTTCCAGTTCAAGAAAGACAGTTGAATTTGAACATGGCACACAGTATGCCCATGGTTTGAAATCGGCCAGACAGGAGAGACTTGCTACACGGTAAAAATTGGGACTTCGACCAATTCAATTGTCGAGTTTGGTGCCAGGAAGTTTCGGGGATTGAACTAAAGACAATTTGGAGCGGACGATGGGAATCGAACCCACGTAATCAGCTTGGGAAGCTGAGGTTCTGCCATTGAACTACGCCCGCTGAAACGGCCAACACGGCGAAGTACTCAAATTCTATCAGTTTGCAGACTGCCTCGCGAAGCGAGATTCACTATGTATCTGATCGATGTATGGCTCAAGTTCTGCGAGTGCTCTTCGATAAACATCCCGTTTGAAGCCAATCACGCGATCAGCGGGAGTCCAGTAACTGACCCATTTCCAATCGTCAAATTCGGGGTGGCCGGAACAGTCCAGGCAAAAGTCTGATTCATCACCAATAAACTTGAACATAAACCATTTTTGTTTCTGGCCTTTGAAAGTGCTTCTGCTACTCATTCGAATATATCGGCGAGGAATTTCGTACTTCAGCCAGTCTTTGGTGAAGGCGATCAGCTCTACATGAGTTGGTTTGAGTCCGAGTTCCTCTTCCATTTCGCGATAAACAGCATCCAGAATCGACTCATCCTGGTTGACACCACCCTGCGGAAATTGCCAGCCATCATGACCAACTCGACGCGCCCAAAGAACCTGTGCGCGGTCGTTACAGAGTACGATTGCCACATTTGGCCGGTATTCCTGTTGATTTGGCATCGAAAGAGCTGACATGTAGGTCAGAGTGCGAAAGTCTAGAATATATCAAAAATATATTATTTAGCGATTGTATACAATTACAGTTTGAATTGCAACAGGATTGTTTTCATTAACTGAAAGAGGAAGACGCGGGGTTTAGTTTTTCGGGTAAAACCGTCAAACTGAAAGTTGCGTCTTAGTTTGAAGCGGATTGAACCTGAGAATAGCCCTTGAGTTTCTGATAGAGCTCGTATTCGAGGGTTATGCCTTGTTCGGCAAATAACGCACGGTTTAGAAATCGACGATTGCCGGGTAGGCGTACGTTTTCCTGTTCAAGCATGGCACTGATCATCGCTTCAGCTCGTTGCGCGAAATCAGTGTTATAAGCATCTGGGTCGATTGCGATGAAGAACTGTCCGACATTTGGTGGCCCGCCACTATTTCCGGCAAAAAGTGATGCGTTGTACGACATACTCGGGCCTCCTAGCGCACCTGCGAGCAAGTCGACAATCATCGCCATAGCAACACCTTTGTAACCGCCCGCCGGTGACATGGAACCTTCAAGCCCGGCCTTCGGATCGGTTGTCGGATTGCCATGTTTGTCCAGCGCCCAGGTATCGGGAATTGGTTCTCCTTTATTGGCCGCTTGAACAACATTCACCTTCGCAGTTGTACTGGATGACTGATCAATGAGGACCGGAAAATCATCGGGGCGAGGGAATGCAAAAGCCATTGGATTGGTCCCAAAAAATGCGCGGGTTCCTCCCCAAGGTGCAATTGCGACGGGTGAATTTGCAAATGCAAGGCCTACCAGTCCTTGTTCTGCAATTTTTTCGACATACCAGCCGATAACCCCGGCGGCATAGGAATGTTGGAGGCAAAGCGAAGCAATGCCATTGCTTAGCGCAACGCTGGCAAACTTGTCGAATGTAAGGACAAAAGCAGAATGGGCAAATCCATTCCTGGCATCGCAGATGACAACACCCGGAGCAGTCTGTTTAAAGGCGGCTTTTGCTTGTCCGTTAACTTTGCCACAGAGGAGGTGTTCACAATAGTGAGGCAGATAATTCAAACCGACATTTCGAATGCCGTCTGCTTCAGCATCGCGAATGGATTCGGCGACCGGTTTTGCGTTATCTAGACTCGCTCCACAACCGACAAGAGCATCAAGACTCAGTGAAAATACTTCATCCAGTGTGAGGTGGACAGTTTCGGTTGTAGTCATCAGATTGCGATTATTTTGCAAAAAACAGGATCATACTTTTGCTTCAGCCGGTGCGTAACAAACTCCGGTTCCGCCTAATCCGCAATAGCCAAACGGATTCTTGGCCAGATACTGCTGATGCTCTGCCTCTGCAAAGAAAAATTCGGAAGCATTCAGAATTTCGGTAGTAATCGGGCCATATTTTCGGGCACGAAGCGACGATTCATAGGCTGAACGAGATTCGTGAGCTTGTCTTGACTGTTTGTCGCCATAGACATAAATTCCGGATCTATACTGTGTGCCGAGATCGTTGCCCTGTCGCATTCCCTGTGTAGGGTCGTGACACTCCCAAAACACCTGAAGCAATTCCTCGTACGAGTTTTGGTTCGGGTCAAACACAACCCGCACCACCTCATTGTGACCTGTCAATCCAGTACAGACCTCCCGATAAGTCGGATTTGGAGTGTATCCACCCGAATAGCCTGCGGCGGTGACGTATACACCTTTGAGATGCCAATACTGTTTTTCTACTCCCCAAAAGCAACCCGCTCCGAACATAGCCAGTTCAGTACCTTCGGGATAGGGTTCAAACAAACTTCGATTGTTTACAAAATGGGTTCGTGATGTCTCTATCGGAACACTACGTCCCTTAAGAGCATCCTCAGGTGATGGCATGGAACTTTTTCGTTTAAAAAACATGGCTGTGCCTCACTGATTGAATGGTAAATTGCGTGATGCAGAATTCTGCCTGAGTCACTTCAATGGTAGATTCGACTCGACAATGTCAACAATTGCTCGAATTTGATATCCAGTCAGCCAGATTGCGGGGGATTGATCTTCATTCATAGCAATGCTCTGGGGCGGGAAATTCGTGCGACTTGACAGCATGAACATAGGACTTGATTGCCGTTTGAATGTCAGCGCTTTCCGCAAGAAAATTCTTGACAAACTTGGCGGGTCGCCCCGGATAAAAGCCCAGTAAATCATGTAACACCATAATCTGCCCGTCTGTATGTGGTCCAGCACCAATGCCAATCACCGGAACCTGTAATGTTTCGGTGATTGCCTGCCCAAGTTTGCTCGGTACACATTCAAGCAGTATGAAACTGGCCCCGGCATCTTGCAGAACCAGTGCTTCATCAATCATTGTCTTTGCCTGATCCGGATCGCGACCCTGAACACGATAGCCGCCTAAGTGATTGACCGACTGCGGTGTCAATCCCATGTGTGCGCAAACTGGAACACCTCGTTCGACCAAAAGTCGGGTGGATTCCGCCAGCCAGGCGCCTCCTTCGAGTTTAACCACCTGCGCACCTTCCCTCATCAGTCGTGCAGCATTTTCCAGAGTTGCGTTCTCACTGTAGTAACTCATGAATGGCAGGTCTGCCATAAGAAATGCCCCGCGATTGCCTCGCTGGACACAGCGCACGTGATACGAAACATCTTCGATGGTTACTGGCAAACTGCTTTCATGTCCTTGCACGACCATTCCAAGAGAGTCTCCGACCAGCAGCAGTTCAACGCCAGCTTCGCTAGTAGCAACCGCTTCACAATAACCATAGGAGGTGAGACAGGCGAATTTTTCGCCACTGAGTTTCATTTTGCGAAATGTATTGATGCTGATCTTCATACCAGAAATATCTTGAATTCAAGCGGTTCGAATCTGATTCAGGGCTTGTTATTTTGCCAGCTGCAGAATTCAGACCAACTACCACCACGCGGATGATCTTCAAATAAATCCGTCAATGCGTGGTGCTCATTGGCGGAGATCTGGACAATTTCTTCCAGAGATTTGCCACGCACCCGTACCCACATCCACAGCAGAATAATTGCCATCATTGGATAAAGCAGATAGGCAGATATTGACATTATTCAGTCCTCAAAATTATGTCGGGATGTTCTGCAGATCGCGTACCACTGATGGGCTGGTTGTCGTGAGCGTAATAGGTAAACACGACTGCAAGCTTAACGCGATCTGTCTGATTGCGACCAGCGCTATGAAGTAATCGGCAATGAAAAAATAGGACGTCACCGGCATTCAGTTCGACTACCCTGGCTGTACTTGTCAGTTGCTGGTTCTTTTTGACATCGGTCCTAAAAAACAGCGCCGCGTCAAATTGTCCGCGATCGTAGGAGTTACGGTGTGATCCTGGGATCACAATAAGACTTCCATTTTCTCGGTCCTCATGTCCCAGTGCCAGCCACGCTGTAATCAACTCCGGTCGATCGAAACTCCAGTAGCGTATGTCTTGGTGCCATCCGGTTTCGCTACCATAGCCGGGGAATTTTGTCATCACACAGTTGTGGTGATTCTGGCTGACCTGAACTTTATCTGACTGGAGCAGGTTGCCTACGTGTCGTGTGACTTCGGGACTTTGGGCCCATCGCCTGAACACCTCGTCCCGCGCGAAAGCGTTCAAAAGTCGACGCGGTGTGTCTCCCCCGGGGGAGGTACGTGATGAGGGTGAGCCCGGATAATGGACTTCGGCTTCGTATTCGACAGGAGCGAGCGCCGGGTAAAGCGACTCATCAATCACTGTCAGCATTTCGTTTCGCACTTTTTCTTTACAAAGGTCGCGTACGACAAGATACCCATCTTTCTGAAAGGCGGAAAGATCTTTTTTATCCAACCAGGCTGCTCGCTCTGCTGAACTTTGGTATTGCGGTTTCTCGCTCGTTGATAAAGGTTGATTAACCAATTGAATTTGCCTGCTCAACTGTTCCGATTTTTTTGCGAAGTCGATTCAGATTATACAAATCAGTGATTTTGTGCCGAACGGCACTCTGAGCGCGTGTAGAGCATTTCAAACACTTGGTTACCGGATAGACTGGCCTTTCTGGCATAGCGAGTTTGCTGTCGTCTATCTTGTACTTCTGCTGCATCTTGTATAGGCGTCATACTTTCAAGATTGGGATTTACTTCAAGAATTTCAAGAACCTGCTGCGCGTAGTCACTTGAATCTGTAACGATCAGGATGGTACCTCCAATCACCAGGCGGTCTACACACAGTTTAACAAACTCGGAGTTAACCAAACGGCGCTTTCGATGACGTAATTTCGGCCATGGGTCAGGAAACAAAATGATGAATTCGTTCACTGCATTGGATGGTACCTGCTGTAGCAGAACATCCCTAGCATCGTTTGTTGAAACCCGAACGTTTTTCACGTTGTTTTTATGGAGCCGCAGCAAGCATTTGCCTACACCCGGCCGATATACTTCAATACCGAGATAAGCGGTATTTTTATTCTGCTGAGCCCGATGAACCAGGGTTTCACCATCCCCGAAGCCAATTTCAATTGCAAATCGACTCGTGCCTGGAAAAGCTTCCGAGACGCATATTGGTGCATCGGTTAGCGGTAGTTCATACAAACTTAGCAATTCAGCAAGTGCTCTTTGCTGAGCAGGAGTAATGCGGCTCTCACGTCGCGCATACGTTTTTACACGAAATTGCTTCCTACCCGATTCCTTGACTGTCATACGTAAGATTTACTCGGTAATGGGACTGTCAGAGCTTGCAAGTCGTATCGAAATGTTGAGAAATGATAGGTTGGAACACATCAATTTGAGAGCATTGCTGCAGCGCGTTCCCCGATCATTAAACTTGGTGCATTAATGTTACCATTAGTAATGAAAGGCATCACGGACGCATCGGCGACTCTCAGACTCTCGATGCCATGTACTCGAAGTTCGCTATCCACAACCGACATTTCATCGTTACCAATTTTGCAAGTACCACACGGGTGATAAGCACTGTTTGCGTTCTCCCTCACATAAGCATCAATGTCGGCGTTCGAAACGACATCTGGACCTGGTGATACTTCTGGGCCGCGGCAAAAATCAAACGCTTTCATGGCGGCAATATCTCGGGTAATTTGTATGCACTGACGAAACTCTTCAATATCCCGCTGACTTGAAAGCCCGTTCAAAAGGATTCGGGGTGCGTCCAACGGGTTAGAGGATCTCAGTTTAACCCAACCACGGCTTTGTGGCCTGACGGGTCCTACGTCAAAACAGTACCCATCCTTTCCTGGCGGTGGTGACCAGCCTTCCAGAAAATAAGGCCAGAAATGGTATTGCAGATTCGGGTATTTAACATCGTCTGAAGTGCGCAAAAATCCACCAACCCGGCTGACAGGTGTCGAGGCTGGACCGCTGTGGAACAGGAACCACTGAAGTCCCGCAAGCAGCATATTGTGTTTTCGCAGCAGACGATTTCTGGAAAGTCCTTTCGGGCATCGATGCTTCACATGTACCTCAAGGTGGTCCTGAAGATTTCTGCCGACACCAGGTAGATTGACAAGGGGTTCAATGTTGAACTGTCTCAGTTCATCTGCGGGTCCAATTCCGGACAGCATCAGTATCTGTGGCGACTGAAATGCGCCAGCGGAAACGATCACTTCTCGCTTTGCGTAAGCTGCGTTGTGCGTACCATCATGAAGGTATTCAACCCCACGGGCCTGATCGTTGCTAATAATCAGTCGCGTTGCATGTGCTCCGGACAACAGATGTAAATTTGGTCTTGGCAGAATGGAGTGCAGCAGCTTTGCAGTTCCGCTGCGATATCCGTCGCCAATATTCGCATCGAATGCACTGACTCCTTCTTGCTCCGCTCCGTTGTAGTCATCTACTATGCGATATCCAGCCTGTTCCCCTGCTTTTAGATATGCCAGTTCAATTGGGTGGAGATTTGACATATGTTCCACTGTGATGGGTCCGTTTCCGCCCCGGAATTCTGATGGTCCCGAGGAGTAAGTTTCCATACTTTTGAAGTATGGAAGAACATCGTCATAGGACCACCCTTTCGCGCCTTCTCGCACCCAATTGTCGTAGTCCTGACGATGCCCGCGGACAAACACCATACCATTCAGTGAGGACGATCCACCGATCACTTTGCCGCGTGGTTGAAACAGTTTACGATTGTTCATGTAGGGCTCGGGATCGGTTTCAAAGCTCCAATTTCGTGGACCACCGAGAAAATTCTGACGGGCAGCTGCTGGCATGCGAATTGTCCAATGGTGTTCTGCTGATCCGGCTTCGAGTAGCAGAATACGAACCGATGGGTCTTCAGAAAGACGATAGCTAAGTAGACCTCCAGCAGAGCCAGAACCAATCACGATATAGTCATACTGGTTCCTGTTTGTCGTGTTCATTAGACGCGGGGAATTGATGAATCAAGAGAGAAAATTCAAACGACGGTTCGCAGTCGGCAGGGGACAAAAAAATGGCAAAGGATGACTCTAGCTGATCGAACCAAACATTGCTCACCAGTCAGAATGAAAATTTTATTCTGGCTGCTCTATGGGTTTGAATGACACAAGAGCATTCAGTCCCCATAGTGAATCATTGATGCGTTCTCGTTGTCTTCGTTAATATCGTCAATCGCGGTTTCGATATCTGCAATAGCGCGCTTTAAATGCTCAGTGATGGTTTTTCGATCATCAGTATAGGGAATGGTTTCGATCAACTGATGCAGTTTGCCGACTGACAGCCACGCCTTGTGCCGTGCCCACTCCGCAAACAGAACGTGGTGTGGATCGACCAGAGTTAAATCTGAAAATCGACATACATCTTCTACTTGCGAATTCAGCGGTACGTAACCATTAACCAGTGTAATTCTCTCGGCTCGCTGAGTCAGTCGAGTGGCCCGATGAACAACCATATTACCATGCAACACAATGGCATATCCGGCACTTGGAAAATTGGGGCTGATAGCCCGGTCTTCCGGTATGGGTGTGCCTTTATCTGAAAATTCCTGTGCTTCGTCTCGAGTACCCAGAAAGTACTGAAAATCGCCGCCCTGTAATTCCGTGGGGTCGGAAAGCATCAGTACGTAGTCGAGTCCAAGTGTATCGTAGTGCCATTTGTCAACCGCACGATCCAGATCATCCGGTGCGAAATTCAAGTGTCCCAGATGCAGTGGCATGGTATGCGGTGCAACGGGCGTTTCGAATATTTCACTTAAAAATTCAGTTACATCGCGGCTCATGCAAAAGTCGCGTAAAAATTCAGACTGGTAGGTTCCACCACGAACCATGTTCTCAATTCTTTCGCAATTTACTGCATACTTTCTGAGTGAACGGGCAACATCAAGCATGACTTCGACCCCTTCATCGGATAAAAGTCTGACGGCACTGGACACAGCGAAGTCGGTTGAAAAATTATTTATCTGATCGGGTCCATAGCCGAGATCGCCCAGCCGCAATACTGACTCCGGCGGCTCCAGCTGAAGGTGTCGGACAGGGTCAAATTTGACGGGCTCACCGTGGTAGTGGTAACCGTCTGGCAAGCGGTCCGGAAACGGTAGTGGTGAATTCAAACTTTGCATACTTTTTTTGCCTGACAATCGAAAGTTTTCTAGTGTTCATGACGAGAAATTTTAAACTGACTTAGTGAGCTGCAAAATCAATTTATGCGTACCAACCCCGGTGCCAAACCAAAGATGACAAATTGTCAATCCCTTCGCCAGTCATTGTGATCATTGCGGGTGAAATAAAATGTGTGCGTTCAATTCACCCGAAACTCTCTATTTCACAGCGTGCTCCAAATCAATAACCTCGCCGGTACGAGAGGCGAACGCTTGCTGTTCAAGAATCTTTCGTTTGCTGTAAACGGGGGTGAATTGCTATTGATCAAGGGGCGAAACGGTGCTGGTAAAACCAGTCTGCTACGTCTGATTTGCGGGCTTGCCACACCCGAAACTGGTGAAATCTTGTGGGATGGCGAATCAATCGCCAACATTCGCTCCGAGTACTTTCGTTCACTGGTATTTGTCGGTCACGACAATGGTGTGAATCTCGACCTGACAGTTCAGGAAAACCTGAATTTTCATCGGACGCTTAAAGGAAATCCTTCTGCACATTCAATCCCTGAAGTTCTGGACCGATTGGGCATCTCCCGATATTTGAAGGTACCCTGCCGGTTTTTGTCAGCTGGGCAGAAACGACGCGTCGCTTTGGGTAGGCTCGCAATTTCAGATGCCAGGTTATGGCTGCTTGACGAGCCACTTACTTCGCTGGATGAAAGGGCACTTGATGCAGTGAAAAATCTAGTCATACAGCATCTGAATCAAGGGCGGCTGTGTCTTGCGACTTCCCATCAGACAATTGACTGGCGAGACAGCAAAGTCAACGAAATTCGGTTGGGGGAAGTTTCATGACCCGTGCTTTTGGGGCGCTCTTAAAACGCGATCTGACACTGGTTGCCAGAACACCGGGAGATTACACAACGCCAGTCATTTTTTTCGTTGTCTGCACCACGCTGTTTTCGTTTGTTGCCGGCAAGGATATTTCAGTTCTGAAGTCAATTGGTCCCGGTGTGATCTGGGTCTCTGCGCTTCTCGCTTCCATGCTTTCTCTGGAAGGATTGTTTCGAAATGACTACGAAGATGGAACACTAGAGCAAATTTTGACGGCACCTGCACCACTACCACTAATGGTACTGGCAAAAGCCTTCGCTCACTGGATCTCGGCTGGAGTACCACTACTGCTGATTAGTCCGATTCTGGGTATACTAATGAATCTTGATTCCCACAGCACGGCAATATTAGTAGTGACAATTGCGATCAGTACACCCACATTCAGTCTGATAGGTTTATTTGGTGCAGCACTAGTCATCAGCCAGAAAAAGGCCGGAATGCTGCTCTCGCTACTGACTTTACCACTTTGTGTTCCCATCCTGATATTTTCCGTTTCAGCTGTATCGGCTGCTGCTGATCAATTACCAATTGGCGGGCATCTGATGTTGCTTGCTGCATTCTTCGTGTTTACTCTGACGCTATCGCCGTTTGGTACCGCAGGTGCGCTTCGAATCATGTTGAGCAATTGAGATGTGGCTTTGGTTTCATAAGTTGAGCACTGCCAGGCATTTCTATGCGCTGGCGACCAGACTAACACCTTGGTTGGGTTGGCTGGCTGGGATAACAATTGCAATAGGACTCTACTTGGGACTGGTCGTTGCGCCAATCGATTACCAGCAGAAAGATGCCTATCGGATTATGTTTGTGCATGTTCCATCCGCATGGATGTCTATGATGATTTACACCATGATGGCAGTCAGTGGTGCGATTGGGCTGATCTGGCGGATTAAACTGGCACATGTGGCGTGTACTGCTGCGGCAACGATTGGAGCATCGTTTACACTCATTACACTGGTAACCGGATCAATCTGGGGCAAACCCATGTGGGGTGCATGGTGGGCCTGGGATGCGAGGCTGACTTCAGAGTTGATTTTGCTATTCCTTTACCTGGGTTTCATTGCGCTTGAGTCCGCAATTCCGGACCGTACTAAAGGGCAAAAAGCCGGTGCGATCTTGCTGCTGGCCGGTGTGGTCAATATTCCAATTATTCACTACTCGGTTTTGTGGTGGCATACCCTTCATCAGACTGCATCAGTTACTAAATTCGGCCTCCCATCGATACACATCAGTATGCTGATACCATTGCTGGTTATGACGGTCGGGTTCATGTTGCTTTTTTTGACAGTTCTGGCGCTCCGAATGAGAGCGATGATTCTGGAAACAGAGTATCAGTCGAAATGGCTTAGACAGCTTGAGGAGTCTGGATGAGTTTTTCAGAATTTATTTCCATGAGTGGCTATGGGGAGTTCGTCTGGAGCGCCTATGGTTTCGCACTGCTCGTTCTTGTCATTAATGTTTCCGGCGCGGTGCGGCGGTTGAGGAAGTCCAAAAGACTGGATCATTCTGCAGACCAAGGTGAATAGTTTGGAATTTGTAACCAGTCTGAACCATCAGCTTTGTACGTGACAATCGCCGTTTAGGTGTTGAGTGAATTGAAATTCGCGGAACTGAATGCCTAGTCACAAGTCGTCATTTCCGATTGTATTGGGATGGTGAGAAAAATCCACAAAATTAAATTGACATTTTGACTTTCAGACACCGGAACACACTAAGCTGTTCAGTCATATACCTTCGTATGCAAGAAATGGGAAATAGTCGCAATTTGTAAGGCGGACGTAGTTTTTGACCGAATTTCAGGCAGTTCTAGGTATCGTTGCAATCATAGCAACTGGATGGGCGCTAAGCGAAAACAGACGCGTTTTCCCTTGGCGAATAGTCATTGCGGGGCTTAGCGTTCAAATCATAATCGCTGTTATCCTACTTAAATTTCCCGCGTCTCAGACAATATTCATCTCGATAAACCAAGGCATTGCAGCACTTCAACAGGCAGTCGATGCTGGAACATCATTGGTGTTCGGATACCTCGGTGGCGCTCCCTTGCCGTTTGAGGAAAGTTATCCTGGTGCAGCATTTGTTTTCGCATTTCGCGCTCTTCCGTTAGTAATCGTATCAAGTGCAATCGCGGCTGTCTTGTACTACTGGCGGATACTTCCATGGGTTGTCAGAGGATTTGGATGGCTTCTTGGAAAAGCACTTCGTTTAGGAGGAGCAGCAAGTTTCGCAACTGCAGCCAATGTTTTTTTGGGAAGTGTGGAAGCTCCGCTGCTAATTAGACCGTATCTGGAACGACTAACTCGTGGTGACTTGTTTGTATTGATGGTTGCCGGTATGTCTACCATTGCCGGGACCGTTTACGTTTTATATACCACCATTTTGCAATCAATCATTCCCGATGTTGCTGGCCATCTTCTGACGGCTTCCCTGATTAGCGCTCCCGCTGCAGTAATGTTAGCCCGATTGATCATCCCGGAAGAGACGCAGCTTGAAACAGCCGAAGTGTTCAGAGTTCCTCGACTATTCGAAGGCACAATGGATGCGTTAACTCAGGGTACTATCGCCGGCTTGCGGCTTTTTGCCTACATCATCGGTATGGTTCTTGTTCTGGTTGCTCTTGTGGAGTTGGTAAACATCATACTTGGGTCTATTTTTGACATTGGTGGGCAGCCGCTCACAATGCAGATGATTCTTGGGTGGATTTTGGCGCCGGTGGCATGGCTACTTGGAATTCCCTGGAGTGAGTGCTTTACAGCTGGACAGTTGCTCGGGGCAAAAGTCGTGTTAAACGAGCTCATTACCTACATAGAAATGGCATCAATGTCCCCAGAAACACTCAGTCAGGAAAGTCGCCTGATTCTGACTTATGCAATGTGCGGATTCGCAAATTTTGGCGGTTTGGGTGTGATGCTCGCCGGTTTACTTTCTCTTGTTCCAGAAAGACGTATTGAGATCATGGGGTTGGCGATGAAAAGTCTCGTTGCAGGAAATTTAGCCGCGTACATGACTGCTGCAATGGCTTCGCTGATGGCTTAAAAAATGGATGGGAAACAAAGGGTCTTACCATTGCAACAGAACATTATGCTCAGCGCTCCTTAGTGAAGACTTGCAGGACGGGTGGCGACTACAAGGTTTTGAAATTAATAATCCTTTCCCACGGATGCCCCGGCGCGTCTTGAGAACTTCATCAAAAATGACTTTTAATTACGAGCTAATGCTTGAGCAAGGGTCAGCGATTGGATTTAAGCGATGCAATCCCTAGCATTAGTTCCTGAGCTTCAATAACTCCTTTCTCTAGCACTAGGGATTCCAAAGCTTTCAACCAACTTTCATAGTAAGGCGCCTCAGCATTTGTAGCGATCGCCTCTCCAAGCGAGTTGCTCCACTCGACCCAACTGAACAAGCCCTGTTCGTGTAACTTGACAGTCAAGGCGAATGCATGCGCTTCCCACGGTGCTGCAAATACAGGCTCTTTACCGTTGCGATAAAACTTCGAAATTGATGTGTTGGTGGACACTATTCTTCAACCAGATAAGATTCAAAGAGATCAACGTAAACTGCGCCGAGACGAGTTTCATCTGCCCAAATATCTGCAGCTTCAAATCGTACACTGTAAAGTCGCTGTGCTTGCTTTATCCCGGTGGCATGCAGATCCGGGAAAATGAACATACCGTGATCCGAGACAATTCGGCCGCGGTGCCCTTGAACATATTCCGGCAGGCGAATATGCCCAGCATGATTGAACACTTTTGCCGTCACTGAATCGCCGACAGAAAACATCGCATCTCCAGCTTCAGCCATTTTGGCGCTCCCGCCTCTTTTCAGAGTTGGCCAGACTTCTTTCGCGCTGAGTGTACTCATCAGGAATCACCCTTTGATATTTCAGACATCCGTTCGCGGATTTCCTCTTCAGTCAGAAGTCCCTTCTCCACCAGCAGCAGACTCAATCCGTGAGTCCACTTTTCATAGTAGGTGGAAGCAAGGTACTCCGGATCTGGCATTCGTTCCCGGGCATATCGCGCCATATCGAGATTCCACTTGCCCAAAAATCCACAGGCTACCGTAATGGCGAATGCGCGTTTTTCCCACTCGTGATGAAAAACAGGTTCATCTTTCTCTGGTGCGATGGGACCTAGACCGGTCTTACCGCCTAAATCGTGTGCACCTTTCATTAAATCACTTCCGGAGACAGTGCGAACCCTGTTCCGATCATGGAGTCGCGGGTTACCAACTCAGCGAGTTCACTTTCCGACAGGCTTTCAGTCCCTTCTGGCCGCATCGGAATTACCAGGTACCGTACTTCCGCGGTGCTGTCCCAAACACGAATTTCTACATCCTTGCCAAGTTCAACTCCAAACTCCGCGAGTACACTCCTTGGTTCAGAAACAGCTCTCGCACGGTAAGGTGCTGACTTGTACCAGACAGGTGGCAACCCAAGTACAGGCCAAGGATAACAAGAGCAGAGCGTGCACACAACCATGTTGTGAACGGTTGGTGAATTTTCGAGAACAATCATGTCTTCACCCTGACGCCCTTCGAATCCGAATTCACGAATCGCCTCTGTCGCATTGTGCAGCAGTCGATGAAGATAATCTGGATCACACCACGCTCGGGCAACTACTCGAGCACCATTTTGTGGACCTACCCGATGCTCGTAGATATCGATCAGCTCATCCAGTGCGAGTGAATCAACCAGCCCTTTTTCTATCAGTAGTGATTCTAGGGCCTTAACCTTGAGTTCAACCTCTGAAGGGGGATGGGCATGCTTATGTTTGGAACTTATCAATTACCACCTGAAAAGCAGTTTATGGCATTAACCTTATGATATTCAAATTCGGGCAATTGTGAAACCTACAGGAACTGAGTTGATTGATCAGGAATGGTTCAGATAAAAAACTGGGCAACAATCATCACACCACAGCCTAGTAGGGCAACCGCAACGGTGCGCTGCATGGCAATGGCAGAAATCTTGTGTGCAATACTTGCTCCAATCAGCACGCCTGAAGACAGTCCGACTGCTACCGGGACGGCTAGTGCCCAATCGATGGTACCATGAATGACGTGACCTAGCGTTGCGAATGGCGCAATAGGAAGCTGAATCGCCATGCTCAAGCCGACTGCGGCCATGATTGGAAAATCAAGCAACAAAAGAGTCGGAATCAGGAGCAGTGGTCCACCCGTACCGCTCAATGAAGAGCCATACCCGACAGCCAAACCGACCAGTATCAATGCAACATTGGGAACTCGGTGTATGCCAAGACCGCGATTCTCACTTGATGACGAAACGAGTGCGCGCAAACCCGACCCGATCACTAGTGTTGCTATGATTATTTCAAGTACCAGCGACGACACTGCAAGGACCGTAACTGACCCCAAGTACGCACCGGGTGCTGCACCGATCGATATAAACAGTGCTTTATCCCAGCGAATTGAACCACGCTTTGCGTAGGCATAATTTGCGAAAATCGCATTCACGATAAATCCCGCCATACATGCGGGAATGACGACGTGAATGTCGATGCTTGCGATGTAAACGAGAAATGGAATTATCAGAATGCCGCCGATTCCGCAGGTACCGATTAACACACCCACCAGAAAACAAAATCCAGTCGTAACGGAATAAAACAAAACGGGCGTACTGAGGACGTCCATTTGAAACTAGATCAGGAATTTTGCCCCGCTCGGTCGGGGCAGTGGATAAAGATCAAATGCCGAAAGACGATCCGCAACCACAGGTAGTGGATGCATTCGGGTTTTGCACGAGAAATCGAGCACCCATCAGATCGTCCAGATAATCGACTTTGGCTCCCATAAGGTATTGGATACTGAGTGAATCGACCAGCAGGGTAATTCCATTTTCTTCAATGACGAAATCATCATCCTGCTTTTCCGTTTCCAATTGAAACCCATATTGGAATCCGGAACAGCCGCCGCCTTCAATATAGACTCGAAGTCCGATGTCTTTTTCGGACATCAGCTGCGATACGCGCTTTGCTGCGCTCGGTGATATTTCTACAGGGGTACTGTTTTCCATGGAATAAGAACACTCAATTCGAATTCAGACGACTTTCGGCAATCATTCGTCTGTGAACCTCAAATTATATTGGTAATTTTTCACTTGGACTCAATTCCAGGAAGTGTCAGAAATTATGTAGATTCGGTGGAGCGGAATTTCAACTTTGATATTGACTGGACAAAGAAAGAAAAACCAGTTCCACAGTGCTTGGAATGTGCTCCTGCCTGAAGTAGTGTTAATCACTTATTGCGATTAATTCGACCTATACAGAGATTGAAAAGAAGTGCTTGCAGGACGGCTAATTTGAATATCATATGACTTCAAATCTATGCAACCCCCTGTTGCTTCGAATGCAGGCTGTGAGGGATTTTTGGTCTTTCTGTTTACCTTGCAATTGAAACATGTGAACATTCAGTACCTGTAGACCTATGCTCTTCCGATACTGAATCGATACAGATTCAAAAAATAACTTTTTCAATATTCTTCAGTTTCCGACTTTAAGTGATTCAATCAGGCACCTCAAATCAGGCGCTTTCCGTATCCAACCTTAAGAAAACCTACTCTAACGGCAGAATCGCACTGAAGGGAGTATCCTTTTCGGTTGAAGAGGGGGATTTCTATGCACTGCTCGGAAGAAACGGAGCCGGTAAATCAACAACCATTGGCATTGCCTGTTCGCTGGTGACCAAGTCATCCGGCAAGGTCTACATATTTGGTGTAGATATCGATCAGGACTTTGGTCGCGCCAAGTCAAATATTGGCCTGGTACCACAGGAAATCAATTTCAACCAGTTTGAAACACCATGGAATATCGTGATCAATCACGCCGGCTACTACGGAGTCCCGCGCTCCAAAGCGCTTCTTCAGGCTGAAAAGTACCTGACAACTCTGAATTTGTGGGATTACCGCAATAACACGGCGCGCAGGCTGTCAGGTGGCATGAAAAGAAAACTGATGATTGCTCGCGCACTTATGCATGAACCCCGATTGCTGATACTGGATGAACCGACTGCCGGCATTGACTTTGAAACACGGCTGTCGATGTGGGAATTCCTGCAGGAACTTAACCAGAAGGGTGTCACCATCATTCTGACGACACACTACCTCCAGGAAGCGGAAAAATTGTGCCGCAACGTAGGGATTATTGAGCTTGGTGAATTGATTCTGGATATTGACATGAAGTCCTTGTTCAAACAACTCAACCAGGAAACCTACGTTCTTGATCTGGTACAGCCGATTGATTCACAAGTGCTGCCACACGAGTTGAACGATTCTGTTCGATTGGTCGACCCAACGACAGTTGAAGTGGATATCGCCCGGAACAGTAGCATCAATGCAGTTTTTGAGACACTATCGAAACACGATATCCACGCCATCAGCATTCAAACCAAGTCCAACCGTCTGGAGACGCTATTTATGGAACTATTGAGGAGAGAGGCCATTGAAATGCAGGTGAATCAATCGGAATGAACAGGTCACTACACAGTTCCGTTGCACTTTACACCTTGTGTCGCAAGGAGATCACGCGTTTCATGAGAATTTGGACGCAGACACTGATCCCGCCGGTTATCACAACCTGTCTGTATTTTCTGATATTCGGCAATTTGATCGGACCTCGAATAGGACCGATGCAAGGTCACACCTACATTGATTTCATTGTTCCTGGTCTGGTTCTCATGTCTGTCATCACGGGAAGTTACACGAATGTAGCTTCTTCATTCTTCTCGGCGAAATTTCAGCGGTTTATCGAAGAAATTATGGTTTCACCAGTTCCCAGCTCGGTGATATTGATTGGTTACCTAACCGGAGGCGTTTGTCGTGGGGTACTGGTGGGAATTGTGGTTCTGCTTGTGGCAACGCTGTTTGCCACGGTCGATATAGTCCACCCGATAATAACTGCCCTGGTCGTACTGCTGACATCAGTAGTGTTTGCTTTGGGCGGAATGTTGAATGGAATGTTCGCAAAAAAATTCGACGATGTTTCCATCATTCCCAACTTTGTTTTGACCCCTCTGATCTATCTTGGAGGTGTGTTTTACTCGGTGCAGCTGCTGCCAGAATTCTGGCGACTCGTATCTCTGGCAAACCCAATTCTTTACGTAATCAATATCGCCCGCTACGGTTTCTTGGGGTCCAGTGATGTCGGGATAGGAGTCTCGTTTACGGTGATTCTTGTTGCTGCTGCAATTCTGTTTACCCTCTGCTTGGTTCTGCTGGAACGAGGCTACGGCATACGCGACTGAAACTGGAATCAACAATCAGTTTCAATGGCAAAGGAATGGCTGGGGAACTAGGATTCGAACCTAGATTGACGGAGTCAGAGTCCGTTGTCCTGCCGTTAGACGATTCCCCAGAATCTGGAACCCCTAACGATAAAACTACAGCGCTATTGTTTTAGCAACTATCGTTTGGAGTATTGCGGTCGTTTTCTTGCTTTGTGCAGACCGACTTTCTTTCTTTCGACTTCACGGGCGTCGCGGGTCAGGAATCCACCCTTTCGAAGCGCAGGCCGATTAGCTTCATCGTAATTCACCAGTGCTCGGGCGATGCCCAGTTGAATTGCGCCTGCCTGCCCGCTTTGGCCACCGCCAGATACGTTAACCTTCACATCGACTGTGTTCATCATACCGAGATGCTCAAGTGGCTGACGGATAATCATTCGAGAGGTTTCCCGTCCGAAATATTCTTCAATTGGACGGTTGTTCGCGACTATGCTGCCGCTTCCTTTGGTCAGGTAGACTCGAGCTGTTGAAGACTTTCTTCGACCGGTTCCGTAGTACGTTTCGCTGGATGTTGCCATGATCACTAACTCTAGAAATTAAGCGGCTTCGGAGACTGCGCCTTATGCGGCTGATCTGGGCCGGCGTAGACTTTCAGTTTGGACATCATTGCCCGACCGAGAGGACCTTTGGGCATCATGCCTTTGACGGCAAGTTCAATGATGCGGGTCGGGTGTCTTTTTCGCATTGTGCTGACTGGGACAGTGGTCAAGCCACCAGGTCGACCAGAGTGTCGGTGATAGACTTTGGCATTATCCTTGTTTCCGGTCAGGATCACTTTCTCGGCATTGATAACCACCACATAGTCCCCTGTGTCAACATGCGGTGTGTAGATCGGTTTGTGTTTGCCGCGCAGACGAATCGCAATTTCTGTTGCCATCCGCCCCAATACCTTGTCCGACGCGTCAATCAGATACCATTCGCGTTTCACATCGCTGGCTTTCGCTGAAATCGTCTTCATTGTTCCTCTGACCAAGTCTGGCTCTCTTTAGATGCGCCTATGTTTGAAAAAGCGGAAATTATATAAAGTTGTTGCTTAAACTGTTGACAGATTGAAGTAACGTAGAATTTTCGATTCAGGTAAAAGAGATTGACTTCTTTCAGCTAATCTTGTGGATACCAATAAGCTTGCAAATTGATTTCTGGGAATTGCTTCCTGACACTAATGGCAAAGCCGACCGAGATCGTTATGGAAAAATAAGCCGAAAGGTTTTGCATACGAGTGTAATATTATTCACTTCTATCAAGGATATACAGCAGGCTTACATATGGCCGAGAAACGGTCTAAAGGTCAGTATTACACACAAGGCAATCCGTTCACGCTGAGTCCGTTCCTGGAGTGGGCTGAACAAATTTCTTTGTCAATTAAAGTTGTGTTGGAACCTTTTGCAGGGTCCAACAACATCATAAAATCTTTGCAAAAAATAGGACTCTGTAATCAGTTCAGCGCTTACGACATCGAGCCGGTCGACAGCTTTGTAGAGCAAAGAGATACGATCAAATCCTTCCCACAAGGATTTGAAGTCTGTATTACAAACCCTCCCTGGTTGGCAAGAAATTCAGCGACCAGAAGAGAGTTAGATTATCCAGACACCATTCATGATGATCTTTACAAACATTGTCTTGAGCTATGCCTGCTCAATTGTGGGTACGTTGCGGCATTGATTCCAGCGAGTTATCTTCAGAGCGGACTGTTTCGCGACAGGCTGTCAGTCTACATTCTCTTGCACGACAGGGGGATGTTCAATGACACAGACAATCCAGTCTGCTTGGCTCTGTTCGGTGATCGACCAAGTCCTCAAATCAAAATCTACTACGACCAGAAATTTATTGGATTGCTTGATGACTTGGAAAGCAAGATACCGAGTCCTTCACAGCACAAAAAAATTCGATTTAACGACCCAAACGGTGAATTGGGATTTATCTCTTTTGATAATGTTCGCGAGCCTTCAATTCGATTTTGCGAAGTCAAGGAAATTGACGAGTATTCCATCAAAATTTCTTCAAGATTCTTTACCAGAATCAGCGGGGAGTTTGAAGAAATACCGGAACTGGTGAAAATTCTTAATATGAGATTGAACACATTCCGCGATGAAACTCAAGATATTTTTCTGACACCATTTAAAGGCATCCGTAAAGATGGCTATTATCGAAGGAGAATGGAGTTTGCATTGGCGAGGAAGATTATCAATGCTACACTAGGTTCCGAAAGGCACCCATGTTGATTGCAAGTCCCAATTACCCTAGTTTTGCGATATCTGCTTCACATCGGTTGAAACGGGCATAGCCTGTGTTGAATATCCACGCGATGCAGTGTAAAACTTGATTAATGTAGCGTTTTTGTCGTGTATGCAAATCACTTGACAAGTCAATCCGCTTGGCCCGCATCCACTTACACTTCAACGTGGTCATACAAATAATTCAACCACATAGTCATCGCTGTTTTCCACTGACTCTATTGTCCGGGCAGGAACCCAACACGGAGTCTGTGTGCTAAATTGAAAATGACAGCCGTTCAATTTATTTTCTGCTAATCACGTGACTAACAAACGCTCTAGATTTTCCTTGTTCAAGGACGTCAGGCTGTACGGACGCCTGCTGCGCTATGTCATGGTTTACAAATGGTATTTCTTTCTGGGTCTTTCCCTGGTTGCGATTTTCGCCCTGACGACTCCTGCTGTTGCAGTTTTATTGAAACCTCTGCTCGACGGCAGCTTCGTACAGCGTGATCCGGACTACATTCTCTGGACTCCGATCATACTGATAATTCTCTTCGCCATTCGAGGCATCGCAAGCTACCTGCATGGCGTGTGCATGAGTTGGGTACTCGGTTACGTCGTTTACGACCTTCAGACTCAAATGATTGATCGCATGATTGCGTTTCCTACCCAGTTTTACGATGACATTTCGGCCGCTCAAATCAATATTAGAATCTCATCGGATGTCAATCAGCTAACAGACACCGCTTCAACAGTGGTCATCACTATCATTCGTGAATCCCTCACCATTCTCGGCTTGCTTGTTTGGATATTTATTCTGGACTGGGCATTGAGTCTAATCCTATTGATTGCAACTCCGTTGATTGCGACAATAGTCGCCTTTATCGCCAGACGTCTGCGTAAACTTTACCGCGATTTTATGCAAATGGGTGAGCGTCTACTAGCGCATCTGCAGGAAGTGACTGCCTATCACCGGCTGGTCAAACTCTACCAGACTCAGGATTATGAACGCGAGCGACTCTACAATTACGCCAACCGCGTTCGGCAGCTGAAGCTGAAGCAGGCGGTCGCCAGCCAGCTTACCGTGCCTGCTGCTGAGTTTATTTCAACGGTAGTGATCGCTTGTACAGTCTACTTCAGTCTAACCCGTGATCTGACCGACCCGCTAACTGTCGGGGGATTCGTTTCATTTATGGCTGCTCTGGCACTAATTTCAAGCTCATTGAAAAAGCTGCTCCGAGTCAATGAAATGCTTCAGGCCGGGCTAACGGCATCAGAGCGGGTTTTCTTCCTCATCGATCAGGAGGTAGAAATCGACGAAGGCAAACGTTCGATGATCAATAAGAAAGTTGATGGTGAAATTCAGTTCAGGAACATTACCTACAAGTACCCAAAATCGGATGCGAGTTCGCTGAATGATGTCAGTTTGGACATCAAGCCTCGTCAGACCGTCGCACTGGTTGGATCATCCGGTAGCGGCAAGAGCACTCTCACTTCACTGATTCCACGTCTTTATGAGATTCAGGATGGCACCCTGCTGATTGATGGCGTTGATATTCGCGAATATACGCTGGCGGATGTCCGCAGTCAGATAGCGCTGGTCAGTCAGGATATTTTCCTGTTTGATGACACGGTAGCCGCCAATATTGCTTATGGAAACATCGAAAATTCAACGGATGAGAAAATTCACGAGGCAGCCAAATCCGCTTACGCACTTGACTTCATCGAAAACCTGCCAAATGGATTTGACACGCAGATTGGAGAACGCGGTGTTCGCCTGTCTGGTGGACAAAAACAAAGGATTGCAATTGCCCGTGCCTTCATCAAGGATGCGCCGATACTGATCTTCGACGAGGCAACTTCGTCGCTGGACACCAAATCTGAATTCGAAGTGCGTAAGGCGCTAGACGCTCTGGGTGAAGGCCGAACGGTGATTATCGTTGCCCATCGGCTGGCGTCGATAGAGCATGTTGAGCGGATTGTGGTGCTAAGTGAGGGTCGAATTGTGGAAGACGGCACACACCAGGAACTGCTGGCGCGTGAGGGGCACTACTACCAACTCTACACAGTCTACAAAGAGACGGAAGGGCAGAACTGAGCTTGGTGATAGCTCAGCGCCGCCGCCATCGGTTGAATCGGGTCAAAAAATTTGTTGCCCGCTCTGAGACCTGTTTGCGACGCCAGTTTCCTGCAACAAACCGGGCAGACTCCGCAAGCGTCGGATAGATATGAATGGTGCCGAGAATTTTGTTAAGCCCCAGACCATTCTGCATAGCGAGAATGAATTCGGTAATCAGATCACCGGCGTGCTCTCCAACTACTGTTACGCCTAGAATCTTGTCTTTCCCGGGTGGTGTCAGCACCTTGATTTCACCGTGTGCCTCGCTGTCTGTAATGGCTCGCGACAAGTCCTTAAAGTCGTAGCGGGTCACTTCAAATGCAATGCCTTGCGCCTCAGCTTCCTGTTCATTTAAGCCGACTCTCGCAACCTCAGGATCGGTGAAAGTCGCCCACGGAATGACAGAATAGTTCACTCGGCGGCGGAAGAAAGGCCGTAGCAATGCGTTAGGCGCGGCCGTGGTTGCCTGGTGTGCCCCGAAGTGTGTAAACTGGAAAGGCCCTGCAACGTCACCGATTGCATAAATGTTCGGGTAGTTCGTTTCCAGAAATTCATTGACCTCAATCGTGCCGTGGCTGGAGATTTCGATTCCAAGTGCTTCAATTCCGTACCCCTCAAGTCTGGCACTGCGTCCGACTGCAATCAACAGCACATCAAACTCGATTCGAACTGTTTCACCGTTATAGTCACAGATCAGAATCCTTTGACCGTTATCAATCTCAAATTCTTTTGCCTGATGTTCCAGGCGTACATCAATGCCCTCTTCAACAAAACGATCCAACACGATTTGTGAGTACTCGGGATCTTCCTTCGGCATGAGTCTCGGTGGTTTTTGAACCTGAGTTACACTTGAACCGAGTCGGGCGAAAGCCTGAGACAGTTCACAGCCGATTGGACCACCACCCAAAACCAGTAAGCGCTCAGGCAGTTGTTCAATTTCCCAGATCGTATCCGACGTGTAGAACTCGATGTTCTCTATTCCGGGTAGTGGCGGAACTGCCGGTTCTGCACCAGTTGCAATGATGATGCTGCGAGTCGTCAGCCGTTGGCCATCAACGTTTACACAGTAGGGTGATTCGATTGTTGCGTGACCGGTATAACAGTCGACGCCAAGTGAGGTGTACCGTTCGACTGAGTCGTGATGCTCAATGACACCGATGATGCCATGCACGCGCTTCATGATGTCCTTGAAATCAAATTTTGCACTTGCGGTATGCACCCCAAACTCTTCGCTGCGTTTGATGTGCGACATAAATTTCGCGGTGCGAATGATTGCCTTTGAAGGAACACAGCCGGTGTTAAGGCAGTCACCGCCCATTTTGCCTTTTTCGATCAAAGCAACTTTGGCTTTTACTGCAGCGGAAATATAGGCTGCTACCAGACCCGCGGATCCTGCACCAATGACGACTGTGTTGAAGTCGAACTTTTTGGGTTTGCTGAATTTGCTAAGAGTTTTACGACTCTTCATGATGTCGATAATTTTCTTTGAAATGAGCGGGAAGATACCCAATAGAACGAAGGATGCCACGAGTGCCGGTGAAAGAATTGCACCAACCGAATCAATCTTGGCCAATTGCGTTCCTGCATTAACGTACACAATGGTAGCGGGGAGCATGCCGATCTGGCTGACGATGAAGTAGGTGCGAATTCGCATGGGAGTCAGTCCCATGACCAGGTTAATGATAAAAAACGGAAAAATAGGCACCATTCGAAGCGTGAAAAGATAAACCGCGCCATCTTTGCGAATGCCTTCGTTGATTGTTCGAAGCCGATCGCCGTAGCGGCTTTGAATTGCATCGCGCAGAATGTGCCGCGAGACGAGGAATGCACACGATGCGCCAATGACCGAGGCGAAAGACACCAGTACAGTACCCCACAATAATCCGAAAATCGCTCCCCCGACAAGTGTGGCAATTGCTGCCCCCGGTACTGATAGGCCAGTTATCAGGATGTAAACTGCGAAGTAAATGAGTGCACTTTTCAAGGGCGAGGCATCTCGAAACTCAATGATTCGATCTCGGTTGTCCAGGAAAAGGTTCACATCAAGATATCGTCCGAGGTCGAATACAAAATAAACGACCAGCAGAGCGGCGATAACTGCTAGTATCAGGATCTTTTTCATCTATGCTTCACGCGAATGAGTCAGGTCAGGGCGTCGTTGTTTAGACCAGTGAAATTGGAATTATGTTCTAAATTAATTTTGCGAATTCGAATTCTTGGGTGGACTGTTCGGCATTAGCGATAAACAATGTCAGTCGCAACATTGACTTCTTGATGGCTGAATCAATTAGTCTGAAGAGATCGCACTCCTAAGTCAGATTGAAGTGAAGAAAAAAATGATTTGGCATGAATCTGCGAACACCTGCGAACTTGCTATAATCTGCTCCAATTGAGTTGCACTTCATCTAGAAACCGTGATTGTTTAATTCCCCTTTTAGCTCGCAAATCACTTTTCCACATTGCAGGGTGCAGAATTATCAACAGCGTATGGTTTTACCTCTGAATCCCTATCGCACCCATTCCCTGTTTCAGGCGAACTTCTTTACTGAGGTTTGATTTTGTTATCTTTACTTAGACACCCACTAGCCCTCACTATCTTGATTCTCGCAGCAATTGTTGGCTGGATAAGTTTAATTTTTGCCGTTAACCGTTCTGATCAAGATTTAGAGAGAGCAAACCAGGCGGCCGTTGAATTGGAGCAGAATATGACTGAACTACAGGCTCAATTGATTGAGCTTCAAGCTGACCACGAGGGTTTACTGCAGGAAACCATTGCACTTCGGATGTTGAGTGAAAGTGGTGAGACGTCTGAAGAGTCTGCTGTAAGTACATCAGGTGAAGAAGGCTTTTTCCGGTTGCCGGTTAACCGCGAGACATTCTTGGCTACCAGACTGGAACAGGCCACCAAGCAACTGCGACGACAACGCGCTCAGAATAAACAATTGACAATGTCACTCACTGAAGCCAGGGAACAAAATGCTACCAACATGGCAGACTCTGAAGAAAAGGCTGTTCAAAATGAGCAATTGAATGGAGAACTCGTTGCAGCGAATGCTGAAAGTTCTGTCACGAGCGAGGAGTCCAAGTCGCTTGTATCAGCTGAAGAACGAGTTTCCCGCTTTCCATACGGTAGAGAAACTTACTTGGCTACTAGACTGAAACATGCAACCAGACAAATCCGGCGGCAACGCGCTCTAAATCGACACCTAGCCTCATCTCTTAAAGAAGCAAATGAACAAATTGCTGGCAAGTTGTCAGAAACAGATTCTCTATCTGGCGAAAAGCAAGCCGACTCGTCTTTAATGACTGAGGAAGACCAAGTATCTGCTGTAACGGAAGAATCTGAAACATCGACTGCCGTAAATCGAATCGCCAGTCTGCAGCAGCAACTGGAATCCGCTAGAAGCGAAAAGCAACAGCTGGATATTGAACTCTCAGCCGCCCAGTCTCGAATTGCCGCATTGGAACAGGAACTGGAATCCGCTAGAAACGAAATGCAGCAGCAGTCGGATTCGGAACTTCCCACAGCCACAGATCAAGTTGCTGGTCTGGAGCAAATGTTGGAGGCTGCCAGGACCGAAAGGCAGCGACTGGATGCAGAACTTTTGGATGCCCAAACTCGAATTGCCCGTCTTGAACAGCAACTGGAATATGCCAGAGGTGAAAGGCAGCAAACAGATTCCGAACCCTCAGCGACGGCAAGCCAAATTGCTACTTTGGAAAAAGAACTGGAACATTCCAACAACGAAAAGCTGCGGTCGAACAAAGAAGTCGAGCGCTTGACTGTACAAATTGACGAACTTAAATCGGGCTACGATAGTGAACGCGCTTACTACGAACGCGCCATTGAAGGATTGGTCGAAAAGCTTAATCAGGCAGTTGCTCTGGTTGTCGACTCCGAATATTCAGGTGAACAACCACCTGTCTCAGCACCAGGCGAGCCAGCGACAGAAATGACGGATTCTGCAGAAACAGATTCGACTCAAGACCGGGATAGCAGTGAAACACTTTCTGCTGACCGAACCGATCAACTGCTCGCACGGCTTAGCGAATTGCAGGAGAGACTTAGCCAGTCGGAGGTTAGTGCTTCGGCCCTCTCCGATGCTGAATCCCGAATCGCAGAATTGGATCTGCAGCTTTCAAATTCAATCAGTCAAAACGTAAATATGCAAGAGGATCTCATCAACCTCACTAACAAAGTTGATTCGTTGACTACAGAATTACAAGCTTCGGAACGACGAACTGAAAACATGGAAACCTTGGCGCAATCAATTACTCAAGAAAACGAGCAATTAGGACAGTTGATCGGTGACTTGCGTAAAACCATGGATATAAGTATTGCTCAAAAAGCCAGTGAAATCTCTGAACTCGTTTCTGGTTACACCGTTATGGAGTACTCTACAGACATATTGTTTGAATCAGGCTCAGCAGTGCTGACAGAAGCAGGCAAAGAAGATTTGAAGGAGTTTGCTGACTCAATTGACTTGGAAACTTTCAACAACCGCGTAGTGAGTGTTGAAGGACATACAGATAATGTGCCGATCAAAGGGGGTTTGCGAACCTACTATCCCTCCAACTGGGAGTTGTCGATGGCAAGGTCAGCTGCTGCAACTCGCTATCTGGTTGAGCAAGGTGTGCCCGCAGATCGTCTTCGAGCCGTCGGATTTGGTTCGCGGCGACCTCTTGTATCCAATGAAACTGAAAGAGGCAGGCGCTCGAATCGCCGAATAGAAATTCATTTGGTTCCGGAACTGCAAAGGGCAAAAAACTAAAGACAATGTCGAATTGTCTGCCTTATGACCCCGTTGCGGCGGTACGGCATCTGAGTAACGCTGACCCCATTATGGCTGAACTGACAGCGGAGGTTGGTGAATGTGGTCTAGACTTCAGAGCAGACTTAGATCCATTCCAAGCACTTTTGCGCTCTATAGTTTATCAACAGTTATCGGGCCATGCGGCTGACAGCATTCTGAATCGAGTGTTGGGGTTATTCGGTGGTGACTTTCCGACACCCACTTCGCTCCTGAAAACCGCCGACGATCAGTTGCGTTCCTGTGGACTATCCTGGTCAAAAATTCGTGCAGTTAATGATCTCGCAGACAAGACCAGTGAGAATCTATTGCCAGCACCAAAGGACATCGCCGGGATGTCCAGCGAGGAAATCATTAAGGCATTTTCGACCGTTCGTGGCATCGGTCCGTGGACAGTTGAGATGCTGTTGATCTTCAATATTGGGCGCCCAGACATTCTTCCTGTGACAGACCTTGGGGTGAGACGCGGCTTTTCCTTTGCATACGAAACCGGAGAGTTGCCAACACCGAATGAGTTGTCGGAGCACGGCGAGTGCTGGAAACCGTTTCGTAGCGTGGCCAGCTGGTACCTGTGGCAGGCTGCGAGCCCAAAGTTTCGCGCTGAGAGTGCTTAAATCAAGAATCTGGTCCCAACAGCAGTACCGTAGGGACTGAATTTCTGAAATGAACCCGGATGAATCAGAGACTTTCCATTTGTTCGATCAGCGCGTCTGCAAAGCCGCTGGTCGAAACTTCAGTTGCCCCCTCCGTCAGCCGCGCGAAATCGTAAGTTACGATGCCTCGGCCAATCACTTCGGGATAGGCGCGGTTAATCAGGTCTGCAGCTTTCTGCCAGTTTAGGTATTCAAGCATCATAACGCCCGAAAGCAATAGCGAGGACGGATTGACTTTGTTCTGGTTAGCGTACTTTGGTGCGGTGCCGTGGGTGGCTTCAAAAACGGCGACGTGGTCAGCCACATTGGCACCAGGTGCGATTCCAATGCCGCCGACTTCAGCCGCAGCAGCATCTGAAAGGTAGTCACCATTCAGGTTGGTTGTGGCAATCACATCAAACTCGGCTGGTCGAAGTTGCAACAACTGGAACATGATGTCAGCAATTCGGTCTTTGATCACGACCCGGCCTTGTGGTCGTACACCGTCATACTGATCCCAAAGCTCATCTTCGGAAATGGTCAAGTCAGCAAATTCTTCCTTTGCGAGTTCATAACCCCAGGCACGGAACGCACCTTCAGTGAACTTCATGATGTTGCCCTTGTGGACCAGCGTTACGCTGTCGCGACCGCCGTCAATGGCATATTGAATGGCTTTTCTAACCAGTCGTTTGGTGCGAAATTCGCTAACTGGTTTGATTCCTAAACCCGCATCGGTTTCAAAACTCACATGCATTTCCTCGCGTAGAAACTTTGCTAGCTTTTCGTTTTCTGGAGAACCTGCAGAAAATTCAATGCCTGAATAAACATCTTCCGTATTCTCGCGAAAAATAACCACATCCACATCCTGCGGACGTTTCAGCGGAGACGGGACACCGCTGTAGTATTTGACTGGGCGAATACACGCATACAGGTCCAGTGCCTGGCGAAGTGAAACATTCAAAGATCTGAATCCACCCCCAACTGGTGTTGACAGTGGTCCCTTGATTGCAACAGTGAGTTCCTTAATTGCTTGAAGTGATTCATCTGGAAAATAGTCGCCATCATAAAGGCTGCCGGCTTTCTCGCCCATGTACAGCTCACACCAGTGAATCTTCTTGTTTCCGCCATACGCGAGTTCCACTGCTGTATTCCAGACCCGCATTGATGCACGGGTAATATCGGGACCAATTCCGTCCCCCTCTACGAAACCAATAATTGGATTATCCGGTACGCGTAAACCACCGTCTTTTATCGTTATTTTTTCACCGCTTTCCGGTATTCTTATGTGTTCAAACATTTCTGCTGACTTCCCTTCGTGCTTAAAGTGTTCGTATGGCCAGTTGTGTCAATTATCTAATGAATGAGCGAGGCGAATACTGTAAGCCTGCTCCGGGACACCGTCAATGAGTAAAGGAATTGTAACTGCTGGACATCCTCAAACGGCAGCCGCTGCTGCTCAAATTTTATCCGCGGGCGGCAATGCATTTGACGCAGCTATCGCCGCGCTGTTTTCTGTTTGTGTTACTGAACCGGCTCTTGCATCTTTAGGCGGCGGTGGTTTCTTGATGGCGAGACCAAGTTCCGATCAACCCGTTCTGTTTGACTTTTTTGTACAAACTCCGCGCCGGCGAAAGCCCATCGCAGACGTCAAAACCGAAAAATTCATTTGTGATTTTGGAGATGCACAACAGGAGTTCATCATTGGTTCCGGTACCTGTGCGGTACCGGGCTACGTGAAAGGCATCTTCAAAGTGGCTACACGCTATTCAAAAATGCCCATGAATGCTTTGATTCAGCCAGCACTTCAAATTCTGAAAGAGGGTATCGAAATCAATGAGATGCAGGCGTATGTACTGGACATATTGACACCAATTTATCTCTCTGGAGATGCACGGCCAATTTTTGAAAGTAGAAAAACGCCTGGGCACACGGTTCGGAAAGGTGAAACTACTTATTTTCCAAATTACGATGATTTGCTCGAAACACTGGCAATTGAAGGTGAGGCGCTGTTCTACCGCGGTGAGATAGCGAAGTCGATTCATGAAGTAAGCCTTGAAGGTGGGCAGGTAACTTACGATGACCTGACCAACTACCGCGTTGAGCTTAGAAAACCACTTAAGGTGCGCTATAGAGATCACACCCTGCTTTTGAATCCGCCACCTTCAAGTGGTGGGATTGCGATCGGTCTAGCAATGAGCCGACTATCCTCGCTCAAGCTCGCGCAGTATCGATTCGGGTCTTCGGAACATTTGAGTGCGGTTATGGAGTCATTTGTCCAGTGTGCGCGGCTTGAAGAGAGTGCTTCACCGAGTCCTGAGGTCGGGTTTGATTCCGAGCTTTTACAAATTTATCAAGCCAATCAGGAGTGGTTGTCACCAAACGGCACCACTCATATTTCGATCATAGATCGAGAACGAAACGCAGTGGCCGTATCAGTCAGTAACGGAGAAGGCTGCGGCACCATGATTCCCAGCACATCGGTAATGATGAACAACATGATGGGCGAGCACGATGTCAATCCCTATGGTCTGACTCAGTGGCCGCTGGCCAGGCGCTTAAGTTCATTGATGTCCCCAACAGTCGCAATTGACGACAAGGGTTCTCAGATTGTAATTGGGACCGGTGGTTCCAACCGTATCCCTGGCGTAGTCAAGCAAGTACTGATCAATCTTCTGGACTATGACATGAGCGTTCAGGATGCGGTTCGGGCGCCACGGCTTCACTACCACAGGAATGCAGCTTACGCGGAGAATCTGTTTGGCAATCCAGAACTGTCTGAAATTCTCAGTCGCTATGGGGATGCGACTACATTCAGAACAAACAATGTTTTCTTCGGCGGTGCGCATACAGCGCGACAACGGGCTCGGACTGTAGAAGGCTTTGGCGATACGCGCCGTGGTGGAGTCTGGGTCGAAGTCGCGTGAAGTACTTTCTTCGCGGATTAATTCCGGACCCTGAGCGCAGACGGGTCCTGCTGGCAATCATCAGCTTACTGTCCATTTATGGTTTGACAGTCGGGTTCTTTTACCCACTTATCAGCCTGAACATGGAGCTTCGCGGATATTCGTCCTCACTGATTGGCTTGATGGGCGCGCTGCCATTCCTGGCGTCCATTATTGTTTCTCCAATGATTCCATTCATCATGCGATTTATGGACGTTCGACGGTGGGTGTTTGTCTCCATTTGCTCGGACATTTTCTTCATTTGCTTGATGATCTTGTTTGAGAACATCTACATTTGGTTCGTTTCCCGTTTCATGATGGGCGTTGCCGGGACTATTTTGTTTGTTGTCAGTGAAACTTGGATCAATGAAGTTGCCGAAGACCATTATCGTGGACGCGTCATGGGACTTTACACGTTCGTCTTCAGTGCCACGTTGGGCATTTCACCGCTATTTATCGTAGTTCTGGGCGCTCAGGGGAATCTGCCGTTCATCGTCGCGCTTGTCATTATTGCAGCCGGGCTGTTTCCACTTCGATGGACACGCGGCGCGACCCCCGACTTTTCGGGTGGCAAGGCGTCCCATGTGCTTATGTTCTGTCTGTTGGCACCAACGCTGGTTGGCGCCACGGCATTGATGGCGTTTGAGGAGTCTTTAGTGGTAACGCTGATGCCGGTGTACGCACTACGCAATGGTTTGTCCGAGGCTTCGGCAGCATTGATACTGACAGTTGCGGCGATCGGTTCGATGGCCGCGCAGCCTCTGGTAGGCAGGCTTGCCGACAGCATGAATCGCAATCTGCTATTGTTTCTCTGCACACTGTTGATTCTAGTTGGAGCAATCTTGCTGCCATTCATCATTCAAACGAAGATTATGCTGTGGGTAGTGATGTTTATATGGGGTGGTGCAATCGCAGCGATCTACACTGTTGCGCTTACAATTATGGGCTCCCGATTTCGTGGTGCTCAACTGGCGGCTGGAAATGCCGCATTCGGATTGATGTGGGGTGTATCCGGTACAATTGCGCCGGGGCTAGGTGGTCTGGGCATGACCGCGTGGGGGCCGAACGGATTCGTTTATATCTTGGTTAGTGCGGTTGTTGCATTTTTGATATTGGCAATCATCCGGGCCAGATATGCAAGACGGTAAGCTATTTCGCTGGATAGGGAGGTCGATTTGACCGCACCAGCTGTACTCTTCAAACAACAGCAATCAAACCGGCCACTTTGCCGACTTATGAGTTTCACCGGAAAGTACCCATTCCCTTGCAACAATCCTAATCTGTTGGAGGTGAACAAACTTTCTTCAGTGTAGGCTGCGCTTGGTAAGCCATGGGGAGTTTCACCTGAATTTTCCAACTAATACCGCAATGCCGCAATGAATTACACTGCGACTCCCCTTTTCGGAAATGATATCGGTTCTTCGATAGTTTCGTTATTCGTAGCCAAAACCAGTGAATATATTCATAATTCGTAGTATTTCATGTTTATAATCACGTTTCAGCAACAATAAGATATCAATTTTGACGATATCACAGTGATAAAGCATGAATTATCGCACTCTGTGAAGCAAAAGCAGAACGGTATTGCGGCAATTGACGACCATCTTAATCGTCAGATTGTGAAAATGCTGCAAACCGACGGGCGACGACCATACAAGGAAATTGCTACGGCCCTTGGAGTTTCTGAGGGCACTGTGCGCAACCGGGTGCAGTTGATGAAAAAAGCCGGTGCTCTTCGAATCGTTGCACTGGTTGACCCGACTGAAGTCCGCTATCAGGCGGATGCGATCATTGGTATCAAAGTAGCAGCCAACCATTCAGTCGATGAGATTGCGAAACGACTCGGACAGTCGTCCGATGTCGTTTACATCCTTTGGGTAACTGGACGATTTGATTTGCTGGTCGAAATAGTTACTGATAGTTTGCGTAGCTTTCACGAATTCCTGGAAACAGAAATTCATCTTCAGCCCGACATTGCATCTAGTGAAGTCATGTCGGGACTTAAGAACTTCAAGAACCAGTTTTTGCTCAAGTATGACTAGAACTGAAAACGATGCACTGGGCTTACAACAATACAGGGAGCGAAGCTAAAAAACCATCTTGATAACCTTGCCGACGAATTGCTTTCAGATGAGCGTATTGCAGAGGTACGCGAGCAACTTGAAACCGAAGGTGTTAAGTATGTGATGTCGAGGAAGTTGGTTACATGGTGGGATTGAACCAGAGCTTATTGCGATGCGATACGACGAGAACGGCAATTCAGTCAAGGCAATTGACATCGATCTACTGAACGGTCTGCGACCGCGCGATTAGGTCTTTGGTTACGATGTTGGATACTTGCTGTAATTCATGCTTGTTTGAGGACAAGATCGAAATTTTGGAAGTCCAAGAATACCTGAGACTGAATTGGCCTGACAACAGTCATTTAAGTGTCTTTATCCGGTTGATAGGATATGAGTGAGTACAGTTTAAGCAGTACGCAGCGCACAGCACGTGCTGTGCGGCGCAAGTCTCGACTTTTCGAGTTCAATCAATCTATACCGTTCGGCAGCGTACTGCGGCTGGGTTTTGCCGCTTGGTTTATCTTTTTTGGAATTTGGGAACTGGCTGTTTTGCTGAAACTGACCAATGCCGTACTTTTACCGGGTCCATTCACGGTTCTTGCCAGTTTCGTTGAGTTGTTTACCGTCAAAAACTACCTGTACGACGTTGGCATGAGTCTTTTCCGAATTGTTGTCAGCTTCACACTTGCTTGCATGCTTGCGATCCCACTGGGCATACTGATGGGGACATTTCGCCGTGTCGAGGCATTCTTTAATCCACTAGTATCAGCGTTTCGCTATTTACCGGCCCCTTCGTTTATTCCTTTGTTGCTGATGTGGCTCGGTGCCGGCGAAGGACAGAAACTGGCTTTGTTGTTTTTGGGTGTGGTTTGGTTTCTGATTACACTCATCATGGACTACGCAAAGTCCCTGCCCGCTGATTTTGTCAATTCAGCGTTAACTTTAGGAGGCAATCGAAGGCAGGTGTTGTGGACAGTGGTTGTGCCGGCAATGTTGCCCGACATACTGACCGCCATGCGGCAAATGCTCGCGGTTAGCTGGACTTACCTAGTTATCGCCGAGATCGTTGCGGCAAGTTCCGGCATTGGTGCAATGATGATGCGTGCCAAGCGGTTTGTGCACATCGACGAGATTATGGCTGGCATTATTACAATCGGGCTGCTCGGACTGGTGTTTGACATATTGCTTCGCCGCTTGCGGCGCATGCTGTTCCCGTATCTTGACAGTGAATAGACCTTCGTTACAAGCGACGAAGACCGGTTCACGTTTTACCAGAATTGACACCCGAAACGAACGATTTAACCTTTTTTGTCATCCAACACACTGGAGGAAATTCAATATGCATATCAGGAAAATTATCCTAGGTTTTGCCCTTGCATTAGCGAGCCTGCTGACTTTTGTTTTGCCAGCGAATGCGGCTGAAGAAGTCAAAATTTCCGGTTTCACTTGGCCGGGTTACGGTTTTTGGTTTATTGCCAAGGAAAAAAACCTTGCACCCAATCTCGATATTCAATACCAGACGATCGAAGACCCTTATGAAAGTTACAACCTTGTTACCGCTGACAGAATGGATGTGGTTTCCAGTACTGTCGAGTTTTCTCCGATTGCGGCCGAGCGCGATATGCCACTCAAACTGGTTGCATTTGCCAACCTGTCCTATGGCACAGACAAGATCGTAGTCGCCCCGGGGATCGATGGGCCTGCCGACCTCAAAGGCAAAAAGGTTGCCGTTGTTGAAGGCGGCCTCGCTCAAATTTACGTTGCAATGTGGCTGGAACGAAACGGGTTTCCGTTTGACTCGGTCGAGTATTCCAACATCATCGCAGATGACGCATTCGCAGCCATGATCGGGGGCGATGTCGCGGCATCTGAGTTCTGGGAACCCTATGGTAGCAACGTACTCAAAGCGCTAGAGGGCTCCAAAGTCTTGTCACAATCACGAGAAGACTACTGGACTTCCCAGGCAGTGATTGCAGACGGACTCTACATGAATGAAAAATTCATCAACGAACGTCACGATGTTGCATTGGACACGATGCGTGCGCTCTACGATGCCATTGCTTGGTGGAAAGAAAATTCCACAGAGGGTAATGAAATCATCGCCGAAGGGATGAAGATGAGCATTGCGGACGTCGAACTGGTGATTGGAAAGGATGGAACCGGGCTTGACGGAGGACTATACATCTACGATTTCCTGGAAGCTGCGCGCTTTTGTGGTTCAGCTCCTGGTGACCCACCATTCAATCAATCAAACGGTCAGATGAATGTACACTACGATTTGATGTCGGACTGGTGGCTTAAGTTTGGTTTCCTTGAAACACGCAGCCCTGTTGAGAAAGGTGTCAACTGTGGCCTGCTTAAGGAACTCTACGATTCGGGATATCGAGGCTAGAGAACTGCTTGCTGCGCGGAGTAATGAACGCTCTGCGCAGCACCTGACTAGTTTTTCAGCACCATGAGTACTAGACACTCAGAGGCGCAACGCCGCAGTAAACTGGTGCTGGATCATGTCTCAAAGGAATATCAGCTCAAGCGCAATGAGACTGTTTTGGCTGTGAGCGATGTTTCGTTAGAGGTTTTCGACAACGAGGTTTGTGTGTTGCTCGGTCCTTCGGGTTGCGGAAAGACAACAGTCCTGCATATGATGGCTGGGCTGGTCGATCCCACCACTGGTCTTCTCAGTTTCAATGATAAGGAGATTGTCGGTCCCAGTCGAGAACGCGGAATGGTGTTCCAGAGTTACACCTCGTTTCCATGGCTGACTGTCGAAGAAAACGTTGAGTACGGATTGCGTCTGAACAAGGTGCCCAAAAAGGAACGCCGCGAGCGGGTTGACTTCTTTATCAATAAAGTAAAGCTAGCACGATTTCGTAAAGCGTATCCAAAGCATCTGTCCGGAGGTATGAAACAGCGCGTTGCTATCGCGCGAATGTTGGCTAACTCACCTGAAATCTCTTTGATGGATGAACCGTTCGGCGCGCTTGATGCAGAAACGCGCTGGCATATGCAGGAATTGCTACTGGATATTATTGATGAAACGCAGATGACTGTGGTTTTGGTCACTCACGATATTTCCGAAGCATTGTTTCTCGCCGATAGAATTGTATTCCTGTCGAGACACCCTGGCAGAATTCGGGAGATACTGACGATGGAATTCAAAGCGGGACGCCGGATTCCCAGCAAGGAAGAATTGCTTGAGACACCGGGCTATCTGGAAATTGAACGCAAAATTCTGCACATGATGCGTGAGGAAGCCAGTGATGTCGAACAGTGAGGAGCACTGAAGTTCAAACGTTTCACCGACAGCAAGGTCCAACATATGCGAAGAACCAAAACTTTCCCGCAACCAGGCTATCGTACCTGCCCGTCGCTTAATTTGAATAACGGTTCATCTTCTTTATGCAGTGTTCTATGGAAACCATGGTGCAATAGAATCAATCATTTACAATCCAACGCAACCAAAGTCAAGAAATAATGTTGCGTTGGGAATCGGCGAATCCCCTGATGATCTAAGCGTAATGCTTCGAGTTTTGGCAAGCCGCTAGCGAGTTTTGCGAGTTGGAAGCAGATTGAGCAGTTCTTTTCGTTCACGGCAAGGAGGCGAACAGGTAAAGCCCTCGCACAAGTAGGCGACCAGATCTGATGAATCGGACTGGGTCGCTGGAATCGTTGCTGGTACTCGCTTTGCAGAAAGCGGCACTGAATAAGTGCTAAGCCTTTGCGAACCTGTCTCAATACCTTCTTCAACCCATGATTTCGCTTCCTCGGAATCGCCATGAATGACCAATGTTGGGCCAGGTGCAATGGATTCTTCAATTGCAATAAGACTGGAACCGAAGGCAGCAGGAATCTGATGGGCGGAGTTTTGCAACGCCTGACTGATTCGGATTGCGCATTCACGGTAGTGTTGCTCACCTATCAGATAGCTTAGTTTAAGCAGCACTTGCGCGGCAACGCCATTACCCGAAGGGGTGGCATCATCGTGGGTGGGCAGGGCGCGATACAGCAGTTTTTCATGATCATCTGAAGTGAAGAAAAACGCACCAGTGTCTGGATCTTTAAAGTGGGTCAAAAGTAATTTAACCAGCTGCTCTACAAAGTCAAGATGGGTATCACTCCAGCGCGCCTGTAGCAGTTCGATTGCTCCATCAGCGACAAATGCATAGTCATCCAGGTATGCATTGAGGTGAGCCCGACCATCCCGGGCCGTTGCAAGCAGCCGATCATTCTGCCACATATTGTTCTGAATGAAGTTCAATGCGCGCTCAGCCGAATCAACAAAATCACTCCGTTTGAGATATCGACCCGCTCTGGCCATCGCCTTAATCATCAGCCCGTTCCAGGAGGAGAGCACCTTGTCATCGCATAAGGGTGGAACTCGCTCACTGCGAGTCTCGAACAATTTTTGTTTTGCCTGCTCAAGCAGTTGAATCACCACATCCTCTTCACGGCTGACACGATGCGCAACATCAGCAATTGAGTTCACAATTTGAAGATGCCATTTGCCTTCGAAATTGGGTGCACCCCGCAAACCATAGCGAACCGTCAGAACATCCAGTTCCTCTCTGCTTAATAGGGAATTCAGCTCATCCAAAGTCCAAACGTAGAATTTTCCTTCCTCACCTTCGGAGTCAGCATCAATGGCACTGAAGTAACCACCTTCTGAGGATTGCATTTCTCGCATCACCCATTCCCCCGACTGAATGGCGACTTCGTGGAAGTCTTTGCGTCCGGCTAAAAATCCCGCATCAACGTAAATGGGCATCAGCTGTGCTGTGTCGTAGAGCATTTTTTCGAAGTGAGGGATTTCCCACCTGGCATCGACTGAATACCGATAAAACCCTCCACCCAGCTGATCGTACATACCACCGCCGGCCATTGCTTCCAATGTGTGGACCGCCATGCCAATTGATCGATTTTCAGCGTACGTGTCGGAGTGATTTGTTCGTTGCCAATAGCTCAACAGAATTTCGATTTGGGTTGGGTGCGGAAATTTAGGGGCTTCACCAAACCCGCCAAAGACTGGATCATAGTCACTGATCAGGTGTTCTACAGCCCGTTTCATCAACTCTCCGTCGAGTGCGGACTCAGCGTTTCCACTGGTTGCAGAAAGCCGGGCAAAGGCATCTTTTACCGCTACTGTGTGTTCCGGGAGGAATCGATCCTTTTCCTTATAAACTTCAGCAATTCTGTTCAGCAGTTCACCGAAACCCGGCATTCCGTGTCGCGGCTGGGGAGGATAGTAGGTGCCGACATGGATGGGAATCAATTCATCCGGTGTCAGTATCGCGGTGAGTGGCCAGCCACCTCCCCTTTTGTTGAAGAGCTGATGAGCACTCTGGTACACCTTGTCAAGGTCGGGGCGTTCTTCTCGGTCAACTTTGATGCAAACGTAATTGCTGTTCATGATTTTGGCAATTTCTTCGCTTTCAAATGATTCGCGTTCCATGACGTGACACCAGTGACAGGCAGAATAGCCAATTGACAGCAAAATTGGCAGGTCTTCACGTCGAGCCCGCTCAAGAGCTTCCTCATTCCAGGCATACCAATCGACGGGGTTATGGGCGTGCTGAAGCAGGTAGGGGCTGGTTTCGTTGATCAGCCGATTGGGTTGGAGATTGGAGTTTTCGGTCATGGAGAAGTCTCAGTTACTTGAGATGCCAGCGTTTACGGTGCCGTTGTCGCGTCTCAGTTTGCTTAAAATAGTTGGGCAGTTTGGCTGCTCGAAATTGCCAATATCGTCCCGCTGTCTAAATTTTATGTTAACGACTGATTGTGCGGTGCTTTGGTTGTCCAGATGAATCTCCCAATCAACCTGGATATACAAGATTCAAAAACATCGGGTAATTCTTAGTTTTAAATGATTAAATTGATAGATGATTGTTTTACCAGACTTTGACCCCGTCGCGCTGCATCTTGGTCCTTTGGACATTCACTGGTATGGGCTGGCATATTTGATCGGAATTGTCAGTGCGATTGTTCTAGGGCGCATTCGTGCACGGCAGCCTCATTCACCGATACCGCGCCCGGTTGTTCTTGACCTGGTACTGTACTGTGCACTCGGCGCAATCATTGGCGGACGGCTGGGTTTCGTATTTTTCTATCAGTTTTGGGAATACATCTCCAATCCAATTGCAATTTTGAAAGTCTGGGAAGGCGGCATGTCATTTCATGGTGGCTTGCTCGGCGCCATTGGAGGTGTTTGGGCATTCGCAAGAAAACTGTCGATCCCTCTATTAAAACTGACGGATTTTTTGGCTCCATTTTGTGCAGTGGGTCTGTTTTTTGGCCGAATTACAAATTTTGTCAATCAGGAACTTTGGGGACTCCCGACCGAATTCGCTTGGGGTGTTGTTTTCCCAGCCGACCCATCTCATCTGGCAAGACACCCATCCCAGCTTTATGAGGCGGCATTGGAAGGGATTGCGTTATTTCTGATTCTGTGGATTTATTCTGCAAAACCTAGAGCAACTGGCGCCGTGTCGGGAGTTTTTCTGATTGGCTACGGTGCTTTTCGGGTATTTGTTGAGTTTTTTCGAGAACCGGATGCCGATCTTGGATTTATATTCTTCAACTGGGTTACGATGGGACACCTTCTCTCGGTTCCGGTCTTTGTGGCTGGAATTGCACTCTTAATGCACGCGAAACGTAAAGAACAAAATGCCTGATCATGAAAAAAGCATGTTAATCAGGGAACTTGATGTCTTGGGATTGCATTACGAAATCATTCCCTGTGATCCCGATTTGGCTGACACCCAGACTTTCGTCAAGCACTACGATTATTCACTTGAAGATTGTGCCAATACAATTTTGGTTAAGTCCAAGACAGGTGAAGCAAAATATGCCGCTTGTGTTGTGCTTGCTACCTGCCGGTTGGATGTGAATCGCACAATTCGGAAAAAACTGGGTGCTCGAAGAGTCTCTTTTGCAGGTGCTGAGGAAACGATGGAGCTAACTGGAATGACGGTTGGCGGTGTTACACCGGTCGGGCTTCCTGACATGCTGCCACTCTGGGTTGACAGCGCAGTCATGGCGCGTCAGCAGATAATTCTGGGTGGCGGC
Organism: Arenicellales bacterium; assembly: GCA_965206345.1. GTDB lineage: Bacteria > Pseudomonadota > Gammaproteobacteria > Arenicellales > JAJDZL01 > JAJDZL01. The sequence continues at coordinate 1,058,832 of OZ242211.1, read as the reverse complement.
AGTCGGTCATGGAAGGTTATTACCACACCGAAACTATTCGAATCCATTCCCAATTCTGAAATCGTTGAGGGGCTCGCCAATCCGATCAGTTCACCTGCGAACTGATTGACCTCATCCGGTAATTAATCGGTAATAGAACGGAAACCAGGCGCCGAGCAATATCAGAAAAGCGAGTGCATCCAGCAGGATCATGTGCTGATAGCGTTTGCGCACCGGCGCCTCGCGGCCGGACATCATGATTGCGCACATGGTCATATCGAGCGGAAGCACAAAGAATATCATCGGAACGGTTGCGGGCGCAATCAGAGTCGGATACATCATGAATCCGGATTTCTGGGTGCCGCCCATTGAAAAGACCGCGGTAAAACTAAGAATCAGAATCAAAAGATAGAGCATGCCGCGAAGCGGCCCAACATACTTCCAAAATTTCAAAACAGAATTCATTGTGATCAACTCGATTTCTTACCGGACTTTGCGCGCATGCGATCTCTATATTCGAGAATTCGGTCGACCAGTCCCGGTTCACTGACCGACGCCTGGAGGTCCGCCATATCCTCTTGGCGGGTATCGGGAATCACCACTTCAAACATGCGGCTTACATGTTCTTTGGCAACGGCAGCACCGCTTTGTTTGGCAGCTTCAATATGGTCGGGCCATGAGTCTTCAGCTGATATGGCAGTCAGATATCCCATCTCAAGTGCTTCGTGCGCCATGAACACGCGTGTATCAGTGAGTATGCCAAGAGCATTATCCACGCCAACCCGCTGAGTTAGGCGTCGAGTACCCAATAGAATGCCAAAATTGAGTCCTGGCATGCAGAACCGACTGTCTTCGGTTGCAATACGACGGTGACAGCAGCAGACCAGGTCCGCGCCTGCGCCAAATGCCATCGAACGAACCAGTGCAATCGTAAGCATCGGTGCATGATACACAGCCTGTAGCATACGTTCGATGTTCAACACGCGATGAGCCACTTCCGAATCAGAAAGACTCTCAATTTCATTCAGATCAAAGCCAGTAGAAAAACTCTTTCCAGCGCCGCGCAGTATGAGTGTACGCGTGCCATCGCTCCCTGATTTTTCAATTTCTTCTGAAAGCGCGTCAACTAACTCCGCATTCAGCGCGTTGCCGCGTTCAGGGCGATTAAGTGTCAGAAACTTCAGCGAATCCTGTCGTTCTACAATCAGTACGTTCATCAGCTTTGATTTGTCGGGTTAAAAATAGTGGTCGCTTATCATATACGAATCAAGACACATAACTTACGGAGAACCCAAATCGAGGGTTTTGAGTTGGCGCGACACTCTCGGTTTGAATTTCTCTGCTGCTGGTATATGGCATTGCTTGAACAGTTGATTTATACGCTAGCCCCAATTTTCGCATCATTAACGGATTAAACGCGGGAACAGATTGGTCACGCAGGCGATTGCGGCGAGTTCCAGACGCGTTGAGTTTGCTCAGGTCCTAGATGGCATGATGAAATGAATCCAATCGCTTTCAAAAATTTGTCCACGCATGTACTTTTGAAACCTATTCACGCGCAATCACTATTCTTCGGGCTGAGAAACATCGATTACACATACTGAAATTTTTCTTTGCAATTCCACGGGCAAACTTTCCTTGAGACTCCTCTCAAAATCCTCGGGACTTTTGGGTAATCCACTGACTCCTGGTTTGGGTCTCGAATATTCCGAATAACCGAACCAGAAAACACCGTAAATTCCGTATCCATCTGCACCAGGGTCACGGGTGTATTTCTTTGCCAACTGATTAAGAATTGCGCTCCAAACGTCTCTATGGTCACTTTTCTTAAGTTCGACAGGTACGTTTAAGTTGTTGAAACAAACGCGAATATCTGATCGTTTACCGTCGGCATATTGTCCCTCCGGCTGAACATCAATTCCTAAAGAACGAATGTGGTTGCGTAAGTCCAACATAAGCGAATCCCGGCATACATCCTCGTGTCTTGGATCGATTGGATGTTTGTGGCTATCGACATTCCAATACTGTCGCCAGCCTGAAGCTGGTCCATTACGAATTTCGTTTGCGATTTGTCGTAACTTATCCTCGACTAAAGCCGCTAGATCGGCAGGATTGGCTGGTTTGCAATTTCGCAGCGTTTCACAAACTTGTTCGAGGCTCGGATGGCGATATTCTGCCTCCCTTCTCTTTCTTTGCTGTAAATTCGCCGCATTCAACAACATTTCTCTCCACCCAATCAGATTGTCGTCTTCAGTTAGTTCTTGAAGTGCTGTAGTCGCGTTCACAGACGAGTTAGAGGCTAGTTGTTCAATTAATTCTCGCACACAATCTCCAGCACTCATTCTTCGCGATGATGATCGATTTTGGTGAGTGTGAGTATCCAAACCGTCAAAGCCAGTCGGAGAAATTGGACCAACGTGTCGAACTAGCAGCTTGATCCCCTCAGGTTTAAGACATCCAAACAACTTAGTCGAACCATAGAAAAATTCGACAAGGCAACGCTCAAGATCAACAGGTCCATTTTTGTAACTGACAACGTGTGCATTCAGTCTGTCTACAAAATTGTTGGATGAAATTAGCATACCAGCGAATAACCAAAAAACCCTCTGGCCGGCATTCATACTCTTGCGACAAAGTTTCTTTTCGATCAACTCTGTTAACCTGTTCCTTTCATTGTGCAGAAGCAGTGCTGAAGTCAGCAAATTGCGCAAGTCTCGAAACTGCGACTCCCGGCAACGTATAGGAAATGTTTTTAGCAATCGAAGTGATACGAGTTGTGCCAGCTGTTTATGATCTTCCGAATATGCGAGTTCATATAAGCCTTCAATTCCGCCTTTACCCTTTTGAAATTGGGCACTGGCAAATTTAAACAGTACCGTGGCCACCAACTCTGGATGGTTTGTTAACAATCCAGAGAACCATCGAAATTTCGGTTCGGAAAGTGTATCGATATCTTTAGGTGTTCTCCAGTATGGTTCCGTGTAATGGAGGGCAATTAACAGGCGTAACTTTTCTTCATCCAGGTTGATTGCGTATTCGTGCACATTGGCAGTCAGTTCAATCATTCCTGCAAGAATGGGAAAGACGAGAAAATGCCTTTTATTTTCACAATGAAGACTTATGACTTCGTCGTCGCTTGGAACATCAATTCGATTGATTGAATTACGCAAACCTTGCAACACAGCATTCACTAGGTTGTGGTCATCTCCCACTAAGTTGTACACTCTGTTCTCGGGTTTATCGCCGTAAACATCTAGGAAGCCACCAAGATAGACCGACGCCAACTTCGAAAGCAATTGAATTTCAACTCGATTTTCTCGTAATGCAGTTTCGTATGGTTTAAGAAATTCCTGCCATTCTTTCTGACGCTGTTGATCACCCTGTTTACGCGACTGTTCCAAGAATTGTTGTCTTTCTGATTCGAGTTGGCCTTGTGCTTCATCGAACTCTTTCTTTAGCTCAGGGCTTTGCTGAAAAAGCCTATTGACTTTATTCGTGGTATCTCCTTGACTTCGGTCGAAATCGCCGATCCAGTTTGCTGCTTCGTGTACGAGCCAAGTTTTCGCATCTTCACTAGACAGCTGAATCCCTTTTTCAATGCACCAGAGTCCATAGTTTTCTGGTTTTTGAGCTCCAAACTGTCTTTTCCACTGTGAATTTACGCACTGCCCGAAGGCATGTCCCCCATTACAATTCTGATTTTCAATGCAAATTGACAACCCCCGTTCTAGTAGCCATTTGTGTAAATCAGGGTGTTTTTCGATCCAAGATCTAATGAAAGTTGAATCTTCCCCATTGGGAACGGAGTATTCCTCCCAATCATCGACACCGGAAGCAAACCCCAACCAATCGAACAGTCGATAACGATCAACCTCCCCCTCAAACTTGTCCAAGTATTTTCGTAGCCAAATTCGAGCCAAGTTTCGCCAGGAGAAAGGCCAACGGTTTGCAAACCGCACTGGCAACCTAATTTTTTCTTTTTTCTGTGTAAGCTGGTCAAGAAGACAAGCCAATTGCTCCGCGGTTGAATTTTCGGGCACATATTTACGCCAGAAGTAATGGTAATCAATCGAGATACTCGCCACATCTGGCATTCGGAAGTACTTCAATAATTCAGACGCTTTTAAATATTCTGGGTACAGTTTGATCAATATTCCATTTGTCAGTTCACAATCTGGATCGCGAATATTTCCATCGTATACATCGTCAAACAATCCTTTCAGTTCAGCATAAATATTTGTAATGCCGCCACATTGGTGCTCAATCGCATCAATTGCGTTAGTCTTGATACTTGACGATATTGAATCATGTTTTAGAATCGCAAGCAGAAACTCGGATAGCCCTTGAAGTGGCTCGCTATATCGAAGCATTGCGCTAACAATCCAACATAACGATGACTTAGTGTTAGCTTCCACAGATTCCCAAAAAATCCTTCGAATTTCGTTGACTGAATCTTGTGTAGCAATGTCGCCAAAACGCACATCTATTCCATGCTTTCGCACGTGCCAAAGATCTTCCCCTAGATTCTGAGGCAGTAACTTCAGCAGATAAATTTTTTCGTCGATCGAGAAAGACTTGACATCGCCATACAGCAATGTACCCAAGGGGTCCCACTCCATAATTTGTTTTCTTCGAGACACGCAATGCGCCGCAAGCCATGCTGAAAGACCTCGCAGATCGGAAACGACCGAATCATCGTAGCCAATAATGAGTGACATCACTCGGCTCAAAAGCAGTCCTTCATCAATTAGTTTGCAAAGATAACGCCCAGCGAGAAACTCTGCAACGTGCCGGTGAATGGGGACAACACGGTTTTCTGACGGTGTGTGAAATAAATTGGAGCGTACTATCCGATGCACTTCCGTTCCATCGCCTGACAAGATATGATTCAAGTCAGGGAAATCAGGACCAGCTATTCCGCCAACCTGAGTGTAACCTTGCTTACCGGACAAAAGTTGAATGGCGCACAGCTTTCCTGCTTTGTCCAAAAGATCTTTGAGATTAATTTCGAGGGTTTGATATGCCTGTTGCCTTTTTCTATCAGGATCTTTCAGTAAATTCAGACAGGCCAATTCGAACGTCTCGGTGCGTGTTCGAGGAAACTTCTGTTCGCCTAATTCACGAAATGCTTCAACCAGCATTTTTAGTGTATGTGGGTTGTGAAGCAATTCAGCAAGTTGATTGTTAATAACTGATTCTACAAACGCTTCAGGATGTTCAATTTTCAAACTAGCTAACAATTGGAGCACTTGCTCATTTGTTAAAGGGTCGAGGCGATATACACTGATTTGACCATCTGGAGAAACAGATTTCAGGTGCGTGCGATCACTGGTTCCATACCAATCTGCTTCTCGACAGGACAAACGAAAGCGAGGGTTGCCCAGCATCTGAAGTTTCCGACATACTTCATCGAGTGCTGTTCTCCCGTCCTGAAATTCAAGCCGTTGTTCGTCGAGCGCATCGATAAATAACGTCGTTTTGGAATTTATTCCAGTTTGATTGAGATTAACAAATTTGCGAACTGTTGTGCAATGACAATTCGAATTTCCCCCTTCTTTTTTGAATATTTCTGTTTTCCCTGCTCCAGGCGGTCCAAGCAAAACAAATGCTTCAACTTCACGCAATTGTTCAAGCGAAAGAGATTCGTTAGAAGGTGCTTCTTTGTTTTTCTGTAACGATGCGTCGGTCGAAGTGAATTCTTTACTTTCCTCGAATGGTTGATGAGATTCCGATAAACGGCCACCTTTGCTAAAATAATGACAGGTACGGGGAGCAAAATAGGTCATCAACTTTCAACCTGTTCTGAAGCTGGAGTTGCAAGAAACTCTGCAAGCTCAGTTCCACTTCCACCGATTCCCAAGCGATTGATAGAGCGTGTACGACTTGAGAAATTCTCTTCGAATTTGTCAATGCCTTTCGTGCGAAACCGTTGCCTACCGCTTTTTACTTCAATAGCAGTGAGGTGGTTGGCACGAGCGACTACGAAATCCACTTCAAAATTATCTTTCCGCCAGTAACTAAGTTCAGCACGGGGACTGAGGGAATTCAACAGATGCGCTCCTACCGCACTTTCCACGAGTCTCCCCCAGTATGTGCGATCAGATTTCGCTTCTTCGAACGTATATCCAGAACTCGCAGACATTAAAGCAGTGTTGTGCACAATTAACTTTGGAGAGGAACCTCTTCGCAATAAGTTCAATGAAAATTTAGAAAGGCCAGAAATTAGTTTCACCTGCGACATCAAGTCGAGATAACGCGCCAAAGTAGTCGTGTTGCCAGCATCCTGAAGCGAACCGAGCATCTTGGTATAGGAAAGTTCTTGTCCAGAGAAAGTTGAGCCCAATTCAAATAGACGTTTCAGCAGGACCGGCTTATCGATGCGTTGCAGAGCCAAAATATCTCGTTCTATGCTCGTATTGACTAAAGCGTCAAGAATGTAATTTCGCCAACGATCCTCGTTGTCAATTAATGATGCGGATTTTGGATAACCCCCGAAGAATACAAACTTATCCAAGTCAAAGTCAAATGCTGCAGCCATTTCAGAGAACGACCAGTGATTAAGTCGGATGGTCTCAAATCTGCCAGCGAGACTCTCGTTCAATCCCTGTTGCATCAGTAGTGGTGCAGACCCTAGCAGCACTACATGCATTTTTCGACCTTCCATTTGGTCCTTATCCCACAGTCCTTTTACGATTTCCGACCAGTTCGGAACTTTTTGAATTTCGTCCAGTGCAAAGATATAGCCAGATTCGGATTGATCAGCCCTTGCCCTCGCATCTTGCCATACCCTGATCAGCCACTCTGCATCGGCTTGATTGACACGAGGTTCCGCAAAATAATCTTCCGGAGCATCCGGTGCGCGAATTGAATCAATGTTCTCAATTGACAAATCGGGGTTAACTTCCATTCGATCGACAGCAACATAAAGATGTTGAACATGGCTTGCCTTGAGTGCTTGAAGTAAAACCGTTGTTTTGCCGCATTGACGCGGGCCATTTACAATAATCAGAGACCGAGGTGGTTCTCTCAAACGCTGAACTAATGTAGTTTTCTGTTCCCGTTCAAACATAGTTACGGAAGTAAAATTATTCTCTTTAGTAAAATTACTCAATGGATGAATTATATGCTACTATCGAACTCTAGTTAATGATTTCGCAATTGTCTGAATAGTTGACGGCAAAATGGTCATAATCAATAAAACCATCATTGAATATCCAGTCAATTGATTGTGATATCACTCAAATGGTGTTTCCCTATGCAGCAGGGGTGAAAATTAGAGATTCTGCACCTGGCAGCCAGATTTTGCGCTCAACTAGAAAATTTCGTGGGGTAATGGGTACTCTGTATTTGCAGAACTGTGTGTTAATTGAACGAGTTATCTATTCAACCAAACCTCAAACCAGCTTCTTACTCAATTGAATTTTTCTTTAGCGAACCCCGTTCTGGTAGTAGCAACGCGCGGTGATATGGTGGAGAGTTTTCATCGCGGTGCAGCGGTTGTTGTCGACACAAAGGGGCGCGAAATTGCTGCTTTTGGTGATATTGAGCGTCCAATCTACCCACGCTCTGCCATTAAACCGCTTCAAGCGATTGTTCTAGTCGAATCTGGCGCATTGGAACATTTTGGATTGGGTGAAACAGAGATTGCGCTTGCCTGTGCATCTCATTCAGGAGAGGCTGTTCACACAGACGGTGTGCGTCGATGGTTGAATCTTCTGAATCTTGACGAATCAGTGCTGGAATGCGGCACACACTATCCCACTCACCGCAACACCCGAATTTCATTGACAAGGGAAGGTATCAATGCTACGCCCGCGCACAACAATTGTTCCGGTAAGCATGCCGGGTTCATTACCGAAGCCTGTCATCGTGGTGTCTCGGTTGCAGGATACATAGAACGCGAGCATCCAGTACAGCAACTCGTTTTGGATGTCTTGGAGAAAGTCACCGAGGAGACAGTTACGACTGCACCAGCGGGGCTGGATGGATGTGGCATTCCGGTTGTCGGAATGTCGCTAAAGGGAATCGCCCGCGCGTTCGCGTCGCTTGGCGGCAAGAGATTTTCCTCGGCGCGACGAAGTAAAGCGGCTGATCGCATCTGTCAGGCAATGGCAAAGTTTCCTGAGATCGTAGGTGGTACAGGTCGATTGTGTACTGCGGTTCCGCTGGCAACAAAACGCCGCGTGCTGGTTAAAGTCGGTGCTGAAGGTGTCTACACCGGCCTTGCCATGGGTTCGAATCCAATTGGATTTGCCCTGAAAATTGACGATGGGTCTAGACGTGCAGCTGAAGTTGCGTTAACTTGGCTCGTCGCAAAATTTTGCGGATTGACAGCTGCTGAGCTGGATCAGATGCAGCCTTGGCTTCAGCCTGAAGTCACAACAGTTGCCAATCGTCCGGCGGGAATTATCCGCCCATCTGCTGATTTGTAACGGAGCTGGTTGAACGTCAGCATATATTCGCATGTGATGCAACACAAAGCCCATCTCCAACATTAAAATAATTTGGGTTTGGTAGCAGGCAGACTGCGGACAGATTGATAAAGATCACAGAGAGTCAGAATCATGTATGAGTACGAAGAGTTTCAAGACCCGATACAGCGACCTCGATATACCGGAATACCGACATTCATGCGGGCTCCGCACTCCGAGACTTGGGATAACGTAGATATCGGACTGGTTGGTGTGCCATTCGACGGTGGCGTCACAAATCGCACCGGTGCGAGACACGGTCCTCGGGAGATGCGAAATCAGTCTAGTCTGATGCGTCGTAAGAATCAGTCATCAGGTATCTGTCCTTACGATGTCTGTCGGGTTGCTGATCTCGGAGATGCCTGGGTTCAAAAACCATTTCATCTTGAAGAAAGTCTGGATGAGATAGCGGAGTTTTTCCGGCAGGTTCACAAGCGCGGTATTGTTCCGGTGTCAGCCGGCGGTGATCACTCCGTCACTTTGCCCATTTTTCGAGCAATTGCCAGCGAGCGTCCAGTTGGAATGGTTCACTTCGATGCCCATTGCGACACCGGAGATGATTACCTCGGATCCAAATTTCATCACGGCGCCCCGTTCAGGAGAGCGGTAGAAGAAGGGCTGCTCGATCCCAAACGCACGGTGCAGATCGGTATTCGTGGCAGCTTGAACGATCTCGATATCTGGAAATTCAGTCACGATACCGGAATGCGCGTCGTCTACATGGAAGAACTCGATGAACGTGGCTGGAGCGAAGTGATTCAGGAGGCTAGGCAAATTGTTGGAGACGGTCCAACTTACATCAGTTTCGATGTTGATGGTCTAGACCCGGTTTTTGCGCCAGGTACAGGCACTCCGGAAGTTGGCGGATTCACCAGCCTTGAGGCTCAGTTGATGATTCGCGCTCTACAGGGACTCAACCTGGTCGGTGGTGATGTTGTTGAAGTTGCACCACCTTTTGACCCATCAGGCAACACTGCCTTGGTAGGTGCCACCATGATGTTCGAGATCCTCTGTGTAGTCGCGGATTCGGTTGGTAGCCGAAAGACCTGATCCTATTGAGGCAAAGTAATCCTTGATGCCGTCGACCAGGATTTTTGCAGCCTCGCGGTCAACATCCAAATGGGTAACAATTCGCGTTGTAGCACCGGGGGTGATTACGATGTCCCGCTCGAGCAGGTATGCCGCGAGTGCACGAGGATCGTACCCTGGCATTGAGACAAAAACCATATTGGTCTGCATTTTGTGATACCGCACATCAAGTTCCTCAACTTGAGAAAGCTGATCTGCGATCCACTTCGCATTTTCGTGGTCTTCAGCAAGTCTTTCGACGTTGTTGTCGACAGCGTAGAGTGCTGCGGCTGCAACCACCCCGGCCTGTCGCAAGCCGCCACCGAGTAACTTTCTCCAGCGGTGCGCTTCCTGAATGAACTCGCGGGTGCCAACAGTCACCGAGCCCATCGGTGCTCCGAGACCCTTTGAAAAACAGCAGGTTGAACTGTCAAATGGAGCAGTTATTTCAGCGACATCAACACCATGAAAAATGGCTGCGTTATATACCCGCGCACCGTCGAGATGACACGCAAGATTTTTTGACTGCACAAACTGTTTGGCCTTTTTTAGGTAATCCATTGACAGTGCCTTACCGGCATGGGTGTTTTCAAGGCAGAACAGCTTGGTGTTGGCGAAGTGTGGATCATCCGGTTTGATTGCTGCTCTGGCAGCTTCGAGATCAATTGAACCATCTTCACTGAATTCAATGGGTTGTGGCTGAATGCTGCCAAGCACCGCAGCCCCACCACCTTCGTATTTATAGGTGTGAGCCTGCTGGCCGACGATGTATTCATCGCCGCGCTGGCAATGAGCCATCAGTGCAACCAGATTCGCCTGAGTCCCGCTGGTTGCAAAAAGGCCCGCTTCCATACCAAACCGCTCGGCCATAACATCCTGCAGTCGGTTGATCGTTTTGTCGTCTCGATAAACGTCGTCCCCCACTTCGGCACGATACATTGTTTTACGCATAGCTTCGCTTGGTCGGGTTACGGTATCACTGCGAAAGTCCAGACTCATTCAAACACCTCGATTTGCATTCGGTCAAACAGTCTACTGAGTATTGGCAAATTATAAGGACTGTCGAAAGTTCAACTTTGAATTCATACAGTTGATATAAACTTTGCGAAATAAGATTTAGGTCAAGGATGATAGGGTTGACGTGATGACCAGCTCAGAACCTTTTACAGTTGGTATTGAAGAAGAGTACTTAATTGTTGACATGGCCACCATGAACCTGGTGGCACAGATGCCCCCTGACCTGATGAGGGAGTGCACTGAAGAACTTGGTTCTCAGGTTGCCAAGGAGTTTCTGCAATGTCAGATTGAAGTCGGCACAAAGGTCTGCAATTCCATGCAGGAAGTGCGGGAGGATCTGGCGAAGCTTCGTGCCACCGTTTCGCGAATTGCCAGAAATCATGACTGTCTCTTGATGGCCGCATCGACACACCCTTTTTCCTATGGTTTAACACAACTAACCGACGATGAGCGCTATCTTCATCTGGCTGAAGAACTGCGACACGTTGTGGAACGACTCTACATCAGTGGTATGCATGTCCATGTAGGCATCTCGAATGACGAGTTGCGCATTGATTTGATGAACCAGGCGAGTTATTTCATCCCTCACTTGCTGTCACTGACCACTTCATCCCCATTTTGGAGAGGTGAAAATACCGGACTTAAGTCCTACCGTGTATCCGTTTTCGATCAACTTCCGCGAACTCGGCTGCCCCCAGTATTCAACAGCTATGCTGACTACATGAAACATGTCGATGTGCTGGTGCATTGTGGCGTGATTGAGGATGCCACAAAAATCTGGTGGGATCTGAGACCAAGTTGGCGTTATCCGACACTGGAGCTTCGAATCTGTGACATGTGCACCAACATCGACGATACGATCGCAGTTGCGGCTGTTTATCGATGCTGGTTAAGCATGCTCAATCGCTTGAAAATGAAGAACCAGCGCTGGCGAGCTTACTCAGATTTCCTCATCAAGGAAAATCGCTGGCGAGCACAGCGTTATGGGATAGATACAGGGCTGATCGACTTTGGCCGACGTGAAATAGTCAGTCTCAAAGAACTGGTGGAAGAGTTGATTGAACTCACCGAGGTAGATGCAAAGGCTTTGGGCTGTGTCGAAGAAGTTGAACATGTTCGCACCATTCTCGAGCGAGGCACAAGCGCTCACCGACAGATTCATGTCTACAACGAATCCTTGGAGTCAGGCCGACCAGAGGCTCTTGCCTTATTGGATGTTGTGAAGTTTATCGTGCAGGAAACTTTGGTTGGCATCGACTGAAGATTCAGTCGGACCATTGCGATAGCGCTAACCGTCAATCCACAGCAGTGGGTCCACCGGCTCTCCATCTACACGCAACTCAAAGTAGAGTGTTGTGTCATCCAAGTTACCAGTCTGACCTGCTTTGGCTATGGTTTGTCCAGCAACGACCAACTCACCGAATTTGACCTCCAGTTGATCATTGTGTGCAAACAGGGTGTAGAGGTTGTTTCCATGGTCAATGATGACAAGTTTGCCTAAAGTCTTATGATCTTTCGCAAACTTAACCACGCCTGCCGCAGGCGCCTTGACACCTTGACCTTCTTTGGCCTGATAGAGTAAACCCTCCCACTGACTGCCAGAAGATTTTTTTGGGTCTCCAAACTTGCGCCAAATCGGTGCGTCAATTGGCGGTTGGAACCTGATGTCCTGGCTGCTGACGGTTTGAGCGATTGCCTTTTTACTGATTGTTACCTGATTGCTGGTGAGCTGTTCTTCCTCTTCGCGTAATTGGTCGAGCTTCGAAGCCAAGGTGACTTGTCGTGTTACCAGCACATCAAGCTGCTGCTTAATCTCAGATCTGACCGCTTTTTGTTTGACTAGCTGATTTTTCAGGTCTGTTGTGTGTAGAACGAGTTTTGCAGCATCGGAGTTATCACCGGCAGTGGTGTCCATCGAGCGATAAAGCTCTTCTATTCGACTCAACTGGTTCTTTGTGAGGTATCGCAGGTATGCCTGCGACCGTGATAGGCTATTGACGTCATTGTCTCGAATTGCGATTGTCAGATTATCGTGATTCGTCATTTTCATATAAACAGGCATGGCCACTTGAATCGCGACCGTACGCTGTTCATATTCTTTCAATTGGATGAATTTGGCGCGGCGTGAATCCTGCTGAGTCAGGTCTTTCTCTTTCAGTGAGTCCAGAGCGTTCCGTTTCTTTTCTTCAGTAGCCGCTATTTCCTCGTTAATCGCAGAAAGCTCTTCTGAAACCTGCTTGACTTTATTTGCCAATTCGCCTGATTCAGTTTGTATCTCCATGATTTGCAAACGCACTTGGGCAATGTCTCCGCTATAATCAGTTTGCCCAATTGCTGAACCGGCTGATAAGGTTGTGCTTAACAAAAGTACGGCAAACACAGTATGTAGCCGGGGTAGTGAATTTCTCATAGTCTTCCGATTTGTGTTAATTTTTTGCAAATCTAGTTCCAGCATGGACAATCGACCTAGCTAGCTTGAAAGACAGCGATGTACCTTGAATTTGTAAAGCTCAACTGGCACCTGTTTCTTGCACTGTTTGCAATCATTGCGCTACTGGCCTTTGAACCGCTTCGTGCGCGGCGAGGTGGCGTTCGTTCGGTCACTGCCGATGAACTGCCAAGAGTCATGCGCGATGAGAAAATTGTGATTCTTGATGTATCCGATGCGAAAGAATTTGCTGGCAGTCATATTGCCAAGGCGCGCAATATTCCAATCAGCCGTCTTGATTCTGACATCCAAACAATCAACAAGTTTAAGTCTCGACCGGTTGTAGTTTGCTGCAGAGTCGGCAACAGGAGCGCTAAAGCGGCCGGTATTCTCAAGAAGAACGGATTTACGAATATTCGTACGCTTCACGGCGGAATGGCAGCTTGGACCAAAGAAAATTTGCCTGTTGAATCCTGATCTGGTCGCCGTACAAAAAAAATAATTTGTTCTCTAAATTATATTTGACCAAGTTTTTGAGACACTCAGTGCGGCACCAGAACTGTAGCGAAACAGCGAATCAATTACAAACGTATTGAAGTACAGAAGTATGAAATATTTACATACGATGGTCAGGGTGTCTGACATCGATGAATCCCTCAAGTTTTATGTCGACAATCTGGGGCTTACTGAGTTGCGTCGCTCGCACTATGAGCAGGGACGGTTTACCCTAATATTTCTGGCTGCGGCAGGCAATGAGGATGCACAAATTGAACTGACTTACAACTGGGACCCCGAGGAGTATTCTGGCGGACGAAATTTCGGACACCTCGCTTATGAGGTGGACAACATTTATGAGACATGTAAGCGATTGGACAAGGGAGGCGTTACAATAAACCGCCCACCTCGAGATGGTCGCATGGCTTTCGTTAGATCGCCGGATGGAATCTCTGTTGAACTTTTGCAAAAAGGCGAAGCACTTCCACCAAAAGAGCCTTGGCAGTCAATGCCGAATACTGGCGATTGGTAAGGAACTCGGGTGCGCTGTTTGTGTTAGCCGCACCAATTTCATACGGTCAGTCACCTAGCGCGAAGATCCCCGAAACCCGTGTTGGCGCCATGCCTCATAGACTACGACCGAAACGGAGTTGGACAGGTTGAGGTTGCGATTATCAGGTAGCATGGGCAATGTCAATTTTTGCTCTTTTCTGACAATTTGGTGAATGTGTTCCGGCAAGCCCGCTGTTTCTGAGCCAAAAATCAAAAGGTCGTCGGGCAAATATCTCACAGAAGTGTAGAACCTGCTGTAGCGTCGCGAGAAAATCAATTTGCGACTTTGGGGGTAAGACCGAGTCAAGTCTTCAAAAGTCGAATAAGTCTCAATTTGGACGCCTTCCCGGTAATCTAGCCCAGCTCGTTTCAAGCGGGCATCGCTAATGTCAAAGCCGAGCGGTTCAATCAGGTGTAATCTGCAGCCAGTGTTTGCGCAAAGCCGTATGATATTTCCGGTGTTTGGGGGAATTTCAGGTGCAACCAGAACGATGTTGAACATAAGAGGCTATAGTAATCTGAGAGTGTGAGAAGAAATGAAACTTTGGTAATGGGAAGCCGCTGGATTACCCATTGACACGTTAGTTGGTTTTTGGCTGACCCTCTTCATGAAAAATGTCCAAGTCCCAAACAAAAGGCTCTTTAACCTGTCTAATCAGCTATCAATCGTAATCAAGGGGATGGTAATTATGTCTTTCCGAACTCGCATCTTTGGAATTTTTGCAGCGGTCTTGGTCATGTTTGCTTACCTACCCGCATCCAATGCGGATTCCAAAACCAAACATGTTTTTGAATTGTTCACTTCACAAGGGTGTTATTCCTGCCCGCCTGCTGAGTCTCTACTCACCCGAATTGTGGAAGAGAACGAAGAAGTGTTGGCGCTGGAATTTCATGTCGATTACTGGGACACCTTGGTTTACGGTTCCGCCGGGCAATGGAAAGATCCATTCTCTTCGCCCGAATATAGTCAAAGACAGCGTAATTACAACAGAATGCGATTAGCTGGTCGCACAGGTGTGTACACACCACAAATGGTCGTTAATGGCTCCTACGCATTTGTTGGCAGCAAGTCTTTGCATGCACATAATCTGATAAGCAAAGAATCTGAACTTCGGCTGCAAGCGTCTGCCAAGGTATCTGAAGATGGTCAGTTGACCATAAAGGTGAACGGTGATCAATCGGCAAGCGCCGATGTCTGGCTGGTCACATTTGACAGGCACCATGTCACTGAAATTCCATCGGGCGAAAACATGGGTAAAACTCTCACGAATTCAAATGTTGTTCGCGACTTTCGGTCAATTGGTCAGTGGCAGGGTGAACCCCTTGTGATTGAAACAGAACTTGAACCGCTTTCGGACAATCAGGGCTGCGCAATCATCATTCAGCAGTACAACGCGTTTCAAGCACGCATCACCGGACCCATTCTGGGTGCCGCCAAGTGTGAGTCTGCGTAATTCAAGAGTGACGTTCAAGCACTAAAAGGGCTTTAAAACAACCAGCGCTACGATAACGATTAGAAGTACGACTGGCAGTTCATTGAACAGTCGGAAGAATACATGCGAGCGAACATTGCGGTCGGTTTTGAACATTGCAAGGTATCGCCAGCACCACAAATGGTAGGTGATGAGGATCAGCACCAGCAGTAGTTTGTACATCAACCACATCCCTCCAAACCCGTAGCCCAACCATAGCCACAGTCCCGTACCAAGTGCCAATAGGGCACTTGGTGTTGCAATTCCAAAGTAAAGTTTTCGTTCCATGACTTTAAACCGCTGATTGCTGATTTCATCTTCAGTCATTGCGTGATAGACGAAAAGTCGCGGCAGATAAAAAAGACCAGCGAACCAGGTGACCACGAAAACGATGTGAAATGTTTTTATCCAGAGCATTTTTACATCCCGTCAATTGCCAAATCGGAAAAATTACAGACTAATGAAAGCAGTTACATTTGTCATATACTTAATATGACTTTGACAAACTCGGAGGGAAATCTCGAATATTGTGGCTAAAGAAGATCAAATAGAAATGAACGGTACTGTACTTGATACACTGCCAAATACTAATTTTAGAGTCAAATTGGATAACGATCACATTGTAACTGCCCATATTTCCGGCAAGATTCGCAAAAACTACATTCGCATTCTGCGCGGTGATCGAGTTGTGGTTCAATTGACTCCATACGACCTGACCCGGGGTCGCATCGTTTACCGAGAACGGTAGACCATCAATCTGAGGCAATCTGAGTGCTTGAATTTTTCCTGTTTCAACTACCGTGGTGGGGCTATATCCTCGTCACCCTGGCACTTACCCATATTACGATTGTATCAGTTACGATTTTTCTCCATCGACATCAAGCTCATGGAGCACTACAACTGCACCCTGTACTGAGCCACTTCTTTCGTTTCTGGCTCTGGCTTACGACCGGAATCATCACTAAAGAGTGGGTAGCGGTCCATCGGAAACATCATGCTACGGTCGAAAGTGATGACGACCCGCACAGTCCACAGAAGGTTGGAATTAACCGCGTACTATGGGGAGGGTTGATTTTGTATCGCCGTGCTGCACGGCTTCCGGGAATTCTGGATCAGTACGGTGTCGGTACACCAGATGACTGGCTGGAACGGCAGGTCTATGCAAAGTTCCCCAATACGGGTTTGATTTTGATGCTACTGATCAACATTTTTGCTTTTGGGCTTGTCGCGGGGGTATTTATTTGGGCTGTTCAAATGGTGTGGATTCCGTTTTGGGCTGCCGGTGTGATCAATGGTGTCGGGCATTATCTGGGATACAGGAACTTTAATTTGCCTGATGCCAGTCGCAACATTGTTCCGTGGGGGATCGTCATTGGCGGTGAGGAACTGCACAATAATCACCACGCGTACTCGTCTTCAGCTCAGTTTTCTGCGCGAAAGTGGGAAATTGATCTTGGATGGTGCTATGTACGGTTGCTGAACAAGTTCAGACTTGTAAAAATTCAGCGAAAAATTCCGAAACTGACGTTTAACCAGAATAAACAGCACTGTGATTTTGAAACAGTTAAAGTGTTTGTGGCTAATCGCTTTCAGGTGATGTCAAAGTATGCCAACGAAGTAATGAAAGGGGTTTGCCGCGAGGAGATTCGATCAGCTTCTGGAGAAACGCGTCGTTTGCTCAAACAGGCTAAGCGACTGTTAGCTTCAGATCACTCAAGACTGAGCGATCTGAAAAAGGAATGGTTGAACAAAGTTCTGGAGACAAATTCAAGAATTGCCACAGTTTATGCGATGAAAGAGTCTTTACAGCTCATCGCTACGCGTTCGTCAAATTCGTACGAACAGGTGCGTCAGTCGCTGGAGGAGTGGTGTCAGCGAGCAGAAGAATCTGACATCGATGCTTTAATGAAATTCTCCGCCCGACTGAAAGGCGCTACTGCTAACTGATTACTTGTCAGTAGTGGGAATCTGAAGGTAGCCGTAGCCGCAGCTCACTTCAGTTTGGTTTCCTTGTAGATAACGTGCTTTCCGGCTACCGGATCGAATTTACGCAATTCAAGTTTCTTTTCGGTGTTGCGCTTGTTTTTCCAGGATGTGTAGAAGTGTCCGGTTCCGGCGGATGACTCAAGTTTAATTTTCTCACGCATGATTCAGATTCTCCAGTTAGACCTTGACGCCATCGGCGCGCAAGTCTTCCAACACACTGTCGATGCCATTTTTGTCGATGGTGCGAATCGCCTTTCGACTGACCCGAAGCTTAACCCAGCGATTTTCGCTCTCAACCCAAAAGCGCCGATAATGCAAATTGGGGCGAAACCTGCGTTTGGTTTTGATGTGCGAATGCGAAACGTTGTTTCCGCTAATCGTCTTTTTTCCAGTAACCTGACAAATCCTTGGCATCGTTCCCAGAACCTGAAGATTGAAATGTGTGAATAAAGGCGCACATTCTATACTATTAGTTGAAAAAATCAAAGCGATAAATACTGTGAACAACCCAGATAGTCACCCCGTTTCTTTGCACGGTAAGCGAATCTTGCTTGGTGTGACGGGTGGAATTGCGGCCTACAAATCGGCGGAATTGGCACGCAGGATGTGTGAAGTCGGCGCTGAAGTACGCGTCGTTATGACCAAGAACTCCGAGGCGTTCATCTCAAGTCTTACGATGCAGGCAGTGAGCGGAAATGCGGTTCGAAGTGAAACTTTCGATGAGGAAGCTGAAGCGGGTATGAGTCACATAGAACTAGCACGTTGGGCAGATGCGATTGTTGTCGCACCAGCAACTGCCGCATTTATTGCGCGCCTGACGCATGGTTTTGCAGATGATCTTTTAACGACATTATGTCTGGCGACTGAATCCAAAATTGCTATCGCCCCAGCTATGAACCGCGTCATGTGGTCAAGTCCAGCGACTCAAAGCAACGTCAATCAATTACGAGAGCGCGCAATAACAGTGATGGGGCCCGATAGTGGAGATCAGGCCTGCGGTGAAGTTGGGCCAGGACGCATGCTGCAGCCTGAAGAAATTGTCAGACAGGTTAGTGAATTGTTCAGTAGTGAAGCGTTAGGCGGTCTGCGCGTTCTGGTTACAGCTGGCTCTACCTGGGAAGCAATTGATCCGGTGCGTGGCATCACAAATTTAAGTTCCGGAAAAATGGGGTATGCGATCGCCGACGCCGCAGCCCATGCCGGTGCGGATGTGACACTGGTTACAGGGCCAGCGACACAGCCATTGCCCATTAGGGTTGCCACTGTCACTAAGGTTACCAGTGCCAAGGAAATGCTGAAAGCAGTCATGACGCATCTTGATGGACAGGATATTTTTATTGCAGTTGCAGCGGTTGCTGACTATCGGCCTCAGACTCAGGCAGCGAGCAAAATCAAGAAACAGGGTGAGGAAATTCTCAAAATGGAATTTGTAAGAAATCCCGATATCTTGACAAAAGTTAAAGAAAAAGCTCCTGATTTGTTCAGTGTTGGGTTTGCGGCAGAAACAGACAATCTTATCTCGGAAGCTCGAAAGAAATTGTTGGCCAAACGTGCAGACCTGGTTGCAGCAAATACAGTCGGCGGCGAATCAGACGCACTGGGTTCGGACTACAATACCCTGCAGCTTATTGATCGAACGGGTGTGGTGTCACTAGGACCAGCATTGAAAACCAGAATTGCAGTAGACTTGATCCAAGAGATTTCGGCACGATTCCATGCAAGAGGTACGCTACAAAGTACTCGATAACAGGATCGGTCAGTCGATACCTTTACCTGAACGTTCAACCGAAGGTGCAGCGGGATTGGATCTTCGGGCCTGTATAGAAACTGAATTAATTCTTCAACCCTCAGATTGTGAACTGATTCCGACCGGCATTGCCATAGATATCCGCGATCCGGGGATTGCCGCAATCTTGTTGCCGCGTTCAGGTCTGGGTCACAAACATGGCATCGTACTGGGTAATCTGGTTGGATTGATTGATTCCGACTATCAGGGCCAGGTCTTTGTTTCATGTTGGAATCGGGGTGGTGAAAATTTCAAAATTCAACCCGGCGACCGAATTGCACAGATGGTATTTGTTCCTGTCATTCGGCCAAATTTGATTCAAGTTGATGAATTTGAACCAACTGCCCGAGCAGTTGGTGGATTTGGAAGTACAGGTGTTAGTTAGAAGATAATGGAGAGGGTTGAAATTTACACCAGTCCCCTTTGCGGATATTGTCAGGCAGCTAAGGGTTTGCTCAACAAGGAGGGAATTGCGTTTACAGAATACGACGTATTCTTTGACTCTACACGAAAAGGTGAGATGTTGACACGAAGTGCTGGTAAGCGCACAGTCCCCCAAATTTTTGTTGATGGTGTCAGCGTTGGTGGATTTGATGATCTTTCCCGGCTGGATATTCACGAGTTGCTCCGCAAACAGCTGAATTCTGACTGATCAAATCAGTTGATGAATGATTCGGGCGCGATGCTATGCCGAATGCTTGAGAAGCTATTGGCGAATCCAACCTAGTTACTGTTATGAGATTAACTAAAAAACAGTTTAGAAGTGCCGAGCGCAAGATCGTAACCTTGATGGGTATGTCGGGTTGCGGAAAGACAACACTGGCGCGCAAACTCCCCAATACTTCCTGGTTTCACTATTCTGCAGACTATCGCATTGGCACTCGTTACCTGGATGAACCAATCATTGATAACATCAAGGAAAAGGCGATGCAAATTGGTTTTCTCAGGGATTTGTTGCGCAGCGATTCCATTAGCATCCAAAGTGCCATGACATTTGATAATTTGGACCTACTATCCAAATTCGTCGGAATGCTGGGTGACGGTGAGAAAGGAGGATTGCCGCTGGAAGAGTTCAAGCGGCGTCAAGACTTGCACTGCGAGGCCGAAATCCAGTCCATGTACGACGTCAGAGAGTTTGTCAGCAAAGCAAAGTCGATATACGGCTATGACCATTTTGTCAATGATTCAAGCGGTAGTTTGTGTGAATTGGGCGACGAGCGCGTACTTGAAGAACTCGCTCGACAGACGCTAATTTTGTTGATTGACGTGAGTCTGGAGTTTGAGACTGAAATAATTGAACGACAAATTAAGCATCCAAAACCGCTCTACTATGAAGCGAATTTTCTTGAAGTGCAGTTGGCTGAGTATTTGGAGATAAATCAGTTGACGCAATCCGACCAAATTGACCCCAATCAGTTCGTTCGATGGATTTTTCCGAAGCTGGTGCACTCCCGGCGACCAAAGTACGAACGCATAGCCAAAAAGTACGGCTACACCATTGCAGCGGATGAGCTGGATAGTGTGCGTGATGAACAGGATTTTGTTGATCTTGTCTGCATCGTCTTGGACGACTGAATAAATCTCAGGCTGAAAATTCAAATTTAACTCATGCCTTTGTTGCGCTATCGCGATCTAGACTCCTGGAAGCGTCTTGTCCGCGAGAACATTGAAATTACGGAGCAGAATGAAGATTCATCACCGCTTCAAATTGGCTTTTTAAATATGATGCCAGACCGGGCGCTTAGGGCAACTGAGCGTCAGTTTTTCAGACTGCTAGCGGCCGGTGCTGGAGACCTCGTCATTCAGATCCATCCCTTTAGTATCGAAGGCCTGCCAAGATCTGCCGATACACTGGAGTATGTTTCCAAGGCCTATATTTCGTTTGACGAGATCACGAAAATCAAACTGGATGGCTTGGTTCTGACTGGTGCAAATCCAGGAAACTTTGAAATCACTGCGGAGAAGTTCTGGCCTTACTTTGAAGAGGTGGTGCACTGGGCGAATGTGCATGTTCCGACAATTTTGTGTTCGTGTCTGGCATCGCATGCCATTCTGAAGATATTTCATGGAATTGAACGAACCCGCTGCCAGCCTGACAAGCGGTGGGGTGTATTCTCTCATCGGGTGACCCAAATCAACCATCCGCTAATGGCGGATATGCCTGAGCAGTATGTAGAACCGCGATCACATGTTTTTGAAATGACCGCCGAGCAGATGGAACCACATGGCGTTCAGATTCTTGCCTCCAGTTCGGATGCGGACTTTGGTATCGCAGTGAGCGAAGACAGAGGCAGGTGGGTGTTTCTACAGGGGCACCCGGAATACGATTCAGTCAGCTTGTTAAAAGAATACAAGCGTGAAATTAATCGCTTCAGACTAGGTGAGCGGGTCAACTACCCTGATTATCCACTCAATTATTTACCGGACTCAGCGAAGAAGAGCCTTGAAAAATACCGCGCTATTTTTCTGCTTGCTTTGGAGCAGGGTTTGGACTTGCCAGAACTGCCGGAGTCAGAAATCCTTCCACTGATTGACAACACGTGGCGTGCCCATGCTGAACTTCTTTATCGCAATTGGCTTCGCATGGTCAACAACAAGAAAGAAAAGCATAAATCGGACGCTGTTGGGGCAGAGTCGTGCTGATTCCAGAAAGGGGTTCAAAGTTAAGGACAGCGACCGAAAAGAACTCGATCTTCGCCACCGCTTTCGATTTCGGATTTACGACGAGCAACATACGCTTCCAGTTCCTCCCGGATTGATTTGTCTAGAGGCGGAGCTTCATATTCTTTTTCCAGAGTTTTCCAGATCTGATTGGCGCGCTTGAAGGCGTGCAGTGCTCCGTCATCAAACCAGGTTTCAAAATTACGCCAGTCCGATAGCAGGGGCGAATAAAAGATGTCCTGGTATCGTTGCATGGTGTGAGAAGATTCGAAAAAGTGCCCGCCGGGAGAAACTTCGGCGATTGCTTCAACGGCCAGTGTATCTCGGTCAACTGGAATCGGCTTCAAAGACTCGGCCATCAGTTGCAGAATTTCCGCATCGATGATGAGTTTTTCAAACGACGCAACGAGGCCGCCTTCCAGCCAGCCTCCGCCGTGAAGCAACAGATTGGTGTGACCCATTACTGCTGCCCATGTCGACATACAAGTTTCATAGGTTGCCTGTTCGTCGGGAGCATTCGAGGCGTTCGAACCACTGGCTCGGAATGGCAATGAATAGCGACGGGCAAGTTGGGCACTGGCCAGCGTGGTGCGTACATATTCTGGAGTTCCGAATGCAGGGGAGCCAGATTTCATGTCAACGTTGCTTGAAAAACTACCGTAGATGACAGGCGCACCTTTCTGAACGGCTTGAGAAAGAGCAATACATGCGAGAGCTTCTGCATTCTGCTGAACCAGGGCTCCGGCCATCGTTGTTGGAGCCATCGCACCAAGCAGGGTAAATGGTGTGACCAATGTGGCCTGATTCATAGTCGCGAATTCAATAAGAGAGTCCGACATCGATTCATCGACTTGCCGTGGTGAATTAATGTTGATATTACCTAACGTTAATACCTCATCAGGCGATTGATCAAGGTCTATGCCGTGCACAATAGCCCTCATTCTCAGGCCATCGCATGCCCGGTAGGCCCCCAACATGTTGGAAAGCCAAATTTTGTCGTGATGGGTAATTGCGGTGAGGTATTTGTCAAGGTGCCGCGTTTCTGCCGGAAGTTCATGCGGCTCAAATGGACTTGCACCGCCCATGTGAAAAATTTCAAGCTGATGCACAATCTTGAAAAACCTTTTCAAGTCTTCAAGCGTTCCGTTTCGCCGACCGCCATCAAGGTCGGAGATAAATGATGGCCCGCCGACAGTGGCAAAGTTAATGTTGTTGCCACCCATTTCGATGGAACGGTCTAAATTGCGGGCAACAAGCGTGAAACTGTCAGGAGTATGCGAGACGAGTTCTTCAACCAATACCGGATCAAGTTTAACAATCGACTGTTTATCATTGATATCTGCGCCGGCTTTGCGGAAAACACTACGCGCCCTTTGGCTCAAGAATTTGATCCCAGTGTCTCTCAGGACTTCCAGCGAGGCTTGGTGAATAGTCTCAATCTGATCCGCGGATAGAATTTCAAATGGTGGATAAGGATTGACTACCCGCTGCCATTTGAGACGCTGGACAGACTGTGAATCTCTCCTCTTTCTGTCTCTTGAAATGCGTCTTTTTGAGATTGTCACTGGAACCTGACTTAGTCGAAGCAGTAGCTGCCGTTCAGAATTTTGCAGTACAGGTCCAGGTTGACATTGCCACCTGATGCAATGACACCCGCGCGTTTACTGTCAGAGCGAGACTTGTCTTTCATCAACGCTGCCAAGCTAGATGCGCCGGCGCCTTCGACAACATGGTGGGTATCAGTGAAGTAGAATCGCATGGCATCAGCGATTTCTCGCTCAGTCACTCGAATGAACCGGGATACGTACTGTGTCATGATTGAGAGTGCTTCTGCATCGGGAACTCTAACTGCAACACCATCGGCGAAGGTGTCAGCCGAATCGGTTGATACAACTTGTCCTTTTTCAAAAGACAGTGCGTAAGCAGGCGCTTCGTCTGCTACTACACCAATTATTTCGGTTTTAAGTCCAAGTGCTTCACGTACGGCGATCATTGCACAGATTTCGGAACCCAAACCAACGGGAACGTAGACTTCATCAAGGTCTGGAACACGCTTAAGCAGTTCCAATCCGCAAGTGGCGACACCCACGACCAGTTTGCGATGAAATGAAGGAACAAAGTGAAGATTTTGATCGTCCGCTAACTGATGCGCGTATTCATGTGCTTCCGTAAAGTCTCGGCCGTGTTCAACCAGTGTTGCGCCGAATGCGCGCATGGAAGCGTTTTTCGCGGCACTGTTGTCTTTGGGAACGACTACCGTTGCCTGCATCCCAAAAATTCGAGCAGCGTACGCGACAGATTGACCGTGATTGCCGCGGGTGGCGCAGATAACGCGATCCGTGTCCAGATCGGACATATATGTAATTCCGCCGCGAATTTTGAATGATCCGATGGGTGTAGTGTTTTCGTGCTTAACCCAGACTTCGGAATTGCAACGGTTGCTGAGGAGTGGCCACTGGTATTGTGGTGTGGGCGCCACATGTGGTGCGATCAATTCAGCAGCGCTTTCGATTTCACCGAGTGACGGTAGTTTCATCAGGCTTCAATTCCAAGTTGTGCGTCGGTCAAGAGTGGGGTGGACGACGGGATTCGAACCCGCGACCACTGGAACCACAATCCAGGGCTCTACCAACTGAGCTACGCCCACCACTTTCCAAACTTCTTGATAACTCCAGTTTCTACACTATGGAAGTGTCTGAACTGAAGTCTAAAAGTGCACGCCTGACAGGACTCGAACCTGTAACCTACGGCTTAGCATACTACTACAATTTTCATTGCCCAGCGTTGATCAGCCGGTTTGTAGTCTGGACTATATCTTCACCATCTCAGGTGGGGCACGTATAGTCTCTACGGATCCCTTTGATTGGCGGTTTCCTCGGTATTGCCATCGCCTTTACACGTTAAGGTTTCACCGATACAGTGCCCTCCACTTAACAGGTTCAATTCCCTGAAAAGGCTCCTTGTCGAAGGCCGTTGCTCTATCCAGTTGAGCTACAGGCGCATATCACTGGTCGGGGTAGAGGGATTTGAACCCCCGACTCCCTGCTCCCAAAGCAGGTGCGCTACCAGACTGCGCCATACCCCGCTACGTTTGTCGAGATCTGAACGTACAACGAATTGAAACTGATCAGCCGCGACAATCCCGCAGATTATATAGAGATTGACAGGCTGCTGGTGAAAGTCAGTGTAGCGTGCTTACGTATGTGGGCTGCCATAGACTGCAGTCCGATGTTGCTGCTCCCTACAAAATGCGGAAGATGTCCTGAAATTTGATACTCGTACATTCTGTAATGCAGTTCAAAATCTGCTCTAACTGATCAAATTTCAATTGAAACAGTTTTTCAAAATTCGATTAATGAAGTTGACACCGGTCTGTTGCCCGCGACTACAAAATTTCCATTGTTCGCCCAACGCCAGCCTGTTTCATGGTTCCCGAGGACGGCGGTACGCCAGGTAATTGCGTTGTGTGGATATATGATCGGCCAGAAATTTGGCGTCATGCCAGACACCCCATATAAAGGAGGAGCCGCGACGCGACTGCCAGGGTAATCCCAGAAAATAGACTCCAGGTTCAACCGATACACCGAGATGATGTCTGGGCTTTCCGTCTTGTTCAAAAGCATCAACCTTAAGCCAACTGTAGTCGAGGGTGAAACCTGTTGCCCATATGATCGTGGAAACACCAGCGTCAACCAGGTCCAGTTTGAGAATCGGATGAGTCATGCAGTCTGGATTTTGTCCGATTTCGTAGGCTTGGGGCTCTTCTGGTAAGTCAAGACAATTACGGTGAACGTATGCGTCAGCTTCCTCTAAAAGAGACAGGTAGTTTGCATCGCCCTGTTCAACGTTAAATGACAGGTCTGGTGCAAAACACAT
Source organism: Arenicellales bacterium (assembly GCA_965206345.1). Classification (GTDB taxonomy): domain Bacteria; phylum Pseudomonadota; class Gammaproteobacteria; order Arenicellales; family JAJDZL01; genus JAJDZL01. The sequence goes on along the minus strand of OZ242211.1, from coordinate 1,033,041 downwards.
CACACTGTCTTCGTACGATTTCGTTCGCCCAACGAGAATCATCCCCTGGTCAGCAAGTTTCCTGAAATCAATGTTACGACCGCCATATGCACCGCTTACCGAGATGGTGACGTGTTCTGTTCCAGGATCAGGCGCTGCCATATCCCATTTACCAAGAACCCCCAACCACCAGCAGAAATCTCGTGACCGATAGGCCCTTGGTGGGCGCTCGTGAGGGCCGACCGAGAGGTAGACAGTTTTTTTGGCTCGCAAAATCTCGTCCGCGATTTGTACCCCTGAAGATCCAGCACCGACTACCAATACCGCCCCTTCAGGCAATTGTTGAGGGTTGCGATACTCACAGGAATGAATTTGTTTGATATTTGCGCTCTGCGGAACTATGGGCGGTATATTCGGGTGCTGAAATGGTCCGGTAGCGGCGATACTCTGTTGGCCACTATCAGACCTTCCGATGTTTGGACGCGGAAGCCGGGACGACCGACATTTCTTTCCGCGCCAGTCACGTTAACACTGCAGCGTATGGGAGCATTAATTTTCGTCGCATAGTCAACGAAGTAATCCGCAACACTTTCCTTGGGAGCAAAGGCATCGGGATCTATGCCGGAAAACTTCATGCCCGGGAAACGGTCATGCCACGCCGGACCATTCGCAACCAGAGAATCCCATCTTCCTGTTCGCCAGCGCTCGGCAATTCGTTCCCGTTCCAAGACAAGATGTGGGACACCAGCATTGCTCAGATGTTCGCTCATGGCGACACCAGCTTGGCCAGCCCCAACCACCAGAGTGTCGATTGTTTCAATTGCCATCAAATTTCCTGCGCATACTGACAAAAATATACATTTGTTGTCCCGCTTTGCCTCCCAAATGTGCAGCGAAAGTTAGTGTCCGAGACTGATTTCTTCAGTCAGTTGACGAACACTGACTGCTTCCAGGTTGTGCGATACGGGGAATCGCTCATCTCCCGCATGAACCACAAAACGGCGAGTTGGTTTGATATCCTTGCAAGCACTGTGAAAACCACGACTTACTTTTGGTGAAAGAGAACGTTTAATTTCAATCGCCCAAACCGTACGGTGATCGTGTTCAATAACAAGATCAATTTCTGCCCCTGCCTGAGATCGATAGAAGAAAGCCTGTTTATCCATTGGTAGTACTGACAGCAATGATTCGATGACGTAACTTTCCCAACTTCGACCGACGACTGGGTGTTCATTCAACTGATTGAAAGATGAAATTCTTAGCAAAGCGTGAACCAGTCCCGAGTCGCGCACATAAATTTTCGGGGACTTTATCATTCGTTTGCCTAAGTTTGAATGATAGGGTTTTAACCGTCTGACCAATAGCAGATCCGCTAGCAAGTCAATGTAGCGCGTAACCGACTGCGCACTGGTTTCAAGAGTATTTGCAAATTGAGACGAATTCAGAATATTTCCCTGATTATGTGCAAGCATGATCCATAGGCGTTCAAGAAGTTCGGCGGAAACTCGAAAACCGAAAGTTGCAACGTCGCGTTCAAGGTAGGTCTTGATGAAGTTTCTTCGCCAAACGTAACTATCGTTGTTGCCCTTCGCGAGGTAGCTATCCGGAAAGCCTCCACGCAGCCAAAGCAACTCCCTCACTTTTCTTGAGTCATCGAGTTCAAGTACGGACAGTGGTGCAAGCGATATAAACTCGACCCTGCCTGCAAGTGACTGACCCGATTGTCTCAACAGTTCAAGTGATGCAGACCCGAGTATAAGGTAACGGCCGACGCGTTTACCTCTACGTCTACCTCGATCAATAATGCCTCGCAGAGAACTGAAGATTTCAGGCATTCGATGAATTTCATCGAGAATAACGAGTTTATCTTCGTAATTTTCCAGAAACAATACCGGTTCTGAGAGTTTATCCTGATTCGACAAATCTTCCAGATCCAGATACAGCGAATCAAATTTTTCTCCAATGGCATGCGCCAGAGTTGTTTTACCAACTTGTCGTGGACCGATTAGTACAACAACCGCTTGCCTTTGCAGGGCTGTATTGAGTTCATTTTCAACTATTCTAGGAATCATCCTCGTATATTATCCATTATTTGGACAATAAACGAGGATAAATATAGAAATATACGCCTCGCTCAAGTAGTCCTTGCATGGATTCAGTTTGCTGACGCACGCTTTGTGGCACCCTGGTCGAGTTGAGCAACTCGCTGTCGCTGGTACGGCGCACCGCACAGTTCACCTCGAAGTTGCGTTATTTCACCCGCACCACACTGCTTGGCTACTTGAATGCAGGCATGACATCACTGATGAAGCGTTCCAGCGATGCTTTCTTGCGTTCAAAGCTCATCGAACTGTCAATCCAGGAGGAGAATTCATCATAGCCCAACTCTTCGTAGATCTTGAGCCGCTCAATCACCTTGTCTGCTGTTGCCACGACCAAATCACGCTCCAGTGCTTCCGGGGTATAGAAGGGATGCGCCGCGATGTCCTCGTCGCTAAGCGGAGCGATCAGACCCTGCGTGATTTCGCGCTTGTTCATGAACCACGCGCCGAAATAGTTGTAGAACCGGTTCAGTTCAACCGCACCACGTTTGGCGTCCTCATCATCCTCGGCCACGTAGGTGTGCATCAAGAGCATGACGTCGGGGCGGGGCTGATCAGGGAACTTGGCGCAGGCGTCGTTGAATTTCGACATCAGATCGCGCACCTCGTCATCCCCATTCCACAGCGGTGTGACCTGTACATTGCAGCCATTCCGAACTGCAAATTCATGGCTGTTGAGTTCGCGCGCCGCAATCCAGATCGGCGGGCCGCCCTCCTGCTGAGGCAATGGTGCGGCGGTGGTCTTGGGGAAACGGTAGAATTCGCCCTCATGCGCGTAATCGCCTGCCCATAGCGCCTTGACCGCAGGCACCAACTCGCGCATCCGTTGCCCCGCCTCCCAGGCCTCCAGCCCCGGCATCAGCCGCTCATATTCGAACGTATAGGCACCCCGCGCGATGCCCAGTTCTAGCCGCCCGTCGGTGATGAGGTCGGTCATCGCCGCTTCTCCAGCCAGTCGGATTGGGTGCCAGAACGGCGCAATGATGGTGCCCGTGCCTAGGCGAACGTTTTGGGTGTGCCGCGCGACATCCACAAGGTTCAGAAACGGGTTCGGCGCGATGGTGAAGTTCATACCGTGGTGTTCACCGGTCCAGACCGCGCGCATTCCACCTTTGTCGGCGATTTTACACAGCTCTACGAATTCCTCATAAAGCTGTTTCTGGTCCTGATCCGGGGAAATGCGCTCCATATGCGCGAAAAGCGAGAATTCCATACTCTAGCTCCTTTTCGTGACCGGCAGGACATCGCCGGCGATTTCGCTGCCCAGGTAAATGCCAAAATTGCCCATTCGGCTTTCCTCCGCGAAGCGTTCCAGCATGGTGTGCATCGCGGGATCGTCGATGTCGCCAAGGGTGGTTTCCGTCAGTTCATAAAAAACGCCTGTTACTGCGCATTCATCATCAGCTTGACAGAGAAAAGCAATATGCTGGGTCTTGCGCCTCTCGTCTTCATAGACGGAATAGACGAAACCCGGCTTTGCCGTCGTGCCGGTGTTGGCGATCAGAGCTTTAAGGGCGCTGGTCACACCTTCCAGGCCAACCTTGATTTCAGGCAGGGTCAGATGGCCGCGACCATCATCCATCAACAGAATTTTTCCATGATGCGCGACCAACGCCGAGACAAGGATGTTCTTTCCGGTCTGGAGTGCTTCGGCCTCGGATGCTGGAGTCACATAGGCCCCGCGCGCATAACCGAGCCCGGGATGGGCACTGCTCTCAAAAGCTTCAACCTTTCCAATCAGAATGATATGATCACCCGCCTCAACTGTGTTGTAAATGGAACAGTCAAACCAAGCTGAGACATCGCCGAACACAGGTGCACCATACGGACCGGGCTGCCATGTCACCGACGCAAAGCGTTCCTCGACCGGGCGCGCGAAGATGTTGGAGACCTCTTTCTGCGCCTCGGACAGGATATTGATGGCAAAACCGTCAGCCTTGGCAAATACATCATAGTTCGACGAAGAATTGGCTAGACAAACCAGAACCAGTGGCGGGTCAAGCGATACTGAGGTAAAGGAATTGGCGGTAAAGCCAAGCGGATTGCCCCGTGCGTCGTGAGTTGTCACCACGGTCACGCCAGTCAGAAACGCGCCAAAGGCGTTGCGCAATTCGCGCGGCTCAATTGGGTTCATGGCCGGTCTCCTTAGCCAGTGTTCAGCCAGTCCAACAAGATCGCATTCACCTTATCTGGTGTGGTCAGGTTTGTCATGTAACCATACCCTTGCAAAATAAAAGTGCAGCCATTCTGAACCAGTTCGGCCATATTTTGCGATATGGCTGGGGTTGAGTTCAGATCAAGACCGCCGGTCATGGCCAGAAATGGGCAGGGAATGTCCGTGTAACCATTGGCAAATGTGGTATCACCTGTTGCAAAAGCAGCATAGGCGGTGGCGTAGCCGTCAATATTGACCTGCGCTTGCGCGCAATCTCGCTGGTCGAAAGTCCTTCGTTCTTCAGTTCGAGAATCATCAACAATTCTCTCTTCGTGATCATATTCGTGCTCATTGACGAATCTCTTAAATCCTACCATAAAGCAATTTACCGACCTAGGATTTCTTTGGAAATGCTTCCAAAATTACCATGTGTTTTTTGTGTTATTATGGAATTGGAATAAGCATACCGTTCGAATGACTAAATCGAACGTCATTAAAAAAACTAATTATGGAGAAGGATCGATGATTAAGCTAAAACATTTGGTATTGGGTATCGCCGCATTTTCATTTTGTCTATTTGTTTCGACTTCATCGGATAATCTTCTTGCAGACGAAAAAAGCCTATATGACAAAATTGGCGGTACAGAAGGAATTACTACCGTTGTGGAGGTTTTTTTGACCAACGTTGGCGGGGATGATCGAATCAATGCGCGTTTTGCAAATACGGATCTTGATAAACTAAAGATGTTATTAATAGAGCAGGTTTGTGAAGCGACAGGTGGTCCTTGTACCTATTCCGGAATGAATATGTTGGAAGCTCACAAAGGAATGGATATCACGGAAGCGGAGTTCGGAGCACTTGCTGAACAAATGTCGAAAGCTATGATGTCGTCTGGTGTTGGTCAGGAGGAGCATGACACGATTATGGGTGTGTTAGGTGGTATGCATGACGATATTGTGGGGCAGTAAAGTCCAACCGCTGCATATCAGCGAGTATTAGCGAACATACGAAACTGATCACGGCCAAAAAACGACACTTTTGATTTCTCGTAATATCGAATTTTGTCGGTTTTACGTGGGAAGTACATAGACGGTTCTATATTCACTGCAAGCCATATTTCCACGCTAGGCGATATGGCTTGTAGTGATTTAAATGTTGGTTTCGGATTTCCTTATTCCGAATTGGTTGATTCAGACATTGCACGACTTTGGAAAAAGTAATTCCATTCGCGGCACAGATTCTGTTTGGTGCATTATTCCTATTCGCTGTTCCTAATGATTGCTTAGCGACGGGTGACGCTGTAGCAGGCAGAAACAAAGCGCAACCGTGTCTGACCTGCCACAGAAAAGGCAACGTTGTACTCGGTGAGAAGACGCCAATCATATCCGGACAACATCAGGACTATCTGATTAAGTCACTAAGTGATTACAGATCCGGGCTTCGTAAACATCAAGTGATGAATGAACTCACTGCTAATTTAAGCGACAAGGATATTGAAGATATTTCGGCGTACTACTCTGGTCTAGAATCCAGACTTTCCAATTCCAACCACGACAACAATTGAACTCTCAAGGAGACCGACATTCAGAGTTCACTTTTGACCGAAACATAGTTTTAACCTCCGTCAGCGTCACATTGTTTCAGTGCCCTAGTCAAGGACGTGGTTTTTCAAACACCGATCATTAGACGGAGCGGCCGTACTCTCCTTCGAATTCATCAGGTCGACAGTGTCAACCGGAAATATTACGGGGCGAGTATGATTGGGCTTTTCTCGCCGGAAGCGCCTGAGAGCAGGGTATTGATCCGTCGAACATAGTCGGCAGGATCATCCAGCGCAGAACCTTCGCTCAGGACAGCCTGATCAAACAGGACATGTGCCCAGTCATCCAGATTGTCATCTGATTCCACCAAATTTTGAATAATCTGGTGATTCGGATTGATTTCCATGATTGGTGGCACGTTGTAGGAGCTCTGACCGGTGGCTTTCAGAATACGCGTTAAATTTCGGCTGAGTCCGTAATCTCCAACCACTAGGCATGCTGGTGAATCAGTCAGTCTGGATGTGATTCTGACATCAGTAATTCGACTGCCCAATACATCTTTCAGTTTGCCAACCAGTGCCTCCACTTTTTCATCGGGCTGTTCTTCAGTTTTTTCTTCGGAATCGAGCCAGTCCAGTTCAAGGTCGCCTTTGGCAATTGATTTTAGAGGCTTGTCCTGAAATTCAGTCAAATGCATCACCACCCACTCATCAATATGGTCGCTCATCAGAATGACTTCGATCTCATGCTTTTTGAAAATCTCAAGATGTGGAGAGCCTTGAGCTGAAGCGTGACTGTCAGCGGTGATATAGTAAATTGCATCCTGTTTTTCATGCATGCGATCAATGTATTGCTGCAGTGACTCAGTCTGTTCATCACCTTCGGTTTTTGTTGTGGCGAATCGAAGCAGTTCGGCAATTGTCTGCCGGTTGTCCGCGTCCTCTGTGATTCCTTCTTTAAACGCCCGGCCGAACTCTTTCCAGAAGGTTTGATATTTCTCGCTGTCCTTCTTGGCCACTCGCTTGAGCTCGCCAAGTATTTTCCTGACCACACCAGCACGAATTCGTTCGACTTGTTTGTTCTTCTGCAGAAACTCCCGTGAAATGTTCAATGGCAAATCATCGGAGTCGATGACGCCGCGTACAAACCGAAGGTAACTTGGCATCAGGTTTTTTGTGTCATCCGCTATGAATACGCGGCGAACGTAGAGCTTGATACCTCGCTGACGGTCGGCATCCCACAGGTCATACGGTGCATGTGCTGGGATAAAAACAAGAGCGGAATACTCAAGCCGCCCCTCGACACGATTGTGCAGTCTTAACAGCGGATTTTCAAAGTCGAAGGTTAGTGACTTGTAGAAATTGTCATATTCCTCATCGGAAATGTCTTTTCGCGCCCGGGTCCAGAGCGCAGAACCGTCGTTTACGAGTTCCCACTCTTCTTCTTTCTTGGCAGTTGGTGCAGCCCGAAGTCGAATTGGAACAGAGATGTGATCTGCATACTTCTTGATGACGCTTGAAACCTGCCCTGTATCCGCAAATTCTTTGGCATCCTTACGCAGGGTGATAATGATCTCGGTGCCATGATTTTCAATTGACTGATCTTCAATTGTGTAGCCGGTTACTCCATCTGACTCCCAAACGACACCCTGTTCCTTTGCAGTACCTGCTTTGCGAGTTTTCATGATGACTCTTTCGGCGACCATGAATACAGAATAGAAGCCGACTCCAAACTGTCCGATCAGATTGGCATCTTCGGACTGTTCTCCAGTGAGTGCTTCAACAAATTTCTTGGTACCTGACCGGGCAATTGTTCCGATATTCTCTGCGACCTCTTCGCGGGTCATTCCAATGCCGTTATCTCGGATCGTGATGGTCTTTGGCCTCTTGGCAATTTCCAATTCAATGGCTGGCGTGTGTTCTGACTCCAGCATTTCGGGATTGGTTAAAGACTCGAAACGGAGTCGTCCACAGGCGTCTGAGGCATTGGAAATCAACTCTCGCAGGAATACTTCCCGTTCCGAGTACAAAGAGTGAATGACGAGGTTCAGCAGTTGCTGAACTTCAGCCTGAAAATCAATTTTGTCTATTGTTGTTTCTTCTGACATCGAGGTACTCCATGTAACCGAAAACATGATTTGTCGTATTTGGCATTTATAGTTAGTGTGTAATTACCAGAATTCAAGCGTTTCGAGATGCGAATTATCTGCAGTTAAGTAGCGCTGAGTACTCATCGAATTGAGTTTCAATCCACTTGCACGAACCGACAATCAATTTGGGGAACACTGGCAAAATTTTCGAACTAACAGAATTACTTTGTAAATGGATGATTTGATCGGTAAACCGGTATTGCGTGTCGAAGATGAGCGTTTGCTCACCGGCAATGGCTCCTTCACGGACGACTTGCGCTTTGAGGGTGAATTGTTCGCCTGTTTTGTACGTAGCCCCTATGCCCATGCGCGCATAGTTTCTATCGATGCTTCCAATGCAGTGAAAATGCCAGGTGTCCGCATGATTGCGACTGGTGAAACACTCGCTAAAGCTGGTCTGAAGCCGATTGATCCTCTGACGCGTAGCCCAGACTTTCCAATTATCAATAAAGACGGTAGTCAGCTTCCCGTCGTGTCGCGATGGCCACTTGCTAGGGAGAAGGTTCGAGTGGTAGGGGAACCCGTCGCAGTGGTCGTTGCAGAGAGCAGCCTAGCTGCGCGGGATGCAGCGGAGACGGTCGATGTGGAGTACGACTCGCTTGAAGTTGTCGTTGATGTCGAGCAAGCATTGAAGTCCGAGGCACCGCTGGTGTGGGATGAACTTGAAAGCAATATCTGTGTGGACGCCGAATATGGAGATGCACAGGCTGTCGATGATGCGTTTGGCAAAGCTTTCAAGGTGGTTTCGGTAACGGTCGACTATCCTCGGCATGTGATCGCCTTCTTAGAGCCGCGGGCTGTGATCGCTCGATTTGACAAAGAAACAGATCGATACGAGGTTATTTGTGGCAGTCAGTCGGTTCATTGGCACCAACAGGGAATTGCTGACATTCTGAATGAACCGCCCGAAAAAGTCAGGTTCATTTCGCCAGATACAGGAGGAGGCTTTGGCGCGCGAACATCACCCTACCCGGATTTTGCTGTGCTGGCTTGGCTTGCTCAGCAAACAGGTGCGCCAGTGCGATGCACTCTGGAACGATCTGAAAGCTTTCTGACCGACTCTCAATCACGGGATCAACGCTTAACTGCCAAACTTGCACTTGATCATCAAGGCAAGATGACTGCAATTCGACTTGTGAGTGCGTGGCGCCTTGGGGCTTACTTGAATCAACGCAGTATCTGGCTTCACGCGTCTTATATGCACCTAGTCAATTGTGGCGTTTATCGGATACCAGCCAGCAACTTTCAGATCAAGGGTGTCTTTACCAATACTGCAAATATTGGAGCCTTTCGAGGGGTAGCCCGAGCAGAAGCATCTTTTGCACTGGAACGAGTCGTCGATAAGGCTGCTTATGAAATGGGTATAGATCCTGTTCGCTTCAGGAAAATGAATATGATTCAGGCCGGTGAATTGCCTTGGATAGCGCCAAGTGGTGCTCATTATTCTGCAGGTAACTATCCGGCTAACTTTGACATGCTGTTGGAGCATCTCGATATGAATGAGTATCAGACTCGAAGGCGTGCTTGTGCCCAGCAGGGCAAGTATCGCGGATTGGGTTATTCGGTTTATCTCGACAGTGTCGGCGGTTCGCCCAATGAGTTTGCAGAAATATCGGTTCTGGGCGATGTTGTCGAGGCGAGAGTCGGTACTAAATCGATTGGTGTCGGGCACGAAACTGTATTCGCACAACTCTTGGCAAGTCGTTTGCAACTTCCTCTTGACAGGGTTCGGATAGTCGATGGCGATACCGACCGGGTTCGAACTGGTAGCGGTACTCATGCATCCCGATCTCTTCGTATGGGTGGTTCAGCAATTCATTTCGGAGTTAAGAAAGTACTGAAAAGGGCACGCGGGTATGCCGCACAGCATCTTGAAGTTGCAGAAAACGACCTGGTATATGCTCATGGATTGTTTACTGTTTCTGGAACTGATCGGCAGGTCAGTCTGGGTGAAATAACCAAATTGATGATCAAAGAAACGGGCAAACCACTTAGAGTGGAACATGAACACTTTATTCAAGCAGGGATATTCGCCAGCGGTGCTCAAGCCTGTGAAGTTGAGATTGATGCTGAAACGGGTACGGTTCGCATCTGCCGATTTTTAACAGTGAGCGATCCCGGCAAAATCTACAACCCAGTGATTTGTGAAGGACAAATTCACGGTGGTGTTGCCCAAGGTGCTGGACATGCATTGCTGGAAAAAGCGCACTATGATGAATCCACGGGGCAGCTGTTAAGTGGTAGCTTCATGGACTACACACTCCCGAGGGCTGACGACTTGCCGATGTTTGAAAGTTTGTGGAATCCTGTTGATACCGATGAAAATCCACTCGGTACCAAAGGCGTTGGAGAATTAGGTATAACGGGGGCGCCTGCAGCAATTATGAATGGCATAGTTGATGCGTTGCGGCCGTTGGGAATCGAAGAGGTGCAAATGCCAGTAACTTCGGAAAGCATATGGCGATTAATTCAAAATGCGAATTAATTAGATTGTTTGAATCTGGTGCAGATCGAGAGCCTTTCACCAAAAAACATTAGGAGAATTTTATGAAACTCGTGCGATACGGCGAAGCAGGCCAGGAGAAACCTGGTATTTTTGACCAAGAGGGCAACATTCGAGATTTGTCCGAACACGTTCATGATATTGATGGATCAGTGCTGGCACCTAATAGCCTGGACAAACTGGCAAGTCTTAACTTAAACGACTTGAGTCGTGTTGAAGGTGCACCTAGAATTGGACCGCCTGTTGCGAATGTCGGTAAGCTGGTTTGCATCGGTCTCAACTATCGCCTGCACGCTGAAGAAGCGGGTTTGAAAATCCCGGAAGAACCTATCCTGTTTATGAAGGCAACGACATCAATCGTCGGACCGAATGACGACTTAATGTTACCAAAGGGAAGTAAAAAAACAGATTGGGAGGTTGAATTGACTGTCGCCATTGGACGTGTCGCGCGGTATGTCGAGGAAAGCGAGGCATTTGACTATGTTGCCGGATACTGCATTGCGAACGATGTTTCCGAACGAGCATTTCAAATTGAGGGAACCGGGCAGTGGGTAAAGGGTAAAAGTGCAGACACTTTCTGCCCTTTGGGACCATTTCTTGCCACGCGCGATGAAATTCCCGATCCACAGAATCTCCATTTGTGGCTGGATGTGAACGGTAAGCGATATCAAGACGGTTCAACAGATGACATGATATTTGAGGTGGCACATCTCGTTAGTTACGTGAGCAGATACATGACGCTGATGCCTGGAGACTTGATTCTAACTGGTACACCATCAGGCGTCGGATTTGGATTGAATCCACCGGTATTTCTTAGACCGGGTAATCAAGTCAGGCTTGGGGTTGAGGGATTAGGCGAGCAGTTGCAGAACGTGGTTGAATTCCAGAGGTAGCCACAGCTAACCATCTGAAATTCAGGAAGACCATTCCGTCGTAACGACTGGGATGGTCAAAATTGGATATCCCTTGTGACGCAAACGCTAAGCCGCTGACTTTTCCACAATTGATACGTAAGATCGAACTGTCGTTTCAAAGCCTTGGAGTAAGGCTTCAACCGTCAGAGCGTGCCCGATCGACACTTCAAGAATATCTGGGATAGTCAAAAATTTCCCTAAGTTCTTTTGATTCAAATCGTGGCCAGCATTGACGCCAAGTCCATGCTCCTGTGCCCTGACTGAAGCCTTTCGGTATTGTTCAAAAACCTGTTCGTGATTTTCAGTGTTGTAGGTCCGGGCGTATTCTTCGGTGTAGAGTTCAATTCTGTCAGTACCGGTTTCTGCTGCAGAAGGAATCAAAGATGGATCTGGGTCAAGAAAAATACTGGTTCGAATGCCATGTTCTCTGAGGTCGGCAAGAAGCGGTCGCAGAAAATGGTTTTCTGATTGAGTGTTCCAACCGTGATCGGATGTGATTTGATCTGGCGCATCCGGTACTAAAGTACACTGATCGGGTTTGGCGGATTTGACGACCTCCAAAAAATCTGCAGTCGGGTAACCTTCAACGTTAAACTCAACATCAGGGTAGTCCTGACAGAATTCTGCTAGTTCGAAAGCGTCCCGATAAGTGGCATGACGCTGGTCTGGGCGCGGGTGTACGGTTATGCCGTGGGTACCGTTTTTGACGCAAAGTTCAGCAAAGTCGAGTACCTTAGGGAAATTCATGCCTCTTGCGTTTCTCAGCAATGCAATTTTGTTCAGATTAATGCTTAGTTTGGTCATTGATTGCACCAATGTGATTAAACGAAATTTTACGCGAATCTCCGTCAATGGAGAATTCGACTTTCTATCGAAAATTTGTGAACGGTTCAATGCAGAACAAGAGCAGGTTTTTGGAGCCGATGGTTTACCCAGAAACAACTACTAGACACTGGCGAGCCGTTGTCTATGAACAGAAAACATGGTGATACCAGAATTTACGCTGGTTGAGTTAGAACTCTCCGCACAGAACTTGCCAAGGACAAGGAGGTGAATGACGGAGTTTAGCTAGCCGTCGTAGATGGTCTTGCCCGTGTCGCGATGCCAGGTACGAACTAAATGGCGCTTTTTGTCTGGATTTGGATCATCAACTATTTCACTGCGGTAATGCGCAATGTCTATGTTATTGATGTACTGCAGATGCCCTCTTTCAATTGGCAACTCAAACCAAAGTGATGGATCTTCGGAAACCTCTTTCAGGGCAAGTACTGCATCTTCTGTTGCGCTATCCATTTTGGTTTCAGCCACTTCATAGCCTTTCATGATGAGACTCGGATTTGCACGGGTCCATAGGCGTTCATTGTCAAAACGGAATACAGGTGCTTTTGCCACCAACGGTGCACCAGGAGTATGTTCTGCCTGTCTGTCCCAGTAAACGGGTTCGTAAAGACGATCAAGTTCTTTCGGGTACTTTTCAAGCATTCGATTGTGCACAGTGTAGAGGCTGCAAAATCGACTCAAACCTCCTTGCGCTGAAGGTTTTAAGCACATCAGACCTACATAATGAGGCAGGGCGATTCCAAACGCATTATCGTTGTGAAACAATAGTTCAACACTGGTATAGGAGCCGCGTACGCCATATGCATATTCTGCACCTGTGTCTCGGACGTGGTAAATCATTGTTCCGTCCCACTTTTGTGCAACATTTCGCCCGATTTTTTGGCCGACTACCCAGAATAGATTAATTGCCTGCTCTTCGCTCATTTGATTTAGCGGCAGACTGTTGATCACTGCTACCCCGGGTGGTTCATCAAGTCGACGCTTAATTTCTGCCATCATCTGCAGGGTGTGAGGGATTTCAAAATCTTCCAATCGTCTAAGCAGTGTGGGCAGTGGATTCGATTCCATGATGTCGACTACCTGCATTAATTCATTCCGCGCTGCGGTTCTAATCGCAACGACGCAAGATTTCGGATCGACACTATCGCGGGTCCATGCGAATCCGCCAGCTACCTGAAGGTGGAGTTTTTGAGTGCTACATTCGTGTGACAGGTCAAGAACTTCCATGATCACTCCCTGAAAACATAGTAAAGATTTGCAGTTGCTAAATTCCTTTTAGGGCGAAGGTGCAAAAATTAATAACTCAAATATACCTGCATATTGTATGCAGTAAAGTTCGTAATTCGACGCTGTTTCAGATCCATTTGGAAATTCCGAAGTTGTGAGTGCCTGACTCTATATTCGACTTGGTTATGGGAAGTCCACCTCAAATCTGAATCAACGCACTTTCATAATCCCCTGGAATTTCTGCTCGAGAACCTGCAGATGGGTTGATTCAGGTGTGCGAACTGGAATTACTACTGTACGGACTAGTGAACGCTCTTCTGATAATCAGCGAGCGCTCGAAGATTTAGACCTCCATGTCTGATAAAATCAAATTCAGTTTGATTGAATCGTTAGTGAATTTATTGGAGTTTGGACATGAATTATCTATTGGGAATTGTTTCAATTGTTTGTTGTCTCATTTTGGTGTCTTTTGATACGTTTACAGGGTCAGTTTTATCGAATGTTGCATGGTGGGGCGTTGGTATGTCGGTCCTCTACATGATTCTTTCTACAGTCGAAGGAAAAGATTCCACAACATCTTGAATCTTATACGATCTCCTCTTCTTTCATTTTCAAAACCAGCCTTTTGACCTGATTGTCAGTCATGGGCGAAAGTCTTGATTTCAACTTTTCCGCTAACACTGTTATTGTGGTCGGTGGTACCAGTGGCATCAACCTCGGTGTAGCTAAAAATTTCGCCGATTCGGGTGCAAGACTCGGGGTCATCAGTCGTTCACCAGAAAAAGTAGAATCTGCTGTTGAGTTTTTGAGTCAGTCAGGTGGTGAAGTTCTCGGGTTTAGCGCGGATGTCCGAAATTATGATCAGATAACTGAAGGCCTAACGCATTTTGCAGATAAGTTTGGAGAATTTGACGTTTTAGTGTCCGGTGCTGCCGGTAATTTCCCTGCCCGGGCGAATGATATGTCGACAAACGGATTTGCCGCAGTAGTCAATATCGATTTGCTCGGCACTTTTCACGTATTGAAAGCAGCTTACCCTCATTTGAGAAAGCCTGGAGGTTCAATAATCAATATTTCGGCACCGCAGGCATTCATCCCGATGATTCTGCAATCGCACGTGTGCGCCGCAAAGGCTGGTGTCGATATGATTACTCGGACTTTCGCCATGGAATGGGGAGGCGAAGGTATTCGTGTCAACTCAATCGTACCAGGTCCGATACAGGATACCGAGGGAATGAAACGATTGGCGCCCACTCCGGAGTTGTTGAATTCAGTTATCGAGTCTGTACCACTAAAACGTCTCGGACAATCTTCGGATATTGGGAGGATGGCGATGTTTCTGGCATCACCACTGGCAGATTATGTGACAGGTACCGTAATACCTGTCGATGGAGGTTGGTCATTGGGAGGTGTGTCAGGTTTGATGGACGAGTTGTCAAAGGAAATGGAGAATCACTGAAAATGCAGATACCTTCTTCAGAAAAAAATTGAACGGTACGATTCTCTCAGTCGATTCTTTTCAATTTTCCCCATTGCGTTTCTAGGAAACCCATCGACAAAGACAATCTGCCGAGGAATCTTAAACGCAGACAGGTTTTTTTCGAGAGACTCACTAATATCTAATTCGCTCAACCTGTCCGACTGTCGGATAACTGCAGCGACAACTCCCTCCCCTAAGTCTGGGTGAGGCACTCCGAACACAGCTGAGTCGCTAACCGAGGGAATTTGATTGATTTGGAATTCAATTTCACTGGGATAAATGTTAAAACCCGCGGAAATGATCAAATCTTTTTCCCTCCCAACAATGGTAACTACACCTTCTTCATCAATTCTTGCCACATCTCCAGTGATGAAGTAGTCATTTTCGCGAAACGTCGATTTTGTAGCATCAGGATTGCGCCAATATCCTCTGAATACATTAGGACCCTTTATTTCAAGAACCCCAATCTCCCCACTTTCAAGTGGTCTTCCATCGTCATCACACACGCGAACTTCAACATCGGGTAATGGAATCCCAACAGTTCCGCCACGTCGAACACCATTCAAGGGGTTTGATGTGATCATTTGCGCTTCAGACATTCCATAGCGCTCCAAAATTCGATGTCCAGTTCGTTGTTCGAACTGTGTAAACGTTTCCGGCAACAGGGGTGCCGACCCAGATACAAACAGCCGCATCCCGTCACACACATCTCTCTTGAATTCCACATCAGACAACAGACGCGTGTAAATTGTTGGTACCGCCATCATAACTGTGGACTGCGGGAGCAATTTAATGGTTTCTGTAACCGAAAACCTAGATTGAAACAGAATTTTCGTGCCCATCAGTAAGGGTATGTGCAACGCAACGCAAAGGCCGTGAACATGAAAAATTGGCAATACATGCAACAGCACATCATCATTTTGCCAGCCCCAAGCCTGGCTCAGACTCGCTGCATTCGAGCTGATGTTTTTGTGCGTAATCATCGCACCCTTGGGTTTGCCAGTCGTTCCGGATGTGTAGATCAGTAAAGCGATGTCGTTCTCATCGCGCACCACCGTATCAAAGCGTTCGCCATAATCAGCAACATCTTCGCACAATGTACCCGTCCCATTTGCTTCAAGCGTTTCGACTAGCTGAACTTTGTGCTTTTTTGTCAGTTCAGTCGCATCATACGCGCGCTTCGAACCGCATACAAACAGCATCGGTTGTGCGTCTTCCAGGAAATGGTCCAGTTCTTTCAGTGTATAGGCAGTATTCAGGGGATGAAAGATAAATCCCGCTCTAAGACAAGCCAAATACAGTAACACTGCTTGAACTGATTTATCAATTTGTGCGGTTACTCGATCGCCGGGTTGCAAACCTAATTCGTTCAGTTTGTTGGCAAGTTGAGCTGATAGTCGGTTTGCGTCCGAAAAGGAAATCGAGCGTGAGTCATGCAGCTCTAGGAAGGTCTTTTGAGACGATTCCAGCATTTGCTGTTGAATCAATTCAAAAAAATTGTTGTTCTGAGGCATACGCGTGTGTATGATGTGTTGCTATGAGCTTCAAAAAGTAATCTGAAAATGACTGCTGAGACAATTTCACCGAATCCTCGGTCACAAAGGGATGGCGTTCCTCATTGGAACTATCAGCCTGACACTCCTCTGGCTGTATCTCCGCTATTTGAGTGGCCCTTAAATCCCTTAAAAATTATGAACTGGATCGTCCGAAGTTGGTTTCCTATTTCGGAGAAATTGATCATCGTTTTTGCTGCGTGGCTGTCCTGGACTTATTTCCAGCCACCGCTTGAAGTGTCAAAGAATTTTGCCTTCGACTGGATTGGCCTGATGTGGCTCAGAAATTTCGTCCTGATGATGATTTTTGCTGGCGGTCTACATCTGTACTTTTATGTATTCCGCTTTCAGAAAGAAAGGCGACGATACGATAGCAAGCGATTTGGCAAAGGTCGTCCCTATACCTTCCGAGACCAGGTGCTGGATAACATGTTCTGGACAATCGTTAGTGGTGTTACGGTCTGGACAGGGTACGAAGCATTGCTGATTTGGGGATTTGCGAACGGCTACCTGGAAATCATGGAGTGGGCTCAAAATCCAGTCTGGTTCGTTGCAATTTTCCTGATCGTGCCGGTTTGGGAGACTCTTTACTTCTATACTGTTCACCGCTGGCTGCACTGGAAGCCACTCTACAAGATTGCCCATCATGTGCATCATCGAAATACCAACGTTGGCCCGTGGTCAGGAATGTCCATGCATCCAATTGAACATCTGATCTTTTTAGGATCAGTTTTGGTTCACTGGATTATCCTGTCTCATCCTATTCATGTTCTTTACCACCTTCAGTATTTCGCCTTGTCTGCAGTGACAACACATTGTGGTTACAACTCAATAGCGGGTAAACGGGGCAAGATTCTTTCGCTTGGAACGTTTCATCATCAGATGCATCATCGGTTCATTCACTGCAATTACGGCGGATTGGAAATTCCCATGGACAAGTTTGTTGGGACATTTCACGACGGTACTGCTGAGGCGCATGCGAAACTGAAAGAGCACATGCGTGCCAAAGCCCGCGAAATTCGGCAGAAGAAAGGCTGATGCGGTTTCATTAAAAGTTTATAAAAGCTGTTAAAAACGTATAAATCCGTCCAAGTTACTTCTAAATGTCAATAAAAAGCTCAGAGCAACGGTTCCGTAGACAGTTGAGGTGTTGTAATGTGGGTTAGATGGTGGATACTGCTAATTCCTCCACTCATTGTCGGTTTCACTCTGGTTGCGGCATCACAGTTTGTCTTTCTGAGAGCAAGTTTTTTTGAAGATCTCGGTCTTGGGCGCGTTGGAGACGAATTGATCATTGGAAACTATGTTCAATTTCTCACAGATGGTTTCTATCTCAAGATTCTCTGGGTTACTGTTAAGACTTCAGCACTTGCAGCTCTGTCGACATTAATTCTGGGATTTCCGGTCGCTTATCTGATTGCACGCATGCGGTCGAGTTGGTCCATGATCTTGCTCGCGGGTATTGTTGTAGCGACATTTATCACTATCGTGATCAAAGTCTACGGTTTGATTGTCATATTCTCCGCTGACGGCCTCTTTAATCGGACAATGCTTGCCATCGGGCTTTTTGACAAACCCTTTTCAGTATTCGGTAACGAAACCGGCGTGGTCATTGGGTTGATGCACTTTACACTCGGATTTGGTGTTCTTCTGCTGTACAGCATCATTCAAACGATTCCGAAATCGCTGGAATCCGCGGCGCAAATTCATGGCGCAAATCGCTGGCGGGTGTACTACCGTATCATTTTTCCGTTGTCTTTGCCAGGTATTACAGCAATGCTTCTCATGGTGTTCAACATGTGTATGGGGGCATTCACGTCTGCGGCACTTCTTGGGGGTGGACTCGTCTTCACGCTCCCCGTGATGATTCAAAGGATCGTTATGATGGATATCAAGTATTCCATGGGGGCGACGATTGCTGCAGTACTACTGGTTTCGGTGATTGTCATCAATCTTTTGTCTATCTATCTTCTCCGACGATTGCGCGCCGCTCATCTCGTTATTGTCTGAGGACTGTTCATGAATTTTGTGACTTACAGATTACAAAGATCAATTGGTCGATTCTTCTTTGGACTTTACTGCTCCATTTCGTACATATTTCTCCTGTCACCCATGGTGGTTGTTATCGGTACATCACTTAACGGTCCGACAGAAAACGTTGAAGCTTCTTTCACCTTTCCACCTAAATCGTTGTCGCTATATTGGTACACCCAGATTCCCGAAGGACAGATCGACGCGCTGCTGTTGAGTTTCGTGCTTGCGACAGTTGCATCACTGTGTGGCTGTCTTTTGGGCGTGCCCGCGGCGCTTGGTCTGGTACGCAGTAACGTTCCCGGAAAAGCGCTGATCAGTGCAGTTTTTCGCGCGCCTTTGCAGATTCCGGCAATCGTAACCGGAATCGCTTTTCTTCAGCTGTTTTACTGGATTGGTGACCTGACCGGATTTTATTGGCAAGGCTCTCTTATCGGCCTTGCACTCGGTCACATCTTCATCGCCACACCTTATGTGGTCGGCACAGTTACTGCGATTCTGCAAAGATTCGATACGCGCCTTGAGGAGGCTGCTGTCATTCATGGAGCATCACCGAGGCGAGCCTTTTTCCGCGTTACTCTGCCGGTGATCATGCCCGGAGTTTATGCGGGAGCGCTGTATGCATTCATGGTTTCATTTTCAGATGTTCCGGTTGCAATATTTCTAAGTGCGCCTGGATTTGTAACTTATCCAGTTGAGATATTCTTCGCGCTTGAAAACGATTTTGAACCGAGTCTGATGGCATCTGCTACATTGGTGATTTTCGTTTGCCTGCTTCTGCTCCTGCTTGTTCAAAAGGTAATTGGACTTGATGCGCTATTAAAAGTAGGCGGTTCTCGTGGAGTGGGATAGTCGTTTCGAGTCAGTTTGACAATCCCACAAAGCAAGCGCGCATCGCTGAAATTTATGGTAATCGAAGAGATTTGTTGTAAACTCTACGAACTAGCTGAATTTTTTGTGATGTCAGACGCAATGCAGGTTGGTGCTTGGCAAATACCAGATGGCACGCCCTGCACAAAAATTCGTCTCAACACTGAAAATTCAAAGGTTGATTGAAATTATTGCAAACGGAGAGAGTGAGAAATGTTTAAATCAGCTAAAAATGCCTTAGCCGGCATATTTATTACATTATTTTTGTCATCATCGGCCTTAGCAGCAGGCCAGTTTGATGGTGTAACGCTTCTCGTTGGTACGTGGGGAGGGTTGTGGAAAGACAACCAGGTGGAAAACATCGTATCAAAATTTGAAGCAGAAGGCGGAAAAGTCGAATTTGTAACCGGATCCCCAGCGGCAAATTTCGCAAAAATTGTTGCAGCGCGTGGTCAAGCTCCTTTTGACGTGGTAGAAATTCTTGCTGCTCAGGTAAAAGACTATCATGAACTTGACGTGCTTCATCCACTGGATTTGAGCTTGATTCCCAACACTCAACACCTGCCGGAAACCCATTACAACGAATGGTTGGTAGGGTCGTGGGAAACCCAGGAAGTCATCTGCTACCACAAGGATAAATTTGCAGAAGAAGGGATTCCAGTACCTACAACCTATCGTGACCTTGTGCATCCAAAACTTGCTGGACGGATCCAGTTTCCTGACATCAATTCAGGTGGCGGTCTTCCCGGTCTGGCTGGAGCAACGTTTGCTGAAGGTGGCGACGAAACCAACATTGAGCCGGGTCTGAATCTTGTAAAGGAAATGAATGTATTGAAATTTTGGGCACGTGGCGGTGAGACGATGGCACAATTTGAGTCTGGCGACATCATTGCTTCAGTCGTTCATGCAGGCTGGTGTTTGCGTACAAAAAGACTCGCCGGCCAGAATGTGACTACCGTCCATCCACGAATCAATGACGAGCTTGTTGGCGTCTCCTCAGAAGGCTGGTGGGGAGTTATGAAAAATAGTAAGAATGTTGAAGCTGCCCAATGGTACATTAATCAGTTCATCAGTTCTGACTATCAACTGAAGATGGCCACAAAAACCGGTTTGGTTCCCGTCAATCAGAGCGTTTTTGAAGCAATGGCGGAAGACCCACTTGTAGCAGAAATGATCGTACTGGATCCTGAAAAGGTTGCCAACCAACTGAGAGTTGACTATTCGAAGGTCATCATTTCAGACTGGACCGACCAGTGGAACAGAGCAATTGCTCAGTAATAATCAGCAGTGCGATAAATTTCACTGATCGCCAACGATGTCACAGCGCGTTGCTCTGCGGAATGTTACCAAGAGATTTGGCAGTGTAGTCGCTCTAAAGGCCATTAGTTTGGATATAGAGGAGGGTGAATTCATCACCCTCCTCGGTCCTTCTGGTTGCGGTAAAACAACCACGCTCCGGCTAATCGCGGGATTCAATGATCCAGATCAGGGACAGATTCTTCTGGGTGATCAGGATATCACGAATCTCCCACCACAGAAAAGGGAAATCGGAATGGTCTTTCAGGACTATGCGCTTTTTCCACATCTCACCATTAAAGAGAACATTGCCTTTCCTCTGCGTGAAAGACGTACTCCAAAGGAGAAAATCAATGACAGGGTAGTGGAACTGCTCGAGTTGGTGCGTTTGCCTGGCGTGGAAGAACGCTATCCCTCAGAACTGAGTGGCGGACAGGCACAGCGAATTTCGGTTGCACGTGCGGTAGCATATCCACCGAGAGTATTACTGATGGACGAACCTCTAGGTGCTTTGGATCTTAAGCTTCGGGAAGCCATGCAGTTGGAATTGCGGAGAATTCAACAGGAATTGCAAATTACAACTGTTTTCGTCACTCACGATCAAACAGAAGCAATGAACATGTCTGACCGAATTGCCGTGATGAGGAATGGTGAGATTGAACAGGTAGGAACCGCTCGGGACATCTATAACTTTCCGCAAAGTTCTTTTGTGGCCGATTTCGTCGGACGCATCAATCTGCTTGATGCAGAACTGTTGGGCAAATCAGAAGGGATCGCAGACCTGAAGATCCTCAATGACGTAAAAATTCGTGCAAAAATTGCGACCGAAGCACTGTCGAAATCTCTCTGCGTTGGCATTCGACCGGAAAAACTTGCGATTGGTAGGTCAGGACACGAAGACAGGTATGACAATCAAATTCCGGGGAAAGTCGTCAGTTCTACATTTTCCGGTAATTTGCTGGATGTATTTGTTGATGTTGGCGCGGGTAAGCCATTTTTAGTGGAGCAGCGTCCCGATCAAGTTCCTTTGGAAATTAATTCATCGGTTGACGTGTGTTGGAACGCACAGGATGCTTTGGTCTTGAGCGCAGAATGATAGCTTCCTAACGAATCTCTTTCATTCTGTAATCTTTCTGACACCCGTTGTGTCGGCCGTGTGTTACCTCTTCTAAGCACATGAAGCGAATTCCGCCAGCCATCGGTGCAATCCTGCTGATGGCGACTTCGACATTGTTTCTTGCTACCATGCAGGCGTTGGTGCGACATCTTGGACAGGACATTCACAGTTTTCAGATTACTTTTATCAATAGCGTTGTCGGGTTAGTCTCACTCGCTGTTTTTTCAGCGCTCAGAAAGCAGCATCAGTTCAAATCTCAGCGCAAAAAGCTACTTGTTTTTCGGGGGACAGTGCTCGCGGCTGCAAACCTGATGTTTTTCTTTGGATTGACATTGACACCGCTCGTTGAAGCAACATCTCTCAGTTTTGTCGGCATTGTTTTCGCGGTGATTCTATCGGTCATTTTTCTGCGAGAAACTATGTATTTTTACCGTTGGATTTGTGTGATTGTTACTTTTGTTGGAATCATAGCGATTCTTCGCCCAGGATACATTGAAGCCTCGCTGGGAGCTTATGCTGTCCTTTTGTCTTCACTCATGTGGGGATTCGCACTAGTTGTTGCCAAAGTACTTGCCCGAACGGAATCACCGGTTGTAATCCTCACCTGGTCACTCTTGGTAACATGCTTGGTATCTGCATTTTTTGCCATTTCTGTCTGGACGCCGATGTCGACTGAGCAGTTAATCAAAGTGATTCTGACTGGATTGTGTTGGACAATTGGCCATACTGGCATGACAAAATCTTTAAAGATGTATGATGCAACGGTCGTTCTTCCAGTGAACTGTACCAGGCTTGTCTGGGCTGCAATCATAGGATTGCTGGTGTTCCAAGAGTTTCCGGATTCTTGGACAATATTTGGTTCATTTCTGATTGTGCTTGCCATCATTTTTCTTTCGCAATCAGAAGTGCGAAACACCAAGGTTTCCGCATAAGATTGATTTCAGCAGACAAGTGAGTCGATTTGGTGGATAAATTGTGCTGATCGGACTCGAAGGAGATCAGCGATCGAATCGAGTGATAACGAGTGAAATGGAGTGTTATCAACTAGGTACAGTAGCCCGACAGAAATAACGGCCAGCTTTTCAGCAATCCGTACGTTCACTATAATTCTCACGCAATTTGCGTCTACCCTAAAAAAGTAAATAAGAGCGAATGGAATTCGCTCCTGGCTAACCAATTAGGAAACTCAATCAAATCTCTATGATTGAAGTCCACCTCCAAGAATGGCTCGAACTGTCGTTACGTTGGGCCCATCTGACAGTTGGCATCGCATGGATCGGTGCGTCGTTCTATTTCAATTGGCTCGAAAACCGTCTCATCCGACAGCAGTCGGTGAATCCTTCCATTGAAGGAGACCTATGGGCAATACATGGCGGTGGGTTTTACCACGTTCAAAAATACGAGGTTGCCCCGGATGAGTTGCCAGCTCAGCTCCATTGGTTCAAGTGGGAGGCTTATTTCACGTGGTTTACGGGCCTGGCATTGCTGGTTTTAATCTTTTATGGGAATGCCAACGTTTACTTGCTGGATCAGTCAGTTGCTCAACTTGCTCCCTGGCAGGGAATTACGATTGGAGTTGCGACATTGGCAATCTCCTGGATTTTTTACGATCTGATCTGTCGATCGGCTTTTGCCGAACGGCACTTGCTTCTTGCTCTGATCATATTTACATACTTTTGTCTCCTGACGATTCTTCTGTGTAATACATTTAGCGGGCGCGGTGCATTTATCCATGTGGGTTCGGCCATTGGTACTGTCATGGTGCTGAATGTGATGGCAGTGATTGTTCCTTCACAAAAATCACTGGTTCGAGCAATGCAAACAGGTGCTGAACGGGATGCGGCACTTGGTAGGGCAGGACTGACCCGCTCCCGCCACAACAACTATCTGACGTTGCCAGTGTTATTCATCATGATCAGCAGTCATTACCCGTCAACCTTCAGCAGCAGCTGGAATTGGCTGATCTTGATTGGAATTGCTGTTGCTGGCATCGTCGTCCGACACTACTTTAACGTTCGCCATCTGCCGGGTACAAAGTGGTGGCTGCTACTGATCGGGGCTGGAATCTTCGTCCTGATTGCGCTGATGACTTTGCCCGAATCCCGACCGACTTTGGATACTGTAAAATCAGTTTCAATAGAGAACGTACGCAGCGTTATTCATGAACGTTGTACGGTCTGTCATTCCGCGGCGCCCGTGCGTACTGAATTTCAAGTGGCACCGGGGGGCATCGTGATGGATACTGACGAACAGATCAACACACTTGCATCACGCATTTACACCACTACCGTAGCCACCCGGTCGATGCCTATTGGCAATCTTTCACAAATGACTGAAGCTGAACGGCAGCTCATTGGAGATTGGTATGCACAACTCGGTAGGGTATCTCAATGAATAAATTAACGACACATGTACTTGATCTGGTACACGGTTGTCCCGGGCGAGGTATTGCTATCGAGCTCTATCGGCAGACATCGGATGAAGTTCAAGTAGATGATTCTGATACCGAATGGAAACTGGTTGCATCCGATACAACCAACTATGATGGCCGCTGTGATCAACCCTTGCTGGAAGGCGACGCATTTGTCAAGGGCTGTTATGAAATCGTGTTTCAGGCCGGTGCATACTTTGATTCCTGGAATGACGGTCAGGCTGAACCCAAATTTTTGGATGCGATTGTGATTCGATTCGGAATTTCCGATCCGACGCAGCATTATCATGTCCCGCTTCTGCTATCTCAATACGGGTATTCAACTTATCGGGGAAGTTGATGCAAGACAGAAAGTCAATTCGATTCTTGTTGGGTAGTGAAAGCCGTGAGCTGACGGATGTTCTGCCGACTACAACTGTACTGGAGTATCTTCGTAAAGTCGAGAGGATGACGGGTACAAAGGAAGGGTGCGCTGAAGGTGATTGCGGTGCCTGTACAGTCGTCGTCGCTGAAAATGTAAATGGCAAACTTCGATATAAAGCCTGCAATTCCTGCATCATGTTTGTTCCCTTTCTTCACGGCAAGCAGTTGATCACCGTTGAACACCTGAAAGACAGGAACGATGAGTTGCACCCAGTGCAACAGGCGATGGTTGATCAGCATGGTTCGCAGTGTGGATTTTGCACGCCTGGCTTTGTAATGTCATTGTTTGGCATGTATCACAATGGAGGTGATACGAGTCGGGTTGCTATCGATGATGCGTTGGCAGGTAATCTTTGCCGCTGTACCGGATATGCTCCGATTGTACGAGCTGCCCGGCAGGCCTTGCATGGACACCATCCAGATCAATTTGATCATCGCGAGAAACAAACCTTACTTTCTCTGTCAGAACTAGATGCCGCACCTTCAGTTCATCTTGACTTGAGTCAACAAAGCTACCACGCACCGGCAACCGTTAATGAACTGAAGCAGATTCTCAAGGAGAAGCCGGCAAGTCGAATTGTGGCAGGTGCAACCGATGTCGGGCTCTGGGTTACCAAAGAACGTCGACATTTGGATTGTGTCATATCCGTTTCTGATATTCGGGAGCTTCAAAGCATCTCGATCGAAAATGACATGATCAGAATTGGCGCTGCAACGACCATAGCTGAAGCAATGGATACACTGTCTTCATACTATCCGTCGTTGGATGAACTCTTTAGGCGATATGGTTCGGTACAGGTTCGAAATCAGGCTACCATCGGTGGCAACGTTGCGAATGGATCACCGATAGGAGATAGTCTGCCTGTTTTAATCGCGCTTGATGCAAAATTGATTATTTCAAGTGCTGCCGGTTCTCGTACCTTGTCTGCTGAGGACTACTTCATTGACTATGGCAAGCAGGACCTCAGACCTGGTGAATTTCTGGAACGAATTGATTTACCCCTGCCTGTAGAAGGACAGCAGTTCAGGGTTTACAAGTTATCCAAGCGATTTCACCAGGACATTTCGGCGGTTTGTGGGGCGTTCTCTCTGACACTGAATTCTGGAATTGTTCAAGCTGTTCGAATCTCTTTTGGTGGTATGGCTGCTACACCAAAGCGAGCGTTTCACTGTGAAGATGCCTTAATCGGTTCTCCTATGACTGGCGATGCAATTGTCAAGGGCCGGGAGGCTTTACAGCGGGACTTCGCTCCCATCACTGACTTTAGAGGCAGTTCTGATTACCGAACTCGGGTTGCTGGAAATCTGCTTGAAAGACTGTTCGATGAACTGTCGGGCCAGGAACAAACCATCGTTTGGGAGGCAGACTATGCTTGATCGACCGACCAAATCCCTGCTGCCAGCAAGTGTGCACAAGCCCATTGCCCATGACAGTGCTGAACGTCATGTTACCGGTGATGCAGTCTACATTGACGACATGCCGGAACCAAGAAATGTGCTGCACATCTGGCCAGCGCTCAGTCCCCATGCCGCAGCTCGAATTACTTCAATGGACACAAGCCGGGTTGGCAATGCACCAGGTGTCGTTGCAGTACTTGATTCGAGTACAGTGCTTGGTAAAAATGACTGTAGTCCAACAATTGGAGATGATCCGGTTTTTGCGGAGAGTCGGGTAGACTTTGCCGGGCAGGTGTTGTTTGCGGTAGCAGCTGAATCGGAACTTCAGGCACGTCTTGCCTGCCGCGAGTCTGTTGTCGAGTATGAAATTGAAGAGCCTGTTCTGACAATTGAACAGGCACTTGATCGGGAAACATTCGTGCTGCCTTCTGCAACCATTCGACGGGGTGAGCCAGAGCGAGCAATTCAGGACGCACCCCATCAACTTGAAGGAACGGTTCGAAATGGTGGCCAGGATCACTTCTACCTTGAAGGTCAGGCCGCAATGGTGATACCAAGAGAGGGTGGAGACATGGTGATTTACTGTTCCACTCAACATCCATCTGAAATTCAGCTTCTCATTTCGAAACTGCTAAACAAAAAGTTAAATTCGATTACAGTCGAAGTTCGTCGGATGGGTGGGGCATTTGGCGGCAAGGAGACACAAGCCTCGCAGTGGGCTTGTATTGCGGCATTGACTGCCGAACGAACCGGGCGACCCGCAAAGATTCGACTAGATCGCGATGTTGATATGCTGGCGACCGGTAAGCGGCATGATTTCTCTTTCAAATATCGGGTGGGGTTTGGAGATGACGGAACCATTCACGGCCTGGTCGTTGAAATGGCTTCAAAATGCGGTTACTCCGCCGACCTTTCAAAACCTATCAATGATCGTGCTCTCCTGAGCATTGATAACGCATATTACCTGGAAAATGTGGTTGCAACCACACATCTTTGCCGTACCAATACAGTATCGAACACGGCATTCCGAGGGTTTGGGGCACCTCAGGCGGTGCTCTGTATAGAGCGAATTATTGATGAAATCAGCTGTCATCTCGGAAAAGACCCGCTTCAAATACGTCAGAGAAACTACTACGGTAAACGGACTCGAAATATTGCTCCCTATGGCATGAAAGTTTCCGATTTTGTGGTGAACGAGATGACCGCGGAGTTGGTTAAATCTTCAGCCTATCATGCCCGCCGCCAAAGAATCCGACAGTTGAATCAGGGAAAATCCAACCTATTGCGAGGCATGGCGCTAACGCCCGCTAAATTTGGTGTTTCATTCACCATGTCCTACTTCAATCAGGCGGGTGCGCTGGTTCACGTATACACGGATGGCAGCATTCATCTCAATCACGGTGGGACGGAAATGGGACAGGGTCTGTTCATCAAAGTTGCACAAGTTGTGGCCGATGAATTCTCAGTACCGCTGGAATGGGTCAAGTTGGTGGAAACCAACACTTCAAGGGTTCCGAATACCTCTGCAACTGCTGCATCATCCGGATCAGATCTAAACGGTATGGCCGCAAAAGCCGCCGCACGAACGATTAAGAATAGATTAATCGGTGTAGCTGCCAAGGCATTTGGTGTGAAAAAAGAAGAGGTCATCTTCTTGAATGGCTCAGTCATTGCGGGCCGATCATCCGTCTCATTCCGGAAACTGGCAAAGATGGCTCAGATAGCGTGCGTTTCGCTGTCAGCTACCGGATATTACAAAACGCCAAAAATCGATTGGGATCCAAAAACCATGACGGGTCATCCGTTTTACTATTTCGCCTATGGCGTAGCAGTGAGTGAAGTTGCGATTGATCGCTTGACTGGTGAATATCGAATCACACGGGTTGATATTCTTCATGATGCTGGCCGCTCACTGAATCCGGCCGTTGATCTTGGTCAGATCGAAGGCGGATTTGTTCAAGGCACAGGGTGGCTGACGAGCGAAGAGTTGTGGTGGGATGATAATGGAGCACTCAAAACCCACGCTCCTTCAACTTACAAGATTCCTGCCAGCGGTGATGTACCAGAATCCTTCAATGTGAAGATCTGGGAACGCGGTCGAAACGTCGAGCAGACAATCTATCGATCCAAAGCAGTCGGTGAACCGCCGTTACTGTTGGCTGTCTCTGTTTTCAGTGCAATATCGGATGCTGTTTCAAGTCTATCGGACTATAAACAATGGCCGGCTATTGATGCACCTGCCACACCTGAGCGTGTGCTGATGGCCATCGATGAAATGCGTTCGAGTGGAGTGTGAGTCAATGAGTCTTCGGCAGGACCTCTACGAAAATTTGGTGGGGCTTGATTACTTCGTGATCGTGACCGTGATCGAAATCAATGGTTCTGCCCCGAGAGAGGTTGGGGCGCAAATGGTCGTTACCGGAGAGACTTCTCAAGGCAGCATCGGTGGTGGCAACCTGGAGTTTCAGGCGATTCAAAACGCCCAAGCGATGCTCGTCCGGCCCCAAGAGTTTACTCGAAAAACGGAGTATTCAGGATTGGGCATTACGCTGAAGCAGTGCTGTGGCGGCGCGGTGCAGTTGATGTATGAGATGTACTCAGGAAAATTGGCCGATCAATTCATTCATGAGCTTGGAATTGTAGGTGACGGGCGACCGCGGTACTTGGTGTCTTGCGTCTCCGATGACCGCCCGACCAGTGTCGTGTCCCGCAGAAACGATGTTGAAGAGCTGCCTGATTCGGTCTGGGACACTGCTAGGGAACTGGTTGCTGGCAGTTCCGAGTACAGCAGACTGGTTTCGGAAGGTTCGACTCAGTGGTTTATCACACACCTCAATGAAAAGCCAATCAAGATTGTATTGTTTGGAGCCGGACACGTTGGCAAGGCGCTTGTACCGCTGCTACAGAATCTGTCATTTCAGATTGACTGGGTGGATCAGCGTGAAGACGTATTTCCTTCAATTATCCCGGACAATGCAAGAGCCCTTTCACCAGATGATCTAACCGGCTTCATTGATGCACAGCCAGATGGGACATTTTTTGTTGTGATGACCCACGATCATGGACTGGATTATGAGCTTTGTCTGCATATTCTCAAGCGACGGAACTTTGGCTGGCTCGGGTTGATCGGTTCAAATACCAAACGGCAAAGATTCGAGCAGCGTTTAATTAAAGATGGCATTAATTCATTTACACTGCAGCGGCTGGTCTGTCCGATCGGGCTTCCCAGCATTCGCGGAAAATATCCCGCGGTCATTGCTCTTTCAACAGCTGCGCAGTTGCAGGAAGTTCGAAATCGCATCGCGATTGGTGAAGATACGGAAAGAACAGTTCTTCAGGCAGAGGTGCAAACGTGAGTTCACCGTTGCTGGAACTTCGGGGTGTCACCAAGGCTTTCCCTGGAGTATTGGCTAACGACTCGGTTGACATTTCAATTCCAGAAGGCCAGATTCATGCTCTTCTTGGGGAAAATGGTGCCGGCAAGAGCACTTTGGTCAAGATCATCTACGGATACTATGCCGCCGACGAAGGTGACATGTACTGGATGGGAAACTCGATAAGCGTGACAAGTCCGGCCCACGCGCGCCAGATCGGAATCGGCATGGTGTTTCAGCATTTTTCGCTGTTTGATGCGCTGTCGGTTCGGGACAATATCGAACTGGCCATTTCTTCCAAAGAGGGTGGCGATGGGCTCTCACAAAAGATTCATGAAGTCTCCAATACCTACGGTTTGGGACTTGATCCCGAACGCGATGTATTTTCGCTGTCAGTTGGTGAACGGCAGCGGGTAGAAATTGTTCGCTGTCTGCTTCAGTCTCCAAAGTTGCTCATCATGGATGAGCCGACTTCGGTTCTGACACCTCAGGAAGCAGATAACCTGTTCAAAGTTTTGAACCAACTCGCTGATGAAGGTTGCGCAATTCTCTACATCAGCCATAAGCTTGAAGAAATCAAGGAGTTGTGTCACCACGCGACTATTCTCAGGCAGGGTAAAGTGGTCGCAGAATGTGACCCAACGAAGGAAAGTACGCGAAGCCTTGCGGAAATGATGATTGGAAAATCGCTTAATCCTCCAACTTACGAGTTAAAGAGCACAGGTGAGACAAAATTTATGGTCCGCAATCTTTCGCGGACTGCTGAAGATGAGCGTAGTATTTCTTTGAAGAACATTGATTTTGATGTTCGCGAAGGGGAGATATTTGGAATCGCCGGTGTCGCCGGAAATGGACAGACCGAGCTGATGGAAATGCTGGCCGGCGAGGTGCTGGCCGATGAAAACGCGGCCATAAGTATCAATGGTGTTGAGTGCGGGCGACGAAGTATTCGTGAGCGCAGAGAACTCGGCGCGGCTATCGTTCCAGAAGAACGTTTAGGCCATGGTGCCGTTGGTAGTATGTCATTGATCGAAAATGTGTTTCTGAGCGGACACCAGCGCTTCAACTTGGCTCGTAAGCTTTGGATGAATTATTCGAATGCTCGATATTTTGCGCAGAAAACCTGCGATGACTTTGATGTCAGACATGCGGGGATACACGTTGATGCTGGCAGTCTTTCTGGTGGAAATCTGCAAAAGTTTCTGATAGGCCGTGAAATTTTACAAGAGCCATTAGTGATGCTCGCGTCCCAACCTACCTGGGGTGTGGATGCAGGCTCTCAATTGGCCATTCACAGAGCATTGCTCGACTTGGCCGCCAATGGTACAGCAGTTTTGGTTATCTCACAGGACCTGGATGAATTGCTTGAGTTGTGCAATCGAATTGCTGTGATGTTCGCTGGGAGTTTATCCGAGCCTTATCCGGTTTCGAGTCTGACAGCTGAGAAAATTGGCCTTCTGATGGGTGGCGCTCATCCTGAAGCGGCATGAGGTAGAACCTGTGCGAATAAAGCTGGTACCACGACAGACCCACTCTAGGTTGATGACCTGGTTGACTCCAATTATGGCTTTGGGACTGAGCCTGGTTGCGGGGACGGTAGTGTTTTACCTGCTTGGTTATCCGCCGCTTCAGAGTCTCTATGCATTTTTCATCAGTCCTATCAGTGATCTCTATGGAGTTTGCGAACTTCTGGTCAAGGCGTCACCACTGGCGTTGATCGCAGTAGGGCTCTCAATGGGATTTAGAGCCAATGTTTGGAATATTGGCGCAGAAGGTCAGTTAACCGTTGGTGCCTTAGCTGGTAGCGCGCTGGTCATTTATTTTCCAGAGTCAAATAACGTTCTGATGCTGCCTGCCATGCTGATACTTGGCATTTTAGGTGGCATGGCATGGGCATCGATTCCAGCATTCTTGAAAACTCGGTTCAACACCAACGAAATTCTGACCAGTCTGCTACTGGTCTATGTTGCGATTTTGCTGTTGAGTACTTTGGTTCATGGTCCCTGGCGGGATCCAGCAGGCTACAACTTTCCTCAAAGCGTTCTTTTTCAAGGCGTGGCGACACTGCCGGTGATAGTGCCTGGAACACGGTTGCATCTTGGAACGATATTTGCATTGCTGGCAATCATCACAGGCTGGATATTGATTTCCAGAACCCTGGCAGGCTTTCAGGTCAGAGTATCTGGATTGGCGCCACAGGCTGCAAGATATACCGGGGTTCGCTCAAACCTGATGATTTGGTGTGTTTTATTGGGTGCGGGAGGACTCGCTGGACTGGCGGGCATCATTGAAATTACAGGGCTGATTGGGCAGGTGCAGCCGATTATTTCTCCCGGATATGGTTTTTCCGCAATCATTGTTGCTTTTCTGGGGCGTTTACACCCCGTCGGAATATTGTTTGCGAGTTTGGTGTTAGCGCTATCGTATCTGGGCGGTGAGTTTGTTCAGATCAAGCTTGGTTTGCCACTTGGCATTGCTGGTGTGTTTCAGGGGATGCTGCTGTTCTTTTTGCTGTCCTGCGACATTCTGATCCACTACCGAATCGAAATTAGAAAATCAAG
Organism: Arenicellales bacterium; assembly: GCA_965206345.1. GTDB lineage: Bacteria > Pseudomonadota > Gammaproteobacteria > Arenicellales > JAJDZL01 > JAJDZL01. Next base: position 1,001,096 of record OZ242211.1, on the reverse strand, counting down.
CATCAGCAGTTCAGCAAGGTCAACCTAATGGCTACCATTACCACAATTGAATTAATTCTGCTTACAGTTGTGAGTGCTGCCACGCCGCTGCTACTTGCGGCAACAGGGGAGTTGGTGGTGGAGAAATCCGGGATTCTGAATCTCGGAGTGGAAGGGATGATGTTAGTCGGTGCGGTCAGCGCATTCATCGCGATGCTAACCACAGGTAGTTGGGCATTTGGAATTATTGCTGGTGCTGCTGCAGGTGTCATCATGTCAATGCTGTTTGGGGTGCTTACATTGTTTTTCCTAGCCAACCAGGTTGCTTCGGGACTTGCGCTGACTTTGTTCGGTATCGGCATCAGTTCTCTTCTCGGAATTCCGTTTATCGGATTGCCGATTGATAAGCTGCCAGCGCTTGATATTCCAGTTCTAGGAGACATCCCAATTTTAGGTCCCTTACTGTTCAAACAGGATTTTCTGATTTACTTCTCGGTCTTAATGGTCGTTGTTGTCCATTTTTTCCTTTTTAGAACTAGAGTTGGGCTGATTTTGAGAGCAGTGGGGGAATCACATGATGCTGCTCACTCGATTGGATACTCGGTGATCAGAATCAGGTTTTTTGCAGTGATGTTTGGCGGTGCGATGGCAGGACTAGGTGGCGCTTTCCTGTCTTTATCCTACACACCAATGTGGGTTGAACAAATGACTGCGGGCCGCGGATGGATTGCGCTGGCTTTGGTGGTATTTGCAACTTGGAAACCCGGTCGGGTACTGATTGGCGCTTATCTGTTTGGAGCGGTAACAATATTCCAGCTACATCTGCAAGGATTTGGTGTGCAGATACCCGGACAGGTGCTGTCAATGTTGCCCTACCTGGTTACGATACTCGTGCTCGTGATGATTTCGAGAAATGCTTCGCGCGTGAAGCTGAGTGCACCAGCCTGCCTGGGTCAGATATTCCATTCCAACAACTGATTGATATCATTTTCAATAACAGGAGATCATTGGAAATCAGCTGAGATTTTTAATCTCGCTGATGTTCGTGGTGATTGGGATGAAAAGGATTCGGGTTATTTTCACAGGTTATAGCGGCTATCTGTTGGTGTTAAAATAATTCGATGGAGCAGTTTAGAGAAGCTCAAATTTAACGCATAATTTCTTTGGGTGATTTTGTATTCGATCACCAGCTAAGAAACAAGAATTAGGAGAAATAGAAGAATGAAAAAGTTCTTAATCGCCGCCATTGCGGCATTTACTTACGCAATCGGTTCGAGTTTAGCGTTGGCCGATGACCCCCTAAAGATTGGGTTTGTGTATATCGGTCCGGTTGGTGATCACGGTTGGACATATCAGCACAACGATGGACGTCTTGCGGTCGAAGAAGCATTCGGTGACAAAGTACAAACAAGTTTTGTCGAATTCGTTCCTGAAGGTCAGGATGCCGAGCGAGTCATTCGACAGCTTGCCGCGGACGGAAACAAGTTAATCTTTACCACCTCTTTTGGTTATATGAACCCAACCATCAAGGTTGCACAGAGTTTTCCAGATACTTATTTCGAGCATTGCTCCGGCTACAAGCGTGCAGATAACGTTTCCACCTACCTAGCGCGCTTTTATGAAGCACGATATGTTAATGGTCGAATCGCAGGTCAAGTGACAAAGTCCAATACGATTGGGTATATCGCATCTTTCCCCATTCCAGAGGTTGTAAGAGGTATCAATGCATTCGCCCTCGGTTTGCGTAGCGTCAATCCAGATGCAACCATCAAAGTCGTGTGGGTAAGCACCTGGTTTGATCCTGGTAAAGAAGGTGATGCTGCTAAAGCTCTAATCGATCAAGGTGCCGATATCATCCTTCAGCACACGGATTCTCCAGCACCGCTTCAGGTTGCTGAAGAACGCGGTGTTTGGGCAGTTGGTCAAGCGTCCGACATGTCTGCTTTCGGTCCAAGAGCGCATCTGACCTCAGCCATTAACAATTGGGGGCCCTACTATGTCGAACGTACGAGAGCGGTGCTGGAAGGCACCTGGGAATCGGGCGACGTTTGGGGTGGATATGGCGCTGATATGATCAAGTCATCTGAAATCAATGCAGAATCTGTACCAGCGGAAGTCATTGCCGACGCGCATGCGACAATCGAAGCGATTCGTTCTGGAGAACTTCACCCATTTGCTGGGCCGATCCTGGATCAGTCTGGTAATGAAATTATTGGAGCGGGTGCCACGTTAAGCGATGGGGACCTGCTTGGAATGAACTACTACGTCATGGGTGTCGAAGGCTCATTGCCGCAGTAGCGATTACTGGTTGTATTTATAGGTTTCACTGTTCAGGGGTGCTCGATTTCAAGCGCCCCTGAAACTTTTACTGGAATCTTTAATTTCTGGCAATCCGCTTCACTCGTTCAGAACTTTCTGAATCTCAGGTCGAAAATTACGAATTTCCTCATCGCTCAAATCTTCCAGCGAGTGCGGAAATTTGATCCACCATTCCGTCTCATGCAAGTAATAGTCAGGCACCTTTTCAGTCCGATTGAGTAAATTTATCGCGGGTGTGGCTGACATGGTTTCGCCACCATCATTAGAGAATTTTTCCATGGGTCTTAGTCAACACCTCAGGTTGCTTAAGTTGCCACCCAAGGATCGATGAGTTTGATGCCAGTGCCCCGGAAATCTCGTACGTTGCGGGTAACCAGAACAGCTCCCCTAGATCGACATATCGCAGCTATCTGGCAATCAGCCTCGCTCATAGGTTTGGGCGGCGGCGCTGTCGAATGGAAGAATCTGTTCTCGAAAACCACGCTCAAGCCAACGGTTCATGGCAACCTCTAGCGCATTTCGCCGTTTGCCTGCTGACATAATCGCGACACCGTAGCGCAACTCCGCTTCGTTCACAGCTGTCAGGTATATCTCCTGTGCGTCGCGATTTGCAATCCACTCTGCCACGGTAGGCATCGGTTGTGGACGCATGAGTTCGGAAGCGACATTTAAGTCAATGACGAGCGCGCGGGTTGCTTAGGAGAATTCCAGAGGTTCGCGCATTGGACCGCGCGGTGGAAGTTCGAGTTCCACATCGCCAAGGGGTGCGAAGCACTCGCGAGTAAACTTCGCTAAATTCCGGGGACCAGTCTGACAGTCAATCACGGCGTTGCTTAGGATGATGCGCACCTCTTCCTCCATCGAACGGTGATGCTTGGCAGCGCGCACGCGAAGGCGCATCTTCACGTCGTCATCGAGATTCCGAATCGTAATGTTCGCCATCGTTACACCTCCTGATGGTACGGCATACACTCAAATTTTCAACTTACTGGCAATGCAAGCAAGCGTACTGCATTGAGTCAATTTCAATCGTTGCTTGAACGCAGCAGAGGAAACTGCAATTAAGTCTAATTCACTCGTTCAGAACTTTCCAAATCTCAGGTCGGAAAGTACGAATTTCCTCATCACTCAAACCTTCAAGCGAGTGAGGAAATTTTATCCATCGTTCCGTTTTATGCAAGTAATAATCAGGCTCCCTGTCGGTCTGGTTGCGTGTGGGTTTATACCAGGGAACGGCAACCCGAATATCTTCTGGCGTATTCAATCTCGCCTTACGACGCAGTTTATCAATGATCGCCTCGATGGTTAAGCCTGTGTCGAAGACATCATCTACAAGAAGCAAGCCGTCTTCAGCATTGACTCTGTCCACAAGATAGCTCAAACCGTGTACGCGCACGAGATGGCCGCGCTGGTCGATTGTGGATTCGTAAGAGGATGTCCGAATAGCGATATGATCTGATTCAATACCAGCCCAGGACAATACCTCCTGAACGCCAATACCAATTGGTGTCCCACCGCGCCATATACCAACAATGAATTTTGGTTTAAACCCACTGTTGACTACCATTGCACCGAGTCGCATGGCATCGTTCAGCAGGTCCTGAGCTTCTATGTATAGTTTGGTACTCATGAATAAAATAGTACTCTATGGAGAATCTACCGACTCAAGAAAAAATTTTTGTTGAAGAGCATGATCTGATTCTGGATGGATTTCGACTCGGTCGCCGCGTCTATGAAAGCGGCTTTCGACCTGATTTCATTGTCGGCATCTGGCGCGGGGGTAGTGCTGTCGGTATCGTTGTGCAGGAGTGCTTGCAACATTTGGGAGTGGAAACAGATCACATCGCCATTCGGACGTCCTACCGCGGAATGGATAATTACTCCGACATGATACGGAATTCTGAAAACATCAGGGTACATGGTTATGAATATTTGGTGGACCGTTTGGAGGCTCAACATCAACTGTTGTTGGTGGATGATGTGTTTAGCAGCGGTCACAGCATGCAGGCGGTGAAAGAAAAACTGCGTCAAAAACTGCGTAAGAATTTGCCGGAAGAAATCCGGGTAGCAACCGTGTGGTACAGGCCAATAGCGGAACGTTCAGCTCCTGAATACTTCATAAATGAAACCGACCGGTGGTTAGTTTTACCTTACGAACTCTCTGGTCTCAGTTTGGATGAGATTCGTATTCACAAGACCTGGGCTGCTCCAATACTGGAAACCATTTCAGCGAAGGAATAAAGGTTGCATAGTCTGTTTCACTCAATTGATGTAGCTAAATTTGATTTGAAATTCTAATTATTCTCATGAATAAATCCCATCGCTCCACTCATTTCTTGTCGATTGCCATGGAGCTGTCTCAAAAGTTCGCACCAAAAGCGGCTTTGTGGGACAGGTCCCGTGAATACTGTTGGGAAAATGTTGACGATCTGGTCGATGCAGGTCTAATGGGCATGACAATTCCAGAGCAGTACGGTGGTCAGTCTGCGACTTTCTATGAAGCAGTACTGGTAATTGAGGAGATTGCACGTAGTTGCGCACTGAGCGCACGTATTGTCGTTGAGTCCAATATGGGAGGTATCAGCGCAGTGATGGCTTATGGCACAGAGGAGCAGAAAAGGTACTGTGCGCCTCTGGTGCTCAAGGGTGACAAACCGGCGATCTGCATCACTGAGCCGGAAGCTGGTAGTGCTGCAACTGAAATGAAAACCGTTGCCCAAAAAGCAGGTGCAAAATACACTCTCAATGGGGTTAAGCACTGGATTACCGGAGGTGGTATATCCAAACTCCATTTAATATTCGCTAGAGTTTTGGATGAACAGGGAAAGGACTTGGGAATTGGGGGATTTCTGGTTCACTACGATCCCTCGAACAACATCAAACCTGACGGATTTACTGTTGCGCGTCGAGAGCATACCCTGGGTTTGTGCGGTATGCCAGAATCCGAACTCCATTTCAATGATCTGGAAGTGGACGAAGCATTTATGCTTCCAACACCATCAGGATTTCGTCGAGGCTTTGCTGATCTAATGAATGCATACAACAGTCAACGAGTCGGAGCGGGAACGATTGCGATGGGTATCGCTGCCGGGTCACTCGACCATGCAAAGCGCTATCTGACTGACCGACACCAGTTTGGACGACCGCTTGCTGAGTTTCAAGGTTTGCAGTGGATGATTGCAGAAATGGATACGTCAGTCCATGCATCGCGATTATTGCTTTACGAAGCGGCGAAGTCCGCTGAAGAAGGGGAGAGCGAGTTCCCGGACCCATTATTGGCTGCTAGGGCAAAGCTCTTTGCATCGGAAAGCGCGATCAAAGTCGTCAGCGATGCTCTGCAAATGTTTGGTGCCCGAGGATATGGTAATCAGGAACCATTGGAGCGTATGTATCGAGACGTACGAATGTTTACCATTGGCGGGGGAACTGCGCAGATATTGAAGACTCAGGTTGGCAGCCGTCTGTTGGGAATCAAGGCGCCGCAAACTAGAGACGGATACTTACGACTTGCGGGAGAATAGCTTAGCTAGTCGGCCTAGCACCTTATTTCTCACGTAATTCTTCGAAAACAAACCATTTATTGCAATTTTGATAGTCCCAGAATCAACTCAACACCTTTCAAGGAGGCCAAATAGAGCTGATTTTCGACTTCCCTAATAAAATTGCATGTCACTTGCAGTAGCCAGTTGATCGTTCACCAAGGTGCAAACAATTCAGTATGCAATTAGCTTGATTATTTTCGATATGGCAGGCACATAAGGGCAATAATTTGCACACCATCATCGCTCGAATTTTCGTAGAAAATGCTGCAGTTATTTGATTCAAACAGATATGTTTTGAGTAGGATAGTCATGGTCTCGATTGTGCTAATGACATTGCCACCCTTCACAGCAGGAGCACAAGAACAAGAATCTGAAGTTAACACTGGGATGCTTGCGGAAACTTTAGCTTCGTGTTCTTACGAGTGGGAATGTTTTGACATATTCGATTTTCAAAAAAAGACAGCATTATTTCACCTTGAAGGAGTCAAGTGCCCTGATGGCGAATATGGAGTAGGGTTTTTAACCCTAGACGTACCCAAAGGTCTCAAACTGTCGGGCAGTTTCAATATCCGAGGACTCGGACTTGTCTGGTGGTTTGGCAAGGGTGATTTGAAATACTCTGACTATAAGTTTATTGTTCACCTTGACGGGTCTGGCCTTTTTTATGATTTCTCGAATGGTAAAGAAGGCGAATCGATCCTGCCTTCCGAAGTTTTTACGTGTGTCGATCGAACCGATGCGGCCGGAGATCGCTTATGGGAGCATTTGGAAACTGAGAAGCGAAAGAACGAAAAGGCGCATTCGCATTAAACATAACCATTAGGGAAGTATTTCACCCTGACGTTTTCCAGACCTCCAAATTCGCGTTAATAAACGCAAAAGTCGCGTAATAACGCTCAAATTTTCAAATGGTTTGAAACACCATAGGGAAATATTAACCTTTTTGCTCCTTCCAAACAGTATAAATTTATCGATATTCCGCTCTACAACTCATAGACATCAAAACTGAATTGACGTGGATATATTCCTCATCTTTTGGGTCTAGAAATTTGGGTTCGTCGATGTCGTTCGCATTTATTTTTCTTTATCATCACTCAGGCGGAAGGATTCTACCATCTCTGGAATAAATGTCTCAGAATTTCCGTTGCTGACATTTGGTTGGAAGATTTGATTGCATAAAGGCTGATGGGATAGAAATTATCATATAACCATCTTTATTTGTGAATTCACAGCCGGGGATGTGAGAAATTAAACTTATAGGTTTATCTTGCTTAGTGGGAATTTTACAGGGTCACATGGAAGAACTCATATTTTCACTGATTTGTATAAATTCAATAAGTTAAGAATTGATTCGTCTGTATGAAGAAATGAAAAAATTCGGTATTCGTGGTGCAATATTTGATTTTGTCGCAAACCCGAGGCAGAGTTCAAAAGCGTTTCGTTTCATTGAGGATGGCATCATGGTCATCTCGGATGGGCGAGTCGAATCTATTGCTCAGACGACTGAATGTCTCGACAACTTTCAGGAGCAATTTCCAATTCTTGAATATCCCGGCTGTTTCATTTGTCCCGGATTCATTGACACGCATATTCACTATGCTCAAACACGAATTATCGGTTCACCCGCACCCGGCTTGCTGGAGTGGCTTGAAACTTACACGTTTCCTGAGGAGCTCAGGTTTAGTAATCCAAATCACTCAGCAGCCGTTGCATCACAATTCTTCGACGAGTTGGTCAGCAATGGAACAACCTGCGCACAGGTCTATCCAACGGTTCATGAAACCTCTACGGATGTTTTCTTTGAAGAGGCGCAATCAAGGGGCCTTCGAATGGTCGCAGGAAAGGTGCTTATGGACAGGCACGCTCCAGAAGGCTTGCTTGATGGGAGTGATGGCGGTGAAGCCGAAACGGAGAGGCTAATCAAAAAATGGCAGGGCAAAGGACGTCAAAGCTACTCCATCACATTGCGGTTTGCCGCGACATCCACTCTCAAGCAGATGGAATTATGCAAACGGTTGGTACAAAGGTATCCTGACCTTCTGTTTCACACACATCTGGCAGAAACACTACCAGAAAATGAATGGACAATGGAACTGTATCCTGATTGTGCAGACTACCTGGGTGTCTATGAAAAGTTTGGTGTGGTTACGGACCATTCAGTGTTCGCTCACTGCATCCATCTGAGTGACTCTGAGAAGCAGCGAATGGCGGATGCTGGTGCATCAATCGCGCTTTGTCCGACATCTAATTCTTTTCTTGGTAGTGGTTTGGTACCGCTGAATCAGTTGGACGATTATCAAATTGGGTTGTCGCTTGGTACAGACGTGGGTGGAGGCACGAGTTTTTCAATGCTTAAGACCATGCACGAGATGTATAAAGTTGTGAGTCTTGTTGGCGACCGAAATGTCGATGAGTTGGATCTCTTCTATCTCGCAACTTTAGGCGGTGCACAGGCGCTTAAGATTGACGAGCACGTAGGTAGCCTGGAAGTTGGTAAAGAGGCAGATTTCGTGATACTGGACGATGGCGGGCAACGATTGATACAGCAGAGATTTGAGCAGTCGCAATCTGTATCAGAGAAGTTGTTTGCACTGATTATTCTCGGTGACTCTGCAAACATACGAGAAACGTGGAGTATGGGTCGCCGCGTATACCAACGCGGTGTTCACTGATTATCCACAGCAAGTCTGCTGCGTCATTTTCAATACGAGTTCCGCTCGAATTCTTCACCGGTATTGTCGGATTCAACGCCAACCACTGCGAGACCTTCACCGTGCTCGACCAACCCTCTATGGCATCGCACATAAGCTACACCACCGATTGGAAATTCAATTCGGATGGGTGGTTCTTCAATATGGCTGATACTATGAATATAGCCGACCAAGTCACCAGCTGAAACGCGATCACCGGGTGTAAAGGCAGGTTCAAACAAGCCGCGGTGCGTTGCATAAACAGTTTGATTTGCATCAACAATCTTGAAAAATGTTGCCGGTTCTTTTCGCGGTTCAACTTCACCTGACAAAACTCCCAAGTGACGCAGACAGTTGCGGATGCCTTGCTCTCCAAGCTTCATGGTTTCCGGAGAAACGTGACCGGTACCGCCCAGTTCGGCCGCAATTGACGGGATTTTGTTGCGAACAGCAGCACCATTTACACTGCGATCATCATTGAAAATTCCCATCACCCAAACTAAGGGGCAACCAAATTCATCTGCCAGTTCCATGATCATTGCCTGACGAGTTGGGTCGTCATCATAGGTTGCCATTGAACAGGGAGAAAACCAGTAGGCCTTACCACCCGCGTGCAGGTCAATAACCACATCGCAGACTGGCATCACCGCGCTTTCGACAAAATGAGCGATGACCTGAGTTGGGGTTCCGTTGGGATCTCCGGGAAACGCTCGATTTAGATTGCCGTCATCAAGCGGTGAAACTCTGGCCGAGGCATTCAAGGCTGGAGCATTGATTGCTGGAAAAATGATGACTCGTCCCTGAATGTCGTCAACATTGGTTTCGCGAAGAAACTTGACAAGAGAAATGGGGCCTTCAAATTCATCGCCATGTACCCCACCGGTCAGGAGGATTGTTGGACCGGTTCCATTGATTATGACACCCGCAGGAATGGGTATGTAACCCAAAGGAGTCTGATTGTCGGAGTACTTTAGGCGCAGGTCGCCGGACCGCTTGCCTGGGGAGGTAAAATCGAGACTCGACTGAATTCGAGTTTTATTCCATTCGATGTCGGAATATTGTGTGCTCATGGAAATGCCCTGAATGCTGCTTAGTGGTCAATACTCCTCAATCCAAATCTGGGAGTGAATCAATAGTATCCGATTACATCACCTTTGGTGGTCACGCCTAGACCATTGAGCAGGCGGTTGGCGTAGCAGAAATAACCGACTACCTGGTTTAACTCTAGGATTTCACCGTCATCGCATCCCGCTTGAAATAGAGCCTCAATGTCTGACTCAAGCATAGAGTCAACGGCGACTGTCAGCTTTTCCACGTAGTTTAGCATTGCTAGTTCTTTATCTTGGAAAGCGCAATGTGGTTGGCGGCTTTTCAAAGCTGATATGATCTGCTCGTAGCGTACATCGTCGTTCAGTAGTTTGCGCAAATTTAAGCTGTGATGTGTTACGCTGTAGTCACACTTGTTCAGAAGGCTGGTATATGTTCCAGCGGTTTCAAGAAACCAGATTGGTAGCGAATTATCGCTGCTGTGGAGTACGCTTCGATACAGTGAAACGTGACCATGCATGGTTTTCGGACGCAGACAGTGAATTCGCATCACATTGTCCACTGTTCCGTGTGGCGTTCTTGCCGTTTCCAAAGCCTCTTTTGCTTCTCCCGTCGCCTCTTCGTCGGAGAGCATTTTGATCCAGGCAGTCATCTCATCGATTAGTTTCGATATGCGAAAGATCGGTTGAATCGACCGCTGATATAAGCATCGCAGGTGATTGGTTCAAATTGTGCGGCTTCGCCATTGTGAAGAATTGGATCAATGACGGTGTGGGAATCAGGGTCGACAAATACAACAATTGAATAACGCGCTTGGCCACCCTTGTTGACAACAAAATGTGGAACCGAACGAAAACGACCATTCGACCAGCGTGACATCAGGTCTCCTATATTGGCAACAAATGTATTCGGAATCGGTTCTACTTCGTACCAGTTGCCATCGGCAGATTGGGCGTTTAGGCCTGGCCCTCCTTGCAAGAGCATGGACAGGCATCCGAAATCTGAGTGTGGCGATACCCCATAGCCATTGGAGTTTTCTTCAATCGCTGGGTAATAAATCAGTGATCCTCTGGAAGTTGGACGATTGAAGTTTCGCGTGAAGAAATTTGGAGATTCATCCAGAGATACAGCTAATGCACGGAGTATCTTCCGAGAGCAATTGTGAACTTCATTAAAAAAAGTGTTAAGAACCGAGCGCATATCAGCGGGTTTATTCGGCCAGCGATTTGGTGCGAGTAGATGATTCTGGTCTTCAGATGAAAGGTCATCGAGATCTTCATCAATTCCCCAAATAAAGCTTTCTTTCTGGTCGGCGCTGCTGTAACCCTCCATGGTTGACTCCCCGATCGGCAAGAAACCGCGGTGGGTGTCGGACATTTTGGATTCAGCCTTCTTTTCTTTAGGCAGCGAGAAAAATTGTTTTGCTGTTTCAAATGTCGAACTAATTACATCAGTGTCTACACCGTGTCCAGCGACGTAAAAGAACCCGTCAGTCTCAGATGCAGTGCGCAGTTCTTTTCCGACAGATCTAAGCGCAGAATCAGACTCGTTCTGCAGCGGGGAAATGTCGATGACAGGAATCGAAGTCATTGAAATTCAGGAATTTGACGCAACGAAATGTACAGAAACAGCAAAGTATACTTGTTTTGATTTCAGCCTACTTTTTGAATTTTGAAAGCCCTGTCTGTTTGGTCTGTAAGCTTCTCTAATATCAAGGAATTCGGTTGGTCGGAACCAATCGTTCAACGGAATTTCAACTTCCATTTTAAGCACTCTGGGATCCATTACCCTTTCCGCACCTGAGTAAAATGCACTCGACAGATTTTAACTGCCCGATTCACTGGAGTAATGTCTGATACAGCCACAATAAAGCGTGACTTGACGAAGCGTGTCAAAGGCGAAGTGCTGACTAGCATATTTGATCGCGGACGATATGCAACCGATGCCTCAAGCTACCAAATGATGCCCCTGGCAGTTGTTCTTGCAGCGCACGAGAACGATGTTGTAGAGACTGTCAGCTATGCGAGACAGCAGGGAGTTCCAATCTTGCCCCGGGGAGGAGGGACATCGCAGTGCGGCCAAACAGTCAATCATGCAATCGTGCTGGATTACAGTAAATTCCTGAATCGGATTATTGATCTCGACATCGAAAATAGGCGTTGTCGGGTTCAGGGCGGTATCGTGCTAGATGAGTTGAATCGAATTCTCAAACCCCATGGACTCTGGTTTCCTGTTGATGTCTCCACTGCAAGTCGAGCAACAATTGGTGGAATGACCGGTAACAATTCCTGCGGGAGTCGGTCGATTCGATATGGCTTGATGCGGGACAATGTCATTGCTGTGGACGCTTTGCTGCCGAGTGGTGAAACGCTTGACTTTGGTGAGACAGCTGTGAAGTCTGCGAGTCTTCAGCCTCTATTCAAGCAGTTCATTGATATCGGTGAACGAGAATGCAGAGAAATTGATTTGCGGTTTCCGAAGCAAATGCGACGAGTCGGCGGTTACAACGTTGATGCTCTGGTTCCTCAGAACGATTCAATCAATTTAGCGCACCTGCTAGTTGGATCAGAAGGCACCCTGGCACTAAGTCGCACAATCGATCTAAAACTCTCTCAAATTCCAGAAAACAAGTTGCTCGGAATCTGTCACTTCCCGACTTTTCATGCAGCAATGGAATCAGCCCAGCACATCGTCAAATTGGGACCAGTTGCTGTTGAACTCATCGACCGGACGATGATCGAATTGTCCCGCGAAATTGAGATGTTTCGAGACACTGTCAAAAAAATGGTCAATGGTGAACCAGAGGCTTTGCTGTTGGTTGAATTTGCTGAATACGATCAGCGCGAGAACTTTCGACGTCTAAATGCACTGAATGACTTGATGGCTGAACTCGGATACCGGTTTACAAATCCTGAGCGATCCCGAGGCGGCGTGGTTGATGCGATTGAAAGAAAATTTCAGGCTTCGGTGTTCGAAGTTCGAAAGGCTGGGCTCAACATCATGATGTCTATGCGAGATGATCGCAAGCCAGTTTCTTTCGTGGAGGACTGTGCTGTCGACCTTGAAGACTTGGCCGAGTATACCGCCAGACTTACAGAAATTTTCCATAAGCACGGTACCCGAGGAACCTGGTATGCGCATGCTTCTGTGGGTTGTCTGCATGTTCGCCCTGTTTTGAACTTACGCGAGAAACGGGATATCAAGGTAATGCGTGCCATTGCCGAAGAGTGCTTTGACATGGTACTCCAATACAAGGGGTCGCACTCAGGAGAGCATGGAGATGGATTGTGCCGTTCGGAGTTCCATGAGAAGATGTTCGGCAAACGGATGGTCGAGACTTTCGGTGAAATTAAGCGGTTATGTGACCCTGATGGAATAATGAATCCAGGGAAAATCATCAACCCACCGAAGATGGATGATGCTCGACTATTTCGCTTCCCGCCTGAATACACCGTACCTGAAATCAGTACTGTTTTGGATTGGCAGGGTTGGACCGGGCAGGGAGGTGGCTTTCAAGGCGCAGTCGAAATGTGCAATAACAATGGCGCCTGTCGAAAACTCTCCGGCGGCGTGATGTGTCCATCCTATCGCGCAACTAAAGATGAGCGGCATGTAACCCGGGGCAGAGCGAATGTTCTGCGTCTCGCAATTTCTGGTCAACTTGGCACGGATGCAATGACTTCTGATGCAATGGCCGAAGCGATGAAATTCTGTGTTAGTTGCAAAGCCTGTCGACGCGAATGTCCGACTGGAGTTGACATGGCTAGAATGAAGATTGAAACTACAGCGGCTATATCAGGTGCTCACGGAGTTACCACCCACCAGAAACTGATCGGTCATTTGCCACGATTCGCGCCACTTGCTAGTCGTTTGTCCTGGATCAGCAATCTACTTTCCAATTCCTCAACTATCCGTTCAGTTCTGGAACCCTTTACGCAGTTGAGTCGTTATCGTCCTTTGCCAAAATGGCATCGAAATCCATTTTTACAATCTCAAAGCCTAGGACCATCCGATGGCAAGCCGGTAGTCCTGTTCGCTGACACTTTCAACAGGTGGTTTGAGCCGGCTAATCTAAGAGCCGCAGTAAAGGTTTTGATCGCAGCGGGCTATCGCATCCATTTTCCTGTTTCAGATGACACTCGACATCCTTTGTGTTGCGGACGTACCTATTTGACGAATGGTCTGATCGATGAGGCAAAGTTGGAAATCAACCGATTGCTGACAGCAGTCGAATCCTACCTGAAACAGGGTATTCCGATTGTAGGACTGGAACCAAGTTGTTTGCTTGGTCTACGTGACGAGATTCCACTATTGGTCAGTAGCGATGTCTCGGAACTGCTGGCACAAAATTCGTTCCTGTTTGAAGAGTTCCTGGAAAAAGAAAACCCCGACCTCAAACTGAAACCTATTGATCGGGTTGCCTTGATTCATGGTCACTGTCATCAGAAATCATTTGATCAGATGAGTTTTGTGGAAAGTGCGCTAGCACGAATTCCCGAATTGAAGTTTAGTGTCGTTGATTCCGGTTGCTGCGGTATGGCTGGAGCTTTCGGCTACGGTAGGGATACTTGGCGCATTTCATCCAAGATGGCAGAGCTTGATCTGTTGCCGGCGATTCGCGAGGCGAGAGAGGACACAATCATAGTTGCAGACGGAACTTCCTGCCGCCACCAGATTGAACTGGGTACTGGCAGGCGATCTATACACGTCGCACAGTTGTTGGAATCAGCCTTGCAGAGTAACGATTGAGTAATACCTTCCCACGGTGGGAATGATGTACAAGCACAGCGTACAGAATTGCACAATAGCTACCATATTACCCATCAACATGGCAAGTAGGTGAAATCGTTCCATAATTCGTGGAACGATTTAATGGCATTGAATCTATACTCTTGAAATATAAGGGTATTATTGTTCCATGCCTCTCAATGACCAAGCTCTTCTCTACGACATCGCAATCTATCGAAAAATCAGGCGTTCCATAAACATCGCGTCGTTGCTGGTATCGGTATTACAGAATAACGATTGATTTGGTGAAGTGTAATTAAGTTGGTATTGCGCTAGTCACCAACTTCACTTCACTTATTTTCCTTCAAATTTTGGTTTGCGCTTTTCATTAAATGCTTGAACTCCTTCACGCCGGTCGCGAGTTGGGACCGTTCGGTTGTAGGCTTCAATTTCAAACGCTAGTGCATCGGACAGGCTCATTTGCACTCCCTTTTGAATGGACTGTTTAGCTTGTCGAATTGCGATAGGTGCGTTGGTAGAAATTTTTTCTGCTGTTTCAATGGCCGAATATAACAGTTGATCAAGTGGCACGACTCTATTGACTAGACCCCACTCAAATGCCTCCTGTGCTGAAAATGATCTGCCTGTCAAAATGATCTCCTTGGCGCGACGCTCACCAACAGAGCGCGGTAGTGTTTGAGTTCCGCCGGCACCGGGAATGATCCCGAGTCCAGTTTCCGGTAGCGCAAATCGCGCGGTTTCTGAAGCATAGAGAAAATCCATTAAGCATGCCAGTTCACATCCTCCACCATAGGCAGCGCCATTGACCGCTCCGATGATAGGTATGGGACAGTCCCTGATCGCTCTCACCATGCGTTCGATTTCCAGGTGCTGTCTCGACCAAACTGAATCGTCCATTCCACGCCTTTCCTTTAAGTCGGCACCCGCACAAAATGCCCGTTTTCCGGCACCGGTAACGACAATACAGCGGTAATCAGTCCGACCTAGCGCGATTCCTTCATACAACTGATAAATATCCCGGACCATCTGGGTGTTGAAGGCGTTCGAAGCCTCTGGTCGATTTAAAGTTACGATGAAAATGTGATCACTGATTGATTCAATCAATAACGTATCGTAGTTTTCAGAAGATAGAGGCGCTTGTGGCATGATTTTTTCACTCTCATAGGCGAGGTATTGAGTGTTACTACAATATTATCCCCTATAAATCAATAGTATCAGTAGTATGAAAATGCCTGTGTTAGCATCGGGATAACATGAATATTGTTTTGCTTGACGGACTGAGATGAAAACGGGTGATAAAATCGATACGTTGCCGCTAGCACGAATTTCTCAAGATATTTCTATCTAAACCCGCAGTCACTTTCGCGCAGCATACTTGTGAGACATGAATTATCAGCTTGACCACCCGGATATTCGCGATGGAGTCCAGAAGCTCTGTCTTGATTTTGGTTCGGACTATTGGCAAAACTGTGACCGAAATCGCTCATATCCGGAAGAATTTGTTGCTGCTCTAACGTGTTCTGGCTATCTAGGTGCGCTTATTCCGCGGCAGTACGGAGGCTATGAACTGCCAATTTCTGCCGCCGCTGCCATTCTGGAGGAAATTCATCGATCTGGTGGGAATGCAGCTGCGTGCCATGCTCAGATGTACATCATGGGGACGGTACTGCGTCACGGGTCAGAAGAACAGAAAGAAAAATATCTGCCCGGCATTGCAAATGGTTCCATTCGTCTTCAGGCGTTTGGTGTAACCGAACCCGGTAGCGGGTCCGATACATCATCTTTGCGCACCACTGCAATTCGCACCGGTGACCGCTTCATCGTGAATGGTCAGAAAATCTGGACCTCCCGAGCCGAATACTCTGATCTGATGCTGTTATTGTGTCGTACAACACCAATCAATCAGGTGAAAAAGCGAAGCGACGGATTAACGACACTCTTGGTCGATACTCGGAAGATATCAGAATCTCAGTTAGTGATTCGACCAGTTCGCACTATGATTAATCACTCAACCACAGAAGTGTTTTTTAAGGACATGGAGGTGCCTGCCGATGCCTTAATCGGAGAGGAGGGAAAGGGATTTCAGTACATTCTCTCTGGTATGAACGCCGAGCGGATATTAATTGCTGCGGAGTGTATCGGTGATGCAAAGTGGTTTATTGAAAAGACTGTTGCCTATGCCAACGAACGAGTGGTGTTCAATCGACCAATTGGACAGAACCAGGGAATACAGTTTCCAGTCGCAAGAGCATACGCAGGAATGCGGGCTGCTGAGTTGATGCTTAGAGAAGCGGCGAGATTGTTCGATGAAGGTGCAAATCCAGGTGAAGAGGCAAATTTGGCGAAGTTGCTGGCTGCTGATGCTTCGTGGGAGGCTGCAGAAGCCTGTCTGCAAACGCACGGAGGATTTGGCTTTGCCGAAGAATTTGACGTAGAAAGAAAGTTCCGAGAAACACGGCTGTACCAGGTCGCACCGATTTCAACCAATCTGATTTTGAGCTATCTATCAGAACATGTTCTGGAGTTGCCAAGGTCGTATTGAACAAAAGATGACGGTCTTACGACCATGAACTACGAGTACACAAGCTATTTCCATTAAGTAATTTTGGACTTTCGGCAAATTAGTCTCAGAATCGACGATGATTTTGAGAAAATAAAAGGCTTCAGTTGACCAGTTTCAACAATTTTTCAATTTTCCCTCGCCGTCCATGACCCCTGAACTGCGTCCCGGTCTAGAAAACATCAAGCCGCACATGGTTGCAGCGGACGATAAAGCACTGGCTAGAACTCGCATTAACATTGCTTCCAATGAAAGTGCGTTTGGCCCGAGTGACCTGGCGATAGCTGCTGCCACCGAAGCGATTCAGAAAATGGAACGATATGCTGATGGTGCAGAAGCTGCATTGACCGAACGCGTCGCTCATCATCATGCACTCAGTCCCGACGGTGTTGTTTGTGGGAACGGTTCCGATGACTTGCTGGCAAGACTCGCTCGTGCATTTTTAAGACCGGGCGACGAATTGATCTGCAGTATCAATGGCTATCAGAAAATTCCAAACTACGCGTACGCTAATGATGCTGTTCCAGTTCGTGCGAACGATAGCGACTTTACGACGAATGTCGACGAAGTTTTGAGTTGTGTTTCGTCCAAAACTCGAATCGTCATGATTGCAAATCCCGATAATCCCTCTGGCACTTGGGTGAGTGGGTCGGAAGTCAGGCGACTGCATCAGAATCTGCCGTCCAGCGTCCTCCTGATTCTGGATTCTGCCTATCTCGAATATGTTGATGACGATGAATTTGGAGACCCGGCCTCTCTTGTTGAAGAAAATGAAAATGTTGTAATGACAAGAACATTTTCAAAGATTTACGGCCTTGCCGGATTGCGCTTGGGATGGATGTACGCACCGAAACGGATTACTGATGCGATTCGAAAAATCGGAATGACTTTTCCGATTTCGAATGTTGCATTTGAATGTGCCAAAGCAGCAATGGCAGACCGTGAATACACAAAGAGTGTCTTTGAACGCAACCTGAACGGGCGGCAGAAGTTCGCTGCCACTCTTGAGCGATTGGGTGCCCGAGTACTTCCTTCCCAAACCAATTTTTTACTGGCAAAATTTCCACCAGAACCCGTAGTGGCATCCGATCTGCACCGTGAGTTGTTGGCACAGGGAATTTTCACCCGTCGCCTGGCATCTGACGCTTTCTCCGACTGCATTCGATTTACGATTGGAACACCTTCTCAGATGAAAGAGGTTTCACACGTTCTTCAGGACCTGATCAACGGACCCACCGCGGCTCAAGAAGCGGGGAGATCATGACGCTGCCGATCAAAGGTGCATCAATTATCAAGGCATTCGAGGATGCAGGAATTCAGTCTGTTGTTGCTCTACCGGATATCGTTACCTGCGATACAGTGCTCTGGCCACTGTCATCTAATCCCAACTTCATGTTTATTCCGGTCTGCAAGGAAGATGAGGGAGTTTCGATTTGTGCGAGCCTTTCTTATTGTGGGCAACGTGCACTACTTTTGATTCAGCATACCGGCTTTCTGGATTCGATCAATGCAATACGCGCGATTGCAGTGGAATACCAGCTACCGGTTGTCATGGTTGTAGGACTGCAGGGTTCTGATCCCGATACGCATCCGAATCAGTCAAAAAGTATTGGAATTCGTGCGCTTGGGCCGATTTGTGATGCCTTGGAACTTCGTCATACTTTTATCACGGATGAAGAGAGTGCCATCTCGATTGTTGAGATGATTGAAGCCGCATACGAGTACTCCTCACCTTGCGCAATATTTGTACCTAATCCGCCTGTCTGATCGAGCATGATGAAACGAGATCAGGCGCTACAGGCACTGGCCCGGCACTATCCGGACGGTATTGCAGTTGCTGTCTATCAGACGGCGTTTGACTGGATGCGCATCAGGCCTCATGACCTGAACTATCTTTGCACTGGTGCGATGGGTCAGGCATCTTCGCACGGTTTGGGATTGGCGTTGGGTGCCCCGGATGAAAAGGTAGTTGTATTGGACGGAGATGGCAGTCTGTTGATGAATCTCGGGTCGCTGGTTACAGTTGCCAATATGGCGCCGCGAAACTTTTTTCATTTTGTCAGCCAGAACAATATGTATGAAGTGAACGGAGAATATCCGATTCCCGGAGCTGCAATCATCAAATTCGATCAAATGGCGATTGCGGCGGGGTACAGACACGCTTTTTCCTTCGACGACATCCGTCAATTCAATTCAGAGATTGAGGGAATATTGGATTTGGAAGGTCCGGTGCTTGTTTGCATGCATATCGAACCTGGAGAGTTCTATCCACTCGATTACGTTACACTCCACAGTGAAGAGACCCGGGTAAAATTTCGAAACGCACTGAAATCTCGGCTACAATCACAATTTCAGGAATGAGCTGAATCTTTAGCAACCAAAAGAAATATAAATTTTCGATTCAAGTCGCGAAAACAACTAATATCAACAGCGGCGACTACCAAGACATTCGAAATGGCGGATAAATCTGCACAGTTGGAGACGGGGCATAGAGTCCGACCACCTACACCGAGTATTTTGTTTACTCGGAAGTCCCCCCTTGTTGACATTGGGCAACTACTGTTGCTTGGAGGATTGGCTACATGGGTCATCTATAAGGGTGCGAAAGCCATGCAATACAACTGGCAGTGGTATCGAGTCGACCAGTTCATTTATCGGATTGTTGATGGTGAATTGATTTGGGGCGCGTTAATGAAGGGTTTGATGGTCACCTTCGAGATCACTGCAGTCAGCATGGTGTTGTCGGTGGTGATCGGATTAGTTACCGCACTGCTCCGGATGTCCAATTCATTTTCAGGGAAACTGATTGCGAGTGTCTATCTTGAATCAATTCGCAATACACCGCTACTTGTTCAACTTTTCCTGTTCTATTTCATTATTGCACCAATTGTTGGAATTGACCGGTTCTGGACCGGGGTACTGTGTCTGAGCTTTTTTGAGGGCTCTTTTGCAGCAGAAATCATTCGCGCGGGTATTCAGTCAGTACCTCGCGGTCAGACTGAAGCGGCCAAGGCAATAGGCTTTAGTCGCATTAACATGTATCGGGATGTGATTCTTCCACAAGCGATCCCGATAATCCTTCCGCCAATGACCGGTTTGATCATCAATCTGATCAAGCACTCAGCAATCGTCAGCGTGATTGCAGTTGCAGATTTGACGACAGAAGGATTGAACATTATTTCGGAGACCTTTATGGCATTCGAAATTTGGTTTACAGTTGCTGGCATTTATCTTGTCGTGACTGTATCACTCTCGTTATTCGTTTCATGGATGGAGTCTAGAGCCATGCGTGGACGGTAACGTCAATTACTTTTAGGAGAAAGTTAAAAATGAAACTAAGAAACCTATTCGTTACGATGTTTACAGCTTTCGCACTAGCGTTTTCAGCTATGGCCGGAGCGGCATCGCAGGAGTTGGCTGCTGAAAGTGTCTTGGAAGAGATCAAAAAGCGCGGTTCGCTTCGAGTTGGCATGTCCACCTTTGTACCTTGGGCGATGCGAGACAAGAAAGGTGACCTGATTGGTTTTGAGATCGATGTTGCAACAAAGGTTGCTGAAGACATGGGTGTGCAAGTCGAATTTGTTCCCACTGCTTGGTCCGGAATCATTCCTGCTTTGATTGCTCGAAAGTTTGATGTGATCATTGGGGGTATGTCTATCACACCAGGGCGCAACTTAACTGTAAATTTCACCGCGCCATATGC
Source organism: Arenicellales bacterium (assembly GCA_965206345.1). Lineage (GTDB taxonomy): Bacteria > Pseudomonadota > Gammaproteobacteria > Arenicellales > JAJDZL01 > JAJDZL01. The sequence continues at coordinate 980,507 of OZ242211.1, read as the reverse complement.
GCACTCTGGACAACAGATGGTCGCTAATATCGAGTTGGCAGAAGGGTTTGCAGTCGAAGACTTTAACGCGTCAGACGTAACAATTGCATGTCGTCGTGGCGCTACACCCTGCAATGCAGCGCAAGAACTCTTTCCAAAGGCAAGCCTTGCTCGGTTCGATGATGATGCTCAGGCATTTCAGGAAGTTGTCAACGGGAATGCACATGCAATGATTTCATCGGCACCAAAACCTCGCTTTTGGATGGGCAACTACCCAGGCAAGCTTTTCATGCCAACTGATGAAAACCTGACGACGGGAGATGAAGCCTTTGCACTCCGTAAAGGAGACCCGGATGCGCTCAATTTCTTCAGCAACTGGATTGTCGTAAACACGAGCAATGGTTGGCTGAAAGAACGTCATGATTTCTGGTTTAAGGCACAAACGTGGAAAGACCAGGTAGAAGAACAGTAAGCTAGTTTGATTTTGTGTTTCCCCGGCCGTTCGCCGGGGAAACACATTACTTCCAATTGATAGTTTGACATGAATGAAGCTCGACTGCGGCCTCCGGCTGAAAAAACCAGGCGAGTCACGCTGCTCGATATCGCAATAATCAGCGTTGTCGTTACAGTGCTGGTATACACATATTACCGGGTGGAGCACGTCCTGGTTTACACCTGGGATTGGCCGCTGGTATTCGAGTACGTCATTCGAGTTGACGAAATAACCGGTGAAATATTCCCCAATTTGTTTCTGAAGGGTGTAGCGATGACGCTGCGTCTGGCATTTTGGGGGACCATCATTGCCGCTGTAATCGGAATCGTCATGGGCCTGTGTCGAGTCAGTAACAACCTGTTCCTGAAACTTGGCAGCCGGCTGTACGTGGAACTGATCCGGAACATACCGCCGGTGGTTTTCATTTTCGTCTTTTACTTCTTTATCAGCAGTCAGATTATTCCTCTGTTGGGACTGGATAGAATTGAGCAAACCTTTTCGCCGGGAACTCTCGCGGTAATGAAGGTGTTGTTCGGACCTACCGATTTATTCAACAATTTTCTTGCTGGGCTCATCTGTCTGGCGGTTTTTGAAGGTGCATACATAACTGAAATTGTGCGGGCAGGAATTCAATCTATTGACAAGGGCCAGTGGGAAGCCGCTCGAGCAATTGGACTTTCGCGCTTTCGTGTGCTAAGCGACATCATCATGCCACAGGCGTTGCGGACAATCCTGCCGCCATTGGCTGGACAATTTATAACACTGGTGAAGGATTCGAGTATCGTGTCGTTGATCTCAGTTCAGGAATTGACTTTTCTGACTCAGGATGTTTCCAATACCACGACCCACTTTTTCGAAGCCTGGATGATTACCGCTGTCTTATATTTCATGATGTGTTTTCCGCTTGCGGTATTGTTCCAGAGATTTGAGCGTTTCGGCTTGGGTATTCAAAGAAACTAGGAGTGTTGAAGTGTCAGACCATGCAGAAAAGAAAAATTCCGATCCGTCTCGCAAGGAACTTTTGAAATTCGTTAACGTAGGCAAATGGTACGGAGATTTTTGTGCGCTATGGGACATCAACCTGACAGTTCATTCAGGTGAACGAATGGTCGTTTGTGGCCCGTCCGGTTCTGGTAAATCAACGATGATACGGTGTGTCAATCAGCTTGAAACCTTCGAAGCCGGTGAAATTCTGATCGACGGAGTTGTCGTACAGAGTGACCCGAAATCATTGCAGACCATTCGCCGTAAAGTCGGTATGGTGTTTCAGAACTTTAATCTGTTTCCGCACATCACAGTCCTACAGAACCTTATGTTGGGACCAATCCGCAATTTAAAAGTATCAAAAAAAGAAGCGGAAGAAAGAGCGATGCAATATTTGGAAAAGGTTCGCATTGCTGAGCAGGCTAAGAAATACCCCAGTCAACTGTCTGGTGGTCAGCAGCAGCGCGTTGCGATTGCAAGGTCGCTATGTATGCACCCGGAGGTGATGCTGTTCGATGAACCAACATCCGCCCTCGACCCTGAAATGATTTCCGGCGTATTGGACATCATGGTGGAGTTGGCGGAAGGCGGAATGACGATGATGGTGGTCACACACGAGATGGGATTTGCCAAACAGGTCGCAGATACGATGGTCTTTATGGATCATGGTGAAATCGTCGAAGTAGCCCCTCCAACTGAATTTTTCACCAACCCCAAGAGCGAGCGAACCGAGCTTTTCCTCAGCCAGATATTGCAGCACTAACTGCTGTGCGCTCAGATCAACGTTATTCAATATTCACTCTGATTGGTGGCGCAGTTCGCGCTCACAGGCATTGGAAGCCAGCTTGGCGAAGTCCACAGCCTAAGAAGCAATACGATGTAGTCATCGTCGGTGGCGGTGGGCATGGTCTCGCGACTGCCTATTATCTGGCGAAAAACCACGGTATCCATAATGTAGCTGTGGTTGAAAGAAACTGGATTGGTGGCGGCAACAGTGGTCGTAATACTGCAGTTGTGCGATCCAATTACCTTCGTGATATCAGCATTCGATTCTTTGATAAATCGCTGCAGCTCTATGAAGGACTGAGTCGGGAACTCAACTACAACATCATGCTCAGTCAGCGCAGCGAAGTCGATGTGCTGTTGACTACTGCGAGTATGCGCAACATGAGAAGACGCGCGCTCAACATGAATAGACTGGGCATTGAATTTCAGATGTTGACACCTGACCAAGTGAGGCAGCGAATTCCGATTCTGGCTCCTATGGAATATTGCCGCTTGCCCATTCTAGGTGGTTCAGTTCAGGAACGTGCCGGTATCGCCAGGCATGATGCAATCGTATGGGGGTATGCAAGAGGTGCCGACTCTTACGGTGTCGACATCATTCAGAATGCTGAAGTCACAGCCATCCGCCGGGGCGATGATGGCGCGGTTACTGAAATTGAGACAAGTCGAGGACGAATAAAGACTAACAAAGTAGCGATCGCAACCGGTAATGAGAACACTGCAGTGGCTAGTCTGGTCGACTTGAGACTCCCGCTTCGCTGCTATAACCTACAGGCATTCGTATCTGAACCGATTAAGCCGGTTCTTGATGTTGTCGTTAATTGTCCCGATTTAGGGGTATATCTCAGCCATTCCGATAAGGGAGAGTTGGTGATTGGTGGAGCGACGGATGCACAGCAGATTTCATTTCGAAAGGGTGGAAAGTTCCCAATGCTGGAAGACACCGTATCGGGGTTACTTGAGCTTTTTCCTACCTTCCAACGGCTTAAGTTGATGCGGCAATGGGGCGGTGCTCTTGAATTCGCTCAGGATGGTAGTCCGATAGTTTCCGCAACTGAAATAAAAGGGTTCTATGTCAGTGCTGGCTGGTGGGGTGGATTCAAGGCCATTCCTGCTGGCGGTATGACTTTTGCGCACTTAATCGCCCGCGATGAGCCACACCCGCTGGCGGCGGGATACGGGATGGAGAGATTCTCCACATTGAATTATCTGCTTGAAGGTGGAACGACAGTTCCGACCGATTGAGTGATCTGCACAGTACTAACCGAATTTTGTTCACAATTTTGGATTCTGTCCGATCAAAATTATCCAATTCGCTGATTAGGATAGCCGCACGATGTTACTAATTCATTGTCCATGCTGTGGAGTACGTGCTGAATCGGAGTTCAGGTGCGCCGGTCAAGTGAAGCCATCGCGCAGTGAGTTTATAGAAAAGAATGACGAAGCCTGGCTTGAATACCTTTATCAGGCGGACAATCGCCGCGGAATTTTAGAAGAATACTGGTGCCACGAAAAAGGCTGTGGCGAGTGGTTTAAACTTCGTCGCGATACCACAACACACGAGATCATGGATGGGGATACGGACTCGTGAGTCGCGTGAATTCAAATAGGCTCGATTTCGGCGGTTATATTGATCGAACGCAAAGCCTGAAATTTAGATTCAACGGCAGGGATTATGTCGGATTTCAGGGCGACACACTCGCTTCGGCACTTATGGCAAACGGAGTTAACGTCCTTTCCAGAAGCTTCAAGTATCACCGCCCGCGTGGGGTCCAAAATCGCGGGTATGCTGACGTAACCTCACTTGTACAGATTGTAGGGAAAAATGAATCTCCCAATATTCTTGCTAGTGTTCAGCCACTTTATGAAGGCCTTGAAGCGTTCAGTGTGAACTGCTGGCCCAGCGTCAATTTCGACATTGGTTCAATATTCGGTGCGTTTTCCCCGATTCTTCCAGCGGGTTTCTATTACAAAACTTTCATGTGGCCCAACTGGCATGCGTTTGAGCCGCTGATTCGGCGTGCTGCCGGCTTCGGAATGGCGCCCAGACAGGTACCTACTGGTCAATTCCTGAACCGGTTTGATCATTGCGAAATTTTGGTTATCGGTGCCGGTCCTGCCGGCCTACTGGCGGCGTTGACCGCGGCGAAGTCCGGGGCACGGACCGTGATTGTCGATGAAATGACTCAGCCTGGTGGCAGTTTGCTGTACAGCAAGACAGAACTTGAGGGGCAGTTTGCAATCGATTGGATAACGCGTACAGTTGATGAACTGAAAAGCATGGATCACGTAACCTGCCTTTGGAATTCAACGGCCTGGGGTTACCAGGAAGGAAACATGGTGTGCGTTTCGGAACGTGGCCCGAAACCCGCAGAACTGATCGGTCGAAACTGGAAAATTTGGGCGAAGCAGGTCATATTGGCAACGGGATCAATCGAACGACCAATCGTCTTTGAAAACAATGATGTGCCCGGTGTGATGCTCTGCTCTGCAGTGATGGAAGCGATTCAGACGTATGGGGTGGCACCTGGAAAAAGAGCGGTACTGTTCACCAACAACAGCAGTGCCTACGACATTCTGCCGTATCTGTATGCAGCAGGTATTGAACTTGCCGCCATTGTGGATACGCGCAGTGATGTTGAATTGAATTCCGTTATTAGGACGGGTGATTTAAATGTCCAAGTGCTGCAGGGAGCTTCTATCCAATTGGTGATACGCGCTGGTAAACAAGTCAGGGGTGTTGTGGTCCATGCCCGGGATAGATCCGGCAAAGAGAAAAAGGGCAAGATCGAATGTGATCTGGTCTGTGTTTCAGGTGGTTGGAATCCCAGCGTTCATCTCTTCTCTCAATCTCGCGGAACACTTCGCTATGATGACAAAATTGCATCATTCGTACCAGACCAAGCCGTTCAGGCGACGCTCTGCGCTGGCGTCGTAACTGGCGAAATGTCTTTAGCAGGCTGTCTGACATCTGCTGTGCAAATCGGGTCGAAGGCGTTATCAAATATTGGGATTGAGGCGGTACCGATTCCGATTCCAGAGGTCTCAGACAGCGATCACACCAACTATCAAGTCGATACGTTCTGGAGTTCAACTGCCGGTTATAAACGCGTCAAGGCTTTTGTCGATTTTGCGGGAGATGTTACTGTTTTCGACTTGAAACTCGCCATTCAGGAAGGGTTCGATGAGATTGAGCACCTGAAACGCTACACAACCACTGGCATGGGACTCGATCAGGGAAAGACTGCCAATGTCAATGCGATCGGGATTATTGCCTTTCATTTGGATTGCCATCCATCAGAAGTTGGCACGACAACTTTTCGACCGCCCTACACGCCGGTTGAGTTTGGCTCGATTGCCGGCAGTCAGGCGGGTGATGTGGTACTGCCTTACCGCCATACACCGATGACTGATTGGCACAAAGAGCACGGTGCAGTGATGTACGAAGCAGGAGCCAGATGGCGACGTCCTGGTTATTACTTAAAGGACGGCGAGTCCATGAATGAGGCGATCAATCGAGAGTGTTACGCGGTGAGAAATCATGTTGGAATTTACGATGGTTCACCACTCGGTAAATTTATCATTCGGGGCGAGGATACCGAGAAACTACTCAATCTTATCTATACAAACAGCTTTAGCGGTTTAAAACCCGGTCAGGGCAAATATGGGTTGATGCTCAATGAAGAGGGATTGGTTTTTGATGATGGCGTAACCTTTCGAATTGATGATGATCAATACCTTTTGTCCTGTTCTACTGGGGGTGCACCAGCGGTAGAGCGTAAACTCGACAAATTGATCAATGTCGAGTGCCCTGAATTGAATGTGATCATCACACCGGTCACCTCTCAGTGGGCGAACGCGACCGTTTGCGGACCTTTAGCAAGGCAAATGCTTCAATCCACAGAATCAGACATCGATTGGTCACGAGAAGCCCTGCCATTCATGCATGTTGTGGAAGGTACCATTGCCGGGATGCCAGTTAGGGTGTTTCGGGTCAGTTTCACTGGGGAGTTGAGTTTTGAGATCAATACGCCTTCGGGGTACGGGTTTAAGCTCTGGAGGTATCTCATTGAAGTCGGGCAGAATTGGGACATCTGCCCAGTTGGTTCGGAAGCCAATCACGTCCTTCGAGTCGAAAAAGGATTTTTGTCTCTGGCTCATGAAGTTGACGGGACAGTCGATCCAATTGACTTGGGACACGGTTGGATTGTGAGCAGGAAAAAGAAGGACTTCATTGGCAAACGCTCAATGGAGATTCGTCGACAGAGCCAGCCAATACGGCAGGAGCTCGTTGGTTTACTGCCCAAAGACTCAAATCAACTGATTTCGGAAGGAGCACCTATAGCGCCTGCGGACAAACAGGTGTTGTCAGAGGGGTTTGTATCTGCCTGTGTCTGGAGTGGGGTGTTGGAACGCACGATAGCGCTTGGAATACTAACGGACGGGCGTTCCAGAATTGGCGAGACAGTACTTGCCTGGGATGAAGGTGAACCGCTACCTCTAGAAGTCACACGCCCGATATTCTATGATGCTGAAGGGATTAGGCTGAGGATGTGAACATGGGATACTCGGTAGAAATCACACCCATGGATCAAGAAGCCATGTTTGACGTTCGGTGCAACTCACCGATTCTGGATGATTTTGTTGCGCGTTTCAAGGAGGAAGAATCCCCGGACACCGATGAATTCTTCTCATCTGTAGAGTTCAATATTCTTAAGCTCGGACCAAGACGAATACTGATCCAGTCTTCACTAAATGAGGAGTATCAGATTGAGCACAGGGCTGCCACTTGCAACAGTGACCCGCAGAAACTGAGTGTTGTCAATGTTTCCGATCTATATCTTGGAATTCAACTTGCCGGCACTGACGCGCTGGAAGTTTTGGCGCATGCAGTTCCACTCAATCTCCACGAGTTTGCAATTGGCGAAACAACTTCAACCGCAGTATTTTCAATTGCAGGTATCGTTACGCGAATTGCTGAAGAATCGTTCTCACTGTATATTGATCGAAGTTATTTTGAATATGTATGGTACCGTCTCCACGTCTGTGGACTCAAGAATCTGGGCGACCACGGCTAAATTCATTCAATACCCGCATTCGAATAACAGCAATCCTACAATTCAGATTTGAAAATGTCTTCGACGATACTGTTTGATTATGATGGGGTGCTTGTCGACTCTATCGAAGTATTTTCGGAAGCTGTCAACGTTGCCGGCCGAAAACTAAAGCAACCTGTTGCGTTTGTACCGGACGACCTGCGTAATATCAAACGCATGTTAATTTCAGAGATTGTGGAAGCCGCAAATGTTAACCCAAGTCTTTCACAAGAGTTCGTAGTTGAAATTGATCGGGCACTTTATGATCGATACCAGCAGACTCAACTTTTTCCAGAAATTGCCAGGGTCGTTCAACAGCTGAGAGAAGTTGCAAAACTTGGCATTGTCTCAGCAACCTCTGTAGCGGTACTTCAAAGAGTATTGGAGCATCAAGGAATCAAGCAGCACTTCGATGAAATCGTCGGTGGAGATGTTCCGGGGACCAAAGCAGAAAAAATTCAACGCATCATTCAAAAGAACGGATCGGATCAATCGCAGTCCTGCATGATTGGCGATACCGTCAGTGACATGGAGCAGGGCAAAGCAGCAGGAGTTGTAACGATTGCGGTCAGTTGGGGCTGGCATGCGATCGAGTGGATACGAACTGTTCAGCCAGACTACGAAGCCTATCAACCGCAGGATTTAATTGACATTACCAGGCAGCATTTGCTGCCGAGTCATTTGACGCCAAACTCATTGAAACATATGGTGAATTGAAAATCAATGAAAGACAACAAAACCTTACTCGCTCAGGCCAATCACTACATCAATCCGTCAAGCGGTGGTATCGTTCCACCAATTGACCCTTCAGTTACATTCGCTCGCGATGATGATCTGGAGTTAATTGGAAACTATGTTTATGGACGCTACTCCAATCCCACCTATGAGCAGCTTGAAGGAATCATCTGTGAATTGGAGGGCGGGGAGGAAGCGTTATTTTTTGCATCGGGTCTCGCAGCCATCGCTGCAGTGTTTGAAACCGTCAACATGGGAGAGCATATCGTAGCACCGAAAGTGATGTATCACGGCACGGTCGACTGGTTAAAGCGGATATCTGAAAAACGGAATATTGAGTTGACTTTGTTTGATCCCTCTGACCCCACCAATTTAGCTCGCTCATTGATAGCGGGCAAAACAGCGATCGTCTGGATTGAGTCGCCCATTAACCCGTCGTGGGATGTGATTGATATTGAAAAAGCAGCCAATGATGCTCATGCAGCAGGTGCAATTTTGGGTGTCGATGGTACTGCAGCGTCTCCCATCTCGACACAGGCATTGAATTTAGGTGCTGACATCGTATTTCACTCTGCTACAAAATATCTGAATGGGCACAGCGACCTTAATGCCGGTGTACTCGTAACTGGAGAGGTAAACGAGCGTTGGGAAGAAATCGTCAACGTTCGCCGACTGACAGGCGGCATATTGGGTTCATTTGAAGCTTGGCTTCTGTTGCGTGGCATGCGGACTCTATCGATCCGCTGGCAGCGCAGTTGCGAAAGTGCCATGCAGATTGCCGAGTTTCTGGAGGAACATCCCGCAGTTGAAAGGGTGCTGTATCCAGGGTTGCCGAGCCATCCCTCACACGAAGTAGCCAAGCGTCAGATGACCAACGGATTCGGTGGGATGATGTCGCTGCAGATGAAAGGGGGTCAGGAAGCAGCACGTGCATTCGTAACTCGGGCCAAGGTGTTTGTCAGAGCGACATCACTGGGCGGAGTGGAAAGTCTGATTGAGCATCGAAGAACTGTTGAGGGACCACACAGTGAAGTGCCAGTTAACCTGATTCGACTGTCAATTGGAATAGAAAGTGTAGAAGATCTTATCGAAGATTTGCGTCAGGCACTAGAAGGGCTGTGAGCAGTTTCGCAGATTAGACATGCTTTTATCCCCGCTATTCTCAACACCAAGGTAAGAGTTCCGGGTTGATCCCAGCAAGTAATTGATCGACCATTCCATTACAGATAGAACGAAACAAAGTGCCTTATCACAGATCTGTCAACGAAGATCGTCCAGACGGCTTCAGTGTCGAGGATGTCGTTGCAGCATACGATGCTGAAGCATCCAGATTGATATCAGAATACGAGCGATTTCCTTTTGAAAAAATCCACTCTGCTGTATTGGACCTTGTGCCGGACACGCCTGGTTTTGTTCTCGATATCGGTGCTGGGAACGGACGGGACGCCGCTTGGTTCGCGGACAAAGGGCATACGGTTGTCGCGGTTGAGCCATCAACGGAGATGAGAAAAGCCGGGCAGGAACGACATCATTCTTCAAACATCCAGTGGATGAATGACACGTTGCCAAAGCTGGAGCAGGTGTTTAGTTCTAAACTCACTTTTGACCTGGTGTGGTTGAGTGGAGTGTGGATGCATGTACCGAAACCTCAACGCGACCGGGCATTTCGCAAGATCGTTTCGGTATTAAGGCCTGGCGGAAGTGTGATGGTGAGTATCCGTGTCGGTCCCCAGCCTGAAGGGCGTCCGATGGACCCGGTAACTGTGGCTGAGGTAGAATCCTTGGCGCAGCGGCGCGGTCTTCAAATCGTGCGCGTTGACCGTATTAACGACGCACTTCAAAGACCTGAAGTAAGTTGGGATGTCGTCTGGCTGCGTTTTCCAGATGACGGAACAGGTGCTCTTCCATTACTTCGACACATCGTTTTCAACGACAGTAAGTCCTCAACGTACAAGCTTGCGCTTCTTCGTACACTAATTCGTGCTGCAGACAGTGCCGGTGGTTTTGCGCGGTTAAGTCAAGATGAGCAACACGTGGAATTACCACTTGGTCTGATATCACTATTCTGGGTTCGGGGATTCCAACCGCTTTTGGCCAATGATCTGCCTCAACATCCTGCTGGTAACAGCGGGTTGTCATTTGTGAAGGAGGGTTTTCAAGGGCTTGCTTCTCGTTCACCCTATGATCTGCGTGTCGGCCAAACTTTTTCCGGACAAGATGCCGCAAACCTCATTCGTGCGTTGCGTGATGCCGCAAACTGCATTCGCAGAATGCCGGCCAATTTCATCACTTATCCCGGAAGTTCCGGTTCAGTGAACAGTCAAGTTTTTCCTTGCGAGTACAGAACGGTTCGAGTCAGAGACTCTGTACGAATTGACGAAGAATTTCTGTGGGATTTTGGTACTTTCAGCGTACCCATACATGTGTGGCGAGCCATGAGTCGCTACGCTCCATGGATTGAACCTGCCGTAGTCAGCGAATGGATCGAAGTCATGCGTGGTTACAAACAATCAAAGACGGTAGTCACCCAAGATCAATATCTTGCATCCTTGAAGTGGCTTGATCCAGGACACGACACCACATTAGTTCGTAAGCTTGGAGAAAACCTTCGTGCAAACGGCCATCGAATCTATTGCGTTTGGACCGGAAAATTCATTCTGAAGAGCTTTGATGTTGACCACTGCATGCCTTATGCGGCATGGCCCTGTAATGATCTGTGGAATCTGCTGCCAAGCCTGCCCCAGGTTAATCGGAGTAAAGGAAATTGCCTTCCGGCACCTGAGGCTCTTGAGCAAGCCAAGCCCCGAATTCTGGATTGGTGGTCAAGTGCCTATTTGGGTGAACCTGACCTAGCACGACGCTTTGAAGATGAGGCTCGAAGTGCGTTACCTGTAGTCGCATCTGTTAAAGGGACTGAATCTCCAGAAAATCTAGAAAACTACTTCCAAGGTGTTATGTTTCAGCAAATGGTGTTGAAACGAGATCAGCAGCTAACTGAGTGGCACACAGCGAATTTACTCTCTGGATAGCTATAAAGTCTCAACGAAATAGCAGTCGACGAACGTTTTGCCAATTTGCGCCAACGGACAAGTTTGATCTCGCCACTCACGTAAGTTCGTTTCGGCTTTTCCGCTACTATACGCACCCAATTTGACTGATAATTCGTGTTATGAGCTGCCAGCATTTTTCCCAGCATGAACACGGTGCGAAATCGTTCACCGTCGTAATGCCAAAAATCACCTTCGGACGGGGATGTCTAGCTGAGATTGGAGCCCGCGCCAAGGCTCGGGATTTCACACGTGTAGCACTATTTATCGACCCATTCCTTCGAAACGGACCTTACTTTGACACAGTTGTAACCGCGCTGCAGGCGGGTGGGATTGATGTTGCAGTATTTTCTGAAATTCGTATTGAACCCGACGACAGTACTGTCATCGCTGCTGCAGAATTTTTGCGTGGCGGACTATTCGACGGTGTGATTTCTGTTGGTGGAGGCTCTACGATGGACGCTGCTAAAGCGGGTATGGTCTACGCGCTATACCCGGCGGAGTTCACTGACTATTTTGGTTCACCGGTTGGAGTCGGCAAGCCAGTGCCGGGGCCGCTATTGCCTCACATCGCCTGCCCGACAACATCCGGTACCGGTTCAGAATGTACCTCGGTTGCGGTGATTAGGATCAATGCACTGAATACCAAGTTTGTAGTGGGTTCTCCGTATATGATGCCATCCGAGGCGCTGATAGATCCAGCCTGTACGGACACGCTAGCGGCCAATGTTGTGGCATCAACGGGTTACGATCTGCTGTGCCATGCGCTCGAATGCTATACCGCGAGAGCCTATGCCGCGTGGGATTACATTCCAGACCCCAATAGCCGCACGCTGCTGCAAGGATCAAATCCGTGGAGTGACATGTCGGCGCGCACAGCATTGGAAATCATTAGAAATTATCTTGTGCGCGGTGTTACCGATCAAACCGACCGCGAAGCTCGCGATCAGTTAATGTGGGGTGCCACCTTAGCAGGCATGGCGTTTGGTAATAGTGGGACGCACCTGCCGCATGCTATGTCCTACGGAATTACCCACCTCATGGACAACATAACTACTAATGACTATCAGGTCACTTCACCTTTCGTCCCGCACGGAATTAGCGTGATGGTCTGTGCTCCTGCGATATTTCGTTATGTTGCTGAAGGCGCTCCGCAGCGGCACCTATCTGCTGCAGGCTTTCTGGGTGTCAATGCTAAAGATGCCACACCGAGCGATGCCGGTGAAATAATCGCTGAGGAACTGATCCAGTTAATGCGACGTACGAATGGGCCTAATGGAATTAGTGGAGTTGGATTCAACGTGGAAGACGCAAAGGATCTGGCTGCTTCAGCGGTTCGTCAGTCCCGGGCGATACAAAACGCTCCGCGTGTTGTCGAGCAGCAGGAAATCGAGAATATCTTCTCCAGCGCAGTGAGTTATTGGTAGCGTTTAATTACCTTAATCTTGAACAACTTGTTTCATCTGCGCTCTTCAAGAAAAAGCAACAAGTGAGTTCAAACGAAAACGGTCTGGCGATAAACTCTCAAATGGAAATCCGTGTGCTCTATAAGCCTGCGGTAGTTCTGAATTGGAAATCAGAGAGGCTGCATAACGGCCGATTGCAGGTGAGGTGAATACACCGTATCCACCCTGACCAACCAACCAGAAAAACCCAGGTACTGTCGGTTCCCACCCAATCACCGGGTCTCCATCCGAGGAAAATGTTCGAAGACCAGCCCAACTGTGATCAATGCGCTTGATCTTGAGTGTAGAAACGTCTTCAAACCTCGCCACTGTGATCGCCATGTCAATTTCATCCGGTTGTGCGTCACAGGGTGCACTCGGAGTTTGATCAATTGGTGAGATCATCAGCTGACCGACTCCAAACTGCTGAAAATAAAGATAATCAGGCTCGACGATGACAAATGGCAAATCATCAAAATTGACGCCATCGAATTGATCACTATTCACCACAACAATGGTTCTGCGCTTTGGAATCAGCCCAATCGGACTGATGCCGGCAAGCTTTGCAATTTGATCGCCCCAGGCACCAGAGGCATTAGCGACAACTGCAGACTCATAGCGCTGACTACCAGCCTCCACCTCCCAAATGTTGGATGGCGCCAGGTTTATTTTGGCTACCTCAGCATCAGTTACCACTTCTCCACCGCGGTTTTTCAATGCTTGTACGTACACACTATGCAGCGCGTGAACATCTATAGAGGCAACCTGAGTATCTAGCACAGCACCAACGTATCTGCCGGGTTTGAGAAACGGTACACGATCAAGAAATTCTGTTTCATCCAGCCATACACTCTTTGGGGGCCGGTCAACTGTCATTGAGTGAGCTTTGTCCACAAGAGAAATAGTCTTGCGCTCACTCAGGATCTCAACTTCACTGTCAAATTCAGGCGACTCAAGAAATTTCCGGCTTAGGCCTCCAAACGCGCGCATCGAGTCTGGACCATAGTACGGGGTGAATAGTGCAGCGCTACGTCCGGTTGTGTGGTAAGCGAGGGAACTTTCTCGTTCCAACAGTGTGACACTTAGCCCATCATCAGCCAAAAAAGCAGCGACGGAGGCACCGGCGATGCCACCACCAATGACAATGGCATCAGATTTTTTGACTTCACCCATTTACAGGTGCTGGCAAAGGCGCAGTGAATCGTAGGTTGCTGCGTGAATATTTCGGCTGGCTACTGCATCACCAACTCTGAACAACTGATATGTGCCATCTGGGTTTGGTACATGCTTCTGCGGTTTTTCAGCAACCAGCGCATTGATGTCGATTGTTCCTTGATTTCTTGAGCCTGGCTTAAGGTCGAAATAAAGTTCATCATTGGGCAAAGTGCCATGTTCGACAACAATCTGAGGAGCAGAGATCGTAGTGGTGCTGCGATCATACTCATTGTAGAACTCACCTGATAATGTCCCATTTTTGCGGTGAATGCGAATGAGGCGCTTATTTGGCAGCATGTCAACGTTATGCTGGTAGAAGAGCTTGAGGTAGATTGGGTAGTTGGTTCCTCCGACTTCCTGAGCAACACTCCGGTCAGGTGTAACGATTTTGACGGACGCGCCTTTAAGTGCAATGTATTCTGCGCAGGAAATTCCTTGGTGCTGTCCGTTATCGTCATAGACCAAAACTTCAGAGTCAACGGCAGTGATGCCTGTCAGCACATCCCAGGTAGTGGTTGCATATTCACTGCCTGAGTCGAGGAATGATAAGTTTGGAAGTCCACCAGTAGCGATGATTACGATATCTGGTTTTTCCTGGACTACATCTTTCGCTTCGGCAAATGTATTGAACCGCATTTCCACAGACAGCCGTTGCAATTGGGCGTAACGCCAGTCAACAATGCCTAGAATTTCTCGCCTTCGTTCCACTTTTGCTGCAATATTGATCTGTCCTCCAGGCTGATCTCCAGCCTCAAACAGAACGACATCATGCCCACGTTCTGCTAACACTCTTGCAGCTTCAAGCCCTCCAGGCCCTGCACCGACAACCACCACTCGTTTTGAGTCTTTTGCTGGACTAATGATGTGAGGCGCAGTTTCTTCCCGTCCGGTGGAGGGATTGTGGATGCACAATGCTTCAGATCCGACATAAATCCGATCAATACAATAACCGGCCCCGACACATGGTCTAATCTGATCCTCTTGTCCATTTTCAATTTTCCTGACGATGTGCGGATCAGCCATATGTGCCCGGGTCATGCCGATCAAGTCAACACAACCGCTGCCGACCGCATGCCTAGCCGTTGCAACATCAGCAATTCTGGCGGCGTGAAAAATGGGTAGTTTCAATTCTGAACGAACCGCCGCAGTGAATTCAAGGTGCGGTCCGGATGGAGTGCCCATATTCGGTATGACGTGGGACAGGCCTTCATCGGTATCCACGTGCCCCTTAATGACATTTATGAAGTCCAGCTGGCCGGTATCGGTAAGATTTTTTGCGATGGTCATTCCTTCGTCAAATTCGATTCCGCCTGGTAGGTCTTCGTCAATCACCATGCGCAGTCCCACGATATAGTCTGATCCGACCTGGTTGCGAATTTCATCAAGGACTTCGCGGGTGAATCGCAAACGGTTTTCGAGACTACCTCCGTATTCATCGGTTCGTCGATTGGTAAGCGGCGACCAGAAGCCGTCCAACAGGTGCCCGTAACCTTCTATTTCGACACCGTCCAGACCACCTTCCATGCAACGCCTTGCTGCTGCACCGTAAGCCTTCGCGATTCGAATCATGTCCTCGCGTTCCATTTCTTTCGGAAAGGCGCGATGGGCCGGTTCCCTGACACACGATGCAGCCACGGTAGGCAGCCAGTCTTCCACATAGGGTGAAGTCCGTCGTCCGAGGTGAGTGATCTGGCACATCAGCGCTGCACCGTGTCGATGGACCCGATTTGAAAGCTCCTGAAAATAGGGAACGATTTCGTCAGTACCCGCAAAAAGATTGCCAAACGCTGGCGGTGAGTCTCGATCAACCAGAGTCGAGCCACCGAACATGGTCAGACCAATGCCCCCTTTGGCTTTTTCCTCGTGATACAGTTGATAGCGCAGTTTGGGTAGCATATCTTCAGAATATGCCGGTTCATGACTGGTGCTGATGATTCGATTCTTCAACTCAAGATGTTTGAGTGTGAATGGCTGAAGCAGGGGGTCTTTGGAAGTGCGCATGCGGTACGAAACCTAATATTTGTTTTGAGGAACGATAAATTTCAATTTCAAAAAAGTTATATTTATGCCTTTCAATTCACTTGCTGAAAAACTAACACACATTGAATCAATGGCACTGCCTTTGTCACTCAATTCAGGTAGCAAGCCCGCTATTTTAGAAGAATTGACTGACAGGTACCGAGTGAATCATTTGCATGCCTGATTTCCCGCCAATTACCCCTTGTTTCACAGCGAAAATTAGGTATCTCGCGAGAGTCTTTCATGATAGATAGTCGACGCAGAGAAAGACAGAGAAGGCAGCGACCTTCGCAGGCCAAAATAGATCAACTTCCGTTTGAGCAGGTTGAAAATCCTTTTTCTCCGATTGATATCCTATCCGAAGATCAGCTCAATCGAATTCATCACGCATCATTGGATGTACTTGAAGACATCGGCATCAATTTTCTGCTTGATGAAGCACGAGAAATTCTGAAAACTGCTGGCGCTGACGTCGAGAAAAACTCAACCCGTGTTCGCTTTGATCGAAACCTGGTCCTGGAATCCATAGCAAAGGCTCCGTCTGAGTTTACGATTCACGCAAGAAATCCGCAGCGGAGTCTGAAAATCGGTGGACGCTGGCTCGCTTTTTCAACTGTAGCCGGTCCACCCAATGCCAGCGACATTCGAGGAGGTCGGCGTTCAGGAAACTTTAAGGATTACAGTGACTTCATTAAGCTTGCACAGAGTGTGAATGTCGCTCATGCGATATCGGGTCATCCGGTTGAACCACTTGACCTTGACCCCAAAACGCGACACCTCGACACCGCCAGGGTAAACCTGACGCTCACTGACAAGGTTTGCAGGGTTTATTCATTAGGACGCGACCGCGTCATGGATATTCTGGAGATCACCCGGATTTGTCACAGCCTGAGTCAGGAGGAATTGGCGCAGCAACCCAGCCTGTATACCGTTGTCAATGTTAATTCTCCACTTCAATACGACATTCCAATGCTGTGGGGCATCATTGAACTCGCCAGAATGAATCAAGTAGTCGTAATTACTCCGTTCACACTCGCCGGTGCTATGGCACCAATCACTTTGGCTGGTGCTGTTACTCAACAGAATGCCGAAGCGTTGGCGGGGCTCGCATTTTCTCAAATCGTAAACCCAGGCGCACCGGTGATGTATGGAGGCTTTACTTCCAATGTTGATATGAAGACTGGTTCTCCGGCATTCGGTACCCCGGAATATGTCAAAGCCACCTTGATGGGTGGACAGTTTGCCAGGTTCTACAATCTTCCATACCGATCTTCCAACGTCAACGCTTCAAACGCGCCTGATGTGCAGGCAACATACGAATCGCAGATGTCAATCTGGGGATCAGTGATGGCACGGGCCAACCTGATTCATCACGCACTCGGTTGGCTGGAAGGTGGACTGTGTGCTTCATTCGAAAAATTTGTGATGGATGCCGAAATGTTGCAAGGCGTAGTGGAAACCCTCAAACCGGTTGTTGTTGACGAAGATACGCTTGGCATTGAAGCAATGCGAGAAGTCGGTCCTGGTGGCCACTATTTCGCAGCGCAGCAGACTATGGAGCGCTATGAAACTGAGTTTTATAAGCCGATACTGTCTGATTGGCGAAACTTTGAAACCTGGTTTGAGGACGGCGCAAAGGACGCGACAACTCGCGCCAATCGAATTTACCAGCAACTGCTATCGGAATATGAAGCCCCTAAGGTTGATGAGGCGATTTTGCAGGAGCTTGATGAATATATAGAAACCACCCGTAAGGAGCGTCGCAAGGCTCCTGTTTAGTCCCAAAAGGAGGACATAGCGTGCAAAAGACTGCTGAAGTCGTAATTATCGGAGGAGGGGTTGCAGGATGCAGCGTCGCCTATCACCTAGCGAAAAGGGGTTGCAAAAATGTAGTTCTGCTTGAGCGATCTGAGCTGACATCCGGTTCAACCTGGCATGCGGCTGGAAATACACACGTACTGCAGGACAACGCAAACCTTTCAAAGCTTCACTACTATACGGTCAGGCTGTATCCACAGCTTGAAGAAGAAACCGGACAATCCTGCGGTATTCACCCAGTCGGAGGAATTTATCTGGCCTCCACTCCAGAGCGCCATGATCAGATTCGCATTCAGGCATCAAAAGCCAAATATTTAGGACTTGATTTTCAGACGATTTCGCTGGAAGACGTCCGCGAAATGAATCCCTTGCTCAATCTCGATGGGGTCATCAGTGCGATGTTTGAGCACAACGAGCTTCATATTGATCCCAGCGGAGTAACCAATGCCTATGCGGCAGGTGCCCGCATGAACGGTGTCAAGATTCATCGAAACACGTCGGTAACTGCAACGACTCAGCAGCGCAACGGTGGTTGGCTGGTGGAAACGCCCGAGGGCAGGATCGAAACAAAATTCCTAGTTAACTGTGCCGGTCTTTGGGGTCGGGAGGTTGGAAAACTGGCAGGAATCAATTTGCCAATGATGCCTATGGAGCATCAATATTTTGTTTCTGAGAGCATTCCTGAAATTGAGGCACTGGGTCGGGAAATCCCCCTGATTCACGACAACGATGGCGAATACTACATGCGCCAGGAAGGCAAGGGATTGCTGGTTGGAGCGTATGAACGGGGCGGATTACATTGGTCAGTTGATGGGACACCACTGGACTTTGGACATGAACTGCTACCGAATGATTTAGATCGAGTGCTAGACAATGTTATGCGTGCAATGCATCGTATGCCATGCCTTGAAACCGCCGGAATCAAGCGAATCGTCAACGGACCAATGATCTGGACTCCAGATCTCATGCCCTTGGTTGGTGAAGTGTCACAGCTTACCAATTATTTCGTGATTGGTGGATTGATTCCAGGATTCAGTATTGGTGGGGGTCTCGGATTAATGATGGCTGAGTGGATCTTGGATGGCCAGCCGAGTCTTGATATTTGGCCCATTGATGTGGCCCGATTTGGCGACTGGGTAACGCATGATTATGTTCTGGACACGACTGCCGACAACTATCAGACTCGATTCAGAATTTTCTTTCCATATGAGGAGCGAACCGCTGGT
The DNA here is from genome assembly GCA_965206345.1 of Arenicellales bacterium. Lineage (GTDB taxonomy): Bacteria > Pseudomonadota > Gammaproteobacteria > Arenicellales > JAJDZL01 > JAJDZL01. The sequence continues at coordinate 961,664 of OZ242211.1, read as the reverse complement.
CGCCCTCTGCGAACGAGACCTGCTTACGAACATCAAAAAAACAATGGAGCGATGTTCGGTGCTCAGTTTGGGTGGGAGGTGCCGATGTGGTTCGCACCGGAAGGAATGGCGCCAGTTGAAAACTTCTCATTTCGCAGAACGGAATCATTCGGGCCGGTTGGCGATGAATGTCGAACCATTCGGTCTTCGGTAGGTTTGCTTGATACTTCTGCCTATGCCAAATTTATTGTCAAAGGTCCGAGAGCAGCTGAGTGGCTTGATGGACTGACCACCAATACACTTCCAAGACATCGTCGAATGTCACTTGCTCCAATGGTGCATCAGAGGGGCGGGGTGGTGGCCGACTTTACTGTTGCCCGTCTCGAAGATGATGAATTTCTACTGATTGGTGCTGGTGTAGCAGAGAACGCTCACCTTAGATGGTTTCGCAAAAATGGTTTTCCTTCAGGAGTTGACGTAACCAGCATGTCAGTAGATTGGGTTGGTATGTCAATTTCAGGTCCGAATTCCAGAGCGCTTCTATCTGACCTCACTGGTGAAGATTTTTCCAATGAAGCGCAGCGATTTTTATCGATTCGACAGATTCAGGTTGGTCCGGCGCAGGCTTGGGTTTTGAGGGTTGCTTTTACTGGTGAACTTGGTTTTGAGATGTATTTTCCAGCTGAACATCAGTTGGAGGTGTTGCAGATGGTGATGGATAAAGGGCAGGATTACGGTATTCGCCCGATTGGCTCGCGTGCCTTGCTGTCGCTTCGTCTGGAAAAGAATTACGGCAGTTGGGGACGGGAGTATTCCCCGGAATACACACCGTTTGAATCGCGCCTTGATCGGTTTGTCAAGTTTGATAAAGGCGATTTCATTGGCCGCGATTACCTGCTTGAAGCGGCTGCAAAAGCACCTAGGTGGCTGCTCACCTGTTTTACAGTCGACGTCGACGAACAGGACGGAGTGGGCGGTGAGCCCATCTTGTGCGACGGAGAGGTGTCAGGAATTGTGACTTCAGCATCATTCGGCCACACGGCCGGAAAGAGTATTGCGCTAGGTTACATACCACCCGCGAAAGTCGAAAGCAAGGATTTTAAAATTGAGATAATCGGTAAGGCAAAAGATGCCCAGGTCATCAATGAACCCTTGATTGATCCCAGCGGGTCTAGAATGCGCAGTTGATTTCAGCTTGCCGCCACCTCAATAATTTTCGGAGTTGCCAGTCATGAAAACACCATCCGCAAGCCGCTACCCCGTTCCCGAACTCGATACTTTGCCACAGGATATTCAGGTTCGGATACTGGCGGTGCAGGAAAAAGCCGGTTTTGTACCGAACGTGTTTCTGGCGCTCGCACATCGTCCACTTGAGTTTCGTGCATTTTTTGACTATCACGATGCACTGATGGAGAAAGAAAGTGGGCTTAGCAAAGCGGACAGGGAGATGATCGTTGTTGCAACCTCGGGTGAAAACAACTGCCAGTACTGTGTTGTAGCACATGGTGCAGTTTTACGGATCAGGGCGAAACACCCATTGGTAGCAGATCAGGTTGCAGTGAATTACCGTAAATCCGATATCACACCCAGACAACGAGTCATGTTGGATTTTGCGGTGAAAGTGTGTAATGAGTCCGGTTCCGTTGACGAGTCGGACTATCAGGCATTAAGAGACGCCGGATTCAGTGAAGAAGACATTTGGGATATCACCGCCATTACTGCATTTTTTGGGATGAGCAACCGTTTGGCCAATGTACTTGGAATGGAACCCAATGCGGAGTTTTATAACATGGCCCGGGATATGGACTAAAGAAAAACTCAAACACTAGATTTGAAATATCCCTTTGGATTTTTGGTGAAATTGATTTAAGTAGTTCACTTCCGAATTCGAAATTCCATTGATGAACTCCAGTCAAAAGTAAGCATTTTTTTTGTTTCAAAACTTTACGTCACCATTTCAGCCAAACACGAAACCAATTGGATGTTCTAATCCAAACTTGGGCGACGGTGAGTGTTAACTCATTCATTGATATAGAATTCAATCTGGTCAATAAATTAGAGAACCGTGAGCGAATAGCAGTACTATGAATTTCAAGAATCGATCGTTCTTTTGCGGACAACGACATGAAAGCCCTTCGATTAGTATTTTCTACGGAGCTGTAGCGTGCATCCAATTTTTGCATTGTGGTCGCATCCAAGATCCATGTCTACTGCTGTTGAGCGAATTATGCGCGAGCGTAGGGACCTGAAGTGTTTTCACGAACCGTTTATCTACGACTACTACGTGAACAGGAAAGTCAGAACCATACCGCATTTTGAAGTGCAGGAAGATCATCCTGTCACATACGAGGAAATACGTGACATGCTGCTCCAGCAAGCGGAATCCTCTCCCGTATTTTTCAAAGATATGAGTTACTACGTCGTTCCTCATTTACTGGAAGACAGAACATTCAACGACCACCTCGTAAACTGTTTTTTAATCTACAATCCCATCGCTTCCATACTGTCGTACTTTAATCTGGACCCTGAAGTCACTTGTCATGAAATTGGGCTGGAGGCACAGCACCAACATTATCATGGTCTTTCTCCAACCAGCCGGTCAGTGATTGTTGAAGCTGAAGATATCCGAGGCGATGCAAGAAAGGTGATGGGTGCGGTATGGCGTGCAGTTGGCCTCTCATATGTCGATCATGCGTTCGAATGGGGTGATCAATCTCCCGAAGAATGGAAGCAAGTTGAAGGATGGCATGGCGATGTCATCGCCTCGAATAATATTCTTCCAATTACGCCTCAGGAGATTGAATTAAAAAATGAGGAGTTTGTGAAGTTGAGCAAGAAATATCCACGCATGCTGGAATTTTATGAACATCACCTGCCATACTACGAAGCTCTCAAATTAGAAGCCTTGAAAGCCTGATTCGAAGCCAATTTATCGAGCAGGCTGAAAATGCTGTGGTGTCTGTTCAGATTCTGACGATCGCCGTAACGTACTGAATTCGATTTAATCATGAACAATGGTTGCGATTTTGGAATCCTTAACTTAGGGGCAGATTCCAGTTTCCAAATCCACAATAACCAAGAATCATGTCACACGAAGTTTTAATCTGGCTCGTCATTGGCCTTATGGTCGTTAATCTAGTGCTGCTGCTTTGGATTCGGTCTACAGCCAAAAGTGCACAGTCTTCGAATGATGTGCTCGGGCCAGTTGTACGAGAAGAACTTAGGATTGGGCGGGAAGAGTTGAACCAGACTGCACGAGAATTACGGGAGGAGATTGGTCGAAATCAGAACGCGAACACCGAATTATTGAGTAAGGAACTCCACAAAATTGGAAATGCACAGGGTGGTCTGCTTGAAAAGTTAACCCGATCAAACGAGTCTCGAATCAGCGAACTTCGCGAATCCGTTGAAAAGCGTCTTGAAACTCTTCAGCGCAACAACGACGAAAAGCTTGAAGAGATGCGCAAAACAGTGGAGGAAAAACTTCAGGATACACTTGAGAAGCGTGTGACTGAGTCCTTCAAAATCGTGAGCGATCAGCTTGAGCAAGTGCATAAAGGTGTCGGGGAGATGCAGCAGCTTGCAACTGGAGTGGGTGATCTGAAGAGAATGCTTACCAACGTCAAATCGCGAGGTACTTGGGGTGAGGTACAGCTCGGTACTCTGCTTGAGCAGGTATTGACTCAGCAACAGTATGAGCGCAATGTGAAACCGGTTCCCGGATCGAACGAGATTGTTGAGTTTGCGGTTAAGTTGCCCGGTGCAGATGACTCACCAGAGAGTGTCGTGTGGCTGCCCATTGACGCCAAGTTTCCCCAAGAAGACTACAATCGAATACTGGATGCTTCAGAGTCAGCAGATCCCGATGCAGTACAAAAAGCAGTCGCAGCACTAAAGAAAACGGTTGAATCATCCGCAGCTGACATCCGAGCAAAGTATGTTGCTCCTCCACACACCACTGACTTCGCCATTTTATTCTTACCAACTGAAGGACTATACGCCGAATTGGTACGCGACCCTGATGTCTTGGAAAAACTTCAGCGAGATCATCGCGTGGTATTGGCCGGACCAACAACTCTTTCAGCAATACTCAACAGCCTTCAAATGGGATTTCGTACTCTTGCTATTGAAAAGCGTTCAAGCGAAGTATGGACAGTGTTATCAGCAGTCAAGATGGAGTTCGGAAAATTTGGCGATGCACTCGACAAGGTCAAGAAAAACCTTGATACTGCGTCTAAATCAATTGAAGCTACGGGTACACGCACACGTCAAATCCAGCGCAATCTTCGTTCTGTTGAGGAGCTACCTTCCGAGGCAGATCCAGCCAAGATTCTTGGGATTTCAGGGGGTGACTTTAACAGTGCATCGGATGAAACGGAGGATTCGTGAGAGTGAGTGTACTTCTCGATTCGATTACCCATTCAAACAGCATGAATACTATGTTAGCTGTGGATTCAATTTCAGTTTTCACGTGCATTTATGATGTGGTAATCCAATCCGGTTTACTTCGATTCCAGTTGTATTCGGCAATACCCGAGTCAAATTTGTACTGATAATATTTTCTATAGGCGCGACACGTAACATCCGAATTGGAAGAATTGGTTATTTGTTCAGCCTTTGATCCAGTCTCAATCGTAAACTGATCTGGCATGCACTGCGGTGGCGAGATGAACTTTCCCTCAGAAAGTCCACCCGGAACCAAACTTAAATAATTCGACAAGCCAGAGGAAGCATGAAATTTTCCTCTTCGAAACTTAAACTCCTGGCATAACGCAACATCAAACCGATAGGTCCATCCGTAAGTACTTTTGTTGGTGGCTACCCACTTAGTACATGGGTGCGTCGTATGCGTAGCTTTGTAAATATTATTCTTTACCTCGTCATCGTCGCCGAATAGGTGCCATACCGTTGACAGCATTTGTGCGGTTTCAAGAGGCATCTTGACAATATGTTTGTCCCCGTGTGCTCTGGCACTCTTGGCCGGGTCTTGGTCCAGAAAGAAGATATTCATAAGTTATCTTGACTTGTTCTATTGACTAGCGAACCCAATTCGCCGTTGCGAATCACTTGGTTAAAATAGGTAATTTTCACGAAGCCTATATCCTGTATCCAAGTTGCGGGTATCGCCAGTCTCTATTAGGTCAGCATACGCTATGATGGGATGTACCAACCCGACATTTTTTGTTCTTCCCTCTTCATTCGTTTTTTTCCAAAATGGCTCCACCAAATCAACTAGCGTGTCTTGTCTTGTGAAGGGTTCCACTTTTCTTAGTCTGGAAGCCTGAAGAAAAGTTGCCATGTTGGCTCTGTCGATATAGATCAATCCGTGTTTGGGGTTAAGGTAGTTGGTGTATTTTGCAGCTGCAATCTCCCCTCCCCATTCTGCATTGAATTTTTCAGGATAAATCGTTTTCCACCAGCCAGGATTGTCGGTTGTAAACTTACCTATCTCATGCTTTCTCTTAAGCTTGTAAGGATAAGCTTCTACCCATTTGTCTAGTAGAAGATCAAACTCAACTAGTTTTCGTTGGTTGTTATTGATTCCTTCGAGAAGAAAACCATGTGTGATCAAATCATAAACTACCCAGCCTACTGTTCCTAATGCCACCGCTGCACGGTCGGCTATTTCCCTATATGGTGCGTTGACAAGCTGCTCGTCTTTCAGAAATTCGAAGACCACTTTCATTCCAGCGGGCTGAAAAGCCCTGCCCGTTTTGACCCGTTCTTTTACATAATTTACCTGTTGTGGCTTGTTACCCTTTATATAGATGTAAACTGGTTTCTGATTGATGTACGCATTTCCTGCAGTGTCGAGAAACTGGACATCAGCTGTTTTCAATCGCTCACCCAATTTCGGGTTGATATAGTCGGCAACAAGCAGACCTTGACCCGGTTCGGCAAGATGTTTAATCTGGTTGATGAGGGCTCCGACATTTGCTTGCGCCACCCATTTTTTGACTTCTGCTGTTAGCTTTACACCGTTATCGTGAATTTGGACAATTGCATCTATGCGCCTATTACCCGTTGGATGTTCATAGGCTATAACTTCTAATCGCAAACCTGCCTCGCGGTATATTGCTTCCATGGCATCTTCTAGTATGTTGCGTTCTCTCACTGGTTTGTTCATGGGTTACGCCATTTTCACTTAGAGTTAAATTTCATTTGTGTTCATAATTATAGCTTGAACAATATTAATGAACAATTAATATTAATGAACACACAAACTCAACTCTTATTCAGCCAGACGGATTTCGCGCGCTGAATATATGATGGCATTCAGGAATATTCTGTTTGCATTCTGAGTACATTCCGACTGGAACATCTCACTCAGAGCAGTAGTGCAAATCGTACAATCATACTACCTGCCGAAGGACTACTACGGTCCCCAAAAATACCTACACTTCAAAGCAATAATTTGTTTGAGGTCGGAATTTCGACTTGGGTGAAAATTCAGCCGAAATTTCTGAAGTTAAGATTGAGACTCAAACTCGATGAGAGAATTTGAGTTGCGATCTTACAAGAACTGACTTGGGATGTGTTCCGAGTCTAGCATCTGATCAATGCTCTCTCTGGTTTTGATTTCGAAAAATTGATCGCCATCGACCAGCACTTCTACCGCTTTTGGACGGGTGTTGTAATTTGAAGACATGACTGCTCCATAGGCACCAGCGCCAAGAACAGCGATAAGGTGGCCCTCATTAATTGCTAACTTCCGGTCTTTACCGAAAAAATCACCAGTCTCACAAACTGGACCGACAACGTCAAATATTTGACTTTCTACAGAGCTCTGCTGAACAGGAATGATGTCCATCCAGGCATCGTAAAGAACGGGTCTGATCAGGTCGTTCATCGCGCCGTCAACTAAGGCAAAATTTTTCGACTCTGTTGTCTTGATGTATTCAACCCGGCTCAAAAATATTCCGGCATTGGCGGTTATGGCACGACCGGGTTCGATTGAAATGGACAGCGGGCAACCGCGGCGCGTCAGCACCTCAAGGATTGCATCACAGTATTCGGAAATGGTTGGTGGCTGCTCATCTTTGTAGCGAACGCCCAGTCCGCCACCCAAATCCAAATGGCGCACTTCTATGCCTTCAGCTTCGAGTGTCTCCGTGAAATCGAGAACACTTTCCAATGCGTCAATGATTGGACCAAGTGAGGTCATCTGCGAGCCGATATGAACAGCAATTCCGACGACTTTGAAGTGACTCTGCTTTACGGCAAATCGATAGATGTCTAAAGCCTCATCAAACGCGACACCAAACTTTGCTTCACGAAGCCCAGTGGATATGTAAGGGTGTGTATTGGCATCAATATCAGGATTCACGCGTACACAAATTGGTGCTGTACGATCAACGTTCTTCGCAATTTCCAGAATTCGCATCAACTCCGATTGGGATTCCAGGTTGAGGGAAAAGACACCGGATTCCAAGGCAAACTTAATCTCATCTGCTGACTTGGCAACACCTGAAAAGACTGTCGCTTCGGGCCTTCCACCCGCTCGAATCACCCGTTCGAGTTCACCGCCAGAAACGATATCGAAACCGGAGCCCAGCCGCGCCATCAGTGCCAGAACGGCCAGGTTGGAGTTTGACTTTACCGAGTAGCGAATTGATGCATCGTATTCCGAGAACCCCTGTTTGAATTCATTCCAGTGCTGTTCCAGAGCCGCGCGCGAATAAACATAGGTTGGCGTACCAACTGCACCTGCAATCTGATTCAGCGGGACATCTTCTGCATGAAGCAGTCCGTCCCGGTAAAGAAAAGCGTTCATTAGGAATGGTGGTTTGAGTGAATGAATTCGATTTCAGGAACGATTCAGGCGCGCCGAACTAAGTTTCCGACCAAACAATAGAACACAGAGTCTGCTTTTGGGCCCGATCTTCCGGTTTCATTCATAGATGTTGAATGACGCTGGGAACGAGCGTTGATTCTACTGTCACTCCGGTTTGCATGCCACCATTTACGGTACTTACTACTGGTCGCTCTAAGGGACCCTTTTTACCACAAGCGATGGGCACTAAAACGAGTGCTGACACCATAGCGATAACAACAGTTCGATAGCTCAGTTTCCGAATCATTTCGATTGAACCTCTTATTCTTACTAGATCTGCGGTCGAATTAACCCAGCCTTCTCCGGCCTTCTTGTACTGCCAGTCTGACCTGCCGCGGAGCAGTCGCACCTGTGTGGTCTCTTGAAGCAACTGAACCTTCGGGTTTTATTACACGCAGTGCACCCTCATCCAACATGGGGTGAAAGCGTCTCATGTCATCTAGGCGGAGCGCTTCAAGTGTGCACTCTTTGTCAATACAGTGTCGTACGATGTTCCCGACAACTGCGTGTGCATCCCTGAACGGTACATCCCGTGAAACCAGGTAATCGGCTAGGTCAGTTGCGGTTGAATACCCTTCCAAGGCAGCTGCTCTCATACGTTCTCGGTCAGGTTCCAAATTCTGAATCATGCCATGCATGATTTCGAGACTCGCGATGACTGTATCGATACTATCAAAAAGCGCCTCCTTGTCTTCCTGATTATCACGATTGTATGCGAGGGGTTGGCCTTTCATCAGAACAAGAAGCGTTTGAAGATTGCCAACAGCTCGCGCACTTTTGCCTCGAACCAGTTCCGCAATGTCGGGGTTCTTCTTCTGAGGCATGATGCTAGAGCCCGTGGTAAATTGGTCAGAAAGCGAAATGAGCTTGTAGGCTTCTGAGGCCCACAACACCATCTCCTCACCAATTCGTGACAAATGGACCATCATAATCGCTGAGTGCGCAGCGAATTCGATGGCAAAATCTCGGTCGGAAACTGCGTCAAGTGAGTTTCGCATTACAGCGTCAAACCCAAGTTCATCTGCGGTCATCTCCCGGTCTATGGGAAAACTCGTGCCAGCTAAGGCCGCAGCTCCTAACGGCGACTGATTCAGCCTTTTTCGTGCGTCGGTAAATCGTTGTCGGTCTCGATCAAGCATTTCAAACCATGCCATCAAGTGATGACCAAATACGATGGGCTGTGCAATTTGCAAGTGCGTGTAGCCGGGCATTATGGTTTCTGCCTCTGCTTCGGCGAAATCGAGCAGTGTCACCTGAATGCCCTCAATCTCCTCAATAATCCGATCAACCGCATCTCGAGTGTAGAGTCGAAGATCAGTTGCAACCTGGTCATTTCTGGACCGTCCGGTGTGCAGCTTTTTACCTGCTTCTCCGATGTCATCAGTGAGACGTTTTTCAATGTTCATATGAACATCTTCCAACTCGTCAGACCACTCAAATTCACCTGCTTCAATTTGTGACAGTATTTTGTTTAGACCATCACGAATATCATTAAATTCCGATTCGCTAATAACGCCAACTTTACTCAGCATGCGCGAATGTGCGATTGAGCCGACAATATCCTTACGATAGAGCCGTTGGTCAAATGACACTGAGGCACTGAATTTTTCAACCATGGTGTTGGTTGCCTGGGTGAATCGCCCACCCCACAACTTTTTAGACTGAGAGTTCATTGAGACTCGTTCGGGTTAACTGGTTTTGTACGCACGAAACTATCAGTTGACTGAAAATTTACAAAGTTGATGTTAATGATCAGAGAACGGAATATTGCAGAAACTCTGGCGACGGTGCGCCACCAAATGTGAATTTTGCACTCAAACAAGACGTAACAGTTTAATTATAATGGCATTGTTTGGTGCGAAATGGCGCACCCAAATCAAAATTAATGGCTAATTCTTTCCTGCCTGTCCAACATTCCAACCCTTCTGGCATCTAAATACTTGAAATCAGTTTTACAAACTGTTACCACACCTCAGATGCGTGGCGCTCAGAGTCTCTAAGGTGTCAGTCGTTCGAATCGGTACCCGTGGCAGTCAGTTGGCATTGTGGCAAGCTCATCACATTGCTGGTCTCATCAGCACACGTTTAAATGGCATTGAGACCGACATCATTCCGATTAAAACCGAAGCAGACTTACGACAAGATGTGCTATTGGCCGAATTGGGTGGCAAGGGTCTATTCATAAAAGAGCTTGAAGTGGCGTTGCTTGACAATAGAATTGATATTGCGGTTCACTCCATGAAAGACGTAACGGTGGATCTTGCTGAAGAATTTACAATTGCCGCAATTCTGGAACGGGAAGATCCTTACGATGCTTTTGTTTCGTCTAAATATCAGACACTTGCACATCTACCACCAGGCGCTGTAATTGGCACCTGTAGTTTGCGGCGTCAGAGTCAGCTGCTTTCAACTCGTCCCGACCTTACTATTGTTCCCATAAGGGGTAATGTGACGACTCGGCTGAAGCGTCTTGATGATGGTGACTTTGATGCAATCATTTTGGCAGTTTCGGGGTTGCGCAGACTGGGTTTGGAGAATCGAATTACGGAAGTACTTGACCAATTACCGCATGTTCCGTCGCCGGGTCAAGGCGCGTTGGGCGTTGAATGTCGGGTGGATGATCAGAATTTAATCGAAAAAATGAAGGTGCTTGATGACTCTTTGAGCAACGCTGAAGTTTCTGCGGAACGGGCGGTAAATTCAGGGCTTGGCGGTAGCTGTCACGTTCCGATTGGGGTGTTGACAAAATGCCAGCGAGACAGCTACGAAATTGCAGCCTATATCGGGAGTATTGATGCGCAGCAAACCATCATTGAGACACTGGGCGGCACCCTGGATGGCTTGATGACTGGGATAGAGGTGATGATGGAAAAGTTGAATCAGCGCGGTGCCCAGGAAATTCTGTCAGGTTGATAGTGGACTGGAATAGATGACTAACCTTGATGGAGCAACGGTTCTAATCACGCGACCTGAAGCGTATTCGTCATACCTCAGTGAAGAGATAAAACGTCTGGGTGGAATCCCGGTCATATTCCCCACTTTAGATGTCGAGTATTGCACACAAGGATTGGATGAAGAGAGTTTTAACGGGCATGACCTTGCCGTTTTCACGAGTCGGAATGCTGTAGCAGCGGTAGCTGAATATTTGAAGCGGGAAGGTATGAATTGGCCGAAGTCGCTGAGATGTGCAGCTGTAGGAAACAAGACCGCTGATGCAGTCCGTGGAGCATTCGGTGTCGGGGAGGTTATTGCACCGACCAAAGACTTTGGTGGGACAGCGTTGATGACGCTTGAATCAATGCAGAACCTATCTGGTCAGCGTGTGATTTTTTTTGATGGTGGTGGCCCAAGAAGCGTGCTGTTAGTAGGCATGCTGGAAGATAAGGATTGCATGGCCGTGACTCATGCTGTGGTTTATGGAAGAGTTCAGCCACCATCGGACCCGAGTGTATTACAAAGCGTTCTTGGTGAATCCGGTGTGGATTTTGTTGTTTTCACTAGTGTGGCCTCATCAGCAAATTTGCTTGAAATGCTTGACACAGAATTGGTGAACAAATTAAAACGCGCGGTCGTGATCGTTTACAGCAAACGGATTCAGCAAGAACTTGAAAAATGGGGGTTTGAACAGATTGTTGTTTCCGAAATTCCTTCAGACGACGCGGTTTTGGAAGCAATCATAAAGACACAAAGAGACAGTGTGAAGCGAACTGGAAAGAAACGGAAAGTATTCGCTGATGTAGGAACGATTTGACAGGATAAGAGATCATCGATATGACGGAATCTGACAAAAAAACTGAAACTCCAGCGAAAACAGTCAAACCAGCAACCAGTCCAAAACCATTAAAAAAATCTGGACGAGGAGCAGCGATTTTCGCGTCTTTTGCAACCTTGTTCGCTCTGGCTGCCCTAGGTGGTTCAGGATATGTCGTTTATCGCATGGAAGTTCAAAAGCTGCCCCAGATTGAAAGCGAGATAAATAGAATTGAAGAAATTGCCGCAGCTGTGCAGTCCATACAGCAAGGTGACGATCAATTCGCAGAACAGTTATCTTCCGCAACGAAGGACCTTCAATCGCAGATTCAGAGTCAATCAGACCGAGTGAATGAGTTGGAAACTGTACTCAAGCAATCGAATACTGAGTTTGGAGAAAAACTTGATGCGATTATTGAGTCCACCTCTTCCCTTTATCAGAATCTTAATCAGCTTCCAAGCGACTGGGAACTAAACGATGTTTCTCTATTGCTTCTGATGGGTGCCAAGCAACTGCAGCTCACTAGGGATCCTGAGGTTGTGCTGCCGGTCTGGCATGCGGCGGTTGAACAGGTTGGACGCGTATCTGATCCACAGCTTCTGGTTGTTCGAACACAGCTGAACAAGGAAATTGAATTGCTTGAGACGGTGGATGTGGTGGAACTAGGAACCATATCAGCGCAATTGATGAAATTAAGCGATGCTTTGGACGATTTACCCATTCGCACCCAACTTCAGGAACTGTCAGTTGAGCCATCTGAATCAGGCACTGATGAAGACATTGAGCAGGAGCAAGCTGATGCACCTTCTACCCTCGATGCCATCTGGTTGGATTTGAAGTCTCTAGTTCGCGTGAAGAAAATTTCAGAGGACGCGCCTTTACCACTCAATCCAAATCTGAAGAATGAGTTGGTTCAGCATCTCAAACTATCTTTGGCGGCAGCACAGTTGGCAGCGCTTCGAGAGGAATCCAGCGTTTATCGGGCGAATCTGGAGTTTGTGAGAGACGTAGTTAAAGACCAGTTTAATGTTGGAGATGTTTCAGTTGGAATTTTTGTTGCCACACTGGACGACCTGTTGTTGATGCCATTGACTGCGGAGTTGCCAGACATTTCCGGTTCCTACAACCTGCTTCAGGAAATTCTAGATCAGCAGAGCGCCGAGTAATCGATGTTTTATCTTCTGATACTTTGCGTAGTGATAGGTGTTGTATCCGTCGCAACGATCTATGTCATTGACGAGCCCGGATTCATCATGTTGCAATGGGGTGTCTGGCAAGTGGAATTGTCCCTGGTACTGGGTATGCTGCTGATTGTATTGGTCACTCTTATACTTTTTGTCGGCCTTGAGGTATTGACAGGTATTGTCAGAATTCCTGGTCGACTGGGCCGATCCTACCGGGAGTATCGTGAACAAAAAAAGTACGCTGCTTCTGTCAAAGGATTGAAGCACCTTTTGCTGGGAGAATGGGCTAAAGCTGAGCAGTTGCTAGATGCTTCGGCTCCCTATCTGCCCCAGCCAGTCATCAGTTATCTGGCAGCAGCTTACGCGGCACAGAAACAGGACAATATAGTGCGACGCGATAAATATCTGAACAAGGCCAGAGAACTGAACGGTGATAACAAGGGACTTGTGTCGTTAATTTCCTGTCGATTGCGGATGGCATACGGTGAGACTGGATTGGTCGTTGATGAACTGAAAAAGCTCTGCGCGCAGATGCCTAAAAATGCTCAAGCCTTTGATCTGCTAGCCGATGCCTACGAAAAGCTGGAGAACTGGGAAGCATTGGAGTCGCTTCTGCCACATCTGCAGAAGACTCGGGCTCGCTCTGCAGAAGACATTCGTACACTAACCGCCACCATAACTGGTCATCGTTTGCGGAAAGCTCAGCACCCAACAGAGTTGCAGAGCATTTGGAAAGGCACGGCAAATTCTGTACAAATGAATCCGGATGTGACCATCGCCTACATCCGTAAACTGTTTCAGTACAATCGCCACCAGGAAGTTGACAAAGTTATTCGTGGCATGCTCGCCAAACGCTGGGATTCAGAACTCGCTTATCTCTACGGTTTGGTCAATGGGCAAGTGGAAGACCGTCATCTATACGATGTTGCCCACAAGTGGCTTGAAAGTCATCCCGATGATCCTGATCTACTATTGACAGCTGGTCGGTTGGCACGTCGTGCCGGTCGGTTAAAGAATGCCGAGGCGCATCTTAAAAAATCGGTAGAACTTGGTGGTAGAAGAGAGGCCTATGAAGAGTTGGGAGGCTTACTGGAGGAGCAACATGCAGCAGCAGACGCATTCAATGTGTATAAAGCTGGTACCGAAGCACCGGCATCACGGCCGCAGACCGATTCTCAGGATTCGGCGGGATAAAGCGTATCTGAAGAAAACTCAAAAGAATCGTAGTAAAGCTGAGCAGGCAGCAAACCATGCTCTGGAAACGTGTCTCGAATGACCTCAATCATGGGTGGCGGCCCACTGGCATAGACTTCAAAATTTGACAAGTCTGGATAATGACGCAGAACTGATTCGTGCACCCAACTCGTCTCGCCGCGCCAGTTATCAGCAACTTCCGGTTCAGACAGAACTGCCGTAAATTGAAACACTCCCTGGTGTTCATCAACCCATCTTTCAACCAGATCGCGGTGATACAAGTCACGTAGGGCTCGAACGCCCCAAAACAAGTGAATTGGACGGTTGTATTCTGCTCCTCGAAACAAGTCTTCCAGTATCGCGTGAAGCGGTGCAAATCCAGTACCACCGGCTATCATAATGATTGGTTTGTCAGAATCCTTTCTTAGAAAAAAGGTCCCAAGTGGGCCTTCCAGTCGAAGAATGTCTCTAATCTTCATCGCCTGAAATATATGGCTGGTAAAACGACCTTTGGGTACATGACGTACGTGCAAAGTCAGTAAGTCGCTTCCCGGCGCGTTGGCTATCGAGAATCCTCGGCGTTTGTCATCGCGCATCATAATGTCAATGTATTGCCCGGCGATAAACTGAAATGTTGTGTCACGCGGCAAGGCAAGTTTGATTTCCATGACATCATGCGCAAGTCGATTGAGTTCCACAACCCGGCAGGGTAGTTTTTGAATGACCAAATTGGACAGCAAGTCGATTTCTTCGGCATAGATTTCAAGGTCTTCTCTCGGGTGTGCGCGGCAGAGCAGGATGGCTCCGTTTGCGATTTCCTCATCAGTTAACGCGGACGGGTCATAATCGTCATATATAACCCTGCCTGACAGCAAAGTGGCTTTGCATGCAGCGCAAGTACCATTTCGGCAACTGTAGGGGACTGCGGTTCCTTGCCGTAGTAAGGAATCAAGGACCGTCTCATCAGTCCGAACCTGAAATGTATTGCCGGAGTTTTGGTTGGTAACCTGAAATTCTGTCATGTGAAAAGCGGTCGGTTTGATGATTTTTAGTACGATAAATTAGTGAAGCGCTTGGCAAATCTAATTCTGATGCATACCCGGTGATAATTTAGTTGGCTCGTAGTTTTTTTCGTTTAAACCCTTGAATTCAGAATTTGGCGAACTGACTAATGCACAATCTGCGCAACTTTAGCCGATCAACAACTCAATCATTGAGAATTCGAAATGTTAGACGACAGTACCATACTGCCAAGGTACATGTTGGAGGAAGCGAAAGAAGCGTTGCAAGTTTCGCGTATTTTAAATTTAGTTGGATCAAGGCAGGTTGGTAAAACCACGCTTGTACGTAACTAGTATGGAGAAGGGGAGTTCTTTGCGCTGCATGACGGAGCAGTTTTGAGTGCATTTGAA
Organism: Arenicellales bacterium; assembly: GCA_965206345.1. Classification (GTDB taxonomy): domain Bacteria; phylum Pseudomonadota; class Gammaproteobacteria; order Arenicellales; family JAJDZL01; genus JAJDZL01. The sequence continues at coordinate 946,310 of OZ242211.1, read as the reverse complement.
GCTGATGTGGCGGGCTTGCTTGCAGCAAATTGTAAAAATCCTGGCAACGACCCCCTCATCAACGATGAAGTGCAACGACACAATTCATTTTCATTTGCTATAAAACGCATCGTGGACCAGAATCGACGTTATGGGGAAATCTTGCTGACAGACTCTTCAAACGTATTTTCTACAGTCAAAACGGTAGACTCACTCGCGGGTCGCGTTCTAACGCTCAAACTCTGGCCTCTCACTATAGCTGAAACAAAGGAACAAAAACCGCCTCAAATTCTTAATTGGGCGTTGCAAATAAGCCTCCAAATTGCTGATAAGCTTATAACCCCCTTATCTTATGCCTGAACTACCAGAAGTTGAAACCACAGTACGCGGCATTACACCGCATATAAAAGGGCATCCGATTACCGATGTAATCGTTCGAGATTCCAGACTGCGATGGCCGGTACCTGAAGTGCTCCACCAGCGAGTGATCGGAGAAACTGTACGATCGGTGCGAAGACGGGCAAAGTACATACTCATCGAACTGGCGCAAGGTCATGTCATGGTACATCTTGGAATGTCAGGCAGTTTACGTTTGTCGTCACCTGGTGAGCCACCTTCACCCCATGACCATGTCGAGTTCGAAATTGATGGCGGGTACAGGATGAGGTTGCGCGACCCGCGCCGGTTTGGAAGCGTTCTTTGGATCGAAGGTGAACCGGATGAGCATCCACTGCTTATTCACTTGGGAATAGAACCGCTAAGTAAAGAGCTAGTAGGCTCCTATATGTACTCAGCATCGCGACGACGCAAGGCTGCAGTCAAGAATTTCATTATGGACAGCCGAATTGTCGTTGGTGTGGGGAATATCTATGCATCTGAAGCTCTGTATCGTGCTGGAATTGATCCGCGTCGCGCCGCCGGACGAATCTCGTTATTACGTTATGATTCCCTGTCTTCTTCCATTCAGCAAACGCTTCGCGACGCAATTGCAGCGGGTGGAACCACTTTACGAGATTTTGTCGATGGTTCCGGTAATCCTGGATACTTCCGGCACGACTTAGAAGTCTACGACAGGGAAGGAAAACCTTGCTTTAGATGTGGACGGGAAATCGTTCGGCGAGTTATCGGGCAACGTTCAACCTATTTTTGCAGGCGATGCCAGAAATGAAATGCTAAGCAGCGTGCGAATTTGCACTTATTCTTTTGTACTTATCTAGAAGTTGCGCTTCAGTTTCGGTATGATCCGGATCAACGATGATGCATTCAACCGGACAGACTTCTACACACTGCTGGGTTTCAAAGTGACCGACACATTCTGTGCATAATGTTGGGTCGATCTCGTAAATTTCTGGCCCCATATAAATGGCATTGTTCGGACATTCGAACTCACACACATCGCAGTTGATGCACTCATCTGTGATAAGAAGGGCCATATTTGTTCTTGAATTCAGTCAATTAATCAGATGTGGTGACCCCTAAACGGCCATCGAACTTCCTATTATGATTGATTTACGCTAAGTTTGAGCCGTCAATTGCCTGTTAAAATGTGCGCTCACTATCGTTTCCCTGACGTAACTCACTGACTTGGTTTTACTCCCTGCTATGGTTTTTCTAATTGACATGAAAAACACCACGGTCTATCGCGGTCAGCAGAAGGTGTTGGATCGATTTACGCTACAGTTGCCAATGCAGCGGAGCATTGCCATACTTGGACCGAATGGTGCGGGCAAGTCCACTCTTCTCAAAGTGCTGATGCGGGAACTTTATCCGGTTCGTGAGGCAGATTCGTGGGTCAAAATTTTGGGCAACCAAACATGGAACGTCTGGGAGTTACGTCAAAACTTGGGGTTCATCTCACAGGATTTACAAAATCGCTATTTTGGATACGTGAATGGGCTTTCTGTGGTGCTGTCGGGGTTTCACTCAAGTGTCGGAATTTATGATCACCAGGAATTTGATACCAAATCTGTTGAATTGGCAAATCGGATTATGGCTGAGTTAGGCATCACTGAGTTAAGCCACAAACCTTATTCACTCATGTCAACGGGTGAGCAGCGCAGATTTTTGCTAGCTCGAGCTTTGGTGAGTGAGCCATCAACTTTGGTTTTAGATGAACCAACCAGTGGGTTGGATATCAATGCGACGTTTCACTATCTTCGTGTCATTCGTAATCTGATCGCTCACGGCAAGCAGGTCGTTCTGGTTACCCATCACATTCATGAGATTCCTCCAGAGGTTGATTTCATCGTGCTACTGAAAGACGGGTGTATCGTCTCAAATGGGGATAAACAGCAGCTGTTTACTGACGAAGTTCTGAGTGAGTTGTACGACACACCGGTTAAGGTGTTATCAGCAAATGGTTACTATCAGGTGATTCCGGACGAAATTGGCGCTGGACCTGGTCTCAACAATTCTCATCAACGATGAGTGCGATCCCAACTCAAGTCAACCTAAGCAGTGATCGATTTGATTCAATTTTTGACCGCTTGGAGAGGCGCAATGAAATATTGGCTATCCAAATTTGAAAATTCTGCTCCTTTCTTGCTAATTCAAACTTCGGATTCACCTGAGTTCGGATTTTGGTGTCCTTACAGTTTTCTACCACACTAGGCATGTGGTTATAATCCATGCTGTTGAACCTTGTTCCGCAAGGGATGCGCAACAAGTCAATGTCTTGATCCTAGCAAGATTAACTGGAAAATTTGGTTCTCTTTTGACTTTAATATTTAGCCTCATCTAATCTCTCCAGAACATACAGACAAGAGGGACCTTATGTCTGTGGTCAATTTTTTTCAAATCCGGTGGATTTTCACAAATGATTAATACCGAAGTCGTCATTGTTGGAGCAGGCCCCTGTGGGCTCTTTCAGATCTTTGAGTTGGGGCTACTGGGTATCAAGTGCCACATAGTGGATTCATTACCGCGTACAGGGGGTCAATGTTCCACACTCTATGGTGATAAACCTATTTACGATATTCCTGCATACCCGGTGGTTGGTGGTCAAGAACTTGTTGATCTCCTCATGGAACAGGCTTCGCCTTTTGATCCCGGATATGTGCTTGGTGAACAGGTCACTCACGTCGAAAAACAGGATGACGGCCGGTTCTATGTCAAAACATCCGGCGGTACCGAATTTGATGCGGGATCACTGGTTATCGCTGGCGGTTTAGGTGCTTTTGATGCGCGGCCACTGCGTACTCCAGGTGCTGCAAATCACGCTGGAAAGAATCTGAACTACCACGTGGTCGATAAACAGCGCTATCAAGATCTTTCGGTCACCATTATGGGTGGAGGGGATTCTGCACTGGACTGGGCACTGGAATTACATGGTATCGCAAAGAAAATCACCCTGATTCATCGACGCGAGGAGTTTCGTGCGCAGCCAGCATCGGTAGCAAAAATGAAAGAACTTGCTCAGCGTGATGATGGCACGATGACCTACCACATTGGTCGAATTGAGAGGATTATTGAAACCGACGGTGTACTTACCGGTGTGAGAATGGTCCCGTTTAGCGACAATCCAGTTGCTCAGGATATTGAATTTGACGAACTTTTAGTGTTTTACGGACTGTCTCCAAATCTTGGCCCGATATCCAGTTGGGGGCTCCAGCTGGACCGTAAAACGATAGTGGTCGACACAGCGGAGTGTCAAACCAGCGAGCCTGGAATTTTTGCAATTGGAGACATTGTCTCTTACCCTGCCAAGAAGAAGCTGATTCTATGTGGATTTCATGAAGCTGCGATGGCAGCATTTGGGGTCCAGCATTACCTGTATCCGGAAATCAAGCAAAGAGTACAGTTCACCACCACAAGTCCTATCATGCATGAACGGCTGAAAGTGGACGGCACTTTATAGAGTCATTCTGTCGGTGCCAACTAAAGGTTTCCTCGTTCAATTCTTCAAAATAGGGGAGCAATTTCTCAAACAACCCGCATTTTTTTGTAAATTGATGTAAATTGCATTCGCCGAATGCCCCAAAATAGGGTGTAAAGGGATACAGCCATTTTGGGAGGGTTGACGGTGAATCCTACAGTAGAAGAATTACGCGTTCGCGAAGAAAATCTCCCGACCGACTTCCCGCAAGATCTCAAGCTAAGACTTCACCGTGCTGTGAGTTGGCTGCTCAGAGCAGAAAATCAAGATGAAGATGATGATGCCGCATTCATTTTCTACTGGGTTGCGTTTAACGCACTTTACGGGATGCTAATCAAGGATGCATCGGGAAGCGAAGGAGAACGAACTGAATTCCAGGAATATTTCCGAATCATTTCTCTGCTTGATACGGAAAAAGTCATCTACGATGAGTTGTGGTACCAATTCTCGGCCTCGATTCGGGTACTTTTTGAAAACAAATACGTTTATTCGCCATTTTGGAATCATCACTATGGTATGCCCGGATATGAAGATTGGGAAGTACGGTTTGAAAAGGCAAAAGAACTTGGCCTTCGCTCACTGAAGAATGGAGATACCGCACAGATCCTAAGTCTTATTTTTGATCGTCTTTATGTACTGCGAAATCAGGTTTTTCACGGAGCTGCCACTTGGAAGAGTAGCGTAAACAGAGCGCAGATTAAAGATGCAAGAAGAATTCTTGGGTATTTATTACCGCTATTCATTGATTTGATGATGAAAAATCCAAATGTCGCATGGGGCGAGCCCGGCTACGCAGTTGTGGACTGATTCAGACAATCACAAACTATCAAATTGCACATCAACTTGGCCTGACAACATCGTTGGGTATCTCACAACAATGAATTGATATAGAATTGACGGTGTCAATCGCTCCGATTGGCCTTTCTGTTTAAGTTAAGTAAATGGAGGAATTTAAAATGAGAGTTAAAGTGTTGATTGCAGCAATATCATTGTTCCTGTTTACCGGTACAGCATCAGCGGATAAGCTTGATGATGTCATTGATGCCGGTATGCTCCGCTGCGGTGTTGTGCTGGATTTCCCCCCAATCGGATTTTGGGATGAAAATAATGAGCCAGCCGGTTTTGATGTGGAATATTGTAAAGACCTCGCAGCAGCTTTGGAAGTTGACTACGAAATTCAGGCATTAACCTGGTCAGAACGTTTACCAGTCATCGTAACAAATCGAGCGGACGTTGTATTCGGCGGAACATCCGATACACTCCAAAGAGCAAAAACTGTTGGTTTTACCATTCCTTACGCAATTTATTTTCATCAGGCTATTGTCGGCAAAGACAGTGGAATCGTTACCTTTGAAGACATGAAAGGAAAGCGAGTCGCCGCGGCCGTTGGAACCACACCTGAAATTGCGTTTTTGGAATATGCCAAGGAATGGGGAACGGAAGACCTGTATCAAGGTTATCAATCCGAAAATGAAGTGTTTCTCGCAGTGGCGCAGGGAAAAGCCGATGCCGGGCTGACAACAAACACTGCAGTCAAGCAAGTTGCTGAACAGTATGATACGGTTATTTCAGGTCCTCGTATGCCGTGGACGACAGACTACACATCTGTAGTTGGTCCGCGTAAGGACGTAACCTGGTTAAACTACTTGAATCTCTTTATCACCCACCAGGTCCGGTCGGGTCGTTATCAGGAACTTTGGGACCGATTTGTAGGTGGTGAGGCTCCGGAACTAATAATCCCGGGAGTGTTGTACTAATCACTTCAAGCCAGTAATTCTGCCGTCTCAGCATCCTATGACTGAGATGGCAGAATTGATTTGAACTGGAAGTCGCGTGGATTACAACTTTCATTGGCGACCTGTTTTTCGTAGTTTGCCTGACCTGCTGAACGCAGGTTTGGTCACTCTCGAAGTCGCAACGCTTTCGATGGTGTTTGGCGTCATTATCGGAATCGTATTCGCAATCATTCGACTCAAAATGCGCGGACCCATACGCTGGTTCGTGATCTCGTGGATCGAACTTGCCCGAAATACGCCAGCTTTGTTTCAGTTGTTCTTTTTTGGATTTGGACTGGGTGCATTCGGAATTCACCTCACACCATTTTGGATCGTACTCGCAGGGCTGACCTTCAACAACGCTGGGTATCTCGCAGAAAACTTTCGGGGTGGGTTTATTGCAATACCAGAAACGCAAATGCGAGCCGCACGTAGCTTGGGAATGAACGCAAGCCAAGCCTATGTCAGAGTCATCATTCCACAGGTTCTGCGAACAGTCTATCACCCAATGACCAACCAGATGGTCTGGGCGGTTCTCATGTCATCGCTAGGTATGCTGGTAGGATTCCGCGAACTATCGGGGGAAACACAGTTTCTGGCATCCAAGACATTTCGAATTTTTGAATATTTCGCGGTCGCTGCGGTGATTTATTACGTCATTGTGAAAATAATCATCGGTGGTTCTCGCTTGCTGTCCTTTCGATTATTCCGGTATTGACGAGAGACACTCATGGAATCAACGTCCATTTTCTTCACCAGTTTTAAGACTGCGGATCTGTGGTTTCTGGCGGAAGCTGCGTACCGTACACTGTTGATATCTGGAATTTCGATTTCACTAGGGACTCTCCTGGGTCTCATATTCGGTTGGTTGCTACATGAAGGTCGGTTGATCAGCACCTTAATCCTGTCTCCGTTTTTGGATATCTTTCGCTCGGTTCCACTCATCATTCAACTCGTGCTTGCATACAATTTTGCCCCGATCATCGGATTGAGTATTGACCCCTTCGGCAGCGGTGCAATCGTGTTGACGATTTATACGACCGCCCTTGTGGCAAACGTGGTTCGCGGCGGAATTGATTCGGTTGGGATCCCCATGCGACGTGCGGCGCGAAGTCTGGGAATGACATATTGGCAGGACATGATTTACGTTGTTTCGCCAATCGGAATCCGTGCAGTATTCCCAGCCTGGGTGGGTGTAGCGCTTGGAGTGATGAAAGACAGTGCGTTGGTATCGGTGCTTGGTTATGTCGAGTTACTGAGAGCATCCCAGATTCTAATTACGAGAACTCAAGAGCCATTTCTAATTCTGGCACTTGCGGGAGCGTTTTATTTTGCACTCTCATTCCCGATTGCCCGATTTTCGGAAAGACTTGAAAAGAGGTGGAGTCAATGATTGAAATTCGTGATCTTCACAAATATTTCGGCGATGTACATGTACTGCGAGGTATTGATCTCGATGTAAAAAAGGGTGAAGTCCTAAGCATTATTGGTGCATCTGGATCAGGTAAGTCGACTTTACTTTATTGTATCAATGCGCTGGAAGGCATCGATGAAGGCCGTATTACGGTTGATGGAGTTGAAGTACACGCCAAATCGACCGACATCAACAAACTGCGCCAGAAATTAGGGATGGTGTTCCAACAGTGGAACAGTTTTCCTCATCTTACTGCGCTAGAGAATGTCGCTTTGTCTCCTCGAATTGTGCGCAAAATGTCTCGTTCAGATTCCAGGGAACTAGCGGCCAGACGATTGGAGCACATTGGGCTTGGAGATAAGTTGAACAGTTATCCAAACGCTTTGTCTGGTGGACAGCAGCAACGATTGGCAATCGCTCGAGCTCTTGCGATGGAACCAAGTTATATGCTGTTTGATGAAACAACCTCTGCGCTTGATCCGGAGCTTGTCGGTGAGGTGCTTGATGCGATGCGGCTTCTTGCGGAAGAGGGGATGACGATGATTTGTGTGACACACGAAATGGGCTTTGCGCGAGACGTATCTGATCGCGTCGCCTATATCCATGATGGGACGGTAGAAGAAATCGGGACACCGGAGCAAATTTTTAGCAGTCCGAGATCGGAAAGAACAAGCCGATTTCTCGCCAATGTGAGATGAACACTATCGAAGCAGCGGTTCACAGATTGGCTGATTTTCCAAAATTGCGATACACAATCTCGAACCATGTCGACCTGACCGTTATCAATTCATTCAACCTTGATTTGCTGTAGAACCAACTATTTCAGTCTGAATCAGTAGCATGAAAATCACATCAATCAAAGCGTGGCAGGTAGATCTGCCACTCAAAGAAGGTCGCTACACTTGGGCAAATGGAAAATTTGTCGAGGTGTTTGACAGTACCGTCGTGGCTGTCTATACGGATGAAGGACTCGTTGGATATGGAGAATGCTGTCCTTTGGGTTCTGCTTATTTGCCGTCTTATGCACACGGGGTACGGGCGGGTTTGACAGAGATTGGCCCTTCTTTGATCGGTCAGAACCCATGTAATTTGAATGACATCAATTTGGTTATGAATGAAGCCCTAAAAGGTCATCCATATGTCAAAGCTCCGATTGACATGGCTTGCTGGGACCTGCTGGGTAAGGCTACGAATGTACCGCTTTACGTGCTATTGGGTGGAAAGTTGCAGGAGAAGGTTGCGCTTTACCGTGCGATTTCTCAGGAAAGCGCCGAAGACATGTCTTCAAAGATCGATGGTTATCGAAATGAAGGTTACCAAAAATTTCAGCTTAAGGTAGGTGGTGACGCCAACAAGGATATTGAGCGAATCCATGCAGCACGTTCGATTCTTCAACCTAGTGATATCTTGATGGCAGATGCAAATACAGGCTGGACGCGCCATGAAGCGGCTCGAGTTGTTAACGCGGTGAAGGACATTGACGTCTATATTGAGCAACCTTGCAAAACTTATGAAGAATGTTTGTCAGTACGTAGACGAACAACGCTTCCTTTCACACTGGATGAAAACATTGATAGTCCAGAGATGCTAGTGCGTGCATTAGGTGAAGATGCGATGGATGTGGTCAATCTGAAGATTTCCAAAGTCGGTGGATTTACAACGGCTCGAATGATGCGAGACTTGTGCGTCGAGTTCGGAATTCCGATGATCTTGGAAGATACCTGGGGAGGCGATATCACGACTGCTGCTATTGCCCATATGGCTTCATCCACACCTGAAGAGTTTTGCTTTGCGGCGACAGACTTTAACTCATATGTAACTGTTTCGATTGCAGACAATGCGCCGCAACGGGTGGACGGGAACATTTCTGCACCAAATGCCCCCGGACTTGGAATTGAACCAAAACTGACGGAATTTGGATCGCCGGTTGTGGAAATAGATCGCTAGCAACTTCAATGCGAGAAAGATAAGTTGATTTTCACATTTATTGAAATGATTTCTTAAGCTTTTTTGCTCTCCGTTTGCTTGTTTCAACTGGTCTCACTCTCCGGTTCGAAATCATCAAAAATAGTCGGCTGATAGAGCGTCGATTTATCCGATTTGCTCGCCGTGTGCATCAGAGTCAGCATCTGTTCGAGTTCCTGCTGATTAATCCAGATGGATTTCATACTTGAATTTGAATCCATCAGTTCGGGAACATCGTGCCACAGACAGTTGAGACGATTGCTGCAAACTATTTCGTTTAAGAATCGGTATGCCGCTCCACGACGAACTTGAATTGGCAGCAGCCAGTTGTTGGTGATCTCAATGATTCCGAGTTTTGCGAGAATTGCGAGGAAACTCATGCTGCTGCGACTGTCAATCCGATACCCCAATACCCGATTAATGTCTAACCAGGAAATGGTCGAATGATTACCAATGAAAAGTGCCAGTGTACAGATGTCACGGACTGTTGGCAGAATTTGTGTGAGTGGCAGTGGTTTAACTGTTAACCTGAACTTGCCCTCATCAGAAATCCGATCATGCCATTTACCTCGCTGTTCTTCCGATATAGGCCACTGATCTGGATTGGCAACAGAAAGCAGAGAAGCATAGGTTTCCCATGGCAGATTTCCGTCCCCAAAATCGCACCAATGAAATTCAACATCAGGATTCCATAGCGGATAGTCAAAGCGGCTATGAGATACTTTCGCATAGATGTAGTACTTCACCTGTATTTCACTTTCGAGCGCAGGCAATATGCCTGACTGTTCAGCGTTTTCCAACATTGGTAGAGTGCCAATAATTCCCGGAGCCATGCGAACAAAGTAATTTGTTGATTTAAGAACTGGAAAAACACTATTTTCTGACCACTTTTCACCGAATCGCCGAGAAAACTCAGATCGAATTTCCAGCAGCGGTGCGGGTCCGATTTCGTCAACTAGGTCAACGATTTCGGCATATAGAGTGCCTGGATTAAACGATCGATATTCTGCGTGATCCAATTCAGGTATTGATTCACCAAACACACCAGCTGAATCCTGAAAGCTGCAAACTCTCATAATTGATGCGAAACCATTGTCGGTCAGTGGCAAAATCTGATCGGAGTACTCGTACATTGAATTACGTAAATCTCTGATTGAACTCTGGTCGTCTGGAAAGACATGTCGATAAGTGGAAATAATTTCAGCAAAAGTAGCAGGCCCACCGCCCATGCAGCCGGAAATCACTTTTATTAACTGAATTCCGCGCTGCTTACGGGGTGTCATTCGACCCTCATACATATAGTCGTCAAATATTCCAAGGCTTACATTGCTTGCCGCATAGCACACCAAAGCGTGGACTGAAACGTTGAGTTCTGTTGCAACCACCTCAAGGTGTAGAGGCAGCGATAAATTCTGAATGGAACTTTCAATCCGTTCAAAATTCTGCTCCAATATCGATTCGTCTGTGTCCGCTTTGAAGTAGAGATCTCGAAAGCAAACAAAATTGGCATCGGCATACCCAGCAACGGTCGAATATAGAGTTCGGATTGCAAGTGATTTGGTGAAAGTCGGGTCATCGAGAGATTTTGGCAGAGCATTTTTTCTGACACACCCATTGACACCAAGCAGGTAATTCTCAATTTCTTCCTGACTGGAATGAAGCAGAATTTTGAGACGGTCGTTGAACGGAGGCTGGTTGAGTCGTCTCACTGCTTTGGTTTCAAATTGACGGATGTAGTCGCGCGAGAGCCCTAGACTCTGCCCGATTGCTTCAGCGGTTTCTTTTGGGGACGATACTGTATCCAGGCGTCTGTATACCACCTGAGCTGCCACATTTGGAATATGTCGTTCAACCGCTTGACGAATTAGAGATTCAGGATTCAGTTCATCCACTCTCTGCTGGTTTTTTGGATCATCCCAGAAAGACAGCACAGATTTCAGGGTTTGGATTGCTTCATTTCCATTGCCGCCTTCATTGAGGGGACCGAACAGGTTTTCGAGATCATTTTCGGTCAGATTTTGAAGATCCTTCAACTGCAGATACAGAAAATCTGATGGCCAGGGTAAATCTAAAACTTGGGCAGACAAGCTGATGTACTGATCAGCCAGAGCAGTATGATTTTTAATCTGATGGACAACTTCATTCCATGAACGGGGCTCTTTTGATAGAGTCTGGTTAAGACTGCTATCGATTAGGTCAGGCTGATCCTCGTCAGGCTGAAGCTGTCTGAACTGATTGTTCAGCAGGCATTCCAAATCGAAAACCAAAAGACCGGAAAACTGAGGCATTTCACAGTAAGTTTTGTATGCCGTGTGCCGTTCATTGAAGTAATCTCCAAGTGTCTGATGTGGCAGCATATCTGCTTCATCTGCCAGAAGAAACGCATTCTTCAGGCGAACTGACGCCTCACTGTCCTGAATGAACTGAGCAAGGGATACATTCAATCGATGGTCGTGGTCACCCTGAACAGGTTCTAGGGGTAAAGGCTCTAAATCGGCTTCTGTCGGAGCGGGTGAGGGTTCCACGACAAGTCTACTACCCGCGCTACGAAACACTCGCATGATGGTGTCAGAAATCCGGTTCCGTAAGTTCATTCGGCTGTGACGTTGTCTTTCGGCTGTTTCACTAGGCCTTCTGAATCAAACATTCTAGCAGGTTGGCGCAGTGCAGCAAAATCGAGTCAAGCCGGCTATCAAATGCCATGACCCAGCTACACTAATGAATATTACATATGGTGAGAGAATTTCGGTCAGTCCACCATTACTCTGTCAGCGTGAATTTCAAGTAAAGTCGGTCGATTAGCACGGAACCCTTGCTTCATTAGGTGGGGAAGTTCTTCTAGATCATTGACAGACTTTGCATGACAGCCGAATCCCTTGGCCACGGAAAGAAATTTTGGCATTGCGAGATCAACACCAACGAGTGGAATGCCAGATTCATTGAAATTGTCTCTGATCTCTCCGTAGCCGTCATTGTGCCACAGCACTATGACGATTGGCAGTCGGTGCTCTACCGCGGTTGCTAACTCCTGAATCGTAAACATCAAACCGCCATCGCCAATGACACAGACAACTGGCGAGTCCGGTTTGCCCAATTTTGCGCCGATGGCGGCAGGCAAAGCATAGCCGAGCGTACCGTAGCCGGTCGTGGAGGTGAGATAAGTCCTTGGCCTACGCGCTTTGAATACATAGTTGCCGCTGTAAACGAGTTGGGTCGAATCTGCGGTTACGATGCCATGATCAGGTAGTGTGCTTCGAATCTTGTCCCAAACCTTGATGTGAACGGGAGTGTTTTCGTACCAGTGAGATTTGGTGCTTTCAAGCAGGTCGCTCACAAGCAGCCGGCTCTCGGCATGACTGTTTGCCGGATGTTGGTTCATTAAATTCAGCTGGTTTGCAATTTCAGCCAGAGCGTGACTTGCATTTCCCAAAATCGGTACATCGGGAGGGGCATTCCGGTAAAGTTGAGACGGATCAATGTCTATTCTGATGAGTTGGCCGTCAAATTCGATGTCACCACCCCGACTCCAGATATCTGTTTCAGATAGATGAGTACCGACAGCAAGAACAAAATCAGCTTGCTTCAAATAATCCAGAACTGGAGGGTGTAGCAGATTGGAACCAAGGCTAAGTGGATGGTCTTCAGAAATAATGCCTTTTCCGGCAAATGTCGTTACCACTGGGGTATTCAATACTTCTACAAGCTCGGCAGCCTCTGCTGCGCAGTCTTTGCACCCACCGCCAAGAATCACAGCTGGCTTCATTGCGTTCGCCAGTGCTTGGGCAGCTCTTCTCAGTAACTCGTGATCTGCTTGAGGAGGGGGTGTTGAGTATTCTCGAGAAGGTGACCAATCGACCTGATTGTTGATCAGATCAATGGGAATTTCAATATGTACCGGTCGCGGTCGGCTTGCATTGAATGTCGCGTACGCCCTTGCGATGACTTCCGGAACGCTGTCGGTTGACAAAATCGTTTGGCTGAAAGCAGTGAAGTGTGCGGAAAGTTTACTCTGAGAGTTAAGCTCGTGTAGGTCACCTTGTCCCAAGTCCAGACTTGAAGTCTTGTTGACGCTGGAGATCGCCAAAATCGGAACCGAGTCGGAGTATGATTGAGCCAGCGGTGTAGCTGCATTAGTAACGCCAGGTCCGGTAATCAGACAGCAGACACCGACCTTACCCGTAGCGCGTGCATAACCGTCCGCCATAAATCCTGCCGATTGCTCGTGGCGGGGCGTGACGTGTCGAATAGACGATTGGGCAATGCCTCGGTAAAGTTCAAGTGTGTGGACGCCAGGAATCCCAAAAACAAATTCAGTACCGTAGTCCTCAAGTAGCTTCATGAGTTGGATTCCGCAGCTTCGAGTGTCTTGGGACATGATTAACTCCTTTCAGCAGAGGGACGAAACAGCAATCTGATGGACGAAGGTCTAATCACAGTCCATACGGTGATAATTCCTAGGATTCCGGCACCCCAGAAAATCGAGTAGGGGTCACCGAGGTCGAGCAACAGGCCAAACAGCGGTGGACCGACAATTCCACCAGCATTGAAGCCGGTGGTCACCGTGCCAAAAACCTTGCCCATATCTCTCGCTGGTGCCATGCTGGCAATAATCACGTCTCGAGATGGTGCGATAAACCCATAGAACAAGCCGGCAATAATGATAGGAATTGAGAGTGCAGTCATGGACATTGGCACGAAAGTGATGAAAAACATGCAGACGCTAAACGCGATAAGACAGTTGGCAACCACCCACTCATGATTTTTCCAACGGTGCGCCCACGCACCCGCCAGTAAGATTCCTACACCATCAGCGGCTAAAAACAGCCAGATGATGATGCCTGCCTGTCCTAGAGTCGAATCATAAATTTCAGTCAGGGCGGCGACAGAAAAATCGTAGAGCCCGGTACTAGTTATCGCATAGCCGAAAAAGAACAACCAGCCTAGCAATACTGGAGCGCTGAACAGCAGTTTGACACTGCTTTTTCTTTGTTGCACAACGCCTTCAACGAGAGCTGCATCTGGTAACACAACACCACGAAAACCGAAAAGTAACCCTCCCAGGATGATGAGCCCCATACCACTGCAAATCATCAGTGCATAAGGCCAGTCCAGTCCTGCAGTAATCATGATGATAATGACTGGTGCGGTAAGCGATCCAGCCTGTCCACAAAATGTATGGATGGAGAATGCCTTGCCAAGACTGTCCTGACTCACCGAGCGGGTTAGTATTGAGTAGTCGCAGGCGTGATACACCGCATTGGCCGTACCAGCAACCCCCATCAATAGCAGGTAGCCGGTGTAGGTTTGAAAAACGCCAAATAGGGCCAGGACAATAGATTCAACGGCAACACCTGCCATTAAAATCCAGCGAGCGCCCACTCGATCAACAATAAACCCAATTGGCGTTTGGCAGACCAAGCTTGTAATACTGAAAACTGCATAACCGATACCGAGTTCCGTATACCCTACGCCGTAAACGTCATGCAAAATTGGGAACAGTAACGGTAGAAGCAGAAAATAGAAATGCGAAAAAAAGTGTGCGGCACCAATCAGGCCAACGATCTTCCGTTCCCGCAAATTCATGCTAGGTTTGGTACTCATAATCTCGTTAAATTTCGAAATGTTTGACCGTTTAATTGGAGCAAATCTTTGCTTCGAAGATAACGCCTAGTCTGCTGATAATCATATACCCGATCAATTGGGGCAATTGGATGACTGTGTTTGCTTTAACCACTGATTATGAAATATTCATTTGGCGCGATTAGCCAGTATTGCCTTACAGTCAAAATATCGGGTAGCGCGATCGCACTTCTTCGCGTGGTTGACATGATCATAGTAGACTATCTGAATTGGGGCGCCATCGGGCTTTCGACTTACATAAGTTCGATAAATTCCCAATTTGGAATACGCCCTTTTCCCTTTCTTTTTGGTGTGACCAGTACATCTGTAGCGCGGCGTCGTTTCTCCGTTCACGTATACGTTGAAGAATCCGTCGGGATTGTGTGTCCAACGCACGTGAACCAGCACATCACTCCATTTTTCTCGCATTTCATTGTCAGTCAGTATTTGTAATTTCTCGACGGTTCCGCTAGTTGTCTGATTATCAACGAAATAACTGCCGTAACTGTTTTTAAACATCCAAACAACGTGAGATTTTTTCTGTTGAAACTGGGCTAATGCAACTTTTACGGGAGCGATAATTGGGTAATCATCCGGTAAATAAATCGACCAGTGATACCAATACTCGCCCTTGTTCCGGGTCTTTTTGCTCTTCAGTTCATGTCGCTCCATCCCTCACTCCAACTGCAGTCTCCGGGTCGTACCTCAAATCGCATTGACTTTTGACCATCTAGTACAGGGTGACTGTCTGCCTGTTTAGCAACGATATAGCCATGCTTCTTGAAATTCTTTGGTAAACTCTTCTCGAACGACCAACCTTTGTGAAAGTCCTTGAATTTATTATCTGCCTGTACAACTGCGATACTGAATGAAATAAACATTCACACAAAACAAGACGAAATCAGTTATTTCGAATGGACCCGGAAATTAACCACTGAACAAGCCTGCAGAAGGCTGCTCGAACAGATTTGCCGGGACCAAGACAGCTTCCGTTGACCCAAATGCGGGCATGAATAGGCGTACCATGTCAAAACTCACACATTGCACGAGTGTAAGCGCTGTCGGCGTCAAACCTCGGTCACGGCCGGCACCATGTGCGACCATTAGGGTATTACTATAAATGTTCACACATCAGTTTGCGCCAAGTTAGGTTTTCGAAATCTGTCACCAACGATTAATCTTCCTGTACCATTTACCAAGGTACTAGCTGATCAGCTATCATTTGTAATATCGTTATTGATGATTCTGGACAAATTCGCTTTGAACGAAGTGCGTATCACGAAGAGAAAAGCGAATTTGTCGGCAGTGAATTTTTCACCTCGTTTCAACCAGTTCACAAAGTTGAAAGACCCATTGAAGCAAGGCAGACAATCGAGAGCAACCATAATCTTCAGCACTTTGGAGTGCCTAGTGGCGGCCTGAGCCTCGATTGTTGGCCGCGATGGAAGCCCAGTAGGTAATTTGTGCCTGGAGCACCAGTACAGGAGTCGGAACATGCATCGTGGCAACGAAACTGAAAGGTTGATTGACTGTGGACGCGAGCGGCATCAGGCTTGTCTGATTGACCGTCAGGGACAAAAGCTGGCTGAACGCAGTGGATCGTAGGCGAAACCGACAACAGCAGCAACCTTGCGATCGCTATTGAGGTGCCTTACGGACCGGTGTTGGAAACCCTGATGGAGCGCGATTTCAAAGTGCATTCCATCAACCCCAAGCAGCTGGACCGGTTTCGAGACCGCGTCTCGTCAGCTGGTGCCAAGGATGATCAGTTGGATGCTTACGTGTTGGCCATCAATCTGCGCAACGACGCACACTGATTCCGTTTAATGTAACCTTTGGCAGCCGAAATCGTTGAATTGCCGGAGTTCACTCGCATCGCTGACAATTTGACCAAGGATCGCACTCGCCCGGTCAACTGAATTCGCCGGTCAAAATAGCGTAATTGCCCACAGTTCCTTGAGTTGGAAAATGACTTGTAGAAGCCTTGGGTCAGGGAGCTGTGGCGTCGAGTATCAACTCCGGCACAGGTTGCTACGGTTTGCAAATCGCTTTCAAACAATTGGAGTTCAACCAGCGCCAAGCCAGTGAAATCAACACCCGCATCGGATCACGCCCAAGCGCGAATAAACTGGCAGCGTGACGTGGCTACCCTGTCCTTGATTCCAGACGTCGGAGGAATCATCCTCGCCACGTTGCTTGCCAAAGCTTTCGGTGCATTGCATAAGCGAAACTATCAAGTCTTACGATGCCTGTGCGGAATCGCTCCGGAAAATCCAACTTCGTGGTCCGACAGCTCGCTTGCAACGCCCGATTGCGAAACGTGGTGCATTACTGGGCGCAAGTCGCAGTCCAGCACGATGAAGTTAACAAGGCAAAATATAGCACACTGCGAGCCAAGGGATACTCACACGCGCGTTCGTTGCAAAGTATTGGCGACCGACTGCTGAACGTCGCTTGTGCGATGTTGAAAAATCAAACCGATTTCAATCCCAAATATAGAATCGTTCCGGAAGCGGGATGATTCAGATGTCTAGGGAAAGCGTTATGTCGGGATTTAGTCACCGTGTCCGATTATTCAGCGGGTGTTATTTCGCTAATTTCGGACTTGGAAATTGGTGGGTTATTTCCAAAAAAAAGCAGATGTCGTACATGAATCGCTTCTTTTTTCGGTAACTCCGGAATTTTTCCTTGATATATTGATCAGGTTTTGAGGCTTCAACCGAACCATTGGTAGCTCTCAGAACCACTAAATTGCAAATCCCTCAAAGATGTGCTTTGACCATTGGGAGTGCCTTTTTCACCGGGGTAGCGCATCAGCCAGTTCCGCCAAGGCTTCTAGGCTTTCAGCAGCCAGCTGCGGTTGACGTAGTGCCACAGTGACATCTCTAGGGTATTACCAAAATTGTTCACACATGAGTTTGCGCCAAACCATGGCTTCTGATTTGGCTGGGGCTAGCCCCAGACAGGTCAGTTTTTTGAAATCCGGCCTCATACTCGTTGGGACTGACATAGCCCAGCGCTGAATGCAGCCGTCTGGCATTGTAAAAATCATCAATGTACGATCGAAGCTCAACACGCAGCTCATCGATCGTCTCAAAGCACCGGTCCTGCACCCACTCACTCTTGAGTGTGGCAAAAAACGACTCCACCACCGCATTGTCGTAGTAGTCACCCACCGAACCGGTCGACTGGCGGATCCCATGGGCCCGGCACATCTTCTGGAACGCTGTGCTGGTGTACTGAGAACCCTGATCGGAATGATGAATCATGCCGCAGATCACCTTTGATGCCATATTCAGCGCATAGGAATGCGGATCCGATTTCTGCAATCAGTTCCTCGAAGGCGTAGCTCAAACTATTGAAGCATGAGCCTTCTGTAATTCCTGGTCTGTTCAATCTTGATGCGTGTCCGGTCCAGTGGCACATCTCGTGCAGCAGCGTGCTGTAGTAGTGCCTTGGTAACTCGAACTGTTGAGCGGGAGGCATCTGGATTACGTCCGCTTCTGCGTAGTAAGTCGCGATGTCTCCGCCATGGCGAATAAGCTCAACCAACGCATCGACTGCCGGAAACGGCTCGCTAGGTGTTGGATCGGCGATGGCATTACCCATAACCTCATCCGGTAACCCCTCGCACTGTTCGACGTTGAACAACGTGAAAGATCTTGCGATCCTGAATTTCTTCGTGTCGTCAGTGTCGTCGGTTTCCTTGTCATCATTGGGTATTTTTTCGATGGTTCGATAGAAGACCACAAGGGTCCCCTTTTCGCCCCGACGAACGTGACCGCCAGCTTTAACTGCCTGGCGGTATGTTAGCCATCGATCGCGGGTGTAGCCGCGCTCGATAGCGCTGGACCAGAGTATCGGGATGTTGATCCCCCGGTATCGCCGCTCATTAACGGCGTTTACTGGACAAACGTCGGCTTGCGGACCGCCGGTTCACCATGGCTTGATCCATGGTACGCGATCGGATTCGAGCGCTTTGATGAATCGCCTGGTAATCTCTATGTGGAGATCACGCTTTTTCTTTTGCTTTTTCATGGGGCCTCCTGTTAGTCGGAGACCCTTCCCTGTCGGGAAGAAACCCCGACAGGGTGATGCAGCCGCCAGGTGGCGGCTGCATTAATTCATTTAGCAATTCAACCCTGGTATAGTAGCCTGGGCGGATTGCGGGTGGTTTGATATCGGTGCATCAGTGGCTTGGGGATCGCGGACAATGATCAAAGTAGGATCTTCGCCTCGACGGGAAACCTTCAGCACGACATCTTTGGGTTGGTTGGCAATTTCAATTTCTGAATCACTAATATAGAAACCGAGTCCATTGATTAGAGTCTTTACCGCACCAACCGAATCAGATGCCCGACACTTTCCGACACAACCTCCGTTGAGTACATCGGTAATCTTGTACTTGTTCATAGATACCTCCTGTTGGTCGGAGGCACCGCCCTGACGGGATAATGCCCCGACAGGGTGATGCAGCCGCCAGGTGGCGGCTGCATGATGGTGTTTACCAGGGCTTCTACTGTGGAAGAACCCAGACTTGGTCTGGGCCGTCCCAAATTGCGCCAGCTGCCTTGATGGCATCTTTTTTCGCTTCGAGGTCCTTATCGGCTTTGCTCAATACCACCTCAGTGGCATCTCCCCACCAACCCTCAAAATTTGAGGATTTGCTGGAAACTGCAGGGTCTGCAGGAAGTCGCCAGTCACTATTCTGACGATTCCACTGGTATCCCTTGGCTTTTAGATCCGCCTTTTTCTGTTCGAAATCAGGGTCTGACTTGTCAAGTTTTACAACTTTCGGAAGTGTGCCCTCCGAGACGTTAGAGATGACATCGACACGACCGTTCGGCCAGACATCGAGTGTGATCCTAGTTGGTTTCATGATTAATCTCCAATCAATAAAACGTGACGCGGAAAACACCACTCCTGCCAGGGAATTGGTTCTCCGGTCAGGGTGAGGCGGGACTCCTGTCCCGCTTGCTTGGCGCCGATCGCTCGACGCCCCGCTTTCTTCAGGCGGTGGCCTGGGCCTGCGCCCGCCCGCAATCTCAAGGCGTCATGCGGGTCTGCTTAATGCGTTCGCAATTGTCACACAGCGCAATTCGTAATGTCAACTTTTTCCCTGCCTCCTCATCGCAGGGGTTTTGGAGCGGATTGGAGGCGGGATTGCTCCTGCCGTCCTCCCACACCACCGTACATACAGTTCCGAATACGGGGTTCATGATCGGCGCCGCAGTCGCAGCACGGAATTCGCCAACGACACCAAGCCAAGACTAATAAATAGGCAAGCGGAAAAGCTTGGTTCATGTGCTAAGCAACGTTATTCCACCAAGGGTCGCCCCCATTGGTTGCAGATGCCCATGCTTGAGCCTCGTCCAAGCCCATTTTCATCAGGTTCGGCGCACGTTTGTAAACACGTTTTCATTGTCACCAGAGGATACAGCGCAGTTTGTGTCGAATTCAAAAAAAGCCCGGCACTATATCCGGGCCTGTGGTATATTCGGGAGGGGGTTAATCAGTACAATTTGCTTCCCAACTTCCATCCTTTCGGAAAGTAACAGATATCAACGCATCCAGGGGTCTGGTTGACACCTGATTCACATTACTTTCGTAATTACAAGAAACGCCACAATGGCTAATCACTTCCTGGACTGGGTATTCTGAATCTTTAAAGAGTAACATGCAGTCATCATAACAAGCTTTGGTGCCAAACTGCGCAATGCAAGTATTCTGGCAACCAGCATAATGTGTTTTATTCCAGTATCCTATAGTGTCAAAATATTGGTCTAGGCAACTACCCATGCAACCACCAAATTTGGCAGCCATATCACCGGAAGGTTCACTTTTGGCAGCCTCTTTACGCTCGTAACAGGTGACTTCATTTTTCCGGCACCAATTCATAAATTTTATGTATCCGTCATAAACGGACTTTTCACCTATCTTTTGCACATATGCCCCTAATTCTGTGCCTAGACTATCACAATCACCTACCCAATGATTATTGACTCCTCCAAAGGCAATTACCTTGCTGGTCATAGACAAAGACAATACAATGATCAGTGTTGTAAATATTGATTTCATTAGTCATTCTCCAGCTTGGATTGCATGAGGTAGTTCACATACATATGAGACTTTCAGTCTGTTCCCCGAAGGACGTAGTCCGAAGGGGAACAGACTGAAAAACGCAAAAAAAATCGGGTAGCATAGTGCGTAATCATCAAACACACGCACAGGAGGCTACCCGATGCAAACGATTCATCTGCACCCGAAATTTTACCGCGCCAGCAAAACCGTTGCCAGACTTTCTGATGACGCCCAGCAACGCTGGCACCGACTGAACCTGTACCAGCAGCTGCGCACCGAGGGCTGCAGCGAAGCCACCGCACTGCAGGCCATCGGCTGGTCCAGGGCGAGTTGCTACCGCTGGCGCAGGCGGCTCCAGCAACAAGGTGGTGTGTTACCATTAATGTTCACACATTACAGTCGATGGAAGACAGGAGGAAGCTGGATGTCGAAGGTTTTTTCGGAGGAGTTGAAGGCGCAGATACTGGAGGAGTATCGAAACAAGCGGTTGCTGGCGTTTTATAATTTTCCGGCCATGCACTGGCAGAGTCTTCGCACCACCAATCCGATTGAATCAACGTTTGCGACGATCCGTCACCCGACCAGACGCTCGAAGGGCTGTCTGACAAAAACCACGATGTACAAGCTGGGGCAGTGTGCTGAGAAAAAATTGAGATGGCTGCGCGGGTTCAGGGAGCTGGGCAAAGTGATTGAAGGAGTGAAATTCAAAAACGGGATTGAGGTCATTTACAATGAGACTGACCAGGTAGCCGCTTGATGACGCTTTCCCTCACGCACTACATTTGGGCATAACTCGAGTATCGAGTTAATGGCTACTAATGGCTCCCATTAACTATTATTGCATTGCACACTTTCAACCCTACTCCTATTACCATACTCATCGGTATGTTCCCACCCCTCGTAAATTTCCCAATACTCACTATCTATTTGGTAATTTAATGCCTCTGTTTTTGTGTCACCGACAGTAGGAATATAAAAAAACTCGCTGCCATTACCGTGTCGGGCAGGAGTAAAGTGAGAATTTATCGCAATGCATCTTTTCTTATTAGTATGAATACTCCTCCATGTTGATCCAAAATGCGCCTTAATTGTCCATTCCGCGTTCGGACCTGAATACGGTTCGTGATACTGGATCGATCGCGACCATTGTTTAATCTGATTGGTCATGAAAGTTGAGAAAATAATTAAATCAATAGCCAGATGGCCACTGTGACGGGGGAAACAGTCGCCTAACCCTGAACGTGAACGTTTGTTACAAGCGGCTATCGCCGATTCCACCGCTTCTGTCATTGACGGATAATTCCAAGCAACACCAAAAACTGAAGTGTACCCAGAATTAGTAGTCGGAAACATTGCAGAGACAAACGCACCCCAATAATCTCTTGAGTGCGCATTCGTTGTAAACGCACACAACATTACGAGCATCACAGCCACTTGTATCAATCTTTTCATAGTCTTTATCTCGTTATGATTGATAGTTCGACTATTTTGTGGTTAGTTACTTTTCTGGTAGTGGTTCGACAGGTAAGTTTGTGAAGGTATCCAGACATCTTGGTGTACCTATCAGGTTGCAATGTTTGGTAGTTTCGCACTTTATGGTAACAATGCAAAGTGCTTCAAACTCTATATCAATCGGAAAAGGGAACAATCCCACATTGAGTAAATCAGGCGAGGGTGGCGGTGGTGGTGGCGGCGGCGGCGGCGGTGTTCCGTTGTCCGCATTCGCGATAGCCGAACAACTCAAAAACAGTGCAAGCAACGTCGGTTTCAAGATCTTCAACATAGTAAGCTACCTCCATTTTTGATGCTTGACCATCATGGTCGACCGGTTAGGGCATTGTATCACACCGAATCGACTGACAATGAACCAAAATTCCCAAATCCAATGAACAAGGATACCCCCTCAGTAAATGTGCAATCATATTTGCCGGACTGGCAGTAAACTCAAAAGTGTTGAAACTTTTTATGGAGGTATTCAATGGGAAACGATACCACAAAAAACAATCAAATGCGAGAGTCGCACTGGATTTGCCCAAGAGGTAGGTACAGGTATAAGCTGAAGATGCGAAGCGCAAACAGGTGATGGCGTTTGTTTGCAGCCTGCCGCCTAGCGAGGTGGCCATAGAAGTGTGTTCGACGGTTCATCACTGAGGCACCAGCTGGAACGTAACTGTAAGTGCGTGTCGCTGATTCGCGAGCGCATTGCGACTATCAATGCGGTCCGCGCTCATTTGGTTGAATTCGGCTGGTATGGCGATCCGGGTCGCTGCGGTTTCGGAAGTCTGGTAACACACCTGAAGGCGCATGCTTACTATGACTTGTCGCCGACCTTGGTCAAGAGTGTGGACCCGCTGATCAAGAATGTGTTGAAACTGGACGGCGAGATCGATGAGCTTCGCTCGTACATTGATGATTTTTACAATGCCAGATCGGTTGTATTCATCGCAGGGCTACGTCAGTCCCAACGAGTACGAGGCCGGATTTTGTAGGCAACGATTTAATTTTCCCCAAAATCACCGATGCCCCCCCCATTTTCGGGTGTCGGATGATCAGTTCGGATTATAAATCGAAGCCTCCTTTTTGTGTTTGCGCGGTCGGCCGCGTTTTTTCCTTGTAGTTGATGGCGAAGCGTTCTTTTTATCGTGCTGTAGCAGGTCGCGGTGTTCTCTGAGACGGTAACTGGTTCCTTCGATGCTGACTACCGCGGCGAGGTGGCTTTTGCCGACACCCGGCGGTCCCACGAACAGCACGCGGTCTCTGTCCAGTGAGGGTTGGAAGGTGAAGTCGAACGATGTCACTTCCGGTTAACAGGCAGAAAGGCAAACCTTCACTCACAAAAAATGGGAATTTTCAACCTTAACTGAATAAATGCGCGAGTTTTGACATGGTAAGCCAAGTCATGCCCGCGTTTGGGGCAACGGAAAAACTGTCTTGGTCCCAGCAAATCTGTTCGAGCAGCCTTCTGCAGGCTTGTTCAGTGGTTAATTTCCGGGATCCATTCGAAATAACAGATTTCGTTTTGTTTCGTGTGAATGTTAATTTCATAATATCAATGATTTATATGACGAAACTATTCTTCATTCAGTACCGCAATTCTGACTTATCTGCAGAGGCATGTTATTCGATTTCTCTACTCCGTCATATCAAATGTAGTTTTACGGTGATTTCTGGTTACAGGGATAAATTGAAAATGTATCGCTTTCCGGTCAGTTTAGCGAACATGGATTTCCAGAATATCCAGGTCGTCAAGTAGATGATCCGGACCGACCTGCTGCCCCGCAAATACGTTCTTGCCCCAGATTCGAGCAAATTTAAATGTATCTTCAAAATCCTTATGAATCTGTCGGGCTACATCAGAAACTTTGCCGCCAAATCTCAGTGTAAAAGGCTTGTCAGTGTCCGGAGGCTTGCCTGGAATTTTTGTGTACACCCGCACGATTTTCAATTTTTCAAAGACCATTTGTGGGAACAGTTCCAGATTTGTACCGGTCAGTGCCGACAGCGCAATTGACGGAAAGTTGTAGTTGACGAGTTCATTAAGAGCGTCGAGCTCATCAGGATCGGCAGCTAAGTCGATTTTGTTCGCAACCAGAATCGTAGGCAAAGCAACCCGAAATGGGTCAAAGTCTGGGTCATCCGGTGTGTTTACCCCGTTAGCCAGCTCCGTTTCAAACTGGTCAGTCAGGCTGACTTTTCGCTGTTCCAGCTGGTCGATAACTTGGTCAATATGATCAATGCATTCGGGGTTGGAGATATCAATCACTAGGAACGCTGCATCAGCGGTTTGCAGCGAATTGATTACCCACGGTTCAAAGTAGTCATTTGAGATTGGCGGCAAGTCAACCAACTGAAAGTGGATGTCTTCATATGGCATCATGCCAGGCAGCAGAAATTGTGTAGTGAATGGATAGGGCCCGATTTCGGAGCGTGCACCGGTCAGTCGATGATGCAGTTGGGATTTTCCGGAATTCGGGGGTCCTAGCAATGCAATCTGGGCCGCCCCTTCTGTCCGAACCGAATGAGAAGGACCCGTCCGGGCCCCACCTTTGCGCGGCCCCGCCAGTTCATCAGTCAGCATTTTGATGCGGGTTTTGATGTCGC
Organism: Arenicellales bacterium; assembly: GCA_965206345.1. Classification (GTDB taxonomy): domain Bacteria; phylum Pseudomonadota; class Gammaproteobacteria; order Arenicellales; family JAJDZL01; genus JAJDZL01. The sequence goes on along the minus strand of OZ242211.1, from coordinate 921,502 downwards.
GCTGCAGGTGCTCCGTTCCCTTATGCTTGGGAATGGTTCGCAACATCTCCTTTAGGCACTTCAACCTGTCTGTCGGTTCGCGCGCTTCACGAAAAGCCTGTTCTGCTTTTTTGTACTCGGGAGATACGTTGGTTGGCATTCAATACGGGTCTGTGTAACACATCGGTTCATATAATAATATCCTTTGCTCAAACCGAATAACGATTGCGACAACGCCGCGAATGGAAGACAAGGTATTTCTGATTACCGGTGCATCAAGTGGAATTGGTGCTGCAACCGCGCGTTCAGCAGCGAAACGAGGTTATCGTACAGTTCTGGCCGCCCGAAGAGCGGAAATTCTGAATGAATTGTGCGAGGAGTTAGGTGGTCCGACTCGTTCGCTGGCAGTCCGATGCGATGTAACCCAATGGGAAGACCAGCAGGAAATGATTGGCCAGGCAATTGATCGATTTGGCCGGATTGACGTGGTATTGGCAAATGCCGGGGTTTACTATAGCGGAGGTGGTTTCGCCGATGGTAACCCTGAACGTTGGAAGGATATGATCCTGACCAACGTTTATGGTGCGGGACTGACGATCAGAGCCAGTCTTGCAGCATTGAAAATAAGCAAAGGCCACATTTTGCTTCTGGGTTCAGCGGCTGGCAGGCGACCGATTCCAGGTTCCATGTACAGTGCGACGAAGTGGGCTGTAACGGGTATGAACTACAACCTCAGGGAAGAACTCAGAGGAACCGGTGTTCGCGTCACCAATATCCAGCCAGGGGTGACCAATACAGAGATATTTGGGGGCGAAATTAGAGACAATGCGATGGAACGCGAAGATGTTGCAGAGGCAATTCTGTTTGCTGTTGAACAGCACCCGCGGGTTGACATGCATGAAATCCTGATGTATCCAACACCCCCGGAAGAATAACGCCCAATTTTGGGAAAGTTTCATCAATCACCGTCGGAGACCCCACCAGAATGGCAGCAGAATGCCCAGTTTGTGTTAATGAAATAGATTTTGAAGACGACACCATTGTCGGGGAGCTTTTAGCGTGTCCTTTCTGTGGCACCGAACTTGAGGTAGTCAACCTTGACCCGCCAACTTTGGAAGTCGCACCGGAACTTGATGAGGACTGGGGTCAGTAAATGAAAAAGTTCACGGATTTGTTTCTGTGAACGTCGGGTTCTTACACTCTGTCATTCGCTTTGAGGAAAAAAAGCTGCTCGAAGCTTTTCGTACTCATCAGGGTGTCAGCATCATCATGCTCGACGACAGGAAACTGGTCTTCGATCTGGAGAGTGTCCCGTTGATTGATGTTGCCTTCGAGCGTTGTGTCAGTCACTCTCGCGCAGTATGCAGCTTGCAATTCTTGGAACTGGCAGGTGTACCGTGCATCAACCGCGCCGAAGTCGCCAGGGTGTGCGGTGACAAAATTGAGACGTCCATCCGGTTGGCTCAACGCGACCTCCCACAGCCGCAGCTCCGGGTGGCTTACACAGAAGAATCTGCGCTGGAAGCCATTGAGGAATTGGGCTATCCAGTCGTTCTGAAACCGGCAATCGGCTCTTGGGGACGCTTGCTTTCGAAGATTAATGACCGATCAGCGGCGGAAACTGTTTTGGAGCACAAGCGACTGCTTGGTTCTTATCAACACGCAATCTTCTATATTCAGGAATATGTGGAAAAGCAAGGACGTGACATTCGCACTTTTGTGGTCGGTGATGAGTGCATTGCCGGCATCTATCGGGATTCGACTCACTGGATTACCAACACCGCCCGTGGAGCAGTCGCAACCAATTGCCCCATTACTGATGAAATTGCTGAGTTGTCTCTTGCGGCTGCAGACGCAGTGGGTGGCGGCATTCTGGCGATTGATCTATTCGAGTCCGATCGGGGAATGCTTGTCAATGAAGTCAACTACACGATGGAATTTCGCAACAGTATTGCACCAACCGGTGTCGACATCCCGGCTCGAATGGTTGACTTTGTGGTAAACCATCAGACTTAAGGTGTCCACATGATTAGAGCATCCATCGTAGGTGGGGCGGGATACGCTGGCGGCGAGCTGATTCGCCTTCTGCATGGTCATCCGGAAGTGGAAATTGGTCAGATCGCCTCACGCAGCCGTGCAGGCAAATTCATTCACTCGTCCAATCCGAATCTTCGCAAACTGCTGACAAAGAAATTTTGCTCCCCCGATGAATTAACAGGATGCGACGTTCTTTTTCTGTGTCTACCGCATGGTATAGCAATGAAGTCCATTGATTACTATATGGGTTTTGCACCCCAAATAATCGATCTCAGTGCTGACTTTCGACTCGACAGTGCCGTAGCATATGAAGTGGCTTATGGCAAACCTCACTTGCGACCTGAACTGCTGCAGACTTTTACCTACGGCATCGCTGAACTTCATAGAGACCAAATAGCCGCCTCAGATTACGTGTCCTGTGCCGGTTGCAATGCGACTGCGGTGATTCTGGCCCTGCTGCCAATCATTCAATCTTGTTCTGTCAGTTCTATCGTTGCAGAAGTCAAGGTCGGCTCCAGTGAAGCTGGCAGTCAGTCAAGCGAAGGCAGTCACCACCCGGTGCGCAGTGGTGCCGTTCGGTCCTATCGACCAACCGGGCATCGGCATGTCGCCGAAATGAAGCAGGCGCTCAATGTTGGGGCAGTCAGTTTTTCAGCAACCTCAATTGAGATGGTACGGGGCATTGTTGCAACCTGTCATGTATTTTCCGAACAGATGCTGCCTGATGAACGGGGTTTGTGGAAAGCATACAACCAGGCTTATCTCAATGAACCTTTTGTCCGGGTGGTCAAAGACCGTTCGGGAATACATCGATACCCTGAACCCAAACAATTGGCTGGAACCAATTTTTGTGATGTCGGATTCGAACGGGATGGTGATAATAATCGTATCGTTGCCATCAGTGCCCTCGACAATTTAATGAAAGGTGCAGCGGGTCAGGCTGTGCAGAATCTCAATATCATGTTTGGCATGTCTGAGCGAACCGGGCTGGAGTTTGCTGGCCTGTACCCTGCCTGACCGGCCGGTCTGACAACGGAACGCAATTTCAATGTGCCGACTGCTTTTTGTCAAGAGTGATGCGCCAGTCAGCATGCAGCATCATCTGGAGAAATTTGCTCAAACTGCAAAAATCAGTCCCGAGGATCAAAGTCACGGTTGGGGCTGCGCTTGGCTCGAATCCGGAAAATGGCAGTTCTATCACAGTATCAGACCGGTCTGGGAGGATCGTTTCGAGCGATTCAAGCCTTGTGATTATTTTCTCGCCCATGCCCGCAGCGCCTATCGGAATGAGGGCATTGAAGTTCGCAACAATATGCCCTTCGATGATGGGGAAAGAGTCTTCATCTTCAACGGTGAACTGCAAGGCGTTCGTATTCGGGAAGCGGGTCGTATTGGTGCGGAAAGAGTGTTTAATTTCATTAAACGCTTTGATACCGGTGATATGGAGTTGGCAATTCAACAGGGTGTTGACCACCTCGTTCGAAAGTCACGTTACGTACGTGCCATGAATTTCATCATTGCAACTGCGAACGAAGCCTGGGTCAGCACGACTTTCAATGAAAATTCAGACTACTTTCAATTGCATATGAAACTGATCAATGGGACCTACATCGTCAGCTCAGCACCTTATGAAAAAAGTTCCGACTGGACGCCAATTGAAAATTACACCGTTACGCGGATTTTAAGATCAGATTAGTGGCGGCTTTGAATCAATCGGCGATCCGGCCTGTCATCGTCAAAGTTGGTGGTGGAGGCGACATCAATTCGGCTGGAATTGCACGGGATCTTGCAAACTTGGATGAGTCGGTGATCGTTATCTTGGGTGCCAATGCTGAACGCGACCGACTGGCACAGAAACTGAACATGCCGACCAGAACGCTACAGTCTGTTTCTGGTTACGAGAGTGTGTATTCAGACGACAACGCGATAGATGTCATCATGATGAGTTACGCCGGCCTGGTCAGGATGCGCTTTGTTGAAGCCTGCCAGAAAGTTGGCATCAATGCCATCGGATTAAGTGGACTGGATGGTCGCTTGATTGAAGGCAGACGTAATCGTGGTATTCGGGTTCGAGAACAGGGTAAGACTTTGCTGAAAAGAGATTTTTCCGGAAAGCCTGAACAGATCAATGCGCAACTGCTGACGCAGCTGCTTGCAAATGGGTTTACACCAGTAATCAGCATTCCTATTGCAGATGAGAACGGGGTCGCGATCAATGCGGATAACGATAATATCGTCACCGTTTTGCATGGGCAGATGCAGGCAAAAAGAATTTACCAGTTTATTGAGGCGCCAGGTTTACTGGCCGACCGCGATGATCCGTTGAGCCTGATCAGAAAGCTGGATTCAAGTGAGCTTAGAGCACGAGAGTCCGAGGTCAGCGGTCGAATGAAGCGTAAACTGCTGGCCCTGCAAAAATTGTTTGAACAGGGTCCGACGGAGGTGATCATTGCTGATGGCCGAGTGGACTCACCGATCACGACTGCTGAATCTGGAACCATAATCAGCTGACCAAAGGAGATGAATGATGAATAGTGTGGATGCACGGGAAACTGAACTGAGTGTCGGCGTATACAAGAGCCGCGGGGTTTCGCTGGTGAGAGGCAAAGGTGCGTTACTGTGGGATGATCAAGGTAAGCAATACATCGATTGCACCGCTGGCATTGGGGTTGCCAATATTGGGCACGCCAACCCGGAACTGGCCAACGCGATCGCTGAACAGGCCAATCGTTTGATTACCTGCGCCGGAATATTTCCCAATGACGTCCGCGCCGAGTGCATGGAGAAACTAGTCGCAATCAGCCCAGCTGGTTTGGAGCGGGTGTTCCTGTGCAACTCCGGTGCCGAAAGTATCGAAGGCGCGCTTAAATTCGTTCGCCAGACAACCGGACGGAACAAAGTGGTCAGCGCCAATCGTGGATTTCACGGCCGTACCATGGGAGCGCTCAGTGCGACACCGAACAAGAAATATCAGGATCCCTTCAGCCCTCTGGTGCCAGGTTTCTCGTACGTGCCGTACAATCAGGTTGAAGCGCTCAAAGAAGCAGTCGATGAAAAGACTGCCGCTGTTCTGCTCGAACTGGTGCAGGGTGAAGGTGGTATCTATACTGCTGAACAACCATACATCGACGCGGCAGCCGAAATTTGCGAAGCAAACGGAGCGATGCTGGTGATTGATGAAATCCAGACCGGGTTCTGTCGAACCGGAAAAATGTTCGCCTGCGAACACTATGGTGTTGAACCGGATGTACTATGTCTTGCCAAGGGGATTGCTGGCGGAGTTCCGATGGGCGCGATTCTGGTAAATGGTAAAATCCAATCTTCGGTTGGCGCGCATGGCAGCACTTTTGGTGGTAATCCGTTGGCGTGTGCGGCTTTTCTGGCGACGGTTGGGGTGATGGAACGCGACCAACTCGCTGACCGGGCAGCTAGACTTGGCGATCGATTTGTCAGCAAGCTGTTAAAAGACAAACCGCCTCAGGTGAGGGCAGTCAGACACCTGGGACTGATGATCGGGATTGAACTGAAGGTTCGCTCCACACCGTATCTGCAAAAACTGCAGGACCAGGGTGTGCTCGCTTTGCCGGCTGGTACGACCGTTCTGCGTTTGCTTCCACCGCTGGTTATTACTGAAGCTCAGATGGATGAGGTTCTGGACAGGTTGCTTGCAATTTTGGAGTCGGAGACTGAAAGCGCATCCGCGTGATACTTTCAGTGATGCGTGCTGGTAGGGTTTGATGGCTGACGATTATCATTGGATCACTCGCTTTGCAGACACTGCCGTTAACACCGTTTTCGGATGCATCCCGCGTAAGCCGCTGACCGAAGCTGAGTGGCGCAACTTGCAGCTTGTCGCTCACCGCGGATGCGCTAATCCAAGTCATTTCATCTATGAAAACACTTTGTCAGCATTCGAAGCGGCGCGTGATGCAGGTGTGTGGGGAATTGAAATTGACGTTCAATGGACATTAGACGACTGGCCGGTAGTCATTCACGATCCACACACGGCAGGACTTCCAGGACTAGGCGCGGTCGAAGTTGCAAAAACGGAACTTGATGAGTTGCGCCAACTTTCCCCTCTGGTTCCCAGGCTTGAGGAAGTGCTGGAACAGTTTGCAGCTCACATGCACCTCATGATTGAACTCAAGGGGCGAGTACCCAATTCCAAGGCGGTCCAGCGTCTTCGGGACTGTCTGACCACATTGCAGCCGGTCGAAGAATATCACTTGATGTCACTGGAACCTGCTCCACTTCGGGAACTTGATGATTACCCGGTGGCTTCGAAACTCTTGATTGCAACGACAAATACCCATTCAATGTTTGAGCAGTTCAGGCAGGGTGGTTTTGGCGGCTTTACAGGACACTTTCTTTTGCTCAACAAAAAAATGCGCGCGTACCTGCAATCGATTGACGCACCTTGGGGCACCGGATTTGTGGATTCGCTTAATGTCCTGGCGAGAGAAATTCGCTCGGATACGACGTGGGTGTTTTCCAATGCGGCTGACAAGATCATGCTTAGCCGATAAGGTCTCGGGGACAGAACTCAAAATGGATTTCGGAGGACAATGAATGAAAATTGGGTTTATTGGTTTGGGCAATGTTGGTGGAAAACTCGCCGGCAGTCTGCTCAGAAACGGGTTTGATTTAACAGTGCGGGACCTCAATCGAGACGTGGCTGAGCCGATATTGGCAGCAGGCGCGAACTGGGCTGATTCACCAGCCGAAATAGCGTTAGCTGTTGACATGGTTATCACCTGTTTGCCAAATCCTCGAGTGTCGGCAGCAGTGATGGAGTCTGATGACGGTGTGCTCACGGGATTGAATCCTGGTAGCATCTGGGCTGAAATGAGCACAACTGATCAGACTGAAGTACTTCGTTTAGGCGCAAAGGTTAAAGAGAAAGGTGCGTTTCCCATGGACTGTCCCGTTTCGGGTGGCTGTCACCGGGCTGCGACAGGCAACATTTCGATTTTTGCAGGCTGTGACCGTGACACTTTTGATCGTGCATTTCCCGTTATTCAGGCTATGGGCCGACGCATCTTGCACACCGGTCAGTTGGGAACCGCATCGGTACTGAAGGTGCTGACCAATTATCTTGCCACCGCAAATTTGTTGACTTTGTGTGAGGCGTTAACAACAGCGAAGAAATCGGGACTGGATCTTGGTACAACTTATGAAGCGGTTCGGATTTCATCCGGCAATTCATTTGTGCATGAGACCGAAAGCCAGGTGATTTTGAATGGCAGTCGCAACATCAATTTCACCATGGATCTGGTGATCAAGGACATTACGCTGTTTCAGGAAGTTGCAGATCGTGCGGGTGTTCCTTTGGAGATCAATCCACTGATGATTGAGATTTTTCAGGATGGAATAAGTCGCTATGGCGAAAGAGAGTGGTCACCCAATATCATTCGCCGGTTGGAGGAATGCTGCGACACACAAATTCTGGCGGAAGGATTTCCGTCAGAGATGGTCGATGATGAACCCGAGGCAACGGGGTTTGAGGTGGTGCCGTAGCATCACAGAATCGGGTGATAAAATACGGTGAACTCTAGCCAATATGCCTAACCCACCTGAACTTTGAACTTCCCCTTTTTTTGTCGATTGGGCTAGTTCCCAGAGGGGATTTACAAAAGAAATATCCAGAATTGATATCGACTAAGCAGAAAATCGAATGAATCAACCCAAACCAATCCATAAGCTACTGGTTGCCAATCGCAGTGAAATTGCAATACGCGTTTTTCGTGCCGCGACTGAACTTCAAATCAAAACTGTCGGCGTATACGCCAAGCAGGACAAGTTTTCCTTGCATCGTTTTAAGGCGGATGAAAGCTACCAGATAGGTGCCAACCTCGGGCCAATTCAGGCTTACCGCGCCATAGATGAGATTCTGAAGGTTGCTCGCAGTACAAACGCTGATGCCATTCACCCGGGTTACGGTTTTCTGTCAGAGAATCCGGATTTCGCCGAAGCCTGTTTGGATGATGGCATTCAATTCATCGGCCCGCCACCGGCTATCATGCGAAAACTCGGCAACAAGGTATCTGCGCGTCGCGAGGCTGAGATCGCTGATGTCCAGATCCTTCCGGCGACTGGACCCTTACCTGAGGACGAAGAACAGATCAGAGAGCTGGCTGATCATGTTGGCTATCCACTGATGCTCAAAGCGTCTTGGGGTGGCGGTGGTCGCGGCATGCGGGCTATTGATTCGCCAGATGACTTGTTAGAGTCAGTCAATCTTGGCCGACGTGAGACACTGTCTGCATTTGGCAGTTCTGAAGTGTATTTGGAAAAGCTGATTCGAAGAGCGCGCCATGTCGAAGTACAGCTGCTCGGTGACATGTATGGCAATATCGTCCACTTGTTTGAACGGGATTGTTCCATTCAGCGCCGGAATCAGAAAATCATCGAACGTGCACCAACGCTGTTTCTGTCCGACGAACAACGGCAGACTTTGTGTGATTCTGCGGTTCGGCTGGCAAAGTCAGTCGGCTACATCAATGCAGGAACAGCTGAGTTTCTGTTCGATGATGATACGAGTGAGTGTTATTTCATCGAGGTGAATCCCAGGATTCAGGTTGAGCACACAGTAACAGAAGAAATTACCGGGATTGATATTGTCAAAGCGCAGATTCGAATTGCAGGCGGTGCTGCCATTGGCGATGTCGAAGACTCTGGGGTGCCTTTGCAAGACCAGATCACCAGCAATGGATATGCTCTTCAGTGCCGTGTCACGACAGAAAACCCAGAAGAGAATTTCATCCCTGACTACGGACGGATCTCAGCATATCGAGGTGCCGCGGGTTTTGGAATTCGTCTTGACGGTGGAACCGCATACTCAGGTGCGGTGATTACACGCTATTACGACAGTCTGCTGGAAAAAGTCACGGCTTGGGCGCCTACTGCTGACGAAGCAGTCCAGCGCATGATCAGAGCACTGAAAGAATTTCGGATTCGAGGCCTCGCGACAAATCTGGTGTTTCTGGAAAATCTGCTGGGGCATCCGACTTTTTTGGATGGTACTTACACAACACGTTTCATCGATGATACGCCCGAACTGCTGAATTTCTCCAAGCGCCGCGACCGTGCGACCCGCTTGCTGAATTACATTGCTGATATTTCAGTGAATGGTAACTCGGAAGTTGCGGGTCGTCCAGAACCGGTAATAATCCAGCACCCAGTGCCACCGAATTCAGTTGGTGAACCGGCCAGCGGAACCCGACAGCTTCTGGATGAGCTAGGCCCGACACAGTTTGCCCAATGGATGCTGGACCAGCCTCAAGCATTGATAACAGACACAACTCTACGCGACGCTCATCAGTCGTTGCTGGCAACACGATTCCGAACTTACGATATGGTGCAGTGCGCTGAGGCTTACGCTTCCAATCTGCCGAACCTGTTCAGTCTTGAGTGTTGGGGAGGGGCTACATTCGATGTTTCAATGCGATTTCTTAAGGAGTGTCCATGGGAACGTTTGCGCGATCTTCGAAATCGCATACCGAATGTTCTGCTGCAGATGCTGCTCAGAGGTGCGAATGGCGTTGGCTACAGGAATTATCCCGACAATGTCGTATGCGAATTCATATACCAGAGTGCGCAATCAGGCATTGATCTATTCAGGGTGTTTGATTGCCTGAATTGGGTCGACAACATGGAAGTTGCGATGAATGCGGTTTTAGAAACTGGTAAGCTGCTTGAAGGTGCAATATGCTACAGTGGCGATATCTTGAACCCCGCCCGTAGCAAATACACCCTGAACTACTATGAGGATCTGGCAGTCAGAATGCAGGACCTTGGCATTCATATCTTGTGTATCAAGGATATGGCCGGATTGCTGACGCCAGACAGTGCAAAATTACTTGTCAGTTCGCTGAAGGAAAAAACCGGTTTGCCGATTCATTTCCACACTCATGACACGAGCGGCATCGCGGCAGCCAGCGTGATCTCTGCCGTTCGGGCAGGTGCGGATGCTGTTGACCTCGCGATGGACGCTGTTTCTGGCACAACCTCGCAGCCGAATCTCGGTTCGGTGGTCAGGGCTCTAAAAGGTACTCAATCAGACTCTGGATTGGATTCAGATGCCATCCTGGAGCTTTCTTCATATTGGGAAGGTGTTCGAAAAAATTATGCCGCGTTCGAGAGTGATGTACGCTTTGGTGCGTCTGAAGTCTATTTACATGAGATGCCAGGTGGACAATTCACCAATCTCAAGGAACAAGCAAGGGCGTTGGGACTGGAAGCCCGCTGGCACGAAGTAGCTCATGCTTATTCAGTAGTGAACGACATGCTTGGAGATGTCATCAAGGTTACACCGACTTCGAAAATGGTTGGCGACATGGCTTTGTTCATGGTTAGTTCAGGCCTCAGCCGAGAAGATGTTGAAGACCCGAACCGGGAGGTCGCATTTCCAGATTCGGTGAAGTCATTCTTTGCCGGTGAGTTGGGCCAGCCTTATGGCGGTTTTCCTGCAGACCTGCAAAAAAAGGTACTTAAGGGTGAGACATCCATCACAAATCGCCCAGGCGAAAATTTACCGCCCGCTAATCTGGATGAGCTGCGTTCTGAAGCTGAATCCAAGGTTGAGAGCGCAATCAGCAATGAGGAATTCCAGTCCTATCTGATGTATCCCGCTGTATTTCTGGAATACATGTCACATCGCCGTCAGAATGGTCCAATGCATGTATTGCCAACTCCGGTATTTTTCTACGGAATGAAACCGGAACAGGAGATATCGGTTGATCTGGAACCAGGAAAGACGCTGGTGATTCAATGTCATGCGATTGGTGAAACCGATGCCGATGGAAATATCAGAGTCTTTTTTGAACTCAATGGTCAGCCGCGTACAGTCAAAGTACCGAATCGAAAAGTTGCCAATCTGGTTGAGCAGCGGCGCAAGGGTGAGGAAGGTAATCCTGATCACGTTATATCACCCATGCCTGGTATGATCTCATCAGTGAATGCAACTGTGGGTCAGTTCATTGAAGCAGGGGACGTGCTTCTGACCATTGAAGCGATGAAAATGGAAACTGCCATTCGTGCTGAGCGATCATCAAACGTGGCTTCTTTGCTGGTTTCGGTTGGCGACAATGTTGACGCCAAAGACCTGCTAGTGGAATTTTCAGCGGCTAAATAACAGGAGAAAAACCCCTTTATTGTGTTAAGTTCCTGTTTTGTAAATAAATTCAGCAACCAATATTGCTTTGACTATGGATCATTTTTGCTGAATTGACCCACGGTCAAATTTTGCAACTCCAAAGTGCTTATAATTTCAGACGTGAAGAATAACACTGAAATTCAGTGAATACTCCAAGCCAACACTCGGTACTCTGACCAATGCCAGGTATCGGCAGAAGTTCATGCGAATTATCAATTGGAAGTTATTTCCAAGATCTGCGATTCTCTGGTACAGTCGTACCTCTTCGAACCTGAAACATCACTCAGGTACGCCAGCCTCCTACCCTAAATTCCAGTGCGAATCCAATAATTGCCACTAAGGATCGGACCCATGAGCAAGTCTAGAGAAACTGTCAATCCAAACGGAATTTCGTCTGCCAATATCGCCTATCTTGAGAGTCTGTTCGACGAGTATGAATCGGCCCCTGAAAATGTGCCACAGGCATGGCGCGATACATTTAATTCACTTCATCAAGTCCCTGTTTCAACTTCAGTCGAACCAGAAGCCGCATCTGCCGACGATTTAGTCAGTACGGATTACCTTCGTAGGCAAGCAGCGGTTCAACGTCTCATCCGTCGGTATCAGGTTTACGGACACCTGAATGCCAAGCTTGATCCATTGGGGCTCACCGATGAATGGTTTAGTGCTGACCTTAGCCTAAAATCAGTGGGACTTGAAAATGCTGACCTTAAGGAGAGGTTCAAATTCGATGCGGTTTTCGGATCACAGTACGTCTCTCTAGAACACATCATTGAATTCTACCAGAAGACTTACTGTCGATCGATTGGCTATGAATATATGCACATTTCCGATCCGAATCGTTTGGATTGGATTCAATCCAGAATCGAAAATGTCTCTTTGGACGATTTGATCACGGATGATGATCGCAAGCAGATACTGAGACTGCTCACCATGGCCGAGTGTATGGAAACCTACTTGCACATGAAATATGTCGGTCAGAAAAGGTTTTCTCTCGAAGGCGGGGAATCTCTGATTCCGATCATGTTCGAGCTGGTGCAGAGATCTGGTATATCCGGTGCCAGTGAGGTAGTGATCGGCATGGCCCATCGCGGTCGCCTGAATGTACTGGTGAATATTCTCGGTAAGGCTCCGGCAGAAGTGTTTGGCGAATTCGAAGGCAATCTTTCCTTAGCCGACCACTGGTCCCAAGAACATGGTGATGTCAAGTATCACATGGGTTTTTCGTCTGATATCAACACTCCTGGTGGAATCGTACACGTCGCCTTGGCGTTTAATCCCTCGCATCTTGAGATCATTGATCCCGTTGTTACCGGTTCGGTTCGTGCTCGTCAACACAGACGTCACGATGACTCCAAAAAAGAAGTCACCCCGATTCTGGTGCATGGAGATGCTGCTTTTGCCGGTCAGGGGGTCGTTATGGAGACATTGAACATGTCCCATACCCGGGGTTTTGAGGTTGGTGGTACGATTCACGTCATCATCAATAATCAAATTGGATTTACAACCAGCAATAAACTGGACGCGCGCTCAACCGTCTACTGCACAGAAATTGCAAAAATGGTGCAGGCTCCGATTTTTCATGTCAACGGAGACGATCCCGAGGCTGTTGTTTCGGTTGCGCGATTGGCACACGCCTATCGCATGGAATTCCACACCGACGTTGTGATTGATCTTGTTTGTTATCGTCGCTACGGGCATAACGAAGCAGACGAACCCATGATGACGCAGCCTGTCATGTACAACGCGATCAAGAAAATAGCGCCAACCCGTCGGCAATATGCTCAAAAGCTGGTTGATCAAGGGGTGGTCACGGATCAGGAAGCACAGAAAATGGTGATGGAATATCGGGACAACCTTGATCGGGGAGAAGTGGTTGCGGGGCAGATTATTGATCCGGCAAAAATGAAAAAAATTGTCAACTGGGCGCCGTATTTTCGAGCGGAGTGGTCTGATCCGGTTGACACTACGGTTACCCTCAAGAATATCAAGCGCTACACAGCCAAACTCGCCGAACTACCCGAAAACTTCACTCTACATAGTCGGGTGAAGAAAATCATGACTGATCGATCCAAAATGGCTGCGGGCAAGCTCATGATCGATTGGGGCTTTGCTGAGACAATGGCATACGCCTCACTCATTGATGACGGGACTTCAATTCGACTGACAGGTCAGGATGTTGGTCGCGGAACTTTTTCGCATCGTCACGCCTTGTTGCACGATCAAAACAGTCGGGACGTGTTATGCCCATTAAAATCAATAGGTTATCCTGAAGATTGCCAGATTTTTAATTCACTGTTGTCGGAAGAGGCGGTGTTGGGCTTTGAATATGGCTATGCCACCACCGACCCAGATACACTGGTGATTTGGGAAGCACAGTTTGGGGACTTTGCCAATGGTGCCCAGATTGTGATTGATCAATTCATTAGCAGTGGATTTGCCAAATGGGGCCGACTGTGCAACATGGTTTTGTTGCTCCCTCATGGTTACGAAGGCCAGGGTCCTGAGCATTCCTCAGCCCGACTGGAACGCTTTCTGCAACTGAGTGCCGACGGAAATATACAAGTCTGTGTTCCGACAACACCTGCGCAGGTGTTTCATATGTTGCGTCGACAGTCGATGAGATATTATCGACGGCCGCTTGTCGTTATGTCACCGAAAAGTCTTTTACGTCATAAACGTGCCGTTTCAGAAGTTCGTGATTTGTCCCGATATGGATTTCAAACAATCATTGATGAAATCAATGAGGAAATTGATCGCGAAGCCGTCACCCGCGTCATACTGTGTTCTGGTAAGGTTTACTACGACTTATTTGAAATGCGCGAACTTCGGGAAATTGATGAGGTTGCCATCATCAGGATTGAACAGCTACATCCGTTCCCGGTACATGAACTGACGCAAATCCTTCGATCTTATCCGGATGCCAAAGAAATTGTCTGGTGCCAGGAGGAGCCGCAGAATCAGGGTGCCTGGTATCGAATTTGGCACCGACTGCGAGAGTGTCGAAGAAAGAGTCAGAAAATAATTTGTTCTTCGCGTCCCGAAGCTCCATCACCTGCTGTCGGGCACTACCGTATGCATTTGGCTCAGCAAGAGCAACTTATTTCTGAAGCACTATCGATTGTTCGTAATGTGGTCCCCATCTCACAACCTAGGAGTGCAAGATCAAATGTCAACTGAAATCACTACGCCAATGTTGCCAGAATCGGTTAGCGAAGCAACCGTTCTGGCTTGGCACAAAGAAGTTGGCGAACCGTTTAAACAGGATGAACTTCTGATTGAACTCGAGACTGAAAAAATTGTTCTCGAAATACCAGCGCCAGACGATGGGGTTCTGACTGAGATTCGCAAAGGCGCCGGGGAAACGGTGGTTGAAGGCGATGTACTGGGTGCCATCGGCAATTCCACCACTGTTGCAGAGCCCGTAACCTCAAAAGAACCAGAACCGGCTCAAGTCGCAGTGGAAGAAATAGCAGAACCCACTGAACCAGAACCTGAACCAGAGATGCGGCCCGAGACCGGTGGTCAGCCAAGTCCGGCGGCACGCGTATTGGCAAGCGAAAAAGGTATTGATATCAGTGTTGTTGTTGGAACGGGAAGGGATGGGCGCATTACCAAGGCCGATGTCATGCAGGCCGTTGAAGCTAAATCTGTTGCAGAACCTGCGTCGGAACCGGTGGCAGCAGCCCCACAGTCGTTGCCTGCAGAACAGCCCGACAATCCAGCGCCGACGGTGGCTGCCCAGCAGCCTGTAGTAATGTCAAATGCGGCTTCAGGTGAACGCAGTGTTAAGCGTCAGCCAATGAGCAGGATACGTCGTACGATAGCTGCTCGGCTAGTACAGGCTCAACACACGGCAGCACTGCTGACTACTTTCAATGAAGTGGACATGAGTGCAGTAATGGCACTTCGCACAAAGCACCGTGACAGTTTTGAAAGCAAGCACGGTACACGATTGGGTTTCATGTCCTTTTTCGTCAAGGCAGCGGTTGAATCGTTAAAAGCTGTTCCAGCAGTCAATGCAATAATTGAAGGCGATGAAATTGTCTATCACGATTACTGTGATGTGGGTATCGCAGTATCCTCACCGCGAGGTTTGGTAGTGCCGATTCTTCGGGATGCGCATTTGATGGGATTTGGTGAAATTGAAAAAACAATTCGCGATTTTGGGGAACGCGCCAGGTCCGGTTCTCTGACATTGGATGAGTTGACTGGCGGCACATTCACGATCACAAATGGTGGTGTTTTTGGTTCACTCGTGTCGACTCCAATTGTCAATCCCCCACAGAGTGCTATTCTCGGCATGCACAAGATCCAGGAAAGACCGGTCGTTGAAAATGGTGAAGTTGTTGTCCGACCCATGATGTATCTGGCATTAACCTACGATCATCGCATCATCGATGGAAGGGAAGCAGTTACTTTTCTGGTTGGCATTAAAGAAGGATTGGAAGATCCATCAAGAATTCTTCTGGAACTCTGATGGAGTTTCAGCATGACTGAAAACTACGATGTCGTAGTCATTGGAGCAGGCCCGGCTGGATACGTTGCGGCTATCCGTTGCGCACAGCTCGGACTGAAGACTGCCTGCGTCGATCGCTGGGTCAACGACAAGGGTAAAGCCGCGCTGGGTGGAACGTGTCTGAATGTCGGATGCATTCCATCGAAAGCACTATTGGATTCTTCAGAAAAGTTCCACGAAGTTTCTCATACATACAAACTTCACGGGATAAACGTAGAAAACGTCTCGATGGATGTCGAAACGATGATGAAGCGTAAGGTCAAAATTGTCACCACGCTGACACGAGGCATTGCTTCACTCCTCAAAGCAAACAAAATTGATTCGATACACGCCCACGGTCGGTTGGCCAAGCCTGGATTAGTCGAATTGCTGGATTGGCAGAAGGGCGAAGTCACTGGAGAGCTCAATGCTACCAACGTTATTCTGGCCAGTGGATCGACACCTATTGAGTTACCAAATATTCCGTTTCAAGGTGATCGAATCGTAGATTCCGCGGGTGCATTAGCTTTTGACGAAGTGCCCCCTCGCCTGGGAATTGTTGGAGCCGGTGTCATCGGTCTTGAATTGGGCAGTGTCTGGAATCGGCTGGGTTCGGAAGTTACCATCCTGGAAGCACTGGATGAATTTCTACCGACCGCCGATGAAGAAGTGGCGAAGGAAGGAGCGAAACAGTTTACCAGACAGGGACTTAAAATTCAGTTGGGTGCGATGGTTGAGTCAGCCGTAGAAATCGATGGTCGCGTTGAAATAACCTACACACAAAACGGAGCGCAAACTCAGTTGGAAGTAGATCGCCTGATCGTCTGTGTTGGCCGCAAACCCTGTACTGACAATCTTTTTGATGAGGCCAGCGGTGTGCAGCTGGATGAGCGAGGATTCATTCAGGTTGATGAACACTGTTTGACGGGAGCACCCAACACCTATGCCATCGGCGACTGCGTTCGAGGTCCAATGCTCGCACACAAAGGGTCGGAAGAAGGTGTTGCAGTTGCAGAAAGAATCGCAACTGGGGTCGGGCATATGAATTATGCGACAGTACCATGGGCAATCTACACGCATCCTGAAATTGCCTGGGTTGGCCAAACAGAAAGGGAAATTACTGCAGCAGGTGGTAGCTGTCGAAGCGGTAAGTTTCCATTCGCCGCGACAGGTCGAGCCAAAGCGATGGAGGATACGGTTGGATTTGTGAAAGTTGTCGCGGATACAGAAACCGACCGCATACTGGGTGTTCACATCATCGGCCCGCACGCTTCGGAACTGATTGCAGAAGCCGTCGTTGCTATGGAGTTTTATGCCAGTTCTGAAGATTTGGCACGCATCATTCACGCACATCCCACTTTATCTGAAGCCGTCCATGAAGCAGCGCTGTCTGTGGATGGACGCGGGATTCATCGGGTCAACTGACGGTTGATACCGCTGAATTCCGATACAAGAATTTCAGTTCCAGCCGACATCTTCAAAACGTATGACATTCGCGGGGTTGCTGGCGAGAGTCTGACGCACTCTAACATTCGCCTGATTGGTCAGGCATTCGGTTCTGAGTATGCGAATGAAATTGAAGGTGAAGTGCTTGTTGCCTGCGATGCGCGGCTCTCAAGTCCGGAACTGAAGTCTGCACTAGTCGATGGTGTGCGTAGTGTCGGGCTGGATGTAATTGATCTCGGTACGATTCCCACTCCACTCCTGTACTTTGCTGCACACAATTCAGTGGCCGGGGCGGGGCTGATGGTGACGGCCAGCCACAATCCGCCGCAATTCAACGGTGTGAAATTGACACTTGCAAACAAACCTTTCTATGGCGATGCGATTCAGCGACTCTATCAGCGTATTTCCAAGAATGATCTACCGACCGCACCGATCGGTACGTTATCAGAGCAGTCGGTTGTCGATATCTATCGGCGAGCAGTCAGCAGCGACATTCAAATTTCTGATCCAGTCAGAGCTGTGCTGGATTGTGCAAACGGCATCGCTGGTGGAATCGCACCCAAGGTGCTTCGCGATATCGGCTGCGAAGTTATCGAACTATATTGCGAGGTTGATGGAAGATTTCCGAATCATTCGGCGGATCCTACACGGCCAGAAAATCTTCAGGAATTGATTACAGCAGTGATCGCTGAAAAGGCTGATGTTGGTTTGGCAATCGACGGAGATGGTGATCGCTTGGTAGCAGTATCACCGCTTGGAGAAATTATCTGGCCAGATCGGTTGATGATTTTGTTTGCAAGAGACATTCTGCCTGCTTACCCGGGACGGCAGGTCGTATTTGATGTCAAGTGTCAAAGGTCGCTGGCACGAGAAGTTGTCCGAGCGGGTGGCAAACCGATTCTTTGGAAAACTGGTCACTCGCTCATTCGAGCAAAAATGCTGGAGTGTGATGCCATTTTCGGTGGAGAGATGAGCGGGCACCTATATTTCAAAGATCGCTGGCCCGGATTTGATGATGGGATTTACGCAAGTGCGAGATTGTGCGAGATTCTTAGCAGAAGTGAGTCAAGTGCTACCGAGATATTTTGCACACTGCCAGATTCAGTCAACACTCCAGAAATCAGAATTCCTTGTGATGATCCTCATACTGTGATCGAGCGATTCAGAAGCCATGCCAAGTTTGAGGATGCGGAAATTATCACAATTGATGGTTTACGAGCAGACTTCAAAGACGGATTTGGGCTCATCAGGGCATCCAATACAGCACCAGAAATTGTGCTTAGATTTGATGCCGACTCTGAAGCTGGTCTGACCCGAATACGGGAAATGTTTTACAACTTTCTTGGAACGCTGATCGATCTGAATGAAAATTGATCTGGGGCGAACAGTCAGTTTGAGACTTCAACGCAGTCGACTGAACGAAAGCCTTTTGGAAGAAGTGTGCCGCGCTGGGTTCTTTCTCCCAGGAACTTCTTTCGATTTGGTCGCTTAATTTTGCAATATCGCTGGCCAGAGTGGATGACCAAAATTTGTTTGTCAGACAAGACATTCACTGCGCAAACCTGTTCGCCGGATTTTCTCGCTTGCGGAGGAATATTGATGAGTCGAACCCCTTGACCCTTGCTCTGCACCGGGAGTTTGCTGACTGGATAAATCAGCAAACGGCCTTCGGTTGTTGTAACTGCAACCGAGTCATCCAAACTACTGAGCGTTTGGCATGGCAGCGGTGTGTAATTTTTCTTGACACTCAGCACTGCTTTACCGGAACGTGACTTGGTCATTGCATCCTTAATCTGACAAACAAAACCCTTGCCCTCTGTGGAGGCCAAGAGACAGTAGCCGTCTTCGCTGCCTAGCACAATTCCGGAAAACTCAATATTGGCCGCCGGGTTGATCATCGTCGTCAGGGGTTCGCCGTATGATCGCGCAGAAGGGAGTTTATGAGCAAGGACCGTGTACATGCGTCCACTGTGATCCATACAAACCAAAAAGTTTTTTGAGTGGCCTTTTGCACTCAGAAAGTATCTGTCACCCTCGCGGTAGTTCAAAGATTCCGGATCAATATCATGTCCTTTCGCAGAGCGGATCCAGCCACTCTTCGAAAGGATGACGGTTATCTGCTCAACCGGCACCAAATCTTCAGACGAAAATGCTTTCGCAGTGTCGAACTCGTCAATGATTGGCGAGCGGCGGGAGTCACCATATTTTTTTGCAGTGGCTTGAATTTCTTCGATCATCAGCGATCGCAAACGTCTAGGCGAATCTAGAATGATCTGCAGTTCGACCTGCTCTTTTGACAGCTCGTCAAGTTCCTTGTTGATTTTTATCTCTTCTAGCTTGGCAAGCTGACGAAGTCTAATGTCCAGTATCGCTTCAACCTGACGTTCTGACAGTGGGTAGGTCTCCATCAATACCGATTTTGGGTTGTCTTCTTCTCGAATGATGCGAATTACTTCGTCAATATTCACGTATACGAGAAGGAGTCCTGCAAGAATGTGCAGGCGATCAGTTAAAAATTCGAGACGGGTTTCAATGCGTTTGATGATGGTGTCTTTTCTGAACTCCAGCCATTCTGTCAGCAGGCGCTTAAGGTCATAGACACGGGGTAAATTGTGCAGACCAATGACGTTGAGGTTAACCCGGTAAGTTCGTTCCAGATTGGTTGTCGCGAAAAGGTGGCTCATGAGCGCATCACAGTCGACCCGCTTGCTCCTTAACTCAAAAACCAGTCGTATCGGGTTTTCTTCATCACCCTCGTCACGAAGGTCGACAATCAGCGGCAGTTTTTTGGCAATCATCTGTGCCGCGATTTGCTCCATGACTTTCGAACCGGAAACTTGATAGGGTAAAGCCGTGACAACGATTGTGCTGCCGACTTTTTGCCAGACCGCGCGCGCCCGAATCGTGCCGTTCCCAGATGAATAGATGTTGCGCAGTTCAGATTTTGATGTAATGATTTCTGCTTCTGTCGGAAAGTCCGGTCCCTTGATGATTTCGCACAACTCTTCCAGACCCATATTCGGTTTTCGAAGCAGCTCAACACAGGCTTCTGCGATTTCCGTCATGTTGTGCGGGGGAATGTCGGTTGCCATTCCAACAGCCACACCCGAAGATCCATTCAGCAGAATATTGGGCAGCTGAGCGGGTAATCGCTCTGGTTCCTGAAGTGTGCTGTCGAAATTTGGATTCCAGTTAACGGTGCCCCTGGAGATTTCGCTCAAGAGCATCTGCGCGTATGGTGTAAAACGGCACTCCGTGTAACGCATGGCCGCAAAGGATTTAGGGTCGTCGGGCGAGCCCCAGTTTCCCTGACCATCAATGATAGGATAGCGATAGGAAAACGGCTGTGCCATGAGCACCATTGCTTCATACGCGGCACTGTCACCATGCGGATGAAATTTTCCGATGACGTCCCCTACAGTTCGCGCCGATTTTTTGAACTTTGCTGTTGCACTCAAACCCAGTTCTGACATCGCATAGATGATGCGACGCTGTACTGGTTTCAGACCGTCAGAGATATGCGGAAGAGCACGGTCAAGAATGACGTACATGGAATAGTCGAGGTATGCCTTTTCGGCAAACTCCTCAACTGAAATTTTTGGCGCCGAGAATAGTTCTAGTTGGGTCGGGTCAGAAGCCATTGGCGTCAGAGCTGAGCCTTATTTCCTTCCTCGGACAGCCAGGCTTTGCGATCTGCGGCCTGCTTTTTGGCCAGTAGCATATTGAACATGCTTTCAGTCCCCGAGTGCGAATTGATGCTTAGCTGCAGCAAGCGCCGCGTGTCGGGATTCATGGAGGTTTCTTTCAGCTGGGGTGGATTCATTTCCCCCAGTCCTTTGAAACGCTGTACAGTGATCTTGACGTTTGGTTTTTCGGCCCGGATTTTAGCAGTAGTTGTTTCAAGTTCCTGATCGTCGAGCGCGTAGTAAACTTGCTTTCCGGCATCCACGCGATAAAGTGGAGGCAATGCAACATACACTTTTCCGCTCTCTACCAAAGCAGGAAAGTGTTTAACGAAAAGCGCACAGAGCAGAGTCGCAATATGTGCACCATCAGCATCGGCGTCGGCCAGTATGCAGATTTTGCCATAGCGCAACCCGTTAATTCTTGAGGAGCAGGGATCGACTCCAAGTGCGACGGCAATCGAATGAACTTCTTCTGACCCAAGCACCTCGGTTGAGGCGACCTCCCAGGTGTTTAAAATTTTGCCGCGAAGTGGCAAAATAGCTTGAATTTCCCGGTTGCGCGCCTGCTTGGCAGAGCCGCCTGCAGAATCACCCTCAACCAGGAAAAGTTCGGTTTCATCTACTTTGTCGCTGGTGCAATCGGCGAGTTTGCCTGGCAATGCTGGTCCGATACCTGGTTTACGTCGTTTGACTGATCTGCTTGATCTTTCTCGCCGTCTTGCGTTGTCGATAGCAAGTTCGGAAATCTGTTGTGCGGCAACTACATTCTGATTTAACCAAAGACTGAAGGCATTTCTTGCGACTGAGGTAAGCGACGTTCCAACCGTTTTGGAGTTCAGACGTTCCTTTGCCTGGCCACTAAACTGAGGGTCTTCGACCCGTACGGACAGCACGAAACTGCAATGCCTCCAAACATCTTCTGTAGAAATACGAATGCCTCTCGGAAGCAGGTTTCTGAGTTCGCAAAATTCGCGGACAGCTTCGGTGATACCTGTTCTAAAGCCATTGACATGCGTACCGCCGGCTTCAGTGGGAATTAGATTAACGTAACTCTCAGAAACGATTTGGCTGGCTTCAGGTGTCCAGACTGATGCACAGTCAACTTGAATATCGTCGGACTTCCGGTGAACGATGATGGGTGCCTCCGCTGGAACCCGTTCACTTCCGTTTAGCATGGATACCAGATAGTCACCAAGTCCTTCTTCGAACAACCAGCTTTCGCTGTTCTCAGGATGGATTTCATCAATATAAGCAAGTTCAAGGCCGGGACAAAGAACCGCTTTGGCGAGCATGAGGCGCTTGAGCTTTCGGATGTTGAATTGATCCGTATCAAAGTACTGAGGATCGGGCCAAAACTGAATTCGCGTACCGGTATTCCGCTTCAGGATTCTGTCAATTTCCGTGAGTTTCTGTACGCACTCTCCGTCCGCGAAATTAATCTCGTAATGAATGCCGTCTCGACGAATCTGAACATCAAGGCGAGTAGATAGCGCATTAACGACCGAGACACCAACACCGTGGAGACCGCCGGAGTACATATAGCTTTTGGAGGAAAATTTGGCGCCTGAGTGCAGTCGTGTCATGATGACTTCGACACCCGGTAATCCTTCCTCCTGATGGAGATCGACTGGAATGCCGCGACCGTTATCTGAGACGCTTAACGAGTGGTCTCTATGCAGGGTGACTTTGATCCTTGACGCAAATCCGGCAATTACTTCATCGACGCTATTGTCGATCACTTCGTGTGCGAGGTGGTTGGGATTCTCTGTCTGGGTGTACATCCCCGGTCGCTTGCGAACGGGTTCCAGTCCAGTCAGTACCTCAATTGCGGATGCGTCGTAAACGTGTGCCAAAGTACAGCTTACACCCCTAACTTAGGCCGATTAATCTTTCAAATTTGGACAAATATTATTATACCGAGAAAACGCACTTGAATTTCCTGCTCGAACGGTTGTCACACCTGTCAAATCTGGTTGGCCAAATCATTTTGGGAGTTTTCTGTGAAATTGAATGTAGGCAGAAGATGTCGAAGCAGATAATGGTCGCGAATCTATAATCGCAGTTGCAGTGAATTGCAGCTGCAGCATGTTTGATGTGAATTTAATTCCAAATCAGGAGTAAGAAATGGAAGGCAGTTTGGATACTGTGATGGCCGCCAACCTGGACACGGTGGACTGGAAAGGAAGCGGCATACCCGAAATCAATCTACATTTGATTCCCGACGGTGATGTAGAACCTGATGTCATTTCCCGCTTTCAGGAAGATGGGGCGGTTTTGATGAAAGGTCTTTATTCAGACTGGGTCGACACACTTCGTGCAGGCCTACAAAAGAATATGGAGTCTCCTTTAGAATATGCGTTCCCATGCGATAGCACACCTGCCGGTGCGCCAGGAAAATATTTTGACAGTTACTGCAACTGGCTTTTGATAACCGAATATTTTGAATTTGTAACCCGCTCTTCAGCAGCTTCAGTTGCCGGTCAGTTAATGAATGCGAATGAGGTTCAGTTCTTTCACGATCACGCGTTCTGCAAAGAGCCGGGTACCCAGCAGGCAACCCCTTGGCATCAGGATCATCCATATTATTGTGTCGACGGCCAGCAATCTGCAAGTCTGTATATTGCCTTGGATTCAACTCCCGCGGAAGTAGCTCTTCGATTTGTTCGGAGTTCACATCGGTGGGGGAGATTATTCCATCCAGTCTCCTTTTTGGATGGGGGAAACTTCGATACAGATGGCGAGGTGCAGGATGTAGTCCCCGATATTGAAGGCAATCCCGATCAGTTTGAGATATTGGTTTGGGACCTGGAACCCGGAGACTGTATTGCTTTTCATTTTCAGTCATTGCACGGAACCACAGATGGGGAAGTGATTGGTAGACGGCGAGCCTTATCAACACGCTGGCTTGGTGATGATATTTTTTACTGTGAGAGACAGATTGAGACTTCTCCACCATATTCGGATATCGGATTGAAGCATGGTGATCGTATGCGAGAGGACTGGTTTCCAGTGCTGTGGAGAAGAAATTCCAGCCACAGCAAGAATCGATGACTGAAGCATGATGACGGGAAGTCATATTGCAAAGTACTGACCATGAGCGCTGGATGCGAAGTGCCATTGGCCTCGCGAATGCTGCTTACCGCATGGATGAGGTGCCAATCGGCGCAGTCGTTGTTCTAAATGATCAGATCATTGGCCAGGGATACAATCGAACCATTGTTGATTGCGATCCAAGTGCGCATGCAGAAATCATTGCGCTAAGATCGGCCGCCACTTGCCAGAAAAATCACCGTTTTCCCGGTGCCAGTCTGTATGTCACCATTGAACCTTGTGCAATGTGTGCAGGCGCTATTGTTCAGGCCCGGATTGAAACGGTTGTATTCGGCGCGTCTGACCCTAAATCAGGTGCCGCTGGATCAGTGTTCAATATTCTGAACGAACCTACCCTGAATCATCAGTCCACAGTCATCAGCGGAATTCTTGAGCAAGAATGTGCGCAAATTCTTACGGACTACTTTCGGGCTAAACGAGACACAAAACAGGAATAACTCAGTCGCGGGATTCTGTTAACCTCCAGCAAACTCTGAGACCAGTTTGACGGCCTTTCTCCAACGTTTCAACAACTGATCGCGCTGTGCCGATTCCATTTCAACATCAAAGCTTCGATCAGACTTCCATTGATTCGAAATGGAGTCCAAAGACGAAAAGATACCGCTGTGTAAACCCGCCAGGTAAGCTGCACCGAGTGCAGTGGTTTCTGTATTTGATGGTCGTTCAACGGGCAGATCGAGCACATTACTTAGAAACTGACAAAACCAGTTATTGTTTGCCATACCACCATCGACCCTGAGTCGATCAATGGAACTGCCATCCGAATGAATGGCATCTAGCAGGTCCGTGGTCTGATAAGCAACGGATTCCAGTGCTGCTCGTGTGATCTGCGCTTTACCAGTATTTCTCGTCATTCCGAATACAGCACCACGAGTGTCAGGAAGCCAATGTGGAGCACCCAGTCCTGTAAGAGCAGGTACCAGATAGACGCCGCTATTGTCTTTGAGTGATCTGGCAAGATTCTCGGAGTCAGCCGCATCCTCAAAGAGATTCAACTCATCGCGCAGCCACTGCATTGCTGCACCTGCAACAAATATCGAGCCTTCCATTGCGTAGCAGGTAGTGCCATTAAGACGATAGCCGATGGTTGAAAGCATCTGATGCTGCGAGCGCACAAGTTCGGTGCCGGTATTAATGACAAGAAAGCAGCCTGTCCCATAGGTACTCTTTACCATTCCTGGTTCAAAACATGCCTGTCCAATCAATGCGGCCTGCTGATCACCTGCTACACCGCAAATTGGCAGTTCTTTACCCAGTACTGAAACATCAGTTGTTCCAAAATCCGCAGCGCAATCCAAGACTTCTGGCAAACAACTGTCAGGAACGGAAAAGATCTCCAGCAATTCTGAGTCCCACCGCTGTTCCCTGATATCGAACAGCATAGTGCGAGAAGCGTTTGTCGCATCCGTACGGTGTGATTTTCCACCGGTCAGGTGCCAGATCAAAAAAGTATCAATCGTTCCGAAGGCGAGTTCGCCCCGCTCAGCGCGATTTCGGACTCCTTCGACATGATCAAGTATCCATGCGATTTTTGTTGCCGAAAAATATGGGTCCAACAGCAGTCCAGTTTTCGCCTGAATGGTAGGTGACAGCCCTTTCTGCTTGAGTGAAGCACATAACTTGGCTGTGCGCCGGTCCTGCCACACAATAGCGTTATAGACAGGCTTGCCTGTAGAGCGGTCCCAGACGACGGTTGTTTCACGCTGATTCGTGATTCCGATTGCCTGAACCCGACCTGGAAGGCTGTTGGCATAGTCCAGAACTTCACGGGTTACCACCAACGTGGTCTGCCAAATTTCTTTGGGATCGTGCTCTACCCACCCGTCATTAGGAAAGAACTGAGTGAATTCCTGTTGCCGGGTATGAAGTACTACACCATCTTGATCAATTAGGAGAGCTCGGGAACTCGTTGTACCTTGGTCGATGCTAAGTATGTAGGCTTGCATTGAAAGTCACCTCGTTCACATCTTCGATGTTCAATGTCGATTCAATATATTCATTTAATCGATTAATTCCGGCAGAATCCATCTGAATGCCCTGACGGGTACGTCGCCACACAATGTCCTCGGCGCTTCTAACAAATTCGTGTTGTATCAGATAGTCCACTTCGGCCTGGTAGAGATCTGGTGTAAACTGTTCCCCTAAATCGGAGACTTTATAACAATCCTTCAAAACCATATGTGTATTTGATCCATAGTGACAGGCCAACCGATAAACCAGTCCTTGTGGTAGCCAACTGTATTTCTCACCAAGGTGTTCTGCATACTGCGTAATGTTTAACCCGTTCAAGTCCCCGCCGGGCAATTTTGCGTCGTGTGTCCATTTGGGCTTATCGAAACCCTCAATACTCTTCAACAAGCTCATCACATCTTCAGCGAGTAGCCGGTAAGTGGTGATTTTTCCTCCGAATACTGACACGATAGGGGCTAACGAATTATCGAACTTTATCGAGTAGTCCCTGGAAAGTTGACTGGTGTCTCTGGAATTTTTCCCACAGAGTACGCGTACACCGCTGTAACTCCAAATCACATTTTGCGGTGTGATGGTTTGGTTGAGGTAGCGATTGACTGCCGTACAAAGGTAGTCAATTTCAAGATTAGTGATTTGGCTTTCGTCGGTCACGTGGTCAACCGCCACTTCGGTTGTTCCGATGAGCGTAAAGTCGCGCTCATACGGAATGCAGAATAGAATTCGATTATCCGGATGTTGGAATATATAGGCATATTGATGATCGAATAATTTACGTACAACAATATGACTGCCGCGAACCAACTGAGTCACTTGACTCGGTTCGGCACCGTGAAACTCTCTGGCGATTGAATCAACCCAGGCACCGGTGGCATTGACGACTACACGAGCACGAATGTGGCAAACATCTGGAAGGGGGCTGACGCCATTTTCGCGTTTTAGTGTAACTCGCCAATATTGGCTCTCTCGTTTCAGGTCGGTGCACTTGGTACGGCTAAGCACGCAGGCGCCAGCCGCTGCCGCATCTGCAACGTTAAGAACAACCAGTCGTGAATCCTGCACCCAGCAATCAGAATATTCAAATCCGTAGCGTAATCCGGCTTGTAGCGACACGCCAGCTGCATGATGCCTGAGATCAACCTGTCTGGATCTTTCCAAGAGATTCATTGGCGCCAGTGAATCATAAATGAACAAACCAGCCCGGATCATCCAGCGCGGTCTGATTGACTGATCGTAAGGCAGTACAAAGCGAAGCGGCCAGATTATGTGCGGTGAATTGCGCAGCAGAATTTCGCGCTCGCGCAGACTATTTCTAACCAGCTTGAAATGATAATTTTCGAGATATCGAAGCCCGCCGTGAATCAGTTTTGTGCTAGCGGATGAAGTATGCTGTCCAAAGTCGTCTTTTTCGCACAGCAGTACCTTGAGGCCTCTGCCAGCAGCGTCTCGGGCGATGCCTGCGCCGTTTATTCCGCCGCCGATAACAACAATATCGAATACTTCGTTTTCGCTATTCTCACCGCCCATCGCGTATCACCTGACCAATCTTGATTTCATGTAGCGTCAGACGCGCGTGAAAACAAAAATTGTCCAAATGATGGATAGAATTAGTGCCCCCCAAAGCGGTGTAGAAAATACCCAAAGCCACCCGAG
Source organism: Arenicellales bacterium (assembly GCA_965206345.1). Lineage (GTDB taxonomy): Bacteria > Pseudomonadota > Gammaproteobacteria > Arenicellales > JAJDZL01 > JAJDZL01. The sequence goes on along the minus strand of OZ242211.1, from coordinate 893,970 downwards.
AAAAATAAAGATGCTGCCAAGTAGACTGATGAACAGTCGATCGCCGCGGGTCGTTTCCAAGCCGAATACTCCACGTCTTGGCGCACCGCCAGGACTGAACTTTTCCCAAACGCCCATTGACACAATGCAAAGCAGTATGAAGACGAAGAATGCGGCAGTCGGCCATGTCCATGCCATCCAGGAAAGGTCCAGCATCTGTCTATACCCGTCCCAGGGAGAAGCCCCTTGCGATGTAGTTTCTGACAAAGTAGATGACAATTGCCCCAGGGATGATGGTTAGTGCGCCGGCTGCGGCCAGCAACCCCAACTCGTATCCCGCTGTACTCGCGGTACGCGTCATCGTTGCAGCGATTGATTTGGCGGCCACCGAGGTTAATGTTTTTGACAGCAGCATTTCCACCCAGGAATACATAAAACAGAAAAACGCTGCAACACCAATACCTGATGCGATCGCCGGCATAAAAATTTTGACGAAAAATCGAGGGAATGAATAACCATCGATGTACGCCATTTCATCCAGCTGCTTTGGCACGCCTGACATAAAGCCTTCAAGAATCCAGACTGCCAGCGGAATGTTGAAAAGGCAATGTGCCAGAGCCACGGCGATGTGTGTATCGAATAGGTCTATCGCAGCGTATAGTTGGAAAAAGGGTAGCGCAAATACTGCCGGTGGCGCCATTCGATTGGTCAACAGCCAAAAGAACAGGTGTTTGTCACCAAGAAATCGATATCGTGAAAATGCATAAGCAGCGGGTAGCGCAAACGATACCGAAATTACAGTGTTAATAACAACGTAGAGAATTGAATTGATGTATCCACGGTACCAGGCCGGGTCTGTGAAAATCTTGATGTAGTTATCCAGCGTAAACTCCAGTGGGATTAACGCGAAGGTGCCCAAGATTTCGTTGGTTGTCTTGAACGACATGTTGAGCAGCCAGTAGATTGGCAGCAGTAAAAAGACAATATAGAGCGTCGGTACCAGCCACCGACTCACTGGAACTTTCGATAACTTTCTACTGTTGCTCATTTTTCATCATTAAGGTGTAGAACACCCAGCAGATTAGCAAAACGATGAAGAAATAAATCAGCGACATCGCTGCTGCGGGCCCCAGATCAAACTGTCCGAGCGCAAGCTTGACCAAGTCAATTGACAGGAAGGTGGTCGTATTACCAGGCCCACCACCCGTCAGCACAAATGGTTCGGTATAAATCATGAAACTGTCCATGAATCGAAGCAGAATGGCAATGGTCAATACTCGCTTCATCTTGGGCAGCTGTATCCAAATAAACACTGCCCATCTTGACGCGCCGTCGATCTTGGCAGCCTGATAGTACGCGTCTGGTATGGCGCTAAGTCCGGCATACGCCAGTAATACGACAAGAGATGTCCAGTGCCACACATCCATCAATATGGTTGTAAACCAGGCTGCAAAGGGCTGTCGAGTAAAGTTGTATTCAATGCCAATGGCATTGATGGTATAGCCAAGCAAACCGATATCCGGGAGAGCGAAGATATTCCACATTGCACCAACCACGTTCCAGGGAATCAGTAGTGGCAATGCCATCAGCACTAGGCATACGGAGACCCAGAATCCCTTTCTCGGCATACATAACGCAATCGCAATACCCAGTGGCACCTCGATCAACAGAATGATCGCAGTGAAAGTAATCTGGCGAACAAATGAATCATGAAAACGGTCTGAATTGAGCACCTGCTCGAACCATCTGAGGCCTTCCCAGAAAAATACGTTATCGCCAAATGTTTCCTGCATTGAGTAATTGACGACGGTCATTAGCGGGATCAAGGCATTGAAAGCCACCAGTACAACAACTGGAATAACAAACAGCCAGGCGCTTTGTTTGATCGTTTTGTTCATCACGCAGTATTGGAAGTCTCAGCAAGCCAGCCGTCCGCATACAAATACGTTCGACTCGGATCAAACTGAATGTTTGCACTGCCTTCGGGAATGGACTGTTCTTCCGGGCAAATCATTTTGAGGCCGTGCTGTCCAAACTCTACATGAACCATTTGATGTCGTCCAATATCATCAACCCGGCGAATATTGACTGGAATACCTTCGTCCGCGAATCGAACGAACTCAGGACGAATGCCGAGTTCAGTTGACATTCCGCTACTCACACTTGATGCAGCAGTTTGATTGCTGCACAACACATTCAGGTCTCCAAAAACGACATCACCGTTCTTGACCTGGCAGGGGAGGACATTCATGCCAGGAGAACCAATAAAGTAGCCGACAAAGGTATGCATTGGCTTTTCAAAGAGTTCCACTGGAGTGCCAGACTGGACAACCTTACCTTCGTACATTACCAGAACTTCGTCTGCAAAGGTTAGGGCTTCGGTCTGATCGTGCGTGACGTAGATCATGGTGGTGTCGACTTTCTGGTGAAGTTCCTTGAGCTTTGAACGAAGTTCCCACTTCAAGTTTTGATCAATCACGGTAAGCGGTTCGTCAAACATCATGACATTGACATCTTCTCGTACCACACCCCGACCCAGAGATATTTTCTGTTTACCGTCTACGGTCAAGGATGCGGCGCGTCGATTAATGCCTTCTTCAAGGTCGAGCATTTCAGCAACCTCGCGCACCCTCACTTGGATATCCGCTTCGGATACACCGCGGTTGCGAAGCGGAAAGGCTAGGTTGTCAAAAACGGTCATGGTGTCGTATATGACTGGAAACTGAAACACTTGAGCGATGTGTCGGTGAATCGTATCGACTTCGGTCACGTTCTCATCATCAAACCAGATGCTTCCTGATGTCGGTGAGATAAGACCCGAAATAATGCTAAGCAAAGTCGTTTTACCGCAGCCTGATGGACCAAGCAGCGCGTACGCGCCACCATTTTGAAAGATGGTGTCAATTTGCTTTATCGCATAGTCCTCATCGGTAGTTGGTGAGGAATAGTAACTGTGCCTGATATCTTGCAGGGTAATCTTTGCCATTGTCCTGAACTTCAGTCAGTTAACCGCGTTGCCTTCTGGGTCAAAGTAGAGACACCCGTTCAGATTCATGTGGACATCGACCTGTTCACCAATCGAAAACTGGTGTATCCCACTCGATTCTGAAATCCAGTCATTGCCCTGCACCAGCAGGTGAACGACACTTTCAGACCCGCTGATTTCAGCTAGCTGCACTGTGCCAGGAACAGTTACGCTATATTTGTTGGTGGCGGCACCTGATAGGGTCAGATGGTGAGGTCGAATGCCAACCGTGTAATTTCCATCGCGATTGTCTTTAAGTGAGTCAGGGCAATGCCAGTCGGCGACGCCATCAAATGAAATCGTATTGTTGGATTTTGATACGGTGGCGATGTTTACCGGTGGGTGTGAGAATATCTTTGCACATTCGAGATTGCACGGCTTGCGATAGATATCGATTGTTTTGCCGTACTGTACGACGCGCCCTTCATGCAGAGTCGCCGTATAGCCCCCGAGCATCAGTGCTTCTTCCGGTTCACTGGTTGCATAAATCACTGTCGAACCGGATTTTGAAAATAGACGCGGCAACTCCTCTCGCAGTTGTTCACGAAGTTTGTAATCTAGGTTGGCGAGTGGTTCATCTAGCAGAACCAGTGAAGCTTCTTTAACCAGTGCTCGAGCCAGAGCAGTACGTTGCTGTTGGCCGCCAGACAGATTGGAAACATCGCGGTCCAGCAAGTCTGAAAGATTAAGTAACTCAGCAATAGCCTGAACACGCTGGTTGATCTCAGATTGATTTACGCGAGCCACTCTCAGGGGAGAGGCAATATTTTCAAACACTGAAAAGTTGGGGTAATTGATAAACTCCTGGTAAACCATCGCGATATTTCGCTTTTGTACAGGGACCGAAGTTACATTCTGACCAGAAAACCAGACTTCACCAGCTGTTGGCTTTTCCAGCCCAGCCATCAGCCTCATGAGTGTTGTCTTGCCGCTCAGCGTTGCGCCTAGGAGAACGTTGAATGCCGAGTCCTCGAAAGCAAGATCGGTAGCGTGGATATGCGTCATGCCATCTACCACCTTGGTTACATTTTTCAGTTCGACTGCCAATTTTCAATGCTATCTACAGTTTAGGTGCTGTGTTGCACAAAACTTAGGTAAGAGTTCGAAATTATGCACAGACATGCACGGTTACGTCACTTTTGCTTGCGTAGTCGAGAAACTTTTTCGGCACTTTGATATCGGTGATGAAGTGGTCAATCTTATTTAGCTCGCAAAGAAAGATTGGCGCTTTGCGTTTGAATTTATTTCCATCTGCAACCAGAATGACAGTTCTTGCATGCCGGATCATAGCCTGTGCAACTCGCACTTCACGCCAGTCAAAGTCCGTCACAATACCTTCTTTTTCGATGGAAGATGCTCCGATTACTGCGTAATCGACTCTGAACTGACTGACAAAATCAGCTGTTGCATCACCGACGATTCCACCATCCTGGCGGCGAATCTGCCCGCCTGCAATAAACACTTCGATATGGTTTGATTGAACCAGAATATTGAGCACATTGAGATTATTGGTAACGACGAGCAGCCCTTCGTGCTTACGCGTCAATTGCGCTGCCACCTGTTCGGTTGTTGTGCCAATATTGATGAATAATGAACAGTCATTGGGAATGAGTTCGGCGGCTTTTTCGGCGATACGAGCTTTTCCTTCCGTCGCAAGTAATTTGCGAGCCCCATAACCCAAGTTAACAACACTGTCTCGGGTAATCGCGCCGCCGTGAATCCGTTGCAGCAGCCCAATTTTTGTTAACTGATTTAAATCACGTCGAATAGTCTGGGCAGTGACATTGAATTTCTCAGCCAACCGGTCAACCTGTACGAGTCCCTCAGACTTTGCAATTTTCCACAACTCCTTCTGGCGAAGATTCAGTTCAGCGGAATGACGGGAATCGGTTGACATTGCCTTGGCTGGTTCGATTGTTTCTGTCTGATTGACGACTACGATTCTTTATATGCTAATCTGAGTGATCTCACGTCACAAGACTAGCTGATTTACGGAATTGCGGGTCAGGGTAGCTGACCCGCAATTCCCACAGTCGAATGACGAATGTAGGATTTAATCAGGACTGATTAAATCCTACACAATCAGAAGACTAGTTGTCGCTCCAGCGTTTAACGAGTTCGTCGTAGTTGACGGTTTTGCCTTGTGGCTTTTCTTCAACCTTGGCTTTGGGAGATCCGGGCTGGTTGAGCCAGTAAGACGGGTCCTGTTCGTCATTGAGTCGAGGACCGCAGCCACCATAGGTTTCGTTTCGTTCGTCGGCCGCCTGCATTCTTGCCATGACCTGATCCATTTCAGCTGCAAGTCGGTCCATGGCCTGCTGAGGCGTAAAGGCACCGGAGTTTACATCGCCGATCTGCTGCCACCAGATTTGCGCTAGTTTCGGATAGTCTGGTACATTAATTCCGGTAGGCGACCATCTCACCCTGTCAGGAGATCGATAGAATTCGACGAGTCCGCCGAGTTTTGAAGCTCTTTCAGTAAATGATTCATGTCGGATGTCGCTGTCGCGAATTGGTGTCAGGCCAACATGTGTTTTCTTCAGTGATACTGTTTTTGAAACAGTGAACTGAGCGTACAGCCATGCGGCTTTTCGACGGTCAACCGGTGTTGATTTGAACAGCGTCCATGAACCGGCATCCTGGTAACCAAGCTTCTGACCTTCTTCCCAGTAGGGGCCGTGAGGTGAGGGAGCCATTCTCCAAAGTGGATTGCCATCATCATCGACAGTATTGTTCCCTTCGCTCTTCGGTGCGACCATGGATGCAGTAAATGCGGTATACCAGAAAATTTGCTGTGCAACATTACCCTGCGAGAGAGCCGGCAGTGACTGATAGAAGTCGTAACTTGCAGCGCCTGGAGGTGCATAATTCCGCAGCCACTCATCCCACTTTCGGATTGCATAGACAGCGGCCGGACCGTTGGCGGCACCACCTCTTGAAACTGAAGCGCCAACCGGATTGCAGGAACCTTCTTCCATACGGATGCCCCACTCATCGACCGGCACACCATTCGGAAGTCCCTTACTGCCTGCACCTGCCATTGACAGCCAGGCATCGGTCATACGCCATCCAAGGTCAGGAGCACGTTTACCGTAATCCATGTGTCCATAGACTCGTACGCCATCGATTTCCTGGACGTGTACTGAGAAGAACTCAGCGATGTCTTCGTAGGCAGACCAGTTAACTGGTACACCAAGATCGTAGCCGTAAATTTCCTTAAACTGGCTTTGCAATTCTGGTCGACTGAACCAGTCATAGCGGAACCAGTACAGGTTGGCAAACTGTTGGTCAGGCAGCTGATAGAGTTTACCATCCGGGCCGGTGGTAAAGCTCTTGCCCATGAAGTCATCAACGTCCAATGAGGGCAAAGTTACGTCAGCACCGTCACCTGCCATCCAGTCGGACAGATTGACGGCCAACTGCAAACGAGAGTGTGTACCGATCAGATCCGAGTCGTTAATGTAGGCATCGTAGAGATTTCTGTTGGTCTGCATTTGAGTCTGGACGGCTTGAACCACTTCACCCTCACCGAGTAGTTGGTGGTTAACTTTAATACCAGTAATTTCTTCAAATGCCTTGGTCAGAACTTTGGACTCATATTCATGAGTCGGAATTGTTTCTGAGAGTACATTGATTTCCATGCCTTGGAATGGCTGTGCAGCATTGATGAACCACTCCATTTCTGCCATCTGCTCTTCCATTGAGAGCGTCGAAGGCTGAAACTCCGATTCAACCCATTCCTTGGCCTTGGCCATGTCTGCCGAAGCGACGCGATAAACACTGCCAACAATAAGCAGTGAGGCGGTCAACATCAGCACGATAAGCTTTTTCATCATCGTTTTCTTTCCTCAATTAACTAAAATAACCAAAAATTTGATCAATGGATGTATGAGTAGCGAAATGATACATTATTTTCGTTTTCTACCGAAAAATATTCGAAATCCTCACTAAATTATTCGAAAAAGAAAATATTACATCATTTTCAATCAAATAATTGGTTGCTCCAAGTTCGGTTTGCACAAAATACTTCCGAAATTTGATTGTTCGCAATCCTGAAAGCGGTTTATTGACGTATCAGTCCATCTGAATTGACAAGAATTGCATGTTTTATTTGCGCAATTGTGTCCGCGCTATTACCACGTCGAGTAAGTCCTTACGTTAACCCTCCTGATCTTCTCTTCTTCTGTAAAGCGTACCAATACAACCTCTTGGTGGTTGTATTGAATCGTAATAGTATGAAGTGCTGATAATGAATCCGGTTTATGCGACTGAGTGCGGTCTGGAATCAGTGCGACAAGAAACGTTGCTGAGTTTGTTCAGGCATTTTTCGACATAATTGAAAGCGGATACGAACCTAAACAAGCTGTTGAATGAAACCGATGACAGCTGAAATGCATCCACCCGATCCATTTTCAGTCGGGGCAACAAATCACAAATTGGGAATATAGCATGTCTGAGAATCGTGAATACACAATGGGACGAAGCGAGGAGGAGACTAGCCGGCTGATAGAGCAGTCCCAGCTTTATGACGGGGTGACCCGACGTTTTCTTCAGGAAGCCGGACTCAGTGTCGGAATGAAAGTCTTGGACATTGGGAGCGGCGCTGGGGATGTTGCCTTGACTGCGGCTGAAATTGTCGGGCCAACAGGATGCGTAGTTGGCGTTGACATGAACCCCGATATTTTGGATACGGCTAGGGAAAGAGCGACCGCGCTGGGTTATACGCACGTCGAATTTGTCGCGGGCGAAGCGTCGGAAGTGGAACTTGACTCCGATTTCGATCTGATCGTGGGGCGACTGGTACTGCTGTATGTTCCTCAGCCGGTTGATTTGCTTAGAAGACTCGTCACGCACCTGAAGCCGGGGGGAACAGTAGCGTTCCAAGAACCTGCACTGAGTTTTTATCGCGCAATGACCAGCGACGATACGCCGTTGCTCAACAATATGGTCGAGTGGGGGTTGGCTGTCTTCGAACAAACCGGTGCCAACATCAGCATGGGTTTCGATCTGTTTGGTGTTTTTATAGAGGCTGGTTTACCAGCTCCAAAGCTTGACTATCATGCCCCGATGGGCGGACCCGAAGACTGGCCGGGCTATGAGTTTCTTGCGGCCAGCTTCAAAAGCATACTGCCGTTGATCGAGAAATTCGGTCTTGCAACAGCTGAAGAAGTTGATGTTGACACACTGGCGAATAGATTGTGGAAAGAAGTCAATGAAACGAAACGTCCGTTGATGCTACCACCGCATATTACAGCCTTTGCAAAAATTGACAGCTGATCATTGACGACTGACACACCATCAGGCAAAATTGAATTCGACTCACAGAGTTGGGAAGATCAGTACAGAATTGGGGTGCCGCGCTATTGCCGCGTCGAGAAAGATCTTCCGTTAACCCTGATCTTCCACCTTCTGCGAAGCGTACCAATACACCCTTTTGGTGGCTGTGTTGAATCGATTTCGAACAAATGGAAAAACAAACCAAGTCCAAAAGTAAACTCATAAACACTTGGTGGGTTTTTACACGTTTCCATCATCCGGAAGAATTGACTCGTCCGAAAACTCGTAATTGAAATTTTAAGCACCTTGATTACAAATCAAGTTGTTTGACGAATTCCAGATAGTTTTCGAAAGCAGCATCAACCCCTGTTGGTGTCAATCCATAGTCTGAGAGGTCATATTGGTGGCGGACTTCACGCTTTCTTTGTTCATCCTGCTGCTTTTTCCATTTCTCCATCTTGTCAATTGCACTTGGATTGAATGGCCAATCAAACTTTTCGTAAATTTCCGAGACGATATTCATTGGATTTTGAACAAAATCGGTAAAGTTGATGTCAATCCATCTGCTAGCCAATTCAGGATGACTAGTTCGAAAATCAATCGCTCGGTTCATCATATTGCTCATCAGTTCTAACTGTTCGATACCGAGGTCGTATCTTGATTGTGGCTCAAACATCTGCAAACGAAAGTTTTCTACCATACTCATCCAAGAACCCATGAATTCGTTGGGAGCGCGGTGGGTTTGTATAAACAAAGCATCGGGGTAAGTTCTGATTAAATTGTCCAGTTCCATCAAATGGAAGGGCATTTTAAGCAGCCACTGTTTTGAGCTTTGCGTCGATTCGATCAATCGTCGTTGCCAATTGAAGTTTTGCAGAACTTTATGGTGGTGGGGATACGCATACATGGAACCGGTCTCATCCAACCACTCATTGTGTCGCGGTGAAGGACGAAGTATGTTTGATGTCCAGGATGCGAATGCAAGTGCGAGCAATTTAATGTCTTCTTCTGGTTCGTCTACGTCAAAAGGATGCATTCCGGCAAAATTTTCCTGAAGATTTGTCGCTTCGAAATAATCTTGCACGAATTGTCGCCGTGAGTCGTCGGCGGTTCCCGCAACCGATGCGTAGTTAGCATTCGGAAGTGCGGTAGTAAACAACTCGTAGGTTCGCAATGCCCAAAATCGCGGGTCGCGCGACATTAATCGATGCAAAAAAGTAGTGCCGGTACGATTTATTCCAAGGATGAACACCGGCGCTGTAATTTGCTCGTTCTCAATTTCCGGGTGCAAGATGCGCTCGCGAGCAAGTTCTGCGTTTTCGTGCAACAATCTACTAATTTGAAGAACTGCCAGGCCCCGCCGGGATTGCCGCAGTTTTATCTCTGGGAAATTCAGGGCCTCAACTACATGCTGTAGTCCCTGCAACATCCAATCTGGGTATGTATCTTTGAATGATACGTTCATTGAATCCGCATACGATTTTGCCCGTTCAACCAGTAAATCGTAGTCCAATTTAAATTTCGGCAGCGAGTAGGGCCAATTGTTTTCATGGTCAGTTATCCAATCCCACACCCGCACCACCTTGGTCAGGCTATTTGACCAGTGAATGGGATTCGGATAGTCTGTTCTGATAGCTAGATCGTTTATCTGGGACGACTTCCTCGACTCGCGGTCGTAAAACCAGTACTTTGAAAAATGGTCGATCAGTGCCCAGTGACCATCTACCGGAGATTTACTTCCACGTGCTAGACAAGCTCGTTTGAATTCCGAGTAGGATACCTCTTTCAGGTGCATACCCATATCGAGAGGATTAAGATCGTATTGGTCCGGTTCAGGTTCGCAACAGTGGTAGATGAGATGCTGTCGTTCCGGGTTCATCGAGATTCCTACGCAAATGTCAGCCAGAGTATCCACAGGGTCGCCATGTTTCCGCGCCCAGAATCCAGGTGGCGTCATTTCGACCTGAGTTGCTGCAGCACTCAATCGTATAACAATATCGGTGGGATTGACGTAACCGTTCGTTGCGATTCCGGTTATAGGCAGACGAAAAATTGCAAGCGGCATACCTAAAGTGTTTGCGAACAACAAGGTCTGCTCTGAAACCAGTTTGCTCCAGGGGTAGCCGATCAATCCAAGCGGAAAGTGACGCTTCATCAGTTCAATGTCTGGTTGCGCTTCGTCCTCAATTTGACTGGTTTCGAATTCCCGTCCAAACGAGCAAAAATACTCAGGGAATACACCCAAAGTTGAAGCGAAGAAAACATGTTTGAAACGTGTCGTTACGCTCAATTCGATAATGTTGCGAATACTGAATACATTGATTCGACGCAGTTGTAAATAATTCGCTGCAAGAGAGAGGGCTGCGGCAAAATGGTAGACAGCATCAATACGTCGACACAGATCAGCAAAATTCTCTTCATCTAATCCGAAGTGGTGCTCATTGATATTGCCAACAATGACGCGAACTCGATGCCAGTCAATTTCTTCCAACACATGGGCTTTCTGAAGAACGGTTTGCAATCGTACTTCACCTTCATCGGTGCAATCAGCGCGCACCAGGCAGTGCACGACTAACCCTGGGTTCTGTTGCAAAAGGTCACGTAGCAGGTAACGACCAACGAAACCGGTTGCTCCAGTCACAAGAACCTCCCGAAAGGCAACGGGAGACACCGCGTCCGCCGGCGGTGGATGAGTGATGGTTTCGCGGGCGAAACGGCGCAGGATTGTGAAATCCTGCCGGCATTGCGGAGGTAGCATGTCGGTCAGAGTAAGCACCGCTCCGCGATTGGCCGAAGTCTCGATAACGTCCCCTGACTTCGGCAGACCCGAATCCATGGAATCCTCTATACCCCTTTATACTGTGGCTTGGCTGCTCTGTTACGACCGCTGGGTCGCGGCCTGGCGGACTGCTTCCAAGGTATCGTCTACACCGTCGCCGGTGTAGCGAAACTCAACGGGGAAGGATTCGTAACGCTTCTCGATACGTGCAAACATCTGTTGTTTGCTGTCCTGAATATCTCGCTGACCCTGAGGCAGCGTTCCCTCGAACAGTGCTAACTCCTCTTCCAGCGCTCGCTTGAAGTCGTGGATTGCGACCTGCTGACGGGTGAATTTTTCGAAATGGTACCCCTGGGCGGCCAGATCGACTGCCTTTGGAAGCATTCGGGGATAGCGTTTGGAGACCTCAGCAATAAACCGCAGATATGCTGGCACCTGCTGTTCTGAAAGGAGACGACGCAGACCCATGATGTCTGCGTAGACAGCCATTTGTGTCTTCGGTTTCGACAAATGAGACACCGGCTTGAGGTGTTCAATTAATGTCAGGCAACGCTGGAAATAACGCTCCAGTGAAGGATCATAGAGCGTTGTAGTGACGCGCTGGTAGCCTTCGATTAACACGCTCGGATCTATCTCGGGTTGGAAATTGAGAGTCATCGAGCTGGTTCCGACGGATACATCCAGAAGACGATTCTCTGCCTCTAAGCGGTGGTACATGTCCGTGCCTTTTAGCGCAGTCAACAGGTAGATCGCCGCTACGGGAATTCCGGTTTCCTGAACAAAACTGATTTGCGCGTCGAATACACTTTCGTCGTCACCGTCCAACCCCAAGATGAATCCGCCTTGAACCTGCATCCCTGTATTTTGAATTTTACGTACCGCGTTGAACAGGTAGTTATCGTCCCGCTTACTGAGGTTCTGTGGTTTCTTGGTCTTGATCAGGGCTTCGGGAGTAGGGGTTTCTATACCCAAAAACACGGTGTCGAATCCAGCTTCAACCATTGCCTCCATCAACGCATCCAAGCGCGCGAGATTTACGCTTGCTTCCGTGCAAAGTGAGAACGGATAGCCATGCGCTTTTTGCCACTCACCTAGCACCGGTAGGAGCTTCATCGCGTCGCGCTTGTTACCAATGAAGTTGTCATCGACCAGAAATACCTGACCCCGCCAGCCCAGTTGGTAGATGAGTTCGAACTCTTCCACCATCTGCGCTGGTGTTTTGGTTCGGGCCACTCGACCGTATAACTTCGTGATATCGCAGAATTCGCAGTCGAAAGGACATCCTCGGGAAAATTGCAAGCCAATCGTATGGTAATTATTCATGTCGATCAAGTCGAATCGCGGTATCGGTGTCCGAGTGATGTCGGGCTTGCGCGGTTCTCGGTACATTGCCTTTGCTGAACCTTTTGCCAAATCCTGCAGAAATTGGGGAAATGTTTCCTCAACCTCGTCCAGAACAAAGTGGTCTACGCCTTCAATCTCTTCGTGGAACGTGGTTGGATGAGGGCCACCTGCCACTACAGGTACGCCAGCCCGCTGGCATTGCTCGACAACGAGCTGCAGAGACACTCGTTGAACAATCATAGTAGAAGTAAATGCAATGTCAGCCCACTCGAGATCCGCATCCTGCAAGGAAGTAACATTCAGGTCAACAAGGCGAAGGTTGTATTCTGGCGGGAACATGGAGGCGATGGTGAGCAGGCCGAGAGGTGGAAACGCCGACTTTTTCCCGATAATTTCGAGTGCCGACTTCATCCCCCAATAAGTCGGCGGGTGTTCTGGATAGATTAACAGTGCGTTTGGCATATGAATGTTCTCTAGCAGCCGTTGCCTCAGAAGCGATGGACTATGTGGTCCGACTCGATGTCGGATTGTTTTGGAAAATGGTCTTCAAACGCATTTGCGAATACCGATGGAACGCGGCAGACTCGGAATTCAACCGCCTGCGAAGCATCCCCATTGGCGTATATATCCACCTCAGCCGCGTCGCTTTGATCATTGCCGTCTTCCTCACCATATACGATTGCTTGCGCTAGCGACAGGCAAGAAGCGGTGGTCATCAACTCAAGTGCGCTCACCTGATAGTTGAATTGGGTCTGGATGAAAGTACCGAGTTCAGCGACTGAGATTGACGTGAGCCCGAAACTGGCCAAGGGTTCCTCCACGCTGTCTTCCTCATGGCCACAGAGTTCAGCAACCTTTTCAGCGATCTGTGCAACCACGGTCTCCACAGTCAATTGATCGCCCGTGTCGATCTCGAAAGCGTCCTGGTTGTTCATCAGGCGTCCGGTGCGCATGTAATCCGGTGAGTTGAACGTCCAGGGTGGACGCGTGAACAGGATGGTCATCAAATGATCGTGGACGGACGACGAGCGCAGGGCATAATCGAGATTGCTAATTGCCGAATCGCTACTGACTGGTGGTGTGCCGACGGCCCGCATCATGCGAAGTAAATGAAGATTCCTGGCGGCCATGCCGACCTCCGCCACCGCGGCTAGGCTGTAGGAGAGTCCCGGTAATCCTTGCCGCTTTCTCCAAGCGACGAATCCGTCCAAGAAGGCGTTGGCAGCACTATAGTTGATTTGCCCGAAATTACCGAAGGAGGCGGAAATCGACGAAAACATCACGAAGTGGTCGAGTGCGATGCCCATCGTGGCGCGGTGAAGATTGAGCGCACCATGCGCTTTAGGCGCGAAAACTCGTGTGACCGATTCGACCGTAGTGTCGGCCAGAAGGCGATCGTCCAGTGTTCCAGCAAGGTGGAAGACACCTTTCAGCGGTTTTTTCAATTGTGCGACACATCGCTGTACGTCCTCTTCTTGCGACACGTCGCCTGTAACAATATCAATCTCAACATCGACGTCCATGTTGATCAGGGTGGTTGATCGTCGCACCCAATCGACACTACGGCGGCGCTCGAGATCGCGATCCATCAGGGTAAGATGACGGGCACCAACGGCAACCAGATAAGGCAACACGCGCAGCCCGAAACCGCCAAGCCCACCAGTCACTAGATAGGTGGCATTGGGGTCGAGGAACGGTCGTGTATCGGCGACTGGTAGATCCGAGCCAACGGCTGCGTTTGGTGCCTTCAAGACCAGTTTACCCTGGTGTTGGCCGGCTGTCATCAGACGCAGAGCCTTGGTGTAATCGCTGTAAGGGAAGATCGTGATTGGCAAGGGAGGCACTGCACCCTGATCAATCAGTTCCAAGCAGGTTTGAGAAAGCTCGCGCGAAAGAAGTGGTTCGTCGATCATCAACCGGTCCATATCGATGGCTGCGAAGCGTAGATTCTTGCGTAAAACGCGCATACCGATATCGTTGTCCGCGTAAATATCGATCTTGCCGATCTCGCAATGCCAGCCTGATGGTCGCAGTGCCTGCAGGCACAGTTCTATGTGACGCCCAGCCAGAGAATTCAGAACTACATCGACTCCTTCACCTTCGGTTGCCGTCATCAGGTCTTTATACCAGTCAAAACTGTGTGAATCGAATGCAGCGGTTGCGCCTAGCGCCAGCAACTGCTCACGTTTTTCTTCGTTGCCGGCGGAGGTGTAAATCTCGGCTCCTACATGTTTGGCGAGTGCAATCGCGGCCTGACCAACACCGCCCATTGCTGAGTGGATAAGCACGCGTTGGCCCTTTCGTAGGTGTGCCAAGTGAATCAGCGCGTAATATGCCGTTACATAAACCGAAAGTATCGACGCGGCTGCCTCCATGTTCAAGCGGCTGGGTTTGGCGAAGACGCGGTGTTGATCGACAGTAATCTGGTTGGCGATGCAACCGCCATGGGTGAAGATCACTTCGTCGCCGACACAGCAATGCTTGACATCTGTGCCGACGCGCGTGACGATTCCGCTGCCTTCCATGCCGACCTCTCGTCCCATTGCAGAACGTTCATATGCCAGTGCCGGGAGTAATCCCAGTGTAACCATCACGTCGCGAAAGTTTAAAGCGGCTGCGCTCACGTCAATCTCCACATGGGATGGCCCCAGTGGTGCGGATTCGAAGGTCTTCATTTGCAGGCCGTTTATCTGTCCCGGATTGTCCAAGATCAGCCGATAGGTGGCTGCTGTATCATTCGTTAGTGGTGAATATCGCTCTCGTAGACTCACAACGCGGGGTACCCACAAACGATGCTGTCGTATTGCCAGTTCGCGCTCGCGCAGGTCGCAACCGGCTAGACAGGCCAGGGTTGTTAGGTCATCCGGTTCACCCAGATCAACCAGGCGGAAATCGATTTTTGCTTCCTCCCCCACTTCAGCCGCTATGCTTCGAACAGCGCCCCAGAGACCGCATCCGCGGGGGTTCTCTGGTTCAAAAGCGGCTTTCTGCGTTACAACCGTAAACCGGCACGTCTCGTTTGCGTTTTCGATTCTGTAGGATACTAAAGTCTGGACGAAGCTGACTAGGTGTGCAACGATATGCTCGCCCGCCGGATCTTCCGGATTATCCCCACAGAAGTAATCGATCGCCCGAATTTCTTCTGCCTGCGGCCAAGTTTCAAGTGTATGCAGATTGTCCGTTGCGGAGAGTTCTTCCTGGATCGAATGTACTGCCCCTGGTGAATCCAGTAAATCTATCCAATCTGATGCCAGGCTCTCCCGGCCTCCCAGAACCCATCTCGCGTCCGCGAGCGACACCGAATCCGGGACATCTGCGAATGTTTGTGGAGCCTGCAGTAGAGTTGTGTGGTTTCCCTTTCGAACCACAGTCCACCCGGTATCTGGCGCGATAACCACACCGATTTCGTGCGAGACTAGCACGAGTCCACCTGGGACTACCAACTGGTGTAGTAACGTCCGATTCTCTGGATTACTCTCCAAATTCTGATTGTGCAGGAACAGAATTTCGGCGGCTGCTGGACGGAGTAGACCAGTATCAAGCGTTAATTCTTCGTCCGGGTCGAGGCAAACAAAACGTAATGCGGCGTCATGGTTGTGAAACGCCTCGTAATAAGCCTTTGCGTTCTCTTCATTGTCCGAGACGAGCCAAAATTCCGTTTGTGTGTCAGATTCTGACAGGTATTCACTACATTCAGCGAGAATTGACTGTTCGGCTTCCTGACTGCCCGCGAACTCGATCGCGTGACAAGAGTAGCGCTCGCCCAGCACCGGCCTTTCTAGCGCGGCGAGCAACTCGGCTGGTCCGATCTCACCTTCCGGTAGCCGATCGACTAGCGTTTGATCGTCGGGGATGAATTTGGGTTGCCATGAAACGACATGCTTGGTTCGCGGCAATTCGTTCCATTTTGGATTGCTATTGAAAGAGCAGTACTGTCCGATATGAGTAATCAGCGATCCGGTGGCGCTGTCGTAAAAGGCGATGCTTCCGAGGGATATCTCCCCAAGTGGAATGGTGAACTGGCCCCGTTCGTCGGTACCAGATAGGTCGTCGATACCGCCCGAGACGACGCAGGTGATTCGCGGTGATGTGGGCGGCTGCAGGAACGTTAGATTGCGAGCACGTTGCGGAATGGCGAACAGATCGGACTTCCGCATGAGATAGTGCAGGAAAATCTGTAATCCACCGTCGAGTAGTGCCGGGAAGAACACAAAGCCTTCTGCTTGGCCCGAAGCCCACAATGTTTCGTCAACCGAAATTTCGAATTTGAAGACTCGAGCAGCGATATCAGCCTCAACTCTCTGAATTGTCTGGAAATGAGGTCCGTAGTGGAATGCCTCGCCTAGGATTGCTTCTACGTGCTCATAGAACTCCGCACCGCTCATCAAGGGAACGAGGTCGATATTCGAGGTGTCGAAATCAGATAGCTGCATGGTAGCTTCCGGTATGACCGAATCATCGGTGCGGCGCACCCTGCCACGACAATGGACAATATTGTCCGACTCAGTTTCGAAGGAGCGGGTAGAGATGGTGAACGCGAGTTCGTCTGGATCACCCACAACCGGTTCCAAGGCCGTCTGTAAGCGAACTGCTGTCCTAGGAATCGGACAGGGTTGGAGAAATTCAATTTCTTCGAAATGCACAGGGTCGCCTTCTAGTGCCTCTAAAACTAGCTCGATATATCCTGCTGCCGGCATGATTGGCGCGTGATGGACACGGTGATCGGTCAACCAAGGGAAATCTTTCTCAGACAACCGTGCTTCGAACAGCGGGTGTTCGGTGGGAACCTTATGCCCGACAAGCGGACCGTGTGAATATTCGCCTTGTTGGACAAACATCTCGTTATCACACATGAGGTCCATCGTCGTCTGCTCTTCTTTTGGATGACCGGGGAGTAAATGTGTGACAGGTCTTGGTCGTGGATACTGAGCGATGAAATCAAGGTTGACACCTGCACGGAATAACGCGCCTAGTGACTTTAGGAAGCTGATGTGAGTATCGGTGTCTCGCATTAGCGTCGGAACGCATGCCGGTGTTGAACTATTACCCTCCAAGCATTGTACGATGGTGGGTTGTAGCGCACTGTGTGGGGCGATCTCCAGAATTATGTCGGGTCGGTATACCTTTTGGACAGTTTCCATCGCTGATGAGAACAGAACAGGTTGGCGGATATTCAACCACCAATAGGCGCTGTCCAGTTGTGACGTTGTCTCGCCTGTCACTGAGGAAATGAACGGCACGTCCGGATGGTACATCCGATCATTTAGGAAGGAGAGCGCCGATAAAGCGTCATCCATGATGGGGTCCATCGCGGTGGAATGAAAAGCGATATTGCCCGGTAGCAGCACGTTCTGCAGCTGTCGTTCGTTGAGCTTTGCAATCACAGGCTGCAGAGCATTCTCTGTACCGCATATGACAGTGTTTGCCGGTGCGTTCTCACAGGCAATTTCGACCTGTGCTGTTCCATTGGTAGTCGCACCTTCAGAATGTTCGAATCCGTCAATCAAATCTTCCACACCCGCGCGGTCAAGCCCAATGGCCAGCATCCGGCCAGACCCCGCCCTGCGTTGTTGCAGGGTGGCACGATGGAACACTAGGCGTGTTGCCTCGGCTAACGACAGTGCCCCACTGGCATAAGCTGCGGCGACTTCACCTGAACTGTGTCCCAAAACGCAGTCTGGATAGACGCCCCACGTTTTAAGCATTTCCACCAGCGCACACTGAATCATGAAAATAACAGGTTGAGCAAGACAAACCTCGTTGAGTTCCTCTTGTGAAGCCGAGAAGCAGGCGTCTCGCAGCGAAATCTCTGCGTGCTCAAGCCAAATCTCTTCGATAGCGTCGATGACGCGACGGAAAACCAAATCGGTAGCATAAAGCTCGCGACCGCAACCAGCCCACTGAGTACCCTGTCCCGAGAACACCATCGCCACGCGCTTCTCGCCTTCCTCTGGGGTAGCAACTGGAGTGGGGTCCTCGACAAACGACCCCAAAACTTCAATCAAGTGTTTCCGGTTTCGAACCGCAAAAGATGTTCGCGTAGCGAAATGTGTGCGGCGACGGCTCAGATTGCCGGCTATGGTGTAGAGGTCAATCTCACTTTCACTCAACGTTTCCTGTAACTGCTGCACACTCAGTGTCAAAGCGCTTTGGGTGCGTGCTGAAAGAGGAATCATGACGCCTGAATTCTTATCCTGGGGCACTGACCAAATTCGTGGCTGAGATGGGCGGTATTCGCTGACTACACAATGTCCGTTCGCGCCGCCGAAACCGAAGGAATTGATACCGACCGCGACGGGCCGTTCGGGAAAGGGTTCGTTTGCGGTTTGTACCTGCATGGGACAGCCGTCAAAATCGATTTCCGGGTTCGGCACCAAGAATGTCTTTGAAGTTGGTGCAAATGTCCGCCGTTGCATCATCAGCAACACCTTGAGCAACCCACAATGAAATGCCGCCGCCTCCATATGGCCTACATTACTTTTGACACTAGAAATCCTAAGCGGTAATTCCCGTCCAGCGTAGTTGAACGCTTCTGAAATAGCATTGCCCTCGATGCGATCACCCACCACAGTACCTGTTGCGTGGGCTTCGACATAGTCGATCTGTGCCGGTGAGCGACCTGCACGAGCCCGCGCGGTTCGCATTAACCCAGCTTGAGCATGGCCGGTCGGTGCGGTGATGTAGCGTCCTTGGGCGAGGCCGACGCTGCCATCGGCTGTGCCGGCGGCATTGACCGCGGTTGCCTCAATGACAGCGTGTATGTGATCACCATCCCGTTCTGCCTTCTCCAGTGGCTTGATGGCGAAGACAAACGCCCCTTCCGAACGTATGTATCCGTTGGCATCAGCATCGAAAGAGTGGCACTTGCCGTCTGGACTGATCACACCTAGTGCATTGAAAGCGATGCTGAGACGGGCGCCGCCAAGATAATTGACCGATCCAACGAGAGCCTGTTCGCAATCGCTGAAACGAAGTGAATTCACCGCTGAGTGCAACGCTGTAAGACTAGCCGAACAGGCCGTGCAATAGGTAATTGATGGCCCCATCAGATTGAGGTGATAGGAAATGCGGTTGGCCAGCATCGCCAAACTAATGCTGGTTGTGGAAAACTCGTTTACACCCCGCAAAGGCCGCCAATTGGCTATAGATGGAACCTGTCCGCCAATAAAGACGCCGGTTGAGCTGTTACGTAATGAGTGCAGATCCCAACCGGACCGCTCGACACTTTCCCAAGCGCAGGAGAGTAGCATTCGCAGTTGGGGATCCGTGGCCATCATTTCGTTGTGGGACATGCCAAAGAGACCGCGATCAAACAGCCTCTCTTCGTCTTCGCGTATCAGCCCTTCATAGGGGCTGGCAACTCGCCCGGGACCACTGAAGCCGCCGATTGGGCTATATCCCTTGCCGTAGCGGTCCGTGATCGGTTCCTGAACGATCTCGCGTTCGCTAAGGAGCTGCCAGAAATCGTCGTCTGTACGGATACCGCCAGGCATGCGGTAACTGTATCCTACGATGGCGACGGGAAATTGAGGCTGTTTCAAATGATCGGTTTCGGCTTTGCCGTCGATATGCGACAATTTGCTCATATACAAACTTCCTGTTGGTGTGATGTGTCCACTTAGATTCCTTTCTAACACCTAACGCTTTAAATTATCTGCGGGCTTCCCGTCTCCCAAGCGTTATGAGCCCTGACTTAATTTATATTAACTACATATTTGGATTATAAACCAGCCATGCACATTAACCTCCTTACCAAGAATTCATCAATGATCATGTCCAATCTGTAGCTTTAGTGAGGTACGCGATTTGCTGATATTTATTCGAACTTGTAATGTGCACCATTCTCGTACGAGACTCCTGATGAAATCAACTGACCTACCACTTAATGGAGTAATAACCTTTACGATCTGTAGAACATTCGGGATCATCTGGCCCAGTGTTAAGACAGTTGGGCCAGCACAATTCAGTCCAATAATTTTTTTGTGTTATGAATTAGCATAGTTCATTTCACTACAATATCGGCTGATCACCGATTATCCCAACGTTTCATTTTTGACTATGGTTTGTCAGATGGATAAATCAAAACTTCTTTCGTTCATGAACTAGCCACTATGAATTTCAATTCAAGCGATGACACTCGTTTCAATCAGCATATTCCGACTGTCTTTTGGTTTACAGGACTGCCGGGTTCTGGGAAGACAACGATTGCAAAACTTCTGTTTGAGCGACTCAGAGGGTTCAAAATCTGCACTGCTTTGCTAGACGGGGACGACGTTCGCAGTGGTCTGAACAGGGATTTGGGATTTAGCGATGATGATCGGGTGGAAAATATGCGACGCGTTACTGAAATTGCTCAACTGATGCTTGAGTCGGGTTTGTCCGTAATAGTGTCATTGATTTCACCGTTTGAAAACGATCGAAACAGAGCGAGAAGTAAATTTTGCGATGTAAACTTCCTTGAAATATTCATTGACGCACCGATAGAGGTTTGCATTCAGCGCGACCCGAAAGGACACTATGCGCGGGCGCAATTGGGTGAGATCAAACTGTTTACTGGTATTGATTCTCGTTTTGATGTGCCTGAAAACCCCGAACTGCACATCAAT
This sequence comes from Arenicellales bacterium, assembly GCA_965206345.1. Taxonomy (GTDB): domain Bacteria; phylum Pseudomonadota; class Gammaproteobacteria; order Arenicellales; family JAJDZL01; genus JAJDZL01. The sequence goes on along the minus strand of OZ242211.1, from coordinate 872,960 downwards.
ACAACCACCAAGTCTGCTGCAAATGCAGTAGATGAGATTCTCAATCACCTCAGATTTGCAGGTTCAGAAGTACCAGTTGATCGCTAGCTCCATGCGATAGTAGGGCAACATCTGAGTACAAATCAATGAGCAGAGTTTTCGGTTAAGACATCGAGTGGCAGATTATTCGTGACGACCTTCAATCAACATCACAAGCGTTGGTAGGATGAACAGTGTGAATAATCCGGCGAACACCAGTCCACCCAGCATGCTGACAACGAATGGAACCATGCTCAGCAGTGCTTCACTACGCTCGTACAGAAGGGGGGATAATCCGAGAATTGTGGTTAAACTTGTTATAAACACTGCACGAAATCGATGATGCATTGCCGCTGATGCAATGGCAATGGCGGGCATATTAGTATTTTCCTTGCGCAAGGTGTTGTAGCGGTCGAGCAAAACAAGTGCGTCATTGACTATGACACCTGACACCGCGATTACACCAAAGATTGACATGGTAGTGAAATCCCAGCCTAGAGTCCAGTGACTGAAAATGGAACCAGCAAGTGCGATCGGAACACCGAATACAACAATGAGGGGTTTCCAGTAACTTCGCAGGAATGCCGCCATCAACGCATACATTGCGAGCAGTACTAGGGGTACCAGGAATGCTAGTACTTTCAGTGTCCTGAATTCGCTGCGGATTCCTCCTTCAACTTCAGCTCGTAAGCCAGGATACGTTTCGATTAGTTGGGGAATGTACGTGTTGGAAATCTTTCTTATCAATCTGATGGGTGCCACAGTCGCAACGTCTGCGTAGCCTTGGACAAAAGCCGCATTCTCACCGTTTATTCTGTTCAGGGTCGAAAGCTCCCGCGATTCGCTGATCGTTGCAACTTCCGAAAGAGAAAGATCCCTACCAGACGCTTGACGAATCCTTAAATTCGAAAGCACACTTAAATTCTCTCGTTGTTCCTGGGGATAACGGAGAATCACCTTGATCTCATCGCGATCTCTTTGAATTCGTTGGACTTCCAAGCCATGAAAACTAGCGCGCAATTGCGCTCCCAGACTCGCGGGTGTAAGCCCCGCTAGTAAACCTTCCGATGTCAGTTCAAATTCGATGTGCCGCTTACCTAGACCCATATTGTCTGTCAGACCATACAGACCGGGCTCTTTCTGGAGCATTCCCCTTAAATCCGATGCTGCAGATTTCAGCACTTCGCGATCTTCGTGCTGAAGTGAGTAGGCAACATTGGGTACTGGACGATATTTGGATGATCGAAACTCAAGCCGTTCGATGGGATCAACCGACTTGATGTTTTCACGCCATGTGCGTTCGAACTCCGGAACAGAAAACTCTCGCGGTGGTCGGTCATTAAGATGTACCCGAACTGATGCAATATGACTGCTGTCCGAAGTGTGTATATCTCTTTGCCCTACTGCTCGGGCTGACTGGATTGGCACTCCAACAACAACGCTGATTGACTTGATCGATTCTCCTTCAAGTTGCTCATTTGTCAACTCTGCTGCCTTGGCGATTCTTTGCGCCTCGGCTAAAGTTCGAGAGAATGGTGTGCCTACCGGCATACTAATTTCCGCTTCAATGCTATCGGAAACATTTCTGGATTGGTCGACAATAATGACGCGAACTGCGTCGGAACCAATGAGCAGAATCGATCCAATCACAAAAACAATACCGATAACCGGAGTGAGTACGACGTGACGGACAGACCACGAAACAATAGGAGCGATCACCCTGGATCGAAAACTGTCCAGCAATTGCCCGACGCTAGTCTGAATTTCGCGAAGTGGCGACAGGCTCCAGGACTTTTCGTGGGAAAGATGTGCAGGTAAAATCAAAAACGCCTCTACCAGCGAAACGACGAGGACGAAGAAAACTACGTATGGAATCGCCGTCAGAACCTGATAACGCTCGTCAGTAATAAAGAGCAGTGGAACGAAAGCGAGGGCAGTGGTGATAGCCCCTATCGTAACCGGTCCCGCCATGCTTCTGGCTCCGGAAATTGCAGCCTCAGCGGCATTTTTCCCATTTTGCCGCTCAGCTTGAATGTTTTCGCCAACCACAACAGCGTCATCAACAACAATTCCAATCATCAGAAAGAACGCAAAAATCGTACTGAGATTTATCGTCATATCGGCAATTTCGAAAAACAGCAAAGCGCCGACAAAGGACAAGGGGATTCCGATCGTAATCCACGTGGCTAATCGAAGGTCAAATATCGCGACTAGGCACAGAAATACAATCATCAGTCCAATTAAACTATTTGAGAGGTGTAATCCGATTTGATCGATTGCAGCACCCGCTTTATCGTCCCAGATAGTTACATTGATATGTTCAGGAAATGATTTATTTGCCAGCCAAGACTTAACTATTTCCCTGACTTCGCTGATCGATTGATTGTCTTCAGCTCTTACAATCGCAAATACGGCAGGAACACCATTCAGTTCCGAATGCACTTCATAGTCGGCAAATCCATCGGTGATGGTGGCGACTTCACCGAGTGTAATTACTGATCCATCCAGCTGTTTAATCAGAGGGATATTCTCAAATTCTTCTCCTGTGGTGCGTTTTGAAATGGTATGCAGAACAACATCGCCGGTGCCTGTATTCAATTCACCGAACGAAAGATTGATTGAGTAACGGTCGATTATTTTTGCAATTTGCGCAAACGTCAGATTATGACGTTGCAACTGTTCATCGCTTAGTTCAATCGTGATCTCTCGGTCTCGCACTCCTTCCAGTTCAATTTGCTGAGAAATTGCTGGCAATTGCAGAAGCTCGCTCTGTACTTCCTCAGCAGCTAATCGCAGTTCATTTTCCGTTGCTGACTCTGACGTAATTGCAAGTGTCAACACCTCGACCATCAATTTATTTACTGTTATTTCAGGTTGTTCAGCACTTGGAGGAGGAAAGCGGTCAATCGCGTCGATAGAGTTGGTAACGTCATTGAGAACAGCATCCGAATCAGCAAAGGTTTCGAGTTGGATGGTGATTTTTCCGAATCCATGTTTGGCTTCGGAGATGACTCGGTCCACACCACCAAGTCCGATAACGCTTTCCTCAACGCGACGGTTGATATCTTCTTCAATCTCTTTTGGTGTAGAACCCGGAGATGCAACTGTGACAATGATTGACCGAAGATCTAGTTTCGGCAGATTCTGTAATGGTAGTTCGGCAGCGGCGATCAAGCCACCGATGATGAGAAACACCATAAGCAGGTTAGCCGCAATCCTGTTGCGGACAAAATAGGCGATCAAGCCATTACTCACTTTGTGTCCCGAAAAAGAATTTTGCCATCATAATCGCACAATTTTTACCAGTTCAAGAGAGGTATGGACAACAAAGTATCTCATCAGATGCTGGAAGTTGTCTCGGTCGCAAATGAAACTGGTTTGATAACTTACTGCAGTTTGTTCACGGTAACAGCTTCACCTCGCGACACTCCTGGGTATGAACCAACTACAAGCCCTTCTGCCACTTCAAATGGTTCAACAACCCAATTTTCGTCTGTGATTGCAACTGTATTTGGTGAACGAACATCAATCACGCCGTTGTTAACCACCCAGACCTTCCTTTCCGACTGCATAGCTCCAATCGGTAATACAAATACATCTTTGTAACTAAGTCCGTCAATGGAAATCTCAGCAAACATCCCAGGAAGCGGTAGAGACTCTTTTGCAGTACTTTCATCAAATCTAAAATACACTCTGATTAAGCGGGTTTCTGGTGCAACGACTGTGGAAACGCGTTCGATTTTTGCTTTGTATTCTTTGTTGCCAACCGCTATTGTTGCCGCTCTACCGATAGCTGGTTCCAAATCCTCCAGCAATTGTGTTTCAAGCGGTGCACTGACTTGCAACGCTTCGAGTCGATAACCTCTTCCCAAAACAGAAGCGTCGGCACCTGCATATTCATACGGTCCGACCAATTCCCCAACTTCAATGTCTGAACCGATCACGCGAATTTCGTAGGGTAAAGAGATCTCGGTCTTTGCGAGATTATGTTTTGCCAACTCAAGACGCGTTTCCAGCAATTTAACCCGCGCACTGATACCTGATGTGTCTTTTGTCGGATCCTGCGCTGCTGATTCCTCCCTAAGTTTTGCAATCTGCAACAGAGCCTCAGCTTCATCGACGCGCAGTTGGTATTCAGTGGGATCTATTTTGACAAAAACCTCGTTGGCTGCAATCGTTCCTCCGTTTCTGAATTTCTCTGAAACCCAGGCTACTCTACCTTGTGCTTCGGTTCTCACTGTTATGCGTTCATCAAGCGTGACATTTCCAGTTTTGTTGATCTGCAAAGTGATTTGTTCCGGTTGCAGCTGTTCAACTACACTTACGATGGGCGAGTGAACAACTTTATTCTCGTCAACAGAAATGCTATCACGTTCGATACGAGCAGGCGCCCTCGCAAGAACCAGTGCAACAACAACAATACCGATGATAAGGGCAAATTGGAGGTATCCCAAGACACGTTTTCCATTGCTTGGGTTTTGGGGACTACTTTCTTGCTGAGCCATGGATACAACCAATAATGAATACTACGATGGAATTACTATTGTAATTTTAGAATAGCAAACCTGCGAAAAATTAATTTACTGACAAATTGAAGTGAAATTCTTTTGGAGAAACCTCATGAGCCGAGCGGGTAAATAATTTCGTTGCGAATGTTACTTTCCAAAAATGCAATGTTTTGATTTTACTATGGTATGTGATTCCTACGTTTGTTGATTGAATTATTTTCGTTGGCGTCAGTTTTTCATGATTTGCTGGCCTGTATCCGACTTTGCAACATCAATTGTTGCGTCATTGCGCGACTCTGATTCGGATTTCAGTGCATGCGGCAGTCAATACCAGAATTTTTCGGTACCATCGCAGACGTGAGTCGTAGTGCGGCCGAGCCCATCGCCGTAGCGAGTTTCAGATCTGCCATCGGCAAGGTCAGTGATCGGATCTGTTCGGGCCTGTTCATTCCCGTTGCAAAATTAACCGCTGGCATCATGACGATCATTGAGACGTAGCGTATGACCAAATATATTCAAACATAAGTTTACGCCGAGTCAGATTTTCGAATTTCAGTCTCGGTTAACATGTCCAACCATCGACTTACAGCCCAGACATTATTACGTACTGCGTTTATGAGTTTCAATCATACTGGCATCAATGTCCGTCTCAGCTTGTGGCACTGATACAAGTTCGTGCCGGCAACGATAGCCGACTAACATTAACCTAAGTAATCCTAATTGTCCATGCCTATCAAAACAAAATATGGCCGTCTAGTACATTGAGTTTTTAATTCGATTTTATGCATGTTGGATCTCAGTACTTTTCTCTATAATCAATCGCATTTTGAACGAGATCAACAGAGACCATGACCAACATAGCGGCAGAAGAAAAAGGGCCTTGCTTTCATTGACATGCAGTGTTTGTTCTAAAGCTATGACATTGCCAACGGTAAATTTTCTCAAATGAGTAACTACTCAAAGACATGGCTATTGAAAAAAAGAAAGCGACCCAAGAGCACAACCAATCCGAAGATGAGGGTAGTAGCTGGTTTAGGAAAACAGTATCGAAACTATTCAGATGGTGGTTGTGGATTCTTCCCGTCTTGTTCTTGTGGAGTTACGTCACTCCACCGCGAATTTGCGAAAAGGAGATTCCGCCTGCAAATATCGTCGAAGAGTGGATGCGTACGGCGTGCAATGTTGTACCAGGTTTCTCGTTACCTCCCAGTATTGGAACCCTGCTGTTAGTCGGATTGGGAGTCGGGTTGGCATTATGGATAAATAAGAAACGATCGAATTGAAAACGGTTAATTTTAGCCAGCTGATTTGCCAGCGCACGCTGAATGGTAGCGCCTGCAACATCGCCCCAAAAATACTCAGCCTCTCTCATTCTAAATTTCTCCAGCGATTGTCCGTCAGCGTTCTGGCTTTCTTGCAGTATATCGAGGCTGCGGCTGCTACGCTTTTATCATCGAAAATTTTTGACAATTTCACGAATTGATGCACCTATTTTGAATTTGCATTGATTATGAGAAATTTTTTTTGACGTCATTTTCTCATGATTTGCTGGCTAGCATCCGACTTTGCAACGTTAATTTTTGCGTCATGTGACGAATCTGATTCGGATTTCAGTGCATTCGGGAGTTAATGCCAAAAAATTTGAGTACTATCGCAGCCGTGAGCCGAATTGCGGTTGTGCTGAACCCACCACCGCCACGAGATTCAGATCTTTGATGCTCAGCCCCACCCAAAGAGGTGCGGGTCAGGCTACCAGCGACAAAGCGAGTGATCGGGTCTGTTCTGGCCTGTTCAATTTCGTTGAAATATTGGCCGCTACCATCATGACGATCATTGGTTGAGAGGTTTGTAAATCAGCGGTGTTTTCAAGGCACCTATAATCGGGCGTCGAACATAACCTCTCTGGCGACTTTGTCTAGTGTTGGCATTTCGGTCATTCAGCTGTAGAACCGATTTGGCTATATCCCTGAATCAAACCGTTGTGTTGCCAGTCAGACACGAAAAACTGAATCTGATACTTAAGCCGCTGTAAAGTAGTGTTCTGAAATACGCGGTTAGATTCGTACTAAGTAGCTGGTGTTAGCGATTCGTCATGTCTGCAATTCTGCTGTGTGTTGCATCGTTCACAATGCAACTGGGCTGATGGTGCACACAAAATGTAAAATTATTGGTTCCCGGGACCTCAGTCCTCACCAGATCTAATCAAATCCAGGCGATTCGATCACAAAAAATAAATAAACGAATGTTTCCAATCGAGACGTACCCACCACGCTCATTGATGGTTCAATTTAGTTACAATGTGACCCTGTCTCCTGAAGCGTTGGAGAGGTACCGAAGTGGACATAACGGCGCGGACTCGAAATCCGTTGGGGGCGCAAGTCCCACGTGGGTTCGAATCCCACCCTCTCCGCCATCCGACTCATTAAAAAATAGTTGACATCAATAATCTATCAATATTGCTAGAGCATTTAACTCAGATGTCATAATTGTGGAAGCATCGTATGTTCAGATCAGTCAGTTTAGATCCCTTCAGATTGTCGGTTGAAATATGAACAGTGAATCCAACAGCGCAGAATTTAATTCCATCCACTTTTCGGGGAGAGCTGCAGAGTATTTCGGAATCTGGATTGTCAATGTCTTATTATCACTGGCAACTCTCGGAATTTACAGTGCTTGGGCTAAGGTCCGGCGTGTTACTTACTTCAATAACAACACGAGGATAGCCGGGCATAGCCTGGGATATCACGCAACCGGCAAACAACTGCTGATTGGGCGGGTCATCTCGTTTGTCATATTGTTGATTTGGGCTGTATCAAGCAGCATACCAATTGTGGCGATTCCGCTTCTGATCGTCATGCTTTTTCTCACGCCGTGGCTATTGAACAATTCAATGCGATTTTCCGGCAGAATGACATCGTATCGAAATGTCCGTTTCAACTGGCAAGGGACCTACTGGAAATCTTTTTGGTTTCTCGTTATTGCTCCATTTCTTGGAGTTCTGACACTGGGATTACTGACACCTTTATTTTCAAAACACTACTATAAATACTATGCAACTCAGCACACCTACGGGACAACCCAGTTCAATGCAGAACCGACTACCGGCAGTTTCTATTGGGCTTTCCTGATCGGTGGAATCCTCCCGACTGTGGTTATCACAGTTGTGTACAGTGGAATTTCAATATTGTTTCTGCGCGCTGCTCAACTGCCGGAATCCGAAGTGATGGCATCATCCATTTTGGGACTAACATTCGTGGTGCCCGCCGCAATTCTGTTTTCAATGGCGTTTATCTACCGAGTTCTATGCAGAAATCTCATGGTAAGGAGTTTGGTGCTGTCAGATGTCGTTGAATTTCATTCAGAAATTAATCCCATCACATTTGTTTGGATCAGTTTGACGAATCTGGTTGCAGTCGTTTTTACTCTTGGACTGCTCCTTCCCTGGGCGCAGGTGAGGAAGTATCGGTATTTGTCGAAATGTACAAAGTACAGAGTTCTAAGAGATATGGATCAGTTTATTGATGATGAGGTTTCGGTTAAATCCGCATTTGGTGAAGAGTTTGCAGAATTTGAAGGAATTGAGGTGACCATATAGATGATCCATACCGGTGAGTACTTTGAAAGACTGTCGTCAAAGTCTTTAGAGGCGGAGATCAAACTGACAGGGAAAACAGCGCAAGTCAAAATCGGCAGTGATGTTCTCAAAGAGAATATGACGATTGAGAGTATTCAGAACAAGCAAAATATTCACTTCGAAGACGGATCACTTTTTGTTCTAAACGGTCAGTTGGGAGCAGAAGAATTCACCCAGGCATCAAGCAGGTTTGATAATGCCATCTCCTGGCTGGAGCACTTTACTTTAAAAAGAGCCGTTGTTCTTGCATCCATTTTGATTGTTGCCGCTATTGGGTATCGCATACTACTTTCCTCATTCGTCCCAATTGCCGTTTCAATCATTCCGGATTCCTGGGAAAGAAAAATGGGCGAGAGTGCCTACGAGAGCATGCTTGCTGTCGCTCTTGATCCTTCCGAGCTTTCCAACAGTCAAATTGAGAGATTGAAAACAAAGGCCGGTGAACTGTTGGAAGTCAGTGAACTGGCAGACTCTGTCGAAATCAACTTCCACAAATCAAAACTATTCGGAGCAAATGCATTGGCATTTCCCGGCGGCCCCATAGTGGTTACTGATGATCTAGTGAAACTGCTTAACGACGATCTGGAGATACTTTCAGTGATTGCGCATGAAACTGCCCATATCAAAGAGCGTCATTCCTTACACCAAATTGTAGAGATACTTGGATTGACGGTATTTGCTTCAATATTATTTGGTGCAAGCGAAACTCTGATTGAAGAGGGATCGGCTATTGCTATTGAACTATGGGCATTTGATCTCAGCAGAGACATGGAAAAAGAAGCAGATTTGTTGGGTGTCGAGATTTTGCTGGACAGTGGTATTGATCCGGTCCATTTTTCTAATGCACTGACGAAGTTGACACTACATTATTGCGTACAAACATCTGCCAGCAAGGTCATGGAATGCGTTGAAAATGAAGGCAGTAGTTGGTTTTCCACTCACCCAACTGGTGCGGACCGTCTCAAATACCTAAATCCCTCCAATTGATGAACTCACCAAATTTCTCCTGACTTCTTGAGTAAGGGTATCAGGACATTTTCCACGCCAAAATAAGCACCTTTACAATCTCAGGTGTCAGAGAATCATTTTTGCCATTTCATCGACAATTTGATAGTTCAATTCCTGCGACCAGTGAAAAGAAGTAACATAGTAATTCGGCAGATTTATCTGTAACCCTGTTAACCTTCACCACAAAATTAAACGAAATGGATTCAATCAGCACTGAACAACACACAGAACATCTACCCAGCGTTTGTCCACTAGACTGTCCAGATACTTGCAGTCTGACAGCCGTCGTTAGCAACGATCAACTGGTTGCAGTCCGTGGATCTCGGGTAAATCCCTATTCCAATGGTTCAATCTGTACCAAGGTGTCTCGCAGTTATCCGGAAATGGTACACGGTGAGCGTCGGCTTACACAACCACTCAAACGAGTCGGCCAGCGTGGTGCTGGGGAGTTTACACCTGTTTCGTGGGATGAAGCCTTGGATCTCGTCTATGAAGGGTTTACAAAGGCGATTGATCGTTATGGTCCGCAATCAGTTTTGCCGTTCAACTACGCCGGGCCACACGGTGAACTCGCTGGCGGTTCAATGGACCGTCGGTTTTTCTATAGGCTTGGTGCAACTCTCTTGGATCGAGGACCTTTGTGTGGAGCAGTGCGTAGTACAGCTTACGCCAGTCTGTTCGGTACAGTACCTGGCATGCCACCGGAACAGGCTGTCCATTCAGACTTGATCGTAATCTGGGGAAACAATGTCACTGTATCGAATCTGCATTTCGCAAACGTTGCCAAGACCGCACGTGAAAGAGGCGCCAAGGTCGTTTGTATAGATCCCAAACGAATCCGAATCGCTGAGCAGAGTCATCTGCATCTACAGATTCACCCCGGTACGGATGTTGTTCTGGCAATGGCGGTCGCCGCTGAATTGGAACGACGCGGTGCAATCGATATTTCCTTTGTCGAGAAGTGGGCTCACGGTTTTGACGAATACATGGCGCAGGCCCGTCAGTACGGTATTGCAGATGTTGAATCAATCTGCGGTCTGACTGAATCTGAGTTTAATCAATTTATCGAATATTACGTGAATGCCCAAACTGTTGCAGTTTCGATTGGCAATGGCATTGAGCGCGGACACAGTGGTGGTTCGGGACTGCGCGCAGCCATGGCCCTTCAGGTGCTGACGGGTAATCATGGAAGACTGGGAGCAGGGGTTATTGCCAAACCGGGTTGGATTGTACCCAAAACTGCGGATCGTCTGCAGCGACCAGACCTAATTCCAGACGGTACTCGTACCTTCAATATCGTAGATATTCCAGAACTCCTGTTGGATGATCAACTGGACTCGCCAATCAAGGCTATGCTGATTTACAACCACAATCCGGTTGCAGTTCATCCTGATCAGGTCAAGATGATTGAAGCTCTACAGCGTGAAGATTTGTTCATTGCCGGCAGCGATATCGTGATGACTGACAGCATGAAGTTCGCAGATGTGATTCTGCCTGCTGCGAGCCACTTCGAATACGATGATGTTTATGGCGCTTATGGTCAGAACTACGTTCAGCGTGCAGCGCCTGCCATCTCCTGTGTTGGAGAATCACTACCCAATACTGAAATATTTCGTCGCTTGGCTGCAAGGTTCGGATTTGAAGAGGCGATGTTTCAAGCGTCTGACAAAGAACTGATGGATGAAGCCATCGATGGAACTGATATTCGTCTTAAGGGTTACATACCAAGCGAAATACCGTTAGATGAGGCCATTGAGTTCAACTCTCCCAATGGCGAGGCCAATATTCTATGCAAGAACGTTGTGCCCGCTACACCATCCGGGAAAATTGAACTCTACTCACAGAATCTGGAAGATCAGTACGGATTTGGGGTACCGCGCTATCGCCACGTCGAGAAAGACCTCCCGTTAACTCTGATATCCCCTTCTTCTTCGAAGCGAACGAATGCAACCTTTGGTGGTTGTGCCGAATCGCAGCAGTATGAAATACTGGAAATGAATCCGGTTGACGCGGCTGAGCGCGGTCTGGAATCGGGTAACCTGGTGACCGTCTGGAATCAGCGCGGCAAGGTTTCACTGGAACTTCTCGTCACTGATGCGACCCGCCCGGGTGTCCTTTACTCATCAAAAGGAACCTGGCTCAATACGAGCGATACGGGACTGACGGTAAACTCGCTGATACCCGCTGATATCCGAGCGGACATTGAACGAGGCGCATGCTACAACGAGACTTTCGTAGATGTTTCAGTCCGTTGAGATGAGTGAAGCAAAGTTATTGGAATTAAGTAACTGATCGACTCACTACGAGAATGACTTACTATCTGTCCGACTGATAGCTGGCCAGCAGGATTCTGGACAGAAATTTAGATCAAAAAAGGTGGGCAAATCGCCTGAAGCGGGGGAAGGCCTCAGGCGATATTTTGAGCAATAGAGAGATGTCTATCGTGCCCGTCAAAATTTAGTCCGCCCTTCTCGCAGCAGCACTTTCAATAGTGTTGCCCGGAATATTAAACGCAGTGCCTTTTGGGGTGGTGTGTTTGAGTTCCTTTCGTGCGACAACCATGCGTTCATGGAGGAACTTGATGCGCTGACTGCCGGTTGACACAAACAAAAATGGGGCAACTGCGTGAATTACGCAGGCGATGGCACCGATCAGCATGTGACCTGCGAAGGACAGTGCAAAGCGCATATGCTGAAAGTATGTTTCGTCTGCATCATCGAGATGCTGCGTTAGAAATTTCATCACTACACCTCAGTTAAATTCTGTAGTATTAGATCGATCATAATAGCAAAATTAGTGTGTCAATGTGAACTAATATTACTATTGATATTACAATTTATAATAACAAAATTCTAAATTTTAAAATATTTTAGAAAATAAAATGCGGAAATAGTCTATTATTTGAAATGCGAGTTGATCGGGCAATTTTTGAGTAGAGCATCGGTGCGGATGCTTCCATCAAGCGATTTGAAACGAAACAATCAGTCCCTGAAATCGATTCAGGCAGTGCAGGGATGTAATCGAATAGGCTGCAGTGAAGTTGTTTCGGACAACTCTGGAAGTACCAAATCGGAACCGAAAGGGATTGCGGAAGGAGCTTTCTGTCGGGTGATCAGCCGTTAGATGACTTCATCAGTGCGGCGAGTGGTTTCCCCATATCTTCGAAGTGCCGGCTGCTTCAATCCGGCATACAGCCCTTCAATGTTCTGGTCGATTTCACGCTTTGACTGTTCGAACAGACTGTTGCCTCGAAGGTCTGATTCAACCAGAAACGGTCCGAATTTTTCCACTTCCAAAATCCATATGGCTTGGGCGATACCAAGTTCCTTGAGCCAGTAAACCTGTGGGACTTTTTTGATACCGCGCCCCAACAGAGCGCCTGTTCCATAGCCGACAGTTGTAAGATACACTGAGCCATTGGGTACAAAGTACTGCTGATAGTCGGACTGGGGCATGCCGCCCTTGCCGATAACTACTTTACAGTTTGTCAGCGAGAACCATCGCTCCATCCATTTTGAAAAACGAAAGCTGGCCGTTGCAGTTACTGCTCCGACACTATAAGACCCATCTGATTCGATCGAAGCCGCTGGCGAGCAGTGAAAATTGATGTTTGAAATCGTAGAAAAATCTACCGGTGGACTGTTGTTCTCGTCCAGTATTTTGCGGTAGACCCCTTCGCGACCCGTGTAGATCAAGCCGTTGATATAGACAACGTCACCAATATTCAGCTTTTCAAGTTCTGTCGGTTCTGCAGGCCCGCGAAGTTCGACAGTGTTGTGTTTTGCATTGGTCATTCGACTTCTTCTCTCCTGTGATAAGGAGTGAACCACTTCGGATCAGTGCGGTATTCCGAAGAACCGTCCGCAAATATACGTACTACTGCACGTCGCGAAGATAGACAAAAACTGTGAATACTGACGGGCATTCCTCCCGTATGCGTGTGTGCAATTTCAATGTGGCAGTCTACAACCATGGAACTTCCAACAAATCCCATTGGTCCCATGCCAATCTGATTGCCAAGCTCCTTCAGCTCGTCTTCGAGTTTGGCAATTTCAGTGTCGGGATGTCGGTCGCCCACTACCCTGAGACAGGCAGCTTGTTTTCCCAAGACCATACTGGTGTCTTTACTGCCGCCAATGCCGACACCGACAATAGCCGGTTGACAGGCCAGCCCGCGACGGCCAAATTGGATCATTGTGTCGAGAAACATCTTCTTGATGCCATCCCAGCCATCGCCAGGAAATAGCATGCGATAGTCAGTACCGAATAGACCGCCCTTGTGTACTGTTGTAATATCCAACCAGTCGGCATCAGGTTCAACTGAATACTCGATTTCAGGTGCTCGCGCACCGACATTATTGTTGTGATCTTCACGGGTAAGTGGGTGTACTCGATTGGGCCGAAGCGGAATTTTGGCAGTCGCGTCGGCTGTCGCCCGGCGAAGAGCACGTTCCAGTGCAACAAAGCCACCCTGAATGGATGCTTCATTGCCAAATTTAACGTAGTACCGTGGTAAACCGGTATCGGCACACATGGGTCGCTGGTCTGCGACAGCTGCGTCCCAGTTGTCCATCATCGTGTCCAGTACAAAACAACTGAGTTGACCTTGTTCGCTGCTGCGAATATCGCGAATTCCAGAACGGTAGTCATCAGGGATTCTGATGGCGGCCTGCCGGGTTATTTCACTGGCAGCTTCTTGGATAACGGATTCTGTAATCAAGTGTTGGTTCTCGTATTAAGATTTATCTGCCTGAAAATCAGGGCTGTAATCGGGTGAATTTGACTGCAACAGTTTCAGCAGTTATTTTAATCTCTCCCAGTGTAACTCGTGTGTAGCAAGACTCTTCCAAAGGTCCGGTATGTGGATTGTCAATCAGATAATGGGCACCGCGAGAATCAGTTCTTGATTTTGCTGCAGTTACAATTGCCTGGCTGACCAGAATCTGATTTCTCAGATTGAGATGATCATGCCAGTTCATATTGAATTCATGAGAGTGCGATTCGAGACCAGTTTTCTCAAGTTTTCTGGAGAGGTCAAATAGTTCAGTTTCAGCCTGATCAAGGCTATTATTCGAGCGCAGAATGCCGGCGTGCTCCCACATAATCTGGTACAGTGCTTCGCGTACTTCGTTCAGGTCACCTGATGGATGATCGAATGGTGCAACAGCCTGTTCCAAAGTGGCTTGGATCAAAGTACGGTCCGGTTCTGCAAATTCTCCGTTAGCAATTACCCAGGCCGCAACCGTATCACCGGCTATGCCACCAAAGACAGTGGAGTTGCCAACACCGTTTCCGCCCAAGCGATTAGAACCATGAACCCCACCGGTATCTTCGCCCGCTGCGAACACACCCGTGAGAGAGGTTGAGCAATCGGTGTTGATTTGAATACCACCCATAATGTAGTGGGCAGATGGCGTAACTTCAACTGGGCTCGACACAAGATCTAGTCCGATGTCAGCACAGCGCTTGACCATTCCTTTGAACTGACGCCTCACCGAATCAGAATCCAGATGTGCCATTGAGATGAAAACACCGCCATTCGGTCCGGTTACACCGTTTCGCATCTGTTCAAACATGGCGCGACTGACGACATCACGAGTGGCGCGCTCGGCGCGCGGGTCGTAATCAAGCATGAAACGACGTCCAGAGTTGTCAATTAAGTGCCCACCGGCCCCGCGCAGACCCTCTTCTATGATCGTTCCAGTGATTCGAGTGTCGGAACCGGCCAATAGTCCTGTCGGGTGAAACTGAACCATCTCCATGTCCCGCAGAGACAGTCTGGCTCGTAATGCAATCGCAAGCCCATCGCAGGACTTGTCTGCGGATGGGGTGTGAAACTTGTACATCGTCGGTCCGGCGCCCGTGGCAATAACGACAGCCTGACACTGTATCAACTTGAACACGCCGCTTCGAATGTCAAGCAGCAAGACTGCCGCAATGCGTTGTCGGTCACCCGATGGGATCAAATCAATCGCCCGATGTTCTTCCAGAATGTCGATTGGCCTCGCGCGAATCTGTTCCGCCAGACGATTCATGATTTCAATGCCGGTCAGATCGCCCTTGTGAACGGTTCGGTCAAAGGTTTGTCCAGCAAAAGCTTTCTGATGGATTGAACCATCGGAATTGCGGTCAAAGAAACAGCCATGGCGATTTTCCAATTCTCGCACTCGTTCCGGAGCCTTTGAAACCAGTGTCCAAGCGAGTTCCTGATCGTTGATCCATTTGCCACCTTCGATGGTATCGCGAAAATGAGCCTCAATGGAATCGCCTTCACTTAACGCGACGTTGTAACCTCCCTGTACCATGCGAGTGCAACCAGATTTGCCTAACAGTCCTTTGGTAACGACCATAACTCGGTCAGTTGGATTACCATCATGGGCATGAATCGCCGCAAGGAGTCCAGCGCCACCTGAACCTAGTACTAAGACTTCGGTCTGAAGTTCCTGAACTGTGATCGATCCGAATTTCATCATTCGTTCTAAACAGCGATGAGAAAAATCAAACCGACAGCGATTGAAAAGGTCGCAACTGCCGAAACCAGTCTGGCATGATTGTAAGGTACGTCAAACCACTCGATTGCCAGGATCCGAATACCACCGGCAAGATGGGCGGCAGCTAGCACAATGAGCAGGGTTTCTGATAATTTGACCAGTGGCGCTGAGGTCCAGTCAAGAAATGCGTCAAAACGCTGTGGATCATCCAACAGCAGAGAGATCACATATAGGTGTACGGGCAGGAATAGTGCGAGGCAAAGCCCTGAAATTCGATGCAAAATGAATGCCAGATAGCCCGGATGACTTCGCGATTTGGTTTGATTTTTCACCAGATTGCCTCGATTGCCTCATATCCGAGCCATAAGGCGCCAATGACATACAGCGACACGATTACATCAGCCACCAGTCGGTTGACCGGTGTCCATTCGACGAGAATTTTTCTTAACCCGATCATTGCGTGAACCACTGCAGTCAGTGCAAAGACTCCGTAGAATGAAATCCAAAAGAGGTTGCCGCGCACACGATCGACAATTTCAGCAACACTCAAACCGCCTTGAACTGCGAATATGATTGTGACCAGGTGAGCAAATAGCAAAAGCGCCAGCAACGCGCCACTGAGGCGCTGCAGGATGAACAGGGTAAACCCGGTATCACTCAATCGAACGTTCATGATTTCCGTCTTCGTCTTGCATCACCAGTTTTCGAAGTTCACCGCGTCTGATTTTGCCGGTGCTGGTCATTGGAAACTCATCGACAAACTCGACGATTCTTGGATGTTTGTAAAATGCGAGTCGATTCTTGACAAATTGCTGTAATTCTTCACGTGTTTGATCATCTCTGGCGACGCTATTTCGAACGCGGACAAATGCAACGACTATCATACTGCGCTCAAAATCTGGTTTACCTACGACTGCGGCTTCTGCTACGTCAGGGTGACAAAGCAGGGCTTCTTCCACCTCATTGGGTCCGATTCGATAGCCACCGCTCTTGATAAGGTCATCAGTACGTCCTTTATACCAGAAGTAGCCTTCCTTGTCGCGCACGGCGAGGTCGCCCGATCTTAACCAGTTGCCAGTATTCATGTGTTTCGGCACTCCTTCCTCTCCCCAGTAACCCAGGAAAAGGCAGGGTTCATCCGGTGCCCACGCAGCCACTTCGCCGATGGTGTCATCCGGCTGTTCAACCCCGTTTTCATCAATGATGGCAACCGTGTGTCCAGGAAAGACCCGGCCCATTGATCCGGGTACGGTTGGAAAAAGCCGTTTGCAGCAGCCAATGGAATCGCTGAATTCAGTCAGACCGTAAAACTCATTGCACGTAACACCAAACTCCTCCTCAGCCCAACGCAATACTTCTCCCGGCAGGCTTTCTCCGCCAGTACAGACAAAACGCATGGCCAGATGCCATTTGTCACGCGGATTTTTAACTTCTGCGAGCCGCTTGAGTGCGGTTGGTGTCAGAAACGAATGGGTAATTCCGTGTCTTTGCATGAACTCAAACGCCCAATTGGCTGTAAATCGATGATTGCAGGAAACAACAGTCTGGCCATGCTGCCAGGCTGGTAGCGCCACATCAAATAGTCCGCCAACCCAGGCCCAGTCAGAAGGCGTCCAAAACACACCGTTCGGATAATTTAGTTCCAGGTTGTAAACCAGAGTGAGGCTCGGTTGAAACGCATGTAGCAGTCGATGTGAATGGACCATTCCTTTTGGCTTTCCGGTAGAGCCTGAGGTGTACATCAGAATAGCCGGTTCCTCGGTATCGGAAATCACCGGTTCAAATCCATCTCGTGAAACTTCAAGACAGGCATTGAATTCAGTCTCGCCAGGTTCACACGGCCCGTTCACAATGCGATGCTGCAGGGACGGGAGGTTGCGGCAGTGATGGCGCAGTTTTGACCAGTATTCCGAATGAGAAATAAAGACCCGAGTTCCTGAATCATTGATGACATGAGCGACGGCATCCAGACCATAGAGGTGTGAGACTGTAAGGGCAATCGCGCCTAATTTGTAGACAGCCATATGCGCAATGGCGGTTTCGCGGCCCTGAGCGGTGTTAATGGCAACAGGCTCCCCACGCTGGACACCCAACTCTCTAAGCGAAACGGCGAATTTGCTGGCTAAATTGTCAAGTTCTGCGTAGGTAAATCGTTCGATTGAGCCGTCAGGGTTTTCATGGATCAAAGCGATGTGGTTAGCCCTTTCGGTTCGAGCGATGCGGCCGATGGTGTCGCCCGCTAGGTTGGCATTTTTTGGGATGCCGATCACATATCGATCTTGATTTGCATCCAGATAGAGATTGGTGATTTCAGCGAGAGGTGCAAAGACCGAATCAGCCATTGAAGTGGGAATTGTCTAGTATTGCAACGTTGATAGATTGAGTGTTTTGTTAATGTCAATGATTCGCTTGTCACTGTGATACGCTGGCTGCGCGCTCCCGAAGCGCTTTGCGCCTGATTTTTCCAGAACTTGTGAGCGGAAATGAATCGACAAATTCAATGACTCGCGGATATTTATAGGTGGCCAGATTATCCTTAACGTGATCTTGAAGGATTTTTCTGACTTCATCACTTTTTTCCTGACCCTGCATCAGTCGAACATAAGCCATCACCACCTGTCCGCGTTCCTTGTCGGGCTTTCCAATCACTGCAGCCTCTGCTACGTAAGGGTGTGAGATCAATGTATCTTCAACCTCGTTTGGACCGATTCGATAACCGGCACTCTTGATCAAGTCATCATTACGACCCTGGTACCAGAAGTAACCGTTCTCATCTCGTACCGCGAGATCACCCGAACATAACCAATTGCCACGTCGCATTCTCTCTGGTACACCGGGCTCACCCCAATAGCCAAGAAACAAGCTCGGATCGTCCGGCAGCCAAGATGCCACTTCTCCAGCAGCACCGTCTGGTTGTGGATTACCATCCTCGTCGATGATTGCAACGTTCCGACCTGGAAACGCCAGTCCCATTGATCCCGGAATGGGTGGGAATAAACGTTTACAGCAACCGACCATGTGGTTGAACTCGGTGAGGCCGTAGAACTCGTTACATACGATTTCGAATTCATCTTCAGCCCAGCGCAACACTTCACCGGGCAGACTTTCGCCACCTGTGCAGATAACTCTGGTGGCAAGATTCCATCTTTTTCGTGGCTCGCGAATTTCTGCAATGCGCTTAACTGCAGTAGGGGTCATGAATGAGTGAGTGACTTGATGTCGCTCCATGAACTCGAAGGCCCACTCCGCAGTGAATCGCTGATTTGTGGAAACAACCGTCTGTCCGTGCTGCCAGGCTGGTAAGGCGAGGTCCAACAAGCCACCAACCCAGGCCCAGTCAGCTGGACTCCAAAAAACACCGTTTGGATAATTGAGTTCCATGTTGAAGACCAGAGTCAGGGATGGGATATAGGCATGAATGATGCGATGCGCGTGAATCAGTCCCTTAGGCATACCGGTTGAACCCGATGTGTACATCAGAAGAGCTGGGTCCTCAGTTTTAGTAATGACAGGTTCAAAACCTTCGATTGAGGTCTTAAGGCAGTCTGAAAAGCTGATTTCACCTGTTTCTGTTCTACCGAACACAATTCGGTTATGGAGCGTTCCGACTTGATCCAGTCGGTCGCGCAGGGCTGTCCAATAATCGGAGTTGGTAATAATGACCTTGGCTTTGGAATCGTTTATGACATGTGCGATGGCATCTGGACGGTAAAGATGCGACAGGGTGAGTGCGATTGCACCTAGTTTGTAGACCGCCATGTGTGCAATTGCGGTCTGCGGGCTTTGTGCAGTGTGAATGGCAACCGGGTTGCCACGTTCAACGCCAAGATTTGCGAGATATACCGCAAATCGCGAAGCTAGGTCGTCCAATTCTGCGTAGGTATACCTTTCGATTGATCCGTCAAGATTCTCGTGAATCAATGCCAGATGATCAGACCGGTCACCTTTCGCGAATCGTCCGATTGTATCGGCAGCAATATTGGCATTCAGCGGCATGCCAATCCGGTAGCGGTCTCCTGCGACGTCGCGATATAGATTGGTGACTTCCACGAGTGGCTGAAAAACTCTGTTGTCCATTATTCAGACTTAGAATAGGAGGCGGCTCTCTGCCGCAAAAGGTCTCGTTTGATTTTACCAGTGTAAGTCCTGGGGAACGAGTCGACAAACTCGATGAATCGGGGATATTCGTAAACTGCAAGATTGTTCTTGACGTGCTGTTGTAGGCGCGTTCGTGTCGTATCGTTCTTTTTTACGCCACTTGCGAGACGAATAAAGGCCATTACTGCAGTGCCACGCTCAGGATCAGGTTTACCGACAATCGCTGCTTCTGCAACATCCGGGTGAGACACAAGGGTGTCTTCAATTTCAGTGGGACCAATGCGATATCCGGCGCTTTTGATCAAGTCGTCCTTGCGGCACTGGAACCAGAAATAGCCATCTTCATCGCGAATGGCGAGATCTCCGGTTATCAGCCACTTTCCAAGTTTCAGATTGTCGGGTACACCAGGATTATTCCAGTATCCGAGAATGAGCGTCGGGTCATCTTCCAACCGTGATGCAACTTCGCCTACAACACCATCAGCCTGTTCAACACCATTTTCATCAATGATCGCGATATAACGGCCGGGAAATGCCCGTCCCATCGAGCCAGGTTTAGTCGGAAACAGACGTTTGCAGCATCCGATCATGTCGGTGAACTCTGTCAGGCCATAGAGTTCATTGCAGACAATGCCAAAATCGTCCTCGCACCAGCGCAGAATCTCGCGGGGTAAACTTTCGCCGGAGGTGCAGACAACTCGCATGGCAAGATTCCACTTGGAACGCGGATTGGCAACCTCTGCCAGTCGTTTCAGTGCGGTCGCAGTCATGAAAGAGTGAGTGACCTGATGACGGGTCATGAAATCAAAAGCCCAATCAGCGGAAAATCGTCGATTGGTTGATACAACCGTCTGCCCGTGTTGCCAGGCAGGAAAACAAAGGTCGTAAAGACCACCGCTCCAGGCCCAGTCAGAGGGTGTCCAGAACACAGATCCCGGTGCATCCAGTTCGAGGTTGTAGGCCAGGTTTAGGGTTGGACGGTAACAATGTCCGCTGCGATGTGAAAGTAGGACACCTTTGGGATTACCAGTCGCGCCCGATGTGTACATCAAAACTGCTGGGTCTTCAGTTGCTGTGATGACTGGTACAAACTGGCCAGATGATGTTGTCAGCAGTTCATCGAACGACAGTTCACCCGCTTCGGGAGTGCCGCATACGATGCAGTGCTTCAAGCTTTTCAATTTACTGGCGGTGTCGCGAAGTGAATCCCAGTGGTCTGAATGAGTAATGATGACCGATGGCTTACAATCGTTGATGATGTGAGCGAAAGCGTCTGGACCTGCCAAATGCGATAAGGTGACAACGATGGCACCCAACTTGTAGATGGCCATATGTGAAATTGCTGTTTCAGGACTCTGGGCTGTTTGCAAAACAACAGGGCTGCCTCTGGTTACACCCAGATTTGAAAGTGACACAGCAAGTCTTGAGGCCAGATCATCCAGTTCCGTATAGGTATAGGATCGGGTCGAAAGATCAGGGTACTCGTGGATCAGAGCAATGCGATCACCCCGACCGTTTCTGGCGTAGCGTCCGATGGTGTCGGCCGCGATATTTGCGTTGACTGGGATTGCGACGCGATAACGGTCGCCAGCGGGGTCGACGTACAGATTGGTGGTTTTCGTCAGAACCGAAAAAACCGGGTCGATCAAA
Source organism: Arenicellales bacterium (assembly GCA_965206345.1). GTDB lineage: Bacteria > Pseudomonadota > Gammaproteobacteria > Arenicellales > JAJDZL01 > JAJDZL01. The sequence continues at coordinate 851,553 of OZ242211.1, read as the reverse complement.
GTTACATAAGTCCGAATTCAGAGACCAGGAATGCGATCTGCGAATATGGCGTGCAGACCATCGGCCAACAGGTTAGCCCAAATTTTGATATCGGTGTCACTGGTCAGCAAGTCATTTCGCGTTTCGATTGACAAGCCAAGCAAACCGCGGTTTTCTGCGTGGGTGCGAAGTGTATAGTCACTTGAATCGGACACTGAAAAAATCTCGTTAACGCCATAGTTGAATTCAGGTCGCTTAGACTGCAGGAAGTCTTTAAGTTCGAGTGCGAGATCTGCTGCAGTGCGTGAAATCAGATCAAAATGCCAGAAACGTGGTGGTTGGTCACGCAGACTGGGTGTAAAACTGTGTATGGCGACTAGTGCTTTAGGTGGATTCTCGGATTCGCCAATCACACCTGCAATTGAATTGTGATAAGCTTCGAATATTTCTGCGACTCGAGACTTTTTCTGACTGTTGGTCAGACCCTGATTAAAGGGCACAGGGGTTCCGTCACTCACTTCGGGACAGAGCTCAGGTGAATTCAGCGGTCGGTTCATATCGATGACGAGTCGCGAGTAGCGCTGCATGATGAGGTTTGAGTTTAAATCACGTGCGACAATTTGAGCGACGGTTCGCGCACCGACATCAATGGCAATATGTCGATTCATGTCTTCGGGTTTTGGCATTAACTGCTGTAGCTTCTTGGGCACAGCATTACCGGCGTGATCACAGACGATCAGAACCGGACTTGAATTTTCAACGCGAAAAATCTCAACAGGATGGGGATCATCCGGAGTTAGCAGTAAGTTGTTATTCAGATTTGGCAACTCAGGCAATCAGAATTTGCGTATTACGATTGATTTACTTGGTAGGAACAGATTCGCTGCTAATACGGAGTTTGAGACAAACGCATCCTGAGGTCAGAAAATTCAAAAGCCAATATTATGTTGAATACTGTATGAAAGCGGGTCAGGAATTTGTTCAGTGTTCTGAACTACGAATTGGTAATTCACGCTGCATCTCTTTTCCATAGGAGGTCTGGTCAGTGCGCAGAGTGGAGGAACTACCTTGAAAACCGACCTGAAAAAAGTCGATATCGATGAAGAACGACGCATTTTCTTAATCCCTTCTTCGGACATCGGCTACAATCTTTTATTCCTCCATTTCTGACTGAAGTCTACGATTTCAGTCCGTGTCAAATTGCTAATTTTTTATAAACGACCTCGATTTGTGGTTGTTCAGTACTGAAATCCAAGCAAGAAAGAAAATCAAAAGCCGTGCATTAACCTGGTAAGAGTCGAGCGATCTGCTCAATTCCTACCTTCGATTTGAGGTCATTGTTCGGTTATTTCAGTACGATTTCCTTACAACAATGTGAGGCAATTCAACCAGAACGAAGCGGGGAAATTAACGTATGGAGGAAAAATTATGTTGGTCACTTTTTTCTGGCATATGCGGGAGTACTGGTTCAACAATGAAGTCAGAAAGGGTCTGATGCGTAGGGCTGCCCTTCTTTGTATCGAGGAAGGGAATGAAAAAACTTTCGCAGATTTGGCGCTGGTAGCAAAAAAATTGCTGCCTAGGGCGTGGAAACTGGAATTCATTAGGGCAACTGCAGTCTACTTCTGCGCGGTAAATTCGACGCTCACCATCAAACTGTTGAACGAAACAGTGCAAGACCTGTTGGATGGTGATGAGGACATGGAGAGAGTTCTGACTGAATGGGAGTATGTTGAGATCGAAACTGAAGCAATGAAATCAGGGCTGGATAAAGTGAACGGTACATTCAGCCTAAGTGAAGTGGCAATTGAACTCGCGAAGCGTCTTGATTCAACTGATGTCAAAATTGCATATGGCGATGTCGTTTACTATGCGAACCTGGTAATCACACGGTGGAACCGGGTTGAAGATCATACGGCAGTTTGATTCCGGCGTTTCATTTCCAACGGTAACGTGAAGGTTGAATAAAATGCTAGTTTTTGTATCAGCCGAGCCGTGAAAATGAAACAGGAAAAGCAAAGAAATGCAAGTGACTGGAAAACTGCCTACCGGTCGTTTTACTACACCAATGCGGAAGAACCCGACGATATTAAACTGGACCCGTCGAAAACTGCCTTGCTGGTCATTGACATTCAAAATACCTATATGCTGCCGAAGGAAAGCGATGAAGAAACCCAGAGGTGGCAGCCGTTTTACGATCGAATGAATAATGTCGTCATACCGAATACCGCTCGGCTGATTGCTGAATGCAGAAACAGGGGAGTTGAAGTAATATTCGCGCGCATCGCTTGTCACAAGACTGATGGACGAGACCGCTCTCTGAGTCAAAAAAAGCCCGGCTTCAATTACCTTCTGATTCCAAAAAATGCCGAAGAAGGTCAGTTTGTGCCAGAATTAACACCTGGAGACGATGACATCGTGGTTATCAAAACAACTGACAGCGCATTGACTGGAACCAATCTTCGGCTGATGCTCCGAAACATGGAAATCACCGATGTAATTACAACAGGAATCTTTACTGACCAGTGTGTCTCATCGACAGTCCGAAGTCTGGCTGATGAAAGTTTTGGGGTGGTCTTGGTTGATGATTGTTGTGCGGCGGCGACAGACGAACTTCACCGGCATGAGTTGGAGATCATTAACATGATTTACTGCCATGTCGTTCAGTCTGATGAAGTGCTAACCTTTTTTGCGAACGACTGAGCACAGGCGGCCTAGAATAATTCATCAATTCTTTGGAGTACGTGAACGACATTTGTAGTCGCAATCCCTGAGTGACAGTCAGCAGCAGCCTTTCGCAATTCGCGCTTCGGCTGTAGCTTGCTGAAGTAGGTACCGCTGAGCAATCGGTAAAGGGTGGTGACTTGCGCAATACCCGTTGCGCCTGGCGCTCCGCCTTGTCCGATTAACCCGCCAGACAAATTGATCGGCAGGTGGCCTTTCGCACTGAAAACACCTTCTTCAAGTTTCAGCCCCGCTTCGCCCGGGTTGCATAAGTCAAGCGCTTCGATGGCTTGAAGTTCAGCTCCGCTGAAAGCATCGTAGATTTCCGCTACATCTATTTCAGATTCCGGGTTCTCAATTCCTGCCATTCCATAGGCAAGATGTCCGGCCTTATTTTTGGCAGAAAACCATCCTGGATCACTCCGGTCTCCTAAACGAACATAGTCGGTGCTGCAGGCAGAACCTGTGATCTGAACCAGTGGAGAGTGTCCGCTACGTTCTGGATCAAAATGTTGTGGGTTGGAAAGTACAACCGCGGCGGCACCGTCACTAACAATCGAACAGTCCAATAAGCGATAAGGATCACTAATCATCTCTGACGCCGCTACATCGCCAACGGTGATATCCATTGGTTTGTGTGCATAACGGTTGTTGATGGCATTTCCGTGGTTTTTCACAGAAACATGTGAAGCCAATAACGGGTCAATTTCGTATCGCTCACAGTAAGCCTGATAGGAAAGTGCGTAAAGCGCAGCAGTGTTGACACCCGCCCAGCCTTCAATTTCGGCATCAAAAGAAAGACTGAAAACTTTTTGCACACCGTTTCGACTGAGTCGACTGGCGGTCTGCTCGAAACCCACAACAAGCACGTTTTTTGCACAACCAGATGTGATCAGTGCGAATCCTTGATGTATCGCTGCCGCTCCGCTTGCACCCCCGGCTTCGACATGGACAGCCGATGCAAATTGTAAGCCTACTTCATCTGCAATCAGTGCAGCGGGACTGATCTGCAGCGAAAGCATATCGCTTTCGTTTGCAACGACGATCGCGTCAATTTCTGAGTGTTGGAGACCAGATTCCTGGAGAGCTTCTTTACAAACAATTCGACACCAATCGCGAAAATTGGAACCATCCTTGTAGTGTCGAAACGGAATCATCGAAGCCCCTACAATCAGGGGCTTACTGTGAATGTCGAGTGAACCTAGCCCGAAATCATTTTCTGAGGCAGCCATGTGGCCAGCTCCGGAAACGCAATCAATAGCGCAAGTACAAGTATATCGAAGATGATGAAGGGCAAAACGCCCTTGGCGACATGATGAAATTCTGCCTTGTCCCTGACCGCACTGAGTACCGCAAACAGATTAATCCCAACCGGCGGTGTAATCACCGAAATTTCAATCAGTTTAACCACCACTATTCCGAACCAGATTGGGTCAATGTTGAGTTCAACAACCACTGGAAACAGAAACGGTAGTGTTACCACCATCATGGAGGTGGTGTCCAGAAAGCAGCCGAGCAGGATGTAAAGAATGGAAACGAAGATCATGAATTTGAGGGGTGTGTCGGCAATAGTGGTGATAAATTCCACCAGACCGTCAATGATTCCGACTACAACCAACATTCTTGACAACAGCAGGCCACCAATCAGAATGATGAAAATTACACAGCTGATGGACGCTGCATCGTAAAGCACTGGAGGTAACCAGCCTTTCAGAGTTTTCTTCTTGGCGATCGCGAGGCAAAATGCACCAAAAGCGCCTGCAGCTCCAGCCGCGGATGGCGGAAATGTGCCTGTGTAAATTCCGCCGAGCACGATCGCCATCAATATAAGGACAGGCCAAACGTAGATCATCGATCGCAACTTTTCGCGAATCGCGATCTCTTCGCCAATGGGCGGGGCCAGCTGAGGTCGGGCGCGCACAAGAACATACACACCAAAGAGGTACATTGCAGCAGTCAGCAAACCTGGAATCACTCCCGCGATGAGCAGCTGTCCTACCGATTGTTTGGTTACGATGGCATAAATGACCATGGTAATGGACGGCGGAATCATCGCAGCGAAACTGCCGGAGCCGGCAATTGCACCAATCGAAAGGCTCTTCGAATAGCCAAATTTGAGCATCTGCGGAAATGCAATTCGAGTAAAGACAACTGCATTGACGGTTGTCGAGCCTGAAATTGCTGCGAACACCGCTGAGCCAACAATTACTGCCTGATACAGCCCGCCGCGAAACCTTCGAAGCCAGAGGTCGGAGGCGTAAAAAACATCACGGGTAATGCCCGATGATTCTGCCAAAACCCCCATCAGAACAAACATTGGCAGAACGGCAAATGCATAGTTGTTGACGACCCAGAACGGCAGCACTTTCAGTTGCCCCCAAGTGAAAAGTTCGCCGGCTCCGAGAAGCATTCCTCCGATGCCGATGGCACCCATCGCGACTCCGACGGGGATGCCAGCTGCTAAAAAGAACAGGAGCAATCCGGCTCCAAGGTATCCGACGAGTACAGGGTCCACCTTAAAACTCTTCCTCTTCTTGGGGTGGTTCCAAGGTGCGGGTATTGAACCTTTGCGAAAATACGCCAACAAGGTCGAACAGGCACTGGACTGTCATGAGCGTAACACCGAACGCTAACACGAATCGAGCTGGCCACAGCGGAAAATTAATCACCCCGGTCGCATATTCACCGACGTTATATCCGTGAATTGCTGCGGGCCATGCAAAGCGCGCGATGAAACCAAAGACCAGTGCTGCGAGGGCGAATTGGATTACATCTGCCGCCTTTTGCCAGAAAATAGGTAAGCGCCGAACCAAAAGCTCGACACGAATATGACGACGGTCATGTTGTGCAAACGATACGGCCAGAAAGACTGTTACCACCATCATTGCACCCATGAATTCGAAGGTTGCAGGGATGGGTCTGCTTCGCAGACCAACGACATCCAGGTTCGTTGCAATAACGTCTGCGGCACCTGCGATCATCATCAGCAGGATTGAAATGCCTGAGGCCACTGCGGCAAAGCGAGTGATTTTAATCAGCCATTTTGCCGGAGACATCGTAATACAGTCGAATGAATAACAAATTGCGAGTCCCGAAACGAATCAATGTCGGGACTCGCATCAACGAGTGATTAATTATTTTGGGTTAGTTTGCGACCACTTCCCGCCAGATCTGGATCGTCTTCTCAGCGTCTTCGCCGCGGCCGAGTGCAGTCATGTCCGCGATAAAGTCGGCAAAGAAGTCGGGGTTAGCGGCGCGCCACTTGGCTGCCTCTTCTGCGGGAAAATCGTGGAATTGCACACCATTTTCCTTAAGAATGCCAATCGCTTCTTCACCGGCGGCCAGCACTTGGTCGCGGTCGCGTCTTGCTGCTTCGAAAGACAGTTCTGTAACGATGGCTCTTTGCTCATCGGTAAAGCCATTCCAAATATTGCTGGAAATCCAGACTGCATTGGTTGGACCTTCCCACAGCGTGATGTTGTGAACATGCTTCGCTACTTCGTAAATTTTGTAGCTTACCATCAGGTCGACAGAGAACGGAATACAGTCGACTGTGCCTTTCTGAAGCCCTTCATAGAGCTCTGGAAGACCTAGTGTAACAGCAACACCGCCCGCAGCTTCGACCATTCGCGGCATATCTTTGCCCCAAGTTCGAACCTTTCTGCCGTTCATGTCGGCAACACTCATTGCGGGATCTTTACATACCAGCAGATACGGATTAAGATGATGGAAAAAAAGCGCTTTCATTCCATTTCGCTGCGCTTCCATATCAAATTCCGGAACTTCCTGCAGCAGTCGTTCCATCAATTCCGTAGCCTGTGGCACTTCGGACATGGCCATCGGGATGGAGTTCGGCGCTGCATGAAAAGGTAGTTCTGCAGGAAAGTATCCAGGAGACATGGCTGCAAGCTCAATTGCGCCTTCCTGAATCAGCCCAAGATTTTCCTTTCCTTTGCCAAGCTGGCCTTCCCAGAAAATCTTGATGTCAACTTCACCGTTGGTGCGCTCTCTAATTTGATCTGCCCACCAAAGATCAACCTGACCGCCAGGGGTATTTTCGGTCCACTGGCTGCTCATCTTCAGCATTTTTGCTGATACTATACCGGACGCGCTAAAAATCAATAGCGCTGCCAGACAGCTAACTAAAATTGTTTGAATCTTTCTCATTTCAAGCCTCCAAACTGAAAATTAACATGTAATTTGTGCGATTTCAGAATATACCGCAAATATATTAAGCGGCAGATGTTTATTTCAGCGTGGGCGACCGTTCAGTAGAATCTGAAACACCCAGAATTTGTAGCGAAAGGAATTTTGTCAGTAAATCGGATGCATAAATGGAAAACAGCGGATCAGCGTTGATACAGGGATTGCGCGGCATCGTTGGCGAGGCCAATGTTCTGCTTGGCGAGCAGATCTCAGACGAATTTCTCAAGGAGAGACGGGGTCGATACAGCAGTCAGACGATGGGTGTTGTCATGCCTGGAACGGTTGAAGAAGTTTCCGCGCTCATTCGGTTTTGTAAAAAGAACTTATTGCCGATTGTTCCACAGGGTGGAAATACAGGAGTCTGTGGTGGTGCAGTGTCCGTCAAAGACAGTGTGATCGTCAATTTAGCCCGTCTTAACCGAATTCGAAATGTTGATGCAACTGGATTTACGATGGAAGCAGAGGCCGGTTGCATCCTCGCGAATCTGCAGGCTGCTGCAATGGAGAGCAATCTTTACCTGCCTCTTAGTCTTGGTGCTGAAGGGACCTGTCAAATCGGCGGGAATCTTTCGACGAATGCTGGTGGGGTTAATGTTCTGCGTTATGGTAATGCAAGAGATTTGGTGCTGGGGCTCGAAGTGGTACTGCCAAACGGAGAGATCTGGAACGGACTCAATGCACTTCGGAAAAACAATACTGGTTACGACCTGAAGAATCTCTTTGTGGGGGCTGAGGGTACACTGGGAATCATTACCTCCGTAGTCTTGAAACTGTTCCCACTCCCAGTCCATCGCTCGACAGTACTGATTGCTATGGAATCAGTTGAGAATGCAGTGGAGTTATTCTCTCGGACCCGCAAAGAGACATCGGACTTTGCATCATCATTTGAGCTAATGTCGCGGGTTTGTGTGGAAGCAGCTTTTCGGAACATACCAAATTGCAAAGATTTTTTTGATCAACCATATCCCTGGTACGTGCTAATGGAACTTGGAGACAGCACGCGGGATGGTATTTCTCAACAGCTTAGTGAGAGTTTTCTTGAAAGCGCGTTCAAAGACGGAATCATCATTGATGCAGTGCTGGCTGCCAGTGAAAAACAATCACAGGAAATGTGGCGCCTGCGAGAAGCAATCGTTGAGGCACAACTCTATGAAGGAAAGAGCATTAAAAATGATGTTAGTGTGCCCCTAGACAGTATCGCGGAATTTGTGGAACAGTCTATCAGTACTCTTGAGTCACTGATTCCAGGTATAAGGCCGTTTGCTTATGGGCACATCGGAGACGGAAATATTCACTTGAATCTCAGCCAGCCTCGGGATATGGATGGCGATGAATTTTTTGGTCGCTGGCACGAAGTTACCGATATTGTGCATGAGATCACTGACGGGCTGAATGGCTCATTCAGTGCGGAACACGGAATTGGGCTGCTGAAACTGCGTGAAATGACGCGCTACAAGTCGTCGGTGGAACTTGAACTCATGCGGTCTCTGAAGATGGCACTTGACCCGGACAACATTATGAATCCCGGCAAGGTTCTGCCAACATCGGGTTAGCAGTTTAAGTCAAGCGAACGCCGTGGCAATTCGCTCAAATCAAGGCTCGAAATGCCGCTCGCTTAAGACCTGCGATGGAACCTGAGGGGTCAAGTTCCTTGGGACAGAAACGGGTGCAGGACTGTGTTGTGTGACAGCCAAGACAGCCGCTGTCAGAAGCAACATTCCTCAGTAAGTGATTTCTGTCATCTTGACGCTCGTCGTTATAGAGTGTCCAGATTCGATTCAATGCTGCTGGACCTAGATAGTCAGGTGACCACTTGACAACATCACAAACCGAATAGCAGACACCACAGCCAATGCACTCGATCGCCTGGTTGGCGGCTTGACGATCGATGCTGTCAGGCCTAACTTTGGCGAAGTCATCAGCACCTAGATCGGCCGCGCTAAACGCGCCACCAGCCGATTTCCATTTTTGAACAAACGGGTCCATGTTGACGACGAGATCTTTGATGACAGGAAAGTTCTTTAGCGGTTCGATCCGAATGCGACCCGACGGGGCAAAGATCGCCGTTTGAGTTCTGCAGGTCCAGCGCGGGACCCCATTCACGGTCATGGCACATGTACCACACATGCCAACGCGGCAGGAGTAGCGGTAGGATAAAGTATTGTCGAGATTACGCTGAATATAAGTAACTACGTCAAGGACAGTCTGTTTATCCAGCCGAGGAACCTTGTAACTGGCAAATGACCCGCTGGATTTGCTGCGCCAGACTTCGACGTTTATTGCTTTATTCTGCATAGGATGGGTTGAATTCTCGCGATGGTCCAGAAAGTGGTGATTGATGTTCTGAATTCAGACAATGAATTTTGATAATGGAAGTCAAGTCATCGCAAAATTTTACGCTACACTTATGGCAAAATTTTGAATGCCTTCAGACTGTGCAGCAGTCAAATTAGGCACTCACCTAACAAATCTTTACAAACGCAAGGAACTGAATTCAATGCTGATAGAGAACATCGAAATTTCACGTCATCGACTGGGAATTGATCCAGCTTTTCCATCTTCATGGGACCCAAGACCATTAAAGACATTTGAAACGACGATTGTTCGGGTTACTGCCGACAATGGGACAGTTGGTATCGGATCAGGAGACGCCATGATTGGATTCGAGCGGTTCAAAGACTTGTTCATTGGCGAAGGAGTGTTCAATTTCGAGCGTCATAATCGAGTTCTGGACAGCATTTCATTGTTTGCCTCGCGGTGCTGGCCATTGGACATGGCGCTGTGGGACTTGCGCGGTAAAGTCGAAAATAAACCTGTATACGAGCTATTGGGTGGAGACTCTGGCAAATTGAGGTTGTATGCGTCAACCGGTACTGTTCGAGATCCGGATGAATTGGCAGAACAGGCGATATTGTTGAAGGAATTGGGATTTGATGCGATAAAGTTCCGATTTGCCCGAAGAGCGCCTGAAGAAGATGCTGCAGCACTGCGAGCCGTACGACAGGCGATCGGTGATGACATTGAGATTATGGTCGATGCCAATCAAGCATGGCGGATGCCCTGGGACATCTCCCCCTGGTGGACCTGTAACGAAGCTCTGCAAATGATTGAAATGACCCGTGAACTCAACCTTTACTGGCTGGAAGAGCCGCTGCATCGCGGTGACTTTGAGGGGCTTCGCCAATTGAGGCAGATACCGGATGCACCGCTGATTGCAAGTGGTGAAATGAATCAGGAATATCACGAACTGCGTAATTTGATGGCATACGGATGTGTCGATGTGTTGCAGACAGATTGTGTTTATTTTGGTGGGATTACTGGTCTTTCGCATATCGCCCGAGAATCCAGAAACTATGGTGTCACCTTCAGTCCACATACTTGGGGAAATGGTATTGGATTCTTGGCGAACGCTCACCTTGCTGCGGGTACGGGGGCACCTCCCTATCTGGAATATGCAATTGATCCACCAGAGTGGCGACTAGAAGTTCGAGATCACATGCTAACTGAAATTGTGATGCATGATGGCACCGGGCACTTGGACCTCGGTAGTGCGGCAGGGCTTGGTTTTGAGCTTGACGAGGAGATTTTAGAGCGTACGCGAGTTGCTTGAGGTCAACTAATCGCGACGAAATTAACTCATCGTAGTGTGAGGCAATTAAATTTTCAATCGGTCTGCAATTCAGGAATGTTTCGATAAAGGTCCAAAGCTTCCGGGTTGTCCAGCGCCTCAAGATTGTCGATAGATTCTCCGTGAACTAGCTTTCTGACCGCCACTTCAGTAATTTTTCCATTCCTGGTTCTTGGAATATCGGCGACATGAATGATTTTGGCTGGCACATGCCGCGGAGAGGCATTGGTCCGAATTATGCTCCTGATTTTTGTCTGCAGATCGTTATCTAGAACGAGATCCTCTCGAAGGCGAACAAAAAGAACCACTCGGGTGTCGCCATCCCAGCGCTGTCCGATCACCAGACTTTCAATTACTTCGTCAATCTGTTCAGCCTGACGATAGATTTCAGCCGTTCCGATGCGAACACCGCTCGGATTGAGGACTGCATCAGAACGGCCATAAACGATCATCCCGCCGTGGACTGTAAGTTCGACATAATCGCCATGATGCCAGTTACCCGGAAAGCGCTCAAAGTATGCGGCCCGATACTTCGAATCGTTTTCATCTTGCCAGAATCCAACTGGCATTGACGGAAATGAATTACGACAGACAAGTTCGCCTTTCGTGCCATTTGGTACTTCTTTTCCGCTGTCATCAAATACAGCAATATCCATGCCTAATCCCCGACACTGAATTTCACCTCTCCAGACGGGCAAGGTTGGATTGCCCAGAACAAAGCAGGAGATCAGATCTGTGCCGCCGGATATCGAAGCTAGGCAGATATCCTTCTTGACGGAGTCGTATACGTAATCAAAGCCCTCTGGATTCAGTGGTGATCCAGTGGACATAAGTGTGCGAAGGGTAGACAGATTATGCGTTTCGATCGGGCGCACACTAGACTTGGATATGAAGTCAATAAACTTCGCAGAAATGCCCAAATGGTTGATGCCATACTGTTCAACATAGTCGAAAAACACATCAGGCTTGGGATGGAAGGGCGAGCCTTCGTAGAGAACAATTGTAATTTCTGATGCCAGTGCTGTGACCAGCCAGTTCCACATCATCCACCCGCAGGTGGTGAAGAAAAACAGTTTATCTCCGTGCTTGAGATTGACATGAAATCTGTGTTCCTTAAGGTGTTGAATCAGTGTGCCACCGACACCGTGAACAATGCATTTGGGTTTACCGGTGGTTCCAGACGAAAACAAAATGTAGAGTGGGTGATTAAACGGCAGTTGTGGGTATTCGATCGGCTCGGTAGAATAATCTGCCACAAATTCTTCCAGAGTGACTGCACCTTCCAGACTGTGTGATGTTTGTGCATCGAGGTATGGAACCAAAATATGTTTTTCAAGCGAAGGCAGGTTTTCGAGTATTTCATTCAGTTTTTCAGAAATATCGAATTTTCTGCCGTTGTAGGTGTAGCCATCAACTGAAATCAGAATTTTTGGGTTGACCTGACCAAAACGGTCAATGACTCCCTGAGCACCGAAGTCGGGTGAACAGGATGACCAGACTGCTCCGCAGGCTGCTGCAGCGAGAACACATATAACCGTTTCAGGAATATTCGGCATGTAAGCGACAATTCGATCTCCGGGTTCAATTCCAAGTTCCCGGTACGCGCGTGCCAGTTTGTTAACCTGGCAAAGTAGTTCACTGTATGAGATGGTTCGGTCGGGTTTGCTTTCGCCGCGGGAAATGATTGCTGTTGTATCGTCGTTCTTTCGAAGCAGGTTTTCGGTGAAGTTCAGTTCTGCTTCCGCAAACCAACTTGAACCTGGCATTTCGTTTTTGTTTTGAACGATAGTGTCGCTCAATTTTGATGAACGGACATCACAAAACTGCCAGACTTCCTGCCAAAAAGCTTCGGAATGGTCGACGGACCAGCGATGAAGTTGGTCGAAGGTGTTTAGGCTAATGTTGTAGCGAGAGCCTGCTTGCTTGGCGAATTGAGTGATATTGGCTTGTTCAATCGAATTGGAGTCAGGTTGCCAAAGAGGTTCAGACACGTCCAACGGGCTCCTTCAATCAGTGGGAGGGGAAGAAAATGACTCAAAAAATTTTATCAAAATGATCCGATGTGTTATTCCTCCAGAGCATATTGGAGTGGCAAGGCGGTAGTGTACTTGATCCTTTCCATGGCAAAACTGGAACTCACGTCATAAATATCTACGGATGAAATCAGGCGTTTATAGAACTTGTCAAATTCGGCGATATTGGGGACGACGACTCGCATCAGGTAATCGATTTCTCCAGTCATTCGGTAAAACTCGACGACTTCTGGAAATTCAATGACAGCGTTAGCAAATTCTTCAAGCCACGCGGCGTTGTGCTGGTTGGTGCGTATTGCAACAAAGACATCTATTCCAAGATTCAGTTTGTCTCGGTTTAAAAGTCCAACCTTGGACACGATAACGTTATCATGTTCAAGTTTTCGGATGCGACGCCAGCAGGGAGTTGTACTCAGCTCTACACGTTCTGCGATCTGTCCAGCAGATAAGTTCGCATCGTGTTGAATACAATTCAAGATTTCAAGATCAATTTTGTCCATAGCAAATTTTTCCCCCAATATTGATGTTTATAGAACATCATACCTAAAATGGTGTTGATAATCAATAATTATTTGCAATAATGTATCAAATTGTGAACCTCTGATGTGTGGCGGAAAATTTAACAATACACTATTAATTGTGCAACTGTATAATAACCAGTTCACTTGAAATCGAATCGGATTGAGCCGATGTTTACAGCAGGAGGTGTTTTCTTTTATGCCAAGTGTTCGCGTTCGAAGTGACGAACCATTTGATGTTGTCCTCAGACAATTTCGCCGCTCATGTGAGAGAGCGGGTATCTTCAGTGAAATTCGCAAGCGCGAATATTACGAGAAGCCAACGAGCGTTCGTAAGCGAAAAGCAGCCGCAGCGGTCAAACGCGAGAAAAAGCGTATGCAGCGACAGCGCGGATTTCGTCAGCGGTCTTACTAATTCCTCAAATTGTTGGCTAGCTTTTACGGTTTAGCCAGCAATCGTCCAATTCAATCTGTTCTTTGTCATGGTTTCGCGTACGCGAAGAGTTTGCGCGATTCCGAATCTACGAATTTTCAGTTCCTGCCTGTTTATGAGCAGATGCTTTTGCTAAAATGAATTGAGTGCAAGTATCGATAACAATTCTCGATTAGTTTCTGAGCGGCTTGGTTTTGGCAGGGTATATTTCAAAAGATTTCATTCAAGAACTGCTGTCACGCATTGACATCGTAGATGTCATTAACAGTCGGGTTCCGCTTACCCCGGCTGGTCGGGAATACAAAGCTTGTTGCCCCTTCCATAATGAGAAAACTCCTTCGTTTTATGTTAGTCCTGTCAAACAGTTCTATCACTGTTTCGGCTGTGGTGAGAGTGGTACAGCGATTCAATTCTTGATGAACTACGGAAACTATCAGTTTCTTGATGCAATCGAAGAACTCGCATCAATTGCTGGTTTGGAGGTTCCAAAGGGTTATGTTCAGTCACATCAGCAAGAAGGGTATACACAACTCTTGGAATTGATGGAAAAAGTCAATGCGGATTATCAGCGACAGCTTTACAAGAATCCTGAATCTGCTGCAGCTAGGGAGTACCTTAAAGAACGGGGAATTACATTTGAAGCAGCTCAAGAATTCGGGTTAGGTTTCGCACCGAACGAATGGAGCTTTGTACAGAGCAAGTACGGTAAGACAAAAAACGACTTGAACATGCTGGAAAGAGCAGGTCTCATTGTTCGTAAAGAGGACAGTGTGTACGATCGATTTCGAGGACGATTGATGTTTCCGATTGAGGATCGAAGGGGTCGGGTGATTGCGTTTGGTGGTCGAGTTATCAGTGAGGGTGAGCCAAAGTACCTGAATTCTCCTGAAACCATGCTCTTCAAAAAGAGCAATGAGCTTTTTGGATTCAAGAAGGCAGTGCAAGCAATCAAAACTGAAGAGAAAGTTTTGGTTGTAGAAGGTTATACCGATGTTGTTGTACTAGCACAGTATGGTGTGAAAAACGTTGTAGCGACACTGGGTACGGCCGTAACTCCAAGTCATGTCAAACAACTTCTTCGCGCAACTGACAGTGTCGTATTTTGTTTTGACGGCGATGAAGCTGGTGTTAGAGCTGCCTGGCGTGCAGTTGAATCGACTCTGCCGGTGATGGAAGACGGACATCTGGTGAGCTTTGTATTTTTGCCGGAGGGAGAAGATCCCGATTCAATGGTTAGAAGGGAAGGCGGCGAGGCGTACAGAGATCGGATGTCAAATGGTGAGCCTATTGCGGAGTTTATCTTTCGAAAGTTGCTTGAGCGATCTGACATCAGTCGTACAGATGGTCGAGCGAGGTTTGCGGCTGAATTTGGGAAGGTAATTTCGGGGCTGAAACCGGGAATGTTGCGTCAGATGATGCTGTCCGATCTAGCCACGCGCACCGGCTTGTCAGAATTAGCAATCAAGAGTGTGCTTGAAACACCTTCCTCTGAGCACAGTGCTTCAAGATCCAAACCGGCTGAGAGTCAAGATTTCTCATTGACAGGACAATTTATCTCCTTACTTATTCAGCACCCTCAATTTGTTAAATTTGTGATGGAGCTTAAAGGGGTAGAAAAATTACGTGATTCAAACATAAGACTGTTGGTGGCAGTACTCAAGACTGTTCAGAAAAATCCGGAACTGAATACAGCTTCATTGATTGAAAAGTTTCGAAGCACAGACTACTTTGCACAGGTCAAACTGTTTGCCATTTCTAGAAATGATTTCAGTGAATCAGAACTTGAGGAGAAATTCAAAGGGATCTTGATGAAGCTTCAAGAACGGATTATCAAACAAGAGAACAAATTGAAAATTTCGCAATCTGATCACATGTTCGATGATGAAGAATTACAAGACTTTCTTCAACGCTTGCGGGAGCAGGATATGCTGAAGAAAAACGTTCAGGAAGGTCGGAAAATTCATTAGAATAAGCGATTCTCAACAGATTATTCCATTGAGAAAACGTTCTATCAGCCAATTGAGTTGCAGAATTCAATATTAATATTATTCTGTATTATCAATTAAATAAGTGGTGTTAATTCGAAAGAGAATTTTGGGCTGATAGTGATCTTTTGAACATAGTAGTTTCGGTTTTGGGCCTGTAGCTCAGTCGGTCAGAGCAGTGGACTCATAATCCATTGGTCGAAGGTTCGAGTCCTTCCGGGCCCACCAATTCTCTTCGAGATTGCTGCTAACTGAAGAGCTAGCTACACAGTCATTCGTCATATTTTTAACAGCCACATGCTGATCATTTGAAGTTTCCAGAAATGTTATGAATACTATATAATTATCATCGGTTATATAGAATAAAGAAATTCAAGCTTTTTGAAAAGAGAAACGCTACGAGATAGGGCTTTGGAATTGGCCCGTAGCGGTGAGATACTGCGGGCTAAAGACTTCTATGCTGCAGGTGTGCCGCATACGTATCTGCGGCGGCTTCAGGATGAGGGCGTATTATTGCGCATAGGACGCGGTATCTATCAATACACAGAAGCAGAAATTACCGCTTCACACAGTTTGGCAATGGTGTCGAAAGCGATCCCACACGGTGTAATTTGCCTTCTGTCAGCACTCCAATTCCACGAATTGACTACTCAACTGCCACACCAGGTTTGGGTGTTTATTGAACATGGCAGATGGACTCCTCTGAGTTCACCCGTGTCGTTGCGGGTCATTCGTTCCAGTTCTGAAGCACTTTCGGTAGGTTTGGAGCGTCATAGGATCGAAGGGGTATCGGTGCCAATTACAATTCCAGCCAAAACGGTCGCTGATTGCTTCAAGCATCGAAGCAAGGTAGGGACTGATGTTGCGATTGAAGCATTGAAGGAATGTCTATCTCGTAAACAAGCCACTGTCAACGAAATTTGGCGGTTTGCGGAAATGAATCGAGTTGCCAGTGTAATGAGACCGTATTTCGAAGCCATCGTATGACAGATTCAAATAAGCACAATAGTGAGTGGGTTGTTAGAAACGGACTTTTCGATTGGCTAACGCTTCCAGCATAGATGACTTGTGAATTAGTTACTCGAAGATAGCCTCGGCACAATGGATGATTACGATCTAGTGCTCAATCGATGGATCGGGACTTCTCTCACTTGTCCGGGCTTAACATCTTCGATAGCTATGCGAATTTCCTGAATGCAATTCTTCACCCGTGGCCATGCCGTGGACATTAATACTACAATTACAAGTCGTCTATCAGTTAGGTTTTATTGATATCGCATACCCTGATCCGTGGTCACAATGACTTCATAACGTTCTTCTTCGGCCTTATGGATTAACTCTCCATTCTCAAGTAACTCCCATCCCTTCTCCGCGGATCTGTCCACGGAATGTTCTGCAAGGTGAATTCGTAGGGGTGAGGGAGTACCGTGGTCGAACAGAATCTTTACGATTCAGTAGTTGACTTTAGGGATTCAGTTTCGTGCTTGAGAACAGCCGCCACCTGCCATTCTTTTACCTCGGGGTACCATTTCAGGAAGTTTTCTACAGTCGCCCCGCTCTCTAGATTCTCAAATAGCGCATACACTGGCACCCTGGTTCCTGTAAATGCCCAAGCTCCACTTATCTTGCGAGGGTCACGCTCCACTGCTGTGCATGTTTTCCAATTCGTCATGAGTTCTGATCCTTTCGTAAAACAGTATTGAGTGATTGTCAATTTGGTTCAGTCAATTGACTCTTTGTTCCCGTAATGCGGATAGGCGATAGTCCTGTGTTTTCAAATACACCACGAATATTGAAAAAAGGTTTGAGAATTCCTGTGATTCAGGATAGTCTCATGAAACCAACTATTACTTTCCCAAAGTCGACCACAATTTAGTTGGACCAAACTCCGATTCCATCGTGTACTTTATTCCGAAATTTTTAGAAATCTAATGAAAATATCTAGATACAACTCTTGTCAAATTCGAAGAGAGCCGCATGCTTCAGATGTAAATTACTACAAAGATTGAAGTATGTTAGTAAACAATCAATTGAACTACTGTCTTGTATTCAGAGGCGATCGAATTCTGAATCTAAATTTGAAGATTGCAGAAGTTCGGATACGTTGCGACCGTGCCCACCAAGTCTAATTTTTTCACTTGAAGAAACCCGCTTTAGAAAATTCAAAAGTTGATTGTGTTGCAAATTTTAAAATGTTCCGGAATTGACGATGAGATTCTCACGCTTGATTGGTTCTCTAAGATTAGTTTAGGCGTTGTTTTGTTGCGCAAACTTGGTAGAGTGTTGCTAGCGCAGACGGATTCATTGTTCAAGTCATCAATGTATTCTGGTATATTGGCCCACTATCAGAACTAATGGAGATAAAACCAAGTTATTTATTAGAGTTAACTTGCAATTGATGTCAAATTCACGTACTTTTCACACTAACTTGCGATTATCGAAATCATGACTCGATGGAATTTATCTATACCAGAGGAAACTGACCGAGCAGTTCGTACCTTTCTAAGCCGAAACGGAGAACAGGTGGGTGACTTGTCTCAATTTGTCAATGACGCTGTTCGTCGTCGCCTTGTGGAATTGACTGTTTCGAAAATCAAAGATAGAAACGCCCGCTATGATCAGAGTGAAATCCTTGCAATAATTAACGAGGAGGTTGACGCTGTTCGTGAGGGTCGTTCTTGACACCAATATCCTCATAAGCGCCTTAATCACCAAGGGATCTCCTCCCGACATCCTGTATCAAACGTGGCTGAATGGTGAGATTGAAGTCGTTATGACAAGCACGCAGGTTGCCGAAGTGAAGGATGTTCTTGCAAGACCTCGATTGAAGCAATTTGTACATGTCGAAGAGGCTAATGCAATTCTGGAGAACATAAGCGCCTATGCTCATGTTTTAACCACTTTCGAAGTGGAAAACATTTCCCCTGACCCGAATGACAATCATATATTGGCTGCGGCTATCGATGGGAAGGTTGATCTGATCGTATCAGGCGATAGGAAACGTATACTTGCGCTCGGAGAAGTTCGAGGAATTCCCGTTGTTACAGCCCTTGAAGCTGTGGAATTAATGTCGCACAGGTAAATTGAACTTTCTTATGCACGACGTCAATTTAGGGGCGGCTAATTTTGTTGATGCTGTCTTCAGTTGATTAATGCCACCAAGATTGAAGAAGGTGCCAATAAACATTAGAACTGCTGTGTTGGTTTTAGTGGTAGGCGAATTCCGAATCGAAAATTGAAGATTGTAAAGGTTCTGATTCGTTGCGACCGTGCCCACCAATTCAAATTGTTGAGGTAGTGTGAATACGAAAATTATCAATCATTGCATCTGAGTGAATACAAATTTTCCAATAAGTTTATTGACTAGTCGGCACAGTAAGTCAACAGTGAAATTTATTTTGAGAAAAAGCAATGGGATTCGAACACAATTGCGGTGAGATTTCAACAGAAACTCTGATTGATAGAAACCCGGAGATCCTGGGAGGGACTCCTGTGTTTGCCGGAACCAGAGTTCCGGTTCGCGTTTTACTGGAGCATCTAGAAGCTGGTGATAGGTTAGATGACTTCCTGAATGATTTTCCATCAGTATCGCGAGAACATGTGATGGCGGTGCTTGAATGTGCGGTAGCAGAGCTAGTTGATAACGCACATTAAGGTTTTGCTTGACGAATCCACTCCGAGACGACTTGCCTTTCTATTTCCCAAATCATTTGAGGTAAGCGCTGTTCAAAAGCTGGGTTGGATTGGAACAAAAAAACGGCATCTTGTTGGAACTTGCCTCTGAACACCAGTTCAATTCTGTAATCGAGAGCAACTCTGGAGCGACACAAAATGGCGCCCACTGCAATGCAGGTTGAAATGGTACATCAACTGCGACTCTCACTCGAAGCGAAATTGATTCAAATATCAGCGTATACCGTACGGAGTAAAATTGTGTTGCTATGAGCAGCTTGCAAGTTACCAAACTCACACCCGTTATTGGCGCTGAAATCACAGGCGCTGACTTTTCAAATTTGCCTGATGCGGAATTGTGTGATGAACTCTACCAGTTACTGATGGAACATCAGGTGATCTTCTTTCGCGATCAGTTCATGACTCCAGAAGTTCACGTCGCTCTCGCGAAAAGTTTCGGATCACTTGACCAAGATCATCCTGCCTACCCGGAGCTGGAGGATTTTCCTGCAATTACGGTTCTCGACTTCGGCCCGGATAATCCGCCTGATGTTGATACATGGCATGCCGATCTCACATTCCGAGAGAATGCTCCGTTTGCATCAATCCTGTACAGCAGACTGATTCCGCCTTATGGTGGTGACACAATCTGGTCATCTTTGACTGCAGCGTATGATGCGTTGCCCGAAGACATGAAACAGGACCTCGAGAACCGACGCGCTGTTCACGATCTAGGAGACTTTCGAAACGGTTTCACGGTTGGCCGGCCGGATGGAAATGCCAGAGAGCTGGTCGAAGCGCATTTGAATTTTGGCAGTGCTTTACATCCGATGGTCAAGGTTCATCCGGCAACTGGGCAGCGGATTCTCTATTACAATCCCGCTTTGGTTGTACAAGTGGAAGGCGAGAGCGCAATCCGGTCGCGCAGATTGCTCAACTATCTTTACGATCATGTCATCCAGCCGGAGTTTCAGGTCAGGTTTCGCTGGACTGAGAACACCATTGCGATGTGGGACAATCGTTGCACATTGCACTACGCTCTCTCAGATTACCTGCCACATCGTCGAGTTATGCATCGGATTACGGTAACAGAAGATCAAAGGGCGAGTTCTTGATCAACTGATCCGACAAAACGCTTTGCGAATTGAGTACTATTTGCGCCTAGCGTGAGCCCTTGTAGGTGGGCTCCATCAACTCGTCTCGCTCCAATTGGCTGAGCGTCGCGATATACCGTTCCATAAAATTGGCCTCGCTGTGTAAAAAATGAGGATCTATTGAATTTTTGGACCCTGTGTGAACTTCTCGACACTAGAACCGAAACATTTGAATTTTGTCGTCAGTTGATTCAAATTATTTCGACGTGTATGGGGATTCGGTTAAAATGCGAATTACAACCATTCAGACAATCTGAAAGTCTAACCAATCGGTTGATCGATTCAGAAAATTTTGAAGTTGAAGAATTGGCCTCAAACCGATTGTCTATTGGAGGGCAATTGTGATGGTTTCTGAGAAGCAAGTCAGATACAGAAACGAATACAGATCTCGAGTTGCCGGATGGTACAGCGGTCCGATCCACGTCATTATCATCTATGCAATCGGGTTAACGGCAATTTGGATATACGCCCAGCATCTTGAAAATGTCCAGTGGTGGGAATGGGCAACAATTCCTGTTTTTCTTGTCGCATGCAACATTTTCGAGTGGTACTTGCATTTAAAAGTTATGCACCGACCGCAGAGATGGTCGGGTTTCAAGGCGATCTATAAAAGACACACACTGCAGCACCACCAGTTTTTTACTGATAGCGAAATGCGCTTCAGAGATTCCAATGATTGGCGTGTTACATTCTTCCCTCCTTACGCGCTAGTCATATTCATTCTGATATCGATTCCCGGGGCATTGCTCTTCTATTACGTGCTCACACCCAATATTGCTTGGTTGTATATGTGTACCACGACCGGAATCTACATTACGTACGAATTTATGCATTTTTGCTGTCATATTGATGAAAACTGGTTTGTGCGTAATATGCCATTGGTTAACACCATACGGCGTCATCACACGGCACACCACAATGCTCGTTTGATGATGGAAGTGAACATGAACCTCACTTTCCCAATTGCGGACTGGATGTTTGGTACATCCGATCTTGATCGAGGGTTGCTCGGACATTTGTTTAACGGATACAGTGAAAAACACCTGAAAACGAATCTAAAGGGCAAACCAATCCGTCCTGACGTCGCTGCCGCAGAACCCATTAAAGCCTGATGTTTGAGTAGTTATGCCTGTTCACATTAAATTGATGGTTTCCGCGCTAACCTTGGCGGCAGGCGGCGGATTCTACTACTTCGAAAAGCTCTACGGAGACTCTTCTGTTGCTTTAGTTGGTGGCTGTTTGGCGATCTTTATGGTCGTTGCGATGTGGGTTTTCCCAGAAACAGGCCAAAAGCAAAAGCGACGTTAGTCCTAATCTAGCCGGGAATTTGTTGCGTGGGTACCGAGCCACAAAAACGAAGTATCACTGAAATCCGGCAGTCCAAGCAAACCGGCGAAAAGATGGTTTACATGTCTGTGCCGGACTACACTGCGGCACAGTGGGCGGAAATGGGCGGCGTTGATGTCGCTGTCGTTGGTGACAGTCTTGCCATGATTGCACATGGTCATCCCAATACGATTCCAGCGACAATGGAAATGATGATCATGCACTCGCTTGCAGTACGTCGAGGCGCACCCAACACATTTGTGCTCGGTTGTATGCCATACCAGAGCTACAACACGGTAGATCGCGCGTTGACCAACGCCACACGGTTCATGCAGGAAGCAGAATGCGATGCGGTAAAGCCACAAGGTGGCAAGAGCCAGTCTCATATTTTGAAAGCATTGGTGGACGCCGGTATCCCAACTGCTTCACATATCGGACTGACTCCGCATACGGTCGCAATGTTTGGCGGATTTAAAATTCAGGGAAGAACAGCTGAGTCAGCGATGAAGATTCTTGAAGACGCATTTGCGATTCAAGATGCCGGTTGTTTTATGTTGGAGTTTGAAGCGGTACCTGCAAAGATAGCTGGAGTGATATCGAGGCAACTGGAGATTCCAACAATCGGAATTGGTGCCGGAGCTGGTACTGACGGCCAAATTCTGCTTTGCTACGATTTGCTCGGCGTATTTACCGATTTCAAGCCGAAGTTTACCAAGAGATATGCAACTTTAACTGAAGTTGCAGTTAGCGGAATCAAGCAGTATGTAGAAGAAGTCAAAGGCGGATTATTCCCTGACGATGAACACAGCTACACCACGCCGGATGAAGAATACGATAAGTTTCTGACATTGGTCGAAAAAAGAAGACAGAATTAAGTTAATCAGGGCATTAGACTGATAATCTTAATTATCATAATTTCGATATTTTCTGAAATTTCTCAAGGGATCGCCTCAGTTCGTAATTTCAATTTACTAACGTACTTGTAGCTGGACAAAAGGAGAATGTTGCTAACCTTGGAATGACATTCTTCGAACTGGTCTCATTGAGACTTGATAGTCTATTGCATCAAAACAATTTGGCTGAAGTTTCTGCGGTGGTGTTCGCGAAATGACTACTTCTGCGAAACTCACCTTGATCAAATCGGTGAATACCAATGAGTACTAGGAGATCGATTCAGCACGGCCGACATTTACCTGTTCATGCTTACCATCTAGTTGCGGTCGGCTAAGGGCTACCCGTTTATTGAAGAATTTGCCAACGTCAAGCGTATCGCAGATTTGGTTGCACAGCGTCCCAGCATACAACTTGTCTACCAACCATGGGTCGTAGATCCACAGTGTTGATGCTCATCGCGTGAATGAACATCAATAAGCAGCCGAAGCAAAGAAAGGTTACTCAATGGTACGACAGTCCAAATATGGCGTTTGACTACATCATCGTAGGTGCTGGGTCAGCTGGTTCGGTGCTGACCGAACGGCTGAGTTCAAACTCCGAAAATCGCGTTTTACTGCTGGAAGCAGGCCCAGACAACAATGCGCTGTCGTTGAAAATGCCCGCAGCGATGCTGGCTAATCTCAGCAGCACAAAGCACAACTGGAGGTTTTTTGGCGAACCGGAGCCCGAGTTAAATGGTCGCCAACTACAGCATGATCGAGGCAAAACTCTGGGCGGTTCTTCATCAATCAACGGGATGGTGTTCATTCGTGGTCATGCGAAAGACTTTGACGGCTGGCAGCGGGCTGGATGCGAAGGTTGGGGTTACGCAAACGTATTGCCATACTTCAAACGATTGGAGACCTACTCCGGCGGTGAGGATGAGTATCGAGGAGGAAGTGGACCTTTACAGGTTCATCGTCCTGTTCCGAACAATCCGCTCTTTTATGCCTTTCTGAAGTCCGGGGAGCAGGCAGGTTATCCCATTACCGATGACATCAATGGCTACAAACAAGAGGGATTTGGTCTACTGGATTCCTCCATCTTTAGCGGCGAACGATGGAGTACGGCACGTGCCTATCTTGCACGTGTCCGAACCCGGTCCAATGTAACCATACTGACTGAAGCACACGTACAGAAAATTAACTTTGAAGGTGGCCGTGCAATTGGGGTGACATATTATCAGTACGGTGAAAGTAAGACTGTGCAGGCGCATCAGGAAGTCATTCTTTCTGCAGGCGCTGTCGGTACGCCGCATTTACTGATGCTTTCGGGAATTGGGCCAGCTACACATCTTCAGGAAATTGGTATTGATGTAATACATAACCTACATGGTGTAGGGCAAAACATGAACGATCATCCTGACTTTGTTGTGCAGTACGAGTGCCTGAAGCCAGTCTCTCTATGGCCGAAAACCAAATTGGTTGGGCGCACCTTAGCCGGTTTTCGCTGGCTGTTGACGAGGCGAGGCACATGCGCATCCAACCAATTTGATGTGGTCGCTTGTATCCGCTCCGCTCCTGGAGTTGAGTATCCTGATCTTCAGCTTACGATTACGCCTGTTGCTGTGGATAATCAGACCTGGAATCCGATCCCAAGGCATGCTTTCCAGATTCACGTTGGCCTGATGCGAGCGTACAGCCGCGGCAGAATTGAACTCAGTAATTCTGACCCCTTCAGCCCTCCGCGCATTTTGGTAAATTACATGAAAGATCCACGCGACCGGAATATGATGCGGAAAGGTATTCGTTTGGTGCGTGAACTCGTCGAACAGCCAGCATTCAGTGATTTGTGCGGAAAGGAACTATTTCCAGGTGCAAATGCACAGAGTAACGTAGACCTCGACAGCTTCATTGACTCACATTGCAACACTCAATGGCATTTGTCTTGTACCGCGAAAATGGGCACCACAGAGGACAAAGGGGCAGTCGTTGATAATCAGGGTAGGGTGCATGGCCTACAGAATCTGCGCGTAGTGGATGCATCGATAATGCCGTGCGTGACAAACGGTAACACAAATTGTCCCACCATTATGATTGCGGAAAAGATTAGTGACGTGATTTTGGGTATTGAACCACTGCCGATTATTAATGCTGAGGTATGGCAGAATCCAGACTATTTCACAAGTCAGCGATAACAAACATTCATAGCATAGAGGAGAGAAGTTGATTGGTCAGTAAGGTGTATCGTAGAGTGAGTGACCTTACAGTTCACTCGGCCTGCGATGGGGTTTCACGCGCTTGACAACTTAGACGCTTTCTTCGAAGGAAAAAGACCAAAGGACAATCTGGTCTGAAAAATCAGCTCAGAAAAGTAAGTGTTTTTCAGGCCAAAGCCAGCCATGAGATGGTCGATATACTCTCGATAGTCACTAGCGTCAATCAAGGGCTAAGTAAGGACGCAGGACTCTTGGTCCAAGTTTTGGCCAATGACTAGACTAGGTGGCTACGATTACTGTCATCAATGTTGAATTCCCGACTGCTCGACTCAATTCCAATTCGAAATGTCAATTGGATTACTATTCTCGAAATTACAGGGAAATGATGGTAAATTACACGGTTTACTGTAAAATCAGAATAGATTAAGTGATGACAAAAAACAATATTAACAATGATATACTCCAAATTTCTGGACGATCAGAACCGACTGGCTACAAACATAATCCAGTCGCTAGGAGGTGGACTTAATTCCGCTATGTTCTTTTTGGCGTTAGCAATTTGTATGAAAATAAAACTTGAAGAAAGATGATGAAAAAATTTTTACTTGCCATGAGCATTTGTACGTTTTTTTTGAGCAGTGGAACGTCATTCGCGGACGAAGCACTGCAGGAGGAAAACATTGTTTCAAAACACATGGTGGCGCAAGCGATTTTAACAGCTCACTATATAGATGCCGCACTTAAAGCCGGGGTGGAAACTGAAGAGATTAACAACGTACTCGCCAGTGTGGCAGATGAGTCGGTTATTTCGGAATTCTGGGTCAGTGATGAACAGGGTAATATAGAGTTCACCAATATTGTTGGTACATCATTCAAATTTCCCACCGACCCCGAATCTGATTCCCAAGCAGCGCCATTTGCCGCTCTCCTTGGTGGAGTTGAATCCAGTGTTATCCAGAACACACAACCGCGTGAATTGGATGGTGCGTTATTCAAGTACGTTGGCGTCGCGGGTGTTGACAAACAACGCATCGTTCAGGTTGGGGTATCAGTTTCGGAAATGAAATAAAACTAGTTTGTCGGCAATTTTCAAGACCTAGATTGAAGCTGACTATCTGAGTCGATTAGCCACAGTTTATAGCGAATAAATTTTACCTTTGCTACCTTCGAAAAGACTTGGAAAGAGACAGAAAGCATCACTGAAATTGACTAGTGGGAGGTGGCACTGAACCGTCGTTCAGTCCACTACGTTCTCGTTAAATAGCCAAAGGTCATATCCACCGAAATTAGTGATTTCAGTCGCAAACGAGTAAGCTAGTGGAAAGGAACTTTTGCCGCGTCAGCTTAATGCTGTTGAGGTGAAGAACCATTAAATTAATCGAAAGTTTCAAATCAATGATCGCTGTGAAGTCGGAAACGCAACGATCGCGGTTTAAGATGATGAATCAACCTACCCCTATGGATGTACGCGATACAGAATGTACCGCGAATAATGATTAGACACTGCACAGATAACGAATTCGACCGCATTCTTGCAATCATCAACGAGGCCGCGCAGGTCTATAAGGGCATTATTCCGGACGATCGGTGGAATGACCCCTATATGCCGGCTGAGGAACTCGCGGATGAAATTACCGCTGGAGTGAACTTTAGCGGTTATGAAATACCCCGGGTCGGACTAGTGGGTGTGATGGGTGTCCAGTTTGTCGAGGACGTCGCATTAATTCGCCATGCCTATGTGGTACCTGAACATCAACGTTCAGGAATTGGATCGTCGCTGCTCATTTGGCAATGTGCGCGCTTGAACCGTCCTGTCCTGGTTGGCACCTGGGCTGACGCTAAATGGGCGATCACGTTTTACCAACAGCATGGGTTCAAACCAGTACCGATTTCGGAAAAATCAACACTACTAAGAAGGTACTGGACTATCTCGGACCGACAGATTGAGACTTCTGTGGTGCTTGCAGATGCAAATTGGTATCTCTTACCATGAGCGATTTCACTCGGAATCAAAGTGTAAAACATGCGCAAGAAGTTTCGGCAATAACGATTGCGAACTACAACCGAATGGCGGTTGCTTACAGTAATGGCACGGCAAATCATGACGTCAGCCAGAACATTAATGCCTTACTCGATGCAATCAATGTCGATGGCCCTTACGTCATTCTCGATTTAGGTTGCGGACCTGGAGGGGATTTGTGTCAGTTTAGCGCACTCGGCCACGAAGCAGTAGGTCTCGATGGCTCAATTGAGTTAGTCAGGATCGCCCGTGCCAAATCGGATTGTGAGGTGCTACATCAAAACTTTCTCAACCTTTATTTGCCGGTCGCTCGATTTGACGGGATTTTCGCGAACGCCTCGCTTTTTCACGTGCCGAGCAGTCAGCTCGCGCAAGTCCTTGGCAAACTTGCTACGACCCTAAAGTCTGGTGGAGTTCTGCTGTGCTCGAACCCGCGAGGTAGCAATGAAGAAGGCTGGATCGATGGCCGATATGGATGTTTCCATGATCTGGAAACTTGGCGCACCCATGTTACTGACGCAGGATTTCGGGAACTGCACCACTACTATCGCCCGACAGGGCGACCGCGAACGGAGCAACCTTGGCTCGTCACTGTTTGGCGCAGGAATACAGATATCCGTAACGAATAGTGTCCTGTCTCACCGAAATCTGCCGTAATTTTTACGGAGCCAAGCCTCAAATGAGCTCCCGGCTTCATTGATTATTCTTTTGGTTTTGTCAGCAGAGTATTTGCTTGAACAAATTACAGAAACACACGAGCTCTTGCCTAATGAACCGAATGAAACACACAGTTAGGTTTCTTTGGTCACGACCATATAGGTGTGAACGTAGTCCATTGCATGGAGTTCAGGTTCGCTTCTGACTAGATCGTTGTATTTTTGATAAAAGGTGTCAACAATTTTTTTTCGTTCATTTAGAGGTCTGGAATGATCTAGTCCTCCAAAAAAAACAGTTTCGCTCCACGATCTTAACGTAGGAACATAAGCATCTGCAAAAGCAATTGGATCGCCAACGCGATCAAACTCTGCCCGGTAGGGACATTTCGTAACACCGGTATAGGCTGCTTCAAGACACAATCCCACTTTCCTGACCCTGCTTTCGGGATCATCAAACGGTTCGCAATACTGTTCCTTGGTTCTGTAGAATTGTGGGAACGCGGTGGCCTGATATTCAATTTCAGAAATTACACCCGAGTCGGCTAGTTCCCGCCACAAGCGGTTAAAAGTATCAAACATATTTGCGCCGCCGGTATTACCGAGATATCTGCCCTTTTCGTCAATGCAAAAATTAGCCATTACCAAGACTCCACCAGGAACAAGTTCTCTGGCGCGGTGAACCAGAATTGTCTCCCAATCATTTTTTGCGTAGTCTCGAAACACTTGCCATTCACGTCCGTGTGCGCCAACCGCGTGGACGTGGTCAGTAATCGTACCTGGAAGTCCACTCAACCAGTGCATTGCCGTGGCGGAAAATCCAATATCTACACTCCTGCTAGCAACAATTTGATTGTAGAACGACGTTCCAGCACTCAAGACGAATACATTGGAAAATTCTCTCGCGTAGGTAGTTTCTTCAGGTAACTGCGCATGAATCATTCGGAACAGCGATGAAAAGTCGTTATGCGGCAGATCCGTATATGTTACTGAAATCTCCTGATCCGTTGATCGGTGGCGAATTGCCTGAACGATACTGGTGACCAGTCCTAGCGATGTTCCGCCATCTGCGGCTCCGTAGTCAATAATTGCAAATGGACGCTGATTTCCCGGCAGTTGAATCCCCGACAACTTTGGTATCAGGTTTTCACCTGCGCGATCAATAACATGCTTTGCACCTTGCGTATTCTTGGAGTAGTATCCGCCTCCCTTCATCGATATGGAAGATTGGGACATTATTGATTCCTCATTCTAGAATTGATTCCAACTACCACCAACATATAACCCATTGAAAGTAAATAATAACCTGGACATCTAAGAATGTTGTTTTATACCATATTGAAGATATTCATCCTTAGATTAAGTTTACATACCTCTGCAGATGACTAAGTAATGTAGTGCGATTAATACACATGTCTTACTGATAATGCATATGAACACTGTAAATGAAACAACCTTCCACGCAAAATTTCGAATGGTATGCAAAACATGCCACTAAGAATACCTGCAAGGAAACCCTAGACCGACAGTGCTGGTGCAACGGATTCATCTACCTGAAGTACGGTCACCTGCACGCCTGCCAGATGAAATACCGACATTTTGGCTATACGCGTTGATTTTTGTAAACCAAATTCGAAGAGCACGCTCAAGTTGTGTCAACTATTTTCGCACTAACTATGGCTGTTGCTCGATTCCTCCAAAATCGATGATGCGTAATATAAGGGTAGGGTGGCCAAAACATCGTGTTTTTCACCTCTCGCTCCGATTAATTTAATCGCAAGACTTGGCTTGTAGCGATCGATGTACGATGTCAGGCTTTTTGCTTGAGTTCTCTTCCCGCTTTTTACTTCAACGGGTACTATTTCTCCCTGGTTATTTCGAATGACAAACTCAATCTGAGCCTTATTCTGTTCCCAACTGTAAGTCTGATTGAGCCCTTGTGAAATCAGTTCATTCTGAACAAAGTTCTCCGCGATGAAACCTTTAAATGTGGTCGATTGATCCTTTTGGTCTTCATAAGACATTCCTGCCAAATAACCCAGTAGTCCGACATCAAAAAGAAACAATTTGAACAGATTTTCCTTAATTTGAATGTTCAGCGGTGGTTTGGGTTCGTGTGTGATTGGATAATTCTTAGAAACCAATTTGGCTTTGGCCAACCAATCTATAGGTCCCCTTAATTCTGAATAGCGATTCTTTCCCTTGATGGATCCGCGAAAACGAAAACGTTTTACAGAGTCATCAATGCTCTTTCCCAACTGTAGAGGTATGCTCCTGAAAACTGTCTCCGTGTGTTGAGCATTCACGGGACCGGAGTATTTCCCGAAATCACGTGCATACGTGTCAATCAGATTGCGATGAACATTCCTGACATTTACTACGCGCTCCACGAGAGAGTGATCCAGTGAGATCCAGTTATTGACTGCCTCCGGCATGCCACCTACGTAGAAATAGTCGAGTAATGCCGACCAAAGTTGTCTGTGTGATTCACTCGTGTCAAGTCTGTTGTGATAAGCACTGACAGCGATCTGGGGCACTGCAGCATTTATAAATTCCTCGAATGTGAGAGGAAACAGGTCCATCAATTCCACTCTGCCAACTGGGAAAGACTGTAACAAACTGATATTGGACCCAGTAGCGATTACAAATGCATACGGTAATTCTTCAGATACATATTTGAGTGATTGCAATGCTTTGGCACAAGACCCGACTTCGTCGAATATGATCAGATCTTTGCTGACATCAATTGGTTCACCGAATCTGAGGCCAATGTTGCCAAATACGGTTTCTGGGTCAAGACCGTCATCAAATATGCTTTCAATTGATGGGTCGCGTTCAAAATCCAGGTAGTGTGTGCGCCTGAACTTTCCAGACTTGGCGAACAGGGTCTTGAGAAGGAATGTCTTTCCTGTTTGCCGTGCGCCATTTAAGAGAATGGGTTGGCGTGTAGTCTTTTGCTGCCATGCAAGCAGGTTCGACATTAATGCGCGTTCAAGCATAATTGAAAATCATCCCGAACATCCAAATGTTCTGAAAATTTGAATCGTGGTACAAATTAATTTGGGTATTATTTCACTCTCTAAGATTCGACACTTACTGTGTGTGCAGTGATTGACAGAAACTCGTCATATTTCATAATTTTTGTTATTTTACAATAAGACGTATGATTAAGTGTTATTAAGCAACATAAAGTCATATATATAAATGTTAATAAATATCATTTATTGGTATTAGAAAATGTAATCCAATGTTGTTATCAGAGGTAAAATATATTCGTATGTTGTTGTTATTGCGACTTAATTGCATCAGAATGATGAGCTTTGTCAACTAGATTAATCAAATGAATTGGATTCACGAGAAATTTGCTTTAAACTTGAATTGATCCCCCATCAATTTTTCGAGTTTGGTAAATGGAAGCCTTGAGGACATGAATCACTTCTGGTTCTCGACAGCAAATTGTGGTCAGAAAAACCGTAAACTCTTAAATTGGCGATTCAATCTCTGTAGATGTTTTCGCGATCGCATAAAGAGTACAATCCTCCATTTGCGTAACATTGGAGTGGCATAGAGCGCTATCCTCAGTTCAACTATTTTCAAAAATATTTGTCTGAAATTCTCCTGTCCGATAAACTGCAATGGACAGGTTCAGCCCAGAACCGCTACAAAAATTCTTAGGGGACAATTCCAAATGGAGTACAGAATTCTGGGTCGCACTGGTGTCAAGGTTTCAAGTCTGTGCCTTGGTACCGATAACTTTGCTGACCCGACTCCAGAAAAGGAGTCAAGACGGATTCTTGATATGGCGCTCGATTCAGGTATCAATCTCATTGATACTGGCGATATCTATGCGGATGGTGAAGGGGAGAAAATTATTGGTCGTGCAATGAAGGCCAATGGCAAAAGACACCAAACTCTGCTTGCTACAAAAGTTGATCATGGCCGGCGTAGACCCGGATACTCCCTAGATGATCCCGCACTGTATGGAGTCAACGATTTCGGCCATTCTCGTTTACATCTCATCCGCGCCTGCGAAAATTCATTAAAGAGGCTGCAAACAGACTACATTGACTTATATCAGCTTCACCGCCCGTCTCCTGATATTCCATGGGAGGAACAATTGGGTACACTCACCGATTTGGTTCAACAGGGGAAGGTTCGCTATATCGGATGTTCTACTCATCCTGCCTGGAGTGTGATGGAAGCAATCATGACGAGCGAGTTAAAGGGTTACGCACGATTTGTGTGTGAGCAGCCGCCTTACAATTTGCTAGATCGCAGAATTGAAAATGAATTGGTTCCCCTTTGTCAAAAACATGGTGTCGGGCTCATTGCATGGGCACCGATGGCGATGGGGGTTCTTGCTGGACGATATACATCTGTCACTGACTATCCAGAAAATTCGCGGGCAGCACTAAGAGGTGGGTTCTATGCCGATCGCGTAACCCAACGCGGAATTGAAGTTGGCATGGAGTTTACAAAAATTGCAGAAAGACTTGGGCTAACTCCTGCTCAGTTGGCTATTCTTTGGGTCAAGGACCAGCCTGGAATAACTGCACCGCTGATTGGTCCTAGAACCGTTGAACAACTCATTGACCTTATACCGATCAAAGACATGAAATTGGACGATGAAACTCGGGCTGCGTGTGATGCCTTGGTACCTGAAGGGAGTGTCGTTGCAGATTTTCACAATACAGCAAATTGGATGAAAATGCAGATCGCTGAAGGAGTTATATCTTGAGAGTTTCAAAATTCGTTCATGCGATAGATCTCCACGCTTGCGGAGAACCAGGTCGAGTCATTGTCGGTGGCATTACCGATGTACCGGGAGAAACAATGTATGACAAGATGTGTTACCTGGAGCAGCATGGTGATGATCTGAGAAAAAGAATGTTGCGGGAACCTCGCGGTTATCCAGCTGCCAACTGCAATATTGTTCTGCCTTCGCGCAATCCCAATGCTGACGCCGGGTTTGTAATTCTTGAACAAGTGGAATATCCGTTAATGTCGGGTACCAATACGATCTGTGTGGTAACAGCACTAATTGAAACTGGTATGGTTGAAGTATCAGAGCCAGAAACTGTACTGACGCTTGAAGCACCCGCAGGTCTGGTCACTGTGACTGCAGAAGTGAAAGATGGAAAAGTCAAGAGTGTTACGTTTGAAAATGTGCCGGCCTTTGCAGTTCATTTGGACCAAGTGATTAACGTTCCGGAATTGGGAAAGGTAACGGTTGATGTCGCTTGGGGCGGAATGTTCTACGTCATCGCAAACGCGGAAAAACTGGGGATTGAGATTAACCCTGATCAAGGTGGTGAAATCACACGCGCTGGTGAGATGATAAAAGCCGCAGCACGCGAACAGTTACCATGCGTACATCCAGAAAATCCAGATGTATCAGGTATTACCATTTGTGTGATGACGGGCACTCCGACAACAAAAGGCGCTACAGCGAAAAATGCCGTTGTTGTTTCTTCTGGTCAGCTTGATTGGGACCGGCCCATGACATGGACAGGTGTAATTGATCGCTCACCCTGCGGTACCGGTACCTGTGCACGTATGGCAGCACTCTACGCAAAAGGCGAGCTAGGGCTGAATGAGGACTTCCATCACGAGGGGATTTTGGGAACAATATTTACTGGAAGGCTGATTCGAGAGGTACGATTAGGTGATCAGCTTGCAGTTGTTCCAACTATCAAGGGACAAGCTTGGGTTACAGGATTTGCTCAGTATGTTGTTGATGTCGATGATCCTTTTCCCGAAGGATTTACAATCGGAGATATTTGGGGAGGTGCGGTCGATAAACCGCTTGCCCACTGATATACAACCAGTTCACTTGTTTGAAGTTTCCGCTTAAGGTAGCTTCAAACTGTTTTCACCACAATCAAAAGGAGATGTAAAAATGAGAATGAAACAAGTGATTGCCGGGCTATTTTCTTTTGCCCTTTTAGTCATTGCTACAGGTGCCGGTGCGGCTGACTACACGATAAAGCTCGCACATAACGGACCTGAAGCGCATCCGTTTCAGGATGGAGCTGTAGCTTTTAAAGAACATTTGGAAGCAAGTTCAAATGGTGCGATTGAAGTGCAAATTTTTCCGGGTGAGCAACTTGGTAGCGAAGAAGAAACAAGTCAAATGCTTAAGCAGGGAACGTTGCAATGTGCTGTGGAAAGCGCTGGTGGCGGTTTAGCACCCTTCGTACCGGAAGCAGACCTGTTCAACTTACCCTTCATATTCAGTGATATTGACCATTTTTATCGAGTGGTTGACGGGCCCATTGGTGACTCTGTAGCTGAAAAAGTCGAAATGGCGCTTGACTCTGAAGTGCTGGGTTGGTGGTTTTCTGGAATCAGAAATGCTTGGAACGATACGCGTCCGATTATGACGCCGGATGACATGAAAGGATTGAAAATTCGAGTAATGGGTAGTCCCGTGTTAATCGACACATTCAACGCGTTGGGTGCTCAGGCAACTCCGATGTCCTTCGGTGAGGTTTACACCAGTTTGCAACAGGGGGTAATTGACGGCGCAGAAACGGATCATGTTGACCTGTTGGTCGAGAACTTTTTTGAGGTTACCAAATACGTCTCTCTGACAGGACACATGTATTTGGCAGCTGCACTAGTGTGCGGAAACAAGGCTTTGTCTCAACTGCCAGAAGACTTGCAGGCACAAGTGCGCGAAGCCGCTGCGGCTGCGACACAGGCTGAGCGTGAGGCGATGGACAAGATGGCCGGTGAAGCTTTAGCTATGCTGAAAGAAAAAGGCTTGGAGTTCAATGAAGTTGACAATGCTCTTTTTCGAGCAGCTGTAAGCTCAGTCTACGCAAACAATGCTGATCGGGTTGGTGGAATGGATGTGATTGATCAGGTTGCCGCACAGTAATCCGTTCACTCCTATTCAATTTGAAATAACAAAATCTCTAGTGGGGAGTGGGCATTTTGTGTTCACTCCCCATCCTCTATAGCCGGTTGGAACTTACCGTAGGCAATCGACAGTAGTTTGCGATGGATTTCTTGACGAAAATATTTCGCCATCTCCTTGAAATTGCAATTTGTTGCATTTTAATTGCGTTAACTGTCGTGGTGTCCAGCCAAGTCGTTTCCCGATACTTTTTGCATGTTTCGCTTTCCTGGTCTGAGGAACTCGCGCGATTCTTGTTGATGTGGCTTGCAATGCTAAGTGCGGCGTATGCATTCCGGACTAAGTCTCACTTCGCGCTGCGGATTGTTGTCGAACGCTTTCCTGAAAGCATAAGGCGAGGCACTTCGATCGCAGTGCATTTTGTCGTTAGCTTGTTCTTTCTTCTGATTCTGTACCAAGGCATCATTTACGTCCATGGTGTATCTGGACACAAGGCACCGGCTATGCAGATTCCTATGGAAATCCCTTACTCATCCATCATTGTTGGAAGTGCCTTAATTGTTTGGGAAAGCGCAAAAACTACACTGCGGGAACTAATGCAAAGGGATTCTGCAAAACAGTTTACTGATTCGTGAGATGGCCACGGTTGTAGTCTTAGTACTGTTTTTCGCGTTGTTGGCTTCGGTGCCAATTGCTGTGGCATTGGGATTGGCGTCATTAGCTGGTTTGTGGATGATTCTGCCCGACGGTTTGGTGTTGCTCCCTCAGAAAATTCTGAGCGGAATGGATGCCTTTACGCTGCTAGCGATCCCGCTGTTCATATTGGCTGGAACGATCATGGGACGTGGTGGAATTGCAAGACGAATCGTTAACCTTGCACTGATATTCGTTGGTCGAATAAAGGGTGGACTGGGATTTGTGGTTATTCTTTCTACGATGTTTTTCTCAGGTGTGTGTGGCTCTGCCAGCGCAGATACGGCTGCAATTGGATCGACAACTATGCCGGAAATGTTGCGGCGAAAATACCCAAAGCAATTTGCAACCGCACTGCTCGCGGCATCTGGGGCGACAGCATCGATTATTCCGCCCTCAATCGATCTAATCATCATTGGTGTAGTTGCTGGAATTTCCATTGGCGGATTGTTTGCCGCTGGATTACTGCCTGGAGTATTCAATGCGTGTGCCCTGATGGCTCTGTGTTATTACTATGGCCGTAAGTTGGATTTACCGGTGGCTGAGTCTACGACATGGTCTGAAAAATTCAGAATATTTATGGATGGAATACTTGCCCTTCTGATGCCAGTCATAATTTTGGGAGGTATTCTTGGCGGTGTTTTTACACCGACTGAAGCCTCTGCAATTGCAGTCGTTTACGGTTTGATCGTATCTCTGTTCGCCTACAGGGAACTGAAATTAAAGGACTTACCTGGTGTTTTGTTGGAGGCAGGTCGGTTGACCGGTATGGTCATGTTGATTTTAGGGATGGCTTCGGCATTTTCATTCGTTCTGGCATTCGAACGCATTCCGCACGAGTTAGCCGCGTTGATCGTGCAATATGCAAATCATTGGATTGTG
The DNA here is from genome assembly GCA_965206345.1 of Arenicellales bacterium. Classification (GTDB taxonomy): domain Bacteria; phylum Pseudomonadota; class Gammaproteobacteria; order Arenicellales; family JAJDZL01; genus JAJDZL01. The sequence continues at coordinate 815,694 of OZ242211.1, read as the reverse complement.
TACGTCATTTTTGTGAATGTCGTCTTTTTCTTGCTTGGAATGATCATGGATGCGCTACCGGCGCTAATCATTCTGATGCCAATTCTTGTACCTGCCGGTGTCGCCTTGGGTATGGAACCCATTCATATTGGAATTTTCGTTGCTGCAAATGTAACGATTTCACTGTTTACGCCGCCTGTCGGTGTGTGTTTGTTCGTAGCTTGCGGACTGAGCAAATTACCAATTGAGGCTGTCATCAAACCACTTCTTCCGTTTCTAGCGGTCTTGATTCTCACTCTGCTGACAATCAGTTACATACCCGAGATCACATTGTTGATCCCTCGCATGCTTGGTTACGTCGGATAACACAATCTGTGGGTAGTGCGATATTTGAACATGAGAAGAATTTGGGGTTCAACTACAGTGATCTGTAACCGACCGGTCGATTTCGTGTAAGCGTGGCAGGATTGACAGAGCGCGGGAAACGTGTCCTTTCTATCTCGCGACGCGCAACTGGGCCACTGCCGGTACAGTCTCAATTGACGGTCGGGTTCACTTTTCTGTGCCGAATTTGCGGATGGCGCGACAAATCCGCTGAAAGCTGTTACCTGCATCCAAGCTCATGTGCCGACCGCGAAGGTAGGCGTGCACCAGTCCTTTTTCAACTGTACATTCAGCTTGGACTCCAGCTGCCCGAAGCCGATTGACGTACTCGACGGAGTCGTCACGGATTGGATCAAACTCCGCAGCAAACGCAGCACATGGCGGAAATCCTGAAAAATCCCCTTGCACCAGCGGAAAGTAAGTCGGATCATCATTACTCGGATTGCCGGCACTTCGTAGGTCTTCGAAATAGTGCACATCCTGGGTGGTGAGAAGCGGAGCATCGGATGCTTCCTCATATGATGGCAGTTCCATGATCACACCGCCTAGAAAAGCATAAATAAGAACATGTCCAATGGGTTGCTGTTCGCTACCATGGCGGTCAGCACAGACCGCGGCTGCCAGGGTTCCACCAGCCGAATCTCCACACACTATCGTGCGGCCTTCGTCCAACGCAGAAAAGGCATCAATCGCATCATGAAAGTGCGCGGGAAAACGATGTTCGGGGGTCAGCCGGTAGTCAACTGCAACGACCCGAAGATTCGTCTCGCTCGCCATATCTGCACAGATCGTATTGTGAGTGTCGAGATTACCGAGCACAAATCCCCCTCCGTGGTAGTAGATTACGGTCGCATCAGATGATGGCTCACGAGGTATATACAATCGAATGGAAATAGGTCCGTCTCGACCTTCAACGACATTGTCTCGGATATCGATGCCGTCTGGAATTGGTGTATCAAAATGCGTACACATCACTTCGTACGAGCGGCGACCTTCCTCAATGCTGGCAGCCTCGCTGTGCGGCGGATAACTGGCTTCCACTTTTTCGAGGAACGCGATTACATCCGGTTTCATGGGATATTTTTCGAGATCGTAGTTCACTGCGGGACTCCGAAAAATATGGACATGGGAAGAATATTACCAGACTTGGATCGGTTTCGAGAGAAAATTGGATTTCATTTTAAATTCGGAAGACACTGTTGTCTCTCGCAAAATTCGATTGCCCAAATGTTCCGTTTAATTTTCACATGAAGTTCAGGCAAATTATCCCGTCGACGAGTCTCACCGAAGTGAGTCACTTATCAAATATGACTCTAGGTTATTGAATGTTGCGAATCTGGCAATGTTTTCGCCAACGCGACCTCCACCTGGGGAATCTCGGACTTGCTATGAGTTTGCAAGTCCTATAAATTCCTGGTAGTTATCGGGATGAACAGTCAGATACGAGCTGTCTGGATAAGCTTCGCGCCAGGCACGAGGAGCGCGAAGAGATTTTTTTCGCAGTGACCATTTAATTTCGTAGGCGCTGAGATGCCTGCTTACCTCTTCAATTAGATTAATCTCCTGGCGATCATAGGTTCGCCAGAAATAGCTGTCAGCCAAGAAACTGGAATAGGCGTTTCGCTTGAGTCTCTCAACAAGGACATAATTCTCCCATAACGCACCGATATCGTTTCGAAGCGACAATGGATTGAAATTGCTGATGATTCCATTACGAACTCCATTGTCGTAAAAGTAGTACTTGCGGCTCTTTGTGATCTCTTTTCGCAGATTGCGGCTGAATCCTCCCCTACTGTACAGAACAAAAGACTTTTCCAGCAAATCCAGGTAACGCTCTACCGAATTCTTGCTCATTCCAAGTTGCCCTCCCAGTTCAGCTATCGAAACCTCCTGCCCGACCTGGAACGCAATCAGCTGCAGAAGACGAAGCAGTTTGTCAGCAAATCGAACGCCGTCAACTTGGAGAATGTCCCTGAATAGGTAAGATGCGATCAAATCCTTGAGATAAACCTCTCGGTCCCGGTTCGAACCCATGAGAACAACCTCAGGATAAGAACCGTAAATTAACCGATACTCAAGGTTTGCACGAGTTTCATGAGCCGCCTCAGTCTGTTGAATCTCGAATTGTGCAAGCGGCAATAGGAGCAGCGTGTTCCTACGACCGGTCAGGGGTTCCCCAGTTGTTCGAGCGAGGTCAAAGGAAGACGAACCGGTTGCGATAATCCGAAGCCCCTCAACATGATCGACCAAGAGTTTAAGATTCAGCCCGACTTGCCGTAAATGCTGCGCCTCATCCACGATAAGTGTTTTATTGTCGCCCACGAATTGCTTGAGTTTGACAATTGACTGACTCTCCAGAAAGTCACGTATAGAAATATCTTCTCCTGTCACCACAAGTGCATCTGGATCATGCTGCTGGACGTAACGCTGAACTAAAGTCGTTTTACCAACACGGCGAGGACCATAAATGATCGCTACCTTGCCTGGTGCAACAACCGAGTTGAGTCGGGATAACTGGACTTGCGGAATGTAGGAATCTATGTACATAGTGACTTAAATTATATAATTATAGTCACTGTATAATCTAAATTTAGGCTAATTGGGTTACTATATACTTCCTATGCTTAATCAATTACATCTACGCGACTGCTGAGTGAGAGTAACCGGAATCAATATTCGAGTTCTGAAATTTGATTAATTCAGCGACCAGTTATTGAGGCTTTTTGTGGCTTCGTCTTGCCTGAATTTGAATATTGCTGCTAGATGATTCAACTAGAATTTACTTGCGAGTAGCCTTAGCACTACGGATTTCTTTAGGGGCCAAGACATCACATTTTTCAAATTTTGTTGAGTGGGTTGTGATGACCCGCAGTGATGAATTTGAGGTGAGGCAAATCAATAATTTGCACCAATAAATACTGCTTCGCTCTATTCTTATTTCACGATCGGCCACTGAATATGAAATAAGAAAATTTGTATTTCATTTTATAGAAATATCGGTGAACTATGAACATCAGAATAGAGAACTTCGGTCCGGGCACGTTCTAAGCGATTACGGGCATCAGTTTCTTTTTCCGAACGAATTGATGATAGTTGGGTGTGGAATGATTCGAAACAACCACTTGCTTGAAAGCCTAGCGTATCGATTGCGAGAGTTGAACTCATTCGCGCGCCTGGTCTCCTATGTAGATTTATCTCTACAACTTCACGGAAGTAAATAAGTGGTGGTATCCAGTCGAATCGAGGAAATTCGAACTAGAATCGACGGAGCGTGATTGTCGGAACACACAGTCAGTCCAGAACGTCCTGATGATTGGCGAGAAGTCAACAAATACATACTTGCAATGAACGAGTCGATTGATCAACTACAAACTTTAACACTATCTTCGCGTCTACTGAAACAAGCGCTCAAAACTCTGTCGTTGAGCGTTTGCGGAGAGCACAAGGCATGTATTATTTTGAGATCGACTAGTCATCCGAGTGGTGTAGAATGAAACGGGTCCAAGTTACACTAGGGCGATTTAAATGATCTTCTTCAGTGGTTTGTTCAGTTTCGACCAACTCGTAATACCTGATCAATTTGACTAATTCTTCATCTGGGATATCCCAGAAACCTTTGACCACTTCGAACGGGCCGTGTCGAAGTGTAATGTAAAGTAATCCTTCTTTCTTGAGCAATCCCAAAATTCTTTCAAAAGAAGTCTGACGATCATGGTAGGGGAGGTGCATCCACACTGCGCTCAGAAATATCACATCATAGTGAACACCAAGTTTCCGAACTGCTTTCAGCTCTGGCAATTTGTCGTTAACCCAGGTAATGCTTGAATGCGGATGCAATGTCCGAGCCCTTGCACGCAATGCATTCGATGGTTCAACCGCGATAACCTTATGCCCAAGTTCAGCAAAACCCGCAGCGTCCCGACCTGAACCGGATCCGATATCGAGAATCGAACAGGGATGCAGGGGTAAGTGGTTAATTAGCGTTGCGTGTAGCTCTTGAAACTCTAGTTGTTCAAACTCCTCAGTGATGAAATCTGCATTCACCTCGTACCACTCCTCAACCGTTTCGGTTGGAATGGGGTGCTTGTCTTCCATACCCTTATTGGTAGAAGTTGTAGTGAATGTCTTTGATTTCATGTTTGAAGACTCACGCGAATGGCTGTCAATTAAGATTTCTGAACTATTGAAATTGTGTGTTGGAGAACATTAAATTTTCTATTCGACGAAAAATTGAAGAACAATTTTTTCTCGAGAATTGCAATATATCGCACATCTTTGAACATAGATCAGCACAAGCTATCCATACTGAATTCGAATGAAATTTTCATGGCTAAACTAATCGACACTGAGCGCCCAAGCATCTAATTGAGAATCTATAAAATATTGGCTTCGCCAAATAGTTTGACGTCTTCATTCGTCCTAACACTAGTGCACACCGAGTACTGAATTGTTGATCGGAGAATGATGTTCGATGATTGGTCTGTTTCAAATTTGACCGAATTCATTGCAATCCAGTAATTTGCTAAATCAGAGACACAGCTAATGATTCATTCCCGCTACGATTTGCAATATGTCCGCGACCAGTTTCCGAATATTGGTGATTTGGCATTTTTCGAAAATGCTGGTGGCACTTATGTTCCCTCCACTGTTAGCGATCGTATTTATGATTACATGCGCCGCAACCAGGTTCAACCAGGATCGTCATATTCTGCTTCAGCTGAAGCCATGGAACGGATTAGCCGAAGCCATCGCCAGCTTGCAGAAATGATCAATGCCAAACCAAGCGAAGTTATTGTCGGGCATTCAACCACAATGAACGTTTATGTGCTGGCTAATGCCTTAAGGCCATCACTAAAGCCGGGAGACGAAGTTATCGTCACTAATCTTGATCACGAAGCAAATGTCGGTTCATGGCGAAGATTAGCAGAAAGCGGAATCGTTATCAAGGAATGGAAAATTAACTCTGAAACTGCTGATCTAGGCGGCCCGCAGGAACTCGAAAAGCTGCTGACTGACCGAACCCGTCTAGTCTGCTGCACCTGGTGTTCCAACATAACCGGAACAATTAATGACATACAGGCGATTACTGAGCTCGCGCATGCAGCTGGAGCACTGGTTTGTGTTGATGCCGTGGCTTACGCACCGCACCGTGCACTGGATTTTGAAATTTCCAATGTCGATTTTCTGCTGTTAAGTCTGTACAAACTCTATGGTCCGCACTTGGGTGTACTGTGCGGTAAGCGCAATATCCTGCTTAACCTGGAGAACCAGAATCATTTTTTCTTTACACGATCTGCACTACCTCAAAAACTCCAACCTGGCGGCTATTTGCACGAAACAGCGGCGTCAATTGAAGGCATCGTGGAATACTTCGATCAGGTATTCTCGCACCACTGCAAAGAAAGTAACGCTTCAATTAGTACGCGCTACGCCAAAGTATTCCAACTATTCACTCAGCATGAGGATGAAGTAGCACGCCCGTTCATGGAGTACTTGAACTCAAAATCCAATGTGCAAGTTATAGGAATTCCTGAGATCGACTACAATCGTCGTGTTTCAACTATTTCATTCACGGTCGAGGGACAGCGACACAGCGATATTGCAGAAAAATTGGGTGAGCAGAATATCGGCATAGGAGTCGGTGACTTTTATGCGAGGCGCTGTATTGACGCGCTTAATCTGCATCCCGGAGGTGTTGTTCGTGTCAGCATGGTTCACTATAACAGTGAACAGGAAGTGGAGCGATTGATCAAAGCTTTGGATGAAGTGCTGTAAACAACTATTGTTGTCGTTTAATCAGCTGAACACTTTTGAGTGAAACGATTGAATTAATGATTGTGCGCTAAATCCCTTCTTGAATCCTGCGGCGCACACTTTCTCGCCAAGCTGTCAAAACTCCTGCGGCACCGATAAACACCATTCCAGCGATTGAATTGCTTGATGGCCATGTATCAAAAAGTGTCTTACCCCAGAAGGTTGCGAAAAGAAGGTAGCTGAACTCCATCGGAGCAAGCCAACTGGCATCGGCTGTCTGGTAAGCCCGACTCAAGCAAAGGTTTCCGGTTAGGTTTATTATTGCCGTAAATCCTGCAATGGCAATGACTATCCAAGTCAGTGTGGGCCATCCAATAGCAACAAACGGCATGCGTTCTTGCAGACTGAGCGGTAGTGGTGAAATGCTCAAAACGATGCATCCAATCACGTTAAATGTGAAGAATGTGATACCAACCGCAAAGACCATCGCGATCGTATTCTCAAAACGACATCCTTTTCGAATGGTGAGAATACTGGTGGCATAGAAAAATCCAGCAAAGATTGGAAGTATTTGCCAAGGTGTAAAGCCATCTTCCCAGGGAGACAATACTAATGTTGCTCCTGTAGTACCCAGAAGTAGCGCGAACAAGCGCCAGGGACCCAATTTTTCTCCAAGCACTGGGCCAGCAAGCAAAGTGACAAACATGGGATAGGTATATAGCCCTGCGCCCATTTGAGTGATTGTCAAAAACGGCGCACCTGAAAAAAAGCAGAACATAGCGGCTGTCATCAGGCAGGCACGGAGGTAAACAGGGCCGGCGCGTAATGGTTTGAGCAGATAAAGCCCGCCACCCATGATCGCTAATATTACCGCTAAGCTCAAAATTCCGACCGCCCTTACTGACTGAAACTGCCAGTGTGAAGTAAATTCAGCTATGTCCTTGATCAGGCTATCCTGTAGAGCCAAAACAAACACGCCAGTGAGCATGAGCCATAGTGCTATGAATGGCCGATCCTTAGTTGGAACTCCGATCAAAGAACTTAGCATCGATCACAAATTACCCATGCTGATTTGTTTCAAATAAGCAGGAATGATTCAGTTGCAGCAGAACTGATTTTACAAGTGTCGGATTGGTAGCCATCATCCCCAATTCCGGTAAAGACGTGTTTCTTTTATAAACAGACGATCTGATGATGTCGCAAGTAAATAAAAGAATGTTTCTGTTCAGCCCCATTCAACTATTCCGTAGTTCCTCTCTGGAAACCTTGCAATTTGGGCGTAGTTTACTCGCTTCGATTCAATTCCTTCTGCCAGATTTCAACCAATTCAGGAGTAAAGAGGTAAAAGCTGATTTTGATTCCGCTCCACCTCACGTCCCTGCAAACGGATAAAGAAATTTCAGCTGCTTCAGAGTACGGGTATCCGAACACACCACAGGAAATTGCGGGGAATGCGATGGAATTACATTGATGCTCCACTGCCAGAGTCAGAGAGTTTCGATACGCCAAAGCCAACAATTTTTCGGGTTCGGGATCAATCGTATATCGGGGACCGACCGCGTGGATTACCCAGCGGGCATGAAGCCGGCCGCCAGGCGTGATTCGTGCTTCACCAACCGGACATCGTACGCCGTTAACTTCTGGCACTTGCTTGCAATATTCCAGTAATTCAAAGCCAGCAGCCCTATGAATTGCACCGTCTACACCACCTCCACCCAGCATATTCTGATTCGCAGCATTCACAATTGCGTCTGTGTCTGCTTTAGTGATGTCCCCCTGAACAATTGAAATATTGGAGTTCATTCTGATTTGTTTGCGAGATAACCTGGTAAATTTTTTAGCAGAATTTTGCTACGAACGAAAATTCCACTACCACGTCCGATTTCTTTGTCTTGATCCGTTGTAGACCACCGCTTCAGCAATAATCTGAGATTGATTTTGATTGACAACTTTACCTTCCGCTCGCAAAACCCCTTCAGAAACTGGTCGAGTCAGGTGAGTGTTGAAGGTTGATGTCAGCATGAAGACTTCTGGTTCCATTGAATTCGCGGCAAAAAATGCTGCTTCATCCAACATTTTGAAATAGATTGAGCCATGTAGCGCGTTAGCAGTATGGTGCATTGAATCTGAGATTGACAAACGGACTGTGCAAATGCCATCACCAATAATCATTCTTGGTTTAAGATTTCGATTTATTGGTGCAGCAAGGTAAATGCGCTCAAGGCCGCGCCAATGAACCTCTGAGGTCATTCCGGAATCTGGTCAAAGAAATCTACTTCACCGGTCTTGAGGTGATATTCTGCACCTGCAATGACGAGCCTTCCATCATTGACCGCCGATTCCAAAATAGTTGAGGTTGCGTACAACTGCCGTGCTGAATGTTTGATATTGGCACGAATCGCGTTGTTGATTAATTCATCTTGATTCAAGTTGGAGGCATTCGATGCAAGTGAGCTCACCACGGGTGAGATTGCATTGACAATAAACCCAAGGTTTGGCGATAAATTTCCTGATGGCTGGCTGATTTCCTGGAGGGTTGCTTTGACAGCACCGCAGTCGGTATGTCCCAATACGACAACCAGTTCGCAGCCCAATACTGCAACTGCGAATTCCACGCTGCCAGTAACGGATTCATCAGTGATGTTGCCAGCAACTCGAATGACGAACAAATCTCCCAAACCTTGATCAAACACTAATTCTGCCGGAACGCGAGAATCCGAACAGCCGACAATCACAGCGAATGGGTTTTGACCGTCGGCCAGCTGATTTCGTCGTCTTGAAGAAATATTGCCGCCGTAGTTTTGCTCAGCAACATAGCGTTGATTCCCTAGAGTCAGTCTATTGAGCGCATACATAGCAGAATTCATTTTGATTAACCTTTGAGTGAACCGCTCTCATTTTATTGTCTTCAAAAGTGCCGGATTCAGAGATTAAATCCCGCAGTTGGCCTCTGTCTCACTCAATGACTGACGCAGTTAAAACGCAGAAACAGTTGCTATGCTCCTTATTCCAAAAATGTTGTGCAGGGTCACACAACGGGATTTGAATTAGTCAAAATGAGCTGATTTATTTGGCAATCTGAAATTCGGAAAACCCAATTAGAAAGCAAGCGTAGGTAACCCCAGCAGCTCAGTGGGGAGGATTTCGACTGTCCTGAATTTGTTGCACTCTGGACGGCCAGGTCGATCGGATATACGCCAAAATATCCCAGATTTCATCATCTGTCAACAAATGACCAAATCCTTCCATACCACTGTTGATGTCAGTTAAGCCTAAGGCCGCAAAGTACGCCATCCCACCATATTTGGTGTAATTAAACAGCATCTGGTTATCGTGGTGCCAGGTGTGCCCGGTTACATCATGTGGCGGAGCTGGCAGAACGCCGTCCGGGCCCGGAGACTGCCAATCGGGTTGTCCTTCCAAGTTCATTCCGTGGCAGGAACCACAGTGCTGTTCATAATGTCGTTGCCCGTTTACCAAATCACGATACTCTAATTCATGAACCGCAAATCCGGCCGCGGGAACCAGAAGAAAAACTAGAAACAAGAACCTTTTCATGAAGAGTTATTGCACACTATGTGGGTTTGAGGTGAATTGTATACATTTAAATCAGAAATTCAAAAGATCAGGCTTCAAAACGAAATTGAAACGCTAAATAAATCAGCAATATAAGTTAATCTTTCCCGCTAGAATCAGTGCTAAGACAAACCGTTGGTGCACAAACAAAACAAACCTGAAGTGTTGGTGTATTTTAAGAATGTGCAACCCGGAAAAATGCACAATGTGTAAAAATTTCTTCGTTTATTATGGTGTAGTGGTATCGCTGAATCGCTGGTTCCAGCAATTCGGTAGCCATATGAGCTTTCAAATCCATCAAATAAAGGAGATAAAAAATGCATTCAATTCTGAAATTTGCAATTGCGTTCGTAAGCGCACTGTTTATTTCGCAAGCCGCCTACGCGGCCGGCCAACTCAATGTCTACAACTGGGGTGATTACATAAATCCAGAAGTTCTGACTCGCTTTTCTGAAGAGACGGGTATTGAAATTTCGCTTGACACCTACGGGACCAATGAGGAAATGTTGGCGAAAATCCAGTCGGGTGCGACTGGATACGACATTGTATTTCCGTCTGTACATATGCGTGACATTATGCAGAAGTTGGGACTTCTACACGATGCCAAGGTCAACACACTGAAAGGCTTTGAAAACATTGATCCAGCCAATATGATTTCTAAAGTTGATCCGGAAAGTTCCTACTGCCTGCCCTACGCATGGGGTGCTGTTGGAATCTTCTATAACAAGGAAGAGGCAGGTGAACTCAAAACTTGGGACGATTTTTTTGCGTTGCCTGACAAGGGTAAGAAAATTACCATGCTGGACGATTTGAGAGAAACCATCGGCGTAGCTCTCATCAAGAACGGCCATTCGGTCAACTCAACCGATAGCGAAGCGCTTAAACAAGCCGAAGCCTGGCTGTTGGAACGCAAAGATAAAATTTCCGCATTCACTTATGACATTGTGTCATTGGTTCAGGCAGGGGATATTGCCGCGTCTCATTGGTATGTAGGTGCAACACTGTATACGCTGGAAGAACCGGACAGACTGGGTTTTGTGATTCCGGAAGAAGGCGCCACCATGTATCAGGAAGATATCTGCGTTCTCAAAGATGCGCCAAACAAGGACAGCGCAATCAAATTTTTTGAGTTTTACATGCAGCCTGAAATTGCCGCACTCAATACTTTGCAGCAGGTTAACGGCACCGCTAATGCTCCGGCTCGCGATTTGCTACCGCCAGAACTGAAAGCGAATCCGAACACGAACCCGCCGCCCGAGGTGGTTGCCAAACTGCAGATTTTTGAAGATCTAGGCAATGATCTTCGAAAGTACAATCGAGTCTGGACAAAGGTTCGTACCGCGCAGTAACGGGGACGGAGTTGAATGGACTCCATCGCCGAGGTCAGAGAAGCTGTTAAACGCTTTCCGGCACCCGAAGGCGGTGTCATCACGGCGCTTGACAATATTTCGCTAAATATCCAGCAGGGTCAGTTTATGACCCTGCTGGGTCCCTCTGGCTGTGGCAAAACGACGCTACTGAGAACGATCAGCGGCTTTGAGGACCTTGATTCGGGAGAGGTGCGAATCGCTGGCGAATCGGTCGCGGGTGTACCACCATATCGACGTCCTGTCAATACCGTCTTTCAGAACTATGCACTGTTTCCCCATTTATCTGTAAGCGGCAATGTAGGTTATGGACTGGATCTCGCCCGTGTATCAAAAACTGAGCGTGAACAACGAGTTGGAGAAGCACTGGAAAGGGTAAACCTGTCAGGGTTTGATCGACGCAAGCCAGCTCAGCTCTCAGGAGGTCAGCAACAGCGCGTAGCCTTGGCAAGGGCAATCATCAACCAGCCAAAGCTTCTGCTGCTGGACGAGCCGCTTTCAGCATTGGACCGCAATTTACGCCAGTCCATGCAGCTCGAACTGAAAAGTCTGCAGCATGATCTAGGCATCTGCTTCCTGTTCGTCACGCACGATCAAGAAGAAGCGTTGACGATGTCAGATCAGGTCGTTGTGCTGGACCACGGTAGAATTGAACAGATTGGGCCACCCGAGAAACTTTACCACCAGCCCGCAACTCGTTTTGTTGCGGGATTTATAGGCGACGGTACACTCTTTTCGGGAACGATCGAAAATAGCACTGAAGATCCAATCCTTGTTACGAAAGATGGCTTGCGTATCTCAGTTGGTAGCGGACCATCAGTCGGCACCAACGCGACGCTCATCATCCGCCCGGAGCACCTGAATATCGCCCCTCAGGAATCCGACAATTCCTTGGGAATTTTAGATGCTGTACTGGAGCAATCTGTCTTTCAGGGTGCAACCCGTCAGTATGTATGTAAACTGGCTAACGGCACTTCCATATCGGTATCGGTAGCAGGTTCGGGAGACGAAGCTCTAAGCAACGTAAATCCGGGTGATTCCATTCGCCTCGCCTACCGCCGGAATACACCTCACCTGATACTCGAGTCCTGAACATGGCAACCAAACGGGATCTTCGCAGCCTCAGCACTCTGCTGACGCCATCAACTCTGTTCCTCGGAATATTCTTTCTGGGTCCGCTCGCTGTCATGGTCATTTTCAGTTTCCTGGAGCCCGGGGTTTATGGCGGAGTCGTCTGGAATTTTTATCACTGGAATTACGGCCGAATACTTGGCTGGGCTGACGGAGAGTGGGAAGATTTCGATCCGGTTTACATTGACATATTCTTAAGATCTGTACGTCTTGCGTTGACCAACGTAGGCATCACACTGCTAATTTGTTATCCGGCAGCGCTCTGGGTCAGTAGGTTGTCAACGAGATGGCGAACTTTCGTTGTCTTTATAATCACACTTCCTTTTTTCGTCAGTTTGGTCGTGCGCCTATTCTGCTGGGTATTAATACTGCGGCCAAGCGGATTCCTGAGCACCTCACTGATGGGGCTTGGCATCATCTCAGAACCCATTGACATCATTTACACGGAAACCGCGGTATTGATCGGAATGGCCTATATCTTGCTGCCATTCATGTTTCTACCGCTTTATGCCAGCATCGAAAAACTGGATCATTCACTGTTGGAGGCCTCTGCTGATTTAGGTGCCAATCCTTTTCAAACCTTCTGGCGAGTTATTCTGCCTTGTACGCTTCCCGGAATTGCAGCTGGAGCAGTACTGGTGTTTATCCCCAGTCTCGGCAACTTCATCGTTCCAGACCTGCTCGGTGGTGCGAAAGTGATGATGATCGGAAATCTGATTGAGCAGCAGTTTCTGTCAGCGCGTAATTGGCCCTTTGGTTCGGCGCTCTCTGTCATGATCATGCTGGTTATGTTTATGTTAATTGTGTTTTATCTCAGGCGCATCGGCCGCTCGGAGATTGTCAGATGAAACACCCGTGGCTCAAGCGATTACTGTCCCTGCACGGGTTCCTGTTTTTGGCTTTCGTCTACGCGCCAATCATTATTGTTGTTGTTTACTCATTCAATAGTCATCCGGTCAATATGATGGTGTGGAAGGACTTTACCTTCGACTGGTACTTGTCAATTTTTGGCAATCCGACAAAACTGACTGAACAGACTCTTTATGTTGAATCTACAGATCAACTGTTGTCAGCAGTCAAGAACAGCCTTACCGTTGCCTTAACGACGACCACATTCGCCACCATCGTTGGAACTGCGACGGCACTTGCGATTTATCGATATCACTTCAAGCTTAAGCCTTTCTACCAAGGCCTGCTGTATATGCCGATGGTCATGCCTGACATCGTGTTGGGCATTGCATTGCTTGTGTTTTTCATCAACTTTGGTGTAAAGCTTGGCTTGATGTCGATCATCATTGGACACTGTACATTTTTGATTTCTTATGTTTTTGTTGTGGTCAGTGCCCGGCTGGCAGGTATGGATAGTACACTAGAGGAAGCCTCAGCGGATCTGGGAGCCAATCCCTGGGCTACATTTCGGCGCGTAACCTTTCCGCAAATTCTTCCGGGCATTGTGGGTGGAGCGCTGCTGGCTTTCATCATTTCAATGGATGATCTCGTAATTACCTATTTCATTGCCGGAGTTGACTCAACTACGTTGCCGGTCTTCATCTACGGAATGCTACGACGCGGTGTTAAACCAGAAATCAATGCTATAGCCACACTCATGCTGCTTTTTTCCTTCGCAATAGCTGCACTCGGGCTTTACTTTAGAAGACGAAATTAATCAAACACCAACCACTCACGTACTGAAATATGAAAAGACGAGGACGAGAACTTGGGTTGCCCTTTCCAGGTCGAACCGGTGAGCACAATGCCATTACGGATGTTCCAGGCGTGGAAGTTGGTTTTTGCACCCGAATTGAAGGGAATGAACCGCTGGTTCAGGGAGAGGGTCCTATAAGAACAGGTGTAACTGCAATTCTGCCCCTTGGACGAATTCCGGAACCTCAGCCGGTGTGGGCCGGTATGTATGCACTGAACGGTAACGGTGAAATGACTGGTACACACTGGATTCGGGATGGCGGTTACTTTGTTGGCCCAATCTGTATCACCAACACTCACAGTGTTGGTATTGTTCACCATGCGGCGGTCAGGTGGATGATTCGAAACTATGAGGAAGCATGGCAATCGGAACACCTTTGGTCGATGCCCGTGGTAGCGGAAACATACGACGGCGTGTTGAATGACATCAATGGGCAGCATCTAACAGAAGATGACGCGCTTCGAGCACTGGACAGCGCGAAACCAGGGCACGTTGATGAGGGTAACGTTGGCGGTGGAACCGGAATGATCTGCTATGAGTTTAAGGGTGGTACCGGCACATCATCACGTAGTCTGGAAGTTGATGGTGAAGAGTTTGTTATCGGTGCACTGGTTCAAGCCAATCACGGTGTGCGACCCTGGCTTACGGTTTTGGGCAGACAGGTGGGAAAGTCTATGATGGAAGATCGACTGATGGATGAGGAACACGGTTCGATCATCGTGATGCTCGGTACTAACTTGCCAATGGCTCCACATCAGTTGCAGCGATTGGCCAAGCGCGCTGCAATTGGTATTGGCCGTGGCGGTACGCCTGGTGGGAACAACTCAGGCGATATCTTTCTTGCCTTCAGCACTGCCAATCGAGGTCCAATTCCGCAACTGGCGTCTGGCAGGTGGCAGATGGAAGTCATTAATGATGAATTGTTTGATCCAATTTATATGGCGGCCACCGAAGCGATTGAAGAGTCCATCATCAATGCGATTCTGGCGGCCGAAGACATGTCGACCTTACGTCCGCCGGGACTAACGTGCTATGCAATTGATCACGAACGGCTACTTGAATTTTTCCAATAGAGAGAGAAAAATGAATTTTGATTCCAATGCAGATTCGGGTTCTTGGGAGGCAAGAGACTTAAGGTCAGTATTGCACGGGTTCACTCACCTTGGAACCCTTCACGAGAAAGGCCCGTCCGTCATGGCACGCGGCGAGGGCATTTACGTCATTGATTCTCACGGCAAACGGTATCTTGAAGCCAACTCAGGTCTATGGAACATGGTTCTAGGATTTGATCATCCTTCACTAATTGAAGCGGCCTGTGATCAATACAGAAAATTTCCAACCTATCATGCTTTTTTTGGACGGATTTCTGAGTCAGCCGTAGCGCTTTCGGAAAAGTTGATTGAAATCGCCCCCGTACCAATGAGTAAGGTGTTTTTCACGAATTCCGGTTCCGAAGCAAACGATACAGCAGTGAAAATGCTATGGATGATTCACCGCGGTCTAGGTAATCCACAGCGTCGTAAGATCATTTCCAGAATCAACGCTTATCACGGGGTCACTGGAATTACGGCGAGCATGACAGGCAAAGACTATGTCGGAGCTTTCGGACTTCCGCTTGATAATTTTCTATTTACTGATTGTCCCCACCATTGGCGATTTGCGAAAGATGGCGAAGGCGAACTCGAATTTTCTGGCCGTTGTGCTGTAAATCTGGAAGCACTGATTGTGGCGGAGGGACCCGACACCATTGCCGGCTTTATCGCAGAACCCGTCATGGGGGCAGGTGGAGTCATCCCACCACCTAAAGGGTATTACGAAGCCATTCAGAAGGTACTCAGAAAATACGATATTCCGTTGATAGTAGACGAAGTGATTTGCGGGTTCGGACGCACTGGACGCGTCTGGGGCTGTCAGACTTACAACATTGAACCAGACATCCTGATCGCGTCAAAGTGTATCACCGCAGGTTACTTTCCAATGGGTGCAATCATGATTTCGGAGTCGATCGCCGATAGGCTCAATCAGGCCAGTGAAGCCTACGAAGAGTTTCCGCACGGGTTTACAACAGCAGGTCACCCGGTTGGCTGTTCTATTGCCCTGAAAGCGATTGAAATTATTCTGGAACAGGGTGTGCTGGACAACGTTGTGAAAGTTGCGCCTGATTTTCTGCATAGGTTGGAAGAATTTGCTTCCCATCCGCATATTGGTGAAGCACGTGGAGTTGGATTGATGGGTGCCCTGGAGTTGGTAAAAGACAAACGGTCGAATTCACCATTTCCGCCCGAGCAGCCCGTCGCAGAACTGATTGCCAATGTCGCTTCGGACAACGGTTTGATTTGCCGACCAGTTGGACAGTCTATTGTTGTTGCGCCACCATTTGTAATCACACGGGATCAAATTGACGAGCTATTTAATAAGCTTCAAACCACCATCAATCAGGTTTTCGATTCTGTGGGGATTGATTGATGTCAAGATACCGACTGTCTGATGAGGATCTCAAGTACGCAGCAGAATTCAAGGCAAATCCACTCGGTACACCCAGTCCCGGACTGCAAAGAGTCCTGAATCTCCTGCGCGGAGGACCGAAAAAGGGAAAATTCGTTCTGATTGTTAAGGAACCTTTCCGCCGCTGGAATCTGGGACGCATGCCAGAGTTGCGCGGCGAGCCCATTGAAGTCATCAGCGAAGTCGAGTACACCGATCTTGCCGAAGCTGAGTGGGATGTTTTCAAACGCAGGTGGAAAGCGAGTACGGGTCAAGATCTCGAGCAGGAGTTGGCGTGACTCGCATCCTGGCTTACACCGATCAAATCAGTTCTGTACCTGGTGGTACCATTCAGGTTAAGGTGAGTTGTGATGGTCTGGACCATTACGATGCCAGACTGATTCGGGTCATTCAGGGTGATGTCAACCCTTCGGGTCCAGGTTATCGAGAAGAAATCATTGATCTCGAACTTGGCGGCCCGTTTCCGGGTCGGTTTCAACCTATCCATGCGGGTTCCTATGGCATCGTTGAAGGTGCACCACCGCTGAAAGTGGGTAAGCCATTTAGCATGCAAGCGTTGATTTGGCCAACTTTGCCGGGTCACGGTCCACAGACGATTTTGAGCTACGAGGATCCGGATTCAGGTGCTGGATTCAGACTTTACTTGGATACGGCAGGTGCGCTCGCCTTTCAAGTGACTGATTCGCAAGGCGATAGCGATAGCATCTCAACAGGATCACCGCTGTTTGCGCAGCGATGGTATTTGGCAAGTGGAGAATTCAATGTTAAGTCACGAACGCTTACGGTTTATCAAGTGCCGCTGATTTCTACCCCGAAGGTACAAGATAGGCTTAAAGATTCGAAAGTTGTCACTATAGGTAAGGTAGAAGCGAGGTCTGATGTAGTCATCATGATCGCTGCCCACAGCGGGTCTGAACGTCTAGCAGTTGATCACTTCAACGGTCGCATTGAAGCACCGAGACTCTTTGCGCGATTACTGAATAAAAACGAAAAGGTGATTCCTGGCACAGCAAAATCTCGAAAACTGATTGCCGCGTGGGATTTTTCTGTTGGCATTTCAACAGACACGATTTTTGATGTATCAAAAAATCAGTTAGACGGACGCTTGATTAACATTCCCGCCCGTGGAGTCACCGGTCACCTGTGGAATGGTGATGAACACTGCTGGAAGAATAATTTCGATCATTATGCGGCGATCCATTTTCATGATGATGATCTCTACGACTGTGAATGGGAAACAGATATTGAAGTTAAACTGCCCGATAGTTTGAAAAGCGGGGTTTATGCCGTTCATCTGCAGAGTGGGTCTGAGGAGTACTACACTCCTTTCGCAGTTCGACCGCCACTCGGTACCCGATCTGCCCCGGTCGCATTCATCCTGCCAACTGCTAGCTACATGGCTTATGCGAACAATCGTATTGGCATTGATGTACCAGAAACTGAAATCGTAACGGGTCGCTTGGTTCAGATGAATCCGATCGATCTCTTTATGCAAACTCACCCCGAAATAGGGTTGTCTTTTTACGATGTCCATAATGATGGCAGTGGCGTCTACTACTCATCACGCCTCAGACCCATCGTTCAAATGCAACCCAAGCAGATCGGACACCTAGGAGGTGTCGGTTCGAATTTGTGGCAATTCAACGCAGATACCCATATTTGGGGTTGGCTTGAGCAGTTGGAACAGCCGTTTGATGTCATCACAGACGAAGATCTAGAAAAAGAAGGTGATCAGGTTCTAGATGGCTATAACGCGGTCATCACTAGTACTCACCCAGAGTATTACTCTGTTGGGATGCTGGATAGCATTCAGTCGTACCTTAGTGCTGGCGGTCGTTTGATGTATCTTGGGGGTAACGGTTTTTACTGGAGGGTGAGTTTTCTTCCAACGCTTCCAGGTGTTATTGAGTGTAGAAAATCAGAAGACGGCATTCGCGTGTATCCGCCTCCACCTGGGGAGTTTTATGCCAGTTTTACTGGCGAGTACACGGGGCTTTGGCGCCGTAACGGTCGAGCGCCAAATCAGTTGGTAGGCATCGGTATGGTTTCACAGGGGTTTGATTGCTCGTCGCCATTCATTCTGACGGAAGCCAGCCGCAACCCGCGTGCGTCGTTTATTTTTGAAGGAGTCGAAAGTATAGTTGTTGGCGATTACGGCTTGTCCGGTGGCGGTGCAGCTGGTTTGGAACTGGATGCGACAAACCATGCGTGGGGTACACCACCAAATACACTGGTATTAGCAACCTCAGAGCGCCATTCAGATCTCTATTTAATGACACCTGAAGACATGGATGACCCGGCCCCGGGTTTAGGAGGGACAGAAGCAGAGATTATTCGAGCAGAGATGGTGTTTTTCGAAACCCCGACGGGCGGTGCTGTATTTTCGACCGGCTCCATTGCTTGGTGCGGCAGTCTTTCTCACGCCGACTACAATAACGATGTTGCGCGAATTACAAGCAATGTGCTGAAGCGTTTTCTTGACCCTACCCCTTTTCCAATCCTGTTAGAATGATTGGAGTTTCACTACTAAATAATTGGCCAGTGAGGGCAGATTTGGAATCAGTCTCGATGTAAGGAAAAACTTCGAGTTAAATTGACTCCAGCATTTCTACCATCTTGTCCCGCATCACAAACTTTTGCGGTTTGCCGGTAATGGTCATCGGAAATTCTTCCACAAATATGAAGTGGGCAGGAATTTTGAAGTGTGAGATCTGTTCCTGACAAAACTCTCGAAGTTCTGATTCATCTATATTGACACCGGGTTTTGCGATGACCCATGCGCAAACCACTTCTCCATACTTTTCATCTGGGATGCCGAAAATCTGCACATCATTGACTTTAGGATTTCGAATCAGAAATTCTTCAATTTCGCGGGGATAAATGTTCTCTCCACCGCGGATGATCATGTCTTTAACTCGGCCAACGATGGAACAGTAGCCCTCTTCGTCGAAAATGCCAAGATCTCCTGAATGCATCCAGTTGTCCACGATGCTTTCTCGGGTTCTGGCTTCATCATCCCAATAACCCATCATCACTGCATACCCTCGAGTGCAAAGTTCGCCTTTGGTTCCTATGGGAACAATTGCTCCATTCTGATTAATAATTTTGACCTCCAGATGGGGATGCACTCGACCGATGGTTTCGCAGCGTTTGTCGATTGGATCATCTGTAAAACCTTGAAAAGATACAGGAGAGGTTTCAGTCATACCGTAACAAATTGTCACTTCCGGCATATTCATTTCTGTATAGATTCTTCGCATCACCTCAACTGGACAGGGTGCGCCAGCCATTATTCCTGTTCGCATACTGGAAAGGTCACGAGGTGTTTTCTCCAGATCTTCCAACATTGCAACAAACATGGTCGGTACACCATAGACCGCCGTACACCGTTCTTGTTCCAGGGCATCCAGTGTTTGCGTCGGATTGAATGCTTCACCCGGGAAGATCATTGTTGCACCTTTGCTGAGTACGCCTAGAACACCCATGGCCATTCCAAAGCAGTGATACAAAGGAACTGGAATTGCCAACCGGTCTTTTTCTGTCATGTCGATTAGGTCGGTGCAAAACCGGGCGTTGTTAATGATGTTGAAATGTGAGAGCGTCGCTCCCTTTGGCTGTCCAGTCGTTCCAGAAGTGAATTGAATATTGATGGCATCTTCGGGATTGAGGTCGTTGTTGATGTCTGGCATTCGGCTCAATTTTTCGGGAGCCTTAAGTTTTGACAGTTGATTGAAGGAAAAAACTCCCGGACCGGGGTCATCATCCATTACGACAACAGTACGAAGCTGCGGAAGCTTTTTGGATTGCAATTGTCCGGGTTCGCAGGTTTCAAGTTCCGGTGCGAGTTTCCGTAGCATGCCGATGTAATCCGACGACTTGAAAGACTTCGCGCAGACAATAGCTTTGCATCCGACCTTGTTTAGTGCGAATTCCAGTTCGGATAAGCGATACGCCGGGTTGATGTTCACTAGCACCAGACCAAGACGTGCCGCAGCAAACTGAATCAGCACCCATTCACATCGATTTGGAGACCAGATGCCAATTCGATCACCTTTGACCATGCCAAGAGCGTGTAAACCAGTAGCAAGTTCCTCAACTGTCCTTTCAAGTTCTTCGTAACTCATCCTGATGTTCTGCTCCAGGAACACGAGTGCCTCCTTTTTGGGAAACTTGTGGACCGTTGCCCTTAAGAGTTGTGGAATAGTTATGCTGGCAAATGGCGGATCCGTAGTTCCACGAAAGTAGGAGAGCTTGCTTGCCGTATCAGCGGTCGCACCTGTGTTCGAAGTGATGATTTCCTTACTCAGTTGGTCATTCTGATTTGACATCTTGCTTCACCTTTAATTTGGCTGCGATTGGCAGATTTGTTCGACTCCATGTACAACCTGCAGAAAACTGAAATCTTTGTAATATTTACCTGTTAGTCGGATTCCCGGAATTTAATCGAAAATCAACGAAGTAAAACCGTTTGAAACAGACTTAATGGTTTGATTTGGCAAAGTTAACGAATGCGATGATTCTCTCAATTCTTATAAACTCAATTCGATCGTGATGTCAAGAGACTCAGCTGAATAGCTGGTGTTAATCTGATCAGGTGAGAAATTTAATCCTGCATATTCGTGAACTTATAATCAACTGAAAACACTACAACGTACAAGATTAGGAGTTCAGAAAGTGCAAACCGCAGCAGCCGTTGCCTACGAAGCAGGCAAACCATTACAAATCGAAACAGTTGAACTTAATGGTCCGAAAGCCGGCGAAGTTCTGATTGAGGTTAAGGCGACGGGAGTTTGCCATACCGACGAATTCACTTTGTCGGGGGCTGACCCTGAAGGTATTTTTCCTGCCATCTTGGGTCACGAAGGCGCAGGTGTGGTCGTCGATGTTGGTGCTGGCGTTACTACAGTCGAGAAAGGTGATCACGTGATTCCGCTCTATACACCGGAATGCCGTCAGTGCGAATACTGTACCAGTGGTAAGACCAATCTCTGTCAGGCGATACGCGAAACCCAGGGGCAGGGCATCATGCCAGATGGCACCAGCCGCTTTTCAATCGGCGCAGATACCGTTTACCACTACATGGGAACCTCGACTTTTTCAAATTACACCGTGGTCCCTGAAATCGCCGTGGCCAAGATTCGAGAAGATGCACCATTTGACAAGGTTTGTTACATCGGCTGCGGCGTGACGACCGGAATTGGTGCCGTGATCAATACCGCCAAGGTACAGCCGGGTGACAATGTTGTCGTTTTTGGTTTGGGTGGAATTGGTCTTAACGTGATTCAGGGTGCCAGAATCGCGGGTGCCAACATGATCGTGGGCATCGATATCAATCCAGCCCGTGAAGAGCTTGCGACAGCCTTCGGTATGACACATTTTGTCAACCCGAATGAAGTCGAAGAAGATTTGGTTCCATATCTCGTATCACTGACCGGAGGTGGTGCAGATTTCAGTTTTGAGTGTGTCGGAAACGTTGATCTCATGCGCGTAGCACTGGAATGCTGCCACAAGGGCTGGGGTGAGAGCATCATCATTGGTGTGGCTGGTGCGGGCCAGGAAATCAGTACTCGGCCCTTCCAGCTGGTTACCGGGCGCGTCTGGCGTGGCACCGCATTTGGAGGAGCCAGAGGCAGAACCGATGTACCAAAAATTGTTGACTGGTACATGGATGGCAAGATCAATATTGATGAAATGATTACTCACAAGATGCCGCTGTCGCAGATCAACGATGCATTTGACCTGATGCATGCAGGCAAGTCCATTCGCAGCGTCATCGAATTTAATTGACGGAATCGATGGAAGTAGTCAGTGAACACCGTTCGTTTGGCGGAATCCAGGGCATTTATCGACATGAGTCGCAGTGTACAGGTACTCCGATGCAGTTTTCGGTCTATTTGCCACCGGAAACTGCTGAGTCAAAATGTGCAGTCTTGTGGTTTCTGTCTGGGCTGACTTGTACCGAAGAGAACTTTACCGTCAAGGCTGGCGCTCAGCAGTTTGCATCTCGCCATAGCCTGATTGTAGTTGCACCGGATACCAGTCCACGCGGCGCAGGCATCACAGGGGAGGATGACACCTACGATTTTGGGACTGGCGCTGGATTCTATGTTGACGCGACTGAATCGCCTTGGGTGCGTAACTACCTGATGTACACCTACGTTACCCGTGAACTGCAAGATCTGGTCATTTCAAATTTTCCGGTCGACCCTTCCCGGCAGGGGATTACGGGACATTCCATGGGTGGGCATGGAGCGTTGACAATTGGCCTCAAAAACCCCAAGCTGTTTCGTTCAATTTCTGCGTTTGCACCAATTTGTGCTCCGACCCAATGCCCGTGGGGTCAAAAAGCACTGAGCGGATACTTGGGATTAGACGAAACTTTGTGGTCTGACTATGATGCGACCGAACTGGTTAAACGCGGATTCAGGAGCCAAACCATCCTGGTCGACCAAGGTGAAGCAGACGGCTTTCTGGAAGAGCAATTGAAACCCGAGCTTCTATCCGCGGCCTGTGAAGCGGCCAGCCAGTCTTTGCAGCTTCGCATGCAGCCAGGCTATGATCACAGCTACTATTTCATTTCGAGTTTTATTGAAGACCACATTGAGTTTCACGCGATGAGACTGAATGGATAGATTTGGCTTTGGCATCAAGTTTTCGACCGGTAAAGCAGATCGAACTTTCAATTGAACTGGTAGCAGCTAAATTCCAGTAAAAAAGACTACCACATTCAGAACCAATGGAAAAAAAGCTACAATTTTGTTCAAACATACTATAAAGTTAGAGATTCAACATTTAACCACTTAAACTTATGAGTAAGTTCAATTAAATGCCATTTGGCACGAAATTAAAATTTCATTAAGGAGGTCCTGATGAAGCTAGTAAAAAGAGTAATTGCAGCAAGCGCGGCTCTGTTCATGATGGTGGGAACCACACAAGCGGCTGATGTTATCATTGGTTCACCAAACTGGGTGACAGTTCAAGCGACTGCCCACATTCTGAAATTGGTCCTAGAAGAAAATCTGGGTCTTGAAGTAGAAGTCCAGAACGGTACGAATCCGGTTGTCTTTGAAGCCATGGATAAAGGCAGCATGCATGTACATCCTGAAGTTTGGCTGCCGAACCAGGCTAATTTGTACGCCACCTACGTGGAAGAAAAAGGCACCGTGTTGATGAATCCTAATGGCGTTACCGCTTTTCAAGGAATTTGCGTGACCAAGTACACTGCGGACACACTGGGTGTCAGTAAGATCACTGATCTGACTGACCCATCGATTGCTGCTCAGTTTGATTCAAATGGCGATGGCAAAGGTGAAGTCTGGATCGGCGCCACGGGTTGGGCCTCAACGAATGTTGAAAAAATTCGCGCCAAGAGTTATGGCTATGCCGAAACTCTGGAACTCACCGAGATGGACGAAACCCTCGCACTAGCCAACCTTGATGCCGCAGTACAACAGAAAAAACCTTTTGTATTCTTCTGCTACACTCCGCATCATATGTTTGGATTGCATGATCTGGTAGTCTTGGAAGAGCCTGCACACGATCCCGACAAATGGGTTGTGTTTCAGCCAACTGATGATCCAAATTGGTTGGAAAACTCAATGGCAGGGGTTGCGTGGAAAGATGCTAACCTGCACATCCACTATGCGAAGTCACTTGAAGAATCTCAGCCAGAGGCAGCCGCGATTCTGAGCAAGATTAGTCTGACGACCGATCAGGTCAGTTCTTTGGCATACAGTGTCACCGTGCAAAAGAAGAGTTTGGAAGACGTGGCTGCTGCCTTTGTTGAAGAGAACGCAGCATCTGTTGACGAGTGGCTGCGTTAATTTACATATCAATCCACTAGGGATAAAAGAGACTCACAGTCAATTTAATATAAGTCGATGAAGAAGAGCGGTGCAGTGTAGTAGTACATTGCACCGCTTTTTGTTGATCGATTCAATTGGCAGGACTGACGAAATTCATTACAAAAGAGCGTTTCTCAGTCTAAATAATAAAAAAGCGAGCATTTCATGAATGAAACTGAGAAAGATGTAGTTATAGAACTAAAGAACGCCTGGAAAATTTTCGGCGAACGCGCCTCAGAAGCCATGGCAGCAGTTGAATCAGAAGGGATTGGCAAGGCTGAAGTTCTGGAACGTTATGGCGCTGTAGTCGGAATTGCAGATTGCAGTTTTTCTGTCCGTCGTGGGGAGATTTTTTGCATCATGGGACTATCGGGCAGTGGTAAATCAACATTGGTTCGCCACGTCAACCGACTCATTGAACCGACTTCCGGGGAGATATATCTGTTGGGTGAAGATGTCATGAAGCTTTCATCAACAGCACTGAGGGAAATGCGTGCCAAACGAATTGGAATGGTGTTCCAGCACATGGCGCTACTGCCTCATCGATCGGTTCGAGACAATGTAGCCTATCCACTGGAAATTCGTGGCGAATCAAAATCTAGACGTTGGGACGTATCACAACATTCACTGTCTCTCGTTGGTTTGGACGGCTTTGAAGATCGATTTCCGCGGGAGCTTTCCGGAGGCATGCAACAGCGCGTTGGTCTTGCCAGAGCGCTGGCTTCCGATCCGGATGTGCTGTTGATGGATGAACCCTTCAGCGCCTTGGACCCGCTGATTCGTCGGCAATTGCAGGATCAGTTCATGGCCTTGTCAGACCAGTTGCACAAGACCACATTGTTTATTACGCACGATCTTGACGAGGCCATTCGTCTGGGTACGAGAATCGCGATCATGAAGGACGGTCGAATTGTGCAAATCGGTACACCTGAGGAAATTGTCACCAATCCTGCTGACGATTATGTCCGAGATTTCGTACAGAACATCTCAAAACTCAAACTGGTCTTCGCGCACACGATTCAAACGCCGATCGGCCAGTACCAACCGGCGGAAGGTGATGATTTGACCCAGTCACCACGAGTTTCTCAGGATGTTGATCTGGACTATCTGATCGATGTTGCCACAAACACCACACAGCCGACCGTTACTACCGACGAGAATGGAAACGATGTCGGGGTTGTTTCCAAGGATCGGCTGTTGCAAGGAATTCGGGATGGCAAGTGATGGTAGAAAATTCTCAACCTGACGTAACAAAAGAAATTCCAAAGATTGACCTGAGCGATTCGATTCGCGAATTTTCCGGTCAAAACAGCGACTACTATGTCGATTCGCTGTCGCAAATTCAAGCGGCCGGTGATAAAGTCAATCTGTGGAACAAAGCTGCACTATTATGCGGTCCCGCCTGGTGTGCAGCACGGGGACTTTGGAATCTGTTCTGGCTTTTTACACTTGCGGAACTTATCGCACTGGTACAGCTTGGCAAAGGAATATGGGGTGATTTAGGCGCTGCAAAGATGGCTGAGGCTGAGCAACTGGCCAAACGCGCGCATGACCTGCGATTAGAAGCAGGTGTTGCAGGAGTCACGGGTGATGGAACTGCGGAATCCTCTGCAGAAATCGCCATGAACCTGGAAAAAGCCGCCGAACTCGCAATACAGGAGGCACAAGCTGCTGCCAGTACCTGGTGGCTCTACCTGATTGCAGGTATTGTGCTGTTTGTCGTGTTGCGATATGTTCTTGGCAAATTCGCCAACCGCTTGTACGAATTGCAATACTCTGCCTGGCGCTTGAACAAAAAGATTGCCAGTGGATTCAGTATGCAGCGATTAACGATCGCATTAGTCAGTCTGGCAATTCTAGTACCGCTGACACTTTACCGATTTACGGTATCCAGTCCCGTTGAATGGCTTGTTGATGTACCCGTTGACAATGCATATTACACCAATAGCGCCAATGCGTTGGAAGGCTGGTTTGATCGTACCGCGGAAGCGGGCAAGGGTGTTTTCGATGGAATCACAGCGGGAGCTCAATCAGTACTTGACGCGATGGAACTGCTGTTGGTTGATGCACCATGGCCAGTTGTTGCAGTCTTTCTTGTGGTTATTGCATGGCGGGTGGCCAGTATCAGGGTCGCGATTTTTACTGCAGCTTCTCTTTGCTACATAGGATTTCTAGGACTATGGGAGGCCAGCATGGTGAGTATCGTGCTGGTTGGCGCGTCAGCGTTTTTCTGTATTCTCATTGGCATTCCATTAGGAATCTGGTTTTCGCGAAGTGAAAGAGCTTACGCTGTGGCGCGCCCGGTTCTGGACCTGATGCAGACGATACCACCATTTGTGTATCTCATTCCAATTATCGCTTTTTTCGGAACCGGACGGGTACCTGGAGTTCTGGCTACGATCATCTTTGCGATGCCACCGGTTATTCGATTGACGGCGTTGGGTCTGCGGCAGGTACCAAGCACCGTGGTTGAAGCCGCTGTCGCATTTGGTGCAACAAAATGGAAAATTCTGGTTGGCGTTGAATTGCCGCTTGCCACACCTGCCATTATGACTGGCGTGAATCAGACGATTCTGATGAGCTTGTCTATGGTGGTGATCGCATCTCTCATTGGTGCAAAAGGCCTGGGTCAGGAGGTGTTGACTGCATTGCAGTTCATCGCTAAGGGCCAGGGCATTCTGGCAGGACTAGCAATTCTGTTCTGTGCAATGATGCTCGATCGCATCGTTCAGGGAAGATTTCAAAGACAGGAGGATCAGTAAATGGCCGAGTCAATTGGTACAGTTGAAATCCTGGATGTCATCCCAGAGGTCGACATTTCAGATTCCGTAAAGGAATTTGCTGGCAGAAACGGCGAGTATTACGCACGGGAGTTCAAGAAAGTACAGTCTTCCAAGAGTGGATACTGCTGGACGTTTAACCTTGGTTCGGCGGTGTTCGGACCGCTTTGGGCCACGGCTCGAGGCCTTTGGGGTTTGTTCTGGGTGTTTTCACTCCTGGAAATGGTTTTTCTGGTGATGTTGGGTTTGGGCGTGTGGGGCGATCTGGGCGCTGACAAGTTTGCCCGAGCTGAGCGCTTGCAAGCGAACTACGAGAAAATGATGACACGGGTCGAAAATGCGCGTGAGCAGGGAGATGAAGAAGGCGTAGCTTCGTTCGAGAAGCGTGCTGAAAATCTCGCCAAAGCCAGAGATAAAGCGACAGCGGAAGGTGAAATCTCCCGCGCGGGCGGTACCCGTCTGCTGGTTATTGCGATCATCGGGCTCGTTTTGTTGAAGATATTCGAGGGCTGGATTGCAAACATTGCCTATGAGCGACAGTATTCCAGATGGCGTGGGGATCGAACTGTACGGTCCGGATTGAGTTGGCCAATAGGATTGCTGGGGTTTGTAATCATTGCATTCGTCTACGCGGTTACTCTGCTACGATTTACAACAGCCAGTCCGCCAGATGTCATTACCGAATTTCCAATCGGGAATACCTACTATCTTGCAATCGCGTCCTGGATCGACTATTGGTTCGATCTGGCGTCGCAGAATTTTGCTTTCCTGTTTCAGGGTGTTTCACGCGGCATTCGCTTAATTCTGGATGGGGTTGAAACGCTGCTGGTTGGGACGCCGTGGCCGGTTGTGATGGCAGTGATCATTATTTTTGCCTATCGCAGTGCAGGCCCACGTGTCGCAGTGTTTACTGCGGCCGCGTTGATCTACATCGCAGTTCTTGGTTATTGGCAAAAGAGTATGGCGACAGTTGCACTGCTCGGTACTGCATCATTCCTTTGCGTTGCGATCGGAATTCCGTTAGGTGTCTGGTTCGCACGAAGCCAGCGGGCATTCAATTTTGCAAGACCCATTCTCGACCTAATGCAAACACTGCCATCGTTTGTTTACCTCATTCCGATTATTGCATTTTTTGGTACAGGTAAACCGCCGGGAATTCTTGCTTCGATGATCTTTGGTTTGCCACCGATCATTCGCTTGACGACGCTTGGCTTGAGGCAGGTGCCCAAGGATGTTGTTGAAGCCGCGCGTGCGTTTGGTGCGACCAATGCGCAGATTTTGAGAAACGTTGAGATTCCTCTAGCGACACCGAGCATTATGGCTGGTGTCAATCAGACTATTTTGATGTGTCTGTCCATGGTGGTTATCGCGGCGCTGATTGATGCGAAGGGGCTTGGTTATGATGTTCTGGTCGCTTTGCAATATGCGGCGAAAGGACAGGGCATACTGGCCGGTGTCGCCATTCTGTTCTGCGCCATCGTGATTGACCGCGTCATTCAGGGTAAATTCAAAGACACTGAAAAGGGCGGTTAACCAAAACTTTTAAGCTTCGGCGTGGTGCGACTTTTGCAGTTAGCACCGCGCTGTCGCGTCTAGGTGAGGCTGGTTCCTTTCAGCCTCCTCGGTGCTTGAACGAATCGCGCCTGAAGCTGTAAAGTGCCTCTGGATCGACTGCAACATCAATAATGGACGGGCCCTCGGTGCTCAGCGCCAGTTGCAGTGTTTCTTTCACTTCGTTAATTGTCTGAGCTCGTAAACCTTGAGCTCCATAGAGTTCAGCAAGTTTGTCGAACGGTGGGCTGCTGACATCAGCACCAATGTATCGTTCATTGAAGAAGTCCCGCTGATAGGCTTTTTCCGCACCCCAGCATTGATTGTTCATAACTACGGTTGTGGTATTGATATTGTGATCGACGGCTGTACTCAACTCGGATACAGTCATTCCAAATCCGCCGTCGCCCATCAGACTGATCACCGTTCGGTCGGGGAGGGCAAGTTTGACACCCAGACCACAAGCGAATGAGAATCCCACTAATCCAAAATCGAGTGGTGTGATCAGCGACGGTGACCGCCAGTAGTTCAGAGCATCAGTGGCTTGTAAGCACAACGTGCCTGCATCCATTGTATAGACGACATCCTGGGGCAAAATTTCTCTCAGCAATTGAAACAGTGCTGCCGGCTGAATTGGGTTGGCCTGCATGTCAACCTGATCTTGTCGTTCTTTAAGGTAAATTCTACGACTTAGCAAGAAGTCTTCACACCACTTACTGGACTCAATCTGTTTATCCCTTTCCTTGGCAATTTTGACCAGTTGACTGGCAATAGTTGGCGCATCAGCCCAGATGCCAAGTTCGACTGGAAAAAAGCGACCGATTGCTTGCTGATCAAGTTCGACTTGAATGATTTTCGCATTCTGGTTAAGGTCGGAATAACTATAGAAGGTCGAGTTAAATCCAAGTCGGGTTCCCAGCGCTAGGATGACATCGGAATTTCGCGTTAAGCCGGACGCGACTTGATTGCCGCGGGGACCCATTTGGCCTGCGTAAAGTTGTTCGTCAAATGGAATCGCATCACCGTGTCCGGGAGAACTAACTATTGGTGCTTGCAGAAGATGAGCCAGTTCAACTGTCTCTTTGAATCGTCTGGTTGTTTTGATACCGCCACCTGCAATGATCACCGGTCGGGAGGAGGACTCCAGTAATTCAAACGCTCTGGCAACATCGCTTGGCGATGCTTCAGGAACACTGCAAGTGCGATAGTTTTTAGCTTTCTGAATCGCAGGATAATCTGCTGATCCGGAAAGCACATTCCGTGGCAAATTGACCTGAACAGGTCCTCGAGGATGCGCCATCGCAGCACGAAACGCATGGCGCATGATTTCCGGAATTCTGGAAGTATCCGTTACTGTCCAGGTTTTCTTGGTTATGGGCTTGAATAGTGCGTCCTGATCTACTTCCTGAAAAGCATCCCGGTAGACATGTTCTGTAGATAAGGCGCCGGCAATTGAAATGACTGGAGAAAATGCAGCTTTTGCCTGCGCCAGTCCAGTTACGAGGTTTGTTGCACCTGGACCGTTTTGCCCGGCTAAAACCACACCTAGTTTTCCCGATGCGCGCGCAAAGCCATCCGCCATGTGAGTTCCGGTTCGCTCATCGTGCACTCCGACAAACTGAATGTCATCAGTATCATAAAGCGCATCAAATATTTCCATCGTAGCGGACCCGATCAGCCCAAAAATGTGAGTTGTGTCTTCGGCGCGCAGCACCTCAACGACAGCCTGACCTCCGGTCATTTTCGTCATTTGTTCCGCTCCAGAAATTTTTGGATAAGGTCTAAAAATAGGTCCGGTCTTTCGATCAATCCCAGGTGCTGCAACTCAGGCACAATTGCAGATTTTGCATCTTTGATTTCCGATGCGATGGAAAGCGTCATTTCAGGTGTGCTGCCACTATCGTTCTCACAGGTTGCGACCAGTGTTGGCTTGTTGATGGGTGGATTCGGCTGAATCAATTCTTTTACACCAGCGGCGAGTACAAACCGACACTGTGCATAAATTGTCGAGTCATTACTCAATACCCAATCGCGTACCCTTCCTATTTCATTTGGTTGGCTGGATAAAAAATCAGCAGTGAACCAACGTTTCAGCGTCGAATCGAGTGTCGCACTAGGACCTCCCTTTGCAGTTTTCTTGGCGCGCTCCTCAACCAGCAGTTGTTCTTTCGGGTCTCGCTCGTGAGGGGAACTAAGAATAATCAGAGATTGAACTCGATCAGAGTAATCCATTGCAAAGCGCCGATTGATCATTCCACCGAGTGAAAAACCGATTATCGAAGCGCTTTCGACCTTAATTTCATTAAGCAGGTCCTTGAGTTGCTCAGAAAATAGCACCAGCGATGGCACTGACGGTGGAGGCTCACTGGCACCATGTCCGAAAAGATCGTAGTTGATGATGAAATAGTTCTCTGCGAGGACCGAGATATAGTCGCGCCACAGTGAAAGTCTGAGCCCTAGTCCGTGAATAAGTACGACTGGCGGATTTCGCCTGTTGCCGTTGAGTTCATAGTGAGTGCCGTTGGAAGACTGCAGCATCTGACTAAAATTGATAGGAAATTACTGCGAAACCGCGCTAGATTTACGTGGAATGTGGAACTAGGGTAGAAGTGTTTTACTACGAAAAGTACAAACGGTGCATATAGCTTCGGCTTTCCGCTTCTTCTATCGTATTCCAGCGTCCGCTAAAGGGAGCATGCTTCTTATTTCCGCGCTTGATGAGCGATGACGACTCCAATATTTTCCGCAGCCTCCCGCAACCTTTTATCTAGTGTCGCCAATGGCATACTACGTCTAAGGGCTACTTCCAAGTACGCTGAGTCATAGACTGTCAATTTAAATCGGCGTGCTAGGTCAAGTATCAGCGCATCGTCATGTTCATTATCAATGTAAATGTCTAATTCCTGACTATCTGCCAGCGTATCCGATACCTGTTGCTGGGAAATCCGTCCACGACGCTCGTTTACCAGCAAAGCATTGCGCAATTCGTACCACCATATACGCGGCACAACGCCACCTTCATGGGCAACACGCTGCATGGTATTGTATGCCGTGGGATCGTCCTCTTCGCCCATACACCATGCCATGAAAACAGAGTTGTCGATGACGACAGACATCAATAACGGTGCCCATCATGAATGGTGGAAATCAGTTCATCCAAGGGTACGCACTTGAGGTGTTGGCGTCGTTTAACAATACGCGCGGCCGCTTCTTTCGCCCGTTTCCTATCAGTGTTAACGGGAATCAATTGTGCAACTGGCCTACCATGTCGGGTAATAGTTAGAGTTTCTCCGTGCTCCACGCGATCAAGCAAGCGCGGCAAATGTGTCTTGGCTTCAAATGCTCCGATTGTATTCATAGTCATCCTCAATTGAGAGCAATTCAGACTAGATTATACAACTAGTCTGAAATTGCAACTGCACCGACTCCAGACAGTATCGTGGTATTCTGTCGGATTTGCAACATTCTCGGAAAAGCACGCAGTCATGTCGCCCGAACGAATTACAGTACTATGGTGGTCGCTCATTGGCTGATCGGCCGAGAAATCGTTGAGGAAGAACAGAATGGACGAAAACGGGCTGACTATGATAAGGCTTTACTACAGGAACTCTCGCTGCGGCTCAACAAACGGTTCGGAGGAGGATTTTCCGTAACTACGCTCCAAGATGCAGGAAGTTCTATCTGACTTATGTACACAGATTAATAATTCAACACTCTCTGGGCGCTAATTTCACTATGTCTGCAATTGACTACAATCTGAGGGAAGAGACAATTACCAAATTTAAAAGCAAGGAAGGTCTTTTCGTCTGCCTTGAGCAATTACTCGATGCGACAAAAAAATGGAATCTCCTCACTGAATTCGGAGAGCGATTGGTGGAATTCTGAAGAAACAAAGATTATTCAACAGTTGAACCACACTACCGCGTTCAGGAGAAATTTGGATATAAATTGCCGTTGTTGAGACACAAATTATCCGGAAGTTAAAACCATGCCGCGTCGATATCGTGGAACGAGATATTATCTTTATCGGTGTAAATAACAGTGGCAAGACATCTACTATTGATACATCAATCTAGTAAATTCCCAAGTCCTATGAAAATTGATCTGAAAGCGAGAACCAAATGCTGACCAAAGAGCAAGTTGCCAGTTATTTTGAGAACGGACAAGTTACAGCGCCCTTTAAACTCAGCGAGGACGTAATTAGTGCGATTCAGACCAAAATGGAAGCGCTGTTTGATACTAGGCCTGACCTGACTCCCGACTATCTCCCTGCGCTCATCGAAATGGATCGGTCCTGGCTTGACTTTGCAATGCTGCCGGAAATTCTGGATATTGTGGAACAATTGATCGGCCCTGACATTATCGTCTGGAGTTCAGCACTATTTTGTAAGAGCCCGAGTAACGGCAAAGCCACACCCTGGCACCAGGATGCACAGTATTGGCCGATCATACCGCTTGAAACCACCACCGTCTGGATTTCTGTCGATCCATCGACACGGGAAAACGGTTGTCTGCGGGTTGTTCCTGGCAGTCACAAATCGCGCGAAATTTTCAGTCATTCCATCAATAACAGCGATCGAATTGTACTCAATCAGGAATTGGATTCAGAAGTCCAGAATCAGCTGGAGCCAAAGGATGTTGTGCTTGAGCGCGGCATGTTTTCCTTTCACGATGCATACATGGTTCACGGTGCGGAACCAAATCGCTCATCAAAACGCCGTGCCAGTCTTACTTTCCGCTATATGCCGGCTTCGTCACACTTCGACCGGGATTTGGCGCGCAAGAAGACCGAAGAACTGCAAGTTGGTGATGTCTCTGAGCGACAGATTTTTCAAGTCCGTGGCACTGACAGCCATCCGGACAATCGACTTTCGACACTCTGAATTCCTGAAGGACAATTTGCGATCAATGGTTGGCAATTTACCTCAGGCGCGAAAAATAACATAAGTGATTCCCAAGTTCAGGTAAGTCTGGACTGAGTGCACTAGGTTTGGCAGTCAATCGTTTATTAGAATTTTTCAGATCCGTCGTAGTCCGGTGATCACAACTTTCCCTAGCATTCCATTCGACAGGTAGTATCCATGAATCAGTTACCTGCACACGCGTCCGTTGTCGTTATCGGTGGTGGGATAATGGGTTGTTCAACGCTTTACCATCTTGCAAAGTCTGGTGTGTCTGATGCGATTCTGCTTGAACGCAATCAGTTAACTTCAGGTACAACTTGGCATTCTGCGGCTCAGGTGCGCGCACTGCGCTCAACCAAAAATCTGACAGACCTTATCCGGTACTCGATACAGCTTTATTCCAGTCTCGAGGTTGAAACTGGCCAGAGTACTGGTTGGATCAACAAAGGTTCACTGTCGATTGCAACAAACCAAGATCGATTGACTCACATCAGACGACAACAGGTATTGTCTGAGCTCTATGGCGTGTCAGCCCAATCCGTGTCAGTTGGCGAAGCCAAAGAGCGCTGGCCACACATGAATTGCACTGACATCATTGGAGCTGTTTGGTCTCCAGATGATGGTCGGGTCAGTCCTTCCGATCTTTGTGCAGCAATGACAAAAGGCGCACAGGCTCGCGGTGCCAGAATTTATGAAAACACTGAAGTTGTTGGTATTGTTTTGGAAGGCAACAGGGTGAAAGCCGTAGAAACAGGCAGCGGTACCGTGAACTGCGATGCCATTGCCCTCTGTACTGGCCTGTGGAGTCGTAAGATGGGACAGATGGCCAGTGTCGAGGTGCCAGTTTGGCCATGTGAACACTATTACCTCCTTACCAAACCTGTTCCTGACATTGTCGGTAATTTACCGACACTGTCTGATCACGACGGTCATCTCTACATTCGTGACGATAGTGGCGGTTTACTGGTTGGTTGCTTTGAACCACATGCTCGGCCTGTATCTCCACAGTCTTTAGGTCGGGATTTTGCCTTTCAGTTACTGGATGAAGATTGGGATCACTTTGAACCCATGATGGTCAATGCCATGCATCGTCTCCCAGCGCTGCAGTATGCTGAAGTGAAAATGCTGCTGAATGGACCAGAGAGCTTCACCCCGGATGGTTCCTTTATGCTAGGCGAAAGTGTTGAGACGAAAGGCTTTTTTCTAGGTTGCGGTATGAATTCGGTCGGTGTCGCAAGTAGTGGTGGTGCTGGTATGGCACTTGCACACTGCATTCAACATGGTCACATGCCGATGGACTTGCACGAGGCCAATCCAGCTCGTTTCCCAAACCAGTTTAATTCAGTTGAATTTCTTACAGAAAGGATTCCGGAAGTTCTGGGCAAACACTACGAAATTGCTTATCCTGGTCGACAATGGTCAAGCGGCCGGAATCTCAAAACCTCGACACTTCATGAGCACTTTTGCCGCGAACGAGCCCACTTTGGTCAAATTTTCGGTTGGGAGCGTCCGCTTTATTTCGGAAAGCAATCAGATCCGGTGCCATCTTTCGGAAAACCGGATTGGTTTACGAATGTGGCGCGGGAGGTGCGCGCGGCCCACGAAAATGCGGCGATATTCGATCAGTCAACGTTCGGCAAAATAGATGTAACTGGTACGGATGCTTGCAAGTTTCTGAATCGAGTATGCACCAACCAGATAAACCGACCCATCGGTCGGGTCATCTATACCACAATGCTCAATGAACGCGGTGGAATTGAAAGCGATTTCACTGTTTTTCGATTGGGTAGCAATCACTTCAGACTCTATTTGGGAACAGCTTTTTTGAAAAATGATCTGTCGTGGCTGCACCGTCAAATTCAGGATGAAGAATTGTCGCTGGCGGACAGGACAGATGAGTTCTGTGTACTAGGTCTGATGGGACCAAACGCAGCAAATGTCGTGAGTACTGCAGGTGGTGAATCACTGGAACACATTGGATATTTTGAATGCCGCGAGGCAATCGTTGCCGGACAGTCAGTTCTGGCATCTCGTCTCTCGTATGTCGGAGAATTCGGCTGGGAAATTACCTGTCAGGCTGAGCACGCTTCTGAAATTTACTCAGCCTTTCAAAAGAGCGGAGCCGATCCTGCGGGTCTTTATGCACAGACTTCCATGCGAATTGAAAAGCGCTTTTTAGCTTTCGGCCATGAATTGGATTCGGAAGTTTCACCAGTGGACTCAGGTTTGTCATTTACAGTTGACTGGGAAAAGGACTTTACTGGCAAGCGTGCGCTTGAAGAGCGTCGAGAGTCCGGTGCGAGAAACCGATTCATTTCAGTCATTCTCGATAATCACTCTGCGATTCCAATTGGTGATGAACCGGTAATTTACCAAGGTAAACCGATCGGTAAAACAACTTCAGCGACTTTCGGCTACAGAGTCAATGCACCTGTTGCCATTTCAATATTGAATGAAGGAATTGAATTGCCAGATGGAACTTCGGTAGAAGTGAATGTTGCAGGCGATCAGTTTTCTGGAACAGTCAGGCATGGATCAGCATTCGACCCCGCTGGAGCTCGCATGAAAGGAGGCTAACACCAAAAGATGCAGTACTGTACAACGATTTTATCTTTTCACCCTGCTACAGCAGTACACCTACTACAGCTGAAAATTCGGCTAACAAAACAGGAATTTGATTCAAGAATCGAGCTTAAATTACTCACAAAATTAAAAAATTCCACCAATAAAAGCGTGGCTATAATTGGAATTCGTTTTCAAAGAGAAAACGAAAACTGGTAAGTTCTGAGAGATAGATGGGCTGAAGCGATTGCCGGAACCGGTAGTCGTCCTCCATGTTTAATCGGAGCGATTAGATCGCTGTGATTAAACGGTTTGTCTTCATCATTTCTGTTAGAGAAGGGATTCTCCAATTGTATCTTCGGAAAGGATTTCGATTACGGAGAGTGATTTGGATTACGGAACGAGTGCCACTGACCTGCGGCGGCTAATAAATAAAGGAAAGAAGCAGGGCTTTCTTACATTCGAAGATGTCAGAGACCATCTTTCTGACTCAATGAATGATGCTGACAGTGTCGAAAACATCATTAGTCTACTCCTTGATCTGGATATCGAGGTGTACGATGAAATTCTCAATCCCGAAGACTTTGCCTTAGGTCCCCGAGAACTCGACGACAGACCCGCAACCGAAGTTGACAGTGCACTCAAGAGCGAGCTAGGCAGTACGACCGATCCCATACGCATGTACATGCGTGAAATGGGAGAATTTGCGCTGTTGACTCGAAGTAAGGAAATTGAGCTAGCCATAAAAATTCAGAATGGATTGAAAAAAGCAACCCTCGCAATTTCCAAGTGTCCTATTGTTTTTGAGTTCCTGATTCAACAATTTGATTTAGTGGAAGCGGGTCAGATCCGTTTCAATGATTTGTGTATCGGAATCAGGAAAAAGTCGAACTTCGTCGCTGCCTCTACCATAAAGAGATCGGACAGTTTGAGCATTGAGTCAAATGAAAGCGTTACCCTATTCCTCAATGAATTCCACACAATTCGGAAGCGTTATGATTGGCTAAGGCGCGCAGTTCGAAAAGAAGGCATTGATAGCTCCAAAGTCATTCGCCACAAGAAGGTATTACAGAAAAAGTTTTTAGAGTTCTCTTTTACCCGGCAGCAGCTTGATGAAATATTCAAGTTTATTCATAAGATTAATGCACAGCGCCGGGAGCGGAGCAAGGCGCTTGAACAGATCTGCTTGCAGAAAATCAAGTTGCCCAAATCTGAAGTTCTGCCATTGTTGGAACATCAGCCGCTTCATCGAAATTTGTTATATCTGTTAAAAAACTACGCTACCGACGAACAAGTCATTCAGATTGATGCCTGTCGAGAAGAAATTGCCGAAGTCCGAAAACGGTTGAATTATCTGCAGAGACGTTTGGTAGTGCCACTTCACGAGTTCAAGGTAGCGTGCCGAGAGATTACGATTGGTGAAACTCGAGCAAATCAGGCCAAGAAAGAGATGGTTGAAGCCAATCTTCGATTGGTTGTTTCAATTGCGAAAAAGTACAGCAACCGCGGCCTGGGATTCCAAGACCTGATCCAGGAAGGCAATATCGGATTGATGAAAGCGGTTGATAAATTTGAGTACGAGCGTGGTTTCAAGTTTTCAACCTATGCAACATGGTGGGTTCGCCAAGCGATCACCCGAGCGTGCGCGGATCAGTCGCGAACGATTCGAGTGCCAGTTCACATGACGCAGACACTGAGCACACTAACTCGAATTCAACGAGAAATCCGGCAGGAGGAAGGGAGCGAGGCAACAGTTAAGGAACTCGCGGAGCGGATGGAACTCAGCGAGGATAAGATAAGAAAGGTGCTGATGATTCCAAAAGAACCGCTGTCGATGGAAGCGCCTACCGGGGAGGACGAAGAATCGCAGGTCGGAGACTTCATTGAGGACAAAGAAGTTCAGTCTCCGGATGATCTGGTAGCGGATACGGGAATGAAATCTGCAATTGATGCGGCATTGAGTTCTCTGACCGAGCGTGAGTCAAAGGTATTGAGAATGCGATTTGGTATCGATTCGCGAACGGATCACACATTAGAAGAAGTCAGTCAGCAGTTTGAAGTAACGCGCGAGCGTATCCGACAAATTGAAGCAAAGGCGATTCGAAAGCTTCGCCATCCGTCGCGATCGAATCAACTGAAACCGTATTCGGATAGTTAAAAACCGAGCATCATTCGCGATCAATATTGCGGAACACACAGTCAACCGACAGCATTTCATACGCCATAGACCAGTTTGATACTCCTAATCTGGTGCGATCTGATAGTCAGGAAATACCCGCTCAACGCAAAAGTTGCTGTTTGGGGCTTGAAAATTGACCATCAGTTGTTATCTAATACGCGTTTGCGTAACATAATTCGTAAACAACAAGTAAATGCGTGACCAAGCGAGTTTTCGTTTGGTCGTTGTTTATTTATAGATTGCAAATTCACAAACGTAATCGATAGAGAATTTACCATTTATTGAGATGGAATAGTTGGGGTACAGAAAGTTGGAAGGCACCACTAAAGAAGTAGAAGATAAAAGTTGGTTAAGAAGCCTGATATTTAAGGGTAAACGCACGGGTTATTTGACCTACGAAGAAATTACGGACATCCTTCCGGATTCGATGAGCGGTACCAACGATATTGTGCGTACCATTGATTTACTGACCAGCCTTGATATTGAAGTTTGTGACGAAGCCCCACATCCAGACAGTCTGATCATGCAGGCCGATGACGTTGTTGACGAAGAGGAGGTAGCCGAGGAAGCAGAAGAAGTCCTCAAGAGCGATTTTGGTAGCACAACCGATCCGATTCGAATGTACATGCGGGAGATGGGTCAGATTGATCTTTTGACCCGCGCTCAGGAAATTGAACTAGCCAAACAGATTGAAGCTGGTCTCAGTCAAGCTCAGGAAGCGCTCTCAGAGTGTCCTTTCATAATGCGTCAGTTGCTCGAAAGATTTGAGTTGGTACTGTCCAAGCGATTGCGCTTTACAGAACTTTGTACCGGTATTGGTCTGGATACAGAATACATCGATGCCAAGAGTGTTAAGGTAAAACCGGAGAATCAGGATGGCATCAATGAATTTCTTTCCACCGTATGCCAGGAATTCAATCGAATTGAACAGAGAATCAAGTGGCTAAGTGCAAGAATTCGAGAGGAAGATATAAACAGCAAAAAGGCCAGTGATCACCGCGTAGTCCTGAAGAATAAGTTCAACCGATTTGTTTTTGGTCGTAGGCATTATGACCTGATGTTTGACCTGATGCATGTGATGGATGGGGAACGCAAAGAGAGATACAGGAATCTAGAACGTGTATTGCTCCACAAAGTGCGTATCGAACGTCGTCAGTTTCAGGAGATCGTCACAAATTCCGCAACGCACAGAAATCTTATTGCATTGCTAAAGAATGTGTGTACAGAAGAGCAGGCAGAAGCAGTTGAGCGCTATCGGGTCGACATTCTGGAAGCACGCGAGCAGATTATTCGCTTCGAGAAGCGGCTTGGAATGTCACTGGACCATTTCAAGCAGGTGTACCCGCAGGTGCGCAGCGCTGAATATCAGGCCAATAAAGCCAAAGGCGAAATGATTGAGGCCAATCTAAGGTTGGTGGTGTCGATTGCCAAGAAGTACAACAATCGTGGGCTCGATCTTCAAGATTTGATACAGGAAGGCAACATCGGTTTGATGAAAGCTGTTGACAAATACGAGCACGAGTTGGGATTTAAGTTTTCAACCTACGCTACATGGTGGATTCGCCAGGCGATTACACGAGCCTGCGGAGATCAATCCCGTACGATTCGAGTACCGGTTCACATGATTCAGACACTGAGCGCACTGAATCGGATTCAGCGAGAAATTCGGCAGGAGGAAAGCCGCGAAGCGACGGTGGACGAATTGGCTGAAAAAATGGAAGTTTCCGAAGAAAAAGTTCACAAGGTTTTGAATATTCCCAAGGAGCCTTTGTCAATGGAAGCGCCGACCGGTGAAGACGAGGACTCAAGTCTGCTTGATATTATTGAAGATAAATCTGCAACCAACCCGCTGGAAGACGCGATCAAATCGGGATTGCAATCTGCTGTGGAAGCCATGTTAAACTCACTGTCCGATCGTGAGGCGGTTGTAT
The DNA here is from genome assembly GCA_965206345.1 of Arenicellales bacterium. Classification (GTDB taxonomy): domain Bacteria; phylum Pseudomonadota; class Gammaproteobacteria; order Arenicellales; family JAJDZL01; genus JAJDZL01. Next base: position 775,542 of record OZ242211.1, on the reverse strand, counting down.
TGAGAATGCGGTATGGCATTGGAATGCCAACCGACTATACGCTTGAAGAAGTCGGCCAGCAGTTCGGTGTGACTCGCGAACGCGTTCGACAGATTGAAAAAAGTGGACTTCGAAAGTTGCGCCATCCATCACGCGCGGTCAACCTTCATCCCTACATTCACGCCCAGTAAGCTTCAAAATTCTACATCCCTCTTTGTGGGATGAATTTCCTTGAAGTTTCAGGTTTCTGAAACTTCAGGGCTTACTCAAATTTGCCAAAGTTGCGTTGACACGCAACTCACATTCATTTATATTCAATAGTTCTTTACGTAATTGTGCACATCATTTTCACTCCATTGTGAATTTTCATTTATGTGTGCAAATTCAAGACTTAAAACGGAGATGAGGGAATGAAAAATTTTGGTAAAAAATTGCTGCTTGCAGGTGCTGCTTCAATCCTGATGTTTGGTTCTATATCAGTCAGTGCCGCACAGTGTACCAATGAAGTGTGGAACAAGGTCATGAGCCGCGGAAAGTTGGTAGTGGGCGTCAAGGCTGACTATAAACCTTGGGGATATCGTGATGAAAGTGGAAACATCGTTGGCATGGAAGTTGATATGGCGCAGTTGGTCGCTGATGCGATGGGTGTCGAACTCGAAACTGTAGCAGTACAGTCCTCCAATCGTATGCAGTTTCTTGAGCAGGGCAAAATCGACATGATGATTGCCACGATGTCTGATCGACCAGACCGACGCAAAATTGTTGGCATTACCCAGCCCAACTATTACACATCTGGTACCAATGTTCTGTCACCGAAAGCTTTGGCGCTGTCAAATTGGGAAGACTTGAGAGGTAAACCCGTATGCGGTAAGCAAGGTGCGTTCTACAACAAAATTGTCAATGAGCGTTATGGTGCCGATATTGTTGCCTTCACTGGTAATGCAGAAGCGAAACAGGCCCTTCGCGATAAGAAGTGCATCGCCTGGGTTTATGATGACTCCTCAATCATGTCGGATCTCTCCTCTGGCAACTGGAATGAATTTGAAATGCCTCTGGCCAGCGAAGATGACAATCCGTGGGGATTGGCAGTACCTTTGGGCGAGATAGACTGCGTCTTCGGAAATTTCATGTCAGGTATGACCTATAACTGGCATCAATCCGGAAAGTTGATTGAACTCGAAGCGAAGTGGGGAATTCAGGCAACACAATACCTGCAAGACAAGAGCGCTCAGTACGCAGACTGGATTCAGGAATAATCTGATACACATCAATAAACCGGGGTGGTGTTTCTGACTGCCCCGGTTTGTTTGTCTATACTGCACGTAGAATGCTTGATTGAGCAGCAATGAACGCGTTTCAGCAGTTCTTTTATGACATTTCGGCGGACCATCCGCGCTGGAATTTCATTTTTTTCTACGATCCAGTCCAAACTGACCGGGTATTGACCGGTTTGTGGACGACTATTGAACTTTCGGTTACATGCGTCATCCTGAGTGTGATCATCGGACTCATCGGAGCGTGGTTGCAAGGTGCTCAGTCTCGCCTCATTCGGGCCATCGTTCAGGGTTACATCCAGTTTTTTCGAAACACGCCGCCGCTGATTCAGTTGCTGTTTTTTTACTTTGCCCTAGGTCAGTTCACGCCAACCTATTCGCCAGACGGCTGGTTGGAGATTCCCATTATTTCCAATGTCGGCTGGGCGATTATTTCCCTTTCGTTCTTCGCCGCATCCTTTAACGTTGAGATTTTCAGGGCCGGAATTGAAGCGGTGCCGGAGTCCACTAAAGAGGCGTCAGAATCGTTGGGGATGAGTCGGTTGCAGACATTCATCTACGTTGTATTTCCACTGGCGTTTCGCGTCAGTCTGCCAGCGCTGAACAATAACCTAGTCAATCTTGTGAAAACGACGACGCAGGCGCTAGCAATTGCAGTACCGGAACTGCTTTATCAGATGGTGAGTATCTACAATGACTACTCAACTGCGCAGAATGCCTGCATGGTGGTGTTGTTCTTTGTTTACATCGTGCTAGTTGGTGTGCTCGTGATGGGAATGAATGCCTGGGAGCGTTCTGCAAGAATTCCGGGGTACGGGCAATGAGATCCCGTATTCGAGTAATTCCTGGACTCGATGTCAGCCATCCGACTCGGGGTACAGATCTGCCAGTTTTGAAGCCTTTTCGGGTTGCCGTTTCTGGACACGCGTCGGATTTGAAATTTAGCCGCTGGTTGGAAGGTCTGAATCCGAGAGCTGTGCTGGCAGTAGCACTGATTCCGTTAGTTTGGCCTTTCGTGGTGTTTGCACAGGGCGGCTATTCAACGGCTGATGCGGTTGAGGCCTTGTGGCGTTGGCTGCCATTTTTGGTTTCCCATGGATTTGCGTTAAATATTCTGATCAGCTTTTTTACTATGCTTATCGGAACTATTGCTGGCATTCTGGTGGGTCTGGGTCAAGTTTCGCCGTTGCGAATGTTGTCAAAATTCAGCTGGTTCATTACGCAGCTTTTTCGTAATTCTCCGTGGCTAGTCTTGTTGTTTATTGTCATGCTGGCGTTCCCGTTCGAGATTGAATTCGCCGGTCAAATTTTTCTGATTCCAGACTGGATCAAAGCGGTGTTCGGACTATCTTTACCGATCATGGCCAACATTTCAGAAATTGTTCGAGGAGGCATTCAATCCGTTCCGACAGGGCAATGGGAAGCAGCGGAGTCCTTGGCGTTTACTCGTCGACAGATTTTGTGGCAGATTATCCTGCCTCAGTGCTTCAAGCGCATGATCCCACCATGGATGAATTGGTATGCCATTCTGACGATGGCAACTCCGCTTGTATCACTACTTGGTGTTGAAGAGCTGGTAACGCTGTCAAGACAGGCGATGGAAGCTGAGGATAACCATCCTGAACTACTGATGCCGTTTTTCGGATTTGCATTGGTGATATTTTTTCTATATTGTTATCCCATTGCCAAATGGACTGTTCGTCTTGAACAAAAATTTGCAATCAAGACCTAAACCGATACTCAGTGATTCGATATGAATAACCAAAATTGGACCCCAGATCAGCCAATCGTTTCGATTCGCGACTTGCATAAAGCATTTGGTGATCTCGAAGTTCTTAAAGGTGTGTCGCTAGATGTGATGAAAGGCGAGGTCATCTGCATTATTGGACCGTCAGGGTCAGGCAAATCTACGCTGATTCGCTGCATCAACGCCTTGAATCCTATCAACTCGGGATCCATTCTTGTCGAAGGTCAGGAAGTTCACGACCCGAGTCTGGATAAACTGGAACTTCGAAAAAAGGTTGGCATGGTGTTTCAACAGTACAACCTTTTCCCGCACAAAACTGCACTGCAGAATGTCATGATGGCACCGTTAAAGGTATTGAAACGACCAAAAGATGAGGTCGAAAAGCACGCTCGGCAGTTGATGGCCAGGGTAAATTTACAAGGAAAAGAAGACAGTTATCCCGGCGAATTGTCTGGCGGTCAGCAACAACGGGTCGCAATCGCCCGTTCACTCGCGATGAATCCGAAGGTCATGCTGTTTGACGAAGTCACCGCCGCACTTGATCCAGAGACAGTGAAAGAGGTATTGCTGGCAATCAAGGATCTTGCACAAAGCGGGATGACTTGCATACTTGTGACCCATGAAATGGGATTTGCACGAGAGATTGCTGATCACATCTATTTCACCGACCGAGGCGTTATAGTTGAACATGGACCACCTGCAACCTTCTTCACTGAGGCCAAAGACCCTCGAACACAAGAATTCTTAAGTCAAATTCTGTAGCTTGAAGTTTGCCACAAACTGTTAGTTAAACAGGTTCTGTCCGATTGGACAAATATCAACAATTGAAAGGTTGATCTCCGACTGGTACAACCAGGTGTTTCCGGATCTGGAGTCATTCAGATACCAAAAACCTACCAGCCAGAAGATTTGCGGTTACAATCCTGAATATAAGGTAGATAAACACAAATCTACCTAAATCGATTTAATCGCGCGCCAAGATTTGCGCTGGAGGTTGATATGAATCGAGCAATTCAGTCGCCAACAACTTTTCTGTTCGCACGCAAAATTCTCATACTATTATTTGTCCTCCTTCCTTTCTCTGTCTCTGTAGCGCAGGAGTCAAGTAACAAAGTTGAAGAAACTCTAAACGCTGTAGTTGGTCTTCGTGCCGAGGTTCCCGATGACGCTAGGACTGCATTTTCACTGGGCACGATGCGAGAGGGTAATGGAATTGTGATTGATGACGATGGACTGATATTAACAATTGGCTATCTCATCATGGAAGCTTCTGACATCCAGGTAACAGACAGTCAGGGACAGTTTGTACCTGCCGAGATGGTGGCTTATGATTACAACAGCGGGTTTGGAATGGTGAGATCCACGCAGCCTCTGGGTATCAAAGGCATTCCCCTTGGAGATTCATCTGTTCTTTCACCTGGCGATCCGACGCTGATCCTGTCGAATTACGGTCCTGATTTCATGCAGGTTGCTCAAGTTGTCGACAGAAGAGAATTTCCGGGTTACTGGGAATATCTGCTGGACCGGGCTATCTTTACTGCCCCGCCATTTAGTGGATTCGGAGGTGCTGCACTGATCAATACTCAAGGTGAGCTGGTTGGAGTTGGCTCGTTGATGGTGCATGATGCAGTGACGGGAGAGCGGCCTACTCCGGGCAACATGTTTGTTCCGATCAACCTGCTAAAGCCAATATATGATGACCTGCTGCAGTACGGACGCGACACGGCAGATTCAAGACCGTGGCTAGGTGTCTATACAGCAGTTGATCGCGGACACTTGTTCATCTATCGAATTGCGCCAGATGGCCCTGCTGAAACGGCAGGTCTCAGGCCAAACGACATCATAGTTGCAGTCAATGGCAATTCAGTTTCTGACATGGCCGAATTTTTACGAGAAGTATGGGCCTCAGGCCCCACGGGTGTCGATGTTCGTATTTCAGTGCTCAGAGCGGGCGGATTGACGGAAATTGTAGTGAAATCTGGTGACCGATATGACTGGCTAAAGATACTGCCGGATTCAAAGTATTCAGCGATGCTTCAACTGCGCTGAAGGTTTGTCAAATTGGCACCACACACCAAGATCTAGTGAAAACGGTATTTTGTATAATCCGCGTTCTATTCAACAACCACTTTTGCTAAATTAGGAGATGCAAATGAGTAAAAAATCAATTACAGCTATTTTGCTGGCTGTATCTTTCGTCCTGTTTTCAGGTTCAACCATGGCTGCTGATAGTAGCGAACCCATCAAAATTCCAATTAAGAACTGGTCCAGCCAAATTGTTATGGCTCATGTGATTGGTGGAATGTTTGAAAGCATGGGAAACAACGTCGAGTACGTCCCAGTCGATAACCAGGCAAGCTTTGAGGCAGTTCGAACTGGCGATCTGACACTTCTCCACGAAGTCTGGCAATCGACCATGCAGAATGCATTCTACAGTGCGATGGAAAAAGGCGGTCTGATTGATGCTGGTACCCACGCAGCAGAGACGCTTGAGGAAATGGGTGTACCAAACTGGGTGATTGAAAAGGGACTTTGTCCTGGTTTGCCAAGTTGGGAAGCGTTAAAGGATTGTCACGAGAATTTTGCGACTCCGGATTCCGGTGGTAAGGGCCGCTGGCTGGAAGGTCCGCAAAGCTGGCACGGAGATGTCATGCCGAACCGCGTCAAGGGATTAGGCTTGGATGACAAGTGGGTTGTGAAGTTCGCTGGCGCAGCAGATGCACTGTGGGCAGAACTTAAAGCAGCCGAAAAAGAAGGTCGCGGAACCATCATTTTCAATTGGACACCCAATTTCACGGATGCTGCTGGATTTACCTTTATTGAATTTCCACCATACTATGATGGCTGCCGGATTGCCGACGGTGGTGACTTATCCTCAACGGGTTGTGGTTCACCGACAGGTTGGCTGAAAAAGGGCGCAAACTACAGATTTCCACGGTCGCATCCCCAGGCTTATACGGCATTTACAAAGCTGAGCTTCACAACACCTCAGATCGGTTCAATGGCTGCTTTGGTTGATGTCGATGGCATGACCCACCAAGACGCAGCAGTAAAATGGCTCGCTGACAACGAAGATGTTTGGAAGCCTTGGACGGAGTCAATCCTGGGAGATACCAATTAATCCAACTAAAGCAATAAATTGATGACTTGAGAAATTTCAAATCCCCCTTGGCAGGGGGATTTGTTTTCTCACCATGCTAGATTAGAGATCTCATAAACAAGCACCTGAAGAACATCCTGATCTGAAAATACTACGATGTCTTCACTCCCTGTAATCAAATGCGAGTCTGTTTACAAAATTTTTGGCAATAATGCCAAGCAAACTCTCGAACAGGCCAATGGCGTTGTAGACAGCATCAAATTTCTTGAAGCCGGATTAATTGTTGGCGTCAATAATGTTTCTCTGGAGGTGATTCAGGGAGAGTTATTGGTCATCATGGGTCTATCAGGTTCTGGAAAATCAACACTTCTTCGCTGTATATCAAGACTGACTGATGCGACTGCGGGGAAGATATACGTTGATGGACAGGACTTGCTGGCACTAACCAAAAAACAGCTCATCGAATTGCGAAGAAACAAAATGGGTATGGTGTTTCAGAGCTTTGGGTTGCTTCCACACAAGACTGTGCTTGAGAACATCGCCTTTCCTCTTCAAGTGAAGGGTAGCAGTACCCGTGAAAGTGTTGAACGCGCTGTGCAGATGGTTCAACTGGTCGGTCTTCAGGGGCGGGAGAACTATTTCCCTAGGGAGCTATCAGGCGGTCAGCAGCAGCGAGTTGGGATTGCCCGTTCACTCGCAGTGGAACCCGACATTTGGTTTTTGGATGAACCGTTTTCTGCACTGGATCCCCTGATCCGCAAGGAAATGCAGGATGAATTTCTGCGGCTACAGGGTGTTCTTAGCAAAACTATTCTATTTGTAACGCATGATTTTGATGAAGCGCTTCGGTTGGCGACCGTATCGCGATAATGAAAGATGGCGTAGTCGAACAGTTGGATACACCATCCAATATCGTACTCAACCCTGCAACGGAGTATGTTCGCAAATTTACAGAGGATGTGCCACGTGAAAAAGTACTGACGGTCAGATCAATCATGGATCCTCTGGATGAAACAGAAAGACTGGGCGAATTGCGAGTGTCCGAGGATTCGATTGTTGAATCCGTAGCAGAAGACATCCTCAGTGAGGAAAGACCGGTAGCGGTGGTGGATGCGAATGATAACATCGTTGGAACCTTGCATGCGTCTCACGTAATAACAGTTCTGTTTGGAGGTCGATCTGCAGAATCGACACAAAACTGAACCTTATGGATCTCCTCACCAAACATCCAAAAGCCGTTCAGTTTCTCATCCTGCTGGTGGTGTTTTTCTTACTCTGTTTGCTCATCAGTCCATCTGACACCAATGTCCTGTGGCGATTTCCGCCACTCCTCAAACAACTGCCCTTCATCATTAATGACTCTGTCAGGTACCTGATGTTTGACTGGATGCCAATCCAGGTTTACGACCCGATTATTGATGATTTCGAGGAAAAACCACTATTTAGGGAATTTACCCGTTCAATATCGAGCATATTCTTGTTGGTTATCAACTTCGTTCGCGAGATTTTTCTTGGTGGTGTTAAAACCGTCGTTGCGTTCACAGATTGGGACTTCATTAACGAAAATCCGTGGTTGCGTTGGCCAGCACTTCCCTGGACAGTCATCGCTGGTTGGGCAATCATTCTTGGATACAAGCTTCAGGGTAAAGGCTTAGCGATTCTTGCTGGAATTTGCACCATTTATCTTGCGGTATTTGGGCAGTGGAAACCATCCATGGAAACGCTGTCTTTTGTTCTGATTGCTGCACCGGTTTCGGTGTTGCTTGGATTGATATTTGGAATCTGGGCATTCAAGAGCAAGGTGGTTGAGACTGCGCTGAATCCCCTACTGAATGTTGCCCAGACCATGCCGCATTACTCCTATCTGGTACCTGTTATTGTCCTGTTCGGTGTGGGCGATCATGCTGCAGCAATTGCGACCATTGTCTTTGCTTCGCCACCGATGGTGCGATTGACGCTATTGGGATTGAAAAAGGTACCCGCAGATATCGTAGATTCTGGTTTGATGAGTGGTTGTAATGCTTTTCAGATGATGTTTCGGGTACTGATTCCTACCGCTAGGCGTGATATTTTGATTGGTGTCAATCAGGTTGTCATGCAGTGCCTGGCGATGACAGTCATCGCTTCATTCATTGGCGCTCAGGGCTTGGGTTCGAATCTGATGATTGCACTCAATTCACTGCGAGTTGGAACTGGCATTGAGATTGGTTTGTGCATCGTGCTCATCGCTGTTCTGCTAGATAAGATGTCATTAGCCTGGGCTAACAAACAGACCGATTATTTCGCTGACCTCACGTTTTTTCAACGCAACAGGTTTGCACTGATTGCACTAATTGTGTTTGTAGTGGGTTCGATTCTCGCTTATATCGGCAGCTTAATTTTCCGGGATAGTTACAACTACCTTTACATTGTCCCACACAATAAAGGAATTACCACCGCACCGTTTTGGCAATTGACGGTCGACTGGATCTGGGATACCTTCTTCTACGCGCTTAAAGCATTCAATGAGTTCCTGATTACTAAAATCTTGGAACCAATGAAGAGTATGTATCTTGCCATGCCGGTGGCTGCGACATTTGTTCTGATGATGGGGGCTGGTTACATACTTGCCGGAATCAGACAGGCATTGATTATTGGTGGATTCCTGCTCTTCATAGCGTTGTCGGAATATTGGGACAGAGCACTGATTACCGCATACATTGCGTCATTTGCGGTGATTGTTTCGGCAGTATTTGGGATAGTTGTCGGATCGATATGCGCTCAAAACAGTACTGCCAGTAAAGTCATATTGTTGATCTGCGACTTCCTTCAGACTTTTCCTTCATTTATTTACCTGATTCCGGTCATCATGCTGTTTGGCATTACCGATACATCGGTCATCATTGCAACAGTTGTCTATGCATCTGTACCGGCAACCCGATACACGGTAGAAGGGCTTCGAAGCGTACCTCAGGTCATGCATGATGCTGGATCCATGCTTGGCGTGTCAAGATGGCAAAGATGGATATCAATTGAGTTGCCGCTTGCTTTTCCGCACATTATGCTGGGTATCAACCAGACTGTGATTTTTGCGTTGTTCATGGTCATCATTGGGGCTTTCATTGGAACAACTGATTTGGGTCAGTTGATCTTGAAGGCTATCTCTGATCCGCAGGGCACTGGAATTGGATTGACTCTTGGTCTTTGCGTTGCATTTATGGGCCTGGCAGTCGATCAAATTATTAGAACTTGGGCCGACAACAGAAAGAAGGCTTTGGATTTGGCCTAGTCCGGGTTTCACCTCCCATAGGGCAAAATTTGAACATCGTTCACTCCAGCCCATTCACAGCATGCCAACAGATTTCAATTTTCAATTGGCAAAGCGTTAAAATTTGCTGGATTCTAAAAGAATAAATTTATGTAAAATCAAAAATTATTGAGTAATCATTAGGAGTGAATAGAATGAAGAAATTCAATAGAGACGACTATATTGAGCAGCTTGCAACCGGCAAGATGTCTCGACGCCAGTTCAACAAGGTTCTTGCCTCTGCCGGAATCACGACCGTGATGCTACCAGTTTTTTCTGGCCCTTTGAATGCCGCAGCATCGGACCACCCCAATGTATTTACCTGGGAAGGTTGGGATGCGAACGAGCACCACGGAGAGTACTTTGAAAAATATGGTGAATATCCGAATTTCTCCATCTTCGGAGATGAAGAAGAAGCATTCGCCAAAGTCAAGGCCGGTGCGCAGTTTGATGTCAGTCATCCGTGTTCGTACAAAGTAGAAATTTGGCGAGATGCGGGTATTATTCAACCCATTGATACCAGCCGTCTGAAGTATTGGGACAGCGTCATCCCCAGTCTGAAAAATATTCCAGGCATGATGTCGAATGGCGCCAACTACTTCGTTGCAGCTGATTGGGGATTAACTTCAGTACTGTACCGCCCGGACCTAGTCGATGAAAAGTATCAGGAAGATGAAACGTGGGGCATTCTGTGGGATGAACGCTACTCAGGACGACTGTCTATGTCTGACAGCCTGATTGATGGTGTGATGGTTGCAGCCATTTACGGTGGGGCAGCAGACCCATTTAATATGACAGACGATGAAGTCGAAGTGACGAGGGAACTGCTGAGAAAACAGCTTCCATTGCTGCGCTACTATTGGACCAGTCCAACCGACTTGGAAAATTCAATGGCGGCAGGTGAACTGGTTGCCACCAGCTCTTGGAACGATGCGTTTACAGCACTCAAGGCTGCGGGCGTCAATGTAAAGTACATGAATCCAAAAGAAGGTGCAATGACGTGGGTTTGCGGGTTCTGCCTGATGGCGGATGCGGACCCTGCAAAGCTCGATAAATCTTATGATGTCATTGATGCTTTTCTTGCTCCTGAATCAGGTGCTTTTTCAATTGTTGAAGAAGGATATGGCCATTCAAACATCGATGCGTACAGTCTTGTCGATGAAGCTTTGCTCGCCGATCGCGGTCTGTCACGTGATCCGGAGGCATTGCTGAGCGCTGGCATCTTTCAGGTGCCGATCGGCAATGAAGCTGCTCTTCAGTCCATGTTTGAGGAAGTAAAAGCCGGCTTGTAGAGCCCTGCTTAATACTGGACAACAATATTTGGGGGTTTGATAACTTCGAGCCCCCGAATTGTCCAACTGACGCACTAGACAATAAAAACCACCCACTGAACTTGAAGTTCAGTGTCAAATCGTTTGCCCATCTCTCTAGATTGACGCTAAAGGCGCGAATTCATGCCATCCCTAGCAGCTGAACAATCTTTAATTTCGCGGTTCCAGTTACGGTTTCGAAGAAGTGAAGCTATGCGTGGCTACACGCTGCTGTCTCCCACTCTGACCATCGTACTGCTAGGTCTGATGTTTCCATTGATGATTCTGGTCACTCTGAGTTTCTGGAAGCAGGAATACGTCGATCTTATTCAGACCTTCACCCTGACGAACTACGCAGATTTTTTTCGCAAAAAAATCTATTACCTTATTCTTTATCGGTCGATCCGCATTTCCCTGCTGGTGATGCTGGTTACCGTGCTGTTGGCCTATCCGTTGGCCTATTTCATTGCTTTTCACGTTAAACGGAACAAGATGATATGGATCATTCTTGTCACCATTCCATTCTGGACGAGTTATTTGCTCAGAGTTTTTTCCTGGAAAGTGATTTTGGGATACAACGGTGTCATCAATTCCGGTCTGATGTCATTGGGCATCATTGCCGAACCGTTGGAGTTTCTGCTCTATAACCCAATTGCAGTGGTGATTACATTAGCTCATGCCTGGGCAGCAGTCGCCATTTTGCCGATCTATGTTTCGCTTGAAAAAATTGATAGATCACTGATTGAAGCGTCTCGAGATCTGGGCGAGAGTGCGTTTATGACCTTCATTCGAGTTACGTTACCCCTCTCACTCCCTGGCGTTATCGCTGCCAGTCTGCTGGTATTTATCCCAACGGTTGGTGATTATGTTACACCGTCGCTAGTGGGAGGTACTCGCGGAATAATGATTGGCAATATTATCCAGTCGATGTTCGGCAAGGCGCTTAACTGGCCCTTGGGAGCGGCCTTATCGATTATTTCAATGATTACAGTGACACTCGTCGTTTGCTTATTGTTAGGTGCGACCCAATTGTTCCGAAAGAAGGTGGCTTAGGCAGTGATCCGTACCCGATCCAGACTTAACACGCTGTCAGTCTATGCGGTGGTGTACTTGATTTTTCTGTATGCGCCGGTTGCTGTACTGCCGCTGTTCTCGTTTAATGATTCGCAATACATTACTTTCCCGCTGTTGGGATTTACATTCAAGTGGTACGCTCAACTGGCGGATAGTCAGGGTTTACAGAACGCGCTCATCAACAGTTTGAAGGTTGGGCTTAGTGTCGCCTTCTTGAGCACAGTACTGGGAATCTTTGCGGCAAAAGGGGTAACGCGTTATCGAATGCGAAGAAGTGGTCTGCTGATCAGTTTTATTATGGTGCCACTGGTCATTCCAGAAATTATTCTCGGAATATCTCTGCTAATGACGTTTAGCGTAGGTGGGATAAAGTTGTCGCTGATTACGGTTGGAATTGGCCACTTGATGCTCTGCACACCATTTTCGATGCTCGTGCTAATTTCGCGCATGGAAGGCTTTGACAAGAGCTATGAAGAAGCGGCTCAGGACCTGGGTGAAAACGCGTGGTGGACATTTTGGCGGGTAACCTTTCCGATAATTCTTCCAGGTGTCGTTGCAAGTTTTCTATTGACTTTCACAATTTCCTTTGATGAATTTATTCTTGCATTCTTTCTTGCCGGAACGGACGCGACTTTACCGTTGCATATTTGGAGTCAACTGCGATTTCCGGATAAACTGCCATCAGTGCTGGCACTTGGAGCAATTATCGTGATGGTATCCACGGTCGTGATTTTTGCCGCTGAATTGATCCGGCGCGGTGGTGTCGATCTCGGCAACAAGTCGAAGGTTTGATTCAATGTCCGAAGTTATCATTTCAATCAACAATGTCACCAAGGATTTTGGTAATGTCCGGGCCGTAAATAATGCAAATCTGGACGTACTGAAAGGTGAGTTTTTCTCTCTTTTGGGTCCGTCCGGCTGCGGCAAAACCACTTTGCTACGTATGCTGGCTGGATTTGAACTACCGACTAAAGGTACCATTGATATTGACGGTCAGGATGTTACGCTGTCGCCGCCGAATATTCGGCCGGTGAACATGGTGTTTCAGAACTACGCCATATTTCCACACCTGAACGTCTCCCAGAATATTGCGTTTGGCATGCGCAAGTCAGGTCTTTCGAAACAGGAACTGGATGAACGAATCGAACAGATGCTGGAACTGATCAAGCTCCCGGGATATGGAGATCGTGGCTCCAATGAACTTTCGGGTGGTCAAAGACAGCGTGTTGCATTGGCGCGGGCGCTGATCAAGCAGCCGAAGGTACTGCTCCTTGATGAACCGCTCGGTGCACTGGACAAAAAACTCAGAGAACAGATGCAGATTGAGCTTCGGCTTTTGCAACAGCAGGTTGGCATTACATTTGTGTTTGTTACTCATGACCAAGAAGAAGCGCTGACTCTATCGGATCGAATCGCAGTGATGAATCAGGGTGACATCATCGAAGTTTCAACGCCTGGATCGCTCTATGAACAACCTCAATCGAGGTTTGTTGCAGATTTTATTGGCACAATGAATTTCTTTGACTGTACGCTGAAAGATTTCTCAGATGGTATTGCAATCGGAGAAGCCAGTGAGCTTGGCAGTGTCAAAATTGCTACCCCACAAACCATTGTGAGTCCTGGAAATGTTTTTACCTTGGCCGTTCGACCGGAAAAATTTTCAATTTCCTTTGAACAGCCAAGTCAGCAATACAACTCAGTTTTGGGACGTATGGGGCCTTCCGCTTACCTTGGTGATCGCAGTCACCTCTACGTACATGTTGAAGGGCGGGAATACCCGATTTCAGTTGCTTTGCAGAATCTTACAGGCGTTTTGGACCAGATGTACACAACCGATCGCAAGGTCTGGCTGACCTGGTCTGATGACAGCGCAGTAATGCTACCCATGGAAGGATGAATCAGACGCCAAGTACGAAAATATTTGTAGATGGTCAGGCCGGCACAACTGCTCTTCAAGTATTTGATTTTCTAGAAAATCGGTCTGATATTGAAGTCATTCGACTGCCCGACGAATTAAGAAAAGAGGATAGTGCGCGGCAGGACGCAATTGGAGAGTCTGATCTGACGATTCTTTGCCTGCCGGACGATGCCGCCAGGCAATCGGTCGAGTGGGCACAAGCGCATGAAACCCGGGTAATTGATGCCAGTACTGCACACCGCGTTTCGGATGAATGGATTTTCGGTATGCCCGAGCTTGGTCCAGATGTTCGACAGTCCATTCAAACTTCGAGTAAGGTTGCCAATCCAGGTTGTTATTCGACCGGTGCAATTCTACTGTTGCGACCGCTGATTGAAGAGGGCTTGCTTGCAGCAGACAGTCAGTTGATCGTTCACGCATTGTCGGGATATTCCGGTGGAGGGCGAAGCTTGATCGAAACCTGGGAGAGTCCGGTGCAGGAACTGCTGTCCATACCGTTTTCAGCGCCGTATGCATTAGATCGGGTACACAAACACATCCCAGAAATGATGAAGTATTCAGGTTTGCAGCGCGAACCACAGTTTTTGCCGCGGGTTGGGCCATTTTTCAGGGGCATGCGAGTAGAGATTCCTTTGCATGCAGGTTGGTTGAATGACGCAATTACCGATCGCAGCGAAAGAATTATGGCAGCGTACGAATTGCGTTACCGGGACGAGCCATTTGTGAGGCTGCGAAAACTGGATTCAACTCAGTCGGACCCACGCAGTTTTGATCCTAGGCGATGCAACGGTACCAATAGCATTGAATTAACCGTTTGCGGGCACCCTTCAGGTCACGTATTTCTCGTTGCTATTCTGGATAACCTGGGTAAAGGTGCGAGTGGCGCTGCGGTGCAGTGTATGAATCTGATGATCGGAGCGGATGAGAGTCGAGGGTTGCACACCTAAAATTGATTTCGGGCTTGTTCAATAGCAGCGGCAAAGTTTCTTTCATCGTAACGTCTGGCTTGTTCGGCCAATCCGGTGACGATCTGACGCAGTATGGCGGGTCCTTGGAAGACCATCGCCGTATAGAGTTGTAGTGCTGTTGCGCCAACGAGTAATTTGTTCCAGGCATCTTCAGCCGAACTGATCCCTCCAACACCAATAATGGGTATTTGACCTCCAGTGGTGCTGGCGAGACGACTGATGACTGATGTGGACTGATCTGTCAACAGTTTGCCACTCAGGCCGCCCGTTTGAGTGAAATGCTTGTGCGAGACAGGTGCAGTTCGTGCAATGGTGGTATTGGTTGCAATCAACGCATCAACACGATGGTTCAGAGAGAGTTCCGCAATTGCGTCAATCTGTTCGGGTTCGAGATCAGGTGAAATCTTGACTGCAATCGGTAGCAGTTTGTCGCTTTGATTATTTACCAGTTCATCTCGTTTTTCCATAACAGCATGAACTAATTCGTTGAATTCGGACTCTTGCTGCAGCAACCTTAGGCCCGGTGAGTTGGGTGATGACAGATTGAGCACAGCATAATCCGCATAATTGTAAATTGCGTCAAGACAAGCGAGATAATCTTCAATTGCCCGTTCATTGGGTGTGTCAGTATTTTTTCCGATATTGATACCAAGAATTCCCGGTCGAATGCAACTCGAATATGCAGAAAGAATTCCAAGCATTGCCTCAAGTCCGTTGTTATTGAACCCCAAACGATTGATGATCGATTCTTCCTGATCTAAACGGAAGACCCGTACCTTGGGATTTCCTGGTTGTGCCCTAGGTGTAACTGTGCCGATCTCGACGAATCCAAAACCCAGTGCAAACAGGGCAGGGTATGCAACTCCGTTTTTGTCAAACCCTGCAGCCAGTCCGACTGGATTGCTCAGTTTTTTTCCAAAAAGTTCTATTGGGAGTTGAGGTATTTTGTTCCGGTACCGTTCTGTGAGCTTGGCTACTCGCGGCGGTTTGTTCGATGCTTTCTGAAGGAGCGCGATCGTCTGTTGATGAGCAAATTCCGGGTCCAGTCTAAAAAGCAGTGGCCGGATTAGATTGTAGTCCAGCACGTCTAAAAAGACTCCTTTGGGCGGAGTAGTCGCCACCTTCCGACTGGAAGACTGCCAAGCCGGACATTACCGATACGCACACGTTTGAGTCCAGTGACCTCAAGGTCTACCAGTTCGCACATACGCCTAATTTGGCGTTTGCGACCCTCAGTTAGTGTCATTCTGAAATAGTTGTTGTCCAAAAGATCGACTTTCGCAGGCGCCAGTTTTACGTTATCAAGACTTAGCCCAACTGTCAGTCGGCTGAGTTGGTCCGATCGAACATTCCGATTGACACGCACCAGGTATTCTTTCTCAACATCTGAATCTGGTGCAATCAGTCGTTTTGCGATACGCCCATCCTGGGTGAGAATCAAAAGCCCTGTGGAATCAATGTCGAGTCGCCCAGCTGGTGCCAGCCCTTTAATCGGCCTTACTGCTCTATTTTCAGGAGTATCGTCGCTGTTCTTTTGCTGATTATTTCGGGTGATGAGAGAAGCAGCAGGTCTGTACTGTTTTTCCGGCTGACCTGAGACATAGCCAACCGGCTTGTGAAGCACCACAGTAATCAGACTATTCTGATACGCTTTGGCCTTCGGGTCAAGTTCAATTTCGCTGTTGCCGTCAACGGTCGTGTAAAATTCAACGACTGTTTCACCGTTCACCTTGAGCCAGCCTTTTTGAATAAAGAATTCAGCCTCACGACGCGAACAAATTCCCTGCTGGGACAGGAATTTTGAGATTCTGATTGGGTTAGCGTTCAATTGGTCGAACTTAATGGCTGTAGATTGTCTAATCCAGAATCATTCGATGCAATTACGCAATAAATTAGTTTTCTGCGACTCACTATCGGAACATTTATGAACAAGAGATTATCCGTTATATTGGCCTTCATCTATCTGCTGTTGTTTTCCGGTGTATCCGGTGCACAAGGTGAACCTGAGAAACTCAACTGGATTAAGGGTGGAAACTGCTGGGTTGCAGAACCCGGATTCTTGTATTGTGGTCATCTTCACCCCTATGTTGAGGACAACCCTCATCCATTTTTGTCATTTGCCTGTTTTGAGGAATATCAGGCAGTCCTGCTTAGCCACGGACATGTGAGTGATCCCTCGAACATTCGGACAGTGGAATCGAATTTTGGAGAGGAAAGATACTCTGATGTCTGGATTTCCGCTACCGAAACTGAAACTTTCATGTCGAATCATATCAGTCCAGGTAATGATGGTTACTTCAACACTTTGCGTGGACTGGGTAATGCCAAGTCGACTAAATTCGAGTTTTTAGTTTTACCCGGCAATGTGAGTGGGAAAATTGATATCACCGGAGAGGAGCATCTCGTTGTCGGTAGCTTTATTGATTTTTGCAACGCCCAGATTAAGCAATAAGCTGGAGCACGTTGTATTACCTCGAATTGGTATTACCACGAGCGATCAAAGCCGCGTACCCGGTGTATTCACGCGGTGTGAGTTTGAGTAATTTCTCCCGGTCAGATTCCGGTAAATCTAATCCGCTTATGAACTCTCGGATTTCAATTTCAGAGACTGTCACGCCGCGTGTAAGTTCCTTCATTCGTTCATACGGCAGTTCGCCGCCGTGTTTCCTGAGAACGGTCTGAATCGCTTCGCTTAGAACCTCCCATGCCGTGTCGAGATCGGAGTTGAGTCGCTGGGGATTGATCTCAAGTTTTGAAAGTCCGGCACGGAGCGACTGATAAGCGATCTGGCTGTGGCCGATGGGTACACCCAAGTTTCTGAGCACTGTAGAGTCGCTCAGATCTCTTTGCCAGCGACTGATGGGTAATTTGTCAGCTAGATGCCCAAAAATTGCGTTGGCAAGCCCCAGGTTTCCTTCTGCATTTTCGAAATCAATAGGGTTGACTTTGTGTGGCATCGCGGATGAGCCAACCTCTCGGTTTACAACCTTCTGTTTGAAATAGCCAATTGAAATATATCCCCAGACATCGCGGCAAAGATCCAGCATGATCGAGTTTATGCGTTGCAACGAGTGGCAGTATTCCGCAATGTAATCATGCGATTCGGTCTGGGTAGTTACGGGGCTGTATTCAAGTCCAAGTGAATTTACAAAGTCTTTGGCGGTCTGACACCAGTCGACTTCAGGATTAGCAGCATGAAGAGAATTGAAGTTGCCAGTTGCACCGCTAAATTTCCCTTTTATAGCGATGTTGCAGAACACCTGGATCTGATTTGACAGTCGGGTGGAAAATATTCTGAATTCCTTGCCCACTGTTGTCGGAGAAGCTGGCTGACCATGTGTTCGAGCCAGCATTGGTGTCTCCGCGAATTCAGTCGCCAACCGTGACAACTCATCAACGAGTTGAGTCAACTCAGGTACAAGAGCAGTTTCTCGGGCAGACTCCAGCATTAAGCCGAAGCAGTTATCGTTGATGTCGTACGAAGTACAGCCGAAGTGAATGAATTCGCGAGCTGTGGCTAATTCAGGAATTGACTTGGAACGCTCTTTGAGAAAGTATTCAAGCGCTTTGACATCATGATTAATCTTGCTTTCGATTTTTTTCACTTCCCGTGCATCTTCGACGGAAAAAATTTCCACCAGACTTCGGAGACTTGCAACAGATTGATCAGAAAGTGGTGGGAGATCCGCAAACTGCGGCAGATTGGCCAAGTGAATTAGCCATTCAACTTCGACATGTAGCCTAAGCTTGATTAATCCGTATTCACTGAACGTATCGCGTAGCGCTTCAACTCTTCCAGAATACCGACCATCCAATGGCGACAATGCTCTGATTGCCGGAAATTCAACCATATTGCTCTGAGTACCTGACACTTAATTTGCTCTATCGCGGGGGAGAGTTTAAAACGTAAGGGTGATGCTCAGGTAGTGATCGAAAAGCATTACTGCGAACAATATCGCAAGGTACTGTATAGAAAATCTGAAAATTTTGCGAGATAGATCATCACTGTAGTTTCGAAACAAGCGAATGGCGAAAGCGATGAAAATGACTCCGAGAATTAAAGCCGCCGCCAGATAAGGCAGTCCGAAAAGACCCGTTGCAAAGGGCATGATTGAAACGGCAACCAGCAGCACGGTGTAGAGCAAAATTTGCAGGCGTGTAAATTTTTGCCCGTGGGTTACAGGAAGCATGGGAATTTTGGCCTTCTCATAATCGAGATGCCGATAGAGTGCCAGCGCCCAAAAGTGGGGCGGTGTCCAGCAGAAGATAATCAGAAACAGCAGGAAAGCATCTGAACTCAGTTCACCTGTCATTGCAGTCCAGCCAAGTACTGGAGGCATCGCTCCAGCAGCACCTCCGATAACGATGTTTTGGGGTGTGGCGTGCTTCAGAAATACAGTGTAGATGACGGCATATCCGATTAGAGATGCAAATGTCAGAATGCTAGTCAGGACATTGACCGTCACCGAGAGGATGATCATTGACATTCCTGCTAAAACACAGGCAAAGATCAGAGCTGGACCGGTTTCAAGCCGTCCGGTAGGAATCGGGCGGTTGCGAGTACGCTTCATTTGCGCATCTTTCTCCTCATCCAGCACATGATTGACTGCGGCACCTGCAGCAGCTGAAAGTCCGATTCCTAGCGTTGCAAGCAACACAGTAAGTAGATTTGGCATTCCCGGCACCGCTAGGAACATACCAGCGACTGCGGTAAACATAATCAGGCCAACGACCCTTGGTTTAGTTATTCGGAAGTATTCCTGCAGTATGCTGCGGACAGGTAATGGTTCAGCAATTTCAGAAGGATTTGAAATATTTGATGTCATTGCCGTTACGACAAGCGAGAGTTAGGTCTGAACTCGATGTACAGAATTGGACTGCGGTAAACATCAGCCCTGTTCAAGGCGAAAGGCTGATCAATTAACAAGTTTTAAGTGATTGAATTGATATGCGAAGTCAGGTAGACCGCAGTTTGTTGATTCAGTCTCGGCGAGGCCGGAGGGTCAGCAAAAAGTATATCACAAGCAACGTTACACTGAGTGCAAACCACTGAAAAGCGTAAGCTCTATGACGGGTTATCCAGACATTATCAGGTGGTGGCCACTGTCGCTCAAATCCAGCCGGGTGGTCATCATCCAGTTGAATGACAACGCCCTGAATTTCGTAAGGAACAGCATCGGAAAATCGTTTGATGTCGAGAGTCTGCCAGATTAGTGGCCATTCTTCAGGTTGTACAGGGGAATCCTGCTTCAGAACAAAGGTGTCTGCAGGTGGAATGATTGCAAGCCCTGTTAAGCTGGTATCACCGCTCAAAGCCTCAATTTTGGGCAATTGACTGCGGTCCGGTGATCCTGGAATCCAGCCTCGATTAACCAATACTGCGGATTGTCCGCCGCGAAATATCAGCGGTGTAATGACGTGAAAACCGGGCTGACCTCGTCGGACTCGGTTATCCAGTAGGAATTCATGCTGCGCATCCCAAGTACCTGTCGCCTTGAGTCGTCGATACTCCAGTTCCTGAGGTGATTCTACCATTGAACCAATCACTACGGCCGGCGCATCGCTTCGCTGCAGATATAGGTTGTTTATTTCAGTCTTTTGCTCGGCACGATCAAGCTGCCAGAATCCCAGTCCGATTAACACTGGCAACAGAGCGACAGTTGCGAGTGTTGGGGTAATTCGGAATCGAAACTGAAGTTTCACAGGCAGTTTACGGTCCGAGTGGAAATTCGCGCATTGATTGCGATTTTAGTAGTTGTTTACGGATAAACAGGTCGAAATATTCTAGTTACCGAAACAACTTACAGTAGTTACAGGCACGTCCGAGACGCACAGGAGCACCGACCTTGTCGCAATGACCACACCCATATCGGCCAAAAAACGAAAGAGCAGGATCGAGACCCGCGCAGGTATCTCGAACGCCATCTGGTTCCTCGGGTTGCATCAAGTTGACTGCACTGCGCCAGACTGACTGGATGTAGTGCACATCATTAGAAGTTTCTGCACGATCTTTTTTGGCTATTCTCAAATTTTCAGTTGCAAGACTGACATGAGCATCAACCGTTATTGGCAAAGAATCAATATGGGTTATTTTTGCACCACCGGGACTTGCTAGCATATAAACCCACTTGCGGCCGGTTTTTGAGCCGCTCAAAAGTGGAAACCGGTTTCGACCTTCTTCACCTCGAGTACTAAGATCTTTGAGCAATTGTTTGGCATCGACTGTCTTGCCATAGATCACCCGACTCACAGGGCAACTGCTTTCGAATGTAATGGTTTGTGCGATGTCAAGCCAGGCTTGAGGGTCCTGCTCGGTATTCTGAGAAACGCCGCATTCTTGCAGATACTCTGTCAACTGATCGACACTCACCTGAAGCAAGTGTAAAGGATCGTAGACTTCCGAGTGACTTTCATAGAGTTCAAGTCCGTTCCACCAGCACCGTTCTGAATTTCTAGCGCGATCAATTGCTGAGATAAATGTCAGATAGAGCAGAATGGTTCGATCAGAAGCATTCGCGTCGCGCAGATATTGCGTGCATTCAACTTGGGGTAAGGTTGACCAGGACGATGGCGCCGAAATATTGCCGCGCTCACTTAAATCGAATCGACCGTTGTAAAAGTCCTCAATGATGTATTCAGCAACTTTTCCAAGATCAGACATGTCTGTTTAATTTTTAGCAAGAGTCAGGTTGTGCATTTGGAAACGTCGGCTCTGAAGAATATTCTCATCATTGACCAGGTGACTCAGCGATTTTAACACTTCGAGGAATGCGGATTTCTTCCCATGTAATGCGTCTTCATGCTGACTAGATCAGAATTAGGCAAGACGATCAAAATGAAGTGCTATTCAGCAGGTAGTTGGTTCGATCTATACCCTTATAATTCAGACTCAATTAAGCGAACATTCGGCTTCAATCAGTCTGGATTTGACACACTCACCTTGCCAAACACAGCACACTTCCAAATCCAGAACTTCTACTGAGTCAACAGCGTTGGTACAAAACTTAATTATCGGAATTTTACTGCTGGTAATGATTGGCAGCCTTGTTTCAGCATTCTGGTACATGCTGAAGGACCGGGGCGCCAGCAATCGAACGGTCAAGGCATTGACCGTCCGTATATCGATTTGGGTATTGCTTTTCGGTTTGATTGTTGGCGGAATTTACACCGGTTTGATTACACCTAGCAATACAGTGCCAATACCACCAAAATCTTCTGCGACTGAGTAGGTAGTTGGGAACTAACGTTTACACAACGTAAACAAAGATAAAGAGTCCCACCCAGACTGTATCAACGAAGTGCCAGTACCACGCTGCCGCTTCAAATCCAAAGTGATGATCGGGTTTGAAATGACCGCGGATGCATCGAATCAGAATCACCAGCAGAATAATTGCGCCGATGGTCACATGAAATCCGTGAAACCCGGTTAGCATAAAGAAAGTTGCGCCGTACACACCAGTACCAAGTGTCAGCCCGAGGTCGGCATAAGCGTGTGCATATTCAAAACCCTGAAGGTATAGGAACAGGAACCCAAGCAATACGGTGATTGCGAGCCAGACAATAAGACCCAGACGGTTGTTCTTTTTGAGTTCCCAGTGGGCGATGGTAACAGTGACACTGGAGCTCAATAATATAAGTGTGTTCCAGACTGGAATGCCCCAGGCACCGATAGTGGAGAACTGAACGGCCGATGAAATTGGGGTATCAGCCGCAATCAATTCTGGACCCATAGGGCCAGCCGTCGGCCATCCGCCTTCAAAGCCCATCCACAGGATGTCAGTTTCTGCCAGCCAGGGTATCGACAAATTTCTCAAGTAAAATAGTGCGCCAAAAAATCCACCGAAAAACATCACTTCGGAGAAGATAAACCACAGCATTCCCATCCTGAAAGAGACATCAACATGGGCGTTGTACTTTCCACCTTCACTTTCCAAAACAACGATACCGAACCAGCCGAACATCATGAAAGCGATGATCAGGCCACCAGCCAGCATGACCCACGGTGCCATGTTTACTTCGTTAACCAGCATGACAAATCCGCCGGCCAGAGTGAAAAGCCCGACAGATGCCACCAATGGCCATGGACTAGGATCAGGGAGAAAATAATCGCCGTTCGAAGCGCTCATCGTTTATCCTCGTTTCATTGATTTGAAAGATTTCAAAATTTCGTGATGTCATGAACTGCTATGCTGTTCTTCCGATCGATTGTCTGAGGTACTCGCTGACTCATTCATCGGGAAGAAGCTGTAAGACAGAGTTAGTGTATTGATTTCATCCGGCAGGTCCTTATTAACATAGAACCGGACTGGCATTTCCCGGGCCTCTCCGGGTTCAAGTGTTTGGGCATTGAAGCAGAAACATTCAAGTTTGACCATATGCCTGGCACCTTGCATTGGGGTAATGCTTGGAATCGCCTGCCCAACCATCTGCTGGTTCGAAGTGTTGGTTACCAGGTAGTTCATCATGTGAACTTCACCGAGATGTACTTTGGTTTTTTTGACCAGTGGTTTGATGGTCCATGGAATGTTGTTATTGCCTGTAGCAGTAAATTCGACAGTAACCTCTTTCGAATAATCGATCGGATTTTCGTCTGAATCCAACTGCAGTACAGCAACAGTTGGCTTGCCACCAACTCCGGTAATCTCACAAAACAGGTCATACAACGGTACCAGTGCATAGCCAAAACCAAACATAAGCATCACTGTCCCAGACAGGATCAAAATCCAGCGGGTTTTAGAACGTTTCATTGCCTGAAAGCTAGTCAAATCATTCACCTAATGTATTCAACCACAATAATTGCAACAAAGAATACCAGTGAAATACAACCTAGCAGCAGAGCCGTCCGTTTTATGCCGTCGTTCTTATTGTCAGACAATGTCTTCACCCATTCGAATAATTATTTGACAGTTGGAGGCGTCTCAAACGTGTGGTACGGAGGCGGCGAATCAACTGTCCACTCAAGTCCATCGGCGCCTTCCCAAACTTGCGCGGTTGCCTTCTCGTTTTTGCCACGCACGGCTTGAATAATGATGTAGACAAATAGCAGTTGTACCAACCCTAAACCGAACGCACCGATAGACGAAATGATGTTGAATTCGGTGAACTGCACCGAGTAGTCAGGTATGCGTCTCGGCATTCCAGCCAGTCCGAGGAAGTGCTGCGGGAAAAATGTTACATTAAAGAATATTGTAGTCAGCCAGAAATGCGTTTTCCCCAAACCTTCGCTGTACATGCGTCCCGTCCATTTCGGCAGCCAGTAATAAGTCGCACCCATCATTGCCATGATGGAACCTGAAAACAGGACATAGTGGAAGTGTGCAACCACAAAATAGGTGTCATGGTACTGAAAGTCCGCCGGAACAATCGCCAGCATTAGTCCTGACAGACCACCGATGGTAAACAGAAATACGACCGCCAGCGCAAACAGCATCGGCGTCTCCAGGGTGATAGATCCGCGCCACATCGTGGCAACCCAGTTAAATACCTTCACTCCAGTAGGCACTGCGATCAGCATCGTTGCGTACATAAAGAACAGTTCACCTGCCAGAGGCATGCCAACAGTAAACATATGGTGTGCCCACACGATGAACGAAAGGAAGGCGATTCCGGCTGTTGCGAACACCATACTGTCATAACCGAAAAGTGGTTTGCGGGAGAAGGTTGGAATAATCTGTGAAACAATACCGAATGCCGGCAGAATCAGGATGTATACCTCCGGATGTCCAAAGAACCAGAATATATGCTGAAACAGAACCGGGTCACCGCCACCTGCCGGATCAAAAAATGCAGTGCCGAAGTGTCGGTCGGTCAGGAGCATTGTTACTGCACCGGCAAGGACTGGCATCGCTGCAATTAGCAGGAATGCGGTGATAAGCCAGGTCCAGACGAACAGCGGCATCTTCATCAAAGTTATGCCGGGCGCTCGCATATTCATAATGGTCACGATGATATTGATTGCGCCAAGCACTGACGAAATTCCCATCATATGAATCGAAAGAATTGTCATGTCAACGCCAGCGCCGCCCTGAACTGACAACGGCGCGTATAGAGTCCAACCCGAAGCTGGTCCACCACCAACGGTAAACAGACTACCGAGTAGCATGGCGAAAGCAAAAGGAAGAATCCAGAAACTCCAGTTGTTCATCCTGGGCAGAGCCATATCAGGCGCACCAAGCATCATTGGAATCAGCCAGTTCGCAAATCCCACAAATCCTGGCATGATGGCACCAAAAATCATGATCAGCGCGTGCATGGTTGTCAGTGAATTGAAAAGTTCCGGGTTGACGACCTGTAGACCAGGCTGAAACAGTTCGGCGCGAATTGCAAGCGCCATAATTCCGCCGACAAAGAACATGGTCATCGCAAAGATCAGATACATCGTTCCAATGTCCTTATGGTTGGTCGTTGTCAACCAACGCATGATGCCACTTGGACGATGGTCGTGGTGGTCGTGTGCTTCGGTGTGCGCAGCGGACATAATTAATTTACCTTGCTTCAGTATGTTTTGCTTTGTTCAGTTTTCGGTTTCGTTCATGTTCGGTTAGCGTCTAGCCGCAATCTCTGACGGCTGAACCAGATCTCCGACGCTATTGCCAAGCGCATTTCGCTCATAGGTGATGACGGAGGCAATGTCAACATCGCTCAACTGCACTTTGAAAGCCTGCATCGTTGTATTCGCCTTACCGTTCATCACAATGTCGATGTGAGCATCAAGTGGTCCGATTGTTATTTCGCTTCCTGTGAGCGGTGGGAAATGTGGCGGAATTCCCTTCCCGTCAGGTCCGTGGCAGGCAATGCACTGAATATAGACTGTTTTGCCATGTTCCATTAGCTCATCCATTGTCCATTCACGGTTAACATCCTCAGATGATGCGGTTGGACTAGCAGCGGTCTGTGTTCCTACATCAGTCATTTCAGTAGCAGAAGCGACCTGCTTGGGTTTATTTTCTTCAACCCATGCGTCAAAGTCTTCAGGTGACAGCACTTCCGCAACTATGGGCATGAATCCATGGTCTTTCCCGCAAAGTTCCGCACACTGACCGCGAAAGGTTCCTGGGGAATCGACATTAGTCCAGAATTCATTGATGTAGCCGGGAATTGCGTCCTTTTTCACGCCGAATTTTGGAATCCACCAGGCGTGGATGACATCATTTGAGGTAATTAGAAATCGTACTTTCCGATTGGATGGCATGACCATTGGCTTGTCAACTTCCAAAAGATAGTGTTCACCTTTGGGTTCACGGTTTTCGATTTGAGCGCGCGGGGTCGACAGATTGCTGAAGAAACTGATATCGTGTTCAAGGTACTCGTATTGCCATTTCCACTGATAGCCGGTGATTTTGATAGTCAGGTCCGAGTCTGTTGTGTCTTCCATGTACAGCAGAGTTGCAGTCGATGGTATGGCGAGACCAACCAGAATCAGAAAGGGAATGACAGTCCAGACTACTTCGAGTTTTGAGTTATGAGAGAATTGATGTGCTTCATGCCCGCGGCTTTTGCGGTGCGCGTAGAGCGAATAGAACATCACGCCGAATACGATCACAAAAATGATCAGACAAACGATCATGATCGCATTATGCAGATCCAGGATCCGACTTGCGACGGACGATGATGGAGGTGGTAGATTCAACCCCCACTCCGCAAAGACGCTTAGAGGAAACAGTGCGGTTGCGGCTGCGGCAATCCGCAGCAAGCTTCGCGCGCTACAAAACATTTGAGACATCAACGGACTCCCATACGGGCGATAATTTGTTGAAATTTAAATATGGTTTCTGACCCACTCAGCCGATTGCCAGTACAGTCTTTTTTTTGAACTTTCAATTAAAAATTCTCCAATTTCCAGTTCTTTAGCTCTGCTGACAACCAAAAGTCGAACAGGCTCTTGTCCGGTTTTACCAGGCAACAAGACAAACTTTGTCCATTGCCGAAAAAATGAACTAACTGATTGTTTTGACCGACGCCTCTGTGTCAGGTGCACATAATTCCGACTGATTACCAGCACATCAGCATCATCACTGTGGGAACAGACGATGTAAGTGCCAATTGCTAACAGCAGGATTTCCAGACCGGCAAATGGCAGGACCAGCCATGCTCCAAATAAAGCGATTATTATAGCGATGGCTAAGGCAGCGATAGATAGAATTAACACGCAAATGACGAGTGCCCGCTGATTTGCACCGGCGTTGGAGCGAAGTTCAATCCGGATTAAATCCCCCTCCGATTCAATACGGAGACCTACCGCTGAATCCGATGGAGGACCATCGAACTCAAGGGGCTCATTCTTAAGATTTATGTCTGATAGGAGTTCCAAAGTTCTTTCGAATAATTTTCATAAGTGACCGGGGTGTGACACCACTTACAGACGCGGTTTCGACCGCGTTTGTCGCGCGTGCCAAAAGTCCCGCAGTTCTTGCAAGAAACAATATATCGAGGTGTGGTGACTTCTACATCGTGAGTACGACTTGCACTGCAGCCAATTTCTCGAGCTTTGGCTTGCCATACAGCATTGTGTCCGTGCTGGTGTCCAACCAATACGTGAGCAATTTCGTGCAGGATGGTGTCGGTAATTTCGCTGTCTTCGGCATTGAGGCAAAACTGCTGGGACATCGTAATCAACTGCTCCTTATACAAGCAGCAGCCAGCTCGTTTTCTGGCGTTGTCGAAATTGAATCGCCACTCGTGAAGATTGTGCTTTGCGATTAACTTGTCAGCTTGATCGGCGGTTGAGACAAGTTTTTTCAAATTTGATTTCCGTCGCTTAGCGATCATATCGCCGCTGAGCATGTTGTAAGGGACATTCCAAAATTCATTTGCTGCCGTTTTGACGCGTGCTCGATTCGGGTTCATTTGAGTGATGTGTCCTTTTACTCGGGTTTTTCCGTACTGGAATTTCACCTTGTCATTGACACTAAACGCACATCGATCAATCAGGGAGCGAGGAAACACGCGCTTTGGTAATACGCCTTCCTTGAGCCTGAGTTGGCGAAAAGGTACACTGTACTCCGTGCCAGGTGGCGTCACAACATACGCTTTCTGTCTGGAAATAGAAGAGACAAAACCCGATTGTGTTCCTTCCGTTGTCCGAAATTCGACTGGATCATGAATTCTTATTCGCTGTACCATTGAGTGTCAATTTGTACTTGTTGTTGATCAATCGATTGGTGATCTATCGGCGACTGTCATTGAGAATTACTTTTTCACAACAGTTGAGTAATGATAAACGCATAGTCACGAGCTGTTTCGTGAAGTGAATCCAGCCGTCCCGATGCACCGGAATGACCAGAGTCCAATTCGGTAATTAGTAGCAGTGGATTGTTATCTATTTTGCACTGTCGAATTTTCGCAGCCCATTTGGCGGGTTCCCAGAATCCTACCCTTGGATCATTTAACCCGGCGGTAATATAGAGAGCAGGATAATTTTTTCTCTGTGTATTGTCGTACGGTGAATAGGATTTCATATAGTCGTAAAAATTTGGGTCGTTGGGGTCGCCCCATTCATCCCGTTCTACCACAGACAGGGGCAGGGTGTCATCCAGTATGGTGGTGACGATATCGACAAAAGGTACCATCGCGAGTGCTGCTTTACAGCGCACCGAGTCTGAATTCAAAAAATTTCCGACCACCAGTCCACCAGCGCTTCCGCCAATGATTGCTAACTGATTCTGGCTGGTAATGCCCTCTTCGATCAGGTAGTTTGCACAGGCATTGAAGTCATGGAAAGTATTTTTCTTTCTGTCCAGTTTGCCATCCAGGTACCAGCCTCGTCCCATTTCGCTTCCACCACGAATCTGAGTAATTGCGAAGATGATCCCCCGGTCCAGTAGACTCAAGCGCTTGGATGAAAAAAAGAGGCTGGAATTGATGCCGTAAGCACCATATCCGTTGAGTAATAGCGGGGTGGGACGACCGTTGAGCGCTTGTTTGCTGTAAACCAGATAGATTGGGATTTCAGTCCCATCGTGTGAAATAGCCAGGTGCTTCTCTGTCGAATAATTTTTTGGGTCAAAATCGCCCCCAACTGGTTGCGTTTTGAGATGAGTCGTCATGCCGGTTGTCATATCAAGATCATAGACTGAGTAGGGCATGTCAAGCGCGTTTCCGCCAACTCGGCAAAAAGTCGTGTCAAATTCCCAATTTCTGTGCAGCCTGAGTTCCTGTATTTTTTCGGGATTTTGAACTGTGTAGCCTTCTCTCGCGTCATCCTGAAGTACCCTAACGGTGGGCAAGCCATTGCGGCGTTCTTCAACAACGATGTATTCGCTGAACACTTGAAAGCCGGTTAGTGTCACCTGATCTTGGTGCGGAATCACATCAATCCAGTCTGATCTGTCCAGTCGGTCCAGTTCGGTCTTGATCAATCGGAAATTCACCGCGTTGTCATTGGTGAGGACATAGAGCGTGTTGCCTCGGTCTTGAACCCGATAAAGAACGTCATGCCTTCGTTCAAATACCAGCCGCGGACGGCACTGATCATCTTTGGCGTCAAGTAAATAGACTTCCGAAGTAATTGAACTTTTCAGATTGATCTGAATGAAGCATTCACTGTCGGATTCAGATACTGACACGTAGAATGCGTCGTCCAATTCTTCAAATATGAGTTCATCATTCTCCTGACTCTCCCCCAGTCGATGCCGATAAACGCGGTACGGTCGGTGTACTTCGTTCAGTGTTGTGTATATCAAAACAGTGTTGCTTTGACTCCAAACAACGTTTCCAGATGTATTGTTCAGTTTGTCACGCAGAAGTTTACGGTTTTTGAGGCGTAACACTTCGATGGTGTAGATCTCATCACCTCTGAAATCGGTAGCAAAAGCGGCCAATTTGTGATTAGGGCTGACTGCAAGATTTCCCAGATCGAAATACTTGTGGCCTTTCGCCAGAACATTTTCATCAATGACCAACTCTTCGGAATCCGGGTCGCCAATTTTTCGTCGATGGTGAGACAGGTAGTCTCTTTGTTGCTCGTCTTTAGAGTAGTATTCAAACTGTCCTCGCTTGACTGGAACGGACGTGTCAGTCTCTACGATTCGGCTGTACATCTCCTTGACAAGTTCTTCCCTTAACGGTTCGGTATGCTTCAACCAGCTTTCAGCATACGCGTTCTCGGCTTCAAGGTACGCTTTGACTGCAGGATCATTTCGGTCTTTGAGCCAGAAATAAGGATCTGTTCTTTGGTCGCTGTGTGTGATATGGGTATGTGGGTGCGCGGGTGCAATCGGCGGACTCTGCTTTGAATTATGCTGACTCATG
The DNA here is from genome assembly GCA_965206345.1 of Arenicellales bacterium. Classification (GTDB taxonomy): domain Bacteria; phylum Pseudomonadota; class Gammaproteobacteria; order Arenicellales; family JAJDZL01; genus JAJDZL01. Next base: position 745,637 of record OZ242211.1, on the reverse strand, counting down.
CAGAGTTTAGAATTGATTTGGTTTGTGGATTGCGAACGTCAGGTTCGGTCGCTTAGCACAACCGCCAGCCATTGCAGGTTGCTGCTGCTTTCTGCTACCAGTCGAACCATCATCGTTAACGGAACTGACAGAAACATTCCGACTGGGCCAAGAACCCAGCCCCAAAAAATCAAAGACATCAAAACAATCAGTGGAGAAAGACCGAGGTGTCGACCAGCGACACGAGGTTCAATCACAGATCCGATTAAAAAGTTAATGGCGAAATAACCGATAGCCACTGAGAGTGCAGTGGTCAAATCAAGTTGAAGCAGAGCGATGAGAACTGCCGGAACTGCAGCAATGATGGATCCGATATTTGGAACGAAGTTCAAAAAGAATGCCAGCAATGCCCAAAGAATGGCAAAGTCGACACCCAAAACAACGAGCAATATCCAGACAAGCGAGGCTGTTACCAGACTGGCCAGTGTCTTGATGACCAGATAGCGCTGCAGGTTTTGCCTGAACTTGGAAAGGTTTTCGATCGAATCAACAGGTTGTTTGAGAATCTTCTGCAGTTTTTCTGGCAAAGTGGAAACCTCAAACAGCATGAAAATAACCATCAGAAAGATCAAAAACGCGTTAGCAACCAAAGCACCAATTTCGTTGACGACACCCCCAACCGTTGTCGCGACCGATTGCGGGCTGATTGCGCTGGCGATATCGGTAAACTGAATTTCAAATCCGAGACTGACAATCTGAGCGTGCACTGTATTGAACAAAACTTCCAGACGCTGTTCGTAGGTTGATAACTGACTTTGAAAATCATTGATGGACTTTCCGACCAGCGTTGCCAATAAAACGCCTATTCCGAAAATCACTGAGATCACAACGAGAAATGCCAACAATGTCGGCAGCCCCTTTTTCTCCAACCATAGCAACGGCGGGGCACTGAGTGTGGCTATGAAAATAGCCAGCAGAATCGGCACCACAATCGGACTTGAAACCTTAAGTCCAGCGACGATTATGACGAATGCGGCTAGACCTAGGACGGTGTTTAATGCGGTGTTTTGTGCGGAGATTTGCACTTAGGGATGATTCGGATTCAAAAGCTAAAATTCAGAAGGTCGATATTCGGGATACATGATTCGTGAGATACCTACGCCATTGGCAATCTTACTATACTATAACCACTATGTAAGAAATACCTTTGAGGCGTATGAATTGCCGACGAAGAAAGCCAGTTGCAATGAACAATTTGGTAATCAACGTATTGGTGATTTCACCCAGTACTGTCGCTTAAGTTGTTGACATTATGATCATAAAACAACTATGTTAAGAGCCAGGTTAGCGACGCGTGACTGGTTTCGGAATTCGATAATAAAGACGGTTCCAACTAGTCGACTCTATAACAACAATTTACAAAATCTGACAGGAAATGCCACAGACGAAGACCAGCATCCAACTGATTCGCGAACTGGTTGAATTTGACACAACTAGTCGCAATTCGAATCTTGAATTAATTGAGTACATCAAAGGTTATCTGGAAGACTTCGGCTTGCGGTCGGAGTTGGTGTACGATGCAACTGGAAAAAAGGCGAATCTCTTTGCAACCATCGGTGCGGACGACTTCGGGGGTGTGGCACTTTCTGGTCACACAGATGTGGTACCGGTTGACGGTCAAAACTGGTTTACAGATCCCTACCAGATTAGTGAATCGGATGATCGACTTTATGGACGCGGCACCTCGGATATGAAGAGTTTCATCGCGATCTGCCTGGCAAAAGTTCCGCAAATGATCGACTTGAACTTGGAGACACCCATTCACTTCGCATTTTCCTATGATGAGGAGATTGGTTGTGTTGGTGTTCGCACCCTGCTTCGGGAACTTGCGAATCGAGAAAACAAGCCACGTTCCTGCATCATCGGTGAACCGACCGGAATGCGTGTTGTCCGTTCACACAAAGGAAAAATATCCAGGCGCTGTTCGATTCATGGACTGGAATCTCACTCTGGTCTGGCGCATATAGGTGTCAATGCTGTTGAAGCTGCAGCCGAGATCATCGCATTTTTGAAAAGGGAAGCGAGACAATTCAAAAACCACGGTCCGTTTGATGAAGAGTTCAGTCCGTCATACACGACAGTTCACACTGGTCTGGTTCGTGGTGGTACAGCACTCAATATCGTGCCCAAGTTTTGTGAATTTGAAGCGGAAATCAGGCATCTTCCAACTGATGACCCCGATGAGGTTTGGAATCGAATGTACCAATACATCGAGTCAGAAATTCTCCCTGAAATGCAGGCAGTTTTCCCTGAAGCACGTATCGAATGGAAAGAGCTGTCAGTCATTCCAGCACTTGCAACCAGTGATGATGAGTTACTCCAAGTAGCGCAGGAACTCTCGAATACCTCTGGAACCGCATGCGTCAGTTTTGGCACGGAAGGCGGATTGTTTGAAGAAATCGGTATCCCGTCTGTCGTGTGTGGTCCGGGTCACATAAACCAGGCACACAAGCCGAATGAATTTATCGACATTGCGCAGATTGAAAAATGTGAAGCATTCATTGACAATCTGCTGCAGCATCTTGATTGAGCGGGAAGATTTGGATGGCGAATACAGTACAAACTGAAATTGAAGGTAACATTGCCCACCTTCGAATTAATCGACCGCATGCCAGAAATGCATTAAGTCAGGAATTGATTACCGAACTCTCAGAGGCGTTCAAGTCAATCGATGCCAACGATGATATCTACGTTGTTGTACTTAGCGGTGTCGGAGATCATTTCGGAGCGGGTTATGATTTAAATGTCGACTGGCGAAATCTTTATGGTAAACGCAATCCGGTTGGTACCCGAAGAATGCTGAGCGAGTGCGTTAAGTTTGAGATGAATCCATGGCGATGCTCTAAACCAGTCATTGCGATGGTGCGAGGTTATTGTCTTGCCGGAAGCTGTGAGCTTTCAATGATGTGCTGTATCACCTATGCATCCGATACCGCCCAATTTGGTGAGCCTGAAATCAAATTTTCTGCCGTACCACCTGCATTGGTCATGCCATGGGTTGTTGGACTTCGTCATGCGCGCGAACTGCTGTATTCCGGCGACATAATTGACGCACAGGAAGCATTGCGAATTGGATTGGTGAACAAGGTGTTTCCAGACGATGAGCTTGAAGTAGAAACGATGAAGTACGCGAGGCGAGTTGCGGCGATGGACCCTGTAGTCGTTCAGATGATGAAAGCATGCATTAACCAGACCGCGGAAATAACAGGTTTCAGTCAGTCGCTGCAATACGCGATCGAAAACGGTGCAATTGCAGAAGCGACCGAGACTGATAACTATGTTCAGTTTATGGAGGTTGCCCAGCGCGAGGGCTTGACCGCAGCGATTCGGTGGCGAGAAGCCAAATTCGGCTAGTTTTGTTCAGGAAGTGAAAAACAACCTGAAACCGGACCCACCAATTAGCGGTTGATTAAATCTCATGACAAGGTCGGTGGGAATGGTCGGGCAGTAGAAGATGCCGCAAAAACCAGACCGGAAGTTTTAGTATTCAGGGATTGAAACACTTTCATATATCAATCAGTCCAACCAGTGTTTCAGTCCAGACTTATTAGAGGGAATAATGGCCCGAGTACGCGATATTGATGTAGACGAACTTTCAAGTGATTTGAAACAGGAATACGAGCAATTTGCTGCCAATTACGGCCCATTCATCAATCAGTTGAAAGTCTACGCTCATCGACCGGCAGCATCGCGGCACATCATGGGACTGTTGCTTGAATTTTCAAACGATGTGCTCTTGCCAAAACGTCACCTCGAACTTGCTCTTTTAGTTGTTTCCCGTATGAATGAGTGTCAGAGTTGCATCAAATACCACACTCCAGAATTGATCAGCGAGGGATTTTCCCGAGAAACTGTTGAGAACATTCTTCGGCCTGATTGCCCTGGATTGGATGAGTTAGACCGATTGGTACGCGACTACTCAATCTTGGTGACTGAAAGTGCAAACAGAATTCCGGATGCATTTTTTGACCGCTTGCGCGAGTACTTTAGTGATTCTCAAATTGTTGAACTGACGCTCCGTATTGCAATGTGCGGATTTTTCAACCGATTCAATGCTGCTCTCCAAATTGAGGAAGAAGACGAGGCTCAGGCAACGCTTGCTTCCGTGCAGAAAATCTGAAAGCAGGAATAATGAAACAAACGGCACTGACAGGAATTTCAATTGCACTCAACATCTTTCAGGTTCGGGTCCAGTCGATCAATTACGAAACCGACCCGATTGGAAAATTTACTCTGGCTGATTTGTTGCGCCCGTTAAATGACCGCAGAATTAGTGTTTGATTTCTAGTTTCAATTTTTTTTTAATTCAAGGGGGTCAGATGGTAGCCTGAGGTTTTCGAAGACACTGGAAATTGATGGCTTGAACTCACCATTTTACTAAATTGAAAAAATTCATCCGACGTTGCTTGTTTAGCTCACAAGCATAAAATAGATAAATTAAAACAATTTGTTATGTGATTCTGTCTATAGCACTTCATTGATCAATCACGAATGTTGCATGTCAGGAGGTGCTATAATTTCCGCATTGAATCTAACCGAATTTTGAGCGTTCTGAATTTAGTAGTTGTTCCTGCTAATCTGTGTCCCCACACCCTATTCACACCTGCCAACAGTCTAAGGATCTTGATCGCCTGGTAATTGAGGAGTTTGGCACCCCAGGCTTTGAATTGATGACACGCGCAGGGCAGGGCGCGTTTCATACTTTGCAAAAAGAGTGGCCAAATTGCGAGCGAATTTCGGTCATTTGCGGGCGTGGGAATAACGGGGGTGACGGATACATTCTAGCAACTGCGGCTTTACAGTCCGGTATATCCACCCGGGTGTATCAGTTGGGTAGCCCGGCTACTCCTGACGCAAAAAAGGCAAGCGATGGCTACCTCGAATTGAGTGGCGAAGTGGAAAATCTTGATGAAGGTGTATGTTTTGAAGATTGCGACTTGGTGGTTGATGGATTGTTCGGAAGTGGTCTGACTCGTGACATTGAAGGGCGGCTTCAATTCATCATTGATTCGATCAATTCGAGTGGTAAACCGGTACTTGCACTGGACATTCCATCTGGACTGGATGGTGATACTGGAGCGGTGCGCGGCACTGCGGTCCATGCTCATGTAACCGTAACGTTTATTTCGACCAAATTGGGGTTGGTAATTGGTGAAGGGAAAGATCACCGAGGCAAATTGGAAGTCGATACATTAGGGATTCCGCAAGAAGCCTATGCGCGCATTGGGGAAACTGCCGCATTGATTGATCCGAATACACTCGCTGCCCAAAAGCTCAAGCGTAAGGCGGATTCACATAAAGGCAGTTTCGGCCGTATTCTCGTTATCGGTGGCAACAGGACCATGCAGGGAGCCGCGGTGATGGCAGCGCAAGCCGCCTGTCGCGCAGGTGCGGGGTTAGTTTCTGTTGCATCGCCGTCCGGGTGTGCAGAATTGATCGCTTCAGTCGTTCCAGAAGTTCGCGGATTTGCAGTCAATCAGGCTGAAGAGATTGAATTGATGCTGTATCAGCATGCAGTGGTCGGAATTGGTCCAGGGCTCGGACAGGATGAGTGGTCGCAGAGTATGTGGAACATCGCATCGGTCGCTGATGTACCTCTGGTAGTGGATGCAGACGCTCTTAATTTACTGGCAGAGAATCCTCGAAATCGAGTTGACTGGATTCTGACACCACATCCGGGAGAAGCAGGCCGGCTCTTGGGTGTATCCACCCGCGAAGTACAAAAGGACCGGATCGGCTCAGCTGAACGGATTGTTGAAAAGTATGGCGGTATCTGTGTGCTAAAGGGCTCCGGCACTATCGTAGCCGGAGGTCAGAGATTGTGGATATGTGACCAGGGTAATCCCGGAATGGCAACCGGTGGAATGGGCGATGTACTGACCGGGGTGATCTGTGCACTTTGGGCACAGGGTCTGACAGCAGAAGAAACGGCCTGTCTGGGTGTCTGGCTGCACGCAAAGGCGGGAGATGACAGTGCCGCTGAAGCCGGAGAAATTGGGATGATTGCGACAGATCTGCTGCCAGGTATTCGTACCAACCTAGCGAGGGCAATTGATGGTTCAGGCACAGTCAAAAGTTAAGTCCCCAACTTGGACTCAAACAGCTGTTTTGCTAGATGAGATGCAAAGTGTCGGGCGCGAAATTGCAAAGTTCATTTTTCCTGGCTGTGTGGTGTATTTCGAAGGTGGCCTAGGCGCTGGCAAGACAACCCTCATTCAAAAGATCTGCCAGGAACTCAATGTCGATGAAACTGTGCTCAGTCCGACATTTTCAATTCTGAAATCTTACATTTCAGCGAGTGGAATGGAGTTCTTGCATGTCGATCTATACCGTATTGAGAATCCGGCCGAATTACTGCTCATTGGGATAGAAGACTTTCAGGATACCGACTGTGTCTGGCTGATCGAATGGCCAAATCGCGGGTTTAATGTGATTCCACCACCGAATCTTAGTATCCAGTTAAGTGGTGCTGGCGCTTCCCGAAATATCTGCTTGACCAGGGAAGCTGGTTCATCAGAGATGCCTATGGTTTCAGATGCATAAATATCGTTTTCTATTATCTGCGTTTGCTGCGCTTTTTCTCCTGCTATGTGATTTCAATGCGTTTGCGGCGAATATCAACGATATTCGAGTTTGGAATTCACCAGATCGAACCCGTATTGTTTTCGACCTTAGCGGTTCCGTTGAATATAAATTTTTTGAACTTAAAAACCCGAATCGAATCGTTATTGATATTTCTGATTCAAAATTTACCGGCCAGTTGCCCAAAAGTGGTGAACTTGGCAATCGGGTATCAAAAATTCGGACCGGGAAGCACGATGACCTTGTTCGGTTTGTGTTTGATTTGAAAAGCGTGGTACGAGCTGAGCATTTCACTCTGATACCCATTGAGAACTATGGAGATCGACTGGTTCTTGATCTATATGCAAAATTAGCGAATAAGCAGAAATCAAAGCCCAAGAAAGTCGATGATGAGTTTATTGTAGTCCTCGATGCCGGTCACGGTGGGGAGGATCCTGGTGCAGTTGGTGCCGCGAAAACCCTCGAAAAGCATCTGGTACTAAAAATAGCAAAACAATTGAAAATAGAATTGAACAAAGTGAAGGGAATTCGCGCGGAACTGACCCGCAAAGGTGATTATTACATTCCGCTCAGAAAACGAAGGAAGATTGCTGCCGATCTAAATGCGGATTTATTCGTATCGATTCATGCGGATGCATTCACCAAGCGAAGTGCAAACGGAATTTCAGTGTTCGCACTTTCCCAGCACGGTGCAACCAGCGAACGGGCACGATTAGTGGCACAGAAAGAAAACTCCGCTGACTTCGTCGCTGGTGAAAACTTATCACAAAAAGACCGTGATGTCGCTGAAACGGTTGTTGATCTTTCGTATCAGGGCCAGATTAGCCGCAGTGTCGCGTTGGGTTCGATGGTACGCACCCGACTATCAAGAGTTGGCAGATTGCACGGACACGGCGTGGAACAGGCGGGATTTGCAGTACTAAAAGCACCAGACATTCCGTCTATACTGGTTGAAGTCGGATTTATCTCCAACCCGAAAGAGGAACGCAGTCTGAACAAGAAATCCTATCAGAAAAAAATAGTTAAAGAGATAGCAACTGGCGTCGTCCAGTATGCCAAGAAATACCCATGGGGACAGGAAAAATGGAGAACGTCGAGCATTCAGTAACTGAACTCGCATCACATCATCAAATTTCGACGCGGTCCCGGTCAAGGATTCGTCGGCTGGATGATCGCGTCATCGACAAGATCGCGGCAGGTGAAGTCGTTGAACGCCCGGCTTCGGTACTCAAAGAGCTGATCGAAAACAGTATTGATTCGGGTGCGCGGAAAATCGAAATTGAAGTGCATTCTGGCGGAATACAGAGCATCCTGGTTCGTGATGATGGAATCGGAATTCCTCGTGATGAATTGAATTTAGCATTGACGCGACACGCAACAAGCAAACTTGCTGATTTTGATAGTTTGGAAAGAATTCAGACGCTGGGATTTCGAGGCGAAGCACTGCCGAGCATCGCTTCAGTATCAAGAATGTCTATGGTTAGCCGAACTGCGGATGATTCACATGGCTGGAAGATGTCCTGCGATGGCGGTGGCGTTATTACTGAACCAGAACCGATACCGCATGCTATTGGTACTGAAATCGAGGTGCAGGACCTGTTTTTCAACGTTCCGGCCCGAAGAAAGTTCTTGCGAACCGCATCAACAGAATTTTCTCATCTTCGCAAGTTAGTCAAGCAGATGGCGCTCAGCCGAATGGAGATTGACATTCGATTGCAGCATAACGGTCGGCAGGTCGATCGATATCCGGCTGCATCTTCAGAAAGCGCACTGAAATCACGGCTCAGGACTGTATTCGATTCTCATATGGCCGATAACTCCATTTCTGTAGAGTTTGAAGAGAATGGTATTCGCGCTGCTGGATGGATTGCTCCACCAGACTACACACGTTCGCAGCCTGATCTTCAGTTTTTGTTTGTGAATGGACGCGGAATTAGAGACCGCAGGCTTGCACACGGAATCAAGCAGGCTTACATGGATGTGCTGTTCGACTCGGGGCGATTTCCAATTTTTTCGCTGTTCCTGAATTTCAATCCAGAGTTGGCCGATGTCAATGTCCATCCGACAAAATCGGAGGTCCGATTCAAGCAACCGCGTGAAATTTACTGGTTTATTCTGCGAGCTGTTAGAAATGCGCTTTCAGGGGATCAGCCGGGTACTCGCAGGATGTCTCGTTCAGCATTAGATTCGGTTGAGTTGCCAAACACTGCGGGATTTCCAGATCGGCAGCAGAATACGATGAGGTTACCGGTTGAGAGCATTTGGGCAACGGATACCAGCGAAACTCAGAATCAATCGCTTAGACAAAACGAGCCAATCGATCAGGATTCACCGTCTGTCGTTCCTCCGCTTGGATTTGCGATCGCTCAACTGGGTGGCGCCTATGTGCTTGCAGAAAACAAGGAAGGTCTGGTCATCGTAGATATGCATGCGGCACACGAAAGGCTGAACTACGAAAGACTCAAATCGGAATATGAGAGCTCTAAACTGCAGGTGCAGACAGTCATCGTACCCCATGTGATCAAAGTTTCTTCACAAGAGGCGGAGACTGCGATCAATAATCAGGAGTTGCTAGCGGATTTGGGCTTTGATGTTTCGCTTGCCAGCGATACTGCAATTTCCATTCGCTCCGTTCCCAGAATTCTCAAAGATTGCGATATTGAAAAACTGATCCGCGATGTGATTTCAGATTTGATCGAACATGGCAGCTCAAATCGAGTGGAACATGTTCGTAATGAACTGCTCGCGACTGTTGCGTGTCACAGCTCAATTCGAGCAAATCAGCAGTTGTCGATACAAGAGATGGACGCGTTGTTGCGGCAGATGGAAGTTACTGAGCACTCCAGCTACTGCAGTCATGGTCGACCGACTTGGAATCAAATAACAATGAAAGAGCTTGACCGACTTTTTTATCGTGGGCGATAATTCTTCTTCCATTTGATGCCTGCAGGCATATGGATTCAACATCGCCGGTTTTCTTTCTGATGGGCCCGACGGCGACGGGCAAAACCCAATTAGCAGTGGAAATTGCTGATCAATTTCCGATTGATGTTATCAGCGTCGATTCAGGTCAAGTTTACCAAGGGATGGATATTGGTACTGCAAAGCCGACTTGCGAGATTCTGGATAGAGTACCTCATAAGCTGATTAATGTCTGTAGTCCTTGGGAGCGCTATTCAGCTGGGCAGTTTCGAAGAGACGCGATTGCTGAAATTGAAAAATCAATCGAAATTGGGAGAATTCCGTTTCTGGTTGGTGGCACTTCATTCTACTTTCGAGCGTTGGAATTCGGACTTTCTGATTTGCCGAAGCGATCCGACGAAATTAGCCGGCAACTGCTGGCAGAAGCCGATGAAAAAGGGTGGGCACACCTGCACCAGAAATTGATGGAATTCGACCCGGATTCTGGCTGCGAGGTTCAACTCAATGACTCACAGCGCATATTGCGTTTGCTAGAGGTGTATTTGGCATCGGGCGTCCGCCCAAGTGAGATGAAACAGGCGAACCGCGCTGAACCATTGCCGTACCAGATTGTAAAAATGGCGATCGCGCGATCTGACCGTGAGGTGCAAAATCAGCAAATCAGGCAGCGATATTTTCAGATGCTTGAAGACGGATTTCTTTTGGAGGCAGAGCGACTTTATCGATCGGAGCATTTCAACAGATCTTTACCCTCAATGCGTTGTGTCGGGTATCAGCAGATGTGGCAGTATTTTTCGGGTGAGTTCAATTATGAACAGATGGCCGAGGAGGCGATCAGAGAGACCTGTGGAATTGCCAAGCGCCAGTTGACGTGGATTCGCAACCAGTCTGGAGTAACCTGGTTGAGTAGTGAGGATGACGGTCACTTAAGTCGCGTCATGAGGTTTATCGATGCTGTATTGAAAACTCCCACAAACGATCTCAAATAAATGCCGGGAAACCGAGTCGAGAAACCGAAAAAATTTTTGTTTCGAAACAAATGTAATATCATTACTCGATTACCACAATAAAAATAATATGAGCCATATGACTGTAAACATAACAGGTTGGAAATTTCATGAGCAATCAGCAAAAGGGATCGTTGCTTCAAGAACCGTTTTTGAATGAGCTTCGAAAACAGAACACTAAAGTGTCAATTTACTTAGTAAACGGAATTAAACTCCAAGGCCATATTGAATCTTTTGATCGATTTGTCATTCAATTGAGAGCGGGTGTGACACAAATTGTGTACAAGCACGCAATTTCGACAATTGTTCCCGATTCATCATTTCGGTTTTCATCTGAGTGATCCCATAGTGAGACGACTGTAAAAGTAGGTACAGGAGGGTTTTTCTGAGCCTCACATCCGGGTAGAACTAACGCATAGTGCTTTTCAATTTTGAAATCGGATTGCAGTCACTAACACGGCGATTCAAATCGCGATAATTCGGCCAAAGTGCCCAAAGTCATCTTCGACTACCTCAAACTTTCAATAAGCGAGTCTCTGCTTTGTGGCGATTTGAGCAGTACTTAGAAAGGCCAAGAGTCTCAGAGGAAATCAATAGAGTTTAATTGATGAATGAATGTTGCCGTCAAAAACTTTGCAAGATTCATTCCAATTCGATTAGACTGAAATTTCCGGGGTAATCAACAATTTCAGTCAATAAGTCCGCGCGTCGAATCAAAGATTCAACATATACGAAGGCGTCACAGAATTAGCTGGTGCTGAATGTGCTAGCCCCGCTCAGCTAAGTGCGTCATGTCAATCGAGCAGTTCTGAAATCGCCTGATCGAGGTATCGTTCAAATTCAGGAACACATCCAGGGGAAGGCACCAGATGCCCCCAGGGGGATTCATATATTCGAAGATCTCCGTTCCGGATATGCTCGATTTCAAATTGATTGTCTTCCGGACGAAAATAAAGATCGCTGTCGCAGACGATAACAATGGTTTTCGCCTGAATCGCGTTTAGTGCTGCCACAAAGTCTCCGTCGTAGGCTGGCTGTGCACTGATATCACCGAGCTGCCAGGTTTTCAATTTGCAGAGTAAGTCGTTTGCATCCCAGTCAAGATGATCTCTTTCCCAGTCCTGCAGCAATTCTTCGACTGAATGAAATCCCAGTTGCCGGTACATTTGTTCTCTATAGAATGTCTGTGAGTAAGCCCAACCAGCGTAAACGCGACCAAATGCTTTGAGACCATTGGTGGGTTGAATTTGGTAGTTGCCATTGTTGTAGGCTGAATCTGCAGTAAGTGCAGCCTTAACTCCTTCTAAAAACACGATGTTGTGCTCTGAGGTTTTGGCTGATGCACAAAACGGCAAAATTGCCCTTACAAAATCCGGGTACTGAGCACCCCACTGAAAGGACTGGCAACCCGCCATTGACCACCCAGTGACTAGAGCAATTTGTCGAACGTATAGTTTTTCAGTCAGCAATCGATATTGGGCTCTGATGTTGTCAAATAGAGTAATTTGAGGAAAGTCTGCTCCGTGCTGAGGATGCTGCGAATTACTGGGTGATGACGAAATTCCATTGCCAAACATGTTGACCGAAATGACAAAGTGCCTGGCTGGATCAATTGCACGACCTGACCCAAAGAAGCCTTCATTCCGCATATGACTTCCAGTGTAAAAGGTTGGAAGCACCACGACATTGCTTCCATCCTGATTTAGTTCACCATAAGTTCTGTAAGCGAGTTTTCCGTCTATCAGGTTTGTGCCTGATTGAAGTTCAAAATCGCCTAAATTGAAAATTTCGTAGTCGGTTGCCATCGATCTCGTTTTTTCAATCCTGCTTTTAGGTTAGTAAATCTATTCTGTTACTTACTCTCGACTCCCTGAGTGCACGTAATCATCCAATGCATGCAACTTTGACCCACGAAATTGATGTTTCCAATCGAAGAATGGCATAAATTCAAAATAGTGCCAGCAGTTCCTCGACCGTAATTGCCAGGTTAAGATCCAGGTCGCACGATGTTGCAATCAGTCCGAAACAAATGAAATACCCACTCTAACAAATAACTGAACGACTTGAACTCCAACCATTCTTATTTGCACAGCAAACCTGCTGCTTATACTGCACGAATCAGTAGAGTCGCAGGTATTCCTGAACTTCCCAGTCGGTAACGGTTTGGTGGTATCGCTCCCACTCATCGATTTTGTAAGCGACAAAAGAATCACGCATACGTGCCCCCATCACCTCACATGCCAGATCGTCATTTTGAAGAGCTTCAATTGCGGCACTCAAATTTTTAGGCAATCGGCGAACACCGGCTTCGTCTAGTTCGGCTTCAGTCATTTGATACAGGTCTCGGTCTGTCGCAGGTCCGGGATCGATTTGATTGACGATGCCCTTGACAGCAGCCTTCAGAGTCATGGCAAGTCCAAGATAACTGTTCATGCACATATCGGCTGCACGATTCTCAATACAGAAGCGGTTTTGCGGCAAACGGAATTGCGCTGATCGATTGTTGTGACCGTAGGTAATATTGGTTGGTGCCCAGGTCACTGTGCCGCCCTCAAAACCGCCAACTCGCGGTACAAGTCCATTGTAGGAATTGACAGTACTGCATGTAATTGCAGTTAGAGCCTCTGAGTGAGTCTTGAGACCGCCAACTGCATGATACGCTACATTCTGCCAACCTGTTTCATTGGACCCAAAGAGGTTCACTCCAGGGTTGCCTACAGACTGCATTGAAAAATTAATATGTGCCCCTGAGCGCCAGTCCCCGGTAGTCGGTTTAGGCATGAAAGTGATGAACATACCGTGTTTCTTGGCGATCTCCTTGAGTAGTATGCGCAAAAATACCAGCCGGTCTGCCATTTCAAGCAGCGTGGTATAGTGAAAATCAAGTTCAAACTGCGAGTAAGCACCTTCAGCTACCACGTCATGTAGATTCCAGCCGAGGTCTTCCAGAATGTCAATCATTTCACCCAGAAAGTGCATCGAGTCCAGTGAAAACTCAACATCGTAACCAAATGCTTGTCGTCTTGGGCGTACACCATTTGGCGGATCATTGTCGATAGCCTTGACTGCGTTACCGTTCTCATCGTAGCGCATGGCGATAAATTCTGGTTCAACACCGGCATAGCCGACATAACCGGCTTGCTCCGCATCGCGAATGGCGCGTCTCAATGCCTGTCTTGGGCAATGATCATAAGGTTTACCTTCCCAAAACAAGTCAGCAAAGATGATGGCCATGCTATTATCCCAGGGACAGATGTACACTGAATTCAAGTCGGGAACCATTATTTGGTCAGAATCAGCAGGTGTGAGTTCCGGCACGTAGGAGATTGAATGGACTGCGAATTGTGGGCCTCTTCCCTTACACAACTCGTAAAAGTCACTCATCGGTACCGGTTTGGTTTTAGGAATGCCGAATAGATCAATCCAGGTTGACAGAACGTACTTGACGCCAGCCTCTTCGAGTTGCTCGCGTACCTCAGCGATTCGCTCATCTGAAGACAATGCATCATCAAAGTTTTCAATGTAGATGCTCATTGACAGTTCTCCTTGAATTATTGGAAATCTAGGGGATAAAACACTTTCAGTTCCAGTCGTACTTGAGCAGAAACTGGTTCTTAAAATTTTTCAGCCCTGACATCGTTTCACTTGCTGCGATATCGGGTTGACTGTGAATTTCTTTCTCCAGGAATTGGTGGAATTTTTGCATATCATTGGTGACAATTTCGATCAATAAGTCGTAACGGCCAGTGACCCAGAGGATATAAACAACATCGGGTGATTCGCCAAGCCGTTTGGAAACTTGTTCGACGGAACAACCCGGTGCAACCTTAATGCCAATCATTGCATCAGCCTTGTAGCGGACCTCAGTAGGGTCGACCACTGCAACGATTCGCAAGGTACCGGCCTGTTTCATTGACTGTACTCGGTTGCGTACCGTACCTTCAGAGACGTTGAGTGCGTTGGCAATTTCCTTGTATGGACGACGGCCATCATTTTGCAATAGCTTGACAATTTTGCGATTTAAGTCATCATCCGGCGAAGCGATGCCGTTCACTTTGACTCTGGCCGATTGTGTTGCAGTTGAAATCATGATTGTGGTAACGATAGAATTAGTGCCGAATTATTAACGAAAAAACATTTATTTGCAAATAATCTTGCAGATAATGCAAATTAATATCCATAGTTGATGCGAAATTCGAAATAGGTTGACCAATTTTCTGGTGAATTCCGGAGGTTCGAGCGATGCAGTCCTATTCAGCTTTATTGGAACACTTTGACAAATCTGGCGAGACGCGCCATGGATTGCCTGGTTCTGTCTATACAGACGATGTTCTCTATCGGCTCGAACAAAAGTCACTTTTTAGCGACAACTGGGTATTCGTGGGATTTTCACACGAGATGGATAAGGTGGGTGATGTTCGGCCAATTGAAGTTGCGGGACTGCCACTATTCCTATTGCGTGGGCCAGATGGGCAGATTTCTGCCTACCACAACGCCTGTCGACATCGGAATCTAAAACTGATTGCTGCGGACGGCAATGTCAAACGCATGATTCGATGTCCGTATCACCACTGGAGTTACGATCTTTGTGGCGCACTGAAAAATGCACCTTATTTCGGCGGCGATATTCGTGAAGTACCATCTGATTTCAGATACGAGGACAACGGACTGAAACCGGTAAATTGCGAAGTGTGGTATGACTGGATTTTCGTAAATCTATCCTCTCAGCCCGCATCATTTAAAGATTTTCTGGTCCCAATTCTAAGGCAGTTGGGAGACAACGACGTTTCAGAATTCGAGCCGGTCGCAACAGTGGAACTCGGCACCGTTGCGTGTAACTGGAAATTGCTGATGGAAAATTTCATTGAGCCTTACCATGTCCAGTTTGTGCACAAATCTACGACCGATCAGCCATTGGAAGACCACTATACTGTGATTGATGAGCACTGCCTAGGCAGCGCTGTTCAAATCAGTGAAGAGCAACTTAAAAATGCGAGGGTAGGTACTTTGGGGGTTACCTCACACTACCTGACCCTTTTTCCAAATTTTGTACTCGGTACTTATCAACCAGACCAAATCGGAGTTCATCTAAACATTCCGGTGGGTGTTGACGGTACCCGTCAGAAGCGAGTGATTTACATTCACTGCGATTCGCGTTATAGTGACGAGCAAATTCAGCATTTACACGATCTTTGGTACAGTGTGCATCTAGAGGATCACGAAATGTGCGAACGATTGCAGCAGGGACGGCATTCCCCCTTGTCGGAAATGGGCGGAATGCTGTCGCCATATTGGGAAAACAGTGTCCGAAAATATCAGGAATTGGTTGCCGATGCGATTCGGCCTGTGTTAAATGAAGCATTAAGTTAATTGAACGAGGAAAATAATGAGCGAGCGAAAACCAGACTTTAGACTTGATCACACGATGATTCGAATTTTTGACCAGGAAAAAACTTTGGATTTTTACACGCGCATACTGGGCATGAAAATATTGCGTCAGAATGAGTACCCGAATGGTCGATTTACCAATACTTTCGTTGGCTATCAAGGCGAGGATGAGGGGACAACCATCGAGATGACCTACAACTGGGATCAAAAAGAGCCCTACGATATGGGTAATTCTTGGGGGCATTTGGCTCTTAAAGTCTCGGACGTCTATGCGACAGCAGACTACCTAAAATCACAGGGTGTCGAATTCACGAGGGAGCCTGGTCCGATGAAAGGCGGCACTCGCGTCATTGCATTCTTTAAGGACCCCAACGGTTATTTGATTGAATTGAATTCACCCATTGGCGGGTGAGGGTCAAACGCTGGAGCCGATGGTGAATCCATTGACAACTTTAGTTTGATCGGGAATCTGGGAGGACAGCCCGAATTTGGGTAGTAAATTCGTTCAAGTTACTTGTTCAGTCTCGGTGTGCCTCAAGTTCTGTCTTGAAGCTTTAGGGCGCATATGCATCCACTCACGTTTAAGGAATTTGAATGCGATCGCAATTTTGCAATTTCCGTGATGAACTTTCCACACAGCGTTTCTCTAATCTCCTTTCTAGTTCAGGTCGCGCCTGAGAACTATTGACAGCTTTTCTCGCTAGCAACACGGTTCCAACCAATGAAGCTCGAATTGATCGGGCCATTCTGGTTAGACAGGAATCTGGACAGGTCTCAAACGGACTGGTGCCATTTGAAGAAATTCAGTTGCTGGCGGAGTCCGCGGGTGCTGAAGTAGTCGGAGTGATTCTTTCTAAACGCCGTTCACCTAGCAGTTCTACATTTATTGGTTCAGGTAAAGTAGAAGAGCTACAAGCGCTGATTGCAAGCACAGATGCCACACTCGTTATTGTTGATCACACAATTTCACCGATTCAGGAAAGAAACCTTGAACTTGCAGTTCAGTGCCGTGTAATTGACCGTACGCGGCTGATTCTTGACATATTTGCGAGTCGTGCATCAAGCAAGGAAGGTAAGCTGCAGGTAGAACTTGCCCAATTGAGACATCTTTCAACCCGACTGGTTCGTGGTTGGACCCACCTCGAGCGCCAAAAGGGCGGTATCGGGTTGCGCGGTCCGGGTGAAACTCAGCTTGAAACAGACAGACGTTTGATTGGTCGGCGGATCAAAACCTTGATCAAGCGATTGGAAAAAGTCTCCATTCAGCGCGAACTTCGTCGGCACAGTCGAAAAAAAGTTCCCATATCGACTGTTGCATTGGTTGGATATACCAATGCTGGAAAGTCCTCGCTGTTTAACAGGTTAAGCGGCGCGGGTGTATTATCACAGGATGTGCTGTTTTCGACGCTTGACACAACGATGCGTCGGATAGATCTGCCAGATTATGGCCCAGTCATACTTTCTGACACAGTCGGATTCATTCGGGATCTGCCGCACGGATTAGTGTCATCATTCCACGCAACGCTTGAAGAAGTTGCGAACGCTTCTCTGCTGCTTCACGTTATCGATACATCAAGCGAAGATGCAGACCAGCGTATCGAAGATGTCGAATCGGTGCTTGAAGAGATCGGTGCTGACGATATACCTAGGTTGGAAGTGTACAACAAAATTGATCTTCTAGATATCATCGCGAAGCAATCGACCGATGCTGCTGGTGCAGTTAGAAAAATTTGGCTGTCTTCCAGAACGGGTGAAGGTGTACATCTGCTGATGAATGCGCTTGGAGATTTCTTTCGTCGTGGTTACGTACTTGCCCGCATTCGTTTACCTGCTTATGCTGGAAAATTGCGGGCATCGGTTTACACAAAAATTGGTGTAATGCATGAGCAGGTGCTTGACTGTGGTGATACCGTTTTGGACTTAGAAGTGTGCGAAAGCGACGTCAACTGGTTGACTACCAATCAGGACTTTCGGGAAGAGTATTGGCAAATCAAGCCTGAAATGGTCGATACACTGAGATAGTTGGTGAGCGTATCTCAATTTCTGCGGGCGAGCGCCAGTGTTGGGTGTTTTGATTGAAATGGAGCAAGACTTTCTTCGCTAAAGCAAATCATTGAGCTTGTCTGGATTCGCTCGTTCTCAATAGACTTCCCTGTACTGGAGACAGCTGGTAATCCAGGAGAATCAAATTATCGACTCGTTTCTCGAAAACAATAGCTGCCGCTGTGTTCTTATGGATGATGCTCTTTTGCCTGCCTTCAATTCCTTAATGCCTAATCCAGCTACTTTGCGCTCTATTCTTTTCCAAGCATCAATTGCAGGTGTTGTTGACCCTCATTTGAGACAAATTTATTGCGTAGATCAGGTAGCGGCCGAACAAACCCTCTTCTATGCATAGGTCTAAAAACGTATAATTGAACCTCCAGCGTATCCTTTCGAATTGAGGTAGACGCATATGCGTTACCTTGAATAAGGGATAACATCACATACTTTAACGTTGAGGTTTTAATTCAAATGCCGTGGGATGAACCCGACAAGGGTCGTCAGGATAAAGACTCCGGACAACGGGGAGGATCCTCAGGTCCGCCCGAAATAGATGAAATCGTAAGCGACATTCAAGACAAATTTTCGCGGGTATTCTCGAGTTTTGGTAACAGGGGTGGTTCTGGCGGTCCCGGTAGCCCCCCCGATACGAAATCGAGGTCTCCAAAAAGACGCGGACCCCGAAAGACACTGATTGGGGTCGCACTGTTGGTGATTGTCGGTTTGTGGGTCTCTAGCGGGCTTTATGTCGTTGAACAAGGTGAGCAGGGCGTTGAACTTCGATTCGGCAAATATACCCAGACAACCGATGCAGGTCTTCGATGGCACATGCCATTCCCCATTGAACAGGTTCTGATCGTTAATGTTCAGAAGGTCAATACAGTCGAGGTAGGCTATCGAGTCAGCGAGCGGAACCGAACCATTACGCCAGTCACACGCGAAGCTCTTATGTTGACTGCGGATGAGAATATTATCGATATTCAGTTTGCAGTGCAATATGACATTAAAGACCCCAAAGACCTGTTATTCAATGTCAGTGATCCAATTCACTTGGTGGTACGTCAGGCCACTGAAAGCGCAGTTCGAGAAATTGTCGGTGGCAATACGATGGACTTCGCGATTACAGAGGGCCGGGCCGAAATTGCACGCGATACCCGCAACCTGTTGCAGGAAATTCTTGATCGATATAAAACAGGTGTGAATGTAAGAGCGGTGGAGATGCAGAATGCACAGCCTCCAGCTGAAGTGAAAGCAGCTTTTGATGACGCGGTGAAAGCTCGGGAAGACGAAGAACGACTCAAAAACGAAGCGGAAGCTTACGCCAACGACGTAATACCGAGAGCACGAGGTCAGGCTGCTAGAATTGTCCAGGAAGCAGAAGGTTATAAGGCTAGTATTGTTGCCCGAGCAGAGGGTGAAGCTTCTAGATTTGAACAGATTTACGATGAGTATCGAAAGGCACCACAAATTACTCGGGACCGCTTGTATCTTGAGTCCTTGGAAGAAGTTCTGAACAATTCAACTAAATTG
Organism: Arenicellales bacterium; assembly: GCA_965206345.1. Taxonomy (GTDB): domain Bacteria; phylum Pseudomonadota; class Gammaproteobacteria; order Arenicellales; family JAJDZL01; genus JAJDZL01. The sequence continues at coordinate 726,126 of OZ242211.1, read as the reverse complement.
CTAATTGATCAGCAAAATGGCAACAACATCATTTATCTACCGCTTGATCAAATCATTCAACGACGCAATAGCGGTGCTTCGAATACCAATGACGGCAGAATTGGTCAGGTTAACGATCAGTCCGATCTGATTAGCAGTTCCAATCGTCCAAACCGCACCGATACTCGCGACCGACGCATAGGCGGTTAGTCGCAACAAGAATCTGAGGAAAGAAAAATGTCAGTCAAAGCATTAGTTCTGGGAGTCGTAGCAGTTATTCTCGGCGTGTTAGTTTATGAGACAATTTACTACGTCGATGAGCGCGAAAAGGCCATTATTTTCCAATTTGGGCGTATTGTCGAATCACACGATAAACCCGGATTGCACTTCAAAAAACCATTCATCAATAGCGTCGAGTACTACGATGCTCGTATTCAGACGATGGATGCTGATCCGGAACTGTACCTGACAGGTGAGAAAAAGAACCTCGTTGTTGACTCCTTTGCAAAGTGGAGAATTCGGGATGTTGCAAAATACTACGTCACGGTTAGTGGTTTGCAGTCCAATGCTCGTGCCCGACTTGCACAGCGGGTGAATGACAGTCTGCGACAAGAATTTGGTAAGCGGCCAGTACAGGATGTAATTTCTGGAGATCGGGCTGAGATTATGGAAACTGTCCGATTGGCCGTTGACAAGGAAGCATCTGAATTTGGTGTGGAAGTAGTCGATGTACGGTTAAAACGCGTCGACCTCGATCCTGAAGTCAGCGAACGAGTGTACAGTCGAATGGAAGCTGAGCGTGCCAGAGTTGCTAAGGAACTGCGTGCGCAAGGAGCTGAAGCGGCTGAGCGTATTCGTGCAGATGCTGACCGTCAGCGGGAAATTACGGTTGCAAATGCCTACCGAGAAGCTCAACAAATTCGCGGTGAAGGCGACGCAATTTCGACTCTGACCTATGCCAATGCGTACGGGCGTGATGCTGAATTTTACCGGCTGTATCGCAGTCTTCTTGCATATCGCAACACTTTTCAGAGTAGAGATGATCTGCTGATTCTCGAACCAAATTCAGAGTTCTTCAGGTTCTTTAAAAGCTCTGGGGATCCCGTATTAAAAGATAGCATGCCACTCGAACTCAACACCATTTCAGATGTAGAAGGCGCTGCCACAACAATGAGTGAGTCAGGCGGATAATCTCTCGCAAATCATCGCGACGTGAATGTCTGGCAGGTCATTCTGGCGGCTGTGGGATTGGTTCTGGTGATTGAGGGTGCGGTTTACTTTGCTTTACCGGATGTTTCTCGTCAGTTACTGAAAAGGTTGCTTGAAACCAGAGTTTCGGTGTTGCGTCGGATTGGTATGATCTCAGTTGCTATAGGATTAGGGCTGATCTGGCTTGCTACTACGTTGTAAATTCTGATATACGTAATTCTTGATCGCCGGGGTTTCATTCTGAAACCAGGCATTATTGAACTCTTACTTTCCCGTTGTAATAAACTCTGATCCATGACTGGTGGTTGGATACAACTCGACGGAGTTGAGCAGATTTTGCCTTACGACGGGTGGGAGTTTGAACATCTGCGGCGTGAACTTCTTGATTGCCTGTATCAAAATGGCTACGAGTTAGTCGTTCCGCCATTAGCTGACTTTGTTGAGTGTCTGCTTGGTGGCACGAACGATGATCTTGATGTGCTCACAGTAAAGACACCGGATTATGTGAGTGGCAAGATGTTTGGTATTCGGGCTGACATGACGCCTCAAGTTGCCCGACTTGCAGCACTTCACTTGCCCGTCCAACAACAGCCAGTTCGACTTTGCTACTTTGGTTCGTCTTTACTGGCCAGAGTACCTAGTATTGGTGGTAGTAGGGAGCTTCTGCAGTTTGGAGCTGAACTTTTCGGGTCCTCGTCGCTTGAATCAGATTGCGAAATCATTCGACTTATGATCGAGTCGCTTCGCATTGCCGGAATTAAATCACCTTCAGTGTCATTGGGTCACGTTGGCATCATCGAGAGTTTATTTGATCAGTTCGGGTATAAAAATTCGTCGATTGAAAATGACTTGCTAGATGTATTTAGGCGAAAGTCAAAACCTGAACTAGTTGCGCTCGTAGATCGGGAGGGATTGCAAGCAGAGGCCATTGAGATTTTTTCCAATCTGATTGAACTTAACGGTGGTATTGATATTTTGGATGAGGCCAAGAATCGACTGAAATCCGTTGGAAACAAGATCCCACGGTTACTTTCTGAGTTTGAGAGTGTGGTTAGACGAGTCGCTGAGGAAAGTGATGGGATTTCGCTTCACGTAGATTTTGCCCAAGTCGGTGGTTATCAATATCATACGGGAGTCATTTATTCTGCATACGGTCCGGGATATGGACAGCCACTGGCGAAAGGTGGTCGATATGACAGTGTCATGGCAGCCTATGGCAAACCTTGTGCAGCAACGGGATTCAGCGGGGATTTGCGTTTGCTTCGTCGGGCAATTCGTGGCAAATGCAAAAAAGCAGTAATGGTGCCTCTAAACTCGACTGTTCCGAGAGAGCAGATTCGTGCTCTGATTGAGCGCGGTGACCGCGTTATACATCAGTTGCCAGATCAGACACGAGCCAGTTTGATTCACACTTGTGATCGAGAGATTATCTGTCAAGCAGGTAAGTGGCGAGTTGTGCCTTTAGCTATTGAAGGGGAAAATTGATGATTCAGTCTCTGGCAATTGTTGGTGGGCAGTGGGGTGATGAAGGCAAAGGCAAAATTGTTGACTGCCTGTGCGATAGTGCCGATGCGGTGGTCAGGTTTCAAGGTGGACATAACGCTGGTCACACTCTAGTAGCGGGCGGAAACAAAGTTATCGTACACCTGATTCCAGCGGGAATTTTGAGACAGCAGGTTACTGCCTACATCGGAAATGGTGTTGTACTTTCAATCGACGCGTTGCGAACCGAAATCGATCACCTCGAATCGCATCTTGGCAGTATTGACGGTCGAGTCAAAATTAGTGAAGATTGTGCCCTGCTGTTGCCGAGTCATGCCGCTTTGGATCAGGCGCGAGAGGCAAAAAAGGGCAGCCAGGCGATCGGTACGACGAGCCGTGGCATTGGACCGGCTTACGAGGACAAAGTAGCAAGACGCGGGCTTAAACTGCATGATCTGCATGATCTGAAATCCGTTCAGGCTAAAGCTGACGAGTTATTGGACTATCACAATTATCTTCTGACCAACTTTTATCGCCAGAAAGCGGTTGATAGCGAAAAGATAGTTTCGGATCTAATTTCAGCTTCAGAGTGGCTGGTACCGATGATGACGGATGTCAGTTCTGATGTGAACTCCTTGTTGGTACAAAACAAAAAAGTTCTGTTTGAGGGTGCGCAAGGTGTCATGCTGGACATTGATCACGGCACCTATCCGTTTGTAACATCGTCGAATACAGGGATTGGTGCGATTGGAACAGGCGCTGGTATCGCGCCATCCAAAATTAATCATGTACTGGCAATTGTCAAAGCATACACAACTCGTGTGGGAAGTGGACCGTTTCCAACAGAATTACATGATGGTGTCGGGGCACATATCGCAAAGGCGGGGGCCGAATTTGGAGCAACAACTGGACGACCGCGCCGATGCGGCTGGTTTGATGCAGTTCTGGTACGTCGCGCTCATCAGTTGAATCATTTTGACGGCTTGTGTATTACCAAACTGGATGTTCTTGATGGACTGGAAACAATCCGAGTGTGTAACGGATATAGAACTGCCGACAGCAAACTATTGAACAGTTCGGGTAACGCTAGGCAGTTACAGCGATGTGAGCCGATCTATGAAAACCTGCTTGGATGGCAGGAGGATACATACGGCATTCGAAATTACGACCAGCTGCCAGTGAATGCCAAAAACTATCTTGACCGAATCACAGAATTGACAGGGGTTCCGATCGATGTCATCTCAACCGGACCCGATCGTGCACATCTGATTTACAGACCTTCCATTTCTGGATGGTGATTCAAACCGGATAGCTTCGATTAATCCTCGGTGTCGAAAGAGTCACCTACAGATAGCTTTCCACCTTGATTGATCTGTGCTCGCAGTCCTGCCTTGCCTCGCCATAGTTTGACCAGTTTTGGATGCCCGGTCAGGCCACTGAGATAGGTGCACGGTTCGCACAATCGCATGCCAGTGAGCGTCAATTCTCCAACCTGAAATGTATGGCCTACGAGGCTGTTGAGATCGATACCACGAGTGACGACGTTTCTCCTTGATTGTGCGTATTCGAGATGAATGCCATGTTCCTTATGCAATTCTTCAAATGCCTCTGATTCAATAAGTGTGATTTCCTGGTCAGGCTCGATATTGGGTTTGGAAAAACTGCCTGAAAGGGAATAGTAGCGATCGCCAATTATTCCTCGACCAGCAACGGCTGTCACTGATTCAACAGCATTCATATCTGATTCTGGTTCCTGAGTAATGAAAATACCGATGACGGTTGCTTTGGACATGGTAGATATTTCCTTGTTTAACTGGAACAAATAGTTCAATGTGAGGGTGTCAAATTTTAGATTCTATCTAGCAAATATATGGGTGTTGTGATTTTGCAGAGTGTTCGGGTAAATCCACTGAGAATGACTAGCCTTGACGCAAATTGCGGATCAGTTCCGAGACAACGAAACCGCCTGGTCAGGTTCAACATCCGCAGACCTGTTCCTTCCCGGCTTGTGCTTTCTCGCTTTCGGTAGCGTAGCCGTCGCGTTTCCACCAGTCCAATCCGCCGATCAACTCGCGTACTTCGAAGCCGAGGGACAGCAATTTGAGTGCGGTCTTGGTCGAAGCGTTGCAGCCGATGCCGTCGCAATAACAGACGTAGGTTTTGGACTTGTCGAGCGTCGCCGTCGTAGCGGTCGACAGTTCCCGGTGCGGAAGATTGATCGAGCCGGGTATGTGTTCTTGCGCGTAGGCCTCAGCCGTACGGCCATCGACGACAATAAGAAGTTCACCGTTTCCTAAAGCTTCGAAGACATCCCACGAGTCCATCTCGTGAGCGAGCTTATTCTGGTAAAACTTCATTTGTTCCTTGTTCATGACTGGTACGAATCAATATGTGACATTGGTGTTAAACGAGTGGAGTCCGGTTCGCAAAGCTAAAGTAAACGTCGAATTTGGAGTCGAACGGCTAACCCCCAACAAAAAGGAGAACAGAGAAAGACAGTTCTCAGCGGCTTGGATACTTAGGTATGTAATCGCCCATCTTTTCTTTCTGTGTTTCATGGTGATGTTGTTGTACTGACAGATTACCTTTAGTATGAACCATGGTGTTAAGACAGATGTTCTGCGTCAAGTTGAGTACAAGAAAACCTTATTTTGTGCAATTGGTTGTTTTTTTCTTGCAGAGGATATGATGTGTCCATGTATGTATTTACATGGTCCTCCTCCAATCTTTCAGATCAATCAACAGACACTCTTAATTTTACTTGGATGATTGGATGTTGAAAATGCAAAAACAGTGTGAGGTGTTCTCATATTACGAGGCCAAAGACGCGTGAGATGAAAACAATCAAGTCCATCTGTCTATATAGAAATTTTAGAAACTACTTGGCAAAAGGCGTCAGGACATGAGAATTTCTGAGTAAATTATTCTGAAGCATTAGACGCCTTCGACAATCGTAATATCGGCAACACCCGCATCTTTTCGATACGTCCGTGCTATTTGATACTCCTCCGAACTGTAGCATGCCAGTGCATCTTCATATGACGCAAATTCGATGACTACATTGCGGGCTCGGCCACTACCTTCCATGACTTCATAATTCCCGCCTCGTGCGAGAATTTTTGCACCGTACTTTTCAAATGCTGGTGGTGCGGATGCGACATATTTTTGGTATTCGTCCATATCGGTGACGGTAACGTGAGCAATCCAATATGCTTTTGCCATAGTTAGAAACTCTCCAATCTTCTGGTAGTCAAATAAGGAACTGATGAGGTTCAATTCAAGCCCTGACTTATATCATTCAGAGGTTTACGAATAACAAGTGAATAGTGGTTTGCGTTTCCTTGAATCTCAGGTTTTACTCATCACTGAAACCATAGAGTTGCTGCGACAGTGTTTGAAATTATTTCTACCACCTGGTTCCAGAATTGGGTGTTGTTCACGTGGTGCTGAGTTGGCAGATAAATTGTCGGTGTTGCGATCCTCTTGGCTCGCTGGCAGCATTGAGTACGCCAATTTCTAACAACAGAAATCAAAATAGAAATTAACATACAACGAATAGTCAAATATTGGTTTTGGAAAATCATCGATTATGTCGATAGTTCAGCAAGTTCTCGCTTTGATTTGGCGTTTGTTCTTGAGATTTACTTGGCGACTTCGCCAAAAATTGTATGGACAGCGATTTGATGAAGATGAATTAAATCAAAGCATTCAACGATATCGTCACATGGATGAAGATCTTCCGGAGGATGTCGAAGATGTTCTTGAGTTATCAGCACTTCTCGAAATTCGTGAGTACGACTACTTTAGTCTGGCCTATTTATGGTGGTTCGGACAATCGCCCAACAGTCGAGTATTGGAAAGCCATTTCGTTCAGTATATGTTCAACAAAATTGTCCCTCACTGGGTGCGGGGATACTCACGAATGATATTGGACTTGCAATCACAGGGGGTGTTGAGTAAGGAGGAACTGGGCATTTCCAGACTGCCGGATGCAACCCCGCAATCTGTGCGAGCTGGATTGCGTTATTTTGTGATGATACTCATTACGATGGGACTCTTGGTATTGATTGCTGAAGTGGCGGTTCAATTTAGAGTTGTGAAGTGCCTGCTTCCGCCATGTTACTGATCTGGCGAATCTATAGATGGGTTTGGATATATTTTTTCTAATCATTACTGGTGCTGTGGCTTATCACGCGCTCACGCATCGAAACGAAGAGGGGGAGAGAGATACGGTTCGGCTTCTCTTTGGCAGCATTGCACTTTTATTTTTCTTTCGCGTTTTATTTGTCGATGTGTTGCAGCTCTGGAGTCCATAATTTGAACATGGCTCGCACATTGTTGCTAAATTTCTTGAAATCTGACATTCGATATAGTTAGACCGAATTGTTAACGTAGGAGGTCAATCTTTTCCGGTAATCAAGGATTGAATATTGCCTGCACGAAGCTTGGCAACTGGCATTTGACGCAAACTAATGGGCTTGTTCTCAATCTTCGATACTCTCATTTCGACAGTCTTTTATTCGTCTCAGTTTAGTTCCCACCTGGCCGTAGTATTACTCGGATTCCTTCTCATTGCCGGTTTGCGAATCGCGCTGATGTTCCGCGAGCATCCGAGCTGGATCACTTTCAGCATTCGAATGGGATTTGGAGTCCTCCCTGTAGCAGTTTGTGTCTTGCTGACACTTCACTTAATTTCTAAAACCTGGGGAACAATTGAATGGAACTGGATTACGCATAGCTACACGATCTCCGGATTCGTTGGAATCTTTGCCGGCATAGCGACTGCCTATCTTTTGGGTCGATTTTTTGAACCCAAGGTCATCACTTATTTGCACAAAATAACGCTTAGCGCTGGCCTACAGGACAAGTTGACAGATATCCGGACAGTCGAGCGGAGCCTTTGCGATCGACCAGATGGTGATGTAGAGAAGGAAATTGAAGGGGCGATCACCAAAGAGCAGATTTACCTCGGTCAGGATAGTGCTGGAAATGCAGTTTCGATCAACAGAGACATGTGGAAGACCTCTCATGTTCAGATTATGGGTCCTCCAGGTGCTGGCAAAGGTGTGCAGGCTGGAGTTACGCTGACACAATTACTGCTCTACGGCGATGCGGTGTTTGTGTTCGATCCGAAAGAAGACGAATGGGCCCCTAGTGTCTACAGGGCAGCATGTGAAAGGGCAGAGGTTCCGTTTGAATATGTTGATTTACGTCAACCTGCACCTCAAATCAATCCGATTCTCAAAGCTTCAACGGATGAGGTCGAAGAAATGCTATACGCAGGTCTGGAGCTAGGACGACGGGGAAACGCTGCCGATTTCTACAGACTGGATGATCGTAAAGCTGCCAGAATTGCCGCTTCATTTGTGGCCGATTGCACAATGACGTTAAGTGAAATTGGTAGCAAAGCTAGAAGTTCAGTCAGTGACGAACTGATGGCTGGTGGTAAGGCGTTTTTCGCGGCACTTGATGAGATCAGTGGTTTAGAGTGCACGCAAACGAAAGAGGGTGTCGATTTGAGTGTGAGAATTGAGGAAGGAGGATGTACTTATATTGTCGGTTCTGTAAGAAATGAGCCGATCATCACGCTACAGAAAATGCTGTTTGTTAGATTGATCCAGTTAATTGAAAGAAGTAGAGGGCGCAAACGTCATTGCTCAATTTTTCTAGATGAATTCAAGTACCTGTTGAGTCTTCCAGCATTAAACGCTCTTGGTACGATCCGTGACAAGGGCTGCAACATTCTGCTAGCGCACCAGTCTTTGGGAGACTTTGCCAGTTGCGGGGCTGACCTTAGGGAACTGTCTGTACGAGCAACAGTCCTTGATACAACGCCAATAAAGTGGCTCTATCGTCCAGCAGATTACGCTACTGCGACTTGGATTTCCAATCAAACAGGGGAAATTTTGGTATCCACTCAAAACATGCAAGCTGAACGAAACATTGAACTGTCTGAATCGCTGTCGTCGTCTCGGTCGGTTGGTGAGACAACGCGCAATCTGATTGATGCGAATACTGTACTGAGTCTGCCAAAAGCTTGCGCAGTTTGTATAGGAGCAGGGCTACCCAAACTGGCATTTGCAGAGGCAATGCGAGTTGACAAGATAAAAACTGAGATTACAGTCGCGGAATTAGCGGTTGATCTAGGCATCGATTTACTGACACAGGTGACAGATAACACTGATGAATTTGAACAGCCGGGCAACATGCCAGCTATTGATTGGGGTGGAGACCCAGGCGAAGCGATATTGCACTATCTGTTTGGAGAGATGTGGACGCATGTCGATATCATCAAGGAGTTGTTAGTGGGTTTAAGTGAGGAACAGCTGAGTGAAGTGCTGGATGAATTGTCAAAAGCGAAGATGATTCGAAGTGTGGAAATTTCTTTCATTGAAAGTTCTTCGGCACAGATTTGGGGAATTACTGCTTACGGAATTAACAGTGTTCGAGAGAAGATTCCCGATGCAGAAAATCGACGCGCTTTTAGCAAAAATTCTGTTAATCCCGTTTCGTTTACGCATCAGTTAGACATTCAGCGGCTTCGGATATCGGCCGAGCGAAGCGGCTGGTATGATTGGACCAAGTGCAGTGGCACCGAACGTTTCAGCAGGAAACGTGGGATATTTCCAGATGTTGTAGCGACGCGCCCAGATGGGGTCAGAATTGCAATAGAAGTTGAGCGGACTGTAAAGTCAAAGAGCCGATACCCCAAAATCATGGAGTCCCATCTTCATGCAAGAAAATTTGGTCAGTGGGATGAGATTATTTATTTGAGTCCCGATGCCCGTATTAAGCGCCGTTTAGAGAACATCTATTCGGAGATTGAAGAAGTCGACTATTTTGGAAATTCAGTGAAAATCACGGATCAGCACAGGCAACTCTTTCGGTTCTATTCCTACGATGAAAATTGGACGGGTGTTCGATAACAAGCTGCAGCGCGGGAAACTTAGATTGTTTTCGAGGATCATCCGAATCACAACAATCAAGTTTTGGATTCTCCTCCCGCTTGATGAAGAAGACGACGAATGTCACGGTACTAATATCAGCTGCTATCTTCTCATTTGAAGAAAGAGCTTGGCGATCAAATTCGGCATAGACTAGACCAAATACACCATTCATTCGCAGAGTTCAGATAGTAAAATATCGACCGAGTCTAGGCGCTTCTTAGTTAATCTGAAACCAAATGCCCGCTCAGCGTCTGTTCCGAATTCAAAGTGCATCTCCAGATTATTGTTGATGCACGGATTTTTGAAAGTTAAAGGTAAGCGACACAAATGATGACTGACAGCCAATTTGCGAGAGCTTTTGGGAAGTTAATTGCTTTCCTGGTAGTTCTGACAATTGTATTGATTGCACTAGGTGCCATGATCGGGGGTTCAATCGATGATAAGCTAAAGGCACAGACTGAAGAATATACGCAACGCATGGTGGCCAGTCGAACAGAACCAGTGGGCCAAATGAATGTCGGCAGCATTACGCAATCCATGCCAGCTTCAGAATCTGGAACGACTACCGAAGCGGCTACCGAAGTGACTCAGGTTGCAGCAGCTGACGAAAATCGCGGACAGGAGGTTTACGACACAGCGTGTTACATCTGCCATAACGTCGGACTGACTGGCGCGCCGAAACCTGGTGATGGCGCCAATTGGAATCCAAGAATTCAGAAAGGTGTCGATATACTGTACAACAACGCAATTCTTGGATATCAAGGCCAGTTTGGGATCATGCCTCCGAAAGGTGGTAATCTGCTGTTGACTGACGACGATGTGAGAGCTGCGGTTGATTACCTGATTGAATTAGTTCAATAATCAATCAATTGGCATCTTTCTGCTGTCTGATTAAACTTTATCGACTGTAAATCCCCTGAAAACGATTCGTTTGATCAGAATTCAATCTGGTTATTGCTAATTCAATCGGAGGAAGGCAGTTGCTCCAGTGACATAAATCCAGTATTTGTGTAGCAATTTCGGAAATCCTTTCTGTACATATTCTGTTTGACGTTACCACGCTAATGCCAGTGTAGTGGGAACTGTATTATCTCTAGGGATCAAATTTGACCGGGGTTTCGCAAATCGTTAGCTCAATTTGCATTTAAATTGTTTTTTCGGGTCGAAATCGCAACTAGTCGTTTCGCATAGTAGTTTGAGCACTTAGAACTTTGCAGGTAAGAATGAAACGTAGTTAATGTGTTGTAATCAGACTGATACATACATTGAACGACAGAACAATTAAATCACTACACAAACCGTCCATTCATTTTCAATATCTTCGCTATGAGTCTTTCCAGATCTGACGTACAGATGATTGCATCACTTGCACACCTCGAAGTAGACGAGGAGATGCTTGACGCCTATGCTGCTGAACTGTCAAACATTATGGAAATGGTTAGTGAGATGCAGGAGGTTGATACTGATGCCATCGAGCCAATGCCACATCCTCAGGATATTGAATTGCGACTCAGATCGGATGAAGTTACTGAGTCGGAACAGCGCGATGAATTGCAGGAAATCGCACCGCGAACTTCGGATGGGCTATATCTGGTGCCGAAGGTTCTGGAGTAGATTCGCATTTTGGAATTGACGGGCTTTTGTTACTTTGAGTCTTGCCTCCAGCAAAAAATCTGCATTTCACCAAGAGAAACTAGTGCACTTCTCCGAAAATTGAAGCAGAAAAGTTCCACAGCAGTCAACAGCCAAGTGGCTTGCGCCTCAGGTAATTGTCAAATATTGAAATGATCCCAAGCAGTTCAGAACTGGTTCAACTGAGTCAAGCACTACAAAGTGAGGAAATTTCCTCACGAGAACTGTGTGAGGAGTCATTTCGACGGATCAACGTGTGGAGCGAACTTAATGCTTTTATTTCACTTGATCAGGAAGGCGCTTTGGAATGCGCAGAGAGAGTTGATCGAAAGCGTACCAAGTCTAAACTCGATCCACTGGCAGGAATTCCACTAGCACACAAAGACATCTTCTGCACGAAGGGGTTGTTGACTACGTGTGGTTCAAAAATACTGTCAAATTTCGTCGCGCCTTATGATGCAACGCTGGTTTCTAGGCTCAAACAGAAAGATACCATGTTGCTGGGCAAGACCAACATGGATGAATTCGCCATGGGGTCATCAAGTGAACACTCCTTTTACGGCCCAGTTCGAAATCCCTGGGATACAACGCTGGTTCCTGGCGGTAGCTCTGGCGGTTCTGCGGCGGCTGTTGCCGCTGGATTGGTTCCCGCAGCAACCGGCACTGATACAGGCGGCTCAATTCGACAGCCGGCGGCTCTCTGTGGAATTACTGGTGTTAAGCCCAGTTACGGGCGCGTGTCAAGATTCGGGATGGTCGCATTTGCGTCATCACTTGATCAAGCGGGTATATTCACCAGAAGTGCCAAGGATGCGGCAATGATGCTCGATGTGATGTGTGGATTTGATCCTCGAGATTCCACTTCGCTTGAAGTTGATCCACCGAATTGTATGCGCGGGATCGAAGATGCGCCAAAGGAGTTAACGATCGGTGTGCCAGAAGAGTATTTCGCACAAGGACTGGATTCGGCAGTTGGTGAAGTCATTCAAGCGGCGCTATCGGAATTTGAATCACTTGGTGCGCGACTGATAAGCCTGCGCATGCCAAACAGTAAATCGGCGATACCTTGTTATTACGTTATCGCACCCGCAGAAGCATCATCGAATTTGTCAAGATTCGATGGTGTTCGCTACGGTTATCGTAGTGATTCAAGACATGATCTTCGGGAAATGTACAAGAAAACTCGAAGCGAAGGATTCGGTTCTGAAGTTCAAAGGCGAATTATGACAGGTACTTATGTGTTGTCACATGGTTATTTCGACGCTTACTACCTCAAAGCGCAAAAGGTGAGAAGACTGATATTCGAAGACTATAGCCGAGCGTTCGAAAGGTGTGATCTGATTATGGGACCCACGACCCCGACAACTGCATTCAAGATCGGGGCAAAAATGGATGATCCCGTACTGATGTATTTGAATGACATTTACACTGCAGCAGTCAACCTCGCTGGTCTCCCAGCAATGTCCATTCCTGCTGGATTTGACAAGACCGGATTACCTGTTGGATTGCACATGGTTGCGCCATATTTGCAAGAGGCCAAACTGCTTAGCGTTGCGCACCTCTTTCAGCAGCATACTGATTTTCATCTCAAAGCACCGGTGAAGGAATCATGACTCAGTGGGAAAGTGTCATCGGCCTTGAGGTACATATTCAATTGCAGTCGAAGAGCAAAATTTTTTCAGGTGCCTCAACTCAGTTTGGATCTGATCCCAATGTACAGGCCTGCCTGATTGATGTTGCACTTCCCGGCGTACTGCCTGTCTGCAATTTTGAAGCAGTTCGTATGGCGGTGGTTTTCGGCTTGGCAGTCGGTGCGAAAATCAATCGTAAATCAATTTTCGAAAGAAAGAATTATTTCTATCCAGACCTGCCTAAAGGTTATCAAATCAGTCAATACGAAATTCCTATCGTGTCAGGCGGGTCGATAGAGACAGGAGTTGATGGTGAAGTACGAGTGGTTGGCCTCACACGTGCACATCTTGAAGAGGACGCTGGAAAGTCATTGCATGATCAATTTAACGATGCGACTGGAATAGATCTGAATAGGGCAGGGACACCGTTATTGGAGATTGTGTCTGAACCCGACATTCGATCAGCAGCGCAAGCTGCTGATTACATGCGTAAGCTACACAGTCTTGTGACTTACTTGGGTATTTGCGATGGTAATATGCAGGAAGGCTCGCTTCGTTGTGACGCGAATGTTTCAGTGAGACCCGTTGGCCAGAAAGAACTGGGCACAAGAACCGAACTTAAGAATATCAACTCTTTTCGATTCGTGGAAAAGGGTATCGAAGTTGAAATCGACCGTCAAATTGAACTGTTGGAATCCGGTGGCAAGATTGTTCAGGAGACTCGCCTTTACGATTCAAAGCGCAACGTTACCCGGTCCATGCGCGGAAAGGAAGACGCCCAGGATTATCGTTATTTTCCAGATCCAGATTTACCACCCCTAGTGGTATCGGATGACTTTATCCGAGATGTGCAACGAGAACTTCCAGAACTGCCAAATGAAAGGAAAATTAGATTTGAAAGTGAACTTGGTCTTACAAAAGCGGACGCGGTTCAGTTAACACAGTCACGGGAGGTTGCGGACTACTTCGAAGAGGCATTACAACGATCTCCCGAAAATGCAAAAGGTGTAGCGAATTGGATTAATGTTGAACTGGCAAGCTACCTGAACAAATCTGGCCTGAATATTCAAAATTCCAAGGTCAGTGCAGAAACGCTAGGGGAGTTGGTAACCAAGGTTTCCGATGGAGCTATATCTGGGGCGGGAGGAAAGACGCTGTTACAGGAATTGTGGGATGATCCACGACAATCAGTCGACGCGATCATCGAAGCGAAAGGCCTTAGGCAGATGGATGACTCGGCAGAACTTGAGAAACTTGTTGAACAGGTAATGGCAGAGAACCCAGACCAGATTCAGAAAATTCAAGATGGAAATCACAAAGTTCTTGGATTTTTGGTTGGTCAGGTTATGAAATTGTCGGAAGGTCAGGCAAATCCTAAGTCAGTCAGTGATTTATTGAAAGATAAACTGGGCATCTGACTAACTTTGTCGCAGGGCGAAAATTAAAATTCAGTTAATCCACAACAAGTAAGTGAACAAAAATGAGTGACGCAGCGATTACAGGAATTAATAAGGACTCGATGGGGTATGAATCAACATACGCTGGGGCTCTTAGTTTTCTAAGGCGTCCATATTCAAAAGATATTAATGCGCATGACCTAATCGTGAGTGGTGTTCCATACGATCTGGCTGTAACCAACCGTCCTGGCGCTCGTTTCGGGCCGCGTGGCATTCGGGCAGCTTCTGCACAAATCGCCTGGGATGGAAGCAATTGGCCATGGGCCAGCAATCCATTCAAGCATCAAAGGGTATGCGACTACGGTGACTGTTGGGTTGATCATGGCTATCCAGACAAGATTCCTGATCAGATCCAGGAGCATACTGAACATGTGATTTCTGGTGGAGCCAAGTCCATAATCATGGGTGGTGACCACTTTATTACCTATCCAATTCTGAAAGCGATAAATGAAGTGCACGGACCAGTTTCTCTAGTGCATTTTGACGCACATTCAGACACTTGGGAAGAGCCGGATGAACGTATTGACCACGGCACTATGTTTTTTCATGCTGCTCGCAACGGTCTGGTTGTTCCTGAAAATTCGGTACAAATTGGTATGCGCACTTGGAATCCCGAATCTCATGGTTTCAACGTTATGGATGCCAATTTCGTTCACCGCAATGGAGTCGATGCAGTGATTGAAGAAACCCTTCACATTGTTGGGAGTAACAAGGCATATTTGACATTTGATATCGACTGTTTGGATCCGTCATTTGCCCCTGGTACAGGAACACCGGTTGTTGGCGGTTTATCGACTTGGCAGGCACAGACCATTATCCGAGGACTAGGGGATATTGAATTTATCGGCATGGATTTGGTTGAAGTTGCACCGGCGTACGACGTTGGTGAAATTACCTCACTTGCTGGGGCGAGTATAATTTTGGACTTCATATGCTTGCTTGCTTCTCAATTGGAGAACCGTTGAATCTCAGAATTCTGCAGTGATTTTCAATCAGCAAAAGTAGAAATTAGGATACCTAAGCGCCCGTAGCTCAGTTGGATTAGAGTACCAGGCTTCGAACCTGGGTGTCGGGGGTTCGAGTCCCTCCGGGCGTGCCAACCTTTTCCCGTCAAATGCGAGAGGTCTCTCATCTCAATCGCATCTATTCAATTATTCAGAGGTATCGAATTTTCTCTTTCCGAAGTACTGAAAGCAAGTTGGGTCGCCATTTCGTTATTCACGGTGGATAGGGCTCGTTGAATAGAACTGAAGTAGAGTTTGTTGAAGTTTTATGCCTGGGAGAGGACTTCAGATTTCATGTCCAACGCATTATGCCATTCAGTATCAATATGATAAAAACCGATCTGTGATTTGAGTTGCATGTTAAACACAGTGACTATTTCAGCGTTGTTAGATTGGCCAATAACCTCGCAAATGTCTTGATGTCCTGCTGGCCGCTTCGAGTACGGCCATGTATCAATCTTAGTTTTTCATGCTGTATGAGTGTTAGTTTATTCTGCTGTATGTGCTTAACCCAATCAGGATTTTATCGAGGCTATTTTCTATAATGTCTTATATAATATTCCAATAATAATTATTAGTTCATTATATAAGACAGTTAATGAAGTCGCAGGCAAATTCTACACTACCGAGAGCAGCCCGTCAAACTCTCATCAAGTTGGGTGAGGACATTACTGTTGCGCGAAAAAAACGCCGTATCTCGACGGTATCCATGGCGGAGCGGGCATTCATCAGCCGGGGTACGCTGTATAAAGTCGAAAAGGGTGATCCATCGGTATCAATGGGTATCTACGCGACGGTGCTTTCTATACTGGGACTGGTGGAGGGGCTCGGCCACGTGGCGGATCGGGGTAGTGACACACTGGGGCTGGACATCGACGAAGATCGACTACCGAAAAAGATTCAGCCACGCAGACGAAAGCGAAGCCGTTCATGAATGACATGATTGAAATTTTCATCGATCTGAGCGGTGCGACACACTTGGTCGGGCGGTGTCGTTATGTTGCCAAGCGGAATAGTCAGAGTTCGGTTTTTGAATACGCGGACGATTGGCTTAACTATCGGGACGCATTCGCCCTCGATCCGGCCAATTTGCCATTGGACGGTGGACAAATTTACACCACCTCGGAGAAATCAGCGCTTCCTGGAGCGTTGCGAGATACAGCACCAGATCGTTGGGGACAGCAGTTGATCAGGCGTGCGTTCCGAAAATTTGGAGAAAACCGTGCCTTGTCAGAAATTGACTATCTTCTGGCGATTACAGATCAAACCCGGATCGGCGCACTGCGTTTTAAGCGCGAAGGAGAGGAAAGTTTTGCCCACGATATAGGGCGCTATCGCGTTCCACCGCTGATCCGATTACCGACGCTAATTCATGCGGCTGATGCGGTTCATACCGATACGGAAACGGCAGAGGATTTAAAACTATTGTTGAACGAAGGATCACCGCTGGGCGGTGCTCGACCAAAATCAGCCGTTATGAGTAATGATGGCACGCTGGCCATCGCCAAGTTTCCAAAACCTGATGATGTGCGCAGTATCACGCATGGCGAAGTGCTAGCGATGACACTTGCTGCCAAGGCAGGCATCAACGCCGCATCAGCTAGGCTACAGGACGTGGCTGGTCGACCGGTGGCCCTGATCACACGCTTTGACCGGAAGGACGGGAATCGTTTCCCCTTTTTATCAGCCATGAGTTTGCTCGGTGTCAATGATGGTGATGAGGCAACCTACACCGACATTGCAGAATGTATACGTATGTATTCAAGCGAGCCAACGAAAGATCTGCATGAGCTATGGCGGCGGATTGTCTTCGGTGTTTTGATTGGCAATCTCGATGATCATCTGCGCAACCATGGATTTCTATATGACAGGGAAGGTAAGTGGCGTTTATCACCGGCTTATGATTTGAATCCCGTACCTTATGAGGAGAGTGTTCGCGAGCTCACCACCTGGATATCAGAAGAAGGACCGGACGCGGACTTGGGTATCGCTCGCAGGGCGGCACCGTTTTTTGCACTAAAAAAATATCAGGCTGAAGCCATAATCTTAGAGGTTTCCGCAGCTTTGAAAGGGTGGCAGAACACAGCGCGTCAACTGGGTATGAGTGCTCCGGACATTGCTGTCTATTCGACAGCAATTCAGTGTGATGCATGCGGTTAAATGCAAAGTTATCATCGCTTGTAACTACCGATATTTTCCCCCTTTGTTTCGATTGAAATTCCCTGGTTAGAAGAGACGATTGAAGTCGAAAAATAGCCCTATGGTTTCGGATTTTTACCAGGTCTGAAAAATGAGGGCTCAATAATTACATCCTTGTGGGAAACTTCTACGTTTCACATTCTTAAGGCACAGGGACTTTCGGTCAGCGAGATCGCCTGTCAGTCCGGCTACAACAAAAACTGTCCAACAATCTGCCCACTGATAGCGAGGCTGGCCAAAACACTGGTCCTGCAATGATTTCAGCGTATGGCCGATGATATTCCAATTCTGCCTTCCACTCACGTTCCACAGAATTGACAATTTGAAACGATGAGAGACAAGCGTTTGGCTGATCATGAATCAAAATACCACTTAAGAATCAGCATCTTAAATGGCTTCTCGTGGTCTTACGACATTTTTCAAATTGGTGCCGAGGAGAGGACTTGAACCTCCACGGGGTTGCCCCCACTAGCACCTGAAGCTAGCGCGTCTGCCAATTTCGCCACCTCGGCATTTAGAGTTCGTCAAATTATATGCAACAGATTTCGAAGCGATATATGAGGCTCCGCAATTTTTTTCTAAGTGTCTGTCCAGTCGAAAATTACTGTTGCTCGCTATACAAGAAAATTTGTAGGGAAATACGTTCAGTCCCTTACTTAAAGTTATTTTCTGCACGACTCGTATTCTTCCAGATTTTTGCGCGAGTCGGAAATATGAATCAGAAAAATCTGGCTGAAAAATCTCTTAAGATTACCTGAACAAAATCAGGTCATTTTTAAAATATCAAAATTTAGAAACTAAAAAATTACATGGATTAAAGCCGCCAATTCCGATAGCTGATGCTAGAGAATGGAGCCCCTTCATTTCTCCTAAACAAGGTTCAAATTGAGCGGAATGTTAGACATTCAAGCAGCAAATTGCGAACAGCCAATTACATAAACCATTTGATTTCCGAGTGTCCATGGAAAATATTCCCTACTCAACTCACTTTATAATTACTCATTTAGTAGTTTGATTCTGACTAACCCTAAATTAGGCAGAACCTTAATGGAAAAAACACTATCCGCCAAATCATTCAAGGCGTATCGACTCAGGTTATTTTGGCGGAAATCTGTGGTTGATTTATATGAATCAGGAGTTCATGACCGTGTATGTAGCAGTTAAAATTTTGGGTCAATGATGAGTTGGAATTCATGTCACGCTTTCTGAACTTTTTTTCGCAAGATCTTGCAATTGATCTGGGTACTGCCAATACGCTAATCTTTGAACGCACTGAGGGGGCTATCATTCTCAATGAGCCCTCCGTCGTAGCAGTTTACGTTCCCAATCGCTACGATCAGCAACGCAATCTTCATCCAGCCGATGCAATTGTCGCTGTCGGCAATGAAGCCAAACAAATGCTTGGACGTACTCCAGCTCACATTGAAGCCATCCGTCCATTAAGAGATGGAGTCATCGCCGACTTTACCTATACCGAAATCATGCTCAAACACTTCATCAGAAGTGTACAGTCGAGAAGATTCTATACCCGGCCGCGAATCATCGTCAGTGTTCCATGCGAGTCGACACAGGTCGAACAGCGAGCAATTCGTGAGACCTGTCTGGCAGCCGGTGCAAAGGCAGTGTATCTCTTGGAAGAGCCGATGGCAGTGGCAATTGGTATGAACCTTCCCGTTGCAGAGCCCGTAGGAACCATGGTCGTTGATATTGGCGGTGGCACCACTGAAATTGGAATCATTTCACTGGGTGGTCTGGTGGTAAAGAGCACTTTACGCTTTGCCGGGGACACATTTGACCAAAGGATAGCTGACTACATATCACGAAAATTCAACTTGCAGATTGGAGTGCCGACAGCAGAAAAAATCAAAAAGCAAATTGGTACGGCTTGGAAGCACTCACCAAAACTACTCCAGGAAATTCGAGGTCGAGACCTACAGGGTAATATGCAAAAGTATGTCTTGGACAGTATTCAAATTTATGATGCTCTGGAGGATTCATTGAATGAGATCATTGACGGGGTGAGAATTACCCTGGAACGGTCTCCACCGGAATTGACGGTTGATATTCTTGAGAGAGGGATAATACTGGCTGGCGGAGGTGCTTTGTTAAGAGATATTGACAAACGATTCAGTGAAGCGCTGAAAATCCCCACAATAATTGCGGAAGACCCGCTCACTTGTGTTGCGCGCGGCTGTGGCAGAGCCTTGGAGCAAACCGAACTACTACAAAAAGTTGTTGCGAACTAGTAATATAATGAGGGCAATTTAATCAAATACTTACACCTCAACGGCTGCAATCAGCATTATCAGAATGCAAAATCTTGAACTGCGGTCTGCTCTAGTTGCGATACTAGCCGTCGCTTTTATCGGATTAGAATCTAATTCCGACATGCTTCACAATGTTCGGGAAGTACTTTATCTCACAGTCAAACCCATTGTTGAAGTTGCTCAGGTTCCGGTTGCAGTAAGCAAAGTTGTTCAGCGCCACTTTGTTGACCGAGAAATACTGCGTCAACGGATTTCAACGATTGCCCAAGAGAATTCCGAGCTCAGAGATCGGGTAAATGAACTGGAATATCAAGAACTTAGAAGCGGGTGGCTGGCAGATTTGCTGGAGGTGAGGGAACAGATTGAATATCCTGTCTTGACAGCAAATTTAGTATCAGTGCAACTGATGCCCTTGTCTCACAAAATAGTTCTTGATCGTGGCTCACAGCAACAAGTTTACGTCGGCCAACCCGTCCTGGATTCTCGCGGACTTATCGGTCAGGTAACCGAAATGACCCGAACTGATAGCGCGGTTACTCTTATTACCGATTCTAGTCACTCAGTACCGGTTCGACTGCAGAGAAACGGTTTGCTCGCAATCGCACATGGTCTGGGTCTCCACAATCAACTGCTAGTTTCAGGATTAAGGTTGAACCAAGATGTTGAGGTAGGCGATATCTTGATTACATCTGGGCTTGGCAATCGATTCCCGGCTGGGCATCCAGTTGCCGAAATCTCCCGCGTAGAACGGGACCCGAATTCATCCTTTGCAGAGATTATCGCAGTGCCACTGGCAACGATTGATCCGGATTTCGAAGTGTTGATGGTTTGGAATAATGACAGGGATTCGATTGATTCTATCTCTACTCTGACTTTGAATGAGAATCTCGACCTCCAGAAATAGGAGAGGACTTAGTAGCGCGCGAAATGCCGCCTTTTTCGCGTTGGCAATGGTTCTCCTAATTGTTCCTGTACCTGAATTTGTTCTGCTCTTTCGTCCTGATTTTGTAGCGCTTTTGTTGATTTATTTATGCTGGTATGACTCGGAAAACACGGGAGTATTTACAGCATTTGTAGTAGGTCTTCTTGTAGATGCGCTGACATTTGGATTTTTGGGTCTACATGCACTTGCAAAGGTGATAGTGGCCTATTGTGCCATTCGACTGAAGCGATTTGCAAGCGGTAGTTCGACCATGAAATCTACACTACTAGTACTGTTGATTTTGTTGTGTCAATCGATAGTGATTAGTCTGGTCAGTCTATATACTGAAAATGGAACTGTCAGTTTAGCGCTGTGGGTATCTCCGATAGTCGGGGCCGCACTTTGGTTGATCATTGCTTTTGTAAGCACAATTGTCAAACCAATCAGAAATGTTCCGATTAAGTAACTCTGAAAATTACCAGATGCCAATTGAACGCGTGCGTTCAATGCAAAATCGTGTAATTATTGCCTCAGTCTTCCTCATTGGATTGCTGTTCATTCTGGTTGGCCGTCTGGCTTATCTGCAAATTGTCTCGCATCAGGATTTTGCAGCACTATCGAAAGATAACCGAGTGCAAGTTGTGCCAGTGCCGCCAGTACGCGGTCAGATTTATGATCGAAAAGGCACACTTTTAGCGGGAAATGAAACCGTTTACCGATTGGCAATCACGCCCAGATACGTCGATGACCTGGATTCTCTTCTAGAAAAAATAGGAAAAATTGTTCCTGTGAGTGATGAAGAGATCAGTAAGTTTAAACGCAAACTCGGAGTTACCAACAAACATTCTGAGATTGTCCTCAAAGACTTTCTATTACCTGAAGAGGTAGCGAGAGTAGCTGTTGACCGCTACAGTATGCCGGGTGTTTCCATTGTAACTGACTTACATAGGGTGTACTCGTCGTCGCTCTTTACTTCGCACGTGGTAGGGACATTGGGCCAGATTGATAAGCAGGATCTACAGAAAGTGGACCCAGTGCGCTACAGGGGGGTACAGCATGTTGGCAAGCTAGGAATGGAAATGGCATCCGAAAACATTCTTGTCGGATCTTCGGGTCACAACCAGGTTGAAACCAATGCACATGGAAGGAGAATAAGAGTACTGTCACGAGCCATGCCAACTGCGGGTAGTGACATCTACTTGACCATTGACCTTGATCTACAGAAGTTTGCGTATGCTGCCCTAGGTGATGAGGTCGGTGGGCTGGTCGCAATTGAGCCTTCTACCGGTCAGGTTCTTGCGATGGTCAGTAAGCCCTCATTCGATTCCAATGTATTCGGAATTGGTTGGGAGCAAGATGAGCGTCAGTTTCTCTTGACAGCAGAAGATCGACCTTTATTGAATCGTGCCGTACAAGGGCAATATCCACCAGGTTCAACGATAAAACCATTTCTTGCATTTTCTGCCTTCGAAACAGGCGTGGGAAACCGGAAATTTCATTGTCCTGGTTGGTATCAGTTGCCTGACTACTCCCGTCAATTTCGTTGCTGGAAATCTGGTGGTCATGGGTACATCGATCTGTTTGATGCTATCGCTGAATCGTGTGACGTGTACTTCTACGAACTTGCGCATCGACTTGGCATTGATGAGATGTACTACCAGTTGTCTAAATTTGGTTTCGGAAGTGTAACCGGAGTTGAATTAAGTTACGAATCTGCAGGGATTCTCCCCTCAAAAGAATGGAAACAGTGGACAAAAGGAGAACCTTGGTATGAAGGTGAGACACTGATTACTGGAATCGGCCAGGGAGCAACTCTTGTCAGTATGTTGCAATTGGCACATGCAACTTCCATCATAGCTAATAGAGGTGTTAAATTTAGACCTCAATTGATACACAAGACAGTCGATGTACAAGGAGAAGAGTATCTGCATGAACCAGATTTGATTGAAGTCATTGATGTCAATGAACGAATTTACGGCCCGGTTATCAAGGCTATGGAGAAAGTTGTTCACGGCGACCGCGGAACCGCTCGCAGAGTGAGTGAAGGGATGAAATATAGGATGGCGGGTAAAACTGGTACGGTTCAAATCGTTTCAAGGAAAAAGGAAGCAAACCGAATGGATTTGAAGAAAACCGACAAAAAGTTTCATCCACACGGAATTTTTACCGCTTTTGCTCCGGCTGACAACCCAAAAATTGTAGTGTCAGTCATAGTTGAGAACGGCGCTTCAGGATCTGCTATTGCGCCGATCGCCCGAGCCGTAATTGATCGTTATTTGCTGTCTGAACCGGAAACAGTAGATACTAAGGGTGATTCTTTTGCAATTGTCACTGACCACTAGTATTCGAAGACTGAACGGATTTCCCGTTCGTCTTGACATTCCCTTGTTCTTGCTTGCCCTGTTGCTTTGCTTGCTTGGATTGGCGGTTCAGTTCAGCGCAGGGGGTGAGGATTTGGACCAAATGATTCGTCAAGCCGTGCGAATTGCGGTTGCAGTTGCAATTATGCTGGCTTTGTCCACAGTTCCAATTGAAGTCTTGCGGCGTTTCAGTACACCGTTCTACCTAGTAGCAGTTGGGTTGGTAATTTTGGTATTAGTAATCGGTTTTACCGGCCGCGGGGCACAAAGATGGCTGGACTTGGGAGTTTTTCGATTTCAGCCGTCGGAACTGCTTAAATTGGCAATTCCAATGATGATAGCCTACGTTGTGACTACAACCTTTTTCAAGAATAATCGACACATAGCCTTTTTGATCAGTGGTGTACTGGTTTTGGTACCAGCATTTCTCGTTTATCTTCAACCGGATCTCGGAACAGCTTTGTTGATCATCGCGGTTGGTGCCTCTGCAATATTTTTTGGCGGACTTTCTTGGCGATGGGTAGGAATCTCGAGTTTTTCGTTGTTGGCCCTAATCCCAATAGTTTGGCCATTTCTCCAGGACTATCAAAAAACTCGTGTATTGACTTTATTCGATCCTTGGAGTGACCCACTCGGACGGGGATACCATTCCATTCAATCAATGATCGCTATTGGTTCTGGAGGAATTTCTGGAAAAGGCTGGCTTCAAGGCAGTCAATCGCAGCTTGACTTTCTGCCTGAGCGAAATACTGATTTTGTGTTTTCAGTATTCGCCGAGGAATTTGGCTTTGTAGGCGGCATGATTCTGATACTTATATATTCATTATTGATCGCACGTTGCTTGATGATCGCTTATCGATGTGACTATGATTTTGCAAGGATTGTAGTGTGTAGTGTTGCGATTATGACATTTGTACATTTATTCGTTAATGTCGGGATGGTAGCTGGAATTCTGCCAGTAGTTGGGTTGCCACTCCCGCTAATTAGCTATGGCGGAACCTCTATGGTCACAGTTCTGGCAGGGATAGGACTGGTAATGGGAGCACAATATGCCAAACGTACGGTTTAGTTCTTTTTGGGCAAACTTATCGCTTCTGGTAGGGCTGAGTGTAACTTGCTGTTTCTTTGTGTTGGACAATGCTGGCGCGGTCGACTTTGAAGAATATCCAGCTGCGAAAGATTTGGTATCAGAGCTGTCGACAGATTCTGGGCTTGATTCAGTTTGGGTTGAAGCAATCGTTCGAGATGCCGTCTATACGGAATCAATCATCAAGGCGATTACTCGTCCCGCAGAGAAGTTTCCCTGGCACAAATATCGCAAAATATTCATTACCGATTCAAACGCTGAATTGGGAGTTAAATTCTGGAACACACATGAAAAAACTCTCAAGCGTGCAGAAGAAGAATTTGGCGTAGATGCTGCAATCATCGTTGCGATTATCGGTGTGGAAACGCGTTTTGGAAAAATCACTGGGCGTCATCGTGTAATTGACAGTTTAGTAACTCTGGTTCTTGGATACCCCAAAAGAAAAGAATTCTTCCAGAAGGAGTTAGCTGAATTTATCAGGTTGGCCAATGAAGAAAATCTGAATGTGTTTTTTGTTCGAGGCTCTTATGCTGGCGCAATGGGAATACCTCAGTTTATCTCCAGCAGTTATAGACACTACGCGGTGGATTTCAACGGTAATCAACGGCGCGACTTGTTGACAGAGACGGCTGATGCAATCGGGAGCATTGGTAATTACCTGAGCAGACATAACTGGTTAGCTGGGGAGCCAATTTTCACATCACTAACGCTAAATGATGCCAATAATGTCGAACTCGTACCAACGAAGGGATTGAAAACGGACCGGACCTTTGGTGAAATTGCCGACCAGGTTAAATTACTTGATCAACAGTCAACCATTGAACCAGAACAAAATATTGGAGTTTTGAAGCTGGAAACAGAGGCGGATCAATTTGAGTATCGAGTTGCTTTTCCAAACTTCTACGTCATCACCACTTATAACCGTAGCACCTTGTATGCTATGGCAGTAACAGAACTGGCGGAACTAATTTCTGCCAAACGTAGCAAGAACTAATCATGCGAGCTGCTCGCAGCATTATCACCTGTCTGCTGGCCATTGTAGTAGCAGGCTGTTCAGGTGTACCAACGAAATCGGTTCAAAGGTACATTGACTATTCAGACATAAAGCCTGAGCCATATAGTCGTACGGGAAATAATGTCTATACTGTTTTCGGCATTACCTACTTTCCCCTTTCATCTCCGGTTGGTTATCGGGAAAAAGGAATAGCCTCGTGGTACGGGAAGAAGTTCCATGGTAGGCGTACCTCAAGTGGTGAGACATACAACATGTATTCGATGACAGCGGCCCACAAAACCCTACCGTTACCAACTTACGTCGAGGTAACCAATCTTAAGAACAGTCGTAAAGTAATCGTAAAAGTCAATGATCGCGGACCGTTTGTTGACGGACGGATCATTGATTTGTCGTATACGGCTGCCAAGGAACTTGATTTGATTGGTCCTGGCACAGGCCCGGTGTTGGTAGAGGCGATTACCCCTTGGACCAGTACTCCTACTTCATTGAGTAAAGTTGATTACAACTATCTCATATCGACTGGAGTATTCAGTAGTCGAGATAATGCAGACAGATTAACCTACAAACTAAGAATTTCGGGATTTAAGAAAGCACATGTACGTACCAAGAACCGTTCTGGCTCGACAATGTATCAGGTATTAGTCGGACCTTACCAATCGTCCGAAAAAGTAGGTAATGTCATGGAGGATCTAATTTTTCACCTTACAGAATCTCCTGTAGTTATTCGGGAGTAGGCTGAAAATTCTTCGGTGCGGCCTCCCGGGAGTCTACTAGTTGAATGTTCAGCAGATCCTCGTCCGAAGGCTAGGTCGGGTTGACTACCAGAAAACTGTTGAAGAAATGCAGGAGTTTACCCGTCGCCGGAATTCCGAAGTACGGGATGAGCTTTGGCTGCTTGAACACCATCCTGTTTACACGCAGGGATACACCTGTAGTCAACTACCTTTCAAATCAAGCAATATACCGGTCGTTTCAACCGATCGTGGAGGTCAGATTACCTACCACGGTCCGGGTCAGTTGGTAATTTACTTGCTGCTTGACATCAGGCGCCGTAATCAAGGTGTTCGAAACCTTATAAGTGCGATTGAAATTGGCATTATTGCGACACTGCAACATTACCAAATTGAGGGGCGGATTCGTTCCAAGGCCCCCGGAGTTTATGTCAAAGAGAGGAAGGTCGCTTCTTTAGGCATTCGAGTCAGTCGCGGTTGTACCTACCACGGACTAAGTTTGAATGTGGATATGGATACTTCTCCCTTTGAGTCAATTGATGTTTGTGGGTATAAGGATCTTGATGTCACCACGATGCACGAACTAGGCGCAAATTGTGATCTGAATGAGATTGCGACACGCTGTGCTGAAGAGTTGGCTCGAAAACTCGGTTTTCTGCAGATTACCTATGTTAAAGGCGTCAATTCTGTAAAAGTGTAAATTCAATGTCGAAGGCATCTGGCAGAATTCACATCCAGATATATTTTGATTCAACTCGTTGATGGTTGAACCAATGACACAGTGTTCAAACAAACGCGACTGAAAACTGAAACTAAGCAGTCGTCTGAATCCGCTCAGACTGAATCATTTTTTCCAGTTCATTGAGTCTTTCCGGAGTGCCGATATCCATCCATTTGCCTCCATAGTACTGCCCAGTTAACTTTCCACGACGAATACAGTCAAGAAAAACGTCAATTAGCGGAAAGATCAAACCTCTGTCATCATTGAACAAAGACTTTCGCATCAAAGAAATTCCGCTATACGTAAAACTCTGCTCAGACTGTTCGGAATCCCGTATCTGAACCACCCCCTCTCTCAACACAAAATCTCCATCACAATTATGTTTAGGATTATTGACGAGGATCAGACAGCAGTCAAAATTGTCGGTCAATCTGATGGCTTCGAAGGAATAGTCAGTCCAGATGTCAGCGTTCACCACTAAAAAAGGGTCAGATTCAAGCAACGGCAGAGCATTCTGAATTCCCCCACCTGTTTCAAGCCGGGTGCCTCTTTCATGAGAATACTTGATATTGACTCCGTATTCGGTTCCGTCCCCAAGAGTTTGAGTAAATTTCTCACCCGCATAAGAGGTGTTTATGACAATGTTCGTTATTCCTGCAGATTTCAGTCGATTGAGATGATGTTCAATCAGGCTCTGATTTCCGACCTTGAGCAATGGCTTGGGTGTATTTAGAGTGAGCGGGCGCATCCGTCTTCCTTCACCAGCGCTCAAGATCATTGCCTCCATGAGCGAATCAAGAAATGGGTAGTTGCACCACCAAGTCGTGCAGAGGTCTCAATTGTGGATAGCGTTTGGATACATTCTTGATATATGCCATCACTCTTGGAATTTCACTCAAATAGTTCGGCTTTTGATCCCGGTAACACAGGCGACAAAATATGCCGGCAACTTTAATATGGCGTTGAACCCCCATCCAGTCGAACCACTCTTTGAACTGAGCTTCATCAAGTTCAATTTTCACATCACCTTGTCTTGCCTTGATCAAATAGAGCCGGGTCCACTGATCAATGTACTCCTGATCCCAGACAATGTAGCAATCTCGTAGCAACGAAACCAGATCATAGCTAATGGGTCCGTAGACCGCATTTTGGAAGTCGAGAATTCCTGGGTTATTATTCTCAACAACCATAAGGTTACGTGAGTGGTAGTCTAAATGAACCCAAACCTTGGGCTGACTTTGAGCTTTGGCGCACAGTATTCCAAATGCATGGTCAAGAACTTCGTTGGCTTCCGCAGGAATATTCATTTTCAAATGTTTCTTCAAATACCACTGTCTGAATAGTTCCATTTCCGAATGAATCAGTTCTTTACTGAACGGTGGCAAGAATTCAACATCTGAGAAACTCGATTTCTGTAGACGCACAAGGGAATCAATTGCATCTTCGTACAATGAGTTCGCGGTCGATGAAGATAATTTAGCAAGATAAGTTGTTTTGCCAAAATCGGTAATCAGCGCGAATCCGTTTTGGTAATCGGCGGCAAAAATTTCCGGAACATTCAAGCCAATTTCTTTAAATTTTATCGATATTCTGATGAAAGCCTCAAATTCCGCCGAATTCACAGGTGAATCCATAACGACAAAACTATTATTCTTATAACCGACGCGAAAATAGCGTCGGAAACTTGCATCCTCAGAGGCAAACTCAATAAAGTCAAGATCGATTCCGAGAACTGTGATTACCCAATCTGCAAGTTTCAAGATTCGTCTGTCTTCCTGAGCGAAACGAATCAAATCACTTCTTGTAAGAGCCATAACTTCCTATCTGAGGTATTTACCTCTCGGCCATTTGTATAAAGTGATTTCTGGTCAACGAGAAAAGAAAATGTAAATTTCCAGGTTCCAGGTAATTCAGTAAATACTGTGTGTAAGTGACCAATTTTGATGAAAATATTTTCCTGGCAATTGTTCGAAACCTTGGCTAGGCATAAGAATTTTAACCGTTTTACTCGGAAACATTTCACCAGCTTTTGGTTTGCGCACAATCCGTTGAATTGGTAGCCAACTCAAACGATTTAAAGCCATAATTCATAATGTACTCGGATAAATGATTGCACTAGTCGTGTCGAATTCGCATTCAATTGCGCGACTCGTTTCAAAAATAAATTTGAGTTTTGCAAAAATCGTACGTTTGGATTCCATTCACTCTGCAACTTCTGAATCATGAAGCGATATTGTATGAGACTGTATTTTGGAGTAAGTCTTGCGCTATTCGCGTTGTGGGGGTCGCTACTACAGGCACAAGAAACCGAACAGTGTTATCTGCCTTTACCGGCCTTGCAGTTCGAAAACGTTAGCAACGGTGATAATGAATTCGGTCTGCAAACGAAACCTATATTTGATCATCTGATCTCACCTGGCACACCAGCCTTTAGCACGTCACAACATGTAATTGGGGCAGACAATATCTTCTATGACCAGGTAAATAACGTTATCAGGGGCAAAGGCAACAGTCGTATCTTGTCCGAAGGATTACAAATCGATGCAGATTCAGTTACATATCAAATCAATCAAGATCATTTCACTGCCAGTGATTTGGAGTTCAGTCTGTACGAACATGATGAGGATGACCCATCAATCTGGTATCAGCGCGCACGCGGGCAAGCAGAACACTTTGAGACTCAGCAAGGGATACTCCACTTGGAAGACATAGACTTTACTCTGTGTCCTGACGGTAACGATGACGTGACGCTGTTATCTTCAGAAGTAACTTTGGACCCTCATAGCAGACAGGGCGTTGCTCGAAATCCGAAGATTCGATTTAAAAACAACCCTATTTTGCAACTGCCATACCTTCGCTTTCCTATCGGCAGTGATCGACTGAGCGGTTTTTTGTATCCGACGTTCGATGCAAGTGAAAAGAGAGGCACCAGTATCGAGGTTCCATACTATTTCAATCTCGCCCCGAATCGGGATGCAACATTGACAACGACTTACCATTCGAAACGCGGTGCCCAGTTTTACACAGAGTACCGCTATTTGGGTCAATATTCCGACTGGATGCTTTTGGGTGAATACATGCCGCGAGATGAGCGATATATCAATCGAGACCGACGCTATGCAGGAGAACTAACTGGCAAATTACATGATGGTGGCAGTCTCTACTCCAGTTTTGACATAGGCTGGGTGTCCGATGATACGTATCTTGATGACTATGAAGGTGATTTCAGTGTTAGAGATCCGGACTTTCTGGAACAGAACGTAAGTCTGAGTTACGCAAACTATGGAATGGTGGTCTCAGCTGGAGTGAACAAATTTCTCACCTCGCAGCCTGGGTTTACGTCTGAGGACGAGCCTTACAATCGAGAGCCTTGGATTTCAGTTGACCACGTATTTCCGCTAGCAAGAAACAGTGCAATAGCAACGAGTATAGTTTCAGATAAGTTTCGAAAGAAAGGGAAACCAGACGCGCGGCGTGTCCATGGGCAAACTGTGCTCAGTACCCGAATTGCCGGCTCATATTTCGAAACCAATTTGGAAGTGGGTGGAGAAATTTTGAAATATCGACTCGATCAACCCGAAGGGGATCAGTCAGCTACGATGAAAGTAGATTCGACCTTTGCTAGCTTGGATGGAAAATTGTTTTTTGAGAGGTATAGTGACAATGGTTCTGGAGATCGATGGACGCTGATTCCCCGCCTAAAGATCCTTGCCAGTGAAGATGTTGATCAATTGAATCTTCCAGACTTCGATACAACTTTGATGAAATTGGATACTTACGAGCGGCTATTTCACGATCGTCCATATATTGGGGGAGATCGTGTGCGTGATGCCGATCAGATTAGTGTTGGAATTTCAGCACATTACGACAATCTGACAAATTCGTCTCTAAAGGGTTCGGTCGGAATGGGCCGGGTATTCTATCCTGGAGGTCATACATTGAGCGTGCCTGAAAGTTCATCAGGAGATGAATTACGAAAATCGGACATCTATTTTGAAACAGGCGTCAAATTTCACGAAACAGAACTTGATTATCACGCACTGGTATCCACTGAAACAAATAAAATTTCATCTTCTACGATGCGACTGCTTCACAGTTTCTCAGAAAAGTCCGATTTGACCAGCATATATCGTCATCATAGGAATGATGAGTCGCAGTGGGGAAATGAACTCAAATTTGAACTAGATAGCGGTTGGCTTTGGGGTTTTCAGTTCATTCGGTCGTATCAACCAAATGAACTTGAAAGTGCCACAATTTCACTGAACTATCAATCTTGCTGCTCAAGAGTGGGTATGAACCTGAAAAGAGAAAGACAACTGGATGGTTCGTATGACAACTCTATTCGCCTTGTGTTTGACATAACACCTCAGTACTGATGTTGAAAAAAATAACGACAACCAGTGTGATTTGGTTGCTTCTAGTTCTGAATCTCGCAACGCAATCTGTGCATGCACAGTCCGATGTACTTGATCGAATTCTAGTTACAGTTAACGGTTCGCCAATAACTGAGTCGGAAATAGAGCAACGGTCGAATTTTCTGATCTTTTTGACTTCAGATGGTAACCAGTCCTCACTGACTCTAGATGCTGCCAGACGGCAGGCAACGGACGATGCGATCGTTTTCCGACTGTTGCAGCAGCGTGCGAATGAAATCGGAATTGGACTAACCTCAGAAGAAATTGACGAAAGAATCGCTCTAGAATTTGAATCAAGGAATTTTTCGGAAAGTGTTTTTTTGAAAGATCTGACAGAACATGGATTCAGCATTGATGTGTTTCGACGGACCATCAGTGAAACCTTACTGCGAGACAAACTCGTCCAGCAGATTGTTGCACCCAGAATTTTTATACGCGATGAGTGAAATTGATCGATATATTTCAATAAACCAAGAAAGCTTTCAATCCGTCGATGAGTTTAATTTGAGTGTCATTGTTGCCTCAGAATCTTTATCAATGAATTTTGATCAGAAGCAATTATTGCGCCGGATTGTGCGCGACATCGAATACGAAATTGACAAAGGTAGTGATTTCTATCAGATAGCCGTCGCGGCAAGTCAATTTGAAGGCATTCAGGCGGGAGATTTAGGTTGGGTGCGAACAGGCGACCTGGATCCAGTTCTGGCACAGAGAACAACACCATCAAAGGTTAATCAGATCATCGGTCCGATTGTTTCAGGTAGCAATATATTCTTTGCTAGGATCAATGATCATCAAACCAGCATTGGTCCAGAACTTCCGTTAGTCAAAGAACTTCATCTTGCGAGAATAATTCTGCAGGCAAGCAACCAAGCTGGTACTGAAGTAAATGCGGAACAGCTAGAGAACCTGAGACGCACGATCCTGAATGGTGGAGATTTTGGTGAAATTGCAAAAGTCTATTCCCACGACAGCTCCACCAAGCAACAAGGTGGTGACATGGGTTGGATTCCTGAAGATTTAGTACCGTTTCAGAATCTGCGTCCACTAGCTGATATGGAGATAGGTGATGTATCTCCTGTTCAGCAAATTGAACACATTGTTTTTATTATTCAGTTTCGTGGCATAAGGGATGCCTCCCAACAACAGCGAATGCGTAGCTTAGTTCGTAGTCGTTTGCGCAACATTAAGTTGCGAAACGAAGTTTCGAATTGGATTGATGAGCTTCGCGAAACTGCAGTCATCGACTACCGTTCAGTATTCTGAGACTCATTAGCTGAATCTAAATCATCGCAGGTTAGACATTCTGGTGAATCCGCAATCGGAAAAATCTAGGCTGATCGAGAGTGTTATGTCCATGGCTGGATCAATGTTGCCCCCAAATCTCAAAGAAGATGTGAGGGCCAATGTACTGGCTGGCTTTAGGACAACGCTGGAGAATATGGATATTGTCACACGCGAAGAGATCGAAGTCCAGGAGACTGTGCTGCAACGAGCAGTAGAGAAAATCAGTGAGCTCGAAGACCGGGTACTAGAGTTGGAGTCGAAAAGCGAATAGTCTTCCCAATGTGTGAAAAGTCAATCACACAATGTGATTGAAAAGTTTTCATGCCTACACAATGGAAAAGTATGTAGAACTCTACTTTTCCTGCATCACTTCCCGATTTTCCCGACTCGAATCTCATCACACACTTGTGTTACGTATTTGTTAATTTCAGTTTCTTGCGCGTTTCGGATTCTGGGTACTGGTAAATATGCATGTATTTTCACCGGATTATTTTGGAGAAACCTGACATTTTGAAAGCTGCCAATTTGGTCAATTTATCTTCAAAATGTTTGATTTACTGATTATTTTTAATGTTTTCAGCGCGATTCGTTCTCAATCTAGTCAGCGTTCTGGCTTATAATTCCATGTTTGTAATCAAAAGCGCCTCCCGTTAGCAGGTGGCTCTTTCTCTTTTGAGTCAGTTTGGCGGGATATATTCATAAAAAAGAGGAAGAAAATGGATGCAAAAATTGTCTGGCTTTTTGTCTTTGTGATCCTATATTGGGTCTACTGTATTTATTGGGGCATTCGCGGTGCGATGACCTCAAAAACTGCGAGTGATTACTTCATCGCAGGTCGTAAGTTGTCGCTATGGGTATTTGTATTGGCGGCTACAGCAACATCGTTTTCGGGGTGGACTTTCATGGGACATCCTGGACTGCTCTATCGCGATGGATTTCAGTATGCCTACGCATCGTTCTACGCAATTACCATCCCCTTCACCGGAGTGATATTGCTGAAGCGACAGTGGATGTTAGGCAAACGCTTTGGATTTGTTACGCCGGGTGAAATGCTGTCGCATTACTTCAGGTCGGACATTATCCGGATTCTAGTTGTCCTTGTTGCTCTCTGCTTCTCAATTCCGTACCTTGGAATTCAGTTGCGCGCTTCGGGATTCCTGTTTAACGTTCTCACTGATGGCGCACTCGGCATTAACGTTGGCATGTGGTTGCTTTCAGCCGTTGTGTTTATATATGTTGCTTCAGGTGGTCTGAGAGCGGTTGCTTATGTGGATACACTGCAATGTATTCTGCTCGCTCTCGGAATTGTTGCAATTGGTATCGTTGCGCTTAACTTAGTTGGCGGCTGGGGAGCCCTCAACGAAGGAATCGCAAACCTTGCAGCACTGGACGAGAAACGAACACTTGACGGATATAGCCACTATATTGCAATTCCAGGCGTCATTCAGTTTGTCTCTTCAGGGCCGTCTGCGGTTGGAGGTGCATGGACAGGCATTATGATCCTGACCTATATGTTTGCATTAATGGGCATTCAGTCCTCACCAGCATTTTCAATGTGGGCATTTGCAAACAACGATACCCGACCATTCGCGCCGCAACAGGTATGGGCTTCATCTTTAGGCATCGGATTCATTCTGTTTTTCTTTACTGCGATGCAAGGCATGGGCGGACACTTATTAGGTGCTGACCTAGCGTACATGGCTGCATATCCAGATGTCACCAATAACGTTCTTGGGCTCGGATTAGGTGGTTTGGACTTGATGGAGTCCGCAGGTAAGCAAGGGAACTTGGTACCGCAGCTAATTCACGTCTTGCAGGATGCTGCGCCTTGGTTGGTTGGTTTACTTTCAGTTTGTGCGCTTGCCGCCATGCAGTCGACAGGTGCGGCATATATGTCAACTGCAGGTGCCATGCTGACCAGAGACCTGCTCAAGCATTTCATCATGCCGAACATTACGCACAAGCAACAGAAAACCTTCGGACGAATTGGTGTCTTCGTCATTGTTGTTGCGGCTTTAATCGTTGCGACGACTTCGACTGACGCTCTGGTGTTACTAGGGGGGTTGGCAGTTGCATTTGGCTTCCAGATGTGGCCGGCATTACTCGCCGTTTGCTATTTCCCATGGCTGACCCGTGCCGGAGTTACCATCGGCTTGGCTGCTGGAATGGTTGCTGTGGTTTGTACGGAAACGATTGGACAGAATCTTGGAATTACCGCTTGGGGACGTTGGCCTTGGACCATTCACTCAGCAGGTTGGGGAATCATTTTCAATCTAGGAATTGCGGTGATAGTTTCAGCGATGACTCAGAACCGTGAAGAGCACGAGCACAAAATGAAGTACCACAACTTTCTTGCTGAACACGCTACATTGCCAGCATCAAAACGTGGCATGCTTCCGGTTGCATGGATTATCACTCTGGTTTGGTTTTTCTTCGGAATCGGCCCAGGTGCGGTTCTTGGTAACACCATTTTCGGTAATCCAAATGATGCTGCCACTTGGTTATTTGGTATGCCTTCAATTTGGGCATGGCAGATTCTTTGGTGGGCACTTGGAGTGTTCATGATGTGGTTCCTTGCCTACAAAATGGAAATGTCAACTATGTCTGACACTGAAATCGAGGTCCTTCAGGAAGACATCGGAGATGCTCAGGAAGAAACTTCGTAAAACACTCCATCATTCGATATAAGAAAAAGGGAGGACAATATCCTCCCTTTTTCTACTCTATCCTGATCAATTTCTCTTTCGGTCATAAAACAGAAAGTCAATGTCGCAACTTACCGTTTATTGGCTTTGGGTGATTGCCTTAACAGCTGCTCTGATTTACCCTGTCTCCAGATTGATCTGGGTGTTCAGTGTTCGGCGACTCCAGAAAAAGCTTCAAAAATCTCTGTCTTCAGATGAGTTGAAGGGGCAAAAAAATCGTGCTTACTTGATTGGAATTATTATCTGCCTCGCATTTTCGATGCTGTTCAACTACCGACTTTTAGGGTAGTCCCTGAAAATTGGATGCTCGACTCTACAAGTTTCTGAAGTATACCGCGATTTTACTGACGCTAATTTGGGTATCTTGGAGTGCGTACGATAGCTTTTTTTCTGCACGCACACCTGGAGACAGTGACTATCACGCTGCAAATCGGCTTTTTGAAGATGAAGATTACGAACGCGCAAGAGATGCTTACCAGAATGCACTGAATTTGAACCCAGAGCATATTCACGCCATGCGTGGATTAGCACGGTCGTATCTCATGCTGGGGCAATATGAAGAGTCATTGATCGAATTCAATAAGGCAGTCACAATGGATCCAGAGTTTGCAGGAACTTATGCCAATCGCGGAATACTTCATGATCGTATGGGGTCGCACCAGTTGGCTCTAGAAGACTATGTAACTGCTTTGGAACTCGACCCTGAAATTGCCGAAGGACCTCATTGGCTTATACGATTCTTGAGGAATCAGCCTGAACGTCCACCTGGTATCGTTGAACGGGCAAACTATCTTGCTAACGAACTTCGAAAACCCGAATCTCAACAATTACTGACGTTCCCGGATATTGACGATGCGCAGCGAAGTTATAAAAAATAGGATTTATGCAGTAGCTGCAACCCAGTCGTCACTACAAAAAATTCATTTACCCCGCAGGCAGCAAATTGACTATCCATTTGGTTTAAGTGTCTGAGCCGGAGGAAAACAAGTTCAGTTGTGAATGTAGCAATTGATGGGACTCAAATTCGTGATGCACGTGTCATCTTCAGAAGAAGGATGGTGTTGCTAGGGCTGACTCTCAACGACTAAATTTTTGTCAGAGTATGCGCCTGTGGCATTCAATTAGTCACATTGAGATTTCCAAGAAGTCTCGCTATCAAAACCACCAATTGCTGATTTCATCACAGGTTCAATCAGACTTAAATTCGTCCAGTTCACGAATAAACGGAATGGTAATCTTACGACGACTCTCCAGAGAGGCTTGCGCGATTCGATCAAATAGCCGCATTAGAGAATGCGTATCACGGGCGTGGCGACGCAAAATGAACTCGGCTACCGACGGTTCGACTGTAAGACCTCGTTCGTTGGCTCTGTCAACCAGCATTCTAACTTTTGTTTGATCTGACGCTGAGGAAAGTTTGAAGACTCGACGACCCTGCAAGCGATTTACAAGATCATTCGACTCAAAAAGCAAATCAACAGGTGGTCGATTTCCGGTCAATACCAACAAATTTCCATTTTTTTCTGTGTTTTCCAGCAGAATCAGTAGATGCGATTCCCAATTGGATTGACAGGCAACTGCATCAATATCGTCAATGCAAATTAATCGAAAATTGACAACCGCTGTTAGGACATCTGGTTCCAGCTGCAAGTCCAGTAATGGAATGTAAACGCTGGAAGGAATTTGTTTACACGATGCGTAAAGCAAATGAGATTTTCCCGTCCCACGCTCACCCCAAAGATAACAACTGGCGCTCAGCTTCTCATCACTAAGAAATTCCTGCAAAAGCGTCAGGGTTTGCTGATTATCCTGCGCGTGAAAATTGCTGAAACTGGCTGAGTTAACTCTGTCGATCGGGATGGTTGTCTGAACGACCTGCTCGTCCCTGTAAACCATGCTACATCTATAGATATCGTCGAATTGCCCACACCCAGACGTATTGAGCTCCACTTATAATCGTCAGTGCTGCGACAGCATAAGTCATCCAAAACCCGATAAATTGTGTCGATAGCCAAGAGGTATTCTCAGACAACACTGCAATCACCAAGACAATCTGGGCGACGGTATTTATTTTGCTGGTCATCGTTGGCTGCATCTGCACGTGTCCATCAAGAGTTGTCAGCACCAGATAGCCACCGATGATAATCAAGTCCCGAAATATAACGAGTGTTACCAGCCAAAACGCTAAATCACCCAATATCGCCAGCATAATGTAGGCAGAAAGGATGATTGTCTTATCGGCTAGGGGATCGAGTCGTGCTCCAAGCTGTGAAGTGAAACCGTATCGTTTGGCAATCCAGCCGTCTAACCCATCGGTTATCCCAGCCAAAACAAAAAGTATGACCGCCAGTTCATAGTTCTCGTCTCGCAAAAGCAGGATGAGTACAGGAGCAGCGGCTATTCTTGAGAGTGTCAGTATATTGGGAATCTGAGCGACTATGGATGACACCCGATTAATCATTTTGTATCAATTTTCAATGAAGCTTACTGAATTGGAAGTGAGTCGCTGGATTTCGTTGTGAATTGTCCGCTTATTTTATGTTCAATATACCGGATTCGTACATAATGATTGATATGCTGTTAGTCCGTATTGACCGCCAATTTTGGTCGCCTTCTGAGTATATTCTGGCACCAGTTAAAATTACTTCTCCTTCAATTGTTCTGGCTGTTGAATGAACGAAATCAAGTCAGATCTGCAAAAATCTGCGTATCAGAAAGCCGGTGTCAATGTTGTATTGGCGGATGAGTTGATTCAATCCTGGCAATCAATTTTTAACCGTACTGCCAGAAAAGAGCGGATCAAATCTCCAATGGGTTTCAGTGGGTTATTCCAAGTTCCGCAAGGTTATGACACGCCAGTTTTGGTAAGTAGTACTGACGGAGTTGGTACTAAGTTGAAGCTTGCGATTGAACAGAACAGACACGACACGATTGGTATTGATCTAGTTGCAATGTGTGTCAACGATGTTATCGTTTGCGGCGCGGAACCACTCTTTTTTCTAGACTACTTTGCTAGCGGGAAACTTGACGCTAGCGTATCAAGTCAGGTGATGAATGGCATAGTCACGGGGTGCGAAATCGCTCACGCTGACCTTATAGGTGGGGAGACTGCCGAGATGCCGGGAATGTATGTCGATGGTGAATATGACCTTGCAGGTTTCTGTGTCGGGATTGTTGAAAAGTCAAAAATTCTGGATGGTGCGGAAATTTCAGAAGGTGATGTAATTGTTGGGCTTGCTTCCAACGGATTTCATTCCAATGGTTACTCACTAATCCGTAAAGTCATTGCAGATCAGAAAATTCATCTGAGCACAAGAATAGGTGGGCAAACATTGGGAGACCTGCTAATGATACCGACGCAGATTTACACACGAACACTTCTAGATGCCATTTCGAAAGTTAAAGTTTGTGCCTTCGCTCATATTACTGGGGGTGGTATTGCTGCAAATCTGGCACGAATTATTCCAGATCACCTGAGCGCCAAAGTATTGCAGAATTCTTGGAAACGAGCGCCTATATTCAACTGGATTCAAAATGTTGGAAATCTGAGTGACGAATCAATGTTTGAAACATTCAATTGTGGGGTTGGTATGATCGCAGTTCTC
The DNA here is from genome assembly GCA_965206345.1 of Arenicellales bacterium. Taxonomy (GTDB): domain Bacteria; phylum Pseudomonadota; class Gammaproteobacteria; order Arenicellales; family JAJDZL01; genus JAJDZL01. Next base: position 687,471 of record OZ242211.1, on the reverse strand, counting down.
CCAGCGGACAGCGAAAGTCCATTTCGAGCAGCGGTTGAGTCAAATGGAATAGAAACTGAAACAATTGGTGCAATACGCCAGGCATTAGACAAGACAAAAGTCGTGATCGAATGAGCCAGGAGTTTTCACCGGTCAAAATTGTAGTGTTGGCTTCCGGATATGGTTCTAATCTGCAAGCCATCATTGACGCGATTAATTCAAACAGACTTTCAGCTAGGCTCACTGCTGTGATCAGTGATCGAAAGAACGCTTATGTGCTTGAACGCGCCCAGCGAGAAAATGTCCCAGCAATTTATGTCAATGCTGGAGAAAAGCCGGATCGAAAAGAATTTGATCGAATCCTCCAGGGAGCTCTGAACGGATTGAATTTCGAACTGATCATATTGGCCGGGTTCATGCGAATTCTAACGGCAGAATTTGTGGAAAGATACTCTGGATGTATCATGAATATTCATCCATCTCTTTTACCCAGACACAAGGGAATGAATACGCATGAGCGTGTATTGCGAGCCGGTGATGAATTCCATGGTGCGACAGTTCATTTTGTTACTCCAGAATTGGACTCCGGACCGATCATATTGCAGAAAAGATTTAGAGTGGGCGCTGATGACACCGTCAAGCGTTTGGAAGAAAGAGTTCACGAATGTGAACACCAAATTTACCCACAGGCAATTCAGATGTTTGCTGAAGGTTTGATATCAATTCAATTCAGTCGAAGAGCACGAATCGGAACGCATTGAGCATAGATCAGAAATCGTATTGACTCCAATGGTGAAAAATGAGAGACAAAAGCTATTTTCATAAGGCTATCTTCTCCCTTTTATTGGCGGTTAGCCTATCGATGGGGTTAATTCTAAAGACTGCTGCAAACAGCGTATACGCTACAGAGAAAGCCGTTTACGAAGCAACTTATGTTGTCAATTTGAACGGAATCGAACTCGGTACGAGCAAGCGAACTGTTTATGTAGTTGACAGACAAACGATAGTCTCTAGGCACTTGGTTAGCCCAACAGGACTCGCTGCACTTTTGGGAGAAGTGGAAACTCTTGATACAACACACATTCGAATCAGCAATAACACGCGGATTCAGCCAATTACCCTCGCTCGGGATAGCAATCGGTCAAGCGACTCTTTTGTAGCTGAATTTAAGTGGCGCGATCGCAATATTGAATTTTCTAATGGTGAAATTTCACAGATGCCCGACTATCCAGTTTATGATTTGGAAGCATTGATTCTGTTGTTAATGGTGGCTCCAGATAATCTGGCGAAAAACCAACGACTGGAGTTACTGGAAAAGGTTGGCGTTCTAAGGACATACGTCGTCGAATCAATTCGCGAAACTGAATTCAATTTTGATGACCAGCGGTTTAATGCATTACAGTTCACGTTGCGTTCAGTCAGTCAGGCCTCTCGCGGTTACACCATTACGATCTTGCCGGAATTTCATAATCTACCCACTCGGATCGTGAAGCATAAAAATTCAGATAGCCTAAGTATTTCAATTGTAGATTTTCGAGATTTCGTCTCTTAAGGCACCTGAACACTTGGGAGACTTGAATGGCTGGAGGTCAGCCAAATTACAGGGAACTGAGGAGTTGGCAGATAGGTGAAACTGCTAATTCGTAACGACTTCTTCGTTGTGAATAAATTTGAGCTTTAATTCGTCCGATTCAACAGTCAGTTCGACGATGCCGCCGTTAACTAGGTGCCCAAACAGCAACTCATTCGCCAGTGGACGCTTGATGTGCTCTTGAATCACTCGTGCCATTGGTCTGGCACCCATAGATTTATCAAATCCTTTCTCGCCTAACCAAGCTTTTGCTCGCTCGTCAGCACTAAGCTCAATTTTCTTCGTCTGCAACTGCTCCTGCAGTTCAATCAGGAATTTCTCAACAACCTGCATGATGACATCATGGTCCAGTGGTTGAAATCGGATAATCGAGTCAAGTCGATTGCGAAATTCTGGTGAGAACATTTTCTTAATGACCTCCATGTCATCGTGAGAATGATCCTGTTCTGTAAATCCAATCGAAGATCGCGAAATTTCAGTTGCCCCGGCATTGGTGGTCATGATAATGATGACGTTTCGAAAGTCAGTCTTGCGGCCATTGTTGTCGGTCAACGTTCCGTAATCCATCACCTGCAGCAAAATATTGAAGACGTCAGGATGCGCTTTTTCAACCTCATCCAGCAACAGTACCGCATGGGGTGTTTTATTAATCGCCTCAGTCAAAAGCCCGCCTTGATCAAATCCCACATAACCCGGTGGTGCACCGATGAGTCTTGACACTGTGTGCCTTTCCATGTATTCCGACATATCATAGCGAACCAGTTCAATTCCCAAGGTCATGGCGAGCTGACGGGTAACTTCGGTTTTTCCAACTCCGGTTGGACCACAGAAAAGAAATGAAGAGATTGGTCGATCAGGATTACTTAGTCCTGATCTCGCCAGTTTAATAGCATCTGCCAAGGCGCTGATCGCTTCATCCTGACCAAATACCACAAGTTTGAGGTCTCGCTCAATATTCTTTAGAGATTTGATATCGCTTGTTGAGACCGTACGCGGTGGAATACGGGCGATGCTTGAAACAATTTTTTCAATTTCCTTGACACCGATAGAATTCTTTCGCTTCGACGGTGGCATCAGTCGCGCACGCGCACCTGCCTCGTCAATGACATCAATTGCCTTGTCGGGTAATTTTCGATCAGTGATGTAACGTGAAGACAATTCAGCAGCCGCGCTGATCGCCCGATTGGTGATTCGGACTGAGTGATGTTCTTCAAATTGCGACTTAAGGCCGCGTAGTATTTTGACAGTTTCTCCGATAGTTGGTTCAATCACGTCAATTTTCTGGAACCGTCTAGATAGCGCTCGATCTTTTTCGAAAATTCCTCGGTACTCTTGGTAAGTAGTGGAGCCCATGCAACGCAGATCACCAGATACCAACAGTGGTTTCAATATATTGGAAGCATCCATAGTGCCACCAGACGCAGCCCCAGCACCGATCACGGTATGGATTTCGTCAATAAACAAAATGGCGTTTTCGTCTTTAGTCAACTCTCGGATGACTGCTTTCAATCTTTGTTCAAAATCACCGCGGTACTTTGTTCCAGCTAAAAGAGAGCCCATATCCAACGTGTAAATCGTGGCGTCAGTCAAAGGTAGTGGAATCTCCTGCTCAACAATTCGCTTGGCCAGACCTTCCGCAATTGCAGTCTTTCCGACACCAGCATCACCAACCAGAAGCGGGTTGTTCTTTCGTCGCCGACACAGAATTTGGACTGTTCGCTCAATTTCCAGTACTCTGCCAATCAGCGGATCAATTTTCCCCTGACGAGCTCGTTCATTCAAATTTTGTGTATACAGTGAAAGTGGGTTTTGATCTTCCGATTCGGATTTCTGTGTCGCGCTATCAAATGGATCTTCCGTACCTTCAGAGCTGGATTTTTCAATGCCGTGTTCCACATAGCGCAAAACGTCATATCGGTGAACACCCTGCTCATGCAGAAAATAGACTGCGGGAGATTCGTTTTCTCCATAAATCGCGACCAAAATGTTTTTGCAACTAACTTCTTTTTTGCCAGAAGTTTGTACATGTAGCATAGCCCGCTGGAATACTCGCCTAAAACCATGAGTAGCTCGGGGTTCGTAATTGACGTCTTCCTGAACCTTGGGGTTGCTGGAGTTCAAATGCTTTTCGAGATTCTCGCGCAACTTATTTAAATGAGCGCCGCAAGCGTTGAGGATTTTTTGTACAGATTCATCCTCAAGAATCGACAGCAACAGGTGTTCTACGGTAACAAACTCGTGCCGACGCTCCGTGGCAATGGCAAGCGCTCGATTTAGTGAAATTTCAAGGTCTTCAGAAAACAATTAATCAGGTTCCATTGTGCATTGAAGGGGGTGTTCGTGCAAGCGTGCACACTCAAGCACATCTCGGACTTTCATCTCAGCAATTTCTCTTGTAAATCGACCACAGACTCCGCTGCCTGACTGATGCACCTTTAGCATGATGGCTACAGCCAATTCTTCCTGCATATTAAAGTAGGTGCGCAATACATAAACCACAAACTCCATAGGTGTGTAGTCGTCATTCAGTAATACAACCTTATACAGACGAGGCTTTTTTAGTTTCGGCTTTGAAACCTGGACCAGTGTATCTGTATCGATTGGCAAATTTTTACTCATTAGACCTGGTGTTGTTTCTCGCTATATGTTCCGAGTTTCGTGGTATTACCGATCAAAAGTAGTAGGAATTGTGTATGGTTATCATTCTCTAGTAGATATTTCTGATACCCTCAACTTCAACGATCATCCTTGATTTATTCAATCGGCTGTTATTAGTTAAGCCCAGTTCGCCAAATATTCAAGTTTGAATTAAACTCGTTGTACCCTTCCTACACTTATATTTTAACTTGAAGTTTAGCACTGTTCCGGCACATAAATTCAGCCCTATTCCGAAATTTCTTTCAGGCAGGGAGTAGCTTTTCACATTCCCGCATCATTTAAATTGAACCTCTGGCAAATTAAGCGATTGACTAGCAACTGTTACAGTTTGCAAATATAGTTTGCAGGACAACGAGTAATTTTGTCTTTCCGTAACAAATTTATAGGTTTTGGCAAAATGACAGCATCAAATGACGATACAAGACGGTTAATTTCTTTTGGCTCTGTTTTTGAACAAAAGGTTGGGTACTCGCGAGCGGTTGTACATGAACCATGGGTATTCGTCGCCGGAACAACGGGTTTCAACTACGATACGATGACAATATCCGAAGATGTTGTTGAACAGTGCAGGCAGACACTCGAGAACATAGGTCGGGCACTAAAGGAAGCAGACAGCGATTTTTCTGAAGTCGTTCGCACCACTTACATCTTTCCGGAACCCAATGATTTTGAAAGATGCTGGCCTATTCTTCGGACATACTTCGGAGAAATTCGACCCGCATCAACGATGTTCAGTGCCAAACTCGCTGATCCGAAAATGAAAGTGGAAATTGAAGTGACTGCCCTTAAACGACACTAGTTTTTGAATTGAAGTCAGTCTATAGTTCGGCTAGAACTTTTTCAACCAGGAATTCTACAATTTCTAGCGTATGGATAAATGAATCAGCCATTGCAGGCGATGTTCGATACTTTCCGCCAACCACGATTGTAGGTACACCGCTGATGTTGTACTTCTCCGCCAGCAGGTCGGCTTGTCTAACTTTTGTCATTGCAGCGAAAGAGTGAGTGGTTGAAGCCAGCTTGGCTGCATCCACACCTGACTGAGTTGATGCCCATGCCTCAAAATCTTCCGTATTAACCACACGGTTGCGTTTCACATGCAACTCGTCGTAAAACGGTTGCATGAGTTGACCTTCAAGGTTCAAAAGTTCCATCGCATAATACGCATGGGCGTGAAATTCCGAAGCGCGATTCAATATTGCGGGTACCGTTTTGAAACTGATGGTTTCAGGTCTATCCCAGGCTAGCAGTATCGGTTCAAATCTGAAACACGTCGGACAGCCAAACCAGAAGAATTCGATAACTTCAACACGCCCGTCTGGCAGAACTACAGCGTCACCCTGTAAAGTGACGTAGTCTTCACTTTCTACGAAAGACTGGCCGTAAGCAAGTGGAGCAGTAAGGACCAATGCTGCAGCAACTATTAGACTGGCGCAGCGATTCAAGGAGAAAAGTGTGTTTTTCATTAATTTTTTGAGTTCACAATTGAGAGAAATGAGGAATTATTCTGAAGCTGTTCGATTAACCTGTTCTGAAGATTTTCGAAACCTCCATTGCTCATAATTAAGACTGTATCACCGCTTGCAAGTTCCCTTGATACTGACGCAAGAAGAGATTCAACCGAATCAAAAATGAAGAAATCATCGCGATCTGAATCACTGTCGTTCCACACGACGTTGGGTGCTCGGTACATATAGACCTGATCTGCCAGATCAAATGCGTCAACCAAATTCCGGCCGTGAATACCCATTCTCATCGTATTGGATCGCGGCTCAAAAATGGCGATGACCCGTTTAGGATGATCAATTTTTGAAACAGCATCGATGCTTGCACGAATGGCAGTGGGATGATGAGCGAAATCATCATAGATCTTGATTCCGTTAACTTCCGCTAGCAGTTCGAGTCGTCGTTTGACGGGCTTGAAGTGACACAAAGCTTCTATTGCGGTCTCGACCTTTACACCGACCTCACACACGGTAGCAATCGCTGCGAGCGCGTTTGCGGTGTTGTGCTGCCCCGGTATGTTCCAGTTCAAGTCAACCGACCCGTGCACCGATGAGTGAATGTGGGAATGAAGGTAGTCTTCGGACTGTGAATCAACATACCAGTCAGCTTCTCGACTGCCGGAAGTGCTGAAGTTCACGATTGGCGAAACTGAACTTCGATTTACGACTTCTCCGAGTCTGAAGTCATCGAAATTTGCTACTGTACGTCCGGACGATGGCAGGGTACGAATAAAGTATTCAAACTGTCTTTCAATATCTTCAATTGAATTAAAGATGTCCGCATGATCAAATTCGAGGTTCAGCAGTACAGCGATTCTGGGCCGATAATGAACGAATTTTGAACGTTTGTCGAAATAGGCGGTGTCATATTCGTCACTTTCAATCACAAACCACTCACCGTCGCCAATTCGAGCCGCATCTGGAAAATTTTGTGCAACGCCTCCAATCAGATAACCAGGTGACAGACCCGCATAATCAAGCACCCAAGCAATCATGCTAGTCGTTGTTGTCTTACCATGTGTCCCGGCGACTGCAATTACTTTTCGGTCTCTTAGAACGTTCTCATACATCCATTGCGGGCCGGAGGAATAGTACATACCCCGATCAAGCATTGCATCTACTTCCGGATTCGATCTGCTGATGGTATTTCCAACCAGCACCAAATCGGGCCGATGATTCAGGTTATCTGGGTGATAACCAGTTGAAACGTCTATATTTTGTTCGGCCAGCATAGTACTCATGGGTGGATAGGCATTAAGGTCAGACCCGCTTACCTGAAACCCGAGGTCGCGGGCCAGCAACGCAAGATTACCCATGAAAGTACCGCAAATTCCGATGATATGAATATGTTTCATTGAATTGGCTCAATGACTGGGTCAACTGTTTGCCCTAGAGTAAGCAGTACCATAATAGAAACAGCCAAATTGACTCCGAGGGCAATAAAAAACGCACTGGCTTTTGATATTTCCAACGCTTCCTTGAAAATAAATGCAGAAATGATTAAACTCCAAATTCCAAAAGGTGCAGTTGTGACTGCCAACCAGAAAAAGCTCTCCGATTCCTGCGAAAAATTTGATGCAATGTAGATTGGAAAAAATGCAAGACATCGAACCACGCAAGTTGTTCCGTAAATTGCTGCAATGGTTTGCCGCCAGCGCGCAATTCGGCGGGGTATGGCAAGAACTGCGGCCACCGCAACACCCAAGACCAGCATTTGAAGTATAGCGAGCTGGATATTGTTGGAAAACGGTGCAGATACTTCCAGAAATGCCGTTGAAAGCACGGCTGCGGCTGCTGAAACCAGCACCATATAATTTGTTGCCGGCAGATTCTGCGGATTATCCCTAAAAAAGGCAATTCTTACTGTAATTTGAATCGGGTTGTTATTGACAGCCATGAATCAAACTAAATCCTTGATTAATCAATACGTTGAACTCGAATTTTTTCGTAGATGCAATAGTTACGAATTTCAGCCCTTTGAAGTTACACGAAGGTTGCTGTGCAAATTCAGGATAGTACTGCTGAGCTGGTACAACTCAACTTGAACCAAATTGCTCACAGGGGCTACGGACAATTGTTTAGCAATTGCTTCCCTAAATTCTTCTTTCGTTACTCTGTCAAATTGAAAAAATTAAGGACCGTTCAACAAATCTTTCCAACAATGCTCAACAAAGAATCTGGATGTACAAAATTATGCCACTGATTGCCGTACAGAATCCAACTATATGTGGACACATTAGAGCTGAAAGAGCACTGCAAGCCGTCTGATTGAAAAATATGAAGGAGATAACTCAGCCAGTAGCAGATCTGAACACGTTTGTCAGGTTATGCGAAAGAATCAATGGTGAAAAGAAACTGGCTGTTGATACTGAGTTTACGCGCACTAGAACATATTTACCCAAACTTGAACTGATACAGATTGCAAGTGTCAATCTGATGTTCTGTGTCGATGTCCCCTGTATATCGGATTGGTCAAGTTTGAGAAAAATTGTAAAAGCTTCAGGAACAACCGTAGTGTTGCACTCGGCCGACCAGGACCTTGAGGTGTTGGCGCAATATGATCTACTTCCTTCACGAGTTCTAGATTCTCAGATTGCTGCTCAACTGTGTGGAGGTCAGAAATTGTCATATAATAATATTGTCGAAGAATATCTAGGTATTGAACTAAACAAGGATCAGACGCGGTCCAACTGGAGCATAAGGCCTTTATCCACACAACAAATTCAATACGCACTGAATGATGTTCGGTACATATTGCCTCTGTTTCAAGTCTTACGTGATCAACTTCAACAGATGGACAGACTGTCGTGGCTCTACGAAGAATCGGCCCGGCTCATTGAGCAATTTGATAACAGTCTTTCAGCAGATAACGCATGGAAATCTTTCTCTAGTGGTGCGACGCTTAACTTTCACGACCAGCAACTCGCTAAGAGAATTTTGATTTGGCGGGAAAAGCGAGCAAGAATGGTCAATCGACCTCGTCAGTGGATTATGTCTGATCACCAAATTGCTGATCTTGCAAGGAATAAGCCACAATCCGTTCAAATGACTGCGCACATGCTCGGAATAAAGCGTCATCGTATTCCTGGTTGGGTGTCAAGAGTTCACGCTATGTTGAGCGCCAAAACACCAAACGCTAGTTTTCCGATTTGGATTTCGTGGAAAAGCCTCAATTTTGATGAGAAAAGACAGGTTGATGAACTGCTTGATCAAATCAACCTACTCGCTACGGAAATTGAACTGCCTGCATCACTCTTGTGTACTCGGCAAGAGGCAGTTGAGACGGTGTGTGGAAAATATAGTGCTCGTATGTTTTCTGGTTGGAGATGGGAAATTGTCAGTTCAATGATTGAGCCTTGGCTTGAAGCGAATAATATTTTGTGTGGAAACCTCCCTAAACCACTCGTACCGGAATTTCCGAAATGATTTCACGCCATTTTTGTGGGCCGGTAATATGTACCGAATTGCCGTCGCTATCCACTGCAACAGTTACAGGCATGTCCTCAACTTCAAACTCATAAATTGCTTCCATGCCCAAATCCTCAAAAGCCAGTACTTTGGCGGATCTTATTGCTCTTGAAACCAGATAAGCTGCACCGCCTACTGCAATGAGGTAAACCGCTCCGTGTTTTTTGATTGCAGCTAGGCCGTCAGGCCCGCGCTCTGCTTTGCCAATCATCCCAATCAGTCCAGTTTTCTCGATCAACTCGTCGGTATACATGTCCATTCGGGTCGCTGTTGTGGGTCCTGCAGGCCCAACCGCTTCTTCGCCAACCGCATCGACCGGACCAACATAGTAGATAAACCGACCATTGAGGTCAACACCGTCTGGCAGTGATTCGCCGCGTGCAAAGTATTCCAACATTCGTTTGTGAGCAGCGTCTCTGCCTGTGAGAATGTTTCCCGAAATGAGCAGTGTTTCACCGATCGTCCAGTTTTGAATGTCGTCCTTTGTTATTGTATTGATATTGATACGGCGTGCGCCTGCAGTGTCCTGTACGATTCTTGGCCATTGGTCGAGAGAGGGAACAGGTAACTGTGCCGGTCCAGCGCCGTCCAGACTAAAGTGAATATGTCGGGTAGCTGCACAATTCGGAATCAGACCTACAGGTAGAGATGCAGCATGCGTGGGATACTCCAAAACCTTTACATCAAGCACTGTAGTGAGACCGCCTAGGCCCTGGGCGCCAATTCCCAGTTGATTCACCTCATCATACAGCTTGATTCGCAACTCCTCGGTTGGCGAATTCGCCCCCCGTTCGAGTAATTCATGCATATCAATAGGGTCCATCAGAGCTTCTTTCGCAAGAACAACGGATTTTTCAGGTGTACCGCCGATTCCGATGCCTAAGATTCCTGGAGGGCACCAGCCGGCGCCCAGTTTCGGTACAGTATCCAGCACCCAATCTACAATATTTTGACCAGGGTTGAGTACAGTCAGCTTGGCTTTGTTTTCCGACCCACCGCCTTTTGCGGCCACTGTAATACTGACTTCATCACCCTCGACCAGTTCCGTATGAAGTACGGCTGGGGTATTGTCTCGAGTATTCTCGCGAATGCCCCACGGCGGGTCGACGACCGAAGCTCGAAGGGGATTGTCCGGATTCAGGTAGGCTTGTCGAACGCCTTCGTCAACCAGTTCTTGCAGCGGGCGATCAGTATCCCACTGAACTTTCATACCAATTTTGGCAAAAACCACAACCACACCGGTGTCTTGGCAAATCGGACGATGCCCTTCGGCTGCCATGCGAGAATTGATCAGAATCTGGGCAATTGCGTCTTTAGCTGCTGGTGACTTTTCGCGATCATAAGCGGCGGACATTGCCCGAACAAAGTCTGCCGAGTGGTAGTAGGAAATATGTTGTAAGCTGTCAGCGATACTCTGGATCAAATGATCTGCTGAAATTCTTGCCATAGACAGATGTATCCCGATAAAGTGGCGGTGGACAATAATTCATTGGGGCAGTATGCTCCAAACGATGTTCTAAGCATAACTGGAAATTTAAGCGGAGAATGGAAGGTAATTTTATTTATTGTTGGCTGTACATTTTAGGGCTGAATGAACGCGTTGAAATCTCTCATTAATTGATTCAAAATGTTCTTCAGGGACGGGTCCAGTTAGCCAAAACTCAACTAGTAATTTTTTTATTTCGTCCTCTGGGTCCGACCGTTCGACTCGTTTTGTCATGACCTCATTGAGACGCATGACGTTGTACTGCATCCTCTCCTTGGCGAACGCCGGTGGAGAATCGAGATCAGCCAAGACCTCAAGTTGCAGACAAATGCTCTTCTTTGCTTCCAGGTTTTCGTTCGTCTGAACGACAAACTTTGTATCGTCTGCTGAATCACCTCCCAGCATATCGCAAGCTGCGGAATACCGATTTTGAATGCGAGTTTCAAACGGCCCACAATTGTCTGAAATGCTCTCCCATTTCAGCTTGCTTTCATCAACAACTGAATTCGAATTGGTTGAGTATCGAGCTCGTTCTAATAAATCACAAATTTGAGCCTTACTGTTAAGCAGTTGAAACAATGATTCAAGCTTCAAATTTTCAGCTTGCTTGAATAATTTCTTGAACTTGGCAACTTCATTGTTAAATTCAGCTTCAAGCGAGTCGGATTTGCCTTTTCCAGAGTGACTCGTTTGTCTCCAACGTCGTTGAATGTCTGATACTCTCGCAGCAGATTCTTGAATTTCAGCGTGTGAGAGTTGATTAACGGATTTAATCTCACTGATCAACAACTGCCTCTGTTCTGTGTTCTTCTTTCTTTGTTTATCCCTTTCCTTGTGCATCTCTGCGCGTCGCTGAAATTGCCGGTCGCAAGCACTTTTAAAGTCCATCCAAAGCTGGTTTTCCTTCTTTTTGCGGGTGCGGACAGCAACTGTTTTCCATTCAACTTGATAGGACTTCGCCTTATCAATGGCAACCTTGATAGGCTGTGCGTCAAGTTCATTCGCCTTTCTAATCAGTTCCTGGCGAAATTGAACACCTCTTTCGCATTCTCGCTCAAGATGTGGCGCAAACTTACTGATCACTTCATCAAATCGGGCGTTTGTGATATCCCAGTCCTTTTTATTTAATGGAACAGCGGCCTTCCACTGGTTCTTCGACTGTCGAATCGCATCTGCAATAGCTTCCCAGTCGGGATTGTGCCCCCAGTCCGTCGAATCATAAAAACTTTCAAGATCTGCACAGATCTTTTTTCGGGTCTTGTAGTTTTGTTTCCTCTGTTTCTTTTGGTTCTTAAAAAAAGCTTTACATGGAGCGAATGCTTCGTTGTAAGCGTCCGAAAAACTCTCCCGAAGTTTTTGATTTGGAAAATCGCCAGTCTTGTTCCACTTGTTCCACTGGTCGCGAATCGCTTTCAATTTTGTGTGAAGGTCTTTTGGGTGCTCTTCTGAATCTTTGAGTGCAATGAGTTGATCAATCAGACCCTGGCGAGCCTGGTTCATTCCCCAGTTTCGCCATTTTTTTAGATTTTGGATCTCAAAACTGAGTTCATTCAGGTTCTTCTGTAATTTTTTGCGGCTGACTGGCTTGTAGTCGATATCATCCAACTTTTTGAGCCTCGCTTGGCACTGCTCGTACAGGGATATGCACTCTCTCAACTGTCCATTTTCAAGCGCCTTTCTCAATTCTTCAACAAGACTCTTTATATATTTGTACAGGTTATCCGGATCTAAAGAACTGCTCTCTGACTCAGTACCATTCGCGTTACTATCCGAAGAATCAGCTTCGGAATTCTCAGATTCAACCGGTACATTAGGTTTGAAGTCGTTCGATTCTGTAGCAGTCTGTGTTGCGTTAATTACAGCGTTTGAATCCACTTCTTGAAGTTTCTCTGAGGGAGCGACTGATTCATCAGACTTTGAACTCAGGCTTTCAGAGTTGGCAGGGATGTCTGATTGATTGTTTAAATCCTTGGGATTGTCGATATCGCCAACCATCGCAAATTAACATTGACTGTAAAGATAGAAAAAGGCGTCGTAATGCGAACGCCTGTTTCTTGGTGGTGAAATTAGGTGGTAGATTTTTTGCGTTGCAATTGTAATGAAACACTGTCGAAACTTCAACATCGACCGCAGATTAGGCTGGTCGACTTTTTATCGTTCCGAGCACATAGATTTTAATGTAATTTGGTCGAAGGGAAGAAATTTATGAATTCAGCGGCTGACATCCATCGCAACTTCTCGAACTTGCTGAAGAGTGACCTCTAGAATCTATTAGCTGAACGAGAAGTGGGTTCGCAGGAAGTTCAACACGCAAGGTGTTAATAGGCAGGCAGTTAGTTTCGAATTAGAGTCTATATTGATCGATCAACGCCTCGATGCAATGCACCCGCGCCAAACTTTCGGTTGACATCGTCCATTACGCCATCAATTTTCTTCTGACGTTCTACATCGTTAAAATCCAAGAGTGACTGGTTATTATCGGCTGCCGATTCCAGCGAACTGATCTGAACGCCGATCAGCCGAATTTTGAATTGCCCATCAAGTGTTTTTCGAAGAAGTTTCTGGACACTTTTCCAGATTACCTGAGTGACATCCGTGGCATCTGGCAATGTCAGGTTTCTGGACAGCGTTTTGAAATTTGAATCTCTCAACTTGATTCCAACTGTCCGCGCACGCAACTTCTTTGTTCTCAGTCGAGCTACGATTTTTTCGGTAAGTCCCAGCATGGTGTTTTCAAGGTAATCGAAATCTTCAACATCGACTGAAAATGTCGTTTCTGTTGATATCGATACAGACTCCCTATACGGTTCAACTTTTCGAGGGTCTTCTCCTCTTGCAAGCTGCAGCAGGTGTTCCGTTGAATTTCCTACAAATTGTCGTAGAAACTCGGGGTTTGTTCTTCGGAAATTTCGAATTGTAAAAATACCGGCAGACTTCAGCTTCTGTTCCGTCACTCGACCAATTCCCCAAAGCCGATTGATCGGTAAGGGATCAAGGAATAAATCAAGTGGTGGGTCAACCCTAACAAATCCGTCAGGTTTTTGAAGATCGCTGGCAATTTTAGCGACAAATTTATTGGGAGCGATTCCGACGGATGCTGTCAGATGCAACTCGTCAAGAATTTCCCGTTTGATACGCTTGGCGATGGTTGTCGCATCACCCCAAAGGCGCGTACTACCTGAGACATCAAGAAACGCTTCGTCGATCGAAAGTGGCTCAACCAGAGGTGTGTATCGATCAAAAATTTCGCGAATTTGATTGGAAACCTCAACATAGTAGGACATGCGCATCGGCACGAATATTAAATCAGGGCATAGCCTTTCTGCAGTGGAAGAAGGCATTGCGCTTCGAATTCCGTATTGCCTGGCTTCATAACTTGCTGCAGCAACCACACCCCTTTCTTGAGATCTGCCACCGACCACAATTGGTTGCCCCAGTAGTTCAGGATTATCGCGCTGCTCAACAGAAGCGTAGAATGCGTCCATGTCAACGTGAATGATCACGGGTTCAAGCTGAGTGTTCTGGACGCGCCTCAAATGAAAGAGTGAGACCGCAGGCTGTTATATGCGGTCAAACCTGTTGATGATTCGCTGGTTCAGATTCCCCACTGGTCAAGCCAAGAATCTATTGATTTAAAATCAACATTCAATCGGTGTTTCGTTTAGATTGCCCCACTCTGACCACGAACCTGCATAACCTCTTATGCGGTCGTACCCCAGCGACTTCAGCATAGCATAACTGTGTGATGAACGGTGGTGGGTTTGGCAATAAGTGATGATTTCCTTGTCTGGGGTAATGCCTTGTTTGTTGAGCATTTCAAGCAACTCTTCACTCGATTTGAATCGATTGTTGCGATTACGATCTATGGTGTCGAGCCAGTTGACATTACGCGCACCAGGAATGTGTCCGCCGCGCAATGACCGAACATCAAAACCTTGATATTCCATCGGCGACCTGGCATCAAGAATGCCAACGTCTGAATCACCAATTTTCGACAAAATGTAATTTTTGTCAGCGTGCGATCTACCATTGACAAAGGCCGCATAATCGCTACGTTCGGCTTTTAGAGGTATTCCTCGTTCAATCGGGTGCCCCTCATTTTTCCACGCTGTGAAGCCTCCGTTCAACAACGAACTACTTGGATGGGCCAACACGTCAAGTGTCCATAGCAATCGGGATGCCCTTCCGTTTCCTTCCGAATCGTAGGCAACCACATGTTTTTCTCTTGTTAAACCAATGGCAGACAATGCCTCTTGAAGGACTTCCAGCGGAGGCAACTGTCCACTGGCAGGTGGTTGACCCGATACAATGTCCAGATAGTCCACGTGAACGGCGCCTGGTATACGTTCTTTTTCGTAGGCATCGAAGTCGCCCACGTCGACAACGATGAGTTGAGGTGAATCAAGAACTGATTCTAGTTCGCTTGGTTCCAACAAAAAATTCAAATTTGGTGTCATTGAAATAAATTCTTACAATTCCCAATAAATTAAAACAATAATTCTAAAAATTACCAATCTGGCAATTAATTTTAGAATAGAGTGCTCAATATAATTCCAAAATTAAATTTGTCAAGGGTGATTTTTAAGAAAATTTCCAAAGCTCGGCGATTTTTTGACCACAAGCACTTGAGATTCTGGTTATGGAAATCGATATTCATTCTGAGCGCGGTCCGTTCGGCCATGACAAATCAAATTTTGCTCTTGGGAATTGAACGATCGATTGACCGTCAAAAATAAAACCTGAAGCAAAAAAGTTATCCACAAAATTTGTTAATAACTTTGTGAGTATCTTGTGCAAATAGCGAAGTTCTGCTGTTTCATTATGTGGTAAATAATTGACCACCTAATTCACATCAACATTTTGAAAAAAGCGCAAAAAATAAAATAAACATGAATAATAACAAATAAATAAAAATTGTATATGTGACAGGTAGTCAAATTTGAATGCTAAATATTAATATCGGAAATTATTCAATTATTTAGATGATTGAGAGAAGAAATTGAATCGTATACAGGAAACAATTCGTTCGCAGCGAAGCGTGAAAACGCGCTTTAAACTGTTTCAGTATGAGCGGGCAGTCAATTTGATACGAGAAGTTACCAACCTGTTCACTGATCAAACATGTGTGATCAAGCGATCACTGACAGATACGGTTTCTTTGCTGATTGAAACCGATGCAGATCAAGATTCCAGTATGGTTGCAATCTTGCGAGGTTACAAAGATTCTTTACCTATTCGGAAAGAAGCAGTCCGAAAGCGATTAGGTGGTTCTGTCGCCGATCTTTATCAGAGTGTGGAGCGATTGGATACCCTTTCAGTGAACATGGGGCGGATCGATGTACAGGTTGCAGCATCCAATCAGCAAATTGATTTCAGTAGAATTCTGATTACCATGGTTGATGATCCGCGTGTGGTTAACATTCACCTTGCAGAACTGCTTGTTCAAATGAGAGAAGCCAAGTCTCTGCCGGAAGTAGAGCAGCAGTCGCTTGCAAAACAGGTGCTATCGGTCTATACACCACTTGCAAATAAGCTTGGAATGTGGCGATTCAAATGGGAACTCGAAGACTTGTCATTCAAATACACCAATCGTGCGGAATTTGATCGGATTGCTTTTCAGCTGGATGGACGTCGGGTAGAACGTGAAGCCTACATCGACTCCTTTGTCGCGGAACTTCAATCCCTAATGGACAACTCAAACATTGACGCAACCGTCAATGGACGAGCCAAACATTTGTATGGCATTTGGCGAAAACTGAATCGAAAAAATGTCCAGTTTAACAGTTTGTTCGATGTACGTGCAGTTCGTATTCTGGTCAACGACATTGCCTCCTGCTATGCAGCATTAGGTGCAGTCCATGCCTCTTGGACAGCAGTTGAAAATGAATTTGATGACTACATATCGGTGCCAAAACCGAATGGATACCAGTCGCTTCACACAGCAATCTACGGCCCGGATTCCAAAACCGTCGAAGTGCAAATCAGGACCTGGCAGATGCACAATGACTGTGAATTTGGGGTTGCGGCACACTGGCTGTACAAGGAAGACAACAATTCCAGTACCTATCAGGAAGGAAAAATTCGGTTGCTACGCCAACTAATGGAATGGAAGGAGGATATTGCGGACTCGCAGTCAAACGACACTTCAAAATCCGATGACAGTAGTTTGGCGAGCACTTATGTATTCACACCAGCCGGAAAAGTGGTGGAGTTGCCACCATTCTCGACCCCCATTGATTTCGCATACGCCATTCATACTGAAGTCGGACACCGGTGCAGAGGTGCGCGGGTAAACGGTCGTATTGTATCGCTCACTCATGTTCTTAAGACCGGCGATTGGGTTGAAATTCAAACGGTAAAGTCTGGCGGCCCTAGCCGTGACTGGCTGTCGTCAAACCAGAATTTCGTGGTCTCTTCCAGAGCCAAGGCTAGAATTCGGCGGTGGTTCAAACTGGAAGAATATAGTCGATACGAATCTCAGGGACGTACGTTGCTGGAAAAGGAACTTGCCAAACACGGTTTGTCAAAAATCAACTTTGACAAGTTGGCTTTGAGCAACGGTTACAAGAATAGTGAAATTTTCCTGGCGGCAATCGGAATGAAGGAATTGAAGGCTACCCATGCCATTGCAAGTCTGATAGAACCCGAACCTGAAGAATCGGAAATCAAGCTGTCCAAACGCGGGTTGGAACCAAATGCCCCAGCACTATCAATTTTGGGTATCGGAAACCTGCTTACGAATCATGCATCGTGTTGTGGACCACTGCCTGGGGACGATGTCATCGGTTATGTCACCGTATCCCGCGGGGTGACCATTCACAAGCGCGATTGTGGCAATATAAAGCGAATGTTGGAGACTCATCCTGACCGACTGTTGCCGGTTGACTGGGAGTATAACCGTTTGACAAACTACCCTGTTGATATAGAGATGGTTGCGGAAGGTCGATCAGGATTGCTACAGGAAATAACCTCGGTCATGTCAAATTTGGGTGTCAGTCTAATCGCGCTCAATACACCTCACATTCGACCAAACGAAGTAGGCCGAATTAATATGACCGTTGAAATAAGTACCGCGGTTGAGTTAAAAAATGTTTTAGCGAGACTCAAAGGTTTGGACCGGGTAATTCGCGTCCGGCGCCAGCAGCCTTGAATTACGAAGCGAGTCCAGAAAGATGAAAATTGAACTGACGTTGCGACTGACAGGCACGAGAATTTTCTCCGAAGGTTCGCTCTTCGAAATAGACATTCAATTGGTGGTCGATTAGCACTACAGTTGAACTTCGGGTACCATATTTTTTAGCCTTGACAAAAATTGGTACATCCGTCTGGTGAGTGGGATTCGCCGATCTGAGACAGGTTTTACTGTGAAATGATTCATATGAATTTTGGTCGGAAAGAATTTCAAAAATTCTGTCATGATGCACTGTCTCATTATTTCGAAGATGACTGGCAAGCAATTCTTTTCCAACCTGCACCCGAGGCCACGGCGAGTTAATAAGAGAATTGCTTAGTGCGTGAATGCCAGAATCTAAATTTGTTGCAAGATGTGACCAGTTTGACTGGTAGCGAAGCTGAGAGTAATTACCGAACAGAATACTGTATCCGTTAAATTCATCCCGATTCTGAATCAGCTGTTTCGAAAATTGATCTATAGATTGGCTGGATTGCAAGAATTTACTGACGAGCTCACCCCGACTCCGAAGCGGTTCGTGATTTGATCCTGAATCGAAGCGATTGGTAATTGCGGCTATTCGACCGGTTCGGCTGATGCCTAGCCATGTGCCTTTGGCTTCTAAATCACGACCTGCCAGTGTGTCTGGATGGTCGACCCAGAAATCAGCTGCCGCGGTCGGACGCTGATAATACTCATCCCGGTTAGCGGCCAGTATGAATGGGTAATGATGGCTCTTCTGAAATGCAATGAAAATGACGCACACGGTTTATAGAACACAGATAAACGAAAATTTATAAATTGAGCAACGACTGTGCTGACTGATCGTCATTCAAAAAAAGAAGCCAGGCGAATGATGTGTTACCTGGCTGAATAAGTACAATAATTAGTTCACTAAATCGGAGGTTCGCAGGCGACTGTGTCAATGTTTGAGGGTAGTGTCACTTCCAGAAGTTCCATATCCTCGGATGTAGCAGTTTCATTGTGTCGCATTCCACCTGGAACATAGAGAGAGTCTCCCTTTTCGAGGTGAAATTTATCGCCAGTTTCAAATTCCATATCGATTCAACCATTCAAAATGTACAAAAATTGACATTCACAGTCGTGGTAATGCCATCCTGTCGGCTCCGTCATCCCTTTGATGGCAGTCATTGTTTGCGCATTTAATTTGCCCAGACTCCCTATTTTCGCACCAAGATCTCGGTAGACAAAAAAACTTCTGCGTCCAGGAATTTCAGGAGCAGTTTCTGGTGTAGTGCGAGTGAGTTCCTGAGTTTTTGTATTCACAATTATCAGTGAAATTCGGATGATTCGACTTAGAGAGTATAACTCTTTTTTGATAAAACATTTCCCACAGACTTTCGAGGTATTGAATGAGTGGTTCTTCCAAACGGCCTGTTTCGAAATGGCAAAGATTCAGACAGAAAGATCCTTTTGTGCGAAACGCTTCCCGACTGGGGGTTCGGTCGCGATCGTATTTCAAATTAGAAGAACTGGATCAACAGTTTAATTTGCTGAAATCAGGTATGGCGGTGCTGGACCTCGGAGCGTCTCCTGGCGGCTGGTCGCAGTATGCACAACCCAGAGTTGGCAAAAAAGGTATGGTGCTTGCAACTGATATACTCAGCATGCAGCCCATATCGGGAGTTCAGTTTGTTCAGTGCGATCTTGCCGACAGCGATGCTCCAATGAGGCTGCTCAATCACCTGCAACAGCGCAAAGTAGACTTGGTGCTGTCCGATATGGCACCAAACATTACCGGGAACGCAACGATCGATTCCAGAAATTATTTTGATTTATATTCTGCAATCTTCAAAGTCTGTGAAGTGGCGCTCATCGAATCCGGTTCACTGGTGTTTAAGTTTTTTCAAACAGAGGAAACTTCAATTCTGAAACAGAACTGCAAAATTCTGTTTGATTCTTGCAAAATCTACAAACCGAAGTCTTCACGGTCCACAAGTCAGGAGTCGTACATGGTGTCAAGAAACTATCACCCACAGCATACGGCAGTATCGCCACTTGCTCTTCGGCTCACCTAGTCTGATTTAGTTGACAGGTAAGCAGGTGGTCGTATCTGTGTACCCCTCAACTAATATTCTGTTAAAATGACTAAAGTTGGTTTATGGCTAAACACTTGTAATTGATCATTCAGACCTCACTTGGTTACCGAACGGGTGGACAGGCACTATTTCACTCGGCTTCATACTTAATGTTGCATATCTGCGTAATCAAGTAATTCATACAGGGCAGTAATTTTGGGCATAACGAAAAATCTCCTATTGTGGGTTGTCATTGCAATGGTGTTGATGGCAATATTCAAGAATTTCGCACCAACCGATAGCACCCCGCGCAAGGAAGTTGAATATTCGACTTTTCTATCTGATGTCAAACAAGGACGAGTTGAAAAGGTCGTCATTGATGGACGAAACATCGTAGGTACCTTTACTAAAGGTGATTCATTTATCACCTATTCCCCCGACGACCCAAAACTGGTTGATGACCTGGTGAATGCGGGTGTCACGATTGTGGCACAGAAAGAGGAATCTCCTTCTCTTCTAATGCAACTCTTCATCAGTTGGTTCCCACTGCTACTACTGATTGGAGTGTGGATATTTTTCATGCGGCAAATGCAAGGTGGCGGCGGCCGCGGCGCACTAAGTTTTGGAAAAAGTCGCGCTCGGCTATTGACAGAAGACAAGAATAGAGTCACGTTTGCTGATGTCGCTGGAATTGAAGAAGCTAAGGAAGAAGTCAGCGAGTTGGTTGATTTTCTGAGTGCACCAAACAAATTTAACGCTTTGGGCGGCAGAATACCGCGCGGCGTGTTGATGACCGGTAGTCCCGGGACGGGTAAAACCCTTTTGGCGAGGGCTATCGCAGGCGAAGCCAAAGTGCCGTTTTTCTCAATTTCTGGTTCAGATTTTGTGGAGATGTTTGTCGGTGTTGGTGCCTCAAGAGTGCGAGACATGTTTGAGCAGGCCAAGAAAAATGCGTCATGCATTATCTTTATCGATGAAATTGATGCAGTCGGACGACAGCGTGGTGCTGGTCTAGGAGGCGGGCACGATGAACGAGAGCAGACCTTGAATCAGTTGCTGGTCGAAATGGATGGTTTTGAAGGCAACGAAGGCGTTATCGTGATCGCGGCTACCAACCGTCCAGATGTACTTGATCCTGCATTACTGCGTCCGGGTCGATTTGATCGCCAGGTCCATGTTCCACTACCTGACATTCGTGGACGCGAACAGATTCTTAAAGTCCACATGAAGAAAGTATCTATTGACCCCGATGTCGATGCCAGCATTATTGCACGAGGGACGCCAGGATTTTCTGGTGCAGACTTAGCGAACCTGGTAAACGAGGCAGCACTGCTTGCAGCTCGAGCCAGTCGAGAGACTGTCACCATGGAAAACTTCGAAATGGCCAAAGACAAGGTGTTAATGGGTGTTGAGCGTCGTTCGATTGTGATGCCGGAAGAAGAACTTTTGAACACAGCCTATCACGAATCCGGCCACACTGTAGTTGCAAAGACGCTCAAACATACCGATCCTGTTCACAAAGTTACGATCATTCCGCGCGGCCGAGCTCTTGGAGTAACAATGCAGTTACCAGAAGAGGATCGCTACAGCCACAATCGAGAGTACTTGCTAGCCCGAATCGCAGTATTGATGGGCGGTAGAATTGCAGAAGAAATATTCATGGATCAGATGACAACTGGCGCATCAAATGATTTTGAACAGGCAACCGATATCGCACAGAATATGGTGTCTCGTTGGGGCATGAGTGATTCGATGGGCACACGGGTTTACGGAGACAATCAGTCAGAAGTCTTTCTGGGACGCGACGTGACTACCCACCAAAACCTGAGTGATGCTGTGGCTGAACAAGTGGACAAGGAAGTGACTCGAATCATTGATGAAGAATACGCTCGCGCCCGAAAGATCATTGAAGACAACCGGGACATAGTCGAGGTCATGGCTAAGGCTTTGATGGAATTTGAGACTTTGGAGGCTGATCAAATTGATGACATCATGGCTGGCAAAAATCCAAGTTCGCCATCATCTGAGTTTGATGATTCGTCATCATCTTCCGATGGGAGTAAAAATTCCGGAGGTAGAAAAAAACGGCGAAAAGGCGTTGTCAAGCCACGCATGGATAGCCCAGCGAGTGGAGAAGCTTAATAGATTATTCTGCTTGACTAATTTTGTCAGTTTATTTCAAGCGTCTGATTCCAACTGCCAAAATATTTTTTTGCTAAACAGAGCAGAGTTCGGTGAAACTGTTTGGCACTGATGGAATTCGGGGCAGATATGGAATTTACCCGATCACACCAAGTTCCATGCTCCAATTGGGATGGTGTGTGGGGACAGTCTGCAGAGAACAGCATCCTCGACTGTCGAAAATCTTAATCGGCAGAGATACCCGAATTTCCGGGCATGTTATTGAGTCAGCGATTACAAGCGGATTGTTGTCAGCTGGTCTAGATGTTTCTCTTTTGGGTCCGCTACCGACACCGGCAGTCTCTTATTTCTGCAGATCCACTGATGCAATAGCTGGTGTCGTCATCAGTGCTTCTCATAATCCCGCTCACGATAACGGTGTGAAACTGATCAATTCTGATGGAACCAAGGCTTCTGATCAATTTCAATTTTCAATTGAAAGAATGATGCAGCGGCCACTTGCCATTAGTAATACAGTCAGACTTGGGAAATCTTCTCGTATTGAGGATGCCGTTGAGCAGTATTCGTCTTACCTGTGTTCAACTGCTGAAACTTCACTGCACGGTTTGCGAATCGTCGTCGACTGTGCAAACGGAGCAAGTTATCGAATCGCGCCGAATGTCTTGACAAGACTAGGAGCCGATGTAATTTCAGTCGGGGTCAACCCGGACGGATACAACATCAATCACCAGTGCGGTTCAACAAATCCGGAATTCATTCAGCAGCAAACGATTGGCCATGCTGCAGATGTCGGAATTGCACTCGATGGTGATGGCGATCGAGTTGTGATGGTTGACAGGCAAGGTAATCTGCTTAATGGCGATCAGTTGTTATTTGTGATTGCGATGGCTCGTAAACGAGACAATCGCCTGGCTGGTGGGGTTGTCGGAACGCTGATGAGTAATGTTGGATTAGAGCGAGCGCTGTCAGACCATGGCATACCTTTCGAACGAACAGATGTGGGTGATCGCTATATATCGGAGCGTTTGATGCAACTGGGTTGGAATTTGGGCGGAGAAGAAAGTGGGCATATTCTGAACGGTGAATCAGGTGCGCCAGGAGATGGCATTACTGCAGTATTGGAAGTTCTGAGTGAGATTAAAAATACAGGGCACTCTTTACAGCAGCTTGTTGAGGACATTCAACTTGTACCACAAGTAACCATCAATGTGCGTTTGCAGAATCGGAGCGCTCCGCTGTCTCAGTTGGACTTGGGGCGTTGGCCTCAGGTCGGCCGTGCATTGGAAGAAGCCGAGTTGGAGCTAAACAATAGTGGACGTGTCCTATTACGAGCGTCAGGTACCGAACCGGTAATCCGAGTGTTAGTTGAAGGTGACCGGGAGAAAAATATTGAAGAGATTGCGAACAACGTGGCAGATGCAGTGCGCGAGGAGTCCCATCTGAATTCTTGATTACGTAGTTTACATGACGACCACATTACGAATGCCGGCCCCGGTACGCGTCGCTTCGATTGCTTCGTTAATATTTTCCAATGGATAAGTAGACGAAACCAAAGCGTCAAGTTCCAGCTTTCCTGCTTCATACAATTCGATCAGGTTCGTAATGTCAACCTGCAAATTGGAACCGCCCATCTTGCTGCCCAGGATGACTTGATTGGCGTCGATGAATTCGACCGTTTCAAACGAAAAATAGACGCCGTTGGACGGCATTCCAACGAGTACCAGCAGACCGCCTGGACGAATCAACTTAAAAATACCGTCCAAGGCATCCGGATGGCCGGTTGCGACAAATACAGCATCTGCACCGCGATTTTGCGTCACTTCGAAAACCGCCTCTCGCACACCTTCGCTTGTTGAATTGACAATTCGCGTTGCACCTAGGCGCTTTGCAAACTCCAGTTTCTCGTCGCTCACGTCGACTGCAGTTATTGTGGCTGCATGACTGACTCGAGCACCCTGTATACAGTGTATTCCAACGCCTCCGGTACCTATAACGACTATGTGTTCACCGGCTTTGATAGACGCGGTGTTGACAACTGAACCAAAACCTGTAATAACGCCGCAGGTGAGCAATGAAGCACTATTCAAGTTCATTTCGTCAGGCAGTTTCACCACTTGTGATTTATGAACAACTGCATACTCTGCGAAGCAACCCGTGCGGAGCCCTCGATTGACTGATGTACCATCCAACATCTTCAACCGGTATGGTTCGTCGGTGGAAAAAGAATATTCGCACTGACTCGACAACTGCCGTTTGCAGTAGTAGCACTGACCGCAAGATCTGAGTAGCGAAACAGCAACTCGATCTCCAGGTTTGATATGCTCGACTCCTGGTCCGCAGGTATCTACCACACCAGCCCCTTCATGCCCAAATACGCTAGGTAGGTTGCCGCCCCACGCACCGTCCATATAGAGAATATCGCTATGGCAAACTCCGCAGGCTGAAATTTTGATTTTGACTTCATCCTGTCTCGGATCATCAACCCAAATTTCCTCGATAAGCAAAGGTTCTTTAAAATCTATGCTCAAAGCAGCTTTACATTTTGTAGGCATTGGGTAGGCTTCAGCAAAATCTGACTAGGAATTTATTCTGTTTCGAGCGAGGAAATCTCGCAATGCGGCAAAGTAATCTTCAGGTTCTTCATAAAACGGAACGTGAGAACTGTTTGGTAGCACCACTACTTCTGAATTTGGCAACACACTATTCATTCGAATTGCACAAGCTGGACCGATTTCATCGTGAGTGCCTGTAACAATGAATGTTGGCATCTTCAATTGATGCATTTCAGGGATTCTGTTCCAGTCTTTCAGATTGCCAATGTATAGGAATTCATTAGGGCCTTGCATGGTGCCGTAAGGTCCCATGTTCCAGTCGTTAAGTGAAGCCATTAGGGAAGCTGGCCATTCAGACTTTATTCGACAGACATGGCGGTAATTCAAGATGGTGATTGCAGCTATGTATTCAGGATGATCAAACTGGCCCAGTGATTCGTGATGCTGCATCATGGCGACAGTCTCACTTCCCAGCGCATTACGCATCCGATTAAGCTCGATTGTCAAGTGCTGTAAATCTCCGCAGGTATTGGCCAAAATGAGAGAATGAACGTCATCTGGGTACGTCAGAGAGTATTCGATACTGAGCCATCCGCCCCAGGATTGGCCCAAAAGGTGAAAGCGCTCTAGACCGAGAGCTGTTCTAACTGTTTCGACTTCTTCGACATATCGTCTGATGTCCCACAAAGATGGATCGTCTGGTCGATCTGAGTTACCGCATCCCAGTTGATCAAACGCAACAACTTTGTATCCTTCATCGACCAAAGAGACATGCGGATCTCTCAGATAATCACAAGGCAGTCCTGGACCACCGTTCAGAAGAAGGAGTATTTCGTCTCCTTCTCCATAACTGTAAGTAACGATGTTGTATCCATCTACGGTCACGTTTTGGATACTCGCTTTTTTTGAGCTAGACATGGCTGTATCTATATTTAAATGAAATTAGGAATTTCGATTATACGAGTGCAAAGTCAGGTCTTGATTTGGTTTTGTCCTGAATATATTGGTAGTGTCGATTCATGAAATTTAAGCGAGGAACATGGAAACCAATTTGTGTCTGGAGAAATTACATTGATATTGAGAATAAATCGTAGATTTACAATGTACACAATCACATAACTTGGCGGATTGATTCGAGATCGATACACTCGGGTGTTGTCTAACTGAAACAGGTTAAATTCAGAGCAAAAACGAAGTGAATTTCTGGAACCTGAAAATATTGTCATTTGCTGTCATCTTGACGGTTGGCACTTCAAAGGTATTCGCTGGTGCAGGAATAGCAACTGCTCACTCGCTTGCAACTGAAGCAGGAATTTCCATGCTTCAAATGGGAGGCAACGCATTTGATGCCGCGGTTGCAATAAGTTCCACCTTGGCTGTGGTTGAACCTGGCTCGTCAGGGATGGGAGGTGGTGGTTTCTGGTTGCTGTATGACGCTGCCAAACAGCAGTCAATTATGCTTGATGGAAGAGAAAAAGCACCTTTGGAAGCCTCTAGGGATATGTATTTGAACGATCAAGGCGACGTCATTGCGCGTTTGTCGATTGACGGCCCTCTATCGGCAGGAATTCCTGGGCAACCTGCCGCACTGGTTTGGTTAGCTGAAAACTACGGATCTTTGCCGTTGAGTGTATCGCTAGAACCATCTATCAATGCCGCACAAAGAGGATTTGAAGTTAGTGACAGATTCCAAAGCAAAATCAAACGGCGAAAAGCCCAGCTAGAGAATTTCCCATCAACTGCTGAAATTTTCCTACATGGAGGCGAAATTCCAGAAGTAGGGGAGTTAATTGTTCAAGAGGACTTGGCAAACGTACTTCAGGTGCTGGCAGAGCGGGGGCATGATGGCTTTTATTCGGGCCCTGTAGCGGAGACTTTAGTCAAAGGCGTTCAGGAGGCGGGAGGAATCTGGACGATTGAAGACTTGAATCAGTATGAAGTGGCTGTTCGAGTCCCCGTTACATTCTCATACCGCAAAATGAAAATAACATCTGCCGCGTTGCCTTCTTCAGGAGGTATTGTTTTGGCAGAGGTGTTCAACATATTGGAAAACTACGAAATCAGCACACTAGATGAAGCAGACATCATTCATTTAGTAGTGGAAGCTACCCGTCGAGCATATCGAGACAGAGCAGAGTACATGGGAGACCCTGATTTTGTGAGCGTCCCTGTGGAGATGCTGATCAGCAAAAATTACGCTTCCAGTCTGAGCCAGTCGATTCGGATGGATACTGCAACCAAAAGTAATGAACTAGCTCCAATTACTGTAACCACTGGAGAGGGAGGAAATACGACCCACTTCAGCGTGATAGATTCAGATAAAAATATGGTGGCTGCTACACTGTCCATTAACTACTTGTTTGGATCAGGATTTATACCACCGAATACGGGAGTTTTGCTGAACAACGAAATGGATGACTTTTCTCTGCGTCCTGGATCACCCAATATTTATGGCTTGGTAGGATCTGATGCAAATTCGATAGAGCCAGGTAAACGCATGCTATCGAGTATGACTCCGACATTTATCGAGGATGATCAACGAATTGCCATATTAGGTGCGCCAGGTGGCAGTCGTATTATCACTATGGTGCTGCTTGGAATTCTGGAATTTGAAAAAGGTGCAGACGCAGAGTCAATTGCCAGTCGCCCAAGATTTCATCACCAATTTTTGCCGGATGTGATTCAATTTGAAAGAAACGCACCAGATGAAGATGTTCTCTCCGAACTGGAAAGTAGAGGGCATCAGTTCAATATTTCTGACCGAACTTGGGGAAACATGCAGACTGTGATTTTTGAAAAATCGTCCGGTAACGTGACCGCGGCATCAGACCCCAGAGGTCAGGGTACATCCTGGCAGGCAAACTAGGTGCTTACGAAAAGCTGGAATCCTGCCTGCTGTAGACTCAGTTTCTCTTGAATTAAATCTGCGCGTGTGAGGGGGTGCTGATTTAGCCAATCTGGAGGAAAAATGATATGGATAGACTTTTTTTTCACTTCAATTACAACCGACAGTCCAGGTCGATCAGTACGTGGACGATGCAAAAGAACGGCCAGCCGCAACAGAACACAGAGTCTACACATAATCCGTTTTGGGAGTTGCGAGTTGTACGCTTTAAAGGCACTGGGTGAAATTTTACGTCGATGCCAGCGCACCAGTGCACCGAGTGCGGTCTGTTCCGATCTAGAAAAACCTGCCATGTCTGAATTTTCCAATAGATATGCACCGTGTTCGTGATATTTGGCATGTGCAATCGTTAAACCAATTTCGTGAACCAGTGCCGCCCAACTGAGCAAGTTCCGTGTCTCTGGGAAGTCTTCAAACCAGCTGTTTTCCACTTGATCGAACAAGTTGAGAGCGGTAGACTGCACTCGTTGGGCGTGAGATTTGTCAACCGACCACTGTTTGGCCAAAGACTGAACGGTGGCTTCTCTAGCGTCCTCATTGCGCAACCGGCCCAACAAATCGTACATGACACCTTCGCGCAGAGCTAGGTCTGAAACTTCCATTGATTCAATTTCGAGTAGTTCGAACAGAGCACTGACAACAGCGAAACCACCTGGAAGTACCTCACAGCGGTCAAGATCAAATCCTAGTTCCACCAGATCAGATGTATGTTTACGTTTGAGTATTTCTTTTCGTAGTTTTTTCAGCCCGTCCCTGGTAATAACACCGCTTTCTCCATTCAAAAGTTCAGTAGCAGTCCCTATCGCACGGATTGTCCCGGAGCAACCGAGTGTTTTATCCCAGCCATGGTCCAGATACTGTTTGTGCACCGCCCTGATTTCCAACTGTGCAGATTGTTCGGCTCTGATCATTCTCTCCTGACTTATTCTGCCATTGGGAAAGCAAGCTTTTGACAGACTTACACAACCGATATACAGGCTCTCTACTAGGTGAGGACTGTGCCCGATACCTGCAATTATTTCGGTGCTTCCTCCACCAATGTCAACGACCAGTTGATTTTCATTGTTGTCAGATGAAAGTCCATAGCAAACTGATTCATAAATTAGCCTAGCTTCTTCGCGGCCGGTGATCACTTCGATTGAGTGTCCCAGCGACTTCTCTGCTTCCGGAAGGAACTGTTGAATATTCTTGGCCTTACGAAAGGTGTTGGTTCCTACGGCTCTCAGATTGGTCGCCGGTACGTTGTGCAGTCTTTCACCAAAACGCTTCAGGCAGTTAAGTGCCCGTTTTTGGGCTTGTGGGGTCAGGTAGGAATTGGCATCAAGTCCGCCGCCGAACCGAACAATTTCTTTGATACGATCGACAACAAGCAGTCTGTCGCTCTCCAGTTTGGCGATGACAAGATGAAAGCTGTTCGAACCGAGATCGACTGCCGCGATAAATTCGGTGTCGTCAGCCTTCTCGATGCGATTGGCGACCGAGGTCACTGACTGCCTAACTTAAAGAGAACCGAGGGACTTAGGAACCAGCGTAGAATGCCTTCGGAATTACCGGGATGGTCTTCGAAGGTGATTAAACATGCGCCAGCTTTGCGGAAATTTGTCCTTTGTGACTGAGCGGCGGTAAACTCTTGCATCAACCAACTCATATCTGGCTCGTGTCCAACCAGAACGATCGTGTTAGTTTCGCCATTAAGCCATCGCTTGATTGTGTCAAAGCTACAGCCAGGTGTGAGCAAGTCAGATACTTCGAGTTGTGGGCGCTGATTCTCGGGGAAAGCTTCCTGAAACAATTCAGCGGTCTGTACAGCCCGGGTGTAAGGGCTGGTAGCGATGCGCTGAATGTTGCCATCGAGGGCATTGTACAAGCCTTTGCCAATGAATTTCATCTCGTCAACACCCGCGTTTGAAAGTGGGCGTTTAGAGTCAGGGGAACCGTTGCTGTTCATATGAAAAACATAGCGATCTTCAGCGGAAGCATGTCTCAATAGGACGAGTCTCATAGCAATATTGAGTTGTCAGTTATGTGTGGAAATAGGTCTTTGCAGGCCATTTGATTAACGGCAGATTAGTATAAATGAAAATGGAAGCAGACATTGTTGCGCTGCACAATTGTTCACTCTTGATGACGATTGATCCTAAAGTTAGTGAACAGATTTCAACTCAATATCAATCCCAATGATTGATTTGACAGTTTAGATTAGATAGCGGTGGAGGACAGTGGAGTCACGCAAATGCGAAATGAATTCAACAGGGCTGTCGAATTTGTATGATTTCCCACGACACTGTAAAATCTGAAGAAACAGTGCAAAAAGTGTCAGAGAGTGCGCTTTTTGTCGAGATTGAGGAAATGCAGAAATAACAATCACTTACAAAAGTCAGGTATTGCTAATAAAACCTGAGTCTTAATCAAGTTATATATTGTATTACTATAACTAGTATATATAATTATATGATATTTATGAAATAGATTGATTTTTTAAATTTTTCTTGATTTTTTTGTCAATTTACTGTCAAAATTCTCTCACTCTACTCGAACCTACAGTCGAATTTTAAGATACTTTTAGACGTCGATGGACCGACGACAGCTTCGAAAATTTGAATTGAAAATCGATTCAGATTCTCAATCCCAAATTCAGAAGTTTAGCTTTCGCCTTCTTGACTCAGAACAAATGTTCTGTCTCATATTTGTCTATCGAAACCCGATTTACAAATTGATTAACCTCATTGACAAAATCAACTAAGTCAACCCCGACGATAAGCCTGGTCAGCCGGCATGGTCGAAAATTCCTAACCGTGGAAGAACGACGCAGGTTCCTTAAAACTGCACGCCTCGCACGACGGCCAGAAGTCCAAACCTTTGCTCTGACGCTGCTGCTCAGTGGTTGCCGAATTTCTGAAGCCCTTGCACTGCGAGCTGTCCACGTTGATCTGGAGCAAGCACTATTACACATTTGCAATATGAAACGCGAAACTGTCAGTTGGCGCGAAGTTCCTGTGCCGCGCGAACTCATCCGCAGTCTTGAACTGGTCCACCGTCTAAGATCGCTGCAGGCTCGTACCGCAACTCGCCGCCAGCATTTGTGGCCTATATCACGTTCAACCGCCTCGCGCCAAATTAACGAAATTATGCGTATGGCTGAAATTCGCGGCCCTCAAGCCTGTCCCCAAGGGATTCGCCACAGTTTCGGTGTCGCCGCTGTCAACGCTGGAGTGCCCTTAACAACCCTCGCTGCTGTACTCGGACACTCCAGCATTTCCACCACCGCCATATATGCCACCGCTGTCGAAAGCGAGGTACGTGAACAGCTCAGGCATATGTGGCAGTGCCTCCGAAACGATGACTAATCGTCAATACTCTCCAAATGTTCGGCCATTAGTCGTAAATTCTCAAGCTCGGGATGCACATAACGCATGGTCATCTTCATGTCTGTGTGTCCCAATAGACTTTGCAATTCCTTGTAGAGCCCTAGCTGTGCTAGTTCGGTAGCCATTGTGTGTCGCAGTCTATGCGCCGAAATGCTGACTCCAGTCGCGAAGCGTAGGCGCGAGAAAAAATTGGAAATTGAACGGGCATTCATTTTTCCGTTACGGCACGATCGGTACTGTTCGGTAAATAGCGAAATGTCAAAAACATAACGCGAACCGATATCCGCATCTTTCCCGAGTTCCTTTAGAGTCCGTTCCCGAAGCTGAAAAAGTGACGGTAGCAGCAATGCCACAATTGGAATCTCCCAGCCGTGACGGTTCTTGCTTGATGTCGCACGCAGTTGAATCTTCGCGTTCTTCAGATCAACGTCACTCCACATCAGGTCAATCAATTGTCTGCGCCTCATTCCTGTGCAATAAAGTGTTCGCAATAGAATTGCCCAGAACCAGCGCGGTCTTATGGCCGAACGACGACTCGAAATATAGGACATAGCTCTTTTTAGGTCCGAGCGACTTATCGTTTTTGGACGCTCAACATGCTCACGCAACAGCAATGCAGACAAGTTACCGCTTAAAGCCGGAACCTGTTCGTGATCCGCAGCAAATCGCAATAACACTCTGAGGTGTCTAAAATAGTTATTCCACGTTGAACTACTTACATTACGAGAAAGCGTTTCCTCGCGCCAGTTGAGTAGTGCTTCGCGGGTAATTTCACGCACATCCTGTACGCCTGCATCGCGAACAAACAATTCCGCAACATAGCCGTAATGAATAGCTGCCGCATCGGACAGCGCACGTTCTCGAATATATGAGTTTGTTATTTCTAAGATATTCATACTAAATCACTCCTACGATAATTTTGTTGTATGAAGAAAAGTGCACGTCAATCGCCGGCTTTAAAACGCTAATCCAGCATTATTTTGTGCGCCAAACTTCTTTGACGTACTGTCAGAATCTTTGAATTTAACCAATTCCGAACAATAAATCAAAATTTTTTTTATTAAGTTCATAAAAAAAGGTGAAATTTGTGAGTGAATTTCACAGGAATTTACGAAATCAGAGTGGAATATTTGGATTTGAATTGCGGTGTAAAGTACCCTCATCCACGCCGCCCGCGCAGTGGTAATCGGAGGGCTGACGACGAACCACTAGCAGTTTGATTCAAACTAGTGTTAAGATAACCCCAACCACCCGCGAGTGCCATAGATGTACGGGAACTGATGGCTCCCATAAGCAAGAACCATGCAACTGGTAATGTCAGATAGGCGGTTAAGGTGATTAACCCCAGTACAACATCGGCTACTGTACCGGAACCTCCAAATTCAAAAGCCATCCAGTCGGGGTACATTGTGCGCAGCAGTTTTTCGTCGAGAAACTCAGCTACAGCCCACAAGGCCGATAAAAATCGCAGCGAAAACAATAAGACTACGGCCCGCACAATTATCCCAGGCTGTAGCACAGCATAAGGAACAGCCAGAGGCAATGCCATGTACAGCAGCATCAGCATTAGAGCCTGTAGCATTGGTAGACCGATTAGTATCAATTCCATCATGATGTGCATCAGTGCAGACAGCATCAGTGCACCAAAGCTCGCGATTAACTGCTGTACCCAGTCAAATGACGGTGCACCGGGATTGAAAATGAAAATTCCTGGTTCACGGTCAGCTCGAACTACCATGTTTCGTGGAACTTGGTTCAACATTCGGCGTAGAATACGATCGACCATATGACGTACAAGATAAGGATTATTTGCTCGCACTTGGGGATCTTGCAACTTTTTTTCCATCCTATCAATAAACGACTGCAACCAAGGCCCCTGTTCAATTAGATTTTCCACAAGCCTTGCCCTCAGTCCCAACTGTTCATCATTCCACCAAGCATCACATTGAGGCTGATGAAAAATTGCATCTTGTCCTGGTCGCGCTGGCCAGCCTATCACCGGTAAGGTAGCACTGTAACCAGTTCCACAGCGCTGAACATTCGAACACGCTCGATAATAACCCTCGGTTTTAAGAAAGATCTCCGAACCCAACCAGTCGACTGCTTCAAAGTTGTCTTTAACTTTTGGTGGATTGGGTGCGCGCTGATATTTGGCTAGTGATGGTTCAAAACAGTCGATACGAAATCGTCTAATTTCAGCAACCAACTTTTCATCATCAATCGTAAGCTGTGCGATTCTAAGTAGACTTGCCCGGAGTATCGCCGGATCATCAAGTTTGTCAATCGCGGAAACTACCTGATCTGTAAATAGTGCCGAAGCGTGATAGACAAGCCACCAGAGAACGGGTATACGTATTCCTAACACAGAATCTGAATTAATGCCGTACGGTAGATTTGGTGCCTGCGCATGGGTTGGTGTATCGTTGTAGGGTTCTTCAAATCGTATATCGGTCCGACTGACCGGTACAGCCGGCAAGAATGCGAGCACCATAACAACACAGGCAATCAGTGCGTCTTGTTCCATACGTCGCAGTGACACGGCGGCAGCCTCTCGCATTGATTGACTTCGCATGGGTTCGGACCAGTTACGCCAAATGAGTATTCCCAGAGGGAGTAATACCAAACCGCTTTTTATCAGTACTTCAGCGATACTATTCGCCACATGCCAGCCAATTAGCGTGGTGGCCAGTTCAAAATAGGAGTGAACCTTCATGTCATTGGAAATTTGCTATTCGAGCCGCCACTTTGGTTTCGCACTTTGGGGATGTGCCGGGGTTAATAGCGCTTCATGTGCAGACAGTAATTCAAGAATTGTGGCTGACACGACATGACGACGCGCTTGCAATTCCCAACTAGCGCGATCAATCTCCCTTTCCAGCACTTTCACTTGGTTCGCCACAGTTTCGGCCACCCCACCACCTCGCTGAATATGTGGCTCCATCAGCCCGCTCAGTAGCAACCGTCGCGCTAGAAACGCTTGTTCGACAATTTCGGCCAAGGCTGCCTCATTGGCAAGCCGTCGAATTAAAAAGTCCCGATCGGGTAAATCGCGCAGTGCATCGACTACTGGTTCTGCCAGTATCACACCGGCACCTTTAAATTTGAAGTCCGAAACATCGCTACGAGTTCCGGTGTCATATACTCTCGTTGTTAGTTGTTCTGAAAGACTGCTTGTTAGTTGATCGATCTTTGGTAGAAGCCCTTCGCCGGGTATTGTTTCAATTGCTTCTCCGGCCTGTATCCGATAATCGCCTAGAACTTTAACCACCCAACTTCCAGCTGCATCAGGAGTATCCCAGGTACTTCGAAGCGGTGATCGCCATTCGCTACTCTCACTTGATGGTGTAGCATTTGTGCAATCACCGGGTTGGTTGAGAAGCAGACACCATCCGGCTCTGGTGGTATCGCGCAAAAGCCAGATGGCAGGTGCACCCTGGCAGCCCGCTTTCTGGTTGCCCAGCCAGGTAACGCACCCATCCGTTGCATCCGCCTTGGATTTGGCTGCCTCAGCAGTCGCACCTCGGCTCGCTTCAATTTCCCAGATTTCCGTGCGAGCCGCGTCAAGCAGGTCCTGACGAGGCGAATCGGACCGGGCGGCTGCATTAAGGTCTTGCCGACATTCGTCAACCGAAGTTTTCCATCGGTCTTCTGCGCGCACCAGATAATGCTGAAGAAGTTGGCAGGCTCCAGGTTTCGCTCGGCACAAAATTGATCCCGGTAGTGCACTTGAAACCTCCCGCGGTACTGAACTCAAGGCGATCAGAGAATTTTCCAAAGATCCTGACAAAAGGTCGAGTACATCAGTGGTCCGGTTGAATCCACTGCATGCAGAACCTAGTGGCACCCGCGGTCCACTTAGCGATTGAGCAGATCTTCGCTCAGACGCCGCGATGTCTGTTGCTCGCTCACCTCCGAGTAGATAGTAAAGAGCATAGTTGTGTACAATTTCATCCGCCGCACGTGCGCAATCATTTAGTACCAGCCCAGTCACAACTAGCAATATGGCTGTAGCTCCTCGAAATCCTAGTCCTACAAAAACGTACTTTAGTAATCGATGCATTTTGATTCTCACAGAGTCCTTTTGCGCCAAGCCTACTACCAGCAGTGAAAATGAAAAAGTGAAAAGTAGAATTTAAAGTGAAGCAATTTCTTTGCCGCGGTTGCGTCTCTAGCGTATTCGAGAGATATCTATAATTAGCGCTTTATTTTTACCGAAATAAACAACCGACCGTACCAACATGCCAGCAATATCAGCCACCACAGAATTAGCAAGTGAACTTATCCAACGTGCCTCTGTGACCCCTGACGACGGCGGCTGCCAAGCACTGATCGCTGACCGTCTAACGCCCCTCGGATTTACAACTGAAACTTTCGATTGTGGTGAGGTTTCAAATCTTTATGCGCGACGAGGTACTGCCGAACCACACCTGACCTTTATCGGTCACACGGATGTTGTGCCGGTGGGTAGCTTGGACGCGTGGCGTTTCCCTCCTTTCTCGGCAACACAGGCTGACGGGTATTTGCATGGCCGTGGTGCAGCTGATATGAAAGGTTCCGTCGCAGCAATGGTAACTGCCTGCGAGAGATTTTTTGGAAAGGGTGGCAACAATAGTGTGGGAAGCTTGTCGTTATTGTTGACAAGCGATGAAGAAGGTGAAGCAATTGATGGCACACGCTATGTTCTTGAACAACTGGACGCGCGAGGTGAGAATCTGCAATTTTGTCTGGTGGGTGAACCAACCTCGGAGCAAAAGCTTGGAGATACGATCAAAATAGGTCGTCGGGGCTCTTTAACTGGTTCAATCACTGTGCATGGAATACAGGGACATGTGGCTTATCCGCATCTAGCCGACAATCCGGTACATCGTTCAGGCGCACTCATCACTGCACTTGCCAACTGCGCCTGGAACGACGCTGACGGAGTGTTTCCAGATACCACGCTGCAAATCTCCAATCTGTATGCCGGTGTAGGCGCTGAAAATGTCATTCCAGGTGAACTAGAACTGAATTTCAACATCCGGTTTTCTCCCGTTCAGAATGCAACTGCTCTTAAAGCTCAAATTGAAAAACTCTGTGTGGACCTGGAGCTTAGCTACGAAATTGATTGGAGCCCTGTTACTGACCCCTATCGAAGCGTTGGCAACCACTTGGCAACGATTGTTTCGTCAGCCGTATTTTCAGAACTTGGAGTGAAGCCCGCGTGGTCAACCGCTGGTGGAACTTCAGATGGTCGCTTCGCAGCAGCCGGTGGAGCAGAAGTTGTCGAATTTGGACCGCTTAATGCAACCATTCATCAAGTGGATGAATGCGTTAGTATTTCTGATCTTGACAAACTGTCTCAAGTTTACCAGCGAGCCATCGAACAAATGATCAGCGCTAACCAAAATGAGTGATCAATACGACCAGGAGTACCTCATAGCACTTGGGCGCAAGTCCTACGCCCCAAATTACCGACCACGCAATGTGGTTTTCGAATCAGGTAAGGGTTGTGAGTTAACTGACGTATCGGGAAAAAAATACCTCGATTTTGGCTCAGGCATCGGTGTCAATTGTCTGGGTCATCAGCATCCCGCTGTTGTCGACGCGTTGCAGCGTCAGTCTGCACGATTATGGCATTCAAGCAATGTCTACTTCAATCATCCGGCAGTTCGTTTGGCGGCTAGATTTATCGAGCTAACATTTGCTGAACGAGTATTTTTCTGTAATTCAGGTGCTGAAGCTAATGAGGCGGCGATCAAGGTCGCACGTCGCTACAGCTATGATCGCGGATATCCCAATAAAAACATAATCATCACTTTGCAAGGGTCGTTTCACGGACGCACACTGGCTGCCGTAACTGCGACTGCTCAACCCAAATATCAGGAAGGCTTTGGACCACTACCGGCCGGATTCCAATACTGCAACTTTAATGACATAGATCACTTAAGGTCGCTATTTACCGAAAATGTCTGCGCTCTAATGCTGGAGCCGATTCAAGGCGAAGGCGGAATTCGCCCTATCTCCGATGAGTTTCTGCAATCTGCGGCAGAACTTTGTCAGGCTAATGATGCACTCCTCATTGCGGACGAAATCCAATCAGGTATGGGGCGCACCGGTAAACTATTTGCTCATCAATGGGTATCGAACATTCGACCCGATATCGTTACAGTGGCCAAGGCACTAGGTGCAGGTCTACCGATCGGTGCGGTACTACTCGGTGACAAATCCGATCAGACACTGCAGGTCGGTAGCCATGGTTCCACCTTCGGCGGCAATCCCATCGCTTGTACGGTGGCGAATGTTGTGCTAGATACATTGCACACCGGTAATATGCTGGATGAAATTGTAAGAAAGGGGGATTTAATCTGTCATGGACTCAATGTCATCAATGACAAAACAGAAGCATTCTGCGATATCCGCAATCGCGGAATGATGATCGGAGCTGAACTGTCCCATAAATATGCCGGTAAAGCTAGCCGCATTCTGAAGGAGTCTCTCGAAAAAGGTTTACTGGTACTGCAGGCTGGTGATAATGTTGTTCGCCTGCTACCAGCATACACAATCAGCGATGTAGAAATTCAGACCGGCTTAGTCCGCCTCCAGCAGGCTATTGAGAGCAGTCTGTCTGATGACTAAACTTCAAATTCAATCGACAGATTAGACAAGATGGTCTAGTGCCCTACAGTCTTCACTCTGCCAACCGACCGCAATCGACTGACCGTATTCCAAATTAACATGTCCATGCGCGTTTGGAATTTTGATAACAAAGTCATCGTGTCCACATAGACTGACGCGTGTTCGAACGTGGTCGCCAAGATAAATCACTTCTTCCACATGAGCATTGACGGTGTTGGCACAGGTTCCGGAATCGGGATTAACAGTGACTCGCTCAGGGCGTAGTGACAGTGTCGTTGCTGACCCAACACCATCGATATTCACTGCTTTTGCTTTAACAACCTCACCGCTCGCTGTCTCAACATCGCATGACCCGTTCATTACGCCGACTACTTTACCGTGCAGGACATTGTTTTCACCGATAAACTGGGCGACAAACGAATTTTCCGGTTCTTCGTATAACACGCCTGGTGCTGCAAGCTGCTGAATGATGCCATCATTGAACACTGCAATTCGATTGGACATGGTGAGCGCTTCACCCTGATCGTGCGTCACATAAATGACTGTTACGTTCAAGTTTTCGTGAATGTGCTTGATTTCGTACTGCATCTGCTCTCTGAGTTGCTTGTCCAACGCGCCAAGCGGTTCGTCCATAAGGACTAACTTGGGTTCAAATACCAAGGCCCTGGCAACAGCAACCCGTTGCTGCTGTCCGCCTGATAACTGACCAGGCAATCGACTGCCAAATTCATGAAGTTGCACCATGGCAAGTGCCTTATCCACTCGTTCATTGACTTCTGCTGCGGGGAGTTTTCGAACCTTCAAAGGAAATGCAAGATTTTCAGCGACCGTCATGTGCGGAAATAATGCATAGTTCTGAAAAACCATGCCAATTTCACGTTTGTGAGGTGACACATTGTTGATGGGTACGCCATCCAGAAAAATTTCACCGTGGGTTGCAGTCTCAAATCCTGCCAGCATCATAAGGCAGGTGGTTTTACCTGAGCCAGAAGGACCGAGGAGGGTGACAAATTCCCCCTGTTCGACTGAAAGATTCAAATTCTTGACGACTAGAGTTTCGCCATCATAACTTTTTTGGACGTCTGAAAATTGAACGTATGAATTTATGGTGTCCATTGAAGGTACAGCCTCGATTGCAAATTTTTTTGAATTTATTGTTGCAAGTATAGATGAATTTACTTTCAGTCAAGCGACGAATCGTTGCGCAATTTCATGGCCACCATCCCAGAGCATCGTCCCTGCAACGACAAATATGATCAATAGACCGACATATTCGATCCATTTGTATTTGTCTAGCAGATTTGCAATCATGGTTGCTCCGACTACCATTAATACAACTGAAAGCACAAGCCCAAACACCAATATTAAAAGATGCTCGCGCGCGATTGCAGCTACGGCAAGTACATTGTCTAGCGACATTGAAATATCTGCCACCAGAATTTGAAACAGAGCTTGCCTGAATGTTATCGTTTTGCCAGTGGCACCGATATCTGTGTGTGGATTGGCTTCCTGCTTCTCCTTGCGGCGCATGTCGGACCACAATCGCCAGCACACCCAAAGCAAGAGTAGTCCACCAATAAACAAAAGTCCAGGAATCTTAAGCAGCTGCACCGTTAATACTGCAAATATGATTCTTGCAACGACTGCCAAGGCGACGCCAATCGTGATGACTTTCTTGCGTTGTTCCTTAGGCAATCCTGCCGCAACCAAACCAATTGCAATAGCATTGTCACCTGCAAAGAGCAAGTCGACGAGAACCACTTGAATAAATACGCTAAGTTCGTTCATGATGCGTCTGTGGGGAAGTGCGGAAACTTGAATCCGCAAAGTATAGCGTAAGTGTCAATTCAAAAATGGGACGCTCCGACACTTATTTGACAGTTAGTTATGACATCACGCGGGATTGCATTTAGAAGTCAAAATGCGACAGTAATGTACCACCCGCTTTGACGCAGCATTTGTAGCGGCCCCAGTAATTCCAAATATACCGGTCGTTTTCGGCGACTTCAGGATATGGCCACTCAGGCTGTCTTCCAAATGTTTCACATCGCTTGCTGTGATATGGGAGCAGCATCTGCCAGCGGTCTGACTTTTCATCAGCAATTGGCAGCCACTGGCGCCACACCTGCTTTACGCATTGTCCACGCTCGTTACTGCGCGGTAAACGTTGCCACTGCCCTCCACTTAACCCGCAAGTTTGCGGATTCGAGGCTTCTGGGTTGCCACGGTTAACGTCTTGTTCAGTGTGCTTTGCTATTCGACTGGCAATATGACCAATGTTATCTCGAAGAACAACATCGACAGCCCTTTGACTGGCTACAGCTGCGGATTTACCAGCGTGTGTCTGATGAATGAAACCAGAGCGAGGATAAATTGAACCCCAAGTGTAATCTGGCCAAGAGCCGATCTCTCTTATTCCTGGAGTAAGTGCTTCCCTACGACTTGAATCTGGTGTTCCGCTTCGCCACGCTTTGGCATCACGCAAGGATAAGAAATACGGAAAAAATGGCTGAGAGGCACGACGACATAGAAAACGTTTTACACCTGGAACTCGAGTAACTGGACTGCCAATGACATCCACTTCGTGAAATTTCAGATCATCCTGCAGTAGGAGAGAAGTTCCGGTACCAGTGATACTACCGCCCGAGAGAGACAAGACCAAATCGGTCGCGGGATCGAACAAACTTTGCTCGACAACAGGCCAAGGTGACTGCCCGGTTTGTGCGTAAGATGAAACCACGAAGTCTGGTAAATAGTGAGAAATTCTCGGCGTTGTAACTACTTGACATCCAAAAATAGAACAGCGAAGCCAAATACAGATGCCGGATATTTTCCAATCCAAACAATCCGTACTTTGAGACCGAGCCACAATTTCCTCGGTCGACAGCGTATCGCCTCGAATAGTAAGGTGATGCACGCTTAGAGTCACCACCAGCAGTGCAATTGCAAATTTCACCTTGATGATTGCCTCCAGACAGTCAAAATCGAATTGATGTCGATGTCCCCATAAACAAGCAAGTGCTCGTCGACTACTGCAACTGGAAAAGCCTTGATTTTGTATCGATCGATGAGTGAGTGCAGTTCAATCTCGGCTTGCAGCGCTAGTTTGATGGATTTAAAATTTCGTTCGATTCGCTGTATAGCCTGATGTCGTGCGACCGATTCAAGACTCGAAAGTTGACTGCTGAGAGTTCGGGCAGTTAGCCCTAAGTTCTGTATGTTGTAAGAGTGAATCTCAATCGAAGAGTGGTGGATTACTGGAGGACTTCCATTGACGAAAAATTCGATCAATTCAGGATATTCCGATGCAGAAGATTCAATCGCAATTAATTTAACGAGTACTCCGATAATCAGAAGGCGAATCACTTTACTCACTCCTCTTCTCCACCTTTTCTTCGCGCTCGTAAGGACTCCGCCATTTGATAGGCAGCTTCAATTTCCGATATCTTTCTCATCTCCATTAGTTTTGCCCGAGCCGCTTTCTCGCTTTTTTCTGTCTGACTAAGTGCCAAGGCTAAGGCAGGTGGGACGTTTCTGAAGAGTGTGACCAGGCGTGATGAAATGAGTGTCCCCTCCGTATAACGTCCTGGCGACTTTCGCGCCTGACGAAGCAGGTCGCGTTGAGGTTTTGAAAGTGACTTGAATCTTTCGATCTGCGTAATTTCATCCTCGTCCATCGACATGCAATACCACCACTCGGGCTGATTGAGCAACTCTTTGGCGGTGTCTGGAAATTGTCGAATGCTTTGAGTTGCAATCCACAACCATGCGCCAAACGTGCGCCACATTGCACAAATTCGATTGATGTATGGTGCAATCAGTGGGTTCTGTAGCAGAATATGGGCTTCATCTATCACCACGACAGTTTGTCTTGCTTGATATTGATTGCGCTCAATACGATTGTTGATTGATGCAAGCAGGCCTGTCAGCGCGACTGCCAGTCTGTCCTCATAGCCTCGTCTGGCCAAAAGATCAAGTTCGACGACTGTTATGTCGGTTTCCGGCCACAACTCACCCTCAGAATCGAACAGTCTGCCATTCAGTCCAGTACAAAAAATGTGGCAGGCACTTGCCATTTGTGAAGCGCGTTGCTGCTGTCTCTTGGATAAATTTCGTCCCCTTACATTACCGCTTGATGACGCTTGACTAAGGGCATAGACCAGATCTGAAGTCATGGTCTGCTGACGACCATCCAGTTTTGATTGTTCAGCAGCTTCGATCAATGCGCTTCGAATCAAATCAATGTCATCTCTTCTTAGTTTTTTCTCCTCATTTGGCTGACCACCTGTAATCATCAAGCGTGCCTGAATTTCCATCTCACCTAATAGATCTCGGTAGTTGCCTGACTCAATTTGTGCATCGCGGGTAGTTTTGTCCAATAGATCCTGTGCATGTCGAAATGGAGGAATCGCTGCATTGCTTTGACCATCAACCCGGAAATGGTAGACGCTCAATCCTTGACGACGGCAGTGTTCGGCCAGCAAACCGAAGGTTGAGAGTGCTGAAATCAGTACTATTCTGGGTCGGTGGACTGCGAGTGTGTGAAGAAGCAGGTAAATTAAAAACGCGGTTTTTCCAGAACCTGTTGGACCTAGCACCAGAGAATGTGCGTTTTTTTCGCGCTCTTTTGAATTCAATGGATCAAACATCAGAGGTTCCGCACCTCGATTGAAAAGAATGCAGCCTGGTGCGCCAGTCCCGGTTGAGCGTCCTAAAGCTGGTGCGATTCTCGCTATATGGCTTGAGTACCACAGCCTCGCTCGTCGAGTACCGGGTTTACTGTCCTGTTTCGGGTCGTATCCGAATGGTAAGGCGCGAATGTAACTATCGAGTGCAATCGGATCGTACCGGGGTGTCACCGGGCGTATGCGGTGAATCGACAGCAGACTTAACATACGCTCCGTTTTACGGTCAAGTTCTGCTAAGCTAGTACCAAACACAAACACCCCAGCGAACACCCGATAAATTGGATTGCCACGGACGATCTCACTGAGCGCGCAATCAGCTAGAGAACGTCGCTCTACCGCAGCCGCGTCGTCGCCTACAGAATTCTCTTTCACCCTAGTGATCTTCTCTTCAATCATTTCCTGTGGTGAATAGACAACGCTCATCGACCAGATCGAGCCTTGCGGAACCTGATCCCAAAATGTTGCCACTGTATCTCCAAATTGACGCTCTACCGTCAGATGTCCGATTTCAGGCTCACTGGTTAGTTCGTCAATTGTGATAAACCGACTCGGCTGACTTCTGAACCACCAGATACCCTGCCGCTTCCATGTCCAGGGTGCAACACCGTGCAATGCAGCCCGACTGATATCTGCACTTGCCGAACCAGAGTACAGAGCCATCGCCCGCGACTGTTGATCATTGGTCCATGGGTGTGCATCAAGCAATTCGAAGGTGTCCTTGAATCCGGTATGTGCATCGGGTGCCGGGACGAACCAGTGGGTAAGCCATTCGTAGAGGTCTTTGGCACTCAACGGTTTTAAAGCGATTTCAGATTCCGCCAATGAATGTTGCAACTGAGAGCATAGCTGTTCGATCTCATCATTTCCGGTGTAGCTTTGCTGAGTGTCCTGTCTCCATATGCACAGTCGAACACGACGGGATTTACCTCTCCAACTGATAGATTTTGTGGTGCCATATGAATAAAGCCCACCTTTTCGGGTCAGGTCTCCGAAATGCTCATTTATGATGCGAAACCAATGTTGGGTGTATCGACTTTCCAATAACGAGGGTTCGGTGTAGTTCTTCAAACGCTTGGAAAGCGTACGCATCAGTCCATCGACATCATCCTGAATAAACCACTGCGTTATCCAGGGTTTTCCATAGTTTTCTGGGAAACCATTCGCAATTGCCTGATGCACCCGTTCCTGCATCAGGCTCAACACCTCTTCGCTCTTCGCCTCAGTACTGCCGCAACTGACTTCGAACACTCGACCAACACTAGTCAGGTCCTGCAATCCGATATTCCCATTTCCTAAATCAAGACGCGGTGACAAGAGGTCAGCAAATGAGTGTGTGTTTTTGACCACCTTCCGAAAGCTTGGGTCTGGATGCAACTGAGGCTCAAGGTACTCTTCGATTGTAAGCGGATTGCAGTCGCGTCCATCCCACTTGACTAACGTCAACTCCTCCGCTGAATATTGACTAAATCGATTATTTTTCTGTTCTCGTTGATACGAAGATGTGAAGAATTTCGACCAAAGTTTCACTGCACCAGTATCTCCCCCGGTAAGGCATATTCGACAGTTTCATACATCGGAAATGTAGTTGAATAACCGGGTACCGGCGTCCCTTCAAGTGACAGATGCGGGAAGACATAGAGAACGATCGTTGGATTGGGCAGGCGAGGAAAGTGTAAAGTCAACTCACTGTTCACGTTCCGCGTATAACCCTTCAGATCAGCGTCTGAATTAGAAAGGTAAGACACGCTTCTGGATACAGGTGCAAATGAGGCTTCATGCTGGGTGTAGATTTGTTCGATTGTCTTCGCATTATCAGAATGCCGTACCTTGTTCAAAAAAGAAGTTGAACAGGAGGCAATGCTCAGTGACAAACTAATCAGTCCAACCTTGACGAGCATAATCATGAGTGTTCAATAGATTGAAATTTTGAACCTTGCGAGCATTCGGTTCCTGATCAATTTGAATTGTTTCTTCTATATGAATTGCAACGCTCTTACCTGCTGGAACGTAGATTGCGTCAAATGAATTTAGCTGG
The DNA here is from genome assembly GCA_965206345.1 of Arenicellales bacterium. Taxonomy (GTDB): domain Bacteria; phylum Pseudomonadota; class Gammaproteobacteria; order Arenicellales; family JAJDZL01; genus JAJDZL01. The sequence continues at coordinate 643,269 of OZ242211.1, read as the reverse complement.
CGATCATTTAGCCAGTCAGCAACAGTTAACAGAGATTCCTTAGTTGCATAGCCGGCTACAAACTGATCAATGTCTCCCACTACAGCTGTGGTCGTATCATCAGTTCCTACTGAATTCGATGTTTCGGTTTGGGCATTGGCAATCGCCTCAGCTGTGGCTCTAGTAGTATTGATGAGTGTTGCCTGAGTCAAGTACTGTAATGCGTTTGATTTAAGTTCTCCTTCGATACAAGGGTTGCCAAACTCATCGGAAATCCAACCCAATCCGGTAAAAGTAGATTCAGGGTCGGCAACTTTGCGAGTTGTCTGGATAGTTCCATCCGCGAAGATGAAGGTCGCAGTATCAATATTGCCTGAAACACAGGATAGTGACAGATCGCCACGTGCCGTTCCGGCCAAAAGCATTCCGGCCAAGTGCGGGATTCGATGGCCATTAGATGCAAGATTCTTGGAACCAACTAGAACTTTGAATCGCCACGGATCCTGAAGTTGACCACGGATGGGGATACGGCCTACCAGTGCAGTCAATGCAGTAGCGCCGATTAACGTTGTTGTAGCGGGGATGGTAAGATATGAGGTTTCTGGGGAGAAATTTTCAAAATGCAACAGCTGAGGATTCAGTGATTCGCGATTGACTTCCGGAATCTCGATTTGAAGTGACTCATTGAGTGGAATAATTTGATCAGTATCCACTGATGAAACCCAGTGCAGGAAAGAGACATCCGCAGCAGATTCAATCAAATTTTCAGTTGTGAGGGTTTGCTGAGTATCAAAATGGTCCAAACGTATTTTCAAGTCGTCCACTGAGTCTGCGATTTGTGTAATTGAATTCCGGGACAGGTTGTTTTCGATAGTTAGCCTCATGTCTTCGAGGTCGTTGGTTAGTGATTCATGTAATCGTTGGCGTTCTGTCTGATCGTTTAACCTCTGGTTTTCTATTGCCTGTTCAATGTTAGAAATTCTTGTGGCAACAGCACGTACTTCCTCAGCCGCATTGTCACGGTCCGATAATTCTGAATTAATGTTTAAGTTGCTTCTGGCAATCAAAGCGCGGTCACCTTCGCTTTGGTCATCGTCTTTGCTAATCATTGTCCAGACGACAATGCCAAAGAGGGCCAGCGCACCCAACCAGAATACTGGGTAATTTCTCAGAATAGGCATCCTAAAAATAAGACATTTCAAAGGGAAAGTCAGAAATTAACACCAGCACCGTGGTATCTCCTGAGTTTCCGTGAGCACTCAGTTGCGAGTGAACAAACGCGGCACTGCGCCACGTCCCGCGAAGTTCTCTTGGATCGAGAATGATAGGTTGTGTTAATTGGTTGACTATTTTGATTGCAGTGATAAAGTGATTCGGTGACTGCCAGCTGGCAATTGGAACCGCTGTAACCGCTCCTGCGCAAGCCGTGGGAATTCTCATTCCGCATCGAAAAATTTCAAGCAAGTCTAAATCCACTGCAATTTGCTGTACACCTGGCAGGTCGCTCAATAAACGCTCTGGTGCGTAGAGTTGCTGAACCACCCAGCGCGTTAATTTGACAAAGCCGAGGCTCAGCAATGGCTTACTCGTAGTTTGTCGTTCGTCGGAACCCCGTCTGTGAATAACGATGGGCTGGCTAAACTGTTTGGAATGTTGAGATCTGAGCTGTAAAACTATTCGTCCCAATGGATCGGCGAGCAGTACAAGTCTGACTGGAGAAAAGGGCTCCTTTGACTCTAACCAAAGATGGTTTCCAATAATCTCCGTTCGTAAAATTCCCTTAAGAGACTGTGGGATACCCAATCGCAGACTGCTAGCTTCAGGTACGGAAATACGTTGTTCAGAACCAACTGCAAGATCTAGTTCCAGTGGTGATTTTGGCCAGTGATAAGTGACTTCCGACGCAGTTGAATTCTCGACAGCGACCATCAAGCACAAGGGGTAGAACATAAGAACACCGTTGAGATAAAGTCTCGCATTCATGACTCACTGTCGACAATTCTTTCAGGCATTTTCGGCATGGTGTCGAGTAGCAGTCCCCAAGGGTTGAACTCGGGGTCAATCGCTTTGAATATCACCTTCAAATGGTAACGAATCTTGGCATCTTTCACTGACACACCACCGATGTTCTCCTTAAGTTCAACATCTAGCTCAACCGTCCACTTACCAGAGTCTTCCAAGGTAACGGTGTCGCGGAAATTCACATTTTCCAGCGGCAGGAGAAATCGGGTTCGATTCAACAATTCAGGTGCGCGGTTTTCTCCGTCGTGTCGAAGCCATGCTTTAAACTCTGGTGTCAGAAACTCCGTCAGACGCTCAAGATTCTTTGGATAATCTTCAAAGCAATTGTGCGGACATCGATTTAGCTGTTGCCAGATGTAACCAGCAAAGTTGTATACCTCCCAAGGGTGAATTGAGTTCAGTGAAATCTGACCGCCATATCTCAAATCTGGCGGAATACTAATTCGCTGTACTTTGGCAGCGTGCTGCCAGCCATAGAGAGAACCCACAAGGCAGATGCCCAAAAAAGCCGCAATTGCTCTAAGCGTCAGAATGTGACTGTAAAGGTTGGCGTCCGCATGCAGGTAGCGCGGCATGACTTTATTCCTCTCTGACGGTCGACCAACGGCCGGATTTGTAAATCAAATAGCTCCCAAAGAGAGGGCGGAAATGACAATGCAATTTGCGCAAATGCCAGCCTTCCGGTTTCCCTAACTTGATGGTTTTGAGCAGGTTAGCAATGCCAGCTACCCACAGCAACAACCCTCCTACGAAAATCGCAAAGCCAATGAACAGAGCATGTAGTCCGTCGAGAATCAGAAATCCGAGAAAAAACGCCAAAGGTAGCCAGGCGCATCCGACCGACACTGCAATTGAGTAGAGCTCGCTTGCGCTGCATCCCTTGTAGAGTCGCGTTTCGTAATCGAGTGGTGCACAGGGAAAAAGCATGACTAAATATTCAATATTTCACTCAATCTTTCTGAGCCCCACCAGGCGCCGAAAATAACTGTCAGAATAACTAGCAAACCAGCTCCAAAGTACACACTGAACCGACCCCATTCTCCTTTTTTTCTGGCATCATTAACCTCGGCAATTAATCCACCGGCAAATCCAATGAGTGCAAATACCACAATAATCGTTAATCCAATGAAAATGATGAATCGGATGACGGCAATGACATACCCAATGGGGTCATCTTCACTAAAGGTTTCAGATCCTATGTTGGGAGGGGTTGGCAACACAATTTGTGCATCACAGACCCCTGAAACAAAAAGGAGGATTGCCGTCAGCACTACGAAAACCATCCACTGAAGTGCCGTTGCCTTGAAAGAGAGCAGTTTAGTCATACTACAAAAACGCAATTAGCATCAAAATGATTAGAACGACTAGAAGCGACCGGAAACACTCAAACAAGAGGTCAATGAAACTGATTTGGTGACTTTGCAGTTGTCCGAGTGTACAGTGAACGATCCATATCCACCATGCAATCGATAATGATGCAAGCGTACTTCCGATAACAATTTTGAGAATTTCAAAATTAAGAGTTGAAATTGCGCTCAGGGTATTCATTGCAGTCACCTTCCATAGTTTCCGGCGATTGGTTTCAGTGTTCGAGGCGTGTACACCGGTGTACGAATGTGCGCTTGAATCCCTTGTGCAATCGAAAGAATGTCGGTTCGAAGCTGATAGTAGTCGAATCGAATTCGTGCATCTGGGTCAGCATTAGCTTCCGCCTCTCTAATCAACGCTTCCAATTCTTCAATTGCGCCAGCCAGTCTCGTAAGTAACTGTAACTCGGAGGAAGTGCTTCGCATTACGACAATCGGCTGGTGAGCATAGGGTGCCGAGACGATTTCGGTTGTCGAGTCTTTGACAACTTCAACAGGCGGTCTGTTCTTGGTAATACAGGAAGAGAGACTCATCAGGGTAACAAACAACAAAAAAAATCGATAAGAATGTGTGGTTATTACCCTTATAAAATTGCTTGAAATCCTAAGATTTAGAAAAAACGAAATTTGATTGGAATACAATTTTTTCACTCGTTGCAGAAATTCATTACACAATGATGTCAGTTAGTTCGATATATTCCTGGCTTCACGATTAGCATTCGCCCTTTGGCCTGTCTTAGTGTGATTCTGCCGGCCTGAACACCCTCAAATGTGATCTGGTTGGCTGAAGCCCACACCGTTAAGTCAGAGAATTGAGAATCAGTCTGGATATAAATATCGAGCAAACCTCCCTTTTTCACGTGGTTCATTCCATTATTGAGGTCTTGAATGCATTTTGAATCTCTGCATTCATAGGGTGTGACGAGTACTAGACGATCACTATCTTGGGCAGTTGGTAATGTATTTGAAGAAAGGTCTTTGACTGCTGCAATGTAAGCAGTTTCAAACTTAAGGATTGCGGCCGTCGTTTGGAGTTGTCGCTCAGCAAACAGTTTGGCATAGCGGTTGCGTTTTTTGTCGCTTGTTGCAAAAATACCCAGCCATTCATGCGGGGTCAAATCTGCTGACAAAAGCCCTTGATACTGAGACTTTAGTCGTTTGATCTGAGAAAACTCCTCGCGGGACAAGTTCCATGCTTCTGCTGTTTCAATCTCCGCTTGAGTCAGCTCCGAATTTGCATTTTCTACGTGTTGGATGGTGACGGCCAGACTATTGGCTGAGAATGTCATAAGAGCAACGGAAATTATTGAAAGACAAAATCTATTTGTTGGCTTTGTGATCATCTAGTCATTAATTTAATGAAGTCAAAACATAAAGCAGCTTTTGGGTGCTAAGGACACAGATCAACCAGCGACTTCAAGCTCTACTTGATTCCCTGATTCTGATCGAAATACCGCGGATCGGCTATTGGGACTAATTTGAAAAAGTAGCCAGCCTGCGCGCGACGCGTTCAGACCAATCATTGAAATTTTTCCGTTCAGTTCGATTACTGCATTCCACTCATTGTTCCAGCGGTCGATCGCAATTAATCGAAACGGTGGTAAATGCTCAGATGAATCAATAGGGAGTCTCACTTCAGTCATCGAAACTGTAAGTTCACCAACGAGTTTTTCCAAATTAGTCATTCGTTCCTCGAACAATGCTGTTGTTGAAGTTTGAACACTCACACTAGCTTCAAGTCTGTGCAAAGATTCAGTAATTGGTTGTAACTGTTCATCAAAATACAGGAACGCATCTGTTTGTTGCTGTAGTCCCAGTCTGATTTGGTCCAGTGAAGCGGCAATTTCAGAGCCCAATTCAATCGCTGATGAATTAACCGAATCATCCATTGGCAGGATCGCAGCAGCTGATTCCTGAACCACAGATGTGGTACGTTGCGAATTTGGTGTTGCGGGAAAGGCATTGGCGTCCACAATTTCTTGCACCGAAGCGGGTGGTGAAAGAGGCTCACGTGTGTATTCACTAAAGTTCCATTGCAGCCAGAGCGCAGCTCCAATGACGGAAAATGAGGCTCCTAAAATCAAAATCAGACGCGACGGAATGCCAAAAATTCGCGAGCGGTTCGATACTTGTGAATTCATTACTTTAGCTTGCCAACTGCATACTGAACAGGCCCAGGGCGGTTATTCCTAGTCCCACGCCAAATGGTTTTTCTTTTCTTTGTAGGTATAGAAGTAGCACAAGTAATGATGCGCCAACCAAAAGCACAGGAATTGACTTATAGCCAAGCCAGGCACCGAGCGCACCAAGTAACTTGGCATCTCCAAAGCCAATTCCTGTAAAACCAGAGTCTCGAATCTGCCAGATTCGTAATGTCTGAACACAGAAAAATCCGATTGCGGCGCCAAGTAGAGCCGTTTCGAATGGTACGAACAGATCGTAGATATTGACTGTGATACCACTCAACGCCAAAGGAAGTACGATGTAATCGGGAAGTCGATTCTGCTGATGGTCTTTGATTACAAGTACGGCAACTGCAGTACAAAAGGTCAGAAATAGCACAATTTCGATAGTTAACACATTCATTGAAATGTTTTACAGATCTGTCAGCAATGATTCGTCTCCGAAAGTACTAGTTGGAGGCAGAAATTGCATCAAATTACAGAAAACAGGGGTTCATGTTTCCAGGCCCAACTCAGCATAGATTTGCGCCGTTTTGACACCATCCGTCACACAATCCATTACTTTGCAAGCAGCATGATGAATAAATCCTGATGGTGTGATCATCGCAAGCCAGCGTTTCCAAATTGCGGCTACGATATGTGTAAGCTGCTGAAACTCCTCGCCAGCTACCGCATGCGAAGCAATTGCCCCCACAACTTAAGCGACCTGGATTGTTAGCAATGACTGTTGCTCTTGAGGGTGTGCAAATCTCGTTCTCATTGTCAGAAAGATCTAAAATTTTTCTTGCATTTTGATCAATCAGATTACGGTTTTCCGCTATGTTGATTGTGTTGGTGTTAACTCTGCCAGTCAGTTCGACTATATCCCCAAAGTTTTTTCCAATTTCGAGTACATTCGCAGCTATTGCGTCAGAATTGGTCTCAATATTCGTTTCGTTGACCGTAACTCTCTCGCTTAAATTAGTAATATTTTCGTCAATACGAACAATATCGGGTGCTTGGTTAAAGCGATCAAATCCAGTTCCTGAAACGCCATCTTCCGGTTCAACTTCTAGTGCATCAATTTCGGCGGAGGTGGCCACCAAAGTGTTTGTTTCAAGTTGACCCGAGACAACAAGATCTCCGCTTACTGTATTGACTTCTACATCTCCCGGCCCCTCAACAATCAGACTATTGCCTGACATATCTACCTGCATTCCATTTTCAAAATTCAAGGCCCCCATCATTTCATTGCCCCCGTCAATTCGTAGAAATGGTGCATTACTGGAGGCAAGCGAGCCTACTCGAGCTCTCAGTCTGGCAAGATTTTCCACTTTGCTAATTTCGTAGTTGGGGTCTTCTCGGTCGAAAATTATGGTTGAGGTGTCGGGTTCGGCGAAAAGCAACTCAAAAAACTCAAACACGCCGGCTCCGGTCTCTCGAGATGCAGCTTGAAAGGCCGCTGCTGCCAGATCCGGTCTCGAATCAGGCAGACCATCGCCATTGGAATCTCTACCGCTTCGGAACACGCCAAAGTCTATAGTCCCCAATGAACCGGCCGCAGCAATTGTGACATTAATCTCAAGGTCTCCAAAATTAATCGGATCACCAGTATCGGTGCTCGCATATGGAATCGGTGTGGTAGAACCGAACGAGCACGACAAAAATCGCAACCCATTCTCGTCAGCACATTCTTGTAGTTCAGAAATTGTGTAAATGCCGCTTGTTGTGGGTGGTGCCTCCGCTAGCCAGACCGCAGCGGCACGTGAGAATGTCGCAATAGCGCGTCCAGCGGTCTTTGCGTTATCGACTTCCATCTGACTCAATCGGCCATGGGCCCAAACCGCAAGCACTGTGATTCCGATGCTAAGGACGATCAGGGTCTCTGCCATCGAAATTGCGCCATCTTCAGATCTTTGAAATGCCTGACGCACTCGAAAAATGAAGTGACGAACCGAATTCATGATTAGCCTCGGAATGTCCAAATTACGTCATTTGGCGGGGTTTCTGTGCATAGTCCCGCAATGTCTGCAGCTGTTGATTCATCAGTTCCCGTGGTTATCGGATTATCTTCAGCATCAAGATCAAGTGTTGTTCCGCCGATATCGATAGATTGTGCCATTTCTGCTGTGGTTGCAACAAGAGATGAGCATGCATCATCCGGCATATCTGAAAATTGCACTGTGAACGTTTGTCCGTTTCCTACAATTTCTACATCTCCAGTCCACGGATGCTGAGGTGATGCTACTCCTTCTATCAGAAAGTGCTGCGGGAAACCCGCAAGACTTCGAGCGAGTTCCGTATTGAGTCCGGTGAAATTATTTCGGACACCAAAAGTCATGCGTACGGCTGAAACGATTTGGGTCAGTCCGTTCATAGCGGTAGAGGCGTTTCGAGCTGATACTAGTGCTGGAATTCCAGCGAATACTACCGCTAGAACCGTTGTGCCAACTCCCAGTGCAATGAGAGTTTCAGCAACCGTTATGGCTCCTTTCTCACGCTCGGTAGAAGATCCTCTACGAAAGAACTTGTTAAATGATTGAGTAAGGTATTGGAACAATTTCATGATCGAACTCCTGGTAGCGTAAAGCATTAAAAAGTTGATTGTTGTAGGGTAAAGACGACTCTCGCGATTCCGATATAAATCCATATTGCAATTGCGCCTATGCCAAGAAGAAGCACAGAGGCGAATGTTTTAGTGATTCGTTTCAGATTCTGAAGCGCTCTTTCCAAATCTTCATCGGCAATGCGTTCTGCATGTGTGGCAAAGTCTCCGATGCGCTCATATATTCGCAGGGTGTCCAGTGTTTCCGGGGAAAAGAGGCCGGTATCTAGCGCTTGGTCAACGCTGTCGCCGCGATAGAGATTTGAACGCATCTTCTGAACATGAGAAGCAAGGTACCTTGGTAACCCGCTTTCAAGTTGGCTTAGTGCTTTTATTCTCTGTACACCAGCTTGCATCAGTGCAAGCAAAGCACTCAAAATTTCAGGTCCGGAAAATTGTCGGTAGAGAGCAAAGGGCGGATACCATTCAAATTTTTCCCGTATTGGGCCTGCCCAACGCGGAGCCGCCCAAATTGAAACAATCAGTAGTAACGCGATTGCAATTAGGATCGCTATGCCCCAGTTGCTAAGAAAACTGGAAAATTCGAGAACACTGACTGAGACTGCTGGCCACTTGGACCGATCTAGCACCGCAGTCATTGATGACAAGGCTTGTCCAGGCAGTAGTGTGATGACCAAGCCGCCACCAAACAAAAGTAAAATTGGATAGGTCAAGCCTGAAATAAGAGTAGTGCGCAGCTTGCTTCGAACGATCGCCATACGTGCTGCCTGTTCAAACCCCTCTTCAATTCTGCCTTCCTGTGTAATTTGGATGATCGCCAACTCCTCCTGTGGTACCCATCCAATCGCACCGGAGGAAAATCCGTGAGATCGAATAGCCGTTCGTTGATGTTTGGCAAAATGCAAAGATGCAGACTTCTCAACTTTGCTTTCGCACAGAAATTCAAGTGCAGCCGCAATAGGGACATCTGATCGGCTTAGCGAAGCTAATCGCATCCAAAATCTGGCGCGAATGGAGGCAGACGATCGAAAGCGCTGACGATGAAGAAAGTTGGTTAACTGTTCGATCCAAACTGACATCAACATAGCGAAATTGCAGGTGACTTGTGATTGATTGAGTTCGGCAGACTGAAAAACTTCTGCTTTGTTGTAGAATTTGTAATAAGCGAGCCTATTTGCCATTCGACATCAGTAGGCGAAACCAGACCATTGGCGATTAACTGTATTCCCTGCAGTTGTACAGGTCGACCATTTAGATCATTGAGCCAGTGTTGTCGTGCGCTGTGATAGTCACCTTTACTAAGCATAAAAATCATCTCATCATCAGGAAGAACGATTTCCGCCATGACGGTGCGACCGATGACTCCACTACCACCGCATCGTTCACAATCTCGATTCCCCCTATAGTGAATATTCAAGACGTCTAATCCGCATGTAATAACCGCTGACTTTGCGCGTTGCACGCTCTCTCGGCGTCGGTAGTCATTTTCACGCCCGAATTTGAGCCACTCTTCTGAACTTATCTTGCATTCGGGGCAGAGTTTTGGAACAAGAGATTGGAACATCAATCCCTTGAGGACATCTGGAGCACATACCAGATTGGTATTGATTCCAAGCCCAGTCAGCCGTCCTACAATTCCGAGAGCTGTGGACGCATGAACAGTCGTGTAAACCCGATGACCGGATTGAGCGAACTTTATGGTTAACAGACCAGACTGAAGGTCGCGAATTTCACCGACCATCAGCGTATCAGGGTCACATCGCAGTGCTCCGCGTATCGCAAATGTGAAATCGTCTCCACCCGAGTTCCCTTTATTTCGAATCACAGGCACTTGGGTGGCACTTGGAATTAACCTTTCGGGCGGATCCTCTACAGTGATGATGCGAAGTCGTGATTGATGCATTGCAAGTTCTTCATTTAGCATGCTGACCATCGATGTACTCTTACCACTACCAACACTACCTGCCATAACAAGCAATCCAGATGGTCTTTGGACGATGGTTTGAATTGCCTGAATCTGATCAGTGTCATATCCGAGTTGATTCAAGTGCATGATGTCTTCGCTACCTGGCAAAATTCGAAGAACCATGTCATATCCGTCTGGTGAAGCAGGTATTGTGCCGACCCTAACTCGAACCCTTCTACCATTAGAGAGGATAGTGTCTGCTACAGCATCTTGTGGTTCATGTCGGTTCCAAGTCACTGCTTGATCATGACCCAAAACTTCATAGATGAATCGACAGGTCTGATCTGCGAGCAAGTCTGGCCATTCCACATAGCGAATTACTTGACCACTTATTCGAAAACTAACCAAAGCGGTCATTTGGCGGCGAACGATATGGATGTCCGATGCATTTTCTTCAACGGCCTTTGCTAGCAGCATGCGCACCGTTTCTTGTCCTCTTTCATAATCCAAATCAGTTGAGTTGGGGTTGGCAATTTTTTCGGCATCGGCGTAAACGTCTTCAAGAATGGTCGGTGTGACTTCAATCTGGTCGATGATCTGTACGTTCCGTCGTTTCAAATTTTCACGAAGCTGCGCTTTCAATCGTGCCGGAAACTGTAGAGTCGTAAAAAGAATGTATGCTGCAGTTGGTGGTTCATCCTCCGACACTGCAGCAAGAAACATTCGCTCAGACCGCTCAATTGGCACCCAAGATCCGGGTCCGCCAGTTAGCACCAATTTGTACGCTGGTAGTTTCATTTTCATTGCAATATTGACTCATTCTCATTCCGAGGTGATTCAGATTGTCCAGAAAGCCCGATAGAGATTTCGTGTCCGGCGACCAGTAAATTCACACCTCTCGGGTGTACTTTCAAGACTCGTGCTAAACGGATGAAGTCTCCTGGCTGTAATCGGTATTCCCGTCCAACCAAACGCGCGTACGCGGTCAGTGATTCTGGGCCGCCAGTGATAGCGTAGACTTCCAAATTCTGATCAAACCAGTTGACTCGGTCCATGCCAGGGACTTGCTGAGTAGCACTTTCATCGTCTGAAATTTGGGGTGGTGTATTCAGTTGAATTGATCGAATCTCAGAAATCTTCGCCGCGAGTTGTTGATACTCCAGCACGCGTCGTAAAATTTCTTGCTGATTCTGCAGACAGTCGATCAGAGCGACTGTGCCTGATTGGTCGTCGCAAACCGGTGGTATTTCAGGAAATTGATGTGCTGAAACAGAGTAAGTAAGGCCGAGAAACAAGCTGGTTATGATCCTATTCAGCGTGCGCATAGTGCTCCGCCTCCAATTCCCATTTGAATGAATCATTTAGCGTAACCTTGATGCGAGAAATATGTAAAGGTAGGTCTCTCAGGCTAATCGCGGCAGAAACCATTTGACTTAACTGATTGCTACCACCGGTTACTCGTGAACGAACAACTTGTAGATTTTTTTCAATCACCTCAGCCGGCATTAACGACCACTTACCAGGTATTCTCTCTAATTGATTCAGTAGACTTGAGCGACTTGGATCGCTTTCAAGTAAGTTTTTGAAATCGCGAGAATCATTTCTGACTGACGCATCAAACGGGACTTTTTCGACCAGAGAATTTGCGTTTTCGGACAACTCGAATTTGCTGTCACCGAGATATGAGGCGATACTGTGAATATCCCCATGTTCGCGGTGCCAGCTGACTGAAATGACATTGTTTTGCCATTCGTAGGAGTGAGTGCGCCAACCGCCTGCCCGAAGAGGTCGGTCAAAGACGACGTCAGCAAATGTGGCTAACAGTGCAGAGAAGTTTTGCTGTAGAGTTCGTTCCAGTGCACGTTTTTCAATTTCTAGTGCCTGTTGATGAGCCAACTGGCGCTGAAATTTTTCTTCATCTTCGTTATTGATTGGATCAATGTATTGCCAGGCTCCAGCGGCCAAACAGGCAATTAAAACAACCGACACAATACCCGCAACCGGTTTGCTGAGAGTGTGTTTTTGGATAGGCCGGCACTTCAAGCTGGCCGAAGGCGTAATATCATCAACAAGTTCGGAAAATTCGAACTTCTGAGATTCATCGATTTGAAAGTCTCCAAATTTGTCGTATAGGCTTATATTTTTTCCGGCAATGTCAGAGCGAATCTCATTCAGCCGTTCTTCTATCAGTTGTTTACTACCAACCAGGTCGCCGGCCGGAAAAACTGAACCTTCCTCTATCGTGCAGAGCCAGTACAAGTCGTTAGCTAGGTGTTCAATCAATACAATTGAGTCCTGTGCTTGAGCTAGCACTGCTGCAGCACTAGGTAGGTCCAAGTCATCAATTTCTTCAGTTGCACCTAGCTGTAGCCCAGAAGTTGTTTCGATTTCTGCATAACCCACAACCTCCATATCTAAAGATGAAAGTGCGTGAGTCTTTCGACGTTCGCGCGCAGGTGAAGGCCACACAACCGGGGCAAGCCAAGTGAGACCAATCGCCATGTTTTGATCACAGAATTGATGAATTGTCACCTTGTGGCCTCCAGTTTTGATGCCCCGAAAAATCTATGCTTGGGCGAATGATGTATGGAGTGATCAGAAGCACCAGACTTGTGCGCCTTTTCTCAATTTTTGACGCCTTATTGAACAGACCTTTATCATTGGAGTCGTCTGTTCGGTACGTATCGAGTCCGGCTACGAACAAAAGTTCACCCGAATTCAAAATTACAGGTAGGAGTGCTGATCGAGACTCCAGATTGGGTAGCTGAATGACAGGGTCATTCGGTCCGGCATTCTGAGGGAATCGGCTGATTTCTTTAATTCTGGTCGTCTTTACTGTCAAGTTGAGCATAACGCGGTCACTCGCTGGCAGTACACGTGGAAGCATGTTGATTGCGATACCATCTTGAATTTTGCTTGGCAAAAGACGTACTGCAGATACGCCCTCAGAATTAACAACTTCGCGGCGTTCGAGGTAGGAGGTTTCATCTCCAAAGAACACAGGTACCGGTAACCCGTTCAATCCTCGAATGACTGTTGAGGTGAGTTTTGCTACTCGGCTGACTCCAGACGATTTGCGTAGCATCAGTTCGATATCGCTAGCATCTACTGCGCCCGTTTCGGAATGAGTTAATTGAATTCCGTATAGGTCTCCACCATCGTCGCTGTCGAATCTGAATTCGGCTGCGCTTTTGCCGAAAGCATTTTTTACGAATCCAGATACATCAAAGCCTGAAACTGCGTCGTTGCTCTGGTGAATTTCGTATAGATCAAAGTTAACTAGTACTTGAGTCGTAAGGTCTTGGTTCTTGACTGCAACCCATTCGCTTACTCGTTTTAACGCTGCCGGTGTGTCGGTTACGGTCAATTCACCCGACAGTCGGTTAATTGAAAACTTACCAAACTCCGTCAGGATACTACTAAGTGACGCCTCAATCTGTTCCCAAAAGCTTCCGGTATCCAGAGAGACAACAACCTGATCCTGCGCTCTTAAATCTGAGCCACCAGAGTCACTTCGAACTGATCCGGATAAGCCCACTGAAGCCTGCCACCTCGCGTCTATAGCCGGAACGAATAGAAACCACACCCCAAGTTCTGTATGAAGAATTTCAATTTGATTATTGCGAGCCCGCCAACTGTATCCCAGTCGTCCAGTGATATGGTTCAAAGCCTCTTTGGCTGCGCCATTCCAGCTAATCGTTGACAGTTCGGCTGTCTGAATATCAGCAGCAAGGGTAATTGGCACTTCAATTTGTGCGGCGATCTGTCGAGTAAGTTCAACCAATGAAACGGGCTCAAAAAACGTCAATTCAATCCGCTTCATGAGTGACTCCGGTTCTGGTTCGGGGGTAGCGACAACCTGTATAGGAGATTTTGGCCCTAGCCAAGCTTGAGAATATTCCTGTACAAGATTCACTACCGTAGACTCATTCTTCGCTTGACTGTTATGAGTGAGTTCCATTTCAACTTCACCCACAAACTCTTCAGTTTCTTGGACCATGAACTGTGGCAAGTTGCACGAAGACAACAATGCTGCAACACTCATTTGTAGGATTAAATTAACTATTCGCTGCTTGTTCATCACTAACGTATTTGTGGGGAGTTACTGGGCTCAATCACAAGTACTGAGTTGCCGCTGAAAAATTTTCCGACCAGTGGTACAGGGGCATTTTGATAATGCATCAGCAATGAGCCGACTGCATCGACCAATGTGCCGGAAAAAGTGGAGGAGTGTGTGATTGCGTAGTCATGTCTACTACGCCAGTCGAGCGACCAGTCACTTAATTGAGCCCAGTTTTCCAAGTTTTCCCGAAGTGTAAGGGAACTTTGCAAATTCCATGAGGTAGGGGCTACACCTGGTTCAAAAAAGTTGCTGTTCTTGGAATCTGATTGAACATCTGTTACGGCTGTATCAACGGGTGGCTGAATGATTTGTTCAGAATCTAAACCAGCTTTTTGAAACCATAAAATTCGTTGTCCAGCATCTTCGTATAACTTCCAAGTCTGTCCAACAATTGTCCTAACTGCGGTTCGAACATCCACTGGCCCAATTGACCGATGAGATTCCGGCAGTGGTAGTTCTAGAGTTGACTCAATTTCTTCTGTTGTAACATGCTTGTAACCTGATCGATACAGGACGTAATCGATCGCGGTTCCCACTGTTTCAACAAATGGTGGGAACCGTGTTTCGATCATAGATGATAGAAGATCTACTTGGTTTGACTCAGCGGTGAGATCGTGAAGAGAGTATCGATTTACCCGTTCGAATTCACTAGCTATAACTGCGTGGAAAAAAAACAACACAACTAGAGCACAAGAAGTCCTGTAAGGGATTTTGAATCTGCAACTTTTCATGTGAACGACTATGTACTGATTCACAGAAAAAAGGAACGATTAATTCAAAATCGATTTGAATAAATTATTTGTAACATGAACAAAACACAAGTAGTGCACCGTTAGTTCAATTTGCAGCGGACATTTGGCTCATAAGGAAGTTGCGTGCTTTCCACGCCTGCGCGCTTGATTTGAATATCGCTTTTGGGTCGTTTTCCAGTATTCTTATCCAGTCGAGTACGTAAGATTCATGACTCAGTTCACCAAAAATTCGAAATTCCGCACACAGAAACGCCGAACCGATTTCTGCAATTAGTTCTTCATACGCATATTCAACTGAACTATAGGAGCAAGTATCTGCAATTGCAGACCGGTTGAGTCTAGACTTATGCCCAGTCCAGTGCGTTAATTCGTGCAACAGGGTGCTGTAATATCCACCAGGTGATTGAAATGCTGCTTTTGGTGGCATACAAATCACATCTGAGTCCGCATAGTAGGTGGCGATGGTTCCCGTATGCCGGACCTTAGCCCCGCAAACATTAATCAGATTGTCTGCGTCGTGATGAGATTCCCAATTATGTTCAAGCGGTGGGGCTGGATTGGAACCGTTGATAACTAGTTCTGGTAAACCGACGCACTGTTCAACATTAAACAGAGTGAATGCGCGGGCAATCTTATAGGCTTGCTTGTCAGGTTGCTTTTCTTCATCTTCGTCGTCCAATTTTCCCTGAGAAGGAACATTGATATTTTTAAAGAAAACCGCGATGGTACCTTTCTCGCCATTTTTTATGCGACCACCCAGTTTAACCGTCTGTCTGAATGACAGCCAACGATCCAGTTCGTATCCTCGGGTAATGGCAGAAGCCCAGAGAATGGTGACATTGACTCCGGTGTATCGACGCTCCGTCCCTGCGTTGACCGGGAAACTAGGTCCGGGAGAGGAAACTGACCACGGTTTTTGCCACGGTGGGGCTCCATTTTTCAGTGCGTCGATGAAAACTTTAGTTACGTCGGTAAATAAACTTGCAGACGTTTTGCTGGTCATCGGTATGAAACTATTGTTGGACTTGTGATGAAACCTAATGGCTAACGCAACCAAAAGGTTTCAAAATCAAGGTTTCAGTTCGATGAGATTTTTCTGAATCTGCAGTTGCAGCAAATGAGTGCGGTACTGAATTCAGAGGCAGTGGCTGAATTTGTTGCTTAATTGCGGTCCTTATCAGGAGTTCGAGAAGGCAATTCAGCTTTTGTTTGTGCTGCCTTTCCCTGTTTCAATACCCTTTGTCTATACCTTTCCTTTGTTCTTTCAAACAACGCCTGTTGTGCTGCTGAGTGGATACGCTGTTGGTAGATGCCTTCTGCATTTTCGATTTGAAACTGTCCATCTTCTCGCAGACCAATTCCGTTTTGTGAAAGGCGCTTGCAGTAAGTTGTCATGAGAGAGACAGGATTCCAGACTGGCGAACACCTGTTATTGAGCCCCGCTTTAATTCGCCCATCTAGTTCATCAAGCAGCAGTTGGTGCCAGGATTCCCATGGTTTTGGCGGTTTTGGTAGACCCGCAGGCAAGCGCTTTAGAGTCAGTGCTATTAGGTGCTTTTGATTTTCAGTTACCTCTTCGGGAAATATGAGATCGGATGCAAGTTCAGTCTGCTCCTCCGAATTTTTGTAGTTGTGGTAATTATTTTTAACTACTCTATTACTACTAGTAAGTACTACAGAGTCTGATTGAACTGGTTCTTTATCTTCATCGATATCTAAGTCATTGATATCACCGTAGTTCATTTTGTGAACTTCGGTAAATTCTTCTGTCTGAGGTCGATCAAAATCTCTTTCTATCGCAATTTGATTTTTTTCATTTGTTAGGTCTGGATATGTACCAAAAAAGCTCGCATCAATGTCACCTTCCAATGCCATCCATGCATCTGCTCTCCTTTCGAAGGGGTGTACATACTCCATTACGTTATGACCACGACTGAGATTGTGTCGAAGTGAACTCAATATCAGCTCCGCAATTTTCCGTACGTCGTTATTTCGATGTTTCCTGCAATTCGTCACATAGCCCATGTAATTTGCATCCAAATCAAAAGTGTCGCTCACGTCCAACGGCTCACCGTGCACCATGTAGATGTTTCCATCCCGGGTAAATTGACCTGATGCATTGCGTTCCTGATCTCGACACAAATGTGTTATCCAGCGGGTCAATCGAAGTTTCGCAATCGAGCTTGAAACTGTTCCTCGAGAGATATTCAACATTGATTGAATTTCGTCGTAACTTGGGAAAGCTGCAAGAGACATATCTGGTGTGCATCGGGACCTTATTGCGAGCCAGACCAGCTTGTCATATGGATTTAGTACTGGATCAAATATGAGTAACCTAGGATGTGAATCGTACCAATTGTCTGTGAAGACCATTCCAGTCGATGCGTTCTCCATTCGACGGAAGCTTTTCGCCGCCGATAATATCCTAGATAAATTGCGCTTTATTGACTTGGGCTCAGGGTTTCTCATTAAGAACCCCGCATCGGGTGAAATGCAATTGAAAGATGAGTTTGCTCACAGTTCATGACACTTGAATTCAATCACCCAATGATGCGAGATTCATCGAAATTCGAAATTTACGATTTGCTCAAAAGTTGAAACGAACCATCATTCTCCCACTCTTGAATCAAACCCCAAATGGTTCGCAGAGAAACTTCACGTTTTAGGGCATCATAGATATCCATAAATTCCTTAGGTCCAAAATTTGCAGTTTTCTTAATTAACTTTTCTACCTCTATCCAAACGGATTTTTCAACCTCCATTGTGGGTTTCGGAGGTCGCCCAGCGGGCAGGTCCGGCAACCCCATTTGACAACGCTTCAGGTGAAACTGTCGGGCATTCATTCCGGTAAGTGATCGCATCATCTGCATGGGAGCGTCACAAACGATCAGTTCGTTGACAAATTTTCCTTTGTACTGTTCTCGGAGCAAATAGTCGATCAAGCGCCAGTAAACCTCGCGATTGAGCTTAATCGTCAAAAAATGCGATTTCATTGATGCTATTCGGAGAGTGTCCGCAGATGAAAGCGCACTCAAAGCTCGGACTTCACTAGGGCCAAAACCCATTTCATATAGTGCGTTGTAGTCACCTTCCTCCTCGCAGCGGCGAAAGAAGACAACGATGGAGTTGATTAATTCAGCTTCTTTACTAATGGACATATGATTTCCTCCTTTTGCTAGACGCGCGAAACAAATGAACATTGTTGTCGCTTGCCAGTTGATGAATTTTTCGGTAGCAATCTGTCAGAACACGCAAATGATTCCAAGTGTCATCGTCAATCTGACGCAAACAAAAACAGATCAATCCCAAGTGAGGAAAGTTACACTTCATTCTCCCTTTTGCATGCGAAATAAGAGTTTTTGGGTCGCCAGATTTAATAAAGTGGATTAAATTTGTGTTTCCAATGAGTTTTGCTGTAGCTGGGCGAGCGCACTCGACTGCCCATTGCAAGTCGGAGTATTCCATCAGCAACCACCACAGCGCATCGCGCGATGCAACAGTACTAGGATTGACGCGTTCAACCGGAGGTGGATAATCTGCAATCAGATAGCCAATTCCCCAATCACCTATGTCTAGGATGATGTTTTGTTTGGTTTCTGGGTTAACTAAGAAACCTTGATTTTTTGCGATTCTTATTGCGGAAAGACAGGCACGTTTTCTCAGCTCTTCTAACTCTTGGTCGATTTCCGGCCGTTGGGTTTTTCGAACGCGTTTTCGACGTTGGGTGGTTCTAGGAGCACTGTCGGAATCGTTTTTTGGAGTTGGTGGGGATTTTCCCAGAGTCACTGACTCGAAAACCGGGGTAAAGTTAGTTTTCAATTTGATTGCATCGTGAATTTGAGCGTCGTCCATTAAAGTGCCAGTATCGGGTACAAATTTGGAGTATGAAGACTCAATCAACTGATGTTGTTCAAATTCCTCTAAACTGGGAATAATTTTTTCAAATGATTCATTCAGCGGTGCCGATGATAAATTCATGTATCCATCCAACCGCAATGCAATGTCCTGAATTGAGGCATCGGCTTGATTTGCCAGGTCGGCTTCCAGCGGTCGACGAAATAGATTGAAGTTCCAATCCGTTTTTGGGTAGTTCATCAGTGATTGCTTGAAATGTTCAACTGCGAATTCCTCCGACATGTTAAATTCCGCGCAGACACTCACCAGAGCTTTTTGTAATTTCCTCAGATGAGCAACTTGTCGTCGCCCCATCGTTTCACAAGTTTTGGAGGAAACATACGGTTCAATCATTTCCGCGGCGTAGTGCATTGTTGAGAGAGTACTTATGGGGATGCTGTAGCCTTTTTCATTAAGTTGCCTATGGCAGTTGCGCATCGAAAGCTGCTCATCACTTTCGGACTCAAATTGCAAAAGCTCAATTGCAGTTTTTATGCCCATGGACTTGTCAATGAAACACAATGACTTTCGCATTTCATTTTCCTGAAGATGTCCGATGACAACATCGGATTCGTAGCCCGACCAGGGTATGTACGAACATTCAATAAATCTGTACTTGTGATCTCCAGTCTCATCAAATAGTTCTTTGATCGCCCTTAGCCTCGTATTACCTCCCTTGTAAATTACAAAGTTTTCCTGTCCCGGACGACGAGTTACAACTAATGGCTGATTAAGACCGTCTTTTGCGATTGAATCCTTAATTTTGTTGTAGCGCGGATTTTCTCGTCTTCGTGGATTCTTGCTATATTGTTCGACGCGTGTTATTGGCAAGACCACTAGAGTGCGCTCGGTCAAAGAGTGAAAATCTAGTGAATCGACGGATTTGTTGTCGTGAATTTTCTTTATCTGTACTTGTTTTTCTTGCTTTTTTGAAGTTTGCTTTGGCACGCCTACACCTCTTGCTGGATGATTGTGACAAAATTAGTATGAAATTCTGCGCCATGCTAGACAGTTGCACAAGAGTCGATTGATTCAACATTGTTGTTTGACTCGTTTGTAGCGATTTCAAACCAACAGTCATGTTTCAATTCTGTTTTGAAGAATCGAAAGTGAATGGTGGTGGTTTTACGAGTTCGATTAGCCACAAAAGTCCGGCACTGCGTAGTGCCAGGGTCGAATCAGAGCTAACCAGCACGGTTTTGTACGCACGGTGTTGGTACACAAAAAGTGTAAAAATTGGGGTGTTCGCCGTGCGAACACCCCTGAAACGTGCAATTTTTGTGCACGTCAATCCTCCATTCCTTTGTTTGGTTAAATTCATATTTGCATATTTGGTATTTATGTTGAGCACAATTGGTAGGCCGCGTGGGAGACGGTTTCTAGAAAAAAAAACACGTCGATTTAAACCTAAGCCTTGATCAGTTGATTGCTCACCATAGCGCTCGCGATTCAACCACATTCTTCTAATGATTCGCGAAAAGTACGGACTGAATTTCAGGACTCCAATATGCTGCAAAATTCCTGACTGACAGTTGAATATCTCGCGGGTCTGGTTCCCCGCACTGGTCTAAAAATAACTTCTGAACAAACCGAATTGGAAAGAACAATCGAAAACTCACTTGTAGTACTTTGATGCGAATAAAGTACAAAAGTAGGGGTGTTCGCCGTGCGAACACCCCCAGAAAGTGCATTTTTTTGCATGCGGACAAATCAGCCCGGCACACCGTAGGAGCGAAAAAATGCAGCATCGAGTAGAACGTGCGCCAAATTGACAGAATGTGTGAAAGTAATGATGTTTGGTATAAATCCAATCGAATTGAACTAGTGCCTTGATCAGTTGACTGGGAAATCTGTTTAAATTTCTGGTGAACGTGCTTTGCAATGCACTGATCAATTTGTAGTTTAAAGAGGCTACATGAACAACCAAGGGTTGAAATCCGGGTTGGATCAAAATGATCGACTAAACTACCAGATACCTTGTCGGTGGGGTTTAAGTTGAAGCGTGTCAAGTACCAAGCGAGGAAATTGACTCCTCCGCTTGAAAATTTGAAGTAACTATGTAAAGAATGCTTTTTGATACAAAACCTTATATCAAATGTAGCAAACCTTACGAGGTTTTGAGCCATCAGAGGGCTTAGTTTTGGAAGCACATGTTCGGGATGGCGCTTCGAATCGAAACTGACGTGCTTATGATGATGACTGAAATTATCGAAACTGTTCATAGAAAAAATTTTTGTACATATAATCGTTTTTGAGAAGTTAATGATTCACTTTTGATTTTTATATATAAGTAACAGACTTAATTGAGAAAACCTGAGTCTTAATCAGGTTTACTGAACTTCCCGCCCGAATTTTATTTTTCCCGAGAGCAGTCTTTTCTCTTAAAAATTGTTCTTTTTCAGTACCGCTCAAGATTTAAAATAGATCGAATCAATAACTTCTGTTTCCTCCAATTCAAAGATTTAGTTGGGGCGGCCAAACGCTAAGGGGTGTTGGTTAAATTCAGGCAGAAAGCCTGGTGAAGCGTCAATTTGATTTTCAGCTTGCCGGCGCGCAGTCACATTCGGCTAAAGCGAAATTTGGTTTGCTTGTTGCAGCGCACGGCTAGATATTTTGTGATGAAGAATATCCGGCAAAAGACCAAAGCAGTGAGAGCTGGACAAGCCCGCACTCCAGAAAGAGAACATAGCGATCCAATATTCGCTACCTCAAGTTTTGTGTTCACGAGCGCTGAGCACGCAGCAGAAATGTTTGCCGAAAGAGAGATCGGCAATATTTACTCCAGATTCACCAATCCAACCACTCGGGCATTTGAGAGTCGACTTGCGGCACTAGAAGGTGCTCAATTTTGCAGTGGCACTGCTTCGGGAATGTCGGCGATTTTGACACTTTGTATGAGTGTCTTGCGGTCAGGAGATCAAATTGCCGCAACTCGGGGGCTGTTTGGTTCTACAGTGAATTTGTTCTGCAATATTCTGTCGCGTTTCGGGATTACGACAAGTTTTCACTCGCCGAGCGAGATATGTTCTGCGAAACTTGATCCAGCAACCCGTATGATTTTCATTGAAACGCCATCCAATCCACTCTGCGAAATTGTTGACATTAGCCAACTGGCTCAAGTGCGTGATTCGCTTCCCAACTGCATCCTTGTCGTTGATAACTGTGCCTGTACACCATTTCTGCAGCAACCTCTGGCACTTGGTGCGAATGTTGTGATTCACTCGTCGACAAAATTTTTGGATGGGCAGGGACGAGCTGTTGGCGGCGCTGTAGTTACCAACGATGAGAAAATAGCGAATGCCGTTCATGGATTTTTACGCACCGCCGGTCCCTCGATGAGCCCGTTTAATGCGTGGATATTTCACAAAGGCCTTGAAACCCTTTCGGTACGAATGAAGGAGTCTTGTTCAAGTGCCGGAAAAATAGCTCAATGGTTACAAAATCACCCGAAAGTGGATGGTGTGTTTTATCCAGGACTAAAACAACATTCTGGTCATGAATTGGCAGCCCGCCAACAGAGTGACTTCGGAGCACTACTGGCATTTGAAGTGCAAGGTGGAAAGGATGAAGCGTGGAAACTAATCGATAGTGTTAGTATTTTCTCCGTGACTGCTAATCTTGGAGATGTTAAAAGTACGATAACTCATCCTGCATCAACGACCCATTCAAGAGTTCAGGAATCTGATCGAAAGCGGATGGGAATCAGTGCTGGTTTAATCCGACTTTCTATCGGACTGGAAGACGTATTAGACTTAATCGAAGATTTACAGTCGGCTTTAGATTCAATCTGAATTTCAAGCTCGATCACCGCAGTATACCGGAGAAACTACGGAGCGGCAATATCTACCCGCTTCAGTTTGAATGACATGACATACGAAGCCCGGTAAAACAGGCTATTTGTACTAAGAGCTTTATTTGCGTCCTTGGGAGACCAAGGACAGCGGTAGTTGTTAGAATTTTGTTGGTGGTAGGGATTTCTGACGACGGGCAATCAAAAAAATTGACTGCAAAGCTGAGTAGTTGGAAGCTTCTATTAGTACAGATATTCGAGTGTTTCCTCAGACAATTCAGTAAACTGACTGACTTGTTCAAGTCCCATTCCGCTTTGAATTAAAATCCAGGCAATTTCGCGTCGGGATTTTTCAAAACCTACCTTGAAACCATCCTTGAAACCTTCCTTATAACCCTCTTTGTCACCTTTATTTCGGCCGCGTATCCTCGCCTGAACAAAGTTGTCAAACTCTCTGATATATTCCTGCCGATCTTCTTCGGCGTGCCAAATAGACAGTAGTTCAGCAAAATCGGACGACATATTTCTCCGTCTGGTTGATGTTTTATCGGTACTAATTGATTGAGTTCTAGTTAATTGTGATACTCGGTCCGGTCAGTTGGCCTCAACACCAGCAACTACCAACTACAATCATCTATTTTTACAGAGATTCAAGTGTTTCCAAAGGCAATTCAGTAACCTGGCTGACTTCGTCAAGTGACATTCCACGTTGAATCAAATTTGCGGCAATTTTGCGACGAATTAACTTCGCTTTAAAATTGGCAAACTCTCTGAACCGTTCCTGTAGCTCTTCTTCGGTATACCAAGTAGACAGCAGTTCAGCAAATTCCGACGACATTTGTTCTCCGTCTGGTTGATGTTCCATTTTTTCATATATGGATTCAATTGTAATCTGCTTTTTGGCATCAATCAAGTAATGGGCGCAGATGCCAACTAGTCTGGCACGGGCTTTCTTTATTGGCGGTCGAATTTGGCTCATCAAATTGACAAGAATTTGTTCGTCTGCTCGCCAAATTTCTGACATCAGCTGCAACGGAAATTGAGCCTCCAAAGGTAAGTTAGGGAGTTGATTTTTTACCTGCGCGTCATGTAGGTTCACCATGGTATTTCTGAAATTCAGCAATAGATGAGCAAAACTCTCCATACATGTTTCGGGCATTGCTTGCAACTGTGCTTTTTGAAAATCTAATTGAGGCGCCCAGTTCTTATTCCTGCCATGATAAATCGTGATTGGAAGTACTGCGGTGGCACCTTCATTCACGTAAAGATCAGTCTGATACCGTAGCAACTGCAACATTAGTTGACGGTCAGGATAGGATTTGTGCTCGCAGAGAAAGTGCATTATCAGTGGAGAACCGTTCCTGAACCGACAAGACACCACAAGGTCAGCCCAAATTTGCTTTTCAATTTTGACGGTTTGCAAATCAATTTCTGCCAACTGCTGTCTTGTCAGTACCAATTTGAGTAAGGCTCTAACGGTTTTTTTATCGTGAAACGCTGACTTAAAGAAATTGTCGTGAGACTTCCTAACTTTTTTTGATTGAACCTGCGACTGTTTGTCACTTTCAAGCATGAAAATTTCCTGTAAACTGAATTGATTTCCAACACCCCAATTTTGAAATTTGATTGGATTCAGATCACAGAAAATACTGATCCGGGCCAGAATGAATTAACTTGACCTCACAGAATCAGGGTCAAACCATTAGT
This sequence comes from Arenicellales bacterium, assembly GCA_965206345.1. Classification (GTDB taxonomy): domain Bacteria; phylum Pseudomonadota; class Gammaproteobacteria; order Arenicellales; family JAJDZL01; genus JAJDZL01. The sequence continues at coordinate 619,001 of OZ242211.1, read as the reverse complement.
TTCACGATGGATGGAATTCAAGATCCTTGAGCCTTGGATCTGTTAGGAGGTACGAAACATGTCTACTCGCGAACAAAGTGAAGGGATACATATGAGTCAGGTTTACGTGGAATGTAAACGGAACCGATAGAAATTTAGCTCTTGTCTATAAAGCAACAAGTGGATGCTACCCAAAATCCACTCAAGGTGGCTTGATTCGGCTCGCCAACGGTTAAATAAAACTATGGGTAGAACCGAATATCACAAATTTTGCGAAATTCTTGAATTTCTAATGATCTGAAGCGTTTAGCAGTGCGTTTGCAACGCGGGATGTCGGGGGCCGTTGCAGGTGCGAAAAAACGAATTCTGACACTTTGAGTAAGTCGTCCAAATTTACACCTGTTTCTACACCCATTCCGTCCAGCATATAGATCACATCCTCAGTAGCGACATTGCCACTCGCCCCGCGGGCATATGGGCAACCTCCAAGTCCACCAATTGAACTATCGACAGTGGAGACACCTTGCTCTAGGGCGGTGACAATATTTGGAAGAGCCTGCCCGTAGGTATCGTGAAAGTGGACAGCGATTGATTCCAGTCCAATAGAACCCTCTACTGCGCGCAATAACTCTTGAGTTGAGTTTATTGTGCCCACACCAATGGTGTCGCCGAGCGAAACCTCGTAACATCCAGACTCGATCAGACGTTTCACAATTGGAACTACTTTACTTGCTGTAATCTTTCCTTCATACGGACAACCCAAAACACAGGAAACGTAACCTCTGACCGGCATGCCCATTTCGCGAGCTTTCTCCAAAACTGGTTGGAATCGCTCAAACGATTGTTCAATACTACAGTTTGTGTTGCGCTGCGAAAAAGTTTCAGAAGCTGCTGAGAATATTGCTACTTCATCCACATTAGAAGCGATCGCGTTCATCATTCCCCTGATATTTGGTACGAGCGCAACTAAAGATACATCTTCATACCGTCCTACACTTTTCAGTACCTCAGCAGTATTGGCCATTTTTGGTACCCATTTGGGTGACACAAAACTGCCAACTTCTATGGTCTTTAATCCGCAGGTGGACAAAAGATTTACGAGTTCAACTCGAAACGCGACCGCGGTCTGTTCAGGTTCATTCTGGAGTCCATCACGAGGCCCTACCTCAACCAGCCTCACACAATTGGGTCTACCCTTATTCATTGTTGGAAATTCTGTCTGACTGATTCGATGGTTCTACAAAGATACAACTTGCTCCTTCATCGACGAGTTGATTTTCAGAATATGGAATTGAAGTTACAAATCCGTCTATTGGACTGGCAATCGGATGTTCCATCTTCATCGCTTCAACAACGATCAAGACTTGTCCGGTTGATACAGATTCGCCTTCTTCAACCAAGACCCGTGCAATTCGCCCAGGTAATGGTGCAGTTAGTGATCCGGCATCAACGTTAGTGGAATGCGCTACAGAAAGTCGATCTGATAGCCGCAATCCATACCTTGAACTTTGATGAAACAGATAAATTTCATCTTCCAGCAGAATCACAGGTAGTGTCCATTCAACTTCATCAATTTTCGCCTCAATTGAATGATCGAAGATTTGAACATTAAAGCACCTGAATTCTCGTTCCTTAATTATTACAACAATCGGTTGCTCGCCAAGTAGTGCACTGACGTTGAAGATTTGATCATTGCATTCAAAACTACAGGCAATTTCTTTGCGAGAATTGAGTCGCCAGCCGCTATTTGTTCGCCACGGTGAATATTTGTCGTCATTCTCGATAAAGGCTTTTGGACATATTTCAGTTGATTTCGATGTCAGGTAAAGTAGAGCTAGCGCTAGAATTTCAGAAGGTAACTCCCGATTTTTTGCAGTTAATTCTGGCAGGTTGTTCTCGACGTATTTGATATCGTGTGTGCAAGTAGTGAAGTCATGAGTTGTGATTAAGTTCGACAAGAATGTTACGTTTGTGTCGACACCGACTACGTGCAGATCTCTCAACGCTTGTTTTAGTCGTTCAATAGCTTTTGGCCGATCTGAGTCACTTACGACAACTTTAGCGATCAAGGGATCGTAGTGCACATCGACAACATCATTCTGCCGAACGCCTGTATGCATTTGTAAATAATCTGATTCAGATGGATAACGCAGAAATCTGATGTGACCAGGTGACGGCAAAAATCCCTTTTCTGGATTTTCTGCATAAATCCGTGCTTGTATCGAGTGTCCATTTGGAGAGCTTGGGATATTCCAATGTGAAATCGATTCTCCCGCAGCAATTCTAAGCTGCCATTCCACAAGATCGACTCCTGCAACCTGTTCAGTAACCGTATGCTCGACCTGAAGCCGAGTGTTCATTTCCATAAAATAGAATTCAGTATCAGCCAGTAAAAACTCGACGGTTCCAACGCTGTGGTAATTGAGGGCTCTCGTAAGGGATATCGCCGCTTCGTACATTCGCTCGCGTGTATTCTGACTAATTTGTGGAGCTGTAGCCTCCTCCACAATTTTCTGATATCGGCGCTGGGCAGAACAGTCTCGGTCAAACAAGTGGACAGCATTCCCATGTTTGTCGGCTGCTATTTGAACCTCAATGTGTCTCGCGGGATTTAAGTATTTTTCAATGATGATGAGATCATTGCCAAAGAATTCTTTAGCCTGAGCTTTCACTGCGGCTAAACTCTCGGCCAACTGGCGCTCGGAGTGAACGATGCTCATCCCTCGCCCTCCCCCTCCCAGTGCAGCTTTGAGCAATACTGGAAAACCAATAGATTGTGCCAGATTGGCTAAGCTTTCATCGCTATATTCAGTTTCTCGAAAACCAGGCAAAACAGGTACACCCGCTTCGATAGCAATTGCAGCTGCTTGCGCTTTCGATGCCATACAATCAATTACGTGTGAAGACGGACCAATGAATTCGATGTTTTCTTTTTCACAAGCTTCAGCCAGAATGCTATTCTCTGATAGAAAGCCATAGCCTGGATGAAGCGCGTCCGCACCCACCTGTTTGGCCGCTTCGATTATTCGATCGACATTTAGATAACTTTCAGAAGGGCGAGACGCACCAAGGTATACCGATTCATCCGCAAACGAACTGTGTAGGGCATTACGGTCTGCGTCGGAGTAGACTGTCGCAACAGGAATATTGAGACGTTGTGCAGTTCGAATGATCCGACAGGCGATCTCTCCGCGGTTGGCAATCAGCAGTTTTCGAAACAACTGTTTAAACCATTCAGTGCTTTCGCCAGGCAGGAGATCGCTTATCAAGAAAGGCACCGACGCCTTCCTTGCCTTCTTCGGAGGCTCTGATTTTCGAAATTAAGCCGGCAGTGTGTTTTTGAATTTCTTCGTCCAATGATGGCGAAAATTTTTCAATGACAAGACTCTTCGCCACTATTTGGGCATTGGGTCCACAGGAAAGAAGTTCACGCATCATTACAGCTTCAGATTCCGCAAGTAATTCAGCGGCTGTAGATTCGTGAACCAATCCCGAACGGCAAGCTGCCGAAGCATCGAATCTTTCTCCAGTCAAAATGTAGCGTTTCGCGCTTCGCGTTCCCATGGCATTGACGACGTATGGACCGATGACCGCAGGAATTAATCCCAGTTTCACCTCAGACAAACTGAATACAGTAGAACTTTCGGCCAGCACAATATCACAGCAGGCGATTAGTCCCACTCCACCTCCAAAAACTGCACCCTGAACAACTGCCACAGTGGGTTTCGGGAAACTATACAGCGAATGCATCATGTTGGCCATTCGCATGGCATCGCGATAGTTTTCCTCCTGAGCATATTCAGCTGTTCGTTTCATCCAGTTCAAGTTTGCACCGGCACAAAAACTCGCTCCGGCTCCTTTAATGCAAAGAACCCTGACTGCCTCGTCGGCCCGCAATTGCTGAAGAGCATTTGTGATGTCTTCAATCATGTATTCATCAAAAGCATTGTGGACCTTGGGACGATTCAGCAGCAGTGTACAGATTCCTTCCGGAGTCACTTCTAATTTGATAGTATCGAACTGCTGAGTGGGCATGATTGAAGTTACATTCTGAAAATTCCGAATCGGGTTGATTCATCAGGTGCGTTATAGGCTGCCGAAATCGCCAGCCCCAATACTGTTCGAGTGTCTGCCGGATCAATGATTCCATCATCCCAGAGCCTCGCGCTGGAATAATAAGGGCGACCCTCATTTTCATACTGATCCAATATTGTCTGCTTGAACTTTTGTTGCTCTGACTCAGGCCACGAGTCATCTTTCAGACTATCAGCTCGTACCTGGGTGAGAACATTGCCAGCCTGTTCACCGCCCATTACTGATATTCTTGCATTGGGCCACATCCATAGAAAGCGGGGTGAGTACGCGCGTCCACACATAGCATAGTTGCCTGCTCCAAAACTGCCACCGATAATGACTGTGAATTTAGGCACTTTTGCACAGGCGACAGCCGTCACCATCTTCGCGCCATCTTTGGCTATTCCACCCGCTTCATATTTTTTTCCGACCATGAATCCAGCAATATTTTGTAGAAAAATCAATGGCACATTTCGTTGACAACAAAGTTCGATGAAGTGAGCGGCTTTCAACGCTGATTCAGAATATAGAATGCCCTTGTTTGCAATAATTCCGATAGGGTAGCCCATCAGGTGAGCAAATCCACACACCAGAGTCTCACCATAAAGCCGCTTGAAATCATGAAATTCACTTCCGTCAACAATTCGGGCAATGACTTCCCTTACATCGTATGACTGTCTTAGGTCAGTGGGCACAATACCATATAAGTCACTTGCCTCATACAGTGGATCTCGGGGAGCCTGAACTTCTATGTTCAGGCGTTTCGGACGGTTTAGTGTGGCGACAATATCCCTGATCATCGAAAGAGCGTGTTCATCGTCGTCAGCACAGTGATCGGTGATACCGGACTCACGAGAGTGGACATCTGCCCCTCCGAGTTCTTCAGCCGAGACCGATTCACCCGTTGCAGCTTTGACAAGCGGCGGCCCGCCCAAAAATATTGTGCCCTGACCGCGGACGATTATGGATTCATCGCACATTGACGGCACATAGGCACCGCCAGCAGTACAAGAGCCCATGACCGCAGCAATCTGAGGAATTCCGGCCGCTGACATAGTGGCCTGATTAAAGAAAATGCGTCCGAAGTGCTCTCTGTCCGGGAAAACATCATCCTGCCTCGGAAGAAAAGCACCACCTGAATCAACCAAATAAATACAAGGCAGATTGTTTTGTGATGCGATTTCCTGAGCACGCAGGTGTTTTTTAACGGTTATCGGGTAGTAGGTTCCACCCTTGACAGTCGCATCATTGGCAAAAACCATACACTCCCGACTTTGAATCGCTCCGATTCCAGTTACGATTCCAGCTGCAGGAACGTTGTCGTCATACATCTGATATGCAGCATATGGTGCAACTTCCAGAAAAGGGGAGCCGCGATCCAACAGTAGTCGAATTCGATCTCGCGCCAGTAATTTTCCACGTGATTGATGTTTTTGGCGGGCGCGCTCGCTGCCTCCAACCTGGATGGCAGCGAGTGTTTGATTGAGGTCATCTACCAAAGTCGACATTGCTTGGTAGCGATCGACAAACTCAGGGCTGTTCTTGTTGATGTTTGATGGAATGACTGGCATGATTTCGAGTGCTAGGGTTCAACCCCTTAACTACCACCCTCCAGATGTGAGCCACGACTCAACATGATTGAGGCGGTCGTGTCCCCAGAATGGTTCGTCGTCAACAATGAAAAAAGGAGAACCAAATACACCTCGTTCAATAGCCCTATCGGTTTCTTCGCGAACTTTAAGTTTGATTTCTGGATTTTCAAGTGCGTCATTTACTGCATCAGCATCAAAGTCCAAATCGGTGGCTACTTCGACTACAGTCGGTGGTTTTGAAATGTTCAGATTTTTGGCAAAATACGTGCGGAAAATTGCTTGGGCAAACTGTTTGGCCTTTTCCGATCCGTACTCATCTCTAATCCAATAAAACGCGCGAGAAGGTGCAACACTTGAAATAGGAAATACACTCGGAACTGAAAATTCGATTCGGTGATAGCGAGCAACTCGGTCCAAGTCTCGAGCACTATATTCATTGATCATCGGAATTTGAACCAACGGTTTTCGACCTGTAAGTTTCATGACTGCACCCATAACATACGGGCGCCAGATGATCTCACAGTTGCAGCGCAGCGAGAACTCGTCCATCACCTCGCTTGAAAAATAACCGTATGGTGAAGAAAAATCGAAGTAAAAATCAACTGTTTTGTTCACTTTTGAGAGCCTCGCGCGAGAACTGGGCGATACTAACTGCGCACTACGCCAATTGCTGTAGCTTCACCACCGCCGATACAAAGCGAGGCAACGCCGCGCTTTAGATCGTATCGTTCCATCGCTGCAATCAAAGTAACCAGAATTCGGGTGCCTGAGGCACCAACAGGATGACCGAGTGCACAAGCACCACCATGAATATTCATCCGATCATGCGGAATCTTCAAACTGTGCATCGCTGCCATCGTAACAACTGCAAATGCCTCGTTGACTTCAAAAAGATCGATGTCATCGACTGACCAATTGAGTTTGTCGAGTAATTTTCTGATCGCGCCGATTGGTGCAGTTGGAAAAAGATTGGGTTCAGCGGCAAAAGTGGTGTGCCCGACCAGCCGCGCTTGAATTGGTTTGTCGCGGCGTTGGGCTTCAGCTTCCGACATCAAGACTACGGTTGCGCCGCCATCTGAAATTGAGCTGGAATTAGCAGCGGTAACGCTGCCGTTTTTACGAAATGCGGGTCTAAGAAATGGAATTTTTTCAGAATTGGTTGTTTCGGGCTGTTCATCATTTTTCACTTCATAAGTTTCTTTTCTCGTAGAAACTTGAACAGGTGTGATCTCTCGTTCGAATGTACCACTTTGGGTTGCCTTCTGCGCTCTCGTCAAAGATTCAATGGCAAATTCATCCTGTGCTTCCCGACTGAACTGATAAGACTCAGCACAGTCTTCAGCGAACACTCCCATTAGTGCACCTTTTTGATACGCATCTTCAAGTCCGTCAGCAAACATATGATCGAGAACCTGGCTATGTCCCATGCGATACCCGCCCCTCGCCTTGGGCAGAATGTAGGGAGCATTACTCATGCTTTCCAGGCCACCTGTTACGACAACAGAGTTGGTACCCGCAACGATTGAATCGTATCCAAGCATGACTGTCTTCATACCAGAACCGCACATTTTGTTGACCGTTGTGCACCCGACGGATTTAGGGATGTCTGCCGCAAGAGCTGCTTGCCGTGCAGGTGCCTGACCAATCCCCGCTGGCAGTACGCAGCCCATTAGCACTTCATCTACATCAGATCCTGAGATATCAGAATCTTCAAGTGCTGCTCGAATGGAGGTGGATCCGAGCTGTGGCGCGGTCAGTGGAGAGAGTTGACCCTGAAATCCACCAATCGGTGTTCGGGCCAATCCTGTAACGACTACGAATGAATTTTCCATTTGCGTTGTCCTAGTTGAGAAAAAATAAGTAAATTAAGCGGTTTCTTCGAATAATTCTCGCCCGATTAGCATGCGGCGAATTTCACTGGTTCCTGCACCAATTTCATAGAGTTTGGCATCTCTAAGTAGACGGCCAGTGGGCATTTCGTTAATGTAACCCATGGCACCGAGTGCCTGAATTGCCTGAAGTGTGCATTCAGTCGCTCTTTCTGCTGTAAACAGAATCACCGCTGCGGCATCCTTTCTGGTTGTTTCGCCGCGATCACAAGCTTTGGCTACAGCGTATGCGTAAGACCGAGAGGCGTTCAAGAAAGTGTACATATCAGCAATTTTGCCCTGAATGAATTGAAACTCGCCAATACTTTTACCAAATTGCTTGCGTTCGTGCACGTAAGGTACAACAGCGTCGAGGCAGGCCTGCATAATGCCGAGCGGGCCGCCTGCCAAAACAACTCGTTCGTAATCCAGACCACTCATCAGGACCCGAACGCCACCACCAACTTCCCCCAATACGTTTTCTGTCGGCACTGCACAATTTTCGAATATCAACTCACAGGTGTTAGAACCCCGCATGCCGAGTTTGTCCAGTTTTTGGGCTGTCGAAAAGCCGTCAAACTCGCGTTCAATCAGAAAAGCGGTAATTCCGCGACTTCCTGCCCGCGGGTCTGTTTTAGCATAAACGACCAGTACATCAGCGTCAGGGCCATTTGTAATCCACATCTTGTTACCATTCAACACAAAGTGGTCATCTTCAGCAACGGCTTCCAGACGCATACTCACGACATCGGACCCCGAATTAGGTTCTGTCATTGCGAGAGCGCCGACATGTTCTCCGCTAATGAGTCTTGGCAGGTACTGCTTTCGTTGCTCGTCGGAACCGTTTCTGTATATCTGGTTCACTGCAAGGTTTGAATGAGCGCCATATGAAAGTCCAACTGAGGCTGATGCACGGCTTATTTCTTCCATGGCGACTACGTGCTCTAGGTAACCCATTCCAGCCCCGCCAAATTGCTCGCTGACGGTGATTCCCAGTAAACCCATCTCACCCATTGCCTGCCACAATTGGAGTGGAAATTCGTTCGACTGATCAATTTCGGCAGCAAGCGGTGCAATTTGCTCTTGAGCAAATTCCTGTACGCTTGAGCGAAGCAGGTCGACGGTCTCGCCCAATCCGAAATTCAGTGTTGCATGCGAAGTACTCATATTAATCGGGATGCGCCGTCGTTGCTGAAAAGTGGTATGCCGACAGAAGATGAATCAGATAGCATCCGTTGCCGCTGGGTATGCAAGAAAATAGAGAAATATCCGTGTCGAATTGAAAAATCGAACATTAGTTCAATCAGTTGGCCATTATATAAATATGCCTGAATCGCTTTGGCCTCACGAAAATCTAAATCCAGAGTGAGGCGTATACATTGTGCAATTGCCTTCGATGAATTCACTTTCGGAGTTGAGTCCTTGTAAACCCATAAAATTAAAGTGCGGGGCGAAGTGAACGCAACGCGCACAAGCACTTAAATTTATTTTTGACTTGAGTTCTACCCATGTATTTACGATCATTTCCAGGTTCTGCAATTCATCTTTGGCACTTAACTGGTGGTGTGATTACGTCAATTATTTTCAGTTTGCCGGTTGTAGCAGGCACCAGCGATCATATTGGTCCCGACCCCATTCAATCGGAAAAATGTGTGATGATTACCCCGGAGCGATCCATAACCTGTGTGGGGCGCCAGCTAACTCCTGATTCGAATCTGACACCAATGGTGACGATTAACTGCAAACCAGGAATCTTTATTTTGCTCACGCATCGGCCTATGGCGACGCATTCCTCAACTCGAGAGATTCGCCTGATATCCGAGGAAGGTGAGTTTACCAGCCAATGGTTGGCCCTTTCCGAAATTCAGTCCGGTTTCCTGGTGTTCTACCGCGGTCTGGGATCGGATGATTACGCCTGGATGCTTCGTCTGCTTGGGCAATTGAATTCGCTCGACTCCAGTATTTTTGGGTATTCATTCGATTCCCAGGAAATCGAAGGCATCTTTGAATTTAATTATTCAGACCGGAAAATGATCGAACAACTCGCTCCCAACTGCGGATGAGTTAGTTTCCTAGCGGAGCAATACAAATCGTTGTCTGCTGCATGATCGCGCAGAGCGTTGTCTTGGAGTTTTTGATGCAGTGGACATTGATGGTCGCTGTAGTAAGGGTTCGACCCGCTTTGATGACCGTCGCTTCTGCCGAAAGTAACTCACCATCCGCAGGTGCCAGCAGATTAATCTTGAACTCAACCGTCAAGACGCGGTGACCCACAGGCATGAGTGAGTACGCCGCGTAACCACCAGCCGAATCCGCAATCGTACTCGTAGAACCAGCGTGAAAAAAACCGTCTTGCTGTGTCAATTGGGGCTTGAAAGGCAAGTCGATCACACAATAGCCCGGCTCAATCGTGCGCATGGTCGCACCCAACAATTGCATGATTCCCTGTGAATTGAAGCTTGATCTAACTTCGTGTTCGAAATTCGAATTGACAGGGGTGAAGGTTGGCTTGTTTGGATCTTTCATTTTAAAGAGGACCTTGTCAGAAGTTCTACTAGTCATTGATGCATTGTGTAGCCTAGGATACTGTTCAAGCTACTGAATGAATCGCAGCGAAATCAGGGAAGCAGTTTTTGGGCATCATTCCAAAGTCTGTTAATGAGTTGACCGGCTGGTTCAGCAGACGATAGAAAACCAGACTGCCCTGTCCACGCCTGCATCGTTGCCAAATCGTTGTCGCGCCTTGCTTGGCCCGTCATACTACCTGTGAGCCCTCGCTGTATAGGGTAGGGCGCGGGCTTAGGTGCATCGACAGATTCCGCAGCCTTCGCATAATCATTTGCGATAGAGCGTCCTAAACGACCCGAAAAAGCGCGAGTCAGGATGGTGTGATTTGGCATTGTGGTGCCAATCGCATCAGACCACGCAGATGGAATACCCGCTTCCGGCGTGCGCAAGAACCCGGTGCCAATTTGAACCGCTGACGCACCAAGCGAGATTGCCGCTGCAATTCCGCGACCGTCAGCAATACCACCCGTCGCGACAACGGGAACATTCACGGAGTCGACAATTGCCGGCAATATTGAGATTAATCCACCCGCCGCACGCTGAGCGTCTCCTGCCACGAAGGTGCCTCGATGTCCGCCTGCTTCAAATCCCTGTGCTACGACTGCGTCGGCGCCCATACTCACGGCAAGCTTTGCTTCTTCAACGGATGTTGCGGTCGCCAGCCAATAAGTTCCGGCCTTCTTCATACGCTCTACAAAAGGACGAGGATAAACTCCCATAATTGAAGAAATAGCAGCAGGTTGAACTTCCAGCATAGCCTCACACTGCTCTTCAAAATCAGGTGTTTCGGGTATTGGTCTGGCGGACCCTGAGTCGGGATGCCAACTTACCAAAAAGTCTCGAATCTGTTGTTCGTGGATTTCATCTCTCACCGGTGTTGGGTCTGGAATCCAGTTGTTCATCTGAAATTGGCCTTTCGATTCCGATCGAAACTGCTTTGCCCAGTCGACAATCGCAGACGGTTGCATTAGCAAAACTCCGCACGCGCCGAGTCCGCCTTCTCTAGCAACAGCACTAGAAAGGGAGACAGGGCAGGCACCGGCCATCGGGGCCAGAAGAATTGGGATTTTCAGGCTCAGGTTTCTACAGAACTGTTCCGTTCTGACATTCCAGGACATTGAATTTGACATTGCTACTGTTCGAAAATGTTGTTGTGAAATAAATTATCTGTTTTTGAATAATTGGATGGTTCAAAAAATTGAGAGGTTGAACCAGACATCAAGATATTGCCTGACTTAAAGAGAACGGCAACGGTTTATTATGGGAATTGAGGTTGATTGATGTCTGTTAAAATAACAATTTAGATCAAAAATGGGTTCAATTTGAGCACCAGAACTTGTATCCAATGAAACGTAAAAGATGATTAGGAAAATAATTCAGCGATGGCGGTAGCGGCTGAAAAAATCAGGTCAGTTCATGATGAGGCACTGAGTTTAGGGCCATTGCGATTTGTAACCGCAACCAGCTTGTTCGATGGTCATGATGCGGCGATAAATGTGATGCGTCGAATCCTGCAAAGCTCCGGTGCCGAAGTGATTCATCTGGGGCACAACCGATCAGTTCGTGAGGTTGTGACCGCCGCAGTTCAAGAAGACGCTGATGGAATTGCTGTCAGTTCCTATCAAGGCGGCCATATCGAATACTTCAAGTACATCCTGGATATGCTGGAAGAATTTGGACGCGTAGACATTCAGGTATTTGGCGGTGGGGGTGGTGTCATCGTACCCCACGAAATTGAAGAGTTGCACCAGTATGGTGTCGCACGAATTTTCTCTCCAGAAGACGGTCAGCAGATGGGTCTGCAGGGGATGATTGATGAAATGCTCAAGATCTGCGGTTCCAAACCGCGACCGCAAAGCGCAATTTTGACCGACAATTTGCAGCGTGGAGACTTTACTGACCTGGCTGTATTGATCAGTGCGCTTGAAGGTGGCTCCTCTGAAGCCGTCAATTTTGTTCGGAAAATGGCCAAAGTTGGTAGCGAACCTCCGATTCTTGGAATTACAGGAACTGGTGGTTCAGGCAAGTCGTCACTGACAGATGAACTGGTCGGCAGAATTCGGCTTTTTGGCGAAGCAAACACTCGGGTTGCCATCTTGGCGGTCGACCCGAGCCGCAAGAAAACTGGAGGTGCGCTGCTGGGTGATCGAATCCGCATGAATGCCGCGGATTCCGATCAGATCTATTTTCGTTCGATAGCCACCCGAGAGGCGAGCGGAGATGTACCCGGGTGTTTAGACGATGTAATCAATGCCTGCAAGTATTGGAATTTCGATCTGATCATCGTGGAAACACCTGGTATCGGTCAAGGTGATACGGGAATTGTTTCACATGTTGATCGCACGGTTTATGTAATGACTCCTGAATATGGGTCGGCAAGTCAGCTTGAGAAAATCGATATGCTGGATTTTGCAGATCTGGTGGCAATCAATAAATTTGATACCAGAGGCGCTGAGGACGCTTATCGGGATGTGTGTCGACAGGTACAGAGAAATCAACTGGCTTTTGATCAGAATTACACTGAAATGCCGGTCTTTGGCACAATTTCCTCGCAATTTAACGACGACGGCATCACAGCGCTTTATCAGGCGATTGTTAGTCTGCTGGGCGTTCCGGCAGGAAACAGTCGCTTCCCACCACCGGCAGAATACAAATTTTCTTCGACGCACGCGGGCGTGATTCCCAGCGAACGGGGTGGATATCTCGCGGAAATTTCTGCGACAGCCAGAGGGTACCGCAGCCATGTCGAGACGCAGGCACAATTGGTGAGAGAAATTCAGCAGTTGAATGCCGCACTGGAAATGATTGGAGAAACTGACACTCAAGAGCCTACGGCATTGCGGGAAGCTTTGCGGAATAGAGAGTCCAGAGTCGAAAAGCTTTCTGCTCAGGCGCTCAATGACTGGCAATCGAATGTTGCGACGTATCAGCAGGAAATGAACGAATCTAGGTATACAGAAACCATTTCCGGCACGCGGGTACCGAAAATTGCATTACCACGTTTTTCCGATCACGGCGATTTGCTTCGTTGGCTGATGCTGGAAAATTTGCCCGGTGCTTTCCCTTTTACGGGTGGTGTGTTTCCATTCAAGCGCGAGGACGAAGATCCCACTCGCATGTTTGCCGGTGAGGGTGGGCCCTCCAAAACCAATCGCCGATTCAAACTCCTATCCAGTCACTCGGAAGCCAAGCGGCTGTCAACTGCATTTGATTCAGTTTCTCTGTACGGTTTCGATCCCGATGAACGGCCCGACATTTTTGGAAAGGTCGGCAACTCGGGTGTCTCGATTGCAACGCTGGATGATATGAAGGACCTGTACAGCGGATTTGATCTTTGCAGCCCACGCACTTCGGTCTCCATGACGATCAATGGTCCCGCACCAACCTATCTTGCGTTCCTGCTCAACACCGCCATTGACCAGCAAATCGAAGCGTTTGAAAGCGAACAGGGCCGAATTCCGAATGCAGAAGAAGCTGAGAATCTCCGGGCACATGCTCTGCGTCAGGTGAGAGGAACGGTACAGGCTGATATTTTGAAAGAAGACCAAGGGCAGAATACCTGTATTTTTTCAACCGAGTTCAGTCTGCGAATGATGGGAGATATTCAGGAGTATTTCATTGAAAATGAAGTCAAAAATTTCTACTCGGTATCAATTTCAGGCTACCACATTGCAGAAGCTGGCGCAAACCCCATCTCACAGCTTGCGTTTACTTTGGCGAATGCGTTCACCTATGTGGAAATATATCTGGCAAGAGGTATGCACATTGATGATTTCGCACCTAATCTATCGTTTTTCTTCTCCAACGGGCTCGATGCTGAATATACCGTCATGGGACGGGTTGCGAGGCGTATCTGGGCGGTCGCACTAAAGGAACGATATGGTGCAAACTCCAGGAGTCAGCGCCTCAAATACCACATTCAAACTTCGGGACGCTCGCTTCATGCACAGGAAATTGATTTCAATGACATCCGTACCACCTTGCAGGCTTTGATTGCCGTATATGACAACTGTAACAGCCTGCATACCAATGCCTACGATGAGGCAATCACGACGCCGACCGAGGAGTCTGTGCGTCGCGCAGTGGCGATTCAACTCATCATTAACAAGGAATGGGGCTTGGCGCGCAACGACAACCCGAATCAGGGAAGTTTTATACTTGAAGAATTAACCGATCTGGTTGAAGAGGCGGTACTCTGCGAGTTTGATGCCATATCTAGACGAGGTGGTGTTCTTGGTGCAATGGAAACGGGCTATCAGCGAGGTCGCATCCAGGACCAGTCACTCTACTATGAGCGTCTCAAGCATGATGGAAGCCTGCCAATAGTGGGGGTAAACACCTTTTTGAATCCGGATGCTTCACAGGATACGACGATCGAACTTGCCAGATCGACCGAAGCAGAAAAGACGTCTCAGTTGGAGAGGTTGCGTGACTTTCATGCCCGTCATAGCGAACAGTCGCCGGTGGCACTGGAGGAGCTGAAATTAGCGGCACTTGAGGGACGTAACGTTTTCGCTGAACTCATGTCGACGGTGCGTTGTTGCTCAGTCGGCCAAATCACATCGGCTTTGTTTGAGGTTGGCGGCAAGTATCGTCGCAACATGTAATGTCTGGTGATATTTTGTTCTTCTAAAGAGCAAAACCAGCCACTCGTCACTCCAAAGACAATTCTTAATTTCAGTTAAACTCCGTATTGCGTTGGATTCACTTTTTGACATCCAAAATCGCGTCATAGCCGTGGCTGGTGCCGCAGGTGGTCTGGGGTCCGTCATCGCCGCAGATCTGGCTTCAAGGGGATGCCATCTTTCGCTGTTTGACAAAAACGCGGAAGGACTTGAAGCACTAACCTGTGAACTGCCTCCTGCTCACAGTCAAGTTTTCGATGCCACCAAAGAAAGCGACTGTGAGTCAGTGTTCGATTCCTGTGTCGCTCGCTGGGGTCGAATTGATGGATTTGTCAATTGTGTCGGCGATTTCGCAGTCATTCAGGCAACAGATATGCCAGTAGAGGTGTTTTCGCATATTCTTGAAACCAACGTAACTGCGGCATTATCAATGTGTCGGCATGCAGTAAAACATATGATTCCGAACCGATACGGGAGAATCATCAATATTGCATCGGTTTCAGATTCGGTTGCGAATCCCGGTTACGCTGCTTATGCGGCCAGCAAGTCCGCACTGACTCATATGACTCGGGTGATGGCGGTCGAATGGGCGGAGTACTCGATTACAGCAAATGCAATCAGTCCGGCCTTGTGCGAAACGAGTCTTACCCGATCTTTTCTCGCACAGGGCAATAATTTAGAATACGCAAAATCAAAAATTAGAATGAATCGGCTGTTGGAACCTGAAGATATCTTGGGAGCGGTAGTTTTGCTTCTTTCACCAGGTGGCAGTTTTATCACAGGTCAGGCAATTCACGTCGATGGAGGTCGAACAATAGCATGAGCGATAAACCTGGCACCCTGCCCAATATGCGATTGAATGTACTGATACTGTCCCTGTGTCAGGCTTGCCTCTTTACCGCAAACGCAGTATTAATCGCATCAGCTGCATTAGTTGGGTTCGCACTGGCACCCGATCCCATGTATGCAACCGTCCCGGTTGGAGCGGTATTCCTGTTTGGAATGGGATTTGCATTGCCTGCATCTATCTTGATGAAGTATATCGGTCGCAGAAAAGGGTTTCAGCTTGGTCTAGTGTTTTCCATTTCTGGCGCATGTTTATCCGGTTTTGCCGTTACCCAACAAAGCTTCGTATTGTTCTGCTTCGGTATCGCATTGATCGGGGTTGGAAATGCGTTTGGTGGATTCTACCGATTCGCTGCGGCTGATGTCTCAACAGAGAGTTATCGCAGTCGTGCAATTTCCTATGTATTAGCGGGCAGTGTTGTTGCCGCGTTTTTTGGTCCGAATCTGGTTGCATTCACCAAGAATTCGATCATTGAGGCAACATTTGCCGGCTCTTACTACACGCTTTCGGTGGTTTACTCAATTTCACTCATTCTGGTATCTTTTCTCAAAGTGCCAGAAGTCAAAAAATCAAATGTAATTGAAGAAAAACGACCGCTTCGAGAGGTCGCAAAACAACCAGAATTTCTGCTCGCAGTGGTCAGTGCTACGGTCGGTTACGGAGTGATGAACTTACTGATGACTTCGACGCCTTTAGCGATGAATGTTCGCGAAATGAGTTTTGGACTCACAGCACTGGTCATTCAGTGGCATATTTTTTCCATGTTTGCTCCGTCTTTTTTCACCGGTCACCTAGTTCGCATTTTTGGAGACTTGAGTGTTATCGGTGCCGGTGTAGTTCTGCTCTTTCTTTCCATTCTGGTTTCATTTGTTTTAGGCGACAGTTTTCTGGCTTTCTGTCTCGCATTGGTTCTACTTGGACTTGGTTGGAATTTCACATTCCTTGGCGGTACAACGCTCTTGACAAAAACGTATCGGGATAGTGAAAAAGCAGTTGTTCAGGGTGTCAATGATCTTTGCGTATTTTCCATAGTGACATGCACAGCAATCCTGTCAGGGGTTCTGCATCATATCTGGGGCTGGTACATTTTGAATGCTGGTGCAACTGTACCGCTCTTACTGGTGGCAATGATGGTGATTTGGGTAAAACGTACTCGTGTCACCTCCCCAGCTGCGAGACCCGCTACTTAATTACTTCGAATACAGCCTGAACAAGGCACTGTGGTCGAGCCCGCCCTCACCGCGCCGAACGAGTTCGTCATAGAGGTCGCGGCAGAGCTGGGTAGACGGCAGATCAATACCGACTGCTGATGCGAAATCGAGTGCTTGATTTAAGTCTTTTTTCTGAGTTGTTGCAGTACCGCCGGGTCGAAAATTGTCTTCAATCATTCGTCGACCATGAACCTCCAGTATTTTTGAACCGGCAAAACCTCCGCTCAGCGCTTTCCAAACCTGGTCCAGGTTCGCACCGCCATGTTGTGCTAACGCAAAAGCTTCAGATACCGCGCCGATGGTCAAGCCAACAATGATTTGATTTGCGGCTTTTGCAATTTGGCCGCAGCCGACTTCGCCAATATGAGTAACCTGCTTTCCGAGTGCATTCAGAACCGGCTTTACCTGCTCCATATCCGACTCGGTGGCACCAACCATGATTGACAGAGTGCCATCAATCGCACCAATTTCTCCACCGGATACCGGCGCGTCGACATATCCAACGGACTTTTGATTGAATACCTTGGAAAATCCGCGGGTTGCCTGTACTTCGGTGGTTCCCATGTCGATCACGATTGAACCTTCACGAATTCCGTGAACGATACCTGAATCACCCAATAAAACAGATTCGACAGCTGGCGTGTCTGACACCATGCATATGACCAAGTCCACCTTTGCTGCAACTTCGGCTGGAGAGTGAGCAATTGCGAACCCTTCGGATTCCATTTCCTTCAATGCTGGAAGACTGCGATTGCATACGATTACATTTGCTCCCGACTTCCTGAGATTGCGTGCCATGGGTTTGCCCATCAGACCGAGTCCGATCAATCCAATTTTTATTGTCTTCAGAGCGCACATATTCTTTCGGAGGCAGCTACGCTGTAGGGGTTTTGTAACTGATTTTAATGGTCGCGCTGATTCGGATGGTTTAAAAATGGAACTTAATGAAATGGATACTCCTTTTGTTTATTTTCGCTGAATCTTCCAACTCGGCACTTATGATGCCTTTTTTCTAACGAAGGGGAATCCATTTTATTAAGTCCCTAATAGAGGCAATCTCATAAAACTCATGATTTAAAATCGGTAGTGTGACCTCAAATAGTCGACTACTCCTATGTTGCACTGAATATTACCGCAACCTTCCACAGAATGTTAATCATAAATTTGGGACTCATGGGATAATGGGACGAAAAAATGGACACTATTGAGGGCAGAAATGAATCAATCCGCCGATGTACAGAACCCGGTTCTTTTTTTGACATGCAGAACGCACAGAAAGCCACCTTGGACTGCGAGGGTGACATGCTCGGATTTCAACCCACTGGATTGCCAGGAAACGACAGGAAATTTGAGAAGACCGGGACTGCCGGGCTCCACTAGTAATTAGTCCGTTCCAGGAGAAGCAAGTATGGCCACGAAAGTGGCAACCAAGACAGCAGAGTTTTCGCACCGGGCAACCTACCAGGACGTGCTCGATGCGCCACCGAACACGGTGGCCGAAATCGTTTCTGGCACACTGCACATGAGCCCTAGGCCCGCGCCGAGGCATACGGTGGCCAGTTCCCGACTCGGAAACCGAATTGGTCCTCCATACGACGACGGGGTTGGCGGTCCGGGCGGTTGGTGGATTCTCGATGAACCGGAACTGCATTTGGGTGAAGACATCGTTGTACCCGATTTGGCGGGCTGGCGACGTGAGCGGATGCCGACAATTCCCGAAGAGGGATACTTCACCCTCCCGCCAGACTGGGTGTGCGAGATTCTATCTCCATCGACGAGGGCGTTGGATCAGGGCATGAAGCGCGCGATCTATGCCCGGGAGGGTGTACCCCATTTGTGGTTCGTGGAGCCCGATGCCCGCACCCTGGAATCTTTCGAGCTGCGCGATGGTCAATGGCTTCTGCTGAAGACGCTGACCGGCAACGATTCCGTATCCCTGCCACCGTTCGATGCAATCAGCTTCAGCCTAAGTAGCTTGTGGCCCGATGGCGGCATGAGGACAGATGCGGAAAGCACAGACGAGACGGATTGATACCCGATATGGATGGGACGATCCTGCTGGTGTAGGCAACGATTTAATTTCCCTCCAAAGCACCGACCTACTATGAACTTCCACAGGTCGGTGATGTTGCGTGATTTTTATGTTGCGAACCGCCACATAGGTTCCGCTGGTACGGGACCACGTATCACAATTTGCAACATAGTATTTTGTAATTGGCGTGACACTCGAATGTCCGTAATGCCAGCAGATTGCTACTAGGGATGCGGTGATGAATTCAGTATCGCGAACTCGAATAATTCTATGGCTTTGGATTTCATCTGCATATCGATTTCAGCATGGATGTTTGAGGAATCAAGGCTCACATATCACAACCAATCTTGAATGGGATTGAGATAAACGTCGGATTGCAACAGACGGCAAACGCAACTTGCCGCTGGACAGATAGAGCAAAGAGAGTCGCACAGAATCAAATAGCCACGCTCATGGCTGAACGGTTTGATTTCGCGCAACAGCCGTTTAACACTCAGTTTTGGATATTCGTTGAATCATTTGCTCAGTGTCCTTGAACGGATCAAGTTTACTGATGCACACTTTGCGCGCCACTGCTTGCGGTTTGATTTAGCCATAAACGGGAATTGCAGTACAAAGGTATCCTAGTAGCTTTGTTGCGTATTGTGAGCGAGATTTCTTCCGGTATTGATAAATTCTGTAAAAAAAACCGTCATAGCTGTGATGCCAGCATGGATTGTTTATTCATGGTTTGCTCCATTTGGGTAGTGTTGAAAGCAAAAGTATGCCTGATGAAGCAACTCAGGGGTCATAGTATCACCATCGACTGGTGGATAATATTTTGGCGTTTTTCTTCAATTTTAAAGTTTACGTATAGTGCGCTTTCTCCTATTGACAAGTCAAGGTAATGCTCGTCGGGGGCAGGTCAGGCTCCGTCACAGTTGTCTTGAGACCCCCGCATTTATGCCAGTGGGTACGATTGGTGCAGTCAAGACCATGGAACCGCGCGATCTGGAACGATTGGATGCAAGAATAATTTTGAGCAATACTTTTCATCTGATGCTAAGACCGGGATTGGATGTCATTGAAGAGCACGGTGGGCTGCATAAATTTATCGGCTGGAACCGTTCAATATTGACGGACTCCGGTGGATTTCAAGTGTTCAGTCTTGCAAAACTAAGAAAAATTGAAGATCGAGGTGTTACGTTTCGTTCCCCCGTTGATGGAGCCAAGATCTTTATGGGTCCAGAAGAATCAATACAGGTGCAGCGCGTGCTTGACTCTGATATCGCGATGGTTTTCGATGATTGCACACCATACCCTGCGACTAGAGATGAGACAGAGGCATCCATGCTTCGGTCCATCGATTGGGCGGAACGTTCAAAAGAGGCCTTTGAAGGTTCCGAAAACGCATTGTTTGGAATCATTCAAGGCGGTATGTATGAAGATCTGCGCAAATTGTCGCTCGACGCATTGACGCAAATTGGATTTGACGGTTATGCCATCGGCGGATTATCAGTCGGTGAGCCGAAGGACGAGATGAATTCAATCCTTCAATTCATAGCACCAAGAATGCCAGATGCGACACCTCGCTATTTGATGGGTGTTGGTACTCCGCAAGATATTGTCCATGGTGTCGCGTGCGGAATAGATATGTTTGACTGTGTGCTGCCAACGAGAAATGCGAGAAACGGGTGGTTGTTCACTTCGACTGGTGCGATAAAAATTCGTAATGCGAAATATCGAAAAGATACTCGTCCTCTAGATGAGCATTGCAATTGTCCATGTTGCAAGAAATTTTCTCGTGCCTACCTGCGCCATCTATACCAGATTAACGAACCACTTTATGCGCGCCTTGCGACACTGCACAACATTGAGTTCTACCTTGATCTGATGAAGCGAATTCGCACTTCCATCGAAAATCAAAGTTTTGATGAACTTTGCAGGGCATACGATGTCCCACTGCCATAATGTGAGAGCCATTCTCGTAAAAACAAAAGCTTTGATCCGAAAAGCCGGTGATTTCAAATTTTTGAGTTGTGAACCAGGCTTTGAAATGTTAAAATTCACCGCTTGTATCCGAATTTGTACTGGGTGAACCTAAATGAGTTTTTTCATATCTGACGCGCTCGCGCAATCAGGCGGTGAAGGAGGCGGATTTTTGAGCCTTGTTCCGCTAATCCTGATTTTTGTCCTGTTCTATTTTCTATTGATTCGCCCGCAGCAAAAGCGGGCAAAGAAGCATAAACAACTGGTTGCATCACTGAAAGTTGGCGATGAGGTCGTGACCAGTGGCGGTGTAGTCGGAACAATCACTGTCTTGCAGGGTGAGGAAGAGAAAGAGACAGGCGGACATGTTGTCAACTATGTCGGAATCGAAACCCACCCGGGTGCTTTGATTTTCGTGCAGCGTGATGCAGTTACGCAACTACTTCCTGCAGACACCATTAGTGAATTTCGCGCCTGGGCCGACCGAAAAGCCAACAAGGGTAAACGAAAAAAGAAATCAGCTCCGAAAATTGAACACGACGGCGAAGACTAAGCCTCATCCCCATCAAAATTAAATGAATCAAAACACCTGGTGGCGCTATCTGCTGATCGCGGCAGTCCTGATTCCGGGATTCTTCTATGCGCTGCCAAATATATTTGGCGATGATCCTGGAATTCAGATCAGAGCAGCCAGAACTACAGGATTTGACTCGTCATTGTTTGCGCGGGTTGAAACTGCCCTACAGCAAGAAGAAATAACTCCACTTGGCCTGATTTCAGACGACAGCGGCGTTCGCGTTCGATTTGAAAGTGCGGAGCAGCAGCTTCAGGCACGTAATGCTTTGCAGGACGCACTGGGTAATCGCTACACCGTCGCGCTAACCCTGGTGTCGTCAGCACCTGAATGGATGAGTTCACTTGGGCTTCATCCAATGTATCTTGGACTGGACCTGAGGGGTGGTGTCCACTTCCTGATGGAAGTTGATCTGGATAGCGCTATTGATCGGGCAGAGGACCGATACGTGGAGTCTATTCGTCGAACGCTTCGGGAAAACAACGTTCGATACTCTTCAGCTCGTCGTATGGAAGCAGGCAGCGGAATTGAAGTCAAGTTTCGGGATGAAGGGCTAAGAAGCTCCGGGTTTGATGTAGTCGAAGAGGAGTTGCCCGAACTGGAATTGCAGGAATTTGAACGGGAAGGTGAACTCTATCTTGCCGCCAATATGAGTGAAGACGAAATAGATGAGTTGAAGGGTTTTGCCATAGAGCAGAATATTGTGGCGCTTCGCAACCGAATTGACGAACTCGGTGTTGCAGAGCCTGTGGTACAGAGGCAGGGTGATGATCGCATCGTTATTCAACTGCCAGGCGTGCAGGACACTGCACGGGCGAAACGAATACTGGGCCGTACAGCGACGCTTGAAATTCGACTGGTCGATGAAGAGCACGATCTTACCGCAGCATTACAGGGTTCAGTACCACCAGGTTCGGCCCTTTATCAGATGCGCGATGGCTCCCAGATACTGCTCAAAAAACCAGTGATTTATTCTGGCGACAATATCGTTGATGCTGCCGCTAGTCTGGATACGCAGACTGGTGGTCCAATTGTCAGTATCACGCTGGACTCTCGCGGCGCATCGATCAATCAGAAAGTTACTGGCGAAAACATCGGCCGACGCATGGCTGTGGTGTACATTGAGACGCGTTCAGAACCCAAGCGCGATGAAGCGGGTCGTATTGTTTTTGACGATCAGGGAAATCCAATACGCGAAAGGGAACTGGTTGAAGAAGTTATAACCGCGCCAGTGATTCGCGACCAATTAGGTCGACGCTTTCAGATTGAAGGGCTTGACAGTGTAACTGAAGCCCGGGACTTATCGTTGCTGCTTCGCGCAGGTGCATTGGCCGCGCCGGTCGATATTATTGAGGAACGTACAGTCGGCCCAAGTCTCGGACAGCAGAACATTCTCCAGGGTTTGCAATCAGTTATTGTCGGATTCCTGCTGGTGTTGGTTTTCATGATCATCTACTACCGGATATTTGGACTGGTCGCAAATCTGGCTTTGGCACTCAACTTGGTATTGATCGTTGCGGTTTTGTCTGCAATTCAGGCAACTTTGACGTTGCCAGGGGTGGCTGGCATCGTCTTGACGGTTGGTATCGCTGTGGACTCCAATGTATTGATTTTCGAAAGAATTCGAGAGGAATTGCGGAACAGGAATTCGCCACAGAACAGTATTCGTGTGGGCTACGAACGTGCGTTCTCGACGATTGTTGATGCGAACATAACAACGTTGATCGCCGCGATTGTTCTATTCAATTTTGGCACCGGCCCCATCAAGGGATTCGCAGTGACATTGAGCATTGGAATTGTTACCTCGATGTTTACAGCGATACTTGGCACGCGAACCGTTATTAACCTGATTTACGGTCGTCGTCGCCGAATTTCGGCATTGGCCATTTAGGAAAAGCGAGCATGGAATTTTTAAAAAAAGATCTAGCTATCGACTTCCTAGGCCGTCGTCGTGTCGCGGCTATCGTTTCCGGTGTGCTGGTTGTTGTCTGTCTTGCTGCCATTTTGGTACGCGGCATCAATTTCGGGCTCGATTTTACGGGTGGCACGCTGGTCGAGATTCGCTATGGGGAACAAGTCAGCGTCGACGACGTGCGCGAAGAGCTTGCGGCCACAGGAATTGAAGACACAACAGTCCAGTACTTTGGTACGAATCGCGATGTCTTGATCAGGCTGCCTTCGGGTCCGGAGTTTGGATCGGCTGCTGAGCAGAGCACCCAGATTATTGAAACACTGAGAAAGCCTTACGGTGAAGTGCTGGTTGAATCTCTAGCAGGCGGTTTACAATCATGTACTAGGGCTGATGGTTCTGTCAGTGATTGCTTTGTGCAGATGCGTCGGGTTGAGTTTGTTGGACCGAAAGTTGGACAGGAGCTAGCTGACCAGGGCGGTCTGGCAATGCTTTATGCACTGATTGGTATTCTGGTTTATGTCGCTTGGCGGTTTGAGTGGCGCTTTGCAATCGGTGCGGTTGCAGCACTCGTTCACGATGTAGTAATTACGGTTGGAATCTTCTCGATTTTTCAGGTTGATTTTTCGCTCGCTGTGTTGGCAGCTATATTGGCCGTCATTGGATATTCGCTCAACGACACAATCGTAGTGTTTGACCGGAGCCGGGAAAATTTCAGAAAGAGCCGCAGTGGTACTGCGATTGAAATCATGAATCGGTCGCTTAATCAGACGCTTCGACGGACAATTCTCACTTCAACTACAACGCTGCTGGTCGTGTTAACATTGTTACTGTTTGGTGGAGAGGTCATTTGGGGTTTTGCATTTGCCCTGCTGATTGGTGTGCTCGTTGGTACCTACTCCTCAATATTCGTTGCAAGTCCCGTTGTTTTGGCGCTGAGAATTTCGCGTGAAGATATGGCGTTGGAGGACCAGTCGGCGTAGGTTAGTCTGCTGAAGAATAATCTAATGGTTTGATCGTCAGTGATCAAACTACGTTCGAGGCCTATCAATGATGAAAACACCTGGATCAGGTGATTTTAGAATGGCGGATCATTCTGAAGATTCATATATGAGGCGAGCTATTGAGCTTGCCAGGCAGCCTTTGTCCGCACCGCATCCAAACCCTCGAGTGGGTTGCGTCATTGTGGTTGATGGTCAGGTTGTTGCGGAGGGATTGCACCGGGCTGCTGGCACTGATCATGCAGAAGTCGCAGCACTTAAAGCAGAGCGTGACTTTAGGGGCGGCACAATGTACGTTACGCTGGAACCTTGTGCAACGCATGGTCGTACGCCCCCTTGCTCAACGCGAATATTGAGCTCTGGAATCAGTCGAGTTGTCATTGCCAGTCCCGATCCCAATCCTGTTAATGGTGGGTTGGGGATTAAACAGCTGCGTGAAGCTGGAATTCAAACCGAGGTTGGATTGCTCGCCGACGATGCTCGTGCGATAAATCGCGGATTTTTCTCAAGATACGAACGAGGCAGACCCTGGGTTACTGCAAAAATTGCAGCCACTTTGGATGGCCGAGTCGCGACCGCAAACGGAGAAAGTCAGTGGATTACCGGGGAGGCGGCACGATCTGATGTTCAGTTGCTACGGGCGCAAGCTTCTGCGGTTCTGACGGGTGTCGGAACCGTGTTGGCTGATGACCCTCGACTGAATTGTAGAATTGATGGAATTCAGCGCCAGCCGCTGCGTGTTATTGTTGACAGTCATTTACGAACTCCTGAGACTGCAAAGCTGTTTACAGTTGAAGGTGACATACTTTTTGCAACCGGAGGAAAAGTCGAATCCGAACCGCTTCAAACATCTGAAGACCAAACCAGAAACATTTCATTTAGTTCTGCCGATGGACGCGTCGACTGTCGAAAATTATTTGACTACCTCTCAGAGCTGGAAATCAATGATGTGCTGGTCGAGGCTGGCCCTACGCTAGTCGGTGAGCTTCTTCATGCTGGGCTGGTTGATGAGATGGTCATTTACCTGGCACCCGCAATTCTTGGAGACTCAGCAAAGGCTATGGTTGTTGCACCAGCGATCAAGCGCCTAATCGACCGTTATCGCGGCAAATTTGAGAATGTTCGATTGGTCGGCGATGATATTCGTATTCAACTTATGCTTAGTTAACACACTGAAGTAATGATCGGACGGCTTCCATAATAATGTTTACAGGAATTGTTGAATCAGTCGGCAGCATTACTCGCGTAAACCGGTCGGATGCAGGCATGGAATTAAGCCTTGACTTGGGTTCGGTCGAACCGGCAAGCTTGAAGCTGGGAGACAGCGTCTCTATCAGTGGGGTGTGTTTGACGGTGACTGGGATTCAGGAAGAATCTGTTGATGTGCAAGTATCAAACGAAACAATCGCCAGAACCAATTTTGGGCAATATTCAGTCGGAACACAGGTAAACATTGAACGTCCATTGACATTGAACAGCCCACTGGGTGGACATCTCGTTGCCGGGCATATCGATGGCACGGCAACATGCGTTAGCATCACACCCGACGGCGACTCCTGTAGAATCGTATTCGAAGTTTCCGGCGAAGCACTCGGTAAATTTATGGTTCAGAAAGGCTCGGTGACAATCGATGGGGTCAGCATGACCGTCAACACTGTTGTTGACCGGGATTCATTGACCCAATTTGATGTCAATGTTATTCCGCACACTTTGTCAGTTACAACTCTGGGGTCACTTAGAGTGAATGAATCGGTGCACATTGAAATTGACAATGTTGCCCGCTACGTGAACCGGCTGATGGAGTACTACGGCCTAGAGCGGCTACTTTGCGATAAAGAAGGTCAGTAAATTATCTGGCGTCAAATTCGATATCGCCCTCGTTGGTTGACAGATCAAAATTGACTGACTTGGTATAAACGTCTCCGTAGCACCAGCCGTTCTTTAAGTTCTCATTCCTATCGACGCGTGACGAGAGTGATACGTAGACTAGCGAACAAACTAAAATATAGACTTTGAATGAATTGGCAGTGATCTTTGCGTTACGATTTACAGAATGTCTACTTCACCAAATCCAACACCCCTGACAGGTAATTTAACGTCAGGTATCAGCCCGATTGAGTCGATTCTGCAAGACTTTGCAGCCGGCAAGATGGTCATATTGGTTGACGATGAATCGCGGGAAAATGAAGGTGATCTGCTGTTGGCGGCGGAATGCGTCACCCCAGAGCATATTAACTTTATGGCAACGCATGGTCGGGGCCTGATTTGTCTGTCGATGACCGATGAGCGATGTAAAAAGCTTCGTCTGCCTTTGATGGTTAGAGAAAATACCTCGCCGTATTCGACCGCTTTTACCATTTCAATTGAAGCAGCGAGAAACGTATCCACCGGAATTTCAGCGGCTGATCGAGCAACAACGATTCAGGCTGCTGTTCATCCCGAGGCGCTGCCAACCGACCTGGTCACACCGGGTCATATTTTTCCAGTGGTAGCGGAACCGGGTGGAGTTTTGATCCGGGCCGGTCATACTGAAGCAGGCGGAGATTTGGCGAGACTCTGCGGATTCGAACCGGCGAGTGTTCTTTGCGAAATTTTAAATCCTGACGGGACTATGGCCAGACTGGGAGATTTGATCGAGTTTAGCAAAATTCACAATTTGAAAATTGGCACGATTGCCGATCTGATTCGATATCGGCTAGCGACGGAATCAACGGTGAAACGAGAAACCGAGAGACGATTGCATACCGATTATGGCGAGGTTCGAGCGGTTACGTATCGGGATGAAGTGAGAAACAGTACGCACTTGGCTTTGGTAAAAGGAGAGATTGAGGCCGATGTTCCGACCATACTGCGGGTGCACGTCTTTACTGGTTTGTCAGAAGTGCTTGACGCGTTTACACCAGGAGGCCATTCGTATTCGGTACGAAGAGCACTTCAGAGAATCATGCGTGAGGAATCTGGAGCCGTGGTTATTCTCAATTATCAGCGAGAATTCAGCGGGTTGCCAGAGACTGTCAGTGATGCAGAAAGTCAGTCTGGAGAGGAAGGCGGCAGTCACGATGTGCGGATCGTTGGAATAGGCAGCCAGATTGCGGCTGATCTTGGCTTTGGCAAACTCAATGTTCTGGGTCACCCACTAAAAATGCATGGTCTATCTGGATTTGGGCTGACGGTCGAAGAGTATCTTCCGCCAGAGGAATAAATGTGCAGACAGAGCAAGTATTTGATTTAAAGCCGTTTGATACCAACATCAATGTGGGTTTGGTTGTCAGCGACTACTATAAGGACATTGCGCAAAATTTGCTGTTGGGGGTTGAGAGCGTATTGAACAACTACCCGCAAGTTCGCTTTGAAATCGCAAGAGTTGCTGGAGCTTGGGAGATTCCATTGGTTGGACGAGTGATGGCCCAGACTGGTCGCTATCAGGCACTCATCGCACTCGGTTGTGTAATTCGCGGTGAAACCTCGCATTTCGATTTTTTGTGCAAGGAGTGTTCCGCGGCATTGATGTCCGTCAGTATGGACTTCACCATTCCCGTAGGCTTTGGCGTGTTAACGGTCGAGAACTATTTGCAGGCCCAGCAACGTTCAGACATCGATGACATGAAGAAAAATAAAGGACGCGAGGCGGCAATCGGTACTTTGCGTTCCCTCTACGCTGTAGCCGAAATTCGTCAAGGCTAAAAGCCCTAATCCAATGACTGTTTCAGCAAGGCACTACGCAAGGCTGGGTGCCGTTCAATACCTGTATTCTTGGGATGTCCAGAACCAGACCGTCAATCAAGCCGATGATCAGATCCTGATTGATTCGAATGTACTGCTAAAGGGCGATCTAGTCTATTTTCAAAAACTGCTTAAATCAATTCCACCCAAGATTTCCCAGTTGGATGAAATTATTTCAAAGGTGGTTCACTGGAAAATTGACACGATCGATCCGGTGGTCCGCGCGATTTTGCGTCTCGGTGTATATGAGATGACTTGCGAATTTGATGTACCGCTGAAAGTAATTACGAATGAATGCATTGAACTCTCCCGAGAGTTTGGTAATCCTGACAGTTACAAATTCATCAATGGAACACTTGACAAGTTAGCATTCAGTGAACATGTTCGCCTCAGTAAACTGATCAAGCGAGGGTCGCAGTCAAATAGTCGAGAATTTGAACTGATTCAGCGTTACTTTGCAGACCGACAAAGCTACGATGAGAGCGTACTTACGGGAATTGGAGATGATTGCGCAATTGTTGATATTCCCGCAGACCAGCAACTTTTGGTCACAACCGACACACTGCATGAAAACGTTCATTTTCCGGCATCTACAAAAGCTCGACAGATTGGGTACAAATCACTAGCTGTCTCCTTAAGTGACTTGGCTTCGAAAGGTGCGAAACCGAAATATGCAATGCTGAATCTGTCTGTGCCTGGATACGATCCGACTTGGCTTGCTAATTTTAGTCGCGGGTTCTTTGACCTGGCGGCTCAATTTAACATTGGTTTGATTGGTGGCGATACGGTTCGTGGACCCCTGTCAATCGGAATTACAGCTTTTGGCATTGCAACGGCCGGCCAGTGCCCGTTGCGTTCAGGTGCTCGTCCCGGGGACGCAATCCATGTGACAGGAACTTTAGGTGACGCCGCTCTCGGTCTGATTGCTTCTCGCCTTGGTAACTCACTCAATCGTAAGGATACTGAATTTCTTCAACGAAAACTGGAACTCCCTCAACCGCGAGTGAAGGCCGGTCAGGTGATTGCTCGTTATGCAACATCATCCATTGATTTGTCGGACGGATTAATTGCAGATCTTTCCCATATTCTTGTTGCAAGTGGTGTGGGCGCTTCAATTGATCTTGAAAAAATTCCGCTTTCACCTGTTTATCAGCATCTTCTTACTGACGTGGGTTGGGATTATGCCTTGGCACATGGTGATGATTACGAGTTATGTTTTACCATCAGCCAGAACCTGCCTGAATCTGCAATTGAGGAAGCGGCCGTCCCAATGAGTCGAATCGGCACTGTCGTTGAAGGTGAAGGAATTGAAATCAGACAGCCAAATGGCGAAATCTACCAGATTCAGTCTTCAGGCTATTCTCATTTCTGAATCCTGCTGTTCCAAAAAGTGGCAATCTTGAAGCGACGTCCGATCGGATTTAAACCAGCGCTTTGGATTGCGTTTGGATTTGGAACGGGGTTTGTTCCTAAAGCACCTGGGACCGCAGGTACGCTGCTTGGCATTCCGTTAGTCATTATGATCAGCCAGTCGTCCATTTTGCTTCAGGTTGTCATATTGGCAATTTTGTTTGTTTTGGGATGTATGGTGTGTCAGATGGCGGCAGATTGGCTAGGAGAGCAGGATCCAGGGGCAGTCGTCTGGGATGAAGTTGTCGGTTATTGTGTGGCCATGGCATTTTTGCCGGCAACATTAACGACCTTGGTAGTGGCATTCATTTTGTTCAGGCTTGCTGATATATTCAAGCCTTGGCCTATTTCCTGGTTTGAACGGCGAATTGCCGGTGGCACCGGTATTATGGTGGACGATTTGCTGGCCGGAGTACTGACCAATATCGTCATTCACGGCATGATTTATGTCGGATTATTGACACCCTGATTATTCCAATGCTGTGAAATCGAAAATGCAAATCTGAAAGGCTGCAGAAAGCGTTAAAATTGAACTTTTGAGTACTTAAAACGGTCAAATTGGAATGAAAATCGGATACAAGGAACTGCTTGACAAGGCAATGGCGGAGGTGGAGACGATCTCTGTTGACAAAGCGCAAGAACTGCACTCCGGCGAAACAGCGCAATTCGTTGATTTAAGAGATATCCGGGAACTGAAAATGGAAGGTAAAGTGCCCGGTTCCTACCATATGCCGAGAGGCATGCTTGAATTCTGGATTGATCCTGAGAGCCCATACTTCAAGTCAATATTTGAACAGGATTGCAAGTACGTTTTTTATTGCAAGTCAGGTTGGCGTTCCGCCTTGGCAACCCAGACGGCACAAAACATGGGGCTGTCGAATGTCTGTCACATTGATGGCGGATTCGATGCATGGAAGCAGGCCGAAGGTCAGGTTGAAAATCAGGATTGAGATCAAAAATTGAAAGCTATCCCGGATCTAAAAGTTCAATGCAATTGGGCTGGGATAACACAATTCCTAGGATGAAGTTATGAAGTACGCAACGATCGCACTGGCCATACTGATAGGACTGACTGCAAACAGCATTGCGTTCGCGGATGGTAGTCGAGATGAAGTTAAGGTGGCCATTGAGTCCCTAATCGGTAGCGAATTGCCCGATGCAGCAGTTGTCGAATCGGCGACAGATGGTGTCTATGTCATTGACATAAGCGGGACAATTTATCACGCTTTGCTGAAAGGCTCTGTTTTACTCATTGGTGAAGCTTTTGATCTAGTTCGCGGCGTGAGCCTGAACGAGGAAATCAGTAATCGAGGCATCAGTGCTGCCGTGAGTGATCTGTCATCTGAAAATATGATAATTTTTGCTGCCAATGACAAAAAACGCCACGTTACAGTATTTACCGATATCGATTGCTCCTACTGCAGGCGATTCCATCAGGAAGTACCGGCGTTGAATGACGCGGGTCTGGAAGTTCGCTATGTGGCCTATCCAAGAGCAGGTATAGGGTCGTCAAGCTACGACAAAATCGTCACGGTCTGGTGTTCGGACAATCCACAGCAGGCAATGACTCGATCAAAGGCAGGTGAAGTGCTGCCGGCGTTGTCTTGCACGAATCCGGTTGCGGATCACTTCCAGGCTGGAGTTGATGGAGGCGTAAGGGGCACCCCCACGCTGGTGCTTGACGATGGCAGCGTTATCGGCGGATTTTTGCCGGCGAATGATTTACTTATTCGGATTGGTTTGAAAGGCAGCTGAATTTGCATCAATTGAATATCTGTACTTGGTCTGATTGATTTTTCAATCAATGGTATCTTGATGCCGATTGACTCGTTCAAAGAACGCAAGATCTTCTGAACGAATACAGTTTTCGGTTCGAATCTATCGACTGTCACTTAAATGAACCGAGAAAAATTGAGAACGGATAAACGGAATGGATGAAAGTAAGAAAAAAATACTGGAAGCAACTCTAGGACAGATTCGACGACAGTTTGGACAAGGCTCAATCATGCGATTGGGTGACGAAGATGTTGATGGCGATGTATCGGTAATCCCAACCGGATCGCTAGGGCTTGATCTGGTCTTGGGTGTTGGTGGTCTACCACGCGGGCGCGTCGTTGAAATTTACGGACCTGAGGCATCAGGCAAGACAACATTGACACTGTCGGTGGTTGCACAGGCCCAAAAACTGGGCGGGACTGCAGCTTTTATCGATGCCGAACACGCGCTAAATACCGCCCATGCAGCGGTCTTGGGTGTAAATGTAGATGACCTCTTGGTATCTCAACCCAACAATGGTGAAGAGGCACTTGAAATTGCGGATCAACTGGTTCGTTCCGCAGCAATCGATGTGGTAGTTGTTGATTCGGTCGCAGCTTTGACACCACGTGCTGAAATCGATGGAGAAATGGGTGATTCCTACATGGGTTTGCACGCAAGACTAATGTCCCAGGCGCTCAGAAAGCTAACCGGCAGCATCAACAAATCCAAGACTCTGGTCATATTCATCAATCAAATTCGAATGAAAATTGGACAGATCTACGGCAGCCCAGAAGTAACGACCGGTGGAAACGCGCTTAAGTTCTATGCTTCAGTTCGACTTGATATTCGTAGATTTGGCAAGATATCAAAGGGAGAGGATGTGATCGGCAGCCAGACTCGAGTCAAGGTTGTCAAGAATAAGGTTGCGCCACCATTCAAGCAGTGCGAGTTCGACCTGATTTTCAAACAGGGCATCTCGCGCGAAGGCGAGTTGATCGATCTAGGTGTAAAACACAAAGCGATTGATCGGGCTGGTGCATGGTACAGCTTCGGAGATACCCGCATTGGCCAAGGTCGCGAGAATGCGCGAATTTTTCTGAGTGAGAATCTGGATATTGCAGAAGAAATTGAGTCCAAAATTCGCGAGGAGGTTGGTGTAGCACCTAAATCAGTGGAGGCAGAGACGGTCGCTTAATCTGACAGATGAAAGAACTCGGTGAAGTTCGCTCGAAGGCAGTGGCGCTTTTGTCACGACGCGAGTACTGTCGGCAGGAAATGGTGGAAAAACTGATCAGCAAGGGGGCTCAGCGAGAGCTTGCTGAATCGGTTGTTGAGCAGTTAAGTAGCAGCGGTCTGATTTCTGAAGAAAGATTTTCCAAAGCGTTAATTCAGGTTCGCGTGCGACAGGGCTACGGCCCGGTCCGAATTAAATATGAACTCACTCAGCGCGGCGTAGCCCATGATCTCGCAACCACCTGCCTCGCAGAGTGGAAAGATAGCTGGACTCAGCAGTTGACGCGCGTAATTGAGCGAAAATACGGAGATCGTCCAGCAAACAGTTTTAACGAGTGGGCAAAACGAGCAAACTTTCTGAAAAATCGGGGATTTACTACCGATCAGATTCATGAAAATTTGGAAAAGTACCGTAAGGTAAGCCAGACAGAATAAGCAGTCAGTATGAAAACTACACAGATTAGAGAGACTTTTCTGCAATATTTTGCAGATTCGGGGCACGAGATTGTACCGAGCAGTCCACTGGTTCCTGGCAATGACCCAACGCTGCTTTTCACAAACTCCGGGATGGTGCAGTTTAAGGATGTGTTTTTGGGTGCAGAAAAGCGTCCATACAATCGCGCGACTACTGCCCAGCGCTGCGTACGGGCTGGTGGAAAGCACAATGATCTGGAAAACGTTGGCTATACCGCACGACACCACACCTTCTTTGAAATGCTGGGTAATTTCAGTTTCGGTGATTACTTCAAGCGCGATGCCATTCATTTCGCGTGGGATTTGCTGACTCGCGGATTCAAGCTGCCGGAAGATCGCCTATGGGTTACTGTATTTACTGAAGATGACGAAGCGGCTGATGTATGGCTCAATCAAATTGGCATACCAGCTGAGCGATTTACCCGCATATCAACGTCTGACAACTTTTGGGCGATGGGCGACACTGGGCCTTGTGGTCCGTGTTCTGAGATTTTCTATGACCATGGGGCCGACATCGAAGGTGGTCCTCCAGGTACGCCAGAACAGGATGGGGACCGCTATGTCGAATTGTGGAACCTGGTCTTCATGCAATATGAACGACTTGCTGATGGAAGCTTGACACCTCTACCAAAACCGTCGGTCGACACTGGGATGGGGCTTGAAAGAATCTCGACCGTTATGCAAGGAGTGTACAGTAATTATGACATCGACCTTTTCAGTGCGTTGATTCACGATGCGGCCAGTTCGGTTGGCTGCGACAGTCATGACAGCAAATCGTTGAGAGTCATTGCGGACCACATACGTTCAGCAGCATTTCTTATCACGGATGGCGTGACACCATCCAACGAAGGTCGCGGTTATGTGCTGCGTCGGATAATCAGACGGGCGATTCGTCATGGATATCAACTCGGTTGCAAGGAGCCATTTTTTCATCGATTAACTGGGTCTCTGGTTGAGCAGATGGGTGATGCTTACCCTGAACTACCAAAAGCAAGGGATAAGGTTGAGCGCGTACTGCTGAAAGAAGAGGAACGGTTTGCCAGAACCCTGGACCAGGGGCTCAAGATACTCGATCGGGAGCTTGCTGGTCTAAGTGGCACCGTACTGCCAGGGGATGTTGCTTTTCGATTGTATGACACAT
The DNA here is from genome assembly GCA_965206345.1 of Arenicellales bacterium. Taxonomy (GTDB): domain Bacteria; phylum Pseudomonadota; class Gammaproteobacteria; order Arenicellales; family JAJDZL01; genus JAJDZL01. The sequence goes on along the minus strand of OZ242211.1, from coordinate 585,014 downwards.
ATGGGTTTCCTTTGGATTTGACTGCCGATTTTCTACGAGAAATGAATCTCACTGTGGATAACGAAGGATTTGAGCAGTGCATGCAGGAACAGCGCAACAGAGCCAAACAGGCAAGCAAATTTGAGGTGCTTGATTCGAAATTTCCAAATCTGGACATTGAGGTTCAGTTCAGCGGCTACCAATCGATGAAGGAAGTGAGTGATATTGCTGCAATCATCGTCGACGGTAGCCATGAAACTACTGTGATTGAGGGTGACAAAGCAACACTGATTCTTGAATCCACACCTTTCTATGCCGAAAGCGGTGGGCAGGTCGGTGACCAGGGAATCATTGTGATCAACGGCAGTGAATTTCAGGTGGACGACACGCAATATGTATCAGGTAAGGTAATCGGACACATCGGCAGTGTTGTTAAGGGTGAGTTTCATGTTGGCGATACAGTTTCGGCTGAGGTTGATGCGGAACTTCGCTATTCAACAATGAACAACCATTCGGCTACGCATCTTTTGCACTCAGCATTAATGAACAATCTAGGCTCGCATGTCCAGCAAAAAGGTTCTCTGGTCGCTCCAGACCGGCTACGTTTTGATTTCGCACATGATTCTGCACTGAGCGGTGAGGAGTTGGAAAAAATTGAAAGCGAGGTGAATGATGCAATCCGTCAGAACTATTCGGTTACGAAAGAACTAATGGACCTAGATGCGGCGAAGGCAAAAGGTGCCGCAGCGCTTTTTGGTGAAAAGTATGATGCAAGAGTACGTGTCGTTGCAATGGGAGACTATTCACTCGAATTATGTGGTGGTACCCACGTTGATCGTACTGGGGATATAGGACTGTTTAAGATTGTTGACGAGTCTAGTATTGCTTCTGGTATTCGTCGAATTGAGGCTTTGACCGGTACACAGGCGGTTGACTTGATGCAGGCAGAATCGCGGATGCTTTCCGAAGTTGCGCGTATGATGCATACTGGCGTCGGTGAGTTGCGCGATTCAGTTGCACAAATTTTGAAAAACAACCGATTGTTTGAGCGGCAAATTTCCGATCTTAAGGCGCAACTAGCCACTCGCGGTGGTGATGATGGTACTATTTCGGTGGAGAAGGTTGGAGACATTCCGCTATTGGTACGTCGACACGATGATACTGACGTACGTGATTTGCGAAATATCCTTTCATCGCTGCAGCAAAAGCTCGATTCAGGGGTGATCGTATTGGGCTCATTAAACAAGGGAAAGGCGACATTGATTTGCTCTGTTTCAGAAGACTGGCTTGACCGTCTTCATGCTGGCGATATCATTGGGAAAATTACGCCGATCGTCGGTGGCAAAGGTGGCGGGAAAGCACATCTTGCGCAAGGTGGGGGTGCGGAAGGAGACAAGCTTGATGCAGCGCTTGAAGCTGTATCAACCGTCATTGCCTGAAGTCGCAGACCCTCTGCCGCACTTCACATAAATTTCTGATTACTAATTAATCCAGGTTCAAAAAGATAAGCATGGATATTGTTGTCGAAAAGTTCGGAGGTTCATCCGTCGGCACAGTCAAAAAAATCAATCGAGTTGCGAATCGGGTGATTCGCACGGTTGAGGATGGATATCGCGTTGTTGTTGTGCTATCTGCTATGGAAGGTGAAACCAATCGACTGATTCAGTTGGCTCATCAAATTTCAACTGAGCCCTCGACTAGGGAACTGGATGTTGTGATGAGTACGGGTGAACAGGTAACAATAGGCCTTCTCTGTATGGCCTTAGAACGCGAGGGTTATTGTGCCCGATCCTATACTGGCTTGCAGGTCCAGATTCAAACCAGCACCATGCATGGTAAGGCACGTGTCGAGCATATTGATCGCGATAAGATTTTGAGCGATCTGGAGTCTGGGACCATTGTTGTGGTTGCTGGATTCCAGGGTGTAAATTCAAATGGTGACATTACTACATTGGGTCGCGGCGGTTCGGATACAACTGCAGTCGCTTTGGCTGCGGCACTGTCGGCGTCAGTCTGCCGGATATACACCGATGTTGATGGTGTTTTCACAGCAGACCCTAGGATTGTTCCAGATGCCCGCGTTCTTTCAAGAATCACTGCTGAAGAAATGTTAGAACTATCAAGTTCGGGTGCGAAGGTACTGCAGATCCGCGCAGTGGAATTTGCTTACAAATATGGTGTACCCATACACGTCCTGTCATCATTTCATGATGTGTCCGGGACTTTGATCACTTCGGAGGAAAATCGAATGGAGCAGCCCAAAATTACGGGTGTTGCCTACAACGTTAATGAGGCTAAACTGACTATCAAAAACGTCCCGGATCGGCCTGGAATTGCATCCAAAGTATTTGGGCCTATCGCTGACGCGCAAATCAATGTTGACATGATTATTCAGAATGTCGGAAGTGATAACAACACTGATCTGACCTTCACGGTGGATCGGACTGAATTTCAAAACAGCCTGCGAATTTTGAGAAAAATTATTCCTCAAATTGGTGCTCAGGACATAGTTGCTACGGATGACATCGCCAAAATCTCTCTAGTCGGTGTTGGAATGCGTTCACATTCAGGTGTCGCAACGACAATGTTTCGCGTATTGGCTGAAGAAGGCATTAACATTCAGATGATTTCAACATCCGAAATTAAAATTTCTGTTATCGTAGAAGAAAAATATGTAGAGCTCGGTGTCAGAGCACTACATAATGCGTTCGGGCTAAGTGAAGAACACGAGCCCATTGAAGAATCAGGCCCACAGAGTCAATTCCGTAGCTGACAACCGCGTGGTTATAAATTGATGCAGTTCGAATTGCGGGGTAGCAACATAATGCATTCTTCTCACCATATAATTACTAGGTTTGGTCACATCCGACCAACGAAGTTAGGCTGGATCTCTAACTCCGGTTCATCGAAGGATTGGTTTTTTTTGGACAATTTGCAGAGTGGTTCTACGGACAGTTCTGCAACGCTAGGAGGTTTTTAACTTGTGTTAATATTGACAAGAAGGATTGGAGAATCCGTAAAAATTGACGGCGATATTACTGTCACAATTCTCGGAACTAAAGGGAATCAGGTTCGTTTGGGTATTGACGCTCCTAAAAGTGTTAGTGTGTATCGTGAAGAGATTTACGAACGCATACAAAATGAAAAGGCGCAAGAAGAAGAGTAAATACCGGTTAGTTTTCTCCGGCTGGCATTGATTTCATTGAAACTATGATCAGTCATCATTATTACCGGAGAGGTGGCCGAGCGGCTGAAGGCGCTCCCCTGCTAAGGGAGTATGGGCAACCCCCATCGTGGGTTCGAATCCCACCCTCTCCGCCAAGGCAGAATTAGGATGAATGGATTAACGAATTATTCTGCCTTGAAATTGCGCCCGTAGCTCAGCTGGATTAGAGTACCAGACTACGAATCTGGGAGTCGGGGGTTCGAATCCCTCCGGGCGCGCCAAACTCTATCAGTGAATTCATCATCATGTGTGGACGATTTAACATCCTCACTGATGCGGATGCGTTGATGACGACGTTCGACATTCTGAACGAAAACGTTCAACTTGAGTCGTTTTCCAAGTCTTACAACATCAGCCCATCGGTGAAACAAACCGTCGTCGGGACGGCTGATGACGAAGGTTTGACTAAAATTCCGGTTGTTCGGTTAGGTTCTGAAAATCAACGCCTTTTGCAAAGCGCTATTTGGCCTTTAATTCCATTTTGGGCAGGTTCGGAGGTGCCGAAGTTCTCGACAGCCAATGCAAGAAGCGAATCGATGACTTCTAAACCCAGCTACCGAAACGCCTGGAAGAAAGCGCAACGATGTCTGATTCCTGCCACCGGTTTTTACGAATGGCAAATTGTTGAAGGTCAGAAACGTAAGCAACCGTGGCACATTTACCACTCTGAACAGCCCATTATGGGATTTGCTGGTCTTTGGGAGCAGGGTCGGACTGAGGATGGCTCAATGTTTGTGTCGTGCACAATTGTGACAACGAAGGCGAACGCCCTAATGGAAAAGATTCATAATTCAAATTTTCGAATGCCAGTTATTCTTGACCCAGAGAACTGGGATGACTGGTTGGGCAGTAACAATCAATTGGCGTTGCAGTTGGCTGTTCCATATCCAGAAGAACATATGACAGCTGATCCAATTTCCACTCGCATTAACTATCCAGCATACAACAATCCCGATTGCCTTGATCCGGTCGAGCCCGCCCGCTAGACTCTGGTACAGCATTCGGTCTTTGGCAGGCAGCCGAAGATCATCACAATTTGACATACATCGATGAAGAATAAAACCGGCCGCAAATCTCGCGCCAATATTCAGCCCAAACGGACTTGTGCGACTGTCGAATATGCAAGCATTCGTCAAATTTGGTTAAGAAAAGATGACGGAGAGTTGTTGAAACTTTCCACTGCGGATTGTCCTGTATTGCTACCTGGGGATCGGGTGTCTGACTCACGCGGATTACACAAAGAATTGATCCAATTGAATCCTAAGTCCTTGAGTGTAGAGTCTCGCGGAGTATGTCAGGTTGTGCTGCGTGTCAGACACAAAATGTCGCGCCTGACGCATACTTTGGAGCCAATTGGTCTGTTTGTACCTGGTAGGGTTGAAACGTCTGAGAATCTGCAATCAATTGATCACGGTCAGTATGTAGTTGCGACTTTGAAACGACAGCCGACACGACCGCGCCGTGGCGTTGTTTGGGAACTTAGTTCGGTCGATCAAATTTTGGCTAATCAATGTGATGTGGCAGTGGCAGTTGCGCTGACAAGATTCGGAATTCTGGTAAATTGGCCAAAGCGCATGGAATCTGAAGTGGATGATGTCTCTTTGGTCTGCACAGAAAGTGAGGTAGTCAGTCGTAAAGATTTAAGAGATTTGGCCTTTGTAACGATTGACCCGGCAGAAGCCAGAGATCATGATGATGCTGTTTACTGTGAACGCTCAGAGCATGATGGATATCGATTGTGGGTTGCAATCGCCGATGTTGCTCACTACGTCAAACCTGGAAGTTTGCTCGATGTTGAAGCTTTGAAAAGAGGTGCATCGATCTATTTTCCTTGTCGGTCTGTACCGATGCTTCCACCTGAACTCTCTAGTGAGGCGTGCTCGTTGAAACCCGACATGGATCGGCTGGTACTGGTCTGTGAAATGGCTGTCAGTGCAAATGGATTGGTCGATTCTTATAAATTTTACGAAGCTGTGATCAGGTCTCGCGCAAGGTTGACTTACGAAGAAGTAGGAAATTCAGGAATCAACGGGATGCGGACCGAAGAAGTTTCAATTTGCATTCAGCGATTATTTGAACTGCACGAAGCGTTTATGGTGGCGAGAAAAGCGAGAGGTGCATTGAATTTGGATATACCAGCGCCAAGTATTGAATTTGATTCCTCAGGGGCGGTGGCAGATGTCTCCAAAGATCGAAAGTTTCTTTCTCACAGTTTGATAGAAGAGGCAATGCTTGCAGCAAATACATGTGCAGCCAGATTTATCGCCGAACACTATCCGGATGCTGGAATGTATCGGGTTCATGGTCCACCGAAAGAGCCTAATCTGCAATTCATCAATCAAATGATGTCCGACATCGGTTTAAGACATAAACTGACCTCAGAATCGACATTGGTTCATTACCAGATTGTGTCTGAGCAGGTGAGAAAGCAAAGTCCTACGCTCCATTCTGCTTTCCAGATTCACCTTCTACGCAGCCTGGAAATGGCAATTTACTCTTCAAAGAACAGTTCTCACTTCGCATTGAATTACCCCGAATATACGCATTTCACTTCACCAATTCGAAGATACCCGGACTTGGTCGTTCACCGAATGATTAAACGTATATTGAATGACACCGGAGACAATCCTGAAGAATCGGCACTCACATCAGTTGCAGAGCAGAGTTCTAGAACGGAGCGTCGCGCAGAAAGTTGTGCGAGGGATGCTGAAAGTTGGCTTAAGGCTGAACTGATGAAATCACGTGTAGGAGAGGGGTTTGATGCAGTAGTTACCGATTGCAGACGTTTTGGAGTATTTGTTCAATTGGATTCACCGTATGTTGACGGTATGATTCATGTATCAGATTTGGGGTATGAATATTTCACCTATGAAGAGTCGTCAAGAAATTTGATCAGCGACCGTACTGGCAGGCGTTTCAGTATTGGTGACAGTTTGAAAGTTAGAGTCGCAGGTGCCGATCCTGAGTTGGGACACGTAAATTTCGAATTGGCTTGACGACTAATTCCTGCAATCATTGTTTTCTTAAACAGAATTTGGTAAAGACCCGGCATCGCGAACCGCGTTGAATCAACCATGTATCTTAGGTAAATATCAAAATGCAAAAACATTACGGCATACATGTCGCCATCGCGATGCTGAAAAACCGGGCAGACGAAATTGAAACGGTGTTATTGAGCGACAAGCGACAAGATCGTCGCTTGCGGGAAATTGAGCAAATCGCAAGAAGTCGTCGAATAACAATCAAACGTTTGCCAAACAGTGATCTGGCTGAGATATCTGAAGGAAACAAACATCAGGGTGTTATTATTCTCAGCCATTTTCGGGTCGGTGAAATGCAAAGTAAGAGCTTATCGGAATGGATCAGTACACTTTCGGATTCAAATCTGCTTATTGCTTTGGATGGAATATTGGACCCACGTAATCTTGGTGCCTGCTTTCGAAGTGCCAACGCTGCCGGTGCGGGAGGCGTGATTCTTCCTCGCAGTCGCGGCTGCGCGATTACACCGACCGTTTCTCGAACTGCGGCAGGTGCGGTGGAAACCACCCCGATTTACCGCGCATCAAATCTCATTCGTACGCTGGATGAGTTGAAGTCGCAGGACTACTTTGTCGTGGGACTCGAAGAAGACGCGATCGATTCTGTCTACGAACTGGATTTATCGGAAAAATGTGTGCTAGTATTCGGCACGGAAGAGACTGGAATGCGGGTTGGAACCAGAAAGAGATGTGATCAGATCGCCTGCATACCAATGCGGGGTAAAATTACAAGTCTTAACGTTTCAGTTGCAGTTGGGGTGGTTGCTTTTGAAGCGTATCGACAGCGATTAGCCAAATAGCCTAAAAATCACGCGAGTGAACCGCCACAACTGCTCCCCGCACCAGCGGTACACCCAAAGCAATGAGAATCGACTGCAATACGGTCATTCGTGAATTGATCAAGGTCTTGTTCCCACAGAAATCTAGGCTTGTGCCAGCCGGCTGGGATATCCAGCATTTGATTGAAGTCACAGTCGTAGATTCTCCCTAACCAATCTACGCTGATGATGTGCCTACACATCAGATTTGATACTGTCTGGGGGTTAAATTTTTCCCGCAGAAGATTCATGTAGTCGTCATATTCCCCGGTTCGTTTTAGATAATGTCGGAAGCGGCTGATAGGTAAATTCGTAAGGGTGTAAAGTCGGTTGAAATGAATACCGAAATCTTCTTCAAGACGAATTTTGTAAGTTGCTTCCAACGTATCCTGAGCCGGTGGCAGAAAGGCACCATTGGGGTTATAGACGAGATCTAGTTCCAGGTGAGGAAGGATCCCATAGCCGTGCTTGTTCAAAATTTGCAGTGCACTGATACTCTGTCCAAATGTACCTTTACCACGTTGTTGCTCGAGATTTTCCTTGGAATAACAGGGCAGCGAACAGATCAGTTTCACACGACGCTCGGTATACCAGGCGGCGAGGTCTTCTTGCCCATCGATTAGCAACACTGTCAGGTTGCATCGCGAGGTAACTGACATGTTGTTCGCAAGACAGGTGTCGACGAAACGTCTGAAATTCGGATTGAGTTCCGGTGCTCCGCCTGTTAAATCGACTGATTCGACATGGTTATCGGCACACCAGCGAACGATTTTTTCCATGACTTCCCAAGTCATGATTTCAGTCCGATTGGGACCTGCATCCACGTGACAGTGATTACACGCCTGATTGCAGAGTTTACCTAAATTGACCTGAACTTCCCGAATTCTGGCGCGCGTTAACCCTCTGATTCCATTTTCATGGAGTGTTGAGAAAAAATCCCAGCGTTTGATTGAAGAACTGCTGGACTCTAGCGACAGATCACTGAATGTGTCAGATACGACTGGTATTGTGTCGTTAAGCACGTCCATTGAAGGCACTACTTGGGAAACCGCTTGTTTATGAAGTGGTCAAGTGAAATTGCCCCAGCTCCATGAAATAGCGGGATCAACAGCAAGATGCCCCACACTTGATGCTGAACAATCCCAGCAGGATTCAATGACGGATACGATATGACGGCCATGACATTAAAGACAAAAAGTGCTCCGGCAGTTGCTCGAGTTGCCAGCCCAAGAACCAAAAGCACCGGAAAGACCAGTTCCGCAAATATCGCCATGTAAGCTGCCAATTCAAATGGAACAATTGGCACAGCGTATTCGTATTCAAAAAGATACATTGTGGAGTCTATATTGGCTATTTTGGTCAGTCCAGATTTCCAAAAGACATTTGCCACCCAAAGTCGCACCAACAGATCGGCAATCGGTGCCCCACAATTTAGCAGACAGAGTATTTTTCGATAAAGTTGAATGATTGCAGCCATAACTTGTTCCAGGACTGAGAAATAGAATTAGTGATGAACGAAACTACGCTTAACCGTAATTGTGGATACTACGCCAAACGAAAACAGGCGATTCAATCCTTCTTTCAAATTGTATTCGGGATTCAAATCCAGAATTGAGGTAAAAGCCGCTCCGAGCGTTTTATGATTGCGGAGGAAATTGATCATTTGAAATAAATCGTCTTCGATGTTTACAACTTTTACGCCACTTTCTGGGCGATGAATCAGAACTTGTTGTCCTTCAGAATTAATGTCCGGTATGGTGTCAGCGTGGCCATTCGACGTTGCGAAGTCCCAAATATCAAATATCGGAAATTTGGACTTGACTATGTGTAATGCGGGGTGAAATTCAAAGTACAGGTCTCCGTAGTTGTCTGGTGAAAAATCACCCAGACTGCTGATGTCAAGAGCAGTCGCTGATGCCGAGTGAAACGCTTGATGGCAGGACCAGTCAATTTCAGCAAGTGCAGACAAATACGGAAAGTCACTGAGTTCTGGCATGGACTCAATGAAAGAAGGTAGGTGTTCGCCGAAGTCATGCAGATTCCCGCTGTCCGGTGTATGGGATTGAATATAGATTCGCGCCATTGACTTGAAGAATTCTTCACCAACCATTGCACAGCTGACAGGAAATATGTTGGATAGAGTTTCAGTCAGGGTCGCAAATATGTTGTTCCGATAAACATTAATTCGCTGTGTGGCTTGAAAACCGCGCTGTTCAACAAATGTTTGTACACTTGTATTGTCTCCGCAAAGAATCTCAGCACTAAATTGACTTTGCAACTCACGCAGCTGCAATTTGCATCTCCTGGCGGTAACTTCTCGCTATATTTGCTTCATCCATCAGAACGGAAAATTCCGGTAGATCCTTATCCCATTCAATCAGAGTAGGTGCTGTGTTAAAGCGACTTGCAACGGCTTCGTATAGATTCCAGACATCGTCGCAGACTCTCTGGTCATGAGTGTCAATACGAATCGTACCCTCCGGCAAATTCTTCACAGTGTGTCCTGCCAAGTGAATTTCACCGACTACGCTTGGTGAAATTTTGGAAAGAAATTCAGTCGGATCAAAGTCGTGATTGCAGGCGTTCACGTATACATTATTGATGTCAAGCAATAATTGACAACCACTTAGGCGAGTGATTTCGTTAATGAACTCCCATTCGTTCATTTCAGAATGCGAGAATTCAAGATAGGTCGACGCATTTTCGACTAGGATAGTACGACCTAAAATGTCTTGAACCCGCTCGATGCGACCCGCGAGATGTGAAACTGTTTCTTTTGTGAATGGCAATGGCAGAAGATCGTGAAGGTAGATTCCATCAATCGAACTCCATGACAAGTGTTCTGACACCAAACCTGGCTCGTAAATGTCAATCAATTCCTTGAGCCGTTCAAGGTGTTTTGTATTCAGATCGTCAGTTGAACCCAGTGAAAGACCGACACCATGAAAGCTGAGACTATAGTCTTGACGGATTTGCCTTAACCAGTCGTGTGGAGTGCCGCCTTGTCCGAAATAATTTTCGCTGTGAACTTCAAACCATTCAACTGACGGCTTATTGGCTGCGACATATTCACAGTGATCGCCACGCAACCCGATTCCAACGGAATCAGCTGGAATCGGGCGCGCGACCATCTCAAAGAATGCAATCGAAAAATTGCAGGAATCTTATGACGCGGATTCTAAACTGCCGCCAGCGAGTCTTTCGCACAATCCCTTGGGAAGAGCAATAAATGCATCACCCTGATTGTCCACGGTTGAAGTGCCAGCGCATGAACTGTTAGCGGTTTGACAATCATTGTGTCCGGCTTTGGCAACGCCATAGCATTTTTCCTTTTCATCCGCATTCGCGACGGTTGAAAGGGTTAATGAACCAAGAGCGATTGCACCGCTGATCGCTGTAGCGAGAAGAAGTTTCTGTGACTTCATAAGTCAGTCCTCCAAAAGTTGCTAAATATAAAAAGAATACCCCAACAAACGGGTGACCTACTTTGACCAGCAATGTGTCATATTTGTTTCAAACAATCAATCAAGATTCAAATGAATGGAATGATCAGCGTAGCCTGTGACAATGGCGCTGAATGGAAACTGGAGTCATCTACGTTGGTGATCAATTATCAGTGACTGGCTGACTGAATTGATCACGCAGTTGGGCGATAAACTGTCCTTCCTGCTGCTCATTCATTTCATCTTCCGCATTGACGACCAGCCAGTCAAATACAGCCAGCATCAACTCGTGTTGGGCCTCGTGTTTATCTCCCCTTTGGTTTACGCGCTGATCATAGATGGAGCGAAGTCCGCTTGGTGAGTCATTGCTCACCATTTCCATTACGATGGCATGCAGACCAAGGTGAGAAAATGGGTCTGGTTCATCAATGTCGAATTGATGGTCGGCAAAAACTTCAGGATTTGATAGCACGCTGTCCACTTCCGGGTGCATTTCGATGATTTTGCTGATCATCTTTTCCGTAGCATTGAGCTTTTCTTTGTTTTGAACTTTGGTCCAAACGTCAAACAGGAACTGACGTTCATTGGTTTCAGTCGCCATTCACTCGCCTTTATGCCTTTTGAAGTTGTAAATCAGCATATTCCTGCTTTTCAGAGAATTCACACAAGTCGAAAATTACGCATGAGTAGCAATTTGGCTTTTTTGCAGTGCAGGTGTACCGACCGTGAAGAATCAACCAGTGGTGGGCATCGACCAAAAAATCCTTTGGTACCCATTTCAACAAATTCTGTTCCACTTCTATGACATTCTTGCCGGGTGCCAGACCAATTCGGTTTGAAATTCGAAAGATATGAGTATCAACCGCGATGGTTGGCTGACCAAATGCGGTATTCAAAATGACATTTGCAGTTTTTCGTCCCACCCCAGGCAGGGCTTCCAGATTGGCTCGATTGGACGGAATAGTTCCGTCGTGCTTATCGATCAAAATTTTGCACAAGCTGAGAATATTCTTGGCCTTGCTGTTGAATAGACCAATCGATTTAATCATTTCACGGAGTCCATCAATTCCCAGGTCCAGCATTGATTGAGGATCAGGTGCTGCGGCAAACAGTTTGTCGGTAGCCAGATTAACGGCCTTGTCGGTTGACTGGGCGGAAAGTACGACCGCGATCAGCAACTCAAAGTTGCTGCGGTAATTCAGTTCGGTCGTTGGATTTGGATTGGCGGCTTTTAGCCTTGTAAAGATTTCCAATCTTTTTTTAGCATTCATTGACTAGATGCTTGAGAGTGTGAAAGACGCGTGGTGCGCTTTTTTGACTTCCACCGCTTTGTCCGCTCGCGATTTACTGCTTTTCGAATTTCCTGCTTCATTTCTTCACGCTGAGCAACTTCGGTTGAATTTTGCTGAGTTTGCATCCGCGAACGGTGACGTGCTGCCAGATGTCTCCAACGGGTTACCTCTGAATCCAAAAATTCAGGCCAGGTTTCACCTTTCAGATGATTAGAATGCCTAACCATTACGATGCAATCAACCGGGCAACATTTGAGACACAACTCACAGCCAGTACAATCATCAGCCAATACGCTGTGCATCTGCCGTGATGCACCAACGATGGCATCGACAGGACAAGGGTCAATGCAAAGGGTGCATCCTATGCACTCCGATTCAATAATTTCGGCGACGAAGCGACCCGAGTAAGGGACACAGTCATCCGCCAGTGGGATTTCTGGATGATTTAATTGACTTGCCAGCACAGATAGGGTAACCTCGCCACCCGGAGGACAGCGATTGATCTTTGCTTTGTTGTTGAACAACGCATTTGCGTATTCAAGACAGCCTGGATACCCACAAACCGTGCACTGTGTCTGTGGCAAACACTCGTCAATGTCCGAGACGGTTAAATTTGAATTCAAGCGCGGACTCAATTGACCAGTACACCAAGACCAACCTGCTCGCCGGGGTCGATCAGCCACAGGCCATCATCATCACCCGCCGCCAGAATCATGCCTTCGGAAGTACCGAATTTCATTTTCCTCGGTTTAAGGTTACGCACAACCACAACCTTCCTTCCGACTAATTCCTCTGGTGAATAAAATCCCTTGATTCCAGCAAAGACCTGCCTGGTTTCGGTACCAAGATCAACCTTCAGGCGAATCAGTTTGTTTGAATCCTCAACATCCGATGCTTCAATAATCAACGCGGTACGAAGATCAATCTTGGCAAAGTCTTCTATAGAAATATTGTTGTCGTGACTCGTGTCAGGGGGCGCTTCCTTTTCCATGGACTGATCAATCATTGCCTGGACATCCTTTTGTTGAATCCGTGTCATCAGGTGGACATACGGTGAAATCTGATGATTAAGCAATGGAGTTTGAACATTTTCAAGCTGATCTATCGAATCATTCAAGAATTCACCGCTACGACGAGCCAAGTCCGGTACCACAGGTGCCAGATAGTAAACGAGTGTGCGAAACATATTAATACCTTGCGTACACACATTGTGCAATCGCTCCGTTTGTTCAGGATCTTTCGCGATTACCCACGGCTGAGCATCATTGATATACTGATTGGCTTTGTCGGCAAGAGCCATAATCTCCCGCATCGCCTTGCTGAAAGCGCGATTCTCATAGGATTCTGAGATGGAAGAAAGCGCATCTGCCATTTCTTGATAGAGTTCAGGGTGATCCAGTTCTGTGCTGAGTTTGCCTTCAAACCGGTTCGATACGAACTTCGCACAGCGACTGGCGATATTGACGACTTTTCCAACCAAATCCGAATTAATGCGCTGAACGAAATCCTCAAGATTAAGATCAAGGTCTTCAATTTTTTCGTTCAGTTTCGCGGCGTAGTAATATCTCAGATATTCCGGGTTCAGATGGTCTAGATAGGTGCGGGCCATGATGAAGGTTCCGCGGGACTTGGACATTTTCTTGCCATTGACGGTCAGAAAGCCATGCGAGTAGACATCGGTCGGTCTGCGAAACCCGGCACCATGAAGCATGGCCGGCCAAAACAAGGCATGAAAATACAGAATGTCCTTACCGATAAAGTTGTAAAGTTCAGTCTGCTCCTCATCTTTCCAGAAGGTATCGAAATCAATGCCTTCACGATCGCATAAATTCTTGAAACTAGCCATATAGCCAATGGGAGCATCCAGCCAAACGTAAAAATATTTGTTCTTTTCTTCAGGAATCTGGAATCCGAAATAAGGGGCATCACGAGAAATATCCCAGTCCGCCAAGCCCACATCAAACCATTCTTTTAGTTTGTTACGAGCTTCACTCTGTGAAACTTCATTGCCAACCCAGTCCTGCAGCATGTCAGTAAAGTTGCTTAAACGCACAAACAAATGTTCGGACTCACGCTGTTCGGGCGGTAGACCGGAAAGCACCGAAACCGGATTTATCAAATCGGAAGGTGTATAGGTTGCACCGCAATTTTCACAACTGTCGCCATATTGGTCTTCAGCACCGCAGCGTGGGCAAGTTCCCTTGACAAATCTGTCGGGTAAGAAAATCTTTTCACCTGGGTCGTAAGCTTGATTAATCACCTTTCTGCGAATGTGACCGCCTTTTTTCAGTTGCAGGTAGATGTACTCGGCAAGTTCCCGATTCTCGGGAGAATGAGTAGAGTGGTAGTTATCGAAAGAAATATTGAAGTCAGCAAAATCTTTCTCATGTGCTTCCTGATAGTGCTGAACCAACTGTTCAGGCGTCAGATTTTCGCTTCTGGCACGTAACATGATCGGCGTACCGTGTGCATCGTCTGCGCACACAAAATAGCACAGATTGCCATTCATTCTCTGAAACCGAACCCAAATATCTGTCTGGATGTACTCAACCATGTGCCCGAGATGAATCGGACCATTTGCGTATGGCAAAGCACTAGTGACAAGAATTTTTCTGTGCATTTCAGATAACCATGTTTAGATCATGGGAATGATGGGTGAGCAGGCGATCAGATGAATTGCTCAACAATTCTTTTGACCTCTGTCACCATCAAGCAGTTGTTTCGCGGTATGCTAAAATATGCGCACCAGTCAGTTACTGAAAGTGTTTACCGGCACGCAACATAGCGTTCTGCTGTTATTTTATTTCTTTCCAGCCAGTGTGCAGGCAAATTCGACGCCACGCAGCAGTTTAACCCCTTAGAATTCGAGCAACCTTTATGACAACCGTAACCAAATCCGATATTGAATCAGCATTGAAGACGATTCAAGATCCTCATTCGGAAACCTCGCTGGTGGCTGACCGAAAAATCAAGGAAATTCTGGTTGATGATCAGCGGGTAAAGGTGACGCTTGAATTGGGATACCCAGCCAAGAGCTGCATTCCAGATCTGCGTGCGCAAATCGAAAGCCGTCTTGATGGAATGGACGGCGTTTCGGAAATTGAAGTGTCTATCAGTAACAAGATTTCCTCACATTCGGTACAAAAGGGTGTTTCGCCAATCCAGAATGTAAAAAACATGATCGCGGTGGCTTCAGGTAAAGGTGGTGTTGGGAAGTCCACTGTTTCTGCAAACCTGGCACTGGCATTGGCGTCGGAGGGTGCGCAAGTCGGCATTCTGGATGCAGATATTTACGGCCCAAGTCAACCGCGTATGATGGGGGTACGGGGCAAGCCACAATCCAAGGATGGAAAGTCAATGCAGCCGGTATTCAGTTACCACCTCCAGACCATGTCAATTGGGTTTTTAATCGAGGAGGAAACGCCTATGATATGGCGAGGTCCAATGGTGACTCAGGCACTTGAACAGCTGCTCAAACAAACCGCATGGACCGATTTGGACTACTTGGTGATTGACCTACCACCTGGCACAGGCGACACGCAGCTGACACTTGCCCAGCGCGTACCGGTGAGTGGCGCAGTAATCGTGACCACACCACAGGATATTGCACTGCTGGATGCTCGGAAAGCATATCGGATGTTTGAAAAAGTGGAAATAGAAGTACTCGGTGTCGTTGAAAACATGAGTACTTACATTTGCAGCAATTGCGGACACCAGGAACATATTTTTGGTGAAGGAGGAGGTCAGCGGATGGCCGAGGAATACGGGGTCAGCTACCTTGGCGGGGTGCCGCTTGATGTAAAAATCAGACGCGATGCAGATCGCGGCAGGCCAACAGTAGTCAATGAACCCGATGGTGAAATAGCACAGATCTACCGTAAGATTGCCCGTACGGCCGCTGCCCGTCTCTCCCAACAGAAGAAAGATTTCACCAGCGATTTTCCATCGATTGTCATTCAAAACACCTGAATCGGAACACAGTCGTGTCAATTAAGTCAGATCAATGGATCCGCGAAATGGCGGAAAAGCACGGAATGATTGAGCCGTTTGTCCCTGAGCAAGTCAGTCAAAATGACGGCAACCGGGTAATTTCCTACGGTACATCGAGCTATGGATATGACATCCGTTGCTCAAACGAGTTTAAGATTTTCACAAACATTCGTACAGCAATCGTCGACCCAAAGGAATTTTCCGATTCCAGCTTCGTCGACTTTTATGGTGATGTCTGCGTAATACCGCCAAACTCTTTTGTTTTGGCCAGGACCATTGAGTATTTTCGAATCCCTCGTAATGTGCTGACCGTATGCCTCGGAAAGTCGACTTATGCCCGATGTGGCATCATCGTCAATGTAACACCATTCGAACCGGAGTGGGAGGGATATGCCACACTTGAATTTTCGAATACAACACCGCTCCCTGCAAAAATTTACGCCAATGAAGGTGTGGCGCAGGTTATTTTTTTTGAAGCTTCCGAGCCGTGCGAAACTTCGTATCGAGATAGAAAAGGAAAGTATCAGGGGCAGACTGGTGTAACGCTGCCCATAACTTAGCGAAAGCTTTTGATTGAAATTTGTGAGAACGGTTTCGGAGCTTAGAAATTTGCTCGAGCAGGCTATTATGAATTTGAAAAATTGTCCTAGTGCGTACAAGAAGACCTGGACGGCTAACTTTCTGATCATTCCGGTGTATTTGAAGCGATGGCAAAAAGTCTTCAGGTGCTGTTAAAGAATTTGGAAAGGCGTAGCGAATTTTCTGACCGAGAGGGTCTGCAGATCATACCTCTAGTCAATCAATTTTGCCTTATTATTCCATTTTATCCACTGATCGCAGCGATGGACTCAGCCTGCCGACAAGGTGTTCGGGAGATTTAACTGATGTCAGGAAATTCGTTTGGAAAGCTGTTTGTTCTAACCACATTCGGCGAGAGTCACGGAGCGGCGCTTGGATGTATTGTGGACGGCTGTCCACCGGGCATGCAGTTGACGGTGGATGATATTCAGCCGGAGCTCGATCGACGAAAACCTGGCAGCTCCCGTTACACGACGCAGCGGCGCGAGTCTGACGAGGTAGAGATTCTATCCGGCGTGTTTGAGAATCGAACCACGGGCACACCAATTGGCCTTTTGATTCGAAATACCCAGCAGCGTTCGAGGGACTATTCTGCAATTTCCGACCGGTTTCGCCCTGGACATGCAGATTACACCTATCTGCAAAAGTACGGCATCAGAGATTATCGAGGCGGTGGACGTTCATCCGCGCGGGAGACCGCACTTCGGGTTGCAGCAGGTGCCATTGCCAAGAAATATCTGCGCGAGCGTTACAGTGTTGAGATTCGCGGCTATGTATCGCAGATTGGCCCAATTAAACCAGAGTCCCACAATTGGGAATCGGTAGAAAGCAATCCGTTTTTCTGGCCGGACCAGTCAGGGGTCGAGCGGCTTGGAGAGTATATTGACGAGTTGCGACGTGCTGGAGACTCTGTCGGCGCGGTGGTGACAGCGGTGGCAGAGAATGTTCCAGTGGGCTGGGGTGAACCGGTTTATTCCCGTCTGGATGCGGACATCGCTTCAGCTATGATGGGCATCAACGCAGCTAAAGGCGTTGAAATTGGTGCAGGATTTCAGAGTGCCACATTGAAAGGATCAGACTATCGCGACGAATTAGACCCCACAGGTTTCTTGTCAAATAATTCAGGTGGTATTGTCGGCGGCATTTCCACTGGCCAGCCAATTGTCGTGAACGTAGCATTCAAACCAACTTCGAGTATTGTATTGCCTGGACGGACGGTGAACGTGAGTGGTGATCCTGTCAGTATTTCAGTGACGGGACGGCATGATCCGTGTGTCGGTTTGCGAGCTGCTCCAATTGCCGAAGCGATGCTGGCTTTGGTGTTAATGGATCATGCACTCAGACATCGCGGTCAAAATGCCGATGTGATACCACCAGCGCCAATTATTCCGGGTGAAACGGACGAACCGTCAGAAATTGAGGGATCGGAACTGGCAGGCGGTGAATTTGAAGCGACAGGAGAAGACTAACGTATCAAACTGGCAACAGTACCAAAAGGCGTGACTGAAGAATTTTTCGATTCAGAGGTCTGGTTTGATGGGCACGAGTTGTGGGCTTCAAAAAAATTTCGAGTTGCTTCGCCTATGTTGTGTAACAGCCTAATCTGATCCACATCAGATTTTTCTGAATCGACGAGTTCAGCGTGAATTTTACCCAGCACATCGAAGGTTTTATGGCAGTCAACGGTCGCATTGAGGTGGTAACAGCGATTCGCCCGATAAATATCTCGAAAAATCTTCTTAACCAGTTCATAATGCACGGCTTCGGATGAAATCAGCGCGTTCGGATGCATGGCGTCTCGGACAACTGAAATCTGGTGCTGTCCAACCGAATCGGACAACGATATCACCAGATTTCTGAAGTTGGCAGACGTGGTGTCGATATGTGCTGATTTTTTTCGTTTCATTTCGGCGATCAACTTTCCTGTCAACTTTAAATTTTAACAAACGTTTCTATCTCAAGGAGTCAATCAGATGGCGACAAATATATTGGTGATTCCCGGCGACGGGATTGGCCCTGAAATTGTTTCCCAGGCCGTTCGCGTGGTTGAGCATTTACGCGATGCGGCTGGTCTGGAAGTAAATTTAGAGTATGCAGATCTGGGTGGCGCAGCCTATGATAAGAAGGGGCACTCGCTTCCTGATTCGACATTGTCTATGGCAAAAGCCTGTGATGCCATCCTGTTTGGTGCAGCAGGTGGCCCGAAATGGGATAACTTACCAAGATCAGAACGACCTGAAACAGCACTTCTTCGGCTACGTCGTGAATTGGACCTGTTCGCAAATCTTAGACCAGCGATTCTGTTTCCGTCTCTCGCGTCGTCGTCATCGCTGAAAGACGAAATTGTTGCAGGGCTGAATATTCTAATTATTCGGGAACTGACAGGGGGCATCTATTTTGGCGAACCAAGGGGTGTGGAAACGTTGGAGTCCGGTCGCCGCCGCGGGATAAACACCTTGGTTTACCATGATGATGAAGTGAAACGAATCGCTCATGTTGCTTTCAACATTGCCCGTCAGCGAGTTAATCGGGTATGTTCAATTGATAAAGCGAATGTGCTGGAAACAACAGAGTTTTGGCGAGAGGTGGTGATTGAAGTCGGAATGGAATATCCAGACGTTGAGTTGACTCACATGCTCGTTGACAACGCTGCAATGCAGCTGGTTCGAGATCCCAAACAGTTTGATGTCATTGTTACGACAAATATGTTTGGCGACATTCTCTCGGATATTTCCGCGATGTTAACCGGGTCAATTGGAATGTTGCCGTCTGCTTCACTGGATAACAATCAGAAAGGACTCTACGAACCGGTTCACGGTACTGCCCCGGATATTGCCGGAGAGGACAAAGCCAATCCGATGGCAATGTTCCTTTCGTTAGCGATGCTGCTACGCTATACCATGAAAGAAGATAATTTGGCTGATCTTGTAGAACAGTCCGTTGAGAGCGTGATTGAACGGGGATTGCGAACGCCTGATATATACTTTGCAGGTGCCGAAAAAGTTGGTACTGAACGGATGGGAACAGAAGTTCTAGCTGAATTGAAACAGCGATTGAATTGAGGATCATTTAGAGGAAGCAGGAAGGCCTGTTATGCGGGAAACATTTGATGTAGCAGTTGTTGGAGCATCGGGAATGATCGGTGAAGCGATGATGTCCATACTGGAAGAGCGGGAATTTCCGATCAGAAATATTTATCCTTTGGGCAGTGAGCGTTCCGCGGGTTCGACACTGCAGTTTCGCGACCAGCCAGTAAAAGTCGGGTTGTTGTCAGAATTCGATTTTTCGCGTGTTCAGTACGGACTGTTCTCTGCAGGTGCAAGTGTTTCGGACGTTTATGCACGAAAGGCGGTGGAACAAGGCTGTACCGTCATTGACAATACATCAAGGTTTCGGTATGACCCCGAAATTCCGTTGGTGGTCCCCGAAGTGAACGCAGATGTATTGACCGAGGAAGACCATCTTATCGCGAATCCGAATTGTTCAACGATTCAGATGGTTGTCGCACTCAAGCCAATCTATGATGCCGTTGGAATAGAAAGGATAAACGTGTGCACTTATCAGTCAGTTTCAGGAGCCGGGCGATCAGCCGTACATGAACTGGCCAAGCAGTCGGCCTCACTTTTGAATGGCAAGCCGATTGAAGCAGAGGTTGCGCCTCGACAGATTGCGTTCAATGCGATTCCACATATTGACGTATTTCAGGAGAATGGGTATTCCAAGGAAGAAATGAAAATGGTGTGGGAAACTCGAAAGCTGTTGAGAGACGAGACCATTCGGGTGAATCCGACAACTGTGCGGATACCCGTATTTTTCGGCCATTCCGAAGCGGTTCACATTGAAACCCGGGATAAACTGACTGCGTCAGACGCGCGCGAATTGCTGTATCAAGCCAAAGGTGTCACTGTTGTAGATGATCCGCAGGCATTGTTATATCCAACAGCAGTCACTGAGGCTGCGAATCGGGATGATGTTTTTGTCGGTCGCATTCGAGAAGACATCTCCCATGACTTGGGCCTGAATCTGTGGATCGTTTCTGACAATGTCAGGAAAGGTGGCGCCTTAAACAGTATTCAAATTGCCGAGTACCTCATCTACGGCACAGTCTAGATCTACCAGTAAGTTTGCAGCGTTGCTGCACCATGAATTGGTGTTCCAGACAGGAACGATCAACAGAATTTTGTTGAATGAGGTCAGAAATTAAAATATCTATTCGGAAAGCAATTCGATTGAATCAACAAACTATTGATTCTCAGTATCGCAAGAACAATTGGAATTCGAACTGGCCTCATTAGTCTCGGCTCTACAGCAGACATTCTCTTACCTGCTGCTGGAAGCAACCCAAATTGAGGGTGAGCACCTCAAGGACTTTTGGGAATGGATTGTCTGGCGCAGTGAACAGAACCCATCCGCGCGTGTTGTTTGGTTACTGATTGTCGCATTGGTTTTGTTCGCAGCGCTATTTGTGCTCACTTCAGGGTTGGCTTTGTTTGAATTAACGCTAGTCTCTCCGACGAAGTCGGAACCAAAGCCCAGTCCTCCCAAAGCCGAGAATCTAGTTTCAAAAGATGCGCAAGATCAGCAGCAAAAATTAGCTGAAACAATAGCTTGGGCCGATAAAGTAGCACCTGTTAGTGTCGTGCAATTTTTGCGTGATGGAGACATTCCTGGAGCGGAAAAGATCTTGCTTGGTAAGCGCAGCAAACAGCCAAACGATATCGGAGTAATTATTTATTCATTAGCCTGCCGCGCCACTCGCAATGACGCCGCGGCCTATGAATTGCTGGTGGAAGAAATTTTTCCCGATGGCCTCAATGCTGATGAGGAAATCTGTCGCCACGCTGCGGAATTAGGACGTCTGATTTCTCCTGACAGATTTCCGGAAGAGGTTGTCCCTCAACCCTCAACCGTGTTTGAGATTGATGCTGATGCACTCCAGGATCTGCTAGGACCGATGACCGAATTTGGAAATGTGAAAACATTGCTGGACCTGGTTCGCATTGCCTTTGAAATGGGTGAAACAGATCAGGTCAAATCTTTGGCGGTCGAGATCTTGGTATGCGGAAATGTCAGCGAAAGAAAGACGGCGCTGAATTACCTTAAACGGCTAGACAAAGCGCCCGAAGCCTGATTGACAGTAGCTGCCTTAGGCGTTATCAACACCTTTAGCAATTTCGCGAACAAATTCATGAACGCGATCGACGAGCTCTGCATTGGGTTTGCCACTCTCGTCGAGATTGGCTTTGACCATGTCAACGATGGCAGAACCAACCACAATTCCATCGGCATGTTCTGCAACGGCTCTTGCATGTTCTGGAGTCTTTATTCCAAATCCTACCGCGATTGGTAGACTGGTATATTTTCGAAGACGCGAGACAGCCACCTCAATATGGTCTGCCATGGCCCTGCGAGTGCCCGTTACACCCAATACTGAAATGTAGTACACAAACCCGCTGACATTGTGAAGCACCGCATCAATGCGATCATCATCAGTGGAAGGGGTGACCAATCGGATCCAGTGCAGGCCCGCGGTCAGAGCAGGTTCGCAAAGTTCCGTATCCTCTTCCGGCGGTAAATCAACGATGATCAACCCGTCGACGCCAATTTCAGCACACTCTTGTACAAAACGATGCGCACCATATCGGTAGATGGGGTTGTAATAGCCCATCAGAACGATTGGAGTTGCATCATCTGTCTTTCGAAACTCCCTCACCAATTCAAGAGTCTTTACCAGGGTCATACCGTTTCTGAGAGCTCTCTGACTGGATACCTGAATGGATGGGCCATCGGCCATCGGGTCGGAAAATGGCATGCCGATTTCAATAAGATCTACACCGGCTGCTGGCAACCCTGATACAAGCTGCTTGCTAGTCTGGAAATCGGGGTCACCGCCGGTAAGAAAGGCAACAAAAGCCTTATGATTCTGCTTTGCGAGATTCGCAAAACAGCGCGTTATCCTGGTGTCAGACAGATTACTATCGTTCACAGCTTTGTCCCCAAAGCTTCAGCAACCGAAAATACATCTTTGTCTCCGCGACCACACATGTTCATAACCAGGATCTGACTGGCATCAAACTGTTTTGCGATTTTCATGACGTGTGCCAGAGCGTGAGCGGGTTCCAGTGCCGGAATGATGCCCTCGGTTTGGCAGCACAGCTGAAATGCTTCCAGTGCTTCCTCATCGGTAACGGAAACGTAAGAAACCCGACCAGATTCATGTAACCAGGAGTGCTCTGGTCCGATGCCCGGATAGTCAAGCCCTGCCGAGATTGAATGGGCATCAATAATCTGACCGTCGTCCGTTTGCAGTAAATAAGTACGATTGCCGTGTAACACGCCCGGTTGTCCACCTGTAATCGAGGCAGCGTGTTTGCCCGTTTCAATACCTAGGCCGGCTGCTTCCACGCCAATAATTTGGATATCTGGATGATCAAGAAATGGATGGAAAAGCCCCATTGCGTTTGAACCGCCGCCAATGCAGGCCACTAAACAGTCCGGCAACCGATTTTCGGCTTCCAGAATTTGCTCACGAGTTTCGTTTCCAATCACACTTTGAAAGTTTCGCACCATTTCCGGATAGGGGTGCGGCCCGGCAACAGTCCCAATAATGTAAAAAGTGGTGTCAACATTAGCCACCCAGTCGCGCAGCGCTTCGTTCATGGCATCTTTGAGCGTGCCGGTTCCTGAGGTAACGGGTATCACTTCAGCACCCAGTAATTTCATTCGGAATACATTGGGAGCTTGACGTTCAATGTCGGTTTCGCCCATGTAAACCACACAAGGAAGATCGAACAGTGCACACACTGTTGCAGTTGCAACTCCGTGTTGTCCGGCTCCAGTTTCAGCAATGATGCGAGTTTTTTTCATCCGCCGCGCGAGCAAGATCTGTCCAAGCGTGTTGTTGATTTTGTGCGCGCCAGTATGATTCAGTTCATCACGTTTGAAGTAAATTTTGGGGCCGCCAAGATGCTCGCTCAGTCGGGCGGCATGGTAGAGTGGACTGGGTCGACCAATGTAGTGCTTGGCGTAATAATCGAATTCATTTTGAAATTCGGGGTCATTGCTTGCCGCACGGTAAGCTTTTTCAACGTTCAGTATCAGCGGCATCAGTGTTTCTGCGACAAAGCGGCCACCATAAATGCCGAAATGACCAGATTCGTCGGGACCTGACCGAAATGAGTCAGTTTCTGAATTAATGTTTGAATTCAATGGTACCACCACGACTGCATGAAAAGTGGCAATGATTATACTTAATCGATAGTTTGCTGAATTTCAGTAGAAGTTGCGAAAAAATTTAATCAGTCCGATCTGTTCAAATCAATCGATATTCAGAATAGGAACTGATGGATTCATTGAAGTGTTGGCATAAATGCCAACGCAATAGGGACCAGAGGAAATTAAGAAAATGAATGTCGAATGCGACAGGCGGACTTAACCCAATTTAGATTTCAATTTGCTATATTCTGTCTTGATGAAATTGAATTCAATTTTCCTCAATTTGAAGAGATAGCAGTAGAAATTACAGTGAGGCAGAACTAAGATGAACTCACGTGCAGACCTAGCTGTGTACAACAGTGAAGGTGAACTAAAAATTGTTGTTGAAATAAAAGGACGGCACGGAACAACTACCGATTGGGCTACACATACGAGACGAAACATGGCAGCCCATGGAAACTTGTCTAATGTAGATTTTTTCATAATTGCAACTAAAGACCGTCTATATGTGTGGAAAAAATCGGGGAACAAACCAGAATTAGTAAAACCAACATATGAGATTGATTTGCGTTCGGAGTTGGAACGATATTTCAAAGCTTCCAAATTAGAAAGTAACGATATTAGTGGATATGCATTGGAACTTCTCATTGCAACTTGGTTAAATGACATCAGCCATTCGACCTTGTTTAAAGAGAAAAATCGAAACGTTCAGAATTGGATCAGCGAATCCGGGATTATGAATGCCGTAGAGAATGGACGTGTAGAATTTGAAGCACTAGTGTGAAAGTCTATGTAGAAACAAATTTCGTACTGGAGATTGCTTTTCTTCAAGAACAACATTCAAGTTGCGACAAGGTTATTAATTTGTGCGAACAAAAACGCATTGAACTGATTCTACCTGCATATTCGTTAGTTGAACCGATTGAAACACTCCAAAGACGACAAATGAAACGCAGAACAATAAAGAAAGGTCTTGAAGAGGAACTTAAACAAATCACTCGCTCAAGTTCATTTTCAGATCAGTCTGATGATCTTCACCGCTTCACTGGACTACTAACCCAATCAGCCGAAGAGGACACAAAAAATTTCGAACTCGTACGAACGCGCTTGCTGAATTCAGCCGAGGTAATTTCTCTTGACACGCAGGTATTGAAGAATGCCTCAAGCTACGAAAAAGATTACGGATTTTCGGAGCAGGATGCGATTGTATATTCTTCGGTTCTAATTCATTTGAGACGAAGCGAAATTCAGCCCAGTTTCTTCCTGAACAGAAACTCCAAGGATTTTGACGACAAAAGTGTACTGGAACACCTCAGCAGTTTAAATTGCAAGCTAATAACCCAATTCAATGAAGGACATCAATTGATCCTTGATTTTTTAGATTGAGTAGATTTGAGTGTAGTTGTTTATCTATAGACAATTCTCTTTTCGCCAACTAGCCCTATTTCAAGTTCATAAAATTCATTCCCTCCGCGCTGGCATCGGAAAGTAGACAAGGCAGTTCAATCCCGTTGAGTTGTAAGTGTTCAGTGTCCATTGAAAGGAAAAATTGAGCATATAAATTGTGTATAGAATCAACAATATAACTGTTTGAACCTACCTTGATTTGGAAGTATGTATTTCCAAATCTGAATGGAGACGAACGCAAATATTATTCAGAACTGCGCTTTAGGAGTCTTGAGTAATTTAATCAAAGGAAAGAAATTTAGTGGGCGAAGGCTCACTCGGCGTTTCAGCAGAATAAATACGCTGATTCGAGATCTAAATCTTAGAACTGAGAATGAGTGGAAACACTTAGTCAGTTCAAAGCCAGAATTAACCTGCTGAAAAGTACCTCAACACAAATGAAAATTGCTGGCTGTATCGAATATGACGGTTCCCGATTTTGCGGCTGGCAAATTCAGCACAGGCAGCCAACGGTCCAGGAAGCTGTCGAAAGGGCGCTGGCAGAAATTGCGGATCATCCGGTCCGAGTACACTGTGCCGGGCGTACTGATACTGGGGTACATGCCTGTGGACAAGTCTTTCACTTTGATACTGAGAGCCAGCGAAGTGAGTTCAATTGGGTGATGGGTGTTAATGCCAAACTCCCAATTGGTGCCAGCCTGATTTGGACCAAGGAGGTGGACCAAAATTTTCATGCGCGTTTCAGCGCGGTGAGTCGCAAGTATCGTTATGTGTTGCTGAATCGTCGGGTTCGTCCCAGCTACCTGGCGAAGCGCGTCAGTTGGTTTCCTCGCTCATTAGACCAAGAGAGCATGAGGGAAGCTGCTGCATCACTGATTGGCACACACGACTTCAGTGCGTTTCGTTCATCGCGCTGCCGGAACAAAGTGCCAGTTAAAACAGTAACTACGTTAGATGTTAGACAGGCAGACGATTGGTTCTGGTTCGATGTCGAGGCCAGTGGATTCTTGCACCATATGGTCAGAAACTTCGTTGGAGTCCTGTTGTCGATCGGATGCGGGGACCAGGGCATAGACTGGGCCCGGCAGGTGCTTGAGCAGAAAGATCGAACTCTCGCAGGGATCACTGCACCGGCTGATGGACTTTATTTTGTTTCGGCATCGTATTCCGAAGAATACCCGCTGCCAGCGATTCCACCCCCGTGCAGGTATTGGTAATGCCCTATGACGTGCTGTTTAGATACGAGACTGTTAACTGCTGCAGAGCGAATGGCATATTAGTACATTCGACGCTCTTTGAGTTCATCTAGTGTTTTGCAGTCCAGGCATAAAGTCGCGGTTGGTCGTGCTTCCAGCCTCCCAAGTCCAATTTCCACGCCACAACTTTCACAGAATCCGTAGTTGCGGGCTTCAAGCCGTGCAATCGATTCTTCTATTTTTCGAATCAGACGCCGTTCCCGGTCTCGATTACGCAACTCTATAGACATATCGGCTTCTTGACTCGCCCGATCAGTTGGGTCTGGATGGTTGATTGTTTCATCCTGTAATGTTGTCACTGTACGAGTCGACTCGTCTAGTAAACTCTGGCGCCAATCCGTAAGAATGCGCATGAAATGTTCACGTTGCTTCTTGCTCATGTACTTCTCATTCTTTCCAGGAGAATATGGTACAAAGCTTAGTGCGTCTGCATCAGAATCAGAATTTAATAAATTTTCAACCATTTTGGAGTGTTGCTTTGTAAAATATAGTGACCGAAAAAAGTCGTGTCGTTAATATTAATTCCGAGTTTGGAAAACGGCTTTTGTACCACATTTGCCCAATTTTTGCAAGATGTAGATTGGCATTCGTCAATCAAGGGCTACACCTCACTTCATTTCAAACGAGCTTCCCATGCTGAAATTGCGTTATTCAACGACCTCTCCATTTGTTCGTAAAGTCTCTGCAACCATTATCGAATGTGGCTTGGAAAACCATGTTGAGAACGTGTTGACCAATCCATTTACACCAGAAACTGATTTGGGTCAGGAAAATCCACTTGGTAAGGTACCTGCCCTGATACTTGAAAATGGTGAGGTGTTATTTGATTCGCCCGTGATCTGTGAATATCTTGATAGTTTGGGTACGACACCAAGACTATTTCCGCCGGATGGTGTGTCCCGTTGGGCTGCTTTGCGACTGCAGGCAATTGGAGACGGAATTCTGGATGCGGCTGTTGGCCGGGTTATGGAAGGCCGGCGTCCTGAGGAGCAGCAATCTTCAGTATTCAAGGATCGGTGTAAGGCTGCGATCGAACGGACACTTGACGTCCTTGAAAGAAATTCAGATCAATTGTCAGGCGGGTTTCAAATCGGTCAGTTGACAGTCGCCTGCGCACTAGAGTATCTCGATTTCCGATTTAGCGTGGAGAATTGGCGGGAAGGTCGCTCGAATTTGGAAGTCTGGCATCAATCTGTCTGCGAACGACCTTCGTTGAAAAATACCGTTCCTCATGACTGATAGACAAAGGAATAATTTTGCGTCGTGAACGCAAATTTTTGAATTTGCTACTTCGCACCGGTGTGAATCTGAGTTTCAACAAATCGTAAACGGGGAACATAGTACTTGCACCTCATAAGCATCAAAATTGCTGGATTTAAGTCATTCGCTGACCCGGTCACGATTCACGTACCGAGGTCTCTGAGCGGCGTCGTTGGCCCGAATGGATCGGGTAAATCAAACATCATTGATGCAATGCGCTGGGTCATTGGTGAGTCTTCTGCCAAGAGCCTACGCGGTGGAACATTGGATGATGTCATCTTCAATGGGTCTGCACAGCGTAAACCGGCGGGTCAGGCCAGTGTTGAACTGCTATTTGACAATTCACTCAGTCAATGTAGCGGGCAGTGGGAAAGATACTCTGAAATCTCGATCAGACGAACGGTCACACGAGACGGCATATCTGAATATTTCATCAATGGTACCCGCGCTCGCCGCCGCGATGTTAGAGAACTGTTTCTCGGAACTGGCTTCGGACCACGCTCCTATTCCATTATTGAGCAGGGTATGATCAGCCGAATTGTTGAAGGCAAGCCAGAAAATCTGAGTGAATTTATTGAAGAAGCCTCCGGTGTGTCGAAATTTCGGGAAAAGCGACACGAAACGCTTTTGAAGTTAAATAGAGTAGAGGATAACCTCGAACGCTTGAATGACATGCGCCTTGAAATCGAAAAGCGCATTCGACAACTTAAGTACCAGGCTGATCAGGCACGCAGGTATACCTCGAACAAGGAGCGGTTGGATAGTCTCAAAATTCAGCTGCTGGCCCATGCATGGCGGGAAATGAACCATCAGGTTTCCGAAATGCATGCTTCCAAATCAAAACTGGACCTGGAACTCGAAAAGCGCACGGCAGGTGTTCGTGCAGTAGAGGTGGATTTGGAAAAGGCACGTCAGCACCGACTCAATCTGGAGTCGACACTGACTGATGTTCAAATGGAGCAGTTCCGAATTAATGCAGATATTTCAGATTTCGATCGGCGTATTAAGGAATGTGCCGAACAAATTGAACGAACTAAGGACGAAATTCGTGCGAAGTCAATTCAAATTGGAGAAACCGAACGAGCGATTGTCAGCCAGCGAGACAAGGCTAAGTCTGCTGCCATAGAGTATGAGCGAGTTCTGGTCCAGTTGAGTGGTGCTAAGGAAATCCTGCAAACGGAACAGTCAAAACTGAAACAGGAAGAAAGTCAGCAGTCTGAGAAGCAGATTTTGGCTGAGAAACTGGAACAGCAGGTCATCGAAGCGGTACGACGGCGCGAATCGGCGTTTTCAGCCTTGACAGAGAATCGAAATAGTTTAACTGTGACCGCCGAATCGATTGAATCGGTTACCAAAGAAATCTCCCGGCTTGAGAACGTATCTTCCAAGTTTGTAGCAGATTCGTCTCATCAAGTGTTAAATGGTGTTGTAGTCGAGTGCGACAAGTTAAAGGCACAAATTCATCAGATGGAGTCGGACCTGTCTGAGCGACGTACACAAATCGATCAGTATGCCGTTGAGTTGGAGAGCTTAAGGGAAAGTGCCCGGGAAACACGGGTCCAGCTGGTTGCTCTCGAAAGAAGTCTCGGTGCATCTTCGACTGAAGATGATGAAGAAATTTCGAATTGGCTTGAGGACCATCAACTCGCTGATTCGAAGGAATTGTTTACAACCGTAACCGTATCAGACGGATGGGAAAGAGCTGTCGATCGCGTACTTGGAGAAAAGTTGGGCGCATTCTGTGTTGACGATCTTTCAGTAGTAATGCGTGCTGTGGACAGTCAGAAATTTTCAACGCCACAGTACTTTGTTAATGGGGGTATAGATTCAGATTTGGAACTGCGTTTCGATAGCCTCGCCCGGCATGTCAAGAGTCCGAATCAGCGTGCAGAAAAATTGCTGGCCGGTGTCTACACAGCAGACACTTTGACGAGTGCCATGTCGATGAAGGATCAGCTAGGTGCCAATGAATGTGTCGTAACTGCTGACGGTTCAATGTTGGGTGTCAACTGGTTTGCACCTGCAATTAGAGATGATCAGTCAACGGGAAGGCTCGAAACCGCTAGCCTGATTCATGATCTAAGAGAGCAGGTTGTGGAATTCGATGAAATTGAAGAAGCGAAAAAGAACCAGATCGACAAATTGCGGATTCAAGTTTCAGATCTTGAAGTCAAGCTTGGTCAAAAGCGTAGCTATCTAGTAACCAAAATCGATGAACTTGAGAAGATTCGAACAAAACTGAATGAGTCTGAGGTTCAGCGTCTTCAGACTGTCACAAAGATCGCCGAATTGGACGATCGAAAGCAGCTGCTAAGCGATGCTCGATTGAGTTTGGAAACAGAACAGGCTACACTGCAGCGTCATTTGCAGACCGAAACTGAGGCACTTGCCGATGTAGAGCAGCAAAGAGAAGCGCATCTGGTGCAGTCGAAGGCAAATTCTCAAAAGTTGAAAGCGATGAATGATTCTGTCAATGAAACAGTTCACAACTGCTACCAGCTGGAACTTCAAGCACAAAACTTCGTTGCCAGCCGAAAACTCGCTGAATCCTCTCTATCCGACCTCGAACAACGCGCGTCTGGATTTCGTTCCGAAATGGAATCTCTCGAAATGAAACTTGCGTCTACAGGCGATCCTACCGAGTCCCTGCAAGTGAGTCTGGATGAGCTGGTATCCAAGAGAAAATCTGTCGATTCAAAATTAGCTCAAGTGAGAAACCAGATTGAGGAAGCAGAGATACAACGCCGCAAACTAGACGAATCACGCGTCCAAAATCAGTTTGGTGTTGAAGAAATCAACCAGAAATTACAGCAGCAAAATATTGAACTTGGCAGACTTAGTGCGCAGTCTGAAGAACTTAAACAGAAAATATCGGATCGAAAGTCGGATGCCGAAACTGTTGTAGCGAGCTTGGATGATCGCTTCGACTACGAGGAGGCAACAGCAAAATATGAAAGGCTCGAAAAGCGTATCGAAAGTATAGGCTCTGTTAATCTGGTTGCAGTCGAACAGTATGAGCAGGAAATCGAACGTAAGTCGTACATGGACGAACAATATAATGATCTGATGCGCGCGATGGAAACGTTGCAGCAGACGATCGGAAAGATTGACAAAGAGTCGCGCGACAGGTTTAACGAGACCTTCAGTTTTGTCAATTCTGAGTTTCAAAGACTGCTTCCCTCACTGTTTGGTGGTGGTAGTGGACACCTTGAATTGATTGGCGAATACCCGAACAATGCCGGATTAAAAATTTATGCTCGTCCAAAGGGCAAGCGTATAGATAACATCCAGGCACTGTCTGGAGGAGAGAAGGCGTTAACTGCAGTAGCACTGATTCTGTCACTATTTCAACTGAATCCATCCCCAGTTTGCCTGCTGGACGAAATTGATGCACCGCTTGATGATGAGAATGTCCATCGATTGTGTTACAGCATGCATGCCCTGTCAGAAAATACGCAAATGATTGTCATCACTCATAACAAGATCACGATGGAATCAGTTGATTCACTGATTGGCGTAACAATGCCAGAACCTAATGTTTCAAGATTGCTTTCCGTTGAATTGTTGGAAGCTCAGGAGTTCGCGGCGTAATGGAACTTATTTTGATTTTTACAGCTGTTTTCATAGTACTGATCGTGTCCTGCTGGCTAATTTTTCGACGGTCGCGACGCTACTCTTTTCGGAACGATGCGCTAGTGCGTCAAATGAATCCAGATGTGATGTATCCTTATACAAAAACCGATCAGCCTCGGTCCTCTGACGGAATTGAATTAGGCCCAGTTAAGGATGCAGATGCCGATGAATCTGCCTATTTCAGTGATTGGCAGGATGACGATGTCGATGACGAAAGCGTTGAATCAATTCAACAATCAATGGAGGAGGAAGATGAAGACGAGTTTTCCGAGGAGTTCCAGGAAGAGCAAATCGAATCACCTCAATATCTTGAGCCGGCAATTACCCCCGAGGCAGATTGGAACTGGAGCGAATCCGATGGGCTCAATGGTGAGGCCGATTCGTCCGGAGAAAATATTGAAGACGAACAGCCATATGAACCGAATTCTGGAGTGCAGACCAATCTTCCGCTTCACACCATCTTAACGGATAGCAATCATTTTGAAACCGATTGGACATCATTAGAGTCGGTTGATGTTGATGAGACGATTGAATTTCCAATAATCAACAACTCAGACAATCAAAATATTGAAATGCTCGGTTGGATTCCGGGTAATGGCTCAACAGTTGCACGTACTGAAATACTTGCTTTAGTGCGGGACTTTGGCGAGAACTTCGAACTACCAGTATCTCTATACGGCCAGTTGGAGAACAGTGATTCCTGGATCAATCTCAAAGATGAAGTGGTCTCCGCGCGATTTTTGGACTTGATGTTTACCATTCAGTTGACACATCACGGAAAGTCGATCGATGCTGAACACTGGTGGCGGTTCTACAACATGGGTGAGCAGATTGCGCTTGCTTTATCCAGGCCATTTTATCCCTCTCTCTCTCTTGACTCTGCGCAGGCAATGTCTCTAAGATTAGCTGAACAAGTTGATAATTTAAACATACAGGCAACTCTGATTCTACAGTCAAAAACCAACAAGCGACTTTCCAGCCGTACGTTGGATTATTTGGCTGGAGAGTATGACCTTGTCCAGCGGGGAAATGAGGAAGTATTTGAAAAAATGGATAAAATGCCGCTGAGTTTCGCTCCGGTCTATACGCTCACAACGAATCTGCCCCCCAGGCTAGATGGTACAGAGTCAGATCAGGAAGCTGGACTGGCATTAACCTGCAACCTGCCCTGTGTCAGGGACCCCCTTGAAGCATTCGATCAAATGGTTGACTTGGCAAGAAAGCTTGAATGCCGTTTTCCTTTGGAGCTTGTTGACGAAGAGCGGCTCAAAGTATCCCCTAAAGAAATTCAGATGATTCGCCTCCATCTGCGGAATTTTGCCGACGATATGCAATTCTGTGGGATCACTCCTGGAAGTGAAACAGCAATTCGGTTGTTTTATCAACCCACAGTCGAAGAGACGGATTCTGAAGCTTCAGAACCAGCCGAGTTTGCGGCTGTCCGATAGCTATGAGTCCTCGGGAAGAGGCTCAACATCGTGTTGAGGAGCTTCGCAGAGAGATTCACAAACACAGCCACGCCTACTATACACTCGACGATCCGAGTATCACAGATCACGAGTACGATCAGCTGTTTCAGGAACTAGTTGATCTGGAAGAACAATTTCCCGAGTTCCACTCTGATAGCTCTCCCACTCAGAGAGTCGGGAGCAAATTGACTGGAGCGTTTACTGAAGTACGCCACGCAGTGCCGATGCTCTCCCTCAACAATGTTTTTTCTGATCAGGACGCCCGAGATTTCGATCGAAGAATAAGGGAAGTCACTGGAGATGACACAGTCGAATATCTGGTCGAACCGAAGATTGATGGATTGGCAGTCAGTCTCGTTTACGAGCAGCGAAAACTGATACAGGGTGCTACGCGAGGTGACGGTGAGTTTGGGGAGGATGTCACACGGAATGTGCGGACGATTGGAAGTGTGCCGCTTGAACTTCAGGCAGAATCAGCGCCGGCTCTGCTTGAGGTACGGGGAGAAGTGTTTATGGGGCGCAAAGGCTTTGAGTTTCTGAATCAAAGGCTGATTCAGGAAGAGGCTGAACGCGAACGGATCAAGCAGGAGAATGCCAAGGATTCGGGAAAGAAAATTTCTACTGGCCAGTTTGAGTCTGATGGTGGGCAGGCCAATTCAGACTTGACGACTGATACCAAGGAGAAGATCGGCGCGTTCTCCCCGGCAAACACGGTTAGTAGACCGACCAAGCGAGTGACCTACATGAATCCGCGTAATGCCGCTGCCGGTAGTTTACGGCAGTTGGATCCGTTGGTAACCAGCAAGCGTCCACTAGACGCAATGTTTTATTCAATTGCGCGCTACGAAGGGCTCACCCCTCCAAAGACACAGTTCGATCAATTGGAACTGTTGAAGAAGCTTGGTTTTAAGGTGTCAATGGAAGCAAAATTAGCACATGGAATTGAAAAGTGCCTCAAAATTCATCAGTTCCTCTTGGATAACCGTGATCGCATCGACTATGACATCGATGGTGTCGTATACAAGGTAAACAGCAAGACTGATCAGGAAAAACTGGGGTTTGTTACCCGGGCTCCTCGTTGGGCTACCGCGCATAAATTTCCTGCACAGGAGCGTACCACAACCGTAAAGGAAATCGACATTCAGATTGGGCGAACAGGTGCAGCGTCACCCGTCGCTAGGTTAAATCCTGTTGAAGTCGCTGGGGTTGTCGTCTCCAATGCAACGTTGCATAACGAGGACGAAATTGAACGTCTTGATGTCAGAGTTGGCGACACAGTCATCATTCGGCGCGCTGGTGATGTGATCCCACAAGTGGTTCGAGTCGTTAAAGATCAACGACCGGAAGGTACTGAGCCGTACAATTTTCCAACTGAATGTCCAGTATGCGGGTCGCCGATTGTTCGCGATGAAGATGCCGCGGTTTCCAGGTGTACCGGCAAATTGATTTGTCAGGCCCAATTGATACAGGGCATCAGTTATTTTGTGTCAAGAGGTGCGATGGATATAGAAGGTCTCGGTCCAGCCTTGGTCAGTGAATTAGTCAATCAGGGTCTGATCAGAACAGTCGCAGATTTGTATAGGTTAACCGCTGATCAGGTGATGACAATTGATCGAATGGGGGAGAAATCAACAAATAACTTATTGGAAGGAATTGAAAAGAGCAAGCAAACCACTCTGCCAAAGTTCCTTGTAGCTCTGGGAATACCACATGTCGGGGAGTCGACCGCCGTGATTCTGGCGCAGCAGTTCGGAACACTTGATGAATTGAAATCAAGCAGTCAGGAGGAATTAGCCGAAGTTCATGGCATTGGGTCGGTTGTTGCGGAAGGAATTAGCACCTTTTTTTCAGATCAACGAAACAGCGAAACCATTGAAGCTCTGATTGAATGGGGTGTCGCACTTTCGTCTCCTTCTTTAGATAAATCGAACACACAAGATTTACAGGGGAAAATATTCGTTCTCACAGGCACACTCAGTCAAATGTCGAGATTGGAGGTCAAAAATTTATTGGAAGATCGAGGCGCGAGAGTTGCTTCTAGCGTGTCAAAAAATACAGATTTTGTCATCATTGGTGAAAAACCAGGGTCTAAGGCAGAAAAAGCGAAAGATTTAGGTGTGGAAATACTGGATGAGGCAGCTTTCTTAGTAATGTTGACAGCTACTGAGTCAGGCAGTGAATCAGAAAATTAAGGCGGTTTTCCAAATGGGGGCTTTCGATTGAACAGCGCAAATCCTTTCAATATCTTTCAATATAATGCACTGCAACAAACTGGCGATTTCAATGCGTAATCAACGGATAGCGTGAACGCCATTCAATAAAACTACAAGACAAGTCCTGATGATAAACATGTACAAGGAGGTGTATCGTGGTACATAAAATCGCGTCACCGTTCGGGGGATACTATATTTACCCCGACGATCCAGAAAATCTTTTCCAGCAAATGCTGGGTGTCAAGTCAAAAGTTGGTCAAGAGGCCAGCCACGAGATGACGCCTGCGGTCGATATCTATGAGGATGAATCCGCTTATTTTGCAAGTGTCGAAATGCCTGGTGTGAATAAAGAAGATGTAAAAATTTCTTGCTCAGGCGGAACCTTGACCATCAATGCTGATGTCAATCGCGTCAGTCATGAAGGTGGACATTGGGTCCAACATGAACGTCGCGTTGGAACATTTCTTCGGAGCATTAAGTTTCGGACAAGCATTCTAGAGGACCAAATTTCTGCATCCTATGACAATGGCATTCTGCAGTTGACCATACCCAAGAAATCGGACAAGCATAAGACGGTTTCGATTAGCATTGATTAGCTCGCTGTCTGAACCAAGCTATATCACCGCATCTCGTTTAAGTACAGGATGCGGTGCACTCAAACACTTAAAGCCACAGTCGAACGGGCCTCGATTCCGCAGTCGGGGTCCTTGATCGATGCGCTATCCTTCCATCATTCAACACTCGAACAGGTGTGCATGACAGATGTCAAATACGTTTGATACCCGAACGACACTTGAAGTCAGCAAACATTCCTACGAAATTTATTCACTGGAACGACTCGCTCAGAATTTTGAAATTCAATCTCTGCCTTTTTCACTGAAAGTTCTGCTTGAAAACTTGCTGCGACACGAGAATGGCATCGATGTAACAGAAGATCAAATTTTGACTGTTGCGGAGTGGCAGGAAAACGCCCCGCCAGATACTGAAATCGGATTTTCACCTTCACGGGTACTGATGCAGGATTTTACCGGGGTGCCAGCGATTGTCGATTTGGCAGCCATGCGCGATGCCTTGGCAGCAATGGGCTATGACCCCAAAGCGATCAATCCGGTGATTCGGACAGATCTCGTGATTGACCACTCGGTGATGGTCGACCACTTTGGCGCGAGCAACGCAGTCGACCTCAATGCCATTTTGGAATATCGTCGAAATGCTGAACGCTATGCATTTCTGCGATGGGGTCAAAACTCCTTTGCACAATTTAGTGTCGTGCCTCCATCGACCGGGATTGTGCATCAGGTCAATCTTGAATACCTCGCATCGGTGGTATCTGAAAAACCGGAAAATGGAGTCTTGCAAGCTTTTCCTGATACTGTGGTGGGTACTGATTCCCACACAACCATGATCAATGGAATTGGCGTATTGGGCTGGGGAGTCGGAGGTATCGAAGCCGAAGCAGCGATGTTGGGTCAGTCCATAGCGATGCTGTTCCCAAGAGTGGTTGGCTGCCGGCTGCACGGTTCTTTGCCGGAAGGGGCGACTGCAACTGATCTGGTTTTGACTGTTGTGCAGATGTTGCGAAAGCACGGAGTGGTAGGAAAATTCGTTGAATTTTTCGGCGATGGACTGGATCATTTGTCAGTATCAGACCAGGCGACTATTTCCAATATGGCGCCGGAGTATGGTGCGACATGCGGAATTTTTCCAATTGATGCGAGCACGCTCGACTATTTGCGTCTGACTGGCCGGTCTGAAAGATCAGTAAATCTGGTAGAGGCATATGCCCGGCATCAGGGTATGTTCAGGGAGCACGGGTACAGTGGTGACGACATACGATTTAACGAAATAGTTGAATTGAACTTAGCAGATGTCCAACCCAGTATCGCCGGTCCGAAACGGCCACAGGACCGCCTGCTGCTGAAAGATGCCAAGAGTCAGGTGTCGCAGCACCTGTCCCAAGTTCGCGGTGAAGAATCCGTGGCTAGATCAGTTGTTATTGATATAGACCATCAGTCAGTGAAGCTTTCTGATGGAGATATTGTGGTTGCAGCAATCACGAGTTGCACTAATACATCAAATCCGGCTGTTATCGTCGCTGCTGGATTATTAGCGCAGAAAGCTGTAAGGCTTGGCTTGAAGTCTAAACCTTGGGTCAAGACCTCACTGGCTCCAGGCTCTCAGGTAGTTACTGAGTACCTTGAACGCTCCGGATTGCTGAAACCATTGGAGCAAATCGGATTTTCAGTGGTCGGATATGGATGTACAACTTGTATCGGTAATAGTGGACCGTTGCCAGGTCCTGTTGCTGATGGCATCAAGGAAGGTGAATTGATTGTCAGTTCGGTACTGTCTGGTAATCGCAATTTTGAAGGCCGGGTTCATGCTGCAGTGAAAATGAATTTTCTGGCCTCGCCGCCTCTGGTTGTCGCTTACGCGTTGGCCGGATCGATGTGTATTGATCTCTTTAACGACCCGATCGGTACAGGAAGTAATGGCGAAGACGTTTTTCTGCGCGACATTTGGCCCAGTACGGAAGAAATAAACCGTGTGATTGACAGTTTTGTGACCAGCGAATTATTTCAGTCAAAGTACATTGACGTGTTCAAAGGTGATGATCAGTGGGCAAAGATTCCGGTAGAGCAATCCAGTCAGTACAACTGGGATGAGTCTTCTACATACATTCGAAAAGCACCCTACTTCGACGACATGGTCAAACCATCTCAACGCCAGCAGATTGGCGACATACAAGGTGCACGAGCGATCGCTTTACTTGGTGACAGCATTACGACTGACCATATCTCACCGGCTGGGGCAATTATGCCGACCAGTCCTGCCGGACAGTACTTGATTGACAAGGGAGTGAGTCCGGCAGACTTCAACTCCTATGGTTCACGGCGAGGCAATCACGAAATCATGATGCGCGGCACTTTTGCCAATGTTAGACTCAGAAATGAAATTGCACCCGGAACCGAGGGCGGCTGGACCCGCCATATGCCTTCCGGTGAAGTCATGTCCATATTCGATGCGGCGAATCGCTATAGATCGGATCGCGTTCCTCTGATCGTCATTGCAGGTAAAGAATACGGGTCCGGTTCATCGCGGGACTGGGCCGCGAAAGGTCCACTGCTGCTTGGTATACGTGCAGTTATTGCAGAAAGCTATGAAAGAATTCATCGCTCCAATTTACTTGGAATGGGCATTTTGCCACTAAGGTTCCAAGACGGTGATACACGCAACTCCCTCGGTTTGACGGGTGAAGAGGTTTACCACATCAGAGGCATTGAAAAAGGCGCTAAATTAGTCGAAGTCGTTGCAATCCGAAATGATGGTTCACATCAAATTTTCCGGGTAATTGTGCGAATCGAAACCCCCAGAGAATGGGAGTATTTTGAAAGCAAGGGGATTCTGCGGTATGTCCTGAATAGCCTGGCAGTCAGGCCCGCAGTCGAAGCGGCGAGTTGATATTTCTGACCGGTCCGGTTTTTCCTTCAAGAATTTGGGGTTTTAAGCAACTCGTGAATGCCAATCACGAGTAGAGCAATTGCCGATGCCGCTTATATATTCTCGCCTTCTTCTTTGACAAATCGCGCCATTAGGAAAATCTGAACGATCGTAAAGACAATCGTTAGTGCGATCACCCCAAATACCTTGAAGTTCACCCAGATTTCTTCGCGGGTGGCTTCGTCAAGATGCAGTCCGTAGTAAAACGCCACATAAATGTTCAGCGCGCCAATGAACAGAAAGAAAATTCCCCAATTCATGTTGAACAATCGCCACGCTTTACGCGGCAGCTGAATTTGTGCTTTATCACCGAACAGTACTTCGGACACTGAGCGTTTCGTAAAAAATTGTGAATAGAGGATAATTGCGGCGAAGATCCAGTTGACTATTGTTGTCTTCCATTTGATAAAAAGTGGGTCGCGCAGAAGAATCGTCATGCCGCCAAAAATCACCAGCGCAGCCAGCGTAATTATGTGCATTGTTTCAAACCGACGGTGCTTCAGCCAAAAGGCGCCGATCTGAAAGAATGACGCAGCAATCGCCACCCCTGTGGCGACAAAAATGTCATACATCTTGTACGCCGCGAAAAACAGAATCAGCGGCAGAAGGTCAAATAGAAATTTCATCTCGAGTTGCGAATGGGTTTGGTGCCGGGAGAGAGACTCGAACTCTCACGGTGTCTCCACCACCGGATTTTGAGTCCGGCGCGTCTGCCAATTTCGCCATCCCGGCCAGAGAGAATTTTGGCGTTGCATAATTTTACATCAGCAGCATAGTAACTCACCCGACCGTTGTTGGTCCGGCTCCGCCTGATCGAATAGACTGAACCCAAGTGATTAAACAAATTCTGGACTACAAAGGCAACTACGATTTGCATCGTCGGGTGTTGAAACTCACCTGGCCGGTGATTATTGCCAATCTCAGTTTACCGCTTGCAGGTGCGGTTGACACCGCGGTCGTTGGGCATCTGCCGAACCCAGCCTATATCGGTGCTGTAGCCTTGGGGGCTCTAATTTTCAGCACAATTTATTGGCTGGTGGGATTTCTGCGAATGGGAACCACCGGATTCGTAGCGCAAAGCTACGGTGCCAACGATCAAACAGAGGTAGGCGCAGCGTTCATTCGAAGCCTGGTGGTTGCCCTGAGTGTCGGTGGACTGGTCATAGTGCTGCAGGCGCCAATTGGCTCCGTGATTTTCTGGTTTTTCGAAGCAAGTGAACAAGTTGAGTCTCATGCGCTTGAATACTATGGCATTCGAGTTTGGGGCGCTGTGTTTGCGATGTTCAACCTCGTCACTTTGGGAATGCTATTCGGCCTGCAGCGGATGCGAACCGCACTAATCCTGCAGTTGTTGTTGAATGGTATGAACATCATTCTCGACTTGCTGTTTGTAATGGTCTTCGGTTGGGGAGTGCCTGGTGTTGCTGCTGCAACAGTCATCAGTGAAGTTACAACCGCATTGGTGGGTCTGGGTATTTGCTGGAAACTGCTTCGGATGTCACCGGCAAGGATGGCTGAATTACAAATTCTGCGGCGGGACAAGCTGGTGCAACTGGTTCAGGTTAACGTCAATATTCTAATACGGACGCTTTGTCTCGAAATCGTGTTCATTTACTTTATGTGGGCGAGTGCCAGGCAGAGTGACTTGGTGTTGGCGGCCAATGCGGTACTGATGCACCTTTTGCACTTCCTGGCTTTTGGTTTGGACGGCTTTGCACACGCTGCAGAGGCATTGGCTGGAAATGCATATGGCGCTAAAGATCGTGCCCGACTGAATCGCACCGTAGCGGTTACACTGTTGTGGTCCATCATCGTCGCACTTTGTTTTTGTCTGGTATATCTGTTATTCGGGAACATTGTTATTGGGTTGATGACCGGAATTGACAGTGTTCAAGAGACAGCTGCCGAGTATTTGATTTGGCTCATTATTGCGCCATTTTTCTGTGTATGGCCGTTTCTATATGATGGCGTCTACATTGGAATGACTCGAACAGTTGAAATGAGGAACTGCTTGATAATTTCAATGGTGCTGTTTTTTGTGGTGGCGTTTCCCGGTTCCTATCTCTTTGGCAATCACGGTCTTTGGCTTGGAGTGATGGCATTCATGTTGGCGCGCGGTTTGCTTCTCGCCACATGGTACCGAAAAATAGAGGCGCAGGTAACAAGCCCCGCTTAAAATATTGCGATCACCTGGGACTTAACAAGAGGTTTTATGTTTTCAAATCCGTTAATTTCTGCTACTGATGTGCTCGCACTGCAAAGTGATTCTGATGTTCGATTTATAGATGCGACATGGTACATGCCAAATGTACCTAACAATGCGTATGAGACGTATCTGCTGGAGCACATCCCCAGTGCTGTCTATTTTGATATAGACAAAATTGCTGATACCTCGATCAATCTGCCACACGTATTTCCGACTCAGGTGATATTTGAAGAGGCGGTTGGAGCCCTCGGAATTTCTGCCCAAGACCGTGTTATTGCCTATGACCGTGGAAATTTCGTTGCATCTGCCCGAGCGTGGTGGATGTTTCGAGCTTTTGGACATGAAAAAATTAATGTTCTGGATGGTGGTCTTCGAGCGTGGAAAAGTGCTGGGGGTGATCTAGCCGAAGACACACACAAGATTGAAAGTGCAACCTATCAAAGTCAAAATTTGGTTGATGCGATCATTTCACGAGTAGGGGTTGTGGATTCGCTGTCAGATAGTTCAATTGCCATGGTCGATGCTCGATCACCCGGTCGGTTCAACGGTACTGAACCGGAACCACGTCCGGGCCTTAGAGGCGGCCATATTCCGGGCAGTGCCAATATGTACTACGGTGATGTACTTAATGAAGATGGCACCATGAAGGGTCCGGATGCGATTGCAGAGTTGCTGAGTTCTCTTTCGGTTGACAAAGATCAGCAGATTGTGAGCACATGTGGGTCCGGGGTAACCGCAGCAATTATTCTATTGGCCATATACCAAGTTCGCCAGGATGGGCTTCGAATGTATGATGGATCGTGGACCGAATGGGCGCTTCATCCGGACAGCCCGATGTCGAATTGATTGTGCAGGGTAATCAGTCGCACAGTAATCTCCAACTCAACCAGTTTGATTTTCACCTGCCTGATAGGCTGATAGCCCAATATCCTGCAGAGCAACGCAGCCAAAGTCGGCTGCTAGTTGTCGGTAATCACAAGACAAACTTGACTGAGTTAAGGTTTTTTGAACTCGGTCAACTCCTGAATCCAGGCGATCTATTGATCTGCAATGACAGCAAAGTCATACCTGCCAGATTAGAGGCGCGTAAGCCAACCGGCGGTCGGGTGGAAATTCTGGTTGAAAGAGTGGAACATGAGAGTCAGATGCAGGCTCAATTGAAAGCCCGCCGACCGTTGCGGATTAATGATTCGTTTTTTGTAGATGACACAATAAAACTGACCATCATTGGCCGCAATCGAGACTTGTTTGTTTTGCAAGCCGAACCAGGTGTGAGCATCCAATCGATGATCAATCGCTACGGTTCAGTTCCGCTTCCGCCTTACATCAATCGTCCGGTTGAATCTGGAGATCAGAAACGGTATCAGACAATTTATGCCCGTCATGATGGATCAGTTGCAGCGCCAACAGCAGGCCTTCATTTCAGCAAAACTCTACTCCAGCAACTCAAAATTGCCGGTGTGGAAATTCAGTATGTAACTTTGCATGTCGGTGCAGGAACGTTTGCTCCGGTACGCGATGCAGATGTGTTCCGGCACCGGCTACACAGCGAGCGTTACCATGTGTCGCAGGAGGTTTGCGACGCGGTGGATCAGGCAAGAGCTCAGCGAAGGCGTGTCATTGCGATTGGAACAACCACAGTCAGAGTACTTGAGGCAGCGGCGCAGAAGGGTACATTGCAGCCGTATAAGGGAGAAACCGACTTGTTCATTAAACCGGGATTTAATTTTCGGGTGATCGACGCGCTGATCACCAATTTTCATCTACCGCAGTCAACGCTGTTGATGCTGGTTTGTGCTTTTGGTGGACTGAATCGGGTGATGACTGCCTATCGACATGCAGTTGCACAACAATTTCGTTTTTACAGCTACGGGGATGCCATGATTATTGACCGTGCTTCCCAGTAATAAAAACTGTTTCAAGCTGGAGGATTCAACATGAGATTCGATTCAGAGTGTATTTTCTGCAAAATTGTTGCGGGTGAGATTGGCAGTATTCCAGTCTATGAGGATGCCCATACCCTCGCGTTTATGGACATAAACCCAATCGCTTATGGACATACATTGATCATTCCAAAACAGCACTGGCAGGATCTTTATGAAGTACCTGATGATCAACTTGCCCACGTGTCGGCGACTGCCAAGCGAGTCGCAACTGCGATAAGTAAGGCTCTGGTTCCCGATGGTGTCAGTCTTGTGCAGGCGAACGGCAAAGGTGCGGCGCAATCAGTAATGCATTTTCACATGCACATCATTCCGCGCACTTTGGGAGACGGTCTCAAGATCAACTGGAAGTTGAATCCTGGAAATCTGGATCAGATTCGGTCAGCCGCGCAACGCATCATTCGTGAATTGTAGTAAGGAATTGCGGCTGGTGAAAAACTACGCGTTTCAAGGGAAGCGGACAGCTGTATTGGTTCAGAGATGGAACGGCAAAAAATAAATTGGTTCAAAAAAACAGCCAATTCGGATAAACTAATAACTTTTGTGAATTCCTGCTGGCACACTTTGAATCGAAAATTGCCACCAAT
This sequence comes from Arenicellales bacterium, assembly GCA_965206345.1. GTDB lineage: Bacteria > Pseudomonadota > Gammaproteobacteria > Arenicellales > JAJDZL01 > JAJDZL01. The sequence goes on along the minus strand of OZ242211.1, from coordinate 541,959 downwards.
CCAGAACAAAGAATGAAATTAGATCCCAAGTTAGACACATTCCCCAAACTGCTGATAAACCGGAAGCAGACCACACCCGACCGCCCGGCAATTCGAGAAAAGGATTTTGGAATCTGGCAGACATGGACTTGGTCTCAGGTTGTTGATGAGGTCAGAAGTTTAGCCTGTGGACTGGCCGCTTCAGGATTTCGACGAGGAGACAAACTCGCCATTATCGGGGACAATCGACCCCGACTTTACTGGGGCATGGCCGCTGCGCAATCACTCGGAGGAATTCCAGTGCCGTTGTATCAGGACTCCGTTGCGCAGGAGATGGAATATGTCATAAATCACGCTGACATTCGATTTGCTCTAGTTGAGGATCAGGAGCAGGTTGACAAGTTGCTAGAGATATCGGATCGTTGCCCAAAGCTTAAGTACATTTTTTATGACGACCCGCGTGGCATGCGACATTATTCGATTGACAATCTGGAAAGCTATGACAGTCTGATTCAGGAAGGTAAAAAATTCGAAAATGAAAATCCAGCCTACCTTGAAGCGGAAATCGATAAAGGCAGTGCGCGTGATATTTCAGTTATTTTGTATACATCAGGTACAACCGGATTTCCCAAGGGCGTCATTCTGACCTATGAGAACATCTTGATCACGGTCATCAATTCGATTGACTTTGACAAACTGACAGAAAAAGAAGAGTGTATGGCCTACCTGCCGATGGCCTGGGTTGGTGATCACATATTTTCCTATGCGCAGTCGTATGTTGCTGGATTTTGCGTCAGTTGTCCGGAGAGTGGTGCGACCGTCATGCACGATATGCAGGAAATCGGTCCAACCTATTTTTTCAGCCCTCCCAGAATTTTTGAGAACATTTTGACAACCGTATTAGTACGTATGGAAGATGCGAGTTGGATCAAGCGAAAAATGTTCGACTACTTCATCCGCGTATCAAAACGCTGCGGAATTCAGATTCTGCAAAAAGAATCTGTTGGATTGATTGACCGGCTTCTCTATCTGATCGGTGAAATTCTGGTTTTTGGGCCGTTAAAAAATACCATGGGCTTCAGCAAGGTACGGATTGCTTACACTGCAGGTGAAGCGATCGGACCGGAAATATTTGAATTTTTCCGTTCGCTTGGAATCAATGTCAAACAGCTTTACGGTCAGACTGAAGCGTCGGTGTATATCACAGTTCAGGAGGATAATGATGTCAAACCTGATACTTGTGGCATTCCGTTTCCAGATGTTGAAGTTCGAATTTCGGAGGCTGGTGAGGTTCAGTATAAAAGCCCTGGAGTTTTTCAGAGTTACTACAAGAATCCTGAGGCGACTTTGGAAACACGTACTGGCGATGGCTGGGTATTTACGGGTGATGCGGGGTATTTTGACGACGCCGGTCACCTGAAAATCATCGATCGCGTCAAAGATGTTGGTCGATTGAATGACGGTACGCTGTTTGCACCTAAATTCCTTGAGAACAAGCTAAAGTTTTTTCCGCAGATCCGGGAGGCAGTTACATTTGGCGACAATCAGGATCATGTTAGCGCATTTATCAATATTGACTTGGAAGCCGTAGGTAACTGGGCTGAACGCAAGAACGTCGCCTATGCCAGTTACCAGGAGTTGGCGGCACATCCTGAAGTCTATGAAATGATCAGAAATTGCATTGAGCAAACCAATATGGATCTTTCGAAAGACAGTGAAATTTCCGGGTCACAAATCAAGCGGTTTTTGATTTTGCACAAGGAACTTGATCCCGATGATGGTGAGTTGACGCGCACAAGAAAGGTTCGTCGCAGGATTGTATTGGAACGGTACGGGAGTCTGATTGACGCTCTGTACTCTGATGTCAATCGCGGGCATATTGAGAACGAAGTGACATTTGAAGATGGGCGAAAGGGCATGATGATTGCCGACCTTGAGATTCAGAGCATCCAAGTCTTCGATCACATGAAAAAAACCGGGTAGTAAGATCCGATGGAAGCTGGAGCATCGCAAACACACGAAACCGAACGCGTTCGTGAATTTAAGGAATTCATTCTTGAGGTTGATGGAGTTTTCGTCAGCTTTGGAGGAGTCAAGGCTTTGCAGGATGTAGGCTTCTCGGTGTATGAAGGCGAAATATTCTCAATCATCGGTCCTAACGGTGCCGGAAAGACTTCAATGCTGAACGTAATCAGTGGATTCTACAAAGCCAGTGCCGGCACGATCAAGTTTGACGGAGTGGACCGAACTTCAGCTTCACCTGAGCAGGTTGCCAGAATGGGATTTGCTCGTACTTTTCAGAATATTGCTCTGTTCAAAGGGATGTCCACACTGGACAACATCATGACTGGCAGGATCGTCAAGGTAAAAAGCAACTTTCTCAGCGAAGCTCTGTATTATCCTGCCCGGAATCAGGAAATGGCGCAGCGGGAGTTTGTTGAAGGAATTATCGATTTTCTGGAAATCCAGAGCATTCGAAAAACCCCGGTTGGAAAGTTGCCTTACGGTTTGCAGAAGCGTGTAGAACTGGGTCGGGCCCTTGCGATGGAGCCCAAGATTCTGTTGCTTGATGAACCAATGGCGGGAATGAATCTCGAAGAAAAGGAAGACATGGCTCGATTCGTGCTGGATGTCAATGATGAATTCGGTACTACTGTTGTACTCATTGAACACGATATGGGAGTGGTTATGGATATATCTGATCACGTAGTGGTACTCGACCATGGTGAGCGAATCGCCTATGGCGTCCCGGATGATGTGCGTACGAATAAAGATGTGATACGCGCCTATTTGGGTGAACACTGATAACTTAGAGTAAATCAGTATGGATTTTGTAGATTTTTTGTTTTTCATTGAGGTTTTAGTTGGCGGACTGCTGTCCGGGATTATGTATTCCCTGGTGGCGCTCGGTCTGGTCTTGATCTTCAAGGCTTCTTCGATCTTCAATTTTGCTCAAGGAGCGCTGGTGTTATTCGGTGCACTGACATTTGTTCTTTTGACTGAAGTCGCCGGGGATTTTTGGATGTGGACCGGTTGGTTGGCGATCGGTCTGGCAGGCGTCTCTGCTGTGATGCTGTTTCTGCATCACTATAAAACCGCGGGTACGGCAGTCAAACAATTTTCGGACAAGTATTTGCCTCGGGTGCCGCTGTTTGTTGCGGCTCTTTTATTGCTGGTTTTAGCGCTTTTTGTAGACGGTGGCCAGAACATGTGGCGAGCGGTTTTTGTAACAATGCTCCTGTTTCTGATGCTGACAACGGGGGTTCAATCGCCCAAGTGGGCAGTCGCCGTCTTGCTGGGATTGGCGGTTGTTGCGCTGATCACCGACGGAGCGATCGCCTATCGGGCCTTTGCGGTGACGCTGGTTGTGGTGATCGGCCTTGCGATCGCAATCGAAAGAATTGTTCTTCGCCCCATGGTCAACCAGGAGCCGATCATTCTTTTCATGGCCACCATTGGCTTGAATTATGTCATTGAAGGAGTCGCGCAAGGCGTTTGGGACGCTGATGTGCACGCACTGGATATTGGTATTCCAGATGTTCCTTTCAATATCGGTGGGTTGTATCTCAGCCAGTTCGATCTTTATGCGGGATTGATCGCTGCAATTTTGGTTACCGCGCTGGCAATTTTTTTCCAGAAGACTCGAGTCGGTCGAGCGCTTAGAGCGGTTGCTGACGACCACCAGGCCGCACTGAGTGTGGGTATCCCGCTGAAAAACATTTGGGCGGTGGTTTGGGCTGCAGCCGGTATTGTGGCACTGGTTGCCGGACTCATGTGGGGATCGAAACTTGGCGTGCAGTTCAGTATTGCGCTTTTGGCGTTTAAGGCGTTACCAGTCATCATCATCGGTGGATTTACTTCAATCCCTGGTGCAATTATTGGAGGATTGATCGTCGGTGCAACCGAAAAACTATTTGAAGTCTTTGTAGGGCTTCCTTATTTTGGTGGCGGTACAGAGAACTGGACGCCTTACATGCTGGGAATGTTCTTCTTAATGTTCCGTCCTCAGGGCTTGTTTGGCGAAAAAATCATTGAAAGAGTGTAGGGTTCGGGGAAGCAGCAAATGTTTTATAGGGAAGTCGGACAGTACAAGTCCAGTTATCCAGCTGACCAAGCTATATTCCCGCTGACGAATGACAGAATCGGGGTCGTCATACTTCTATTGATCGCATTTATCTGGCCACCATTGTCTGGCAGTCAGTATTTGATGGGACCTATTTTGACGCAGTTATTGGTATTTGGATTGGCCGCGCTGGGGCTGAATTTGTTGACGGGTTATGCTGGCCAAGTGTCTTTGGGAACCGGAGGCTTTATGGCTGTAGGCGCATTCGGTTGCTATAACCTGGTGCTGCGTCTACCGGAAATTCCTCTGGTTATTGACTTTATTCTGGCAGGAATGATGGCAGCGGCTGTCGGTGTGTTATTTGGAATTCCATCGCTTCGAATCAAGGGATTTTATCTGGCCGTTGCAACTTTGGCCTCACAGTTCTTTTTACTTTGGATTTTCGACCACGTCGGCTGGTTTACCAACTACGATCCCGCGGGAGTTGCGTCGGCGCCAACGCAGACATTATTTGGATCCCTGGCACATGAGGGTGGACCATTGGATTTCTTGGCACCGATTGACGTCATCGTCTCTGGTCCGAATGCCACTCCGGAAGCAAAGTACATTTTGACACTTTCAGTTGTGGTGGTTCTGGCACTGCTGGCCAAGAATCTTGTACGCGGTAGCACCGGAAGGGCGTGGATGGCAATTCGCGATTTTGATATTGCTGCTGAAATTATTGGTATACGACCACTCAAGACAAAACTCCTCGCTTTCGCAATAAGTTCGTTTTACTGCGGAGTTGCCGGTGCCCTCTATGTGTTCACATATGTGGGTAATGCAGATACTGAAGCCTTTGATCTCATCCGCTCATTTACGATTTTGTTCATGATCATCATTGGCGGACTGGGCTCGGTCATGGGCTCATTTCTGGGAGCGGCATTCATCGTGCTGTTGCCACCGTTTTTGAATATCGTGGCTTCCAATCTCGGTGAGGGAACGCTGTCTGGTGCTGCGCTTGCCAACCTTGAATTGATCATTTACGGCGGTTCGATCGTATTTTTCCTGGCTGTTGAACCGCTTGGATTTGCACGAATGTGGCAGATCATCAAGGAGAAACTTCGTCAGTGGCCGTTTCCCTATTAATATAAGACGAATTCGCTAGATCACTAAATTTTTATACATTCACAATGTTGCAATGCTAACATATTATTCTGTTATCACCTTTTAACATTTCCACTCGTGTGGGAGGTAAATACTATGAAAATGAAACTCAAAACCATTGTGCTGTTGTTCGTCGCGACGATTGTAGCTGTGGTTCCATTTTCGGTCTCGAAAGCTCAGGCTCAGGATATGGAACAGTTCATTCCTATGCTTGTCTACCGAACCGGGCCATATGCTGCCGGTGGATCCGGCTTCTTCGGCGGATTTGAAGATTACCTAGCTTATTTGAATCTCACCGATGGTGGTGTCGGTGGCGTCAAGATGGTTTGGGAAGAATGTGAGACCGCTTACAACTCCGACCGAGGAGTTGAGTGCTACGAACGTCTGAAGAATCAAGGTGAGCACGGTGCGACTGTCGTACATCCACTCAGTACGGGAATTACGTATCGCTTGATTGAACGGGCGACTGCTGACAAAATTCCACTGATATCGTTGGGTTATGGTCGAACCGACGCTACAAACGGTAAAGTCTTTCCGTGGGTATTCCCGCTAATCACAAATTACTGGAGCCAGAATACCGCAAAGATTAAGTTCATTGGACAGCAGGAAGGCGGAATGGACGCCCTCAAGGGTAAGAAAATTGCGAATCTCCACCACGAAAGTAGTTACGGCAAGGAAACCGTGCCGATTCTGGGAGTGCAAGCAGAAAAATATGGCTTCGAAATTAAGCATTACCCGGTGGCCCATCCAGGACTGGATCAGAAAGCCGCGTGGCTTGACATCGCCCGCCGTTACAAACCCGACTGGGTGATCCTGCGAGGTTGGGGCGTTATGAATCCAACTGCGCTGAAAGAAGCGGCTCGGGTTGGATTCCCAGCTGACAGAATTGTTGGAGTCTGGTGGAGCGGTGCGGAAGAAGACGTGATTCCTGCTGGTAAGGCAGCGGTTGGATACGTTTCGGCCGGGTTCCATCCGTCAGGTTCAGATTTCCCCCTCATTCAAAACATTCTGGATGTTGTTCACGGTGCGGGACAAGGAAATATTTCTCCACAGCGTGTCGGTACAATTTACTACAACCGTGGTATAGTGGCCGGAATTGTGACTGTAGAGGCGATCCGTGCTGCACAGGGTAAATTCGGTGCGAAAGTGCTGTCTGGCGAAGAGATGCGATGGGGACTTGAAAACCTGAGCATCAGCGCGGAACGTATCAAGGAACTCGGAGTGGACGGAATGATGGCGCCACTGACAATCACTTGCGCCGATCACGAAGGTGGCGGTCCAGTGAAATTCAGTCGTTGGGATGGTTCCAAGTGGGTCGAAATTACCGACTGGATTGAAACTGACAAGTCTATCGTAGACCCGATGATTATGGATAGTTCGATGGCCTATGCAACGGAGAAAGGTATTACTCCACGTAGCGGCATGGACATGGGATCTGATTGCGGTTAGTATCCTAAATTTTTACACAATAACGTCATTTCGTGAACGAGTCAGTACAATCGCCAAGCTCTAACGGCGAAGCGATAATCAGTGTCAATAACATTGAGGTCATCTATGACCGGGTTATTCTCGTTCTGAAAGGCGTGTCATTGGAGGTTCCCGAGAGGGGCATCATTACCCTTCTCGGAGCCAATGGCGCAGGCAAAACAACAACCCTCAAAGCAATCTCCAACCTGTTACGCGCTGAGCGTGGCGAAGTCACGAAAGGTTCAATCATTTACCGTGGCGAACGCGTTGATGCCCTCACACCTTCCGATTTGGTGGTACGAGGTGTTACGCAGGTGATGGAAGGCCGACATTGCTTTGAGCACCTTACAGTCGAGGAAAACCTGCTGACGGGTGCATACACGCGCAGGGACGGACGAGCAGCAATCCAGGCAGATCTTGAACTGGTCTACAGTTATTTTCCGCGACTTAAGGAGCGAAGAAATGGTGTTGCCGGGTATATTTCTGGTGGTGAGCAGCAGATGACAGCAGTGGGTAGAGCACTGATGGCTAAACCATCGGTTATTTTGCTGGATGAGCCTTCAATGGGACTGGCACCAACGCTGGTAGAGGAAATTTTTGAGATCATCAAAAGGCTCAACGAAAACGAACACGTGACCATTCTGCTTGCTGAACAGAATACGAATATGGCGCTTCGCTATTCTCAATACGGTTACATTCTTGAAAATGGCAGAGTGGTGATGGATGGAATTGCTTCAGACCTGCTACAGAATGAAGATGTAAAAGAGTTTTATCTTGGCGTCAGCGGTGAAAACCGAAAAAGCTTCCGAAACGTTAAACACTACCGACGGCGAAAGCGCTGGCTGGCATAAGTTAATTCACACAAGTTGATGACGATTCAGTCTCAACTTTGATCATCTCTGATCAACTGCGATTCAAGTCGGCGAACAATTTTGTAAATACAGAGCCGCAACCCCATTATGGCAACTGAATATTACGATTCCCTAGAAGTCCGTGATCCCGAGGTGCGAGAGCAGAAACTTTTTTCAGCACTTCCGGAGCAGCTGATTCACGCAGCATCCAAGGCGTCTTTTTTTGAACAGCAACTGGCAGAGTTTGATCTTGAGTCGATCAATTCGCGCGAAGCATTGGCTACTCTGCCACTTGTCAGAAAATCCGATCTAAGTCGACTGCAAAAGGAGCAACCACCGTTTGGAGGTTTGGCAGCTTATGATCCGGAGAATCTGGTGCGTATTTTTGCTTCACCAGGTCCAATTTATGAACCTCAGACCAGTCGCCCGGATGGATGGCGTTTATGTCGGGCTCTATTCGCAGCCGGCATGCGCAAGGGTATGCTGGTTCATAATACTTTTTCCTATCATTTCTCACCGGCTGGCATGATGCTGGAAAGCTCCATCGGTGAGTTGGGCTGTGCGGTTTTTGCGGCAGGAGTCGGACAAACCGAATTGCAGGTTCATGCAATAGCAACGTTGCGGCCTCAGGCTTATACAGGCACCCCATCATTTTTGAAAATCATTCTGGATGCTGGAGTTGAGTCGGGTGCTGATCTTTCTTCTTTAGAAAGGGGGTTGGTATCCGGTGAGGCATTGCCTCCTTCACTTCGAGAAGAGATCCGGGAACGAGGTGTCCAGTTGCTGCAAGCTTACGCGACAGCTGATATCGGTTTGATTGCTTATGAATCAGAGGCCATGGAAGGATTGATACTGGATGAAGGAGTGATTGTTGAGATTGTTCAACCAGGTACCGGCGATCCAGTCGAACCGGGTGAGGTTGGTGAAATTGTGGTTACCGTATTTAATCCCGACTATCCACTGGTTCGGTTTGCAACCGGAGACCTATCTATGGTAATGGAAGGACAGAGCCCTTGCGGTCGTACCAACACGCGAATCAAGGGCTGGATGGGACGTGCTGATCAAACAACTAAAGTACGCGGTATGTTTGTGCAGCCGACACAAATAGCTGAGATTGTGAAGCGGTTTCCAGGGGTCTCTAGAGCTAGGCTGATCATAAGCAGCGAAAACCACCAGGATCAAATGCATTTGAAGTGTGAATCTGCTGATCATTCAGGAGAACTGCAGCAAAAAATTGCCAAAGCAACTCGAGAAGTCTGTAAGCTACGGGCAGATGTCAGCTTTGAAGCACCAGGTTCGTTACCCAAGGATGGCGTTGTAATTGAAGATGCCAGAACATATGACTGAAGATGTCGTATTGCTTACGAAAGGGTTGTCCATTTCGTTAAATTCCATCTTTATTGATCGCAGCTGACCACTGTGGACTGGGTAAGGGCAGGTCAAAATACATTAGATTCTTGTGTGTAGCCTATTGACAATCGGAGTTCAACAGCAATCACATTGCAATTTAATGTAGTTATGCCTGCTGCATCTAAACAGTCAATGTAACTAAATTCATAATGAATCCTCGACTAGAGTTGTTTCGTCGAAAATTTAGTGAAAAGATTGAAATCACGATCCTCTGTCAATAGAGCGGTTACTCCATTACCTCGACAAACCGCAACAATTTGAGCATCGTGTACAAGATTGCCAGTTGCATTCACTTCCTTTATCGCAACAGTGAGAAGGGACAAGTAATCGGATGTCGGATAAAGTAACTTAAGATTGGGAGATAGAAGCAGATGATTGAGAGCGATTATTGCCTCATCAACTGTGAATGGATCATTGAATATCTTTCGGTGCGTAATTACACGAAGAAATTCTCCGATACAAGGAATTGGTATACCCCAACGAATTGATGAACTGGCAAGATTGTATATCTCAGTTTTTGCTCTTTCGTGATACTCTGACAATTGATTGTGTGCATAAACCAATATATTTGTGTCAACTGCGATCAATTCTCGTCTTCCATTAATTCGTAAAGTTTATTTCTGTCACTCAATATGACATCCATATCTGGTCCACATTTTTTTGTCAATAGATTCAACTGAAATGGTTCATTCGGGGTGTTTGTCGCATCCAAATAATCGCGTACAGAAAACTCAATTAACTTAGTTAATGAAATTCCGTTTTTCAAAGCTTGTTTTTTCGCGGCTCGCATCAATTCAGGATCTAGATATAGTGTTGTTTTCATAATTGTCTCCAACCTCGTATGGCCTCAACGCAATCACTAAGAGTTAAAATATATTGTTCAATAATATCAATTAAATGGAATATAGTTTCGAAATAGGGGAATATAATATGACAGAAATCTGTCACATTATATTGGTTCACATTACTGTTTGCGTTAAATTTTGGAGTGCTCATTAGTGTTCCACTGAAAAATTTAAGTAGAGTAACTATTTGTGCGGAGTAATTTAGGAAAGTGTGAGAATCTGTTGCTAATGGCTTTCACCAGATACCCGCCCCATTAATGTTTCAAGGATGTAAGTTAGTATCGTGGCTCCTATGTATCGCTTTAATGTCTCCTCTCCCTTGAACAGTTTCATCTCCACAAAATAAATAAGGGGAATGAGCAGATTCTCCAAGCTGTTGATTCAAGTGATAAATTAAAATTCTAGATAAGTACAGGTTGATTTGAATTTTGTGCGAAATTAGCGCTTAGCCTAGTTGCTCGCGTTCTGTCAAATCAGCTTCAAGTTATGTTGTTTGCCCAAATTACAGCGTTCTAAGACAGATTGAATCCTCTAGCCTCAAACAGGAAACAAGCATCGCTTCGTACAGTGGCGATGCCAGCGAATGCCAATCCAAGTGGCGACATTTTTGGTGGATGGATTATGTCCCAGATGGATATTGCGGGCGGTATTCATGCTTATGAAGTCGCTAAAGGGCGAGTTGCCACAGTCGCTGTCGATGCAATGACTTTTCATCTTCCGGTTTATGTAGGCGATGTTGTCAGTTGCTACTGCTCAACACTAAGAATCGGAACAACCTCAATTGCAGTCAAGGTTGAAACCTGGGTCAGTCGTCGTTCAAGCGGTGAAGTGGAAAAAGTTACAGAGGGACGTTTCACATTCGTTGCAATTGACCAAAACGGCCGACCAAGACCAGTACCGAAAAGTGACCATGAGTGAAGCGACATCAGACCCGATGAGTCTGGCCGCACAGATTTCGAAAAAAGGATTGCCTCCCGTACATAAGTGGAATCCTGAATTTTGTGGTGATATTGATATCAGAATCGCGCGTGACGGCACCTGGTTCTACATGGGTTCACCGATCGGTAGACAGCGATTGGTGCGGCTATTTTCGACTGTTTTGCGTAAGGACGATGATGGAGAGCATTACCTTGTTACTCCTGTGGAAAAGCTTCGTATTCAAGTAGAAGATGCACCATTTCTGGTTGTTCAAGTCGATGAACAGGGACAGGGTGAGCATCAGAACCTGTATTTTCGAACTCGAACCGACGACATTATCCTTGCAGATGCAGATCATCGAATCTGGGTGGCGTTTACTGACGAAGGTGAACCATCACCCTATATTGAAGTGAGAGACGGATTGCAGGGATTGATTGCTCGCAATGTCTACTATCAACTGGTCGAACTCGGGACTGAACGTGTCAGCGATACTGGTCAACACTTTGGAGTTTGGAGTGCGGGAGAGTTTTTTGTATTGGGAGATGTGGAATGATCGTTGATGATATTCAATCACTACGGCGGATTCTGAAAGAAAATCGCACAATTGCAATGGTGGGTCTTTCTGAGCGCTGGTACAGACCGAGTAACTTCGCAGCAAAGTATCTTCAAGAATATGGTTATCGAGTGATTCCGGTCAATCCCAATTACGAATCCATATTGGGTGAACAGTGTTACCCGAGACTTGAGGATATTGCAGAACCGTTTGATGTCGTTGATGTCTTTCAACGGTCTGAGGCTGTTGTACCGATTGCTCATTCAGCAATCAATTGTGGTGCAAAAGTGCTATGGCTACAGCTTGGAATTTTCAATCATGAGGCAGAAGAACTGGCGGCCCAAGCTGGCATGGATGTAGTCGTCAATCGTTGCATGAAAATTGAACATGCAAGGTTATTCGGTGGTCTGAACTTTATTGGTGTTGACACAAAAGTCATTTCGTCAACACGTTCCACTTGGGTCAGTTAGTGGACGGTACGATGGCCGACCGAGAATTTGGAATAGAAACACTGTGCCTGCATGCAGGCCACTTGCCGGACCCTACGACTGGTGCCCGCGTACCACCGATCTACCAAACTGCAGCATATGTCTTCGATTCTGCGGACCACGCTGCTAGTCTGTTTAATCTGCAAACCTTTGGCAACATTTACACCCGAATTATGAACCCGACGAATGCCGTATTCGAACAGCGAATGGCAGCATTGGAGAAGGGTCGGGCAGGGGTTGCAGTATCGTCTGGAATGGCGGCACAGTTGGTTGCGCTACTGACAATTCTACAAGCCGGTGATGAAGTGGTGTCGGCAAAGACGCTCTACGGCGGAACCCACACCCAGCTTGCGTTTAACTTTAGAAAGTTAGGGATTGATGCGACGTTTGTGGACAGTGATGTACCTGACAATTTCGCCGCTGCAATTACACCGCGCACCAAGTGTCTTTATGTTGAATCAATTGGTAATCCGGCCAGTAACATTGTTGATTTTGAAGCTGTCTCAGATATCGCTAAAGAGCATGGTCTTCCGTTAATCGTTGACAATACGTTCGCAACTCCTTATCTTTGTCGACCGTTCGAATTCGGAGCCGACATCGTGGTTCATTCAGCTACAAAATTCATTTGCGGGCATGGAACATCAATCGGAGGTGTTCTGGTTGAATCGGGTAAATTTCCCTGGGACAATGGGAATTTTCCAACCATGATGGAACCATCGGAGGGCTATCACGGCATTCGGTTTTACGAAACGTTCGGGGATTTCGGCTACACGATGAAAGCGAGATGTGAAATTCTGAGGACTTTTGGACCGACGCTCAGCCCCTTCAATTCCTTCCTGTTCCTGCAAGGGCTGGAGACATTACATGTACGCATGGACCGCCATGTTGAAAATGCGAATGCAGTCGCTGAATTTCTTGAAAATCATTCGGCAGTTGAATGGGTTAGTTATCCCGGACTGAAGTCTAGTCCTTATTTTGATCTCGCGCAGAAGTATTTCCCAAAAGGTGCCAGTGCGATCATGAGTTTTGGAATTAGAGGTGGTGTAGAGTCCTGCGTGCGCTTTATAGAATCTGTTCAATTTCTGAGTCATCTGGTCAATCTTGGAGACGCGAAAACACTGGTCGTTCACCCAGCATCAACGACTCATCGTCAGCTAGATGAAGAAGCTCAGGAGGCCGCTGGTGTTCAGCCGAATATGATCAGGATTTCAGTGGGACTTGAAACCATAACAGATATTCTGTGGGACCTGGATCAGGCATTGGACGCGTCTCAGAAGCTATGAATTTATGCAATTACGGAGTGGGATGATTTTCAATGGACTGCTGCCATCATTATCAGTTTGCAGCGGGGCACGAGTCTGTTTTCGCAGTAGATTTCAGTTCAATCAAATATGGCCCCGGTGCACTTGAGGAGTTGCATTTCGATGCGACAGAACTCGAGATGACACGAGTTGCACTGTTTACTGATCCAATAGTTAAAAATCTGGAACTCGTAGATTCTGCTATACATGGTCTTCACGGGGCTGGAATTGAATGTGACATCTTTGACGAGGTCAGCATCGAACCGACAGACAGGTCGTTTAAGGAAGCATCACGATTCGCCATTGAAGGACAGTTTGATGGTTATATTTCAATTGGTGGCGGTTCAGTTATTGATACCTGTAAGGCAGCGAATCTATACAGCACTTATCCTGCTGATTTTTTGGATTATGTCAACGTACCGGTAGGTGAAGGATTACCCGTTCCTGGCGAATTGGCGCCTCATATTGCCTGTCCAACAACTTCGGGAACTGGCAGCGAGTGCACAGGAATTGCCGTATTTGATTTTCTCGAAAAGCGTGTCAAGACAGGAATTGCTTCTTCAAAATTAAAACCAACACGAGCTGTTGTGGATCCCAATACAACTGAATCTTTACCAGGGAACGTAGTTGCTGCAAGTGGATTTGATGTTTTGTGTCACGCGTTGGAGTCATATACTGCGAGGCCCTATACTGAACGAAAGCGACCCACCAATGGTGTGCGTCCACTGAGTCAGGGAGCCAATCCGTACAGTGATATGGGTTGCCGGCAAGCGCTTTGGCTGACAGGCAAGTACTTGGTTCGAGCTGTTGAGGATGCCAGTGATACAGAAGCGCGTCATGGCATGATGATGGCTGCAACACTCGCAGGAATTGCGTTCGGCAATAGCGGTGTTCACATCCCACACGGGATGTCCTACTCGGTCGCAGGACTGGTGAAGAACTATTGTCCGGAAGATTATCCTTCGAACCACCCACTGGTTCCGCACGGAATTTCTGTCGTAGTCAATACTCCTGCTGCTTTTCGGTTTACCGCATCATCTAATCCGTGGCGACATTTGGAAGGTGCCAAACTGTTGTCAGCCGATGTTGGCGGTGCCACTGAACTAGAGGCAGGTGAAGCTCTGGGTGAACATCTACAGTCTATGATGAAAGCCACAGGAATTCCAAACGGGATTTCAGGAGTTGGCTACGACGAGAATGACATCGGACAGCTAGCTCAAGGAGCCTTTATGCAGCAGCGTCTGTTGAGTAATGCTCCATGCGAAGTGTCTGAAGAAGATCTGGAAAATATGTACACTCAAGCCATTCGGTACTGGTAATGAATAACGATAGTTATAGATTGATAAGGCCGGAATGGGGTAACTGGGACGCAATTTACGAGAGATTTCGGTGGAGCATCCCTGAACATTTCAATATTGCTCATATGGCTTGCGACCGACACGTCGAGCATTCAGGTAATTCGATTGCAATCTACTGCGAAAACAAAGCGGGTGAAACGAGCCAATTCACATTTTCGGATCTGAAGCGACTGTCAAATCAGCTTGCCAATGTCTTGCAGCATTATGGCGTTGAAAAGGGAGACCGCGTTGGTATTGTTCTACCGCAACGTTCAGAGACCGTTATCAGTCACTTCGCAATCTATAAACTTGGCGCAATCGCGCTTCCACTCTCTGTACTGTTTGGTCCGGAAGCAGTAGGCTACCGTTTGAATAACAGTGGTACCAAGGTGGTGATTACGGATACTGCACACGTTGACTTGATTGAATCCATTCGTGATGAACTGCCAACACTTGAAACAATCATTGATTGCGATAGCGACAGCGGATTTTGGAGTTTGCTTGAAAAGGCGAGTGATTGCTTTGAAATCGTCAATACACTTTCCGAAGATCCAGCCTATCTTGTTTATACGTCCGGAACCACTGGGCCACCAAAAGGTGCTCTTGCTCCCCATCGCTGTCTAATCGGCAACTTAACCGGGTTTGAAATGTCTCACAATTTCTTTCCTCAGGAAAATGATCTATTCTGGACACCGGCTGACTGGGCATGGACCGGTGGATTGCTAGATGCTTTGATTCCTTCGCTCTACTATGGGATGCCAGTACTTGGTTATGATGGCGGTAAGTTCGATGCCGAAAAAGCCTGTCATCTTATGGAAAAGTACCACGTTCGAAATAGTTTTATCCCACCAACGGCGCTAAAAATGCTACGTCAGTTGGGAGATTTCAGACAAAAGTTTGATATTCAAATGCGCACAATCATGTCTGCCGGAGAATCACTCGGATCTGAACTTTTCTTTTGGGGAAAGGAAGCTTTCGGGATTGAAATCAATGAAATGTGGGCACAGACCGAATTCAATTACATTTGCGGCAATTGTGCAGAAGTCATGGAAGTTCGACCCGGATCAATTGGCAGGAGTTATCCTGGGCATCGAGTCGAACCGGTTGATGAAAATGGCACTGCTTTACCTGTGGGTGAAATCGGTGAACTGGCTGCGGACCGCGATGATCCGGTTATGGTAGCTGGATATTGGAAGAACGAAAAAGCCACCCGTGATAAGTTCATTGGTCAGTGGTGGGCAACAGGCGATATGGGTTACAAAGATGATAAGGGATACATATGGTTTGTGGGCCGTAAAGATGATGTAATTTCGAGTGCTGGATACCGGATTGGGCCTGGAGAAATTGAAGACTGTCTCATTAAGCATCCGGCTATCGCGCAAGTCGCAGTTGTTGGCGTGCCCGATGAGTTGCGAGGTGAAGCGGTTAAGGCATATGTCGTCCTGAAACCGGGTGAAGTGTCGTCTGAGTCACTTACAGATGACATACAGAACTCAGTCAAAAAGCGATTGGCAGCCTATGAGTACCCAAGGATGATTGAGTACATCGATGATCTACCCTTAACCACTACTGGCAAAGTCAAGCGGAACGAGTTACGCGCCCGTCATATAGAAGAAAGCGGCTGATCTTTATTTTTGATCAGCTCGTTTCCTTGCTAATTTCACGCGTTGACGCCGGGTTTCCTGAGGTGTCTGTTGTAGGGGACGATAAATTTCGACCCGGTCCTGATCAGCAAGCAGATAATTGTCTGGAACTTTTCTTCCGAAGATTCCAAGCGGGGCTGAAGCAAAATCAAATTCCGGGAAATCGTTGCCGAGACTAGCCTGATTAACTGCTTGTCGTGCTGTTATTTGTCGCGGTAGCCTAAGGTGAATAATTTTCTGGCTGGATTCTCCCACAAAAACGACTTCGACCGAAATATGTGTGTCATCGGTTTCAGGTAGAGTTGAATTTATCATCTTTAAAATTTCAATTTCGATTGGCTAATTGCTGATTCTTGCATCTGCGTCTGGCTTCGCTTTTAAAACTTTCAAGCATTACTTTTGGCAGAGTTTTAGTAAATGGGCCTAAAGCAAGCGCGGTTGCTCGATTTGAAAATTCATATTCTACTTCCAGGTTGACTTGGCACTTGTTCTTTCCAAGCTCCGAAAATGTCCATGTACCATTCATCCGCTTGAATGGGCCTGAAACAAGTTTCATTGAAACCGATGAAAACGGTGAAACGAAATTACGAGTTGTGATGTGTTTACTAAACTTACCAATATGAAATTCGATACTCGCGGTATATCCGTCTGCATGCATCTGATCCAGCCTACCAGCGTTGCAGAAACTGATAAATTCGGGATAGGACTCGACATCATTTACGATGTGAAACATTTCTTCGCAAGATAAGTCGACGATTGACGTATGACTGTAAGTCGTTCCTGACGAAGAAAAAGGGCGCATATCTTGAATCAGGACTGACTGCAGTTCTGAGAGTTTGACAGTTGTATCGATTCGGAGAGGTTGGACTGAATGAGGTCATCAAGTTCAATCCAAAAGAAATCAGGCCCTGGGTATCCGGTGATGCGTCCAATTTCCTGTTGATTGTGGAACAGTACGAAAGTCGGGGTATAGATGACCGGTTCTGACATTGTGAGGGAATCTGGGTACTCCCCGCTGTCAAAATCATACCGTTCCAGCGGTGCTTGACAGGATTCCGGGGTCAAGTGGTAGATTCCGCCTATATCTTCCTCCCATTTATGACACCAAGTACAATAATCGGAGTTAAACATCATCAATTGCGTGGCGCTAAACACTTGCAGAGGAAGCAGACACAATAGCGTCAAGATCGCTGAATTCAACAGTCGAAAGCTCATGAATTTACGAGGTCCGTGATGTTGGAAGAACTTGTTCGTCAATCAATGGCAACAGTCCGCCTGCACAAATCGAACTTTTCGCCGGTTAAGTGAATTATAGCCATTGCTTTGTCTATCGGAATATTGAAGAAAAAGTAAATGCTGGCGTTGGAACATCCAGTGTATTCGATAAAAGGTTCTAATTTAGTTGACGTAAAATCAAAGACATAGGGAAACATCGGAGGGTTACACACAGTGAGTAAATCATTCTTGACCGCACTCGGTGAGATGGATAGTCTGTTGATGGATGGTGCAACAGGTACCAATCTGTTTGACATGGGTCTGGTTTCAGGAGATGCCCCGGAACTTTGGAATTCTGACTATCCTGAACGAGTGTCGGAATTGAATGGAGGATTTGTTGAAGCTGGGTCTGATGTTATTCTGACAAACACCTTTGGCTGCAATGCCATGCGATTGAAATTGCACGGTAGTGAGGACCGAGTTTCTGAATTGAACGAGAAAGCAGCAGAAATTGCACGCAGTGCTGTGGATCGAGCTGACAGAGATGTGTTTGTGGCAGGGTCTATGGGACCTTTAGGAGAGTTGATTGAGCCAGTCGGAACTTTGGAACAGGGTGTTGCGACTCAAGCCTTTACAGACCAGGCACTGGCGCTGGCGCGCGGAGGATGCGACCTTTTATGGATTGAAACTATTTCATCGCGAGAAGAGCTGATTGCTGCGATAACAGGTGCAGCGGCAACCAAATTACCATTTGCAACTTGTGGCAGCTTCGACACGAATGGTCGAACCATGATGGGAATCAGTCCAGCTGAATTTGTTGAAATTTGTCTTGAGATGGATGTTCAGCCCTTTGCAATCGGTTCAAATTGTGGTGTTGGTCCCGCTCAGACTGTTGCTGCAACTCTTGAAATGTCAAACGCTTATCCAAATATGTTTCACTATATCGCAAAGGCCAATTGTGGCATTCCTGTCTGGGAGGGTACACAGATTCGTTATACCGCTACACCAGAGCAGATGTTTGACTATGCCCAAATTGCACGAAGTACCGGTGCGACGATCATCGGTGGCTGCTGTGGTACGAAATTCGATCATGTCCGAAAAATGCGAACAAGCCTTGATCAATACAAACCGATGCGTAAGCCAACGATGGCAGACATCGAGGAAAAGCTCGGTGAAGTTTTTGACACAACCCCTGTGAAAACAACCCGCAAACGAAGTTCGAGACGTCGCTCAAGGTAAAGGTTAGGCGAGTGCATAAAAAAAAGAAGCAAAATTCAGATAACAATATCACGACGAATAGAAAGGCTTCCCATGATTATCATCTTGAAGAGCGCTATGAAGCAGGTATTGTTCTGCATGGATGGGAAGTTAAGAGTATGCGCGCGAATCGAGCGAATATTAAAGAAAGCTATATTTCTCCGAATGGCGGTGAGTTGTTTTTGATCGGTGCTCATGTCTCGCCCGATGCGACAACGTCTACTCACGAAGTAGTGAATCCCACGCGAAAGCGTAAACTGCTTCTACACAGGGTAGAAATTAACCGACTAATCGGTTCAGTTGAAAGGAAAGGGTATTCTCTGATTCCGACTCGGCTATATTGGAGCGATGGTAGAGTCAAATTGGAATTTGCACTGGCCAAAGGAAAGAAACAGTACGATAAGCGTGCTGCGATCAAGGCCAGGGATATTGAGCGAGACCGAGATAGAGATCTATCCCGACTAAAATAAGCGACAAATCTGTCGCAATATTACAACAGACAACGCGACGAAATGGATTACTGTATTGCAGAAATGCAACATTAGGTTTAAATCTGGAGGTGATGACTCTATACTAATATATGGCTAAAAATTGGGGGTGATCTTGGTTTCGACGCGGGTCACAAAACCGTTGGAGCATGTCGAGGTGCAGGTGCCTCGTAAAACTGTCTGCAAAAAATTAGTTGCCAACGACGACAACTACGCCTTAGCGGCTTGACCGCTGAGCCTCGTGATTTCCATGTCTGAATGGTAAGAATCGGGGTCAAATAATTTCAGACTAGTTGATAGGGATTGTCTCGTACTCCTGTCAGTGAATTTGATGCTTCGGCATTCGAGACCGTCATACTCAGGACTGTTTACCCGGACAGAGTATGACCGTACTAATGGGTAGACTAAGCATGTAGTCGCCAGCGCGCAGAGGGCTCTCGGACGCGGGTTCAATTCCCGCCACCTCCACCAACACAATGTAGTCGAACCATCTGATCTTTGGGAAATAACTTGTCACTGTAAAGGTGGATTTTGTTTCAGCAGATTTCTTAGCTGACTCGGGGCACATCTGGGCAGTTGTTGATCCTTTCGATTACTGGACGGCATCTAAATTCGCGTTGTTAGACGATACCACCATATTCAAACAAATTCGCCAGATTGGCAACCTAAAGATTAAGTTTCGCACACGAATTTTTGACAAATAAAGATTAGACTAGCAAAATGATTAGGGGCGGAATTCTATGGTGGAAAAATCGGGTGATCGACCCAAAGTCTCGATCACATCAAAAGGAGTGGTATCCATTGACGCGGAAGAACTCTTTAATTCTCCTGTAGTACAACAAACTCTAAAGAGTATGGTAGAAATTGAAAACAGTCACAAGCGTCTCGAAAGTTTTCAGAATTGAATAAGAGTACCAACTAGTGCTCCAAGGATAGGGAATAGTTGTTGTCCCTTTGATTTGTAGGTACGAAACCCTTACTTTTTCCGGACTCACAAAATTCCATAGTCTTATTTGTTCTCACATAAGACAACAGATTTTTATTGATTCATTACAAAGGTAGATGTTTTCGAAAGCCGCAAGACAAAAGTAAGAATATCCGCGTGTTGCACACGCGCTCAGAGAGTGACCGCACATTCCCTATATGCATGACTCTGAGATGTGATGGATGGGGCTTCTTGCCAGCACTGAATTGATTTTAGAGTCAAGTTTTGTCATATAATGACGATTTTAGGTATTAAATTGGCTTTAATATGCTTATAGAGTTTGCAGTCGAAAATTTCAAATCCATTCGCAACGAGGCGCGGCTGAATCTAGCTGCGGGTCGCGGAAACGAAAAGCGCGATACACACCTAGTCAAGCCCGAACTTTCTGGAGATGTGCACAATGAACCGCTAGTGCGCTCTGTCGCTATTTACGGACCAAACGCCGCCGGCAAGAGCAATTTAGTCGACGCGTTGGCTACGATGAAATACGTTGTCACCCACTCGACCGAACATCTTGCTGAGTTGCCGGTGACCCCATTTCGTCTGGATCCTGCTTACGAAGACGAGGCGACAATGCTAGAAGTCTTGTGTATTGCCGAAGGAGTCAGGTACCAATACGGATTCAGGGCTACTCGCCATCATGTAATTGACGAGTGGCTCTTCGCTTGGCCCCATGGGCGTCTCCAAATTTGGTTCGAACGTACAGAGAAAGAATGGCAATTTGGTCCCAAACTCAAAGGAGACAAGAAAGTCTGGCAACGCGCAACTCGACCCAATGCGCTGTATCTGTCAACCGCGGTTTCACTCAACAGCGAACAATTGCGACCAATCTACGATTGGTTCGAGAAAAAGTTGAAAGTGATCGACGCTCAAGGCTGGTCAAACTTATATTCAATGTCTTGGTGCCACGACCAACGCAAGCGTGAGATTGTTGACTTTCTAAATGTAGCCGATCTCGGCATCACAGACATCCGTGTTGTGGAGGAAGAATTTCAACCGCCACAGCATGAAGAAGTCATGGACCCGGATTGGAAGCAGTATTGGGAGAAACTGGAGGAAAAGTTGGCTGGCGAGAAATTTCCCAATTTGCGACTAAGGCACAATACTGGCAAGAGTCCCTCGAGTGAATTGCAACTTGAAGATGAATCGGACGGAACGCAACGAATCTTTGCCTTGGCTGGTCCATGGCTTGATAGTTTGAAGAATGGGAACGTGATCGTATTCGATGAATTGCATACCAGTCTTCATCCTACACTGGTCAGATTCCTGGCCGATCAGTTCCATGATCCTCAGCTAAACGCGGGAGGCGCTCAGTTGGTCTTCACTACTCACGACACATCGATTCTGAATCAAGACGTATTTCGTCGCGATCAGATCTGGTTCTGCGAGCGTAACGAGAAACAAGAGACTCGTGTGTTCCCACTTACGGAGTTCAGTCCTCGTAAGGGACTGGAAAACCTTGAACGATCATATCTGACTGGCAGGTACGGGGCTTTGCCGTTCGTCGAACAGCGCATTTAGTGGATTCGCTATGGCCAAGCGAGGACCACGCAAACCATCAAGACGGAAATCCCCGAATCGCGAACCCTACGACCGAGTTCTGATTGTCTGCGAAGGTTCGAAGACGGAACCGCATTACTTCAGCGATATTAGGAGTAGATACAGACTAAGTGTAGCCAATGTAGTTGTAGTCAATGAAGGGTCCGCTCCAGAAACTGTAGTGAATACAGCACTTGATCATCAGAAGAGGGAACTAGATCTCGGAGAAAAATACGATGTCGTTTTTTGTGTATTTGACAGGGACGAGCATGCAAAGTTTGATGAAGTCTGTGCCCGCGCCAAGGCCAACAAGCTGAAATTGGCTCGGTCGTGGCCGTGTTTTGAATTCTGGTTGCTTCTGCATTTCCGCTACACTCGTAGCCCATACGCAAGATCAGGTAAGGTAAGTCCAGCCGACCATTGCGTAGGAGATTTGAAGAAATTTCTTCCAAATTACGAAAAGTCACAGCGAGGGTTGTTTCAGAATCTTGAGAATCGGCTGGAAAATGCAAAAGAGAATGCTCAACGCACTATTGAAGACGGCAGAGAAACGAACGACCCAAACCCAAGTACAGAAATTCATTTGCTTGTGAATTACCTGCAACGTCTGAAGACCGATGCGTAGTCGCAATATGACACTAGAAGGGAATTTCACTAGCGGGAAAAAGATGCCTGATTGGTGGTGCTCGTGAAAGGATAAATCCGGCGACGCAATTGATGTGCGAGGTTTCGGACCATTCTCTCGAATAGCTCAATAGAAAATCGTCCACTTCCAATTCAACCGCCTGACAAGTGAGCTTCCTACACCAGCCTGAAGTAGATCGGTAAGCGCGCATCCTCCAATCAAATTCTCGCGTCGTAGGGGAAGTTACGTTATCTTTAACTGTAGTGACGCACCTCCTTGGTTGAATTGTGATTTGTGGTTTTCTGCGTTTTGCTTGATACACCACTTTTTTTAATTCCCCCGTGATGCACTTTCGACAATCACTTGCTGATTTGTCGCTTAAAGTCGTGGGTTTTCTGACAGACACCAACTAGGCTCTCAAAAGAGGAAAAATCTTGGACATAGTACAAATTAACGAGTGGATAAAAATTTTAGAACCAGTAGGCGGATTGATATTAGGTGTTGTTGGCGGGCTAATGATATTAGTTCTATGGCATAAGCTAAAGCCATGGCTTGAGCTGCGAGACAGGAAAACTATAGAAAAGAAACAAAGAATTAAAGAGCTGAAACAAATTTTAAAAGGGGATAGGTCAAATGAGGCCAGAAAGAAAGCATCAACCGAATTTTGGAAGCTTGTGGTAGTTGACGGTGTACAAATTTTTATTCTAATATTTGTATTCGTACTAATTATTGTACTAATCTCCAAGGCCAATAAGTATTTTGAAAACGATTTATGGGAAACTAGAAACCAGATGGTGCAAATGATTGATGAGTTCAAGCATGATTTGTATCTTAGAACAGTTAGAGAACCACTCAACCCAAATTGTGTTGGTGAGAATAACCTAAATTTTCATGAGAACGACCAGTGTAGTCAGTATTGGGAACGAGAACATGATATTTTAAATCGACAATTACTCTGCCAGTTGAAAGCTTCATTGGAAAGCTACAAATACAAAAATGCAACTGATGATATATCGAGAATCAAAATCACAAAAATCACCTATCAAGTCTGTATGATGGAAGAAGGTTGGTTTACAGAGCAGTGCTTTAAGGATGTGAAAGATTGTGTAGAGCTCTGGTATGCAGAATCTACGTGCATAGCACTCAAAAGGGATTGGCTAAAATTTGGAGGTCGCGATGCGGTTATTAGGATGTGTGAAGAATCGGAAACATGGTAGCTCTGAGAGTTGTACTCCTTAGCGAGGAAGCTTTATTTATTTTTACAAAATGCATATATGATTGAGGAAAATTTAAATTAAATTTAATTATTCTGAGAACTAGATTTTATTTACCCATCGAATTGCTTTGGATACAGTCTTTTCATCAACATCGAGTTTTGTGGCAATGATTCTTAAACTTAATCCAAGTTGATGTAGTTGCAATGATTTAGCCGCAATTTCTTGGTAGAGAGGCTGGGATGAGGTGTCCAATATAGCGAACTCAAAATGTAGTACGGATGTGGTTCGAATACATTGCGACCAGGTCCACCATCTAGACAAACCTCTTCCATATCTTTTTCGGGTGTGTGTGCTCTTGAAAAGGGTAATTGCGTTAACCGAGCTTTGGGTGGTGAATTAGGGCTTTTCGATATCACGCCAAACTGCCTTGAGTGCAATCAGACCTGCGAAATATCTGAGAACTTCGCTCGATTGCACAACGTTTCTTTTAACAACATAATCTTCAAGTATTCGGTGAGTGCTATTCTCGACACGATGTCCGAGTAATTGAGCAAAAGAAGATGAAGGGTATAGTCTGAATGTCGATGAATTTCGCATGAAATTAACACGAGAATAGTGTATAGTATATTCGTGTAATTAAATTCGAGATGAAATAATGAAGAACATAACGCTTAGTGCAGATGCTGAATTAATCGAAAAAGCACGACAACGTGCAACAGCTGAGCATACGACTTTGAATGCGCAATTCCGAATGTGGTTGGAAAATTATGTCCAGCGCGAACAGAAAAGTGAGCGAACTATTGAAACGATCCGCGAACTACAAGCTAGTATTTTTTCTGGTGGCCGTAAATTCTCTCGAGATGAAATGAATGAACGATAAGTACTTTATTGATTCAAATGTATTCATATACGTATTTGATGAAACCGATAGTGAAAAACGCACACGATCTGTTGATTTGATTCAATCGGCAGTGAGAGAAGGAATTGGGTACATCAGTTATCAGGTCGTCCAGGAGACAATCAATGTAATCACGAGAAAGTTAGGTGCTACAGCAGCACAGACGCATCAATTTTTTGAAGATGTGTTAGTTCCTTTATGGTCCGTTAATCCGACAGATCGACTCTATCGCTTTGGGCTTGAAATTATGCGGCGTTACGGATTTACGTTTTACGATAGTCTAATAGTGGCCGCTGCACTTGAATCCAAGTGTAGAATCCTTTACAGCGAAGACTTACAAGACGGTCAAATTATCGAAAAACTTACGATCGTTAATCCGTTTAATCAGTCATAAACTCGGATTCGAAATGAGTCAAGCAAATTTACTTGAATTGGAACTTTAGCGACGGTGCGGATTCTTACCGTCCAAGTCCACCAACGCAATGTAGTCGAACCGCCATCCGTATCATTTTCGAGAAAGGCGATCCTATCGATTGAGTTTTTGGCGACGAAATAGAGTTGACCGATGTCAGGATGAGTGACTTAAAAGTTGATGGAATCCGAAAACTGGTTTAGCGCTCTTTACTAAACTGAGCAAAGTTCTTTCCACCGAGCGATTTTTGTGCTTCGTTTCAATCCATGCATTCGATGTAATTTCGAAAACCTATTCATGGACTTCGCATACGTATTCAAATATTCAAGTCAATCAAAATGCAAAATTAGATCGAACCGATTATACTGAACGAATCGAACGATTAAAGAGGGTTGATGAATATGAATGAGACATTGAGTGCTAATGAGGCAAAAACCAATTTCGGAACATTGCTGCTGAAGGCGCAACGCACTCCTGTTCAAATTAAGAGGAACGGAAAAGCTGTTGCTGTTGTAATTTCAGTAGAAGACTACGAACTGTTCGAGAATTTAAAATTGCAAGTTCTGCAGATGAGAGCAGCACAGGTTGACGAAGATATTGCAGCTCAAAATGTGGTGGATGGAGAACAATTCTTCGACGAGTTAGAAAGTGGTCATCACGATTAATTTGTTATGCCCACAAGCAGTTTTCGTCTTACTGCGGATGCAAAATCAGATCTGATAGATATTCGTCGATATACAGTTGATAAGTGGGGTTTGACTCAGTGCAATGAATATTTATCAGGATTGCAAAAAACTATCAGACTCCTAGCAGAATCACCGTACCTTGGAAAGTCGAGGCCAGATGTGGGAATGGGAGTTTTGAGTTTTCCACACGCCAAGCATGTCATCTATTATGTGGTCCGCGAACAGAAGATTGTGGTTTTTGGTGTGCTGTATCACGCTATGGTGCCAGTTGATCACTTAGCTGACCGAGGAGTTAGTTGATCGGGATCATATAGAGCCTCATTCTTGTTCATTGACAATGTCTGTGGAGAATTGTGTCCGTTCAAATAACTACCGATTAATTCTTAAATTGGCTCAATCGTTGATGCATTTCAATGCTTTGGCGACAGTTTTATCATTGACGTTAAGGAGTTCGGCGATTCTGTAGTTGCTCAATCCGGGTTCTTTTAGGTGTAAGGATTTCTTGGCGATTTGTTGGTAAATCGGTTCTTCTGTAATACTTGTGAGAACACACTGGAAAGGAGTCATAGCAATGGTGCGGATTCTTACCGTCCAAGTCCACCAAATGAGGCACGTACGTCTGTGAAATTTTCAATAATTGAGCAAATTGTGCCAGTCTCATTTATGGCTTCTGTTCAATTGACTATTGCAAAATTTCAAATTGTAAGTCGTCTTCCATCCAATTTATGCACCGAAAGGTATGGTACATGTTTCCGCCATTGCCGACCGATGTCGCCGTCGTATGAGCGATGCACAGGTGACAAAGCAAGAATATGTATCATAATCGGATAATGTAGCCAATTGTAGAATTCGTCGGATGAGCTCAACTCCCATTTGCTCAGTTCTTTTCGCCGCGGTGCTGTTGATCGCGGGCACGATCGGGATAGCGATTGGGGACGTGAACTTCACCCCGCAAACCTGCGTGCGTGTCCCACACGACGAGCTTTGTCCGCATTTTCCCGACGATCAAACCGACTTCAGCGCCGTATTCGAGTACCGTCTCATCAACTCGGTGGCGCAGGATCCCTTCGATCATCACGCATGGCAGGCTTTCGTTTCCCTGAACTGGCCGCTTGGTCCCGACGGTACTACCGCTAAAGCGGTCGCTCTCGCACCTGAAACGCCCGATACTCGGCGGGCCTGGGCCCGCTTCGCGCGCCGGGACGAAGTGTTCAAGCCCAACGGTCTCGTCACCTGCCCGAATTCGGTTGATGCCATCGTCCACACAAGCGATCTGGAGCAAGCCGATGGTACGGTCCTCATCGACCAGTCGGGCAATTTTGTCGTCTACGAGACCCGACTTAACCCAATAGCCGAAGCCTATATCCGGGGCAATGAACTTGACAATCGGGTCGGTCAGGCTAAGTTCGACCCGCAGCCGGTGGAATTCCCCCAAGGCCGGCTCGGCGCCGAAGCAACGCCAGCATCAGTGTTGCTCAAGACGGCCTGGCGAATCGTGCAAGCCGAAGAAACTGGTTACCTCACCGCGTCCGGCTTGATTCAAGTACCTGCTGACAAGTCCGACACCGGCGCACCCTTATGCCTTTCGGTTACTCTTGGGATGGTGGGAATGCACATCGTCACGCGAGTGTCCAGCGGCAATGGTGATGAATGGCTGTGGTCCACTTTCGAGCATCGCGACAATGTACCGGTCGCAGAATCTGCCCGAAATGTGAACAGCCTCTTCGCGCTCGAACTCTTTCCCGAAGGCTGCACCCATCCCCCAGATGCTTCCGGCCGAGACTGGTCTTTCTACAACCCTGCGCGGGTGGATCAGCCGACTAACACGCCTAATGGAGCCAAATGGAGTTGGGCTTCTCACACGCCCCATGCACGGATTGGCGGCGAGTGGGCCACACCGCCGCAAATTGTACGCTGCTGGGATCTGATGGAAGGCACACGGGCAGTGAACGCAATCTGGCAGGATCGACTGAGAGACTCCGTTCTGCAAAATTACATGCTGATTTCCTCGCAATGGCGTGGTGCCAACAAAAGCCCGATATTCCCCAATGGCGAGTTGCCTCGATTCCTCACCAACACGACCATTGAGACCTTCACCCAAATCGACCCGAAAGGAACCTGCCTAGGCTGCCATACCGCCGCCCGCACCACCACAGGAGCGGATGCCAATTTTACCTTTTTGCTGCGCGATGCCGAGTGAACCGATAGTCTCAATACTGGCCTTCAGCACCTTAAGGCCAGTTCCATCTTCTTCGACACAAACTGCCGCTCTAACTTCGGAATGACTGCGACTGAAGTCCGCGGTCGGGTTGCAGGCCGGATTGTGCTGGGTGATTGCAAAATGCGACGTAAACAAGCCACAATCGAGCCGGGAGGAGATCCTCGCGAGTGAGCTTGTAGCCTGTTCGACTTAGATGGTGACACGCCCGCGTTTTCGAGATATTTGGGACATGTACTAGCTCAGAGGGAACGGCACAGCGATTAGTAATGAACTGATACGCGCCAAGATGGGGTGACCATCGTGTCGAATCAGCATGGCTTGAGACAGCTGCAGACAGTGTAGGGGACATCGTCTGTTAAGCCGATTTCGCCAACTAGATTAGACGGTTTCTGCTACCGCATACCGCGGTGCAAACACTTGACAAATCGCTGTCTGCCATGGAATTTCATGCTGGTGAAACCGCCCGTTTTATTCAGATGGTCTATCGCTGAATTAGCGGAGAACGTATTTTGTTACTGCCGCTGAATTAAGGTAAAAATGAAAGTGCAGGCAACGGGAAATGTAGCAGCGTACGCAGTGATTCACAAGTACGTGCTGCGCTGTAGAGAAGCAGCGGTAGCGGAAAGCAGCACTTGTGTCACCCCACAGTTCGAGACGAATTGCTTGGTCGATGTTGTGTCGCCAATAGTAGTACCTTCTCAATCGAGCTCTTTAAGGTGTAAGGCTTTCTAGGCGATTTGTTGGTAAATCGGATCTTCTATAGTACCTGTAAGTACACACTGGAAAGGAGTCATGGCAATGGTGCGGATTCTTACCGTCCACGTCCACCAGAGATAAGAATCCGCACAACTGTCCGTACTTTCCAAGTCGGTTAGTTGTGCGGCTACTTCTAAAGCAATAATTCCAGAGAATACAACGTCGCAGGGATTGCTGATTTGGGAAGGTGGGTTTGAATGTAATTACCCAAGCAGTTTCCGTAGAGCAATCGCAAAACTGTCCTGTTTTTAGTTCCAATAATCTATGGAAACCCGATAACTTCTCTTCGGTCCACTCAATTGAGGGAGATTGGATTTCTCTGTCGTATGACCGTTCTAGATCATTGATTTCGATTTCAAGTTTTTGGACTTTGTTTGCTGATTCCTCCAATGCTATTACCAATAGTCCAAAATCCACGCCTCTCAGCCCCTTTCAGCGGATGAGCATCCAAGGTCAGTCTGTTTAGATGAGTTAAAATCTGACGCTTTCCACCTGAAATTAATAAATTTGTGTGATAACTATGAAGAAATTGATGCTAGGATGGCTGTTATTCCTTTTTGTTTCGAATGCATATTCAGGTCCTATATCAGGAGCATTCGGAATTAATCTTGGTCAGTCTATTAATGTTTTTGGCATGGAAAAATTTATTGAACCGGGTGGAGTATTAAAGCTTGAAACGAATTCCGAACTGGTATCAGAATTTATAGGAATACAGGAATACGAACCTATTTTTGATAGTGAAACCATTAGTGAATTGCGATCTTTGGGACGTATAAAGGCTTCGGACCATATATGGATTATCAACGAGGAAGTGTTTGAAAACGAATTGGGCTATGTTGACTCTGATTTGGAGTTACTTCGACATAGTGAAGTTGTTATGGTGTTTGATAGCGAGTACTATCCGTCACAAATTTTATTTGACATAGCGCCAGAATCAATGTCAAGTCAGGAACTCGAATATTTTCAAGAATTTAAAGTATTCGATAGACTGATTTTATCTTTCGATATTGATAGAAGTGGTTACGCTACCAATTTGGGCATGTTTGGTGTATTCCGACAAGTCGAAGAATACGAGTTATTATTTGGCGACTCCTACAGAAAAATGGAAGGTTATCTATTTGAACCGAACGTTCCTGATGAGTTGTTCGACAATTATGGAGTAAGCGTTAGTGCAATTTCGAAAAAGGTGTTTGAAATTTCAGCATTCAAATATTACGAATTACACAACAGTTTATGTTTAATTGACTTTGCGACGCTGAAGGATGCGCTTGATTCGAAATATCGGCTAACAGACAGAGTTATCAAGAAACAACTAGTTGCCGCTCTTGAAGTTTTTGGAGAAAAGTTGACGGCTGTGGAGGCTTATCGCTCTAATGGACGAGGTGTTTATTTGAGTTGTGCTCAGAACAAATTCTTAGGATCGGAAACTTTGGGATTGATTTACTTTGACCACACGATGCAAGTTCTTATAGACGAAGAGTATAAGGAATATCAAGAGCAAGAATTTGGGGATATCCTTCAATAATTCAGCACTTAGTCTGTATCCTCAGATTCGGTTAGCCTAATTTCCAATTGATCTTTGGGTCGAAAAATGTAACAGAAAATCTAGGCTTAAAAGCGGAGGAATTGCAAATCCAAAACCACCTCTTGTTCCCGATGAAAACGGCCATCATCAGCTGGGGATTCGAGAATTCTTGACGGACTTATTATTTTGCATTAACACTGTCCGCACGTTCCACATTGGTAAATGGTGATTACCCATCGGCTTCATCAACATAATCACCATAACAGACTGAATTTGGCTTTCATTTTGGTAAATTCGCGGGTGAAGTGATGATTCGGTCTATAGGATTTAAAAGATTCCGGGATGATTGATTCTATCGGAGACAAAAGTCTGCTGCACCAAGCTTCGGGACAAGGCTCCAACGAAAATGCCTCATCAACCCTTTACTACTTGCATAGTTGCAATTTTCAATTAAAATACTCCGACAGTTCGGATTCAATCCGCCTGCCCCACACCTAGAAGAGAGATATCACTTGTATGTTGATGAACAACCCATTTAATGAAATTGCGGCAACGATTCCACTAGCAGCCATGAAGACATTTGTTGTCGTTATGATCATCCTGGTTATAGTTGGGACTATTTTTGACGTAATCCACAAAAAAAGTGCAAAGTATTTCTTTGAAAACATGAAGAAATCGAAAGCTGGAAGTATTCGCAAAGTTGGAGGGAGCGAAAAATTAGGAATCATTTGTGCAACGGCAGCCCATGATGTTCTTGCGTCCGGTGAATTCTGCAATTACCGCCGTCGTATCGCTCACCTTCTGACTATGTATGGTTTTGTAATATTTATAGTTACAACCGGCATTATGATCTTTTTCTTCAGCGAACCTACGTCTAGCACACCTGTCGTATATTCACTGCTATGGCACCTAGGCGCGCTTCTGGTCTGCGTTGGGGGTTATTGGTTTTGGTTTTTCATTCGGGCGGATGTGGCAGCGGAAGGTCATTCTCCATTACGACTTATACCGGCTGATCTGTTCGTGGTGTCTCTCGTAGCGTGCACCACTTTTGCATTGATTTGGTCATTCTTTCAGAACATAGGAGTTAGTTTTTTGGCTTGGTTGTTTTTTCTTCTGTTTGTCGTAGCCACACTTATTCTGTTTGGTGGTGTTCCATGGTCTAAATTCGCTCACATGTTCTTTAAACCAGCCGCCGCGTATCAAAATCGCGTGGCTGATGCCGACGGCTCGAGAACTAATTTGCCAGCTCCAGCAGATGCTCCGGCCAAGTTTGGTCTTGGTATAAAAAGAGAATTACCGCGTCATTACTGAACGTGCCCGGTTTTTATTTTTGCAACTAGTGAAGTTGCACCGAATCAACAATTTACAACAATCTAGTTTGAGTTAACTATTTGCTATGCCAACTTTTGTATACATGACGCGTTGTGATGGCTGTGGCCACTGCGTTGACATCTGTCCATCGGACATCATGCACATTGACAAAACTTACAGACGTGCGCTTAACATTGAGCCAAACATGTGTTGGGAATGCTACTCCTGTGTGAAAGCCTGCCCCCAAAATGCCATTGATTGTCGGGGTTATGCAGATTTCTCACCGCTCGGACACAGTGTCCGTGTGTTACGAGAGGAAGAGAAAGGAACAATTTCCTGGCGAATTAAGTTTCGGGATGGTCGGGAAAAGAACTTTGTATCCCCGATTACGACGAAACCTTGGGGCGAAGCGATCCCGCGCCTTGCGGACCTTGAAGTACCCAGCGAAGAAGCATTGGAATCCCAACTGCTTTGCTATGAACCTGATGCGCTGAATATTGAAAGGGGCTTGCCAACCATTGACAAATCAAAACTCAAACAAGGGGTTTACTACTAATGAAAATCAAAACGATATTCGTTGACTGCGACATTTTGGTTGTCGGTGGTGGAATGGGCGGTACTGGAGCTGCTTATGAATCACGTTACTGGGGTCGTGACCTCAAAATAGTTGTTGCTGAAAAAGCGAATATCGACCGCTCAGGTGCGGTAGCCCAAGGTTTATACGCCATCAATTGCTACATGGGTATGCAATGGGACGAGAATCAACCTGAAGACCATGTTCGTTACGCACGCAATGACCTCATGGGCATGGTGAGGGAAGACCTCGCTTTCGATATGGCCCGACACGTCGACTCAACCGTGCATAAATTCGAGGAATGGGGTTTGCCACTGATGCGCGATCCTGAAACGGGTCGTTATCAGCGCGAGGGCAAGTGGCAGATCATGATTCACGGTGAGAGCTACAAACCCATCGTAGCAGAGGCGGCACGCAAGTCCGCAGACAAAATTTATAACCGCATTATGGTGACCCACCTTTTGACTGACGAAAGCCGACCAAACAGAATCGGTGGAGCAGTGGGTTTCAACGTGCGTACAGGCGACTATTATGTATTTCGCGCCAAGGCAGTTATTGTAGGCGCAGGTGGTGCGTCACACATCTTTAAGCCTCGCTCTGTCGGTGAGGGTATGGGGCGAACTTGGTACGCGCCGTGGAGTTCAGCGTCTGCCTATGCATTGCCGATTTTGGTTGGTGCAAAAATGACGCAAATGGAAAACCGTATTGTATTGTGCCGGTTCAAAGACGGCTATGGTCCGGTTGGTGCATACTTTCTGCACCTGAAAACCTATACCCAGAATGCATACGGTGAAGAGTACGAATCAAATTGGTACGAGCATACCAAAGAACTTGTGGGTGAGTATATTGACCATCATCCGACTCCAACGTGTCTCAGAAATCACGCGTTCATTGAAGAAATGAAAGCGGGTAGAGGTCCAATCCACATGGTTACCAAGGAAGCTTTTCAAGACCCGCACAAGGAAGTCATTGGTTGGGAAAATTTTCTGGGCATGACTGTCGGACAGGCGGTTGTCTGGGCATCTCAGGATATTGATCCTAAGTACATCAATCCGGAACTGACTACTTCGGAACCTTACGTCATGGGTTCTCATGCAACCTGTTCAGGAGCGTGGGCTAGCGGACCCGAAGATGTCTCACCGGACGAATACTATTGGGGTTACAACCGGATGATGACAGTTGACGGACTGTTCGGTGCTGGTGATGCGCTTGGTGGCACAGCGCACGCGTTTTCTTCCGGATCCTTTACCGAAGGTCGATTGGCGGCGAAAGCAGCGGTGAGATACATTCGCGATCACGCCAATGACAACATAAAGATTTCGGAGAAACAGTACGAAGACCTGAAACGAACTATCTACAAACCTCTTGAGAATTTTGCGGTAGGTCGTAACGAAATTGTTGGAGGTACGGTTTCTCCCAGCTATATCCTTCCAATTCATGGATTACAGCGACTCGAAAAAATCATGGATGAATATGCGGGTGGGATCAGCAACAACTATATGACTAATGAGCCGATGTTGCTTAGAGGTCTGCATCTGCTTCATACCCTACAGGAAGACCTCAATTGCGTCGGTGCTGAAGACCTGCACCAGTTACAACGAGCTTGGGAATTGGCACATCGCGTAATTGCCTCGGAATCTGTGGTTCGCCACACTTTGTTCCGCGAGGAGACTCGCTGGCCCGGATACTATTACCGCGGCGATTTCATGAAGTTGGACGACGAAAATTGGCACGCGCTAACCTTGTCCCGAAGAGACCCGGAATCAGGCGAGTGGACTATGGAAAAAGCCCCGGTCTATCATATCGTCGACTGATTTGCCGCAACCTACGATCTCACAATCAGGCACCTTCGTGACCTGATTGTGAAAAATCAGCGGGCGATTTGACCCGTAATGCGTCAGTGCTGACCACAGACGTCTCCACCCTCGTCTTGATGGTTGTGCCTATGCTTGTTCGAGTTCAATTCAAATCTTGATCACCGTTATGGACGGATTCAACCTGAGAAACCCCACCCAGAGCGAAGCGTTTCACGAAGATGCCAAAGTTTTGCAAGCGATGATTCCGGCTCTACGTGCTTGTATCAATTCAGATGTCCAGCCGATTCGGATACCCGGTTTGATAAGAACTGCAAGAATGCGATTGTCTGCTGTCCGAGATAAATTGGAGATGCTTTCCAGCAACTCTTCAACGGAAAAATCTCTCGCTAACTTTGCAGAAAACCTAAAAAGCGATCTGGAAAATGGTCAATGCGATTCTTTGCAGGAATTCGATTTGCGACTCGGCAAACTGGAGCAACTCGCTGCGACAACTGAGCCGTTAACGCTGGCGAAGGTTATTGAGTGTCGGGCACTTGTTGCTGCATCAATGCAAGAACATCAATTGGCTGCAGATATTTGTCATCAAGGAGCGGAAATTCAAGAGCTTGATACTGTTCACAGGTGGCATCTTGTTCATCTACAGGCAACATTGCTGGCAGACTACGGACGAGACTTCGACAATGACGCGGCGCTACAAGCATCAATCGACTTGCTGAAGAATAAAACCCTACCGCTTGCAGCAGAGCTCGAAGAACCTCGTGTGCTGGCTGCAAGTTTACAAACATTGGGAAACGTTCTCGGTATGTTCGGACAGCGTCGCAATGGTACTCGCTATCTTGAGGATGCAATCAGTGCATTCGGTAAAGCACTGAAGCGGTTAAATCCCGACACTGAGCCAACGCAGTGGGCAATGGTGCAGAATGGTCTCGGAAATGCACTGGGTTCATTAGGCCAACGATCCTCAGACGATACACTTCTTCAGAAATCTATCGAGGCATTCGAGCAGGCACTAACGAAACAAAGCGAAGATTTGTGCGCACATGATTGGGCTTCCACCATGAATAATCTGGCAGCAGTGCTACAGTCTCTCGGCCGTAAACAGGGTGATCCAAAGTTATTGAAACGTTCGGTTAATTCTTATAAAGGCGTGCTTCGCGTATGGACTCGCACTGACGTACCTCTGGATTGGGCAACAACTATGGATAACCTCGGTACTGCGCTTCGCAATCTTGGAGAGCATCGGCGAGGTCCAGGTACGCTCAAGCAAGCTGTGGCCGCTTACAACAGTGCGCTCGCTGAACGATATCGCGAGTTGGTTCCCAACGATTGGGCAATGACACAGAACAATCTTGGCGCCGCTTTGCATAGACTCGCGCAACGGGAGGAAAGTTCTGACATTATGCACAGAGCTACCGAAGCATACGAGGAAACCTTGACCGAGTGGACTCGAGAAAAAGTACCGATGACTTGGGCGATGACTGTGGCAAACCTCGGTGTAGCAAGACGGGAATGTGCAGAAATGTCCGGGGACATCGAAGTCGCTAACAAGGCTGTAGAAGAGATTCAATCCGCAGTTGATGTATTTCGCTCCTCAAGTCATGCACAATACACCGAATTAGGTGAGGAGCAGCTTTCCAAAGCACGCCTGTTGTTGGAAACACTTGTTGCAGAAAGAGACAGTGAGGCAACTGAAAACAGTACTCCCACCACAAATGACTGTTCAGTTGCTTGAATACGACATAACACAGCCGACAATTTCCCCAACTTCTATCGGCTCCACACAGGAGCATAAGATTTTGTCGTATTCACCCAGCAAGAGTTTCGGGTTGGCGAACTGGACAGGTGTTGATGTAAGCATTCATTCAACGATTTTTCTTGTTCAAAATTCCAGGTACGGTGTTCAGCACTGACGCAGTTTCAGTTCAGGTTCAATTGTTAGAATTTGAATCTAGCTCAGATAAATTGAATAGGGATTTAAAGTCGAACCTTCCAAAGGACAAATCCAAGTCTGGAACCTAAAATACTAGTGAATCGATTAATGGAACATATTTGGTCTAGTGAAAATCGGAATTTTGGGAGCTGGTCCGGCTGGACTCTATGCCGCTATCCTGATTAAACGCAGTTGTCCCAGCGCGACAATCAAAATATTTGAACAAAATCCCTCGGATGCAACGTGGGGATTAGGAGTGGTATTTTCCGACCAGGCACTGTCATTTCTGACAAATGACGATCCTCAGACTGCTGATCTGATTGAGCCTTACATGGAGAAGTGGTCTGAAGTCAATATTACTCACCGAAACGAGACTGTGATAATTGATGGAGTTGGATTCAGTTCAATCGGTCGTTTGCAATTGCTGCAGTTGTTGCAAAAACGTGCGGCTGAATACGATGTTGTCCCTGTTTACAACGAAAAAATTGAGAATTTAGCCGTTTTTGACGATTGCGATATCGTTATTGGTGCAGATGGAGTTAATTCGGTAGTTCGCGCAGAGGCTCCTGATGAATTTGACGAAAGATTCAGCATAATTCGTAACTGGTTCTGCTGGTACGGTACCAATCGGTCATTTGACTGCTTGACACAGACATTTGTAGAAACTGAATATGGATTCTTCAACGCTCACCATTATCGATATACCCCAAGTCTCAGTACTTTTATCGTCGAGTGTGATGAAAATACATTTGAAAATGTCGGTTTTGCTCTGCTTTCCGAAACCGAATGCCTGGCCATTTGTGAGTCCATATTCAGGGAAACCCTTCAAGGAGCAAATCTAGTCGCTAATCACTCCATCTGGCGACAATTCCCAGTGTTGGAGAATGGAAATTGGTACCGTGAGAACCGCGTCTTGATTGGTGATGCCTTACATACGGCACACTATTCTATAGGTTCAGGAACCCGGCTTGCTATGGAAGATGCGATTGCTTTGGTACATGCGTTGAAAGAATCAGAATTTGATTATGCAGAAGCATTTCCAAAATTTAAGTCTGAAAGACAGGCTACTCTCAGGAAAATTACCAGCGCTTCTTTCAACTCAGGCAAGTGGTATGAACAATTTGCAAGTCATATGTCATTAACACCTTGGGAATTTGCCTTGAGCTACATTATGCGTTCAGGGCGGATTTCGGCTAAGAAGCTACATGGAATGTCACCAAATTTTGCAGCTGAACTAGAGGCACGCGGTATACGAATTGAGTGACACTTGTACCAATCGATAAGTATCAGACGAAGCACTTTCTCTTTTAGCGGCGTCAACAAACTATGAAATGACCAACGAACCCACAATTCAACAGTTAGCTGATTCTGTAGACTTCCACCTACCAGACAACTTCAACTCGGCCCGATTGCTGTGGGACAATTTGGTCCAGAATGCCGAACGGCCAGCAGTCATCCATGATTCTGGAACTTGGACCTATGCTCAGCTTGCAAACGAAGCTGCAAAAATTGGCAATTCTCTTAAAGCGATTTGCTCGCCTGGTGATCGGGTCTTGCTACTAATGGATGACGAACCGGCTTATCCCGCAGCGATCATGGGGTGTATGCGAGCAGGCTTTGTGCCAGTTCTCCTGAATACACTGTCGAATCCAGATTTAATTGATTACTTTCTCCAAGATAGTGGAGCAACTGCGGCGATCATCTCAGATGACTTCAAAGATTTGCTGAATGATCAAGTGATAAAGGGGTCTGTGTGTCAGGATGTGTTGAATGCCGCACAACGCCCTTGGGCTAACGAGTTGATTGAACTGCCTGAACACCCCACCAGTCGTCGGGATCAAGCATTTTGGATGTACTCATCTGGTTCGACTGGACGGCCAAAAGGAATTGTCCATCTTCATGAAGATGCACCTTATACAGCGCAGACATACAGTGCGAGCATTCTAAAGCTTGGAGTTGATGATGTTTGTTTTTCAATACCCAAGATATTCTTCGCTTATGGTTTCGGAAATTCGGTCACCTTTCCAATGCAATGCGGCGCGGCTGCTGTTTTGTTGTCTGGTCGTCCGACTCCAGAAAAAATATTCGAGCAAATTTCTAGGTATCGCCCTACGGTATTGTTCGGACTCCCGACTGTATATACGGTATTGATGCACCATCAACAGGCCGAAACCGCTGATTTGGGCTCAGTTCGCCTTTGTATTTCAGCAGCGGAAATTCTGTCTGAAGAACTTGCTTCAAAATGGAGATCCATTTTTGGTTTGAACATAATCGAAGGGCTGGGATCAACTGAAATGTTGCATATTTACCTGACGAACGAAGAGTTGCAGCAAAAATCTGGTTCCGCTGGACGCGTAGTGCCGGGATACGCGGTTCGGCTCGTAGATTTGGATGGTCGAGAAGTTGAACAGGGTGAAGAGGGTGTCATGCATGTGCGCGGCCTGTCGGCTACGGAGACTTACTGGAACAGTCCTGAGAAGACTGCAGAGACAATGCGTGATGGATGGATTGTGACAGGTGATTGTTTTGTCAGGGATGAAGACGATTTTTACTTTTTCAAGGGTAGGGCAGACGATCTGGTCAAGGTGTCTGGTCAGTGGGTCTATCCGATGGAAATTGAGACAACGCTGAATGAACATCCGAAAGTTAGGGAATGTTGCGTTCTAGCAGTTGAACTTGAGGATAAACGTTTAACCATCAATGCATGGGTATCTCTTGTTGAAGGAGTCGCCGGTGAAAGAGAATTGACTAAAGAATTGCAGAGCTTTGTGAAGTCAAGACTGCTGCCGCACAAATATCCACGCAACATTGTCTATTTGGAGTCATTGCCAAAGACCGGTACAGACAAGATTGATCGTCAGGCGCTCAGGCTTCTAAGCCAGTTTTAGTTGACTGTCGAAGAACCGGAGTTGAGTCGGTAGAACGAAACCTAGCCCGCTTAGTTCAAATTGACATTGTCTAAGATGAATTGAGCGGTCATTAGGTCCAGATGACCTCCTCCTCCGTTTTTAAAAAGGGTGATTTCGTTGTCACTGTCCCTGCCTCTGGCTGTTCTTGAACACAGCTGGTACAGGTCAGCCAGTACATCACTCTCTGACATAACACCCGTTTCGATGGGTATAGTGATCTCTCCTATTTCACCGATGGTGGTTTTCCTTGAATCAACAAAAACTCTAGAGCGGTGGATTGCTTCATCATCAACTTCGCGCATCTCGATAGTGAAGGCACCAATCAAATCGAGATGAGTGCCGTCAGAGAGCCACTCTCCGCGAATAATTGGATCGGTTGTCATCGTCGCAGAGCTCAACAATTCGGCTTCTCTTACGGCAGATTCCAGGTCATCAGTTGCCCGAATACTAACCGATGGAATATCCAAAGACTTTGCCAGTTCTTGAGCCTTTGACTCTGTCCGGTTCCAAATCACCACTTCACGAATTGTTTCCTGAATTTCGCAATGTGCTCTGATGAGATGAGGAGCCATTGCACCTGCACCTATCATTGCCATTCGGGAAATGCCTTTCCTCGCCAGTAGTTTGCCCCCCAGGGCTGAGTCTCCAGCAGTTTTGTAGTAGGTTAAGGATGTACCGTCTATTGTGGCTGACGGAACTCCGGTTTGCCCATCAAACAACGTATATGCTGCATGAATGACGGGCAATGTAGAACGAGTCCGATTACCTGGAAATACGGCTGCGGTTTTTAGACCCAGTGCGTAGCCATGGCTCCATGCAGCTCGGATAAGCATATGGTTGTCGGGTTCAGGCTCTGGTTGCACACTGGTCATCAACATGTCTTTGAGATCGGCAGGTGCCTGCTTGTGAGACTCCTCTAGAGCATTTACAAGATCGGGATATCGGCAGATTTCATGAACCTGTTCTGCGGTGATTAGTAGCATAACAGAGGTATCGGGGTTGACTGAAGATTAAAGTTGAGGAGTGAATTGATGTCGCACTTTACGTCCGATGTTCTGTCATTCCGGTACCTGAATATAGGATTTTCAGGTAATTCTTGTTTGTTTTTTTGTGGAATTCGACAGCTACTGGATCAAAGTCAATTGTGGGTTTGGGTTCGTGAATAAAGTTTCCGAATTTGTCTTCACCGCGAATCAGTGTTGCACTGTCCCAATCCGACTTCACTTGCCTTGCACTGGGTACAATATATCGAATTGCTAAGCCAATACGTCTGTCACTACTTATGTTTGGATGTGATGCGTGAGCAATTCCGTAGTCGAAAAACACTGCCTTTCCTGTACCTACCTCAATATTGACGGCCTGGCTCTCATCAATCTGGTCGGAAATCGTTTGTCCTCGGGTCAACATATTGTCTTCGTGAAATGTGTCTTGGTGCTCCATTCCAGCTTTCAGGTGGCTGCCTGGGAGCATTCGCATGCAACCGCTTTCAACGGTGGCAGTTGACAGTGCGATCCACGCGGTGAGCAGTTTACCTTCGACACCCCAATAGCGATTGTCCTGATGCCAGGATACAAACTGACTCGAATTGGGTTCTTTGATCCATAAATCTGTCCCCCAGCACAAGATGTTTGGTCCCAACAAGTCCTCGACCCGATCAACAATCATTGGTGAGTGAATCAATTCAGACACCCACTTGTAGAGCATGTGACACTTGAGTCGGTATCCACCTTTAAGTGTGCCAACTACAGCCTCAATCGCTTGCAGTTGAATTCGAAATTCACCTGCTTCCTTCAAGGACATCACTGGAACAGGTGGAGTAAATCCATCCTTTCGAAACTGCTGAATGGCATCATGAGACAAAGATTTTGACATGGTTTGAAGCTACTCCGTATCAGGTATCAATCTATTTTTTAAGGAAAATTAAAGTGCCTTGTTCCTTTGAATTGTGACTCAGGAAAAATTCGTGCGAATTCAAGTATCGTTTCCTAGTACATAGGACAAACTCGCTGAAGCTGCTTCGATTCCACTTTTCAAGGCACCGTTCAAGGAAGGCAAGCGTGTGTAGTCGCCAGCGAGAAACAGTCCCGATGTAGCGCGCTCTAAACGCACGCGCATGTCGTGTATTTCCCGCAGCATGCCACCCGAAAGCAAGCACATGGCTTCTGACCAACGGTAAACCCTCGCTTGCTGTTCTGAGCATACATCCGGCATAGCGGGAAAGAAACGCCGCATTTCCTGTATCGTACGATGTGCGACCTGTGCATCGCTCAAATCGAAAAACTGCCTTGCGTGCTCGTCGATGATAAGAGCATGGACGATACTCTTCCCCGGCGGGGCAGCCTCGGGTGCCAGAGCTGCTAAATTTGAGACCATAGTCAGAAATGTTGGGGAACCTGGCGGGAACAACGCGGCATGAGAGTCGTTTTCCAAAATGTTTTCGTCCAGCCTTAAGGCAACGTATATGCACGAACTGTAGCGAACTCGTTTGAGTGTCTCCAGTAATTGAATTGGCAAATCAGGGAGCATTCGCGAGGCAGCGCTCGCCGTAGTCGCACAAATCACCGCATCAGCGGCAATCTGTTGTCCATCAGTTGTGACGACTCCTTTCACCACGTCATCTTCAAGAATGATGCGTTCCACTGGTTTGGCAAGGTGAACGGATTTCGAACACGTATCTTCAACAGCTTTGACAAAGGCGTTGATTCCCTGTTTGGGT
This sequence comes from Arenicellales bacterium, assembly GCA_965206345.1. Taxonomy (GTDB): domain Bacteria; phylum Pseudomonadota; class Gammaproteobacteria; order Arenicellales; family JAJDZL01; genus JAJDZL01. The sequence continues at coordinate 500,877 of OZ242211.1, read as the reverse complement.
GAATAGTTGCGCGATGCCGGATTGACAGTCCACAGCCATAACAAGGCCATTGCGTAGGCAGCGCCGACCTGTTCGGAATTGCTCGCAATGAAGCAATTAAAATCGAGTTCACCATAGAGTTTCAAATACCGGTTAAGAGAATGTTCGCGAGCGAATTCAGCAAAGCTTTGTGAATTGTCCAGGTCCATTATGCGTTCGTAGTTCTCGAAATCCAGAGCCTTGGCGCGCTTTTTTAATAGAGAAAAAAGTCGCATGAATTCCCAAATTCCGAACAGTGTAAACTGTGGCGAACGCAACACTGTACTAATGGTCGTTAAGGTTTGTTTTAACGAACCGCCGACATACATGCCCCATAGCCTGCCTCCGGCATAAATCTGAGCGCCTTTGACTTTTGGATTCGGATACAACTCCACATCCAACTCGCGCGCCATGTTTCTGACGGTTGCAAACGACTCGTGTATGGCACTGGCACCGCTGTACAAGTGAAACCCGTCAATTTGTTCACAGAACATGCGACCACCGATCTTCTCAGAGGCCTCCAGAACTCGTACACGGCACTCGCTTTCGGGGTATCGGTCTTTAATCGTCATAGCGGCCGCCAGACCGGCGGCACCGGCCCCCACAATTACAATGTCTTTTTTGCTCGAACTCTCAGAACGGATGCTTTCTGAGTTGGTTTTTAGGTCGGCCATCACAATTTCCTCAAACTCACCTGGCACGCAATTTCTGTACAGACGTTTGTGCCTGATGTGACTGCGATGAATGATGGTCCAAAAAAATCAGGACATATGCAGGACAATCGCTTACACACTCGCTGTGAGATATTGCCACCATGAAAAATAACGCTAGCCGAGCTATATCATTTGCCGGCGCACCAAGTCGTAGAAGTGCCCCTCAGATTCCATTAACTCGCTGAAATTGCCCTGTTCGACAACTTGTCCGTCGTCCAGTACGTAGATTCTGTCAGCTTGATGCAGAGTTGAAAGTCGGTGTGCGATCACAATTCGCGTCATATTCAGACCTGCAATGATTTCCATCACTTGATCCTGACTCTGATTGTCGAGCCAATTGGTGGCCTCGTCCATAATCAAGATTCTGGCATTGTCCAATAGTGCACGTGCGATCGTAATTCGTTGACTTTCGCCTCCGGAAAGTACATCACCACCTACGTAGGTCATCATTTTCATCGGCATCGCGGATATTTCACGATCGACCACCGCTTTGCGGGCTGCTTCCCATGCCTCATTGCCGCTCACATCTTCTCGTCCACAGGTAATGTTGTCCCATACGTCGTCTGGATGAAGGCGCACAGTCTGTGGAATTGCACCGATATTTCGACGGACCTGTTTGGGATTGAGAAGCTTAAGGTCGCGGCCGTCGTAGTAGATCGCACCACTGCTTGGGCTGTCGATGTTGAGCAGTAAATTAAACAGGGTGCTTTTTCCTGAACCCGATTTGCCTGTAATTGCAATGAATTCACCAGGAGTAGTGCGTATGGATACCTCCTTGAGAATTAAAGGTCCGTCGGGATCGTAGCGGAAACTGACGCGGTCGACGAATATATCGCCAGTCAACACCTCGACTAAATCACCGCTTCGGTGCGCTTCAGGTGATTGGGCAAGAAAAGGGACTATCCTGTCGGCTGACAGAATGACGGTCGAAATTGTGTCAAACGATTTACCAAAACGTGCGACTTCACCCTGAAAAATCACAAAGAAAATCACAATAACAAGAAAATCGCCCACTTCGACTCTGTCGCCCCCGATAAGTAGCGCAGTTAGGATCAGCACAACGCCACCGACAAGCAGCATTGTTGCACAAAACGCCCTTACACGTTCAGTTGCAGAGTTATGCTTAAGTTCTGCGCGCTTCTGGCTACGGTAGCCGTTCGCCCAAACGGCGAAAGCAGACCCTTCGGCTCCAGCGAGACGAAGTGTCGAAATGCCGTTGATCAGCTGAAACAACAGTCCCGCCAGACTGTGCATAGTTTTCGTCATAATACGATGAGATGTGATTTGTCCCATGCACAGCCACATGGTACCGGCGAGTGAAGCTGTAGCGAGAACTGTGGCGACTGCACCAATTAAAGGATCATGCCAAATCGCAATGACAGACCCAGCCAACAGTAGAAAAATTGAAGAGATTGCAAATAAAAACGCTTCCTGTGCAGCATCCCGGAATGCCTGAAAAACCAGACTACGCATGGCCAGCTCTCCAGTTGAAAAATTTTGAAAAAACCGCCTCGGCAAGCGCATGAGCCGATCCCAGAACGCTAGTTCTGCCCGTGTTACCGCGCGAAACTCCAATCTTGTTAAAGCGAAGCCATTGAGCATTTTAAGTAGCGCTGCAAGAACCGCAACCACCACCATTACCCCACCAGCCATGTAAATCAGACCAGGTTCTCGTTGAGTCAAAACTTCGTCTACTACAATTCCGAGTATGACAGCGGGCAGCAGCATAATGGTACTGGCGGCAAATCCAGTGACCGCAAGTCGAGCAAATTCGCTGCCGAGCCCTTTAAACGCAAACTGCCCCAGTTCTTTTAAAGACGACGGTTGGTCCGTTGGCAGCGGATTGTAAAACAGCCATGCCTCATCGCTTAATGTTTCGGCATTCTCGGGAGTCACCGTAACGGTGTGTCCAGATACATGGTCTACAAGTTCGCATCGACCTAAACGGTTTCTCAAAAGGACTACTGGTTGGCCATCTTCCCGCCGGAATGCGAGCAGGGGCTGTGTGAAGTTGGACCACCATTTGTCTTTATGATTTAACCTCACTCGACGGGCGCGTACGCCGGAAGCATGCAAAATGTAAGTGAACAGTGTGGAAAATTTTTCTGAGTATCTGCGCTTCGGGAACACGAATTGAATGCCCTCATGGCGGCCAATGATTCGCATGGCACCGAAAAGAGCCTTTTCATCCGCACTGTCTGCCGAATCCTCTAATTGATCATAAAGATCAAACAAACGGCGCCTTGAAAAATTTTCGTCGGTTTGACGCTTGGTTATTTTCTCCCGCTCGAAATTGACTTCATCCGCAATATCCAGGCCGCGATTGATTCGTTCCATGGACAACGCCACTTCGTGAAAACGAGCCAGGGCAGGCAGTAAAATTCCCTTTTGCTCCAGCACATCACTGCTTTGCACCAACAGTTGCTGCTGTTCAGATAGATAAATCCATGAGTTTCGGGTCAGCGGGATTTCGAGTGATTCCAAATCTCCTTCAACCTCATCGGCTACGAGTTCTATCAGGCCTTGATACAGCGCGTTACCCGATTCAATGCCCGAGACCCAAGCCACACCTCGTAGTGTGGAAATTACTCCAGAATCTGCAGCTTGTGTCTCATTGTTCGCAACATAAAGATCCGCCCTCACAACACTTGAATCGAAGCGTGAAAGCGAGGCGGAAAAATCTACCAACCATGAGTCAATCTGATTCGCCAGTTCCGAGCCATAGTGTCCGGCTAACTTTTCAATTGGAATTCGGCGCAGTACAGTACCGGGTACCCCCTTTGCGATCAAACTGATTTCCGTAGGTCCGAGGTTAGGTTTAATGCCGGGCAAAAGCCGTCCGCTTTCAGCCCGCAGCAAATGCTGCGGAGCGGCTTGTGCAACGCCGTTTAGGTGTTCCACAATAAATACGTCTGCTGCTCCGGTTTCGATCAGCCAAAGATACCCCGCATCGCTCAAGTCCAGCGGTAGATTTCCCTCACAGGGAATCGGTTCACTAACACTTTTCGCCAGTGCCTCAAGTGAAGATGGGTTTGTATTTTCCAATTCGATCAGCCTGCCTGAACTAGGTGTTGGTAAAGTCCATCGTAGTCCTGCATCAATTCGTCATGGGTGCCGCTTTGCACCACAACGCCCTTTTCGAGGACAACAATTCTGTCGCAGTCTCGTATCGTGCTGAGTCGATGTGCGATGATCAGGCAGCTCATCCCTCGTCGACGCAAGGCATCGTCTATATACTCCTCAGTTGCGGCATCGAGCGCACTGGTCGCCTCATCAAGAATAAGAAGTGTCGGATTGGCCGCTAAGGCTCGGGCGATTTCCAGTCGTTGTTTCTGACCACCGCTGAAATTCTTTCCATCTTCTTCAACCGGTGTCGCGTAGCCGAGCGGTCGAGATATTATTTCTTCGTGAATGGAAGCGTCACGCGCCGCGGCAACGACCGTTTCCTGACGGATTGACGGGTTCCATAAAGCAATGTTTTCTCTCACTGTTGCAGAAAACAAGCTGACATTCTGATCAACCACGGAGATGGAACGAGACAAGATTTCAGGCGGAATCTGATCTCTCGAATAGCCGTCAAACAGAATTTCCCCGGACCAAGGCTCATAAAGACCGGACAAAAGGCGCGCTAATGTGGACTTGCCGCAGCCGCTGGTACCCACAATTGCTACTCTCTGTCCGGATTTGATAGTCAGGCTGAAGTCGTTGATTGTGGGAGGCCGGGATCGATTGTAGCCAAAGGAGATATTGCGCATCTCCACGTTTCCGGTCAATTTCAACCGCCCTTCCAACGTCGATAACTCTGACGAACCAGAGCTTTTCCTTTCGGGGGAGGAGGCAGTCGGCGCATTTATGATGTCTTGCAGACGCTGCAAATCCGCCTCGATCGACAAACGTTGATTGGCAAATTCGACAAATCGCCCCACGGGAGTCATAAACATGGATGCAAGAATGAAAAAGCCGACTAGTGTGCCCATGGTCATGCCACCTTCAATCACAATCGCCGCCCCGAAAGTAAGCACCGCGGCATTAGCAACAATGGCAAAGAAACTTGACATTGACGAACTGACGTGCCCTAACTCTACGAATTCGCGTCGGGTCGCCAGCATCCGGGCCTGATAACCGCTCCAGCGCGCAAAAAAATGATCGTCAGCTGATGTCGAGCGCAGCATGTCATTGTTACCCAGTATTAGAGTTCCAACGCCTGCGAACAAGCCCATCTCGCGACGCAAAGCGAGACTTTTGTCTAGTTGAATTCGCACGAGCACAAATGCGACGAGCGCGTTGAGCACTGCCAAGCCCAATACGATGAGTGCCAAAATTGGCGCAAATATAAACATTACCAGAAGGAAAACAGCACTCATCATCAGCTCGAGTACCAACTCGAAAAAGTGTTCGGAAATGCTTTTCGCGATATTATCAATGCACTGAACCCGGGCAGTCAGGTCGCCAGCCAGCCGGTGATTGAAGTAATCGATCGGCAGCCTCAACATCTGTGCCACACACTGATCTTCGCCGACAACCGCAGCTCGAACTGCCAGACGTTTCAGCCATCGTTGCTTGAGAATGGTTAACACATAGCAAACAACCACCATCGCGAGCAGCGTTACAACCACGAATCCACCCCACGGTTCAGTGCCATTGAGCACACGGTCCACAAATACGGACAGCGATAGTGGCAACGCGAGTGCAGGGATAACCAACATCAATCCGCACAAGCAGATCATCATCAGCGATTTAGAAGTACCTTGAAGCCAGGCTGGAATCTGTTTTAACAGGTTGGGGCGGCTACCCGCGGGCTGAAACTGCGGGCCAAGCTTGAATTCCAGGATGATTCCGCTGAAACTCTTGTGGAAGTCCTCTACAGAGACTTCGCGCCGACCGCAGGAAGGGTCGTTGATGTAGTAATGACTTTGGCTATAGCCTTCCAGGACAACAAAGTGATTGAATTCCCAGAACAGCACCAAAGGCAGTTGAAATTTGTGCAAATCTGTGACTTCGATACCGCGTCCGGTGCATTCCAGACCGTAGTGCTGGGCGGCTCGCTTGATTCCCGCAGCACTTGAACCGTCTCGAGAGACCTCGCACTTTTCGCGCAGTTCGTTCAATTGAACCCAGCGACCAAAATAAGCCAATACACTGCCTAGGCATGCTGCTCCACATTCGGTTGCATGCGATTGCAGCACTAATGGTGTTTTAATCCGCCGATTCATGAAAATGGCTTGGCAGTACCGTGTTAAAAACCTTCTCTTGTATGCGGCAATTCGTTAAAGGTTCGTGATTCTCATTGCTCGACTTTCGGAGTTGAAATTCGATAGAAGTAATCATATAAGTGATTGATATATAAATAAAAGGCCTTACTTCGGGTGAAATTCATGTATCGGAGCTCAACGACCAGAAAATGGAACAGTTCTTGGTGAAGATCCTGCAGATCGAAACACTGACCATCAGTTAGGAAGTGAGTCTATCGAGGTTCCGGCATCATGAAATTGCCCAATTTGAACTACGAAACTTAAGCTCATGATAGTAAAAGCGATATGGGAGAATTGCTTCCTAAAACGACTCGGATGAAACAACGCGTGCCGTCCGGCCAATCCAAATTCGAGGATTGATCAATGCTAATCTCTAGGCGATGGTGGTTGGTTGAAGAAAGGTCCAGCAATGCAGCGAGCCAATTTGGTGCCGGATCTGTTGTAATGGACAGTACCTGTCCTTCGGCTTGATGGAACGAACCGTTAGCTAACTCAATGTCCACAGTAGCTGTCATGCCGATGTCAATTAATTTCGCAATCTCGGGTCCGACTTGCGAGACCGCCAGCTGTGTCTGACCGCCTCCCTCATGAACTCGCGCAATCGACGTGCCTGTATGAAGATAGTCACCCAGCGACACATTGAACCCTGCAACCACGCCTTCCACCTGGCTGACAACAATCTCGCGTGCAGCGCGGCGCGCTTCTAACTGCAGAAGTGCAACGCGAGTGGAGTCAGACGCAGATTCTACTGCCTCTCCACTGCCATAGTGCTCTATTTGATCAAGCAAAGTTACTGTTTGACTGCGTAGTAAGGATATTTCGCGATCCAGTTCTGGAACGGTTTGGCGGGCGATCGGGGCACCAATTGACACTCGATCATTCGGGTTGACCAGGAACTCTACCAGGCGTCCGGGTTCCAATGCTGAAACTTCGTGACGATGTGCATGCTCAATTGTGACGCCTTCGAACGCAACACTTCGCGTCACACTTCCGAAAACAGCCCAAATGGCAAATACTGCCAACACACCTACTACCGCCAAAAGCACGAAACGTTCCAGAGGCGTTGATACGATCAGCAAGTAATCCAAACGTTGCCGCTTATTTCTGGTAGCGGCGGCTTCTTCTCGAAAAAGATTGAATATCATAACTTGGACAGACGCTCTTGAAACATTGGGCAAACTAACGCAAAACTTGTTCACGCGGATTTTACAGCAGTAGCGAAAAACGATCTGTAACCCAGATATTCACCTCACTGTGAACCCCGTGAACACGGTCAATGTTGTTGAAATCTACAGGTCATTTCAACACACCGCGACGGGAATTATAACACAAGGTTCGAGGTCGAAAAACGTCTGAATAAACGAGATAAATTATTGATATAGAAAAATAAAAAGGCCTGATTTCAGCAAAAATATACATGACGAAGTCTCATATAAAATCAGAAACCTAAGACATGTCAACAATTTCAACCCGCGGTGTTTTCAAACTCACCGAAAGGAGGTTTTCAGATGATTAAATACCAAGCAGCCCGAACTGCCGAAATTGATTGAACCCCTTCAGAAATTAGAATTCCAGTAGCTGGATTCAAGAATAATTCAGTATGTAACACGGCCTGGACGCATCTTAGGGTAGCAGACAATGCCGGAAATTAACCCCGAAACTTCAGTTACAAGGACATTCGGCCGAGTCCCCGAATTATATGAACCGCTGTTCGCCGAAATCTTCGCTTTGATGAATTACATGGCCCGTCAAGTGTGCGGCCAGTCAGTACTCCGCTGTGCAGGCGACTTCATGGTGCATCCGGATATGAGTAAAACAAAATTCTGTACAATGAGCAAAGCCAGCGTTGGTTTTCGCCGTGCTCGGTCAAAGCAAATATTTATTTTCAAATAATGTCCGACACGAAATCTACTTTCGCGGTTTTTCGATTCTCAAAATGGTGAGCGAAACCTATGACAAATACCCCCAAAGCAGCAGATTCAGTTTCCGAATACTACTCGGCTCTTACCTCTTCCCTACCGATACTCAGTGTAATGAACGAGATCACTTTGGGACTATACGGGCCGGATACCAAGTCAGAACAAGAAGCGATAATTCGAGCTTTTTCGACTCTTGTGCAAGGTTGTAAACTCGGGCCTGAAAGTCATGTGCTTGATTCTGGATCGGGTCATGGCTCAACGTCAGTTTGGCTGGCACAAACTTTTGGCTGTCAGGTGACCGGGATTACCATTTGTGAGCCGCAAGTCCCAGTAGCCAGAGACATCGCTGACCAAGCAGGAGTCAGTGACCTGGTGAAATTTTGCCAGGGTGATTTCATGGACCTGCCGTTTCCAGACTCAAGTTTTGATCTTGTGATTAACCAGGAGTCATTTTGTTATGCAACCGATAAGGATGACTACCTGCGCGGCGTATACAGGGTGCTGAAACCAGGTGGCAAGTGGCAGGCAATGGAGACTCTGCTGACTGGTGTAGCTCTGACAAACGAGCAGCAGATGATTCACGAAAGCATGCAGCGAAACTGTGTCATGCCGCCGATGGTCAGTGTGGATTCGGTATGTGCCTCCCTCAAGCGCGCCGGATTTACTGACATTCGCGATCACAACTACGATTCAGAAGTCATGGTGCACACAGACCTAATTCAAAGACGGTGGGCCGTGTGGCAACTGTTCTTTATGCCTAAATCGGACGACAGCGAAACAAGTCGTGCTGGCCGAGGGCTGATTGGTTCAGCATGTGATTTTGGCAAAGGACTCGAACAAGGGGTATTCACTTATAGTTTTGTAGCCGGAACAAAACCAATTTCGAGCTCGTGAGCCAAACAAATTCCTTTGATCACAACCATGTGAATTGACAAGCATTGGCTCTATGTTGTATAAAGATGGTGAACTAATCAGTATTTGGACATTTTGGGCAGTTTGGCCCAGAAACGAATACTTGTTAAATTTAAGTTGTAACCAAGAGGACTTTTCATTATGAAAACGGGATTCGAAATGCAAGATATCTTGCAGAGAAGGTCGGCGGAAGATTCAGATTTTCGCAGTCAGTTAATCGCTAACCCTAAGGCTGTGATTAACCAGGAATTCGGAATCGATGTTCCCGAGAATATGGACATTCATGTCCACGAGAGCAGCTTGCAGGACATTCATATCGCTTTGCCGCCTGCGAATATCATGACCGAGGAGCAGCTCGAAGCGGTCTCAGCAGGTCTTTGCTGCTGCTAACCGAGTAAATTTAACGAACGAGTCGGAAGCCGGCCTGGCGGTTTCCGGTTTGTTCTGTCTCGCAGAGCGCCATCTTCGTTCTGGCGCGTTGGCTTTGATGAGTTGAAATAACTGCGTAGCGTGACACGGGTGATCCGTGGCATCGTAGTTATTCTGTATGCGCACCCTCCTGCTCGTTTTTCAGAGTAGCGAGGATTAGATTCAAGCGCTTCAAGGCGCTTGTAACGATATAGTGTTGCTCCAACAATTCTGTAACCTGCAAGTTTTAGGGATTGTTTCAAAAAATTTCCTAAAGGAATGGCTCTGAGGCCGCTATCTGGAGTGGGTCAAAGCGAAGGGCTGCGACTTTTCAATAAACAGCAGACAGTTGCTGCCTATGTTTGTGTGGTGATGGCTTTGAGGTTCTCATCATCTGTGAACTCCAAGCTTTTGCCTGTAGTATTTGATTTCGCCGGATAACAAATGCGATAATGCAGGAATGGGTATCGGGTATCACCCGCGAGGTACTGGGCAATGACGGCAGCAACGATTGAAAAAAATGCAACGCTCAAACCGTCATTTGCGAACGCGTTGGCGCATTTTCTGCCGATCACAATTTTTCCCTTCATGTTCGCTGCCGCTTATTTTGGCGGTTGGTGGATCCTGGCACCATATCTGTTTTTCTTGAGTGTAGGAGGTCCGTTGGACCGGGCACTCGGAATGGATGCTCGGAATATGGACCCGCAACTGAAGCATTCCCGCCAGCTAATCTGGTACAGTTTTCCAGTCTGGATGTGGGCATTTTTGTGGCCCTGTGTATTTGTATTTACGCTTTGGCAGATCTTCATCGTTGGCAGTCACAGCGTTTCTGAGTCTTTATTGCTAGGATTCATGCTCGGGTTTGAAGGCCAGGCAATCTTCATTGTTGGTCACGAATTGATCCACCGACGTTCAAAGTGGGAGCGATACGTAGGCGAATTTTTACTCGCTTCGGGGTCCTATCCGCACTATGCAACTGAGCATTTCTACATTCACCATGCTCACGTTGGCACACCCTTCGATGTAGGCTCTGCACCAAAAGGACAAAGTCTGTGGCAGTACTTCCCGCGAGAATTACGCAGTAACATCAGCGGAGCGTGGGCAACCGCCAGCGCCCGCATGAAAAGGATGAAACGGCCGTTGTGGCACTTTAGCAATCCGTTTTGGCGCTACGGAATTGAAACTGCCGCATGGTATGTACTTGTGTTCGCTATTGGTGGATGGATTGCTGTGGCAATCTACATGCTACTGTGTTTATTGGCCGTATTTTCAATGAAAATCTCCAACTACTTTCAACACTACGGATTGACTCGCGTGCGTCTGCCTAACGGGCGATACGAAAGGGTAAGGCCGCACCATTCGTGGAGCGCCAACTACCGATACAGTAAGTGGATGTTCTTTAACATGCAGCGACATGCAGACCATCATGTTTCAGATACGCGCGTATATCCGCTGCTGCAGCACCACGCGGATGATAAGTCACCACAGCTGCCCGATACTTATAGCGGCTTGATGATTGAGGCGATGATGCCCAAGCGCTGGTTTGCAAAAATGGATCCGCTAGTTGATCAGTGGCGCTCTCAATTCTATCCTGACATTAAAGACTGGAGTGCTTACGACAGCAGCATTGCAAAGAAACATCCAGAAGCATTTGACAAGATAGCCGAAATATTCGCCGCCGCACCGCGTCTGGCTCAAGTTATCGAACGAAATCCGCAAATGCTCGAAATTCTTCAAGAAAGGGAATTTACTGAACTGGAACTTCCGGTCGGCTTCGGGGCCGATACTGAATCGGAGATGATTGCCCGCACCGGCCTGGTACGCGTCTATTGGATGCATGATATGAATCTGACGGAAATGAAGGCTCAGCTCGACGAAATGCCAGTGCACGATGCAGACGATGCCGCACAAATAATCCATGACTGGATGAATGACAAAGTCTTCCAAGTTGGCATGCATACGCTACGCGGAAATCTGACTCCGACTGAATCAGGACTTGTACTGGCCAATATCGCTGAAGCTTCGTTATCCGCCTTATTCGGCGCCGTGCTGGATGACTTTACTGAATTTGCTCGACAATCTCGCACAGGTTCACTTGCGGTAGTGGTGTTCGGTGATTTTGCAGCTCGGCAGATGGCTCCGCGCACAAATCTCGATATTCGATTTGTCTGCGAGGCAGATTCACAGAACTACTATGCGTCTATGTCTCGTCGCTTTGTCGAAGTCCTTGACACACTAACGAAAGACAACCTGCTATTTGAGCCAATGAACGTTGGCGAGGACGAACCGACCATAATTACACGGACTGAATTTGTCAATCGTATCTGTTCGAACGAGGATGAACGGGACAGCGAAGAACAGAAACTGGTTTTTGCCCGATGCATTTTCACTGACGGAGATTCGCAATTCGACAAGCGTCTTAGTGAGCAGCGTCACAAAGCGATTCTCAAATCGTCAGCAAAGCCCAGGGTACCTGACGGATACCTTCAGACCGCCGACGCGCAAGACCGAATCATACTGCATGAAAGCGCAGAGATGCGCTTAGACCAACTCAAACAGGCTGCGAATTATTTGCATTTGTGCCATTATTCGCAGTTGTCACAGCTTGATATCAACGCCGATGCTCTGAGCGTCTTTCAACAAGCGCAGGCGCAGCAGCTAATAACAAAAGATCTTGCGGACCAGCTTGTTGAAAATACCTTGCTCTGGAACAACCTGTGCGGCATACTGAAACTGGCGTTCGACGATAGTCGTGATATCATCAACGCGGCCGACACGGTCAAGACTACTGTCTCGAAATCCTGTGGAATGCCTGACTTCGCAGGGCTGATTGAATCGGTACGCCAGGCCGATGTGTCTACCGACAGATCCGTGCTCGAATTGGTCAGTGTCACGGATCGTGTAGCCGATCCAGAACCTGATGAGACGACGGCAAACACGGACTAGTTCTTGTCTTACCGTTGACTTGTGAAATTTTTTCACGCACATTCACCTTATCCCAGCAAGCATGGATGAGCGCAGGCGTTTAGAGGCGATCGCCGCAGACCGCGAGCGAATTGAACGTCCTGTGCCCACACCGCACCTGCAGTTTCGCTCCATTGGAGATGGCAAGGTGTTACTGCTGTCCGAATCATTCAACACTTTGCTACATGGGAAGATTTATGACGATCTTTTGCCGTTGCTTGATGGCCGCCGCGAGCAAAGCCGCATCATTGACGAGTTGAGTGGAGTCTATCCGAGTAGCGACGTGCAGTCCGCGTTGTCAGGACTCGCAGCCAAAGGGTATATCGTTTCCGGTGACTTTATCATGGAACAGGGCAAAGCGGCTTTTTGGTCATCACTAGGCGTAGCCCCACAGCGGGCTGAAGAAAAACTTAATGCAGCGGCGGTAGCAGTCCACGGAGATATCGACCGCCGACTTGCCGTGCATCTTGAAACGGTAGGGATTCGAGTGGATTGCGACAATGCCGATCTTTGTATATACGTTTGTGACGACTTTCTCGGGAACACGTGTGAAAAGATTAATCGCCGCCACCTCGATTCAGAGGTCTCATGGATTCTTGTTCGCCCTAGGGGAATTTCCCCGCTATTTGGACCCGTCTTTAGTCCGCAGCGCGAAGGACCGTGCTGGGCGTGCCTCACGTACCGCATGAACAATCATCAGGAAGTTCATTCATTCGTACGGCAATCGTGTGGTGAACCGGCTGCGTTCATACCGAATGCTGCAGAGCCCACCATACTGGACACATTTTTAGGGATTGTTGCAGTGGAGATTGCCAAGTGGTTCGTTTTCGACGAACAATCCAAAATTGACAATCACTTGATTTCGTTCGATGCCGCAGCGATCGCTACTGAGCGTCATCCAGTGATGAAGCGTCCACAATGCGAACAATGCGGAGATGAATTCTTGCGCAATCCAAACAGGCCTGCGCTGGCGGTGCAGCTGAAATCAAGTCCAAAACGCGCTCAAACCAGTGGTGGCGAGCGGTCGGTTTCGCCGCGTGAGACCATTGACAGATACCGTCATCTAATCAGCCCTTTAAGTGGAATTGCCTCGTGGATCGAACGCACGACACCTCAATCCGATCCGTGGCTTCATGTCCACTGGGCAGGTAGCAATCTGGCGCTGAAAATCAAGACTCTGTCATCCTTGAGGCTCAGTTTAAGGAGTAAAAGCGCTGGCAAAGGTAGTACCGCGGACCAATCCGAAGCCAGTGCTCTGTGTGAAGCCATCGAACGCTACAGCGGAACATTCCATGGCGATGAAATTCGCCGCAAAGGACGATTGACGGATTTTCTTGCACTTGGCCATGAGGAGGCTATACACCCGAATGATGTACAGCTCTTTAGCGATAGACAGCTTGAACGGGCGGATGAAATTAATGCGCGCGGGCATCCGTACAACATAGTACCAAAGAGATTTGACCCAGACCGGGAAATGGACTGGACTCCCGTGTGGTCGCTATCACAGAAAAGACACCGCTATCTACCCACATCATTGCTTTACGGTATGTCGTTCGAACGGGACACCGACAAGTCAATACTGTTCGCCGATACAAACGGATGTGCTGCGGGAAACTCACTTGAAGAAGCCATCTTGCAGGGTTTTTTCGAACTGGTAGAACGCGACGCATTTGCCATTTGGTGGTACAACCAGATTGTGCGTTCCGAGGTGGATCTTGCAAGTTTCGGCGACGACTATCTCAATAATGCTGCCGATTACTACCACAGCTGCGGACGAGACATATGGGTGCTCGACATCACTTCCGATCTCGGAATTTACACATTTGTTGCCTTGTCCCGTCGAATCGACAACTGGACGGCGGAAGACATCATCTACGGTGCCGGCTCCCACATTGATCCGCATATCGCTGTACAGAGAGCTGTCTGCGAATTGAATCAGTGCCTAGCATGGGTGCCGCGTCCAGGTTTCAGCGACAATTATGTGGTTGACGATCCAATGTGCCTGTGGTGGTGGAAAAACGCCAAACTAGCCGACCATGCGTATCTCGAACCCGCGGCAGAAGTCAAGGTCTGCCGGTCCGACTACACGGTTCCGGATACCGAAGACGTCAGGGACGATATCGAGTGGTGTCGCCTCGCAGTTGAATCCAAAGGGTTGGAATTACTCGTGCTTGATCAGACACGAGCTGATGTCGGCATGCCTGTTGCCCGCGTGATCGTGCCGGGACTGCGTCATTTCTGGGAGCGGCTGGCGCCGGGGCGTTTATTTGACGTGCCGGTCGAGTCAGGCTGGTGCAGCCACCCAGCGAAAGAATCTGAGCTCAACCCCATGCCCGTCATTGCATAGTTACAGCGTCGATCAAGGTGAACGATTCATCGAAGCTGCACAACCGAACATGCAAATGGAGACGATTCTATATACGAGTCGTCTTTTGCTATATTGCATTTTCAAATAGATGACATCTGATTTCGATAAAACACAGGCGGTAGTGGACGAGCCTCACCTGCGCGAAGAGGAGAATCTCGCAGACATTCTGCTGCAGCTCGGCGATCGGATTGCGCCTTCGCTTATCGCAGGCGCGCATCGCGAGCGGCTGCTTCAGCGCGCTGAAGCTATTCCTGCGTCGGTTACCGCGTATCCCTTCGGATTCGAATTGCCGATGCACACCGATCAGCTAAGAGGTGACTTGGGCATCATAATCACCTCCGGATCAGACACAGCCCGATTCTTTGAACAAAGAGGCCGACAGGCCGATGCAACTTCGGCCGCTGCTGGATTGGCAGGGGTAATTCGCGAAATGCAATGTGAGTCCTCACCGATACATCCGCTTGTCTCAATGTTGATGCTGGAATTTGACGTTCCGAATACACAGGAGGCTGTGCAAAAAGAGCCAGGGGTATTTCTGTATCCCAAGGAACCGCTGATTGGGGGCGGAAACATTCAGCCTGTTTCGGTCATGCTTGATGCGATTGTTTCAGCTGCCGGATGGCAGGCGCAGGCTGCTGAGCATCGAGAATTAGCCCGCATCTACCGGAAAATGAGAAGTTCAGTACGGATCGGCTCTCTTGGCGTGTTTCCATCTCGGCAAAGAACAATTCGTCTGGCCATAGCCGATTTTCAAAACTCAAGCGAGATCATTGATTTGCTGCAAATTATCGGTTGGACTGCGCAAAACCATCGTTTTGTGGAGTCTTTAATTCAGATTTTCGAGACCAATAATTCATTCGTCTCTATGCTGGCCCATTTCGACTTGACTGTTGACGGCACAGGGCCAATGCTCGGAATAAGTTTCAGCTTAAAAGCACACCCTATCACTCATCCGCGATACTGGATCGACGACTCGCAAGCGTGGACCGCGTTTTTTGATCATTTACGAGATGAAAAACTTGTCCTCCCTCAGAAACTCTCGGCACTACGTCAGTGGCCGTCGGACGCTGAAATATTGCTGGGTCGATCGGGCGTGCAGGTATTTTCCCGCGGTGTTCATCACTTTAAGTTCGTCCTGCGCGAGAATCGAATTGATGAAGCCAAGGCTTATGTATCCTGCTTGCTTTTGCCTGCGCGCTAAACTGAACAGATGACGGCTCCCGGACGGATCAAGATCTCACTTCGGTGCCTATCAGGATGGCCCCGGATCATATCTGCAGTGCATCTCAAAATAAATTTGTCACGGTGTTGAGCCGTGTATTCATTAGGCTGTTGGCGTAAGCTGCAATGATGAATTATGATCAGAAGTATGCCGATTCGGAACGCCTATTGAGCTTTGAGGGCGACAGTCTCGCTGAGTTGTTGGAAAACTTCGGCGAGCGGATCTCCCCGGTGCTGGTCAGCGCTGAGCACAGGGCCAGACTGCTGTCGTGTGCGCAGCGGATTCCTGCATCTGCAGCAGCGTTACCATTCGGATTTATGTTGCCACTTCTACGAGACCCAGCCGGAGCTGTTCTGGCAATATCCCTGGCAAGTGGCACTCAGTCCGCAGCGCACTACGAACGCTTCGAAAAAAACGAGTTAGCAACCGCTGCTGAAGCAGGGCTCTCCCGACTTCTAGGCAGTACCCGCGAGGTCGATTACCCCTCCCCGGTACAGCAGATCACCGGACGCAAATGGATCCTTGAGTATGACTTATTCGGTCACGCAGAAGACTATCGACGGCGTCCTTGGGTGGTCTTCCGCACCTCAGAGCAACCGATCATTGAAAGACAAGCAGATCGCGACGCGCTTGAAGTAGTGCTCAACGAGATATTTGATAAAGCCAGGTGGAGTGTGCACGCAAAGAAAATTGATCAGATTCTGTACTTGCATGAGGTGCTGGAAGAGCCAGCAGAGATTTTGACACTCGGTGTCTTTGCTGCAGACGACATAAAAATCCGCGTCGGTGTTGGTGGATTTCAAGGTTCCGAAGAACTATCAAAATTTCTTGCCCGGGTCGGTTGTGTAGAGCATCAGCGCACTGCGGTCAAGTCCGTGATTGGTTTTTTTGAGAATCGCCAAATACTTGATGACCTGAGCATTCGTGTTGATTTAGGCGCCAGTGGACCTGGATCAACGCTTCGACTGGGGCTTTATACCAAAAAGAGAGCCGCAGACGATCCGCGCCACTGGCTGGATAGCACGCAAGCGTGGAACCCGTTTTTTGAACGGCTGCAGGATTTGGTGGAATTCGATCCGCAAAAAATATCTGCACTGTCGAAGTGGCAGTCACCACCAGAGGCATTGTTCGGGCGGTCCGGACTTTTATTTTTGATCCGTGGAATTCATCACATCGAAGTATCGGTATGCGACGGGCGGATTGACGATGTCAAGGCCCATGTATTTTGCCTCCTGTGTCCGTCACTGACTGAGACAGCTTGACTGATTGGGCATGTTTTTTGCGATGCTTAAGGGACGCCACAGGAGATCTGTAAAGAATATATTTACCATCTGTCTATGTTGCAAAGAAGACAAAACTTTTGTGGGTATGACAATGATTGCTTGCGTCGTAAGATTTGGTGTTTAACTGGTTTGAATCGATTGTGACAAAGTGAATGTATAGCGGAATTCGAAATGGAACAGGCAAATAGCATCGAAGCGAAAAAATTTCCAACCCGATATGGCGAGTGGGTTGTTCGTTTCCGTTACATGGTCATTGCAATCACCGTTGCTCTGGTGTGCGTAGCAGCCAGCGGTGCCATATTTCTCAAGCTGACTACGGATTTTCGTATATTTTTCAGCGAGGATAATCCTGAACTCCAGGCATTCGAACTGCTAGAGAACACCTACGAAAAGGTCGACAATGTGCTGGTGATGATCGTTCCGGATAGTGGCGACGCGACTTCCGAAGACGCTCTTGAGGCAGCGGTGTGGCTAACCGATCGTATGTGGCATACGCCGTACTCATCACGCGTCGACTCAATTGCGAACTTCCAGATCATGTTGGCAGAGGGAGATGACCTGATCGTACGCGATCTGGTGAACCCCAACAAACTGGGTGACGCACAGCAGCGGCAGACAATCCGTACCGATGCTTTATCGGACCCGAGGCTTGCGGGTAATCTTCTGGCGACAGATGGTACGGTCAGCGCCGTCAATACCATGGTCAAATTACCCGAAGAGAACAATGCCGCCGCCATAGCTGAAGTTGCCAAATTCACGCGCGACGTTGTCGCAGAAGCAAGTGAGCAGTTTGAAGGAATCGATTTTCGTCCCGTCGGAGTCGTGATGATCAATCAGTCCTTCGTCGAAGCCACATGGGCCAACGCGAGTAAGGTGCTTCCGGTGTCCATAGCCATAATGGCGGCTATCCTGGGTTTTCTAACCCGAGGATTCGCCGGAATTGCGATGACTGGAGCGGTCATTTTTCTTTCGGTGAGCGCTGCATTGGGGCTGGCAGGCTGGATTGGAATTCCGTTTTCCACAACGACATCGACGACGCCTACTATCCTGCTGACTCTGGTCATAGCCAACTGCCTTCACGTGCTGATCACAGTGCAGCAGCACCTTGGAGCCGGCAACCACAAACGCGTGGCAGCGATGCGTTCAATCGAACTGAATCTGGTACCGATATTTCTCGCAAATGTCACTACAGCATTCGGATTTTTAATGATGAATTTTTCCGAAGTGCCACCGTATCGTCATCTCGGTACGCTTGTTGCGATTGGAACCGTTGTGTCTTTTGTGCTTTCGGTTACACTCCTGCCGGCACTGCTGTCTTTGATCTCAATGCGGCCTCTTCGACCCGGAAAATCGCGCTTTGGGATGGAATCGTTTGGTGAATTTGTAATCCGCCACAAGAATGTTCTGCTGTGGGTTTCCATAGCAGTGATAGTTGGACTTATATCGGCTGTTCCGCGTAACGAGTTAAATGACGTTTTGACGCATTATTTTGATGAAGACACTCAGATACGGCAGGATAGCGAATTTCTTGATGAGCGCCTTAGCGGGAACAGCGTGATCGAATATTCAATCGAATCGGGTGAACCTAGCGGAATTGCTGATCCCGTGTTCTTACAAGATTTATCTGCCTTTGCCGAGTGGTACCGGATGCAACCGGAGACACGTCATGTTTTCGTCTTCAGCGACACTATTCGTGAGCTCAACAAACAACTGCTAGGTGGCGAGGCAGATGCTTATCGGATTCCTGAAACTCGCGATTTGGCTTCGCAGCTATTGCTTCTCTACGAAATGTCGCTTCCTCTTGGACTTGATGTAAACAACAGGATTAATTTAACCAAGTCCGCCACGAGGATGACAGTAACGACACAAACTCTTTCCTCACAGGCATTGCTTGAACTTGATGAACGCGCAAAATCCTGGGTGGTCAGCAATACGCAAAACTTTTCGGAGATTCAAAGTTCGGGTTTTTCGTTGATGTTCGCACACATTGGGCAGCGCAACATTCGCGCAATGATTATTGGTACCGTGATTGCCTTTCTCGGAGTTTCACTCATTTTAATTTTTGCGTTCCGCTCGCTTCGTATTGGGCTGGTCAGCCTGGTTTCGAACTTTGTGCCTGGATTTATGGCGTTTGGTGTCTGGGGTTTGGTCGTAGGAGAAGTCGGTATTGCACTTTCAGTTGTCATGGCGATGACGATCGGGATTGTTGTGGACGATACCGTACACTTCCTGAGCAAGTATCTACATGCGAAACGGGAGCTTGCGATGGATTCGGAAGATGCGGTGCGCTATGCGTTTAAGACTGTTGGGCGGGCTTTGTATGCAACCACGGTTATTCTGGTTGCAGGCTTTTTGTTTTTAGGACTGTCTGATTTTTTCCCAGCTTCGCAGATGGGTCGATTGACATCCATCCTGATCATGCTTGCCCTAGTCGCCGACTTTCTGTTTCTTCCTGCCTTGTTGATGCTAATCGACCGAAAGCGAGTGGGCTGACGCGACGACGGACGGTTTTTTTGTCCATGCAGGAACGATAGAGTTGATGAATCTGGCAGACTGGTGAAGCAGCAGATTGCAAGCAGTTCAGGCTGCGCAATGGCGCCATGAAACTGATTAATTAACCGCTGGAATGGCTCGCGTCACCGAAGAAATCGCCAAACGATTACCCCGAATGAACCGTACGACGTTTCACTTTACAGAGCAGAGTGTGACAACCAAATATCGTGCGATTACATTAGACCTCGACAACACGTTGTGGGATATGTGGTCGGTCATCCGACACGCTGAGAAAAACAGTTACCGCTATCTGCAGGAACATTATCCAAGGGTCACGGAACGGTATTCGGTTGATGATATTCCGGATCTAAGGTGGTCATTAATTGACCGACGGCCTGAATTGCAGCACGACGTTACCGAAATTCGCAGGCAACTCTTTATAGAAATGCTAAATGAGTGTGCTTACGATGCGGCTGATGCTGAGATGTTGCTGAGCCAATTTCTAGTTGATCGCAACAATGTCGAATTGTATCCAGATGCACTTCCAGCATTGCAGGCACTGTCACAACAGTATCCTCTTGTTGCATTGACAGACGGCAATTCCGATCTTGCGAGCATTGGAATCCGTGAGTACTTTGTTGGATCCGTCTATGCAATCGATGTTGGGTTTACTAAGCCACATCCTGCAGGTTTTCTCAAGGCTTGTGAAATTGCCGGAACCAATCCAGATGAGACTATTCATGTCGGGGACTGTCCAACTGCTGATATTGCCGGGGCTCATGGTGCTGGTCTACATTCAATGTGGGTTCGTCGAAATGCCGAAGAATGGACCGAAGAATATACGCCGAATTACACCGTCACTACATTGACCGAGGCAGTCGAAATTCTCTGCTAACTGCAAAGCACATGTCGTTCTGAGTTAATCCCAATGTGCATTTACGAGCGAGGTGTGATTGATGCTGTCGCGTTATCGTTTCTTGGCTCGCGGTGATAGTGCATCCTGTAAACCGTCACCAATAAAGTTAAACGCGAGAACTGTGACGAAAATCAGCATCCCTGGAAAAAATGCCAATGTAGGCGCTTCCCATATCAGTTCCTGAGCATTAGTCAACATATTGCCCCAGCTAGGTGTTGGAGGGTTGATCCCCAATCCCAGAAAGCTCAGTATTGATTCAAACAGAATGATGTTCCCAACTGATAAGGTTGTTGCAACAGTGATTGGAGAAGTCAGAGCGGGAAGGATATGGGTGAGAATGATGCGCTTCGCTGGTACACCCATTGCGCGAGCAGCGGTGATGTAGGGACGCTCTCGTAGTGAAAGAACCGAGCCCCGAACCAGCCGCGCAACACCGGTCCAACCAACCAACGACACAATCACAATGATTCTATAGAGTCCAATATCTTGTTGATTGGCAATAGAAGCTGGAATTCCAAGCTTTTCCAGATCAATGACTGCCAGAACGATCAACAAGGGTAATAATGGTAGGGCAATGACGCTGTCAGTGGTTCGCATTAGCAGGGTATCAAGCCAGCCACCGAAATATCCGGCAATCAGCCCAATAGATGTACCAATGGCCGCGGCAATTATCGCTGCAGTAAAACCGACCAGCAAAGAAACCCTACCTCCATAAGCAAGCCTGACCAATAAATCTCTACCGAGATCATCGGTTCCCAAGGGATGTTGAAGCGAAAAAGGCAGGTAGCGGGAAAACAGGTTTACTTTCGACGCGTCCGTATCCAGCATTATTTCCAGAATTGGGGCGGATAGCGCAAAAAGGAACAACAGCGAAAGAATGCCAGCACTGACAACAGCTACACGGTGTAGCATCAACCGTCTTATGAAGAGTTGCGTGCGTGTCATTTCGACTGCTCCTGATAACTGATTCTGGGATCAAGGCCAACATAGGAGATATCGGCTAGAAAATTTGCCAGCAAGGTTACGAGAGTCGCCAGTAGCAGCCCGACTAGTGCCAAGTTGTAGTCGCTTCCGTTGATTGCATCAAAAAGCATTTTTCCCATACCAGGGTATGCAAACATAATTTCAACAATTACTGCTCCGGAGAAAAACGCACCCAAATCAAGCGACAAAATCGTAACAACAGGGATCATCGAATTTCTAAGCCCATGTCGCCGGACAACCTGGGATTCCGATAAACCCTTGGCGTAGGCGGTGGTGATGTAGTCCTGTTGAAGAGTCTCGTACATTGAACTTCGCACGTAGCGAGTAACCCCTCCGATACTGACCATTGATAACGTGATCACTGGCAAGATTAGTGCCTGCGCTTTTTGAAAGAATCCGACTTGACCGAGAGGTGTGGCATTCGCTGGCAACCACCCCAGTATGACTGAGAACAGCAATATCAACATTAGTGCGAGCCAGAAAGAGGGAATCGAAATACCTGCAAAGCAAAGAAAATTGATTGAATAGTCAGTCGGAGTATGTATGCGGCGGGCAGCTAACATTCCCGTTGGAATGGCAAGCAAGACTGAAAGCACAAAGGCAATACTCATCAATACCAAGGTTCTTTCCAGCGCACCCCACAGTACTTCCAGAACCGGTTTGGCATATAGGCGACTGTAACCAAAGTCACCCTGTACTGCAGCGACCAGCCAATTCAGGTAACGATTAAGAAGGGGTTGATCCAGTCCGTAAAGTGCCTTGAGGCGAGCTGCGTCCTCTGAGGTGAGATTGGGGTCTGCACTGATAAGTAAGTCGACCGGATCGCCAGGCATGAGACCGAGCAGCATATAGCAGACGAATGACATCACGAAGATGACAGTCAGCATCTGGTACAGCCTGGAAAGGAGAAATGCGTACACCGGATAAACGGAGTGTTGACTAACCGGGATGGAAATTCGACATCAGTCGCAGATTATCTTATCTAGACCTCCTCAATATCCGAAAAGTTGTCGTGTGCTGTAGCAACAGAATTGAAATCTACCACGTAAAAGCCCGATCCAGTCCAACCATCTTTACACCGGCGAATGCGGAGGCTTCAAATGAAAGTGCGCGTAAATCTTCTACCTCCAGATTGTGAACTGATGACTTCCCACAAGATTTCGCTAACGTTGTCACTTCCATGGCGATTGCGGTCAGGAAGCGGTAAACTCGCTCCGCACCAGCCGCAATATTGACTCGTTTTTCGGGTTTATTATTCTGGGTGGCAATCCCAACCGGACACATGCCAGTATGGCAGTGATGGCAGGCGCCAGGTGATGTACCGAGTGCGGGGTAGTCTTTTTCATAGCGTGGTGAATTGCATCTGAGTGCAGTCTTAGGGAATTCGGTACCACTGACCGATTCATAATTAATACTCGATCGAATCTGGTCGATGCGGAGTCATCGTCCGGTAGATTGATTTTGACAGGAGGTAAGAATTGACTCAGTTAAACGATATTCGTGGCATTCCCACCACCGTATCCAATCAGAAAGCGCTGGATCTTTATGAAAAAGCGCTGGTTCAGTTGCATTCGTACAAAGGAGACCCGGTTGAGACGGTTGACGAGGCCATTGCAGAAGATTCAGGATTTGTTATGGCACACTGCTTACGGGCGCACTGCGGAAGCGCTATGGCAGATGGTGAATTTTCAAATCATTTGCGTGAATCCCTGGCCGGTGCAGAAGCCGTTGCGGATCGTGGTGATGACCGCGAGAGAAGGCATGTTGAAGCCATTCGCGCCTGGCTTGACGGCAACTTCAAAAAATCAGTCGACATACTTGAGTCAATTTTGATTGACTGTCCCCGGGATATTCTTGCGTTGCAGATTGCACATCTGAGCGATTTCTATCTTGGTGATGCTAACAATCTTCGCGACCGGGTTGCGAGAGTTTTGACTGCCTATGATGAATCAACTCCGGGCTATGGTTATCTTTTGGGCATGTATGCATTTGGACTGGAGGAATGTAACGAATACGCTAGGGCTGAAGAGGTCGGTCATCAGGCACTTGATATCAGTGCTGGGGATGCTTGGGCTTTACACGCAGTCGCTCATGTGCTCGAGATGCAAGGTCGACAACAGGAAGGCATTCAACTTTATGAATCGAGAGAAGCCGACTGGGCGCCAGACAACGGTTTTGCAGTTCACAACTGGTGGCACCTAGCGCTGTTTTATCTCGATTTACAGAACTATGATCGTGTACTTGACATTTATGATGCGTCCATTGCCGATGGTACAGTTGCGCTGGAAATGCTGGATGCCAGTGCACTGCTATGGCGATTAAAGTTGATGGAAGTCGATGTTGGAGACCGGTGGATGAAACTGGCCGATAAATGGGAAGAGACGATTCCGAATACTGGGTTTTATCCTTTCAACGACTGCCACGCAATTATGTCGTTCATTGGCGCAGGCCGTGATACAGCGATCAAAGAAATGATGGACCGTCTGAATCGATATGCGGAGGGTGACAACATGTCGGCATGGATGGTGCGGGAAGTTGGACTGCCCCTTGCTAATGCCCTGACTGCCTTTGGGCGAGGTGATTATGCGGAAACGGCAGGTTTGCTTGCTGATATTCGCTATACAGCCAACCGGTTTGGCGGCAGCCATGCACAACGAGATTTGATCTCTCAGACGTTAATCGAAGCGGCCATCCGTGCAAAACAGCTGAAAATTGCGCGAGCACTCTTATCTGAGCGGGTGCGGAGAAAGGATACCATTGCATTGACCTGGCAAAACACGGCACGCGTGCTGGAAGGTCTCCGGCTTCAGGACGAGGCAGAAAACGCTCACCGCCGTGCGAGTGCGCTGCTCAACTGATAAAATTCGCACTTCAACTCTTGAAGTGCCGGTGTAGCTCAGTCTGGCAGAGCAGCTGATTCGTAATCAGCAGGTCGGAGGTTCAAGTCCTCTCACCGGCACCAATCCATCCTCATGGATTGATACGCCCCCACTGATTAGAAATCTGAGCTCTAACAACTGAGCTTCGGCCTCGAAGCCGACTGCAATCGGCATTGAGGACGTTAGCTTGCCTGGCAGAACAAACAGAAAACAAACAGGATGAAAATTACTGTTTGCGCCACCAAGGGCGGCGTTGGCAAGACAACCCTCGCATCAGAACGAAAAAACACAACAAGAAAGCATTAATCTATAATCCAAATTGAATCTCTGACATCTGGAAGGTGTGGAGCTTTACACAGTTCGCGACTTTATACACAAGATGCACAAGATCAAAGAATCAGCGAAGTCGCCGCCCGACATACCGGGTTTCCCGAAAGACTGGCGCAATCAGATCAAAGCGGACCTCGCGGATCAACTTGCTGCCGGAGGCACGCTCTATGGCGTCCGGTCGGACGGCACCTATATCGCGCGCACTAGGGACGGCGACCGGGTAATCAGGATGCCTGAACGGAAGTCGGTCTGATACTGTCGACCGGAGTCGACCGACATGCCGACTCTTTATGTGATTGCCGGCCCGAACGGGTGTGGCAAATCTACCCTGACACGCATGAGTGGCTTCACCGGGATCGACATCATTGATCCCGATGCTATCGCGCGAGGTCTGGGATCCGGTAAGCACGTACAGGCGGCGCGGGAAGCATTGCGCCGCCGGCGGGACGCTCTTGGTGCCGGGCGAACTCATTTGGTGGAGACCACTCTAGCGGGTACCACCATTCTCCGTCACATAGCAACCGCACAGCGGAAAGACTACTGGATCGTCCTGCATTTCGTGTCCGTTGGCTCGCCAGACCTAGCGCTGGACCGCATTCGCAACCGGGTTGCCCTCGGCGGTCACGATGTTCCGGAGGCCGATGTGAGGCGGCGGTTCGAGCGGTCGCACGCCAGTTTACCCGCGGCGATCTCGTGGGCGGATGTCGTCCTGCTTTACGACAACGCTGATCCGGATCGACCGTACCGGGAGGTTGCGGTGATTACGGAAAAACTTTCGTGGATTTCCGAGGCCGTGCCTGACTGGGCAGCTGCGGCTCTCGCCTAATCCACCGCTTCGAGTTTGGGATGACATTCAAAAATTCCATATCTATGTGGTGATATTTATCTTTCACTCACAATAGTTTAGAAACTTCGAAAGCAGCCATGTAGCGAATCTAATCATTATTGTTGGATACAAATATTCGTATGGGTTTTGAATTTCGCTGCTTAACTGCAACCGCTAGTTTCTCAAACTCCTCCTCGCTGACGCGACCAAGACTTGGAACTACGGCAAAAGCGTTTTTGTTACCATCTTGGTAAGAAATCCAATAACCCGGAGTGTGTTTGTTCCCGACCGAGTCCCGACAGTAAGGATGCAGGTTCAGTGAGGTTTCCCCGCCGATCTGTGCCGATTCTCTAACCAGTAGCTTTTTTTCAAAAAGGACTTTTAACGACTCCCGTATCGGAGACGATGAGGCAACATCATCGTTGAAATGGTAATCTGGTCATACTGCACTCTGGGAGAGAAATCGATAAAGGCGATTAGGGAAGTATCGTCCTCGTTGCCGATGCCTTTGCCTGTTTCGAAAGCAAACTCAGTGACTACGACATCCTCAAATTCAGCGTTTGTCACAGTAAATCCTTCGAATAATTCACTAGTGACACCCTGCGTATCAATACGGCTATTCTGTTTCAACGGACCTAAGAAACCGTAAGAAGTGCGGGCAGATTTTGCGTTATTCCGTTATCTCGGAATGGCTGGCAGCCACTGTATCAAATAAAGTACGGTATGTTTTGCGACAACATAATGGTGATATAATGCAAAATCACCAATACACCACACTGGAGCGAAAAATTGTCTCGACTTACAATTACCATCGACGATCAATTGCATCAGGCTTTAAAGGAAACCGCAGCGCGCCAGCGGCGTTCGATTGGCTCAATCATCGAAGAATCCCTGCGACTTCGTGGAATTCGCACCTACGAAAGTGCTCAGGAAATAGTACGCCGAGCGCGGGAAACGTCTGAATTGGATTCAGATAAAGCACTTCAACTGGCTGTTCAGGAAACCAGGCAACAGCGCCGAGAAAAGAGCGATTGATTATTTTGCAGCCATAAAGTGCCCAGATTCATTGTCATTGATACCAATATCGTTGTCGCTGGATTGATTACGGCTGATGAAAACAGTCCCACCGTAAAAATACTCAATGCGATGCTGAAAGGAGAGATCTTTTATCTGATGTCTGCAGATTTGCTAGCTGAGTATGCCGAAGTTATTCGTCGTCCATCACTTGTTCACCTGCACCGGTTAACGGACTTGGATATCGATATTCTGTTAACCGAAATTGTCGCCAATTCGATCTGGCGTGAGCCTACATCACCACACCAAGCACCTGAATCAGGTGACAATCATCTTTGGCGATTGCTGGCATCCCAATCTGAAAGCATTCTTGTAACTGGAGACAAGCTGTTGTTGAATAATCCGTCATTGGCACACCCGACGGTCTCTCCCAGGAAATATGTTGATGAGTTTCTCACCAGAAAAATATTTTGAATTCGGCAAATGCCAATTTAATCTGTTCGCAAGAACACTTGCATGTCGGTCAGCATTTTCTGCTGCTTCATGTGCGGATTCGCCCAGCGTGAGCATGTAAGGCGAATCAAAAAATAACTTTGGCGAAGGCCTTGCGGCGAGTCCGACGGGGAAAAGTTACGAGTGAAGATCAAATTGGGACGATTCTCTTTTTGTTACGTATTATCTCGATGCCACAATCAAAAATATGATATTTGACGTGGACAAATTTAAAAATTCAATGAAATTGAATTTGAGATCAGAATTTGAGATCAGAATTGGAATCAGAAGTTTCAAACGTTTGAGCAACTGATTCGTAATCAGCAGGTTGGAGGTTCAAGTCCTCTCACCGGTACCAATCCAGCCCTCGTGGCTAACTTGAGTAGCGCTATCGTAGGACAGGACAATGGTTATGTTCTTAGACATTGACCTACGGTACTCCCTCACGAGTTACTTCAAACCCGCCGCTCCGAATTTAGTAGTTTCCTTTTCTTCTCACAGTCGCTTCACAGCCTCTAGCGCGTCCTTGTATTCTGAATAGCTGAAATGCCGTTTTCTGAACTTCTCTAGATAGAGTTTGATTTTTTGAAATGGATTGCATGTCTCCTTGACATCTTCAATGAAGCCCATGTTGGTGTTATATGCTCCAGTACATCGTTATAGTTCTAATTGTCAGACTAAGTCACTCATAAAACCGCGAGTGAAGCTCAGTGATCTACACAAATTTATTCAGGTCAAACAATTGACTAGATATAAAACCTACCCTGAAAAGAGCAATGGAAGAAAATTCCGGGCAAATTGGCCCCGTATAATGAACAAAGCTTGTGGCTGGAGGAATTAATTCCTTATTTATGATCGGAGGTGATCATGAAAACATTGGTTGTTGTACCTGTATGGCTGGTCGGTACCTGCTTGATCGCAGTGGTTTCGATACCGACAAAAGCCCAGCATGTCCATGAATCGTCATCCTATGCTCACTCCCGGGGTGCCGAAGTGGTAAGTCTGACAGATGAGGAAGTGCGTGAACTGCGACAAGGCGAGGGAATGGGACTCGCCCGGGCGGCTGAACTAAACCATTTCCCCGGACCGAGGCACCTTCTTGATCTCGCGTCGGATCTCGGTCTAAGTGATGCACAGGTAAAACGGATCCGGGCAATTCATGACAGGATGAAGTCACAGGCAGTGGCCAAGGGCGAGGACATCATCATGGCTGAGAAACACTTGGCGGACTTGTTTGCATCCGGGGATCCTTCAGCCCGGAAAATGACACAGGTAACCGAACATCTGGGAGCCATGCGTGGTCAACTCCAAGCTATTCACCTACTTGCGCATATCGAGGCAGGCAGGGAACTGTCAGCTGGCCAGATTGAGGAGTACGACAGGCTGCGGGGTTACCTGAACTAACAATGAGTGAGTCCAAACTCCCCCGGGCTATTCCAGCGAAAGAAGTCTCGCCTCGAACGAAACCATCCAATTATCCAGAACCTTTCTTCAGTCGAATGACAAGAAGGGAAAAGAGGTCTTTGGGGGACTATTTCGGCCTGAAGAACTTCGGTGTGAATCTGACGACGCTTGAGCCCGGAGGAGAAACCGCCCTGATGCACTCCCACAGCAAGCAGGACGAGATGATCTACATCCTGCAGGGCAACCCCACACTCGTGACCGAATCGGGAGAGACAATGCTTGAACCCGGAATGTGCGCTGGCTTCCGTGCGGGAGGCGAGGCGCATCATGTGGTCAATCGTTCTGACCGGATAGCGATCCTCCTTGAGATTGGAGATCGGACAAGGGGAGACAAGGGGAGCTATCCCCGGGATGATTTACTTGCAGTAATGGGAGATGATGGGATGTGGCAATTCGTGCACAAGGACGGAACACTTTACTAAAGGGTGTCCTCAATCGAGTTTAAGTTACTTGGTTATTTTGTTACTCTCAAATGCAAATTCCACCAATTGAATATTCGCGACCATAGTGACGATGGGAATAGCAATGTTGCTCCAATTCTTGACTGAAGAATTCTCCCTAAAACACGGGCGAGCATCGTAACGCATCGATACATCTAAGCTTTGCTGTGGTAGTGAAGTGCCTCATTCTCTATGTGTTGTGCCTTAACTTTCATGATGCTTTTCGTACGGTGAGCAATGATGCATCTCTTGTCTGGGTTAGCGAAAAACAATTTCCGGCAAGTTCCGCGATCACTTTTCCATTAGGTAACCCGCTCTCCGTAGCGCCGATTCGTTGCTTTGCAGTAAATTTCAACGGTTCAGTCCGAGTTCTCGCTCTACTTCATTCAAGGAATACGTTGATTCCTCGCCGCTCCTGGCGCGTTCAAGGGTGTTTTCGGCTAGGTAAATGTCTTCTAACTCATCAAGGTGAATTTCCAACGCTTGGCGAATATAGTAGGAACGCGAACGGTCTGTTCGCTCGGCTAGTAGTAACAAACGGTTATACAAATCTTCGGGTAGCCTTGTTGCAGTGCATATTCTCATGGTTAATTGATAATCTTTTATTTTTTCAAACTATCGCTGGCGAGCAGCCTCCATATAGAGGTCTGGCAAGCGAATCGGGTCGCGAGGATTTTCGTCAATGATGCTGCTGATGTCAGGCTTACGCATCGTCGGCCGCCATCCGGATTATGGAAAAAAGGAAAATTAGGCGCTTAGATAAGGTTGTGTCGTTTCAGTAGTTCGGCGATTTCCTTGGAAACCAGGTCCTGCATACTGCAGTCAAGGTCGAGTGCGAGTTGCTTGAGCGCCTTGATCTGATCGGGTGGCAGCTTGATCAGCAACGCTTTACGGTCGCGGTATTTGACCGGTTCCGGACCCGGCGGTACACTGCGATGCTGCGTCCTCTCATAATCAGACTTTGACATGTTTAATGTGCTTCAGTTGCTGGTTAATCCAATTGTACAGTTCTTGGACTTCGACCGCTGCCTTGCTTTTCGACTCGTGTTCGAACATCGCCAGCTCTCAACATTGGCGCGTAGATGTGCGATTCGCTGGTGGATGACCACCAGAGTGGTCGTCACCACATAGTCCTGTACCACGGCCGTTGCTTCATTGACCAAACTGCCGTGCACCGGTGCTGAAGTGAACACTACGCTGACCTGCACACCGACCAGCTAGCAAAGGTCGAGGGTAGTGCCGATTGCTAGCAGGTCAGTCGCGGACGCGCAACATGAAATAGCTGCAAAATCGGCGTACTTTAGCGTTTTCAGTTCCTTCGCAAAGTTGTGCACAGGCGTGTCTAGCAACACTAGGTCACATTGTTGCTGTTCGGCAATGACCAGCACATTCGTCAACTCCTCGGGGGTTTTCCTGGTAAAGATCGGCGAATTGTCTGATCGGGGATTCAACCAAGCAACGGCCGAGTCCTGGGAATCAAGATTAGTCAACAGTGTGGTCTAGCCAGTCTGTTCCGCGGCCACAACCAGGTTTGCGTACAGGGTGGTCTTTCCGGTCACACCATTTTGAGAGACAAGGGTGACAACATTCATGCCTCTTATTTGATTCAAGATGGGAGATATTTTCCAATAAAAGTTAACTTATGTATCACCAGAAAACCCGTTTGCAACCTCAATGAAAATAAACTATAAATATATAATTCTATAATTATAGATAGCTAATTTATACAGATTGAGTCGGAGGGCAATATGGATGAAATAGAACAAATGCGGGCGATAGGTTTTGAAAAGGCTGTAACTCAACTGCAGGCAGCTGGCTTTGAAGAGCAGCAGGCGACAAAGATCGTAGAGGTAATGGATGAAGAAATCAACCGTATCGAAAAACTCGACCGGCAACGATTTAAACAGCGCTGGAACAGCTTCATTTATCAAGGACTGACAGTCGCTGGGTTTGCGTCGCTCTTTATGATGATAGTGATTGCCATCTTTACCTTGATGAAATGGATAATTTCGCCCTGATGCTGTGTTAACGTCAACCAAAACATAGAAGAAAATAGCTATGTATATCAATGATATAGCAATGTGTATTTGTCAACAATAACCGCTTAAAGACTGGTTTAATGATAAATATAAATATATGAATAAAGATGTTTGAAATATATATTAGGAGGCTCAGATGCTACCCACACAAATTCTGCAGAATGCAGGCTTTGACGAGCGCCAGACAGAAGCGATCTTGGAAGTGATATGCGCGGCTGACAAATGTCTCGAAGCAGCAAAAATACAAATTGACTTCACACCACTCTTTATCGGGGGATTGGCTGCACTGCTTTTATTAGTTGCTGTGTTCACGTTCGTTGCGCTAAAACCATAGAATTCGCACATAGAAGCCACGCAACGCCCAAATTATCGAAATTGGGCGTTTTTGGGGCTCTCTAGAGAGCGTCTGCGCAAGAGTTTGACCTTGGAAAAATCAAAAAATGCCTCTGTGAAGGCATTTTTTATGGATCTCTTTTTCAGGGCGACGGCCAGGTAGTCTCGTCCACCTGCTCCCTACAGCTGTTAGTCTGGGCTTGCATTGCCGGTGCCATAAGCTGGACAATCTTGTCAACCTGGAATTAGCGGAATTCAATGAGTGATCGGTGCGTTATCAGTCCAGTCAACAATTCCGCCCCTATGCCTGATTCACTCTGGGAAATAACGAGCCAATGAATCTGAATCAGATATTTTCGTAGTCACCGCCGCGTCCCTTTCCATCAGCAAAACGTTGTGCACCACTTACACCACATTTAACGACTTCGTCTTTGCTGATGCGCCATTCCTGGCGCAGGGCATTCCATTCACTGAGTCCTTTCTGATTGATCGCTGATCGTCGGTCCGCGTTCATACAGCTTTGTGGAAAACGAGTGAGGGAATGAGCAATTTCTTCAGCCCTAGCGCGGGACTGTCCGTCTGGTACAACATATTCGCAAAGCCCGATTCGCAAAGCTTCTTCCGAGTCAACTCTCCTGCCTGTCAGAATCAGATCCAATGCCCGGCCTTCGCCGACAAGTCGGGGTAGGCGCACTGTCCCGCCATCGACCAGCGGTACTCCCCAACGCCGACAATAAATACCCATGTATGCGGATTCTTCCATGACTCGAACATCCGCCCACATTGCAAGTTCCATCCCACCCGCAACAGCGGGACCGGCGACTGCTGCAATGACCGGCTTCGAAAGGTCTAGACGACTTGGACCCATTGGCCCCATCGGTGCTTTACCCTCATCCGGAAAATTGTACTGATCGATGCTTTCTGGTCCTGTCAGTGCAGCAGCGTGCTTCAAATCCCAGCCCGCACAGAAGGCACCTCCTTCACCCCAAAAAACAGCAACAAATGCGTCTTCGGTCTGGTCGAATTCGCGAAAGGCATCATAAAGAGCCTGTGCGTTCTGAGGGTTTACTGCATTTCGGGCTTCAGGACGTGAATTGATTACTGTCCACACGTGTTTGGACTTTTCGATTCGAATGGTCATTGGTCAATGAATGTGTGAATGAGCGGATAATGTTAAACTCGCATTATCACCTAAGATTGATAGTCATTCAATTCAAAGAACAGCGTGTCGCCGACCTCGCAGAGTGCTGGATTTCGTTTACAGAAAACAAACCCGCCCCGGCCGAAAAATTGCTCCGTTGGCTTTTGCCACAATTCCTTTATGTTCCAGTCTTGAACATCAAGAATCTGCGCGTAGCAGCTGAGTTAATAACGCCGATTATTCCATCTGCAAACTCAAACTGTCCGACGATGATGGTCGGTTAAAAAGCTGCCGACTTGATCGCCGGAAAGGAATCTCTGCTAAAAAGCGATGTGCCGTTTTTCAGTGAACTTCGATGGCAGGACGTACAGCGATGAAACGAGGTATGGAAAGATTGGGTTCGAATTGTCTAAAAGCACTCAATCTGCCTGACTGAACGGTAGTGTAATGTTGCTCAACTGTTTCCGATCAGATTATTGCAAAGCCAAAACTAAATTGGCAGAGGGTTACTCTGCCAAAGTCATAAGCGTTATGGTCTGTTCAACCAGAGACTGATATCAAATTACTCCAGTCTGGCACTTGCAATGTACATGGAAAAGGTTTCACACCAGACAATTACGTTATCAAACTCGTGTGCATTCAAATCTTCCGGCAACTCAAATTCCAGTGGTCCAGAAAAAGTCTTGAGTTTTGAGATTTCAACAGCATGTGGCTTGATTTCTGTAAAATCACTTTTAGTATCTGCAAATGTACGTGACAGGTAGATTCGATAATCAGGACCAGGTGCAAGTTTAACATCTTCCTCAAAAACAAGTTTGCCACTCGAAATCCGTACTGTACCTTCACCCCAGTGAAGTGCGTCTGAACCTGGACTGTTTCGGTCAAACTGTCCTATCGGATCTGTCGCTTCGGCCTGCACAACATCGATTGCCTGCTGTGGTTCAGACTTGTATGCAATGTAGATCGGAAGAACATAAACTCCAGCAGCAAAGCCAACTCCAAATCCAACTGCCAGGAAAATGACTGGAATTGCAATTTTTTTCAGCATGATTAATTCACCGCACTCGGGGTAATGTGTACACTAACTTCTATTATCGCAGATTTACTTCTGTGAATTTTCTAGACGGATTCCAAAAAGTCAACCTTATTGGTTGGAATTTGATTCAAAAATTCATGAAAATAACACAATGGAAGAACACATGAAACGACAATTCAGCTGGCCGGATAGTCACTGGAACTGGCCAATCCAGATCAACCATAAACATGGCATTCGATGCGGTTCGATGATCTGGGTTGGGGGACAGGTTGACTTGAATGAAGAGGGGGAGGTTCAAAATGTAGGAGACCTCTCAACCCAAACCAAAAATAGCATGGCGTACTTTGGTCGAGTACTGGAAGACTTTGAATGCCAGTTTTCTGACCTTGTCGTGCTGCTTTGTTTCTATGTTAATGATGGGTCAATTGACGAGATTGAGTTTCTGGAGCAAGTGGCGGATTGTCTACCAAAAGATTGTCAGACGACGATTACCGCAATCTCGGTGCCATATCTTGCATACGATGGCATGATGGTTGAAATTGAAGGTTATGCCATGCGTCGACCGACTGGTGAAGGTACGACGAGGACACATACCCGGTTGAATGGGGCGACTCGATTACCCGAACCATTTGTAGAAGGAATTCGCTCCGACAAAATGATTTTTGTTTCAGGACAATATCCAATAGACGATAGTGCCCGGTTCATCTGTCAGGGAGACATCGTTGGACAAACCAATGCCGTTGCGAGCCGAATTTCACAGGTACTGAGTGAACTTGGCGCCAGTTTTGACGATATCGTCAAAATCAACCGCTGGTATGCTGGTGGTTCCGGAATTGGAGATTTTGAAGCGGCTTCGCTCGCTTTTGCAAGATATTTCAAAGAACCTGGTCCTGCGGCGACAGGAATTCCTGTCCCGCGACATGCGGATGTTGAAGTGCTTATCAAGATAGCAGCAGTAGCAATGCAAGGTGAGGATGGCAGTTACTTGCCGCGAACTCACTCCTGGCCCGATAGTCTGTGGGATTGGCATGTTCATCTCCCGTACAAACATGGCTTGAAATGTGACGGAATGATCTTTCTAGGTGGGCAGGTGTCGTTGGATAAGCAGGGAGGTGCGGTATATCCCGACGACTTAACTGCGCAAACCCATCAAGCAATGCAACACATTGGCACTATATTGAAAGATCTGGGAGCGGATTACGACGAAGTTTGCAAGGTCTTGACAGTCTACAAGGGGGACTGTGGCGCAGAGGACTTACACAAAAATCTGCCGATAAGATTCTCTTATTTCAGCGAAGTCGGACCTGCGTCTACAGGTGTTCCGTTGCCGGTACTAGCCTATGATTCCATGGTTATCGAAATCGACATATATGCCATGGTAGACGCAGCAAACTCTGATTGATCGATTTTCCAGTCAACTGTAAATGAGCGCAATCATTTATGAGTAAAAATCAGATTCCATAAGCCATGATTTCAGACCGGTGTTCTGAATCACCACGCATAACCCGGTCAAAGGCTTTCTGCGAAGTTGCGGCTTCTTCCAGGAGCCACTCGCGAAAAACCGAAATACGCCGTTGGGTTACCAACTTATGGGGACAAATCAGAAAATAGGAAACCGACGATTCGCTGTAAATATCAAATAACTTAACCAATCGACCTGATTCAAGATCCTTCTCGACGTGTGCGCTTCGCGCCAATGCAATACCCTGATGGTCAATTGCTGCCTGTATTGACATTGCTGTATCTGGAAAGTGAGATCCGCGCGGTAGTGTCTTGATTGCAATACCGGCATCCTTGAACCAGTCGCGCCAACGCGGGCAAATATCAATCGAGTGGCGGTAGAGTAAAGGATAACGTAGTAAATCTGCAGGATGTTCAGGCGCTGAAAATCGTTTTAGAAAATTTGGACTGCAGACTGGGAAGACATACTCTCGCAGCAGTGTGTCAATTTGTAAGTCCGGCCAGTTCCCGTTGCCAAGTCGAATGGCAATGTCAACTTCATCGGTACTAAAGTTGACCAATTCATCCGTTGTTGAAATCCAGACACTGATTTCTGGGTACATTTCATTGAACTTTCCGAGTCTTGGTACCAGCCACTTGACGGCCAAAGACTGCACCAGGCTGATTCGAATGGATGTACGAGACTCCTGATTGGTAATTTCGTTGAGTGTCCGGCTCATATTGTCAAGAAAATCCCGTACGACCGGAACGATCATCTGCCCTTCTTTGGTAATGATCAATCGCCTTCCCTGACGTTCAAACAGTTTGAAATCCCAGATATCTTCGATATGGCGAATCTGGTGACTAACTGCGCTTTGGCTGATGAATAGTTCCTCTGCTGCTCGAGTGAAACTCAGATGCCTGGAAGTTGCCTCAAGTGCCCGAAGGGCTGCGATTGGAGGAAGTCGATGTATCATAATTTGTTTCCAAAAATTGAATGATGTAAATTCATTTAGCTCGGAAAGAATTCAAAATATTTATAATCAATGAATAAAGTGACTTTGCAGACTAGTATACATGAATAAATACTCATGTTTATAGGAAAATATATACTGGAAACCGATTTGCACTTGCCTATAATTTTCTACAAGTTTCCGTTCTTCTTAAAGTTATTTTCCAGGATGGTCGACAGTTAAGGAGAAAGCAAACCACAAGGATGGACATCTGAGCAGGGATGCTCACTACTCTCTCTCCACTACACATTAAGCAAATTTCAATTAGAAATTTGCTTTTTTTCT
Organism: Arenicellales bacterium; assembly: GCA_965206345.1. GTDB lineage: Bacteria > Pseudomonadota > Gammaproteobacteria > Arenicellales > JAJDZL01 > JAJDZL01. Next base: position 464,693 of record OZ242211.1, on the reverse strand, counting down.
TCCTGTTCGATTTCTCGTTCACCTGGTTCATTCGCCTTCCAGCCTCTTCATTTAAATTATCAGAGTACCAATTAGTGAATGCAGGTGCTGTGAAATATTTCCATGCAATAAAGAAATTGATGTGATAAGGAAATTATGTATTAGACGATCCCAATAAATGCTATAATATTGTCTGACAATTAACTCAATGTAATCATATATTTATCAATATTAAGCAAGCGTGATCAGAACCGAGACGTATACAGCCAAACTGTCGAAATCTTCGCATCAGAATCTCGATGATCTGCTTGAAAAACTGCGGATTCTCTACAATGCCGCGCTTGAGGAACGCATAGATGCGTACCGGAAAACCGGCCAGTCTCCAAACTATGTCCAACAGGCCAAGTCACTGACGGAAATCAGACACAGGGGTCTGGGCTATGAAGATTACCGGTGTGCGATCCAGCAGAATCTTCTGAAACGGTTGGAAAAAGCCTACCAGCATTTCTTCAGGCGTGGCGGGTTTCCCAGGTTCAAGTCCCATCACCGCGGCATCCGCAGTTTTGAATGGCACAATCCGGCCATCAGAAAGCATGGAAAATTCAATGTATTGTTGATAAAGGGCGTTGGCAGGATTCGCTTCAGGGGCGAACTGCCAGACCAGGTCAGGTTTGTCAGAGTGGTCAAAACTGCGCGTCGAGTGAAGGTTCAGGTTATTCACGGGATTGAGGCTGTAGAGCCTGCGCCATCAATCAGCCCGATCGGCATTGATGTCGGCATCAGATCAAGAATCACCTGCTCCAACGGTTATCAGACCGGCAGGAACGAACTGGACCGGTCCGAGCTGAAACGCAGGCAGAGAATCCTTTCGAAAGCGAAGAAAGGATCAAACAGCCGAAAAAAGAAACGGATGGCCTATGCAAAGGAATGGCAGCGGGTGCGAGAGAGGGAGCGCGGCAGTCTGCATGAGCTGACTGCAGAGCTGGTTAAACAGTCGAATACCTTTTGTGTTGAGAATCTGAATGTGCTGAACATGGTGAAAAATCATAGACTGGCGCGTTCGATTCTTGAAGCGAACTGGGGAACTTTCCTAGAACTTCTGACCTACAAGGCTGAGAGTGCCGGTGGGAGGGTGGTGAAAGTTGACCCGAAAGACACGTCGCAGATATGTTCTGGCTGTGGTTTGAAACCGAAGGAGAAACTGACGCTGGCCATCCGGCACTATCGGTGTGAGTATTGCGGTTTTGAGGCAGACAGGGATTTCAATGCGGCAATGAATATTCTTCAGCGAGGGCTTGGACTGTCCTCAAAGTCGGGCGGGAATTCCCCGGCACGCAGGGAGAATGAAACCGAGGGGCCGGCACTGGCTGGCTCTACTGCGTAGAACGGTGTATCTTGGATCGTAAAATACATAGTTCCCTGTGATAATGCTTGCGTTTTCTCTGGGCAAGCAGTAATGAACCTTTATCAATTACTCACTGAACGCGAAGCAGCTGACGAGCCGATTCGGGTTGGGATCATCGGTGCTGGAAAATTTGCCACAATGTTTATGTCGCAGATTACCCGAACTCCAGGTATGCGGCTTGACCGAGTTTGTGACCTAAATATCGAACGGGCGAAAGGAAATTTGCAGGCTGCGGGTTTGCATGCCGGGCAAATTATAAGTTCAGTCAATCAACAGCCGTCATCCGATGAGGTTTTACTGACTTCCAGCCTGGATGACGTGCTGAATGCAGATCTGATTGACGTAGTGATCGAATCCACCGGCGATGCCGTAGCTGGAGCAAGCCATGCATTCACCAGTATTGAACGTGGTATCGACATTGTGATGGTCAATGTTGAAGCTGATGTGCTTGTTGGCCCATTACTGGCCGAGAAAGCACAGCAAAACCATGTAATTTATTCGCTTGCCTACGGTGATCAGCCGGCGCTGATTGTTGAACAGGTTGATACAGTGCGTACGATGGGACTTGATGTGATTTGCGCAGGCAAGGGAACAAAGTACCTACCCGTATATCATGCATCTACACCAGAAACTGTTTGGGACTACTATGGTCTGACTCGAACCGAGGCAGAGCTAGGCGGAATGAATAGCAAAATGTTCAATTCGTTTCTGGACGGAACAAAATCCGGCATTGAAATGGCTGCTGTAGCGAATGCGACAGGGCTGACGCCTCCATCTGACGGACTTTCTTTTCCTCCCTGTTCTGTTGATGAACTCGCTTCGGTCCTTAAGCCCGCAGATGAAGGCGGAGTGCTGCCTGAAAAAGGCATGGTGGAAGTGATCTCTTCGCTCCATCGGGATGGAAGCGAAGTCGAGCGGGATCTTCGATGGGGTGTCTATGTCGTATTCGAAGCGGGCACTGAGTATGTGAAACGATGTTTTCGAGAATATGGTCTTGTCACTGATGAATCTGGACAATATTCAGCGCTCTATCGTCCCTATCACTTGATCGGTCTGGAACTTGGTGTTAGTGTTGCTTCAGTTGCCTTGCGCCGGGAGCCAACTGGAATACCTCGCTCCTTTGCGGCCGATGTCGCTTCTGTTGCAAAACGAGACCTTGCAGCTGGTGAAATTCTAGACGGTGAGGGTGGCTCAACGGTGTGGGGCAAGATATTACCCGCTGCCGATTCTCTGACTCGACAAGCTGTACCGATTGGTCTGGCTTCAGGCATTGAGATTAAAAGACCCATTGCCAAAGGTGATTTAGTGACGTGGAAAGATGTCAGACCTGGCAATCAAGAGATTGCTCACCAGCTTCGTCGGGAGATGGAAAGGCAATATTGCGGCTAATAGAACCGACCGTTCAACTGCTCAGTCAATACGCCGGAATACCGCACACTGTGCAGGATGTTGGATGTCGGTGTCTTCAATTCTCTCAAGTTTCACGCGATCACCCACGACGAGGTCTTTTCCATCCAGTCTGCCCAAGCATAGATTGTCGGCGCCGTCCATTGCAATCTGCGCCAAAGTTTCGTTTCTGCCAGCGGTGATCCGTCTGACTGTTCCCAAGCCGGTCAACTCTTTCCAGCCCGCCTCAGTTCCATCCTTATCACACTGCAATCGGGGAGGAAATTTGACCTTACCACATTCAGGGCACTCGGAGGCCAATGCACGTCCCTCCTGCAGTGCATCAAAATAAGGCTTAAGATCACCTAGGGAATAGGAATAGTCCAGTTCTACCTTTAGAGGGAAATAGAGTGAGTTGGTACTCATCTGATATTCAAAACTTCCGAAACGATTACCAGCGCTTGCTTTGGTTATACAACTTCAACCAACGCTTTTGCGGACTGCCGAATCGCCTCGCCAATCTGACTCAGATCTTCTTCAGTCAAAGCGAGCGAAATGTAGTACTTCGTTGGACTCTTGAGAATTCTGTTCTTTCTTAATTCTCGCAGGAATTGAGTCATGATTGTTGCATTACCTGACTGTGAATCCCTGTAGTCGTTCACAAATTGATTAGTAAAAATCAGATCGAAATGGGGCATTTCTCCAAAAATTTGATGGTCAATTTCAAATTCATTCATCGATTCGCGAATGTGCTGTCGAATAGCACTACCATTCTGACGAAGTTTTTCATACTGTCCGGGTCTTCGCATGATCTCCAAAGTCTTGAGTCCAGCAACTGAAGCCATCGGGTTGCCGCTCAGAGTTCCAACCTGCATCAGGAACCCGTCACTGCCGACCTTTGCTTTGTCAAAGTGCGACATGATGTCAGCGCGTCCAGCAACGGCAGACAGTGGAAATCCACCGCCTATTAATTTTCCCAGAGTGCACAAGTCAGGAACAACTCCGTAGTACTCCTGACCTCCACCATACGCCAACCGAAACCCAGTCACAACTTCATCAAAAATCAAGACTATGTCGTGTTGATTGCAAATATCCCTCAAAAACTCAAGAAATCCTGGCTGTGGTGGAATGGTCCGTTGCATCGGTTCAACGATAACACTTGCAATTTCGCTGGCATGGGCTTCAATAATCGAAGCCGTAACTTCCGAATTATTGAATGGTGCGATTAATACATCCCGTCGCACCGCTGCTGGAATTCCAGCGGAATCGGGGACCGCATTTGGAAAGTCAACACGCTTTTCAGGCGCAAGACTCATTTGCGCTTCTGAGGACATACCATGATAGCCGCCTTCAAATTTCACGATTTTGTCACGTCCAGTGAATGCTCGGGCGAGTCGAATGGCGTACATGTCGGCCTCGCCACCTGTGCTGAGAAATCGTACCTGCTCCGCACATGCCGTTGCATCGCAAATCACTTCAGCAAGTTCAATTCCAGCTGGATTATTAGCGAAAAAGGTGGTACCTTTTCCGATCTGTTCCAAAATGACTTCCACAACTTCCGGGTGCCCGTGCCCCAATACCATCGGACCGGAACCGAGCAGCAAGTCGATATATTCGTTGCCATCTACATCCCACAATCGAGAGCCTTTAGCCTTACAGATGACCACACTTGATTCAAAATTGCCAAAGTTACCGGCGGGCAGGACTTTGTGCGCTCGCTGAATCCACTCACTCTGCTTCATTAATTGATTCCTATTTATTTGATTGGACAAAATTGTTTGTGAATACTGCGTCATTCGGACTCGCCATCAGGATGGTTGTCCAGTGATATCACGATATTCCCAATATGTTTTTTATCGATCAATGCCTGTTGCGCATTTTTCAGTTCTTTGAGGGGGTAAACTGCCGCGACTATTGGAGACACTTCCCCATTTTGAATGTAGTTCACCAGGTTTGCAAAAGTTCCGCGTGGGACAACCGTAGATCCGAAAAACTTTAAATCGTTCAAGTACATTGTTCGAAGGTCAAATTGCACAATGGGGCCGGCAATCGCTCCGGAACAGACATAGCGACCATTTCGGGGCAGTACAGAAATTAAATTTGGCCAATTGTCGCCACCAACGACATCTACAACGACAGTGACCGATTCACTTCCGATTAAATTTCTCAGTTCTGATTTCAAATCAGCCGGTGCTCGTCCGATGAGTACATCCGGTGAAAACTGCTTCAAGCGGTCGTGTTTGGAATCTGACGCCATTCCAATTGTTGTGGCGCCTCTTCGATTTGCAAGTTGAATCAATGCGGAACCAACACCGCCTGATGCGCCGGTAATCAGTACTGTATCTTCAGAATTCACCTGAGCCTGATTCAGCATATTCTCAGCAGTTAACCAGGAAGTTGCAAAAGTTGCAATCTCAATATCCGTTAAATCGCTTTGAATAGTGTGAACCTGTCTATAGTCCACTTTCAGGTAATCTGCAAAGCCGCCATCACATTCAGATCCTAGGTACCCGCATTTATTTAGATTATCGGGATCACTCCAGTCGCGAATCCACGTTTCTACCATTACCCGCTTATCAAGCAAGGTTTTGGGTACTTTATCTCCGATCGCACGGACTCGGCCACAGATGTCCGCTCCCTGAATTCTAGGGAACTGAATTGACGCACCGCCCCAGCTGGCATCATCCGATTCAGCGGTTTCAAAAGTTTCACCTGTCGTCGCTTCGGATACGCCCTTTGAATACCATGCGGTACGCGAATTTACATCGGTATTGTTCAGACCGCATGCACCAACCTGGATCAATACATCGCAGGCACTTGGAATCGGAGTGGGCCAGTCGTCATGGTATTCCAGTTTATCCAGGTCGCCATGACCGGTCAGCACTACGGCTCTCATTACGGAAGGGATTTGTGTCATGAATTCAGACCTCTAGCTAGCCGTCCTGTAGGATCATAGACAGCTTCTTTTAGTACCCTGGCATCTATTGGCTCGCCAGCTACAAGAACGCTCAACTTAGTATCGCGATTTGCTGATTCGGGTTTCAAATATGCAAAAGCAAGTGCGCATTTTGCAAGGTGACTGTAGACGACAGCTGTAGTGGAACCGACCACAATACTATTATGTAGGACAGCTTCACCGCCATGTCCAATTTGTGAGCCCACTTGTTCAATAGCCAGGTAAGCACAAACCCATGGAAGTTTTGAACTTAGGCTGGCCTCCGTGGCGGATTTCCCGATGAAATCGGATTTACTCATATTCGCAAACGTCATTACATCTGCTTCGGGTAGTGTGACCTCGTTTGTTAATTCGGATGCGCCTTTAAACCCTTTCTCCATTCGCATAACGTTCATGGCAAACGATCCGTAGTGCACCATTCCTTCCGATTCACCGGATTGCCATAGTACGTTGTATATGTCCAGAATATGCTCTTGATGTGCATGAATTTCCCAGCCTAGTTCACCGCTGTAGGATATGCGCATCGCCAATGCAGGGTGTCCAGCGATATTGATTGTTTGGGCGGTAAACCAGCGAAAATTTTCGTTGTCCAATTTACTTGTCGTGGTTTTCGCCAGCACCTTTCGGGACAGAGGTCCCTGAATTGATAATCCACACCACTCTCGCGATAAATTGACAATTTCAACTGGCATTCTTGAGGAGTATTGTGCAAGATGGTCAAGCAGTCGATTTTCGTAGAACGCCGCACAAATGAGCATGAATCGATCGCTTGCCGTTCTAGCAGCGATTAATTCCAACTCGATTCGCCCGCGGTGATTCAACAGGTATCCGAGAGCAATAGAACCCACATTCGCGGGTGCTTTCGCAGTGAAGATGTCATCTAGGAGTTGGCTGGCATCTGCACCTGTAAGCTCAAATTTTGCAAACGCCGAAATATCCATCAATCCCACACTGTTTCGAACAGCACGAACTTCGTCGCCGACAATCTCATCAACGATGTTCAGTTTGAAGGAGTATTGATCGGCTGGTTGCATATGGGATGGAGCATACCAGCGCGGCCGTTCATGTCCGCAAACTTCCTCAAAGACCGCACCTCTTGCTTTCAGTACAGGGTAAAGCGGATTGGGGACGACTGGTCGGCCAGCTAAACGGTTGAAATGAGGAAAAGGGACTTCATGGCGTAGGCAGTAGTCTTCCTTGCCTTTGGTTGTTTGCCAGCTTTTTGTTGCGTAGCTGCCAAATCGGCGAGGATCAAATTCACGCATGGATATTTCAGAGGAACCATGAACAATCCAGCGCGCAAGTTCACGAGTCAATGCTGGCCCCCAGCCAACGCCAATTTGTGTGCCGCAGCAACACCAGTAGTTGTTTAAGCCGGGTGCAGGGCCGATCAGTGGATTGCCATCAGGAGGGTGGGAAATTGCACCGTGGACGGTGCGCTTGATACCCAGATTTGAAAGCACTGGCATACGCTCCATGGCGTTTTCCAGCCAAGGAAATATCCGATCGTAGTCAGGATCAAAGAGTTCGTGTTCAATTTCCCATGGACAACCGTCTTCCCATACAGCGTTCGGGTTTTCTTTTTCGTAAATCCCAATCAGACCGGATTTTTGTTCCATTCGTATGTATCCGGATACCTTGGCATCATCGCGAATCACAGGCAATTCCTTTTCCAATGAAAGAAATTCCTCAACGGTATCAGTTACTACGTAGTGATGTGTCATTGAAACCATGGGCAGGTTTAAGCCGCTCCACTCGCCAATCTGACGCGCATACGTGCCACCAGCATTCACAACATGTTCACATCGAATATGCCCCTTTTCAGTTGATACGATCCACTCGCTATCCGATTGCTGTTTGATATCTGTTGCCCGACAGCGTCGGATGATTTTGGCACCGCGTAAGCGTGCACCGCTTGCCAATGCAGTGGTAACTGATGACGGGTCTACATGACCATCATCAGGAGTATGCAGGCCTCCTGCAACGCCGTCAAGATTGTAGAAAGGGTGCAGCTCTCTAATTTGAGAGATTGTGACCATTTCGATTTGAACTTGTAGAGATCGGGCGACACTCAGGGTGTATCGGAGCCAATCCATTTCATCCTCGCTGTATGCCAGACGAATGGAACCACAGTCATTCCAGCTCACAGCCTGCCCGGTTTCCTGCTGCAACTGCCCTGCGTACAGCCTGATGTTGTAGTCGACACACTTTCCCAGGTTGATGCTGGAAGTAGAACGCGTGATCTGACCGGCTGCGTGCCAGGTTGACCCCGAGGTTAACTCTGCTTTTTCCAGCAATACAACATCGTTCCAACCTTCTTTGGTGAGGTGATAAGCCAGCGCGCAACCCATAATCCCGCCTCCGATTATGGCTACATGAGCAGTATCGGGAAGCAGATTGGATTCAGCTGGTGATTGGTTTTGCAACGACGAAAATCGGATAAAGCACATCACGAGAAAAACGCGCATTATTAACGAGATTGGTCAAAAGCGAAGCACTTTTTTGCAAAAAAATTAAGGCGAGTGAAAAAGTTCTTTTCAGCGAGATTTACAGGTTTAGCGAATTGATTGTAAGATACTGTTATTAAACGATTCCATAAACTTATTGGATCTGGGATTCGATGAGACTGGCATTCACTAAAATTGTTGAAGAATTGTAAAATCTGAGGGTAGCAATTGCTTTCAACAATTTTCTCAGATATTCATGAACTCAAATTCCGAACTGACTCGAAATTTACCACCTCGATACTATACAGAACCGGAAATTTTGATGAGAGAACGAGAGGGTGTGTTATCTAGTACCTGGCAGTATGCGGGCCATGAATCGCAGATTCCTGAATGCGGAGACTACTTTACCTTTGAAATCGCAGGACAGAGTCTTTTTTGCGTCAGAGACAGCGGGCGGAAGATTCATGCGTTTTTCAACGTGTGTCAACATCGGGCTCACGAACTGGTCACTGGTGTTGGCAACAAGCGTGTCATTGTCTGTCCCTATCATGCCTGGACTTATAACCTTGACGGTCAGCTTAGATATGGCCGAAACTTATCATCTGTACCAGGGCTGGACATCTCAAAAATTTGTCTGACTTCCGCAAAACTCGAGAATTTTCATGGCTTTCTGTTTGTGAATCTGGATTCCGAAGCCCGCTCTATGGGAGAGTGGTATCCAAATGTACATGAGGAAATTCGAGAATATGTTCCACAAATCGATCGCTTGAAGCTATTTCGAGTAGAAAAGCTGGTGGAAAACTGCAATTGGAAGCTGTCAGTTGAAAACTACTCTGAATGCTATCACTGTCCAATCAATCACAAGGCTTTTTCAAACGGTATCATCAAACCGGAAACCTACGATATTCAGCCACAGGGATACTGCCTCAGGCACACCACTGAATGTCAGAATCTCGACAAGATGAGTTATCCGATCGATCTTGAAGCGAATGCCACGGCGGGAAAGTATTCATCGTGGTATCTTTGGCCCATGTTTTCGTTTCAGGTGTATCCAGGCAACATTTTGAACACCTATTGCTGGCGGGAAATAGATGTCGACCATGTAGTAGTGCAGCGCGGATGGTTCTCAGTTGATGGAGAAGATTCGGAAGTTATTAATGCCTTAGCTGATCAGGATCTGCAGACCACTGTTGCGGAAGACATTCGGTTAGTTGAATCTGTACAGCGGGGTATGCGAAATCGAGGCTATCGGCCAGGACCTTTGGTAGTCGACCCCAAAGGAGGTGTTCATTCTGAACACTCAATTGAGGTGCTACAGGAGTGGATGCGAGCCGGCATTCAAACCCAGTAGATACTTTTTGACGTAATTTAATTATTCACCAGCCATACTGTTTCACTGGATCTGACGGGATTCTGGAACAGAGAAGTCATTTTGTTGAGTCATCAGGAGGAATTGATGGACAAAGAACTATTTGAGAAAGGCATTAAGGCACGCAAAGCCACACTTGGCGAGGAATATGTGCAGAAAAATCTGGATGCAGCCGATGAATTCAATCGTCCTTTCCAGGAAGCTATGACTGAATGGTGCTGGGGATTTGGTTGGTCGGATACAACAATTGATCCGAAGACTCGTTCAATGATGAATCTGGCAATGATTGGGGCACTTGGCAAAATGCACGAGTGGGAAATTCACTGCCGAGGTGCGCTTAGAAATGGTGTAAGCAAGGAAGAAATTCGTTCCATTATTCACGTCATTGGGATCTATTGTGGTTTACCGCAGAGTCTTGAGTGTTTTCGTGTTGCCCGGAAAGTACTTGAAGAAGAGGGACTGTTGTAGGTATAGCTTATTCTCTTCAAATGCGCGATGGCATTACTTTGGCACTGTTGATATTTGCGGCAAACAATTTTGTTTTGAATTTTTGCTGATGTTCCTGGAATTTTGAATTGTCTAGGAAAAAGTTAGACGAGTTTGCTCTGATCGTGGCGTAAGCCAAAGACCCAGCGTTCCTGTGTTATGTTTTCCAGATAGTGAAATGGACGGTCGTTGAGCCCAACAAATCCAGGCCCGGGCATTAGTACAACATCGCCCGGCAGGTTCGCGATTTCTATTGCATTTGTCTTAATTCGGTCGTCAGCTATATAGAATCGACCGAATCCCTCCAAAACAAAAAGACAAATGATGTGCCGATAGTCGGTTCGGTCTCTATGAGGCGTGATTCCGCCGCTGTTTGGTTCATATTTTTGAAGCATGACGTCATTGAAAACGACTGGTGCCAAAAAATAAGAGTACTCAGAGATTGCTTCATCAAAGTGTTGCTGAAATGCAACCACCAGTTCAGCGAAGGCACCATCACTCTTTAGTTGATCCTGGAGCAACATATCTTGGTGAACGAGGTTGTTCGCAGTTCCAACCGTATTTTTGGTAGGTCGAAGTGGATACTTTTTCGCCTCTTCCAGCAAAATGTATCGGGATTCATTAGTGAGGATTGGAACTGAGATTGAACGAACGTGCTGGAGTATTTGGACTGCACGTCCAAGCATCTCAGGTGATGATGAAAACCAAGGATGATTCAATTGGGCTGGCCCAGGACAGGTAGATGAAGAATTCTCGAACTAAAGTTGACCACAATGAATTATTATTAATAATAACAATAGGATAAGTGACTTAATTTGATATTATGAAACAAATATAGAGTGTTAGTCTGGCTGAAAGTGAATGACGTTTACAATTCAAATTTACCGAAAATAAGGTCAAAATGTTATCTGAAATAAGTTCCAAACATCAGCTTGAAAATAACTTGCTAATCGCCAATCTGCGATGAAATTTACAAATTAGATTCTTGGTAAATTTCAAAAAACCTGATTTCCATTCTGGTTTTGGCAGGCGCGCTGAGCATCCCCTCGGCCGTGTTTGCGGAAGCCAGCTGGTACGGATCGCTGCGCGGCGGCGTCACGTTCGGCGCGGGTGAGGACGCCCGCTTCATGGACGGCGGCTCTCGCTGGGGAATCAAGGGTTCGCACGATCTGGGTGACGGACTGAGCGCCACCTACCGCTTCGAGCACAAGTTCAGCACGGAAAATGCGAGTCTTGGTGGCGGTGGCCGGCTGGCCAACATAGGACTGTCCGGCGGATTCGGTTCACTGACCCTGGGTCAGGTCTGGAGCGCCAGCTACAATGCCACCGGTGCGATCACCGACAACTCACTCCTCTGGGGTGATTCAGCCACCTCCTATCGGGTTGGCAATGCGTTGTCCTACGCGGTCAGCGCCGGCAGCATCGGCATGCAGGTCGATGCGCTCATGGACAGCGGCACGGACACCGGCGGCGCGCTGGACGGGCTGGAGTTCGGCCTGACGGTTGACCTCGGAGACATCGGCAGGGTCGCCTTCTCCCACGTGAGCAGGGAAGACGCAAACATCATGAAAGCCGTCCCTGCCACGTTCACGCCAGGAACGCCGACGACGGTTACTGTGACCCCTGGAACTGCGGGAACTCCACCATCTGTGATGGTGACCCCTGGAATGGCAGGGACTCCGACATCTGTGATGGTGACCCCTGGAACGGGGGGAACGCCGACGATGGTTACAGTGACCGATGGAACGGCAGGGACTCCGACGTCTGTAGATGTGACCGATGGAATGCCCGGAACGTCGACTAGCGTCACAGTTAATCCAGCTGTGCCTGGTGAAGCAGCAATGCACGCGACATGGCAATCTGCTTTTAATGTAGGCACTGCAGAAGATCCTGTTTGGGTGACTGTTGGCGATGCAGTAGCAGGGACGAGAACAGAAGATGATATGGATGTACCACCGGTACATGACACACCTAACACACCTACTAGCGATGATATGGCAACTGCTGCATTCAATGCACACTACGGCTTATTCGATCCTACCGGACCACTTACTGAAGGTGTAAGAGGCGATTTTGAGATTATCGATGAATTTGGTATGACAACAACGGTCAATGCATTCATACCGATGAGTAGTGTAACGGTAACCGGATCAGGTGATACTGCAACAGCAGCAACAAATGCTGATATGGTTGTCGGAACCGGAGACGACGCTGTAACAATTGTCTCTGGCACCGCAGTGAGTACAGCAGTGAGAGATATAGCAATTGCACATGCAGTTCGTGCTACTACGATCGGGACCCGCCCGTATCGGCTAGTAACCAACTTTATGGCGGCGGTCGATGGTTCACCGTTGACAGTCTCACAAATGCCCGGAACACCAGGCACCCCGACAAGTGTGGTCGTGACCGACGGTTCGGCGGGCACCCCGACTAGTGTGGTCGTGACCGACGGTTCGGCGGGCACCCCGACTAGTGTGGCTGTGACCGACGGTTCGGCGGGCACCCCGACTAGTGTGGCTGTGACCGACGGTTCGGCGGGCACCCCGACAGGTGTGGCTGTGACCCCTGGAACGCCGTCAACTTACATGCCTGCCAGTACCAGTCATGATGTTGATCCAGGCTACAAATCCAGTCACGTGGCGGCTCAGTTCGGATTCGGTGGTTTAACCCTGCATCTGGGACAGAGCGAGTCGACAGCGAACGATACAAATGAAAAGACGAGGGTTACCCACTATGGCGTAGCCGGTTCTCTGGGCGACACTGGCCTCAACTACCTGGTACAGGCTCGTAAAGTGAAAGCAGGCTCGGCGTCATCCGATCCCTGGCTGCTTTCGATCAACAGGAGTCTGGGTGATGGTGCCACTGCATTCGTCGAGCATGCCGATGCCGACGGTAGTGTCAGCGGTAAAACCTGGGTTGGCCTGAGGGTCGATTTCTAACAATTCACCGTTTCAACTGAAGCGTTAATCGGGGTGCCTGGGCACCCCGATTTTTTTTGGGTGCGCTAGGCATGGCGCTTTTTCAATTTCACGTGGTGGTGATCGGATGACTTGGAGGTGCGAGTCCGCTACCGGCCTGACGAGCAGGGATCGCATACGAGGCGGTTCACGGTGGGTGAGAAAGCTAATATCTTCAAAGTTTGATACCTGTACGGAAATCGTGGTTATATATGCGGCGGGCATAAGTGGGAAGGTCGCGCGCATTACCCTGGGACGTCTGCTGTCCTGCCATTGGCTACCGGATTCGGAAGGAGACGGGATGGGCGGCAGAAGTCAGCCGAGGCCATAGTAGGTTGCTGACCGGCAACCGTAGGGCTGAACATGACTGGACGTGAGTAGGCGGTAGATGTACTTGATGACATCGATTGTCACTTCCGGATAGAACTTTACAAGAGTTCCGACCAGAACTTTCCACTTTGTAATGTCTGAAAGTTTGCCTTTCTGCCTGTTAACAGGCAGAAAGGCAAAACCAGGAAAATTGCCCTATGGTTCGGATTTCTGCGTAGATCCACCGAGGGCTTGACGATGATAACACAAAGAGGATTTTTCATGATTCATCAGTTGAAAAACGATGGGCTTTCCATCAGCGGGATTGCACGCCGGCTCAATCTGCACCGCAAAACGGTCCGCCGGTACCTGAGCAGCAAACCTGGTGACACGGCCAGGGTGCCGCGAAAGGCGAGGTCTTCCACGCTCGACCGGTACCGCGGTCATCTGCGCAGATGGGTGACTGAGCATCCACAGCTTTGTGCCACCCGTCTTCTGTGCGAGATTATGGCGCAGGGCTATATCGGCTGCATTTTAATCCTGCGCGACTATCTGCGTCAGATCCTTCCTGGTCATCCGAAAACCACCACGTGTGTAGGTATGGCACTTGTCATGTCGCTGCTCGCCATGCCTGGCGCACCACAAAAATTCGGGGTATTTAAGCACCCCGATTAACGTATCGGTTGAAACAGCGAATCGTTGGAATTCGACTTTTAGACCAAACCGGGGTTTACCACTTCTGCCGTCATCAGCATTTCCACGCTCAATCATTACAGTGGCACCGCCGCCCGGGTCCTTCGTGACCGCAAGAAGCCATGGAGTGGTTTTCTTCGACCCTTATTTCATGTTGCGAAACTTCGGCAAGTAGCTGAGGCTAGTGTCGTCGGAAGAGCCCGCTACGAAATAGTAAGTGACTGTAGTCTTTTCACGCATACCGTTGGCTTTGTGCGGTATTGTCCTAGATGAGCAGTCACACCACCTAGCCCAATCTGAACCGCCGCGTGATTCGACTTGCTGTCAGGAGTGTCAAACTGCGTCTGCATTTCAGTCACCAACAAACGCCTCAGATACTTTTCACCTTGCTTGGAGAGGCTGCACAGTCTTGCCGCCACTTGGCTACTGTTTGAGCACCAAACCTAAATACGCTGCCAGGTGATGGTTTTCGCGAAACTGCCCCGCATCGCTGATCGTCGCCACCGGCGCAGACCTCTAGGCCAATCATACAAGAATTGAGTGATTCGAAATACTCAAGCTCCTTGGACCTCAGATAGCGACTGTTGAGCACCTTTTTCCTTTCCCGTCAACTGCATAAACTTGAATGTCATATTTGGCCGAGTTCACACCCAGCCAGCGAATGTGTTGTATATTGACTCATTGAATACTCCGCTAATATTGAACTGTTGAACTGGTTCAGTCGGGTCTGGCGCATTATGATGCCGTAAACTAAGTTATCAAGGCATCGATTTCATTAATCTCGGCTGATTACTGGTTCCATCAATAGCGGAGATTTTGCTCTGTAACTTTTAGGGAATTCTAATCAGTAACTTACATCGGGAATCCACCATGAGAAAACAACTCGTTGCTCTCGTCGCAACCGCCATACTCTCAGTGAGTCAAGTCCATGCCGGAGAATTTGCACCGGCCCCCCAAATCATCGCCGAGTACGACCGCAGTTTCATCGAGCGCTCTGGAGCCCAGACGTTTGGCGAGATGCTCGATACAGGTATCATCCGCTACTTCTTCACTGGAGGACGCAACTGGCTTGTCTTGGTGAATGGACGGCCCTACGCAACAACCAATGAAAATCTGGACAATCTCCCGCTCTCGATGATCGAGCGGATCGAAGTGCTGAGAGCTGAGAGTCTTGGGACATTTGGTGGTCATGCTGCGATACGTGGTGCTCTCAACCTCGTGCTGAGGAAGGATCTGGACGGATTCGATGTCCGCACCGTCGCCCGGTTACCGAGCCGTGATGGTGGCGATGCGCTCCAGGCTAGCACTGTATGGGGCGGTAAGATCGGCACCGACGGACATTTGACCGTCGGCGTCGACATCTTGAACCGCAAGGAGATCGTCGGCAGTACCCGTGAACACAGCCGCTCGGAGTGGGCCTCGGGCGGGAATTTTGCCGAGGCAAAAAACGTGAGTTATGGTGGCAACACCGTTTATATTTATGACACGAGCGAGAACAAACTGAGATCCGTTCCGCTCGGCAGTTGCGACACGGCGCTCGGCTACACCGGTTCGCTCACTAACCCGCCAGGGATCACCTCGGGTGACAACGGCTGTGGGTTTGCTTTCGGTAACATCTGGTGGGACAGCCCGAGCTACGAACAGGAGAACGCAATCCTGAACCTCAACCAGCGGCTCGGAGAGCACGCCGAGCTCCATGTGGACGCAAATGTCACGAAAGGACGCGGGGCATTCCGCTATGCACCCTCGGTCGGTACTTTCTCTTTCTCCGTCACCTCCAATCCGGCCTTGCGCAACGCAATTAACCAAGAGGCAAGCAAATACGAGCCAGCGCGACGGTTCACGGTGGAAAATAATGACATTTTCTCGGCCGCACACCGCTTTATCGGCCATGGTAATCGAGACTGGAGGTCTAACTATGAAGGGTACAACGTCTCGGCCAGTGTTCAGGGTCGACTCACCGAAGCCCTCGGTTACGACGCCCAAATTAGTGCATTTGAAAGTGACTTCTCGCTGTCGGGCGAAACGTTCGTGGATACCGAGGCCATCAGACAAGAGATCGCAGCGGGAACGTATGACCTGACCGATCCGCTGTCAACAAACAACCAGGCAGCGATTGAGGCGAGTAGTCTAAGTGAGGCGGATGAATCCAGCGAGAAGTACCTAGGCTCGCGTTTCGCGCTAGAAGGTGCCGGACCGGGCTTCGGCGGGCGAAAAACATCATGGACTGTGGGACTCGAATTCACCAAAGTGGAGGACCACCGACAGCTGACATTCTTAGCAAGCGACGGAACTACCCGTGACGTAAGCCAGGTGCTCGGGTCAGGTGGCACCAGCTACGCCGGCGAGCGTACTACAATTGGAGCTTTTTCTGAAGTTTCCCTGCCCCTCACCGACTCAATGGATGTGAGAGCCGCAGCACGAGCCGACAAATTAAGTGACATTGGCGGATTGCGCGCGTGGCGACTCGGGACTGAGTATCACCTGAGTGACATCGTAACGCTGCGGGGCTCGTGGAGCTCAAGCGACGGCACCCCCGCAATGGATAGCCTGTACCGCACCAATTCGTTGGACTATCCCTATGTCTTATGCGTTCCGACGAGCGGGCCGCC
The DNA here is from genome assembly GCA_965206345.1 of Arenicellales bacterium. Classification (GTDB taxonomy): domain Bacteria; phylum Pseudomonadota; class Gammaproteobacteria; order Arenicellales; family JAJDZL01; genus JAJDZL01. Next base: position 448,094 of record OZ242211.1, on the reverse strand, counting down.
ACCGCGCACTTGCGATACGATAAATATCCGGCAGGTGAAGCGCATTACGAGCGGCAATCCCGAGATCAAGCCACCTGAATCGGAGAGAGGTTCCATCGGCATCGAAATTCGCAAGGAGCCGTTCTATTTCCTCACCGACTGGTACCGACTCACGGCTTCGAATTTGCCGGGTCAGTACACTGGTACCTATGCGATGTTGTACTACGAAGAGTGTTCGCCTCCCTATGTTACCAGCAGCTGCATTGAACGCATGGCCGGAGATATTACCATCCACGATAGACTAGAGGGTTTCGTTGATTCCGAGATTTCGGGAGTCAATACTCGGTTCGGAACTCGTGTGGAGACGGGTTGGGGCTTCGTCGCAACGCGCGGGCTTTGGCGTTATGTCTCCAGTAGCGATTTGTTCTCGCTCCCGCGCAATGCCGTGCGCATCGAGACCTCGACCGGGCGCGGCAACGTCACCGCTTTCTGGGCTCTAAACTACCGCGACGAGATCGAGCAGTTCCCCGGTCGGTTTGATTCCTGGATTGGCCACGATCTGACACTCGACTGGAAAGAGCCATTAGGGTTCGAAAACACGCGGTTAACTGCAGGCGTATACAATGTCACCGACGCGAAACTCTCCACACACACCGCCGATCCCTCCTCAACCGACGGGCCGCTTGCAGCCGTCTGGGGACGCACCTTCTTCGTAACCCTCAACATGCGGTTCTGAGGTGCTAATCGAAGGGGACTGTATGGAGTGCACCAGCTAAGCGGTAGTCGGTGTTCATACCGTTTCGTGAGGCCGTATCGCTTCGCTGCTGGTAACATGCAGGATAGTTGGGTATGCAGACATCAATGTTGCAAAGGACTTACTCGCCTTAAGATGGGGGAAAGAAAAACGGGCGCGGAGACGGACGAATTCTTTCAATGAAACGTCAAAAAAACTTGACGGCACGCTCAATCTAACGTTGTGCAGTTAAGAATATTAGCCCCTTTATTGTTGTATTATTAGTAAAGAAATTACCATTTCTATGAGGTTAAAGAAATGAAATTACGATACAAATTGCTGAGTCTCTTTGTGTGCGTTCTTTTTAGTACCAATTTACTTGCAGCTAATGGCTCTTCGGACCCAATTAAAATTGCGATTAATGATTGGACTGGTCAGCATCTTACTGCACACATCACAGGTCAGCTTTTACAAAAAGCAGGGTTCAATATTGAGTTGGTTACTGCTGGGACAGTTCCGCAGTTGGCGGCGATCGCACAGGGTAACATTCACCTTCAAACCGAACTTTGGGATAACAATGTCGGTGACATTTACCACAAAGCCGTGGAAGACGGTGAGATTATTGTAGTTGGTCCCTTGGGACTGCAGGCTCGTGAAGGGTGGATGTATCCCGGTTATATGGAGGAAAAATGTCCTGGCCTTCCTTCTCATTCGGCCTTGATTGAATGTGCTCAAGCGTTTGCAGGGCCAGATACCTTTCCGAAGGGGCGGGTGATTACGTATCCCGCGAGTTGGGGTACAAAATCAAAGGATTTGATTGAGGCTGCAGAATTGCCTTTTCAACCCGTTGCCGGCGGAAGTGATGGTGCAATGATCGCTGAACTCAAAGCCGCTTACGCAGCCAACGAACCCTCACTGATGATGTTTTGGGCGCCTCACTGGCTTCATGCAGAATTGGATATGAAATGGGTCGATATGCCACCCGCACATCAAAATTGCGGCAGTGAGCCAGAGCATGGCTTTTCTCCTGATCATGTCAATGACTGTGGCTTTGAGCAGGCAAATGTTCTCAAAATTGTCTGGCACGGATTTGGTGAAAAGTGGCCTGGAGCTCTGAAATTGGTCGAAGCTCTGACTATTGACAATGACGCTCAGAACAAGTTAATGCTGGAAGTGGACATCAAAAAAAGAAGCCTTGAAGAGGTAGTTAACGAATGGGTCGACGCCAATGAATCTGTTTGGGCCGACTGGGTAGCCGCTGCTCAGTAATTTCCTATACATTTCGACTAATCTAGCCGGGTCATGCCAATTGGAATTTGGCCCGGCCTTAATTTCGTTGTTTTCTATTCTTGTGTGGTACTCGCCTTGTTCTGGCTTGTTGTGAACATAGCAGTGTAGCACTTCATCATGAATAGTCCAGTCAAACTTTCCTGCCAAAATCTCTGGAAAATCTATGGTGTTGAACCTGACAGTTTCTTTAGCCAGACTAATGGAAGAGTGCAGGACTCCGCTGAACATGCAGCAGTAATCCGTGACAGTGGACATATCGTAGCTTGCGGAGACGTTAGCTTTGACGTTCACGTGGGTGAAATATTTGTCATCATGGGTCTATCTGGGTCAGGCAAGTCTACGGTAGTCCGTTGCTTGTCACGGTTGGTAGAACCCACTGCGGGAGAAGTGTTGCTTGATGGAGAAGATTTACTAAAGAAGAACACTTCCGAGTTGATTGATATTCGCAGACACAAGATGGGGATGGTGTTCCAGAGCTTTGGACTGATGCCGCATCTGAGTGTTATGGACAATATAGCGTTTCCGCTCAAACTGCAGGGAATGAGTGTTTCTGATCGTCGTGAGCATGCACAACGTGTTATTGACCTAGTTGGATTAACTGGCCGGGAAATGAGCTATCCTCGTCAACTTTCCGGTGGTCAACAACAGCGAGTTGGCATTGCCCGATCATTGGCGGTTGAGCCCGATATCTGGTTTTTAGATGAACCTTTTTCTGCACTCGACCCATTGATTCGAAGGGAGATGCAGAACGAGTTTCTCAGCATCCAAAATCAACTGCAAAAATCGATTGTGTTCATCACACATGATTTTCTTGAAGCCCTTCGAATCGCAGATCGGATGATGATTATGAGGGATGGTCAGATTGTACAGATTGGAACTCCGGCTGATCTTATAGTCAATCCAGCAGATGATTACGTTGCAGAATTCACCAATGATGTACCCGTTACCAGAGTGCTTACAGCCCAATCAATTGTTCGTGCTCTGGAAGACCCGAATCAAGGAACGGATTTACCAACGGTTAAAGAACAGTGTTGTCTTGAGGATTTATTACCAGTGCTGGCCAAATCCTCTGGTGCGAGAGTATGCGAGGAGAACGGCACAGTGCTTGGCATTGTTACAGCAGATGACGTAATTCGTGCATTGGCGCGCGAGACCGCTTCGAATGAACTCTGAAACAAGGCACTGGTTGCTCTGGTTTGTCCTAATCGCGCTGTTGCTGCTGTTTCAACTTCTAGGTACAAAAAGCGACTGGTTTCTTGCCTACCCTAAGGAGTGGGAAGTACCATTTTCCACTGTACTTAATCATGCCATGAATTGGGTGGTGGAATGGTTTGGCTGGTTCTTCCGAGGCCTAGCCGATATTATTGCGATTCCAGTTTCCTGGGTACAGCAATTCCTACAATGGTTGCCATGGCCAGTTGTTATTGTAGTTACGGCAGCAATATCCTGGGCAGCTTCAGGTTGGCGGTTAGCTTTGTTTTCGACCCTCGCCCTCTTCTACATGGTCGTTGTAGGATATTGGTCGGAGAGTATGAATTCACTATCACTAGTGACCATTTCCGTTCCCCTTGCCATAACTGTGGGATTTGTATTCGGGGTTTGGGGATTTAGGTCAGAGCGAGCAGAAAAAGCAATAGTACCGATGCTGGACATGCTTCAAACAATTCCGGCATTTGCCTATCTCTTGCCTATTCTGCTTTTGTTTGGTTTCGGCCCGGTAGTTGGGTTGATCGCAAGTGTTCTGTTCGCGTTTCCACCAATGGTGCGCAACACGATGTTAGGGCTCCGTAGGGTTCCAATAGAAATCGTCGAATCTGGCCTTATGTCGGGAGCCACACCTAGGCAGCTCTTCTGGCAGGTTCGAATACCATCAGCCTCTCGACAGATGTTGTTGGGCGCAAATCAGACCACCATGGCAGCGGTTTCTATGGTCATCATCGCAGCAGTTATCGGTGGAACTGCGGATATCGGATGGGAAGTCCTGTTGCATGTACGCAGGGCCGGGTTTGGAGAAAGTATTCTTGCAGGCATTGTGATTGCGTTTTTAGCCATGGTAATTGACCGCATCACGTACGGGTTTGTAGGAAAAGATAATCAACTGCCGGATGAGGATGTAGGCTTCTTCCATAAGTACCGTTATCTCATTCTTGGAAGTGCAGCAGCATTGATTGTGTTTTCCCTGTCTACAATTCTTCCTGCACTTCGTGAGTGGCCACAGGGTTGGGAGGTCTATCCTGCAGACACAATGAACGAGTGGCTGGAAAATTTCGTTCTGAGTTGGAGTGGAATAATTGGTGCACTCAAATCGATTTCGTTCTTCTACATCATGTTGCCAGTACGGGAGGGTTTGATCAATACGATCAGCCCATTTTCGTGGGGCTTCGAATTCACACCACCAATTCGTGTCGGATACGGTATCGCAGTAACTTTGTTAGCAGGTTGGTTTGCTTACAAAAGGCGTATCAATCTTGCACTGACCATTTTGTTCATGGGAGTTTTGCTCTTCTTCGGGTTGACAAAGTTATCCTGGTTAGTTCTATTAGTTATGGCTTCGCTTCTCGGCTATCGATTGGGGGGAATAAAACTCGGTATTGGTACACTTCTAGCACTGCTGACTTTGGTTACCGCTGGTGTGTGGACGGAAGCCATGCTGTCGGTCTATCTTTGCAGCATTGCAGTAATGATTTCCTTCTTAGTGGGGGGTCTGATTGGTGTCATTGCCTCCGAGGTGGCGGTGGTATCCAAAATCGTCCGTCCCATCAACGATACGTTACAGACTATGCCTCTGTTCGTGATTCTGATTCCATTTGTTATGATTTTCAAAATAGGGGAGTTCAGTGCGCTTTTGGCAATCATTGCTTATGCCATTGTCCCATCAATTCGATACACGGAACACGGACTCAGAAGCGTTCCTTCGGATGTTATTGAAGCAGGTACCAGTATGGGTTGCACTCGTTGGCAGCTTCTAACACAGGTAAAGTTGCCGTTGGCTCTACCTGTCATTATGTTGGGACTGAACCAGACAATCATGTATGCGATCGCTATGTTGGTGATCGCTGCCTTGGTGGGCACAAACGGACTTGGACAACAGGTGTATATCGGACTATCGGATGGAGACTTTGGAGTGGGAATAGTTGCTGGCCTCGGCATGGCATTCATTGCAATGATTGCTGATCGATTTACACAGGCATGGAATGAAAGAAGACAGGCAGTCTACTCCTAAATATTTAGCCTGCAATCTAAGTTGAGTTTTGTGCTTGGTTGAGTTAAGAATCGGAAGCCTATGTAGCAAATTGATTCGGTTGATCAGGTCGTAGTCAACTTCCACGACTGTCATTAAGTGAAAATAACATCACATAAATTGACTCTCTCTTTTCGTGCAACTTTCTTTTCCTAATGCTACTTTTCAAGAGCATCGCACACCTAAATGATTGACTAAGTAAAATAGTTGATAGAATGGTTCAGCACAGTCAGGATGAGATCTAACAAAGGAATGTTCAATTCAACTGACATCAAATATCAGAATCGTGCTCTAGAGGGAGTATCTCGTACGTTCGCCCTGACTATTCCGCAACTTCCATCGGGTTTACGAGAAGTTGTTGGCAATGCCTACTTGCTGTGCAGAATCGCGGATACTATTGAAGATGAGCCTGCGCTGACACACAAGCAAAAGCGAAATTTTTCAGAGCAATTCATCAATGTCGTCGCTGGAAAGGAGAGTGTAGAACCGTTTGCCAAGAGTTTGCACGCTCAACTGTCAGCAACCACAACTTCAGATGAACGCAATTTAATTCGAAACACAGAGAGGGTGATTAGAATCACTCACACCTGTACGCCTACCCAACAACATGCTCTGGAAAGATGCGTACGAATAATGTCCCGCGGAATGGCTGATTTTCAGGAACGCGCATCTTTAGCAGGTTTGGCTGATATTTCGGAACTCGATCAATATTGCTACTACGTCGCGGGTGTAGTTGGTGAAATGTTGACGGAACTATTTTGTGATCATTGCCCGGATACTGCTAAAGAATATGACCAACTTATCAAACTGGCGGTTTCTTTCGGCCAAGCTCTCCAAATGACTAACATTTTGAAAGATGTCTGGGATGACCAAAGGCGAGGCGTTTGTTGGTTTCCTAGGGATGTATTCCATGAATTTGGATATGAGCTAAGCAACTTATCTGAGGATCACCGAGTAAAAGGATATATCGCAGGAGTGCATAAACTGGTCAAAATTACTCACAGTCACCAGATTAACGCACTACGGTATATTCAACTCGTTCCTTTGCATCAGCCTGGAATCCGTCGACACTGCACTTGGGCTCTAGGAATGGCAGTATTGACTCTTAAGAGAATTTATGAAAATCCTACCTTCAGTAGTGGTTCAGAAGTCAAAATTACAAGATTGCACGTCAGATCAATCATTTCAGATGCAGAAACTGCATTGAAATCAAATCAGGCACTGAGCGACCTCTTTTCTCGACTTTCGAGTGGATTTCAGTTTTATGTCGAGAATCAGGAAGCAATGACTGTTTAAATATTTTCAAAATCAAGATTTTACGTACTGTGCAAACGATAGCTGTATTACAAAATTCCGACGCTGAACATCTTGGTTTGGTAGAAGACCATTTGGAGGGGAGAAACATACGGTTTCGATATATTCGTCCAGCTCACGATAGTGATTGGATTCGAAAAGCTGAACTACCAAAAGATGGTCTGATTTTACTGGGAGCTGCGCCTTATGGAACAGTCTCAAACCCAATTATTCCGATGCTCAATCACAGGCTCAGAATCATCGAAACCTGCTTGCTAAAGAACCTGCCAATTCTTGCATTCGGAACAGGTGCGCAAATGTTGAGTCTAGCCCTTAACGGAACTGTTGAACCAATGGATATGACAGTCAGCGTTGATCGCGCTTATCGTACTGATGACAGTGCACTCAATAGTTTTTTGCCAGTTGAATTTCCAGTGATTACGTTTATGCGGGATGCACCACTGGCACCACCGGGATCAGCAGTCCTTGCGGAATCCAAAGACGGAAGTCCGATGCTTTTTCAGGCGCAGGAAAATTGTCATGGCTTTTTTGGGCATCCAGGCATCAAGAGTGCGATGATTGAAGATGCAATTGTGCAGGCTCCAGCATACGACTTCGGTGATTCAGATGTGCTGAGTGAAATTCGTAGTGCTCAAGTAGAACTAGAAAACGCACTTGTATCAATGATGACTGGAATTATCCAGATCACTGGCTGGATGCGTGATCCAGGTGCCTAAGTTCAAATTAAGAGAACAGTAAAATTACAACGCTTAGAACGCTCAAGCAAGGCACCTATAAATTTTGCCAGTTGTAGTTCTCCTCAAAAGCCGCTGCTGCTGTATAAATTTTTGACTCCTGCCACCTTCCGCCAACCAGCATCATGCCCACTGGCATGTCTTCGCTGAGCCCACAAGGAATCGATATTGCTGGGTGTCCAGTTAAATTTGTTGGCGTAACATTGGATCCCATCTCATAAGCGCGCTGACAGTATAGAGAAAGTGAGGCATCTCTCGGCGGAATAGGTTTCGCCGTCATCGGTGTTGTTGGCATCAGCAGAAGATCAAATTCTTCCAGCGCCTTATCGTATTCACTAGAAAGCTTGCGAGATAAATTTTGGGCTTTAGCATAGAAATGTCCCGCATAGTTTCGATGAAAGTACTCACCCACCAACATAGACAAAATAGCAGTATCGTCGACGTCTTCCGCTTTGTCCCGCCATCTGGCGTGCCATTCAATCAGTGAGGTCGTATAAAGACCTTTCCAACCAAATCCCATCGGGTTGTTGCGACTCATCTGGTTAGCAAATCCTTCATGTGCAATCGGACCCCAAATTGCCTCTCCGTGGCGATGCAAGGGGATAGAAACCGACTGAACAATCATCCTGAGACTCTCCAGACGTTCGGCCGCTTCCCGTACTTTAGCGTCTACACCTTGCTCTGAATTTGGCCATCCGAATCCTTCTTTCAGTACACCCACTCTTAAGTTTCTTGGACTTCGACCGAAGGCAGCAACATAATCGTCCACTTGTGGGTTGAACTGACGAGGATCAAGCCCGTCTTCGCCTGCAATCACTTGTAGAGTTTTGGCATTGTCGTAAACAGTTTGTGTCATTGGCCCGATATGGTCAATGGATGCATCAATTGGAAAAACGCCGGTATAGGGCACTAAACCATGTGTAGGTTTAAGGCCGTAGCAACCTGAGTATGAAGCGGGAATACGAATTGAACCGCCTTGATCTCCGCCAATCGCCACGTCGACTAGTTTGGCAGCAACCAAGGCTCCACATCCAGAGGAGGAACCCCCGGCAGAGTAATTTGCCCGATTTGGATTTTCAACCCAACCACCAGCACTGGTGTGACTGTTGCCTGAGGCACAGTATGCTTCACATCTTGCCTTACCTAGAATGACTGCACCCGCTTCTAATAGGCGCGTCACCACCGTTGCATCAATATCAGGGACATATCCATCCAAGGTGTGCGTGCCATAGGTCATCGGTACACCAGCGAGGCATATACTATCCTTTAAGGCAACTGTTTGACCGGCTAAAGAGCCACCTGAATTTAAACTGATTTCAGTTCTCACATACCAAGCGTTGAACGGGTTCTCTTCTGGTTCTGGAAAATTCCAAGGCGCAGCAGGTGGACGAGTTATCTTCGGGACGTAGTCGCTCATGGAATTGACAGTTTCGTAGTCTCTAAAAATGGGTTCCATTAAGTCCATGAATTCACGAACTTTAGCTTCAGACAGGTTCAATCCGAAGTCCTCGGTCATTTCGATCATTTCGGAGACTTTCGGTTTTCGTATGTTCATTGCTTTGGTACCTCAAAATACAGCTGAACTACTGGACAAATATGTGTAGCGAGCAGTACATTTTTATCAAAATAGGTGAGAGTTTGAACTATTCAATGGGACAAAGTGTTGAGATTAAACTGCAAAATACGAAGTAAATATTTGTTTCGTATCATTGGTTGTTTGGGCAAACCCTAATTGCCAAACTGAAATCAATTTCTGTAGAGAAAAACTAAAGGGATTCCTGAATTAATCAGGCTTCTAATCAGGATTTAATGAACTACGTTATTCATTATTACTATCCGTAAAATCTATCAATATCAATACTATAGGCCTCAAGTTTAACATGTATCTGACCCTCTAAGAGCGGATTTATTCAATTTATATTAGAAAATGCTAATATATATAATCTGCTAAAATGCAATACCGATTGCAAACGTTTCTGAACAGCAGAGAGGCTCACAGGTATGGCAGAAAAACTGGTAATTATGATGGTCAATACTGACCCTGCAAACGGTGAGGAAATGGGAGCCCCCATTTTTCAGGCAACCGTAGCAGCTGCTATGGAATATGAGGTGGAAGTCATTTGTACAGCTACATCCGGAAAACTGCTAAAGAAAGGTGTGGCAGAGAATCTTTATGTAAAACCGGGCTCAGGTAAATCAGTTTACGACTTCATTAAAGATGCACATGATGCTGGGGTTAAGTTTTTTTGTTGTTCTCCCAACTTGGACCTTTTCGATATGACGGAAGATGATTTGATTCCGGAATGTGAGGGTATCGTCGGTGGTGCCTACGTTATTGAACGTGTAATGGAAGATGACGACACTAGGATGCTGACTTATTGAGATCTATGACCGCTGCTCAACATACAATCGGAGACCCGCTATCGAGCGAAACTGAGGTAGGTCGCGAAAAGCTTGAAGAAATATTTGCGGATATTTGCGAACACCCTCTTTATGATCACGAACTGCATGGCTGCTTGAATTGCGGAATCTGCACTGCGACTTGTCCCTCTGCACATTATTTCGATTATTCTCCGCGTGAAATAGTCCAGTTGCTTTGGACGGAAAATCTAGAAGGCATTTATGACGCTATGCAGGAAAAGATCTGGGCATGTGCTCAATGCTATACATGCGCTGCAAGATGTCCTTTCGGAAATTCCCCTGGCGGGCTCGTCAGCATCATGCGAGAAACATCAATCAAGCACGGATTGCAATCTGCCAAAGATGTGCTCAGACCCTTTTCCAGGGTCATGCTTAAACTAATATCCACCGGTAATCAGTTGGCACCCAATATGATTACCCCAGACCACTTCGCAGACTGGGGCCCGAATATCAGTAAGGTGGATGCCCCATTAGATACGCTAAGAAAGGCGATACCAATGCCAACCATGCATACCACGGATACAGCATGGGAGGTAAATCTCAAGACTTCGATTGAACTCTACACCATTTGGGAGGATTCGGGGGTCTTGGACCAACTGGAAACTATCGACGAAAATTTGTTTGATGTGATTGTCGATATCATGGATGAAAAACGCGAAGAATATGAAGACTGGCTGGATGAACAGGAAGACGACTAGTCCATCACAAATTACTAATCTGAGGAATTTGACATGAGTATACAGGTCCCGTTTGGAAATCAATTTGCAGATCAGCGTTTCACCGGACACGGTAGTGAATGGCGTGATTCTCAACTGAATCCACAGGATGCCCAAGTTGCTACTCAGTGGGTTGAAGCAAAGATCGATAAACGCTCAATGCTGACGAATCGAGAACGAGTAGAAGATGTTCGCGACATCATGTGGCAGCTTGAAAAGGACGGGGAAATTATCGTCCATCGAGTCAACGACGGACACAAACCCGTTATGACAAAAACACTCTACGGATGGGACAAAAAGATCCCAACTGATCGGCTTTGGCATCATAAATCTTGTGGTCAATGTGGAAACATTCCAGGTTACCCAACATCTTTGCTGTGGCTGATGAATGAGTTAGGTACCACCTACCTCGATGAAACAGATCAGACTTCTTGTACCGCTTGGAACTATCACGGCTCCGGAATTGGAAATGTTGTCAGCTTGGCCGCTGTATTTCTCAGAAATTTTCACCAGGCATACGTTGCTTCTCAAGCGGAGGGTTTGGATTCTGCTTATTACTTTCCGCTCGTTCACTGTGGCACTTCTTTTGGTAACTACAAAGAAATGCGGCAATTCCTTCTTCATTCAGCAGAACTCAGAGAACAAGTCAAGAAAATACTCGCCAAAATTGGCCGACTGGTCGATGGCAAAATTCTAATTCCTGAAGAAATTGTTCACTATTCTGAATGGCTGCATGTTATGCGTCATGAAATCAGCGAGCGACAGACTATTGACGCATCAAATATTCGAGCAGTCATTCATCCGGCATGCCACGTCTACAAAATGGTGCCGGAAGATGTCATTTATGATGACGAAGTTCTGGAAGGGAATCGTGTTGCAGTATCCACCGGCCTTGTTCAGGCACTTGGTGCTAATGTTATCGACTACTCCACCTGGTATGACTGTTGCGGATTTGGTTTCAGACACATCATATCCGAGCGAGAGTTTACACGTTCATTCGCTATTGATCGAAAGATAAAAGTAGCAGTGGAAGAAGCACGAGCTGATGTCATGGTTGGGCACGATACCGGTTGCATTACTACTCTGGATAAGAATCAGTGGATTGGAAAGGCCGTAGACAAGCATTATGAGATGCCAATTCTCGCCGACTGTCAGTTGGCGGCTGTGCTATGCGGCGCCCATCCTTACAAAATAGCCCAGCTGCACTGGCATGCTTCGGCATTTGAACCACTGCTCGAAAAACTCGGTATAGACTGGCGAGAAGCAAAGTTTGAGTTTGAAGCCTACCTGGCAGACGTCGAGGCCGGACACCACGAAACCTTATATGACCCACGACGAGCGATCACGTCTGGACCTGGGTTCGAGGTGCGAGTGTGAGTCAGAGCGTACTAGTCGTTGGAGGTGGTCCCGCCGGTCTCTCAGCCGCAAAATCTCTTGCTTCAATCGGTCAGAATGTCACTCTTGTTGAGAAAGAGGAGATTCTAGGCGGAGCCCCGATACTATCTGGTTATGCAAAATTAGTTCCATCGGGAGAATGGGCTAGTGAAGCTATTGGGCGAATGGTCAGAGCGGCTGAAAACAGCAAGTCGATTAAAGTTCATACCTCAACTAAAGTTACCGAACTCACCGGCGAACCTGGCAACTTTAGCGCTACATTATCAGATGGTTTTGAGGTTTCCGCATCATCGGTCATCCTAACTACCGGATTTACCCATTTTGACTCAGTAAACAAACCCGAATGGGGGTTTGGTTCGCACCCGGATGTTGTAACCACCACTCAGGTGGAACAAATGATTTCTTCCGGTAAAGGTGTTCACTGTCCCTCTGATGGCCGTAAACCGGACCGAGTTGCCATTCTGTTATGTGTCGGTTCCCGAGACCGCCAAATTGGCCGAGAATGGTGTTCAAAAATTTGCTGTACTGTTTCGGCTAATCTGGCTATGGAGATTCGTGAGGAACTGCCTAAGTGCAGCGTATACATCTATTACATGGACATTCGAACTTTCGGATTGTACGAAGGACAGTATTATTGGCGAAGTCAAGAAGAATTTAAGGTCAAGTACATCAAAGCTCGCATTGCCGAAGTTACCTTCGATGGCAAAAGGGTACTCCTCAAGGGGGAAGACACACTAGTCAAACGACCTATCTCAATTCCATTCGACTTGGTTATTCATGCAATCGGTATGGACCCCAATATCGAAAATCAGGATATTTCACGAGTTTTCGGAGTTGAACTAGAGCCACATGGCTTTATTCAACGGGCACCTGCATACGATAGTATTGCTGGTACTTCGCGCGCCGGAATTTATGTTGCTGGTGCAGCGGTTGGACCCGAAACAATTGATGACTCAATCGCTCAGGGCCAAGCCGCGGCTATGGCCGCACTGGGTATGGCTGCAAACGCTGCCTAGAACCCTTCTAAGGGCATATTTTTAGAGTGAACATGGCTGTTGCGATGGCACTAAATCGTTCTATTCAATCTATCAGCAATCCCGATTTACATCTAGATGGACGACGATTGCGGACAGCGTTTAATTCTATGGTCGACTGTGCAGAAAAGTTGGGCGGAATTGAAGTTGTTGTGGAGGGATTGTCTGGAAAGTCAATTTTGTTTCAAAGAACTTTTTGCGATTCAGCTGAAAATTTGCTGAAATCTGAGTTTCTTGATACATGTGCGTTTATGCCCACCGTTCGAAGGCGCATAAAGTCCGTTCTTGAACGACTAAGTTTCAGCGAGCTGAATCAGATCATTCATATGCTATTGACGAATGTATCGGTTGAAAACGTTGATGAGCACATTGAAGCGTTTGAATCAAACCTTCAGAGCACTTCAAAAGATCGCTGGATTCGAGATCTTGCTGCAGAAGTTCTGCATTTTCGTGAACCTGACACCTTCCCACTCATGACTCGCTGGATTTGGGATTATGGCTCGAATTCTGGTGTTCTTCGAGAGATCTGGTTTTCAGATTCCGAAACTGATTATCTGAATATTCCACATGGAATTCGGACCCATCTTGAATTACGTAAGGAGTTGAGTGAATTTCTCGACAGTCTTGGCGTTTACAAGAATATCAACTACATGATTGACGTTCTCTTCGCTTGGATTTACAGTCAATATATTGGTAACCAGGGTGGTAGTTTTCTGAAAACGGACTTTAGTTTCACTGGTACACCTTTCGGTTATGTGTTTCGAATGTTGGGGCTTGATGCCGCACTCTCGTCAAGTGGAAAATCAAGATTGATTCTGGCAAATGGCAAGAGATACTGCTTGTCAGGCACAATTGACGCAGTTGCTCACTGAATTAGACCGAGTTAATCTGTTATGCCAATTCACGAAGAATCCTTAATCCGGCCTGAAGACTTAAGGAAACACGAAGAACTCAGTATTGACGATGTAGATGTTTCAGGTCACTGGAGCACATTCATAGAATCGCGTGCAGTTTCGGATTACAACGAAAATCTAGAGAGGGAAATTGCTGCATTTCCGGGTGGCGCGTACATACACCGATGCTGGCAATGCGGTGCCTGCACGAACTCGTGTACGGTGAACGCTATCAATCCTGATTTCAATCCACGCTACTGGATTTACCTCGCTCGTCTGGGGATGGAGCAGGAACTCTTGCGTGACAAAGAAATAATTTGGCAGTGTGTATCCTGCCATCGCTGTACACATGTTTGCCCTAGAGATGTCGAACCTGAGGGGGTGATGAAAGCAATGTCGCACTGGCTCGAAGCAAAAGGACACACGCCCAAGTCCCAATCCCAGCACTTTGATGAAGAGTTCTATCAGCAAGTTTTGGAAACAGGGAAAATAGAAGAGGGCCGCATTGTGCGGAATTTTTTCAACCGAACTGGTCAACCCTTGAAGCAGTCGTGGTTAATCCAGATGGTTAAGAACCTAATTCGAGGATTACCGATTATGCTGATGTTCAAAATGGGACTCTCGACTTTGTTCAGACCAAAGACGAGGGACTGGAGCAAATCCAGACATTCGATCGAAGAGTTGATTGAGATGAGAGAATCAGAAAGAAAGAAGATCCTTGAAGGAAACGAAACGTCATGAGCGACAGCACATTGAGAGATGATTTACAAACAGTTGCCTACTATCCTGGCTGTGCGCTGGAAGGGACTGGTCATGCTTACAATCGATCAACCAAAAGGGTTGCAAAGAAACTTGGACTGAAGCTGGTTGAAATTGATAACTGGAACTGTTGCGGTGCGATGGAAGTTAAGAATATCGATCCTGAGGTTCAGAACTATCTTTCAGTTCGAAATATGGCTATCGCGAAGCACAAAATGGGAATGGACGTGGTAATGGCACCGTGCAATGGTTGTTACCACAATTTGAAGAAAGCTGAACACGATGTCACCCACAAAGAGGAAACCCGAAAAATTCTCAAGAAAATGGCTGACCAGACTGGGCAGCCAGAATATAAGCCAGGGGATGTTGAGACGATTCATGCACTAGATTGGATTAAACACGCGATTGGAGAAGAGAATCTGGCAAACCGAGTCAAACACTCGCTGTCTGGTCTCAAGATTGCGAATTACTACGGTTGTATGTACACCCGACCTCGCCATATTTTTCCAGAAAAAGATCAGGGAGAAGGCAGTGAGTCGACTACGAAGCCGCATTTTATGGATGATCTATTGCGTGCAGCTGGTGCGGAGATTGTAGAGTTTCCACTGAAAACCGCTTGTTGCGGCGGAGCACATACCTTATCCGACTGTGACACGTCCACAAGACTGGTACTCAATATCTTGCAGGCAGCGGAAGCATGTAGCGCTGATGTCATTGCAACAGAATGCCCCACTTGTCACAGCGGACTGGAAATGCATCAGATCCGAGCTGAAGAAACGCTTGGTGTGAAAACTCAACCGGTAATGCTGTATTTCACACAGCTCTTGGGACTGGCACTTGGCATATCACCGAGGCAGCTTGGTATTCACGAAAATATTTCGCAATCATTGGGATTGTTAAGACAAAAAGGCCTTGCATGACCAGTTTCAGTGAAATTGAACGCGCAATCTTGTCTGTCAGGGATTGTCCACAGGAAGTAATCAATCCCGCCGAACATTTGCTGCAAATGGGAGAAGCAATTCTGGAGAATTGGTTAGTTGCTCACAACCAAATTCCCACACAGGAAAAGTATGAGGGATTTCGGCTGTTAGGACTGCATCGACAGGGTGCAAAGCTGGACCCGTCATTTCACGCCTGCCGCGAAACTTGCAGGGAATTGATCTATCAGATTAATTTGTATCATATGAAAAATGATCTACAGCAGATCACCTTGGCCTCTTTGGTTGCCATGCACCTGCTTCTGTTTATTCAAGGGAAAATGGAAGTTCAGGAACTAGGTGAGTTTTGCTGTAATTCCAAAGCAGCTTCAGCTTAAAAGGAGAATCGAACAATGGCACAAGTACGCGGATGTGAACTACCTGATGACCTTCTTTACGATGTTCAAAATAACATCTGGTATCGAGAGAACGATGATGGTACTGTAACTGTTGGCATGACAGCAATCGCTGGTGCCATGGCCGGTCAGATAGTTGCGATTACACCGAAAAGAGCTGGACGAAAAGTCGTGCCAGGCAGGAGTTGTGCAACAGTCGAATCCGGCAAGTGGGTAGGGCCTGCCAAGTTGCTTAGTGGTGGCGAAGTAGTAGAGGTGAACAAGGACATCGTCTCGTCACCAGGACTTGCTAACTCAGAGCCTTATGGTAGTGGCTGGCTACTTAAAGTTAAGGTTGATGACTGGGGTTCAATTAAATCTCAGTTAACTGCAGGTACTGATGTTGCCGTCCCTTACGAGTCCAAAATGGATGCCGATGGTTTTGAAGGCTGCAACCCGTAATTGCGCCTCTGGAATCACAAAGAAACTCTGTCAATAATTTCACTTTGATTTGCTCACAGCCTTGATTCGATTAGGAGAAACGAAAGATGCCGGACCAAACACTTGACACAAAGGGACTGAATTGCCCACTTCCCATTCTGAAAGCGAAGAAATCAATTTCGCAGATGGAATCTGGACAAACCTTGGAAGTTCTTTCTACAGATCCGGGTGCCGTATTGGATTTCGAAGCGCTTTGCCGTCAAACAGGTCATGAATTGCTGGAATCAAAGAAAGAGGATGGCGTTTTTATTTTTCTTCTGAAGAAGGCTTAGATCAAATCGAAATTGAACATTTTCGATTATCAAACTTACACTAAAACTGTCGTTTCTACTTTTCGGGGGCGGAGTAGTCTGCCATTAGCCTTTCAAAACCTATCAGCAAATTGCCTTTCCAATCTGTTCAGAATCGCTTGTGAAATGTTAGCGCAAATTCGGCTAACTTCTGGTTTTTTTGTGTCTGCTTCTTGATAAACGATTCGATCAGATAATTCATCAATAACCTGTCCATCAATTTCTATAGTCTGAGTAAATCCTCTATCGTCAAACGTCCAATTGATGCCTACAACAAATTTACCTGTGGATTTTTTTGTTCGAGAGCCTTTCAGAGTGAATTCGTTAACCAGCAATAGAGGATGCTCAGGAGATAGTTGATTTTTGATATTTAAACCACTTTCACCAAAAAATTCTTTAACAGAATCTCTATGGTCAACGAAATGAAAGTTGTCACTGCGATGGTTTTTGAATCGCAATTGAGATTGTTGGTTGAAATGGATGAATTCTTGCATCAAATCAGGTCCTTTCAGAATTTCTTGGATTTCTCTAACAATTGGTCGAGCGTATTTGTTGATCACCTTTTCAATAATTTCGATTAAAGATCCATCGGAACCAGTTGAGTGTTTCTCATGCACAAACTTGGTAATCTTTTTGTCGACTTCCAGACGGTTGAGTTCGTCGTAAATCTCATCATAAGAAACAACTAATCCGTCGCTTCGATGCTGACGTTGGTCACCACCGTATACTGCAAATTTCGTTGAGATTTTGGATTCCAATTTAGAAATCTTATTTAGTGAAGTGAAAATATTCGATGGTACTGTCGCACCTGACTTAATTTCGACTGCGGTCAAGTCAGTTCCAATTTCAAGTAACAGATCACACTCCAGTCCCCTTTTGTCTCGAAAAAAAGCAAGATTGGAACGTCTTCCGCTATTGAAACGATACTTCAATGCTTCCACCACAATCATGTTTTCGAAAAGTGCGCCACGTAGCGGATGAGTAACGAGTTGATCAACTTGCTCAATACCAATCAGGTAGCTAGCAAGTCCCACGTCGTAGAAAAAAAGTTTGGGAGATTTCACCATTTGCCTTCGCAAGCTAGATGAATAGGGATATAGTCTGAATACGATAAAACTTGCTTCAAGAATATCGAGCCAGTTGCGTGCTGTCGTGTGAGATACTCCAGTATCAGATCCGAGTTTAACCAAATCAGTTATTTGACCTACTCGTCCGGCGCATAATCGAACAAATCTCTCGAAATTTGAGACATTGCGAATTTCTGTCAACTGACGCACATCGCGTTCAATATAGGTTGAATAGTAATCGGCATAAACTTCGCTTGGATCCAAATTCTGATCAAATATTCGAGGATAAAATCCCGTGTACAGAATTTCCTCCAGCACATTGCTGCCACCTGCACTTCGACGTTCTCCAATCGTATATGGTAGTAAATTGAGCATCCGTGTTCGACCTGAGAGCGACTGAGTGATAGTTCGTGAAAGGCCAAAATGCTGGCTTCCGGTTAATACAAATTGTCCATTTCTGTTTCTTTCATCCGCATGAACTTGAAGATATGAAACCAACTCTGGAACCCTTTGCACTTCATCAATAATGGCTCCATCATCGACTTGTTTGAGAAACCCTCTCGGATCAGTTTTGGCGAACTCTCTTTGATCTGGCGTCTCCAGATTCACATACTTCAGTTCAGGAAATGTACTCCGACATAAAGTTGTTTTACCAGACTGTCGCGGTCCAGTTACTGTGACAAAAGGAAACTGTTCGAACGCTTTCGTCAAGTGAAGAGCGATTAGTCGTTTGACGATCATACATTTACAATAGCATTTATGGATAATATGAATATTATACTATCATAATATCCATAAATATATAAAGCATTTTTATTTGTTTAATCTGTACAACATCCAAATATTATTCGAAATTCAAACCCTATGAAGATAGACCACTGTACGCATCGCAAACGACATCAACTGAAATATAGGAAATTAATCTCCCCGCGTCCGGGAGTATTTCAGTAGTGCAAAATAATTGAGTGATACGTTGTTGAGCTGACTTGGGAATGGGTTCTTGGAAGAACCGCTAGTGCTTAAGTTTTCCGGGGTCGAAGGTGTGCGTGCCAGCGAAACTCGATTCGCTTAAAGACCCAAATGATCGCAAAGGTCAGAATCAGATAGAAGACGCCAGCCGTGATAAAGGATTCAAACGGCACGAAATGGCGGGAGTTCACAATTCTCGCAGCACCAAATAAATCAATGATTGTAATTACTCCGGCAAGTGCGCTGCCGTGAAGCATGAAGATGACCTCGTTACCGTAGGCTGGTAATGCTCTACGAAACGAACTTGGAAGAATAATTCGCCGCAGAATCAACCATCCGGACATTCCACTAGCCCGTCCCGCTTCAATTTCGCCGTAAGGTGTACCGATGATTGCGCCGCGAAGTATTTCAGCAGTATAGGCGGCAGTGTTGAGT
This sequence comes from Arenicellales bacterium, assembly GCA_965206345.1. Lineage (GTDB taxonomy): Bacteria > Pseudomonadota > Gammaproteobacteria > Arenicellales > JAJDZL01 > JAJDZL01. The sequence continues at coordinate 429,011 of OZ242211.1, read as the reverse complement.
GAAAAAGCGATTAGCGCACAGGCATAAGCTTCCTTGAACACAAACCACAAAAAGCTTTCTCTTAACCATTCAAATTGTCCTGCTCCGAAATAGATCATATACATCTGAACAATCAGTGGTGTGCCTCGGAAAAAATAGATGAATGACTTCGGTAGAAATGTCACCCAAACACTTTTACGGCTCGCCAACAAGCCAATCGGTATTGCAAGTGCCATTCCCAAAATCAGAGCGAGAACGACAAGTTCGACGGTCGTCAGCAAACCTTCAAAGTAGAGAGGAAGGTTGGTTGTAATCGCTTCAAAATCCATTTTCGACTACGCCCTCCGTACACCAACACTGTATCGTTTGTCCAGCCATCGCAACCCAACATCCGATACAGCAGTAATGATTAGATAGAGTACAGCTACAACAAGATAGAAAGTGAAAGGCTGCCTCAACGAACCGCCTGCCTGTGTGGCCCGAAACACCATATCTTCCAAACCAATAACAGAAACCAGTGCTGTAGTTTTGGCAAGAACCAACCAATTGTTGCCGAAACCCGGTAAGGCATGCCTGACACAAGCTGGGAACGTGATTCGGTGAAATACCTGAACAGGTGTCATTCCATACGCATATCCTGCTTCAATTTCTCCGCGTGGCACCGCCAGAATCGCACCGCGAAAGGTTTCTGCCATGTATGCCCCGAAAATGAAACCAATCGTAACCACACCAGCTGTAAATTCACTGATTTCAATGTAGTCAAGCCCGAGACTGTCTCCAATGACGTTAACCGCCAACTGCCCACCGAAGAAAATGACGAACATTAGTACGATGTCGGGTACTCCTCGTATCAACGTGGTATAGAGGCCAGCGATTAACTTTGCACTACGATTGTTGGATAACTTAGCTATGGCACCCAAAAAGCCCAGAACGAGTGCGAAAAATAACGAGAGTAACGCGAGTTCAATGGTTAGCAGCATTCCTTCCAGAATGAATGGGTAAAGGTACCCACCCAAGACGCCGCTTAGACTTTCAACCAGAAACTCGTGCATAGTATATTAATGTAGAAAACGAACGATGATACGGCTGCGGAATAATTTTCCAGCAGCCATATCACTATCAGGTTAACAGGGAGCTATTCTCCGTAAACATCAAATTCGAAATATTTATCGTTAATTTCTTGATACTTCCCGTTCGCTCGAATTGCATCGATAGCCGCATTGAATTTATCGACCAAATCTTGATTCTTTTTGCGAATTGCGATTCCGGCACCATCACCGAAAAATTCAGGATCGGTGAATCCAGGGCCAACAAATTCCCAGCCTTCACCATCTGGTGTATTTAAAAATCCATCTGCCATTGCTACTGAATCTGCCAGAAGCAAGTCAAGGCGACCTGCAACAGCATCAAGATATGCCTCATCTTGCGAACCGTATCGCCTTATATCTACCGCGTCTCCGAAAGTACTTGTAACAAAATTGTCATGGATCGTTGCTCGCTGTACGCCTACGGTCTTTCCCTTCAGACCCTCTGCTGAAATTTCGATTCCAGCACCTTTTGCTTGTGCAAATTTGGCGGGTGTACTGTAGTATTTATTGGTGAACGCCACTTTCTTTTTGCGCTCTTCTGTAATTGACATGGACGCGATAATGGCATCATATTTTCGTGCCAGCAGCGCGGGAATGATTCCATCCCAATCCTGCTGAACCAGGGTGCACTCAGCGCCAATTTCATCGCACAATGCTCTTGCGATTTCGATATCGAAGCCTTGAAGTTCACCGCTCGCGGTTACATAACTGAAAGGTGGATAAGCACCTTCCACTCCAATTCGCACTTTGTCCCAATCGTCCCCAGAAACGATTGGTCCGAACGTCAGCGCAGTCAGCAGTGTTAGTATTGAGATTGCTTTTTTCATTGATAAGATACTCCGTAAAGTCATGTAAACAAATTAAATTATTTCAAACTTCCTGACAGAAACTCCCGAAATCGGTCAGACTTGGGATTATCAAAAACCTGTTCCGGAGTCCCGTCTTCCTCAACTCTTCCTTGATGCAAGAACATTACTCGCTTCGACACCTCTCTGGCGAATCCCATTTCGTGAGTTACAACCAGCATAGTTGACCCGTCCTCAGCCAGTGATCGCATGACCTTGAGAACTTCTCCAACCAACTCAGGATCCAAAGCTGAGGTTGGTTCATCAAACAGCATCAAGTCTGGCTTCATGGCAAGTGCCCGCGCGATTGCCGCGCGTTGCTGCTGTCCACCGGATAGATGCGCAGGGTAGTAATCCTTACGATCTATTAGTCCGACACGCTCCAATACCGCTTCAGCATGCTCTTTTGCTTCCTTCTTCGGAGTTTTTAGAACATGCACTGGTGCCTCATAAACATTTTGAATCACTGTCATGTGCGACCACAGATTAAATTGTTGAAACACCATGGCCAACTTTGAACGAATTCTGTCAACCTGTTTCCGGTCTGCAGGAGCTATGGAACCGTCTTTCTGATTTTTCATTTCGATCAGTTCGCCCTTGACACGTACGCTGCCAGAAGTTGGAAATTCCAGCATATTGATACAGCGAAGAAACGTGCTCTTCCCTGAACCACTGCTTCCCAAAATTGAAATTACATCGTGATCATTGGCGGTGAGGGAGACTCCCTTTAGAACTTCAATTGCACCGAAACTTTTGTGAATATCTTCGACCTGAAGTGCGGGGACCTCTTGTTGAGCGGTTGAGTGATCAGACATTTCGTCGACTCCGAAATTATTTCTTCAGATTTATCATCTGTCTATTTTGTTGTTTATACATTAAATTTGGAATCGTACATCAAATAAACATTTTCTTACTCTTGAGCTATGGAACTGTAGAATGACTGACTGCAACACCTCTGTGTTAATTCGAGAAAACGTGGGAAATTAATCTCCCTCAAATTCTAGCTGACAATCGGGGAGAATTTTAGAGGTTGAAAGATGGGGTTCGGTTTAACCCAATTTGGTTTGAGTCTGGCCAGTCAAACAGGGATTTCCTTTACAAGAGTGAAATTCGCAGGAGGAGCAAACCACAAATTCACTGAATGCGGTTAATCACGTATAGGGGTGTAATTACACTTAAATCAGAAAATTTAACCAACTCGTCCAGTGATATAGTCTTCTGTAAGTTTATTCTTTGGATTAGTGAATACTTCGCCCGTATCACCCACCTCTATCAGATCTCCGAGATTGAAGTAAGCTGTTCTCTGAGAAACACGTGCAGCTTGTTGCATCGAGTGTGTAACGATGACGATAGAATACTGTGTTCTTAGTTCATCTATCAGGTCTTCAATTTTTGCTGTTGCAATTGGATCCAACGCAGAACAAGGTTCATCCATGAGAATGACGTCTGGCTTGACTGCCAATGCCCGCGCTATACACAGTCGCTGTTGCTGACCACCCGACAGTTCCGTTCCAGACTTGTTGATTCGATCTTCAACTTCCGATAACAGACCAACCTGTCTGAGACAGGAATAAACCACCTCATCGGTTTCTTCACGGGAATTTACCATCGAATGCAAGCGTGGTCCATAAGCAATGTTGTCGTAGATAGACTTTGGAAATGGATTTGGTTTCTGGAAGACCATTCCAACTCGAGCTCGCAGTTCTACTACATCCAGTTCTCCGCCATGGATATCTACCCCGTCCAGCATTATTTCGCCAGTAATCCGACACCCTTCGACAATGTCATTAATTCGATTAAGACAGCGCAAAAAGGTAGATTTGCCGCAACCCGATGGCCCAATTATGGATAGTACTTCATTTTCACGAATCGATAAACTCAGGTTTTTGATAGCATGGATTTCCGAGTAATAAACATTGACATTCTTGGCCGTCATACGGTACTTGTGAGACAAGTTCGATTCAGCACCGTCTGATTCAGAAACTTTTCCTTGGAAAATAGTATCGTCTATCCGAGTAACAATTCGTTCTTTATTGGTTGTATCTGTTGAGTTTTCCATTGCTCAATCTCTCACAATCTTATTAATTTGTCGTCTGTTACCAACGGCGCTCGAATCTTCGCCGCATAACTACTGCAACAATATTCATTGCAATCAAAAACGCCAGCAAGATTAAGATCGCGCCTGATGTTTTTTCCAGAAACGCTCGCTCAGGGCTATCAGCCCAAAGAAATATTTGTACGGGCAAAACTGTAGACGGGTCCAGTGGTCCGCCAGGTACATCTACAATAAATGCAACCATGCCAATCATCAAGAGTGGAGCGGTTTCACCTAACGCCCGTGCAATTCCAATGATTGTACCAGTTAAAATTCCCGGCATTGCCAATGGTACTACTTCCTGAATGACAGTCTGGGTTTTGGATGCCCCTAGAGCTAACGCACCTTCCCGAATCGATGGTGGAACCGCTCCGAGTGCAACCCGACCAGCAATGATGATTGTAGGAATCGTCATTAGACTCAAAACCAATCCACCAACCAATGGAACAGACCTTGGCAATCCAAAGAAATTAATGAATACTGCCAGTCCCAATAGTCCAAAAACCACAGATGGCACGGCGGCAAGATTATTGATGTTGATTTCAATGAAATCGGTAAACTTGTTACGTGGTGCAAACTCTTCGAGATAACAAGCTGCAGCTACACCAACGGGAAACGAAATTGCCAAGGTAAAGAGCATCGTAAAGAACGAACCCATCAGTGCGCCTCTAAGTCCAGCAAGTTCAGGTTCCCTTGAATCTCCCGCAGTAAAGTAGCGCTTATTGAATCGACTTTTGATCTTTCCCTGTTCAACCAGTGCGTCGAACCATCCTAGCTGATTCTTGGAAATCAGCCTAGCTCCTCCTTTGTTAGGATCGCGGCCGAAATCATTCTTGTAGAGCATGTCGAACGAATCGTCAATCGGAAACCAAAGAGACTGTGTCGTTCCGATTATTGAAGGATCATCTGCCACCAATTCCTGCAGCATAACATCCGCACCCACACTTACCATCCGACTGAGCTGGCGCTTTTCTTTACGCTTGGTGACTTCTGGAAATTGGCTATACATTGCCTCCTTTACAAGCTTTCCATAGTTCGCACCGTACAAGTTTTCTTCACTGATTTCAGCTGGGTCAAAATAGATGTCCAATTGAATTTGAGTTTGCCAAAATGCACCAACGCCACTAACGGCAATACTAAAAAACAGCACAAAGACAAACAATATGCCAAGAACCACCGCCCCGATGCCGTACCACTTAAATCGTTTTTCTGCCGCGCGCCGTCGTCTTAATCGACGCTTGAACGCCGCGGTATCCCAGTGACTGCCTGAACTTGTAGCTTCTATCTTGCTAGTCATACTGCTCACTGTATTTTCGAACGATATACAAAGCGGTCATGTTGAGCACTAGAGTTGCAACAAACAGCGTCAAGCCTAACGCAAAAGCCGCAAGGGTTTTCGGATTGTCAAATTCCTGATCGCCGACCAAAAGCGTTACGATTTGTACAGTAACGGTTGTTACGGATTCCAAGGGATTGGCGGTAAGTTTTGCTGCCAATCCTGCTGCCATGAGCACAATCATCGTTTCACCAATTGCACGAGAAATGGCTAACAGCAACGCTCCCACAATGCCAGGCAATGCAGCAGGAAAAACCACTTTCTTGATTGTTTCCGATTTCGTGGCACCACAAGCCAGAGAACCCTCTCGAATCGACTGAGGCAGTGCTGTAATCACATCATCTGTAAGGGAAGACACGAAAGGAATAATCATGATTCCCATCACAACCCCTGCTGCCAATGCACTCTCATGGGCAATTTCCAACCCAAAGTGTGCGCCGAGATCAGACAGGTAAGGTGCTACCACCAGCGCTGCAAAGAATCCATACACTACGGTTGGAATACCTGCGAGAATTTCCAGTGCTGGTTTGGCGAAGGATCGTACGTTAGAGGACGCGTATTCAGCAAGATAGATTGCAGACAATAGACCCACAGGTACCGCTACGGTCATGGCGACAGCGGCGATTAACAATGTGCCGGTAAATAAGGGTATGCTGCCAAATAGGCCAGATGATCCTACCTGGTCCTCTCGAATGGCAATTTGCGGACTCCATTCAAGCCCAAACAGAAACTCGGTGAAAGGAATGATTCTGAAAAAACTGATTGCTTCAAACAAGACAGACAGCACAATCCCAATTGTCGTAAATATTGCAATCAGAGAACTGAATATGAGAAGACCTTGTATTAATGCTTCTGCAATCGGCCGTGCCTTTAGTCGCTCGGAAATGAACAATACAAAGATAAAGCTAACTATTGCACCAAGTGCTAATACTGATGCGTTTCGAAGTGTCTCACTCAAATCGGTCAAATATTGATATCGATCTGCTGCTGCATTCAAAACCTCAGCATTTTCGACATTTCCCAACCTCCCAGTCTGGGCAAGAATCTGTATCTGACTGGTCAGCCAATTTACATCAACTTGCGATTCCCAATTGAGTTCAGGGAAGTATTCAGTTAGGACAATTTTTAGAATGATGTTCTGGTCAATGCTCAACCACACACCCAGCACCAGCATCGCTGGTACTGCGAACAGCAAAGCTGCCACAACACCGTAGTAGCGGGGTGCTGAATGAAGCTTATCAATACCACCTACCGTCGTCGCTACTCGCAGTGAACGCCGTTTCGCCAAAAAATAGAATACTGACGACAGCGCCAATACCAATAAAACTAAAGTCCAGCCGGTCACTTGATTTAACTTCCGTCAAATTGAACAGATTTAATTGCGAGCAAAAGAATTCAGCAACAAATTCAAAAAAATCCTTTGCCAGTTTGATCTTCTACTAAGAACTTACTTTTGATTCAATAAAGCTGAGATAAAGTCAATCTTGTACCTCTTACCGACAGGAGACAATCAACCCATCGGTAAGACGTACCAAGATTTATTCCCTATTGCCATCGACAAACGATGACAAGACTGAAACTTAAACTATTGAAAAAATAGTTTAATCAGAAGCGAGTCTGACGATTGTCAACTCCATGCCGGCCGTCTTGAACTGATTTTGCTCCTCTTCTGACATTGGAATCATTCCTTTGTCAACCAAGTAGCCATCTTCACCCCAAGCTCGGTCGCTTGTGAATTCCGTAATGAATTCCTTGATTCCAGGAATCAGGTCAACGTGAGCGGCCTTCACGTAGAAATATAAAGATCTAGAAATTTTGTATGAACCGTTGGTGATGTTTTCAAATTCCGGCTCAACACCATCAATAACCGAGCCCTGAACCAAGTCAGAGTTCTGATCAAGAAAACTGTAGCCAAAAACACCTAAAGATTCCGGATCTGCATTCAGCTTCTGAACGATTAGATTGTCATTCTCACCTGCTTCTACCCAAGCACCATCTTCACGGACACCGTGACAAATGGACTTGTACTGGCGTTTGTCACTCTTTCGCATTACTTTGAGCCAATCAAAGGTTTTGCAGCCTGCTTCAAGCGCCAGTTCGGCAAAAGCGTCGCGAGTACCAGAGGTCGGCGGCGGGCCGAGCACTCGAATCGCTATTGCTGGAAGTTCAGAGTTTACATCCTTCCAAGTTATGTGAGGATTTTGAATGAGTGATTCAGATCCATCTGGATTCGGAATTTTTTTCGCAATGGCGAGAAAAACGTCCCTGCGAGAAAGGCTCATTCGTTGGGCACTAGTGGAATTTGCAAGAACAATTCCGTCGTAGCCGATCTTGATTTCGACGATGTCATTGATACCGTTTTCAGCGCATTTGTCGATTTCCGACTGCTTGATACGACGCGATGCGTTCGTAACGTCAGGATGGGAAACGCCAATACCAGCGCAAAACAGCTTCAGGCCACCGCCAGAACCAGTTGATTCAATAATTGGGGTTTTGTACTGTGTGCTAGTTCCAAATCGCTCAGCAACAACTGTTGCGAATGGATATACAGTAGAAGAACCTACGATGCTGATGTAGTCTCTTTCGGCAGCCTGAGTGGAGGCTGAAAAAGACGCTAGCATAACTGCTAGAACAGTCAGGAAAACCCTGAGACATGACGACTGATTAAACATGTCACATCTCCGAATGATTGATTAATCGACCTGAATTAGGTCGTCTAAGTCGGGTTTGAAGTTAATACTTCAAGAACAAATATAGTGGATAATTTCGATTTTTCAACACAAATTTTGAAGAAAAAATGTGTTTCTTTTATTAGGAGATTTTTAGATTCTTTCAATCAAAGAAATAAGCTTATAAGTTAATTTCTTTATCAGGATGATCAATAAAGTGTTTGATTTAATACGATTGCTTAATTTGGTAGATTTGTTCGATTGACTAAAAAAGTCACCTATTCATTAGAAAATTACGTTGTTTAATCAGTTATTTGGAGTACCGATGATCAATGATTGATGGCCATTATTCCACCATGTTCGATGTTGAATTGGCAGAGCTGGGTGAGCAGACAATTGAGATGGGAAGGCTCATCGAAAGTCAACTGAAACATGCGACCAATGCCCTGGTAAGGGGTGACAGAATGCTAGCTCAACTGGTGGCGGACAACGAAGTGCTTGTAAACCGCCTGGAAGTTGAAATCGATAGAAAAAGTACGGAACTTCTGGCACGTCGTCAGCCGGCGGCGGGAGACTTAAGGTTTGTTGTGATGATTCTAAAGACTGTCAACGACCTTGAGCGTATAGGCGATGAAATAACCCGGGTCGCACTCATGGGCAGTCGAGCCACTCACGTGTCGGACAACATTCCTGTTTATGAAGATGTGGAGAAACTCTGCAATCGCGTTCTAACCCATCTCAATCAGACTCTAGAGGCATTCGAATCGACTGATGACTCTGCTTCCTTAGAACTTATCCGAAAAGAAAAGAAAGTTGACAAGAAATTTCGCAATTCGCTGAAAAAGATGATCAATTGGATGATGGCTGACTCAGAATCCATTCCAGAAGCCATAGATATACTTTGGACTATTCGTGCACTGGAACGAGTGGCAGACAGAAGCTCCAACATTTGTGAGCATATTGTCTATTTTGTGAGAGGTGAAGACATCCGACACCTCGACATCGATAAGGTCGATATCGGAGATTAATCATCAGCCTCTGAAGTGCTTGGTTCTAATTGTGTAGCGAAGTAATCCACTCAGTGACCGCGCTGACCAATTCGTCCTCGTAGTCATCAAAAAAGTGATCAGCACCATCAATGATGACCTGTGCCGATTGAGGGTTGCCAACAGCGTGTATGACGTCCATTCGTTCAGAGGCCGCCTTAACTACTGCAGGATAGTCTTCGCTGCCAAATAAATCCAGTACAGGCAAACTGATTTGATCGAAGGGGAAGGGCTGTAACATCGGCTGTCGATAATCTGTTGCACCCATGCCTATACCAGCATAGGCATGAAATCCTGAATAGCCAAACTGTTGGATCCATGACATTGTCATGTGAACTGAACAGCTGTGGGCCACTATAGCTATCCACTCATAGCCCGAATTTTTCAAGTATTCAATTGCACCCTGAATTCTCGGAAATGATTCGGGTATGATTTCAAGATAGTCGTAATATTTTGCATCTTTGGCAAGCACTGGCATCTGTACGGAAAAAGTTGGAATTCCGTTGTCAGTCAAACCTTCTCGGAGTGGTCCAACGACTTGTGGCCAGTCAGGATGAAAACCCCGTCCGTGCAACAGCATAACGATACCGTCAATAGTCGGTTCTTCAGGTTCAGATAATAAAGCGAAAACATCTCTGTTGCCAGCCGGAAAGAATACGATCTCGCCATCAAACAGACCAGCCTCAGCTTCATCAATTAATCGCTGCTCCCTTTCATAATCTGGTGTAATGCCTGCGGCCTCAACGAGGAAATTTACACACAACCCGGCTATGACTAAAACACTCAGGAATACTGACTTTACAGTGCTAACTTGCCTTGACACAATCATGGCGATTGGATTTCCTTCTCAGCACAATGCAGTTTCGTTGTCCTACGCAGTGAACTCTTCCCCAGAATTGAGGCTTTCAATTTGATCCAATCTACTTTGCAGCAACTTTTGTGTGAAGTCCATGCAAACGGATGCGAAGGTTTTAGCGCGTTCGGCATCATCGAAATAATAGTCCCCATCAATACAATCATTGGCTTGGAAATTCTTTGTTAGCAGCGTACCTGCTTCCAGATTGGTTTTCAACACAGGCTGATCATTATTCAGATCATTCCGATGTTGAATTTGTTTCACCAGGTTGTGTCGAACGATGACACAAATGTACATAATTTTTTCGAATCCGGTTTAGCCGGAACTATGGACCGGGGTATGACCCATACAGTTCCCAAAACAATAGGGAGCATTGTCCGAACGTTTGCAACCGCACATGTAAAACTCCCCGGAAATCGGAGCAACAAACTTGATGGGCTTGAAGCCAGAGCCACGGTGCATTCCATCACACCAGGGCTGATTTTCACTTAATCCGCAACTGCACCAGGCGTACTGTTTACCTTCCTCTACCATGACAACATAAGGGGATTTCCGGGGGCAGGCAGGAAGTGTCATGCTATTTTTGGGGAATTATATAGATGAGTGCCGAAGCACCTAAGAGAAGAGCCAGCCACCCGGCTGGCTCTATTAGATGGAAGCATAATTTGAAATCAAAATCTCTTACCTATGCCTGCATTCTTTAGTATGTTGTTAGCGGTGTATTTGCTTTTCAAGTTTTTTGGAACACTTAGCTTTGTAGACTTTTCCGGGTGGCACCAAATTTCATGACTGCCTCGTGGCTGTCTACAAATATCCCATCCATTGTCTTTTAACAATTTTGACAGTTTCCTGTAATCCGATGCCATTCCAAGTTATGCGAAAGCGTGTTCAAGATCGGACCTGTCTTCCCAACTATAAGTCGGACCATAATTTGATTTTGACTTTGACTCGTTTTTGTCATGTTCTTTTATCAACACCTGTACGTTTTCACTGCGAACATCTATATTGAGATTATCAAAAAGAAGTAGCGGAACAATTACCATTACTGTTTCAATAAAACTTTGCCTTGTTTTTTCCTCAATAGTCAAACCTGGAATATCATCGCTTCTGCCAACAAACACACCGCAAGAGTCATCATAAAAGACTTCTATGGTATATTCACGTGCCATTTTGAAGTACCTCCGCGCAAAATTGAGTGTGGGAATTATGCATTAATAGCATTTGATTTGTTTACTTTTACTGGCTTAACGAGTGCTTTTACAGCCTCTGATCAAATGATGTTTGAACGCATAGATCGGCTTCCAGTTCAGCCTTGCTGGGTTGGTAGGTGTTAGGCTTTAGCCTAACCTCTGGGTGTTTCTGTTTTGTAAATTTCATAGTTTTCTCCTATCAATTGGGTTGATTTATAAAGTTAGATTGAAATTTTTTTGATTTGTTTAATCTCCTCTCACCATAAGTTCAAAAAGTCACAAGTCCACAATGTCCAATTTTTCCAAATTGGCTTACTCACTATCGTGCCCCCGAATCCAAACCGTTATCTACAATAAGGTTCTTATAGGTAATCCGTTTTCCTTTCATAGCACGGCTGACTGACTCGATCTGCGTAATAGTGTCCTGACTGCGGATATTGTGCCGGGCTGCAAACTCATCAACAGATCGTTGTAGATGCTTGCGACTGAGTTTGTGGAATGTTCCTTTGTGTGCCCATTTCAAAGTCGCCCAAAAGGACTCGATTCCGTTGGTGTGTACCAGTTTCTTCACATATTCACCAGCAGAGTGATTGACTGCCTCGTGGTGATAGTCATTTGACAGTTTGTTGTAGGCACTGGCAGTATCGGTATAGAAAACAGAACCATGTTTTGCGTTGTCATGCACAAAATCCTGTAAGGTTTGCTTGTCTGTGCTATCCACTACATTTGCATTCACTTCGTTTGTATCTCGATCTTTTGCGCCCACAACAGCAGTATTACCAACCGTGCCACGTCCAGCGTTCAACTTCTTTGATTTGTGTTTGTTGCGTTCTCTACCACCGCAATATAATTCATCTACTTCAACTGGTCCCATGAGCTGGTTTTCGGTTGCTTCGAGGGCCTTGCGAAGTCGGTGAGCCAGGAACCATGCGAATTTTTGAGTAATGCCAAGTTCCCTATGAAGTTTCATTGAGGATACACTTTTCAAACTGGTAGTGAGCATGCAGGTTGCGATCAACCAGTCTTGATAGCCGATTTTAGCACATTCCGAAACTGTGCCTGTTTTAACGCTGAATCGCTTACCACAGTGTTTGTAGTCTCTGCAGCGGTAAGATATGGACTTATGGCTGTCCGATTTCAGCACCCTTCCGATCCGCAGTGAGGACACTCAATCTCCTCTGACCACTGCTGTTTCTCAAACCAAGCTTCTGCTGTAGCATCATCTGGAAACAACTTGAATAGATGTTTGATTGTGATTCCCTTGCGGAAATTCTTACCAGGACCTTTTGACATCTGTAAAACCTCAAGTAATTTGCGGCACTCATCTACATAATCCCCTATTTTTGCATCAAACGGGTAACTGGATAGTACTCACTACTGTCTTGGTCAATAACTTTGCCAACGGCAAATCCGTTTTCAAGTGCATACCATTCTGTAACTCCAGATTCCTGACCCGGCCACGGTGAGAATAGGGCACTATTTGAAGAGCAAGGGGCGCCGGTTGCCAGCCGAATTTCAGTTACCTGTTGGTTGCGCAAAGTGTATGCTTCGGTATTCCGAAAACGAGCATCATTCGTCAATAGAGGCAAAACGTCCTTTAACTCTGGCATGATGCCAATTATTCACTCCGCTTGAATATCAATTGCCCGAAAGCCGCCAAATCCATCCTCAACAATCTGGAATCGAACTCTTTGACCTTTCGCTAACTCACCCATACCGCTTGATTCAACCGCACTTTTATGAATAAACACTTTCCGGCCACTTTCATCGTCGTTGATATAACCACCGAAAGGATTTCGAAGAGCGTTGTAGATAACAACTTGGCCCGCAGATGCACCAGGTTTCAGCCCCTTGGTCTGCTTTTTGTCCATTTCACTAACGCCTGATACAGCTAGATGTGACAGATCTTCTGAGGTGAATTTTGACCAGATCTGTATCGCATAATCATAGGCGTTGCCATCGGTTGTGTCGAATTCCATATCAGGGTTCACTTCTACCGCATCAGGATATAGTTTTTCACGAAGTTTATCGTCATCTCTATCTCGCTGAGCAACACTTTCACCAATTTGTCGTGTACGTCCACCACCTTCTTCTTTGCGGTGGTCCCAGCGATTTTCTCGGGCTGAATCTTCACTGTACATGCGTACAAAAAAGACATCGTCGATGTCATTGAGGACCGTGTCCATGAATCGACTTTCCAAAATTAGCACAGGGTCCGGCCAATTGACCATGGATCTTGTGTAGGCATCCAACTCCTGGTGAAACTCAAGATCGACTTCATTTCCACTTTGTTGCATAGCCAACAACGCTTGCGTCGTTACCGCCTCGCCCCTGCTCGCCATCTTGTAGCCAGTCAGACGAGAAATCGCCCGAGCTACATCAGATTTAAGTGTGCAAGTCTTTCCATAAATTGCAATTATTTGACTCATTTTCTATCTCGTACGATTCATTTCATGGGATCACGCGTGCCTGACATTAATCCGCGCAGAGAGTGTTCCCGTTTTCTAGCCAATATTTTCTTTTGTGAATTCATCATTCGACCGACCGGAGTAGCGCATGAATGCGCCAGTCTGTGCGCTGGAACATAGACGATAAACCCTAGCGATGCGAAGACATGAAAGTACCAAAGCGGTGTATACGCAGATGCTAAAAATCCAGACTCCCCGGGTGACATCGATGCGAAGATCCAGCCAACGAATGAGAAGCCCGATCCGGCGGGTAGCCCGTCCATCGCCAATCGACCCCCCTCCAGCAAAAAACCACTCAATACAACCAGGAAAAGAAATACAGCTGACGGAGTATCAGCATACTTTGACTCATCAGTATTGCTGGCCTTTATGCGCCAAATGAAGGCAAGCAGACAGCCTATCAGCACCATAAATCCGAAGAATTCGAACGCAAAATCAAATGCAAGTCGAACGGGATGATCAAGGATCTCCCAAATATCTGTCCAGCCAAATGCGGGGATTCCCTCCCGCACAAATACCGCAGCGACTTCTACTGCAAATAACAGTCCGAATCCCCAAAACATCAATGTATGACGCAGCCAGCGCAATCCACTGACTGACATCAGGTTGGTGTGAAACACCACATCAGCGATAAAGGTGTCTCGCATTGCTTCAGGCTCAGCATCCTCACGTCGAATGTGCTGCCGATAGCGTTCCCAGGTGATTTGATTCTTCGAATAAATCACTTGATACATTCCGATATCAAACAGGACAATGCTGACAAGTGCAGCGGGTCCGAAGAATATCCATTGCAGTTCAACCTGTCCAATTAATGCCTGTGCAATAAAGTACCCTGAAAGATCAAAAACAGCAAGCACATACGTCCACCAGGCAGCGCTGCATAACCAACGCATTGTCGCACTGAGAGACCTTGCATCGCCTACACGGGTAAAGACCAATAGTGTCAGAGCGACTAGCCCAGCAATCAGCAAAACAACTGATACGAACAGCAATCCGTAAGCAAATCCGGCACTGTACTGCCCAGACAACTGCAAAATAAACAGACTGATACCGACGATTATCGGAATTATGATTCGTCTTCGGCGACGACGCGCAACCGTGATAGCTTCGTTCATCTAAATTTTGTTGAAATCATCTCACTGGATGAATTTCTTCGAAAAACGATGCTTAGCCGCTTGCTACTGCCTCAAGCTTAGCCGCCTGCTGCGCGACGCGTTCTGCATCGAGTGCGAGCATCGCTCCGTGCAATGAGGGATCTCCACCTTTTATATCGCGGTATTCCTGAACGCAGGCTTTTGCTTTTTCCACAGCGACCAGAGCATCAACACCATATGCGTCGGCTCCAATTTTGTCGCACCATCCTTGGCTAATCGGTGCTCCGCCGACAAACACCTTAACATCACCTCGCATGCCTTCTGCCTTGATTTGCTTAATTGTTTCCCACTGCATATTCATTGTCGTAGTCAGCAACGCGGAAAAACCAACAATTTGTGGTTCATGTTCTCGTATTGCTGCAATAAAGTCCTCAGGCGGTACGGTCACGCCAAGATCAATGACAGTGAAACCCGCTGCTTCCAGCATCATTGCGACGATCTTTTTGCCAATATCGTGTAAATCTCCCTGAACGGTGCCTACAACAACCGTTCCAATGTCTTCAGATTTTTCGGCAATAATCAATGGCTTTAGAATGCCAAGTGCGGAATGCATACACTTTGCTGACATCATGACTTCCGGCAGGAAGTATTCGTCCATTTTGAAGCGTCTTCCGACTTCGGCAATACCAGTTGCCATGGGTCCGGCAACCAGCGTTCGAGGAGAAACATCCGCGTCCAGCGCTGGATGAATCAGATCCGATGTCTCTTCGTGTTCACCATCAATAATGTTCCACTCAATTTCGTGAAACAACTCCTTAATATCCGGCGGCGCATCAAGCCATCGGTCCGTTTCAAGAGAGTCTTCAAAATCATACTGAAGATCTTCCAGATCCCATTCTTTCTCGGTTTCAATGAATAGTGGCATAACTTCGCATCTATCAGTGGGTAGTGATCAAGCCGCGCGGGCAGTTCGTTTTCGGTCTGGTCGTCTGCGACGCTTACGATCTCCAGTCCATGGTTCGTAATCCTCGCCGGTGTCGGCACCTGGCGGTGGTTCCGTCGGCAGAGGATAAACCCCGTAACTTCTCGCTTCATCAATCATTGCGAGCACATTCTGGGTTGGAACGTCATGCTCAAGTCGATGTGATGAACTCAGCAGAAATCCTCCGCCGTGTCCCATTTCCCAAATACGCTGTCGAACTTCGTTTCTAACATCTTCGACACTGCCCCAAGGTAATGTTTCCTGCACATCAATCCCGCCATAAAAAAACATTTCTTTACCCAACTGCCGTTTCTTGGCAGCGGGGTTAGAGTGGCGGGCAACCTTGGGCGGCAAGCTATCGTAGCCGTCGACACCGGATTCAATCAGACCTCGCATAAATGGTTCCGGAATTGCTCCACAACTGTGGAACTGAATTTTACCCAATGGGTTTTTCTTAAGGTAGTATTCCTTAATCTCCCGAAATGCTCGTATGTAGTGTGGTTTTACCTGTCGGTCAAACATTTTCAATGACAGGAATGCGGTCTTTTCACTGGCGAGGTCTTCCGGACTCATTCGCATCCAATCCAAGTATTCTCCACATTCATCAATAATCGCTTTATTGAAATCGATTTCAATATCAGTCAGCCGCGTCAGCATAGCCTCTAGAAAATCGGGTGATTCTATAAAATCGGAAAAGATTTTGGCATATCCAACCATGTACTTGGCCTGCTCGAATATACCTCCGCGTCCACCTTGTCCCAGCAATGCAAATGGTGTCTCTTCGTGAATAAACTTGCAATACTCACGCAAAGTCATTCCTGGAATTGGAGAGTCTTCCAAACAGGAGTCGTCCCAAGGATCAGGCCAAGGAAATTCATCCAGAATTCTAAGTCCTTCTTCAAGCGGCGCGCTGGTTGCATGAAACAGGGGATAACCGATCATTTCGTAGTAGCCACCTTGCTCGTGCGGCGTCCACTTTCGAATGACACCCCACTCATCCACATTAATGTCGACATCCGGCGGCGGAATGCCCATGTCAAACGGAATTTCATCAAAATCAATAGCTCGAAAGCCGGGTGAGCCACCGGGTGTGCCAATCGCGATACGCATAAAATCAACACCTAGCTTTTCTGCTATATCCAACTCAAAACTGACATCGGTGGTCCAAGTAGTCGAACCGGTTCGATAGTCTTTTGGATCAGCCTTGAAGTCCATTCCGATTCCTTTTCGCAGGTTCTGGTAGCCTTCAATGGTGCCCCAAAGACCCACTGGAACCAAATCGGGTTCGCGTAAATGCAGTGCATCAATCGTACGTTTCCGTTCCGGAGGCATTGCGTTTCCAATAATTTCAGCCATGATTTACTCCCATATACTCGATCGTCCAGGTCACATACTCCAACTTTAGGCTGGTGCGCCGTATCGAGCTGCCGCATCCATCACGATGCCAGGCAACCCCTGAGAACTCAGTCGACGTGCTGCTGTTTCGCGATTCACATTGGCTAACTCTGACATCGGGCCTGAAATAATCGCACCTGTTGGACAGATTTCCTCACAAGCACGTGGCATGTCCAGCGGACGTTCCTTACCTGGCGTTTGACAAAAATTGCATTTTTCCATCTTGCCAGCAGTCGAACTGATTTGCGGAGCATTGAATGGACAGGCCCATGTGCAGAATCCACAACCAATACAAATATTCTGATCGACTTCGACGATTCCGTCAGCAACCCGTTTACTGATTGCACCAACTGGACAGGCATTCTGGCACGGCGCGTCTCCACAGTGCATACAGGCCATAGAAACGTTCATTGCAGTGACGTTGGGAAAGCTACCGGATTCGATTTTGACAACTTCCCGCCAACGCGGTCCAACATCAACTTCATTCCAGGATTTACACGCAATTTCGCAAGCGTGGCACTTTACGCATCTTTTGTGATCAAAGTAGAATCCATATTGCATATCTATTGCTCCCGCAAATTAAATTATGCTGCCCGAATCCGGACTTTGCATTCGTTGTAGCAATTGGCACCAGTTATAGGATTGGTGTGTGTATCCATCAGATTATTGGAATGTGCACCTCGTCCCTTTGCGGTTGAACCCATTGCCCAGTGCCCAAAACCGTGTCCGTGCCGAACGCTGACGCAGCCTGGCACCAGACCTTCAACGACCTTGGCTTTGATTTCAATCTGATCTTTGGGTGACTCCAAAATTACCATTGAGTCGTCCACGATTCCATATCGGTTTGCATCCCGACTGTTAATCTCCACCCAGTTTTCTCCGCAAACTTCCATAAGGTACGGGTTATTCTGCGTGACAATGTTGCAGTGCATACTCAGTTTTGAGTGAGTCAGCTGTAAGGGAAACTCCTCATCGGGTACAACTGATCGCTCAGTGTACTCGGGATAACCATTGAATCCCGCATCTTCGTAGCTGCTTGAGTGCAACTCAATTTTTCCCGATGGAGTGGGTAGACCTTCTGGAACCCGGTTATAGCGAATATCTCCTGCCCAAAATCCCTTACTCTTCAGTTCATCCAGTGACATGGGGACATTCTCCATCATAATTTCACCCCAGTCTTCCCATTTCTCATATGGAAAATATTCTCCCCAACCCATTTTTTCTGCGATGCCTTTGGCAATATCGTACGGAGCCTTTGATTCTCCCACTGGCGAAACAACAGGTTGACACAGGACTACTTCCGGTCCCAGCCACATGCCCTGACGGATTTCAGCCTGTTCGTAGAACGATGTCTCAGGCAAAACGATGTCACATTCGAGTGCGGTTTCACTCATGTAGAGTTCACAGGCAATCGCAAGGTCAAGGTGCTTGAACATTTCCAGCACTCGGTCTCGATTGGGGTCGCTCATGACAGGATTGGTGGCATGAACCAGCAGACCCTTGACTGGATACGGATTGCCGTCGATAACTGCATCAGGAAGTTTCGAGTTTGGAAGGTCAGGTGCTAGAGGATAACCCATCGCAGCGTGCAGGGCATCTTTAGCTGGCGCCCGTTTTGCTTCATCTGGAATCACCACAGGCAACCCCAACGGTGCCCAGTCCTTCAGGTGTAGATTGCCAGGTTTATCGACCTCGCCACAGATAGCATTGAGCGCGTAGCAGGCACGACCAGCATCGGCACCATTGGTGTAGTATCCGGATCCTTTGAATATCGCAGACATTGCTGGTTTTGTCGTCGCAAACTCGCGGGCGAGACGCTTGATTGTGTCTGCATCAATCCCGCAAATCGGAGCCGCCCATTCAGGGGTATAGCCTTTGTCTTGCAGGTGTGCGCGAAATCCGTCGAAGCCATTGCAGTAACTGTTTGCAAAATCTGCATCATAGATTCGTTCACTAATGATGCTATGGCACATTGCCAGTGCTAATGCGCCATCTGTGCCGGGTTGAATCGGTATCCACTCATCAGCTTTTTGCGCAGTCTCTGTGAAATTGGGATCGACAACCACCAATTTACAACCTTTCTTCTGTGCTTCAATCAGTGCTCTGCTTTCCCACAACCCTTGATTTGCACCGAGATTGTTCATACCCCATAACATTACATATTTTGAATTGGCAAAATCATGCATTGGGAATACATGTCCGAACAGCGTCAGGCAAGCTGATCGCCGGTCCTGTTCGCAGCCGGAGGTATGAGCATACAGATTTGGTGATCCGTACAACTCGCCAAGAAGGTGGCGGTAGAACTGCGTGTTCGGATCGTGGTGACAGGTTAAAGCAACTGCTTCCGGGCCGAATTCGTCAGCGATTGACTTTAGTTTTTCAGCGATGAATGCAAACGCTTCATCCCAGGATACTCGTTTAAATTGGCCAGGTTCTCCCTTCGCGTTGGTACGCATCATGGGGTACTTTAAGCGATCTGGGTCACGAGTTACATGCCAACTTGCCATACCTTTGGCACAGCGCGAGCCAATGTTGTTTGGAGATTCGGGATTGCCTTTGTGATAGACAATCTTATCGTCTCGAACAAAAACTTCAGTGGGGCATTGCCAAGGGCAGGTATAGCAGAAGCTCTTGATAACCTTGGCACCTTTAATTTCTGCCAGACGCGAACCCAGGTTCACTGCACTACTCATTAGACTCCTCCCGCAAAATCACTTTTGACGGTAATTGGATTGTAATTATTCAGAAGTTTTAACTTCTTTTGCTTCAATTTTAAACATTCTAACGAAATTTTTTACATTCGTGTGAAATTCGATTGAATTGAAGGTTCTTGAACCTTTATCAATGCCGACAGTAAATCAGAATACCGGAGTTTTTAAAGTTAAATCCATAGAAGAAGTGATTTTCATAGCTTCAATTCGTCATTTCAAGAAAATTTGGAGCAAAAATCACAGCTGAGCTTGCAGAATGTCCTCGATTGATGCGTATCAATCTATTTATGGGAGTGCTGGTTTTCGCAGGAGTACTGAGTGTCCCCTGAGCCGTCTTTGTGGAAGCCATCTGTTACGGTTGGCTACACCCAACCGTGGAATATAGCGGTGGTGATGACGCCCGCATGAGCGATGGTGGCTCCCGCAAGAGCATTATGGGTTCTAGTCAAGGATCGGAAGAGCTCTCGGCAGTCTACCGGTTCCAAACTAAGTAAATGCTACTTATGCTAGTTTACCTTGTCAGTTACGGTCAAATATAAAGGTCACATTTGACTGTAACTGACACCGGTTGAAGAATATTTCCAAATCCAAGTTCACCACCCAGTTGCAACCGGCTTTTATTTGCTGTTTTGCCAACGCCACTACCTGATGCAAACTGATGCCCGACCGTTAGAATTCTGTACGAAAATCTATAACAGCGTTTTCGCGCAACTCGTCAAGCCAATTTGCTCGTTCGCTTCGCAACTTTGCATTGCGTAGCCTACTCCGCACAATACTTCGTTCTCGATCTTGCTGACTAGCTTGCCTGATATCTCGAAATTGCAGAATAAAAACAATGTTACCAGTTCGTTGAACGGGAGTTACGTCTCCCACACCCATTGTGGACAACAGATTACGGTATTGAATTGGTAGTGTATCTTCCGGGACCCAACCCAAATCGCCTCCTTTATTCCTGGTCGTGTCATCGTGTGAATAAACTTTTGCGATTTCAGCAAAATCTGTGCCAGCGAGAATGGAATTTCGCAAATTATCCAGTTCAGCAGCATTCACCTCGGTACCAGCCTCGTTATTCGCTTGCATGACGATTCTCGACAGACGCAATTCCTGTAGTTTTGGAAGTTCAGGGCTTGGACCCAAACGGTGCTGTTTAATCAAACTGAAATACGTATTTGCTCCAGAAACAATCGGACCAACAACTTGATTGAGTTTGGAAGGTGACAATGCCTGCGCTAGTTCCAGGTTCAGTCGTGATTTCTGAACCCAACCCAGGTCACCCGCCTGCACTTCGTTCAGACGACTTGCAGCTGACGCGATCGAAAAAAAATCTGTGCCTCTTTTCAGTCCCTGCTCAATGTCCAGCACAACCTGCTTGACAAATTGCTTCTGCTCGAAAGTCATGGTAGGTGACTCCGATATGACAATTACACTTAAATCAAATTCGTCGATTGCTCGGAAGTCATCGGGATTTAATTCAAGATAACGGTCAATCTCTTCGTCACGAACATTGATTCTTGGGATTACGAACCGTTCAATCAACTTATCGTTCAATATTGATTCGACTATCGAAATTAGTACAGAATTTCTGCTAACTCCTTGTGCCTCTAGGTCATCAATAAACTGCTCTTCTGAAACGTTGTTTACTTCGACCACTTCTGTCAGTCGATCATGTAATTCATTTTCAGTGACGTTCACACCAGTCCTATGCGCCAGTTGAATCAGGAGCTGGTAAGTGATTGCATCGTCAATCGCTTGCGTCCTAGCGACACTGGCAACGAAATCGTTTTGTCCGGCGTTTTCAGCCAAAAATTTCAGCAAATTGACTCTACTGTTGATTTCTGACTCGGTTATGGGTACACTATTCACCGTCACTAGAATTTGGTCGATAGTGGATCGAGCATAAAGTGCCGGATTGACGGGAAACAGGAAAATTAAACTGACAATTATGCAAATTGCATAGAGTCTATTCAGCATCAAATAAAGGCATCAATTAAATCGTTACAAAAATAGAATTTATCGTAGGAACCATCACTCTATCGTTCACGCTCAAGGGCAACGTTAAGATAAGCGCGCCAAGAATTATAATCAAATGATAGCCTTAGCTCTTCAATTTGATCAGGATCAAAGGATCTGTTTGTCTGCAACTTGAATTGCCAGTCGCAATCAGGTTTGAATCTTATATGGCACCGATTGCGATTGTTCGTGTCTAGAACGACGGTAGTTACTCCCAAAATCCATACTTTCCATCAATGCGTGTGTAATTCGCGGCGATTATGATGAAGTTTCATGGGAGAATGCAAAACTGTAATGGAATTTCGTTGTATTGTTTTCAAACCGTGATACGAAAATTAAATCTGATTTCTTGGCAAGCATCTCTGGTTCGCTTTCCAAACCTGTAGATTTACCGTCTGAACAAAAACTTGACCGAGACCCACTGAAGCGAATTCCGAGGTGTTTGCCGGATCATAATAGTTGGCTGAGACAATACGAGTCCTAGCTGATTCGAATCACGAAGACGGTCACCCCCAATATAGAAGCTGACCTGAAACAAACGATCATAGTTGTCAAGTTCTATCAGGTTGGTGGTAATACCCTAGAGGCCCTTGAAGCGATTGAGACACTGCTGTCCGAGGAGCTGCTAATTCGTGAAAACCGCCGCATTAAAATGGGACTAGCCACCTCGGCGCTGATGCCGCTAATATCCCTGGAGTCGTTTGACTTCACCTTCCAGCTGTCGCTGGACAGGGCGCGCATCGATGCGCTGGCCTCACTGGACTTCATCGAACGCCGGGAAGTGGTGCACTTCCTCGGCCCGCCAGGCACCGGTAAAAGCCATCTCGCCTGTGCCCTGGGTTTGGCCGCGGTCAAGTCCGGTAAAACCGTTTACCGATCCACGCTGACCGACCTGGTTGGCAACCTGGCCAAGGCGCACCATGGCGGACAGCTGAACTACAAACTTCGCTAGATGAGCCGTCCCGCACTGCTCATCGTCGATGAGATCGGCTACCTGCCACTGCCCAAGGAAGGCGCCAGCCTGTTCTTCCAGGTGGTCAGTGCACGCTACGGGAATGGCACCGCCAAATCATCCGACTACCACCACGTGTATCGGAACAGCACCTGTCATGACGCTGCGCACCATACCTAATGCACAAAAAATAGGGGTGCGAAAGCACCCCTATTTTCACGCAGTTTTGTGGTTTCTAGAAGTTGATGCCCAAGCCGACAACGGTACTGCCGTCGTTTCCATCGTTGCCATGTTCAACATAGGTCCAGGCACTGTCGCCTAGACTCCTGCTCACACCAATAGTCCAAGGTGAAGTTTTGGAGCCGTCAGGCTTCTTAATCGACCTTGAATAAGCACCCCAGTTCAACCCCGTATCGCCGAGGCTGCCCTTTGCTCCAACAAAGGTGGTTTTGGTTTTGCCAGAAGCACGATTCACTTTGTGCTCAGAATATCCGAGGGCTGCGGTTAAGCCGCCGACACCAAATTCTGTCGAAATGTGAGAAGATCTGTGACCATCAACGGTCTCTGCTTTCGTCTTTTCTTCGGTCATGGTCGTCGTTATCGTTTCAATTTCAACGTTTTCAAGTGTGGAAGTAACCTCTCCAGTAACCATTCCATCTTCCAATGCCAGGTTGTGGGTGAGTGTCAGTTCTCCACCTACGATTTCAAGAGTTCCGCGACCGAGATTGTAATCAGCACGATGAACTAGAGTATTAGGATCAGCAACTACGTTAACAGTGCCATCATCAGCAGAAGTGAAATATTGGACGATTTCCGTACATCGCGGCGGAGTAGCTCCTGGAGCGGTTGTACATCTGTTATCGTTTCCACTGTCATCACTGGTAGCTAAGTCTTCTGCAGAACCATCAGTAGCCAATACACGAAGTACAAACCTCTGCATGACTGGATTTCCTTCCGCATCTTCATGCCTCAGATTCTCTATGGCTGTAGCTGGAATTGTCAATTGTGCATTCGAAAGAGCATTCGGTGTTCTATTCAACACAATATTTACCGTGGGATCTGCAACCATTATTTCATTGCCGCTTGTATCATAGGTTCTTTCAATCGAATAGTCGCCAGCAAATGGATCCACATCATTATCATCTTGATCATCTAAGTTAACCGGATTATCCATGCATTCGGTAATTGCATAAGTACCTTCAGAAGTACCATTATGACATTGTACCTGCGCGACCTGATCTGCCGCCAATGGACTGTACATTGGGGCACCAACTGTCAATGCCGCAGTAATTCCACCCTCGAGCGTTGGTTGGTTGTAGTCTGCATCAATATTACCGGCAATAGTCGTGCTGACTGTACCCTGGAATGTTGAATTCACATCAGCGGTCAGTGATGTCACACTCGAACTGGTGCTTTCAAGCACCGTTTTGTGAACGCTGTGATCTTGGACGTTCACATGTGAGAATGCCACCTTGCCGATTTCGCCGACGTTGACGGTCAGACCGAATTCCAACTGATCCACCGCTTTGCCTGAATCTTTCTTCCCATCCATGATGGCATCGATCTGCATGCTGAACACATCGTTTGACAGCGCGTACGACAGCGCATTACCGACTCTTGCACTCGTGTCAGGAGAGGTGTACCAGTTCGGAAAATCGCGGATCACGCCGGCGTGATTGTAGCTCGCGCTCCAGATCTGCCCCAGCGTCAGTGCACCGAATCCGCCGGAAAGCCCCACATAAGCGAGCCGTCCGCCCGCCTGGCCCGCATCAGAAGTGCTGAACTTGTGTTCGAAACGATACACTGCAGTCAGCCCTTCGCCAGCTTCGGCCGAGCCCTTGATACCCCAGCGCGATGCGCCATCGTAGAATTTGGTCGAGCCGCCGCCGAATTCGACACCGCCGCGCAGCGAACCGTACCAGCTAGCTTCCGCAAACACGGCTGAGGGAACACCCAGCAGACCTGCAAAAACCAGAATGGAAATCAGTTTTTTCATAATATTTTCCTCAAATTATTCATGAATAAATTTATTTTAAATTGTCAGTGAAACAACTTTTCGCACTGACGGGAATAATTATCAAACATTGATAAGGGTGAAACAAACACTTGCTTCCCAAAATAAATCGAATTAATACAATCGTTAATTTTCATGTTGCATTTGTGCAACAGTTGGTGTTGCTAGTTTTGATGACTCCTTAGTTGGTGTAGATTTGCCAACTGTTCCAAGCGTGAATCCGTCTCCGTGCAAATACCGGAACAACTGGATACAGTAAACTCTATCGAATACCTCGTCAACGCCCCGAAAATACTGGAAATAGCAAGGCTCATCCGTAACGCGATGAAATCAAGCCAAGCCGATTCCGTCCATCGTACTGATGAGCCCGAGTGTGAACTGCATCTATCACGATAAACCGTTAACTGTATAAATACTGTTGAACAAAATCAAGGCTCCAAAGAAAATGCCTCAATTGACGCTGCAGAAGCAGACGCTGGCTCGATAGAATATTCTGAAATTGATGACAAGGAAAATATTTCTTTTCCTAGGTTGACTCCGAAAGAAGCAGCTTCTACGAATATACTTATCTGCACAAAATTCCAATTACCTAACTTACATTTACTCAGTTATGGATGAAATTATCGGTTTGCCCGTTCTGATTGGCTTTTTCCTGGTTTCGTTTGTTATGGGCTTTGTGATCAGCAGGACAAACTTTTGCACCATGGGAGGGGTGTCGGATTGGATAAACCTCAATGACTTTGGGCGCTTGGGCGCGTGGTTTCTCGCAATGGTTGTGGCCGCGCTGTTTTTTGTCCTGCTTGAGATCGCCGCATTGATAGACATCAGCCAGCAGCGTCCGCCTTATCGCTCAGCAAATTTCGCTTGGTTACGTTATTTACTAGGTGGAGTCATGTTCGGAGTCGGAATGACTCTTGCCGGAGGCTGTGTAAGCAGAAATCTTGTGCGCGTAGGTGGCGGCAATCTGAAAAGTCTGGTTACCCTGTTGATTGTTGCGTATTTCGCATTCCTTATGACAAAAACCAGATTCTTTGAAGTAATGTTCTATAACTGGTTGCAACCACTTTCCATTGAGTTCAGCACTCTCGGACTTGAAGCTCAGGATTTCGGTTCGTTCATATATCAAATTATTCCTCTCGGGAGCCCTGGTTTGATACGTCTGGTCCTTGTAGTGCTGGCAGTCATGCTATGCTGGTACTTCATTAAGCGCACCCGCGGTTTTAGAGGTAACGGGCACAACATCGTTGCAGGTGTTGTGATCGGACTTGCCGTAGTTGCCGGGTGGTACCTGACATCAGGTCCAACAGGCATGGCTTGGGTGGAAGCTGCTGAATGGGCTGATAATCCCCCAGTGGGTGTTGGCGCTCAATCCTTCACCTTTGTCAATCCATTGGGTGAATACGTCAGTCTCGCGCTCGAATTGGAAAACGCCTCAGTATTAATTACTGTTGGTATGCTCGCCGCGCTAGGTTTACTTCTCGGCTCCTCACTTGATGCAATTTTCAGACGACAGTTTAAATTCACTTGGTTTGCCTCTTTCGGCGACTTCGTTTCAAATGCGACCGGTGGAGTGTTGATGGGAATCGGTGGAGTGCTCGCATTGGGTTGTACCATTGGGCAAGGGGTAACGGGAATGGCAACTCTTGCAATTGGATCTGTACTCACCGTTGCTGCGATTATTTTGTCCAGTGCCGTAACGCTGAAAACCCAATACTACAAACTCATCTATGAGGAAGCTAGTGTCGCTGCTGCGCTTGTTTCCGGCATGGTGGATTTAAAGATGCTGCCAAAGTCCTTTCGGAAGCTTGAAGCGTTGTAGGATCAATATTGAGGAGAGCAAAGATGCCTGACCGTCAATCATGGTTGCCTTCGGATCGCGTTTATGATAGCGAGTCCTACTTGTGGGTTAAATCGGAACCCGATACAGAATATCTGCAGGTGGGGATTGGTTCCCCTGCGGTCGAATCACTCGGCGAGTTGGCATATCTGACTCTTGCTGAACCAGGTTCTCAGGTTGTTCGAGGGCAGTCAGTCGGCTCAATGGAAGCTGCAAAAATGACAGGTGACATTGTTAGCCCTGTGAGTGGTACGATCGTTAACCGAAATGAATCCGCACTCGAAAATCCACGTATGGTTAGTACTGATCCCTACGGTGCTGGCTGGCTGTTAGCTATTGAACCGCTATCTTGGACAACTGAAAGTGCTCAATTACATGATTCAGACAGTCTGTTTGAATTGCTGCCGGAAGATCTTCGCGGTCAACACAATGACGCCTGAGCAGTGCCTGTGAATTGGCGGCTGTTGTCAGACAGCGAGGTTCTTCCCGATAGCGGCCTTGCACTAGATGATGCACTGACTCGTTCCGCATCGAGGTGGGGTGCGCCAACTCTGCGGCTGTACACATACACACCCTGTGTACTGGTGGGTCGGTTTCAGCATGTGCCCAATGAAGTAAATCTTGAATACTGTCAAACCCTTGGTATCCCGATCAATCGACGACCAAGTGGTGGCGGAGCAATCATTATGGGACCGGACCAGTTGGGACTCGCTCTGATTATTCCGAATCGGACAGGTGGATTCGCTGTGCGTTCCTCAGGTCTGATGCATCAATGTGCCAGTGGTTTAATAAGGGCGCTTAAAAAACTCGGAATTTCAGCGAAGTTTCAAGGTAAAAATGATCTGGCCGCTGACAACAAAAAAATTGCCGGCCTAGGCCTTTACCAGCCCAATACCAGCGGCCGATTGTTTCATGCCTCGTTATTGCTTGACCTTAACATCGAGACGATGTTGAAATTGTTGTGCGCGCCATTCGACTCAGCGGAAGCATCAACTAATTCCTACACTGCTGTTTCCAGGAGAATTACCACTGTTCGTTCCAATGTCGGTACCGATTTTTCCATGTCCGAACTGATTGAAACTGTCAGGATTGGCTATGAAGATGAGTTCGGAATAAGGATTGAATCACAGGAAGTCAAATCCAGTGAGCAGCAACTCGCTGATCAATTGGTTGCAACACAATATTCAACCACCGAATGGATTTATCGAGATAATGCGCCTATTCGCGATCGTATTGGGCAAAGTTCTATTCGAACAGACGCTGGAGATCTTGAAATCAAAGTGATTACCGCTGGCGATACTTTGAAGTCTGTATTTTTGAGTGGCAACTTCATCACTTCAGACAATGCAGTCCATGATCTGGAGAGTAGCCTGCGTTGGCATGCTAGCGAACCGCTTGCATTGCAACAGACCATCGCTAAATCAATGAAACAAAACGCGAAAGCCTGGGACAGAATCTCGGAAAGCGAAATTACAACAACGCTTTTGCGCGCCCTTAACAAGTCAAACACCAGCAATAGCGAACTAACTGCTGGTTCCTGTTTTGGCCGAGATATCGTAGAGGCTGTCTAAGGCATTGCCCATGTTGAATGAAACGACAACCAATTCGACAATTGATTTGAATTTGTTGGTAAACCGCACCGCAGCGATTGACAACCGCATCGTTTTCCATGCGCCAGGCCTCAAACGCTATCAGACTTCAGAATATGAACAGCACAACGAAATCGAGTTTGTTGCAATTAGTGTGACAGGAGAAGCCTGCTCACTCAATTGCGAACATTGCAAAACTGGTGTATTGCGCGGCATGCGTGATCTATCGAGTTCCCGCGAATCGCTCTATGAGATTTGCTCCAGGCTGTACGATCAAGGTGCAAAAGGAATTCTAATCTCAGGCGGGAGCGACCGAAGGGGTAGGGTACCGCTTCGAAAACACATTCCTGACATGATTAAAGTGCGTCAGGAGTTTGGTATGGTGATCCGAGTACACCCAGGATTGCCGGATGAAGAGACTTGTCGCGGGTTAGCGGATGTCGAAATTGATGGTGCAATGGTCGATATCATCGGTGATAACACAACCATACGGGATGTCTATCACCTGAATACCGATGTCAATGAGTACGAGGCAGTTTTGGAAAGACTTGAGCGCCACGGAGTTCCTAGTGTTCCGCATATTATTATAGGATTGCATTATGGCAGAATGTTGGGCGAGGCAAATGCGCTGGAAATGATTAGTCGACATGCGCTGAAACTTCTGGTACTAGTCATACTGATGCCGCTTTCAGGCACCCCGATGGCTGCTGTGATCCCGCCTTCAGTCACAGAAATTACGGATTTTTTCAAACTGGCCCGTAGAACACTGCCAAATGACAAAATTATGCTGGGTTGTGCCCGTCCAGTTGGTCCGCACAAGGTAAAGATTGACCGAGCGGCAATTGATTCTGGATTGAACGGAATTGCCTATCCAGCAGATGGTATAGTCAAGTATGCGGAGAGCAGGGGGCTCAAACCCGAATTCATTAACGCCTGCTGTGGCGTGAGCTGGTAAACCACTTTAATTCAAGGACCATACATGGCAACAACTGGAATTCCGACAAAGCTGCAGGAGCAGCACTACCAGATTAGTCCGGACTATGTTCGGATCAGTGTAGCAGCAGCAATAGAACTTGGTCTTGCACCGGGGCGCATCAATGGCTGCAGTTGCAACTGCATTAATCTCCTGCAGAACTATCCGCAGGGGTGCGCGGCAAACTGCTCATATTGTGGACTGGCACGAGAACGGCCGGGTTTGGCAGAAGAAAACAGCTTTATCCGGGTTGACTGGCCACTCTATGAAACAGATCTGGTTGCTGAAAAAATTGCGCAGAAGGAGGCAGAGTCGTCAGTAGGGCGTGTCTGTATTGCACAGGTTCAGGATCATCGCGCGACACGCGATTTGATTGATATGGCAGACCGCGTTCACAAAGCCGCGCCCGAAGTTCCGATTTCAGGACTGGTAACTGCAACACTGCTGGACGAAGATGACCTTCACGAAATAAAGCAGGCTGGCGTCGACATTATTGGAGTCGGATTGGATGCAGTGACGGAAGATCTATTTCTAAGAACTCGCGGCAAGTTGGCAAAAGGACCTCATCGGTGGGACCAGCATTGGGAAATCGTTCGGGCCGCAAGACGAATATACGGGCCAATGAAAGTCAATTGTCATTTGATAGTTGGGCTGGGAGAGACGGACAAGGAAATGTTCGATATGATTTACCAGTTGAAATCTGAGCAGATTGCTGGCTATCTGTTTTCATTTAATCCTGAACCAGGTACAGAAATGCAGGATGTGCCGCGTGCTCCACTGGAACGTTGGCGCCGCATTCAATATGTCAAGTACTTGATTGAAAACTGCGATTTGACGCCCGATGCGCTTGAATTCAACAAAGCAGGGGATCTGGTTCGGTTGGCTCCAGAGACTAATTCTGCAAATCTGGCATTCGACAGCGGCTTGGCATTTATGACAAATGGCTGTCCTGACCGCGAAGGAGTGATGGCCTGTAATCGCCCCTATGGTTCATACAGACCGGGTGAGGCATATCGAGACTACCCGTTTCTACCCGATAGCCAGGAACGAAAAATCATTGCGAGTCAGACAAAACTCAATGAAATTTGTGATATTGCAGGACCGCAAATGTCTTGAGGATTCTTTTGATTCTGAAGACAATCAAGGGGTTAAATAATTAATCTCGAAGTTGCGCTGGTAAAAATCAAAAATACAGAGGCGGTTGCGCTGTCATAAGCCAGGTAAACCAAGTGATTACAGATGTATTAAATGAACTGTCCCAAAATTCCCTTCAAATCACCATGAATCGAGCTTCCGGAACGCGGATTTTAAAGTTTCCACTCCAACTGCAAATTCCCCTCACCGAGGGTTGTCAAGAGTGCTTGATTCCTGCCAGTCAATTCGGAGTAATCGATTATTATCAATAGATTAGATTTGATATTGCCGCTACCATCGGATACTTATAACCCAATAAATCAAAACCAAATTGAGACAATAGGAAAGTGTGCTGCTTTCCTAGAGTCGTGTCGACCAATGTCTACACTGTAAAATGTTTAATTGGTCCTGGAAGCCTAGCATTACTAGGCGTTTGTCGAAAAGCTGGCTCAACAGCACGGAAGTGGTCGCAATGACTATCCGACCGGTGCCATGTTCAAATTGCTGACTGCCGTTATCTTCTTGCAGCACCCGTCTGTGTTGATCTGTTGCGCAACCTGCACAGTAATTCTCTAAACTAGCAAATGTACTTGACTTTAAGGTTAAACTACTATATAAACGTCCTTAGGACGTTTATATAGTAGTATTAGGTTCTAATTTTTTATTTTATGCGTAATCAAAGGCTTACACGTGCTGAAAATTATCTTCTCGCCGCGCTAAGAGCAACAAATCTGCCCGCTGTCACTCCGTACAAGTTTTTTCGTTTGCTTGAGGCTATGTATCGAGAGGGGCAAAACCTCTACCTGAAACATGACCAGCCAGATCTGAATGACTACCTCAGGTTTGTTAAAAATCTAGTCAAGGCCAAACAGATTAGACATGACAACGACTATGGTAGCCGGCTTATTCGCATTCTTGATGCGCCTGAAAATTCGGGCGAGGAAATGGTCTGTTTAGTCGATCCGCTATGCTACGTATCTCATCTGTCAGCTATGCAAAGATGGGGACTGACAGACCGCTCTCCGAGGGTTCTTACCTGCACCAGGTTACCCAGGGGGAAATCGGCAAACGCTCAACTTGCAGAAATCATGGCAAAGGATCCTGAACCTTTGCCGCCTAAACGCGTCCGTCTCCATTTCATTACACATCCCAAAAGGGTTCGAGGTCGGCAACTTCACATGGTCGAAAGTAAAAAAGCAGGTGCTTGCGTGAATGTGCCAAATACCAACATCCGCTTAGCGACAATCGGCCAGACTTTTCTTGATATGCTTCATCATCCGCGTAAGTGCGGAGGCATGTCACATGTCTTGGATATCTATGACAAATATGCATTAGACTGGACTGAGGAAATCATTACGTCCGTCGATTCAAGCAATAGCAACCTCGCCAAAGTTCGCGCGGGTTATGTGTTAGAGGAGCATCTGGGGATTGATGACAAAAGAATTGAATCTTGGAAAGTACTGGCGCAAAGAGGCGGCAGTCGAAAACTTGATCCTGGAAAGGATTACACAACGAATCACTCCAAAACGTGGATGATATCGATTAATGTCTGAACCTAGCATTGAAGTCAATATCACTGAATGGATCGACAGCGTTAATACGGATCCGATAGCTCATGCTCAACGTCAAATCACTGAAATCATTTTGCACGCCATTGCGATGACACCGTTTCTGGCGGGCCGACTATATATGAAAGGCGGCTTACTGATGGGTCTTGGATATGGTAGCGCTCGCCAGACCACCGATATCGATTTCTCAGCTTCATCGGAATATCTTCCGAATAGTCATACTGCAGCTGAATTGTGCAACCATTTGAATCCTGCTTTGCGCCGCACTGCAGCAACACTTGGCTATGCAGACTTTGTCCTACAAGTGCAGTCAATAAAAGAGCAGCCGCATAAGCGATATCCAAACGCTAAATTCCCCGCACTGGAAGTAAAAATTGGTTATGCAACCCGCGGCACGATCCAAGAAGAGAGACTCAAAGAAAGGCAAGCGAGCAATTTCGTCCAACTCGACATTAGCTTTAAGGAAAAAACGAGTAGGGTTCAGACTTTAGAATTGGCTGAAGGGACTACGCTGTTGGCTTACTCCCTTAACGATATGATCGCGGAGAAATATCGCGCAGTCCTTGAGCAAAGCGAGCGTAATCGTTACCGCCGCCAGGATGTCTATGACCTGAGAATTCTGATCGAGGTGCCTGGATTAGATCCTACTGAGATCGTCAATTCCCTCTTTCAAAAATGTGAGTTTAGAGAAATTGTTCCAACACCCCACTCAATCTTGGACTCCGAAATCAAAAGACGATCTGGGTCTGAATGGCACACACTCGAACTCGAGATTTCGGATCTGCCGGACTTCGAGGACTGCTTCAAACGGGTGGCTGACTTTTATCTTCGATTACCCTGGCCTACTTCCTAGCGATCAATCCAGGTCTCTTATCTCGCTACGATCACATTGTTGTCAGTTGTTCGCGCGCCTTTATTCCGATGGCCGTGGTGTAGATCTCGGTGTGTTTGGGAACTACGGCGATTATTGGCAACGGCACACCCGTTTCGATGGCGGCTAATTTTGAAACATGCCGCATTTCTTTTGTTGATGGTTGCGGCTCCTCGATATCTCCGCCGCGATCATTAGTTAACAGCTCGCACAACTCGACTTCTTGGAACTCATCCTTCAGATTCATTTGAAGCGCAAGATCAAAGGCCGACAAGGCTTGCCCATTGAAGCGATATTCAACGTAGTCTTTACCATGGATATTCACGCATCTATCATGTACATCTTGGATACGATCATTTCCTGCGCGGGTAATATGACTCAAGCTGAAGTTCACAATTGGTTCTACGATTTTGCTGGCAGGGCGCGTTTGGCAAGCAAATCGGGACAGCCGGATAAGTTGCTCAGTTGGGCACCATCGCTGGCCGCTTGTCCCGGATTCGTTTATAGAAGCTTTCCTGTTAAATTGAACAAGGCCCCACAGGTATCGCAAATTCAGTACGGCTAGAATCTGTCATCGTCCCAAGTAACAGTGATTATGGGCTTGTTGCGCTCCCAAAGCCTGGAAATCGTCACCGAATGGTGAATTTTTTCCACTTTTCAATTCCAGCTCTCTTAAATTATTCTACTATTTTTTACTTGACTTTGACGAGACAATGCAGTATAAACGTCCTTAGGACGTTTATACTGCATTTCTCTGTTTATAAATAATTACCAACATTATCAAAGGCTTACACGTGCTGGAACTATCTTTTCGCTGCACTAAGAGCAACAAATCTATCCGTCATCACTCCGTACAATTTGTTCCGGTAGCCTGAGACCATGTATCGAGAGGGGCAAAACCTCTACCTGAAACATGACCAGCCAGATCTGAATGACTACCTCAAGTTTGTCAAATAAAATCGCGTAAATTCCATATCTGTAGTGAAAGTGAATTGTGAGAATTTCGAACAATCACCTTAATTACGGAATTTGAAATTGTCACAAGCATCAATGTAGGATTGAAGCTACGAGCTGCCAGGCAATCAGCAAGCCGGATGTGCGCTGATCGAAAAAATGGGGACAGAGCAAATCCCTAACGCAAGGAATTTTTTGCAATGCTAGCGTTAATTTGTGCTATTGTATCTAATTCACTATTCGATGAGATGAATCTATTCGATCCATTTAATTTTGATACTTAGAAGGAGGCAAAATATGGCGATTCATACCTCAAGACGAAACTTTTTGCAAACGACCGGAGCGTTTGCAGCGGCGTATGCGATGGGCACCTTTCCGGGCCTTGCGCATGCAGCCCGTGAGAAGGAACTAAACATTTATTGCTGGGAAGGCTACAACTCGGACGATGTGTTGGACCCATTTCGAAGAGAGTTTGATGCGACGGTTCGTGCTGAAGGTTTGACTTCAGATCCGGATGCTGTAAATAAACTCCGGGCGGGTGAAACCAAAATTTGGGACTTGATTAACGTCAATAACCCATGGGCCCGAGAAATGATGTGGCCAGAAGGTTTAATCCTTGATCTGCCGCGAGATCGATTTGAGCCGTTCTTCGAGAAAATGATGCCTGCATTTCATCCTCCGTACTCATGGGCGATGGACAAGACGGGTGAGCATTTGCTGGGTGTAACGCAACGATTCGGTCCATTTAACTTTGTTGTCAATACTGACAAAATTTCGCGTGCTATGGCAGAAGACCAAGGCTTCAAACTGTTCCTGGATCCAGCCATGAAAGATCGCTATGGCGTTCTTACCTATGACAACTGGAATATTTACCATATGTGTGTCGCTGCGGACGTTCACCCTTTCAAGGTACACACACCGGAAGAAATTTCGGCATTCAGCGATATGGCACGGCAGATTTTCAATGGTGCAAAGATTTTGACCGACGACCTTGTTGCCATGAACCTGGCTCTGATCAACGGCGAAATCGATGCATACTTCACCGGTGGTACGTACACCGCGTCTCCAGCGCGCTATGATGGCTACAGCAATGTTCGTGGCATTACCCCAGCCTCTGGTCCGATGGACGGGAAGGGAGGAATTGTCTGGATTGAGTTGACTTCTGTTGTGAACAACCCACAGGTGTCGCCACTGGCAGAGGAATTTCTTGCCTATATCCAGCGTCCGGATGTCAGCAAGAACGTTGCATTTGCTGAAGGCACGTATAACCCAGTAACTCAGATGGGTTCCGATGATGTGCTTGGTGCATTCGATTCCGATGAACTGGATGCAATTCAATGGGATACATTGGAAGAAGAAATGGCACGTTCAGCAGATTACGATATCAATCCTGACTACGCAGAAATGTATGAGCACTATTCTGCTGCGAAGCGGGAACGGGAAGCCTAATTGCTACTTCCATAAAATATGTAGACATGGGATCTTTGTATGGAGCCCATAGTGTATGAATGAAGTGCCGTTGGGTTTTTTAGAGCTAAGAGGTGTAACAAAGCAATTCGGTGAATTTACCGCTCTTGATGATGTAAGCCTCAGCATTTCTGAAGGGGAATTTTTCACGCTGGTCGGTCCATCGGGCAGCGGGAAAACCACTCTAATTCGCATACTGGTGGGGATGGATAGCCCCACCAGTGGCGAAATTGCTCTCCGAGGGGATGTCATCAACGACGTCCCGGCAAATCGACGTCCGACGTGCATGGTGTTCCAGAACCTTGCACTGTTTCCTCACAAAACTGTGGGGCAGAATGTCGAATTCGCCATGAAAATTGCTGGAGTCGCTCCTTCAACGCGGCGCGAGCGGGGACTTGAGCTGTTAGAGCTTTTGCGTCTGCCAGGCGATTTTTACAGTAAAAGAATCAACCAGTGCTCAGGCGGAGAGCGTCAAAGGATTGCACTCGCCCGCGCATTGGCCTTCGATCCCGAAATTCTGTTTTTTGATGAACCACTGTCAGCGCTCGACTTTCGTCTGCGTAAAACGTTGGAGAAAGAACTAAAGGACATTCACAGGGAAACTGGAAAGACTTTTGTATACATCACCCATTCGCTGGAAGAGGCAATGGTGATGAGTGACCGAATCGGAATCCTGAATCACGGAAATCTAATACAAATTGGCAGTCCAGACGATATTTACAATCGACCTCTGAACAAGTTTGTTGCACAGTTCATGGGAGAGGTCAACACTTTGGCTGTTGAAAAAGCAGGAACTGGTAAAGTCAAGGACAGTACGAATGGCAGCATGTACGAGATTACTGAAAACGGACAGGAGTTTGAATCTGGATTTTTGATCATTCGCCCCGAAGTCATGAAAATTGGTAGTGCGGCGGATGCTCTTCCCAATCGGATTCAGGGCGTGTTGTTCAATGACTACGCTCTGGGTTCTCGAATTCAGTATCAGGTTCGAAGTGCTGATGGTGAAGACCACTGGTTGGTTGAAAGACTACAGGACGATCCATTTTCTGGTAGTGCTGGTGAGCCCGTAACGATAGGCTGGCGAGCGGAAGACTCAATTCTGGTTTCTTCCTGATTCTCAGTCTACGATTCTGATCACCTTAAATCCGCTTTCGCATCATGAAGTTATTCTCTGACTGGATTCGTCAACCAGGTTTGTTGAATGCGGTGCCGGTTGGCTTATTTTTGCTAGTTGGGTTTGCAGGACCGTTGGTACTGGTTCTGCTCTACAGCTTTATGCCGCCGAAAACCTTCACGCTTAATCAGGTTCCGACGTTAGATAACTACCTGTCAGTTGTAACGCAGAGCTATTACATTTCATTTGGCTGGTCTTTGATGCTCGCAGTGATCACCGTTGCGTTGCTGCTGGTCATCACCTATCCGATCGCGTATGGCATGACAAAGTTGTTTAATCGGTGGGCGACACTAATTACGATTCTGGTTGCATTGCCCCTGCTCATTTCGGAAAACATTCGATTGTTTGGGTGGGTTTTGCTTTTGCTGAAAAATGGTGTGATTGATGGCTCTTTACAGTATGTGCTTGGCGTCTCACTATCCGGCTTACTCTACACGGTTCCCGCTGTCGTGTTAGGTCTGGTTTATGTCTATCTGCCGTTTATGCTTTTTCCACTGGTTATTGGCATGTCGATGGTTCCAGACTCCCTCAAGGAGGCTGCGTCAGATCTGGGTGCGTCCAGGCTACAAATTTTTTGGGAGGTAGAGTTGCCTCTCTCCATGCCAGGCATTTTGATTGGCAGTCTACTGGTCTTCATTCTGTCGCTTGGGTCGTTGGCTGAATCAAAAATTTTGGGTGGTCAAGTCATCGTGATGATTGCTGATGACATCGAGTCCGCCTTTACATTTGCGCAAAACTGGCCGAAAGGGTCGGTTTTATCGGTGTTACTGATTACTCTTTCGTTGGTGATCATATTTTTTCTATTTCGAAACATCGATCTTGATCGATTGGTTGGACGGCGTTAACCCATGAAATCGATGCTACAACGCAAAGTTATTCGTGCGCTGATTGTCGTTTGGACACTGACAGTGTTGCTGTTTTTGTACATGCCGATGATGGCAGTCGTCATGGCATCGTTCACAAAGCAACGATATTTTCGATTTCCGGTGAATGCTTGGGATACTCGTTGGTACGAAAAAGCTTTTGAGTCACTGTCAGTCCGTGATTTATTTTGGACATCGTTCAGCGTTGCACTACTCGTCACAATACTGTCAGTGGTATTGGCTTTTTTCGGTGCACTTGCATTTGCCCGTTATGACTGGAAGGGGAGAAAGATGTATCAGAGAATTATTCTACTGCCCATATTCTTCCCGCAGGCTGTATTAGGTCTAGCTTTGCTATTGTGGTTCTCATCACTCGGTATCACAACAAGTTGGCACACAGCGGTATTTGCGCACATGATCTGGATTTTGCCCATTGTTACGCTGATTATGTCCATCCAGGTGTACAGCTTTGACCCGGTCTGGGAAGAGGCAGCCTATGATCTAGGCGCTTCTCGCTTACAGGTATTGAGGGAAATTACATTGCCTATTTTGTCGCCTGGCATCATTTCAGGCGCAGTTTTTGCATTTTTACTGTCCTGGGGCAACTTTCCACTTTCTCTATTTACCACAGGAGCTGATCAGACTATTCCTGAGTGGCTCTACTCAAAAATGGTGTCCGGCTACACACCGATGGTTCCGACTCTAGGTTCTCTAACCATGGGTGGCGCGGCAGGATTCCTGCTGATCGCGTTTCTGATTGTTCTGGGTGTTAGAAGATTGAGGGCCGGCAAGCCAGATTGAGTGCCAAAATTAGATTGCTCAGAGATTTGAGCGACACACAATTGACACTACGCACGTTAATAGATTGTCGCCAAATTTATGGATTGAGCCCGTTCAAGAAAGAACACTTGATATTCATTCTTGTAGCCGAAGAATTGTAGCCAGACTGGCACCCCAAAGAATTAGCTTGGCTGAGCAAATCAGCCTAAGAATCCAAACTTTTAACTCGAAAATCTCGCGGCGAGAGTCCAGTCCAGCGGCGAAATGCGCGGCTAAAAGCACTGAGTTCGGAATATCCAAGCAGGTATGCAATTTCAGACAGAGAAAGATTGCGTTGTTTGAAGTACATTTCTGCCAGACTTTTACGGACTTCCTCAACGAGCTCGGTATAAGAGAGGCCTTCCCAGGCAAGGTTTCGCTGAATTGCACTCGTGCTCATATACAGGCTTTCTGCAATCGACTCCAGCGAAGGATAACCATCTGACAGCTTGATCCGAATTAGATTCCGTATCTTGTCAGTTAGATTCTGATTCATTGGCGTGTTGGTATGCAAGGATTCGAGACACGCTCTTGTAATCGCCATTAGCTTCAAATCTGCTTTGGGCATCAATGTTTCAAGAATCGTCGGGTCGAAAACGATCGCATTAAACTTCTGGTTAAAGAACACCGGTGCGTTGAATGCATTTACGTGCTCTTTGCTGTTTTCGGGTTTTGGATGCTCAAAGTAGACTTCTTCAGGATGCCAGTCTTTTCCCATACATTCGCGGATTAGATTGAAAAACATTCCAAGCGATAACTCAGCGTCCTGTCTGCGCTGAACAATGTTCGGATCTCGAACCTGGTACTCAAGTTGATAGGAATTGGTATTTGAGGCAGTCAACCTCAGCATTGAGCACTGCTGGTGATACCGGAACAAGTCAATCAGATTGTCCAGAGCATTTCCCAGAGTGGGGGAGGATATCGCCGCATAGCCCCAAAGTCCTAAATTATCGGGCTGGAACTGGTTGCCGAACCATAGACCGAAATTGTCGTTTTGCGTATTGTTTGATGCAGATTCAAAAAGCCCACAAAATGACTTCAGGCACATCCCGATTATCGGATTACCGATACAGTTGGGGTCTACTCCGGCTTCACCGAAGACACGATCGACATCACCGCCGTTGGAATTGATAAATTGATCAACACCAGTTGCAGCCGGTGCCAGAACATGGGGTACCGGTTCGGGACTTTGATCTC
Source organism: Arenicellales bacterium (assembly GCA_965206345.1). Lineage (GTDB taxonomy): Bacteria > Pseudomonadota > Gammaproteobacteria > Arenicellales > JAJDZL01 > JAJDZL01. The sequence goes on along the minus strand of OZ242211.1, from coordinate 389,835 downwards.
CCGTTGGTTTTGGACTGTAACTCTGTAGTCCTGATTCGAATGTGATGCTCATTCCTTCAAGCCTTAGCTCGGGGTTGTAACCGAAAGCATCGAAAAGAATGTGCTAGATTAAACGATATTTCAAGTGTGATTTGGCATTCTCTTAAAATTATTCGCACTCAATGGTAAGCAAAGTCCGGCGTCAAAAATTTGTCTTACACTCTTTCATAGGTCGATTTCAAATATTCTAAAACAGTTGTCGCTAATTCAAAAACCCCTTTATTGGGGCCTTTTCAAATTATCGGAACCGGTAAGCGGAATCTCCCACATACGTTAGTAACTTGAATATTTTATTGGTCCTGATAGACACCTCCCCAGTACGATCCCTTATTTACTGAAGAACATAAATATGCTTACATGAGAATAACTTACGCTACAGCAAGGCAATTGGCTGAGCTAACTTTATTTGCAGAAAGTTGTATCGACTCGTTCGAACACTAGGTCATAAATGGTAGTTGCCACTATCTCAGCATTATCTTTTGTGCGAAAATTCAACGTGTAGTCATCGAAGTTTGGTAGAAGTACACCAGTATGTGATCTAGAAAGCAACTCCTGTAATTTACGTTTCAAATCCGATTGTTCGAATGAAGATGAAAATGAGCTGCTGTACTGAACATCCTTGTGATACAAAACTACACCAGGCAAATTTCGATACCACGGATTTCCGAATGTTAAAACTTTCTTCCCACAAGTTAACGCTTCCCAGCCTTGAGAGCTGTTCACCGTCGCAAGGAATTCACACCTTTCGATCAAATGTATTGAACTCACGCAACTCGGAACACGAACAACGTTTGATATTCGTTTAATTCGATGAAAAAACATTGGAGTGAGGTAATCAGGCTCGGAGTTAGAACTTCCCTTAACGATAATTTTGCAATCGGTTGGTAATAGTTTCGAAAGTTGTTCAATGGCCAGTAATTGGTCAGAATATCGGTTTATCAATATTTCCGAATTAAGGTTGCTCAACGTTTGCAAGGGGAAATACACAAAACTCTGATTAGTTATCTTTTCATCATATTCGCTTGTAAAAAACTCAAAATAAGCGGTGCGACTACAGTAGAAAAACTTTGCAAATTGATCACACCAGTTCTCGATTTGAAGAGGAGCATCATGTAGATGTTTGGCCCGTCTAAATATGTACAAGGTATCAAAAAGTCTGAATGATCGTACACGAAGTAAAAATCTGATAACTCTCAATACATCGTCCTGACTAGGGACTTGGCATGACGAAGGCATTTCAGAGCATCCATTCAACAGAATGTCGTCATCTTCAGTTTGAGCGTCTTGGAGTTTGCTTTCTGGATTTGTTGGAAAATTACCAAAATCAGATAACGTTCGATAGGAGAAAAATTTTCCGTCAAAAATTGATTGATGCAATATCAACAAACTCAAATCAAGAACTTCTGCTACCTGATAAACAATCACTTCAATCAAATTCTCTGGACGGCGAATGAAGACCACAGAATCAATTTTGTTTTCATTGAGATAGATTTGAACCCGACTCCAAAGCGTGTGGTTCGCATGTAATTTATCGTGAAAGAATAAGGAGTTCTCTCTATTTCGATGTTCATGTTCCTGAATTAATGCGGTAGCCAATTGCTGACCTGGAGAAATGCTGAGGATATCTTGATTATTGCTAATATGTACGTCTTTACCAGTCAATTCGTTGTCTTCTTGACGCGAATTGATGGCAGTATAAAAAACTCCCTCAGCTGCAATATCAGAAGGATCAAAGAAGAAGACTTGGACAGAATTTTGGTGCGAAGCGTCTTCCAAGTACTTGAATACTTTATCGCTACAACGTGACTTTCCGATAAAAAGAATTTTGTTGATCTTACTTCTCACTTAAAGGGTGTATGCAAGGTCATCAATGAGTGGAATTTTTTTGCGCTATGACGCTCTAAAATTTGTTGCCATCCAAAGAATCGGTTCTGTCTCTAGATACAGAAGTAATGCAACTACTCAACATTTACAAATGTTGTATCAACTTCATTTCGGATCAAACGCAAAATCGAATTAGTAACAATTTTGGCGTTTGATTCGATTTCATGACGTCTATTCGTCGATTCGCTAATGTCGATTACTGATCCACTATGTAAACGTGATTTTAAAAAACCTATCCGTCTTTCTAAACTAGCTTTATCAAATTTGTGACCAATGATTTCTTCATACGAAATGCCATCGCGATATGCAATTGCACCTTCCATATCACGATACCAAGGCATGCCAAAATACAGAACAATTTTTCCTTTACATATTGCTTCATATCCCGCCGTACCTGTGATCGTAGCAACAAATCGCGACCGTCCAATTAGTGCATGAGTATCGACATAGGACGGTAGCAATCGAGCTTTCCGTATTCGCTCTAGTCGAGTGAAAAACTGCTTGCCTCTCATTTGACCTCGTTGTTTAGGGTTTTCTTTGATGTAGATTAAGTGGTCATGAGGGATGATTTGGGCAAGCCTTTCCACTGCCGATAACTGGTCTGAAAAAGCTCCACCTAGAGTTGATGTAGTCATTTCAGGTTGCAAATGCAATGGGAAGTAAACAAACTTACAGTCAAAATCTATTTCATTTTTTTCATATTCCAAGAGCCTTTCATAATAATTTAGGTGTCCAATTTGGAAATATCTAGAAAAGGGGTAGCGCCACCTCGGCAGTTCTTTAGAAATTTTTCTCATTCGATTTATTGATTGAATCCAGTAATTTAAATTCAGCAATTTCGAAGGTCCATTCTTTGACAAATGTACGGATAACAAGAAAATACCTTTCCAATTCAGTTTTCCAAGATCTCCTCGAGACTGCTTAATATTTCTCATGAAATACCACTCCGGAATTTCATCTGGATCGATTGTAAATTTAGTTGCAATTTCAGATTCTAAGTTCTGTGGTAATTTTCCAAAGTCTCTGATAGACCTAAACGAGGCGAAATGACTCGGAAAAATCGAATGGAAAAAAATGAGAGTTTCTATTCCTTTTGCTTTCGCAATTTGGTAAGCGATATTGTCATAGAACAAGTGAGGAATATCAAAAAACAAAATCATATTAATTTTTTCTCGCTCCAAAAAATTGGCAATCGCTTCCGCCACAATATGGAAATAGTGCCTACATTCGTATATGCTTGAGAGATTATGGTGAGACCAGGTGAAGTCTTTGGATCTTCGCTGGAGATGATCAATCACTTCCAAAGTATCTTCATAATATGAATCGCTCAGATTTAGTTCGTTAGCAATTCCTTTATATTCTTCTCGCCACCAATTCTTAACATTCTTCCCTCTTCTCTTTACCCGGATTAAGCCAGACATTACGATATCTGTATCTTTTTTTCCTGCTACGATTAGTCTAGCGGAACTAGGCAGTTGCGACTTCAACTCAGCGGCAATTGCCTGCAAGGTAGAGTTTGCCGTACTAAAAACTAGTATGTGCAACTGTTCACACTCAATTCGACTTATCTGTGCCGTTGACACCTGAGATTACCTTTAATTTTCTATTCTCTTAAATAGAGGTGTAATCGCCCAGAAATGTTGTACAGGCACCTCGAATTACTCATAAATGAAGTTATATTTTGTTGTTGGTGTTTATAGTTTTCACTATATTAAGCCTAACTAATGACTCGATTCACTGTATCGAAATCACATGGTGATTTTGTCAGTGGCCATGCGGGTTTTTCGAATACCCACCATGCCAGGTTGTCTAGTCCGTTTAAACGCTTCCATACGAATCCGTAGACTCTAGTTTCTAGATCAGGAAAATTGTCTATCCAAAAAATTCCGAAATCGCGCTAAAAGAGCATTTCATCATGGCCTCTATAAGGAACTTCCTCTGGTTTGTTAGAAAAGTGATCTATAAAAAGCATATGTTTCTATACTAAATCTGAAATCAATGCATCCAATTCTTCTTATGCTTATGCTTTACGCTAAGCAGTAAATGTAGTTTCAATCTTGTGTTCAATCAGTTGAACTACCGAGTTTACTACTATGTTTGCGTTTGATTCTAGGTCATAGCCTCCGCTTGAATGTCGTCTTTTGAGAGGTTGGATGTTACCGACGTGAGATCGAGAAATCAATTCCCCAACTTGCCTTTCTAATTGTTCATAATCTATTGTGCTTTTGGAGATTTCCTCTAAAGTCAACCCTTCACGGAATGAAATTGCCCCAGCTAGGTTTCGGTACCAAGGCATTCCAAAGACTAGGACGTTTTTACCTTTACGAATCGCTTCCCAACCTACAGTGCCAGTTATTGTTGCAACAAATTGACACTTGTCGATCAATTCGTGAGTGTTAGCCCACGATGGTAGCCACTGTAAATTTTGAATTCGGTTTAGCCTGCCAAAGAAATGCCGGCCACGCATCTGACCACCTTGTTTTGGGTTTTCCTTGACAAAAATAAAATAATTTGAAGGTAATATTCTGCTCAGCTTCTCTATAGCGAGCAATTGATCCGAATACTGCCCCCCTATCGCTGCGGTCGTCATTTCTGGCTGAAGATGCAAGGGGAAATATACGAATTTGAGATCAAGGTCAAAGTCTTTCTTTTCGTGTTCAACAATAGTTTCGAAATAATCTAAATGCCGCGTATCAAAGTACCTTGAAAATGGATAACGCCACTTTGGCAGTGTGGATGCTATCCGTCGCATTCGCTTTATGTACTTAAGGAGTAGATAAATTTTTAGAATTTTCGATGGTTGTGTAGAAATGATGTTCACGAACAACATCAAAATTCCTTGCCAGTTTAAAGTTCCTAGTTCACCGCGATATTGTTCTATTCCTTTCATGTATTGCCAAACTTTTTCTTCTTTTGGGTCAATGGAATATGAATCGATTTTTTCTTCATGAAGCGCATCTGGAAATCTTCCATTGTCTTCAATTGACTGCAAGGAGAAGAATCGGTTTGGAAAAATTGAAGGTGTGAGAATCAAAGTTTCTATACCTTTTTCTTTTGCAATTTGGTAGCAAACCGTATCCGCAAATAGATGTGGGATCTCAAAAAATAAGATTAGATTAATATTATTTTCTATCAGATACTTAGTCAACAGATCTACGACTATACAGTAATAATCTTTACTATCCGAAATACTATCTAGATGATGGTGTCTCCAAACAAAACTCTTGGATTTTCTCTCAAGATGTTCGAGTCCTGTCATAAGAGAATCATAAGATAGATTTGATGTTACGTCGAGAGTTCCGTCTGAGTATTTGTAATTTTTTAAAAATTTTTCTACTTGACCAGATCTCCGTTCCATTCGAACTAGATTAGTGAGACCTATATCGTACTTGTTGCCAACAACATAACATTTCGACGACGTTGGCAATTGATTCTTGATTTGTTCTACGACTGGACGCATCAAAATGTCAGCTGCGCCAAAAATCAGAATAATTAATGGATGCTTATGAGTAGGCATCTATTCAGTCATTCTCGGTGTAAATGTGTGTAATGTTTGCAGGATAAACAGAAATTTTTGTTTCACGACGTAAATGTTCGCAAATATCTATTGGTATTGAAGTCTGCTCTTTGCACTATTGGAGTTTGATAGAGTTTCATTGGATTCAGCATGTCAGAGGACTTTGAAAATGCATGCCAGGCTTACTGACAACATGTAATACTCATTGTGATTCAAGGCAGGGCAATTCAAATTTCCAAAATAAATCGTCTTCTGCCACCACATTGAATCCAACTTGCTCAAACACTCGTTTTGAAGTCTCATTGATCTTCTTTACATTTGCGGTAATTAAATTGCACATTGGCCATTCATCTGCCATATAGAAAATCGATTTCTTCAAACACTCTTTACCGTATCCCTTGCCACGTACAGAAGGAGAAAGGTTAATTGAAATTTCTGAAATTCTTCCATCTTCAACAAAATCAAATCTAACAATTCCCAATTTAATATTTTTAACTTTTTCTTTAGCTTCGCAAATTAAAAGTAATTGGTTCTCACTTGCGAGAGAGAGTTCATACCATCGTAAATGATCTTCCCAAAGAACAACATCTGACGTAAAGGACATTTGCCTAGTAATGCTGTCATTTCTCCACTCAAAAATTTCCTTACAATCGCCCATGTCCGCTTTTCTGGCAATCACAATCAACTTTAGTCTTTCCACTTTATTGGTGCTATTTCCAAAGGTTGAGTGCATTAAACTAAGCGCCACTAAATTGAGTGCAAGCGCGTACGGCCATGGTTGAATATTGCTGAATAATGGGCAAGACTAGGCGTAGACAACTTCCTAAATTCGATTCACTTCAAAACATCAACTAGCCGGAATAGTCCTTTACCATCGATAACCCGACTACACTGGTTTGCAAATTCACGATAGTATGATTGATCAAATATCAACTTTTTTAGGAATGGCGCGAGTTCACTCGCCATTGATGTTGCTTTCAGAACCCCCGAGAATTTCTGCTCTCGAAGTGATGCGACAACCGCTAATTGGTGGGCCTCAGTTATCAAATTAACTGCTGGCAACCCTAAGCAAAACCGTTCCCAAGTGCTTACACCTATGGCACCGATGCCAAGGTCAGCTTCCACAATTCGAGATGCCATATTGTTTGCTCCCACATTCAGAGAAATTTTAATGGGTAGTAAGGCAATTTGATCTTCGACTCTTTTTAGATGCGCAAATCCTAGTCCAACCACAACCTCTATCTCAATATTGTTAGGTAACTTAAGACGAGTCAATTGATTTAGAACTTGTTCAGTCAGATTCGACCTGTCAGTGCCTCCTAATGACACCAGAATTTTCTTTACTCCTTGAAAATTACATCTACGTTCAAGTGCAAATTCGCGCCAATTCAAGAATTCTGGACGTAATGGCGCAAATTTAGCCCCCAATAGTAGCTCGCATCTCCTTGGAACTAAAGATTTGTAATCGCCAACCTTTCGACCGTATACGCAATCTAAAAGAACATCACAGTCATGTGCACGTTCAGCTAGATCATCAATTACTAGAATTCGATTCACACAGTCTCTGATTGATGACTCCCATTGCCAATCCAGACCGTAGTGGTCAACTATCAACCAATCAATCTCCTTACCTTCAATGATCTCCTTGGTTTGGCTAGAGTCCTTACGCCAATCAACAACGTAGTACCGCGATCTTGTGTGAGTTTCGTTGCAATTTGATCCAGTCTGGGAAACTCCATTAGCATGTGCTGTCTCAATGGTTTCACACGTGAATCCTCTGCTTCGTATCAAATCAATCCACTTCTGCTCCTCACTAACAGTAATGAAGAGACACTAGCCCCTCTATTCTTCAATTCATCGGCAATTGCTAGACAACGCATCAAATGACCACTACCAATCACACTTGATGCGTCAGTACGTATCGCGATATTCACTTCAATGGTTTGTGGAAATAGATTTGTGCGCTTAAAAGAGCCATTCAGCCAAGGTCCAATCATCGGGAGTGTCAATGTCGGCAACAAGATTGATTCGAATCACAAATGGTGTCTTGCCGTCGGTCATGCGTCCTCACTTGCCGCCGCTTCGCTCACCGCCCAAATAAGCGTCATCGATCTGCACCAGGTCCTACTTGCACTTTGTCTCGCCGCGCGCCAAATGTCGGTTGCTTGCGATTTCAATTCGTATCGACATTTGCTGGATTCTCACTTAAATTGGAGTATTCTAACGAACGCTAATTCTTCTAATTTCGAAACGCGTATTTATCCATAGTAATTGACACATTTTCAATTACTTGACAAGCATATGAAACTGAAACAAGTTCAAACAAAAAACTATCGATGCATCCTAGACTCCGGCGAGGTTGAAATTGGCGAATCTACCCTGTTTAGTTGGTAAGAGTTGTTTAATTTTCGGACCTAAGTTTGCGATTAACGCAGCAAAATTCAAGAAATCTTTTGAATGACTGTTGATCGTCAGTCGAAATCTCAAACTGACCTTGAACTTCCGTGCCATTGAGAGAATAGAAAAGCTTGCTGATGTGGTCTGCGTCAGTCATATTTTGGAAGATCCAGTCGGGAACTGAGTTATTCGGATTCGAAAATCCTGTGCGTACTCTAGAAACTTTGGTTTGGTCAACTCCGTGTACTACTCGTCCTTGATTGTCTTCAAATCGGTAATCTGTCACTTCATTATTGACCGCAGCATGTCCAAGAGACAAAGACAGGTCTCCAAAAAAACAGTGAAAAATTAGTGTAGACGACTGATTCATCTGCTCCCTGCCGCTGATGCCAACACAACGCAAAACCGTCGTACCCGAATTTCGGACATCGCAATTGCTGGACTTAAAAAGAATGGAATGACCCTGCCAGGTTTGTGCCATGGAAACCTGCAAGAAGCCAATAAAGAGCACAACGATAATAAAAAGAGATGATCTATTTATCATGTGATGATTCTTAGATTAACGGATTGGAATTGAACAGATATTCGCCTTGGGATGACTGAAAAATAATCAATGCCAATTTTAGTCGCAATGTCTTTGTACATTGTCTGTTCGACCCCGATTACAAGCCCATTTTGGAGTCAGTTCTTTTTACTTTGTTTAGTTCGGATTCAAATACGCGTATTACCACTGGTAAAAGTGACACTGCTGAATCGGGCACATTGAATGCAACGAACGGCTCATCATAAATGATATTTGGTGTGCGTTTTGTCAATCATTGGTACTCGGTCGGCTAAGGTCAGCTTCAATTATCGCGAATCGCTTCATCAAACCACCGAAAATCGGCTCGCTTGTTGAATCCGGTACTCCAGTATTAGTTGCGAGTGCTTCTGCTTCAGCAACTGCTTTGTCCTTTCGCTCAATCAGTTCAGACAGGATGTCGTTTGTGTCTTGTGCGTGCATACCTACGTTTTTACCTGTCTGGCGAAAGTGCCGAGGTTGAATCTGGCTCAAGCGATAGTACCTTTTATCGCCGAACGACATCGCCATCTTCGTCTTTTGTATCGGGAATTCCGGATACGGAGCAACTGACATCACATCATATAGCGGTGCCAATCGATAACCTGCCGGTGTCAAGAAGATAGAAAAATTTTTGGCATGACCATCGATAGCAGCTAGTAGCCAAAACAATATTTGCGACTTCAGGAAAGTCCGTCGATCATCGTACGGAGTAATTGTGCTATTGAGCAGATTGAAAACTTCTTTCATGCCGGGACCTCCATCGCTTTGGTATTTTTGGTTTGGAGGGAAACCTAAGGCTTGACATATGTCTTCCTGAGGTAAACGGTAAAGTACATTCTGCCGCCAAACTCGGTCAAATCGCTCCACTACGATCACAGGCTTATCCTCAAATTGATGTACGTTGGCATTTGCGGCTTCAAGTCCAAATGTACGGCAAAGTGTCAGGCACAACCATTCATTCCAGGGTGTATTGGAGAAATCGGCGCCAGTCGGACTTTCCTTGATTACGGGTTTAAAAATGTGAGAAGTTGGAGTCGACCCGAGCGGTAACTGCCATTGATTGTTAACCCAAAGAAAAGCTGTCTTTTCTTGTATACCAGCTATCGAAATACGAAATTCATCTTCATCAAGCTGAAGTGCTAGGGGATTATTGTGTAGGGAAGCTAATCGAGCAATGATCTCGTCTTCGTTCACTGGTCGATAACTCATTTTTATCAGGTTGCCCGAATCGTGGCCTTCCGGTAGAAATCTAAGCGCTCCAACACAATCCCGTCCGATGACAGCAAGTAAATCAAATGTCTCCGTACTTTCGGCCTGTTTCTGCGTCGCGATTTTTTGTCGCGTCGCATGACTATCCGGCAAAAGCCCGTCAAAATAGTGAAGCGCACTGCCTCCAGACCAAACACGGTCTGACAGAGGCATCGATAAAGAGATGGGAAATGCAAGATTTGACGACAGCCACTCCAGGTCGTAGCGAAATGAAACCGCACCGTTTGGAATACGTATCAACTGCCCGACTCTACTTTTACCGATGTATACATCTAATACGCGTTTTAGACGTTTTCGACCCACGCTCAATACTCCATAGGGTCAAATTCTGTTGTTCGACGGGGAATAATTACAAGGTCCAGGTCCAGCGCTGACAATACCTTGGTAATGGTGTTGAGGTTTGCAGTCGTTGCAGCGTTCTCGATATCCGCGATCGATGCTTGCCTGACGGCGGCTTTCCTAGCAACATCTAGTTGTCTCAAATTCTTCTGTTTACGTACGAGGCGGATCACTGCTCCAAGGTCCCGATTACTGCGAATCACTTTGTCCATTTTGTCCTCTGTCGATATACTACTAGTCGTATATATTAAAACTATACAGTTTGGCGTATATTATAACCATATTCGCTTTAACGGATATATTCTCGTGCGCTTTTCACACTAATACATCGTTGAATCCAGTTGGAATTGATGTGAATTATCAAAGGTACAAAGAGGAACTTCGGGAATTTCGATTGGTGATATTGTGCGTCTTGTTCAGTTCGAAAGATGCTGGAGTTTTCTAACGTAGATTCGCCATTGCTCAGCATCTGCATCGGAAGCAGCGTGTTAAAGAGTCCAGCGACAACACCCTTTGGTTAGAATTATCCCATCGAGTATCGCCTGATTGACCTCTACACACCATTCAAAGAGAATTGTTTAATACACTTTGCGGACCATTTCGAAATCTGAGTAGTCAAACTTCTCGTTGTGCAGCAAAAAACTCGGCAGACGGATAAACAAAAGATGGTCACACTTATCAAAAAGTTTAAAAAGTGAGGGATTGAAGAATCGATCGCGTCCGTTTGGCACGCTTATAAAAACAAGATACGCTAGCAGATCAAACACTCTAAAGTTGCTTTGTTCAAAATTGTATATTGAACGTATAGTTTGGATTCAGACCTAGGGAGGATTCCATGTCTATCCTGCACTCAAATCAAACCGATGCATTGATCAACAGGCTAGTAAGCGATGATAGTAGTGTGTTGCGAATTAGTGACAGTCAATTTTCTGATTTCATTCGTTCTTACTACTACGGTGTTGCCTACGAAGAATTAAATCAAAGAGACGTATTTGATTTAAAGGGTGCCGCGCTTGCGCACTTCGAGTTGTGTAAAAACCGACAGTTAGATGAAACCAAAATAAGACTCTATTTTCCCGACGTCGAACGCGATGGGTGGCGCTCAAAATTCGCCGTTCTGGAAATCGTAACTCTGGATCGTCCCTTTCTTGTGGACTCCGTTTCGATGGTGTTAAACCGGGTAGGGTGTAAGGTTCACCATGTTGTACACCCCGTATTCGCCGTAAAGAGAAACACATCTGGCGAACTGCAAAGGATTGCAGCACCACTGAATGCTGACTTTCTCGACGGAGTATTTGAATCGTTTCTCCACTTTGAATTTGACCGACCTGCCGACGAGAGTGATTTTGTTCAAATTGAAAAACGCTTGCGCAGAGTTCTAAAAACCATCAAAGTTGCGGTCGAGGACTGGCGCCCGATGCGCGTAAAAATGAAAGAGGCTTCGAAGAACCTTGATAACGAGAAAAAACGCTCAGACAATTCGAATTTGGAAGATTGTGCAGAGTTCTGTAATTGGCTGGCAGCTGGAAATTTCTCATTATTTGGATACTGCGAAATAAATTGGAAAAAGAACGGCAGAATGACTTTGAATGAAAAGTCTGTTCTTGGCATATTTCGAGATTACGATGACCTTAAAACTGTTTTGCCGATTGATGCGCTGGTCGCTAAAGCCAAAGACCAGTCAATTATCATTACCAAAGCAAATTCTCACTCGCCTATCCATCGTGCCTCCTACCTGGATGTAATCGTTATTCCGAAGTTTTCAGCGGCAGGCAATTTCACTGGAATTCGAACTGTCGCTGGACTCTTCAGTTCAACCGCGTACAACGGAAGCGCAAGTCTGATTCCTTTATTGCGCACCAAAATCAAACTTGTACTTCAGCGCAGTCGCTTTCCGGAAACAACTCACAGCATTCGCGTTTTGACGAATATCATCGATAACTATCCTCGCGACTTGCTATTTAGAATTTCAGTTGATGAACTTTTCGAAGATGTCGCTGGCACTCTGGAACTTCAGGAACGAAATCGAGTAAGACTTTTTCTCAGACGGGAACCGTTCGGACGCTTCTACTCAGCATTGGTTTATATTCCACACGAGTTATTTGGCCGCGAGCTACGCGTCAAGATTGAAGACATTCTGATGGAGTCTCTCAAAGGGAAGTCTTCAGAGTTCTTTGCCACCTTTTCAGGTTCGGTTCTGGCGCGAATTGAGTACACCATCTATGTTGACAAGGACAGTCAGCCCAATATCAGCCTGGAGGAAATTCAGCAACGGGTCCAGGACGCTGCGACCACTTGGCGCGACTCACTTCATCAGGCGACGATCGAACGCTACGGAGAAGACTTAGGTACGCAGTTTTTGAGAACCTTTGAGAATGCATTCAGCGAAAGTTTTAAAGAAGATTACTCGCCTTGGGTCGCTGCGGCAGATCTTGAAAAACTGTCTGCTCTTAGCGAACAAAATGATCTGATTGTTTCTTTCTTTCGAACACTGCAGGAATCCAATCACAGGCAAATGCGATTGAAACTGTTCAGTTTCAAGAAACAGATCTCTCCTTCTGATGTGTTGCCTGTACTCGAAAACATGGGGCTTTGGGTGATGGAAGAACGCCCCTACGAAATCACGCGTTCAGATGATGACTATATCTGGATGCATGATTTCTCTCTGAGGCACTCGGAGGAACGCTATGCCGAACATCAGCGTAAAGACTTTGAAGAGGCTTTTTCCAATATCTGGCGCGGCGATGCCGAAAATGACCAGTTCAATCGACTGGTTCTGATAGCTGGCCTGACTTGGAGGCAGGTCTCGGTCTTGCGCGCCTACAGTCGTTATCTCAAACAAATCGGTCATGCATTCAGCGATACCTACATTACCAATACGCTCATTGCTAATCTTGCGATGACGCAAAGCCTGATTCGATATTTTGAATTAAAGTTTGATCCAACTTCCGGCACGGCAGATAAGGAATTAACGAAGGTGAGAGAGGTAATGGATACCCATCTCGATGCAGTATCGAGTCTGGATGAGGATGTCATCTTGCGAAGTTATAAAAATGCAATGACATCAACCATTCGTACAAACTATTTCTGTGTCAATAACAATGGTGAGCCGCATAACTATCTATCCTTCAAAATAGATTGTGCTCGAATCATCAAAATGCCGGACCCTCGTCCCGTGTATGAAATCTTCGTTTACTCACCGCGCACAGAAGCGGTGCATCTACGCGGTGGAAAAGTTGCTCGTGGCGGACTTCGATGGTCAGACCGAAGGGAAGATTTCAGAACAGAGGTGCTAGGGCTGGTTAAAGCTCAGATGGTTAAAAATGCAGTGATCGTGCCGGTCGGTTCCAAGGGCGGATTTGTTGTCAAACGAGCGCCTGAATCCGGTAAATCCATGCTGGATGAGGGGATTGCCTGCTATTCAATATTCATTAGAGGCATGCTGGATATCACGGATAACATCGTCGCCAACAAGGTTGTCCACCCGGCCAACGTGAAACGCTATGACGATGATGATCCGTATTTGGTCGTTGCGGCGGACAAGGGCACTGCGACCTTTTCCGACATTGCAAATGGACTGTCGGCAGAATATGGATTCTGGTTAGGAGACGCATTTGCGTCAGGCGGATCAGTTGGGTATGACCACAAGGCGATGGGCATCACCGCCCGCGGTGCATGGGAGTCGGTGAAACGCCATTTCCGAGAGTTGGGAGTTGACATCCAGACAACTGAATTCACAGTAGTTGGAATCGGCGATATGGGCGGAGATGTATTCGGAAACGGAATGCTGCTCTCCCGTCATATTCAGTTGGTCGGCGCTTTCAATCACATCGAAATATTTTTGGACCCAAATCCGGATTCAGAAGCCAGTTACAAGGAAAGACAGCGTCTGTTTACAACACCTGGCTCGAGTTGGAAAGACTATGACAAATCACTGATATCAGAAGGCGGTGGTGTATTTGTTCGAACTGCAAAAGCGATTGATATTTCTCCCGCGGTACAGCGTCGGTTGAACATCAAAAAGGCCAAACTGACACCTAACGAGCTGATGCATGCAATGCTGCAAGCACCCGTAGATCTCTTGTGGAATGGGGGGATTGGCACTTATGTCAAAGCGTCAACTGAATCTCATGCTGACACCGAGAATCGTTCAAATGATGCCATACGGGTTGATGGCAATGAACTCGGCGCGAAGGTAGTCGGAGAGGGTGGCAATCTGGGTATGACTCAGTTAGGTCGAGTCGAATATTGCATGCACGGTGGCCGTTGCTACACGGATTCAATCGATAACTCCGGTGGAGTAGATTGTTCTGACCACGAAGTTAACATCAAAATTTTACTTAATCAGGTTGTGAATAACGGTGAGATGACCGCTAAACAGCGCGAGAAAATGCTGCGTGAGATGACCGATGAAGTTGCAGAACTGGTGCTAGAAAGCAACTATCAGCAAAGCCAAGCACTCAGTTTACTGAATGTTTGTTCCAATGATCTGCTGAGAGAACACAGTCGATACATTCAGGAATTGGAATCATCAGGACAACTAAACCCGGAGATTGAGTATCTTCCCGAATGGCAGGAAATAAAGCGACGCGAGGGTGCTGGTCTCGGGCTCAAACTTCCAGAACTTTCGGTGTTGCTCGCCTATTCCAAGATGTCGCTTTATCAAGAACTGTTGGATTCTGATATGCCAGAGGACGCTTACCTGGCCAGAGATTTGCATGACTATTTTCCTGACCGTCTATCGAAGGCATTCAGCACTGAGATGGATGATCACCGCCTAAAACGGGAAATTATTGCAACCTATGTAACCAATAACATGATCAACCGAGTTGGTCCCACATTTGCTTATCGAATGCACGAATTGACGAGTGCGGCGTTTGCTGACATTGCGCGGTCTTACTGTGCCGCACGGGAAATTTTCGATATGCGTACGATTTGGTCATCAATCGAAGAACTAGACAACAAAGTGCCCGCGCAAAGCCAGTTTGAAATGTTGAGATTTGCAGCGGGATTGCTTGAGCGAGCTACCATTTGGCTGCTACGGCATCGAAGTCATCCACTCAATATTGAAGAGACGGTGAAGTATTACCGGAATCACGTTGAAGCCTTGTCCAGTGAGCTTGCAAATGTGTTGAGTCGTGAATACACCGATCAGATCAATGTGCACCTGAAGAAACTTCTTGACAACGACGTTCCGGAAGATCTTGCACTAAAAGTTGTTCAATGTATCCCACTGTCTACTGCTATGGATATTGTTGAAATCATAAGGCAAACAGGAAAATCTGTCGCTTTCGTGTCGAGTGTTTATTTTGATATTGGAGCAAAACTTGAATTGATCTGGATTCGTCAGCAAGTTGCGAATCTGCCGGTTGAAAATCAATGGCATAGCCTCGCCAAATCCAGATTGAGTGACGACATTCATGCCCATCAGCATGCAATTGCAAGTGATGCTGTGAGGCAGGCCAAAACCGACAGTCCTCAGCAGGCAGTCAAGATGTGGATGGAGACTAACAGAGTTGGATGTCGAATGTTGGCGAACATCATCTCTGAAATGAAGTCCATCACTAGAATCGATTTTGCCACCTTGACTGTTGCAATCAGTGAAGTCTATCTGCTTGGACGAAGCTCCGAATCTTCCTGACTCAAGTCATGATTTGGCGCAAACCAATGTATGAATATTTTTGGTAGTACGCTACAGTCCCTCCTCAACGAATCACCTCTTCACCCGCTCCACCTTTCGCTGACTGGACTGCAGCACCTCGGCAATTGTTTCACCGGTCTTGTGTTTCACATTGAATTCGTCCCGATCGCGGTTCAGAAATATCGAGACATTGACTACTTTCTGCGGCATAAGTGAACTAATTCGGGTCAGTTCTATAACCCATCCCGTTCGGTGCCGCTCAGCGTTACAGAGTTGCTTTCCGTCAATTTGGTCCCGCGGCAGGAAAAAATCAACGGGCGCACATTATGACTAATGACACTACACCTATGACTCGATACTAAAATCTTTGATACCAAGTGGCGATGATTCGGCCTTCTGGTTTTGCACCTCGAATGTGACCTGGATCCTTGATGATTGCACTTTTCAGAGTAACGTGCCCGTTCCTCTTCAGTGAATGGTCCCAACGTATGGAAAAATCAACTTGACGGCCGGATGGTATCAACTCGACATTTCTGTTCGAATAGGTCACACTGCCTTCGTGAGTTCGAGCTACTGGTACTGACAGCCTAGCCCTGCCGCTTTCCACCCTCAGTTTCTGCGACACGTCAAAGGTAAGCGACTTGTTCGAGTCAAACTGCCGTCTGGCTTGTATCGAAAATGCGGATGTTGTAAGCGGTGACATTTTCTTGATCATCCCGCCATTGACTTTTGGGTTTAACACACCCAATTCACCTTCTCCTGAAACTCGCCAGCCTCCAATTTCGGTACTGGTTCCAGTACCGAAGAATAATGCGTTGGTGGCAACGCTGCCAAAAGCACCGAAACTCTTTGATCGCAGTATTGACTCCCTTTCCGAAACCGCACCCAGCGTCATATACGCGGGCACTTGTAGTGACGGTGTATAGGACATTGTCAATCCTGACACTGGCAAGCCGCGCGAATTATTGTCCGCTGTGGTAAATAATGATATAGCTGTGTTCGAAGAGCTTTGGAATGACGTCGAAAGCGAACCGTTCGCCAATCCCAAATGACCGGACGAAGAACCTTCCTTAAAGTACAACTGACCAAACTGAGCCTCGGTGTTGGAATCTTCGTGTTTTCCAGCACGGTAGTCAGGTAGCAACAGAGCAAATTTCCATGTTCTTTCACCAAAGTCATTCGATTGAACGCGCACCTGATTTTCGATCAGAGAGCTTTGTACAGAGCGTAGCAGATTGGCGGAGGAGGGTTTGACAAAATCGCTCAGACTAAACCAAAATGGCGCTTGTTGCTGATCCAAGACCATCACCTCCTGCCCGTTCAGCGAACGATGAAGGGCATCACCAAACGAAAGTCCAAGCTGCATAGATGTATCAGTCAATGCAATTCCGCCACTATCTACGAAAGCGCCTAAAGCAATGACTGGGTTGCCCACAATGCTGGTTGCCGCACCCAGATCCATTAATCCCTGGCCGTATATCGCACGAGAAGCATATTGTCCGCGCTTGTTGGCAGTAGCAAACAGCCTTGTGACGAGCTGAGTATTCGACAGCTGACCCCGAAACACGTCTTTCATCAGCGCTAGTCCTCCGGTAACAAATGGGGCTGCATATGATGTGCCACCGCTAGTGGAGAATCCTCTACCTACAAACATTGGCTCCACCGTGCCCGGAACGGTCTGAGATTCAACTGCACCGTAAATCACGAATCTGACGTCGCTACCGGGAGCTGCTATACACCAATTGGCCGCAATGCCGCAACGGTTGGAAAAACTGGAAATTTCTCCATTGCTGCCAACTGAAACAACAGCAATTGAATGACCTTGAAGCTCACTGATCCGCGACATCATGCCAGAGAATATTTCTGGAGATCTCACGTTCGGTCTGTTATTGATGCAAGCGTTGGGGAGCCCGTTCGCATCGCACGATGTAATTGCCGAGATTCCTGAATTCCCGGCTGACCAAATAAACACCGTCTTTTGACGTGACCCAGCCTGAGCCATTGTGGCAATGAAATTACTAAGACTATTGCGTATTTGCGTTTCCGTATAGGCTTCAACATTCCCAGATGCACCAAAGCTCAAATTCAGGAAATCGATGTTGTTGCCCAATACTCTCGAAAACACCCCTGATCGATAGGAATCACTGTTAGCCAGATCAGTCAAACTGATCGCAGTAAATTCGCTCCCAAGTGCTCCAAGCGGGATAGCGGTCATAACGATGTTTGCTCCCCATGCGACTCCGTGGAAGTGATTATCCTGGATATTCTGAGAATACCCCTGATCGAGCCACACGCTATCGCTCTTCTGCGATCCAATCACGCTTGCTACTGCAGTGCCGTGTGAAATGTAGTCAACATTTTGGAAAGTCAGAGATGTTTCGTCTTGTGCACTGCCTTCAAATTTTTCGGTCACCAAATTTGAATCAAAAGCCGGTGAATTCTCGTCTATACCTGTGTCAATCAGTCCAACTGTTACTCCGCTTCCAGGCGCATCTGCCGCGCTCGAACCGCGCTTGAGGTTGAGGTTTGCAAGGGCAACATCAGCTTTGATCATGCCCAGTCCATATTGATTTTGAAAGGTTTTCGCACTTCCGTACTGACTGACAAGGGTGTTCCTTCTCCTCATGTAATCACTTAAGGTGATCGAACCATGAGCATGCGTCTCCACTATCATCTCCGGCGGCATCACTATCGTCTCCGGTGGCATGACCATCATCTCCGGCGGCATCGCCATCGTCTCGGGTGTCTCCGATGTCTCGGGTGATTCCGGCGTCTCCGGTGTCTCCGGTGTTTCGGGCGTTTCCGGCGTCTCCGGTGTCTCAGGTGTTTCGGGCGTTTCCGGTGTCTCCGGAGTTTCCGGTGTTTCGGGTGTCTCCGGTGTTTCGGGCGTTTCCGGTGTTTCGGGCGTTTCCAGCGTTTCCGGCGTCTCGGGCATCTCCATCGTCTCGGGTGTTTCCATTGTCTCCGGCGAATTGCTAGTAACATCGCTTCCGCCACCACCGCAGGATGCGAGGAAAATGCAAAGCCCAATTGTTGAAAATGATCGAACCCAATTCATGATTTGTTCCTCGGTCGCAGATGTGCAATCACAGTCAAATAATCGTTCCCTTGGGAAGCAGATAAACGAGACCAGGCAGCACCCCTCCCACTCGGGCATACAAGCCGTAAATCAGCCACTTTAAGAAACAAAACGAGATTGACGCATTCCACATCAACTATTAAGTTTATCCATCTATGTAACTCCCCCGTAAATTTTACATGTCCTGAGACATAGACTTTTCAGACAGTCAAATCGGTGACAGTGGTGTTGCCGATCATTCTTACAGCAGAATTTTTTTGCTTTGCGCGCTTGGCATTTGGTTGGTCTTTGTTCATGGTATAGCCACCAACTGAATGACCGGAGCACCTAATGGGCAAAGTTTACTTGGGATCTAAAACCACCGCAGGATTATGTCAGGACATGATCGATATGATTCCGAGGCATGATTTGTTTTTGGAAACGCACCTTGGGGTCCGGTGTTTTCATGAAACGCAAATCCCCGGCGTTTCACATTATCGGAATTGATCTAAATGCCAAGGCGATTTCGGACTTTCGTTGAAACTATCCGGTTGAGAAGATTCATGGCTGCTGTCATGCGTATCTGAAACGTTACCGATCGGATTCAACCACGCTGGTTTATTCGGATCCACCATACCTGAAAAGTACCCAAAGGGCTCCTGAGCGGTACCGGTATCGCTAAGACTACGAAGAACAGGACCCTGTTGAGTTGCTTGAGATTTTAATCTCGCTGCCTTGTCGGGTGATGGTGTCAGGGAATAGTTCGGTATTGTATGATGAATTGCTGGCCGACTGGCGGCGTCTTGATGTTCAGGTGATGAATCAGGTCGGGGTTGTCATAGAAGTGGTCTGGTAGAACTATGAGATTGACCATTTGCACTGGTGGCGCTAGGTGGGTAAGGAATTCACGGACTGCCAGCGTATCAGGCGCAAGGCACAGCACTGGGTACATCGCTATAGTGAGATGGGGCACGCTGAACGACTGGTGATTCTTAGTGCGATCATGGCAGTGGAAGGTGAGTGCGCAAATGTCAACACCTTAGGTAGTCAAAAAAACTCCTCGCGTAGCGGGAACAGGAGTTTGCCAGGCTCAGGGCCATCGGTGATCTCAATGATCAGACAGTCCAGCTGTTTCATTCGCTATAGTTGCTGGTGACCACAGTCGTGATACTGCTAGTCGAGGAAAAGACACCGAAAACTTCGCTGAAATCGTCCATTCCGAATTCCATGTCCGAGGCGGATCAAAATGCGAAAATGCTAGCCACCAGTAATCAGCGTAAGGGGTACAGACACACGCATGCTGAATGCGAAAACACCCGGGTTGAAGTCGAAAACCGGGTTTCAGAGGTGACCGAATACGACCATTACTGAGCTGATTTGAACGAAGTCGAAGTGGTTTATCACCAGTGTCGTACGCTGGTGGATATTGTGTATGTCCCCAAAGAAATCCACGTAGATGCCGAAATCAAGCGCTGTTCGGTGTGTGAGATCACCAATCAGATTGGATTTCCAGACGACATGCCCAGTCCTTTGCAGTGTGGCGTGAGGCAGGCCAAAACCGACAGTCCTCAGCAGGCAGTCAAGATGTGGATGGAGACGAACAGAGTTGGATGTCGAATGTTGGCAAACATCAACTCTGAAATGAAGTCCATCGCAAAATTCGACTTTGCCACCTTGACCGTTACAATCAGTGAAGTCTATCTGCTCGGACGAAGTGCCGAATCTCCCTAATACTAAGATTCTGACTTAATCGCGACGATTTTGTCAAACTTTTCTGGCGTCCAACCCGGTGGCTTGATCAAATAGTTCAGAGCGTCACCGATGTGTTTGGCAGATGCCATTTTTTTGATTAATCTGGCTAAACCGTGAAACCAGACAACAATCGGATTCACGGAGTTGATCGGATCTGAAATCCCATATTCAACTTTTTCAACTTCTTCTTCGAATGTTCCAAACATTCGATCCCAGATGATGAAAATTCCACCGTAGTTTTTATCAATGTACTGAGCGTTTCTGCCGTGGTGAACTCTATGGTACGATGGTGTGTTGAAAATCCATTCAATTGGCTTAGGTAGTTTGCCAACTAATTCGGTGTGGAGTGGGGTTTGGTAAAGCAGCACAATCGCTTCAGCGACAAAGACCAGGGCAGGGTGAAATCCTACAAGTATCAAGGGCAGGTGAAACGCGATTGGAATCAGACCATCAAGCGGACCAAATCTGTAAGCCACTGTGATATTGAAATAAGGCGAGCTATGGTGCACTGTGTGAGATGACCATCCAATTCCCGTTCTGTGTGAAAAACGATGTTCGCAATAGTAGGCTAAATCAGCAAGTACGATACAAAGAACAATCGACCAAGTAGTTATTGGTATGGTGGCAATCGCATAGTAAGAAGTGGAATAGTAGACTGTTATGAAAATTGAACCAAGTGCTATGTAGTACAGGAGTACAAAGGCAACGTAGGTGACGAAATTGGCGAATCCATCACCAGCAAGCTTCCAGTTCATCAGTTTCTTGAACAGAAATTTCAGCAGTTCAAGAAAGAGTAATCCACCTGATATGAGATACATCCAGTTTTCGAGTAACGTACTGAAGCCGTAAATTTGGTATTCGGTAAATGTTTGACGAAGAATTTCCATAATTTTTAGTTTAGCGTTGAGACAAGTCTATAGGCGGCGTTTTTAGAAGCACTCCACCATTTTTGAGGTATTGAAGTCTGACTGAATGAATCAATGTTGAAGCAAAGCGCAACGATTCCAAAAGCGACCTGAAAGATCTGATCTTCCGAAACATCTGGATACGTCTTCCGCAACTCAGATTGAACGGAACCAATCAGAGTATTGCTCCAGGCGACTAATTTTGTTCCGATTTCAGGGTATTTACCAGACACCAATACAAGTGCCTGCAGCATCACGGCAGAATTTTCATCGGATGCATAACGCGGTTCAAAGAGTATTTCAATCAGCGCGTCGATGCGCTTATGATCCGGAAGTGATTGCATGAGCTCGCAAACTTCTTCATCATATTTCTTGTCAGCATAGTCAATGAGTGCGCTAATCATGTCTTCTCGATTTCCCAGATAGTGGCGAATGATTGAGCGCTTGACACCTGCTTCTTTAGCAATCTTCTCTTGTGTTGCCCCTTCAAATCCAAATTGGTAGATGCACTTCGCATAAGCTACCAGAATTTGCTCAGAGCGAATTTCTTTGAGACTTGGACGCGGCATATAGACCTCAGTTTTTTTGATTGAATTTCACATTGAATTATATATTATCAATAATGACAATCTATAATTTTTCAAGTCTAAATCCGTACTAATTTGAAATTCTTTACTCATTGACCTCAATTTGGAGAATGGTGTGTAAGTAGTCGGTTTTTCGCGTTCAGAAGTCAACAATTTGGTTTGAACTGTCAAGACCGCTGTCAATACGGGGCTATAGAATTCTGTGCTACAAAGCCGAATTGTGTTCACTATTTTTGGAAGGTATGCCGATCCATTCACAACCAACCCCAATATTTCAAGCGACCAGAGTCGTAAATCGTGCGCGCTGGGCTGGTAGTGTTTACGCCAACTTTCGCCAAGACGATGTCATGCGAATTGTCAAAGCGGTTGCTGAAGTCGGTGAAGAAACTGCCAGATACTACGCCGATTGGGCCGTAGAGGAAACCGGCTTCGGCAACGCTGATCACAAAGAACTCAAAAACCGGCTGTGCAGTGAGGGAATTTATGAGTATTACAAAGATCATGATTTCACTTGCCATCGAGTTGATCACAAACGCAAAGTAATTGAAATTCCACGGCCCGCTGGGGTGATATTTGCCTTAACGCCATCAACCAACCCAGTGTGTTCCGTGTTTTTCAAAGCATTACTCGCTTTAATGACGCGTAATGCAATTGTGATTAGCCCACACCCGGCAGCTCGCGAATGCTGCTCGGATGCGGCACAAAAAATTGCTGAGGCCGCGGAGAACGCGGGTGGTCCTGATGGTGTAGTTCAGGTAGTGGAAAATCCGACTTTGGAGGTCATTAACGGCATCATGAGCTCAGATAGCATTGATGTCATTCTTGCAACCGGCGGAACACCCATGGTGAGGGCTGCCTATAGTTCCGGCAATCCAGCGCTCGGCGTTGGTCCCGGTAATTGCCCTGCCTATGTCGACAAAACAGCTGATATTGAATTAGCAGCCAAGTGCATAGCAAACAGCAAAGCATTTGATAACAGCGTCCTTTGCACTAACGAATCCGCAGTCATTGCACACAAGGACATCAGTAGTGACCTGGTCATTGCACTTAAAAAAGAAGGTTGTTATTTGTGCACCGACGAAGAACGCGACCGTCTGTCCGAAGTTCTTTTTCCAGAGGGAAAGTTTGATGCTACTGTCATTGGTCAATCTGCGGAGTGGATTGCAGAACGGGCCAGAATTCGAGTACCTCAAAATACGCGAGTGCTTCTGGTGAATTTGGAACGGATTGGAGACGACTATGTTCTGAGCCGGGAGAAACTTTGCCCAGTGCTCGGATTCTACGAAGTGGCTGGGCGCGACGCTGCAATGAAAGCCTGCAACGCCATGACTCTCAAAATGGGCAGCGGCCATTCTGCAGCCATTCACTGCAAAGACCCGCAGATGATACTCCGGTTTGGAGCTGAGCTTGCAGTTCTGAGAACTCCCGTTAATGCTCCCTGCAGTACTGGTGCTTCAGGATTTGATACGAATCTAGCACCGACAATGACTGTCGGAACAGGATTTTTTGGTAGGAGTTCGGTCGCTGACAATGTCGGCCCTCACCATCTAGTTCAGTGGTCAAAGATTGCGTTCAGTAAAGAATCTGAAATCGACATGAATGAATACGAACTCATTGAATCACAGCCAACCCCAAAAGTGCGTCACCCGAACGAGGTGATCGACTACTCGTTCGCGGATGGCTTCGACTCACAAACATCTGGTTTGCATTCTCACGGGAACACTGCACTGACTGGTGAAGATCTAAGAGCAGAGATCCACAAGATCATTCTTGAAGAGATTCGTTCACTGCATCTCGTTCGGGAGACTCGATACTAGTGGCGGATATCCGGTCCTACATTTTTATTGACCAGATGCAGCCAAAAACGATGTGTTATCTGGGAAGTTGGATTCGCGGCTATTTACCCAAAACTGACATGGCCGCAATGATCATCGAGGTTGTTCCAGGTCTGCACATCGAAAGAATCACCGACATCGCACTCAAGAATGTCAATGTTAAGCCTGGGATTCTTGTCGTAGAACGTCAGTTTGGTTATCTGGAGTTTCATTCGGAGTTGACTGCCGATGTAGTCGCGGGTGGCGAAGCCGTGCTTGAGATGCTGGATGCTGCGCCGAGTGACGCGATGCCACCTGAGATTCTGGCTTCGACAATTGTCAAGCGGGTAGATGACTATCACGCTTTCTTAATCAATCGAAACAAACTGGGTTCTATGGTTTTGCCAGGTGAATCGCTGTTTGTATTCGAAATGCAGCCTGCTTCATACAGCATACTGGCAGTGAACGAGGCTGAGAAAGCAGCTGATATCAAAGTTGTTGACTACCGAATGATTGGTGCAACCGGACGGGTTTATTTGAGTGGCCCGGAAAGTGACGTAAGGGCGGCAGCCCGAGCAGCAGAAGAAGCATTGGAAGTAAGGATGTAGTGCCGTGAGTGAGTCGGGATTTTCTAGAGAGGAAATACGTCTTGCAGTTCGAGAAGCGCTGCTTCAAGCGTTACCATCGGCGGACAAAAAGCGTCAACCTGAACCGGTGGCGCCTAATTGCCAGTTGATGAAGCAGATACTGGAGTCAGCCAAAGGGAATTGCAAAACACCTGTTGCCGTTGATCTCAGCAATGAACGAAAGCTTAACGAGTTTGCGATTGACCTGGCAAAGTGTATGCAGGATCAGAATGTTGCCGGACTCATTCGTTCGGGGCGTATGAAGTTTCGAGCAACCGATGCTGGCCATCGGAATGGTTCTGATGCCCCTTCGGGTCGGAACAACAGGAATACTGAATCAAATGGCAAACCAAAAAATGAAACAAATTCCACCGGACAAATTGAGAAGGGCGTGTTAACTGAATCAAAGGTCTTGGCACTTGCCAAGAACCATTCGTGTATTGAGGTCAGCAGGAGTGTCATTTTGACTCCACTCGCACGAGATCGTGCGCGACGACTGAAACTTCAAATTGTGAGGCAATAGCCATGAAAGTAGGAACAGTAATGGGAAAAATTTGGGCAACTCGCAAACTGGATGAATTGCCAAATGGAGCACTTTTGGAGATCGACCTGATCGAAGACGGAGAAGTGTCGGAAAGAGTTCTGGCTTACGATCCGCTTGGAGCCGGTACTGGTGAACAGGTTCTGATCACTCAGGGTTCAGTGGCGAAAGGGTGGTTCGAGTCAGGTGATGCTGTAATCGACGCGCTCGTCATTGGAATTGTCGACGAAGAGGTCGGTAGCAAAGAATAACATATTGTTTTAACTTCATAATTTTTGTAAACGGAGAAAATCATGTCAAACGCAATTGGATTTATTGAGACTCGCGGCTACGTCGGCGCGTTCACCGCTGCAGACGCAATGGTTAAAGCCGCAAACGTGGAAGTCGTGACCAAAGAACAGGTAGGAGCCGGTCTCGTATCAGTTCTGGTTCGAGGTGATGTTGGTGCTGTCAAGGCTGCAACTGAAGCTGGTGCTGAAGCCGCTGGTGCTGTCGGTGAGATTCATTCTGTTCATGTGATTCCGCGACCGCATGCGGATGTCGTTAAAAAATTCGACGTTGCCGCAGGCAAGTAGTTCATTCACAGTATGGAGCAGGTAATCACTGGCGAACTCAGCCGCAGTTCGCCAAATCCATCAGACGCGAGTGAGCGATAGGGCAACGTGGTTGATTTGCGGGTTTATTTGCAGATTGAAAATCTGCAGACGCAATTTGCGGCTTATATGGCAACCGCGTTGCGAGCTCGTGGTTACGTACCACTACAGGGTATGCATTCTCTGATCATTGAGATTGCACCTGCACTCGCCATACACCGTGTCATTGATCTTGCACTCAAGTCAGTACCGACAATTGAGCCAGGCATACTGTATGTCGAACGACAGTTTGGAATATTGGAATTACACAGTCCACAGTTAGATGATCTTCATGCGGCTGGTGAGGCAATATTGTCGGGCTTCAAACTTGAAGCCGCCTCACAGTTGAAACCAAGGGTTCTTTATTCGGATCTTGTAAGCAATGTCATTGACCAGCACGCGGTCATCATCAATCGACGAAGGGATGCATCGATGATTCTTCCAGGTGAATCAATGCTATTGCTGGAAACAGCCCCCGCACTATTTGCGGCTGCTGCCGCGAATGCGGCAGAACGTGCAGTCGCAGAAAATGTACTGATAGACTGCCAGATGTTTGGCGTCTCTGGCAGGGTATTTATCGCTGGAACGGAAGAAAACACCCAGAAAGCTCTGGCTCATGTGCTTGACATGATAGAGAACACCCCTGGGCGCGACTGGTAAGTCGAAGAAGTACTCCCGTTACCCAAACCAGAGATTCATGCCTCTTGCAATAGTTGAGGCATTATTTATTGAGTACTCCAGGCCAATTGGCATCACCGCGCTTTATGTTGCCCGGAATATCTTGGCGCCACTGTTCCTGCACATTCAAGCTGAAATTCAGATATAGACGGTCGTCGACAATAGTCCAGGCTTCGGGAACTGTTGACGCCGTATAGTTATTTGAAACAGCCCAGGCACAATACCCGCCGTATTTTGGTGCCCACCTCTCCGGGTCGGACTGAAAGAGATCGCGGTTTTCAGCTGATTTGAAACGCCATTTCGCACCATTCCATTCCGCGGTAAATTCTTTATCTCCTTCTACGGGTTGCTTTTCCAAGTGGTAAGCCACGGTGTCATACCCCCTGATTGCAACGTTTCTCCAGTTGGAAAAAACAGGATCTTCAGCGGCAAATACGGGGCTGGAGGTAACTACTGCTAGGCAAATTGCAGCGAAGGTGATTAGTTTGATTCGATTAAGATTAATCATTAAAAACCCTTTTACATTGTGAATCTGACGTAAATATTCAATTAGTTTATCAGGAAATAAAAAAGTTACAAAGACCAGAGTGGTCGCGGAATTGACTGAAAGGAGGAACAGCGCAACTCCGGTCAAGTTTGTCGGAACCGCGCTGTAAAGATTAGGGTAAAGAAGTCTGGAAAAGCTCAATATTGCAAGACCTTGTGACCGTTGGCCGTGACGAGTACCTAGCGGACACATATGCGCAGCACATAGCACGTTTGCCGTTATTTATCAGCCACGCGATAAACCAGCTTCAATTTAGGCAGTTCAATTATGACCGCTTAATGAGTTGCGACGAGCAGCTAAGGCGCTGGCTTTACAAGCAGTTGATACACTGCTTTCGACAGGCCAGCCATTTCATGTACTCGATTTTAGAGCGCGATAGCGGGCTTTTGCAGCTGGGCAGAAGCAATGACAACCGTCGTAAGGTAAGCGCCGCGCTCCGTTGCGACCCCTACGGGGTGACTGCCGTTGCGCACGCTCTGTAATTCTGAAAATGTCTGCTCCGAGGGAATGTCGCTAACGCTAGAAGCCCTCGCCTCCGGCGGGTCTTCCAAGGGAATGAATGCGAAAAAAACCGGTTAATCAAAAAACGGCTTAGGCAAACAGTGAAAACGTGCTATATTACACCAATAGTATGATATATTCTCCCTTGGAGGCGATTTGATGGGTACGACACGCAAAACAATCACACTCACAGACCAGCAAAATAGCTGGGTTAAGGCACAAATTGCCGCTGGTCAGTTCACGAATGATAGCGAATATTTCCGCGATTTGATCCGCCGCGATCAAGCAGGACAAGCGGACATTGAATCAATCCGAGCCGCTTTAATCGAAGGTGAACAGAGCGGAGAGCCGCAACGGTTTGACAACAGCCAATTTAAACAAGAAATGGCTGCGAAACATGCCGACAAAATCCGCTGAATACAGATTAAGCCCCAAAGCCCGCGAGGATATGGAAGCCATTTGGCTTTATTCACTGGCTGCGTGGAGCGCAGAACAAGCCGACCGTTACACAGATGATTTGACAGCCGCATTTGAGCTTCTAGTGGACAATCCAAAATCAGGGACAAGCAGCGAACATATACGCGCAGGTTATCGAAGGCATTCAGTTTTGAGACATGTGATTTACTACCGAGAAACGAACTACGGTATCGAGGTTATACGGGTTTTACACAGTCGCATGTTGGCATCACGTCACTTGTAGAGAGCACATTAATTAACTTAGGAGAAAAACGTGGCTGTTAAACAAGTAACGTTTAAATCATTCGGCGTTGATCTGGTGGGCAATTTATATCTCCCAGATGACTTTGACGAAAATAAAAAATACAAGGGCATCGTTGGTGCTAGCCCATTCCCACAGGTCAAAGAACAAGTTCTGGCAACCTATGGCGTTGAAATGGCTGCAAGAGGATTTGTCTTTTTAAGTTTTGATTATCTAGGTATGGGTGATTCACCAGCATTACCAGGCGAATTTAAAAAATCCCGCTATATGTTCAGACTAATCGAAAACACATGGGATGCGGTTTCTTATTTAGGGTCACTTCCCTTCATAGAAGATATTCATGGTCTGGGCGTATGCCAAGGTGGTTCAATCATTGCTTCAGCCGCAGTGACAGATCATAGGATTAAGAAACTTGCTATGGTTTCTGGGATGATGGCAGCAGATGATTTCCAACGGGCTGACAAAGACATAGTAAATCAGCAGATAGCGGCTTCAAATGCCTCAATGCAGAAGATGTATGAAACTGGCGAGCCAGACTATGTTAATCCTATTGGACTGTTTGATGAACAATCAAAGGAAGAATTTGTCGGTTCTGGGGTAAATCCGATGGCGGAAGAAACCTATAGCTACTACGGAAGAGATGGAGTCAAAGGACCAGTGGCAGTGCCAAACTTCACCAATACACATATCGGTGATCAGGGCATGCAATCGCTTATCTCGATTGGCGAGCATTACGCTGATAAGATCGTGCAACCTTCTTTGATCGTTTACAGTCCAGCAGCTTTCACTGCTATATGTTCAACTCAATTCATTGAAAAATTGACCAATGAACACGAGATGTTAGCTCTTGAAGAGTTTACTCATGTTGATTTTTACTACAAGCCAGAGGCCGTCAAAGTAGCCACAGATGCAGTAGCCGAATTTTTCAATAAATAAGGGGAATTATGTACTAAACGATCCCAATAGATGCTATAATATTGTCTGACAAATAACTCAATGTAATCATATATTTACCAACATAAAATAGGCGTGATCAGAACTGAGACCTATACGGCAAAGCTGTCGAAATCTTCGCACGAGAATTTCGATGATCTGCTTGAAAAACTGCGGGTTCTCTACAATGCCGCCCTTGAGGAACGCATTGATGCATACCGGAAAACCGGCCGGTCTCCAAACTATGTCGAACAGGCCAAGTCACTGACGGAAATCAGACACAGCGGTCTGGGTTATGACGATTACCGATGTGCGATTCAGCAGAATCTTCTGAAACGACTGGAAAAAGCCTTCCAGCATTTCTTCAGGCGTGGTGGGTTTCCCAGGTTCAAGTCCCATCAGCGCGGCATCCGCAGTTTTGAATGGCACAATCCAGCCGTCAGAAAGCAGGGAAAATTTAATGTACTGTTGATCAAGGGCGTTGGCAGGATTCGCTTCAGGGGAGAACTGCCAGACCAGATCAGGTTTGTCAGAGTGGTCAAAACTGCACTTCGGGTAAAAATTCAAATTATTCACGAAATTGCAGATATTGAACCCGCGCCATCAATCAGCGCAATCGGCATTGATGTCGGCGTAAAATCAAGAATCACTTGCTCCAATGGTTATCAGACAGGTAAGAATGAACTGGACCGAACGGAGTTAAAACGCAGGCAGAAAATCCTTTCGAAAGCGAAGAAAGGATCAAACAACCGAAAAAAGAAACGGAGGGCCTATGCAAAAGAATGGCAGCGGGTGAGAGAGAGGGAGCGCTGCAAACTACATGAGGTAACTGCAGAACTCGTTAAACAGTCGAATACCTTTTATGTCGAGAATCTGAATGTGCTGAACATGGTGAAAAATCACAAACTTGCGCGTTCGATTCTTGAAGCGAACTGGGGAACTTTCCTGGAACTTCTGACCTACAAGGCTGAGAGTGCCGGTGGGCGGGTGGTGAAAGTTGACCCGAAAGACACGTCGCAGCTGTGTTCTGGCTGTGGCTCGAAACCGAAGGAGAAACTGACGCTGGCCATCAGGCACTATCGGTGTGAGTATTGCGGATTTGAGGCAGACAGAGATATGAATGCGGCAATGAATATTCTTCAGCGAGGACTTGGACTGTCCTCGAAGTCGGGCGGGAATTCCCCGGCACGCAGGGAGAATGAAACGGAGGGGCCGGCACTGGCTGGCTCTACTGCGTAGAACGGTGTATCTTGGATTGTCAAATACATAGTTCCCTTTATAAATCAATGAACCAAGTGTTTGAAAAGTATGTCTGAAAAAGAAGGCCGTAAATTTGGGTATGCCAGAGTGAGCACAGCAGAACAAAACCCAGATTTGCAACTGGACGCATTGAAAGCGGCGGGCTGTGATTTGTTGATTAAATGTTAAGGGACAAGATCTGTAGCCTGTATGCTTCAGCTGAAATTTGTGAGATATTTTTCACACAAATTTTCAGTTTCTTTTGTATAGTCCAAGCCCATAGATTGTGCGAGATCGGTTTCGGAGTGAGACCCAATCCATGCGACCAGCAGCAAACGGCGAAGCATGATGAAGGTCGGGATTTCTGCTTCATCTTCTTCAGGCAGGTCCATCACTGAGCGATAGCCTTTCACCCAGGTCTGAATCAGTTCAGGAACATCTTCCCGTCCTTCGATAAAACTTAGTGCTGTGGCACAGTCGTACATGAACCAGCTGAATCCACAATCATCAAAGTCAATCACTTTAGTGATACTTCCTTCAATCAACAGATTTGCCAACCGAATGTCACAATGAACAAGTCCCCAGCGGTCCGGTCCCTGACCAAAAGCTTGTAGTCTCTTGTTGATCAAATCAGCAGTTCGACCGAACAATACCTGATTTGCATTATTAACACCCATGCCATCCTGCCATCTGCCCCAATGCGGATTATCACCAATACTGGTTTCGAAGTCCCAGGTATACCGCTCAAACCACTCCGGTCGTTGCCACTGCTTTGAGTGCTTGTGCATTTGAGCGGAAACGCTGCCAAGAAGTTCAAACGGTCCGAGGAGGTTTTCTTCGGGAGGTTCGATGCCGGATTCCCAATCAAAAATCACTACGTTTCTCGGACCTCCAGGCATTCCTTCTGCTTCGACTGATTGAATGTTTTTACCGTCTTTACCAGGCACAATGACAGGGGTGATGACTCCTGCCTGCTCACGCAGCGCATCGGTCCAGGCATGTTCGGACTGGATTGCAGTGTATGAATGGTATCCCTCTCGGTGAACGCGTAATGCCCATTTTCGGGAAGTTGGATGGTCATCAATGCGATAGGTTGCATTTTCCGACAGGTTAATCATCTCTACTGAGACGTCAGATGGTACATCATAGTGAGCGACCGCGTTTTTCGCGACGCGCTCCAGTAGTACCAACTGCTCTTCGTGTGGTAAGTTTTCAAATTTTGGCATTCATTCCTCCACCAATCTACTTAAGCGGCATCAGCCAACTCTTCCTTCTGGACTTGCTTATCGGTAGCCGTCCTTCGGTTTGCTGATCCACTATTAAATGCAGATGCCCGGGCCTGAACCAGTGCTGTATCCAAGCGGTTCAAAATCTCGTCACACAACTCCTTGTCGACGAGAATGCCAGGCTTAAACTGCAAAACTCTTTGATCAAGAGAGGAAAATATAGCCCATACGCCATTATTGAACAACGCTTTCATTACGTGAACGGCACCTTCAGGGTGCCCGAACTCCAATCCAATCACAACCCCTCGCTGGCGGATACCGACAAAGAAGTCTGAGTAATTTTTACGTAGTTGTTCCAGTCCATTTCGCATGTATCGGGCGATATAGTGCACCATGGATCGAACTTCGGGCCGATTGGAGATTTCAAGCACTTTGGCAGCAGCAATACAGCCAAGCTCAGCTCCGCCAAAGGTGGACATGTGTCCCCATCCATCTTCTTTGAGCCAGGCACCGGCGCGCTCGTTGACCACTACTGCGCCAATCGGATAGATACCTCCAGACAGCCCCTTACCGGTCACCAGAATATCGGGTTTGACGCCATAGGTGTCTATACCCCAGATTTCACCGCAACGCATCAGACCCGTTTGCACTTCGTCGGCAATAAAAAATGTATCGACTTTTTCACATGCGGCTTTAATGGCGCTCAGATAGCCTTCATCCGGCATCGGAAATCCGTAAGTGGCAGGGATCGTTTCCATAATGACGCAGGCCGCATCCCCAACCCGGATTTCACGTTCAATTGCTTCAAGATCATTGAACGGAACCTTCACTACTTCCGTTTTAGGCGCATCACTCAAAAACAGTTTCGAAAACCGATCATCACCAACTTGTACTGCAAGCCCTGTATGGCCGTGATAGCAATGATCAATACAGATCATTTTGCGTCGTTGAGTTGCGTGGCGTGCGCACTTGAGTGAAATATCGATCGCTTCACCGCCGCCAGATGCAAAAATGGTATATTGCAAACCTTCGGGGGTACACTCAGCAAGCATTTGTGCGACATGCGTACGCATCAGGGATGGGAAGTGATGGTTGCCGATGTCAAAAAATTTCATGCCCTCTTTGACTGCCGCGACCACTTCTGGATTTCGGTGTCCAAGATTGTAAGTACCGCCATTGAGATGGACATCGATCAGCCGGCGCCCATCCATATCGTAGAGATAGTATCCTTCGCGGCGATCAATGACGAGGTCGACACCGAAGTTTTGCCAGTCGGTGGTTTTACCAGGATTCCAATACTGCTTCGTTCGTTCGAGAAATTCCTGTTTGGTTTCTTGCATTTGTGCCTCCTCTGTTCTCCTGTAGACGGAGAACCCTAATCTATTGCAAGGTAATTTAAGGAATATCTCAAAACAAAACTTGACACTAGACAGCAAATTTTTGATAACACAATTATTTGAGGTGAATAATCTGAAAATTTGCGACAATAATCAGTAAATTAGTCACGAACAACTCGTTAATTGACACTTTTAACAGGAGGTAGAACAGAAATGCTGACATCAGTAGAAGGCAGATCAGTCGTAGTAACTGGTTCAAGCAAAGGAATCGGAAAGGGCATCGCCAAGGTGTTCGCCAAGCAAGGCGCAAAGGTATTGATCGTTGCGCGCGGTTTGGATGATGCTGAAGCAACGGCAAACGAAATTCGCAGCGAAGGTGGAACCGCATCTGCATTTTCAGCGGATGTGACGAGTTCAGATAGTCTGGATGCAATGGCTGCTGCAGCGGCTGAAAGACATGGTGGAATAGATATTTTGTGTTGCAACGCTGGAATTTTTCCCCAGAATCATCTAGAAAATATGTCGAGCGATGAATGGGATCTGGTGCTTGGAACAAATTTGAAAGGCACATTTTTAGCAATCAAAAGCTGTCTGCCAAATTTGAAAGAGAGCGATTCGGGACGAATCATCATTACATCTTCGATCACCGGTCCAATTACCGGATACCCAGGCTGGACTCACTACGGTGCAAGTAAGTCTGGTCAGTTGGGATTTATGAAAACTGCATGCATGGAGTTTGCGAAATACGGAATCACTGTCAATGCGGTAATGCCTGGAAACATCATTACTGAAGGCTTGCAGGGTTTGGGAGCTGACTATCTGCAGACGATGGCGGCGTCAATTCCACTGAAGCGATTGGGTTCTGTCGAAGACATTGGTAACGCAGCACTATTTTTTGCATCGGACGAAGCGGCATACATAACCGGTCAAACCATCGTGGTGGATGGCGGTCAAACTATACCGGAATCAATCGAAGCTTTAGAAGAGGCGTAGTTCTCGCCTAAAGAGGTTTGACGGTCAGCACCTGCGAAACTTGCCGTGCGGATTAGTTTTTGCCAGAAATGCGACCGTCACCACGATTGAGAATTCTGAATCTGGGACTTGTTTCCTGGCTGGACTCGCAGGCGATTTATCACGCAGTCGCTGCCGATATGACGCTCGAATCGGCCGACACGATCATTATCTGTCGGCCGAAAAGTCCCTATTTCTGCATTGGATATCACCAGAATGTTGAACACGTTTTGGATGGTCGAATGCGCACTGAACTTGGCTATCCAGTCGTACGTCGAAGGTTGGGAGGTGGTGTCACTTTTCTTGATGATCAGCAGCTCTTTTATCAATCGGTTTTTCACAAATCACGAAGTTCTCGAATTCCCACGGTTGTCTACAGAGACCGTTTACGTCAACCAATCAGCATGTTGAACAATATTGGCATCAATGCAGAACTTCGTTACATCAACGAAATTGAAGTACTAGGCCGTCGAATTGCAGGGATTGGCGGTGGTCTGATTGGTGAGGCAAGCGTGGTTGTGGGAAATGTGCTCAATGAGTTCAACGCTGAAGTCATGGCGCATATCATCAACTCGCCTTGTGCAGCGTTTCGGGAAATGGCGTTGACTGCCATGCTTGATCGGATTACAACACTGAAACGGGAAGGTCAAGAAGAACATTGGCAAGAATTGCCAAATCTTTTGATCGAAGAGTATCGCCTGGACAATTCTGATGCCGTTTTCATAGGTGAACTGAGTTCCGAAGAGCGTGAGTTAGCGGAGATGACGGCTGAAAAAATGATTTCAGAGGAGTACTTGACGGAATATCAGAGCGATGTTTTGCCCCGAGTTCTCAATCGACTGAAGATTTCCGCATCAACTTCGGTCGAACTTGTTGGAATTAAACAGCAAAGTCCAATTCCACAGAATTTTGCAATAATAAAAATAAGAGACAATGTGATTGAAGAAGTGCGAATTGCTGATGATTTAGACGAGACATATCAATCAATTAGCACCAATTACACAATTAGAATGTTTGATGCTGAGCAAATCACAGTCGGGAAGAACATTCAGCAATGGTAATTGCGGTGTGACCATTTTCTAGAGTGATTTTGAAGGTTGATGGCAACCCAGTTAGACAGTTACATTGTTCCTGATGTACTTGAATCAGGACTTACCACAGTATTTTGTGGAAGAGCGCCAAGTCCGGAATCTGCACGTAGACGAGCCTATTACGCACATTTCAGTAACAAGTTCTGGGAAATTTTGGCCGAGTCGGGGTTGACAGAGCGTCAGTTGGACCCTGAGGATTACGCACTGTTACCTTGCTATGGTATT
This sequence comes from Arenicellales bacterium, assembly GCA_965206345.1. Taxonomy (GTDB): domain Bacteria; phylum Pseudomonadota; class Gammaproteobacteria; order Arenicellales; family JAJDZL01; genus JAJDZL01. The sequence continues at coordinate 354,766 of OZ242211.1, read as the reverse complement.
GGACTAACTGACATCAATAAGACTGAATTTGGCAGCGACCACGAACTCACCGGCAGTGGGGATAATCCGCGAGCAATGCTTGACAAGATAGAGCAATTTCAGCCGAAAATCCTGGCATTCAACGGCAAGAATAATTTTCGAATGTTCGCAAATGAGGCTTACCGTACTTCAAAATCAACTCAAGTTGATTATGGTCTGCAGAGTGGGTTAACGATAAAATCAACGGAAATCTGGGTGTTACCAAATACCTCTGCGAGAGCTCGAGGATATTGGAACCCTGTTTATTGGAATGAGATTTCCGTAAGGCATCAGGAAATGTCCAAGCTGTAAAGCTGGCAAATTTCAAACACTTCACAGTTCACCACTGTCTAAGTTAACATAAAGAAGAGACTTTCAAATATTCAATATTGATCCCCTGTAATAGAAATATGAATCCCTTGAAAAATTCGAACCATATTCTCCAACCGATTTTACTGTTGGCATTAATGTGGTTAGCATTTCCAACCTATGCTCAAGAAAACAGCTCGGAAGGCAGTGCCAGCAGTATTGAAAGAGGCACATTTTTTGGCGCCAAACCCACTGAATATCCAGATTGGTTCAAAGAAAGTTTTCTTGAATTCAGTGACGATATCGCCGAAGCGGCAGAGGAGGGGAAGCGGGTCCTCATAATTTTTCAACAGGATGGCTGTCCCTACTGTAATCTGCTGGTTGAACGAAATCTGAGCCAGAAAAATATTCTGGAATTGGTTCAACAGAAGTTTGATGTGATTTCAATCAATATTTGGGGCGATCGGGAGATTGTTACGGTCGGTGGACAGTCGTATACAGAAAAGCAGTTTTCTGAGGCACTAAAGGTACAGTTCACACCAACACTGCTCTTCTTTAATGAGAAAGGTAAAGCGATTCTCAAACTTAACGGCTATCTGCCACCACGCGACTTCATGACTGCGCTAACTTATGTAGCAGAACACCACGAGAAGAAGACACCGTACCGAGAATTTGTGCGGGTAGCACACGCAGGAACCGGTGCCAGTCAGAAGGCACTGATTTCACAACCTTTCTTTCAGAGTCCTCCGCACAATTTGAATCGGAATGAAAATTCCCGTCCGCTTGCGGTATTTTTCGAACAACCTGAATGCCCGAACTGTGAAACACTACACAACAAAGTGCTTACAGACCCGGAAGTCAGCAAGTTTCTGGACGATTTCCATGTTGTTCAATTGGATATGTGGTCAAACGATCAACTGACGGATATTGAAGGCAACAAAAGGAGCATTCGCGACTGGGCTAGCAGTCTCGATATTAGTTATGCGCCGACAATTGTCCTATTCGACAGGAACGGAGAAGAGGTCATTCGATCTGAGGCCTGGTTCAGGAAGTTCCATACATCCGGGTTGTTTGAATATGTCAGCAGTGAGGCTTTTCTAGAACAGCCAAATTTTCAACGTTATCTTTCGGATCGCGCTGATCATCTGATTGAGCAAGGCATTGATGTCAATATTTGGGAGTGAATAATTCAAGTCAGTTGATTTAAACTAACGGCTTGTAGTTCCGGGTGGATGAGACAAATATGAGTTGAAAGAAAAAACCAGTTCTTTGGCATGATTGTTTTCAACTTTCAAGAACGGTGAATCTACTCAATTTGGAAATGTCTTGGAACAAACCGAAAATTACACGCAGGTATTTCGGAGACAATCTTTGGTGATACACCGAAGACTATGCTTTCCAAAAACCAGAACTCGTTGGTGATCAGGCACAACCGCTACAATACGATACTTAACCCAAACTATGCGCAACGGTCGGAAACACCGAGAGACCAACCCGCTGATATACAGAATCATTGATGTTGCACAGTGAAATACGCGCCATATGGATTATCGGAAAATGACGCTAATTCCAAAGCCTCTGTTTTTTAGTTCAATTTGAGAGTTGGTATCATATTGTCGTTAGAATTCGTTTCTAATGGTGGAGTAAATTTACAGCGACTAGTTAATGAAATGCTTTATATTGGGGCAACTACAGGAAACCTTTAAATCGGCTAGGAGGTAGCCTGTGACTGGGTATCCATATACAATCAAAAAAAGTAGTATTTCGGTAGAGGGATTGTACAGTCGTCCTGCTTTCGTATTATTTCGCCCCGAATCAAATCTGCATGAAACCATAAGTGTTGCTCTCTCCGAGTTTTACCTTATCCAAAGTGATGACATTAGAATTAATCAAGACGTTTATCCGCTAGCAAATGCCAATGTGACTTACCACCTAACTCCATTGGATGGATTTGCCAGAGTATTTGTTGATCGCGCTCAGCTTTTCTTGTTTAGTGCCCATATGCTAACAACTGATCAAATTACTGATTTGTCATCGGCATTCTTCAATGGAGTTCACCAAGAGATAGGAGAGATTTCGTTTGGCAGTTTTATTATTAATTTGGCTTTTCACGCCAAAATAGAAGACGTTTCTCCAGAAGAATTTATAGCGGCTCACGTTTCGTCAGAAAAAAAGGTTTTCGATTCCATCATCGGTCACTCAGTTACCTATTACCTGGGACAAGAGGAGCAACGATCGTATTCTTCAGTCACGCTTGATAGATCAAACGAATCCTCCGAGTACGTATCTGTACGTGTCGAACTTAGGTATGATGGTGATAAAGTTCAAGTAAGTGACCTCCCTGATTTAGCTACTCGGCATTATTCTCAGTTGCTTTCATTAGTTGATTTGGAATTCACACAATGATCGCTTCTCCACTAGCAAACTATTCGCATAGAAATCGTCCTTCCAATTACCAAGGATCGAAGAAACTTTCTTCAGGAGAAATCTTCAGCACCTTAAAGCCGGTAGATTTAGTAAGAGATATTGATCCGGTTGATTCGTTCAGGCAGTTAGATGCTTCAAACTTCGAGAAGACAATACAGCTGACATTGGATGAGTACGTGCGTTCGGATGATTCAGCAAGAGAGTATGGTCGGCATCAGCTCGATTCTGAGTTAGCGCAACTACAAAAGATAGAACGATATCCAAAGGAAAAGGAATCTCATGACGATCAGAGTTCGCTATCGTCTAATATTAGCGTTCCGTATCATGCTTTAAAATTTCTGCAAAAAATTTCTGAAATTGATACTCTTAGTGCAGGGATACAAAAAACTGAACCGAATTGGAACGTTGAATTTCAAAAGTCGAATCATGGACAAAAGGCATTCGTAATACTTGCTCAAGCCAAGAAACTTCTAAATGAACAGCGTATTCAAGATGCCCGCCGCATTCTTCAGTCTGGCACTCACCAGTATCCGAATGACACGGGTATTGCGCGACTGCTGAGAGCAATTTCACCAGGTCAGGTAACCAAGGTCAAGAGTGAGGCGGCAAGTGGAAATCAAGAGATAGCTTGGATTCGGCAACATGGTAAGAAATATCAAGAGCAATGGATAGCTGTCCGTAATAGTGAATTGTTAGCGTCTAGCAGAACTCTCAAATCACTTTTGGACAAATTAAAGCAACGAAAGGGTAAAGTTGAACCGGTTACTATTCAGTACATAGTGCCTGAGTGAGGCAATGCATGCTCAAGCTCAATGACGAAGAGTTTGCGTGTGGAGTTGCAACATATTACGAAGACGATCCCTCCGGTCATTCCAGACAAACTTCGATAAATGTACGTTTCTCTTTGCCCAACTTTGAGTCAATTTTTTTCTTTGCAAAGATTGACCCAGCCACCCCTTGGGTTGTTTTGAATTCTGACATAAACGAACTATTGGGGCTTCGTGCCGAATCCACCGATACTACGCTACAAACTGCATTGGGTAATATGAGAGGATGTCTTGAGAGATATCCGATCACGCTCATCGCTGAGCATGGGAAAGCTCTACAAATTGACGCAACGCTTTTCGTCTGCAATGAGTGGACACGAGGGAATTTCTTAGGATACAGCGGTTTCCTCGAAAGAATTAGATTTGCCGTAGACCCTCACTGCCAAAAGTTTTATTTTGGCCGTATTTCGCAAAATGCGAATTAGAGGGAAATGGTGTTGAACGCAACATGGGTTTGTTTCGAATGAAGTTCCAAGCGACCCATTTCATTTGCAAACACTGATTTCTGTAGGCAATTTAGTTGATCTTGCAGAAAAATTCAACTCATTGCAAAGTGAAAAACCAGTTTCCTCTGCCTATCGAGACCGTGACTCGCTGACTCGTCTACGGGTTTTAGGATCTAACATTGCACGCAAAGCCGATTCCTTCTCAAGCGACAGCATTTGCTCGAAATCAGACAGATTGATCTGGTTCGAGACCCTTTTGAAATCGGCAACAGCTTGCTGAGGCAACGCGGCAATCTGTTTCGCGGCCTCCTGTGCGGTTTCGTGGACGATGCTTCTGGACACAACTTTCCAGGCAATGCCCATTTTCAGCGCATCGTTTGCGCCGAAAGTCTCACCCAATAGCATCGCTTCTTTGGTCTGGACATGTCCAATGGTTCGTGGCAGTAGCGCAGTGATACCTCCAGTTGGAAAAAAGCCCAGTGAAAATTCAGGAAAAACGCATCGTGTGTATTCTCCAAATACCGCTAAATCACAATTGACTGCGAGTCTTAATCCGCTGCCGACAGCCCAGCCGTGCACTGTACAAATTGTTATTTTTTCACCGAGCACAAGTTGACGCGCAATGTCCTGTATGCAATCGATCAGTTCCAGTGCCTTGGATTCGCTGGATGTCCAATCGTCAAATTCGTCCAGGTCATCTCCGGAACAGAAAACGTTTCCTGCGCCTTGCAACACGATCGCACCAACGTCAGAGTTGTCCAACGCTGAAGCCAAGCTCTGTCGCAACTCATTGAGCATCTCATAGTTGAGTGCATTGAGTTTTTCTGGACGATTGAGCGTCAATGTACAGACCCCTTGTGAAATATCTCTTAATACAGTTTCTACCATCCAATTCTTCCTTTTTTTTAATTTATTGGGCAGACGATCCAAAACTTCTGGATTCCTAATGTCCTTAACCTGGCATCAAGGATTCTTCTCGGTACTCAAATTATTTTCCACCAAGGCACTGCAAGAACATCATCAGTCAGCCATTTTACGTCGTCCCCGGTATAAATCAGCAACCCTGCGCGAGATATTTGGGCATATTGCTGTCGAAAAGTTCTCAGATATTTTGCATCGCCAATATGCACACGCTTGCTGGACTTGGTCTCAATAGGAATAACTGCGTTTGCCGTTTCAATTACAAAATCGACCTCATCGCCGACAGTTGTACGCCAGTAGTGAATATTCGTTCGCTCCGTCTTAGTGTCGCGCCAGGCTAGCAAATCAAGCAATATCAGATTCTCAAAATGAGCCCCAGTCGGTGAATCTTCTCCTGCAATATGTAGCGCCATTGCAGTATCACACCAGTATAGTTTCGGTGATTTAACCAGCCGTTTCGTGCGATTTGAAAAAAACGATGTTAATCTGACGAGCAGGCAAGAAGTTTCAAGCAGATTCAGGTAACGGTGCACGGTTGGTTGCGCAATGCCCGTATCTCGAGAGAGTTCTGTCTGGTTCGAAATTCCTCCCAGTCGGAGGCAGACGGACCGGACTAGCCGTTGGAAATCCGCCAATGACGAAACTGATGAAATTTGCCGCAAGTCTCGTTCAACATAAGTACGAAGATAGCCTTCAAACCAAATCGCACGCTCCGCATCAGTACTGGAGTGAACTGCAGGAACGGGGAACCCCCCGCGACGAGCGAATAAACTCCAATCCTGCTTTGAAACTGCTTCAGCGTTAAGAATTTCAATCCAGTCGCTTTCTTTGTTCTCTAACAACTTTCCCCAGCTACCGCAAGATTGCAAGCCTAACTGTTCGCGTCGTGTCATCGGCCATAGGTTCAGGTAACTGGCGCGCCCAGCCAGAGACTCGGTGACATTTTGCATCAGTAACAGATTCGCAGATCCTGTGAGCAGGAAGCGTCCTGCTATTCTGTCTTGATCAATCGCCCGCTTAACCGCAATAAGTAAGTCGGGAGATCGCTGTATTTCGTCAATCGTAATACTGTTTCTGCCGCGCAAGATTGCCATAGGGCTTTCTTGCGCAGTATGCAAAGTATCAAAGTCATCAAGCGAATAAAATTCTCGAGTATTGTTCGCGATCTGCTGCGCAAGAGTACTTTTTCCAGTTTGCCTTGCGCCGGTTAATATGACTGCCGGCATTGCTTTTAGGTGTATACCAATTGTTGCAGCCATCAGCCGAGGCAGACAATTCACAACCTTCATAATTCACAACTTCCGCAGTTTGGTGAGTTCCTATTCATATTATGAATGATATTCATTCAGAGTATGAATAAATTTACAAAGCCTTCGCGAAGACGAGAGCGCAGTCACACACCGCTTGGAGGCTTTGAATTCCTGGAATCAGTGAGTGGATGCGTAGATGAAAGCATTACTGTGTTCCGCCCCTCACAGACCCCGCGTATATCTTTGAGGGCTGATGTTCTTCATGATACGGCTTCGCTCAGGTGGCACAAACAGAACTGTGAAACGCTACACAACAGAGTGCTTGTAGACTCCGAAGTCAGCAAGTTTCTGGACGATATCCATGTTGTTCGACTGAATATGTGGTCAAACGATCAACTGACGGACATTGAAGGTAACAAAGAAGCATTCGCGACTGGGCTAACAGTGTCGACATTAGCTATGCACCCACTATTGCCCTATTCGACAGGAACGGAGAGGAGGTCATTCGATCTGAAGCCTGGTTCAAGAAGTTCCATACATCCGGGTTGTTTGAATATGTCAGTAGTGAGGAATTTCTGGACCAGCCAAACTTTCAACGTTACCTCTCGGAGCGCGCTGATCATCTGATTGAGCAGGGATTCGATGTCAACATTTGGGAGTGACTAATCCAGGATAGATGATTTGTCATCATCAAGACTGCTTTGAAAATAATGCAATAGACAGGTCATATAGATTCACAAGAATTTGTCTTCCGCCTGTTAACTAGAATCGACTTTTCCAAGTCGTTCGTACGCGAATTGACGCTGTAAATTACGCACCGATTCGTGTTTTCGAGACAGCAACCCCATCAACCGAAAAAGTCACGCTAACCGGCCTGACAACCAGCATACTTTCTGGGGACTAACCTCGCACGAGGCCCATAATCGCCCGCAATTCGCTAATTCTTGACGTATACCCGCCGGTCTGCAACGCTTCACTGAGCACTGTCGTACATAGTGAAGCAAAGGGTACTGGAATACTAAAATTGTGCTTTAATATTAGACATATAAACGAAAGTAAAGGTAAATTGATGCGAGCTCACAAGACAATCAGAACGATGATCGGCGCATTGACGTTTAGTTTGTTTGTAACTGCAAACAGCGGGGACCGAACGGCTGAGGCTGGCGAAAGTCTAGATTCAAATTCCTCCATTCACGCGTTCTGTGGGGGATGGATTTCGGATGATAGCAAAGTACTGGAAATGTTCTACAAAGACATTGCACCAGCAGAATTATTGAAGTGCCTTGAAGTCGGTGCGGATCCCGATACGATAAACAATTCTGGCCTGACACCCTTGCATTTAGCTGCTGCCTACAGTGCGAATCCTACGATCATCACAGTGCTTGTCGAAGCCGGTGCAGACCCCGGTGCGCTGGATCAATCTGGTCACACACCCTTGCACTTTGCTGCTCCCTTAAACCGGAATCCTGCGGTCATCACAGCGCTTGTTGAAGCCGGTGCAGACATTAATGCGCAGGAAAGATATGGAAACACACCCTTGCATTTAGCTGCTGCCAACAGTGAAAATCCTACGATTATCGCAGCGCTTGTTGAAGCCGGTGCAGACCCCGGTACGCGGCGAACCAGAGATGACCAGACACCGTTACACCTTGCTGCTGGATCCAACGAGAATCCTGCGGTCATCACAGTGCTTATTGAAACCGGTGCGGACATAAATGCGCGGCGAACCACAGATGGCCAGACTCCGTTACACAGTGCTGCTGGATCCAACGAGAATCCTGCGGTCATCACAGTGCTCATTGAAGCTGGTGCAGACCCCAATGCGCGGCGAACCATAGATGGCGAGACACCTTTGCACTTGGCTTCTTGGGGACGTCGAAATCCTGCATTCGTTGCGGCGCTGATTGAAGGTGGTGCGGACCCGAATGCACTGGGCATAGATGGCTTGACGATCATTCAATGGGCAGAAAGGAACTCCTACATCGTAGACCCTGCAGTCATTGCAGAACTTCGAGGCCACTGACTACCCTAAATTTTCAGAGCAATTCCGCGGCGTGTGAAACTTTTTGAAAGTCCCTCCATAGCAATTTCGGAAAGGGTTGAATTTCAGTTAAATTTGGCGGATTTTTGACCATCCCCTTGGCCGAATATCATGAAGCGCACAGGAGGGAGAAATGACATTTTGCATAAGTTCGTTCGCGACAAAGCACATGAAGCTAGCCATCGGCTTGTACGCTTGTAAAGGACTTCCCCAAGTCGACCGCACGCGAATCGCCGTCGCCGACGATCGCAAAAATTTCAAAGTTTTGATCAAACAAGTTAACCCGCTCCATGAAGGATTCCGGACCTCGATCGCAGATGAGGCTGTGGTCTGCTGGTCAGGATGCGGAGGCACCCGTTCTTTGCTCTGGTTGTGCACCACATCGGCCTGTAGCATGAGTGACTCATAGTCGATGATATGCTGCAGGATCTCCTGCTGAGTCTGCAAGCAATCCACCAGTCTGTTTCTGAAATGAATAGCGGTTAACCTGGATATCAGCGTCGGCCAATTTCAATGGTTACAGTGTGATCACAACTGCGGTGAGGATAAATTGCAGTGTGGTTACCTTGAGAAGATATTGTCGACAAGCGTCGCGCACACTGTCAACTATTTTCCCTGCGCTCTCCGGCGCAGGGATTTTACATCTCTAATTCCCTAGCAACTGCAGAAGCTATAGATCCTGTGTGTTTCGTCAGCTTGGTCAAAATAAAATGAGTTCATAAACGGAACTGGGTGATGCGGTTCGAAACAACATAAATTCGGAGGAAGAATCTATGGGAGTTGAAAATGTTCTAATACCTGTGCTGTTGGTTGGAATCTACTTTATTCCTACATACATTGCGGAAAGAAAGAAACACTATCGCAGAAATCTAATTGTCTTGATAAACATCGTCGGAATCAGCACAGCGGGAATATTGCTTTTCACTGAATCTTTCGGATGGTTTGGCAGGTTAATTGCAGCCGTTTGTTGGTTAGTCGCATTCATCTGGTGTTTCGTGCATCCACAAAAGTCTGAAACTGTTTCAGTAGTTTCTGAGAGTACTGATTCTGATGACGAAAAGAACGCATAGAGCGACTGATGAGATAAAAATAGCAGGTAATTGTCGAGGCAGCGAGGGCGGCTAGCCTGAAATATTTCCAGGCTGACCGAACTCGTAAATTAGATGTAGACGCTTCATGCTTCTGGTTCAGTCGCGAATGAGATCAAGTACTCAAATGTGGACTGAGCTGCAACAGAAGCTTGAAAGATACAACGTGGCTTGTTTTCCTTCAACTTCATCCAAGACTGAACGTGAGCTTCATGTCGCAAATAGCCTTTGATGCCAAATTCAGCGCACAAGTACACAGAGCCAATCTCTGCAATCAGCTCCTCGGATGCGTAACCCATACTGTTGAAGGGTTGTGTTTCAGCATTTCCTGGTCTGTTCAGACTTTTTTGTGGCCAGTCCAATGAGTCGACTCGTGTAGTAAAGTGCTGTAGTAGTGCTCTGCCGACTTAAAAATTTAGCTGGTGGTATCTGAGCCACGTCTGGGTTAGGCAGATACGTGTCGGTGTCTCCGCCGAGGCGGACTTTCGCACCGCAACGACTAACCAACGCATCCACATCCGGAAATTCAGTACTCGGCTGAGACTCGATGACAGCTTTGCCCGTTATCAATTCCGGGAGCGCTTTGCACTGTTCGAAGTTGAATAACGTAAAAGTTCTTTCGATCCAAATAGTTTTTCGTTTTTCGTTCCAATTGAACGCCTCAATGCCAAAGCTCCATGTGGCCTCCGAAAACGCACCCTTTCTTCCCCCTTTTGGCCCCGTCTTTATGGCCCAGCTTTCTTTGAGTAAGCGACCTGGAGGTGATGCCAATGTATATTAAACCACTTTCGTTGTGAGTGACTGCTGATCATACAGGAGCGGAGGGTCTGAAACCCTCCAAGTTTAATTTACTAATTCGGAAATTAGCGAAGATAGTCGGTAAAGATTCGGTGCGGATCAACCCCTTCTTCTCTAAGCATCCAAACTTGCTGCTCGACGGGCTGTCGGCTGATCGAATCACCGAGAGCAGCCGAAAATTCGTATGTTTCAGAACTGTCTCATAAATCGATTTTTAAGACACAGTTCCCTAGCTTTCAAACCTGACCGCCCTCGTTAATCTAATCAATAGTCATTCGGGCACGGCTTGATATTCATATCATCCATAGGCAGGCGTGTGAGTTCATCACCGCATGCTGAGTCAAGTTGTTCCTGTTCTAGACTTTCTATGCGGGATAGATCCGCACCGGACAGATCCGCACCAGTCAAATTCGCACCAGTCAATCTCGCACCGGTCAAATTCGCACCGAACAAAGATGCACCGGTCAAATCCGCATCCGCCAATTTCGCTAGGCACAGGCTGCTAAAAGTCACTTCGGCATAAGCCAGCTTCGCTTCACTTAGATCTACTCCATTCAAATCCGCATCGTTCAAATTCGCGAATTGTAACTCTACTCCTCTTAGATATTCGCGTTCACGCGGAAGGGGAGTTTTAGAATCGCAGTTAGGCACGGTGGAGAGATTGATACCTACTAGCGGCTCACGTCTTTTGTGCACTACAAGACAGTCGCTATGGTCACCTTCGAACATTCTTTCCTTGGTATATTTAATCCATCCATAACAGAAGAAACCGTCTTCGCTGTTCAAGTACTCCAGCGCAGCAATCTTGCCGCTGTTGCTTGAAGCTGGTGTGGTGAGCAACTGCCATGCGAGCACAGTTCGTTCCTGGACACGATCATCCAAATCCCACCACAACTGCACTGCCGTAGCCAGTAATGCCAAAGCGGCTAACAAAATGCCCCAAGGCTTAATCACCTCGACCCATCTGTGCAGCTTACAGAAAATCTTTTTCATGTCTTCGTGAAGTTTTCTATCTACTTAGTATGTTATTTATTGATTTGTGCAGTATGTTTGCAGGAAATCGAAATTAGTGCTGTATGAAACGAAGTCTTAGATCGATTTGGCCGAATACGGGCTTTGGCGGCTGAAAACTACAATTTTAGTGCATTAAACGCTGTGAAAAAACGCTCAGGTAAAGGCAGATTGGCTCGGCTACACTTCCAATGCTTCAAACGTGGTAGAAAATCGAATTATTCAGGAACGGCTATAAATCCCTCTTATCTTTTGGTAATCTGGAATTCAGAGAAGAGACTCATTGACGATTTCGGGACTGTAGCTCCCAGATTACTGGCTAATCACACCCTTTTTACTTCTTGAGTGAAACAGATGGTGTGATCAGCCAGGAGAGCTCAGGCATATCCGACCGAAATTGTGATCAAGAAACTCCGTTGGAATTCTAGAATCAGGAAATCCATTAACACGCAGTGCGTTAGCGATAAAATTGCGTGCGATTATTGCTCAAATTGAAGGCAGTCGTCCACAATTTGGAGAATTAAAGGTGTCAAAGTTTCAAAATAAATACAGAACGATCCGTCTGGTTAGAATAGTTGAACTATAGTTCTGGTCAAACTATGAGAGTTCGCACCGTCTCCTAGCAGCACCATCGGATCTGGCGAATTTTTACTCTCAGTCCAGATGTGCGAGGATGTTCTTCAAGAATTTGCATCCTGCTAGCTTACTAGATTGAATTTTTCCAATTCGTTCATAAGCGAATCGACGCAAAAATTAAGCGGCGATACACGTTTTACATTTTGTGCGTTGACCGCGAAATTCACGGCGAAAGATTTTTGTGAAAATCGCGCGGGTGCGAACAATCAGCTACCAATGACACCTAAGAGCTTGTGAGTCAATTGTGCGGCTTGCTACGCTTTGGCCTGGGTATTGGGGAACTATAAGTGACGATAAAAGAAATCAAGCGTTCGAGACCATGCGAGTTCAGCATTTTTGCGATCGTAGACTGAGTAATTGTGGTTCGCAAATGCGTGGTTTGCTTTGTACCAGTAGGTCTCAGAGTATTTGTCAGATGCTTTCATTGATCTTTCGAACTTTTTTACAATTTGAGCGGTGATCCATTCGTCTTTGGTAGCAAAGTGCCCCATTACCGGACCTTCCAGTTGCTTTGTCTTCCTTTTTGACCGCGCGCAGTCTCCGTAGTAGATGACTGTTGCCTGAACCGGTATTGCAATGGCAGCGTCCAGAGCCCAGCCGCCACCGTAGCACCATCCGATCGTACCAACTCTACCATTGCTGCCGGATTGATTGCGCAGCCATTCGATCCATTTCACCAAAGTTTTGGTCGCTCGCTTTCGTTTGACCCTGTTGCGCAACGTGCGGGCGTGCGAAGAATCACGCGCAACTTTTCCTTCATACAGATCGACCGCCACTGCCAGATAGCCTTCATTTGCAAATTTTCGGGCATTTTCTTTCATCCAACCGACAAGCCCCAGACCTTCGTGAATCAGGACAATCCCACCCGCTGGCGTTGATTCCGGTTCAACAAAATAGCCATGTACTGGCTTTCCGTTTGACAGCGATATTGAAACTGATTTTCCCGACAAACTTGTTGCTGCTCCTAAACCACTGCTGACGGCAACGAGAGGAATGGATCCCAATGTCTTGAGTACTTTCCTTCGATCTTTCATAAAACAAATTTCCGTTTGTATATTGCCCCGCTAACAGGACTGTTCACCTGTCAAATTGACAGGCGCTGAGAATCAGTGCAAGAATATTCTACCGGAAGCTTGGCTCAAGGGTCTGCCAGATAAATATTTCGACATTAGTACGATGAATAACGCACCGATTCAGACCGTGCCCATAACGTGGGTGACTTGGTGTTTTAGGCACTGAAACAGAATTCCAACGATTGGTTCAACAACAGTAACTTAAACTGTTGTAGCGATATTGCAGAATGCCAGCATAACTCAGTTAGTAGAGCAGTTGATTTGAAATTATCGGGTCACTTTGGTGACCTAACTATTTCGTAGAGGGTTGAAGATCAGTCTGAGCCAAAATTTCATTCACTGAAAGCTGATCCAGCAGCGATGCTGCACTGATATCTATCCGGCAGTTCGACCGCAACAGATGTGAAAGTTCAACTGCCAGCAAACTATCTATTCCCAGGTTAATGATCGGTTCATCGAGTTCAATTTCGTTTTTTGGAAATTCCAGAACTTTAGAAACACAATCCAGAACCAACTCTTGCAGATTTTTGATATGGTCGGACTCGCCCTCAAACTCTTGTTTGGATTGACTGGTATTTGAGACGGAATTTTCATGTGTGCTACTGAACTGATCGCCCGTGATTGATTGGCCTCCACTAACGACAATGTGCGAATCTTGAGAGCCACTTAGCACTCCATTCAATGTAGACAACAGGAAATTGGCTGGCAAGGCATCAATTCCAAACTGTTTGCCAACTGCTGTTGACAGGTCGGGATGATCTGCAACATGTCCATAATCGGAAACAGCGCCCCAGTTAATCGCGAATGCCGGAACACCTTTATGCCTCAGGTAATCAGCCAACGCATCGAGAGTTGAGTTGGCAGCAGAGTAAGCAGCCTGGCCCGCAGGTCCCAGCAATGAGGCAACCGATGAATAGAGCACAAAAAAGTCCAGATCGAGGTGGCACGTTAACTGGTGTAGATTCCATGCTCCGACTACTTTCGCATTCATAGATTTTTCGAATTGTGTACGCGTCAGCTTTACAATCGCGCTATCCTCAATTCTCATTGCGCAATGAAGCACACCGCGAATTGGAGGCAGTTCGTGACAGGCAGTTTCCAATGCTGCCCTAAACTGTTCAGAATCAACAATATCAGCACGAACGGTCGTGATCAGACAATCCCGCTTTGCAGCCTTTTGAATAATTTGTTCGAGATCAGCGGAAGTCTCTGACGAACGTCCGATGACAACAACGTTCTTCGCGCCATTTTCAACCAACCATAACGCACTAGCAAGCCCAAATCCTCGAGTTCCACCTGTGATGACATAAGTGGCATCAGGGTGAATCAAAGTTCGTTGAATAGGTGAATTAGCATCTGAGGTAAGTACGATTTTGCCAATATGACCAGCATTGGCCATAAGTCGAAAAGCCTCACTTATATGAGTAGCAGGAAATTCCCGATAGGGGAGTAGCGGTAGTTCTATTTCACTTACTTTCTGAATGGCTTGTCTAAACAGTTGTTCGATGAGTTTTGGTTGCTCAAGCCACGTAGCGTCGATATCAACGATCTCGACTTTCGCAGCAGGCTTACTTTTCTGAATTTGATTAAAAACGCTTTCTCGACCTTCATATTTACCGAGTTCAATGAAGATGCCTTCTTCAGCTAGAACATTGCGGTTCGCAGCTGCTAGTTCGCCGCCCAGCATATTGACAATCACGTCGACACCTTCTCCGTGGGTCCAGCCATTTACATCATCAATAAATGAAATGCTGCGTGAATCCGCGACATGTTCGATGCCGCAGAGCTGCAAGTAACGCACCTTTTCCGGTGTGCCGGCAGTCGCAAATATGGTCGCGCCGCAATGTTGTGCGAGATTGATCAAAGCCAGCCCGACACCGCCAGAAGCACAGTGTATAAGCACTTTATCAGTCGACTTGAGAGTGACAATTTCCTGAAAACAATAAAGTGCGGTCACATAAGCCGTCGGTATGCCGGAATACGGTACAAGCCTTTGATCTTTCGCCAGCGGGAGTACAAACTCCTGCTCGGCAATGGCGTGACTCGCTAGTGAGTTGGTTGCCAGTGCGACTACCTTGTCCCTGGGCTTTAGTCGTCTTACCTGCTTGCCGACATGGGTAATGACCCCAGTACACTCAACGCCAAGTGAGCGTTGCATTTTCCCGCCAATAACTGAGGATTCCGGAACGGCGTCCAGTGCGATCATGACATCTCGAAAATTGAGAGAAGCAGCAGAAACTTCAATCAGCACTTCCGTTGACTTCAGTGCAGGTAGGTTTTGGAAGGCGTACTTCAATGAAGATAAATTACCACCGCCGGAGCCTGACAAAACTGTGTAGCAAGGTGATGCAACCCGGAGGCTATCGAGATCCAAATTTTCATGAACAGGTACGAAGCAGTCGTTATTTCTCAAACACGCTTCATTTATTTCACTGTTAGAAGTCAGGTAGTTGTAGAGTCCGCTTCCAGTCGAGTCATCGGAAGGGTCAATGTCAACCAGTTTTACTTTGGATTCTGGGTATTCATTTCGCAAGGTTCTGCCGAAGCCCCATAGTCCTGCACTCAGGCAATCTGCCAAGTCAATTGAATTGGCAAGTTTGTGAGCATTAGCAGTGACCAGTACCAAAGGTGGTGGATTGATGCCGTGATGATCAAATGCCTGAATCAACCAGGTTGCAGCGAGAACTGGAGATGTTTGGTTAAGCACTTCGATTGATTGATTTTTCGCACCTGAGTCCGAAAAATTCCAAAGCAAAACAACCTCATCCGGTAGTTCGCAGCGCTGTTTGATTTCACCGATGAGTTGAACGAAGTGGACCGCTTCATTCGGGTTGATGAATCTGTGGTCCCCTGCCTGCACATATGCGTCTCCAGAACTCACATGAACTGTGGAATCGACATCAAACTGTTGGACAAACGCGTTTGAAAACTGGTCACCGTTCGTAAAAATTAAACGACTGCGATTGAGAATGGACGGTTGTTGGGTACTGACTGGATTTATTTCAGGTTTCTTTCCGATGAACACGGTGTGAACGCCATCGCTATCATCTTCGCGATCGGTCAGTGTGGCAATGTTCTGAAATCCGGCATTCTTGAGAATATTCTGCCAGCTGTCACTTGAAAGACAGGGAGATTCAGACGAACGATTTTCAGTATTCCGCGGCCACCAATCGCGAAGCATACCGAATACCAGACGCGCCCATACAGGTTCATTGGTCAATTCAGTGAATGCAAGAATTCCACCGGGCATTAGCACATTGTGCAAACGTTGCAGAGTCTCGTTTGGGGAGTAGCATAGGTGAAGCGCATCAGAGGCCAGAACCAGATCGAACGTCTCTGTACCAAAACCCTGCATTTGCAAGTCGGCATCAAGGTCCAAATGGGTAAACTCAACAAATTTCAGGTGTGAAAAACGTGTTTTTGCACGTCGAAGGAAGAGGCTCGATACGTCTGTAAAGGCATATTCAACGTTCTGAGTTCCCAGAATTGGTGCCAGATGAAACAGAAGTGCACCAGTACCGCTACCCACTTCAAGTATGCGACAAGGTCGCTCCAAGGTCCACGACTCAAGCAGGTCTTTAATCGAACGACAAAGAATCTCGTTGTAAATTTGACAGGTGGGAGAACTCTGATAAAGATGTTGTAAAAGCTCAATTTCTCCGTTCGGAAACAGTACATCAATACCAGATTTTTGGCCAGTCAGTACATTTAACAATTCAGAGCCACAACGATCGATCAGCATTAATTCCGCGAGATATTCAGAAGATTCGGCTTTCTGGAGAAATTGCCCTATGGAGTGAGTTGGAGAAGGCAGAGCGGTGTCGTTCAATCGGAATGTTTCAGAATGCGTACGGATATCCTGTTGTCCCATCTCAGCATACCCACAATCGCATAACAATTGGAGCAGAGAATAAAGCAGGGGTACTTGATCTTCTGTGATGTTACACACCGTAGTCGCTTCACTGACTGATTGTTCTTCCGCAAACTCTAGAAATCCATTTTGCTTGAGCGCCTCAAAGATGTATGCAACGGTAATGTTCGTCATTGCAGCGTTCGCAATCGAATTGTGGCGCCATCGTTGTCGATTCTTGGTGAGAATGGCAGAGTAAGTCTCCAGAGCATTCCGAAGCGTAGAAAAATCGCAGTCAAAGCGCGACTCAATTACACGCTCCGATTGGTGAATTTTCCACTGGCGTTTCAATGCAAACATTTTGCTTGCTGAAGTCAAATCTGCTATTTTTGGATCCGACAGCCGGCGCAGCCGTAGATTCGAAATACTCGCAATGACTTGATTGTTCGAGTTTGCAATCGTCAAGTTCAGATCAATTGAATCGACTGATGACTGAATCACTTGAACATGGCAGTTGACTTCGTCTGGACGATTCTGCCAGTACTTAAATGACTCAATTTCGTAAGGTACTAAAACGTCTTTTGAATGGATGATGCCTACCACACAGCGAAAGCAAAGGTCCAGCAATGATGGGTCTAACTGCCATCTTGTTGGTAGATGGCCTGAAGTGTGATTCCTTTTGAGTGTGGCAAAAAGTTCACTTTCACCCGCAGTACAGAGTTTTGTGATCCGCCAGCTATCGGAGTCGCCTTCAAAGTCCCATTCGCCGAACCTTTCAAATATCGAGTCTGGCGACATTTCAGTGGAATGGTTCTTGGGCAATTCACAACCTGAAATTGCAGGCTGCAAATTTTCGTTCGCAAGAAACTCTCCTTGACAGTGAATCATCTCGTCCGCGTCGGCATCTATATTGCGACTGGCAAACTCGAACGCTCCTAAATGCGTGTTCATTTCACTTCGAAGCGTGACTGCGACACTATATTCTGATGAAATGCGTAGCATCTTTCGAAACTTGATTGAACGCAGTTCAATTGCAGGTGATTCCAAACAGATGCTTGCCGCTTCCAAAGCTGATTCAATATATCCAGCTGCTGGAAAAATCACCTCACCGCTTAAGCGATGCCTGCCTAACCAAGGCCATTCATCCGTTTTGAGTGGAATGCTCCAACATATTTGCTGGTCTTGAGAAGACTCTTGAAGGAGGGGAAAAGTACTATTAGTCCGTGGTGGTGATTGAGATTGTGCTTTTGAGTTCGGTTTCCAGTATGTCTGACCCTCAAATTCCATATTTGGAAGATCGCACACATTTGCTGCGGGATTGATTCGATCAAATCTGAGGTCTGTACCGTAGCAGTAAAGAGCCGCACTGGCCGATCGCAAGGTGTGTTCCTCTGGGCGATCCCTATGAATGGAGTAGAGTACCTTTCCTTCAGATTCGATACCCTCGGATCTGAGGGCATCATGCATATTGAAGTTCAGACTTGCATGTGGACCAATTTCAAGAAAGTGATTAATGTCTGAGCGGACTGCCGCGTTGAATGCATTTTCAAATTGAACGGGTGCGAGAAAGTTTTGCCACCAGAAATTTGCATCTTTATGTTCGCCATTTATTTTTGCTCCGGTAACGGAAGAAAACCAGACAGTTTCATTTTTCTCTGAGATTGATGCATCAGAAGAAATCGAAAGATCCGTTCGCGCCCCTTCAATGATTGAGTTGTGAAACGGTATTGGAACATCCAAAATCCGGTTGAAACATCCCTTTCTGTCGAGAGATTCGGCTAGTAATTGAATTTCTTTCGCTGATCCTGAAAAAGTCACTGAATCGGGACTGTTCATCACACCAATACAGATCTTGCCGTAACTGTCTTCAACGATCTTTTCTGCATCGGATCTGTCAAGCGATGCTGCGAGCATCAAACCTTCGTTGCAGTAGCGTTGAATTCGCGATGATCGTTCGCTGACAAGTGCAACAGCATCTGGAAGACTAATATAGCCTGCCACACATGCCGCGGCAATTTCTCCCATACTATGTCCAATTACCGTATGAGGGGAGACTGCCCAGGACTGCCACAGCTCTGCCAGAGCCAACTGCAGCGTGAAGTGGATCGCATGCGCTTTAACCAAATCATCCGCATCAATTTGGTCACCACTTTCAAATGTCCGACGAATGTTCAAAGAACGATCAAACAGAGAGTTGCAGAGATCAACAGTTGCTTTGAATACTGCTTGCTTTTTAAGGAGTGTCGAGCCTTCACCGTTCCATCGTGCTCCAATTCCATTGAAAACAAATGCGATACGTTGGCTACCATCAGTTTCATTGGCAACCGATGACCGAGTCCCGTACTGGGGTTCAGTTATTGGTTTCTCTTCCGTTATATCGGCAGTATCCACATTGATCACAGTACGAAACTTTTGCTGAGGTGCACGAGCCGCGGTGTAACTGATATCTGCAGCCAAATTTGGATGTTGTTGAAATGTGTCGTCAAGCTTTTGCACCTTCAACCTGAGAGAGTTGGAAGAGTGAGCGCTCACTGGAACCATCACTACGGGATGAGATGTGTTAGGACGACGAGATGCACGGGCAGGTGCTTCCTTCACAATCACATGTGAATTGGCTCCACCAAATCCAAATGAATTGACTGCGGCGACTCTAGATTTTCCACTAGGCGTGTCCCAGTTCACAGAGTCGACTGGTATTCGAATACCCAACGCATCAAAATCAATTTTTGAATTTGGTTTCGAAAAGTGTAGGTTCGGGGGAATTTCAGCGTACCAAATGGACAACACAGCCTTGATAAAGCCGGCAATGCCAGCAGCGGCTTCGGTATGACCAATATTCGTTTTCACCGATCCGACAAACATATCAGGATGTCCATAAATGGTTCCCAGTGATTCAGCTTCAATCGTATCGCCGGCTTGGGTACCTGTACCGTGAGCTTCGACATACCCAATATCCTTACGATCAATTCCAGCACTGGAAATTGCGGTGCGCATCATGTTCTGTTGCGCATGCGGGTTTGGCGCCATGATTCCAACAGTCTTGCCGTCCTGATTGACTGAGGTGGCGATGATTGTCGCATAAATTCGGTCATTGTCGATCAGCGCATCGCTGAGCCGTTTCAACAGAACCAATCCGCCACCTTCGGCTCGCACAAAGCCGTCTGCTGAATCATCAAATGCACTGCAGCGACCGGAACTAGATAGCATTGCGGCTTGCGAGAACTCGATGTAGCTCTCAGGTGCAAGAATTGCGTTTGCACCACCAGCGAATGCGACATCAGCAGTACCGTTCGCAAGCGCACTACAGGCAGCATCCACTGCAGTCAGAGAGGATGAGCATGCGGTATCGATGGAAATGCTGGGGCCAGAAAAGTTATAGCAGTATGAAATTCGGTTCGCAGCGATGCTAGTAGATCGTCCCAGACCAGAGTACGCGCTGATTTCAGAACGCTCCGCTAGATTTAACCTTTCATAGTCGTGATTGATGATTCCGACAAAGACGCCGGTCTGCAGTTTTTCAAGTTCCTCAGGAGCAATCGCAGCATCTTCCATGCACTGCCATGAAAGTTCGAGTAGCATCCGCTGTTGCGGGTCAATTTCAATCGCTTCACGTGGGGAAATTCCAAAGAAAGTCGCATCAAATCTGTCAATGTTGTCGACAAAGCCGCCTACTTGAGCAAACTGCGTATCCGCTGTCTGACTCAGACCTTGAAGTGTTTGACTTTCCCAGCGGTTAGTTGGAATCGGTGTGATGCAGTCAATCTTATTTTTAATGACATCCCAGAACGTCTGCGGGCTGTTGACGGAACCAGGAAATCGACAGGCCATTCCGACAACTGCGATCGGAACAGCGCAATTGTTCCTCATATTGATGGGTCAGGTTGATAATCGACGGCTAATCTGAAACTTGCGCTATGGAATCAGAGTTCTCAACTGTCGTTAAATTTCGAATATTCGGTTCGCAGTACATAGTGTGCAGAAGTTCAATAACCTGTTGCACCTTTTCGTCATTAATTGAGTAGTACTTTAGGCGAGAATTCCGACGCGATGTGATAATGCCTTGTTTACGAAGTTTTGCCAGGTGTTGGGATATGGATGACTGCTCAATTCTTATTCTGTCTTGCAATTGACTGACGGACATTTCGCCTTCTAGTAGGTGACAGAGGATCATCAAACGCTGCTTGTTGGCTAGCTGTTTCAGAAAATCACTGGCTTCTGCAGCAATCGTCTTGAGTTCGTCAGGCGTCAGATTCATTAGGTATAAAGTGAAGGAAAATAGCGGTATACGTGCAAAAAAATATTAGGAAACTGAACTCACGAAACACTAATTTGAAAGAACTACAATTAATTTGCAAATTTTATTCTGTTTTGTAAAATACAGGGATTCTAACTCAAACTTTGACGCATTAACCATAAGATTTAGGGTAAGTTTACCAGAAAAATCATATACCAAATTGGCTGTATTCGGCTGCCCCATATCAATAATTTGCCGCTTCTGATCAAGCGTATTTACATTGAATGAGTTTGATTCGACTAGCGGCGAACATATTTTGAACAATTCGGTCAAATTATTACAGAACATGGTGGGGTGATTCGCTTCATCCGGATTTGTCAGGAACTGTCAGTTGCAATACTGTTTAAGTACTAGGCAGGTTATTGGCGAACCGTTTCAATTTGTTGGTGTGGCATTCAAAGTTTGAAGAATTTGCCCTGAATGAGCGCAAGCTTCGGTTGTAATTCAACCATTGAATATTTTGTTTAAGTTCAGGTTTTTGATCTCAAAATGCTGAGTCATTTGATAGTCAACTTTAATTTGTCAGAGGAGTGATAGAAATACGATGATGAAAACCGCACTAGGAATTATTTCGTTCATTGCAGTGATTTCTGTATCGGCTGTAACCCCTAAAGTGAGTTTTGCTGATGCGGAAGTAATTGCAGAAGGAAAGAAACTCGCTGTCGACCGAAGAAAGGGGAATTGCCTCTCCTGCCACATTATGGGAGATGGTGAAATGCCAGGTACGCACGGTCCGCCGCTCATTTTTATGAAACAGCGATTTCCCGACAAGGCAAAACTATATGGCCGAATTTGGGACGCAACGGCATCGAATCCCAACACAATGATGCCACCCTTCGGTCGCCACGGTATCCTCACTGACGACGAAATCGATAAAATAACTGAATATGTCCATACACTGTAAGAGGTGATGTATATGAAAACTAAAGAACTACAACGGCGTGCAGTTCTCAAAGGTGCAGCAGCGACAGGCTTGGTCGCACTGGCGGCATCTTGGGGACTGATCGGCAACTTAGCCCACGCAGCCAATCGGCCACAGATGGCATTTGATGCTGATGATGTCGATGGTACGCTTAAAGCCTTGTTTGGCGAAAACGGCATCCAGGACAGCGATGCGATCGTTGTGAAAGGTCCGGAAATTGCCGAAAATGGTGCTGTTGTACCAATCAAGGTGACAGCCAATTTGGACAATGTTGAGTCCATTGCGATTCTTGTTCCCAAGAATCCAGCACCGATGGTTGCCGCATTTGATCTGCAGCCTGGAGTGGTGCCGGAAGTTTCCGTTCGGATCAAAATGGGAAAAACCTCTGATGTGGTTGCCTTGGTGAAGTCCAATGGCCAGATTTTCAGAGGCGCTAGTGAAGTAAAAGTGACCATCGGCGGTTGCGGTGGTTAATGCGCATTTGATGAGGTAAAAAATTATGTCTATTAAAGCAAAAGCCAAAATGACCAGCCAAAATAACGTCCAGGTCAAGATGCTCATCAAACATCCGATGGAAACCGGTCAGCGTAAAGATTCCAAGACTGGTGAGTTGATTCCAGCGCACTTCGTCGATGTTGTAACTTGCCAATGGCAGGGAAAGGAAATGCTACGGGCACATTGGGGTCCTGCAATTTCAAAGAATCCGTATCTTTCATTTTCGATTAGCGGTCCACAGGCTGGTGACACTCTGCTCCTGTCCTGGCATGACAATACAGGCAAATCGGGCGAAAGAGAATACACAATCGGATAGGCGCTCAAGAGTACGTATCCAGAAATACGGAGAATAATATTTATGAAAAAACTGATTGCATGCTTTGCGCTTGGCTGCTTCTTTGCCGGCGTATCGACAGTTGCATTATCGACACCCGAAGAGGATCGAATTGCATTTCAGAATTACTACCTGACTAAGTTCTCGGATGTTCCATATGATGATTTCGTTAATGGCGTTTATTCCATCGATATGCCATCCCGTGAACAGTGGCAAACGCTTGAAGAGTTTCCGCCATATGAGCTGGCGCTAGAACAGGGAGAGACTCTTTTCAACACCCCGTTTTCCAATGGTAAGACTTACGCTGACTGTTTTGAAAATGGTGGAATTGGAATTCGGCAGAATTATCCCTATTTCGATTTGGAACAGGGACAGGTTATCACGCTGGAATTGGCGATAAACCAATGCCGGGAAGCGAATGGAGAAAAGCCTTTCAAGTACAAGAGAGGCAAAATTGCTGAACTGACAGCGTATATGGCATACACTTCACGCGGCGAGACCATCAATGTGGTGGTTCCTAATGATCCGCGTGCATTGGCAGCCTACGAAATGGGTAAAAAATTCTACTACACCAAGCGTGGTCAGTTGAATTTTGCCTGTGCTGATTGCCATGTCGGCGGTTCTGGCGGCTATATTCGAACAGAGCTTCTAAGTCCGGCATTAGGGCATACCAGTCATTTTCCGGTTTATCGGTTGAAGTGGGGTGCGATCGGTACATTGCACCGTCGATTCAGCGGCTGTAACCAGCAGGTACGAGCCAAAGCATTCAAGGCGCAGGGCGAAGAGTACCGCAATCTTGAGTATTTTCTTACCTACATGAGCAACGGGCTGATATACAACGGCCCTGGCGTTCGTAAGTAATTGAATTGGGGAGAATAACATGAAATCAATTTTGCGTACTATAGTTGCCTGTGCATTGTTTTTCACTGCAGGTGTTGTCGGAGCATCAGAGCCAACCGCCGAGGATTTCAACAAAGCGTTTGCTGAAGCAAATGACGCTCGGAAAATGGCCGGTCAATTAGGTCATGAGTGGCGCGATACTGCCAAGATTCTGAAACAAGCGCAGGAAACAGCTGCTGCCGGAGATCTGAAAAAAGCAATGGAACTCGTAGCGGTGGCCAAGCTTCAGGGTGAGGCTGGAATTGTACAGGCCAAACGTGAAGGCGCTCTGTGGGAGGGTCGAGTTATTCGGTAGTTTTACCGAGTGTGACAATAAATCGAAATTCTCGAAAGATTCGGTAACCTGGAAACTTGCGACTGTATTCAGCAGTATGAACAACTTGTAGTGAACAGTCCATTCATTTTTTCAGTTTTCAATTGAGGTACTGTGCACCTTAGTCGCCGAGAATTTATGCAGGCAGTTGCAGCTGCATCTGTCTCAGGATTGTTGCCGGCGGGTCTATCCGCCGGCACTAGCTTGTATGATGTCCCGTCATTCGGTCAGGTTCGGTTGCTTCACATAACCGACACCCACGCTCAGTTAAATCCAGTTTATTTTCGGGAACCCCATATCAATATTGGAATTGGCGATAGTTGGGGTCGCCCACCCCACATTGTTGGCTCTCAGTTTCTAAAGACCTTTGGAATCGAGCCAGATTCCGCAGAAGCCTACGCTTTCACCTATAACAATTTTCCGAGACTCGCCGAGAAGTTCGGCAAGCTCGGAGGATATGCTTATATGAGAACTCTGGTAAACCAGTTGCGACAGGACTTTGGTTCAGAACGTACGCTATTATTAGATGGGGGAGACAGTTGGCAGGGTACCGCGACAGCCCTGTGGACGAATGGCATGGAAATGGTTCAAGCGAATAACCTTTTGGGAGTTGATATCGTAACCGGCCATTGGGAATTTACTTACACACCTGAAGTGTTTCAGCAGAACCTGGAAGCATTCAATGGGGAATTTGTCGCACAGAATATCTTTCTGACTGAAGAAGCACTGTTCGACGAAAAACCAGTTTATGACGACTTTACTGGGCACGCATTTCCGCCTTATACCATGCGCTCCTTAGGCGGTTTTGATGTTGCCATAATTGGGCAGGCATTTCCATACACGCCCATTGCCAATCCATCCAGAAATGTACCTGACTGGACATTTGGCATTCGTGCAGATGAACTGCAGGAATTGGTTGATAACATCCGAGATAGTGAAAGTCCGGATGCAGTGGTTTTACTGTCACACAACGGCATGGATGTTGATGTGAAATTGGCCGGAATTGTTTCAGGTATTGATGCAATTTTAGGTGGTCATACTCACGACGCAATACCTGTGCCGGTTAAAGTTCAAAATGAACGAGGTACGACACTGGTAACCAATGCCGGTTCAAATGGAAAGTTTGTCGGGGTTCTGGATCTGCAACTCGGCAACAAAGGTGTGGTGGATACGCAGTATCGTTTACTGCCAATTTTTGGAAACTACCTGACCGCTGATGCCGAAATGGAAGCATTTATCCGCAAGAGTAGATCTCCTTACGCTGATCAGCTTTCTGAAGAACTCGCGGTTTCCGAATCGCTGTTATTCAGGCGTGGAAATTTCAATGGTACATTTGACGAAGTCATTTGCAACGCATTACGCTCTCACTACAATGCCCAAATTGCCCTTTCTCCCGGATTTCGATGGGGAACATCAATCATTCCGGGTCAGACGATTACATTTGAAGATGTGATGACACAAACCGCCATGACTTATCCGGAAACTTATGTACAGGAAATGACTGGTGAAACTTTGAAACTGATTCTGGAAGATGTGGCTGACAACGCTTTCAATCCAGATCCGTTTTATCAGCAGGGAGGTGACATGGTGCGAATATCCGGTATGTCGTATACCCTGGAAGTTGACCAGGCAATGGGCTCTCGAATTTCGGATATGCGGTTGGAGAATGGTGAACTCATTGAGGCGGGAAAGAGTTATTCTGTAACGGGTTGGGCAACTGTGGGACAGGTTTCACCGGGACCGCCAGTATGGGACCTCGTCGCGAACCATCTCAGGGCCGAACAGACAATTTCAGTAACTTCACTACATGAGCCACAGGTACTGATTAAGTCTGGTAATCCTGGGGTTGGTGAATGGAAAGTGAAAACCTGACCACAGGTGAAAAATCCAAGTGTTGGAATAAAGTGCGCACATTTTCACTCTTGAGTGAGGGTATGGATGATGAAACGACTAAGTAGTTTAATTTTTGCCTCACTGTTGATAATTCTGAGCGGATTTGGAGCAGCCTCAGCTGAAATCCGAGATCCAGAGGAACACTTCTTCCATCAGACGTTTGGCGATCTTCAGGAAGAAGTAGAGCTTGCCCTTGAAGAAGGTCAAAAAGGAATCATGGTCATGTTTGAACTCAATGATTGTCCTTGGTGCGACCGAATGAAAGCAACGGTCTTGAACCAGTCAGAGGTTCAGGATTATTTTCGACAGAACTTCCGCTGTCTGATGATGAATGTCGAAGGGGATAATCTGGTTGTTGATTTCGATGGCGGGGAAATTACCGAAAAAGATTGGGCACTCAAGCACAATCGAATACGGGCAACGCCAGTTTTTCTGTTTCTTGATCTGGAAGGCAATCGCGTCATGCGCTATACCGGTGCTGCCAAGGATGTAGAAGAATTCATGTTGCTGGGAGAGTTCGTCGTTGACGGACATTATCAAGACAGTAATTTCATAAAATTCAAACGAGCGAGAAGATAAATCGTTTGTCGATACCTCGACACACGAAACTCAATTCCTGCTGCGATGCATACTCCAATTTCGATGGAGTTGGTTGGTATAGCCTCTCAGCACACCGATATAAGTCAGTGGGTGTAGTTGGACTTGAGACTTGCATTTTTGATCATAGCTGATTGCACCCTTCCAACACAGATTAACTTGATGAGTGAGGACTGACAGTGAAGAGGTTGGGTCAATTCCTATTGCTCATTGGGGTGAGTGTTGCCTCGGCAGCCGTAACTGCAGCCGAAATACCAGATGAGCCATTGATTTTATCGGCTGTCTTGATGTTTGCAGACGGTCCCCACCCATCGCTAAGTGAAGCCGAATCCGAGCTTGAATCCGCCAAAGTCACTTCAGACTTTCACAACTCAGCCAACCAATTGAATCTAGAGGCGATTTTGTATCCACAGCGTGTTGATCGTGCAATGCCTGGTGGCCCAAGCTCACTGAGTGATGGTCGTGCAACTTTACGGTTGAGTCATCCCATATACGACTTCGGTCGCAGAAGTACGGACCGGGGCGTGGCAAATGTCGAAGTTCAGCGTTCCCAACATCATCTTGATTATGTGCTCGCACAAAGAAGAATCGAAATCATGCGTCGATTCTTCGATGTTCTCATTGCAGATCTGACCTACAGTGTTCAAGACGAGAAAATGACACTGTCATTTTTGCGTTACGACCGGTTTCTGGAAGAAATGGAAATGTTTGAAGCGCATGCGGAAGTCGATGTGCTGAAACTGGAAACCACTTACCGCGAAGAATTTGCAAAGAGGCAGGAATACAACTTTAATAGAATCGAAACGCGTCGTAATCTTGCCTTGGCGATGGGATTTGTCGATTACGTACCACGAGATCTTCAAATGCCTGATCTTTCGGTGTATGTTGAGCGGGAAGTGCCGGAATTCGCATCACTGCTCGAACTGATTCTGGCAACAAACTACGATGTGAAGCAAGCGGAACTCAATCTGGAAAAGGCGATAATGGCAGCTGAGGTGTCCAATTCCAAGTTCAAGCCACAACTGGATATTGTGCTTGAAGCAACCGAGTGGGAAGAAGAAGTCGGAAGTCGAAATTCTGCTTCTATTGGTCTTCGTCTTCATGTACCGTTGGCAGCGGGGTCCCAAAAAAAGCGTGATCGCAGATTGAGTCAAATTGCGGTTGATCGAGCGCGTGCCAATTTGGCGGAAACCGAGCATGCAATCCGTAAGCGCTCATTTGAATTGTGGAAAGCGCTGACAGTCCATCATCTGGATATCAGCGCTGCAGAGGTCAGGTTGAACTATAGAGATCAGTACATGGACCGCGCTCGCACACTCTATGAACTTGAAGAAAGTTCTGATTTGGGAGATGCCCAAGCCGAACTGCTTCGTGCTTCACTTGAAGATTATCGAGCAAAATTTAACCTGGCTTTGATCTGGTCCGAAATTGACGCTTTAACCGGAAACCAAGTACACCCCTACTAAAATCGTCAGATTGAGTAATTTGCTCATTGTCTGAATTTGTTCTTAGTCCGCCTGATCTCGCAGGCACTTTTTTCCAGTTGAATACCCAGTCGGGTAAGAGGCCAACCGAATGTACAACACCAATGAGGGTTAGGTCATGTCAAATATTGGAAATCGGTTTAAATTCGTGCAAAAACAATCAATTGGCAAAATTGCTCTGTGATTAAATGAAAGAATGATCGTGTTCTTTACTGAATAGAAAATTTATGTTTTCCGGTGTTCGGCATGAATCACCCCGAGTCCGCACGAGATGATAATTGCAACGCCAAATAACATGACTACAGTCGGGGTTTCAGCAAAAATGATCCAGCCGAGAAATAGCGCCCAAGGAATCGTCACATATTCAAACGGCGCGAGAATGTAGACTGGTGCAAATCGATAAGCATGGACAATGGATAACTGGGCGAAAAGGCTGATGAATCCGACACCAAATAATAGAAACCAGTCGTTTCCAACTGGCGTAACCCACAAGACTGGCATCAATACACCGCTCAGACACAAAATCGTCAACGCCGCAAAAATCACCATCAGTTCAGTTGATTCGGTTTGAGTCATTTTGCGAGTTTGAATGACGAGCAGGGAGAACATCAGTGCTCCGATCATGACTGCTACGATTCCCATCGGATCAAACGAGCCCGTGAATGGCTGAATAACTAACAGGACACCAATAAATCCTACCGCAACAATTGATTTTTGCCGTCCGGTAGCGCGTTCGCCGAGCAGGGGACCTGAAAGTGCTGTCGTAATAAGAGGCGCTGACATAGCAATTGCAGTTGCTTGTCCTAAATCAATGCGCGTCAGTGAAAAATAGAAACTCAAAAATGCGAGAAGGTTGAAAGTAACTCGCTTGAAGTGGTCAAGCACCCGATGGGTACGGAATCCCTGTGGTCCGAATCGGTAAAACAGAATGCAGGAAAGTGGGATCACAATAACAAAGCTTCGCATGAAGAGTATCTGAAATACTGAATAGTCTGCCAGAAGGTGCTTGATGAGCGCATCTTGGCAGGAAAACAAACTCATTGCTATGAGAGTCAGCAAAATTCCAGTAAGTGGGTGGTGTTGGTGACCTGGAACTGTGGATACCATGAAATTTCTTATCAATAGCGAATTTGGCTAACGTGTGCGAGGTAGTTTTTCTATCTTGGGTGTAGGACAAATTACACCCGGTTGGGTGGCATTTATCAATTTGACAGGGACATTGCAGTTCATTCTTAAGACTGCTGCAAGCATTTGATTGAAAGGCGTGATTTTACGCTGAAACTAGTTGGCATGACACACGATTCGAGTGCTCACCACTGGAGCGATTTAGTCTGAATTCCAAGTGTCATTCGCTTTGAGTTCTGTTTGAATTTCCGCAAACAATGTGAATGTAGCGCTTTGTTTCGCATTGAAATATTTCTACTGAAAAGTGGCACTTGTAAAGCTCAAAGAATCAGTTGTCTTTCACTTTCAGCATATTTACAAACTTCGAGTTTATCTCCGATTCGGATTCGCTCAATTTGAAGTATCAAGTCTATATAATCCGTTGTTCATTGAGTTGGAACAAACTGCATAGGTATTTAAAGTTAAGGGGAAAAATAATGGATTCAACTGATCTTGAACGTCACGTGAATCGGCCAGGCCGTGCGGGTCTGGTAAAGCAAGTTCGGGAAAAAATTAACGAACTGAAAATCGATTACATTTACTATCAATTTATTTCGGTTACTGGAAGAATTGTCGGCAAGGGTGTTCCTGCAGATCACTGGGAGACGATTGCTGAGCGCGGATTTCAACTCGTCTATGGGTCAACCGCGAACCTGTTTATTGATCGCTATGGGGAATATATCGGCTATGGGCCGGAAGCAATGGAGTTGGTCGGAATTCCTGACCCGGAAACTTTCTGCCAGCTGCCTTGGGACAAGCGAGTTGCGAGAGTCTATTGCACTTGCTTTCGAAATCGTGAAGAACGCGTTGATCCGGGTGCTCATTTGACATCGGATTGCCGAGGCAACCTGCGTATCCTCCACGACGAATTTTCAGAAAAACACAATGGCTTGCATTTGCGTCACGGAATGGAACCTGAAATGATGTGGCTGAAACGCGGCGAAGACGGAATGCCTGATGGCGGATTTTCCAATCCCTATTGTTACCACATCGACCAGTTTGAAAGCCTTCGACCAGTGTTCATGAAAGTCATCGAATACTCCAGATTCATGGGACTTGACATGATTCAGGGTGACCACGAAGATGCACCCGGTCAGTTGGAATTGAACTTCACATATGATGACGCAATGCGAACCTGTGATCGCCTGTCAACCTACCGACAGATTTGTGCCCAGGTTGCCAGAGAGAATAATCTGATCGCTTGTTTTATGACCAAACCATTTATGGGCGTGTCGGCTAGTGGATGTCACACCAATATGTCCCTCTGGACTGGCGGAGAAGAGACGCAAAATATTTTGGGTAACGATCCATTGAATGGTATGGAAGGCTGCTACACGTATCGCAAGGGTGGTGAAAACAAATTCATGCCAGATACAGACGACCCACAAATGCCTGGTCAGATTGGTCTTTATTCAGTCGCTGGTGTGATGAAACACCTCGATGCCCTGACAGCACTCGGCTGTTCAACAGTGAACTCCTATCGACGTCTGTGGGACACAGGCTTCTGGGCTCCGGTTTACAAGGATTGGGGTTATCAGAACCGAACGACAGCACTTCGAATTTCGGCTCCTGGACGATTTGAATTTCGGGCGGTTGACTCAATGGTTAATCCTTATCTGCTGTGCGCAGGACTGCTGAAAGCCTTTGATGACGGCATCTCCAACGAATTGGACCCGGGCAGACCAGAAAATCGCAACATCTATGAGGCGATGGAAGAGGGTAAGGAAGTTACCAAACTGCCGATGTCACTTGGTGAAGCGATTGAAGCGCTCAAAAACGATGAGACGATCATGAGTGCGTTGCCAGACGAAATGGGCAAAGTCTTTCTCCATTACAAGGAAGATGAATGGGCTAAATTCATGGCAACTGTTACGAATTGGGATATGGAAACATATATTGACTGTCTGCCATAAGGAGTATCGGTAATGTGTGGAATAGCTGGCCTCATTCACCGGGGCAATACGTCGAATATTGGTAGCGAATTGCTATCAATGCTGCAGTCGCTTAAGCACCGCGGTCCCGATTCGACAGGGCTCGCTATGTACGGTTCTGTCAGCGACGGCATTGAAAACGAATATGTCATGCGATACAAAGTTGCAGAAGGCGCAGACCTTGCGACCGGCTTTAAAATCCATGACGAGATAGCCGACCGTTTCAATCTAGTTAGGAATCGATTGGCTGAATATGACGCAGTAGTCGTTTCTGTAGAAGACGCTACGCCTTATGCGCGCCGCTGTCGTTTCAGATACAGTGGAGATCTCAAAAGATTGGCTGATTATCTGGAAGATATCGAAGGCGTTGAGATTCTCTCCATTGGCAAGGCGTTGGAGTTGATTAAAGATCTTGGTGATGCAAATACCGTTGGTGATCAATATCGCTTGAATCATTTTGAAGGTACGCATGCCATCGGTCATACCCGAATGGCAACGGAATCAGATGTGGACATTCGCTCTGCCCATCCCTACTGGGCCTATCCGTTTCTGGATGTTGCAGTGGTGCACAATGGCCAGTTGACCAATTACTGGAACTCTCGCCGGGCACTTGAGCGAAGAGGTCATCGATTTATGTCAAATTGTGATTCAGAGTTGATAGCGGTCTACCTGGCGGATGCCATGGACCGTGGAGATGATCTTGAGGAGTCCATGAATCGCTCTCTTAGCGACCTTGATGGTGTTTTCACCTATGTTGTCGCCACTAACGACAAACTCGGAATGGCCAAAGACTATATGGCGGCGAAACCGATGGTACTTTATGAGTCTGAAGATTTTGTCGCACTCGCATCGGAAGAGGTTGCAATTCGTAGTGTATTTCCTCATGAAATTGAGACAATCGATCCATATGAAGGAGAGGTGAGAGTATGGCAGAGTTGACATCAACGCGTTCAATGCATGCCGAAAAGCTTACCGGCAGAACTCAACAGATTTTCTTCTCGGCGGTCGAATCCGATCGACTCGCTTCTCCACATGCGATTGATGTTGATTTCGATAAGCTAGTTGACATCGATGCAGAAGGTCGTAGTGCTCGCGAAGTCAATCAGGAGATTGCTGCGAAAATGCGTGAGGGCTATGGCACCATTACTGTGATGAATCCAGGCGCCAAGCACTCGCTGGGAGTCGGTATTCTCAATCGGTTGAGACTCATCTTCAAAGGCAGTCTCGGATATTTTGGCTGTGGTCTCAGCGACGGACCAAATATTTCAATTTCCGGTCGAGTTGGCTGGTCTTGCGCCGAAAACATGATGTCCGGCACGATTGTTATCCAAAAAAATGCAGGCTCGACTTTCGGTGCCGCCATTCGTGGAGGCGATCTTGTCTGTAAGGGTGATGTCGGTTCCAGAACCGGAATTGATATGAAAGGTGGGACGATTATTGTTGGTGGTCGAACCGGTGCGTTCAGCGGTTTCATGATGCAGCGTGGACGCATGATCATATTGGGAGATGCCGGTCCAAACCTAGGTGACTCAATGTACGACGGCATCATCTATGTCGGCGGCAAAATTGCAGGATTGGGTGTCGATGCTGTTGATGCCGAAATGACCGAACTTGAATGTAATTGGATCAAGCGCAAGCTCGATCAGTACGGACTTGAAGCACCCAATGGTGTTGAAAATTTGCGAAAAATTGAATCGGGCAAACAGCTGTGGAATTACGACAGCCTAGAACCGACTGAAAAGAAATTAGTTTTGTAAGAGATACGTATGGATACGAAACCAAAAACGACTCCACCAATGCCGCCAGGAGTTTCCAGAAACACGAGTACTCTTGGCCAAAGTTCTATATTTCCACCCGAGGTTATTGATGATATTCATATCAAGTCGGAGCTTGGACGCTACCGTATGCGTGGCTTCTCGCTGTTTAAGCCGATTCCGACATTTGATGATCTTACGTTTTTACCGGGAACGCTCACTCGCTTTGTAATTGAAGGGTACAGGGAACGCTGCATAACCAAAACCGTCCTTGGTCCGCGTGCAAAAAAACCGCTTGTACTGGATATTCCGGTCTATATCACCGGCATGAGCTTTGGTGCGTTGTCATATGAAGCAAAAACCGCGCTTGCGCGCGGTGCGACAATGGCAGGTACTGCGACGTGTTCTGGCGAAGGCGGGATGATTCCCGATGAAAGACGCTACTCTAGCAAATGGTTCTATCAGTGCATTCAGTCTCGATACGGATTCAATCCTCACCATCTGAGATTGGCTGATGCATGCGAGTTCTTTATCGGGCAGGGTTGTAAAGTAGGTCTTGGCGGCCACTTGATGGGACAGAAGGTTACCGATCAGGTTGCTGAAATGCGCTCACTTCCCGCCGGCATTGACCAGCGCTCACCCGCACGTCATCCTGACTGGCTGGGACCGGACGATCTGGCGTTGAAAATTGAGGAGATACGCGAGGCTACAGACTGGCAGATCCCCATTCAACTGAAGCTGGGTGCGGCCCGAGTTTATGACGATGTAAGGATGGCAGCTAAAACTGATCCTGACATGATCTACATTGATGGAATGGAAGGCTCAACTGGCGCAGGTCCACATCTTGCGACAGAAGAAACGGGCGTACCTGGCATTGCGGCGATCAGACAGGCGCGTAAAGCACTGGATGATGTCGGCAAGACTGGTGAAATTTCGCTGATTTATGCCGGCGGCATCCGAAATGGCGGTGATGTTGCCAAGGCGCTAGCTTTAGGTGCAGACGCCGTCGCTATCGGACATGCGTCTTTGATGGCGCTTAACTGCAACAAAGCAATACCTGAGGCA
The DNA here is from genome assembly GCA_965206345.1 of Arenicellales bacterium. Taxonomy (GTDB): domain Bacteria; phylum Pseudomonadota; class Gammaproteobacteria; order Arenicellales; family JAJDZL01; genus JAJDZL01. The sequence goes on along the minus strand of OZ242211.1, from coordinate 320,925 downwards.
GATTATGAGACTGAAATCGGTGTTGAAGCTGGGTTCTGTTATCACTGCCATACCGGACGCTGTCCGGTCGGTGTTGCCACGCAGGATCCGGAACTCAGAAAGAGACTCAATCCAGATGACGCAGCGGAAAGGGTCTACAACTTTCTGCACACACTCGCCATTGAATGCCAGATGATGGCTCGCGCTTGCGGTAAGACAGATGTTCACTCTCTGGAGCCGGAAGATTTAGCTGCCTTAACGATGGAGGCTTCTGCGATGGCGATGGTTCCACTGGCAGGAACTCAGCATACTGTCGGACGCCCTGATATGACCCGTTATTGAGGTGAAAGAAATGGGAAACGTAACGGATATCACTAAACAGGCAAAAGGTTCCTCAACGGAAGAGCGGGAGCAGGAAATTGGTCAACATATCGGCTACCGGTATGATGTAAACCTGGTTCCCGACTATGACAAGTTGACACCTTTTTTGAAGAAGTATATTGAGTTCATGGGTTGGAAGGATCTCAACTGGCTTGAAGACGTACACTTAGGATACGAGGAAGGAAAGCCAGCTGTATTTGATCGGAATATAAACGGTTGGGTGCAAGTACCCGATGATCTTGAGTTGCCTGAGAGTCAGCAGGAGAGGGATATGATTGCCCGCGAACTGTTAGTCAAGTTTCAGTCTTCAGAAACTCACCCAATGATAGAACTCAATGAGGAGTACGGTAAGGTTCGACCACCATCCTCCGAGTAGTCGCCTGGTTCAGACAATTTGGATTGCCTGAATAACGAGATTCCAGAAATAATGCCCTGTATGTTTCGAACATACAGGGCATTTACATTGAAGCCGGTTGCCGATGAACTGTTGGAATCAGGCTGCCTTGTCTGACAGGTAGCTTTCCATAGAATCGTCCATCGCTTCAAACCACTTGGTGTGATGAACCGGCTGTTCGTTTCCGGTCATCAGGGAGCGATGCCCATGATCGCGATAGCCCATGATGTCATCGTGCTTGTGGTGTTCCCAATCCATAAATGCGTTGTTGATTCCCTGAACATCGAATTTAGGATAGTCGCTTTGATCTAACAGTTCCTGAACGTAGTCGCCCTGAAACCAGATTTCGTGCTCATAGTTTTCAAGACCTGCTTCGCGCTCCAACCATTTGGCGCTGTGCGCTTCCATTTCTTCATTTGATGGAAGTTGAATGCGTCCCATAGTGACATCCCTCACATACCAGGCCTGTACATCAAACATATTGAATGTGTAGTACTGATCCTGCATACCGAGATACATGACCTTGGGATTGTTTTCAAGCACAACACCCTGATAAAGTCCTGGTGTCCACATGCGGTTGGTTGTTCGAAGCTTTAACTCTTCTGCCATGAACGGAAAGTGATGCAAATAACCAGTACAGAGAATAATTGCATCAACATCTTTGCTGCTGCCGTCTTTAAAGTGTGCGGTTTTCCCGTCAATTCGCGTGAGTAAAGGAACTTCTTCAAATGCTTCTGGCCAATGAAAACCCGTCGGTGCAGTACGATGGCTGATGGTGACAGATTTAGCTCCGTATTTGAAGCACTGTGAACCGATATCTTCGGCGGAATAACTGGTGCCAATGATGAGCAGGTCCATGCCCTCAAATTCTCGCGCATCGCGAAAATCGTGTGCATGAAGTACGCGAGCGCTGGTGCTGTCAAAGCCGTCGAAGTGCGGTACGTTGGGAACAGAAAAGTGACCTGTTGATACAACAACATAATCGAACATTTCAGCCGACATGGAGTTGCTCTCAAGATCTCGCGTTGCAACGGTAAATTTATCGCTTTCATCCCAGTAACGTACCCAGTGGGCTGCACGATTAAATTGGCAGAATTTTCGTGCGCCGGAGGCTTCAACACGCCCTTTGATGTAGTCTGTCAACACTTCTCTTGGTGGAAACGACGGGATGGGTTTCCCAAAATGCTCTTCAAAGGTGTAATCGGCGAATTCCAGGCACTCTTTCGGTCCGTTTGACCAAAGGTATCGATACATGCTGCCATGCACCGGTTCACCGTACTGATCTGTTCCAGTGCGCCAGGTATAGTTCCACAAACCGCCCCAATCGCTTTGCTTTTCATAGCAGACAACTTCTGGAATGGTGTCCCCATTCTTTTCAGCGGTTCTGAAAGCCTGAAGCAGGGACATGCCGCAGGGTCCTGCTCCAATAATTGCTACTCGAGTCATTAAATTCTCCTTCTTTAATTCATCAATTCTGACTGACTCAGTGTTGTGAAAAAACACGAAGCGTTTTCACACTACTTGAAAAATTCATTTCTGTCAGGGTCATCAGGTTAATTGGGATTATAGCAATCCAAAATTTATGTTGATTGCACCGTTTTGTTGTATTCAATTTCTATCGACAGGGGGAATCGGTCGTTTGCTGGAAATAGTGTGGAAAAACTGAGTACTGCAGCTTAGAAGGACATCAGGGTGCGTACGATGTGGTGCGTGACCGCAGCCAGGAATTTCCATATGTTCTGCATTTGGTAGCATTTGGACAATCCTGCTGACCTGATCAACGGTACCGTATTCGTCCTTCGTGCCTTGAACGATCAGCAGGGGAGATTGAATTTTGTGTAATTCAGATTCAATGGACCAGCTGCGAAACGCCTGATCAAGCCAAACTTGAGACCAGCCGCTGAACGTAGCATCTGCGTCAATATGGTGGGCTGCGAACTTTATTTTCATATCACCGGTTCCGTAGGCTTTTTTCAGCCTGTTGATGCTCTTCACGGTGACTGCTTCAACCATAGTGTGCGGCGCAACTACAATCAGTCCATTGACAAGGTCAGCATACCTGCTTGCATAAAGCATCGCAATAGAGGCCCCGTCACTGTGACCGAAAAGGTAAATCCGGTCCCGGCTACCATCAATACCCAGTTTAGTGAGTAATTCTGGTAGTACTTCATAGGCCTGCCGATGCATGAAGTCAGTGCCCCAAAATGCGTTAGCAGGAAATGGAGTTGACTGCCCATAGCCGGGCCGCGAGTACACCAAGCCACGGCATCTGGTGGCTGCACACAATCGGTTTGGAAAGTCTTTCCAAAGACGAAGCGACCCGAGACCTTCATGCAAGAAGACAATTAACGGTGCTGCTGGATTGTCGACTCCTACGAAAGTGTATTCCAGTCTTATGCTGCGTTGGTCCCAGTGAAGTTTGACAAACGCAGGCTCACAAACCGTCATGTTGACCGATCTTGTTCACGCAGTTTGAAGCGTTGAATTTTTCCCGTTGCTGTTTTGGGTAGGGCATCAACGAATTCGATGAACCTGGGATATTTGTAGGGTGCGATTTTGTCTTTGACAAAATCTTTGAGTTCCTTGGCATCCGCGTTGGCGCCTTCCTTTAGTACAACAAATGCCTTGGTTTTTGTAAGCCCATCGGCGTCTACATGGCCAATGACAGCGGTTTCGAGTACTGCTGAATGTTGAACCAGCGTCGATTCAACTTCAAAAGGTGAGACATAAACCCCGCTTACCTTCAGCATGTCATCCGTACGACCGGAATAAGTGTAAGTACCGTTGCTATTGCGGATGTATTTATCACCACTTTTCGTCCATTCGCCTTGAAATGTTGAGCGGGTCTTCTCCCGATTGTTCCAGTACATCAATGCTGCGCTGGGACCTTTGACATAGAGTTCACCGATTTCTCCATCTTCTGTTTGACTTCCATCCTCATTTCGAAGTTCGATTTCGTAGCCAGGTACCGGAACTCCTGTAGTTCCGTAGTGTACGTTGCCAGGCTGATTAGAAAGATAGATGTGAAGCATTTCAGTAGAACCGATGCCGTCAATGACTTCAGCATCAAAAGTTTCAGTGAACTTTCGTCCGATTTCGGCCGGTAGCGGTTCACCTGCAGATGAAGCCAATCTCAATGAAACGTCGTTTCTTGAAGGTAGATCAGCAGATGCAAGCATACCTGCATAGCCCGTTGGAGCACCGAAAAATACAGTCGGCTGGTCCTTGACCCAACGGGTGAATACAGCACTTGGCGTGGGTCGCTCTGGCATCAGCACGACAGAAGCACCAACACTCAGTGGAAAACTCAACGCGTTGCCAAGCCCGTAGGCGAAAAACAGTTTTGCTGCTGAAAAACAGATATCTGATTCGGTTAATCTGAGCACACCTTTGCCGCAGAGTTCAGCAGTCCAGTAGAGATTCGCGTGACTATGCACCGTACCCTTAGGTTGACCTGTAGAACCCGATGAATAGAGCCAGAATCCAGGCTCATCCGGGTGGGTTTCAGCAGCACATTCCATTGGATTAGAACTCTTTAGGAAGGCGTCAAATTTCACCGCTTTGTCCGGCGGACTATCCGTATCACCACTGACAACGATCGTTGTTACATCGAGATTCTCATTATCAATAGCAGTCGTCAGTACAGGTAGCAATGGCTCCGAGGCAATGATCACTTTCGCCCGGCAGTCTTTCAGTATGAACTGATAGTCGCTGGCGGTAAGCAAAGTATTAACAGCAACGGGAACAACACCAGCATACAGAGCGCCAAGAAAAGCAACTGGCCAATCACAGTTGTCGTGCATCAGGATCAAAACCCGTTCCTCTCTACGCATTCCACTCGATACTAACCCGGCAGCCATTCGCTTAGTCGCATCAGCAAGGTCACCGTATGACAGATCTTTCTTATCATCTCGATAAGCGAGTTTATCGAGTCGCCCGTGATTGACTGAAATAAGATGTGCTGCGAAGTTGAATGGTATGTCAGGTGCTAAAGTGTTGTCAGTGTCCATTACTGTTTCTCCGAAACCGGATGTGCTCACAGAGATTCACACCACCCATCAGAACTGGTAAATTAATCCGATACGGGTGTCGAGTTGATTTCAATTCGAATAATTTTATATCGGAAGTACTACTTCAGATTTAAGCGCTACCGACACATTTTCCCTCAATGCTCACAATAGGTGGCACGTATGGAGGCGGTACTATGTGCAGTGATTAAAATCGAATTTGCGAATGAATAATAATACCAGGATTGATCGAATCAGAAAATTAAGGAACCGCACCGGTGCAAGAATCCAACCAAGTTGACTACCAAACCGATCCGTCAAAATATCAACATTGGAGAATCGCTATTGAGGCACCAATTGCATACCTGTCGGCGGATGTGAATGAAAATGCCGGATTACGCCCAGGCTATAAGCTTAAGCTGAATAGTTACGATTTAGGTGTTGACATTGAGCTTAACGATGCCTTGAATCGAATTCGATTTGAACATCCGGAAGTTCGAACAGTCATTATTACCAGTGCCAAGGATCGGGTATTTTGTTCAGGTGCGAATATCTTCATGCTAGGTTCGAGCAGTCATGCCTGGAAAGTCAACTTCTGTAAATTCACCAACGAAACCCGAAACGGTATAGAAGATTCATCGGCCAATAGCGGTCTTAAGTTTATTGCGGCGATTAATGGTGTTTGCGCAGGGGGCGGCTATGAGCTAGCGCTTGCGTGTGATGAAATCATACTGATTGATGACCGCTCTAGTGCTGTCAGTCTGCCCGAAGTTCCGCTGCTCGGGGTTTTGCCCGGGACTGGTGGTTTGACGCGTCTAACCGACAAACGACAGGTTCGACACGATTTAGCCGACATATTCTGTACAACAGCAGAAGGCATTCGAGGTCAAAAAGCCAAGGACTGGCGACTGGTTGATGACATTGCCAAACCAGCAGTGTTTGACGCGCGAGTCCGAGATCGTGCTCTGGAATTGAGCGAGTTGAGTGATCGACCATCTAACGCCCGCCCGGTTCTACTGCAGCCGGTTGAGCGCGAAAATACTGGAAATGAAATTCGTTATCAACATGTCAGCGTTGAGATTGATCGAAAGGCGCGTACAGCATCATTCACCATTTCAATGCCGACAGAAGCGACTGCTGCAAATTTGGAAGATTTCGAGGAGACTGGCGCTGACTGGTACCCTCTACGGCTTGCCCAGGAATTGGATGATGCCATTCTATGGATGCGCACCAATGAACTCGAAACGGGAGTGTGGCTGATAAACACGAGAGGAGAAATTGATTCGGTACTATCGATGGATCGAATCCTGATTGAAAACCGGGATCAATGGTTCGTTCGGGAGACAATCGGTTATTTACGCCGCGTCTTCGGTCGACTTGACGTCAGTTCAAGAAGTTTGTTCGCGATCATTGACGAAGGATCATGCTTTGCTGGCAGTTTTTTCGAGTTGGCACTCGCTTGTGACCGAAGCTATCACTTGTCCCTGTCAGGTGAAGACAGTGCACCGAACATAGCTTTGAGTGAAATTAATTTCGGCGCGCTGTCAATGCTCACTGGAGAAAGCCGATTGGTTCGAAGATTTTATGGAAACTCCAAAACATTGGACTTTCTCAAAGCAAAGGTGGGTAGAGCACTTGATGCTGATTCAGCTTATGAATTGGGTTTGGTAACGATTAATCCGGATGAACTTGACTGGGATGATGAAATTAGAATTGCAATTGAGGAACGTGTTTCAATGTCGCCGGACGCACTGACTGGTATGGAATCCAATCTTCGGTTTAATGGCCAGGAAACAATGTTGACTCGTATATTCGGTCGACTGACAGCATGGCAAAACTGGATATTTCAACGCCCGAATGCAACAGGTGAATCCGGTTCCCTTAAGGTGTATGGTTCGGGTGAGAAAGCAAAATTTGACTGGGACCGCGTTTAGGTTCAATTACTTTATTGATTATTGACTATGACAACTTCTATCAACTACAACGAAAAAATTCCAAATAACGTTAACTTGAGCGAAGACCGGGCGTTGCGACGCGCATTGGAGCACTGGCAGCCGAATTATCTGAATTGGTGGAAGGAGATGGGCCCGGACGGAACGGGCGACTATGACGTCTATCTTCGAACAGCAATCAGCGTCGACCCTAAGGGCTGGGCGAACTACGATTACGTGAAAATGCCGAGCTATCGCTGGGGCATATTTTTGAGCCCGCCAGAACAGGACAGAAAAATTCACTTTGGTGATCACAAAGGTGAAGATGCCTGGCAGACTGTACCAGGTGAACATCGAGCCAATTTGCGCAGAATTATTGTTACGCAGGGTGATACTGAACCGGCATCTGTTGAGCAGCAGCGCCACCTTGGACATACTGCACCGAGTCTTTACGATCTTCGAAACATTTTTCAGATCAATGTCGAGGAAGGGCGTCATCTGTGGGCGATGGTATATCTGCTGCATAAGTACTTCGGACGCGACGGTCGAGAAGAAGGTGAGGCTTTATTGGAACGCCGAAGCGGAGAGGAAGACAATCCAAGAATACTGCAGGCGTTCAATGAGAAAACTCCCGATTGGCTGGCGTTTTTCATGTTCACCTACTTCACCGACCGAGACGGCAAGTTTCAGCTTTGTGCGCTGGCGGAATCGGGGTTTGATCCATTGTCGCGAACAACCCGATTTATGCTGACCGAGGAAGCTCATCATATGTTTATTGGAGAATCGGGTGTTTCACGTATTCTCCAGCGAACCTGTCAGGTGATGAATGAATTGAAGACCGATGACCCGCACACATTACGTGAAAATGGCGTCATAGATCTGGACACTGTGCAGCGCTATCTCAATTTCCATTACAGTGTGACAATTGACTTGTTTGGCGCGGATGAATCCAGTAATGCTGCAATTTTTTACTCCAGTGGTTTGAAGGGACGATTCGAAGAAAGCAAGCAGGATGACGACCATCGGCTCAGAGATGACTGGTATGGCGTATTGGAAGTTCGCGATGGAAAGCTTGTCGAGCGTCAGGTGCCTAAACTGAACGCGCTGAATGAGGTTCTTCGAGACAAATTCATCACAGACAGCATCCGAGGAGTTAAGCGTTGGAATCGGGTAATGGAAAAGGCAGGTATTCCTTTTCGACTGGTATTGCCGCACAAGGCATTCAATCGAAAAATCGGCTCATTGGCTGGCGTGCGAATTTCTCCGACAGGCCAGGTAATCACCGAAGCTACCTGGAATGCTGAAATTGACCGTTGGCTGCCATCCGTTTCAGACCGCGCATTTGTTGCAAACTTGATGGGAAGGGTTGCAGAACCAGGACAGTTTGCCAACTGGATTGCACCTCCAGCTTTCGGTGTTAATGGACAGCCAGCGGATTTTCAATACGTTCGATTCGATTGATCGTATTCTGCGTCACTTCAAGAACCTTGGCTCATCTGATTTCCGATCAGATTCGAATGGTAAAGTGACTTCTGCTTTGCAATGAATTTACAAGTGAACCTTAACCCTGAAAACACGAAGGTGTTTGTTGCGGGTGCTGGTGTAATGGGTATGGGCATTGCCCAACTGGCAGCGCAATCGGGACACTCGGTATTGCTATACGATGTCTGCCAAACTCGGTCTCAATCGGCGAAAGAGAGTCTTGGAAAAACATTCCAGCATTTGGTAAGCAAGGAAAAGTTAAACTCGGAGGAGGCAACTCGGGCTTTCTCCCGCATCGAACTTGCTTCAGACTTGGCTGATGCGAGTCAGGCCGGAATTGTCATTGAAGCGATTGTTGAAGACCGGGTGGAAAAGAGGGCGTTATTTCAGTCCTTGGAAGAGTTCGTATCCTCGGAGTGTATTCTTGCTTCCAACACCTCGTCATTGTCGATAACAGAACTCGGTAGCGGACTAAAGCATCCAGACCGGTTGCTTGGAATGCATTTTTTCAATCCAGCACCTGTGATGAAGTTGGTTGAGGTAATTTCGGGTATGCAGACTTCATCTGCCATTGCTGATCAGGTGGTTCATCTGGTTAAGACTTGGGGGAAGATTCCTGTTCGTGCGAATTCAACTCCTGGTTTCATCGTCAATCGAATTGCGCGCCCCTTCTATGCGGAAGCACTGGCTTTGCTGCAGGAACGAACAATTGAACCTGTAGATTTGGATCTCTGTTTCAGGGATGCGGGTTTTCGTATGGGCCCTTGTGAACTCATGGACTTAATCGGACACGATACAAACTATCAGGTCACAAAGTCGATATTTGAAGCAAACTACTTTGATCGTCGATTTACCCCGTCCCTGATACAAAAATCTCTCATTGATGCCGGATTCCTTGGTAGGAAGAGTGGACGGGGATTCTACGACTACAGTAAATCTCAGGAAAAGTGTGAGCCTGAGACTATCCTGTCAGAACCTGATAAGATTCCGCATTGGCCAAACCTGTTATTACGCGGTTCAAATCCTGTTGCGGATCACATTGATTCAGTGCTCAGAAAATTCGACATTTCCTTTCAGAGAGAGAATGGTTCAAGCGGGTGTGAACTAGAATCCAATGGTGCAAAATTACGACTGACAGATGGACGAATGGCTTCTCAGATGGGAAATGAAGTGGCTGTGTTTGATTTGATATTTGAGCCCAATCAAAGTCCAACCGTTGCTTATGCTGTTTCAGACCATTCATCGAGAAACTTTGTCTCAGACGTTGAAAATTGGCTTCGTTTGTTTGGAATTCGACCGCTTTTGATTCAAGACTCAGCAGGACTTGTAGTTGCGAGAACGGTAGCCATGCTGATCAACGAAGCGTCAGATGCGGTTTTGCAAGGTGTTTGTAGTGAATTGGATGCCGACATTGCAATCAGGGCAGGTCTCAACTATCCAGCTGGTCCATTTGAGTGGTTGAATTTGGTCGGGGTTAATTACGTTGTAAACTTCATTGAAAATCTTGCAGTGGTTTATCGTGGCGAGCGTTACCGGGTTAGTCCTTTATTGCTTCGACGAAGATCCAACTAAAACAATCTCTACAAAATATCAGACTCTCAATGTGCATTGACCACCAAGTTTTGATGAGAATGGAATGATGAGTGAAGCATACATCTGTGATGCGATCCGTACGCCTTTCGGACGTTATGCAGGTGCTTTGGCGTCTATTCGTACCGATGACCTTGCCGCGATTCCCTTGCGATCGATAATGGTTCGTAATCCGACTGTAGACTGGGAGGCAGTTGACGAAGTCATTCTAGGCTGCGCCAATCAGGCAGGCGAGGACAATCGTAATGTTGCCAGAATGAGTGTTTTGCTCGCTGGGTTGCCCGAAACTGTTCCAGCTTCCACCATCAATCGCTTGTGTGGCTCAGGTATGGATGCGGTTGGTTCAGCCGCTAGAGCGATCAAGTGTGGTGAGGCGGATTTGATCATTGCGGGCGGTGTCGAAAGTATGAGCCGCGCACCCTTTGTAATGCCAAAAGCAGATCGGGGTTTCAGTCGAAGCAGCACCATTTATGACACCACACTGGGTTGGAGATTTGTCAATGACAGAATAAAAGCGCAATTTGGTGTCGACTCAATGATTGCCACAGCTGAAAATGTTGCGCTCGAATGCGGAATCAGCCGAGAAGATCAGGATCAGTTTGCATTCAACTCCCAGTTGAAAGTTGCTCGCGCAAAAGAAAACGGATTTTTTGAAAGGGAAATCGTTTCCGTTAACCTTCCCACAAAAAAGAGTACTCCAACTCAGGTCAGCGAGGATGAACACCCTCGATTGTCTTCACTTCAGGACTTAGCGAAATTGAAGCCGATTGATCGTTCCAATGGGACCGTTACTGCAGGGAATGCATCGGGAATTAACGATGGCGCGTGTGCGTTACTGATGGCCAGTGAAGCTTCGGTCGATCGGTTTGGTTTAAAGCCTCAAGCGCGAGTGCTGGGAATGGCTACTGCGGGTTTGGCACCAAGAGTGATGGGATTGGGTCCAGTTCCTGCAACACAGAGACTAATCAAAAGAATTGGCGTCAGTCTTTCTCAGTTCGGGATCATTGAAATTAATGAAGCATTTGCTGCTCAGGTAGTCGCTGTGATACGCGGTCTTGGACTCGCTGATGAAGACGCAAGGATTAACCCGAATGGCGGTGCAATCGCATTGGGACATCCTTTAGGTGCGAGTGGAGCTCGGCTGGCGACGACTGCGATTAACCAGATGCATTCGGCTGACAGTCGCTATGCGTTGTGCACAATGTGTGTTGGTGTGGGGCAGGGAATTTCAATCGCCCTTGAACGGGAAAGTTAGACTGACCTGAAAATCATTAAAAAAGAGTGAAAATCAAACAAAGTCTCACCTGACGCTAAAATTAGAATCCTGTGTCCATGATGGCATGTCCCTCGCCGCCGCCTCGATAAGCACTCAGCACAGGTCGAGAGCAGACTGGCAAATTGCAGCCGAGGGCTGTTCACGCGAGAAATCTACAGAATCACTGGCACATGATCCCCAAACAACCGTGATCGCACTGTCCGTCGTAAAATTGTTCGATGACTGCTGCGGGAATGTTCTACCTGGTCTTCAATGGGTCGAATTTTCTTCTCAGAGAGTGGAAATCAGCTATTAGTGCAATATGCAGGCTAGATTGATGCTATATGGTTTTGTAACAATTGTGCCGTGATTGAAAATTAGTATCCGAGATTAGTCTCTTGGGCTATTTGGATTAGTTCATCCATAGCGGAGGAACTTTGTTTCTTGACTATGTTCTTGTATGCCATCAAAGCTTTAAATTCTATACGTCTGTGGGTTCCTACCTTGGTGAATGGAAGTTCACCTCTTTCCAGCAAATTAATCAGATAAGGTCTGGATACATTCAAGATATCAGATGCTTGTTGGGTGGTCAATTCTGCATGTAGAGGGACAATAGTCACTGCATTTCCACGAGCCAATTCATCTAGCAGGTTCCGAAGCAGTACAAGTGCTTGCACTGGCAGAATAAGGTCCTGCCCGTCGATTTCGATTTTAAATTGAGATTGCTTTGAAACTGGAAATCGATCAAGCATTTGACTGAGTTCAGTCGCGCTCGCACGGGCTAGTTTTGCCGTTTTGTCATCCGGTAAAGTCTGATAATCTCGTTGAGCCATAACTGTTGTTTTCCCGGTGTGTCTTTTTGGATTTTCTTTCGCCATGAGCTTTGTTTGCTGAATCAATCCCACTAATAATATGCTTAATCGAAATAATCGCAACAACCATTCGCCCTATGTATTTTCCGTTAGACTTTGTCTTGTTCTTTACTTGTGTTCTTGAATTCGCCATTCAAAAATAATTTTTCCTTTGGCATTGGCATTGTATAAACGAAATTCTTTAACGCCTTTGCCCTTGATTTCGCAAACACCATCACTAAGACCGCTGCTTCGCTGACCCAACTCATCTTCGAGTTTATTTATCGCAAATAGAATCGCACCTCTCTTTTGGATTGATTGTCAAACCATTTGTTGATTTCATCAGACCATTTAAATTCACCTGATGAATTGACACCTCCGGCCAATCGAAATTTCGCATGTCTCTCCGCTGAGTTAGTGTCCTGTTTTCTCTTACTCTTGGCCACTCGAGTCCCGATTTTGCTAGATATCAGCATTAAGCCAAAAGAATTGGTTGCGACTCAATTATTTGTTCGAAATCACTTCATTCCATAAAGCCGGTCACCTGCATCACCAAGCCCCGGCACAATATAAGCATGATCGTCCAGTTTTTCGTCAATAGCGGTTGTGTAGATCGGAACATCTGGATGGGCTGATTGAAATGACTTTATTCCTTCTGGAGCGGCAAGCAGGCAGGCCATCTTTATGTTTTTGGCCTTGGCTTCCTTGACTCGCTGAACCGCAGCAACCGACGTGTTTGCGGTCGCCAGCATTGGATCTAAAACGATTACCGGACGATTGATCAAATCATGAGGAACTTTGAAATAGTATTCCTTTGCGACCAAGGTATTTGGGTCACGATACAGCCCGACATGCCCCACTCGAGCCGATGGCATCAGGTCGATCATACCTTCCAGCATACCATTTCCGGCACGGAGAATTGAAATCAGCACGATTTTCTTGCCTGACAGAAATGGCGCCTGCATCTCGGCAAGAGGAGTTTCGATAATTTTGTACTCCAATTCAAGGTCTCGGGTTAGCTCATATCCGAGTAGCAAGGATATTTCCCTAACCAGCTGTCGGAATTCTGCGGTACTGGTTTCTCGTTTTCGAAGTAGTGATAACTTGTGCTGTACCAACGGGTGATTGATGACGTTTACATTCTTCATGATGTTCGACAGTTCATTTGAATCAGATAATTAGGAACTGGTTGCCGACTTCGTTTCAAGTTCTGATTTTCTGCTTTGCAGCGCAATAATTATTCCGGCGACTACGATACTAAAAATACCTAGAAAGCCAATTGGATCAGGCAGTTCACGCCACAGAATCCATGCCCAGACGCCAGCAAAGATCAGAAAGCTGTATTCAAACACAGCAATGTATGTGGGCTCCGCGACCTGATAGCCGCGAACCAGACCGGATACTGCAAATAGTGAACCGATCGCTTGAACGAATGTCCAGAACAGAAATCTATCCGTCGGACTTACCCAGCCGGTAAAGAAGAATGGGGCAGCTGTTACCCAGCCTTCAGGAATACTGACGAACGTGAACAGGATTGTTCCAAGCAAGCCGAAAATACCAAGCGCGACAAAAAATCCTATCAGCAAAAGAAAAGTGCTTTCATCCGCGCACAAGTGACGGGTGGTCAATTGTCCAAGTGCATAGAGCAAACCAGCCAGAAACGGTAGTAGTGTGAAAGCATTAAGGTTAGATGGGTCTGGTTTTAGTATCAGAAGCATCCCGATGAAGCCGATTGCTACAGCGAGAATTCGCCAAAAATCAACGCGAATCCCCAACAGCAAGACAGAAAATATAAGAACAAATATCGGAGAACTGAACAATGTGGCACCCGCTTCTGCGATAGGCATTAAGGTGATGGAACCAAAGTAAATCAGAAGCGCCATCGCCATCAGAATGGACCTTAATGCGACCGCCCATAGCCTTTTCGGAAACAGGTTCTTTCGTCTGATAAGGCAAAAGCACACAATGAGAGGGCAGGCAATAATGGAGCGGGTCAAGTGAAATTGCCATAGGCCGCCTTCTTCGGCAACGTACCGCACGAAATTATCGATCAGCCCAATGAGTGACATTGCAGCAACAATCAATAATGCGCCTTGCATCACATTTGAAGGTCGATCACTAGACACTAGCTCAATTCAATGTTAATAATGATGGTCTTGGAAAGAAATGAATGATTGAATTTTGCTACTCGTTCAAGCGGTGTTCGATTCTACATTATTGGTGCAGTAAGATTGGATTTCAATGATAAAAACTGAGAAAACCGGTCACTTACTGTCAACCATTCTGTAGTCGTCGCAGTTTATCAAATCTCAAAGTTAACAGCCTCTTTAAAATTGAATTTGTGAATGCGTTCGATTTGATTTATAAACGGTTGTAATTCACTTACTTGTGAGGATGATATGAGTAAATTTGATACCAACGCCTCGAGACGTAAATTCTTGAAACAAATGGCAGCCGGTGCAACGACTGCGACGGCTGCTGGCATAATTCCAAGTCGCGCTTTTTCAGCGAATAAGCAACTCACCGTCGGAATGAATATTCCCATGACCGGTGACCTTGCTCCTTGGGGACTTCCGGGATTTTACGGATGCGAAATTATTGCCAGAAACATCAATGCGGCCGGTGGCGTGACCATTGGAGGTGAGACGTATGACATCAACATCGCCACCTATGATCATGGATACGAAACCGATAAAGCAGTGCAGGGCATGAAGAAATTGGTGCTTGAAGATGAAGCCAAGATGGTGATGATGCTTGGCGGAGCGACAGTTGCTGCCGTATTGCCATGGGCAACTCGAAGAAAGGTACTGACGACTACCTTGTTGCCGAGTGATATCACACCCGATTCAAATTATCTTGTCGCGACATGTGAATCACACCCACTTTACAACGTGACAGGAGTAGAGTGGCTTGCCAGAAATTATCCCGACGCCAAGACTGCCGTGATCGTCACAAACAACGACGTAGAGTATGGGCTGCAATCGACTGCAACTTACCAGGCAGCGTTTGAAGTTGCAGGCATTGAAGTTGTTGACACCAACCTGCACGGATTTGATGTCACGGACTTTGCTCCAATCGTCAGTTCCGTACTGGATAAAGACCCGGATATCTTCTGTATGGCTACAAGTTTCTATGTTACGCCAATCATGGAGCAGTTGTATCACCAGGGCTTTGATGGAAAAATCATTTCGTGTACGCTTGATTTTTATCACGAAATCATTGCCAAAACGAGTGTTGATTTCGTCAATGGCACGATTTTCCAATTTCCGGATTTTGATGATCCTGCATTGGCAGATGTGAATTTTCCGGATCCAGGAGGATTCGATGCGGCGTTTCGAGCCGACCATCCGCATGACTGGTCTGCTGTTGCTTGGGAATATCCAGTAATTTTGTTGAACTGGATAGAAAACGCCCAAGCTGCTGGCAGCGTGGAATCGGAAGCGGTTACCGCGCAAATGACCGGTAGCGAACAGAATTTCGTCTTCGGTGGAGGCTCCTGGTGGGGCAGCCAACTTTGGGGACTGGACAATGTTCTGGTTGGTCGCTGGCCGGTTGTTGTGGTCGAGGACGGAAGAGCCAGAATTCAGGAGTACGGAGACCTGGCAGCGTGGCTGGATGCGAACAACGATGTTCTAATCAAGCACATGAAAGCACTGGGCCTGAGAACAGTATAAAATTCTAAAGGCAGACGACAAGGGGAGAGTCATTCGTACTCTCCCCTGTTTCTTTTGGTAGCAAACAGATCTGAAGGTGTTGCAATTGGATTTGCTGATCCAAACGGTCGTTAACGGAATTATTCAAAGCGGATTTTACGCGTTGGCTGCGATCGGCTTGGTTTTAGTTTTCGGTGTGATGCGAGTGGTGAACTTCGCGCATGGCGAACTGGTCATGATTGGCGCCTATACGATCTGGTTTGTGCATGCGCAAAACGGTGTACCCTATCTCATCACAGTTGTATTGGCAATTTTGCTCGTTACCGCACTTGGGCTGCTGATGGAGCGGTTTCTGTTTCGTCCCATGACCGGTGACCCGCTTGGAGGACTCATCTGTTCGATTGGCATGCTGTTCATTCTGCAAGTCATTGCGACTTACGTTGGTGGTGAAGGCCCGTCAAAGCAGGTTCCGCCACCGTTTGAGGGAACACTCATCCTTCTGGATTCAGTTCGTATTCCTTATCAACGCCTTTTCAGTATCGCAGTCGCTATTTTCGCATTGGGAATTCTGTGGTATTTTCTCACCCGTACTAAATTTGGCTGGGCGGTTAGAGCGGTTTCGATGGATCGGGAAGCCGCTGCATTGCAGGGAATCAGTACGATACGGGTATCTATGATTGCTATCGGAGTCGGTGCGGCGATGGCGGGACTGGCCGGTGCACTGATGGCTCCGCTCACAAACATCAACCCTCACATGGGACACAACGTCATTATTGCCGCATTTATTGTGACCATCGTCGGGGGCGTTGGCAGCCTTCCAGGAGCCGTAATTGCCTCTGTACTGTATGCGCTGTTCCACACATTTGTAACAACCTACTTCAGTGGCACCATTGCTACGATATCAGGGCTGGTCATTATGGTGCTGGTGCTGATTGTTCGTCCGACAGGTATTATGGGGCATCGAGTCAGTGAATAGCTTCATTCCAGCGAAATTCAGACCGGTTTTGTTCCTGTTGCTGCTATACGCGGTGCTGATCGTTCTGCCACATTTTCTAAAGTACCATCAACAGGACTTTCTGATCTTTCTCACTATCAATATTCTGGTCGTGGTGAGTTATCGCCTCGTTACACTAACCGGAGAATGGTCTCTGATTCATGCAGTCATGATGGGTGTTGGTGCGTACACCAGTGCATTGATCAGCAAGAACTTTGATATTTCATTTTGGATCACATTACCACTTGCTGGTGTGATGGCTGGTCTGGTGGCGTTGCTCCTGAGTTACCCGCTGTTTCGAATGACCCAGTTTTATTTTCTAATTGGATCATTCGCTGCAGGTGAAGCAATTCGCTTGAGCTGGATACAGTTTATTAAACCATTTGGTGGAACGGGTGGAACCAGCGCAATACCATCTCCGGAATTGATGAACATCGATTTTCTTGAGCCCATTCCTTATTTTTACCTGGTTTTGATTGTGGTAAGCGTATGTGTTTACCTGCTGTATCGAATTGAAAATTCTAGAATTGGTTTGACGCTTCATGCAGTTCACTGGAAGGGGGTGCTGGCTGAATCGGTTGGCGTAAATACCTGGAATTATCGAACTTTAGCATTCGTCATTGGTTCTCTGTTTGTGGGAATTGCAGGAGCGCTTAAAGTTCACTACATCGGAACAGTCGCTCCGAAACAGTTTGATATCGGATTTATGGTTTTTATTCTGATCTGGGTGATTGTTGGTGGATACAGAACGTTTTATGGAGCAATTATCGGAGCTGTTGTGCTGTCTGTTCTGGATGAGGTTTTGCGCGGTGCGGAGCAACTGCGGCCAGCAATTTATGGTGCAACTTTAATCTTTTTCATTCTTTACCTGCCTGGCGGACTTGAGAGCTTACCGCAGAAGATCAGGCAGAAATTCCAGGCAAATCAAGAGAGTGTGACGTGACGCCGATTCTCGAGGTCAAACACCTTACGATGCGATTTGGCGGACTGCTGGCTGTCGATGATGTGAGTTTTTCTGCCAATGAGGGCGAGATTCGCGGCCTTATCGGGCCAAATGGCGCTGGCAAAAGTACCACGTTCAAGATGATTGCCGGGTTTCTGTCACCGACCAGTGGAGAAGTCCTGTTTCGTAGCAACAACATTACAAACCAGAAGCCCTCTCGCATCGCATCGGCCGGGGTGGTGCGAACATTTCAGGAAACAACACTGTTTCAAGAACTGACGGTGTTCGAAAATGTCCTGATTGGTACACATAAGCAGGCTCACACGAACATCATTTCCGCCGTACTGGGTCTTGATCGCCAAAAGCAAAATGAAGCGATTGAAGCCACGACTGAAGTTCTCGAATTTATGGGCTTGCTTGAAAGGAAGGATCAACTGGCAGCAGAGCTTCCACTTGGATTGCAGCGTACACTGGCGGTCGCCATTTCTCTTGCTGCGAAGCCGAGTTTGCTTCTTATGGATGAGCCGTTTGCAGGAATGAATCCGGAAGAAACTCAACATATGATGGAACTGACTGAGCGCGTTCGCGAGTCAGGGATCTCAATAGTGCTGGTCGAACATAACATGAAAGCTGTGATGGGGCTATGTGACCGACTGGTTGTCCTCAATTTTGGCACGGTGCTTGATGACGGTACGCCAGATCAGGTGCGACATAATCCAAATGTGATTCAAGCTTACCTGGGTGGGGGTTGAAGAATGGAACTCGTAGTTAACGATCTTGTGGTTAACTACCACAACGTCGCAGCTCTGAGGGGCATCAGCTTTACCGCTTCATCCGGTTCGTCAATCACATTGATCGGCTCAAATGGAGCTGGCAAGAGCACCACCCTACGTAGCATATCGGGACTGGTCAAACCCAGTTCCGGTGAAATATTGCTGGACGGAGAAAGGGTTGATCAAATCGAAGCTGACCAACTGCTAGCCCGTGGAATCGCACATGTGCCTGAGGGACGGCGCGTGTTCAAAGATCTCACAGTCTTGGAAAATCTGATGCTAGGTGCGTACATCTATAAAGACAAGCAGCGGATCAGTCAGGATTTGGAGTCGGTTTTCTCCCATTTTGGAAAACTGAAAGAGCGAATTGGTCAACAGGCCCGAACATTGAGTGGCGGTGAACAGCAGATGCTGTCAATTGGTCGGGCGTTGATGTCGAGGCCCAAGATTCTTTTACTTGACGAGCCATCGCTGGGACTGGCTCCGCTGATTGTGCAGGAAATTAGTCTGATCCTACAGGAGATTCATCGAAGTGGTGTAACGGTCGTACTTGTTGAGCAAAATGCCGACCTAGCGCTGAAAACTGTCGAGCGCGGTTATGTTCTCGAAAATGGCAAGATTACCCTTGATGGAAGCGCCGAAAGTCTCGCCAACAATGAGCATGTAAAGAAGGCTTATCTTGGGATTTGAATTTTTGGTTGGTTTCTTAGAACCTTCTGCTCAAATTTTCAGTTAAATCTAGTTCTGCTAGAGAGCAATGGTGTCAACCTGATTGATGCCGCTACCGCAGTAGCACTAAACTAAATTCAGTTGTACAGCCCACGTACGCGTTTCTTTTCCGGATCAAAATGCGGAAAGGGAACAACGACTGCAGGAATACGCTTTTGATGGTGATCAAGTTTGCCAATTTCGATTTCAGTTCCGATATCCGCATATTCGATATTCATCCTGCATAGAGCAATCGATTTGCCAAGGATCGGTGAAATGCAGGCACTGGTGATTTCTCCAACTTTCTGGCGGCCAGCAAATACGCCATCACCGCCTCCAACTGTTTCGCGTCCGTCAATGTCCAATCCAACCAATTTACGTTGCGCATTTTCCTTTCGTTTGATCAACGCATCTCGCCCGATAAAGTCGTCCGTCTTTGACTTAATCGGAACTGTAAAGGGAATGCCAGCTTCAAACGGATCAGTTTGTTCGCAAAATTCAGTCTGGGCGAAAATTAGTCCTGCTTCAATTCTGAGAAGATCCAGTGCGCCGAGGCCCATTGGCTTTAAATTTTTCGCACTTTCAGCATTCAGCAATATGCGCCAGACTTCAGCCGCGTCCCTTGGATGGCAGAATATCTCGTAACCTAACTCGCCCGTATATCCAGTGCGTGAAAGAACAATCGGAATTCCATTGGCATCGTTCATTCTGGCGACAGAAAACCGAAACCACTTCAGTTCCTCAACGTTTGCCTGATCGGGACGTGTCCAGACTGTTTCCTGCAGTATTGCGCGGCTGTCGGGTCCCTGGATCTGAAGATTGACGAGCTGACTGGTGGAGTCTCGTACCCAGACCTTTAAACCGCGTTCCTCTGCCTGCTTACGGAGCCACAGACCGGAATCATCACAGCCGCCCACCCAGCGGAAGTTATCCTGTCCCAAACGAAACACAGTTCCATCGTCAATCATGCCGCCTGAAACATTACACATGGCTGTATAGGTGACTTGTCCGACTGAAAGCTTCTTGATATCCCGGGTTACACAAGTCTGTAGCAACTTCTCAGAATCGGGGCCTAACACTTCGTATTTACGGAGGGGTGAAAGATCTATCAATGCCGCACCTTCGCGGCAGGCCCAGTATTCTGCGACTTCACCCAGGTTGGTATAAGTATTGGCCAACCAGAAACCCGCATATTCAACGAAGTCTCTCGTTAGTTTCGAAGTTTCTGGATGAAATCCGGTTTCCTGAGTCATGATCGGTTCCTCATCAACGGTTTTTCGTGCCGCAATGGTTCGCTTGAAAAGTTCTTTATCTCTGTAAACACGCACTTGAATATCCGTGGGGTTCCACGCATTCGCCGCGTCAATATCATCACTGCAGGATGATGAGATGCAAATCATATCCCTGGTCGCACGCATTAGTACATAGTCTCCCGGTCTGGACCAGGGTTCATCCATGTAAAGCTGGTAGTGGTCGTCAAAAAACGAGTTGAAAAACAGATTAATTGCCATCCAACCCTTTCGTGGAGCGATAGGATATTCCTGAATCGCATAATTGAAATTATCAGAGCAGTTGGCGTGGCCCGGATATCCCATTTCGTCGTAATATTTGCTGGCGCAGGCTAATCCGAAACTGTCGTGACGCCCACAGGTATCCTGGATTACTTCGATCACTGGTTCTAGGCCGACATCAAAGAATTTCGAATATAGACCCGGCTTGGGGTAGGCAGAACCGACCATTGTGCGGGTTGCAGTCGCATCCAGATTTCGCTCCAATCCGCGGTCCAACGCCTTAGAATCAAAGCACTGAAAGTCTGAACATTGACGGCCGCTGATGTCTAGAATCTGGATGTATTCTCCCGCTTTGACTTCATAACTCTTTGCGGTGGCCGCCTTGATGGTAAAGTCTTGAATTGCATCCGCTAGGGGGTCTGTCGGAATTTCGATTTCATCTTCCGACTTAGTACATCGAGTAACCCACAATATCAGATCTGTCGGCGGATTTTGCTCTGCCGCGCTCATTGGTCCACCGGGAGCACCGAAAATTCCAATACACTCTGTTTCTACGCCTCGGCTGACCCGTGAACCGGGGCTGCTCTGCCCGTCCACTAATACAGCAGTTGGTGCAGATGCAAGGTCGATACCAAAAAGTTTAAGTTTTTGCTTGATCTTTATTGCGCCAGGTGATGCCTGTTCCAACATTGATGCGAGTTTCTCCCCGTTTGTCATCCGGTCAGGTGAGAATTGTCCGGAACTGAATTTACCGCTGGCATCAAATGTGACAATGTGTACACACTGAAGACCTTCGGGGTCTACAATTTCAACCTGGTCGCCGGCGTTCAGTGCAATGACCACCATTGCACCACCCCGAATATAGTAGCGTTCTCGGCCTTCCAATATGTTTTGAATGCCTGGAGCGAAAGATTTAGGGGACGAATTCAGGGTAGAGATTCTGATAGCTTCATTCATTGACAGATACCCCAGTTAATCGAACAGTACAGTAATCCGATTGTTTAGGTGATGAATCACATTAAATGGCAATTTGGCAAGTTACTGACATTTTACAAGTATAGCGAAACGGTGGCTGACGTAAAACAGGAGTTCATCAGATATATTAACCATGGGCATGTCTATTGGCATTGACGGCAGCAGGGTTCCAACTGCGAATATTTAAGCAATTCAACCAAATGGTGGGTAGGGCGAACAGATGTCAAAGCAAAGGTTATCAAATCAAGGTTTTCTGGCTGTTTTAGTATCACTGTTTCTGGTTTCCCAGACGGCTGTTGCAGAAACTCTTGATGGCAGAATCTCTTTTCAATCTGTAATTGAAATTAATTCAATTGTGAGAGGCACGGTAGCCCAGGTTAACTCAAGTGTGGGTGACCGGGTGAAGTCTGGCGAAATTTTGATTGAACTAGATTCCACTCGGCAGAAAGCAATGGTAAGAATTGTCAGGAATCAAGTTGCAAAGATGCAAATTGAGGTTGATGACGCGGATGCTAAATTCACAAGACAGCAGGATATGTATGATCGCGGCTCTTTGTCTCTGTTATTGTATGAAGAGTCTGAAAACGCACTCAAGAAGGCTCAGTTGGATCTCGCTATCGCTCAGGCAAACCTAACTCTAGCTGAGCATGAATTGTCGCTCACCCAACTGACTGCTCCTTTCGATGCTCTGGTTGTCAATAGCAATGTTCACCCTGGACTCAATGTTGATCCAGAATTATCGCAAGCGCCGTTGATGACTTTGGCGAGTGCGGGTCAGTACATTGTGCAGGTTAGCGTATCGCCCGAAATCTGGCAACGACTGAATACTAGTCAATCAATTGACGCTGTTGTGGCTGGACAAATCTACGCTGGATCAGTTCAAATTCCGACGCTATTTCCTCAAGTGTTCGTTGATGAGCCCGAATACATTGTGAATTTGAGGTTTACCGAAAACGACAAACTGCTTTTACCGGGAACCTCAGCAGTTGTAAATTTCGAGTAGTCCGGCAGGGTGCTTGATGTCTGCAACTGAACAACGAGCGATTCAAAACAGCTGACCCGCATCAAGCCGAAGTACCCTGATTAAGATCTCCAATCGGGCGGGTGTCGCATATGCCTGGATGACAGGCACACTTGTCTGCTACACCTCAGTTGCCATCGCGATTCGTGAAACCACATTCGAACTCGACGCTGCAACAATCGTTTTCTTCAGATCGGTCGTTTCAGTATTTTTAATCACTCTTCTGGTGGGACTGTCTAGGCAAGGATTTCAGCAAATAAAAACACAAAAAATTGGGGTGCACCTCATTCGAAATTGTGTTCACTTTGTTGGACAGTTCGGTTGGGTTTTTGCGATAGGGACAATTCCCCTTGCTCACGTATTTGCACTTGAATTCACAGTCCCTATCTGGATCGCATTGCTTGCGCCAATTTTTCTGAAGGAAAAATTGACACTTGAACGATTTCTGTATGTTCTGATCGGATTTACAGGAGTTGTGATTATTGTTCAGCCCTTTGGTTTTGAGGTGGAACTCGGTGCGATTGTCATGTTAATAGGTGCGCTAGGATTTGCCGGTGGTATGTTGGGCACACGGAAATTGACGCAAACCGAAACCCCGCTTTGCATACTGTTCTATATGTCTGTACTGCAGTTGCCTTTGTCAACAGGGCTCATGTTCGCCATCGGTACTTACAAGACACCCGACCTGATTACGTTTGGTTTGATCGTTTTTGTAACCGCCGGTGTAATGGCCGCACACTATTGCATGGCGCGGGCATTTAAGTTGATGGACTTGATTTCTATAGTACCGGTGGAATACTTTCGTTTACCAATGATTGCAGTTGCGGGTCTCTTACTCTATGCAGAACCAATCGATATGCCAACGATCATTGGAAGTGCGGCAATTCTGGCAGGAAATTACTTGAATATTCGACTGTCAGCCAAGCAAAATCCGACTTAACCTGTGTAGAGAATGGTGGGCGATACTGGGATTGAACCAGTGACCTCTGCCGTGTGAAGGCAGCGCTCTCCCGCTGAGCTAATCGCCCGGAACAAAAAATTATAAAATACAGAATCTCTTTGTTATTGTTGGCTTCGCTAGGAAGCATGTTCAATTCAGAGACAAATAGACGGCTCACCAGTTTCCTTCCATTTATGTCAAAAAATCTGAAAGCAATATTATTTGACGTGTTCGGTACTGTGGTTGATTGGCGAAGCAGTATCGCTAGGGAGGTTGAGGCAGTGCCGCAACTCAATCAAGTCAATGGTGAATTGTTTGCTGATCAGTGGCGTAGCAAGTACCAGCCTTCTATGGAACGCATTCGCAGCGGCAATCGACCGTGGGTCAAACTGGATGATCTTCACTACGAAAACCTGAATGAAGTACTCGTCGATTTTGGGATAGACGCGCTGGATGAAGCCATCAAACAGCATTTGAACCAGGCCTGGCATCGCCTCAGTCCATGGACAGACTCAGTGGAAGGCTTACGAAGGCTGAAGACAATCTACATCATCGCAACGCTGTCGAATGGCAACGTTGCCTTAATTGTAAACATGGCGCGAAACGCCGGACTGCCGTGGGATATGGTGCTGGGTGCTGAAGTTGTCGGACACTACAAACCACAGCCGGAAAGCTACTTGAAATCTGCGGCCATGCTTGGTTTGGAACCCGACCAATGCATGCTGGTTGCAGCTCACAATTCTGACTTGATTGCAGCAGCAAAGTGTGGTTACAAGACCGCATTTGTACCAAGACCAACCGAACATGGGCCGAATCAAGCTGCAGACTTGGAACCAACTGCTCAGTACACGGTTGTAGCCAGAGATTTCATTGATCTTGCTGCACAACTTGGTTGCTGATCAACTAGCTGATTGCCTGAAAAGTTGATCAGTTGGTTCTGATAACAAGACATTCCTGATGCAATTGTTCCCCGCTGGCTTGGGCGTTACTTTGGCCATGATGTTCACCATGGCTGTGGGAAGTTCCGCTATTCTCGCAGTTGCTGTGAGTGCGCCAGATTCGTTTCCAGATATTGGGATTAGCGATTCGTACGTCGGAGTCTTTACTGGATTCGTTTATTTCGTATCAATGTTTTTCGGGAGTTTTTGTACCCGTTTCATTACTCGGTATGGTCCAATTCGAATCTTGCAGATTTCTGCCATTGCTTCGACGCTTGGACTCTCATTTTTCACACTGGCGACTCCAACAGCGACAATACTGTGCGCAGTTCTTTTGGGTATTGCTTACGGTCCAATTAATCCATCACATGCACCTGTTCTACTCAGGGTCTCACATTCCGGCAATCGCGGCGTCTTCTTTTCCATTAAGCAGTCCGGAGTGACAGTCGGCGGCGCGGCCGCGGCGGTCATTGTGCCGTACATTGCTGTACTCTGGAACTGGCAGGCAGGTATTTTCGCGATTGCGTTAATGGGAATCATCTCAATCCTGATGCTGCAGTCGATGCGAGCCGAGTATGATCGTGATCGCAGCAATACAAAATTGACCTGGTCGTTTTCGCAACTAGTCCAACCAGTGATTGATGTTTTCAAGAATCCCTTGCTTCGAGGATTCGCTTTAGTGGGATTTACTTATGCGGGTGTACAGGTCAGCGTCGGCAGCTACTTTGTCGTATACCTGGTTACCCGGGATTTCAGTTTGGTAGACGCAGGAATCTGTTTCCTTTTTGTTAACATCGGTGGAGTGATTGGCCGCGTAGCATGGGGCGGGTTATCGGACAAATGGCTGACTCCTAAATACACACTGACGCTGATTGGAGTTGTTTCAGCGGTTTCTCTTTGTGGAATGTATCTGGTATCCGACAGTTGGAATGTTTTTTTACTCTATGTTTTTTCTTTCGTGATTGGCGCAAGCACCCACGGATGGAACGGAATATTCTTGGCCGAAATTGCTGATCATGCACCGGCGGGTGAATCTCACAATTGGACAGCCGGTGTACAGTTTGTTATATATGCCGGTGTCGCGGTCATGCCACCACTTTTCGGTGGAATAATTTTTGCAACAGGTAATTACAGTATCGCTTTCTTTATGATTGCCGCCTTTGCTCTTATTGCCAGTGCAGCATTGATCTGGCTATACCGCGTGTATCCAGGCTATCGCTGATTTCGGTTAGATCTTTCTGGAATTTTTCTCGAAGATTACGATCCGTAATTGTTGGTGTAGGGCAGTTGATCGTATAGTTTTCTGACCTGCTCTACGTTTTCAAGTAGCAGCGAGGTACTATCCCACAACCCCTCTCTCAGTGTATTCTTGTGGTGTTCGGGCATATGTAAATCTGCTGATGCCTTAGCACTGGAGACTGTGGAGTTCTCAAGATCGACTGTCCAGATCAAGTTTACATCCTCCAGAGTCGCTGCCTGAAAGGCGCGAATACTGTCGCTGGAAACTGTAACCGCTGGGATGCCGAGAGTAATGCAGTTTGATGCAAAGATTTCAGCAAATGACTCCCCTACGATAGCGTCAATTCCCCATCGTTTCAGAGATTGTGGCGCGTGCTCCCGGCTGGAGCCACAGCCAAAGTTCTTGTTGACAAACAGGATCTTGGCATCTCGACAGTTCGGGTCGTTTAAAGGATGCGGTTTCTCATTCAATTCAACACCAAAACGTTCGTCGAAAAATGGGTATTTGCCAAGGTTGGCAAATGTTATTTCTTTAAGAAAACGGGCTGGAATAATTCGGTCGGTATCAATATCATCGCCGGGTATGACGATTGCCTTACCAGTAATCTGCACAATTTTGTTGTCTGACATACTTATTCTCCTAGTGCGCAAGGGTGCGAATGTCAGTTACTTGACCATTAACAGCAGCTGCAGCGGCCATTTGAGGTGACATCAGCAGCGTTCTCCCATTCGGGCTGCCTTGGCGGCCAATGAAATTTCGATTGCTGGTGCTGGCGGAAATTTCATTTCCTTCCAACCGGTCTGGATTCATCGCAAGGCACATGGAGCAGCCAGGTTCTCGCCACTCAAAACCCGCATCAATGAATACTTCGTGTAGTCCTTCACTTTCGGACTGTGTTGCAACTTGGCGCGAGCCCGGTACTACGATCGCCCGTACATGTCCCGAAACTTTCTGTCCTTTGGCAATAGTGGCTGCCGCACGCAAGTCTTCAATTCGCGAGTTTGTACAACTGCCAATAAATACGACATCAATTTTTACACCGTTCATCGATTGACCGGGTTGCAGGTTCATGTGTCGATAAGCGTGTTCGGCCGTCTGTCGCTCGCCATCGGGCAGAGATTTCGGGTCTGGAAGCACCTCGTCAATCCCTACGCTTTGTCCAGGATTAATTCCCCAGGTTACATGAGGAGCGATTTGCTCAGCGTTAATCTTGATTTCGTCGTCATAACGAGCATCCTGATCTGATTTGATTGTTTCCCAGTGTTGGACAGCCCGTTCCCAGGCGTCCCCGCTTGGTGCATACGGACGTCCTTCCAGGTACGCATAGGTTGTCGAGTCAGGGTTAATGTAACCAATTCTTGCACCACCTTCAATTGACATGTTGCACACTGTCATACGCTCTTCCATCGTCATCGCCTTGATGGTGGAACCACAATACTCATAGGCGTAACCAATTCCACCTTTTACGCCAAGCTGCCGAATTACGTGCAGTATGACATCCTTAGCGAAAACGCCGGTTTGAAGGTTACCATCGACTTGTACCTTTCTCACTTTGAGTGGGTCCATACTCAAGCATTGAGTGGCTAGCACATCGCCGACTTGAGTGGTGCCAATGCCGAATGCCAGTGTCCCAAATGCACCATGTGTGGATGTGTGAGAGTCGCCACAAGCCACGGTCATACCTGGATGAACCATACCCTGTTCTGGGCCCATCACATGCACGATTCCCTGCTCAGCGGCGCCCACGCCAAAATACCGAATTTTGAACTCAGAGGTATTGTCGTGCAGTGCTTGTGCCATGGCTTCCGCCAGTGCGTCGCGGTAGGGGCGGGACTGATCAGTTGTCGGAATGATATGATCGACAGTGGCTACCGTTCGGTCAGGAAACAGCACGGGCAGTCCTCTTTCACGAAGCATGTCGCAAGCCTGCGGGCTCGTAACTTCGTGAATCAGGTGCAGTCCGATGAACAGCTGGTGTTGACCGGTTTGCAATTCACACACTGTGTGCTTGTTCCAGATTTTGTTATATAGCGTACCGACAGCCATGGGTCACTCCTCAAACAGCCATTACATAAAGGCAATACTGTTGCATAGTCTAATTTCGTAAAAAAGCACATTTTACCCGACCACAATGAATAAATTGATTGGGCTGTTTGAAGTGTTTCAGTCAAGAATATGAGCATTGTTGCAAGATTGATTTTTGGTATTTCTATTTGTGTGAGTAATATTGGCAATAGAATTCAACAAAAAATTATAATAATAGAATTTAATGCTTAGTAAACAAACAAATAAAGTTGATATATGGCAATTTAAATCATGAATAATTACTCATGATAATAGGAAAAAATATCTCTTGATAAATTGCAAATTGACATTATTCTATAGTCAAGTCAAAAGACGAGTCACGAGCGATTCAGTTAATCGAAATCAACTCGGAAAGAGACGAGTTAATAACGAAACATATACGGAGGGAAAACTTAGATGTTTCAGAAAATTCATGATAGAGTTGGAATTGCCTTTATCGGTGCGGTGGCGGTAATTTTTATTATCGTGAACCTGGTCGGATAAGCGGCTGGAAGCCAAATTAAATTTAACTGATGACTTTTATTGTTTATTTAGGGTTAAAAAAGTGACTAACATTAATCAAAATGCAATTGATATCCGTCCATATCAACGTGCAAAAAGGTACATAATGGTCGGGAATGCAATTGGCCGAATCCTTATGAGATTAAATGAAGCAAGAATTCGACGCCAAACCATTCGTGAACTCCAGGTATTGACTGATGCTCAGCTTGAAGACATCGGTATTCCGAGATACGAAATTCGACGTGCGGTAAATGCTAGACTAATCCGCAGTGCGAATACTGAACAGGGAAGGAAAATTCGACCGCAAAGCCAGTCGAATTCCAACCAGATCAGGTCTGCAAATTACGAGAGGAAGTTAGCAGCCTGACGAAAGATTTGATCTAGTAGCTTTATCCTCCTACGATTTGGCCGTCAGCAATGGCGGCCTATTTTTTTAGAACAGAAAATTAGATCAGAGCCCCACAAGAAATCGTTTTGATAATTCTTTTGTTCTAAACGAAAAATTACCACCACCTTTTAATTCTGTCCTCCCTGCGACCGGGTACTTTTCATTGACTTGCGCGTTTTTAACGTGTGCAGACCATCAAACCCTTTCGCTTGAACAATCGCGTTTTTGTTGTTGAAAAAACTATCTTGAATTAATTTCGGGTTTTTTCTGAATTCTTCCAAAACCCTGTCTATCCTGTCTCCCGTGGCATGTTGGACTGTCCGACTATCTATTTTTGATCGATCAGTCTTCACAAACACGTCAACCAGACACACAACTAGTCGGTGATGGGGTTTCGATGTGAACGGTAACGGAACTCATTCACCTCTCGCTAGAAGTGTGAATCAACAATGACACTGACAATCATCGAAGTAGAAATGAACGTCAGACAGAAAAGTAAAACACTATGGGGTACGAGTGGCGGGAATTTCAGACGAAAACACACCAACCAAAAAGAGCATCGGAGCGAATGTTCACGCAAACTACTTCGAAATTCGATTTCAAACTCAGGAACAGTTCAAATCCATCTTTGAACTTGCATTCTCAAAGCGGATACTGTCATATTTTGATCTTGACACGATTCAACCTGAAAGCACTCAATGGGTACGGACGGAGCCAGAACGACTCAGGGAGCGTAGAGCTGACTTGGTTTTGTCAGTTGGACTCAAATCTGGTGGTGATGCCAATGTAGTCATCATCGTTGAGCATAAAAGCACTCCCCACAAGGGACTGATGGAACAGTTGAATCGCTATCACGCTATTTGTTCTGAACGGGGCAACAAGTTCATCATGCCGGTTGTCGTGTATCACGGGAAACAACGCAGTTATCCAAAGTCATGGGAGAGCTATCATGACTATTTGAAAACGATCTATCCTCCAGACTTGATCGATCTTTGTTCAAATAGCTTACAGAACTTTAAACCCATAGTGGTCAACTTGCGCGACCATTCGACTTACAAGAGACTGTCATCTTTGCCATTAGCAACCGGCCTGTCGCTGAAACTGATGGCAGAGGTTTGGGAAGCGAATCTGGAAACGTTTGCCAAACTAACAGATAATGCGATGGCTCTGCATAGTCAAGAGCGCGTCGAACTGATCAGCCAGTCAGGTCTCTACTTGAGAGGTGCCCGTTCGGAATCAATTACAATAAATGAGATTAAGAAAGTTGTTGAGGATAGAAATGTAGGAGACGAAATTGTGGAAAAAATTAAGAAAGAGTGGCTCTTGATTACAGAGCCTGGTACCGTAGGCGGTGCTTACTACGAAGGTCTTAACAAAGGAAAAATTGAAGGTCTGCAAGAGAAGGGTAATGAAATTGCTGTAAAAATGATTGCAGCTGGAATGGCTACTCAGACAATCAGCGAAATTACAGGGCTAAGCTTCGCTCAGATTGATGAGCTTCGCTAAGCTCAAGGAATCATCTGCAGATTATTTTTCTGTCTGATTCAATGTTCTTCAATCTTGCTCGACAGAAATTTGGGATTGAGCACCGAGAACAATGATGCGCTGTAAGAACAGAGGGACGATACAGTAGACAATGAATTCGCAAGATTTGACGCGGCTTATGCCATCATGAATTTGTCCAGGCGATTATCCACAACGGCTGGATTTTGTCGGTGTTTGCCGTGCAAACACCCCAATTTTTGTACATTTTTCGCTGAAACTGAAGTTCGGTGACATTCGAATCGATGCGGTTAAATACGAGTCAAACGCATCGAAAACTTGAGCGATTTCGTCAAAAACACCGACTGACACAATCACCCAAACGGGATCGCATTGACCCTCAACTTCCCATAGACAATTGAAATCTGAAGGTGTCCTGCATTAAAAATCTTAGTGCCTCCGCTGCTTCTGAAATTTCCCCTTTTTACAACTCGTAATATTCGCTGTAAAGCATAGGTTCCAACCACAAGTCCGACAAAAATAGTGTCGTTCATATGTGCTATATTTCACCTTTTTACGAGATGCTAAGTCAACTTTTGCGATTTGGGTTTTGAATCCTGCTGTGTGATAGGTAGATTTCATTTTTCAATAGGTACAAAGCGTATGTTACGAACGGGACAGGAGTATAGGGAGTCCTTACGAGATGGACGAGTAGTCTGGATGGAAGGACAGCGCGTAGATGATGTAGCAAATCATCCAGCGTTTAAACCACTGGTCGATGTTCGCGCTACCATGTTTGATATGACACATCGCGAAAAGTATCGAGACTTGCTGAGCTACACCGACGATCACGGAGAAAAGTTTGCCGAACTCTTGAAGATGCCATATGTACGCGAAGATTGGTACAAACGTCGACGCGGCGTTGATGTTGTGCTGAACGAAATCGGAGGTGTGGTGACTCGCGTCGGTGATGAAACGGTCGGTGAAATGTGGTCGCTCTATGATGGTAGCGATGTGCTGGCTGAAATCGATCCTCAGTTTGCCGAGAATATCAAGAATCATATCGACCGCGTAATTCGGGAAGATGTGTTTCACGTTTCTGCCAACACGGACCCCAAAGGCGATCGTTCCAAGCGTCCACAAGATCAAGATCCAGACATGCTGCTTCACGTAGTGAAGGAAACTGATGCGGGAATTGTGGTTCGCGGTGCGAAGTATGAAACCGCATCGGCGTATGCAGAGCAGGCCTTTGTTAAACCCACAATTGCGAACTGGGGCGATCAAAAACTGTCAGACTATGCGGTGGGTGCGATCGTGCCGATGAATGCTGAAGGACTCATTCATATTTGTCGCACCGGTTTTGTCGGCAGAGGAGCGAGCGAAGACTATCCCCTTGCAAACCGATTTGATGAAATAGACAGCATGATGATTTTTAACAACGTGCTGATTCCTTGGGAAGATGTTCTGTTCTACCAGCATACGCGAGCGGCGACTTTTATTCGCGCGACACTGCATCGATACAGTGCGTTTGCTTTTGTTCAAAGAATCCAAAAAACTGCAGACATGCTCATTGGTACTGCACTGTTGAATGTCCGTCAAACTGGCCTTGACA
Source organism: Arenicellales bacterium (assembly GCA_965206345.1). GTDB lineage: Bacteria > Pseudomonadota > Gammaproteobacteria > Arenicellales > JAJDZL01 > JAJDZL01. The sequence goes on along the minus strand of OZ242211.1, from coordinate 289,291 downwards.
AGCAGCAGGCGGTTCGAGAGAAAATTGCTCAATTGGTCTGCTATCGCGAAGGCATCAATGCACACCTCACTGCGGCGATTGCTGAGGCTCAAGTCAGTCCTAAAGGACTGCTGATGCCAAACCAGTCGTTTCTGTATACAGGACGCGTTTTAGCTTGCACCCAGTTACCTCACATGATGCACCTTGCACGAGAACTGTGCGGTGGTCAGATTTGTCTCACACCGGACCTCTCCAGTTTTAATTCTGAAGAAATTAAGTTCTGGCTGGAAAAGTATTACTCCATTAACGATGAGTGGCAATTCGAAGACCGTCGCAGGTTGCTGGCATTGGCCCGTGATTTGCTAAATTCAGACTATGCCGGGCATAAACTAACATTTCAACTGTTTGCACAGTCACCGCCATTTGCCCACCTTAATGCCGTTTATGTGAATCACGATTTTTCCGAAAGTTTGGAGTTCGTAAAAAAGGCGGCTGGACTTTCAGACAATATCAAGCTTGATTAGCAGACCGAATTAGATCATGGCTGAACATATCAGATTACGAAAATTTAACACCAAAGACACATATCCTGACCAGAGTTTGGATAACGACTTTTGTCAGGTGGTGCGCGCTGGCAATATGATTTTTGTCAGAGGTCAGGTGGGTAGTGATTTTGAAGGAAACGTAGTTGGTATTGGTGACCCGGCGATTCAGACTGATCAGGCCATGCGAAATGTCGATCAGTTACTCCGAGAAGCAGGTTCGAAGCTGGGAGACATCTGTAAAATTACAGTGTTTATTACCGACCGGGCTTATCGCGAGCCAGTATACAGGCAGATCGGCAAATGGCTCAAAGGTGTTTATCCAGTATCGACCGGATTGATTGTTCAAGGTTTAGCCAAACCCGAATGGCTGATGGAAATTGAGGTTATCGCCGTCACTACTGATGATTGAGGCGAATCAGGTAGTACATATCATTTAGAAGGAGATGTTCAAAAATGGCACTCAAACAAAATTATGACACACAGGACCTTTGGCAAAAGGATGTTGATCACTACATTCACCCCTGGACCGATTTTCGCGTGTTCCACGAAGAGGGTTCGCTGGTTGTAGCAGAAGCTGATGGCGCTTATGTATTCGACAGCGATGGTGGTCGCTATATTGACGGAATTGGTGGGTTGTGGTGTGTCAATATTGGTTATGGTCGCGATGAAATGGCCGACGCGATCGCTGACCAGGTCCGTGCGATTCCTTACTATTCTTCTTTCAATCATTTGACAACACCGCCATCTGCGGAACTCGCGTCCAAGCTTGCAGAGATATCACCTGACAATCTCAACCATGTCTTCTATGGAACAGGTGGCTCGCAGGCGAACGATTCTGCGATCAGAATCATTCACTACTATTTCAACAGACTTGGAAAAACGTCCAAGAAAAAAATAATTTCTCGGGTGGATGCCTATCACGGTAGTACCTACCTTGCAATGACTTTGACAGGTGTCAAGGCTGATCATACCGGCTTTGACCTCGCTCCGGACTTGGTTTCCTATGTCTCTTGTCCAAATGTATATCGTAAGCCTGACAATTGTTCAGAGGCTGAGTTTTGCGACTCTCTGGTCGAAGAATTGGAGAATGAAATTCTGAGGTTGGGTGAAGACAATGTGGCGGCGTTTATCGCTGAACCCATCATGGGGGCCGGTGGCGTGATTGTGCCACCCGAAGGCTATCATCGCCGTACGCTGGAAGTCTGTCAAAAGTATGGCGTTTTATATATTTCGGATGAAGTGGTTACCGGTTTTGGTCGCATTGGTCATATGCTGAGTTCTGAACCGGTGTTCGGAATCAAACCTGACATCATTACAGCGGCAAAAGGTATATCGTCAGGTTATGTGCCGCTCTCAGCAACCATGCTGTCAGATGAAATCTATGAGGTGATTAGTCAGCCTGCAGAAGACGGTTCGCTGTTTACTCATGGATTTACCTATTCAGGACATCCAGTTTGCTGTCGAGCCGCACTAAAGAATATTGAGATTATTGAGCGCGAAGGCATTTGTGAACACGTTCGCGAGGTTGGCCCGTACTTTGAAGAGCAATTGAATACGTTGCGTGATCTGCCAATTGTGGGTGATGTTCGAGGCAAGTGCTTCATGATGTGCGTCGAAAACGTTAAAGATGCAAGCACCAAAGAACTGTTCGCTGATGAAGTTGTAATCGGCGACCGAATTGCTGCTCACTGCCAGAGGTTTGGTTTAATTGTCCGTCCAATTGCCCACCTCAACGTTTTATCGCCTCCGCTCATTTTGAGCCGCGATGATGTAGACGAAGTCGTCAGTATTCTGCGCAAGGGCATTGAAGCAACCATGGACGATCTTGTGCGAGAGGGTATTTGGAACGGTTAAGCATTCTGCTGACCCGCCAGTGAAGAACTTCTGCGGCAGAAGAAGCCTCTGAAGGAGATGCGCGACTCTCGCTACGACATTCTCTTTGAACCGGTTCAAATCGGACCGGTTGTCGCTCGAAATCGATTCTATCAGGTACCGCATTGCTGCGGTATGGGTTATGCGCGACCCCAAACTGCGGCCGCGATGCGCGGTATGAAGGCTGAGGGTGGCTGGGCTGTCGTGTCAACCGAGGAATGTGATATTCATCATACCTCCGATATTTCACCATATATCGAACAGCGTCTGTGGGATGATAATGACATCGAACAGCACGCCCTGATGGTGGAAGCCGTACATGCTCAGAATTCACTGGCTGCAATTGAACTCGCACACAGTGGTCGTATGGCACCGAATCACTTTTCTCGCACTATTCCAATTGGCGCTTCGGGTGGACCGAATCCAGGTTATGATCCGGTGTCTGCGCGGGAAATGACACTGCGTGATATCCGTGAAATGCGAGCGATTTACCGCAGGGCTGCACTGAGAGCCAAGGCCATCGGTTTTGACATCGTCTATGTATATGCAGCACATATGCTCACTTTGCCAGCTCAATTCCTGTCAAAGCGATTCAATCAGCGAACCGATGAATACGGCGGCTCACTGGAAAATCGTGCTAGATTTCTCAAAGAACTGATCATCGATGCCAAGGAAGCGGTGGGTGATCGTTGTGCGATCGCCGTTCGCTGGATGATGGACGAAATGATGGGTGAAGATGGGTTGCAGTGCAATGAAGAAGGGATTGAAGTGGTCAGTATGCTGGCTGAATTGCCGGACCTATGGGATGTAAATGTTAGTGACTGGGACAACGATTCCGCAACTTCGCGATTTCAGCCGGAAGGTTTTCAGGAACCATACATTCAAAGGGTTAAGCAGGTAACCAGCAAACCGGTAGTGGGCGTCGGTCGCTTTACATCACCAGACACAATGGTTTCGCAGATTAAGCGAGGCGTACTCGATATGATCGGCGCTGCGCGTCCTTCCATTGCTGATCCTTTTTTACCAAAAAAAATAGAGGAAGGACGGCTCGAAGACATTCGGGAGTGTATCGGATGCAATATATGCATAACCGGGGATTACACGATGACACCTGTTCGTTGTACCCAAAACCCCACAATGGGTGAGGAATGGCGGCGCGGTTGGCACCCGGAGATCATTCCAGCGGCGAAGTCAGCGGAATCTGTACTGATTGTGGGAGCAGGTCCGGCTGGCCTTGAGTGTGCTGTTGCATTGGGTAAGCGCGGTTATCAGGTAACTTTAGCTGATGCCAATGATGAATTTGGCGGCCGGGTGCTATTAGAGAGTGCGCTGCCAGGATTATCGGCTTGGCGTAGGGTGCATGACTATCGAATGCAACAGTTGCATAAGTTGTCGAATGTCGAGACTTATCTATCTAGCGAAATGAATCTTGACAACATCATTGAATTCGGGGCCGACAGAGTCGTGATTGCTACGGGTGCGAACTGGCGAACCGATGGATTCGGACGCGAACGCCATATACCGGTACCAGGGTCAGATCAGCCCTGGGTTTATTCACCAGATGACGTGATGAATGGGCTCAATTTACAGGGACAGGTGGTGATCTATGATGACGATCATTTTTATATGGGAAGTGTCATGACGGAAGTAGCGAGCAATATGGGAGCCGAAGTCACAATCGTTACACCGGCGCCAGACATATCCCATTGGACTCACTACACACTGGAGCAGCGGGCAATCCAGCAACTCCTGGCAAAATTGGGTGTTGCTATTCGCGTGCAGTGGGAAATTCAAGAAATTGGCGATCATTCGGTCAGCTTTGATTGTTGTTATTCGGAACGGCGTATGCTGCTCTCCTGTGATCAAATCATTATGGTAACATCACGGCAGCCAAATGATGGGTTGTACCAGTCATGTGTAGATAACATGGACCGGCTACGTAGTGCGGGTATCTCAACGGTTGACAAAATCGGTGACTGTGTTGCACCGGGTACTATCGCGGCAGCCGTTTACTCTGGTCACCTGTGGGCGAGGCAACTCGGTGACGATGATTCGGAGTCAGAGTTGCCTTTCAGCCGCGAACTGATCAACGTCAGCGTATGATAACTGGAAATTGCTGTTCTCAATCAGTCAGAACAAATCTCAGCCTTGTGTGCATTGACCATATCCGCTAGTGACACAAAACGCCAGTCGACATCTGGTTTTTGATTGACAGGCGGAGTCGCCCCACTATCTTTTTCTCCTGCTCGACGATCAATCCAGCATGTGCTGAATCCAAGTTCGGTAGCAGGTACCATGTCGTGATAGAGGCTTTGAGCGGTATGGAGGATGTTCTTTTTCTCAATACCCATTTCCGCCAGTTTTGACAACATGTAGTGAAAATTGCCCCGATTCGGTTTGTAGGAACCAATATCTTCGGCAGTGTAGACGGCATCGAATTCAACCTGAAGATGGCGATTACTGTATGCGATTCCTATGTTGTCAACATTGGATAGTATGACGAGTTTATAGTGTTGCTTTAGGTACTGAAGCGCTTCGACTGAATCCGGAAACGCCGGCCAGTGTTCGATCGAGCGGGCGAAATTCTGATGCATTTCCTCGCTTGTATCAATGCCCATCTGGCGTGCTATTTCCCGGTGAACTGCGGTGAGAAGGTCTCGATAGAGCATGTTTGGGTCTTTTTCCTGAGCGGGGCCCTCAGCTTTTCGAAATGCGGCCATCGCGTCAGATTTTTCGAACGAACCGCCAGCAATCTTGAATAGCGGTTGCAAGGCATTGTACAACCCGGTCTCCCAATCAATCAGCGTACCGTAGCAGTCAAAAGTTAAAGTGGAAAATTGGCTAAGTTTCATGTCAACCTTCTCGAAAAATGTGGACGGTTCATGGAATCATACGGGCATATAATTTTATTCTTTTGAAATTATTGAAATATTTCAATTTATTATTTCACTCGAATCAGGCATGTTAGAGTGCCTGACTCTGAAGTTAACACAATTCGCTGATGCGAAAGTGGCGGAATTGGCAGACGCGCTGGTTTTAGGTGCCAGTGGGGCAACCCGTGGGAGTTCGAGTCTCCCCTTTCGCACCAAAATCAAAAATTCAACGGTGAAGTCGACTGAAAATAGCGCATTTCTGTGCTCGCAGATTCAAGCGGTAATGATTGTTCCACTGCAAAAATCTATTGAACATCTGATCCTATTCACTAACTCACATAAATGCCCCGTTCCATTAGCCCATTTTACGGGAAAATGCATAACGAGGCTTTGAGTCTAGTACCTTTTGCTGATGCGATTGGAAAAGATTGAATTGCTGCGAATTGAGTCAGTTGGAGTGATTTTCTTCTGAAATGGCAGGAACCAATCTCCTTTGATTCGGTCAGTTTTCTGTTGAATTTGTAATTTCGCCTTCATAGAAAGGGCCAAGTGTGTTTAATATCAAAAAATGGAAAATTGGTGATTCCTTAAGGGAAGATGTAAATGGAAGTGGAGATAGAAGAAGTTAATTCAGCAAGTCGTCGGATGAAGTTTGTTCTGCCGGGTACTGAGGTAGGGCAGGAAGTCAACCAGATCGCGCAAAAAATGACCAAGACTGTTTCGGTCCCCGGATTTCGGAAGGGGAAAGTGCCGCTTGCAGTCGTCAAACGAAAGTTTTACGATCAGATCAAAAACGACGCGATTATGGCGCTGGTCGGAGGCCGCGTAGAGGATGAGCTGAAGGAACGAGAGATCGAACCGTTTAGTCAACCCTATATCGAAGATTACACTGTCGATGATGAAACTGAAGACTGTCAAATCACAGTTTTTTATGAAGTGCTACCAGAGTTTGATGACCCGACTCTGGCTGGTGAAGACATAGTCAATCCGGTGGTGAAACTAACGGAAGACGATGTTGACACGGTTATCGAGCGCTGGCAGAAATCTCACCAGGCGTTTGAAACAATTGAAGAACCAGCAACCCAAAACGATCGAGTACTTATACAGATTGAACAGTTTAGAGATGGTAAATCTGCCTGGGGTGAAGCGCAGGCTTTTGTTCTTGATCTAGATGAAGAAAAAGCTGAAATTCCGGAAGTAGTCGAGGCGTGTATTGGAAAATCAAAAGGAGACAAATTCAGCGTATCTTTGAAGTTGACTGAATCTGAACAAGCCGATGAATCCACTGAAACGGAGAAAGCGGATCTTGATCAGAATTCAACGGAATACAAGATTGAGATCTTTTTCGTCCAGCGCTCGCTACCCGGCGAGTTTACTGATGAGTTTTTAGAAACACTCGGTGTTTCGGGTCGGGATGACGAGAACTTTCGTACGCGAGCCCGAGAAAGAATTGAATCGATGTGCGATAAAGAGCGCTTGGAGTGTTTAAGAAATTTGACGTCAGGGTTGTTGCTGATGCGAAATTCGTTTACGCTGCCGGAGTCAATGGTTATAACCCGCAGTAACCAACTAATGAAATTGTCTGGCTTGACGAAGGAAGTCATTGAGGAGGAGTTCAAAAAAGGCGTCGAATCTGAGTTTATTCGAGCAAGTTATTTCAGGGCTCTAGTAGAATTGAAACTGGAACTCATGATTGACCGATTGATTGTTGCACGAAATATACCGATTGAAGGTGATGATATTGAGTCCTATATAGAAGACAAAATAAACAATTCTGGTCTGTTAGCCGAGGATGTTTCAGAAGATGCACGAATGAAGGAGATTGAGCGCCTGCGACCATCTTATACCTTTGAGTATCTGCGAAATAAGGCGCTTGACACGGTGCTGCTCGATGCTGAACCAGCTGAAAAAGAGATGGGTTTGGAAGAATTTGAAAATTGGGCTCAAGAAACTCGTCGATTTTTAGACCAGGGCTCTGACCAGGGTTCTGAATCCGATGAAACGAAGGTAGCGGAAGCTGAAACAGATGCAGCTGAGGAAGAATCGGTGAGTCTTATTGTAGACGCATCGGGTAATCCGATTGACAAGTCAAAATCAGTTTAACGGGAAAATATTTCTGATGACAGAAACATACAATAACGATCAAAGAATCGAATCATTGGGCTTGGTACCAATGGTTATCGAAACCACTGGCCGGGGTGAGCGCGCCTACGACATTTATTCCCGCCTGCTGAAGGAAAGAGTGATCTTTCTGGTTGGTCCAATTGAGGATCATATGTCGAACCTAGTGGTTGCACAATTACTGTTTCTCGAATCAGAAAGTGCTGACAAAGATATCCATTTGTATATAAATAGTCCCGGAGGCACAGTCAATTCAGGCTTGGCGATTTATGACACCATGCAATTTGTAAAACCGGATGTTAACACAGTGTGTGTGGGTCAGGCTGCCAGTATGGGGGCATTAATACTCGCTGGAGGTGCAAAAGACAAACGAATGGCGCTGCCTCATGCCCGTATGATGATTCACCAGCCAATGGGTGGCGCCCAGGGACAGGCTAGCGATATTGACATTCAAGCCCGAGAAATACTGAGGTTGCGAGAGCGACTCAATGAGATTATGGTGAAGCATACTGGAAAGAGCATGAAAACAATCAATCGTGATACGGATCGCGATTATTTCATGGACACCAAGGAAGCACTGGAATATGGTCTCATTGACAAGATAATCTCGAATAGACAGTAATTTGGTTTTAAATTAATGTTTGCAACCGCTTCATTCGCATTGAGGGATGACAGATATGAGTAGCAGAAAGGGAGGCAAGGGCAATCGCGGACTGCATTGTTCTTTTTGTGGAAAGAGTCAACACGAGGTCAGGAAACTGATTGCGGGCCCTTCGGTATTTGTCTGCGATGAATGTGTTGAGCTATGCAACGACATTATTCGAAGCGAGTCTGCTGCTGAACAGACAGATGATGTTGTCAAATCAAAATTTCCCAAACCTTCCGAAATTCGCAAGATACTTGATGAGTATGTGATCGGCCAGGCAGATGCCAAGAAGATCCTTTCAGTTGCAGTTTACAACCATTACAAGCGCATTGATGACAACGATATCGTCGACGACATCGAAATTGCGAAAAGCAACATCCTTCTTCTGGGACCAACTGGGTCCGGGAAGACATTACTCGCAGAGACTCTGGCCCGTGAACTGAATGTGCCGTTCACCATGGCTGATGCCACTACCCTCACAGAAGCGGGTTATGTTGGCGAAGATGTTGAGAACATCATTCAGAAACTGCTGCAAAAATGTGATTACGACATTGAAAAAGCACAGGTCGGGATTGTCTACATTGATGAGATTGATAAGATATCTCGCACCTCTGAGAACCTGTCAATTACACGGGATGTATCAGGCGAAGGTGTGCAATCGGCGCTTCTCAAGCTTATTGAAGGAACGGTTGCCTCGGTACCGCCTCAGGGTGGGCGTAAGCACCCACAACAGGAATTTCTTCAGGTTGACACCCGTAATGTACTCTTCATCTGTGGCGGTGCATTCTCCGGGCTTGAAAAAGTCATTCGTGCGAGAACAGAGAAAAACAGTATCGGATTTGGTGCGGATATCACTGCCTCAGGCAGTGAGGAATTGGCAGAAACCCTGCGGCAGATGGAACCGGAGGATTTGATAAAGTTTGGATTGATTCCTGAATTCGTAGGACGTTTACCGGTTGTCGCAACACTTGATGAGCTTGACATTGAAGCTCTGGTGAAGATTCTGGTAGAACCCAAAAATGCGCTGGTGAAGCAATACAAGAAACTGTTTGCACTTGAGAATTCTGAACTTGAGATTCGCCCCGAAGCGCTTGAAGCTGTTGCCAAACTGGCGATGGAACGCAAGACAGGTGCGCGAGGGCTGCGTTCAATTTTGGAACATGCCTTACTTGAGACAATGTATGAGCTACCGTCCATTCCTGGCATTGCAAAAGTTGTTGTGGATGCGGAAGTCATCACAGAAGGCAAACGTCCATACTATATTTACTCGGAGGACGAAACTCGGCGTGCTTCCTGAGCTGCCGGCAGACGTTGATATGGTTGGCATTTCTTGAATGCATATCAATTTGCCCTCATATTAGGGCAGTCTGATGAAATTTATTACACGAAGAATTTGACGAGATCATGGAAGAAGTGACTGAATATTACGTGCCCGAACCTCTAGATTTACCTTTGCTTCCGCTTCGGGATGTGGTTGTTTTCCCACAATTTGTAATTCCACTATTTGTCGGCCGAAAGAGTTCGGTCAAGGCACTGAATCAAATTGATCTTGATCACCAGCCCCTGGTCATGCTGGTAGCTCAGAAAAATGCATCTGTTGAAGAGCCAGGAGTCGATGACATTTACGAGATTGGAACAGTAGCAACGATCAAACAGACGGTTGAACTGGCAGATAAAACAAAGAAAGTTGTAGCCGAGGGCTTGTGGCGAGCAAAGGTGCACCATGTTTCGAGTGTCGACGGATATTTCATGGCGCACACCGAACCGCTTCACTGCAAGGAATTGAGTGCGTCGATGGCCAAGTCAATGATGAAGTCTTTGATGACACAGTTTGAGCAGTTTGTCAAATCTGCCCAGAAAATATCACCAGAGATTGTCGAAAAACTGGCTGACATTGAAAAACCCGGACATCTGATTGACATCATTGCTGCGCACCTCATCAGTCAAAGTGTTGCAGAACGACAGGCAATTCTGGAACTAACGGACGAACAGGAGCGGCTTGAACAGGTGATGTCGGTGTTGGTCTCCGATGTGGAAATGTTCCAGGTCGAGAAAAAAATACGCGGGCGCGTCAAAAAACAGATGGAAAAAAGCCAGCGTGAATACTACCTGAACGAACAGTTGAAGGCCATCCATAAGGAACTGGGAAGTTCTGAAGACTCAAAAAGCGAAATTGATGAGCTGGCAGAGAAAATTGCCAAGTCCGGAATGACTTCAGAGGCACAGGACAAAGCTACTAACGAGTTAAAGAAGCTCAAGATGATGTCCCCGATGTCGGCTGAAGCAACTGTGGTGAGAAACTACATAGATTGGCTGCTTTCAGTGCCGTGGAAAAAACGTAGCAGGATCAACAGAGATTTGAATGCCGCACAGGAAATATTGGATGCTGATCACTATGGCCTCGAAAAAGTCAAAGAGCGCATTCTTGAGTTTTTAGCTGTTCAGCAGCGAGTCAAGAAACACAAGGGACCGATACTCTGCCTGGTTGGTCCTCCGGGAGTCGGTAAGACCTCACTGGGTCGATCGATTGCTAGAGCAACCAATCGGAAGTTTATGCGAATGTCTCTCGGTGGTGTACGCGATGAAGCAGAAATTCGCGGACACAGGAGAACATACATTGGTTCATTACCAGGAAAAATCATTCAGAATCTTGCAAAAGTGAAGTCCAAGAATCCACTGTTTATGCTGGATGAGGTTGACAAAATGTCTATGGATTTTCGCGGAGATCCTTCATCAGCGCTTCTGGAAGTGTTAGACCCTGAACAGAATCATACTTTTACTGATCACTACCTAGAGGTTGAATATGACCTTTCCGAAGTGATGTTTATTGCCACCGCCAATACGCTGAATATTCCACCGCCCCTGCTGGACCGAATGGAAGTGATTCGAATTTCCGGTTATACCGAAGACGAAAAGATAAATATTGCAAAAGAATATCTGATTCCAAAGCAGTTAAAGTCCAACGGGCTCAAGCCTAATGATGTTTCAATTTCGGTCAAAGTATTAAACGACATCATTCGCTATTTCACCCGTGAAGCGGGGGTGCGCGGCTTGGAACGGGAGTTGTCGAAGATTTTTCGAAAAATTACTCGACAGTTTGTACAGAAAAAAGTCAAGTCCAGGCGAGTTCGGCTGATGCCTAAAAACTTGGAAAAGTACCTCGGTGTTCGACAATTCAGGTATGGACGTGCTGATAAGGTAAATCAGGTTGGACAGGTTACCGGTCTCGCATGGACGCAAACCGGCGGAGATCTGTTGAGTATTGAAGCGATCGTCATTCCGGGTAAGGGCCGACACATCTACACCGGGAAACTGGGTGATGTGATGCAGGAATCGATCCAGGCAGCCGTGAGCGTCGTTCGCGCACGGGCACCGAACTATGGCATTAAGCCGAATTTTTATCAGCGTAAAGACATCCATGTCCACGTTCCCGAAGGTGCGACGCCGAAGGATGGCCCAAGCGCCGGTGTCGCCATGTCTGTTGCGATCATCTCATCGTTGACTCAGATTCCAGTTCGGGCCGATGTAGCAATGACCGGTGAAATTACCTTAAGGGGAGAAATTTTACCGATCGGTGGACTGAAGGAAAAATTGCTGGCTGCTCTTAGAGGAGGCGTTGATACCGTCTTGATTCCCGAAGAGAACGCAAAAGACTTGGTTGAAATCCCGAGCAAAATCAGGGATGAAATAAATATCATTCCAGTTCGCTGGATTGATGACGTAGTCAGTCACGCTTTGGAGTCACACCCTGAGACTTTCACGCTTTCAACAGGACTAGGTCTGAATTTAGACGATGAAAGAAGCAGTGATGAAGGAGTTCAGGTTACCAAACATTAGCCTTGCCGAAGAATCGTGAATATTGTGATAGGATGCGCTTGCGAACATAGTCAGTTCATGGTCATCAATCAAGAGGAAATTTTTCGGTTGCACTCATTTTTTCGCGGAAAGACAGTTTTACGCTTTAGTGATTAACTTTCTGAAAACTGTCTGATTTATTTGGTTTATGTTGTATAAATTTACTTTCATTTAGCTATGTACTAGCCCAGACAACTGTAGACTGATTTCAGTGGCTTGATCTGGGTAAAAACAATCAATTATTATCGGAGGGGAAGGTTTGAAAAAAGCAGAATTTATCGGAAACATTGCAGATAGTGCATCCTTGACGAAAGCAGACGCCGATCGCGCTGTTTCCGCAGTAATTGGTGAAATAACTAAGTGTCTGGCAAACAATGATTCGCTGACTATTTTTGGTTTTGGCACTTTCTCAACCTATGCTCGTGCAGAGAAAAAGGGCAGAAATCCGCAGGATGGTTCAGAAATAACGATTCCTGCATCTACTGGCATCCGGTTTAAACCTGCCAAAGCTCTAAAGGATGCCGTGAATTGATTTGAGGATACAGGGGTGCTTAGCTCAGATGGGAGAGCATCGCCCTTACAAGGCGAAGGTCGCAGGTTCGAGCCCCGCAGCACCCACCAAGCTACCATTTTGGGGCGGTAGTTCAGTTGGTTTAGAATTCCGGCCTGTCAAGCCGGGGGTCGCGGGTTCAAGTCCCGTCCGTCCCGCCATTAATTTGCATTATGTATTCATGCAGTCGCGATATTCGTGACTGCATGGATACGCATGTTTGTCTGTAAATTGTTTGCTGACGAAATTTTTCTGAGAGTCTCGTTCAATGCTGACCAGTATCCGTGATCGCGCTACAGGCTGGATTGCCTGGGCTATTGTTATTCTGATAACGATTCCTTTCGCCCTTTGGGGGATTAATTCATACTTCGAAGGTGGTGTCAATGTCAATGTCGCAGAATTTGATGGCGAGGAAATTGATTACCAGACTTATCAGCGGGCGATTTATTCAGAAAGAGATCGGGTGCGACAGATTTACGGTAACAATGCCACCGCAGAACTGTTGTCAGGCGAGATATTGGGCCGCCAGGTCATCAACCGTCTAGTTAATGATGTTCTTCTACAAAGGGATGCGCGCGATCGGGGTTATCGAATCAGTGACGCACAGCTTGCCGAAGCCATCCGAAATGAACCAAGCTTTCAAAGCGAGCAAGGATTCAGCCGCGAACTGTATGAACGTATTTTGCAGTTTTCGGGTTATTCACCATCCGAATTCGAATCTGTGCAACGTAATAATGCTGCAACTCAGCAAGTGCAGACAGGATTTATTGAATCTGTACTGCCAATCAACTCAACAGTTGACGACCTCATTCAACTCTTGCGCCAACGTCGTACCGGCGAATATGTGATTGTTGAACCATCAAGCTTTCTTTCCGAGATTGAAGTTACAGACGCAGAAATTCGAGCGGACTACGAAGAAAACCAGGCGATTTATGTTGATGAAGAGAAAATCAGGATCGAATACATTGAACTCGCGCCATCTGATTTTGCAGTGAACTTCAGACCTACCGAAGAAACCCTACGACAGATTTATGATGCTGAAGCGCAGCAGTTTCGAGAAGAAGAGCAGCGATTGGTGCGACACATTCTTCTGGAGGGTGTCGCTGGTGACAACACCGCTGCTATCGATCAAGCTAGTGAGCTAATCTATCGACTGAATAACGGTGAAGATTTTGCTCACCTGGCTAGTGAATATTCCGCCGATATCGGGTCGGCTTCCCAAGGTGGCGATCTTGGATGGATCAGTCGGGGAGCTACGGTACCGGCTTTTGAATCAGCTGCATTTGGTCTCTCCGAAGGCGAGATTAGCGAACCGGTCGAATCTGAATTTGGCGTTCACATCATTCGAGTTGAAGAAATTCAGGCGGAGAAGGCGAAGCCGTTTGAGGAAGTTCGAGATGAATTAGCCGAGCAGGCTATTCGTTATCAGGCTGAGATTGAGATGTTTGAGATTGCTGAAGAGATGCGCAACATTGCGTTTGAACAGCCTGACAGCCTTGATGCGGCGAGCGATCTATCTGGACTCAAGATTGAGGTGTCTGATTGGTTCAGTCGGACTCAGGGAACTGGAATTTCATCGCACAGCAGTGTGCGTAGTGCGGCGTTCAGCGCCACAGTACTGGAAGATGGATTCAATAGTGACCTCATTGCATTGGATGATGGAAGACAGGTACTGCTACGCAAACGTGAACACCGTCCATCCGAGACTCTCAGTTTTGATTTCGTTAAAGCTGAAATCACCGACAAATTACTGTTTGAAAAAAGCGCGGAAAAAGCTAAGGAGTTTGCCGAAAACCTTTTGACTCAACTGACCGATGGTGCTAACTGGAACTCAACAATTGATGACCACGGACTTGAAATACGAGCAATTCCGGGTCGAACTGGAAACGAAGGTGATCAGGACTCAGCCGAAGTAGCAAGCTACGTTTATGCCTGGGAGAAACCGGGTGTGGATGGCGTTTCCTATGGTGGTGGTCCGATCAGCCAGGGACGATTTGCGATGTTCAGAATTACGGGTGTGGTTGAAGGTGATGTTGCTTCTGCGTCAGTTGACGAACAGAATAATCTTAGAGGTATCATGCAGTTGAGATTTGGAGCAGGCTTGTTTGAGAGTTATCTCAATCAATTGCGCGACGGTATCGATGTATCGATAAATGACGAACTGCTCTAGACTGATTAAAGCATCGCTTCACTGAAGCCGACCGAGTGAAATCCACCGTCTACATACAGGATTTCTGCAGTGATTCCGGAAGCCAGGTCTGAGCACAAAAAGGCAGCAGCGTTTCCAACCTCTTCAATTGTTACGCTTCGGCCAAGCGGAGCTGCTTTTTCGTAGTGATCGATCATTGACTTCATGCCTTTAATGCCTGCAGCCGCCAGAGTGCGTATGGGTCCTGCTGAGATGGCATTGACGCGAATTCCGTTTGCTCCCAGAGATTGAGCGCAATATCGTACGTTCGCTTCAAGACTCGCCTTTGCCAGTCCCATGACGTTGTATCCGGGCATCGATCGCATCGAACCAATGTAGGTGAGCGACAGAAGCGCTGCGTTTCTCCCGTTCATCATTGGTGCAAACGTTTTGGCCATCGCTGAAAAGCTGTAGGAACTGATCTCATGCGCAGTCTGAAAACCATCGCGGTCTACCGAATCCAGATACAGTCCTTCAAGCTGTTCACGCGGCGCGTATGCAATTGAGTGGACAGCAATATCCAGGTAGTCCCAGTGCCTTTCGACGGTTTTGCGAAGCTTTTCAATTTCGTCATCGGTCGATACATCGCAAGGCGCAATGAAAGTGGCGCCTAGCCTTTCTGCAAATTTTTCGACCCGAGGTTTCAACCTGTCATTCTGATAGGTGAGCGCTAACTCCGCGCCCTGTTCTGCCATCGCCTTGGCAATTCCCCATGCAATTGAACGGTCGCTTGCAATTCCGGTGATAAGTGCTCGTTTGTCCTTCAGAAATGCCATAAGAATGTTCGCTATGAGTTAGTGGTTGTGTTGTTGGTTTGTCTGATGAAAGTCCGCGTATTATATTGGGATGGGCCGTAACCTGTATTTTGAGAATGATTGAATTCAACCATACCAGTGGTTAGTTGATGTGAAAGATTCAGTTGCTTTGCTTCAGCGTCCCGGATACGAGTTTCAGATCGAACAGATTTCTTCAAAATATCAAATACCGGTCGTCGCAAATCAACAGAATTCTTCCATTCGTTTTTTGTTGGACATTGAAGACGGTATCCTTAAACTAATAGAACCTGGATCTGTAAAATTTCGTCCGTTTTACTGTCATACTGATTCTCTGAAGCGAATAAGTCGGAGAACTTTACTAGGAAGGGCGATCGGGAGAAAGGTGCAAACTATTATCGACGCTACTGCTGGTTTAGGTGGTGATGCAATTTTGCTCTCCAGAATGGGGTATAGCGTTTTGGCCATTGAGCGTCAACCAGTCATTGCAGCACTTTTGGAAGACGGAATTTTGCGCATTCTGGAAAGGTCTGATCGAATCAAACTTGAATTCCGCTTTGCAGATAGTAGAAGGATACTTTCCAATTTGAATGAATCTCCTGATGTGATCTATCTCGATCCGATGTATCCAGTCGGACGTAAAGCTTCGGTTGCGGTTGCGAGGCCAATCAGAATTCTGAGAGAACTGGCAGGTGACGATTCAGATGCAGAGTCGTTGCTGAATACGAGTTTGAAGTTCGCATCAAGACGTGTTGTGATAAAACGACCTCACTTTGCAGAACCACTTCGCAGAGATAAACTTTCGGACAGTGTAATGGGAAAGCTGGTTCGCTACGATTTCTATCAGGTTAGCTGACTGTCAACGAGCTTATTCCTACGTTCAAGTAAAACAGATTGAGATTTTTGTGACTCTGACAGCTTGCTGCGTTCTTTTTCAATGATTGCAGCAGGCGCTTTTTCGAGAAACTGTTCATTGCTCAGTTTATTCCTGGAGCGGGCAATTTGTTTCTCGAGGTCCTTCATCTGCTTATCCAGTCGTTCCAGCTGCTCTTCCAAATTTTCAAGTTCGCCAGTGGGAACAAATATTTTGAAATCACCGATTTGAGTTGAAACAAACTTTTTTGTATCGTCCGAGACATCTGAGTCCGAAAGAGGTGCGAATGATTTCAATCGCGCAAGTTCAATGACAAGTGATTCATTGTCCGTCAGCCACTTGATATTTTGTTCAGAGCCATGTTGATGCATGGCAACAATCCTCTCACCTGGTTTGATGTTGTTCTCACTTCTTAGATTTCGAATGCTGGATATCACTGTTTTAATCCAGTTGATTTCAGAGACGGCATCGTCGGCTGGTGGATCGAAGTCATCTGCAAATTTCTCAAACATAATTGACTGATCGGATCTGTCTTCCGCAATTTTGCGCCAGATTTCCTCGGTGATGAATGGCATGAACGGATGAAGCATTCGAACTGAAGCATCAAGAACGGACAGCAGAGTTCGCCGGACTGACTGCTGACAATCTTCTTCAATCGTTGAGTCTCTCATCACAATTTTTGAAAACTCGATGAACCACGCGCAAAATTCATTCCAAATGAATTCATACAGAACTTTTGAAGCAATATCAAAACGATAAACTTCGATAGCTCGCTGAATTTCATCCGCAGTGTGCTGCAATTCTGAGACAATCCAATTTTCAATTGCAGTTTGACAATTAAGCTGATTGATTGGCAGAACTTCAACATCCTTGGTATTCATCAGCACGAATCGAGCGGCGTTCCACAGTTTGTTGCAAAAGTTTCGATAACCTTCAATACGGCCTAGATCAAAACGAATATCACGCCCCTGAGTTGCCAGCCTTGCGAATGTGAAACGAAGTGCATCGGTACCATAGGCAGGAATCCCGTGTGGAAATTCTTTACGCGTTGCGGTTTCGATAAGCGGAGCGAGGTCTGGCTGCATGAGCCCGGTCGTTCTTTTGCGAATCAATGGTTCCAGATCAATCCCATCAATCAAGTCGAGTGGGTCCAGAATGTTGCCTTTGGATTTAGACATTTTCTGACCTTCTGAATCTCTCACCAGGCCATGAATATAGACTTCATGAAATGGAATATCGTCGGCGAATTTCAGACCGAACATAATCATACGCGCAACCCAGAAGAAAATAATATCGAAGCCGGTAACCAGTACATTTGTGGGGTAGAAAGTCTGATAGGCATCTGATTCCTGGGGCCAACCGAGCGTAGAAAATGGCCAAAGTGCTGATGAGAACCACGTGTCGAGCACATCATTATCCTGACGGAGTTCAAATTCATCGTTTCCGTGAAATTCAACTGCCTGTTTGACGGCATCGTCGACTGAACGCGCCACAAATATGTTGCCATCCTCGTCATACCAGGCTGGAACTCGATGTCCCCACCATATCTGCCGTGAAATACACCAGTCTTCAATGTTCTCCATCCACTCAAAGTACGTCCGTTCCCAGTTTTTGGGCACAAAACGAATGGTTCCATCTTTCACCGCTTCAATTGATGGTTCTGCCAAGGGCTTTGCTTTGACAAACCACTGATCCGTGAGGTAGGGTTCGATAATTTGACCCGTTCGGTCGCCGCGTGGCACTTTATATTTATGAGGTTCAACTTTCTCAACCAGTTCTAGTTCTTCCAAATCTGCAACGACTGCATCTCTCGCCGTTTCCCGCGTCATTTCGTGGTACCGTGTGCCTGGAAGATCAATAGATGCCTGAGGTGTCATAACATTGATGATGTCAAGATCATGGCGCTGGCCCACTTCATAGTCGTTGAAATCGTGAGCCGGAGTAATTTTGACGCAACCACTCCCAAACTCAGGATCAACATAGTTATCAGCCACAACAGGAATCACCCGATTAACCAAAGGCAGGGTGACCGTCATTCCAATCAGGTGGCTGTAACGTTCATCGTCCGGGTGGACTGCAACGGCTGTATCGCCAAGCATGGTTTCGGGTCGAGTTGTGGCGATTATCACAAATTCGTTGCTATCGGTGATGGGATAACGAAAGTGCCACAGATGACCATCTTCTTCTTCTGAATTAACCTCGAGATCAGAGATTGCTGTCAGCAGTACAGGGTCCCAGTTGACCAACCTTTTCCCACGATAAATCAGACCGTCTTCGTAGAGAGACACGAAGACTTCTCGAACAGCGTTTGACAAGTCCTCATCCATTGTGAAACGTTCACGCGACCAGTCAACAGAAGCGCCAAGACGTCGCAGCTGATTGGTAATTGTGCCACCAGAATCAGCTTTCCATTGCCATACTTTGTCGATAAATGCATCACGTCCAAGGTCAACGCGGGAAACGCCATCAGAATTCAGCAGGCGCTCGACAACCATCTGTGTTGCGATGCCCGCGTGGTCGGTGCCAACCTGCCAGAGCGTGTTGTGTCCCTTCATTCGGTGATACCGAATTAATGCATCCATCAGCGTGTTCTGAAATGCATGTCCCATATGCAGGCTTCCAGTAACGTTTGGCGGAGGAATCATAATGCAATACGGTGCTCCTGTATTGCTCGGCGAGAAATTGCCAGACTCTTCCCACTGCTGATAGATGGCCTGTTCAATTAAGTGGGGGTCATATACGCTATCTAACTGTTTATCCATAGATATTGGTGAAATTCGGTTGATTTGAAACTCGCGTCAGAGCGAACTTCAAATGTAATGGGTCTTGGGTTCGGACTCGAACAGTGACTGATACTGCGTGAACCTGGCATGCGCCTTCGCTTCATCCTGCGGGTGTGCATCGACCGGTTCAACGACCCTCTGAAACTGGTTGACAAATGATGGAACTTCATCGTGAAGCGAAATTAATACATCATTGAATTTATCTGGTGGATCCGAGACTCCGATCACCACTGGGAATTTTTCCAAATCTGGATCTCGGTCATCTGTCAGTGAAGTATGTGGAATATAGCTATTTGGCGAGAATGTCCACAACATCTGGTTCAACATTTCACACTGGGCTTCATTCTGTACACTGACATAAACTTTGTGGCCGTTCCGATACGCAGTAGATGCCAACTGGCAAACTAGCCGAGCTTTACCCAGATGTTGTGAAGTCTTGCGGTGATAGAAGGTGACAGTAGTCATGCAAATAAATAGGTCTCAACCACCCATGTCCAGATGATTAAGAATGTACTGCACAAAGAGCCCAACCGGTCGCCCCGTTGAACCTTTATTTCCGCCCGAGTGCCATGCGACTCCAGCGATATCAAGATGAGCCCAGCGATATTCTTCGGTAAATCTAGCAAGAAAGCATGCTGCAGTCACCGCCCCTGCATCAAAGCCACCAATATTTGCCATGTCTGCAAAGTTGCTTTTCAGTTGAGCTTGGTATTCTTCCCAAAGCGGCATGTGCCAGGCCCGGTCATCGCTCATTTCACCGGCTTTAATAATTTCTCCTGCAAGATCGTCATTATTACTGAAAAGACCAGCGCAGTGCTTTCCAAGTGCAACCACGCAAGCACCTGTGAGCGTTGCAGCATCAATCACGGTTTGCGGTTTATAGCGCCCGATATAAGTGAGTGTATCGCAAAGGATTAATCGACCTTCCGCATCGGTGTTGAGAATTTCGATTGTCAGACCAGCCATGCTTTTGACAATGTCTCCGGGTTTATTTGCCGCGCCATCGGGGAGATTCTCACTGCTGGCCACCGCACCGATTACGTTGACTGGAAGTTGCAATTGTGCGATTGCTTGCATTGCTCCGATTACTCCAGCTGCCCCGCACATGTCGAACTTCATCTCATCCATCGATTTGGCTGGCTTAATCGAGATGCCACCCGCGTCAAATGTCAACCCCTTACCAACCAGGGCTATTGGTGCGCTTCCCGAAGGGTCGCCGGCATAGTTCATGATGATCAGCTTAGCGGGTTCCCTGCTTCCTCTGGAAACAGACAGAAGCGAATTCATTTCAAGTTCGGCCATCTCCTCTTCTTCAAGCACTTCCACACTTAACTGGTCATAAGACTCCAGTTCTTTTGCGGTATTAGCCAGGTAGGTCGGCGTACAAATATTGCCGGGCAAATTGCCTAAATCCCTCGACAAATTTACCCCTTCTGCAATTGCTTGACCCATGTTTGCACCATCGCGCGCTTCAGCCAAATCGGACCTTGTATCCACAGCAATCTGGACCTGCCACTGTTTTTTTGCTTTACCAGAATCTTTTTTCAATTGGTCAAACGTATAGAGGTGAAGACTGAAAATTTCGACTACACGTCGCGCCACCCAGCTCAGGCTACGTTCAGGCACCTCAATATCGCTGATGAAAACGGTCGCTGTAGCGGGATCACCTGAAGTCAATTGGCTGGCAGCCCCACTCATTGCCTTGTTGAACTGGGCTTGATTGAATTCCTTACGCGGACCCAACTGAACAACAATTACCCGTTTTGCTCTAATCCCGTCAACCAGTGGCAACATGACACAACTACCGACTTTACTCTTTAGATCATTGTTTGTAATTAGAGATTCGATAGCACCTGAGGTTTTGTCGTTTAATTCACTGGCTGAAGGAGTAAAATCCTTTTTACCATAAACACCAGCAACGACGTAGCCACTGGCACAGGTTGAGGCTCGTGTGCTTCGAGTCGAAATTTTGATGGGCATCGGTATCTCCGCGCTTAATTTTGCTGAATTGGACAATCGATTCAAGATTCAAATTTTAACAGATGAACGGAGTGATTCGTTCCGCTCCGCTGCCTTTCTGCAATCAGGTCGACTTATGTTCTTTGCCTGATCACTCCACGTAGATACGTGCAAATATTTAACAGAAGATTGCTTTCCGAGACCGCAGTTAGCTGTGGTATTGTCATGTTGATGACAGTCGGAATTTTTTCTGTCGTGAAACTTCTTGCTTTGCTTCGAAGGGCGGTGCAGGGTCACCTTCCTTTCGAAGGATTGGGAATGATACTCACATTCAAGCTCACGACTTTCCTGGATGTGATTCTAACGCCCACTATTTTCATTGCAGTGTTTTTGGTGTTGATGCGCTGGAATCGGGATAACGAGATCACAATTTTCGCTACTGGTGGAATTGGACCATTTGATTACCTTAGACCAGCCGCAACAGTCGCCGCTGTAGCAGCATTTGTTGTTGCACTGCTTGCCTTTTTTGTTACGCCTGCAGCTGAATTGGGATACCAGCACGAGTTGGAAAAATATCAACTTACGACGAAAAGCGCACCGTTCAAAAAGGGTCAATTTCGCTCGCTAAATGAAGGAAGAGACATACTCTATTACAGCCCGTACTCGGATCAGGTAAGGGACCCCGTAAGGTTGTTCTATTTGCGCGACCGAGAAAATGAAGAATCAATCATTGTGGCTGAGAAAGGAATTTATGACTTCAATTTTTCCAATGGCATCGAGAAAATTGAAGTCAACACAGGGACACAGTACTGGCTGGACTTTGATTCACTTGTATTTCAGGAGACACAATTTGATTCATTTGTCGATCAAATTCCCAATTTTTCATTTTCCGAAAGTAATCTTGATGTCAAGGCCAAATCTACTGCTGAAATTATCGAATCTAATGATCCGCGTGACAAAGCGGAACTGAACTGGCGGATTTCAAAAGTATTGGCAATGGGGCTTGTGGTGATGCTTGCATTCGTATGGGGAACTGCAGCATCACGGTCCAAAACTGCTGTCAACTTTATTGGTGCGATTTTGGTCTATTTCGTTTATAGCAGTCTGATCGGATTTGTAGCGGATCTGAATCGAGATGGAGACATCAACTCAAACTGGCTCGTAGCCTTACCGCATCTCGCCATTCTTGCACTTATCTTTTTTATACTTTTGCGCAGCAGATACAACCGATCGTTTACCTCTGTTGTCACCCCTAGACGCGCTTGAGATGCCTTTTCCGATGATATTAGACCGACATCTGGCTCGCGAAATTAGTGGCAAGATTTTTCTGGTGGGACTTTGGCTATTGCTTGTGTATCTGTTTCTGTCGATGCTAGACGAACTTGAAGGTGGAGAGCACGGAGCGGTTTCACTCATATTGACATTGAGTTACGCAATTCCGCGAATGATTTATGAATTGTCGCCGATGATCCTCTTGATCGGTACAATCTTGGCTCTTACGATTTTGTCCCGTCAAAATGAACTGGTGGCATTTCAAGCCGGTGGAATTTCGAAATTTCGAATTATTGTTTCCATTGTTGGGTATTCCTCTGTTTTTGCATTGGTGATATTTTTCTGGGGTGAGTTGGTTGTGCCGTACACTGAAACAAAAGGTGCGCAATACAGTTTGTCAGAAAAGACGGATTCCGTTGCTGATGAAAGTGGACTTTGGTATCGGTATCAGAATAACTTTTTACTGATTGATCATATTGATCGATTTCAGAATACTGGAGAAATTAAGGTTTACGAATTTGATCAGCAAGGTGAATTTACAGGATTGGTAAATGCCGAGTCTGGAAGAATTGCACAGGACTTCAACTCGTTGACGTTAAAGTCCGTCGAGGAGTTTCAGTTGAAGGATTATCAGTTGGAAAAGACGCACGCTGATTCCAAATTGATTCCGGTAGATTTGGATAGTCTTACGGTCGCAAAGCAACGTGTGAACTATTCGGAATTGAACATTATTCAGCTATACAAGCGATTTCAGGTTCGTAAGTCGGCAGGTTTGAAAACTGAATTTGACGAACTTGAATTTTGGAATCGCTTGATCATTCCCCTGTCAATGCTCGTCATGGGAATTTTTGCAATTTTGTTTACCTTTCGATTGAAGTTGCAGTTTAGTACGGGGCATTTTGTGCTCTTTGGTCTATTGTTTGGTCTGTTTTATTTTGCCGTACAACAGTCTGTCGGCTATGTCGCTATTCTCTATGGATTAGCTCCAATATTGGGCATGGCATTAGTGTTCATGGTATTCTTGAGCTATGCATTGATAGCGTTGTATCGCCTAAAAAACTGATACAAATTCAATTACTTAAACACTCAAGAAGCAGCTGTTCGAACTTCAGCCAAGACGTAAAAATGACAATTTTTCCGTTGAGATATTCACAACATCGCCGTTTGTGATTTTGGCATATAGTGAAGCGTCCTATAGCAGGGGGTCAGGATAATCATTTAAGTTATTGATAATAAATGCATAAAAATAATATTAATTCGGGTTAAAAATTTAATCAAATAAAAATTGAAAAATAATTTTTTTACGACTTTTTTCACAGACTTATTAACAGCCCCAATTGTCGCAATTTATTTCAATAATTTAGGTGCTCCCACTACACCTGGCAGAATGAAATACTGTCAAAATATTTGTTCCCGTGAATCAAGCGCTCAATGGTTTTTCAATCAGCTGACTCGCAATCGCCTTTTTACGGATTTTTTAGGAAATTTGTGTATTTCGGCCGAATAATTTACACCAAATCTGTATTGATTCGGTTTTATGAAATCCATTGATTGAAGCACTGGAACCGTAAACAATTTGAAAGCTTCAGTAGATCAAAAAAATATAAGAGTCGGTGCAGACATCGGTGGTACATTCACAGACATCGCCCTTGATGTAGGAGAAACGATCTATTCTGCAAAAGTACTGACCGATCAGCAGTCACCTGAGAACGCTGTTTTGGATGGGATCTTCAAAGTTACCCAACAAGCTGAAATCAGTCTCTCTGACCTCGATTCGATCATTCACGGTACCACCTTAGCGACCAATGCATTGATTGAAAGGCGCGGGGCAAAAACAGCATTCATTACAACTGAAGGTTTTCGAGACGTAATTGAAATGCGTACCGAGAATCGATTCGATCAGTATGATTTGAATCTCAAGATTAGCCCGCCTTTGATTCCTCGTCAACATCGTTATCCTGTCAGAGGTCGAATCGATTCGGAAGGACTGGAACTTCAGGCCCTGGATGAGTATGCAGTCGAAAAATTGGTCGCAAAAATTTCAGAGTCTAATTTCGAGTCTGTTGCAATTGGTTTCATCCATTCGTATCTGAATTCATCACATGAAAAGCGCGCAATGGAGATCATTCAATCTGCATTGCCCGATTTATCAATCTCAATCAGCGCTGAAGTCGCACCACAAATGCGGGAGTACCCACGATTCAGTACTGTCTGTGCAAACGCATATGTACGTCCGAGAATTGAACGATATCTGACACGTCTGGAAGAACTGCTGAAAGAAGAAGGAGCGATCTGTCCTGCTTATGTCATTCATTCTGCTGGTGGTTTAATTTCCTTTGAAACCGCAAAAGAGTTTCCAGTCCGATTGATTGAGTCCGGCCCAGCCGGAGGTGTTAATTTTGCGGCTGAACTATCCAAGAAATTTGGCATAGAAAAGGTTGTTTCGTTCGATATGGGCGGAACCACTGCAAAAATTTGTCTGATTGACGACAACGTGCCTGAAACAAGTCGGGAGTTTGAGGTGGCGCGCAGTCACCGTTTCAAAAAGGGTTCTGGAATGCCAATTCTGATTCCGGTTATTGAGATGATTGAAATCGGAGCGGGTGGTGGGTCCATTGCCAGAGTAGACAACATGGGCAGGCTTAATATAGGACCAGAATCAGCGGGTTCGTATCCTGGACCCGCCTGTTATCAGCAGGGTGGTCAAAATGCAACAGTTACCGATGCAGACGTTTTGCTCGGCAAAATTGATGCGAGCAACTTCGCGGGTGGGTCGATTCAACTGTCGAAACCTGCATCCATAGTAGCCATAGAATGTAATGTTGCAGATCCACTCTCTCTCGACGTAGTCACTGGTGCCTTTGGCATTAGTGAAATGGTTGACGAAAATATGACAAATGCCACTCGAGTTCATGCGGTTGAAAGTGGCAAGAACATCGCCGAGTATGCGATGATTGCGTTTGGTGGCGCCGCTCCATTGCACGCTGCCAGGATTTGTGAAAAACTCAATATTAAGCAATGCCTCATTCCACGCGGCGCCGGAGTTGGCTCTGCAATCGGATTCTTACAAACTCCATTCAGTTATGAATCTGTGGTCTCCAATGTAATGAGCCTTGAACAATTCGATGCGGATGTGGTGAACAATTTGCTGGCTGAACTGATCGAACAAGCGGAGGGATTTGTAAGCATGGGGACTCAGGCAGCGACTTCTACTGAGATAACAGCATTCATGCGTTATCAGGGACAAGGTTGGGAGATTCCAGTTCTGCTGCCTCATCGAGATTTTGATTTAATCGATTTTTCAGAATTGACGCATCTTTTTGAAGAGAGTTACAAAAGCTATTTTGGTCGCACAATTGATGTGCTTGACGATCTGGAAGTAGAAGTGGTTTCGTGGTCGGTCAGGGTTGTGGCAGAGCAGCGAGTACCTGAAAAACTGAATTTCAAAACGGGGACAGAACGGTTGTTACAGTGTGAGCAGCGCACCGTTTTTGACTCTTCATCTGGCGAACTGATGGAGTGTAAAGTTTACGAGCGTGAGAGTTTGTTGGCGGGTGATAGAATTGCGGGTGCAGCAATCATCGTTGAGCGGGAAACTTCAACCCTTGTCCCGAGATCATTTGATGCGATCATTCAAGACGACGACTCTATTTTGTTAATCAACCAGTTTGTGTAGGCAATGACAGCTAGCAGCGACATTCAATTGCAGGTTATGTGGAATCGGCTCATTTCGGTTGTCGAGGAGCAGGCGATGACACTGTTACGGACAGCTTTTTCGACTTCTGTACGCGAAGCCGGTGATCTGTCGGCAGGGGTTTACACAACAGATGGTCGGATGTTGGCACAAGCAGTGACGGGTACACCTGGACACGTGAATACGATGGCAGAGTCTGTCCGTCATTTTCTGAACGAAATTCAACGGGATGAAATGTATGAAGGTGATTGCTATGTTACTAATGATCCGTGGAAGGGCACTGGACACTTGCACGACATCACTATGGTTTCTCCCACATTTCTCAATGGAGAGATCATTGCATATTTCGCCTGTACAGCCCATGTTGTTGACATCGGAGGTCGGGGATTTGGCGCTGATGCGCGTTCTGTCTATGAAGAAGGACTATTGATACCAATTCTAAAATTTGTTGATCGTGGTCAGGTGAATCGGGATTTGATCAAAATGATTCGCTACGGTGTTCGGGAACCAGATAAAGTTGTCGGTGATTTTTACTCGCTATCTGCCTGTAACGAAGTGGGACATCAACGTCTGTTGGAAATGCTGAATGAAACCGGCTACGAAAATTTGGAAGAACTTGGTGAATTCATTTTCTCACGTTCGCGAAACGCCACTGTGGAGCGTATTCTGTCGTTGATTCCCGAAGGCGTGTGGGCTAATAGCACCATCGTAGATGGATACGATGAACCGATCAAGCTGGCGGTCGTAATTAAACAGGCCAATCAGGAAATTGTGGTCGATTTTACAGGCACTGATTCTGTGAGTAAATGGGGTATTAATTGTCCGATTAACTACGCTAAGGCTTATGCCAGTTATGCGCTGAAATGCGTAATCGCACCAGAAGTTCCGAACAATTTCGCATCACTTGAACCGTTCAAGGTCACATCGCCTGTCAACATTCTCAACGCACAGAGACCTGCACCCGTTGCGTTACGGCATGTTCTAGGTCACCTTATTCCAGACCTAGTGTTTGGAGCGTTAGCCAAGGCCTTGCCGGATTTGGTTCCTGCCGAAGGTGCAGCATCGTTGTGGAATTTGCACATATCTGTTCGCCCGACTTCGAATTGCGAAGGTAGGCAGCATGAGATTCTGATGTTCAATTCAGGGGGAACCGGTGCCCGCCCCAGTCTGGATGGGCTTTCAGCGACGGCATTTCCATCAGGAGTACATACTATGCCAGTCGAGGCCACCGAACATACCGGCCCGATTGTGGTTTGGAGAAAAGAATTGCGTCCAGACAGTGGTGGAGATGGCCGCATGCGCGGCGGGCTTGGTCAAGTAATTGAGATTGCACCTAAAGATGGTTACGAATTCGATTTTTCAGCGATGTTTGACCGAGTCCATCACCCGGCTGCGGGTCGAAATGGCGGGTCTCCAGGTGCAGCAGGAGTTGTACAGCTTGACGACGGGACTCGTTTACGGCAAAAAGGCTGGCAGCATGTTCCAGAAGGGAGGAGGCTGATACTAAAAGCGCCCGGTGGTGGAGGTTTTGGGCCATCTGCCGAGAGAAGTGAGGAAGCCAGGCAGTTGGACCAAGCAGCAGGCTATGTGTCGGCGCCTGAAGATTAAGATCATTCTCCTTATGTTTCTCTTCTTTGAAGTTTCCATCTGAATCATGCGGAATCATCACTACGATGTTGTGATAGTTGGCGGGGCTGTTACCGGTAGTTCAGTCGCATACTTTCTAGCCGCAAATCCAGACTTTAACGGTTCTGTTGCTTTAGTCGAAATGGACCCGACTTTCAGCAAGTCAGCCACCGCGCTCAGTTCGAGTTCTATTCGCCATCAATTTTCGACTGCAATCAATGTGCAGATCAGTCAATTCGGAACTCAGTTTATTCGCGAATTCGCCGAAACAATGCGAGTCAATGAAACGAAGCCAGATCTTTTCTTTCGCGAAAACGGATATTTATTTTTAGCAGAGACTGAAGAGCAGGAACAAATTTTGCGTGCCAACCATGAAGTTCAAGTTAGCTGTGGTGCTGATGTAGTCTTACTTGATACGAATGAACTTGCAAGCGCGTTTCCTCATCTCAATACTGATGACATTCGATTGGCAAGTTATGGTCGCACTGGTGAAGGTTGGTTTTCAAATACAGGCCTGATGGATGGCTTTAGGCGAAAGGCCAGGCAATTGGGAGTCACATATTTTGTGGACGAGGTTTGTGCAATCTCACGTCAATCAGACCGGATAACGGGAGTCAGATTAAAAAGTGGTGATGTTATCGATTGCGATTTTTTAGTAAATTCTTCGGGCACAAGAAGTGCCAGAGTTGCTGCCATGGCTGGTTTGAGATTGCCAGTGGAACCACGAAAACGAACAATTTTTATATTTGATTGCGCAAAATCTCCTCAAGGTTCAGCTAACGTGAATAATGGACAACTTCCGCTCATGATCGATAGAACTGGTACTTTCTGCCGCCCGGAAGGCGAATACTTTATGTCCGGAATGACGCCTGAGCATGATCCACATGTCGATCTGGATGACTTTGAGCCTCGATCTGAAGAATTTGAAACCATTTGGGCCAATCTTGCAGCGCGGTCAAAATATTTCGAAGCAATCAAAATGGTGAATTGTTGGGCTGGACATTACGACTACTGTACTCTGGATCAAAACGCACTCGTTGGTCCGCACAATGTGGTAAATAACTTCTTTTTTGCGAATGGATTTACAGGTCATGGCTTACAGCAATCGCCTGCGATAGGACGTGGAATTTCTGAAGTGATTACCTATGGCGAGTATAGGACTTTGGATTTATCCCAGCTCAGCTACCTGAGAGTTGCAGAAAATAGGCCATTCATTGAAAAAGCGATAATTTGATGTAAATTTCAAGAATTGAATTCTTTACAGCATAAAGAGTGTTAGAACAACACCCGGTCTTACAACACTGACTCTAAATTGCAAAATTTAGCGAATCCAACTCCATCTACGCAGGGTTCAATCGTTCAGCAGAAACTTATTTCAAGGTTTTTGTAATGAGATAGCCAGTGGCGCCCCGAAGACGACTCGAACGTCTGACCTGCCGCTTAGGAGGCGGCTGCTCTATCCACCTGAGCTACCGGGGCGCGGAGACTGCTTTCAGCTGTGAATGAAAGCTAAATTATGTATGAAAGATGAGAATTAACGGAATCAGTAGATCGCTTAAAACTTTTGGAAGGGAAGCACGCCTTTCATCTATTTTCCGATTAGTGTAGGGTAATTTACTGTATCAAAAGTGTTCAAACTAGAAAGATAACTTAGAAAAATAACACAATGAATGTTTAGATTGCTTCAAGAAAACTCAGCAAACCAAAAAATCTGATATATGACATCACTACTGTCCCAACGTTAAATCGAATAAAGTCAATTGTTTAGGGAACTGGTTAACGACTCGTTTGTCGTTGTAATTTGTAAATATTTGATATAACGGCATTTTATCGAACAGGGTAACACTCAAGGCCTGTAATATTGTGTAGAGGCTGTGGTCCAAATGCAGTCGTTTTTTCAAAATGGCCACCAGCACATAGACGGATACTGCGATCCAGATCTGAGTTTTGACTGCATTTTCACTATGACCGTAAAACGATTTTATTCTCAGATGCTGTTTCACCCACTTGAAGAACAACTCCACATGCCAGCGGTTTCGGTACAGCTCGGCAATGGTCAGCGACACCAGTGAGCGGTTGTTGGTCAGAAAGTTGAACACCCGGGCACTGGTTTGATCGAAATATTTGATCCGTCGCAACGGATCCGGATAGTGCCTGGCTGTGTTCACCCCACTGAGCCTGATGATCTGGTCACAGATCACTCCTTCGCTGCGCATGGCCGGGTTGGAATAAATCCGCCGCCACTGAGTGTTCGACTTGGTGCGGACAATGAAACTGCCGCCGCACTGATGCAGGCGGTAGAGGCGTTTGAAATCCAGATAAGCCCGATCCATCACGTAAAGCGCACCGGCTTGTACCGGCAACTGATCCAGCATCTTCACATCGTGCGTCCTGGCGTCTGTGATCTCAATGAAAGAGGGAATATTACCCTGCAAATTCAATAGGGTATGCATCTTGATGCCCGCCTTGGTTGAACGAAATGGGGCCCACGGAAACAGTGACAGACAAAGATCAATGGTGGTTGAATCCAGCGCATAGGCCGGCTCCTGAAGCTGTAGCTGAAAGTCATCCTTGCAATACAGTGCCTGGGCCTGACCAATGAGCCGATGGCTCAAATCGGCATAAATTTTCCAGTTGCGCACCTGGTTGGCATTCGACAGCGTGTTCCTGGAGATGCCCGCCGGCAGACCCAGGTGATACAATTTGTCGGCATGGGCGCGTAAACTGATTTCGATATCCCGTAAACTGCCCAGTTGCAGCAGCTGTGCGATTGCCATCGCGCGATACTGATGAGTGCAGCGAAATGACTTGACCTTGCGCTCGCCCTGGTAGCGGTTCACGCATCGATGGAACGTTTTCCACGGCAACTGAGACATGATCTGGGTAAAAACATACTGTCCTTCGTACATGATGGGAATTTTCCTGATTGTTAGCGACTCTGTCTGGAGGGCCGCTGACTGCGACTGGCGTCGCTGAAGTCTCGGACACCCTCCAACAGAGTTTTATTTTATTGTTATCAATCAGATACATACCATTCTGGATTCAACGTTGGGACACTAGTGATATGACATAGTAAAACAAGAATGAGAGGTTTTAAATGACAAAAAATGTCGAAAAGGGCTGTCCAGGTCAGTACTTTGAAGACTTTCTCAAGGAGCAGGGCGACTTTGAGGACACCACGGAACGCGCTGTAAAGCGAGTGCTAGCCTTTCAGCTCTCAAAGGAGATGAAAAACCTGGGGATACCCAAGGCAGAGATGGCCAGACGACTTTGCACTAGTCGGTCTCAACTTTCCCGTGTTCTTGATCCTGAAAACGATAGAGTTTCCATTGGTGTTCTGATGCGCGCAGCAAAAATTGTCGGTCGAAAACTGCGGCTGGAACTTACTTGATCCTCCAATCAAGTTTTATTTGCCTAAATTTCATCGGGCAACTCTTACGGCTGCATAAACACCAATTCTGATGGGCTATATGCGGAACCTTAAGTTCTAAATGTTTTTGACGGTGGTACTATCCAAGTAGATTACAACAACCCCAATAACTACCAAAACTGCGCCAATTATTTTTTGCCAGGATAATGGTTCCTTAAGTGTTAACCAAGCAATCAGAACTGTTAAAACGATTGTGCCACTCACAATAAACGGAATTGCAATGTTTGCTGGAAATGGAGGATGACCAGCGACTCCTCGAAAAAGGTAAAAATAGCAAATCTCAGCACCGCCGATGCAAAGACCCGCAAGAATCGCCCACGCGTAAGCGGGAGACGGTAGGGCTAGTGAGCTACCACCCCGAATGAGTAAGCCAGTAGCAAAAATACAGGATACTGAAAGGGCTGCAATTTGTAGTGCGATTGTTGCAAGAATTGTCGATGATGATTCTAGAGGAACATGACCGGTAGACACTTTGATTAGAAGATTGTAGCCAGCGTATAAAAACGTGATAACCAGTAAAAGAACAAGTGGAGTAGACATATGCGATTTCCGAAACTAACAAAAATATGAGATCAGTGGTAGTAGTTGAATAGCAACAGATGAACCTCTATATGGTGGTTCAACTCGCCTTCGATGTTCGAATGGATCAACCATTTAACACTCAAAACCTGCTATCGTGATATTATGCAGAGAACAAAAGTGAAGCAGTGTAATCTTACGTAGGTTACAGTCTGTATCAATCACCACAATCAGAATTCACCACCGCGGAAGGAAAAATGGGACTTTTAAGTCGATTGATGGGAAAAAGTGATGCCGCTCAAGCTGAGCCTGATGTCGAACAAGTAGATTATGAAGGATTCGTCATCAAACCAGCTCCGCTAAAACAAAAGGGCAATTTTGTCACTGCTGGCTACGTTCGAAAGTTGGATGAAAATGGAAACATGCGTGAACACTACTTTATACGTGCTGATACGCATACAGATTTTGACGCAGCATGTAAACATGCTGTTTTCAAGGGCCAGCAGATCATCCGTGAATCCGGCGAGAGAATTTTCGAAAAACGTTGACGGTTAACGGACTAATTCTGTTCGTTTTCTGGAAAGTTACTCGGTTCTCTCAGAGTCGAAATCAAATTTTGGATTACAGATTCTGCCACTGAATCGGGATTCAATTCTCCAGCTTGCACTAGCTCAGCGAAAGCGTCAGCTTCTTTTGAGTTTAAATTTCTAAATTGACGCGCGACACTCTCACCCACCACACGTGCGACAATTTTTCTTGATCGCTCCAATACGCATTTAGCTCGGTTAGTTTGCATAACCTTCACACCATGCTTGACAATTTCTGCGACTAATTCTTGAACTCCCTGTCTTTCGGTTGCACAAGTTTTTGATACTTGTACAGACTTCGAGGAGTGCCGCATCGATATTGCATTCATCAGTTCACTTACTGTGATATCCGCGTGCGGAAGATCTGATTTATTGACCGCGATGATGTCTGCAATTTCTAGTAGTCCCGCCTTAATTGCCTGAATTTCGTCCCCCAAACCAGGTGATGCAACAACGACCGTTGTGTCCGCTAATTCTGCAATTTCGATTTCGGACTGACCGGCACCAACCGTTTCAACAATAATGACATCCCAGTTTGCTGCGTCAAACAGGTGAATGATGTTGAGCGCTGTAGCAGACAGGCCTCCAAGATGGCCGCGGGCGGCAACCGACCGAATGAATACACCATCATCGTCTGAGTGTTCGGCCATTCTGACACGATCGCCTAGAAGTGCACCACCACTGAAATGACTGCTCGGGTCAATTGCAAGTATCGCCACCGATTTGCCGAGCTTTCGAAATTCTGCAATACAGGCATCGATGAGTGTAGACTTCCCAACACCTGGTGGGCCAGTAACTCCGACGATGTGTGCGCGGCCAAGATTACATTGAATTGCACTCAGTATCGCACTGGTGCCATCATGATTGTTTTCGACAATTGTGATTGTCTTTGCTAGCGCATTCCGGTCCGAGCGAATCAGTTGGGCTAGCTTTTCTCGCGCATCCTCGGACCGTTCGACATTACTCAAAGTCATTACAAAATCGTTTGCGGCTGTCCGAATCCCAATTCCTGCCGAACATATCGAACAACCTCACCATGAGTGAGCCCACCAACGACTGCATTGACAATCGCCTCATAGATGTTCTTTTGCGGATCTTGTGCAGCACTTTGAAGCAGCGAAAGCGCTGAATTGAATTCTGCCTGGCTTCGGTTGGCTTTGAAGTTCGCCAGACTTTCAAGTTGAGATTGAATTACCGTCTCCGTTGGGCGCTGGAGAGGCTCGGCAACAGAGTCCTCTTCTTCCAACTGATATTTGTTTACGCCGACGATCGTTTGTTCACCACGTTCTACTTGGCTTTGAAATCGCATTGCAG
This sequence comes from Arenicellales bacterium, assembly GCA_965206345.1. Classification (GTDB taxonomy): domain Bacteria; phylum Pseudomonadota; class Gammaproteobacteria; order Arenicellales; family JAJDZL01; genus JAJDZL01. Next base: position 255,831 of record OZ242211.1, on the reverse strand, counting down.
ATTCACCAATCCATCGCTGAACGAGGCCCGATTCTACCGCTTTAAACATACCACCAACGGCATCTATCTGATCCATGGTTTCAACGATTTTCTCCTCCATCTGATCAGTCAGCGATTCTACAAAGTAGGAACCCGCTAACGGGTCAATTACATCTGCACAACCCGCTTCTTCACGAATAATATTCTGAGTCGCAACTGCAATTCGAGCGGCTTCTTCAGTTGGGACGCTCAGAACTTCATCATATGCATCAGTATGCAGAGATTGCAGTCCTGAGAAGATACCGGCGAGTGCTTGAATTGAGACTCGTGAAATGTTGTTGAGTGGTTGTTGACGCGTTAGATCAACTCCTGATGTTTGTCCATGAAACTTGAACCGCCAGGTTTTTGGATTTTTCGCACCTAGCCTTTCTCTCACAATACGTTGCCAGATTCTCCGACCGGCTCTGCATTTTGCGATTTCTTCGAAAAAACTGATTGAGATATCGAAAAAGAACGTGAATCGTTCTAGGAAAATGTCTGGGTCCATACCTCGGTTTGCACAGTCTTCAGCATATTGAATTGCTGTTGCTAACGTGAATGCCATTGCCTGAGCCGGAGTAGCACCTGCCTGCTGGGTGTGCTGACCCACAACGGATAGCGGATTCCAATTTGGCACGCGTGCTTGACAGAATGCAATTTGATCCACCAGGACTCGTCTGGAACCTTCCAGCGAAAGTCTAAAGAACATGTGGTTCGCGACGTAATGCGAAATATAGTCGCTTTGGTTTGAGGTCCCCGAAACCTGATTCCAGTCTATCCCACGCCTGGTGGCAACACCCAGCAGGAGCGCCAACAGTGTAAATGGTAATGGATCATTCATGGCTGTTGACAGTGCAGAAATGTCGACGTCTTGGAAGCATCGGTCCATATCGTCAACTGTGTTGACAATCACCCCACAGGTGCCGAGCAGTTTTGGATCGACTTCGTCAGCATCAAAACCGCGATAAATTGAATTGCACGGTATCAGACTGATAGCATTGTTGCCAGCGCCTAGCAGCCTAAGTAGCCGTTCATTGTAATCTGAAGGAACGCCGTATCCGATGAGTTGTCTTTGACTCCAGGTACGACCGCGGTGCATCGTGGGGTAAATTCCACGAGTCATGGGAATCTGTCCAGGGTAGCCTAGCTTATCTGCATAGTTATCGTCACCCCAGTCCTCCGGCGTATATAACGGCTTGATTGGAATTCCAGACCGGTTTGAGAAATCTTGATCTTCCGGGAGTAGCTGGTTGTACTGCTGTTCCCAAAGATTTCTGGAATTTTGCACACCTGAATCTGAGAGATTTACAACTTTAGCTTTCTTCATTGCTGACTACCTGAAATTTTCGCAACGAACGGGTCCGTGATTTAATCGCCAGATCGTGTACAAAATCTGATATTTCGACCAGCGAGCTACCCGGATGAAAGACTCGATGTACACCACACTTAAGTAATGCTTGTTCATCATCGTCTGGAATTATGCCACCAACGACAATCCCGATATGATCGAGACCTGCAGAGTGCAGTGCACTGACTAAGTCCGGTACAAGCAGGTGATCTGTTGCAAGTGAGCTAATGCCGATTACATCTGCATCTTCTTCAGCGGCCAAACGTACAACCGTTGATACTGACTGCCAGGGTGGTGTATAGACAACTTCCATTCCGCTGTCTCGTAGTTTGGTGGCCACCAAGCGGCTTCCTCGATCGTGGCCATCGAGTCCGATCTTTGTGACGATCACCTTGGGTCGATAACTGTCTAACAACACGATTGACTGAAAATTTGATGGCGTTGGACTATTGATTCACAGCCCACTATACATTTGTGATTCTTATTCGTCTATCAATTCTTGAATAATTGTGCGGATGTTGGCCGAAGCAAAGTCTCTTCCGCCAAGTGCTCGGTAACGAATATTACCGGTTCGATCGACCAAGAATGTGGTTGGCAGTGGGCTAACCCGCCATTCTGCATAGACTGCTAAATTTTCATCCACAACGATTGGGAACGTGAGTTTTACCGGTAATTTTTTTAAAAAGGCTTCGATATCGGGAACCTTTTCGCCGACGTTAACGGAGACTACTTCAAAGTGATCTTGATCAAAAGTATCACGAGCATTTTGAATGGATGGAAGTTCTTCAACACAGGGCGGACACCAGGTTGCCCAAAAATTCACCAGTAAAACCTTACCTTTCAAAGAGTCTGGAAGATTGCCAGTCTGATGCAACCACTGAACATTGTCAAAAGAAGGTGCGGCTTGACCGGATGCCTCCTGCAAATCATCCCTAAGCGAAGCGTTCGTAGTGACCGGAACGAGCAATAGCATACAGAATAGAATGAAGTAGCGTCGGACAAAATTCAATTTTCAAACCTCTTTATCGGAGTCAATTACTCGAATAATGCTGAGAATTTGGACGTCAGCGTATTATGACCTTCAAATTGCTGTGCAATTTAGGTGATTTCACCAGCACCTGTGAGCAGGTTCTCAAGATTGCCGATTTGCTGTTCTCTGGTTCGGATGACTTCTGCCAGTAAGTCATTGGCGGATACAACGCCGATCAAAACACCGTCGTCGACTACCGGTAGATGTCGAAAGCCGTGTTCAACGACAATTTTCATGCAGTCCTCGATCCCATCGTCTGGACCAACCGTGTGCACATTTTCAGTCATGACTTCTGAAATCTGAGTGTCCTTGGAGGTTCTGCCCAGCAAAATCACCCTTCTTGCATAATCTCTTTCGCTAAATATTCCAACTAGTTTTTCGTCTGCATCAACTACCGGTAGCACCCCAATATTGCGTTCAGCCAATAGATGCAGAGCATCAAGAACCGTATTGTCTGGCGAAATTGTCCAGACCAATCCCCTCGAACGAATTAAGGAAGATATCGTATACATGGTTCGCCTCCTGACCTATTGTGGGCTTAAAACTTTAGCCGTTGAGTGATCTGAACCAACCTGGCAGTTGAAAGTCCGTGAAATGATGACTACGGATGAAGCGTGAACTTTTCATTTTCACAACTCCTAAGTTCGAGACAGACAATTCAAGAATCCCGGACATTCTATTTTGCAACAGAAACGATAAATTAGCAAATCGCAATTTTGAAAATCTCGTGTGGCTTAAAGCCAATCGATATCAAAATTTGAATTCGCAAAAATACAGTGAAATCATCATGAAACTATTGACAAATTTATACACAGGTATTTGTATCTTCAGCGATTGCGAGACGTCTTTTTCTATTCACGGCACATATAATATGCGTCTTGCGATGGGCGAATATTCTTGTCGAAATCCACATATTAAGTGCTTGAATTCAGAAGTAATTCATGTCACTACTTAAGTTGTTTTTGTCACTAAACGAGTAAAAAATTTATCAAAGGGAATTTTTTGAAGCGTTATGTACGAAGGTGTGAAATAACACGCAGGTCATTTGGAGTTGTATGATGCAAGTACGGCAAAAGCTGATTGTTGCAAACTGGAAAATGAATGGCGCCTTCGATATGGCGCATTCGCTTCTGGAAGAAGTTTTAAACGGTACCCGGCAGTTCAAATCTGCATCTATCGTTATTTGCCCACCATTTGTTTATCTTCAACATGTTGCACAGCTGATTGCATCGAATTCATCAGTGTCACTTGGAGCGCAAAACTGTAGCGAACACTCAGCAGGCGCCTATACAGGTGAAGTATCATCTAACATGCTGAAAGATGTCGGTTGCAAGTACGTAATTTGTGGTCACTCAGAAAGGCGTCAGTACAACGGTGAAACCGATGAGGACGTTGCTCAGAAGGCAATCTCCATCATTGACAGGCAGTTAACTCCGATTGTCTGCGTAGGTGAAACATTGGATGAACGCCAGTCTGGAAAGACAGATTTGGTCATTGAACGTCAGATTGATTCTATATTGGAGCATTGCGGAAAGCAGTTAATCGACCGAATAACAATTGCTTATGAACCGATTTGGGCAATTGGCACGGGTCGTTCAGCAACACCCGAGCAAGCTCAGGAAGTTCATCATTTGATCCGTAATCGCATTGCAACACTAAGTCAAAGTGCCGCAGACGGTTGCAGAATCCTTTACGGCGGAAGTGTAACTGGGGAGAACGCAACTGAGGTGCTGGATCAAAATGATGTTGATGGTTGCCTGGTAGGTGGCGCATCACTAAAAGCAACACAATTTATTGAAATTTGCAGGGCAGCACAAAGGTAGGTTGCAAAAATGGAACTCGTTGTCAGAATTTTGTTAGGATTGTTTTTTGTTGTTTCAGTTGCCCTTGTGGTGCTGATTTTGCTGCAAAGAGGCAAAGGATCAGATATGGGGGCTGTATTTGGTGGCGGTTCAAGTTCCGTATTTGGCAGTCGAGGATCTGCCAATTTCTTGACCCGAATAACTGCAGTGCTGGCAACCATATTTTTTGGAATTGCTTTGGGCCTTGCTTATATTTACACCGGTGCTGGTACACCGCAAAGCGTAACTGAATCCGTAATCGAATCAGTTGCAGAATCGGAGATGCCGCAGGTCCCTGGGGAGACCACACAGGATGAGGTGCCAACGGCTCCTGAGTAAGGTCAGTTGTTTATGTTAGCCGAAGTGGTGGAATTTGGTAGACACGCCGTCTTGAGGGGGCGGTGGCGCAAGCCGTGCCGGTTCAAGTCCGGCCTTCGGCACCAGACCTTTATTCACAGATGATCCGGACTTAAATTTATTGACTTCAATCGGAACGATGCTGAGTAATTACATTCCTGTCCTGATTTTTCTAGTAGTGGCAATCGTAATGGGGCTTGCTATGTTGTCTGCTGGAAAGCTTCTGGGACCAAATCGACCCGACAAGGAAAAACTTTCGCCATATGAGTGCGGCTTTGAAGCATTTGAAGACAGCCGCATGAAGTTTGATGTTCGTTATTACCTTGTTGCAATTCTGTTCATTATTTTCGACCTGGAAATTGCATTCTTGTTTCCCTGGGCGGTTGCACTCGACGAGATTGGCATGTTCGGTTTCGTGGCAATGATGATTTTCCTGGCTGTACTAGTGGTCGGATTCATTTATGAATGGATGAAAGGCGCACTAGAGTGGGAGTAAGCCATGTCAATTGAAGGCATTATGTCACAGGGTGTTGTCACAACATCGATGGACAAATTAGTGAACTGGGCGCGTACGGGAGCAATGTGGCCGATGACTTTCGGTCTCGCTTGCTGCGCCGTAGAAATGATGCATGCCGGAGCAGCGCGGTACGACCTAGACAGGTTCGGAATTATCTTTCGCCCCAGTCCCCGACAGTCAGATGTGATGATTGTCGCAGGCACTTTGGTCAACAAAATGGCACCCGCATTGCGTAAAGTCTACGACCAGATGCCAGAGCCTCGCTGGGTTATTTCAATGGGGTCGTGCGCTAATGGTGGCGGCTATTACCATTATTCCTACTCGGTTGTTCGTGGCTGCGACCGAATTGTTCCCGTCGATGTCTATGTTCCAGGCTGTCCACCAACTGCCGAAGCGCTGGTTTATGGCATCCTTCAGCTACAGCGAAAAATTCAACGCACAAATACTATAGCCAAATAACTGGCACCAATGGCGTCCCTGACCGAACTCTCCCGCGCTGTCGAAAACCTGCTGGGTGATAAGGTTTCGGACTCTGTTCAGTCCAGGGGCGAACTGACCATTGTTGTGGACACAGGTTTGATCGTTGATGTGTGCACCGCACTTCGCGATAACACCGACACTCGATTCGAGCAGCTTATTGATCTTTGTGGTGTCGACTATTCAACTTACGGAGAAGAAGACCCCCCGAGAGCCTGGCAAGGTGCTCGCTACGCTGTTGTGTACCACCTGTTATCGGTTCAGCACAACCATCGCCTTCGTGTCAAAACCTTTCTCAATGACGACATGCCAATGGTCGCTTCGGTGATTGATGTTTGGCCCTGTGCCGACTGGTTTGAGCGTGAAGCATTTGATCTTTATGGGATTGTGTTTGAAGGGCATCCAGACCTTCGAAGACTGCTAACCGACTACGGCTTTATAGGACATCCGTTCAGAAAGGATTTTCCATTGTCTGGCTATGTTGAAATGCGTTATGACGTCGAGAAGGGACGTGTTGTTTACGAGCCGGTATCAATTGAGCCGCGAACACTCGTTCCGCGAGTCATTCGAGAGGATAGTTTTGGTCACCGAGATTCGTAACTACACCATGAATTTCGGGCCGCAGCACCCGGCTGCCCACGGTGTGTTGCGCCTTGTCATGGAATTGGACGGAGAGGTGATTGAGCGCATCGACCCGCATATCGGCTTGCTCCACAGAGCAACCGAAAAGCTTGCCGAATCCAAGCCCTTCAACCAGAGCATCGGCTATATGGACCGTTTGGATTACGTGTCTATGATGTGCAATGAACATGCTTATGTGATGGCAATCGAAAAACTGCTCGGTGTAAGCCCACCCATTCGAGCGCAGTACATTCGGGTGATGTTCGACGAGATTACACGCATCCTCAATCATTTGCTGTGGCTTGGTGCGCATGGCCTTGATATCGGCGCAATGACGGTTTTCCTATACTGTTTTCGAGAGCGTGAAGATTTGATGGACTGCTACGAGGCCGCGTCAGGTGCACGTATGCACGCAACCTATTACAGACCCGGTGGTGTCTATCGAGATCTGCCAGATACGATGCCGCAATATGAACCATCGAAATTTAGAAGCAAGGGCAAGCTGGCAGATCTCAATGCGACTCGCCAAGGCTCACTATTGGATTTCATCTGGGCTTTTACAGAAAGGTTCCCGGGGTGTGTAGATGATTACGAAACGCTATTGACTGAAAACCGAATTTGGAAACAGCGTACTGTCGATATTGGTATCGTCCCACCTGAAACAGCACTCGCAAGAGGTTTCACAGGTGCAATGCTTCGGGGTTCTGGGATTGAGTGGGATTTACGCAAGAAACAACCCTACGAAGTCTATGACAAAATGGATTTTGATATTCCAGTTGGTACAAATGGAGATTGCTATGATCGATACCTGTGCCGGGTTGAAGAGATGCGACAGTCGAATCGAATTGTTCGTCAGTGCGTTGAATGGTTGCGTAGTAACCCAGGACCGGTCATGGTCGATGACGCAAAGCTCATTGCACCTCGTCGCGAAACAATGAAACGCGATATGGAATCGCTGATTCATCACTTCAAGCTGTTTACGGAAGGTTATTGCGTCAAAGAGGGTGAAATCTATGCTGCAGTAGAAGCGCCGAAAGGTGAGTTTGGCATCTATCTCATTTCGGATGGAGCCAACAAACCCTATCGTCTCAAAATTCGAGCGCCTGGATTTGCCCACTTGTCAGCTTTGGACTCGATGTGCCGCGGTCATATGCTTGCCGATGTGGTTGCGGTTATTGGGACTCAGGACATAGTTTTTGGGGAGGTAGACCGCTAATGCTGTCACAGGAAGCATTGGTTGAAATCGACAGCGAAGTTGCCAAGTATCCCGACGGTCAGGAGCGGGCCGCATTACTTGCTGCACTCCGTATTGCGCAAGATGAATGTGGCTGGGTCAGTATCGATATGATGACCTATATTGCAGGAATACTTAGCATTGAGCCTGCCAAGGTGGCTGAGGTTGCGACGTTTTACACCATGTATGATTTGAATCCGATTGGTCGTTACAAAATTTCGCTCTGCACCAACATTTCATGTGCATTGAGAGGTTCAGCAACAGTTGCCAATCATCTGCAGGAACGACTTGGAATTGGATTCGATGAAACGACCAAAGATGGGCGGTTTACGCTTAAGGAAGTAGAGTGTCTGGCTGCGTGTGGTGGTGCACCTGCCGCGTTAATTGGCACGGATTACTACGAAAATCTCACGCCAAAGCGAATTGACGAAATTCTGGAGACGTTGGACTGATGGGTTCTGAAGTACGAGTTACCCTGCCACCGCATGATCTAAAGAAGCCATGGACGATTGATGCTTATAGAAGCATTGGCGGATATGATGCACTCACTCGAATTCTCAATGATAAGATTTCCCCGGAAGATGTGACTAACGAAGTCAAGGCTTCCGGTTTAAGAGGGCGGGGAGGCGCTGGATTTCCTACAGGTCTGAAGTGGAGTTTCATGCCCAGAAACGCGCCCGGTCAAAAATACCTGGTGTGCAACTCCGATGAAGGCGAACCCGGCACATTCAAGGACCGGGACATTATCCGATATAACCCACATGCGCTGATTGAAGGGATGACCATCGCAGGTTACGCAATGGGTGCAACAGTCGGTTACAACTATATGCGTGGTGAATTTGTAGAGCCCTATTTACGAATCGAAAAGGCGATGCAGGAAGCCCGCGAAGCCAATTTTTTGGGTTCGAACATACTTGGCAGTGGGGTGGACTTTGAGTTGTATTCTCACCTGGGTGCTGGTGCATATATCTGCGGTGAGGAAACAGGTTTACTGGAGTCTCTCGAAGGCAAGAGTGGTCAACCCAGATTTAAGCCGCCATTTCCAGCCCAGTATGGTGTATTTGGCAAGCCGACGACCATCAACAACACCGAAACCCTGGCATCAGTTCCTCGAATCATGCAAGAAGGTGCTGAATGGTTTGTCAGCCTCGGACCGGAAAATAACGCAGGTACCAAGGTATTTTCGGTGTCCGGACATGTCAATCGTCCGGGCAATTATGAAGTGCCTTTGGGCATGCCGTTTCGAGAATTACTTGAGATGGCGGGTGGCATGTTGAACGGCAACAAACTCAAAGCGGTGATACCAGGCGGTTCATCGGTTCCGGTTCTGCCCGCGGAATTGATCATGGAGTGCAACATGGACTACGATTCACTTCAGACGGCCGGATCTTTGCTGGGAGCCGGCTCAGTCATTGTGATGGATGAGTCCACCTGTATGGTACAAATGCTGGAACGGATTGCATATTTTTACTGGGAGGAATCTTGCGGTCAGTGTACTCCGTGTCGCGAGGGAACCGGGTGGTTGTACCGAATGTTGAACCGGATTCGGCGCGGCGCTGCTCGAATGGACGAGATTGATCAGTTGGTGGATGTCGCAAATCGCATTGAAGGGCGGACAATTTGTGCGCTAGGTGATGCGGCTGCTTGGCCTGTACAGAGTTTCATCAAGCACTTTCGGCATGAATTCGAAGCCAAAATCAAACCGGTAAGCAAAGCTGCCTGAGTGAATAGCTATGCCAGATAGCCAGATGTTCAAAATTGAAATTGACGGGCGCGAGTTCGAAGCTGCTCCGGGCTCAATGCTGATCGAAATCGCCGATAAAGCTGGAATTTATATTCCTAGATTCTGCTATCACGAAAAACTCTCTGTAGCAGCCAACTGCCGAATGTGCCTGGTTGAAGTGGAGCGGGCACCAAAACCTTTGCCGGCTTGTGCAACTCCGGTCATGGATGGAATGAAGGTCAAGACGAATTCCAAATTGGCTGTCGATGCCCAAAAGGACACACTGGAATTTTTGTTGATCAATCATCCGCTGGACTGTCCAATTTGTGATCAGGGCGGTGAATGTCCGCTGCAGGATCAGGCAGTCGGGTACGGTGGCCATTTGTCCCGCTATGAAGAGAAAAAACGTGTCGTTGCTGATCACGATATTGGACCTTTAATCGAAACCGAAATGACCCGGTGCATTCACTGCACTCGATGTGTTCGATTCGGAGACGAGATCGCAGGGGTTATGGAATTCGGTATCGTCGGCCGAAGCGAACACCTGAAGATTGACACGTTTTTTGGCAGTACTGTGGATTCTGAAGTGTCCGGGAATGTGATTGATCTTTGTCCTGTAGGTGCGCTAACTTCCAAACCTTACCGGTTCACAGCCCGGTCTTGGGAACTGATCGATCACGAGTCCATTAGTCCGCACGACTGTGTAGGTGCCAATATCAGTATCCAGACATTACGCGGGGAGGTTAAACGAGTTCTTCCCCGAATTAATGAGGCCGTCAATGAATGCTGGATATCAGATCGAGACCGTTACAGCTATGAAGCCGCGGGTGCCGAAAATCGACTGTTGCAGCCGATGGTCCGCAGTGAATCTGGACTGGTTCCTGCCAGCTGGGAAGACGCTCTTAGCGCGGCTGCTAATGGAATTTGGTCAGTAATTGATGATCACGATGCAAGTGAATTAGGTGCACTGGTATCACCGACTGCAAGTTTTGAGGAGTTTTATCTGGTTCAAAAACTGATGCGAGGACTTGGTTCAGACAACGTCGATCATCGATTGCGACAAATTGATTTTTCAGGAGATGACGACGCAGGACTTTATCCCAGGACAAGTTTACCGATCGAGCGCTTTTCCGATTGCTGCAAAATTTTGCTGGTTGGTTCAAATATTCGAAAGGAACAGCCATTGCTGGGTTTGCGTGTTCGAAAAGCATGGCGGGATGGTGCCAAAGTAGCAGCGATCAATTCGATGGACTGGTCACTGAATTTTGGTCTTGATGCAAAAACAATTGTTGCCCCAGGCCTGGTTCCCTATGCACTGGCCCAAGTTCTGCTGCTACTTTGCGAAATGAAGAATACTGAGGTTCCAGCGGATATCTCGGGTGACTTTCTCGATGGAGCAGAAGAGTTTTCTGGGCATGAAGAGTGCAGGAAAATCGCTGCAATGTTGTGTGAGACTTCGGGTGATGGTGTCATTGTTTTGGGACAGTCGGCCATTTCGCATCCGATGTTCAGTTGTATTGAACACTTAGCGCAGTTCATTGCCGAGATTTCAGGTGTTGCTCTGGCTATTCTGCCACCTGCAAACAGTGCGGCCGGTTGGAAGGCAGGCTGTCTGCCACATCGCGGTGCCAATGGAGTCCCCGTCGAAACACCTGGATTGAATGCCCGCCAAATGATACATAACCCGCGTGCCGCTTATCTCCTTTTCAATATTGAACCTTCGAGAGACATATCCGATGGCATGCATACTAGCCAGGCAATGGAGAATGCCAGTTTTGTGGTTAGTCTGCAGTCGTTTGACGACGTGCCCGACTATGTCGATGTTGTTTTGCCAATTGCCTCGTTTACCGAAAACGCTGGAACATTCATCAATTGCGAAGGTCGTGTACAGCACACGGTTGCAGCTGTCGAACCCACGGGGGAGTCGCGCCCGGGGTGGAAGATTCTTCGGGTGTTGGGTAATTTCTTTAATCTACCCGGTTTTGATTACGTTCAGGTCAGCGATGTTTTTGAAGAAGTTCTTGCAGAGGCAGAAAGCGATAGAGATTCCAATGGATCGGGCAGCCGTCCGGTACCTTGTATACAAAAGGAGTCAAGGGTTTCTCCTGGATACTTTGAATTGATATCTGACCCGAAAATTTATTCTGTGGATGCGACGGTTCGTCGAGCTGCAGCTTTGCAGTCGACGGCTGATGCAAGTCCGGTCAGTGTAGGTGTTCACCCGGATGACTTGGAAGTGCTGGCCCTGGAAAATGGTACGGCAATTGTTCTCCGTCACGATTTGTATTCTGTGCACACTCAGGTCTTTTCCGATTCGCGCGTAGCCCGTGGTTGCGTTTACTTTCCATCTGGCAGCGATGCCGGGCCTTCTGCATCAATAGGAGCTGAAGTTCGCATTGAGCAAGAGTCGGGGGCTGTGTGATGAATTGGCTTTGGTCAACTTATGCCAGTTTGCCTTTTGAACTGCAGGTTACGTTAGAGAGCCTTATCAAGATCATTGCGATTTTGGTGCCGCTCCTTCTGTGCGTAGCATTTATGACCTATGCTGAGCGGAAAATCATTGGCTATATTCAGGTAAGGGTTGGCCCTAACCGCGTTGGTCCGAAAGGCTGGTTTCAACCATTTGCAGATGTTCTGAAACTGCTCTTCAAGGAAATTGTCATTCCGAGCAATGCGAATCGATTTCTTTTTCTTTCTGCTCCGATTCTTTCACTGGCTCCTGCCCTGGCAGCTTGGGCGGTGATACCGTTCACAGATACGTTGGTATTAGCCAATCTGGATGCAGGGTTGCTTTACATTCTCGCACTGACTTCACTTGGAGTCTATGGCGTCATCGTAGCTGGTTGGGCATCCAATTCAAAGTACGCATTTCTTGGTGCCATGAGATCAGCGGCACAAATAGTGGCATATGAAATTGCGATGGGATTTGCATTGGTTGGACTGCTGATGGCTGCCGGGAGTCTCAATCTTGTTCAGATTGTGACTGCACAGACCGGGGGGATTCATCAGTGGTATATATGGCCACTTTTTCCATTGTTCCTGGTTTATTTCATATCAGGTGTTGCGGAGACAAACCGCGCCCCCTTCGATGTGGCGGAAGGTGAATCTGAAATTGTTGCGGGCTTTCACGTTGAGTACTCTGGTGTAACATTCGCAGTATTTTTTATGGCAGAGTATGCCAATATGGTGCTCATCGCAACATTGGCCGTCGTCCTGTTTCTGGGCGGTTGGCACGCCCCTTTCGATTTCGCACCATTCACCTGGATTCCGCCGATTTTCTGGCTGCTAGGGAAAGTCGCACTGATGCTTTTTTTATTCTTATGGCTACGCGCTACGTTTCCCCGCTATCGTTATGATCAAATTATGCGTCTCGGCTGGAAAGTGTTTATCCCAGTTACACTAGTCTGGATTACCGTAATTGGTGTTTTTCGATTTCTCACTCCCTTTGGTTTCATCTTTCAGTAGCGCGCAAGGATTGAGTGATGGACTGGATAAAACGACACTTCAAAACCTTTTTGCTGCTTGAATTGCTGCGCGGTTTAAGACTGACTGGCAAGCACCTGTTCAAGCGCAAGATAACCGTTCAATATCCGGAAGAAAAAACGCCAAAGTCCCCGCGATTTAGAGGTCTGCACGCACTTCGACGTTACCCGAATGGTGAAGAGCGCTGCATTGCCTGTAAATTGTGTGAAGCAGTTTGCCCCGCACTCGCTATTACGATTGAATCGGAAGAGCGAAGCGACGGTACTCGACGAACAACTCGTTATGACATCGATATGTTCAAGTGTATTTACTGCGGATTTTGTGAGGAAGCGTGTCCGGTTGATTCGATTGTTGAAACCGATATTCACGAATTCCATTTCGAGACGCGTGGTGACAACATCATGACCAAAGAAATGCTGCTCGCCATTGGCGATCAGTATGAAGAACGAATTGCGGCTGCTCGAAAAACTGATTCTGCTTTTCGGTAGGGTTGATGCCAATGACATTCAGTTTTCTCGATTTTGCTTTCTACGCATTTGCAGCAATCTTGATATTTGCGGCACTAATGGTCGTCACGGTTCGAAATCCAGTCAAAGCGGCTTTGTTTCTTGTGCTTGCGTTTTTCAGCGCAGCCTGCATCTGGATTACGTTGGAGGCAGAATTTCTGGCAATTGTGCTGGTCCTGGTTTACGTCGGCGCGGTGATGGTGCTGTTTCTGTTTGTCGTTATGATGCTGGATATCAATCTGATTCAGATGCGTGAGGGATTTGGCAAGTACCTGCCAGTTGGAGGATTCGTTGCTTTGTTGCTGGTTGCTGAGCTGATAATTATTCTCAACACTAAAGTGTTCAGTCCAGAGTCTATGCCGAGACCCGCTGGACAGCCAGCGGACTACAGCAACACACAGGAACTGGGTGAGATACTTTATACGCAGTATGCCTATCCGTTTGAAATTGCTGCAATTATTCTGTTGGTAGCAATTATCGCCGCTATATCACTGACGTTGCGTCGTCGTCCACAAACGCGTTACCAGAAGCCTGCGAAGCAGATTTCTGCCAGAAAAGAAGACCGGCTGCGCGTGGTTTCCATGAAATCAGAAAAGCCGGACCCTGATGCCGCAGGAGCGGGCACAGAATGATCTCCCTGACTCATTACCTGGTGCTTGCAGCAGTACTTTTTTCAATCGCTGTTGTCGGAATATTTTTAAACCGGAAGAATGTTGTCATTCTGTTGATGGCAATCGAGTTGCTGCTTTTGGCAGTCAACATTAATTTCGTTGCGTTCTCCCATTACTTGCAGGATATGGCAGGACAGGTGTTTGTATTTTTCATCCTGACAGTTGCCGCAGCAGAAGCGGCGATCGGGCTTGCGATTTTGATCGTATTGTTTCGAAATCGACACACGATTAATGTTGAAGATCTGAACCGTCTCAGCGGTTGAGGACTTTCTAGGGCTTGCTGCTAACGTGCTTACGATTTATACGCTGATCCCCGTCAGCTGCCTGGTCGCAGCAATAGTTGCGGGACTGGGTGGACACATCATTGGTCGCACTGCAACACACCGCGTTGCGATTGCCGGTGTTGCAATCAGTTTTGTTTTGTCGGTCTATGTGTTAATCGACGTGCTGCAGGGTAATTACTTTAACGGCATGCTCTACACTTGGGGAACCAGTGGATTTCTGACATTTCAAATCGGGTTTCTGATTGACGAATTGTCGGCGGGTATGGCCGTTGTTGTAACTTTTGTTTCACTGATGGTGCACATCTACACCATTGGATACATGCACGACGATCCCGGCTACCAGCGTTTCTTCAGCTACATTGCGCTTTTCACATTTGCCATGCTGATGCTGGTTATGTCAAATAACTTCCTGCAACTATTTTTTGGCTGGGAAGGGGTCGGTGTGGTGTCCTATCTGCTGATCGGATTCTGGTTTGATCGGGATTCAGCAATTCATGCCAATATGAAAGCCTTCCTGGTTAATCGTATCGGTGATTTCGGATTTATTTTGGCAATCGCAGCAATTGTTTATGTGTTCAGTTCACTGAATTACTCGGATGTCTTCTCTCAGGCTGCTTCTGTTGAAAATATGACGGTTGAGGCATTCGAAGGTGTCAACTGGAAATGGCTGACAATTATCTCGCTGTTACTGTTTGTCGGCGCGATGGGGAAATCCGCTCAGGTACCGCTTCACGTGTGGTTGCCTGATTCAATGGAGGGTCCGACACCTATTTCCGCACTCATCCATGCGGCAACCATGGTGACTGCTGGAATTTTCATGGTCGCACGAATGTCACCACTGTTCGAATTTTCAGAAGTTGCACTAACGGTGGTGGTGACAATTGGTGCGATAACGGCACTGTTCATGGCATTGATTGGTCTGGTGCAAAATGACATCAAGCGGATCGTTGCCTACTCCACTCTGTCGCAGCTCGGGTACATGACGGTCGCACTTGGTGTTTCGGCCTATGCGGCGGGTATCTTCCATCTCACCACTCATGCGTTCTTTAAGGCTTTGCTTTTTCTGGCCGCCGGTTCGGTGATCGTCGCACTGCATCACCAGCAGGACATTCGGCATATGGGCGGATTGAAAAAGATCATGCCAATCACTTATTGGACAGCGCTGGTTGGTTCACTGGCACTGGCTGGTTTGCCGCCGTTTGCGGGATTCTTTTCAAAAGACACCATCATTGAGGCGGTCCACGCCAGTCAATTGCCGGGAAGCGGATTTGCATTATTTGCAGTCACAATTGGCGTTTTTGTTACTGCGCTTTACTCATTTAGGATGCTGTTTATCGTCTTTCATGGCAAGCCACGAATGTCTGAAGATGAACTGGCACATGCCAAGGAGTCGCCCTGGGTGATTACGTTGCCACTGGTCGTACTGGCTGTTCCATCGGTTATTTTTGGAATGATTTTTGCCGTTCCTATGCTGTACGGTGAGTTTTACGATCAATCGATATTTGTATTGTCTCAACATGACACATTGGCACATGTAGGGGCAGGACTCGCAGGACAAGGCGGCGAGGTTTCAGCCTGGAAAATGGTGTTACACGGATTTATCACCCTGCCATTCTGGTTGGCTATTGCAGGAATCTTTGTAGCTTGGCTTCTGTACATCCATCGACCTGAGTGGCCATCCCTAATTCAATCTCGATTCAAGTTGTTGTGGCAGATACTGGATCAAAAGTATGGCTTCGATGAATTTAATGAAGTAGTAGTTGCTAGCGGTACCCGGGGGCTTGGAAACATGCTCTGGAAATTTATGGATATGTATGTAATTGATGGTTTAGTCGTCAACGGTTTGGCTAATTCGGTCAGGCGCATCTCTTCAAGAATTCGCGTTATTCAGAGCGGATTTGTTTATCACTACGCCTTTACGATGATTATCGGTTTGCTGTTGCTGATCAGTTGGTTTTTGATCAGATAACCTATTGCTGCTAATTCAATGTTCCCCTGGTTGAGTTCACTGATCTGGCTGCCGATTGTCGGTGGTGTTACTGTGCTTGCAATTGGCAGAATTCGACGTTCAGATTCTGTCCGTTGGGTTGCTCTGATTGTTTCCGTGCTCACTTTTGTTTTGAGCATGATCGTTTACGGAATCTTTGATACCACCACCGCAGATTTCCAACTCGCAGAACATGCTGTGTGGGTTGATGCATTCAACATCAACTATTCGGTCGGTATAGACGGAATTTCATTACCGCTGATTTTGCTGACCACATTTCTGACCGTTCTTGTTGTGGTTGCTGGCTGGCGCGTCATTCAATATCGACTTTCGCATTACTTCGCCGCGTTTTTGTTGCTGGAAGGACTGATGATCGGTGTGTTTTCAGCATTGGATGCAGTGCTTTTCTACATTTTCTGGGAAGGCATGCTGATACCGATGTTTCTAATCATTGGTATTTGGGGCGGTGAAAATCGGGTTTATGCGACCATAAAATTTTTCCTATACACGCTGCTAGGCTCGCTCCTGATGCTGGTGGCATTTCTTTATCTTTACAACGTCAGTGAATCCTCATTCAGTATTGTCGACTGGCACGCGTTACCAATAGCTCATACCGCCCAAATATTGCTTTTCATCGCGTTTTTCTCAGCCTTCGCCGTTAAGGTTCCAATGGTGCCAGTGCACACCTGGTTGCCTGATGCACACGTTGAAGCTCCCACTGGTGGATCGGTCATTTTGGCAGCCGTGATGCTGAAGATGGGTGCCTATGGATTTTTAAGATTTACTTTGCCGATTTTGCCGGACGCATCTCGGTCTTTGGCAGGGGTGATCATTGCACTGTCACTGATTGCGATCGTCTACATTGCGTTGGTGGCGCTGGCACAAACCGACATGAAGAAGTTGATTGCGTATTCATCAATTTCTCATATGGGATTTGTTACCCTCGGATTTTTCGTCTTCAATACACACGGAATTGAAGGTGGTATCGTACAGATGATCTCGCACGGTTTCATTTCAGGTGCTCTCTTCCTGTGTGTCGGTGTGCTTTATGACAGGCTCCACTCTAGGAAACTGGAGACCTATGGTGGTGTTGCGCATAGCATGCCAGTGTTTGCCGCTCTGATGATGATCTTTACATTGGCGAATGTTGGACTACCAGGCACCTCAGGGTTTGTTGGAGAAGTTTTGGTGATCATAGGCGCATTTCAGGAAAGCGCAATTTATGCCGGAATTGCAGCCTTGACATTGATATTGGGTGCAGCTTACACACTGCGGATGTATAAGCGCGTTATCTATGGAAAGATTGTAAATGAGGCAGTTGCTACCTTAACCGACCTCAACATTCAGGAGAAAATCACGCTAGGCTTGCTAGCCATTCTGGTGCTGCTGCTAGGGGTATGGCCCTTCCCGCTGTTGGATATGATGCATGCTTCTGTTGAACATCTGATTTCGCAGATTTCGATTTCGAAGCTGTAGAATTTCACTCGATTCCCTGTTTCATTTCGAACTAGGGAGCATTTGACCGAATAAGCAGACTAGGTGAGATTGTTGCAACTTCGGTTGATATTTTGAATTTGGTTCACATGGATTGACTGTGCGGTTGGGTTTGCCCGCAAGCAACCATGTCTGATTAGTAGATTGCCATCTCGGCATTACCTTGCCAGTGGGCTTCAGACATACCAGCGTTTTTGTGAGTTGCCCAGTAATTGCCTACTATGGTTTTGTTGGTAATGCATCAGTGTTATCCAAGCAGAAAGGCGCATGTAGGCTGATTCGTCAGACTGCGATTTATTGTAGCAGTCGTTGAGGAGGAGACTATTTCCACTCGTCAAACCGATTACACCAATTCAAGCGCTTCCGGTATCAAGTATTCCCAGATGTTACAAATTTTGTCTTTTTCGAAAATTGACGATTAGATTCTCCGGCATCATGGTGAATGCCAAACGTTCGTTTACTTCGCCTGTTCCATGGATCGTATAGAGGTCAAAATTGCGACACAGCATGGACAGTACCATCCGAATTTCAAACAAGGCGAGATTGCGTCCTGGACACTGGCGCGGCCCTGAGCCGAATGGAATGAACGCCTGGCGCTCGTGTGGGTGGTATCGATGACCTTCAGCGTTGAGCCAGCGCTCGGGTTCGAAAAGGTCTGGGTCAACAAAATTTGAGTCTTTCGTCGCTGTTTTACGCGTAAGCATTAAGATTGTCGTTCCCCTTGGTATCCGGCACCTCAAAATTTCCGTTTCAATTTTTGATTCAGCCGCTATCATGGGCGCAACAGGCTTAAGTCGCATCGCCTCGTTGACAAACGCGTCCAGAAAGGAGAGTCTTTCGGTCTGCTCCAGTTCTAGTGTCGTAGCACTGTTTGATGTCGCAAGTTCATCAATTTCGCTTCGTATCCTGTGAAAGTGTTCCGGAAATCTCATTAAATAGTGGATACACCAGGCAATGGTGTTTGCTGTTGTATCCTCACCCGCAAGTAAAAGTGTACCTACATTGGCAAATACGTCCTCATCCGACAGATCGGAATCCCCCTGCTCAATCTCCGATAGAATAGATTCGAGAAAGTTGGTTGGTGAGTCTTTCAAGCGAGGGTCTGCTTCTATTCGCTGCCGTACAGCCCGTACTATTTCATCCACCTCTTCCCTCAAACCCTTAAGAGCGGATTTAAGAGCGTAGTCAGATGGGAGACGAATATAGCGCCAAACCGGAAAGGGAAGAAATACTCGTCGATTCAGTATGGGAAATATCTTGTCGAGGTGACGTTGGATGACAGGTCCTTCGGTTTCCTGGGTGTTCGGATCGATACCGAAAGCAACTTGCATTGTCACATCGACCGTAAAGCGCATCAGGTCACGGCACACATTCACTGACTGCGTTTGGTCTGCAGAATGGTCCCAGCAGCGCTTCAATCGCTCTACCATCATCTGCAATGTGGGAAACAGGTGCTTCAGTTTGGTACGATTCAAAGATTTCGTTACGATCACGCGGTGACGTCGCCAGATCTCACCCTCGCGTGAGAATACTCCATTGAGGTGCATGTCGTTCGCAGCTTTCTCAATAATTGAGGTGCGCCTGAACCCTTCCGGACGATCACGCAAAATGCGCTGGGTAGTCTTGCACTCAGCTATCACTACAAGGGGACGGGGACCAAAATAGACTCGATAAATATCCCCGTACTGGTCCGCCCATTTTTCCAGTGTCAGGTGTAGCGTGGCAGGAGACATTTGGTGCAGATTGCCAATGAGCGGTAGACGGACAGGGCCAGGCAGTTCATGAACTTTTCTCAAACCTGTAGCCACTGATGTGTCTATTTCGACTTTCTGTGTGGTCATCTGGAATGACACTGTGAAATGGATCTGCGATTGCGGTAAATCGCGTCTGTCTGAAACTCCATTCCATTTTAGATGAATAAATCCGTGAAAATTATTCGACAACAAATCTGATGACGAGTAGCATGGCTATTCTACTGAATCTGAACGCGCAGCGAAGTCACCTGAAAATATAGTGATGATCAGCATCCGAAATGATCTTTCTAAGTGTCTGATTCAGTTTACTATGTAAAAAATCTGCTGAAAAATCCCTTCTTAGCAAATAATCCGGTGTAGTGTGATACGTCTTGTCTCAATGACTCCAGTTTATGGTACAGGGGGTAAAGCTATTCAAAAAATAACAGTTAAATTCTGGAATTTCCCATGAGATTTTCTAGGATCGATTCATTTGACGTGGAATCAAATGTAAAAGAGATCAACTTTTCGGGCCTGATTCAGTCGGAGATACGGATCATTCCCCATATCAATTAAAGAAACCGTTCAATCAAACGAACATCAGTTAACCTTGTAAATCAAGACAAAACATCGACACTCGGTTAAAATTCAGTCGATAGTGGCGCTATGTATAGCAGGCTGCCATTAGGTAACGATTATTTCGATTGTTGAGCCCACCAATTTAGTAGGTGAAAATACACCATGAAGAAAGAGACATTACATGCTGAAGCGGATCTTTCCGTTCCCAATACCGAACTTTTGAGGGCTAGACGAGAGGGTGGTTCAACACCTGAACTCAGGGATTGGGGCGTCAATTCAGAATTTGGAATTCTCCGTGATGTTCTATTGGGTTCACCAGAGTGCTTTCGCTGGATGGGCGAAGAGAATCTTGAATACAGTTCGATCTGCCGTACCTCTGATCGCCATGGCTTGGCATTTGATCGAGACGTTGCGATTCGCCAGCATGCAGAATTAGTCGACGCTTATCAGTCCGCTGGAGTCACTGTGCATTCTCTGCAGCCTGATGAAGATACGCCGTATCAGGTTTACTCGCGTGATTCAAACTTTATGACTCCGTTTGGAGCGGTAATTTGTCAGTTGGCGAATCCCAGACGGCGGGGCGAGTATGCCGCGGTACTTCGTTTTTACCTTTCAAACGGAATTCCAATTTACGATTTGGTGAGTGCAGGTAAATTTGAAGGGGGCGATTTCAACATCATTGAACCAGGCGCAGTGATGATCGGATACACAGATCACCGCTCCGAAGAGCGTTCAGCCAAACAGGTTGGCGGTTGGATGGAGAAAGAAGGCTGGGAAGTGAAATATGCTCCAATTGATGAGTTCTATGTGCACATTGACTTGATGGTCTGTATGCTGGCTGAAAAGTGTGCTGCGGTGTGCCTGGATACAACACCTGATGACGTACTGGAGTGGCTTAGGTCGAAAAGCATCGAAATGATTCCGGTTAGCTTTCGAGATACGATGAATCTGGCTTGTAATGTGGTTGCGTTGGGCAATGATCGCGTGGTTTCAACTGCAGCGGCCCAAAATCTAAATGGAAAGCTACGGGCGATGGGATTTGAAGTCTTCGATCCCGATATGACAATGTTTACCGATGCGGGTGGCGGTGTCCACTGCATGGCGCAGCCACTCAAACGGGATCGGGTTTAGTCAGATATGCTGAAATTGGGGAAAGTTTTCGAACCGTGATTCGAGTAACTGTAGCGACGTCTTCCTGCTACTACTGCGATTAGATTCAGCGCGAGTCTTGTGATTGTCTCAATTCAACTCAGCTATCGGAATTCCAGTTTTAAATCGGTTTCTTTGCAGGTAGTGCGATAGACCGACCTGCGTTTGCGGGTCTTGGAAGGGTCTTTTGACCTTCGTAGATCTTTGCCAGCTTCTTTTGGACTTGATTGGTAAAAGGTTGAATGCCCCGGGCATTGAGATTGAAACCCAACCCCATCACTTCATTGGTTGCGGACACAAAATCCTGTTGCGCGTGTCGTAGCGTGTGGAAAAGATGAAAGCGTTTCTCGTCAAATCCCAGCAGTTGTGACTCAACGATTAATTCATCATCCAGCCGTACTTCACGAATATAGTTCACATGTGTTTCAACGATGGCATACTCCATGCCATCCCTTTCTTCTAGTTTGCGGCCGTCATTTGCCAGTTCCCAGAACTTGTACGAACCCCAGTCGCAGACTGCCACGTAAAATGCGAGATTCATATGATCGAATTCATCGACCCACTCCGCGTGCACCCTATCTTCGTGCAGTAATAATGGTTCACTAAAATTCACAGATTACTCCTGTATTCATCAATATGGCATTCGTTTTTGATCGCGAACAATTTTTTCGATTCGAAGCCCCAGTGCCAACAAAAATAACTCACTTCCAGCACGAGTCATGAACTGCAATCCTACCGGCATTCCAAAACGGTCCAATCCGACAGGAACGGTTATGGCACAAAGATCAAGAAAACTTCCAACTGTGGTATTTTGCAAAGAAAGCAAATTTTTCTTCATGTAATTGTCAGGTGACGAAACTTCGGTAATCAGGGGTGGGGAGATTGGAACTGTTGGACTCGCGATGATGTCTATGGCATGAAATATCTCTTTCACTTCCTTTCTGGCACTTTTGATTTCACGTACTCGGTGCAGATATTCAATTGCTGAAATGTCTCCACCCATTTTTATTCGCTGCCGGATCACAGGATCAAGCGCATCAAACCACTCTGGTAGTTCTGATTTTAGAAATTCAATGAGCTCTACTGAGACTGGTCCACCTAGATTTCGCATATCGACAGCGCGCTTAGCCTGCGGGAATTCAAAGGGTACGATTTGACAGTTGTCGTTCTCGAGTTCTCGTAGCGCATTTAAGCAGATATCGGAAATCTCTGGTTCCGATTCGCTCCACATCAGACCGTCATCAACTCCAATACGAAATCTGATGTGTTGGTCCCATTCATTTTGTTTAGCGATCTGGGTACACACTTCTTCGTAGGCTTCTAAATGTGACATGGCGTGGAAGACCAATTGCGCATCAGCAACGGTTCGCGTTGAAAATCCAGCAGTATCCAGGGTAGGGCTCAACGGCACGATACCCTCTGTTGACCAGTGTCCGAGCGATGTCTTCAGTCCAACATTCCCGGTGAAACTTGCAGGCACTCGGACTGAACCTGCCGTGTCTGTACCAAGTGCGACCCATGCCGACCCTTCCCAAAGACTAATGCCAGACCCGGAGCTGGAACCACCAGGTACGCGATGATTTACTGAGTCCCAAGGATTTTTTGGGGTGCCCCAGTGATTATTGACACCGAGTCCTCCGTATGCGAACTCAACGGTGTGTGTTTTGCCGATGAACACAGCATTTTGTGCAGCAAATCTTTTTACAAATGGACCGCTGCGCTGCCATTTAGCTGGCAGTTCTTTGCTACTGCCTGCGAAAATCGAATAGCCTTCCAGGCCGTAAATGTCTTTCACAGAAACAGGGATGCCGTGCAGTGCTCGATAAGGCACGCCATTGGCAAGCAGATGGTCCGAGTAACGAGCCATATCGAGTGCCTTTTCCGGCTGCAAACACTTGTATGCATTGATTTTAGCTCCGTAAGTTTGGTGATTGTCGATCGCACGGCGTGCCAACTCTTCACTGGTCAGTTGACCACTTGAGAGTTGCTCAGAAAGAAACGCTATATCACATTCAAATCGATTTCTTAAATCCATAAATCATCCTGAACGGTTGCAGGGAGTTTGTAACTGTCGGTCAAACAGAATTGACCGGTCAGTTGATAATTCTATCCCCAGAGATTAGAGTCAGGTGGCTGCAATATACCGTCCTCAAAACTGATCGAATTCTGACGGTCCTCAGCCAGCCATACCGACGAGTCAAGATCGACATAAGCAGCACGGTGAGTGAGTAGCATGGCTGGAGCCAAACCCAAAGATGTCGCCATCATACTCCCTACCATAACCTTTTTACCTTCGGCCAACACTTTGTCAGCGAGACTTAGGGCTTCAGTCAGCCCACCTGTCTTGTCCAACTTGATATTGAAAATATCATAGCGGCTGGTCAGTCTTTGCAAATCATCTGCATCGTGAAACGACTCATCCGCGCAAAGTGGTATTTCACTTTCGATACCATCCAACGCTGTGTCATTTTCAGATGGAAGTGGTTGTTCAATCATTTCAACTTCTAGTTGTTTTAGGACTGGTACAACGCGTTCAAACAAATTTATGTCCCATGCTTCGTTTGCATCCAGGATGATTCTGGCATCAGGGCGAGCATCCCGGACTGCTGCAACTGATTCAACGACTAGGTCCTTTCCCAGTTTGACTTTGAGCAACGGATAATTAACGGCATCTAGTGCGTTTTTTGCTAACTGTTCAGGAGGTTCAAGGCTCAATGAATAGGCTCCAGTCACTGGAACCGGCTTCGACAAACCGGCAATTTTCCAGGCTGATGTAGCGTTTCTTTTTGCTTCAAAATCCCACAATGCACAGTCAAGTGCATTGCGCGCGGCATTTGGAGGGTACTGCTGTCGCAGAAGATCACGCGTTAATTCACTGCCGTGGCTGGATGCAATGTCCTGAATTATCTCCAGTGTTTCTTCAACTCCCTGGTTATATCTGGGATAGGGCACTGCTTCGCCGATCCCTCGGGTTGAACCATCGCTGATTTCGACTACGACGACATTTACGCTGGTTTTTGATCCTCTAGATATCGAAAACGATCCCTTTAAAGGCCAGGCTTCTGAATGTGCAGAAATGATCAATGAAGTGTCAGCCAGAATGTGTGTGAAAAAACAGAAATGATTCGGCTAGTTCAACTGATCGATTATTGATTTACCACCCGTGAGGAACGGGTCTTCACACGGCAGTTGGAATCTGTCTTCCATTGATTTCAATAACGAATCCCGTTCAGCATTCTGAACGTGCTTGGTGTTGACAGACATACCTACAAATTTCACATTCGGCTGCACAATTTGGGCAGCTTCCAGATTTATCTCCATAGCTTGGGAAATGTCTGGTATCGGGCGGTCAGGCAGTCCACGCATATTGGTGCGGGTTGGTTCATGACACAGAACGAGTGCATCTGGCTGTGCACCGTGCAAAAGCCCGAGACTGACGCCAGCAAAAGACGGATGATGCAGCGAACCCTGTCCCTCGATGACATCCCAATGTTTGCTGTCCGCGGCCGGACAGAGTTTTTCGACCGAACCAGAAATGAAGTCAGCAATAACAGCATCAACTGGTACACCAGCGCCTTCTATAAAGATACCGGTTTGTCCGGTGGCTCGAAAATCAGCATCCATTCCGCGTTGTCGCATTTCTTTTGTCAGAGCAAGCGCGGTATACATCTTCCCAACTGAACAGTCAGTGCCAACGGTCAGCAGTCGGTGTCCCCCGCGAGGCTCGCCTGTTGCAATATGATCAATTCCGACAGGTTTTCTTATTTCTATCAATTGGCCGGAACTTGTATTCGCCGCTTCCGCAATTTCAGGAATTGAATCCAGTGGAGTATGCAGACCATTAGCTATTGACAATCCCTTCCGTAAAGCTTCTACCAGTGGTTTTATCCAGGAATCAGGTATCACACCGCCTCGGTTAGCAACGCCAATGACGACGGTGCGCACGCCGCGCTGCTGAGCCTCTTCCATGGTAAGGTCTGAGAGCTTCATATCTGCTGAGCATCCTGGCAGTCTGAACTGTCCAACGCAATCATCGGGACACCAATCAACGACTCCAAATGAAGTTTTGGCCGCGAGTTCATCATGAGCATCGCCGACAAATATCAAGTATGGTTTTTCAAGTTTCATGACAGTGTTTCGGGTTTATGATGGCAAATCTATACATTCGACTAGTTCGAATTCAGTGCTTGTTTTTCACGTTTCGAATCTTTATCCAATGACTCATTTGTTGCCAAATAAGAGAATATCAGATCAAGCTAGAACGATATATTGAACTCGCCAAGTCAACAATGCATCTTCAGACAATTTTACCCATTTCATAATCGGATTAGCGGACCACCTCAAATCAATCGCTTTGTGCGATTTATAATTATCCTAAGAGCAAATTCTAAAGTTCCTGGCCTGTAATTACAGGTCGAGGAAATTTCGCCTAAAAATCATATTGAAGGACTGTGCGGTCTAATTCAGCAGGACCATAAGGTTGAGGTGTAACCATTGAATGATTGCCTTAACTCATTGAAAATGGGTATTTTATTCATCAAAATGGGCAAACTTTTTTAGGGTAGTGATTCTAAAACCAATTCATTCCTTAAGTGGAAGTTTGAATGAGATTTTGTTCCACTGACTTATCGCCGATCTGATATTTTTGAACTGTATGGAATGTCCAGTGCATATACGATGTCTGAATTGACTTGGCACATCACTCCTTTGAAATTTTGTCCATCCAATACTAATCAAAAAAACTGACCTCATCCTGGTAGCCTTATGACTGAAACAGCTTTACCAACAATGACCAATATAGACGGCAATATATTGCCGACAAGCGAGGCCTCAATTCCAGTTTTGGATAGAGGGTTTCTATATGGTGATTCAGTTTATGAAGTTTTTCGAACCTATCGCGGTATTCCATTGTTTATGGAAGCGCATTTCGACCGGTTGGAAAACTCTGCACAGCTCGTACATATGACGATATCCCAGTCTCGAGAAGAATTGACTCAGGAAATCAAGCGGACCGTACGAGCAACTGGTGCATCTGCTGAAGACAACGTATACGTACGCTATCAGATTACGCGTGGCGAAGGACCGATTGACCTTCATCCACCAAAGGAATTACAGACTCGATATGTCATTATTGTCAAATCAGTTCCCATATGGAATCCGAAACATTACTCCATTGGAATGACGATGGCTATTCCACAGGTAAAACGAAACCCTGTCAATGCGCTTGACCCGAACATCAAGGGCGGAAATTACCTCAATAATGTGATCGCGATCATGCAAGCTCGACAGAGAGGAGCAGATGAGAGCCTGATACTGAATTCCGAAGGATATGTAACAGAAGCATCGAACAGCAACGTATGGTTTGTTATCAATGACGAAATCGTGACTCCAGGAACCGGAAACTTGCGTGGCTTGACCAAGGCAGCAGTTTTGGATGGTTGTGCCGAACGGGGAGTTGATGCGTATGAACGTTCAATTCATGTTGACGAACTTGAGAGTGCTACTGAGTGCTTTGTAACCAGCGCAACTCGTGAAGTGATGCCGGTTTACTGTTTGGAGTTGGACGATGGGAAAATTGTTGATTTTCCGAGAGGTGGAGGAGATCAAACCCGAAAAATACAGCAGATTTATCGAGATGTTATAGAGAGTTATCTTGATTCGCATGCGTCAAATAGTTTCTTCATTGATTGAAAAAAGGCAATATTCTCCAATCGCACTAAATATGGACATCGAAAACAAAATTCATATCGGCTTACTCTATGGTGGTAAGTCCTGTGAGCATGAAGTATCTATTACTTCTGCCCGTTGCATCTGTGAAGCCCTAGATTCTGAGAAGTATGAAATCACCATGATCGGAATTGCTAAATCGGGAGAGTGGCTGCTGGCCAACGAAAGCTCACCTGCACTAACAACCAAGGAAGTAAACCCGGTAGGGAAAACAGGAGTTAGCCTTGACTACACCACCACCGGTCAGATCGTATTGCGCGACTCTGTTGAGAACGTTTCTCCGTCGCTGTCAGAAATTGATGTCATCTTTCCAGTATTACATGGACCGTTTGGAGAAGACGGTACCGTGCAAGGATTGATGGAAATTGCCGGGATTGCTTATGTCGGGTCTGGTGTGACAGGCTCTGCAGTTGGCATGGATAAAGCAGTCGCAAAGGCCGTTTTTGCATCAACAAATATTCCTCAAACTGATTATCGGGTTTATCGGAAGTCTAGATGGGAATCGAGCAGAACGACAGTTGTTGACGAAATTGAAACAAATCTCAATTATCCAATGTTTGTCAAACCGGCAAATCTGGGGTCCAGTGTCGGAATTTCAAAAGTCAAGACTCGCGATGAGCTTAAGTGGGCGATGGACCACGCTGCTGAATTCGATGTCAAATTGATTGTTGAGCAGGGTTTGGAAAATTGTCATGAAGTCGAAGTGTCAATTCTTGGAAATGATGATCCTCAGGCCTCTGTTGTCGGCGAAATCGTCCCAGGTGGTGAGTTTTATGACTACGAGGACAAGTACATTAATGGCGTTTCAACTTCCATAATTCCGGCAGAACTTCCAGAAGAGGTGACCTGTAAAATTCAGGCCTATGCCATTGAGGCTTTTTTGGCAATTGATGCCGCTGGGTTGGCGCGTGTGGATTTTTTCGTAGATCGAGGCAGCTTTGATATCTATATCAGCGAAATCAATACAATGCCGGGGTTTACTCCGATCAGCATGTATCCAAAACTGTGGGAAGCAAGCGGAATTGGATACGCTGAGTTGCTTGATCGGTTGATTGAGTTGGCCCTGGAGCGTCGAAGTAAACTGGATCAGGTTAAGTTTTTCCTGTAGTTCTTACAGGGATGTGTCGAAGACTAGGCTTGATGTGAGAATTAGGTATGAGTGAGCGATATGACTACGCGATCGTAGGAGCTGGATCAGCAGGTTGTGTACTGGCGAATCGACTGACTGAAGACCCAGAAGTCACGGTCTTGCTGATCGAAACAGGCCCAAAAGACAACAGTTGGGAATTGCAGATGCCGGCCGCGTTCTCTCGACCACTCAATGGCGAAAGGTTTAATTGGGCATACAAAACGTTACCCGAACCTTACACCGATAACCGTAGATTGGATTGTCCTCGGGGTCGAGTGCTAGGAGGGTCGTCTTCGATCAATGGCATGTGCTATGTTCGAGGAAATGCATTGGATTATGATCGCTGGGCGGAGGAAACAGGCGACCCAGAGTGGTCATACGCCCACTGTCTTCCTTATTTCATCAAATCTGAAACCAGAAAAGCAGGCAGCGATGCTTATCATGGTGATAGTGGACCGCTGGTGATAACCACGCCTGCAGCTGACAATCCCCTGTTCAAAGCGTTCATTGAAGCTGGTGTACAAGCGGGCTATGGAGCAACAACTGACCAGAATGGCTATCGTCAGGAAGGTTTTGGGACCATGGATATGACGGTCAATGAAGGGGTGCGATGGAGCACGGCAAACGCATATCTGAAGCCGGCGATGTCACGAAATAATTTACATGTCCTACATCGTACATTCGCAACGCGCGTGGTATTTGACAAAAACCGAGCAGTCGGTGTTGAAATACTTCAACAAAACAAAGTAAGAACTGTCCGTTGCGAACGGGAAGTGATTTTGTGTGGCGGTGTAGTCAACTCTGTGCAACTGCTCCATCTGTCGGGTGTGGGACCCGCTGAGGATCTGGAAAAAATCAACGTGCCAATAGTTGTTAATCTGCCAGGAGTCGGTCAGAATCTTCAGGATCATCTTGAAGTCTATGTTCAGCACGCGTGTAAGGAGCCGATTTCACTGTATCCAGCCCTCAAAGTTCACAAACAGGCGATGGTGCTCCTCCAGTGGTTGTTTACAAAGAAGGGCTGGGGTACTTCCAATCACTTCGAAGCCGGCGGCTTTATTCGTACGCAAGCGGGTGTTGATCATCCGGACATACAATTTCACTTCCTGCCAGTTGCCGCAAACTACGATGGAAGGGCTCCTGCAAAAGGGCATGGATTTCAGGCTCACATGGGTCCCATGCGGCCCACCAGTCGGGGTTATGTGAAGACGGTTTCCGCTGATCCGAAAGCGAAACCTGAAATTCTATTCAACTATCTTCAAACGGAACAGGATCAGCGAGAGTTTCGTGACGGACTAAAGCTGACTCGGGAAATTTTTGCGCAAACGGCACTCGATCCCTACCGCGGGGAAGAACTTGCACCCGGCCCATCAGTCCAGTCAGACAGCGAAATTGATGCATTTATTCGTGCGAAGTGTGAAAGTGCTTATCACCCTTCCTGCACGTGCAAAATGGGTGTTGATAATTTGGCTGTTGTTGATTCTTCCGGCAACGTTCATGGCACCGAACAGTTGCGCGTAGTTGACGCGTCAATCATGCCTAGCATCATTAGTGGCAACCTTAACGCCACAGTCATTATGATGGCGGAAAAACTGGCTGACAAAATTCGTAGCAATGTACCTTTGCCACCGTCGGATGCGCCGGTTTACCGCGCCGCCGAGTGGCGCACCAATCAGCGTGAATCAGCGCCCGAGCGAGCTCTTGCGTGATCGATAAAACCGTTCACGAACTGAACTGTTTGGTTGAAGCGCGTGAAGTCAACATTGCAGAACTTGCGGAACAGTACATCGCCGAGATTCATCAGCACAATGATCACTATCAAGCGATAGCCACCTTTTCCGAGACCAGCTTCAGACTGCTTGCTGAAACTGCTGATCAGATGCTTCAGTCTGGTGAAGCACGCGGGCCATTGCATGGCATTCCCATTCTGGTCGACGACCTGATAGATGTCGCAAATTTGAGGACCAGTTATGGGTGTGAAGCTTACTCTGATCACGTGCCGGATGTCGAATCGATTGTCGTTCGACGATTGAGAGATGCGGGAGCTCTGTTTCCAGGTAAGACCAGCACATCCGAGTTGGGCCTGATACTGGAAGAAGAGGCGGACCGGTTTGTTTGCCGGTCTCCGTGGGGTGATGGCTTTGTCAGTGGTGGCGGTACATCTGGCGCTATGGTTGGAATTTCAAAAAATTTCTCCGCAGCTGCAATTGCGCTGGATGTGGGCGGTAATGTCTTGTTACCTGCGGCATTTAACGGAATGTTCGCGCTGGTGCCAAGTTATGGTCGAATTGCCCATACGCCCATCTACTCGCGCGGGTTGATGTTCGCGAGTGTTGCACTGATTACACAGGATGTTTCTGACTCAGCATTCTTGATGAATATTGTCGCAGGGCATTCTGAGGTCGATCCCTTAAGTGTCAGAATGCCTGACGTAGACTACCTAGCCGCAATTGAACGTCCGAGTCGAGGTTTGTCAGTTGCACTTACGAATGCCTTGTGGAATGCCCCATGTGATGATGATCATCGAAGTGTAATTTCCAGAATCGAAAAATTGTTGAAATCGGCTGACTGTAAAGTGGTGAACAAACGACCACCAATCAGGGAGTCGATTGATGCGTGGAAAACGATTCAGTGCGCAAATCTACATGCGAGTCATGGTTATCAAAAGCAACAAAATCCGGGCCTATTTGGAACGATCGCTGCGGAGTGGATTGATCAAGGTGCGCAAACTTCAGCTCTGAAGTACATCGAGGCTCAAAAGCGGATTTACGGACTGAAATTGCTTCTGCGGGAATTTTTCACATCCTTCGATGTATTGATTGTAGCGGCAGCCGGTTGTGTGCCATTCAAGTATGGCGCAGTCCCATCAAATTTACAGGCGGGGGACAATCCGGCAGGTTGGCAAGACTATGGTTCGATGTGCAATATCGCTGCAGTCAGTGGATTTCCGACTGCGAATTTACCAGTCGGCTTGTCAAAGGAGGGGCTGCCAATCTGTGTCTTTGCAATCGCCAAACCAGGTGATGAGGACCTGCTGCTTTCGCTTTGCAAAACGCTGGAAGAATCAGCTGTTGAGCAAAAATAATCTGTCAATCCAGTAGGTTCGCTGATCTGGTTGTTGAATAACGGTCAGATACGTCGATAATTGCAGCGCTCAGAATTAATATGATACCGATCATCTCCTTCAAACCAAATGGCTCGCCCGACAACAAAGCTGCTGACGTTACGCCAAAAACAATTTCAGTCATCATGAGAATTCCTACCCGTGCTGGAGGGAGTCGCTGAGCACCCCAAAACATCAGATACATTGATGGTAGATACGCAGCGATGAATATTATCAGCCAAAACAGCGCTTCATGGAGTGTTGGCAGGCTAGGAGTTACAGCATTGGGCTCTACAGGAAGCAAAATGAAAACAGCGGCAAAAATCGTGCCGCCAATATAGAAAGCACCGACTTGTTCCCATACCGCCGCTTTGTTGTTATTTCGCACGCGAATCATGGCAAAAGCCCAGAAAATTCCAGACAATAAGGCCAGAAGGTCACCAATGTTCGTAATTTTTGGAATGCCTTCGGCTACGCCGAGAATGACAGCGAGTCCGGAAATGCCCGAAATAACTGCGACGATCCGGTAGGGTGATATTTTTTCCTTGAAGACCACTCGATCTAGAATTGTGCTCCAAACCGGAGTGAGATAGAAGAGCAGAACAGTTTTGATAACTTCGGTCAGCACCAGAGAAACCGCATAAAAAATGATGCACATTCCAGTCAATAAACCAGTAATGAGTACGTGCCAGGGTATGCGGCCGGTTTTGATAAACTGCCGTGCAAACAGAAATACGAAGAAAATCGCAGTCAACCCAATTGTAATCAGAGAGGCCCATGAAGCAGTTACACCGATATCGTTTAGCTTGCGAATAGGAATCCAGTACACTCCCCAAATTGCGCCACTCAGGGCAATAGCAATACTAGGGGCTAAAGTGGAATTTGAACGCATCAATTGATGAACCAATCTACCGTTGGCTGAAGTTCGCTAAGCGACATACAAATAAATCGCCAAATTTAAGAAAACAGGTCTAATAGAGTGTTTTAGATGAAATTAAATCGAAGCGATTAATCATACCAGCAAAGAATACAGAACTTATGCCCATTTCGAAGTACAAGTCTGTAAACAAAAAAGATAACCCTGTACAACCATGATTTCAGGAGAACCTGGCTTTTCACCCGGGCAGGTGAAATGAACGGCGACAAAGGAAGGTACGAGGCAGCTTGAAAGTTTACCCCATAAACTTGATCCAACGATAGATTATTCGGTTCAAGTTGGGATCAGTGACGGCATCTCTGCTACTTAGTGCGCAATAGAATTCGGTTACCGTAGAACTTCACTCTGCACTCCGATTAAACCTTCTTGATGGACGGAATATTTCATCATACTTGTTTTCAATAGTTTTGACTTCTTGTTCAGTGAGATTGGTAAATTCTTTGTTGCGCGCTCGCTTTGACAGCTTGCCGTCATTCTGATTTAAGAAAAGAATCAACAGGGCAACCAGTTTGTTCGGCATGTCGATGAAGTTGTGTATAAATTCATTTAGAAGATCGTGTTTAGCTAGATATTCAATTTCTTCAGGTAGCGTTCTATTAACCGTTTCTTCAACACATTCAAAGAGAAATTCCGCTTGCTTGGTGGCATCAAAGTAACGGTAGAGATCAATCGTTTCGTTTGAAACCTCAACATTGCCTTTATCGGTGGGAGACCACTCGACAAAATCGAGTCTTGGTTTTGAATAGTACTCCAGCGCACTTCGGTATTCATCAATTCGTTCCAGGATGACCGAAGAAATTGGAAAAACCAACCCTTTGGGAACAAATCCATTTTCGACCAGTACGTGATGAAAAAGGTAACGATGTATACGGCCATTGCCGTCTTCAAATGGATGAATAAATACAAAACCAAAGGCGATCAGAGCTGCTGTAAGCACTGGATCATGGCTGCTATTGTTTAACAGTCGACTGGCCTCGATTAGGCCAGACATAAGTGACGGTAAATCTTTGTGGCGAGCCGAAATGTGTGTCGGAATCGGTGTGCCAGTTGTCCGTTCGTGATCACCGACAAAGCCTCCCTCAATGCGATAACCTGGACGAATGAAGCGACTATCAGTGATGATGACAGATTGCAGGCGTTCCAGTTCCTCCACACTAAGTGCTCGTTGACCAGCTTCAGCGATAACCTTCCCCCAGCGTTCGACCCGGTTGTGAATCGGTGTTTCACCTTCAATTGCATAGGAGGCTTTTGAATCATTAAGGAGTAAATGAGCAGTAGCCCTACTCAGTAATTCTGCAGGAAATTTCCTGATTTGATTACGCGCAGCCTGAGATAAGTTCATGCCAATAAAGTCGTCAAGTTTAGTGGTGCGTCTTATCAAGGGGCAAAATTCGCGTGTACCAGGTAGATTGTTATGAATACGATGGCGTTTAGAGATACGGGGAGGCCCTGGATATTGCCGCGCATTATTAACGAGCGACACATAGTTGCCTTGAGTTGCATCTTCCAAATCCAACTGACTCTCACATAGCCATTCGTATAAAAACCAAATACGTCGACTATAAGCACCAGTAGGCGATGATTCCACAATGTTGACAACTTCCTGCGCACTTATTGATTCGAACAGCGCTTTAAGTACTGCGAGGTCAATTCCTTCGTATTTAAGTGCGAAAGTGAGGTGTCCGCACAATGAGTCGGTGGGTTTATGGCGAGGCGTGAACAAACGCCAGTTTCCTTTTTCCTGCCTCCTGTGCCTGAATCCGATTGCACACAGAAAACTTGGCGTTGGAACTGATAGCTCATAATCTACAATCATCGCGGCATATCCGGCCAAAGTCATACCTCTTCCCAATGCAGGAAAACGGTGAAATACCATTACATCCTCTGATTTGTGATTGCCATCAACCATAATCTGTGAATTATAGTTATGATTTGTGAATTTCGATTACTATTTCACCGATACGTGAAATTTGATTACACTTATTGGTAATCTAGATCAATTGAATATTCATCGGTCTGAGCGAATTCTACAAACAACACGCTAATCAAACTGCGAGTTACTGAACAATTGGAGAATTTGCACCAGCGAAACATCCTCATAAAAATCTCGCCGAAACTAACTTTTTGCTGTGTGTATAATTTACGTGTAGTGGTAAATGTTCTGTTGTTATCCTGTATCGGTTAACAACGGTCCCATGGAGAAATAGTCTCCAAATTGGAGAATTGGGAAACCTCGCTTGCTGCGGGGTTTTTGTTTAGTGGAATTTAGAACGCAACGTAGGTGTTGTGACTGGAGCCATGATTAACGAAGCAAGTGATTTCAGGCACAAACTCTACGAGCTGCTCGAAGAAAGTATAGACAGTTACGGTTATGAACTGGTTCATCTCGAACTGATGGGCCGGGAGAAGTCGCGAGTGTTGCGATTGTACATCGATGCTCCTGGTGGGGTGACCCTGGATGATTGTGTTTTCATCAGCCAGCAGGTGAGTAGCCTTCTTGATGTTGAAGACCCGATTGAGGGAAATTATTCTCTTGAAGTCTCTTCGCCAGGAATTGAACGACCCTTGGCCAAAAAGGAGCACTTTGAGCAAGCTATAGGCGAACGAATTGAAGTCGCAACCTTGGTGAAGTGCGATGGCCGAAGAAAGATACTGGGTCAGTTGTTGACTGTGGCGGACCATTCCTTAGAGGTGGACGTAGAGGGAGCCTCAATAAAAATTAATATGAACAACATACGTCGAGCCCGGTTGAAACCGAATCTCGATGAAGTGATTTAAAGAGGGGCATGATCATGGTAAGTTCGAATTACATACCGCAAATTGTTCAGGCTTTGTCGGACGAACGTAATTTGGCGCCAGAAGTGATTTTTGAGGCACTGGAAGCAGCGCTGGCATTGGCCGCGCGAAGAAAACTCGGGCAAGAAAGTGATGCGCGGGTCTCAATAGATCAGGAAACAGGCGATTATGAGACTTATCGCCGCTGGGAAGTCATTGAAGATGAGGAGGAAATTGAATTTCCTGAGCGCCAGATTTCGCTTGCCGAAGCGAGAGAGAAAAATTCCGGAATACAAGCGGGTGAGTTTGTCGAAATCATCATCCCATCGCGGGCGACGGATAGGATTTCTGCTGCCGCAACGCGGCAGGTGGTGATGCAGAAAGTTCGTGAAGCAGAACGGGATCGGGTGTATAGAGAATTCGCTCCCCGCAAAGGAACGATGCTATCCGGCGTTGTTCGACGGGTTGATCGCGGCGATGTCATTGTTGAAACAGAAGGCGTTGAAGCTTTGTTACCGAGAATGTCTTGCATCAGTAAAGATGGATTTCGTCAGGGTGATCGTGTCAGAGCAATTCTTAAGGATGTCAGGTCAGACCCGCGCGGCCCACAGTTGATACTGGATCGCACCAGCCCGGAGCTTTTGATCGAACTTTTCAAACTGGAAGTGCCCGAGACGCGCGAGGGTTTGATTGAAATTCGAAGTGCTGCACGAGATCCAGGGTTACGGGCAAAAATTGCTGTTCGTGCGGTTACTGCGCAGTTTGATCCGATTGGTGCCTGCGTCGGTGTTAGAGGCACGAGAGTGCAAAGCGTCTCAAAAGAAATCGCAGGTGAACGGGTGGATATCGTCGAATGGAGTTCAAACGCTGCACAGTTTGTCATCAATGCACTGGCACCGGCCGTCGTTGAAAAAGTTGTTGCAAACCAGCCAGATGTCAAGGCTGTCGATGTGGTTGTTTCTGAGTCTCAACTGTCAAAAGCCATTGGCCGCGCCGGGCAAAATGTCAGACTGGCCTCTCAGTTGACTGGTTGGGAAATTAACATCATGACTCGTGACGAGCAGGAACAAAAATTAAATGAAGAAGCTCAAAAAATTGCGGCCGAGTTTATGGATTTGCTAGATGTTGACGAAGACGTTGCAACGGTCTTGATTCAGAATGAATACACCACACTTCTGGATATTGTCTGTGTCGAACCGGATGTTCTGGAGCAGATTGAACAGTTTGATGCAGATCTCGTCAGCAACATTCAGAGCCGAGCGGCTGATGCAATGTTGCAACGCGAGTTTCAAGCGATTAAGCAATCTGAAGAAAATGTTCCGGACGATACGCTATACGAGGTCGAGGCTATGGATGAGACAACAGCCCAAGTCCTGGCAGCGAAC
The DNA here is from genome assembly GCA_965206345.1 of Arenicellales bacterium. Classification (GTDB taxonomy): domain Bacteria; phylum Pseudomonadota; class Gammaproteobacteria; order Arenicellales; family JAJDZL01; genus JAJDZL01. The sequence goes on along the minus strand of OZ242211.1, from coordinate 219,723 downwards.
GGGATACGAACGATGGAAGAACTTCAGGAAGCGGATACGTTTACGTTGGTTGAAATTCCCGGAATTAGTGAAGACCGGGCAAAAGAACTCATTATGAGCGCACGAGCCCCCTGGTTTGAGCAATTGGAACAATAATGCAAATGCACAGATGGCATGAATTTGGGTCAAGAATATGGCATTTAAAGTAAAAGATTTAGCTGCACAGTTGGATGTTACGACCGATCGCCTTGTCGCGATGCTAGAGGAAGCAGATTTCGTCGACAAGACCGAAGATAGTGAACTGACAGATCAAGACAAGCGCATGTTCTTGATGAAACTCTATCAAGGACGTGTCCGTCAGGTTCCCAAGCACACCGGGCAGTCGGTGATTCAACCCCAACGACGAACAGGTTCAGCGCATGAAATTGTCGTTGAAATTAAAGGTGGGCACACGCTTGCACCGAGAACCAGTCCTAGATCTCAGTCAGCTGAAGCTGAAGAACCTGAGGTGTTAGCGACTCAGGAAACAACACTAGAGGAGCAGCCAGCACAAGAGACAGAACAGATTGATGCAGCTAGCGTTGAGTCGATCGAGAAGGTGGATGAAGATCCAACACAAACCGATGTACAGCCGCAAGAGGTAGCAGAACCAGCGACTCCTGAATCTCAGGAGGAACCTGAAGAAGAATCTGCACAAGCCGAAGTAGAACTCAAATCCGAATCTGAGCAGAGTAAAGATGAGAAGCCCACTGAAATCCGACCTAAAATATTAGCAGATAGAGACTCAGAATCACCGAAGCGAACGAAGCAGAAACGCAAATCCGTAAAGAAACAGGAGCGTGAACAACTTCATGTTGCAAAAGGCCGGGAAAAACTTCAAAGGGAACGGGAACGCAGAAAGAAGTCGCGCAAATTAGACGATCGTATCACTCAGCACACCTTTCAGACACCCAGTCAGAAAATCGTTCATTCAGTTTCTATTGCCGATACCAATGCAATTCGGGAGTTGGCCCAAGCGATGTCGGTCAAAGCGATCGACGTCATGAAATATTTGATCGAAGAGTTCAATTTACAGGTCACGATCAACGGATCAATTGACCGCGATACAGCCACTTTGCTGGTTGAAGGGCTTGGACACATTCCAGTTGAAGAGGAAAGTCAAGACATCGAAGAACAATTGATGGGGCGCGACAGCGATTCTCGTGAGTATCTGCCTCGCCCGCCAGTTGTAGCAGTTATGGGACATGTTGATCACGGCAAGACGACACTTTTGGATAGCATTCGATCGACCAAGGTGGCTGCATCGGAAAAGGGAGGAATAACGCAACATATCGGTGCCTATATGGTGGAGACTCCCCGTGGCAAGATTACTTTTCTTGATACTCCGGGTCACGAGGCATTTACCGCAATGCGTGTTCGCGGTGCTAAGGCGACCGATATCGTCATATTGGTTGTGGCTGCAGACGATGGTGTAATGCCACAGACGGTAGAAGCCATTAACCATGCCAGAATTGCAGGAGTCCCGATCATTGTGGCAATCAACAAGATCGACAAGAACAACGCTAATCCAGGCAAGATATTGCGCGAGTTGACTGAGCATGATGTGATTACCGAGTCTTTAGGGGGAGACGTCCAGGTGGTTGAGATATCCGCACTCAAGAACACGGGAATTGACGACCTGCTAGAGCGCATTCAGCTGCAGGCGGAACTGATGGATGAACCTTTGACAGCTCCGGTTGAAGGATTAACCAGCGGTGTCGTAATTGAGGCTCGGGTTGATAAGGGGCGCGGAGCGGTTGTGACGGTTCTTGTACAGAAAGGCAAACTCACTCCGAAGCAGATTATCGTTGCTGGTTTGCAAAAGGGTAAGATTCGACAACTCACTGATTATCGTGGAAAGGTCGTCAAAGAAGCCAAACCTTCAACTCCAATTGAAATTTCCGGATTTTCAAAAGTACCCGAAGTGGGCGATGAGTTTATCTGCCCACCCGATGAGCGTTCAGCCAATCAGTTAATTGAATTCAGGTTGACAGGCAGGTCGACTGGAAGTGCAACGCCAGTTGAATTTTCGTTCGGAGACTCCGACGATCCCAAGGTGGTTAACGTTCTCGTTAAAGCGGATGTCAGCGGTTCCGCTGAAGCGGTGGCGAATGCCGTGACCAAACTGTCAAATGATCGGATTGAAGTGAAGGTGATTCATGCTATGGTGGGTGGTATTACCCAGTCGGATGTAAATCTGGCAATTGCTGCGAATGCGATGATTGTGGCGTTTAACGTAAGAGCAGAGGCAACCGCCAAACAGTTAATCAGCACCAATAACATTCAGGTTATCTACAGTTCGATAATTTATGAGGCATTGGATTCCATATTAGCTGCAATCAGGGATAAAGTCGGTCCCACTTTCATTGAGGAAGTGGTTGCAACTGCCAATGTGCTGGAAGTTTTCAAGTTTTCCAAGATCGGCACGGTTGCCGGCTGTTATGTGGAAGATGGGACGGTGAGAAACAAACTGCCGGTGCGGGTGGTTCGAGACAATGTCATAATTCACAACGGCCAAATTGACTCGTTGCGACGGTTTCAAAATGATGTCAACGAAGTGAAAGCGGGCCTGGAGTGCGGAATACAACTGAAGAACTATCACGATATTCATATCGACGATATGCTTGAAGTGTATGAAGCCCGAGAAGCTGTCTGACTTCTGTTTCAAGCGGAAAATTCCTTGTTCAAATCAACTGGCATTTCATTCAAAACATGTCCTCAATTCACTTGAATCAAATTCAAACTGATTCCAGTTCTAATCGTACCAGGAAGGTCGGGTCAGTAGTACATCAGGCACTCAGTCAAATTCTTCAAACTAGCATTTCCGATCCGCAAATTTCTCGCACCACAATTACTGAAGTGGAATTGTCAAAGGATATGAAACATGCGAGGGTATTTTTGACGAGTACCGATTCAAGAGATGTGCTTCAGACGAGCGTGGATCGCCTCAATCGCGCAAAATCGTACATACGCCACTGCTTAAGCGATAACCTGGAACTAAAGTACACACCTGCACTTCGATTCTTAGTCGACGATTTGCCATTGCGCAGTGCCCGAGTGCTACAGTTGATTGATGAGACAGCAAAGTTGAGCAACAAATCACAGTGAACACTAAGCAAACAAAGATCAACTCTCAGATAAGTGGGGTTTTGTTGCTGGATAAGCCAGGTGGAATGTCGTCAAACGCAGCACTGCATCGAGTCAAGTCTATGCTGCGGATTCGCAAAGCGGGGCACACCGGCAGCTTAGATCCGCTTGCAACAGGATTGTTGCCCATTTGTTTAGGTTCAGCAACCAAAGTTGCAGGTTTTTTTCTGGATGCCGACAAATGTTATCGAACTCGGATTAGACTGGGTGAGTCAACAGACACTGGGGATCGTGATGGGAAGGTGATTTCTGAACGCCCAGTCTCAGTGACCGAACGTCAGCTGAAACGTGTTCTGAAGCGTTTTGTGGGTGAGTCTGATCAGGTACCGCCAATGTATTCAGCGGTCAAACTAAATGGCGAACCCTTGTATAAACTGGCTCGCCAGGGTATTGAGGTTGAACGGTCTGCGCGTAAGGTCAAAATCTACAGAATCGAGTTGCTGGAATTTTCGCCTCCCGAGTTTGAAATCATACTCAACAGCTCGCGAGGATTCTACGTGAGAGTTTTGGCTGAAGAAATTGGTGAACAATTAGGTTGCGGTGGGCACGTTGTATCCCTACGCAGGCTCGCGGTTGGTCAATTGAGAATTGAAGATAGCAGCACCTTGGAACAGATCGAGCAGATTGAGCATTTGGAGGAGCGACTCAGATTGATCGTACCGGGTGACGAAACACTTACCCATTTACCAAAAATTGATCTGAGTTTCGACGCTGCTTACTACTTGTGCAGAGGTCAAACCGTTCGAGCTGGCAATCTGCCACCCGACGGTTTGGTACGCCTGTATGAAAACACTGTGGGGTTCGTAGGAATTGGAACTTCACTCGGTGACGGTAGAGTCGCACCAAAGCGTCTATTTCACGCATCAGGTGTTTGAACTGAAGTATGATATGCGGGTTCAGTTTGCCCACCTTGCGTTTTTCCATTCACATTCCCTTTTCGTAGTTCTTTTATTGAGTACATACACATGGCATTATCTGTTGCAGAAAAAGCGAATATAGTCAACGAGTTCCAACGCAGTGACAGTGATACTGGATCGCCCGAGGTTCAGGTTGCTTTACTGACAGAAAGAATTCGGGGTTTGACTGAACATTTCAAGGAACACAAACACGATCATCACTCAAGGCAAGGGTTGCTTCGAATGGTGAATCGTCGTCGAAAACTTTTAGATTATCTGAAATCTACGGATCCGGAAAGATACCGAGAGTTGATCTCCAGACTGGGATTAAGGAAGTGATAAATTGAGCAACATTTTGGAGAAAAATTAATGAGCGATTTTGCGGAGACCAGGTTTCAATACGGCACTCACGAAGTTCATCTTGAAACTGGACGAATCGCCCGTCAGGCGACCGGAGCCGTTGTAGCCAGTATGGGAGACACGTCAGTATTGGTTACACTAGTAGTAGAAAATGAACCAAAGGATTTCAATTTTCTGCCACTAACAGTTGAATACGAAGAACGTACTTATGCCGCCGGAAGAATTCCCGGCGGTTTTTTTAAACGTGAAGGAAGGCCTTCAGAAAAAGCTGTATTAACCTGCAGGTTAATTGACCGCCCTCTGCGGCCGTTATTTCCGAAAGGTTTTTGCCATGAAATACAAATCATCGCAACCATCATGTCAGTTGATCCGCAGATTGATCCTGACATCATTGCAATGCTTGGTGCTTCAGCTGCAGTAAAGATTTCCGGCATTCCATTTAACGGTACTTTAGCTGGTACCCGGGTCGGTTTCGTTGATGGAGAATATGTTCTGAATCCATCATCTGATATTTTGCAGAACGAATCGAAACTTGATCTTGTAGTGGCAGGTACCCGAGATGCGGTATTGATGGTCGAATCCGAAGCGAAGAGTCTTTCGGAAGAACAAATGCTAGGCGCAGTGATGTTTGGACATCAGCAGATGCAAGTCGCCATCGACGCAATTTCCGAACTTGCTGAGAGAGCGGGCAAACCAAAATGGGACTTTCAGCCACCAGAACCTAACTCTCAACTGGTTGACAGGATAAACGAGTTGGCACGTACGGAAATCGAAAGTGCTTACAAAGTTGCAGAGAAGCAGGAACGGCGGGACCAACTCTCAGAAATCAAGTCAAAAACCCGTGAGTCTATCACAGAAGAGTTTGGCGAAGAGGTTGCTGAACAGGCACAGGATGAACTGAAGCAACTCGAATCAGGCATTGTACGAGGTCGAATACTAGCCGGTGAGTCGAGAATTGATGGACGTGACACGAAAACAGTACGGCCGATTGATATTCGAACACAGGTTTTCCCCAGAACTCACGGCTCTGTAGCTTTTACTCGGGGTGAGACACAAGCGTTGGTAATTACAACACTGGGAACCGAACGAGATGCACAGATCATTGATGCACTGGAAGGCGAACACCGCGATCCATTTCTGCTGCACTATAACTTTCCGCCATTCTGCGTTGGTGAAACCGGCCGTGTCGGATCCCCCAAACGCAGAGAAATTGGCCATGGCAGACTGGCCAAGCGCGCGATTGCTGCCGTGCTACCGGAAAGGGAAAGTTGTCCTTATGTCATTCGAGTCGTTTCCGAAATTACCGAATCGAATGGATCAAGTTCCATGGCAACCGTGTGTGGCACAAGCCTGTCACTCATGGACGCTGGTGTCAAAATAGCGGCACCCGTTTCTGGAGTAGCAATGGGTCTGATCAAGGATGGTGACAACTTCAAGATTCTAACTGACATATTGGGTGATGAAGACCATTTAGGCGATATGGATTTTAAGGTCGCAGGAACCGAAGATGGGATCACTGCGCTTCAGATGGATATCAAAATAGATGGCATCACAGAAACCATCATGGATGCCGCCTTGGAACAGGCCAAGGAAGCGCGTCTTCATGTGCTTCAAGAAATGAGTAAAGCGCTGGCAGAACCGCGTGAAGAGATCTCTGAGTTCGCACCGCGTATTATCACGATGAAAATCAGCCCAAGCAAAATTCGGGACGTAATCGGAAAAGGCGGAGCCACAATTCGAGCTTTGTCTGAAGAGACCGGTGCAACGATCGATGTATCTGATGAAGGAATCATCAACATTGCATCAATTGACAAATCTGGCGGTGAAGCGGCCAAGGAAAGGATTAAGGAGATCACCTCCGATGTTGAAGTCGGTAAGATCTACGAAGGGGCGGTTGTGAAATTAATGGATTTCGGTGCATTTGTAAACGTCCTTCCTGGCCGAGATGGACTGGTACACATCTCTCAAATTTCCAAACGTCGGGTCAATCAGGTGTCCGATGTGCTAAAGGAAGGCGATGTGGTTAAAGTTAAGGTTCTGGAGATTGATAAACAGGGTCGCATCCGCCTTAGCATGAAAGCCATCGACCAGGCTGCCTGACAGGTCGAGTCTGTGTCCCGAGTTTTGGCATGAGAGTGCTGATTCAACGGGTACTGAGCGCTTCGGTTTCTGTATCGGGTGAGCGTGTTGGATCAATTAAAAATGGTGCGCTGCTGTTTGTTGGATTCACTCAACGCGATAGAGAGAAAACCGTTACTGAGCTGGCCTCAAAAACTGTAAATCTTCGAATATTTCCGGATGAGAGGGGGCGTTTACAGCACTCGCTGATCGATGTCGGCGGAGAGATTCTCGCTGTCCCTCAATTTACCCTATACGCGTCGACTGCCCGTGGTCGACGCCCGGATTTTACGCAGACACTGGCTCCAGAGCAAGCGAGTGACCTTTTCGACAAATTCGTACTTGCCCTGGGTCGAGTCGCCAAAAGATCCATTGCTACAGGAAGCTTTGGTGCCAATATGACAGTGAAGTTGGAAAACGATGGACCGTTCACCATTATGTTGGCCAGGGAACCGGCCGATTGGTAGGAGCTATTCGTTGTAGAATTTCAGCGCTTCGCCCCTCACATTCTCACAAATTTTCCCATCAGCAAATGCAATTTTCCCATTCACGATTGTCCAGACGGCCCAGCCGGTCAGTTCTCTACCCGAGAATGGATTCCAGCGCACTTTGGTGAACATCTCAGCATCGCGAACCGGCCGATAGTCATCGACATTGACGATCGCCAAGTCAGCGTGATAGCCTTCACTCAGATTTCCCTTGTCCATGATTCCGTAAGCCTCAACTGGGCCCCAGCACATCCATTTCAGAACCTCCGCCAATGTACATCGGCCGGACTTCCAAGCGGTCAGCATCAAAGGCAAAGAGGTTTCTACACCCGGCATTCCCGAAGGTGAGTGGGGGTAGGGCTGGGATTTTTCTTCCAGGGTATGAGGTGCATGGTCCGTTGCGATAAAGTCGATCGTTCCATCCTTTAGCCCTGCCCATAACTCGTCCTGATCTTCCTGAGTTCTGATCGGTGGATTAATTTGCACCCGACTACCGCTGATTTGGTAATCGTCCTCAGTTAGAAACAGATGGTTCGGTGTACACTCAACCGTAATCTTATCTGTTTTTTCTTGTCTTAAGTATTTCACTTCTTTTGCCGAGGTCAGGTGAAGAATGTGAAGTCGACGGTCAAAACTCTGTGACAACTCCGTAGCTTGCCGGGTAGCAATCAAAGCGCATTCATCGTCGCGAATTCGTGTGTGGATGCGCAGATCGGACAAATCCGTATCACCGTCAATTAGTAAATTCGTTCGCTCGCGCATGCGAGTTTCGTCCTCTGCATGAACCGCAATCAACCGGTTACCATGTTTAAAAATTCTTTCGAGGTCGGAGTATTTATGAACTAACAGATCACCGGTACTCGACCCCATGAAAATTTTGATTCCACAGACGGGAGAAGTTGTATTGATAGCGTCAAGATTGTTGGGTGTGGCACCGATAAAGAACCCATAGTTGGCTACACAGTTTTGAGCCGCTTGAGCCAGTTTCCGATCAAGCGCTTTCTGATCAATCGTCGGCGGTTGTGTATTGGGCATTTCGAGAAAGCTCGTAACCCCGCCTTTAACTGCAGCGCGAGACCCCGAGCCAAGGTCTTCTTTGTGGGTATTCCCGGGATCGCGGAAATGAACCTGAGCGTCAACGGCTCCAGGCAGAACCAGGTGTCCGGAGGCGTCGATTTGATCGACAGCGTTTTCGTCGATCGTTGGACTGATTTGAAAAATTAGACCGTTTTTGCACGCGATATCAGAATCGAATGTGGAGCCGTCTCTTCGAGAAACCCTCCCATTGCGTATGATCAGATCGAATTTTTGCACAGCTTTTACTTCCGTTGAATAGGTGTGATGGAAAAAGTGTTGATTCTTTGAGTCTTGGGGCGTCGGATGGCAGACTGGAAACTTCAAACCACAAGATAGCAAAGATCTACTATCTCCTTTTGTTGGACTATTGACAGTAAACTCAGTCTAACTGCATGAAAAACTTCCTTAAACTTCAGATTCTAGATCCAGAAATGGCAGAAAATTATGCAGCTTGAAACCCTTGAAAATCACAATGTTATATCGACAACAGTCCGTTTAATATAATTGATGAGTACACTAAAAATGGGTCTGAATGGAGTGTTTTGAACGACGAAGTGAGATTTGAACCGCTTTGTTCTCAGACAGACTCAGAGTTTTTCCGACCGATATATCAACACGATGGACCCCATTCCTCGCTTCCTTGTTTCGCAGTCAATTGAAGGCAATCGCTCAACACAAATTAAAGTTTGTGGAATCACGCGTATTGAGGATGCACTATTTGCAGCGCAGTGTGGGGTGGAGGCAATCGGCCTGATATTCTATCCTCCTAGTCGCAGGAACCTTAGTAGTACCAAGGCGAAAGCGATTCGCGAAAGCTTGCCGTCTGATGTTACGTCAATTGCAGTGGTTGTTAATCCCGACGACGATCTACTTGATGCCATCGTGGAGGATGTTCGACCGACATTTATTCAGTTTCACGGAGAAGAGTCGCAAAGTCGTTGCCGCGAACCGGGTATTCCGTTCATTAAAGCTCTTCGTGTCAGGAGCGTTGAGCAGGTTAGGCAAGCGGTGGAATCCTACCCGAAGGCGAGTGGCTTGCTGCTTGATGCCTACGTCAAAGATAAAGTGGGCGGAACTGGAAAGACATTTTCCTGGGACTACGTACCACAGATTGAGAAGCCTGTCATATTGGCTGGCGGACTCCACAGCAAAAACATTGCAGAAGCCATCAAGAAAATTCAACCAACTGCGGTTGATGTCAGCACTGGAGTTGAATTTAGTGAAGGGATAAAGAATCCAGCAGCAATTCGCGAATTCGTTAATGCGGTTCAGGTAGCTGATAGAGCGAAAATTGCAAATGAGTTCAATTGTCCAAATTGATTTATGAACTGGTTCACTGACTTATTACCCCCAAAGATCAAATCAGGGGGGCGCTTATCAAAAAAAGGGGTGCCCGAAGGCATTTGGGTCAAATGTCCGGAATGTACGGCAGTTCTGTACCAGGTTGAACTGGAACAGAATCTTAACGTCTGTCCCAAATGTGACCACCACATGCGAATCAATGCAATCAAGCGAATCGAATCTTTTCTTGATGAAGGGACTGCTAAACCATTGGACGGTGAAGTCAAGCCGGTGGATAAATTGAAGTTTCGCGACCGAAAAAAATATAAGGACAGGCTTTCTGAGGCACAAAAAAAGACGGGGCATTATGATGCGCTGGCTGTCTATTCGGGGGAACTGAAAGAAATGCCAATCATTGTTTCCGCGTTTGATTTTGAATTTCTAGGCGGTTCCATGGGGTCTGTTGTCGGCGAGCGGTTTGTAAATGGCGTCGACGCGAGTGTTGAAACCCGTTCACCATTTGTGTGCTTTTCGGCGAGCGGTGGCGCAAGAATGCAGGAGTCAATGTTTTCACTGATGCAGATGGCTAAAACCACAGCGGCTGTGGATAGATTGAATTCAGAAAAGTTACCGTATATTTCTGTATTGACTGATCCGACTATGGGTGGCGTGTCCGCCAGCTTCGCAATGTTGGGCGACATCATAATTGCAGAACCAAAAGCGCTGATTGGATTTGCTGGCCGACGGGTTGTCGAACAAACGGTACGCGAATCCTTACCGGATGATTTTCAGCGAGCGGAGTTTCATCTTGAACACGGTGCGCTTGATATGGTTGTTGATAGAAGGAAACTTCGAGATCACATTCACTCATTACTTGCGACTTTAACTCCGTATCGAGCTAATTCAAGAAGTCATGCAAACTAAGCAGCACTTGCCTCGACCTGATTCGAGCGTCATCAATCTGCAACTGGGTGCAGAGCACAAATCGCGGGATCTGGACAATTGGATTGGGTATATCCAAAGGTTGCATTATCGGACGATGGACCTCACTCTTGACCGTGTGCGAACTGTGATTGACCGCATTACCGGACAAAAAGTTCCATTTCGGGTGATCAGCGTTGCCGGCACCAATGGAAAGGGATCGGTCGCACATATGGTTGAATCAATTTTTAGACATGCGGGTTATTCAACTGGACTTTATACATCACCTCATCTGGTTGATTTTAATGAGAGATTTGTTGTCGACGGCAAGCAGATTTCTAATGCCGATGCATTGAGGGCGTTTCAGCGAGTCGAAGCTTTTCGCGGTGAGGTACCGTTAACATTCTTTGAGTATGGTACTGCAATTGCAGTCGATTATTTCATTCAAAGAAATGTTGATGTGGCAGTTTTCGAAGTTGGGCTCGGTGGACGTAAAGATGCAGTAAACATCATGGATGCCGATATTGCTTGCATTACTTCAATTGGAACGGATCACGAAAAGTGGCTAGGCAGCACGCGAGAGCAGATTGGCTACGAAAAATCCGGTATATTGCGCTCCGATCAGTTAGCCGTATGTACAGACTCAGATCTACCGCAATCCGTTCGAAATGCAGCTGAAGAGCTTTCGCTAAGACTGCACGTGATTGGCGAAAACTTTACATCTGAATTCGAATCGAACCGATGGTCGGTACGCTTGAAATCGAAAGACGAGCTGGTTGAACTTTCCGATATTCCAAAACCGCCTATATCCGGAAGATGCCAGAAGGACAATGCCACAGGAGCTGTGGCTATCGCTCTACTTGCCCGACAAATGTTCGATTTGCCAGATGACGCTATTCGAAGCGGAATTGAAGCGACTCGGATACATGGCCGATTGCAAGTTGTTCAGGAATCTCCACAGGTTTTGCTTGATGTCGCGCACAACATCGAATCAATACGTGAAATGGCAGACTACCTGGTCAAGCATCCGGTAGCCGGAAAAAACATAGCGCTGATGTCGGTGCTTTCTGAAAAACCGATTGAACTGATGAGCGAAGCTATAGCACATGTATTTGACGAGTGGCATTTATGTGGAATTCATGATGAACGGGGTATCACTGCAAGACAACTCCATCGGCGCGTGCAACCGGTGTTATCCGAAAGCCGCCCAATCGAACTCCATTTCGATGTGAAATCAGGATTTGAATCGATTTTATCCCGAGTTTCTGTAGGTGATCGAATCGTGGTATTCGGTTCCTTTCTGACTGTCGGTGAAGTGATGCAGCGGTATCGGGATCAGGAGTCAGGGAAGTTATGAATAAACGCTTCAGCCGACTCCGTGAACCAAAATCGAACCCTTGGCATATGCTAACGGGAATGTTAATTTGGGGCGTTTTCGGATATCTCATTGTTTTTAAAGTTATGGATTTCTCTGAAGACGACAATCCACTTCCAGTGTCTCAAATGACTGCAAATTTTGCGGCTTCAACTGCACAATCCGAATATCCAGCTACCACGGCCGCTGGTTTGAATTCATCATCAATTGATAGTGTGTCATTGGCTCCGGGTTGGTATATCCATGTGGATTCTTACCAGAGTAAGATAGAAGCTGAAGTTGAACGCCTTAAGTACTTGCGTTTGCAAGAACCCGCTCAGCTTCGAACTAGCGCTGATCAGTTATTACATATGTTTATCGGTCCTTACCACTCACAGGCAGAAATTACTCGTGCCAAAGAAAAGATTGAAGCGGAGTTGGGTGTGAAGCAGGTGACGATCAGACAGATCGGCGAATCAAACAACGTTGCCACAGTCGACACGAGTCAGCCAGAATCTGCAGAACCCTTGAAGCCTGCTGCTCCGGTGGGAACCTGGTATATTCAGGTTGGCGCTTTTGAAAATGCTGAAAATGCGCGTAAACTCGGTGACGAGATACGAACTAGAAATCTACCATACAAAATAGAGCCTGCCAATGGATTGATCAGAGTTCTGGTTGGTCCTTATTCTTCAAAAGAAAAAGCATCTGAAGCTTTGCCGGACCTAACGAAAGCTCTTTCCCTGGGTACCGTCATCGTTCGTCAACTCGAAAGTTAGCTGAAATTCAATAAGCAGGTAATTTGTATGAGCGAACGGTCCGATATTTTTTTCAAACCCTCTAGCCCATATCGATTATTATGAGTCGGGTAACGCAGTTTGGTTTGCGGTGCGCGTATCGGTCTCTACACAAACTGAATTAGTTTAAATCTGTTGTCTCCACTCGTCATTGACATCGGCTGCGTTGTTGTCATTCTTGTTTCGCTGTTGATTGGCTATTTCCGGGGCTTTATTCAGTCCTTTCTATCAGTGCTGTCTTGGGTATTTGCCGCGTGGGGTACTTGGACGTATGCTGATCTGGTCATCCCTTATCTTGCAGACTACAATCTGGACCCGGCCTTGCAGGTGATTGCTGCAAATTTAATCCTGTTTTTCGCACTCTTGTTAATCGCCACCATCGTAAGTGTCGTACTGGCGCGTCTGATAGTTGTTCAACACATTGTTGGAATTGATCGAACTTTAGGTGCTGCATTCGGCATCGTCCGCGGCCTTGTCATTGTGCTCGTGCTAGCCTTAGTCAGTACATTTGCATTTGTTCCAGATGCATCATGGTGGCAGAATTCAGTTGCATTGGCACTGCTTGAACCCTATGTTGTACAGATGCGAGAACTTGTGTCTCCATATCTGACACCAGAATTATTGACCAGTTAAGCCCATTAAAAATCCTTTACGATTCTGAAACCATGATCCAAAAATATCAATGTTTAGCATTGAGGGCAGGTTAGAGTATGTGTGGCGTTGTTGCGATCCGATCCGCTGAGCGTTGTAACTTTGAACTATTTGAAGCGCTGACTGTTTTACAGCACCGCGGGCAGGATGCTGCCGGTATTGTCACGAGTGATGGCCAGAGAGTTTTTTCTCGGTCTTCGAAGGGACTGGTACGGGATGTTTTTACAGCAGAGTCGCTGTTGGATTTCAAGGGTAATATGGGAATCGGACATGTACGATACCCAACTGCAGGTGGAAATTCTGAAGCTGAATGTCAACCCTTTTACGTTAATTCTCCATTTGGCATTGCTCTGGCACATAACGGCAATCTGACGAATGCAAATGAATTGGGTGTCAAGGTCTTTCAAGGTGATCGCCGTCAGATCAATAGCAGTTCAGATTCCGAACTTATGCTGAACGTACTGGCCTATGAGCTTTCCACGACAATGCGAGAAAGCAGCGGGAATCTCAAGCCCGAGCATGTGTTCAAAGCAGTTGAAAAGGTTTATGAAAGATGTAAAGGAGCTTTCGCGGTAACCGTGTTAATCGTGGGCGGTGGGATACTTGCGTTTCGTGATAGTAATGGAATTCGTCCGCTCGTATACGGTACGCGTGATGCAGGCAATGGTGGGCAGGATTTCGCATTTACCTCAGAGAGTGTTGCACTTGATGTGCTTGGATTTGACGTGGCACGAGATGTTGCGCCGGGTGAAGCAATTTTCGTTGATGTCGATGGTAAACTTCATACGAACCAATGCGATTCAAATGCACATTCTTCACCGTGCATATTCGAATACGTCTATTTGGCGCGTCCAGATTCCATGATTGACAGGATCTCCGTATACAAAACCCGGTTGAGGATGGGTGAATGGCTTGGTAAGCGATTTTTGGAGAAATTTCCGAATCACGATGTTGATGTTGTCATGCCTATTCCGGATACCAGTCGGGCTGCGGCAATTCAACTTGCTCACACGATTGGCGTGAAATATCGGGAAGGCTTTATCAAGAACCGCTATTTTACCCGTACTTTCATCATGCCCAGGCAGTCACAGAGAAAATACTCGGTGCGTCACAAATTGAACGCGATTGATCTTGAGTTTGAAAATAAGAATGTTTTGCTTGTCGATGATTCAATTGTGCGTGGTACGACTGCAAGGCAAATTGTCAAGCGGGCGCGCGAGGCTGGTGCAAAATCGGTGTACCTGGCTTCTGCCGCACCACCGATTCGATATCCAAATGTTTATGGCATTGATATTCCAAGCCCTGAAGAACTAATTGCAACGAATCGTACTCATGAACAAATTTGCGAGCAGATTGGTGCTGACTATGTCCTGTATCAGCGTTTGGACGATTTGATTGCCTCTGTGCTCACCACTAATTCCGATGTGGTGAATTTTGAGACATCAGTGTTCAACGGTGAGTATGTGACGGGAGATGTATCGAAAAACTTATTGTTAGAACTTAACGAAAAGAGAAATGACCAGGCACGCGGAGCCGATCAGAACTCACTGCTATACGAGACGGCGGAATTGGCCGAATCCGGCTAAAGAGAAAGTCTCAAATCTCTGCGTGATGCAGGTTAATGGTTCCCTCTGAGTTAACCACAATCACCGCATCATTATTTCGTCCCCAGTCGCCCAGCACATACCGCGTTGCTTTGCAGCCGTCAATTTCAAAACGGTGGATTTGTGGTCGGTGAGTGTGGCCGTGAATTAGAATTCTCACGTCAAACTGCTTCATGGTTTGCAGCACTGACTGCTGGTTTACATCCATCAGGCTTAGACTTTTTACCTGCTTATTCTTCTCACTTGTAGCGCGCATGTCAAGCGCCCGATTGAGGCGTTCTGAAATGGGCAACTTAAGAATTGATTCTTGCCACTCGGGGGACAGAACGACTTCTCGATAACGCTGATGCTCAATATCATCAGTGCAAAGGCTGTCTCCATGCATCAGCAACACTGATTGGCCATTCAGTTCAATGGTGGTGGGATCTGGAATCAGTGTCCCTCCAATATCTGCGATAAATTCATGCCCGATCAAAAAATCCCGATTGCCATGCATCACTGAGACTTGTACACCGGCATCAGACAATTCAGCAAGCGCCTCGATTGCGGGGCTGTGTCCAAGCAATGTGCTGCCGTCGTCCCCAATCCAATAGTCAAAGAGATCGCCCAGAATATAGAGTTCGTCTGCGTTTTTGCGAATTGAACGCAGATAGCGAAGAAACTTATCGTAAACAGCGGGCTGATTTGGGGATAGATGCGTATCGGAAAGAAGATAAATGCCCATTCAAATCAAATTTGCAAAATGTGTGACACCAAAACGGATCGCTGATTCTGTTCAATTGTCAACGATTGAACCATAATCACCCAATCGATTGGATGGTGGCTGTGAATTGGATTGAACCTGCAGATTCAAGCCATATAGGCCATATCGACGGAAAATGAACGCACCCAGACTCTTATAATATGCAGGTTTTATGGGTGATTGAACGCTCATTATATAACCTGCCAATTTCAGCATTTCGATGTTGCATATCTACAACAGTCTGACTGGACAAAAAGAAGAATTTAAGCCGATTGATGGTAATCGCGTACGGATTTACGTGTGCGGAATGACCGTTTACGACTACTGTCATTTAGGTCATGCAAGAGTGATGGTAGGTTTTGATGCGATCGTGCGTTACTTGCGATACCGAGGGTATGAGGTTACCTATGTACGCAACATCACGGATATTGATGACAAGATCATAAATCGTGCAAACGAGTTGGGTGTTTCGACCGAATCGCTGACAGACCGTTACATCCAGTACATGCACGAAGACCTTGATGCGCTATTCGTAGTCAAGCCGGATTATGAACCTCGTGCAACGGAATATATTTCGAAAATTATTGAGATGATTTCCGAGTTGATTGAACACGGCTATGCATATCCTGCTGAAAACGGCGATGTTTACTACCGTACTCGTCAATTCAAGGAGTATGGAAAGTTATCCGGAACGCGTCTCGATGATCTGGTGGTGGGAGCGCGCATTGCACCCGACGAAATGAAGAACGATCCAGTGGACTTTGTGCTGTGGAAAGGTTCCAAACCAGGTGAGCCAAGCTGGAACTCACCTTGGGGACAGGGCAGGCCTGGATGGCATATTGAATGTTCGGCCATGTCAACCAGTTTGCTGGGTAGCCACTTCGATATTCATGGAGGTGGGAGAGATTTGCTTTTTCCCCATCACGAAAACGAAATTGCGCAATCCGAAGCAGCAACTGACCAAACCTTTGTCAATGTCTGGATGCACAACGGATATCTGGAAGTCAATTCGGAAAAAATGTCCAAGTCTCTGCACAACTTCCTGACCATTCGTGAAATTCTGGCTCAAGATACGGATCCAGTAAGAATGGGGGAAGTTTTGCGCTTCACCTTCCTCATGTGTCATTATCGAAGTCCGCTCAACTACAGTGACAGTTCACTGCAAAATGCGACGGTTGCATTACGGCGAATATATCTGGCAATTCGAAAGTTCGAGCAATCGGGAATTTCACCGTCCAGTCAATTGAATGATGAGTATCTTTCAAGATTTAAGGCGGTTATGGATGACGACTTCAATACGCCGGACGCGTTAGCCGTAATTTTTGACTGCGTCAGAGACCTTAATCGTGCGATTGACACAGAATCAGGAGCAACTGCTGGGAGCTTGTACCAAACGCTGTTGCTTCTAAACGGTGCGTTGGGAATTGGGTGTATGAATGCATCCAGGTTTTTAGGTGTTGAACACTCTGTGGATTCCGCTGGAATTCGGGAGTTGGTACTTCAGCGCGAAGAAGCGCGCCGCAACAAACAGTGGCAGACCGCAGATGAGTTGAGGCGACAACTGACGGCTCTCGGTGTGGAACTTGAGGATCGTCCAGACGGTACCAGTACGTGGCGAAAACTGTGAAGCGGATCGACAGACATTCAGAATTCCAGATTAACTGGGATTGACTGGACATGTGACTTCAGGAATTTTAAGAATCTACAATGTTGCATTGCACACTCACTATAATCCTTTGTTTCATTAAAATAAATTCAATTAACTAGCCGGAAATATGGTAACCGGTCAATAAAGAGGAATTAGGCCATGGAGTTAACAGGCGCAGATATTCTGGTGCGTTGCCTGCGAGATGAAGGTGTCAAGTACATTTTCGGATACCCAGGTGGTGCAGCGCTGCACATTTACGATGCCCTGTATAAACAAGACGAGGTTCGTCACATTCTTGTGCGACACGAACAGGGTGCTTCCCACGCAGCTGACGGTTACGCTCGTGTAACCGGTAAACCTGGCGTTGTACTTGTAACTTCCGGTCCTGGCGTAACCAACACTATCACAGGTATTGCAACGGCATACATGGACTCGATTCCATTGGTGGTCATTTCAGGCCAGGTTCCTTCTCACTTGATCGGTGATGACGCCTTTCAGGAAGTCGATGCACTTGGTGTATCACGACCTTGTGTGAAACACAACTTTCTGGTTCGAGATGTCAATGATCTTGCATTGACAATCAAGAAGGCGTTTTACATTGCCAACTCTGGCAAGCCAGGTCCGGTGATGGTCGACATTCCTAAGGATGTGACTGCAGCAGTAGCTGAGTATCACTATCCTGAAACTGTTTCAATGCGTTCCTACAACCCAACATTGCGAGGGCATTCGGGACAGATAAAGAAAGCTGCAAAACTGCTTTTATCCGCAAAGCGGCCGATTATCTATACCGGCGGAGGCGTTACAACTGCGGGTGGTGAGCAGGAACTGCGCAGTTTGGTTCGTCGGCTTGACTACCCGTGTACGAATACGCTGATGGGTCTTGGGTGCTTTCCAGCCAATGATCCGCTGTTTATTGGCATGTTGGGTATGCATGGGACCTATGAAGCAAACATGGCGATGCATGACTGCGATGTGATGTTGGCGGTGGGTGCTCGATTTGATGATCGAATCACGGGTGATCTCAATAAGTTTGCACCCTATGCGAAGATCATTCACATTGACATTGATCCGGCCTCAATCGGAAAGAATGTCAGGGTTGAAGTCCCGATCGTCGGTGATGCAAAACTTGTGTTAGCGGATCTGGTCGCGACCATTGAAAAATTGAAATTGGAGCCAAACTACGAAGCACTCAAAGCGTGGTGGAACCAGATCAATTCATGGCGCTCGATCGACAGTTTGTCATACGACCGCAATAGCAGCAAAATCAAACCACAGTATGTGCTTGAGAAGCTTTATGAAGTGACCAATGGTGAGGCTTTTGTGACATCTGACGTGGGACAGCACCAGATGTGGGCAGCCCAGTTTTATCGTTTCGATTCGCCGCGAAGATGGGTGAACTCTGGCGGGTTAGGAACGATGGGATTTGGCCTACCAGCGGCTATGGGCGTGCATTTAGCCTATCCGGATTCGGATGTTGTGTGTGTCACAGGTGAAGCAAGCATCATCATGTGCATTCAAGAGCTGTCAACCTGTAAGCAGTACGATATTCCAATCAAAATAATCAACCTGAATAATCGTTACATGGGAATGGTCAGACAGTGGCAGGAATTCTTTTACGATCGCCGCTATTCGCATTCCTACATGGATGCCTTACCCGATTTCGTTGCACTGGCGAAAAGTTTTGGTCATGATGGCGTTCTTATTGAAGATCCAGCGGATGTTGAGGGTGCATTGCGAGAGACGATGAAGAGGAAAAATGACCTAGTGTTCATGGACTTTATTACGGACCAGGAAGAAAATGTCTATCCTATGATCGCTGCTGGAAGCGGCCACAACGAAATGCACTTAAGTCCGAAGGCGGAATCAGAAGAACCCTCACCGCAGGAACGGGAGTTGGCTTAAGTGGAGGAGAATCGCCATATTATTTCCGTGCTCTTGGAGAATGAGTCAGGTGCTTTATCCAGGGTAGCCGGACTGTTTTCTGCACGGGGTTACAACATTGAGACATTGACAGTTGCACCAACTGACGATCCGTCACTGTCTCGAATGACGATTGTCACAACAGGTTCTGAAAGTGTCATCGAACAGATCACCAAGCAGCTCAACAAACTGATTGAAGTCGTCAAGGTTCTCAATCTGGCTGACCGAAATCATATCGAACGTGAGTTGATGATGGTTAAAGTGAGAGCGACGGGTGATTTGCGTGATGAGGTGAAACGTCTGGCCGAAATATTTCGTGGTCGGATCATTGACGTAACCGAATCAATCTATATCATCGAACTTACAGGTGAGTGTTCCAAATTGGATGCCTTTGTTGAAACTTTGAAAGTTACTGAGATTCTGGAATTGGTTCGCTCCGGTGTGTCAGGCATTGCCAGAGGCGAAAGCTCATTGAGTCTCAATGGTCACAAATCAAAAAAAAGCAATTGAAATAAGGACTTAAGAATATGAAAGTTTATTATGACAATGATGCAGACCTCTCGATAATTCAGAGTAAGCGGGTTGCAATTATTGGCTTCGGTTCACAAGGCCATGCACATGCTGGCAATCTACAAGACAGTGGTGTGGATGTTGTGGTCGGACTGCGTGCAGGCTCAGCCTCACGCGACAAAGCAGCGAAGGCCGGCATAGCTGTTGCTGATGTCAGCGAAGCAGTTGCGAGCGCGGATGTAGTTATGATGCTGGTACCCGATGAACTTCAGGCATCCCTATATGAATCCGAAGTTGCTCCCAATTTGAAATCAGGCGCTGCAATTACGTTCGCACATGGATTCAATATTCATTTCGGATTCATCAATCCAGCGGATGATATTGATACCTTTATGGTGGCGCCGAAGGGTCCAGGGCATCTGGTACGTTCAACCTATGCATCTGGCGGTGGCGTCCCGTGTTTGATCGCAATTCATCAGGACCCTTCAGACGGAACACGTGAATTGGCGCTGTCGTATGCTTCTGCGATCGGTGGCGGACGGGCAGGCATCATTGAGACATCCTTCCGCGAGGAGACTGAAACCGATTTGTTTGGCGAGCAGACAGTATTGTGTGGTGGAGCCACGGCTCTGATTGAAGCGGGCTTTGATACTTTGGTCGAGGCGGGCTACTCTCCTGAAATGGCGTATTTTGAATGTCTGCACGAGTTGAAGCTCATTGTTGATTTAATTTATGAAGGTGGTATTCAGAATATGCGCTACTCGGTGTCCAATACTGCCGAGTATGGAGACCTTACACGCGGTCCGAGAATCGTGAACGATGAGACTCGTGCTGAAATGCGTAGAATCCTTTCAGAAATTCAGAGCGGAAAGTTTGCCCGTGAATGGATGGATGAAAACGCGAATGGGAACAAAAACTTTAATGCCCTACGCAAAGCGTCGGCTGGCAGAGGAATTGAGGATGTCGGATCATCTTTACGGGCTATGATGCCATGGATCGCAGCTGGCCGACTGGTTGACCGCGACGTCAACTGACCTTCATGCGCCTCGCCCGTGAAGGGTATCCATTTGCGGCTGCGGCGGTACTCGCAGCGCTCGCGGTATATTTCTTTGCAGGTGGATACTGGTCAATTCCATTTTGGTTGATTGCTGTATTTGTACTGCAGTTTTTTCGAGAACCAAAGCGAGACGTTCCAGCAGACGATAATCTAGTGGTTTCTCCCGCGGACGGTAAAGTTGTCGCTATCGGTGAAGCCGTTGATCCAATCAGCGGTAGTCCCGCCACTCGAATCGCTATTTTTCTGAATGTATTTTCGGTTCACTCGAATCGGATTCCCGTTGCTGGGACAATCATCAAGAAAGAGTATCGTGCAGGCAAATTCTTGAATGCAGCAGTCGACAAATCTGCTGAGGAAAACGAACGTAATTCGATAGTCATTCGCAACTCTGATTCGCATGAGATCACCTGTATTCAGATTGCTGGACTCATTGCCCGACGGATTCTCTGTTATGTTGACACCGGTGATCAAGTCGAAAAGGGACAAAAGTACGGATTTATTCGCTTCGGTTCCCGCGTAGAACTATTCCTTCCACCTGAATATCGGGTAAAAGTCAGCATTGGGGATTCAATCCGGGGTGGTGCTGATATCATCGGATCAAAATCCTAATTCTGAACTAACATCAATCTCACGGCTGTAGTTCACAATATTTGGCAAATTTCAGATTCGATTCGGAATTGCGGTTACAATTTCTAACTAGCGGTCTAGGAACCTACTCATGCAGTTGGAAACCAAAAAATCTACAAGTGGAAGAAAGAGCCCAAGAAGGCGGCGCGGAATCTACGTGCTGCCGAACCTGTTGACAACGGGTGCACTGTTCTTTGGATTCTTTGCAATAATTCAGGCCACACAGGAAAAGTTTGAATTTGCTGCTATTGCGATTCTGATTGCCACAGTGCTAGATGGACTTGATGGTAGGGTTGCCCGACTGACCAATACGACCAGTGATTTTGGAAAAGAGTACGACAGTCTGGCTGATGTAGTCAGCTTTGGACTTGCGCCGGCATTGGTTGTATTTGAGTGGGCAGTATCAGATCTAGGAAAAATTGGCTGGCTTTGTGCCTTTCTTTACACATCTGCCACTGCGTTGCGTTTGGCTCGCTTTAATACGCAGTCCGCAAAGAACCCAAACTATTTTCAAGGGCTGCCTTGTCCTATGGCAGCGGCATTTTTGGTTAGTTGGTTGTGGGTCATAGAAACTGGATGGGGAAGGGACCTTGAATTCGTCGCTGAAATGACGACAGCCATTTTGTTTGTTCTGGCACTTAGCATGGTGAGTGCGGTGCCATATCTCAGTTTCAAGAACTTTGGTGTCAGGGGACGGGTTCCTTTTGTTACCAGTATTCTGATGGTGTTTGGTATCGCTTTAATATCATTCGATCCTCCCAGAGTGCTGTTTGTTTTGTTTTTGATTTATCTGCTGAGCGGTCCTGTGATTTGGATATTTGGTTCAAGTGGCAGAAAAAGTCAGCGCGTTCTGGCTCGGGCAAGACGCGAAAAGTCAGGTGATGGCCGATAAGCACAATTTTTTGGCAGCAATGATGCTTCAAAGTTCTAAATATTTGCATTGCATTAGCCGATGATGTATAAATCTCGTGCAAATGTCGAACGCAATCTCTTCTAATACCTCTACCATTCAAGTCTCAAGCAGGCTGCTTCTGCTGCGCCTATAGGCGCGGTATCTCTTTTTTCAAAAAATTCCCCTTAATGACTAATTCACCAGCCAGCGTGTTTGGTGGACAGTTTTTGGTTAGATTTTCACATTTTGTCAGGTTTAGCAATGTCGGATCAATTGATCATATTTGATACTACGTTACGCGACGGGGAACAGAGTCCCGGTGCGTCAATGAATGCAGAAGAAAAACTCGCGATTGCCAAGTTGTTGGAAAAGATGCGGGTTGATGTTATTGAAGCAGGATTTCCGGCAGCAAGTCCCGGAGATTTTCAGGCTGTAAAGCAAGTTGCCAGCGAAATTACCGAGAGTACCGTTTGTGCGCTAGCGAGGGCAGTTGAAGGTGATTTAGACCGAGCTGCCGAAGCGGTTGAACCAGCGATATCGAAGCGTATACATACCTTTATTGCGACTTCTCCTATTCATATGAAGGAAAAGCTCAGAATGAACGAGAATCAGGTCCTAGAACGCGCGGTCTGGTCAGTCAAACGAGCTCGAAATTACACCGATGATGTGGAATTTTCCCCTGAAGACGCCGGTCGTTCAGAGTTGGATTTTCTTTGTAGAATTATTGAGGCAGCGATTGAAGCAGGTGCACGTACGATTAATATTCCAGATACAGTCGGATACAACATGCCTGCACAGTTTGCCCGAACGATTGAATTACTGATGGAAAAAATTCCCAATTCAGATAAAGCGATTTTTTCTGTTCACTGCCACAATGATTTAGGTGTGGCTGTGGCCAACTCACTCGCTGCTGTTCAGAAAGGCGCCCGTCAGGTTGAATGTACGATCAACGGCCTTGGCGAACGTGCGGGTAACGCATCACTTGAGGAAATCGTGATGGCCGTCAGAACCCGCCAGGATCTTTTCGACTGTGATACCAACATTGATACCACTCAGATTGTTCCTGCAAGTCGTCTTGTTTCAACGGTTACGGGATTTCCGGTGCAACCCAACAAAGCGATTGTGGGTGCAAATGCATTTGCACACGAGTCGGGCATACATCAGGATGGTGTGATCAAAAAGAGGGAAACGTATGAAATCATGCGTGCTGAGGATGTCGGTTGGTCCACTAACCGAATGGTGCTCGGTAAACACTCCGGTCGCCATGCATTTCAAAAGAGAATGAATGAACTTGGATTTGAGTTTCATTCTGATCAGGAATTGCAGAATGCATTTCAGCGATTTAAGGATCTGGCTGATCGCAAGCACGAAATTTTTGATGATGATCTGATCGGATTACAGGTCGGTTCGGGTGGACAGCAAGTCGGTGACAGACTGGAGCTTGAGAGTTTGCGGGTCAGTTCAAGTACCAAGGAAAATTCCACAGCACTCTTGGCTGTGAAGTGGGATGGTGAACTGGTCAATGCTACAGCAGATGGCAACGGACCGGTTGATGCCTCGTTCAGAGCAGTTGCTTCAGTGATTGATCGCGCTCCTGAACTCGAACTTTATTCTGTAAACAGCATCACTGGTGGTACTGACGCACAGGGTGAAGTGAGCGTAAGACTCAGGGAGAATGGTCGCGTTGTTAACGGCCATGGTGCCGACACCGATATTGTTATTGCATCCGTAAAAGCATACATCAATGCATTGAATCGCCTTGAATCTTCTGAGCGCCCACATCCGCAAACGGGCTCCATGATTTGAGTTGAAATTGATGTCAAAAGATGCTTTTCTGAGTGCGATGGGAATTGAGGTCTACAGACTTCGACCACAACCCGGGGATTTGCAAAAGGGTGATGCAGACTCTGATCAACAGGAGTCTGCAGATCAGCCAACAATCACTTTTGATCACGCAATTTCAGAAACTTCGCAAATCGCGGCAACTCCATCAATTCCTGCAGCAGATTCATTAGCGGAATTGAGTTTGGGAGAGGTTGCAGACATTGCATCAACTTGTAAACTCTGTGCACTGAGCAAAGAACGCATCAATGTTGTTTTTGGTTCTGGTTCCGAATCGGCGGATCTGATGTTTATCGGTGAGGGACCAGGGGCGGAAGAAGACAGGCAGGGCTTGCCATTTGTCGGGAAGGCTGGTCAACTTCTTACGTCCATGATTGCAGCGCTTGGCTTAAGTCGGGAAGCAGTGTACATTTGTAATGTCGTAAAGTGCAGACCACCCCAAAATCGCGATCCTCTACCCATTGAAGCCAAAACCTGTACTCCTTACTTACGCAGACAAATCGAACTGATTCAGCCAAAAGTCATTGTTGCTCTTGGCAGAGTCAGTGCTCAGCTGTTGCTTGATTCAGAAATGCCGCTTGGTGGCTTGAGAAGACAAACCTACAAATTCAAAGATACAGACATTGATCTGGTGGTGACTTACCATCCTGCCTATCTATTGAGAAAGCCAACAGAAAAAGCCAAATCTTGGGAAGATCTATGGAAAGTTCGCCAGATGCTGCAGGGATAATTGCTGCACTGGTCAAATCAGTGAATAAAAATTGCGAGTTTCTGACCGGGGTAAATGTGTGCAGACCGACTGATCTTGTTCCAACTGACAATGTCAATCACCCGAACACCGTATCTTCGGGCGATGGTCCAGAGTGATTCGCCTCTTCTAACTGTGTGCTGAACACGAGATCTCAAATCATGAGAACTGGCAGTTACCGTTGGATTGTTGCTGATTGAGCGGGATGAATCCGGAATACGAAGCTGCTGTCCAATTCGAATCAGGTCTGACTTTGCACTCAACCCATTGATCGCACGCAATTCAGATAACTTAACGTTGTATGCCTGGGCAATCTCGCTCAAACTGTCGTTAGCAACAATTTGATGCACGATTTCGACACCTTGAAGCCCGCCTAAACCTTCACTTGCTCCTCGATGTGAGGGAATTCTGAGAATTTCTCCGATTTTGATGAGGTTCGAACTTTTTGCATTGATCACCTTAATTGAAGCAACGGACACGCCGTAAAATTCAGCAATTTCACTTAAAGTGTCGCCTGCTCTTACACGATGTTCGCTTCTAGCTACAATTGCTTCAGACGGTCGCAAGTTACGTTTCCAGTCGACTGTTTCCGATAGCTTCTCAGCCGGCACCAGAATTCTGTACGGGCCATCGGGTGGTGTTGCGTATCGTCGAAGTCCTGGATTCAGTAAAGCGAGTTTCAATGAATCAACCTGAATGGCTTCAGACAATAACGCCAAATCAATTTGGAAATCAAATTCAACAATACCAAAAGGAGACTTAGTTGTAACTTCCGGCAGCTTGACACCGTAGTCATTTGGATTTTGAATAATTTTTTTGACTGCGATCAACTTTGGATAGAAATTCCTTGTCTCTGAATTCAGTTTCAGGGACTTCAGGTCAGTTGGTTTGTTCTTTCGTTTATTCGCATTGATGGCCCGGTTCATTCCGTTGTAGCCGGCGTTATAGGCAGCAAAAGTTAATGGCCAGTCGCCGTCGAACATTTCGTTCAGATCTCTCAAATGTTTCAGTGCGGCCTGAGTCGAGTATGTGATATCTCGCCGCCCTTCGTACCACCAGTCCTGCTTGAGTCCGTAATTTCGGCCTGTTGCAGGCATGAACTGCCACAGTCCCGCTGCACCGCGGGTGGAATAGATTCTAGGGTTGTATCCGCTTTCGATCAGTGGTAACAGCACAACTTCGGAAGGCATGTTGTACCGTTGGGTTTGTTCAAATATGTATGGCAGATAAACCTTTGCTCGTTCAAGAATTCGCTCGAATTGTTTCGGAATTCGCGTGTATCGCTTCTCGTGTCGCTTGACAAGATCGCTTTCAAATTCTTCAAGCTGGAAACTGTCTCTGATTTCTGACCAAATGTCTATAGAGGGAGATTTTTCAACTTTGACCTGGGGTATATCAGACTGAAGTTCAGGGTCATTGATCACGACTTCACTGCCTGCGGATACGTAAGGCTTAGGCAAACGATCGTTTCTGTAGCCTATGTCATCGGCGGAATAGTCAATACTATTGGCTTGCTGAGCATGTGCACTAGAAACAAATTTGCTTATGGCAATTTTGCCGTCAATTATGAAACTGGATGACCATACCAAAACAGCAAGACATGAACAAACTGCGAGTGGTGGTAGCAGTCCGTAGCCAGATTGACTATATTGTTTTGACATTTAGAAGACAGAGAGATTTGGCAACTCTCGCGGAAGACCGTGCAACTATAGCTTCGGATTTGTTTTGTAGATGGAAGTTAGCAGATTTTGTAGTGAACAACCAAATATATCACAAGCGTAACAAAGGAACAACCTGATGTACGCAATTCCTGACACACAGACGTCACAGAAGCAGTATTTAGCATCTCACTGTTTCAATTCTGCATTAGGGCAAACCATTTTTCAATGTGAGATTCAAATTGCAGAACGGCTGGTGCCAAATATTCATTACCATAGTTGTGTGCAGGTCGAGGGGCCTTCACATTTGCACTACTTCGATAGCATCACATCCGTTTCAAAGTACAGGGTGTCGCGAGAGTTGAATCGTCGTTTGGAACACTCGATTGTTGGAGTGGGGGAGTGTTTGCCATTTGGTGCAGAATCCATCGATTACTTGTTTCTCCCCCATGCTCTGGATTTTTGCGACAGACCGGAAGAATTGTTGCAAGAGGCAGCACAGTGCATGACTGCCAATGGTGTGTTGCTGATTACAGGGTTTAATCCAAGAAGCATGTTAGCTCTGTTAAAACGGTTGAAACGAATCGAGAGTCTGGTTCCCAGTACCGTCCAGTTTTACTCGGTTCATCAAATTCGCCACTGGCTGTCATTGCTGGGATTCGAAATTTTTGCTGCAGAATTTGGCTTTTTCAGACCGCCTTTTAGGCAGCAGAGTCGATTGAAACGGCTGGAAAAATGGGAAATTGCAGGTGCCAGATGGTGGCCAGCACTGGGTTCAGTTTATGTATTGGCCGCGCGAAGACAGAACATGGCGAGTAGAATAAAGCCTCAATTTTCGAAACTCAAACTAAAGCATCGAACGTTCAGATTTGAACATTGAACATGCAAGATACTGATCATTTAAAAATTGAAATTCTAAAAAAATTGCCAGACATCACCATGCCAATAGTATCCATTTATACAGACGGTGCCTGCTCTCCAAACCCTGGCCCAGGCGGATGGGGTGCTATTCTGTTTTGGAACAATCAGGTTAAAGAAATTTCTGGGAGCGAAGCGCAAACGACGAATAATCGCATGGAACTCACGGCTGCAGTGAAGGCATTACAGCTGCTGAAGCGAAAATCTGTCGTTATTTTGTATACCGATTCAACTTACCTGCGAAATGGAATCACACAATGGATCGTCCAATGGAAACAGAAAGGATGGAAACTTCGCAACAATCAGCCAGTTAAAAATGTTGATTTATGGCAGGAATTGGACCGACTTAATTCGTTCCATGAAGTGACTTGGGAGTGGGTCAAGGCACATAGCAGTAACAAATGGAATAACAGAGCGGATACTTTGGCTCGAAATGCTATTTCTGGAGAGACTTCATGAGACAGGTTGTTGTCGATACCGAAACAACCGGGCTCGAAGTCAAAGACGGTCACCGAATCATTGAATTTGCCTGTGTTGAGCTTGAGTCTCGATCTCGAACAGGCAGAGTCTTACATCACTACGTCAATCCTGAACGGGAGGTTGAGCGAGGTGCACTGGAGGTGCACGGAATTGATAATGAGTTCCTGAAAAACAAACCGAAATTCGCCGAAGTCGCCGGAGAGTTATTTGAGTTTATTGAAGGAGCTGAACTGATCATCCACAATGCAGAGTTTGACTTGGGATTTCTCGATCACGAATTTAAAGAATCCAAGTTGAATTACCCTGAGATCCGATCAGTTTGTGAAGTTTTTGATACCCTGGAAGTCGCACGGGAAAAGCGGCCGGGCCGTCGCAACAGTCTTGACGCACTAGCAAATGAATTCAGAATTGACCTTTCTGGACGTTCACTTCATGGTGCCCGGCAGGATGCTGAAATTCTAGTCAACGTATACCTTGCCTTGACAAGTGGACAGACGGCGCTCGAATTTGGGGTTGTTTCGGAATATAAAGATCCAATGGCAAATACCGAAACGCCAAGAGTGCGAACGGAACCCATCAATATTGTGGTCATTCAGGCCAATGAGTCGGAACTCGAACTGCATGAAAAGATTTTAGACGAACTTGATCAGATCTCCGAAAATGGGAGCATCTGGCGTTCTCTGGAAAAATCAAATTCTGGTGAATAAATTGTTTTAATCAGTTTACAGATCAAGCGAAACATTATTTGGAAAATGGGTTGGACAATAATTCAGGTTGCAGTTGGTGGGGCGATAGGTGCAGTTGGCCGTTATTTGACCGGTGTCGGATTAGCCAGAATATTTGGTAGTAGTTTTCCCTATGGAACACTTACGGTCAATGTAAGCGGTTCTTTCATCGTCGGTGTGCTGTTTGTCCTATTTGGAGGCCTGAGTGGAGAAACTGGACGTTACACCGCTCTGGTTATGACAGGGTTTCTGGGTGGCTATACAACATTCTCTGCATATTCGCTGGATTGCTGGTTGCTATTTCAGCAAGGGCGAAACCTGGAAGCTTTTCTGTATGCGTTCGGCTCTGCAGGAATTTCTATCGCTGCCTGCATCGCTGGAATTGCAGTGGCTCGATTGAGTCAGGGCTGAATTTTCTGAGTTGATTTAGTTTTACGCAGCCACTAGGTAGATCACAAAAATCGAAAACAGCAGTACTACAATTGCTACTGCGAGATCAACTGTCCATTCCCTGGATATTCTAGAATTCAACCCTGTGGTGTTAAGAATCATCCGATAGACGCGGTTGATTGAACCTAGCAGTATTGAATAGACTGACGCAATGGTCGCCTGTGTGGCTGCAGTTGCCCAGCGACCTGCTACAACGAACCCCTTCCGGTAGACCCATTCCGCATCAATGTTGACACTTCTCAATTCCGGTGGGTAGATACCTGACAACTTAAGCCAGACAAACGCTAGTGCCGAAAATAGCAGCAGTTGAGTCTGAGCAAGTACATGGGTTGCATCATAAGCCGAATAGCCGGTTTGAAAGGGAAGCAGACTATAAAGATATTGTGGAAAGCTGCCAATTCCGATACAGAGGACGGCGCCGATACCCATTGCAATCAGCATACTGGTTGGTGCTTCCTTAACGCGTATTCCACTGTCATGTGCAAAGAAGGCAAAAAACGGGATTTTGATTCCAGCGTGATGAAACACACCTGCAGACGCAAACAGTAAAGCAATCCATACAATGTGATACCCCTCGTCCAAAGCGGCAGACATCACCATGGACTTGCTTACAAATCCACTGAACAGTGGAAATGCTGAAATTGATGCAGCACCTACTATGCATAGTGTTGCAGTTTTTGGCATTGACTTGTACAGTCCGCCCAGATCGGAACCATTCATTTTGCCGGTTCGATAGAGGACTGCTCCCATCGACATCATTAGCAGGCCTTTGAATATAACGTCATTGAACGCGTGAGCAACTGCACCGTTGATAGCGAGTTCAGTCCCGATGCCGATGCCGCATACCATGAAACCAATCTGGTTGATCATGCTATAGGCCAATACCCTACGCAAGTCGTTTTCAATGACGGCGTAGAAAATTGGAAAACAGGTCATGATCATCCCAATGTAGACTAATGACTCTGTACCAGCGAAGCCCCGTGCCAATGCGTAAACCGCCACTTTGGTTGTAAACGCGCTGAGAAAAACAGTCCCTGCGGGCGTTGACTCTGGGTAAGCATCGGTTAACCAGTTGTGCAGCAGTGGAAACGCACACTTGATGCCAAAGGCAATGAAGATTAAAGTGGCAGCAGTGCTGGAAAGACCGATATGAGTGAATTCAAGAGATCCGGTTTGCTGATAGTGCATCACTGCTCCAGCCAGCAGTAACAGTCCTGATACGATTTGGATAATGAGGTATCGAGTGCCAGCGCTGACAGAGTTTCTGGTTCCTCCGCACCAAATCAGAAATGCAGAGGAAAACGCCATTAGCTCCCAAAACACAAACAGCGTAATCAGGTCGCCGCAAAATACTGCGCCCAAAGCGCTGCCTGCATAGGCAAGCGTAGCGGCTTGGTGAACCGGATCTTTGACGCGCCAGGCAAAGATGCCACCCAGAAACGCTGCAATATGGAAAACATAACCAAAGACGAGGCTAAGTTTATCCGGATTAAATAGGATCAGTTGCAAACCGATAACTGACGTTTCAATGCGTGTTTCTGGTGAATTGGCAAATATCAGAAAGGCTGCACTGATTAGCGGAACGAGGACACAGATGAGCGACAGTAGAGTCTGACGCGCCACAAGCGCCAGCAGTGCCCCTGCGAAGAAGATGACAAATGGTGGGATGTCAATTCCCATCGTAGTAATCCTCGCTGCGCATCAGCGGTTTTCGCATCCACTTTGCAACCACCACTAGAACAACACAGGCCACAAATCCAAAAACGCAATAGAAAAACAGCAGTGACTCCCAGGGATGGTATATGTGACGGTGAATAATCAGGTCAAGTACAACGACAATTGCACAAGCGGAATAGAACCACTTGAGTATCCGTCGAAGTCCGACAGCTTTCGGAAGATTTGAATTCGTCTCTTGGTTCTTTTTCATATCAGTCATTTTGATGATGTGATCATACTCATCAAGTCAAATGCAAAGTCTGGGGTAAGAAACAAAATGATGCAACCAGCAGCGCTGATGATCATTGCGATCAGTATTGAGACCGGTGCTTCTTTAATCTTCTCGTTGCCGTCATCAGGTGGGTGATAGAAAGCTCGTACAGCGATGGGCAGTAAGTATGCCGCGCTTAGCAGAGAGCCAATGATCAACGCTGCCAGCAGTAACCAGTCCGAAGTGTTGGCGGCACCGAGTAGCAGGTTCCATTTGCTCCACATGCCGCCGGTTGGAGGTGCACCAATAATCGCGATGCAGCCAACCAGGAATGTAATCATGGTTACAGGCATGCTGCGTCCAATACCGCGCATTTGACTGATTTCGGTTTTGTGTGCTGCCACAAGTATTGCGCCCGCACCGAAAAACAGGGTGATTTTGCCGAATCCATGCATGAGCATATGGAGACCGCCACCGACTATTCCGGCAGCATTGGCGACGAGAGCGCCAAGAACAATGTAAGATAGCTGGCCGACTGTCGAATACGCCAAACGTGCCTTGAGATTATCTTTCCGAAGTGCGATGATTGCAGTCGCTACAATCGTAAAAGCAGCAACATACGCCAGATAACGATGCACTTCCAGTTCCTGTAGCAAATCGCTCCCAAAGATATAGATCGAAACTTTCAATATAGAAAATACCCCTGCTTTAACCACAGCGACAGCGTGTAGCAGAGCGCTGACAGGTGTCGGTGCAATCATAGCGGCCGGCAACCATCTGTGAAACGGCATCAGTGCTGCTTTACCGATCCCGAAGACATAGAGTACCAAGAGTATGTTGAGCGTTGTCTTACTGATATCTCCATCCAGTATTCCACCCGACCGAAAATCAAGAGTGCCGGTTAGTATCCATGTCCAGATTAAGGCTAGCAACAGCATTCCGACAGATGTTCCTAGTAGTAAAAACAGATAAATTCGACCTGCTCTTCTTGCTTTATCTGTTCCAGCGTGGGTAACCAGGGGAAATGTTGACAGGGTCAATACTTCATAAAACAGAAATAACGTAAATCCATTGGCTGCAAGTGCAATTCCCATTGCACTTGAAATTGCGATCGCAAAGAAGATATTAAAGCGGGCAAGGTTAGTTTCGCCGTGACCTCGCATATATCCAAAAGAATAAATTGACGTGACTATCCAAAGAAAGCTCGCCATCAGTGCAAACAGAATCCCAAGCGGTTCTGCTTGAAATGCAATTGAGACACCGACAAAAGGCTCGAACAGAACAAAAGGTTCGATTGTTCCTTCACCCAATGCACTGTACAGGGAAAGAGTCAGCAGGAATGTCGCCACTGCAACTGAGGCATTTATGGCCTCATACAAAATTGGAAATACGCGTCCGACTGTAACAATCAAGACAACTGCAACAAGGGGTGCAACGAGACAATAAAGCTGTATCGTGGACGCACTCATCATGGAGAAACTCCGAGAATTGCGTTAGCGGCCTGGGTTGCAATCGAGCCAGAAAATCGTGCATCAACACCAAAATAAAAATTGGCGACAACCAGTATCCAGGTTGGAATCAGAAGTGATAAGGGCGCTTCCTGTCGAACGACCTGTTCATTCGGGTTCTTTCGAAAATATGCAATTTCGACAATTTTCCAGACATAGGCCGCGGTTACTAAAGATCCGAGAAGAATCAAACCAGCAAGCCACCAGAAATTTTGTTCAAGTGATGCTGATACCAGGTACCACTTGCTGATAAATCCTGTAGTGAATGGGACGCCAATCAGGCTAAGCCCTCCGATGAGAATTGCTGCCATTGTCCATGGCATGCGCCGACCCGCATTCTTTAGTGCTGCTGTTGTTGTCGATCCGGTTACGATGAAAAGGCCTCCAATCGCCATAAATATTGCAGTCTTCATGATTGCATGATTGAAAAGATGCAGAAATGACGCTGCAACCCCCGCAGTTGATGCCAGACCCACACCGACGGCAATGTAGCCAATCTGCCCGATACTAGACCAGGCAAACAGACGTTTGAGATCATCCTGGAAAATTGCGACGGCCGAGGTGATCACCGCGCTGATGATGCCAACAGCAAGAATGATGTGGTGCGACGAGGTGAATCCTGAGAAATAATTTTCCGGAAAAACTTCAAGTGTGAGTCGAATGAATACATAAACAGCGGCTTT
The DNA here is from genome assembly GCA_965206345.1 of Arenicellales bacterium. Classification (GTDB taxonomy): domain Bacteria; phylum Pseudomonadota; class Gammaproteobacteria; order Arenicellales; family JAJDZL01; genus JAJDZL01. The sequence goes on along the minus strand of OZ242211.1, from coordinate 186,679 downwards.
GGTAGCGGTACCAGCAAGAAAAGCAGTAACTGCATTTGGTGCATAAGCGTAGGCGTTTGGCAGCCAGGCGTGAAAAGGAAACAACGCCATTTTGATTGCAAGACCAACTATGACAAAACCGAAGGCGACGGCAACGGTGTTTTGACTGATCAGGTCTGGGAGTCGCTGTGCCAGATCAGCCATATTCAAGGTGCCAGTCATCGAATAAAGAAAGCCGATACCAATCAGGTAAAAGGTTGCGGCGATGGTTCCCATTACCAGGTAACGAAACGCTGCTGACAGACAACGTTTGTTTTGCCCGAAACTGATTAGAATGTATGTGGAAAGGGAGGATACTTCCAGAAAGACAAAGACGTTAAAGACATCACCGGAAATCGTAATTCCGGATAAGCCAGTAAAGCAAAGAATCCAAGCAGTGTACAGCCATCCCTGACTCTTTTCTGGAACTTCAGATTTGATACTGGCAGGGGCGTAGATGATTCCCAACAGATATATGAAGCTGATGATCAGCAGAATGAGGGCGTTTGCACTATCGATTCTGTACTCAATTCCAAACGGAGCCGCCCAGCCGCCGAGCGAATAAACGATTTCTCCGAACCTGTTGATATGAAGAAGTATTGCAATTGAATTGATGCTGCTGACGATACCAACTGCAAGGGCGATCAGCCAGGTAATACCGGGTATTCTGATAATCGCACACAACGGTGCGGCCAGTAGAGGAATGACGACCTGCAAGGCGCTTAAGTGTAAGCTCAGCACCTTACTTTCGCTCTATATCCTGTTGTAATTCTTGATCATCGATTGTTCCAAAAGCAGAACGAATTCTAACGATCAGGGCTAGACCCAGAGCCGTGGTTGCAACACCCACAACAATTGCGGTGAGTATGAGCACATGGGGCAGGGGATTGGAGTAGACAGCTGGTTCTTTCAGCAATATCGGTGCGGTCCCTCCACCTACCTTACCGATGCTAATGTATAGAATGAAAACCGAGCTTTGAAAGATATTCAGTCCGATAACTTTTTTGATGAGATTGTTAGCCGATATCACGATATACAACCCAATCATCATCAGTGCGATGACGATCCAATAGTTGACAATCCCGAGGCCTTCCATTTAAATTCAATCCGTATTTTGAGAATCTGGCTGTCGAAAATCTGCAAAGCTCAGAAATAGAATGATCATCACCGACGCCACTGTCATGCCAACGCCAAATTCGATGAGTAGGATTCCGAGATGTTGCCCGGCTACAGAGTCGGCAGATAGCACACTGTAGTTTAGAAATTCACCGCCTAAAAACATACCAGCGACGCCGACACCAGTGTAGAGAAGTACACCCAGTGCGGCTGTTGTGTAGACAAGTGACGGCGGTACTATTTTCATCGTTGCTTCCTTTCCGAGAACGATGCCGTACAGAATAAATCCGGCGCCAAAAATAACACCGGCCTGAAAACCGCCTCCAGGTCCATAATCGCCGTGAAACTGAACATAAAGGGCAAACACCATAATGAACGGAATCATGATCTTGGCAATGACGTGCAGAATCAAATGTTGCTTCATTGGCTCAGTCCTTGGGTTTGGAGGACCTGTTAGTCAGCAGAGCGATTACGCCGATGCCAGCAGTAAAAATTACCACGACTTCACCAAGCGTATCATAACCCCGATAGCTGGCCAGAACCGAAGTGACAACATTAGGAATGCCGATCTCCGAGTACGAATCTTGGAGGTAGTAGGGTGCCACGTGAAGATTAGCAGGAGCGTTCGGGTCTGCAAATTGCGGCATGTCCATAATACCAATCGCAAGTGCCACACCTAGCGCGATTGAAACGCAAACAGCGAATGCGGAATTTTTGCGTAGGTATCGAGCCTCTTTTCGCGAGCCAGTCAGAGATAGTGCACTCAGCATCAGGATGGTGGCTATACAAGTGCCGACTGCAGCTTCGGTGAATGCAACATCGACCGCATCAAGTGAAACAAAAAGGCTCGCTGTTAACAGGCTGTAAATAGCAAACAACATAACTGCGCGAAACAGCCGATTTGTCTGCGAAATGTGAAGTGCCGTTACCAGCAGAAAACCGAGCAACGTAAAGTTAACGACAAGTTCGATAGCAATCACCTTTTGGGTAGATCTGTAACAGGTAGTACATTGCTGTGAATTGCCGCCTTGGCAAGGGCGTGTGAAGACGTGGGGCTCGTGAAAAATAGAAAAACAAAAATGACCAATAGTTTGAGAGAAACTAGAGTTAAACCGGATTCGATCATCAGGCCGGTAATGATCAATCCTGCACCGGCCGTGTCAGTGATCCCGGCTGCGTGGATTCTGCAAAACAGTTCTGGTAATCGAAGTACGCCAAATGCTCCAATAAGCACTGCAATAGCGCCAGTGACTAGAAAAATGTCTCTGACAATCAACAGAATCAGGTCCATCACTGTCTTTCGTCCTCTGGTTGCTCGCCAACATGTCCGAGGTCGCCGTACTCGAAATATTTCAGTATTGCGATGGTGGCAATGAAGTTACACAGTGCATAGACAATTGCAATGTCAAGAAAGTCGGGTCGATCTGTCAGGAAACCATAAAGTGCGATGACAAGTACTGTCTTGGTACCAAAGTTATTGACTGCCAAAATTCGATTGTAGATGTCTGGCCCAGCGAATGCTCTGATGAGTAGGAGGGCCATTCCCACTAGAACTGCAGTTAGGGCGCTGGCAATCATACGGAAAGGGTTAAGTTTAGTGCTCGAGTTTTCGAACGCGGTCAGCCATGTTACCCCGTTCAAGCGGTTCCAGCATATCACCTCGCAAGGTATGTATTTCCAGTCTGGAATTTTCGACTTCGATGGTCAGAGTACCTGGAGTGAGAGTAATCGAGTTGGCGTAAATCACTTTTTGTATATCACTCATATCGTCTGCAGGTAGCCAAACCACTTTCGGGCTAATACGGGACTTTGGGGAAAGAATCATCTTGCTTACAGCCCAGGTGGACAGCATGATTTCTTTGATCAGCCAAGACCAGTAGGAAATAATCCTCCAGGGGATCAAATGGATGGGATAGTTTTCATCGTCGACAATCTTCATTCGATGCGAGATTCTCAGTACCCAGAGGCATGAAACAGCACCAAGTATTAGCAGCAATGTGGTGTAGTGTCCGGAAAGGGTTAACCAGAACACAGCAAGAAAACAAAATGGCAGGATCAAGAACTTCATTGGCAGTTGATCAGTCGCTGAAGTTCGCGGATGTGCGCCATTAATTTAATCACAAAATATCAGAATTGATTTCAATTAGCCAATAGTTGGACTGGCTCATTTTGTTCAATTTTACCAACTGCTTCGTTATCAAATTAATTGGAATGAACCAAAATCCAATTGCAAAAAATAATAAGTTACACCTGATTTGCGCTTATGCCTCACGCGCTGATAGGTACATTATTCAAAGATGGGTTACATTGGGATCAACTGGTAGCCGCGTTGAAATTTCGGTCAATTGCTCAAGTAGTAATCCGGCTGAAAGTATAGGCCCTTCATCTCTAGGTGGTCCAATAATCTGCAGTCCTACTGGCAAGCCGTCTTGAGTGAATCCGGCTGGCACGGCCAGCACCGGACAACCTGTCAATGTTAGAGCAAAAGTGATTGCGAGCCACTCATAGTAGGTATCGAATGTGTGTTCTCCCAACGATTCGACAAATCTAATTTCAGCGTCAAAGGGTGGGACAATTGCACAGGGGCAGATGAGTAGATCAAACTTGTCAAAAAATCCAATCACCGACTGCAAAATGTTGGCCTGCGTCAATTGTGCTTGACTGATCGCATCGGCCGTCAGTTTGGATCCTTTTTCAATATTCCAGACAACTTCTGGCTTTAACAGATGTTCGTGTTTTCTGTATTCACCCATGAGATTTGTGACGAATGAAGCACCGCGCAACACATTGAAGCTTTCAATCGCGCCGCTAAAGTTGGGGCTCCTTTCTTCAACCGGTATGTTGAGTGTTTCGAATTTTTGAACAGCCTCCTTGCAGATCTGAGCGACTTCCGGATCAGTGACTGTAATTCCGAGGTCTGGCGTGTATCCGATCCGTCTTGGTTTGACAGGATTGTCAATGTAGTCCATATATGGGTTTTGTGAAGCAGGGTAGCTCAATGGGTCAGACGGATGAAATCCGGACATTACATCTAAAAAGAGCGCTGTGTCTCGACAGTTTCGAGCGATTGGGCCCTGTACATGCAGACAGCTAAACGGCTCCTGTGTTCGACTTCTGGGTACTCTTCCCGGGCTGGGCCGCAATCCGACTACAGAATTGAAACTGGCAGGTGTCCTTAAACTTCCGCCAAGATCAGACCCGGTTGCTAGCCACACTTCGCCTGATGCAATTGAAGCACAGGCACCGCCTGATGAACCTGCGACAGACTTACTGGTGTTCCAGGGGTTTCGCGTGACACCGAAAACCTCATTGAATGTACTGGCACCAGCACCAAATTCCGGAGTGTTCGATTTGCCCATCATGATTGCGCCGCGGTATTCTAACTTCTGTACTAGGATGTCTGATTTGGCAGGTATGTAGTCCTTGTAAATTAACGAGCCAAATGTTGTTCGAACGCCTGCGGTTTCAGTCAAGTCCTTAACTGATATCGGCAGTCCCCCTAGCCAGTCTCGAAACTCTGAATGACCGAATGGCTGCTGTCTTTCCAACTCCCTTGCTTTTTCCAGAGCCTGGTCGATGCAAAGAGTTGGCATTGCATTGATGCTTGCTTCGACCTGTTCGATTCGTTCTGCAGATGCGGTGACGGCATCTACGGGCGAAATTTCCCGTGCTCTTAACAGGTCAACAACTTCACATGCAGTTTTAGAGATCAGTTCATTCATGATGGCTTTGACTATGTGTTTGTATTCTTTTGTGGATTGACATTGAATTGCATTGATAGAGTCGAACGAATGATTTAGTGCCTGTGTTCGGTATTATGGTGTATCTCGTTTGGACACACATGAATCCCAAATGAAAATTCTGCTGAAGCGAACAACAATCAGATTGAAACGTTTGGTAATGACAAAAATTATGTTTATCAGTCATTCAGTTTCAATCAATTCGAACATCAGCGTTATGATTACAATTCAATCTTTCGGTTGGTATCAATCGTTTGTTTGCCGTAGCGATAATATTGTTTCATCAACAAGTAGAAATTAGAGCATTGAAAGTACAAGAATCATTTCCAGTAATTGACGCCCTGCAAGCTTCCAACTGGTCTCGGCCTCACTTCGAATCTTTGGTAAATTCAGGTGTAACTGCAGTACACGTTACCGTTGCGTTTTGGCACAGTTGCAGTGAAACACTGAAACAAATCGGCAAGTGGAATCGGTGGTTTGAAGAACATAAGGATTTAATATTGCGTGTCAATGAGGTTACTGACATCAAAAACGCACATCAGACAGGTCGCACCGGTATTATTCTCGGGTTCCAAAATACCTCGCCAATCGGAGATGACTTCTCTTTAATCGAAATCTACCATCAGCTAGGCATACGCATCATGCAATTGACCTACAACAACCAGAATCATATCGGTACCGGATGTTACGAGGAAGATGATGCAGGGTTGACCCGATTCGGACGCAATGCTGTTCGGGAAATGAATCGTCTGGGCATTATTGTTGATGTTTCACATACTTCCGAGCGAACCTGCTTCGATGCAATCGAGTGCAGTGAACGTCCAATCGCAATCACCCATGCCAATCCGATCTCGTTCCGAAAGGTCGTTCGAAATAAGTCTGATGAGTTGCTTAAAGAGTTAGCTGAAACTGGTGGAATGCTGGGATTTAGTATCTATCCGCTTCATCTGGCAAATGGCAGTGACTGTAAGCTGGAAGACTTTTGCGAAATGATCTTAAGAACGGCGGACTTGATGGGTGTCGAGCATCTCGGGTTGGGTACAGATTTGTGCCTCAATTGGGGCAGCGAATATCTCAATTACATGAGAAGCGGCACGTGGGATGACCAAAGGAACAGTCAGTCTCAAGTTGAGTGGCCAGATTATCCATCTTGGTTTCAAAAAAATGAGGACTTGCAAAACGTCGCGGATGGTCTTGCAACCGCAGGATTTTCTGATGCAGAGATCAGGATGATAATGGGTGGTAACTGGTATCGTTTTTTTGCAGAAGGACTGTCCCGCCAGAGTTAAACTTAATTTATTTATTCAATCGCACCTTGGAACATATCAACCAACAGTTCGGTCAGTTGCTTCGACCGCCTGAAACAGTCATGAAATTGGAGCGTTTAGGCTCGTTTCATTCAAGTCGCTTGAGCTTTACACGAACGCTAGTACGACGGATGCATCGCGAAAAGTGGCGCTTCGAAATTTTAAGAAACACACTCGATGAATCAGGTTATGGAACTTTAATCTATCTGATTCATACGCCTTCAGGTCCTGTTAGTTTCATTTCATTTGTTGCTGAACTTGATGCTACTGATCGCACTGATCGAGTGATTGCCGAAAAGTGGGATATGTGCTTTACGCTGTTCAACGGTATCCCGAGTGATGCTGACATTGAACGGCTAAGTCGGGAGTTGCCTTACCAGGAGGCAGGACGCCTCAGTGAATCTGAACTGGTGATGAGCAGAGCCAACAAAAGTGTTCGTCTGTTCAATTCAGTCATTGATTGCCTTGCCTTAGGTTTTCAACCGGATGCAGTGGAAATTATGAGAATCGGATACCTGATTCGAACCACCGCCGTTTACGGAAACGGAAAATTCGGGGTGATGGATTTTCATGAGGTCAAGGAGGCTACACCATTTGGTTTGCCGTTTCAGGCAGAAATGCTCACTGTTTACATGGCTAGACAGTTGAGTATTGATTTGGTTGAACACATTGCTAAGCAGCGCGATCAGGTCCGGGCAGTAGGGTTGTCGACAGAATTAAAGCGGGCAATTGGAGTCGGTAATGCAACAGGACTTGGAATGGCACCGTTTTTGATTGGTCATCCTCAACTGATTGGACAGTGGATAAAAATCCGGGAGGCTGCAATTGTAGTGGCAAAATCCAGATCAAAAGTGACACGTCAGAAGTTGAACCAATTTAAAAAGTTGATTGAACGGGCCGAAGGACATTTGGAGCAGTGGCAGACCGAAGATCCTAGGCAGGCAGAACGTATTTCGGCACTCAAAGAGGAAGTTTCAAGACTCAAAATAGAGCTGAGTCAGATAAATGATGGTCAGTCAGCCTGGCAACATCTTTCAGAATGGGCGCTGGAAAATACCAGTATGGAGTGTCAGGAATTGCTGAATAGTTTGATTCTTGAAATTTATCCAAATGAAATCAATGAATTTGAAAACATGATGGGAGTCGATGAATTCACTCATTTTGATCCATCTATGGGACTGGGAGAATTAAAGAACCGTATTGAAATGCGCTACGCGTGGGCACTAGATGTGGATTTTGAAAATCCGGATTCTCAACATTATTTTTGGTACGTTTCACAGGAAAAAGAGGAACCGAGATTGGGTCAACGCTATCTGGAACCTGGCTGTGAGTTAGAAATGAAGGTTGGAATTGCTAGAGACGTCAGTGCTTTGTACGAAACCATCCGTGATCTCGAATCAAATGACAAATGCTCATCAGTTGCTGACTTATTAAGCCTGCATCCCAAATTTCGACATATCGTTTCACGCATACAGTCCCTTACAGACTTCGAATATGGAGAGATTCACAATAACCTGTTAGGTAGGGAATGTCTGCCTATCGATTTGCTTCGCTGCAAGCTTGCAATATTCGGGGCGACAAGATTCGATCCGAAGTCCAATCTCTGGACACGGATCACGCTGTTTCAGGGTGCACCTCTGCACGATGAAATCGATCGTGATTTTGCGGATGATTGGGCCTTCCCCGTAGTACCAGTGACAACCTCTGTGGCCACCTCATCCTGATGCGCGAGATCAGAGCTACGGTACAGCTTTCAAACAGTGAATGTTGTACCCTGACCAGGCGCGTTCTATCGGCACTTGGAATGCCGCCAGGTGCTGATATCGAAATTGGAAATGCACTAGTATGGCTTGCGGCAACAGATACTGTTCCATTGAAGTTTATGGCAGATCTACTGCCTGAATGGCAACATGAATCCGAAACTGAAAGCTTCAACATTCTGAATTTGATTGAAACTCTTGATCGTCTTGCTGCAGTTGCCGGTTCCTTCGATAAAGCCTGTAGTGCGAGAGTAAAGAGTTCAAACGCAATTGCTTTGCTTTTGCCGCTTGCACTATCCAGGTCTAAATTAAGCCTCTGTTTTCGGCTGCAACTGCCCGAGTCTAGGATCATTATCGTAAATGGTGAAATCTGGACAAGTGAAGAAACGTTCTGGACTCGCGATTGGCAGAACTCTAAGGAGGTTTTGGTTGTGTGTGTGTCCGACCAAATGTCTTTTAATTTATCTATGTTTGATAAGACAGGACTCAATCGGCACTTCAGTCAGACAAAGCTTCGGAACTTTAGCTCTCGGCGGATCAATATCGACTCCGAAACCTTACAGATTTTGAAGAGAAAGGCGGCGGAGTCGTTTGTGCCAAACAGTGACCTGTCAAGACGCAGCGGTGCTGGGGCAGAAGTAGACGACAACGATTGACTGTTTAGCTGATCAAACGCTTATCCTTTCCCAAGTATCATGTCAGCCGCTTTTTCAGCGATTGCAAACGTTGGTGCGTTGGTATTACCCGAGGTGATCATGGGCATAATCGATGCATCCACGACTCGCAAACCATTTATACCGTGAACCGTGAGCGTTGAATCGACAACTGCCATTGGGTCTGAAACCGGTCCCATTTTGCATGTTCCTACCGGGTGATATATCGTTTCGCCAATACTTCTAGCACAATCGAGTAGTTCTTCGTCGGTTTGCACCTGATCTCCTGGTAACATTTCTTCCTCGACATATTGCGACATTGCCTTGCTGTTTGCAATTGCTCTGGACACCTTCATTGCATTGATCGTGGTCACCTGATCTTCCTCAGTGGCCAGGTAATTTGGATGGATAGCTATGTAGTCTTGGGAATTGGCTGATCTTAGTTGAAGGTTCCCGCGGCTGGTTGGCCGAAGCTGTGTAACAGAAGATGTAATGCCTGAGTAGTTATGAACGCCTTGACCAGGACTGTCGGAACTTAGAGGCTGAAAATGAAATTGGATGTCGGGGCGTCTGATATGTGGTAAGGATCCTGTAAAAATGCCAATTTGACTTGCCGCCATACTCATTGGCCCGGTACGAAACGCAAAATACTGCATACCGATCAGCATTTTGTATATCGGATTTCGAATTTCATCATTCAGTGTCTTGACTGAACAGCGATACACCGAGCGAATTTGCAGGTGGTCGTGCAGGTTCTCGCCAACACCGGGCAAGTTGTGTTTGACGGGGATTTGGAATTCTCGCAGATGATCGGGATTTCCGATACCCGACAGCATCAGAAGCTGAGGAGAATTTATTGCGCCAGCACTAAGGATGACTTCACGATTAGCACGGACAGTAAGTTTTTTGCCATCGTGCTGATATTCCACAGCCGATGCACGGTTTTCATCGATAACAATTCGATCTGTCAGAGCATTGGTGACAACTATTAGATTCGAGCGATTTAAAGCAGGTTTCAGGTAGCCAACAGCTGAACTGCATCGCCGGCCTTTCCATGCAGTCAACTGATAATATCCAACGCCTTCCTGTGTTGCGCCATTGAAATCGTTGTTGTGAGGAATGCCGATTTCCTCAGCGCCCTTGATAAACGCATCGCCGACTGCTCGACGAATTCGCATATCAGATACTTTCAACATTCCATTCTGACCGTGATACTCGTCAGCGCCACGCTCCTGGTGCTCACTCCTGATGAAATAAGGTAATATGTTCTCATACGACCAACCGGGGTTGCCGGCTTTCTCCCAGTCGTCGTAATCCTCTTTTTGGCCGCGGACATATAGTAGACCATTAATCGAACTTGAACCCCCTAGAACCTTCCCTCGCGGCCACTTAATAGATCGGTGATTCAACCCTGGATCAGGTTCGGTGTTGTAGCACCAGTCAGTAGCCGGATTGTGCATCGTCTTGAAGTAGCCCACGGGAATGTGAATCCATTGATTCGTATCCCGCCTTCCGGCTTCAAGCACCAGCACAGAGTGTCTTGAGTTTTCCGAAAGACGATTTGCGAGTACACATCCGGCTGTTCCGCCACCCACGATGATGTAGTCAAATGTGTCGGTTTGCATTAGAGAGCAGACCTGCGAGAAGGAATTTGGTTCGAAATTATCACGTCATTAGACATAAACGATTTGGTTCTTAAGTTTGACCATTTTCAAATTATTTTTCCAGTTGTATGGATTGGACTCGCTGTATTTTATTTTCAATGGTTGGAAATCCACACAAAATTCAAGAGGGTTGGAAGATGAATCCGCATCTTTCAGCCTACAATCATCGCAAAACTATAATGACTGAGCAATTAATTTATATAGAAGAGTGAATGTTCTTTACCACCGGGAGCGAATGACGTGAAATGGCAAAGGCCCAAGGTGATTCCGGGAGCCGGTCTCAATTCAGTTCGGCAAGACTATCAGTACATCGAAGTCAAACCTTATGCTGGTGCGTGCGGTGCTGAAATTTTTGGTGTAAACATTTCACATCCGGTTTCAGAAGAAGCGATAGAGGAAATCAAGCAGGCATTTCTCGATCACTTGGTCATCTTTTTTCGCGACCAAGTCATCGAGCCTGATTCCCTAAAAGAATTTGGTAGAAATTTTGGGTCATTCCACATTCATCCATACGTTGGTTCATTGGAAGGACATCCCGAAATTATGATGGTGATCAAGAATCCAGAAGACAAGTACAACTTTTCCGGAACATGGCACAGCGATGTAACTTTCCAGGCAATACCACCGCTGGGTTCAATATTGTGTGGGATGGAAGTTCCAAAATTTGGCGGGAATACACTATTTGCCAACCAGTACCTGGCTTTCGACATGCTTACCGATACCTATAAGATTATGCTGGAGGGTCTGAAGGCGATTCATAGCGCCGAAAATGTTTACAGTCATGAGGGCGAGTACGCGAGCACAGATTACCAGGACAAACATGCAGGTACACCAATTCGCTCGGACAGCAGTGCAAATATTCGGGTCATTCACCCAATTGTTCGCACACATCCCGAAACCGGTCGAAAGGCACTCTATGTGAATGAACCGTTTACAGTTGGAATCGAAGGAATGAGTGAAGAAGAGTCAGAACCAATTCTTCGCTATCTGGTTAAGCATGCAGTACAGCCGGATATTTGCTGTAGTTTTCGCTGGGAACCGGGCTCAATTGCTTTCTGGGACAATCGTTGTCTGCAACATTACGCCTTGAACGACTATCCAGGTGAGCGCCGAGTTATGTGGCGCCTCACGATTGATGGTGACCGGCCAGTCTAGCTAAGTTCTGACGCCGCGCAATCGCTCGGTTCGCCGTCTCAACATCTCGATGGTAGTCAGCAACAGTACTGATACCAGCACCAGCAATGTTGCGACTGCGAGAATGGTTGGACTAATGTGTTCGCGAATTCCAGAAAACATCTGCCACGGAATGGTTCGCTGCTCAAAACTACCGACAAATAGAATCACAACGACTTCGTCAAATGAGGTGATAAAGGCGAATAATGCGCCTGAAATCACTCCCGGCAGGATCAGTGGAACGACGATTTTAAAAAATGTTGTTACACCATCGGCTCCCAAGCTGTTTGCAGCTCGAATCAGACTGCGATCGAATCCGACCAGAGTCGCGGTAACTGTAATGACAACAAATGGAGTGCCTAAAGCTGCGTGGGCGAGAATAACGCCAAGGTGGGTTCCCTGTAGATTGACTCGGGAATAGAAGAAAAACATTCCACAAGCTGAAATAATCAGTGGTACGATCATCGGGGAAATCAGAATCGCCATTAGCATTGTTCGATAAGGCACTTCTCGACGGCTTAATCCCAAGGCAGCTACGGTGCCGAGTGTCGTTGCAATCAAAGTGGAAAAGATTGCAATAATAAAGCTGTTGTTAACAGCTCCCCGCCAGTTGAGATTGGTAAAGAAGTCCTCATACCATTTGAGCGAATATCCCGCCGGGTCGAAAGACAGCATTTCGGGAGTGAATGTGAAAAACGGTACAGCGTTGAAAGATAGCGGTACGATGACCAGAATGGGGAAAATTAGAAACAGGAAAATCAACCCGCAGATAATGCGGAACAGATAGTGCCAAATGCGTTCAAGTGGTGTCGTGTAGGGTGGTAATTTACTTTTCATTTGGCTTAGCTTACCCGAGTTTCATGTTATCGACGCCAACAATGCGATCATACAGGAGGTAAAGTACCAGCACAAGGCCTAACAGAATAATTCCGAGTGCTGCGGCCAATCCCCAGTTCAGAGACTGTGAAACGTGATAGGCAATAAAGTTACTGATAAATGTGCCGGATGTTCCACCAACGAGGGCGGGAGTTATGTAGTAACCAATTGCAAGAATAAATACAAGTATTCCGCCTGCTCCAATTCCTGGAACTGTATTTGGCGCATATACCTTGAAAAATGCACTGAACGGGTGCGCACCAAGAGAAACGGCTGCCCGCATGTAACTCTTAGGGATCGTTTTCATTACGCTGTACAGCGGCAGAATCATAAAAGGCAGCAGGATATGTGTCATTGCCACAACGGTTCCGGTAGCGTTGTGAATCATTGCCAGTCGGTTTTCATTGTCAATGACGTTCAGAGCAACCAGGATGTCATTGAGCACACCTTCTCTTTGCAGCATTGCGATCCATGAAGTCGTTCGTACCAGAAGCGATGTCCAGAATGGCAGCAATACCAACATCAACAAAAGATTACTGGTTTTCAGGGGTAGAGTTGCTAAAAGATAGGCGACTGGATAGCCCAAGATCAAAGTCATCAGCGTAATCAAGCCACTCAAGTAAAGCGTACGCCAGAACAATTTGAGATAGATTCGGCTTTTCTCATCTTGTAATTGCAAATCTCCTGACGGTGTGACTTGTAAATCTAGCGCGGCCCAAAAATAACCAGCTGTGAGATTTGGTGAAAAAGTATTAATCACCTGCCAGGTTTCAAGCTGCCCCCATTTCTTGTCGACGCCAATGACTACCTCTTTGTAAGGTCCTTCATCTATTTTTGGAATTCGTCTTTGGGATTTTCTGAATAAGCTGTTCATCCCGGGTAGTTCGTAATTGAGGCGTTTACCGACCCGAGTAATTAGCTTTTCTGGAGCACCGGCTTTAATATCTTCAACTAGCGCTTGATAGGTACTCTCATCGGGTAGTTCACCTGATGTCGCATCCCACTTTTTGAGTTGTTCAACTGTTTTTGGAAGGTAGCTGGACACGATTGGGTCTTCAACACCTCTCCACAACATGTCTCCAATTGGCATCAGAAAAGTTAAGCCAAGAAAGATGAACAACGGCGCAACCAGGGCGAGAGACTTCATCTTGTCTCGGCGAAGCGCACGAGCCAAAGCCGTTTTCAGTGGGACGCCGTCCGCTGTTGTTAGAGGTTGGTCAGGAAGGACAGCGGAATTAGCCATAGTTTATATTGTCGTGGATTGGTGAAAGTGTTGAAAGTCTGTTGCGATATTCAATGTGAGGCACAGGCGTAACTGCCAGTGCCTCTCATTGACCATGTCTAAATTACCTAGACCGAATCTGACTTTATTGTGCTAGCCAAGAGTTGAATTGCTCATTCAAGTCATCCTCGTTGTCCGCCCACCATTCAAAGTTGTATACCAAAGTTGTTTTGGCATTATCAGGATGGGTCGGCATATGGGGGCCCATGTCAATTCCCAAATCTGCATGTTTTCCGACCAGCGGTGCAGATGACTTGCGTGCCGGGCCGTAGGAGATGTACTTCGCCTGATCCGCCAGTCTCTGGGTATCGGTTGCGAATCGCAACAGTTTGAGGGTTTCTTCCCTGTGAGGTGCACCGACTGGGAGCACCCAGCCGTCAAGATCAAATACCTGCCAGTCCCACATAATGGCAATGGGTTGTTTTTCTTCTTCAATTGCGGAGAAAAGACGTCCATTGTAGGCAGATGCCATCACCACTTCACCGTCAGCAAGTAACTGCGGCGGTTGGGCACCACGGGTCCACCAAACTGTTTCCGCTTTGACCGTGTCGAGTTTCGCGAAAGCTTGAGCTACACCTTCCGGAGTGTCAAGCACATCGTAGATATCCTCTGCAGATACACCATCGGCAAGCAATGCCCATTCCAAATTGTTGATTGGCTTCTTTTCCATAGAGCGTTTGCCAGGAATCTTGTTTAGATCAAAAGCATCCGCAATCGAGGTTGGTGCGGTTGGAACCATATCCGTGCGATATCCCCAAGTCGTGGAATACACAATATTCGGGACGAAGCAAGGTGATACGATCAGTGGATCGAAATCTTCCGTTGCTGGAGTTCCATCCGGTGCTGGCGATAAGACCGTATTGAAATCGATTTCTTCCACCAAGCCTTCATCGCACAGTGTGATCGCATATGACGCGATCGTGTCTAGCAACGACCATGTTACGTTGCCGACTTCGGCCTGAGCTCTCAGCTTGGCAACACCTTCTGACGCCGAGTCGTCATTAATAACGGTAATGCCCGGATTTTCAGCCATAAATGGTTCATGGTAGGCAAGTTGCTGACTCTTTGAATAAGCACCGCCCCAAGATACTACCACCAACTCCTGGGCCTGAGCAGTTACAAAACTGCCTGCAAGCACCAGGGCAGAGGCCGACAAGATGCCGTGTTTAAGAATTGATTTTTTCATTCAAAATTCTCCGTTTAATAAAGCTTGATTGGCTCATAAATTGAAACTTAAGTTATACGAATTTAGACGTCAACTGTCATTTCAACAACAAATTGGCCGTCATAGATATTGAGTATAGGTAATTTTATGTGTGAGTGTTAAAAAAAATCTTTTTAAGCTACATTCTTGAATAGGTGAAAAAACCGCTGAATTGGAAGGTGTAACTGAATAATCCATCAAGCTGTTGTTCAGAAATCAGTTCCCTGACTATTGGAAGAAGATCAAACTCTGAGGTGATTTGTTGAAATATTCAATGCCAAATACAGTGTAAATATTTGGCCAATTTGAGTGCCATTTCACAAAAAATGAAATTCAAGTTCACGAACAAAAATCATAAAATCATACCGTCTGAAAAATAGACAAAAAATCTCAAGTTTTTGGCAAAAGGAACAGGAGCATTGAATATGGCGGAAGTACGCAACCGACAACATGGGGCGATGGAGTTTTCGCAGCCTCCAGTTGATTTAGACACCGTGCGAAGATATCGACTAGAGCGGGTTAAACAGGAGCTTCGTAGGCGGGATTTGGCCGGGGCTTTGCTGTTTGATCAATTGAACACTCGATATGTAACTGATGCAACCAATATGCAGATCTGGTGTTCGCACTACGAAGCACGCTGTGTATTTGTGGCAACCGAAGGACCTGTCATTTTGTGGGACTTCGGTGACATGCCTCATCTTGCCGAAGATCTGCCAACAATTGATGAATACCGGGTCATTACACCATTCTATTTTTTTTCTGCCGGGTCGCGTTGTGAGGCAAACGCCAAAAAATTTGCTCAGGAAATTAATGATCTGGTTACTACATATGGTGGTGGTAATCGCAGGCTAGCTGTCGATCGTTGTAGCTTGCTGGGCATCCATGAACTTGAACAATGCGGAATCGAATTGATCGAGGGGCAGGATGTCATGGAAATTGCCAGGGTCATCAAGTCGCCCGAGGAACTGGAATTGATGAAATATTCAGTGCGTGTATGTGAAACTGCTGTCTCGAATATGCGCGATGCGATGGCTCCAGGGATAACGGAAAATGCATTGTGGGCGAAGTTGCATGAAACCAATATTGCATTGGGTGGAGAATGGATTGAAACGCGCCTTCTTGCATCAGGCCCACGAACCAATCCATGGATGAGAGAGTCCTCGATGAGAGTTATGGAGAAGGGCGAAATGATGAGTTTCGACACTGATCTGATCGGCCCCTATGGTTATTGCTGTGATATGTCACGTTCTTGGATTTGTGGCGAAGTCAAACCAACACCTGAGCAGGCGCGGTTATATCAACTGGCAGCAGAACAAATTCGTTTCAACACTGAATTGATAAAACCAGGGGTGGAATTCCGAGAACTGTCCAAAAATGCGTGGCCTGTACCGGAGGAGTTTCAACCCAATCGATATGGTGTGATTATTCACGGTGTGGGGCTGGCCGACGAATATCCCAGCATCAAACACTACATGGACTTCGACAAAAAGGGCTATGACGGTGTGTTCGAACCTGGGATGACGCTATGTGTTGAATCTTACATGGGTTCCATTCACGGCGGGGAAGGAGTCAAGCTGGAAGAGCAGGTGTTGGTCACTGAAACAGGATTCGAAATGCTAACCAGTTATCCGCTCGAAGACTGGTAAATCAAAACAACCAGAGACAAGGCGCTCATTTGTAGCGTTAGAAATAACGCTGTAGAACAATATCGTGAGTGAACTCAAACAGTGAATCGAGAGCCGGTCCCAGTTCAGCAATTCTGGGATCGGTGGTTGTACCCCGACAGAATCTCGCATAAATCTGCATAAAAATGATGCAGTGTTTAAATGCTGTCAGCACCCGATAGTAATGAAGGTTGGATAGGTCGCGTCCGCTGATCTTGGTGTAGTAGTCTGCCACCGTTTCGCGGTTCATCCAGCCTGGGCTTGTTGAGGTCGGCATCTGTCCAACTTTATTCAGGGCCGGTGGATCTGTCGGTTCAGTCCAGTAACTGAGCAGTGTGGCAAAATCAAAAAGGGGGTCTCCCTGGGTACACATGTCCCAGTCTAGCAGTGCGATGGGCTGGGTAATTTTGTCACGGTCCAAAACTATATTGTTGAGTTTAAAATCGTTGTGAAGCAAGGTGTGCTCGGCGCTGGGAGTCGGTTGCTTTTCCAGCCAGTCAATGATCGTCGTGGCTGAGGCAGGGCTGGCACTGTTCCGATATACATCTTCCGCAGCGACGTGATAACGTTTCACCCACCCACGTACTGCACGTTCAAGAAATCCTTCTGGACGTCCAAGGTCTTGTAGTCCCACACTGGCGGGTTCAACAGATTGAAATTCAACCAGTACTTCAACAATCATCTCTGACAGCCGCCATGTCTGACTGTGAAGACTCTCCGGTACATCCATTTGAATCACTGCCCCTGGGCGATATTGCATAATCAGAAAAGGTGCTCCCAAAATTTCCGGGTCGTCGCAAAGCAACAGGCTTTTGGGTGCCAATGGAAACTTCCTCCAAAGCCGTGAAGTCACTCTGTATTCTCGCACCATATCGTTTGCACCAGGCGGCAGAGGTCCATGTGGAGGGCGGCGCAGTACACACAGTTCACCATTCATCTGGATCAGGAAATTAAGGTTTCCAAAGCCACCGACAAACTGCTTTGGTTCAGGTTCAGCGGAAAATTTGTGCCCAAGGTTTTGGAGATACTGCTCTAAATTCAACCAGTTTTCCGGTTGCTGGTGTTTTTGTGAGAAAAACCGGTCGGTCGTGAGTTTCATATTCATCTGCATTTGAAAGTTTGCAATTTTCCAACCCTTTCCGTGCCAAGGGCAACTCTGAAATAAATCCAATCGCTGTGTGAGGTGAGTTCGAAGCTGACGGTTATTTTACCTTTGTGATTTTTCTGACCATTCGAAATCAAAAACGCCGCTGGCAATTGGGTAACTTTTTCAGAAACATCGCCTGAGTATAATTCCGTGTGATTTCAGTATTTCAATCACTAATCAGGAGACAGCGTTATGGATCCCACTAAACCTCGCAATCCCGGAAAAGTTGAATGGTCGGGTGAAAACCCAGGCATATACTTAAAGGAAGACCCGGATGGGGACTGGACAGCACTCGGAATATTTTTCCGCGTAGTTTTATCTCCACATGGTGCTGGCACAACAATGATTGTGCTGGAAAAGCCAGATGAGGAAGCTGGATTGCCGGATGCCAATAACATTTGTCTCACTGACAACGAAGAATTGACGGAATATCTGATTTCTGGCTACATGTCGAAATTTCCTTCATTTAGGGGACGAAAAGGACTGCAGCACATGAGCTATCGAAAGATTGACGAAGTAACTTCACGAGGTGACCTCAGGGAGTATCGAACTGAGTCAGTAATTGCTGGTGATCTTGAAGTTGTTATGTCATGGCTGGATTTGCAAGAACCTTTCGCAGCTGAGGTGGCAGCTGAAATCGGAGCCACTGGCGAGCATGACATGTACAGTGTTTTTCTTGAGGCAAAGGCGGCGGAAATTTCTGTTAATGGGCACTATTTCTCGGGCCAATTAACCACCCGGAATTTCCTTGGGCGAGAAACGAGTACCGCTTTTATGGCCATTTCAGAAACCTGGTTGACTCCAGCTGGTTGATAGGGATTGTTTGCGTTGTAATCAATGCGGTTTCTGCAATTCTTCATTCAGATATTGTTTTGAAGAGATTACATTTCAATGCAGCTAGTGGTCTGAGTTTCTCGATTTTTGCAGTTTTGACTAGCTTCAAGTGAGAACTGATGAGTGTTCTTCAGTGTAACATTGTCGTTTAATTATCAATAAAAACAAAGCATTAAATCACTTATAATGCCCACTTGAAAATTCGCATCGCTGAAATCAGCGGCTCAATTTGGCGAATGCTTGAATCACTAGCGACTCGTCGCTAGCCACTGTGTGGAAGCAAAATGGACCAATTACTTGACTGGGGTACTCAGCTTGCGCAACTAGCGCTTGATTCTGTTTCGAAGTTCATCGATTTTCTGCCACAGATTCTAGGTGTTCTGGTAACACTGCTGATTGGCTGGATTCTCGCCCGTATCAGTAAAGTTCTGGTCCTTCGACTCATTGGCGTGCTCAACCGAATTCGCCTGCGCATCAAATTTGCAGGCACGCCGGTCCTGCCAAATATCACTGAACCGATTGCAGTAGTTGTATCAAGGATAGTCTACTGGGCCATCATTCTGGTATTTATCGCACTGTCAACTCAGTTGCTCGGACTTGGAATGTTCGCCGATTGGCTTGGTCGGCTAGTGAGCCACCTGCCAAATATTCTTTCTGGCGTTCTCATAATATGGGCGGGTGTTGTCTTCAGTGGACTGATCGCTCAGGCAATCAGCTCTGCAGCAGTCAATTTACCTGAGTCACAGCGCGCTGCCTTGTCACGGGTGGCACAATTGTTCGTGCTTATTTTGCTCATTTTGATTGGTGTTGATCAGATTGGCGTAAACGTTCGGGTTGTGCTTACGATAATGGCGGTTACTATTGGTGCAGCGCTCGGTGGACTTGCCATCGCTTTCAGTCTTGGTGCTCGACAACTCGTGAGCAATTTGATTGGAGTTCGATATCTGAACTCTGACTATCGTATCGGGCAGCGCATCCGAATTGGTCAGCATGAAGGTACCATTCTTCAAATTACATCAGTTTCCGTAATATTGGATACAGAAGAAGGTCGTGTGACAATACCAGCGCAAATGTTTTCCGATCAGCCCAGCGTATTGGTTTCCAGGGAGCCAGGAAATGTCTGAGGGTCTGAAGTTTGCTGAATATTTTGTCCGACAGTACAACGCAGCGGCAGTCAGCGCCATGCAGGAAATGAAGGCAGATGCGGCTGGTGAGTTAATTGATGCAATCGATGATTCATTGAGTGTTTTGACACTACGCTCCATGCCACCTCGCACGGCCGCCAAGTGTATAGAAACCATCTCACAAGCTTCTGCAACAAAGTACATAAGTAGCCTGAATCCTAAAGAGACAGCAGCAATTCTGCGTTATACGGCAGACGGTGTGCGAGATGCACTTCTGGCAAAGCTGCCCCGTCGTCATGCAATTCGAGTCTCAATGCTGCTCCGCTACCAAAGTTCTCTGGTTGGCGCCTGGATGGAAACTGCTTCCGTTACTTTTCGCGGCGATACTCGAATTGCCGATGCAATAGGACAGGTGATTGATGAAGCTTATGTATATAGTCAAATCTATGTTGTAGATGATCTAAATGAAGTGATTGGTGCAGTTTCAATGGTCGAATTGCTGCAGCAAAAAGATGAAGAACAGTTTGTTTCTTCAATGATGACTACACTGACTGCGCCAATTTTTGCATCGTTGACTCTAAGACAGGCTGTGGAGTCACCAGTTTGGAAAAATAGCGATGTTTTACCAGTAATTGATCATGACCGAAAGCTGATTGGCATTGTTCGTTTCATCGACTTGTGGGGTGCACTAGAGGAACCATCATCAACTACTAAACGCGCTGCTCAATCACATTTTGAGGTGTTGGGTGTGGCAGAAATTTACTGTCTTCGACTTGCGGATGTAATGGTGGCAGCGCTCTCTGCGAATCGCAGAGTAACTTAACGTTTGCGAATATTCGGGAGGTTCGGCGATGACCGAGCAAATTGAACTTCAGAGTGCAGAATCGATCCTAATCACCCGATTTTGCCAGGAGGCGCCGCAAAGTGCCGCAAGCCGCCTTGAAACACTTTCGGTCGAGGATGCTATCGAAATTCTGAAACAGGTACCCCAAGAGATCGCACTTGAAGTTTGGTCTGCATTGAGTCCAAACATGTCTGCAGATATGGTTGAACTGCTGGACGATTCTGATGCTCTAGCGATATTGAAGGGTATTGATCCAGGCAGGTCTGCATCGATTCTCACCATTATTGAGTCTGAGAGGAGTGAGGTTTTGTTGGCTGGCATGGCCCCATCTCTTTCTCGAGAAATCCGCGAGTTGATGGTCTATCCGATTGACACAGCCGGTGCATTAATGGACACTCGCATATTGCTATTTAAAGGCAATATGACAGCAGATGAAGCACTGCAGATATTGCGTGCCCGCAGATTGAAGCGTAAAGTAGCTGAATTGCGAATTGTGGATGATGAGCAGCGCTTTCGGTCGATTGTAAAGCTTGATTCACTTGCACTAGCTGACCCTAGTCAGACTCTGGAAGACCTATCTGATCGAATTGTCGTTGTTGTAGATCCGAACGCATCGCGGGAAGAAATTATCGAAAAACTGGAAAGCTATGGCCTGGATGAATTAACCGTAGTTGACCATGACGGACGGGTGTTGGGTGCAATTCGACACCCCACATTAATTGATGTCCTGAAAGAAGATGTGTCTATTGACATTCAGACTATGGTCGGAGTGAGTAAAGATGAGCGTGCGTCATCTGGAAGCAAACTCGCCGTCCGCAAACGATTACCCTGGATGCAGGTCAATTTGCTGACTGCATTCGCGGCAGCTGCAGTGGTCGGAATTTTTGAAAGTACGATTGCGAAATTTACCGCGCTGGCTGTACTGTTGCCAGTTGTAGCAGGTCAATCCGGAAATGCTGGCGCACAGGCGTTAGCAGTCGCAATGCGCGGTTTGGCGCTGAGAGAAGTTCAGGTGCGAGACTGGCCGAAGATGGTTCGCAAGGAAACGATAGTTGGGCTTGCAAATGGTGTTGCCGTCGCAATTGTGTGCGGAATCGCGGTGTATATTTGGAGCGGTCAGCCAGGCTTGGTACTTGTGATTAGTTCGTCAATGATTCTGGCGATGGTCATCGCTGGAATTGCTGGTGTGCTTGTGCCGGTAGGGTTGAAGAAAATTGGCCAAGATCCCGCAGTTGCTTCATCGATTGTGCTCACTACGATCACAGACATCACCGGCTTTTTTGCATTTTTGGGAATTGCAACTCTGTTTGCCGGATTCTTAGCCTAATTATTGGACGATGTCGCGGTCGCATAGCGCGTTCCCACCCCCGCACTAGAATCTGCACTCGTACTCAAATTCATTCAGCGGTTTTCTTTGGGTTTAACGGCAAACCATTGATCCAACCATAGGCGTAAGACCATGGACGAACATCAGCAGCACTGGCGTATGAGTTAACGGCTATCCGGCCGAATAGTACCTCTCTAACTTTCCTTGGTTTCTCACCTGAGCGTTATTTGCTTCTTCTCCAGAGTTGCTATTCAAATCCGATTACTTCGTAGTTTTTAATTACGAGAACCGTTCCCGCCATTTTATGCAACGCTCCGAATCTCGCATTTCGTAAGCTGCCAATGCTGCGGCAGGGCTGAGATCGAATAAGTGCTCGCTGTCTTCACCAAGTGCCGTCAGGCGCATCGTATACCAAGCAGTAACACTGCCCCGTGGCGGTGCATTGAAAACTGGAAATGCCGGGTCGCCTCCCTCACAACTTAACCATGTGTTCGCGAGCGATGAATTCAGTACCATCGCACGCGCGAGACTCACCGCGTCGGCAAAATTTCTCTGAATCGCATAAGCCGCCTGTTCGCGCGTCCGAAAACCGCCTGTCACCATCATAGGGATGGACGTCAACCTTTTCGCACGTTTGGTGAAATCAATGAAGTAAGGCGTAGATGATGAAGCGCGGTCGGAAGCGGATGCAGCACCTGGGAAGTATGTACCACCGCTGATATCGATCAGGTCAATCGACGTCCGGTCAAGCATGTGAATCACCTCAAGCGCATCATCTTGTGATAACCCGCCCACCAGGTTGTCTGTTGAATTGATCTTGATACCAACCGGAAATGACTCACCCACAGCTTGCCGAACGGCCTCGATTACTTCCTCAATAACGCGGAATCGGTTCTCAATTGAACCACCATATTCGTCTTTTCTTTTGTTGAACAGCGGAGATAGAAACTGGCTAAACAGAAATCCGTGGCCCGCATGGATTTGAACACCACTGAAGCTTGCTTGCTTGGCGAGTTTTGCGGTTCTTGCATATATGTCGGACAACTCATGAATGTCTTTTAGCGACATTCCTTCGCATTTAATACCTTCGACATTTAGAGCAGACGGCCCCTTTGGCCGACTGATGGGCAGATGTGATAACGCGCCGGCGTGTCCGAGCTGCGGCCATATATGTGCTCCGTTCGCCATCCCACGTCTCGCCAAAGCCTGCATGGCATCCAAGTTTGCATCCGGCACAAGTACGAGATTACCAGGTTTTTCGGGATAACGCGAAGTTCCCTGCACCTCTCCGATCAATGACAATGCAGCGCCACCCTGCGCCCAGCGTTCGTACAGCCTCATCTGTGCTTCGGTGGGATTTCCAGCACCATCGCCAAGGGAATCCGACATTGCTGATTTGATCAGTCGATTTCGAAGCGTTGTACCGCAAGGCAATACAAGAGGTCTTGCCAACACGGTGTTACAGGTTTGATGTGTAATATCGAATTTCCTGTCGTAATTTGTAAAAATTCTGAACCAGTGTTGATTCAGACCACACTTACAAGCTAATTCGGTACAAATTCAAATTTAGCCAGAATCTCCTGTATATGATTCGCGATGCGGATCAAATTATCGTCCTGATTGAAGGCTCCAATCAATTGAACGCCAAGCGGAAGACCGTTTGGACCAAATGCCACTGGCAGATGAATGCAAGGTACTTTCAGTAGTGTCCATACACGGTTAAAGATCGGATCTCCCGTATTGTCCAATCCCCGCGGTGCTTCGCCAGGTGCACTCGGTGTGATGAGCACGTCATAGTCCTCAAACACTGACCGCATTTTGTTCTGCCAAATATTACCCAATTTGATCGCTTCAAGGTAGGTTGTATAGGTGGTTTGCTGTCCTTGTTCAATGAGTGCCTTGATCTGATCACTTAACAAGTGTGGAAAATTCGCATATTCTGCACTGAGCGACCGGCACCCCTCATAGCTCATGATTGTGATTTGTGCCTGTGTCAATGCTCCGTCTGAAGGCCCAACATCAATTTCAGAAATTTCAATTTGATGACCCTGTAAATGCCGACAAACATCTTCAATGAGTTGCTGCTGATTGGCATCGGCAATTTTCCAGTGCGGGGTTTTGACTAGTGCCGCCCTTATCCTACCAGTCAGAGGTAGAATTTCTGCAGGCGCCCCAGAAA
Organism: Arenicellales bacterium; assembly: GCA_965206345.1. Classification (GTDB taxonomy): domain Bacteria; phylum Pseudomonadota; class Gammaproteobacteria; order Arenicellales; family JAJDZL01; genus JAJDZL01. The sequence continues at coordinate 162,767 of OZ242211.1, read as the reverse complement.
GAGTGTGTCGAACAGTTGTCAAATCTTCGACCTTTCGAACAAAAAATCCAAGGGTGTCAAGACTTTGAGCAAATCCGCAGACACCCGCCAAACTGAATGATTCGTGACTCGCTTTGTATCCGGTTACGCCACAGTAAGCAGCTGGACGAATAACTGAGCCGGCGGTTTGCGTACCCAAGGCAAGTGGGATCATCATTTTTGACACGGCAGCTGCAGAACCCATGGAGGAACCGCCCGGAGTGTGATCAAGTGCGTGTGGGTTGCGGGTTCTTCCAGGATAGTAGTAAGCAAACTCGGTCGTTTCAGTTTTGCCGGCAACCAACGCACCTGCGGTCTTTAGCATCGATACGCAGACGGCGTCACGTTGCGGTACGTGATTACGATAGATTTTGCTTCCCATCGTGGTTCGCATACCAGCGGTTTCCATAATGTCTTTGATCCCAACAGGAATTCCAAACAGCGCAGACTTGTTCCCCTGCCTCTCCACCTCAGTTAACTGATCAAATACGCGCTCGGGATCGAAAGTCGTAAACGCGTTTAGCTCTTCCTCGCACAACGCAATACTTGCAATGCAATCAGAAACAAGTTCTCGAGGTTGCACTGTTCCCGATTGAATCAGGTGAGAAACTTCTTTCAGAGACAGTTCATTCAGGTTTGACATGACGATTCACCTGTCAATTGAATCAAGCGCTGCCTGAAACAGGGACAGAGGGTAACGAAAAATACCGCCACCCAGCCGTCCCGCTGTTCCTTCCCGGTCGATGACACCCAAGCTGACGATCGGTGTGGTTTTTTCTGCGACGACAGTACGCACGCTCAGTCCTGTTCGAAACTCCAACGCGCCAAAAGCATCATGGACAGACAATAGAAGCTTATATGGGAGTTCATCCGCATCTACCGGCAAATAACTTCCGAACATTTCTCGCTGTGCACTTGAATAGGCAACCGCCATTGCACCGAATCCGACCATGTCAACAACTGCACTGTCGCCAATAGCTCCCAGTGCTCGCGACTTGGGAAACTCGCCTAAATCCCCTTCAGGGGAAGCGGCGATTTCTGTTATCCAATGGCCCGGTTGGTCACTTACTTGTATACCGGTACGAAATCCATTACCGCCAGCAGCGGTAACGATGCCGCTGTCTGATTGAGCATCAGCAGCCAGCATCAAGCATTTTGATGCTGCCATCAAGTGATTGAGTGCAAAACTCGGACTGTCATCCAGAAAGCATTTCTGATCAGCATAGCGATCAATCGCGGGCTTGAGCCTGCTGATCAGTTCACGAGTGGCGGCTATCGTTCTACCGTGACAATCATCGTCATTCTCTAGTGCAATTTTTGCAATGTCGAGCATATCGATGTTATCGTCCTGACAATTGTCTACTGCTTCAATCAATTCTTGATTGATCCAATGCAGGTGCGACAGTGCTGACTCACTACACAATCCGAGTCGCATTGCCGGTCCATTTCCTCCGTTGAGAGGAGAGTAGGTTACGTTATTCGGATTATTGGCATCAATAATCTTGTGCAGCCACATTGAAGCTGAAACAACACCTGCCAAGGGTACCACGGTTGAGTAATTCTGGGCTGGTTGCAGCTCAATATCACCTGACCGGATCATTGCACGTGCCGTATCAAAATCGTCCGCATGCTTTTCGAAAACCAGCGCTACCGCAGCCGAATTCATAACTGGCGCCGGAATTTCGTTAGTGGACTCAAATGGCGGCCCGGCGTGAAGTATCACTGAGTCGTCTAAACCAATTGCGCTGGCGGCTGATTCATTGCTTACCCAGACGGGCCGGGCTTGTAGCATCTTTTTGAGTGCATCGTGATCTCTTGGGTCAATATTTGTCATGTCTGTCTCATCAATTCATTCTTCCAATATTGTGCTCATTAGGCCAGTTGGCCTGAATATTTTCCAGCGCGTTCGATAGTGAAGTATCGTCCGCCTAGAGAATCATGCATCCATTCCCTGTTGATTTGCTGCCATTTTCCTTTCAGACCGCATACATGTAGTTGTCTTTCCAAAAAAAACGCAACGACTGGAATTCAGTCTCGCATTTTAACCAGTGTGTTTTGTCAGTAACCTCCGAAAGAGGACAAGTAACGACAGCAAAAGCACAGCACACAATTTTTAACATCAGTTTCAAGTGCTCAGTCCATTTTCGGAAACTGTCTGTCGTCCATAAAATGGCGGAACAAAGGTGCTGCACATTTGCAACTTTCCTGATGCCTAACGGCAAAAATGCAGATTTTTAATAGCGGCTGAAGATTGCAAATCGTTTTCGATATCTTACCTGAAGTGCAGCTAATGAGCCACACTTCAGGTAAAAACAAATGTCAAGTGGTACTGATTCGTGAGGGATCAGTTACTCAACCAGGATTGCACCAGTCCTTGTTCGCGTCAACCCATTCGCGGGCGTACACGACTGGGTCGACTTGGTCGACGCTCGATGCAAAAGACCATTGATTGATCAACTCCTGACCGAAGTCGATTCCATTCAGCAATTTAGCCATTTCAGGTGCATCAGTTTCAAGTCGTTTCGAGTAGGCGATATGTGAACTGATCGGCGGAAAGGATGTAGAAACGTGTGAATTTTCCAACCAGTTGGGGTCTTCGTTTAAATCGGCCACCTGCCACTTTTCGGGATCATGGGCCGGCTCTTCGAGAACGGCGAGTGGATGCATTCCAAAAATGTGATGGGGCAGATAACAGGCCCACACTATGACTCGACCCGCTTTGGCATCCGCGTCAATCTGTGCCAGAATGACATTTTCCTCGCTCACGGTCAGGTCATACAAATCAGCAAATCCATAGTCTCTTGCTCTGATTTGATGAATTTTTGTTGAACTCCAGCCAGGTGCTCCCATCCAGATCTCACCTTTGCCATCTCCATCGCGATCTGTCAGGCCAACAATTTCGGGACGCGTGAGATCGTAAACGGATTTCAATCCATAAGTATCCACCGCTTCCTGAGTCGTGCAAAATCCATCAAATGCTGGAAACACAGCGTCAGTCAAAGAAACAGTTTGATTCTCGTTGACATACTGATCAACCAGACCCTGATTGTTCGGAAGCCAGACTTCTGGATGAACATCAACTTCACCTTTACCCTGATCCATCGCTTTGAAGAACACCGCGTGACCACCAGGTACCATGTCTACCTGGAGACCATAGTTATCCTCGGCGACGATCTTCATGATGTTGGTCATAATTTTGGAATAACCCCAGTTTAGCTGTCCAATGATGATCTTATCTGAAGAGTAAGCTACATTCGCCGCGATCAGACTGAACGCCATGACAACTGTGGTTGCTACTTTTTTGAGATTACTAAACATTGCACGTTCCTCCGCAATTTGAAAACCAATGAAAGAATAGTCTCAGCTCCTGCTTTGAACAATTCTATCAAGAATCATAGCACAAAATAAGATTGCAACGCCAGCGAGGATGCCTTTGCCTTCGTGAGCGTAGGTCAAGGCATCAAGTACATCTTCACCCAACCCCTTTGCACCAATGAGAGAAGCAATGACTACCATCGACAGGCACATCAATATAGTTTGATTGACTCCGGCCATGATCGATGGTTTGGCGAGCGGTAAATCAACGCGAAGCAACAGATACAGTTTGGATGCACCAAATGCTGTAGCTGCTTCTCTGATATGATTGGGGACCCCTTGCAGCCCAAGAACGGTCAAACGCACAACGGGCGGCATGCCAAAAATGATGGTTGCAATAATTCCAGGTGGTTTGCCGATTCCGAAAAACGCAATGACAGGAATCAGGTAAACAAATGACGGCATCGTTTGCATTAAATCCAAAATGGGCCACACGAATGAGCGCACGCGTGCCTTACGCTGACAGAGAATTCCAAGCGGGATACCAAGTACGACACAGATCAGGCAGGCGGTTCCAAGTAGCGCCACCGTCAGCATACTCTTTTCCCAGAAACCGAAGATGCCAAGATATATCAGCGCGGCGGCAGTATAGATGGCGACTCTTCTGCCAGCGGCCTTTGCTGAGATGAGGACAATCACAGCCATCGTAATGATCCATGGCGTTCCAATCATTACCGTTTCCAGAAAATCCAAAAGTTGCCGAATGGTGAGGGTGATCCCACTGAAAAAAACTGCAAAGGTTTCAGTCAGCCATTGCACCGCGTTGTCGATTACCGACTCTGCACTTCTTCGCCAGCTTTTTTCAACCGGGACCTCTTTCAGCCAGGAGGGGACATTTGATGCAGAGAAGCGGTAGATTGATGTAATGAGGACGACCAAATAGAACCCACCAGTCAACAAAATTTGTAGCTGATCAACGCCTGTGGGCAGCGATTTATCGGCTCTCCATCTTTGAAACCGGCTTTTCAGCACTTTGTTCGCGATGAGTCCCTGAACTACCTTGACGGCCAGAATCAGGGCAATTCCAAGAATAATCAGAAAGGGAGCCTGGGCAGCGAGCTGTTCTGCCTGACTCCAAGCTTTTTCGCTTGCGGATTTTAGAGCGAGAGCTGATTCTAGGAGTACATCAGCATTATCTGCACCGACCGCTGCTGCTTCGTCCGCTTCATTCTGACGAATCTCTGCCATCTTGGAGAGCCGGTCTGCACGCGCAAATTCATCACTTCCAAGATCTGCCAACAGGCCGCGAAATATTTGCACAAAGGCCATCCCTTCAAAGAACAAAAATACCCAGAAGCCTACCCAAAGATGTCTGGCGGCCCACCAGACTGGTCCAAGCAACGCTGCCGCGCTGTTAAAACTTAAAACTGGCGTTGCCGATTCATCCAGCCGATCAAATTGCTGTTGATAGTATTCTGAACTGTTGCCAATAAACTCCGATATGGCTTGGTTTCGTTCAATTGACTTACCATCAAGTTCAATGGTGCTTTGATTCATGATGAATTACTCCGGTTTCCCTTAATGCTGTGAAGCAGCAACTGTTGGTCAACATAACCGATTGCATTGTTTTCTGTGTCGACGATCACGATTGGACCCTGATGTTCAATCGAAACGTCGATCAACCGATCAAGATCGGAACTGTCCGAAACTCGAGGTGCAGTATCGAGCAAAGTCTGACTGCCCGAATAGTCTTCAATGGGGCGCATTACCCCGGATGCACTGACCAGTTTCAATCGAGAAATATTTGCTACAAACTCGCTAACATAGTCATCGACTGGATTGGCAACTATTTCCTGTGGTGTACCGATCTGTACCAGTTTGCCGTCATTCATAATGGCGATTCGGTGGCCAATGCGGATAGCCTCATCCAGATCGTGGGTAATAAATATGGTGGTCTTATTGGTGAGATCTGACAGTTTGATGAATTCGTCCTGTAATTGTCGGCGAATCAGCGGGTCCAATGCGCTGAATGGTTCGTCCATCAAAAGAATGTCGGGGTCTGCTGCCATAGCCCGCGCCAATCCGACCCGCTGTTGCATACCCCCTGAGAGTTCATGTGCGTAGTGATATTCCCAGCCTGCCAGTTCAACCATCGCTAGCACGCGTTCAGCCGTTTCTCTTCGCTGACGTCGATTAATCCGCTTTACATCAAGCGGTAGTGCAACGTTGTCGAGTACGGTGCGATGCGGTAACAATGCTATATTTTGAAATACCATGCCAATCTTTTCCGCACGCAGCATCCTCAACTGCTTTTCGTCTTTCAGCATAATGTCCTCGCCCTGAATGAAGATCTGTCCGCGAGTGGGTTCAAGCAATCGATTAATGTGGCGTACCAATGTTGACTTCCCGCTGCCGGACAATCCCATAATGCAGAATACCTCTCCTTCGTGCACTGAAAAGTTCGCACTTTGGACCCCAACGACATTACCAAACTGCGTCAGCACTTGCGCCTTCGACAATTGCTTTTCTAAAGTAGCGGCAATTGTTTCGTTAACCTTTGTGCCAAAAACTTTCCAAACATCGACAAGCTCAACAGCGATGGGCCGGTTCTGTGATAAGATTGGTTTTCTTACGTCCATTAATATGGGGGCTGGTTGAGAATTGGGTTTAGAGAAGGTTTAACTCATAGCAGGAATCGAAATCTGAGTCATTGCTATCAATTCAATATGTGGATAGTTGAACTTTCCAGACTTATTTTTAGTTGCGATCAGAATCAAGCAATCGGAATTTTCGAATGTAATTGGTACTAACAGAAACCTTCAGATCAGATTTAGGCAGAAATAACAGATTCGCATTATAGGTATGAGTACACCTGACATCGAACTTGACAGACTCGATCATCGCTATCACATGCATTCATTCACGCACCTGAGCGAGTTCGAACAGCAGCGTTCAGTTGTCATTGAACGAGGTGACGGAGTATTTCTCATGGATGCGGCAGGGAATCGCTATCTGGATGCAATGTCGAGCCTTTGGTGCGCAACGCTTGGCTATAGTGAGACTCGCTTGGCTGATGCGGCTTATGCACAGTTGTCAAAGTTGCCTTACAGTCATACATTCCGCGGCCGAAGTAATGAAAAGCTTATTCAGTTAGCAGAGCGGCTTATTGAAATCACACCGGAAGGGCTGAGTAAGGTGTTTTTTGCTGGCTCAGGGTCAGAGGCCAATGAATCGGCCATCAAACTGGCATGGTCATATCACAAATTCAAGGGGTATCCAGAAAAACGGAAAATAATTTCAAGATCGAACGGATATCACGGTTCCACAATATTTGCTACCCGTCTCTCAGGTATGCAGCAAATGCATGAGTACACGAGTGCAGATTTTCCAGAAATCATTTACGCAAAATCTCCCAACTATTTCACCAGCGAAGTTCAAGGAGAGAGTGAAGATGAGTTTTCACAGCGACTGGCAGATGATCTGGAGCAGCAGATTCTGTCTGAGGGTCCCGATACAGTTGCCGCCTTTATTGCCGAACCTGTCATGGGTGTTGGAGGTGTCATTGTTCCGCCGAAGTCGTATTTTGAGAAAATTCAGACTGTGTTAAACCGACATGGCGTACTTTTGATTGCAGATGAGGTGGTGTGCGGTTTTGGTCGAACGGGCAATATGTTTGGATCAACCACTTTCAACATTAAGCCAGACTTACTGACAGTTGCAAAGGGTTTGTCCTCAGCCTATTTCCCAATTTCTGCTGTATTCCTGAAGTCTGAAATTTATCAGACTCTGGTTGACGCAACCACTCAAACAGGGGTATTCAGTCACGGTTTCACTTACTCGGGGCATCCTGTCGGTGCTGCAATTGCTCTGGAAACCCTTGCTATTATCGAAGAGCGAGGTATAGTTGACCACGTGAGCAGAGTGGGAGAAATATTTCAGTACGAGATTCACCAATTGCGTGAATTTGAGAGTATAGAGAATACACGCGGAGTCGGTTTGATGGCTGGCTTCGATGTGATTCCTAAACGCTCCGACTCCGAAGTTCATGCAGGGAACTTGCTGATGGATATTGCCGAACGTAACCGACTTTTTATTCGGGCCGTCGGCAATACAATCGTACTGGCGCCGCCATTGATTATCAGCTCAGAAGAAATCAATGAACTGATCAAGCGTCTCAAGTTGTCGATTGACGAGATGCAACGCACGATGGCTTGACTGAAGTATGAGAACCGAAGATTCAGGATTGTGTGTTGCAGACTTTGGGTCAAGAGCATCGAGAAACATGAACAAATATGGCCAGAAGTTTTATTTACAGTACGGATTTCAATTCCATCTACAGAGTGCGACATTATCGAATCAGTGTCGTATGAAACATAAGTTCTTAAAGGCATAAAATAGTCGTTAGAGGGTGAAACTGAAACCAAGTCTTTTAGTTTGAGGTAATTGAGAAGATGAAGGAAGTTCGTTGGGCGACTCGCCCCTATGATGGTTATGCTATTCGAGAGACTTTGCAGCCCGATATAGATTTTCTTGAGGTTGGCCCGGCAACATTGACCGGCGAATATCTTCGACGCTTCTGGCATCCAGTGGCCATGTCCGCACAGCTTGACCCCGGCAAACCAGTTGCAATAACAATACTTTGTGAAGAATTGGTTGTTTTCAGAGACTTGAGCGGAAGAGTTGGAGTATTACACAAACACTGTGCACATCGACGCGCGTCGCTGGAATTTGGTCGAATTGAAGAACACGGAATTCGCTGCTGCTACCATGGCTGGCATTTTGATATTGACGGCACAATTCTTGAAACTCCCGGAGAACCGGATGACAGTCAGATTCGTAACCGCATCTGTCAAGGCGCATACCCTGCGAAAGAATTCAAAGGTCTCATTTTCTGCTACATGGGACCACCAGAGGAAATGCCGGAATTCCCACATCTCGACTCAATGGAAATTGATGGGCATGAACTGGTTCCATACTCGATTCACTCTCCAAATAACTGGCTTCAGGAAACGGAAAATGCGATTGACCCATTTCACAGCGTATTCTTACACGGGCGTATTAGCGGGCCGCAATTCCCCGGGCTGGAGCACTTTTTGGATTTGCCGGTCGTGAAATATCGAGAACGCGATGGCGGGATTGTTTATGCTCATGCGAGGCGCAGTGGAAGTGATGATCTGGTACGTTTACGATTTCACGATTATCTGTTTCCGAATCTTGCGCAAAATGGCGGTATGTTTCAGGTAATGGACAGTCCAAAAGCCTTTGGCCGTACCAGTTTAACCAAGTGGGTCACTCCGATTGATGACATAAATAGCCGAAAATTCGGCTGGCGGCATTTCAACGATGCTGATGAAGTTCTTCGTCAAGGAAGTCGCGAAAATGTCGGCTGGGAAAAAGTCGATTTTTATGGACAGACCGCACATCGGAGTTATGAAGAAAAACAGAGTAATCCAGGTGATTGGGAGGCCTGGTCCAGTCAGGGAGCAATGAACGTTCACAAGCGCGAGTATCTGGGAACCACAGATGAGGGTGTTGCTCTATTGCGTTCAAGGCTTCGACGGGACATTCGACGTGTCAGCCAAGGCAAGCCCATTAACCGATTAAAACCATCGAACAATGGATTGATTTCAACTTACGGCGGCGATACCGTACTGAGAGTAGCCAAGGACCCTAAGAATGACTCAGCGTTTCTCGGCTCGGTTATTGATACAGTAACTGATGCCCATATTAAGGCAGGAGTGCTGGAAGCTGAGGAAAGAGCAGAATTTATTCAGCGTGAAATCAACGCAAAGTTTCCGGACGCGATTTAGTCTTTGTCGTTGATGGAAGTGGCTTCGGAGCAATTTAAATATTCCGAAGTCGAGTACCCAGGAATTAGAACTTTCATCCGACATGATCAATTCAGTTTAGCGGGATATCGTATCAACTGTCCTGGTCGTTTGGATTCAACAAAATTTACATTCGAAGTCTGAGAGGTATTCATTTTGAGACGACACGAGTCAATGGTCGAGGGCCTTTATTGGTGGGGGATTCCGACGTTCTTTCGGTGTCCAATTGCTAACGACCCGAGCGAATGTGATATAGGCCTAGTTGGAGTGCCGCATTCGACGGGAAATGGTACAACAGAACGAGATCAGCACATGGGGCCGCGGGCAGTGCGAAACATATCCGCATTGGGCAGACGCTGTCACAAGCAGTTTCATCTTGATCCGTGGAAAGAATTCAATATTGCTGATTTGGGCGACGTGCCGCTTCCTGAGGGGAACAATAACGAACGGAGCATTGAAGATATACGGGAGTTTTTCTCCAGAATCGATGCTGCAGGCACCCGGCCTGTTTCGATCGGTGGCGACCACGCCATCACAGGCGGCATTTTGCAGGCGATTGCCGGCGAGAATTCAAAAATAACCAATGGTGAGAAAGCAGTGCTACTGCATTTTGATGCACACACGGATGCTTATCATATGCTTGATCATTTTTTGGGTGCAGTGAAATCAGCGGCCCACTGGGCTAGCTATCTGGTGCGAGACGGACACGTAGACCCTCACCATTCTGTTCAAGTTGGCATACGCGGTAATGTGCGCACACTAGACTGGCTTGAACCTAGTTATGATTTGGGTTATGAGGTCATTACTATTGAACGCTACGAGGAAATTGGTGCTGAAGCCTGTAAAAAAATCATCAATGAAAGGATTGGTGATCGTCCCGTCTACGTTACATTTGACCTTGACTGCCTGGACCCGACTGTCGCGCCAGGTGTTGCCAACATCGAAGCAGGCATAGAAGGATTTAGAATCAATCAAGTGATGGACCTTATACGCTGTATTCGCGGGAAAAACGTGATTGGAGGCGATGTGGTTTGCCTGATGCCAACCAAAGATCACCCCAACCAAATGACTTCATTAGTGGCAAATTCAATCATGTTCGAGATACTTTGCCTGATTGGAGACAGCTTACGAAACAGTTAGGTGTGACGCGTTTGCAGATCACAATTCTTTTTTCAAGATTCGAAATTTGTAAATGCGGGAAATTGGTTTGAAAAAATCTTCCGCCGATTTGATATCGGCCGCCGTGGATAGACCCATTGCGGTTCTATCAATGGTGATGATGATTGTTCTGTTTGGCATTGTCGCATTGCAGAACATTCCGATTCAACTGGCGCCTGATGTCAATCGGCCAGTAATCACTATTACAACATACTGGCCAGGTGCGGCACCTGCCGAAGTTGAACGGGAAGTCATGAACCGGCAGGAGCAGGAATTTGCCGGACTCAAAGGACTCCGATCGATTACCGGAAATGCGCAGTTAGGACGATCCCGCATTACTTTGGAATTTGATGTTGGCACCAATATGCACAATGCTATGCTGCTGGTGTCCAATCGGCTAGACAGGGTCTCAGGCTATCCCGACGAAGCCGACTCCCCACAGCTTAAAGTCGCTGGAAGTGAAGACAGGGCGATTGCTTGGTTTTATGTACATCGCGTGCCGGGCAACACGACACCAATTCACCACTATGGCCGTTTCGTTGAGGACGTGATCAAAGAGCGAATTGAACGGGTTCCTGGTGTTGGCGAAGTTAGCGTATTCGGTGGCAGTGATCCAGAAATTCAAGTCATCGTTCATCCCGACGAGTTAGCTCGATTGCAACTGACGGTTGGCGAATTGCTAGCAGTACTTCGCAATTCAAATGTGTCCTTGTCTGTAGGCGATGTCGATGAAGGCAAGCGGCGCTACCTAGTTCGATCAGAAGGTGAATTGAACTCGGTTGAGGCAGTTCGAAACATTATTGTTCGATCTACTGCCGATGGGAACTCGATCCGTTCAGGCAGAATCAGGCTGAGCGACATTGCAACGGTTGAGTTGGCATACAAGGAGCCTACCGCCATTATTCGGGCACAAGGTGAACCTGCAATTCCTTTCAACGCTACTCGTGAAGTTGGGGCGAATGTTATTGAAACAATCGCAGGAATTCGGGCAGTTGTAGAAGACCTTCAGAAAACTGTGATGCCAGGCAGTGGGCTTCAGCTAAAAATGGTTTATGACGAGACGGTTTACATCAATTCCTCAATCCGGCTCGTACAACAAAATATTTGGGTGGGCGGTCTGCTTGCAGCCTTGGTCATGTTATTGTTTTTGAGGTCTTTTCGTGCAACTTTGATGATTTCTATTGCAATTCCTGTTTCGATAGTTGGCGCATTTGTAGCAATGGCAGCATTGGGTCGCTCGATCAATGTCATTTCGCTGGCAGGGCTCGCGTTTGCTGTTGGCTTGGTGGTCGACTCAGCAATTGTGATTCTGGAGAACATATTCCGGATGCGTGAGACGGGACGACCACGTCGTGAAGCAGCCATCAAGGGTGCCCAACAGGTGTGGAGTGCGGTTCTGGTTTCCGCTTTAACGACCGTCATGGTGTTTATTCCAGTGCTTACAACGAAGTTGGAGGTAGGGCAGTTGTTTCGCGACATTGCTGTCGCAATTTCTGTCGCTGTTGTTCTTTCGCTGATGGTGTCAATTACGGTCATTCCAGCCCTGTCAAACAAACTGCTCGGTTCCAGCAAGAGCAATTCCGATAGCCTTGTTCGAATGCGAATACCTGTCGTTGACAATTTGGCAGCAAAATTTACGCAGTTTACCCTTTGGCTGACAGAAAAGCTCGTCCGTCGCCGAATGCTCGCATTTTTGTGGGTAGCAATGATTACTGCAACTGCATTGACGCTGACATTGAAGTATCTGCCATCACTGGAGTATCTTCCTGAAGGGAATAACAATCTGGTCTTCGGCTTAATTGTGCCACCACCTGGCTATAACCTCAATACGATGACTGAAATCGCCGGCAAAATTGAAACAGCAACTCGACCAGAGTGGGTGACTGATTTAGATGAAGAAGTTGACCCCGATGCGCCGCCAAAAATAGCTCGGTTTTTCTTTGTTTCAACCCGATCGATGATGTTTGTTGGAGCAGTTTCAAACAATTCCAGTAGAGTTTCAGAATTGATACCGGTGTTGCAAAAGCCAGTGTTTAGCGAACCAGGAACTTTCGGATTTATTAGTCAGCCGTCGATATTCGGACGCGGAATTGGAGCCGGGCGGAAAATTGACCTTGATATATCTGGCGCAGAGTTGGAAGAAATTCTATTCGTTGCGGGTCGCGCTGCTCAGAAAATACTAACATTGATGCCTCGATCTGAAGGACACCAGTTCCGACCCAATCCGGGATTGGAACTTGGCGCGCCCGAAGTTAGAATCATCCCTGACCGTTTGCGCCTGGCGGACAATGGACTTTCCACATTGGAGTTGGGTCTAGCAGTCGATGTATTCAATGATGGTTTACGCGTTGATGAAACGATGTTTGAGGGGAAGGCCACCGATATAACGTTAATTGGCACAAGGGACATCATTAATGAGACTCAGAAAATTGAAAATCTTCCTGTGGTTACACCAAATGGCCGCATTGTCCCCGTCAATTCAGTTGCAGATGTTCAGATTACTGCAGGACCAACTGCCATACGACATCGAGAGCGCTCTAGAACCATCACTCTAGAAGTGCGACCATCACCTAATTTAACCATGGAAGAAGCAATCGAACTGATTGAATCTGAAGTAATTGCACCGATTAAAGCTGAAGGGGTTCCTCAGGACGTTCGTTTTAGTCTTTCCGGCACAGCAGATTCGCTTAAAACCACGTGGAATTCAATGGTTCTGCAGTTGCTGGTTGCAGTGATTATTGTTTACCTCGTAATTGCAATCCTGTTCGAGAGCTTCATTTACCCGCTCATCATCTTGCTAGCTGTTCCGGTGGCTGCAGCCGGTGGTGTGGCTGGGCTTGCGGTGTTAAATCTGTGGGTGCTGCAACCTTTGGATATGCTCACGCTCCTTGGTTTCGTGATATTGATTGGGATCGTGGTGAATAGTGCCATTTTGCTTGTCCATCAGAGTCTTCACCATCTGCGCGATGACAATATGGACAACATCACTGCAATTCTGACCGCGACAAGAAACCGAATTCGCCCAATTTTCATGTCAACGCTAACCAGTGTTTGTGGCATGATGCCACTGGTATTATTCCCCGGGCCAGGATCGGAGCTTTATCGAGGCCTGGGATCGGTAGTCGTTGGCGGACTGTCAATGTCAGCCATTCTGACACTGTTTATTGTGCCGCCACTAACCGCTATATTAGTCATTCCGCTGGAAAATCGGCGGCGAAAATCGGTTCGGCAAATCGCTTCAGAAGCTGTGTAAGTAACAAGCACTCGTCATTTTGTAGCAGAGAAGAACAATCAATCTCGATACGATTGCTGAATCCAATCAGTTCGATAGAGGTAGAAGGTTCTGTGGGTCAGTACTATTTTCGACCTGGCTAATTTTTCCAGAAATCACCAGTTCCGTGAACCACGTGCTGATACCCTCTCTGTATACCCACCCCAGAACCAAAGCAGTAACCAGAATGAGAACAAAGATAGCTTTTGAAAGTGAGTTAAAGACTCTCAATCGATCACGTAAGGAGCGCTCTACAGCAGGGGGAGCTGTAATTTCCTGGCTCGAGCTGAGATCGCTAGTGATTGCTGAGAGTCCGAGGTCAGGGTCGGCTTTTATCAGTTCATCTGCATCAAGTTGAACCAATTCTGCATAGGCTCTTACGTAGCCTGTTGCGTACGCGATGCTTGGAATTTTCGAGTATTCTCGATTTTCAATCGCCTCAATTACTCTTTCAGGTAGAATCAACGCCTGGGCAACATCGGCGACTGACATATCCAGTTGCAGTCTTGCCTCCAAAAGCATTCGGCCTGTCCCAAGATCAAACGCAATTTTTGGGTCTAACCCTGATTCGTTCTGTGAGGCACTTCCTTCAAATAGATGGAATAGTCGCTCTTCGTGTTCTTGTGCTTCCAATTGACCTCGAATTGCGGTTTGGCAACTGATTGGCTAAGTTTAGCTTATCACGTAAGCACCTGTGCCAACTGCGATTAGCAAATCATCACAATTGTGCAATTCCATTCTTGTTACGGCAACTTTCTTGCCCGTGCGCAATACATAAGCGCTTGCAATAAATTTTTCACCGAAGCCAGGACGCAAGTAATCTATGCGTATGTCGATCGTGCCCGTGCGCGAAAAGAGCTCGAGTATTTCTTTTGTCGTCTCAACATTGTTTCGCCTTACCACTTCCGAAAAAGCAACAATACCGCCGATAATGTCGAGGACCGAGGAAATGACACCGCCGTGCAGGTTCCCGCGAAGAAAGTTTCCGACATGAAATTCTTGGCTGTTAAGAATAAGTTTTGGGTTCCCGTTTTCAAGGCCTTCAACTTTGAGGTCCAAAAATTTGTTGAACGGAACTGAGTCTTCGAAAATTTCCCTGAGCGCATCCCAAGTTGATGCGTTTAGCGTTCGATGCTCCATCAATTCATCGAATATGATAAATTTGAATTTTTGGAAAAATTCTTGTGTTGGAGAATAGGAATGAAAAATCTATTAATGATGGCAAATTATAACACTTGGGTTAATGCTCAAATTTTCAAAGTGTGCGGGAAAATCAGCGACGATCAGTATCGGAAAGACCTGGGTGCATTCTTTGGTTCAATTCACAATACGCTGAATCATATTTTGCTGGTTGACCTTTTGTATCTGGGCAGACTAAAAGGGGAGTCCAACGATCACATTCACTCTCTAAAGCAAGTGCTGTACGATGACCTTAATTCATTGGCCAATGCCCGGACAGAAAGAGACAGAGAATTGACTGAATACGTCCAGGGATTGAGTCAAGACGACCTCAAAAAAACGGTAAGGTATACCCGAATGTCTGGAGAAGTCTGCGAGGAAAACGTGGAAAAATTACTGTTAGACCTGTTCAATCATCAATCTCATCATCGCGGACAAGTGCATGCGATGCTTACCCAGTCTGGAATCGAGAATAGTGAAATGCCGGACATAGATTTGGCTGACTATCGTGCGAGTGTCAAAGTCTGAAGCATCCCAAATCGGGTCGAGATCGAGTTGCAGATTTGAATGCGTTTAAATGCTACATGATCTACCACAAGCCCCGACCAGCTGTTGAATTCACTCCGATTCAATGACTTCAACGTAAGTGCTGAACAATATAATCGGACTCAGTGCTCTGCAAGTTGTTGACATGATCAAGTCAACTTGAAATGCTCGACACTTCCCCATAATCTTGACAATTTATTGCGTGCGATCTTTATGTTTCATTCAATTTCCACCAAAATTTAGAAAGTCAACGATGTCGAGGCTGAGTATCAATCAATTCAAGAATTTCAACAGTGTCGTTTTGGTTGTAGGTTGCTAAAGTGATGAATGCTGCGCTACTAGACCGCTACATTGATGCACTGTTTAAGCATCGGTGGTTGATTCTGGCACTTGCTATCTTAGTGATGCTGAGCGCGGCTACAGGTGGGCGAAACATTACCACTACGAACGATCAACGTTCATTGTTCGGAGAGCACAATCCATATCTACAGGCTTTTGAAGCGCTTGAAGATATTTACACTGAATCAAATATTGCGCTAATTGCAATCGCGCCACGTACAGGGACAGTATTCACTCGAGAAACCCTCGGTGCAATTGAGGAACTCACAGAAGCTGGATGGCGCTCACCATTTTCGTCCAGAGTCAATTCTCTTACAAACTACACGCACAGCGAAGCCTTTGAAGACGATTTAGTTGTCGCCCCACTGGTGGAAGATGCTCAGTCACTTAGTGATGACGATTTAGTCAGAGTTGAAGACATCGCACTCAATTCAATTGAAACCGTCGGCCGTTTGGTTTCCCATGATGGAAAAGTGAGCGCACTGTCAATTACATTCATTCTGCCGGATGATTCCGACCCGGCTGTCATTGAGATCGTGGATCATGTCAATCAGCTAGTGGACGAATTTTCCGCGACCTATCCAAATTTAGATTTCTATCTGACTGGTGATATCGTCATGAGTCACGCATTTAACCAGGTCAGCGAAGATGATGTGACACAGCTGGTACCGATAATGATCTTAATCATTAGCATTTTAACCACTGTGCTTTTGCGATCAATTCTAGCGACCTTGGCTGTGTTAGTGACGATGTTTTTCGTTGTAAGTACCACGATGGGAGTTGCTGGTTGGCTTGGTGTCATTCTGACACCGGCTAACATAGTCGCTCCGATCATACTTTTAACTGTCGCTGTTGCTCACACGATTCACATTGGGTCAGCTGTATTTTTGGGCATGCGCAAGGGACTGGATAAAAATTCAGCAATTGTGGAATCTCTCAAAATCAATGCATGGCCTATATTCCTGTCCTCCACCACGACGGCAATCGGATTTTTGAGTCTCAACACGTCAGATTCTCCACCTTTTCGAGTCTTGGGCAATTTAGTAGCATTCGGTATGTTGTGTACCTGGTTCTACACCATGACACTGTTTCCATTACTCCTTTATTTTCTAAAGTTGAGAGCGCCTCCTGTTCGAGAAAATCAACACATCCTGATTGATCGATTTAGTCAATTTGTTGTCTCCAAGAGCTCACTCTTACTGGTAGGAGGCTCTTTGGTGGCAGTTGTATTGAGTGCTGGGATTTTCAAAATTGAATTCAGCGATAACTGGACACTCTTCTTTGACGATAGATATGAGTTCAGACGAGATACAGATTTTGTCATCGAAAATTTAACTGGCCTTGAATCTATGGAGTACTCACTACCTGCCAGTCGCGAAGGCGGAATTACCGATATTGAGTACTTACGCGCAGTTGACGCATTTGCTGAATGGTATCGTTCACAACCGGAAACAGCTCATGTTCAAGCCTTTTCAGACATTATGAAGCGTCTGAACATGAACCTTCATGGAGATGACCCAGAATATTATCGATTGCCTGAAGACCCGGAACTTGCGAGCCAGTATCTATTGCTGTACGAATTGTCGCTACCGTTTGGAAGTGATCTCAATGACCGTATCAGCGCCGATAGATCAGCAACCCGTATGACAGTTTTACCCCGAGATCGATTGGCATCGAAACACCAGCGCGAACTTGATGCAAGAGCAAATGCCTGGCTCAGCCAGAATGCACCACAACTGTCAACAGAAGCAACAGGTCTCAGTATCATTACAGCATACCTCACTCAGCGAAACATCCACAGTTTGTTTATCGGTATGGCGATCGCTATGGGAATAATTTCGCTGATATTACTTTTCGTTTTGAAAAGCGTCAGACTTGGATTTATTAGCTTGGTACCGAATTTTGTACCGTTGCTCATGACCTTCGGTATATGGGGGTATCTCGTCGGTCAGGTAGGGCTTGGCGGTACGATGACCAGTGTCATCGCGTTCGGAATCATTGTTGATGACACCATTCATTTTTTGAGCAAATACCAAAAAGCGCGACGCGAAGGTTTTGCGGCTGTCGAAGCCGTGCGCAAGACCTTTCGTACTGTTGGCCATGCTTTGTCTACGACGACTGTGGCTTTAACTGCCGGTTTTCTTGTACTTACTCTTTCCGGATTTGACACTTCGGCAACGTTAGGTGCCATTGTTGCAATCACGATTGCAATTGCGCTGGTTGCTGACTTCCTGCTCTTGCCATCTTTGCTCGTAACACTAGACAAAAAGAAGAATACTCAGCCGTTGCCTGGCTGATTAGTCAATTGCGGCTTCGTTCACCTTGATCTTCGCATTGAGCGTTTTCCTGTGTCGTTGCATGCAGACAGTTGCAATGTTCACAAATTTCGTTTGCCTTGGAAAAGACAAATTTTCGGCTAGCTGTTGCTCCATAACAGTTCTAGAATCTTCGGACCAATAGCTAGCAGCGTTTACACATTCGTACGATTGATCTTGCCTGAATGGCGTCAGACTCCGAATTGAGGTTCAATTGACCAACGCTGAGCATCTGATTGAGCTATGCGATGAAGCCGGAAGATTGATTGGGAAAGATGCGTAGTTCTGAGAGTATGAAAGTTGTTTCTTAGGGTTGTACGTATTCGACCCTGTCAACAATTTTGTAGTCTGTAGCGAATAAAGGCGGGAGATTCTACCATTCGGATGATTCTTCGTCATAGTAATGGTCAGGAAGTCGATAACTGATGCCCTGTGTTCCATAATGTGAGAGTTCGAGAATTTTTGCTATGTCGTAGCGCTTTTCAAGATTCATCCGGTTGAAAATGCTCGAAGTCTTCTCAACTAAATTGAATAGTTTAAACTGCATCATGGTGATTGTCTGATTACCTTTCGGTAATGACAGGTCATCTGCGAGTTCATCGCCGATCAGTACTCGGGAGACTCGGGCAATTAGACCTGACAGTTTTTTTCGTTCTTCACTTTCGACGGTGCCAGACAACAATGGAGCGGAGTTGATTAGAGACCAAGCCATTGCAATCGATTCCATTGAGACAGGAGGTTCGCAAACGCGGCCAAGAGCAAACAATTTAAGCGCATCATCTTCATCCTGGTACAGAATGGTCTCGGGTATTCCCATTAGGTATCCGGAATATCGCCATGCCTGCATAAAGGCTTTTCGCTCCTTATCGTCAAAGGAAGCGCCCAGAGCCTTCATGTGTGCTAACAATCTAGCTGAAAACGCACAGATGGCAAAACCACAATGTGCAGAACTAAGCGGTATTCCCAATGCATCCTGGTCCCATTCACTGGCGTCATAGAGTAGTTGTCGAGATTTCGCGTGTACTAGCCGAACTCTGATTGAAAGAGCCCAACCATCTCCATGTCTTTCAAGTCCCCCGGGTAGAAAAATATCAAGCATATGACGATTGTTCTGCTGCAAGCGTTTTATGCCTTGATAACGCAATCTTCCTTTGATAAAAAATGATTGACTGATGTTGGTAGTAAATCCTTCAACGAGGGTGCCAGCAACCATTCCGGCTAATACAAACCGAGTGTTTCTGTGGAACATTGCGAAACCAGGCATCATTGAATCAAAATCCACCCACTCAGGGACGTCATCGTAGAATTCCATAAACCTCTTCAAAGATGCTGGTGCATCCTTATTTAAGTCAGAGATGTCCGAACTTAAAGCTTTCCTTAGAATTTTGGTCGACTGCCCTTGATCTAGATGGCTTAAGTCATCAACCAATTCATCAGCTAATGGATCACCAATAGTAGTGTGGGCAACATAGTTTGTTGCTCTGTCTTTATCGATCTGAAGCGCTTTCTTGTAGCCTTCCTGATAGTCTGATGGTATCTTCATTTTTTTGTTTTTATTTTCTAAAGAAAAGCGGGGAGAATATTCTGTATTCAGGGGACTTGTCAGAATAGTCTTTTGGATGGGTGTGCCATAAATTCGACAATACCAATCATGCTATACGTTTCATAGCCGTTCGCTCATCTGATTTTCAGATTGATATTCTGAAATTGTAGCATTTCAAACGTGCTTGTAAAAATCATCAATCTTGATGAAAGACTCTTCAAACCACAATTGAATTGCTAAATATTGTGTATTATCAAAGATAAAACACCACCTTTTATTATAGTTTCACAATGCCATTGGTAAGTTGAATCCATTAAAAGCTATAGTTCAACTTTAGCGCGATAAAACTGTCATTTTCTACAGGGTTTAGAACAAGATCAGTTGCATTTGCGTTCAGCACAAATAAACTGTCTATCTCTAGTGCCCATTGATCGGTTAAACGTCGAGAAAATTCTAACGCCAGTGTCTGGCTTTCACGATCTCTCGATATGAGAGTGCCAACCACAAATTCCGTACTGTTGACGTCGTTAAAAGTGAAAAGAGAGGTCAGGAAAATATCGTCTTCAAATGCATTGGTTGCACGTGATTTTCTGGTGTCATATGTGCGTTCCACAAACAGCGTCATATCGGTCTGGGAGTCGAAGATCGAATAGAAACTGTATTCGGCTCCCAGAATATAAGCTTTGTAGTTTTCTTTTTGCCCGAACAAATTGCTTGCGCCTCTACGATCGATTGCTTCCAGCTTGAACAAATAGGGGCCTGTCGTAACTTGTCCATATAACCCATATTGTCGAATGGTTTCGTAATGTGGAATCAATACCCCATCTGATGGTAATGGTGTTAACTTTGGTTCACGGCTTGTTCCGTAAAATGTACTAATTCCAAAATCCAACAGTCCGATACTGTTGGAATATTGTGCTGCCCAATCTACATTTTTTTCTTCGTGGTTACTTTCATAAGTGGCACAGTTATTGTCGACTGGAAATTGTGACCGAAATCTACCTTTTGTACCAGGGAATGTACGCAAGCGATGAAAGGGCATTGCAAACAGTTCCAACGTACCCAGGTCTCCGGTTACGGTCAGATGGGCCATCAACTGTCCAAGTTTGCTTTTTTCATCCGGATGGTCGGCGACATCAGTTTGATTGACGATATCTACGATATTTCGAGATTCAACTACCCCCC
Source organism: Arenicellales bacterium (assembly GCA_965206345.1). Taxonomy (GTDB): domain Bacteria; phylum Pseudomonadota; class Gammaproteobacteria; order Arenicellales; family JAJDZL01; genus JAJDZL01. Next base: position 142,070 of record OZ242211.1, on the reverse strand, counting down.
AAAATACCTGGTCAAATCCTAACCTAATTTCCCATTCACTCTGACCGATATCACCAAACGTTAAAAAATAAGCTTCCTTGAGGTCAGCTAGGTTACGCTCTGAATCAACGGCATCGTAACGTAAGACGGGAGTCAGAGTAAAACTGCGATAGTTTTCGTCTTCAAAATAGAATGTGACATCTGCTGTGAGGCTGGTCAAACTTGAACGCTGACCGCTGTGTGTAGGGTCGTCTAGGTAACCTCGATTCTCAAAACTGACAGTCCCTGAGATTTCGGTGTATAGATTTTCGTTTTCAGCATAGGCGTGAACGGAAATAAACGAAGAAAACAATAAAGTTATGAATTTCCGTATACAGAACAAGTTCCCTCTACGCAAAATCATCGAACTCGCTTCAATCCTGTTGATGTGAAATCTTTTTCGTCAAGGCCTGTTCCAAATTCATACTTCGACCAGACTAAATCTGTGCTTTTGCCGCTCTGATGATTGACCATAGACATGTAATCAGCATACCAGTATTTGTCCTCATGAAGCCTGTAATCGGAAAAAGTCAAGGTTTTCAAATGAGATTCTTTACGATCGAAGTAATGAATTTTCCATATACGAAGTTCTTCTTTATCGCGCCAGACCACTTGACGCGTATAGCCAGAGCCTTTTTCTCTTGGATATCGCTCCACGACTGTACATTGCAACTCGCCGCAGTCTTCGTCCCGCAGGTATTGGTAGTCATATTTATTGACTTCAGCACTCTTCATGTCCTCAAATGAAAATTCACTAGCCATGAATGAACCGGCAATGTTTGACGAAGAAATTCGCTTCACTCGTTTCAATGCTGGCAAATAAAGCCATTGTTCATCACTGTCGTTCAGGTTCACATGGGTCAATAGCGCTGTACCACGGACATCCCGCGGACGATCAAAAACAACAATAGACCGATTCCCATTTCCCTCGACTTCGAGAGTCTTCATCCGCAACTCCCGTTCACTTTCCTGCCCACTCTTCTGGCGCAATATCATTTTTAGCTTGGCTGTGGAATCACCAAATCCTCGCTCCTTTTCTCGTGCTTCAGTCGCAATTTTCAGTCCTGTTTCTTCCGGGGTTTGGCCTACTGCCAATTGAGTCAGCTGCATAGAAATCAACCAGCAAACCAGTATGCAAAAAAGAAATTTTGGTTGAATGTAAGACATTGAAATCTTGTTCATCTTGGTTCAAATAAAGAATCGATTAATAAAATGGAATGATTGAGAAATTTTAATGACATTGATGTAACGACAATTCTATTTTGTTCCAGCATCCTTCGCGACTAGTTCAAGATCAATGGTAAAGACAATTGATTCATCAAGTTAGAAAATGATTATAAAGACTTTTAGCTAATAGAGCAGTATCTGTCGAGAGGCAGCGACGATATCGTCGGAGCGTGCACAGCTAGTGTGACCCAAGAATCGGTATCCACGATTTCATCAGTAAAAATTTCTGTGGCTAGGCAATGCTTCAAACATTCCGAATTAGCTTTAGTCGGCGAAAAAAGGGTTGAATAGATTAGGATATACTAGCGCGGTTGCAAGTGGGGCGGTAGCTCAGTTGGGAGAGCGTAGCGTTCGCAACGCTAAGGTCGGGAGTTCAATCCTCCTCCGCTCCACCAGACAGTCAGAATTCTGTAACGCAAATTCAGGTTCAAAGCTTAAAAATGACAAATTCCGAAGTGCAGTTTAGCGAGTTAACCGCGGGTCTGACACTTAAGCGGGAGATTACGGTAGGTGAAGACCGCGTGATTACGTTTATGGGCAAAGACCTACAGGTTTATGAGACGCCATCAATGATTGCAGATATTGAGTATGCCTGCCGCGATCTGCTATTTGAAAATCTGCCAAAAGGTTGGGATTCTGTGGGCTTCCTAGTGGATATCAAACATTTGGCCGCCACACCTCAGGATGAAGTGGTCACAGTTGACGTGACAATTGAGGAAATTCAGAATCGTAGAGTTCGCTTTATCTGTAAAGTGAGCGATTCAAAGGAACTGGTTGGCGAAGGCATCCATGATCGCTACATCATTAATATCGACCAGCACAGAAAGCGAGTTCTAGAGAAGCGGTCTCTGATGGGTACTTGAGGTGAATGAATACTAGTGAATCAAAAGATGCTTCAGTTAATAATCTTCACTTTCTGATTCGGTACAAGGCGTTCATTGCCGCGAATTACAGTTCTGTCACCTTCTGACAATCCTGAAAGAACTTCGTAACGACTGCCAATCGCTTCTCCGATTTGTACGGATTGTGGTGACGCAGTGTCATCTTGAACGACATATACGACATAGCCGCCTTGCTGTGCGAGCACTGCATCTTTATGGACTGTCAATGCTTGCTTCTCGGAAGAGACCGGGATATGAAGAATTACGTTCTGATTAACCGCTAGCTGATCATTTATGCTGGATTGATCGAATTCAAAGCGAACTGCGCGAGTTCGAGTGCTGACATGCTCCTCAGGAATAAATGCTCGCAGATTAGTTTCAAATTTGGTGCCGTTATCAAACTCTGCAGTAACTGAATCCCCCTCACTCAGAACATCGATGTATCGATAAGGAATATATGCTTCAATTTCTAGATCATGGTCTCCGACGATGCGGACGATGTGATCACCAGTACGCTTGTATTGACCAACTTCGATGGACCGTTCGACGATCACACCACTGTAGGGAGCAGTAATCGCTGTCAGCGCAATATTGTGTTCAGATATTTCCAGTTCGCGACGAATTTGGTCAATGTTTGCTTTCGATTCGCCAAGAGCGTGTTCGGAAATTTTCAAAGCCAGTTCTGCATCTTCCAGTTGCGCTTCAGTTGTGGCAGCCGAATGTCGCAATTGTCGAAATCGTTCTTCTTGCTGTTTAGACAGCGCGAGTTGAGTTTCCGCTCGTCGGGAAGCCCATTCCGCCATCGCAATGCGTGCGCTGACCGTATTCTTTTGCAGCTCAAGCATCGTAGAATCAAGTGTTGCAATTAATTCTCCCTGTTCGACTCGGTCGCCGACGCGAACATGGACATCAGCAACGGGTGCACTAATCGCGACTTGAACAGCACCTGACTTCCGTGAAACGATTTCACCGAATACTGCGACTGTTTCGCTAACGACTTCAGGTCGAATTGTATCGACTGCGACCAGCGTTTCATTTTGAGCAACCACAGGGGTTGAAATTTGCAGTGCGACAACGACTACACCGAGTATTGCAAATAGTTTTTTCATGGAAGGTAAGCCTGTAATGGTCATAACACGAATCATGTTGATCTGACTAGTGTGGTCAAATTGATGGTTCTATAGTACGGTTTTGCTAGCACATTGACAATCAAAAATGATACTCCGAAAATTTGTTATTTTCATAATCCGGTCTACAAATTTCATATTGGGTGAATTGATCAATCCGCAAGTCCTTCAACAATGATCAATTTAGAATCTGCGGTCTGTTCTCTCAATTCCCGGGCTGGAGCGTATTCCTCTGAGGTCAGCCATGCAGTCGCTCTCTCTACACTATCGAATTCAATAATCACCAGACGTTTCGGGTCCCACTCTCCTTCGAAACATTTGTGATCACCGCCCCGAACCAGATATCGACCTCCATAGATTTTCAATGTCGGTGGGACCATTTCGCGATAGACTGCAAAACCATCCGGGTCATGGATATCGACTTGAACTACAACATATGCTGCCATCGGCTTTCCTCACATTTCTAATTGTTCGAGTGAGTTCCTTTCGCTCGAATGACTGTGGATTGAATTTACTCTTGTATTGAGTCGGTTTTATTCTGCGAGCAAAACTCATTTTACTGCTATCTATACACCTTTGAAAGGATCTCAAATGAAATTGTTCAGATAAATCGTAATAATTGTTACGTTCGGTGATTAACCCTGTTGAGGAATTGTTAAGGGTTCAATTGCCGGTTAGAGCAATATCTTCTCAACAGATAACAACCATTTGAAGTATCTCAGTTAAACCATTGAACTATAACGCAAATATCTGAATCAATCTAGGTTTGACGCGCTAGTTTGCTGCAGTTTAACCGTTTGTAGACTTCTTGAGAACTAAATGATTGTAGTCACAAAAGACGGTACAATCATTGCGCGTTTTATCCGTTCCTGCCTGAATGCAATTTAACTGATTGAATCAACCTGGATTTGTTCTGTGAAAATTTAGGTCTGATTGATATACCTTCTTTCGATTTAGTCAATTTTGAAGATTTTGGACAATATCCGTGCTTGAAACAATAGAGATCAATCCTCCAGCCCCACCTCATCTTTCGGTGATCTGGCTGCACGGTCTAGGCGCTGACGGTCACGATTTTGAAGGAGTAGTGCCGTTTCTGGGTATTCCTCCTCGGTGTAAGATTCGATTTATTTTTCCGCATGCACCGCACCGGTCTGTAACCATTAACATGGGCATGCACATGCGTGCCTGGTATGACATTCTTAATCCGGTTCTGGGTTACGCTGTTGAAGATAAGGATGGAATTGAGAATTCCTGTGGCCTGATATCTGAACTCATTTGCCATGAAAATAGTCGAGGAATGAGCACAGACCGTATCGTACTAGCCGGATTTTCTCAGGGTGGTGCCATTGCGCTTTATATGGGACTTCGATATCCTGAGCGATTTGCGGGCATCATGGCACTTTCGACTTATTTGCCGCGAATGGATAGCGCTCATGAAGAAGACTGCGCCATCAATCGCGACACATCATTTCTTTACTTGCACGGTTCAATGGACCCCATGGTATCAATATCGGTTGTCGAGCGCTCACGACAGATATTGACTGAACTTGGCTATAACGTTCAGGCCAAAGACTATCCCATAGCACATTCTGTTTCGCAAGAAGAAATTGCTGATATTGGAAATTGGTTGATTGAAGTTTATGATGAGAATGGAAGTTAGTCTGAACTAACCGCGACTGACAAATGTTCTTTCAGGCTGGGTCGTTCAGCAATAGATTTTGGATGCGTTCTATCTGATATTTGGGACCGGTCAGGTGTGGATTGATATCCAAAGCCCGTTCAAACGCTTCAAGGGCGTTTTCGTAATATTCAACCTCAAGAAATATTAGCCCCAGTCCCGCAGTGGCTCCAAAATGGCGTGGCTCAAGTTGCAGCGTCTGTCTCACATCTGCAGCTGACTTTTCGAATTCCTGCAGAAAATAGTAGACTGTCGCGCGCTTGTTCCAGCCCTCTGCAAATTCAGGTGCCAACTCGATGATACGGTCGAAGATCCGCACGGCTCGATGCAAACGACCGGTTTGCATCGAGATTACACCCTCTCGCATCAGACGGTTGATTTCATCGTTGCCAGAGTCCCGCCATATTTCCCAAATTTCGTCAGTTATTCTATCGCCGGACTGCTGGTCCTCAACAACATGCAGCTGCTCAAACAATGCATCAAGCCTAGGGTCGTTCTGGTCAGATTGGGCAGGGGTAGATGCTGCAAGGAATAGCAGGCCTACTGCGAAAGTTTGTAAACTGAATTTAGTCTTGATCGAAAATAAGGGGGGCACTGAATTGATCGAATTTAGGATTAGAATCGGAATCTATCTAGGATTGAATTCTATTCCAAATGATGCAAATAGTCTACTGCAAAGGCTAGCTGATGGATGCAGTTGAATTGGCTTGGACTGTCTTAGCAGCGTCTGTTTGAAAATCGCTGAATCACAATTTTCACAATTGCATTCAATTGGTTGATTCAGTTAAGAAACAGCACTGTCAAAGGTCGAGGACTAATTCTGGAGACTTTGATCGGGCGCAGCAGATGAGTACATATTCCTCGTGGTCTTCATCGTCAAGCACCTCATCTCGATGGTCCGGTTGTCCTTCCAAGTACCGAGTGAGGCAGGTGCCGCAAAATCCGTCTTCGCATGAAGTTTCAATGAAAATTCCATTTTCCCTTAGAACATCGACAATGGTTTTGTGCGCTGGTACCGTGAACACCTGACCGTCACTAGCCAGCCTGATTTGAAATTCAGAATCCTCTGCAGTCTTATCAAATTCTCTGGTTGGAAGCGCATCCTGTGTGAAATATTCAAAGTGTACGGTGCCGACCGGCCAGTGACTGGAAAAGTCTCTGACGGCATTCATCATGCCTTGCGGACCACAACAATATAGATGCGTACCTTTAACATAGTCTCGTAGTTCAGCCTTGATGTCCAACCCGTTCTCTGGATTTCCGCCATCAAAGTGAAAATGCAATTGACCATGCTGAACAACACCAACAAGTTCTTCTCGAAATGCGGTTTTTTCTGGTGATCTGCTGCAGCAATGAAGTATGTATTCAGCCTTTTGCTGTTCAAGCGCATAACTCATGGACAGTATTGGCGTAATTCCAATACCGCCGCCAATGAGCAAGTGCCGCTCGGCATGTGAATTTATCTTAAACAAGTTTTTGGGTTCCGAAATTTCAAGCAGATCGCCCACTTGAATTTTTTCGTGAATAAACTTTGAGCCACCCGTTCCGGGGTTTTCCTTCAAGATCCCAAAAAGATAGCTATGCTTGTCTATGGGAGGACCGCAAAGCGAAAATTGACGAATCAAGCCATTTGGCAGATGAACGTCAATATGGGCGCCGGCCGCGTAATCGGGTAATTTAGCGCCGCTTGGGTCAACAAGCAATAAGCTGACTATGTCAACCGCTTCGTATCGAATTTGCTGAACGCGAACTTGAAGCTTGTTTAACGGCAAAATCTTGCCTCCAAACTGATATTTGGTGAGTCAAATTGGAAACTCACCTTCAGAGTCGTCAGTGTTGGTCAGCGGACACCATCAAATGACTGGCTTCGTCTTCAGTCTCAATCTGGAGTGCGTCGTTGAAACGATTAAAGAATCCACACAGAGCGATGCGTAGTGTCAGTTCTACAACCTGGCTCTCAGAGAAATGCTTCCGTAGTGATTCAAACATTTTATTTGGAATGCGTCCGGCATTTTCCGTTACTTGAATCGAATAATCTCTTACAAGTCGGTCAATTTCGCTTAATCCCGGACAGTCAATCTGCAAAATCTTTTCGGCTGTTTCAGACGAGATTCCTGAACTAACCAGTCGAGGCGTGTGATGAATCACGCAGTACTGGCATTCATTCAGTTTTGAGACGACAACTAGTGCGATTTCCAGATATCGTATCGGTAAAACACTCTCTTCCTTGAATTCGAGCAGCATACCCATGATATGACGCAACGCCGGTGGTCTATGTGCAAATACCTTAACCTGGTTGAGGAATGGCCCATATTCGGCGCTAAATCTCGCGTAGACTCCCTTTAGGTCATCCGCAACTTCTTCAATTTCTATATCTCTTACTCTGGCCATAATTCTGTTGAGGTTCGGTACACATTCAGCTGAAATTTCACTCGAAATTCCTTGACTAAATCCATGATTGTTCTCGCTCCAACATTTCTATGGGAAAGTGTTTGGGCGACAACATGCGGATTATCTAAAAATATATTGTATAAATATATTTTGAGTTGTGAATAGCGCAGGTCTTGAGCTTTTAACCCGAACCGGAGCATTACTATGATTCCTTATCACTACATCACGAATTCCTGGTATGTGGCTGGTTTCTCTGATGAGTTCGAAACGAATCAGCTGAAAGGGCATAAAATTTGCGAAAAGCCGATTGTTACCTGGCGAACCAGCGATGGAGATGTCGTTGCATTTGACAATCGTTGTATGCACAAACGCATGCCTTTGTCAGAAGGCCGAATTATGCCCGATGGTACGCTCGAGTGTGCTTATCACGGGCTCTGTTACAATTCCACTGGTCAATGCGTGGCGGTTCCTTCTCACCCTGATGGAAACATTCCTTCTAGACTACAACTAAAGCCGTACCCGATTATCGAAAAGCAGGGTCTGGTCTGGATCTGGCCTGGTGAACCGGAAAAAGCCGAAGAAGTCAGCCCCCCTGAAACGCCTGAAATTTCATCTGAAAAATGGGAGTCCATCCATTCAGAACCTATGGAAGTCAGGGCTAACTATCTGCTGTTGATCGAAAATTTGATGGATATTTCACACTTTTATCCATTGCACGACGGAAACATTGGAGATATTGACAACAGCAGAATCCCGATAAAGCTAGTTGAGGGTGAAGAGAACGGCAATAAATTCGTTAAAACCATTCGGCTCGCGGAGAGCTACACACAGCCTCCATTCCTGCAGGATTGGTTCGTGTATGACGTCGTGGATCGAGATCACTCCCACTGCATGGTTAGTCCTGGTCTGACACGTGTCGAAATGCGTGTGGCCCCTCCTGGTCAATTGGACCAAAATGACATCATTCGCGGGTATACGCTGTTTCATACGCACACACCAATAGACGACAAGCACCATATATGGCGCTGGTGCGTGAATTGCAAAGCTGATCACATGTCGAAAGGAGACCCGACTATATCAGCTGCAAGTCGGGTCGCGCATATGTTTCCTGAAGTGGTCGCACAGGATTTGTGGGCACTGGAAAAGCAACAGGAAATGTTTGATTTTGATGATGATGGATATATGGAAGTGTTTCTGAAGCCTGACAAAGCCTTGCGCAGGATTCGGCAGTTGTTTTCGCGCACACAGCAAGCGGAGTTGCAAGCATTTGAGCAGCGCCACGAGACAAAGGTGCCGCTTAAGGCGGTCAATTAATTGAAATCAATTTATTGTTGATTGGTCGATTGTTTTTCCGCCGACCAGTTTAGACTCCAAGCTAGTATCGATGTCTTCTGCAATGCTTTTTTTTGTTCGTATCGCTGATTTCATCGATATCTTCAATAAGAAAGTCGGACATGCGGTCGCTTGGCTGGCATTATCAATGGCAATTATTACTTTTACGGTTGCCACTTTACGATATGGCTTCAGTTTAGGCTGGGTTTGGTTCCAGGAGACATACGTGTGGATGCATGGCGCCATTATCATGCTGGCCATGGCATACACACTGATGGCGGGTGGGCATGTTCGAGTTGACATCATTTACCGCAGTGCCAGCGTTCGATATAGGGCTCTGGTTGATTTGTTTGGAACAATTCTATTGTTGATGCCCTCCCTGTATGTCATCGCCAAGTATACGGTCCCGTACGTATTGCTGTCCTGGTCACGGCTAGAAGTTTCTCAGGAGGCTGGCGGATTGCCGGGACTGTACCTGTTTAAAACAACAATGCTCGCATTTTTCATTTTGTTGTTTCTGCAGGCCATAGCGATCATTATTCGAAGTTGTACAGCATTAGTGACTGGCGAATACGCAGAAGATTCTGGGGAAGATTTCGAAGGAGGACAGGGTGGATAGCGGTCAGATACTTGCCATGGCGATGCTCGCAACGATTTGCGGAGCAATGTTGGTCGGGTATCAGGTTGCATTCACGCTTGCGGGTGTTGGTGTGGTGTTTGCCTTGATCGGGCAGTCTATGGGCGTCTTTGACATGCTGTTTTTCAACGCCCTTCCTTCGCGATTTTTTGGAGTCATGACTAACGAGCTACTGGTTGCAGTCCCTCTATTTGTCTTCATGGGAGTAATGCTCGAGAAATCCAAAATTGCCGAAGATCTTCTAACGACAATGGGGCAGTGTTTTGGGCAGTTGCGCGGTGGACTAGGTATTTCGGTTACTTTTGTCGGTATGCTGCTTGCTGCCACAACCGGCATCGTGGGCGCAACAGTGGTAACCATGGGATTGCTTAGCTTGCCAACGATGCTGCGTGCAAATTATGACCCCAAACTTGCGTGCGGAACAATTTGTGCGGCTGGAACGCTTGGGCAGATCATTCCGCCATCCGTGGTTTTGGTGTTGCTTGGTGATGTACTGGCGGGAATGTATAGCGAAGCGCAGCTTTCTATCGGAAATTTCCTGTTTGAACCATTCTCTGTAATCGATTTGTTTGCCGGTGCGGTGCTACCAGGTCTGATGCTTGTGGCGTTGTATTTTTGTTGGCAAGTCACTGTTGCATTTACTCGTCCTAAGGCGTCTCCCGCCTACTATGACTCTAGCATGGATCGAAGTCACTTCACCGCTCAGATCATCAAAGTCCTGATTCCACCACTGTTTCTCATTTTTGCCGTTCTTGGCTCGATTCTCGGTGGACTGGCGACACCAACTGAAGCCGCTTCATTCGGTGCGGTCGGTGCAATGTTGCTGGCGGCAATTCGCAGGATGCTGAACTGGAAAATATTAGGGGAGGTGGTTCGCTCAACAACCCGAATTTCGTGCATGGTATTTGGCATTTTGATTGGTGCATCATTGTTTTCTCTGACATTTCGCGGGCTCGGTGGTGACGAAGTTGTTGAGAATTTTCTTCTTTCATTGCCGGGCGGTACGGTAACAGCTTTGATTTTCGTGATGATTCTGATTTTTCTTTTGGGCTTCATCCTTGAGTTTATCGAAATTGTTTTTATCGTTGTGCCGATCATTGCACCAGCACTGCTCAAGACCGACATCAACCCGGTTTGGCTCGGCATCATGATCGGCTTAAATCTTCAAACCAGCTTTATGACACCACCATTTGGCTGGGCGCTGTTTTATATACGGGGCGTGGCGCCTAAACGAATCAAGACTGGCGACATTTATCGCGGTGTCATTCCTTTCGTCGTACTGCAACTGATTGCACTTTGTATTCTTGCTTATTTTCCACAGCTGGCGACCTGGTTGCCAAAGCAGCTTTTTGGTTAATTTAGGCAGACATTCGCTTTCTGGCAAATTTATGGGGTGCTCAATGGGTGACAACGACAACTCCTTCAGCTGGTCAAAGCTCATTCCTGTTTTTCAATACTATAGGTATCCAGCTACGACTCATTTTTTGGCAAGGGGACTTTCTTACTTTCTACATCATCGTCAGCTAGGTCAAAAACAGAATTTTTCGTTAATTAAATTAAATGCCAAAAAACATGCAACTTGAAATGCATACCCAAGTATTTGCGATCATGGTGCTTTGGTGCAGTTCTTTAGTCAGTCCTTATGTATTTTCGGTTTATAGATTTTGTACATCCGACTTTATAAAACGTCCTCAGACTCAGTTCTCATTGGGAACATTTAACCTTGCATAATTGAGTTAATTAAGGTACGATTGCAAGACTGATAATAACCACACAAGGATTCACAAAATAAATGTGTTATGTTGTGGTCCAATTTGTACGACAAATGAATTTTTAACTTAAACATGGGAGTATGAAATGAAGAGAAGAGATTTCATCAAGACATCAGGAGCAGCAGCAGCGGGTGTAGCATCTGCTGCAATTGCCGCTCCAGCAATTTCCCAAGATCGCATACAGTGGCGATTAATTACTACCTGGCCGAAGAATTTGCCAGGACTTGGGACGACAGCCCAGTATTTTGCGGATCAAGTAACTGCATGTTCAGACGGCCGTCTCGAAATTAAGCTATTCGCATCTGGTGAAGTCGTTCCGGCATTTGAGTCAATTGATGCCGTCAGTGCAGGAACGGTTGAAATGGGGCACGGTGCCCCGTACTACTGGAAGGGTAAAGCGATTGCCTCGCAATTGGTGAGTAACTTTCCATTTGGACTGACTGCGCAGGAATACAATGCTTGGATTCAGTTCGGCGGAGGTGCACAACTCTGTGACGAGTTCTATCAGGACGCACTTGGTTGTCGGTTCCTTATCTGTGGTAATACCGGTGTACAGCATCCTGGCTATTCGAGAAAGGAAGTCAATTCACTCGAGGATTTCAAAGGGCTGAAAATGCGTATGCCCGGAATCGGTGGTGCGTCTATGGCAGCAATTGGCGCAACTGTGATCAATCTGCCTGGATCCGAGGTTGCGCAGGCATTTGCCTCCGGAACTGTGGACTGGGTGGAATGGAACAGCCCCTATGGTGAGGCTACCATGGGATTCTGGCGTCACGGAAAGTATTACTACACTCCGGGGTTCCACGAAGCGGCAACTTCGCTCGATCTGTTCATCAATCCAGCGGCGTGGGATACTTTGCCTAACGACCTTAAGGCGATCGTGACGCAGTGTGCGAATTCTGCGAATCATTTTGCGCTTTCGGAACCAGTTGCTTACTCGGGCGCAATCCTTCAAAAGCTGGTCAATGAGGAAGGCGTCATTATTAAGGTCATACCGGATGATGCGCTTATCGCAATTGGTAATGCGGCTGGTGAAATCATCGCTGACCAAGTTGCCAATGATCCATGGAGCGCGAAAATCTTTGCCAGCATGTCAAAGTTCCGCTCCGAACAAATTCCGTATACAGATACTACGGAAGGGGAATTCATCCGCGCACGCAAGTTGCCTTATTCATTCCCCTCATAGTCTAATGACTGAATGTCCCGGCACGGTTCTATGGGCCGTGCCGGGTTTTAATATTTTCGTCAAATGAGTCTATGAAATCCCCCAATTCAAATAGGCTCGGTAACCGCGCTTTTTCCTCCCAGGGAGTCGAACTTTCGCTTTCCGGGGTGCGAGTCATTGAAATTTGCCAAATTGCAGCAGGTCCATTTTGCGCCATGTTGCTCGGCGACCTTGGCGCCGATGTCATAAAAGTTGAACCTCCTGGCGGAGATGCCATGCGGCAATGGCCACCCATAGTGAACGGCTTCAGCGGGAACTTTGCATCCGTAAACAAAAACAAACGATCCATTGCGCTGGATTTGAAATCAAGCGATGGTCTTAACGCAGCTTGTCAGCTAGTCAAAAGCGCCGATGTTTTGCTGGAGAATAATCGTCCCGGGGTTATGCGGCGATTGGGGCTTGACTACGATACCGTTTCCGAAATCAATCCGTCGCTAATTTACTGTTCAATTTCCGCATTTGGGCAAACTGGCCCGCGAGCCCAGCAAGGCGCTTTCGATGTTACCATGCAAGCCATGTCGGGCATCATGAGCGTAACCGGTGAAGAAGGTGAATCGCCGATAAAGTGCGGTGTGCCTTTGAGTGATTTTGCAACCGGATTGTATGCGGCATTCCACATTTCATCAGCATTGTTTGAACGCAAGACTACCGGCAAAGGAGTTCATATTGACGCGTCCATGCTGGGTTGTAGTCTTGGAATTGCCGCCCTGCAAGTCAGCGAATACTTCGGTACTGGCAATAATCCCATACGTTTGGGGTCGCGACACCCTAGAAATGCTCCATATCAGGCATTCAAGGCTTCCGATGATCATTTCGTATTGGCAGCAGGCAATCAGAATCTGTTCGAAATAGTCTGTGATGTTGTTAACCGACCTGATTTGGTTGACGACCCGAGATTTACCAGTACCGAAATGCGTACAAAAAATCAAAGTGAATTGACAGAAATTCTGGAACTTGAATTTGCTAGTGATACAGCTGATGGTTGGTATCAGCGATTTCTGGAAGCAGGTGTACCGACTGCACCGATCAATCGGTATGGTGAAGTACTTGATGATCCACAGGTAAGCAGCCACGGTTGGGTACAACCGCTTGAGTTGCCTGGAAATACCATTACAAAAACATTTTCACATCCGGTGCAGCTGTCGGATCGCGATTTGCCGATTCGTTTGTCACCGCCTGCTCTCAATGAGCATGAACAGGAAATCTTGCATGAGATTTCAGACCGCGTTGAAAAGGTCAATACTTGAAAGTCAGTGCGCGAGTCGATCGGCGCGATTAGCCAAAATTCTACGACGAACTCTAAGTTTACGCAGCTTTGCTCCTAATTTCAGACAGGCTTTCGTCAATTGATTGCAAACATTCCAGAAGCATTTCAAATAGCCTTGGGTTGGCAGCAAAACACCCGCGGTTGTAGCGCCTACGGTCTCTGCGCTGAAACCAATCCCACAGTACTAGAATTTTTGGCTATCATTCGACATTTAATCAACTGAATCCATTCAGTGAATCTTTGGTCCCGAAGCGGGTGACTTGAATTTCTTGCGTGAAGTATGGAGGAATATTGATGTACAGGGAAAAAATGGGTCACATAAAGCAATCGACAGAATTCGCCCACGATTATTGGGGCATTGATAACGAATACTCAACTTTGACGGATGTCTTGCTTGGACAGCCGCTTTACTATCGCTGGGTAGATGCAGGTCCCCTTATTCGGCGTACCATGGATAATGCCGCACGGACAGGCATAAGTTTTGATTACGACCTGGCCCAGTCGCAACATAAGGCCATGGTGCAGATGTATCAGGAATATGGCGTCAAGTGCCATTTTTTGGATGCCGATGAAGCCCTGCATCGGAACTTTTTCGCACGCGACAATTCCGCGATGACACCTTGGGGTGCACTCATCTGTCACATGCAGCTCAAATGTCGTCGCGCGGACTATGCGACGGCGATCAAGTTCTATCAGGATAATCAAATACCCATTTGGAAATTTGCCACCGCTGGTCACTTTGAAGGCGGTGATTTCGTTATTCTGAGGCCGGGTTTGGTATTGATTGGCTTCTGCGGCGAGCGGTCTGAGAAAGAGGGTTCTGAGCAGGTTGCAGAATACGTCAGAGCAGAGGGTTGGGAAGCCATGACAGCGCCTATATCAAGAGAGTTTGTTCACATGGACGGGCTGGTTGTGCCAATTGCAGAAAACCTTTTGATCGCCTGTTGCGATGCCATGGAACCTTGGCTGCTGGCATGGTTGAAAGATCAGGGGTTTGAAATTATCGATGTCAAATTTTCCGAAGCCCGAAATCTTGGCGTCAATCTTATGTGTCTCGGAGACGACAGAATTCTGGCGATGAACGGTTCACCTAATGCCTGCCAACAACTGCGCGCACACGGATTTACTGTGGAAGAATTGGATCTGTCAATGTTCACACTTGGCGGTGGTGGAATTCATTGTTTGAGTCAGGCATTACGTCGTACTCGACTGACTTAGTGAGTGGTAAAAAATTATTCACTGATTTCTAGAATAAATCTTGAAAAATGACAACTAAAGGTCTAATATTCCGTAGTTAATTTGAATTTCAACTTGGTCATATTTGTATAATTTTTAGCTTTGATATTCTCCCTATCGTTTCTGCAGAAACACTTAAAAAAATTAATATCGAATTGAGCAGCAGAAGTTAAAATACGCAAGATTTTCTGACTTTATCACCCTGAGTTCCTAGATGAACCGAGACTCTTGGATTGTGCCTAATGGATAACGACGTAGAAGATATTGACCTATCAGCTTTATCGGATGAAGAACTGGTTGAGCAGATGCACGATGACCTGTACGATGGACTGAAGGAGGAAATCGAAGAAGGTACGCATATTCTGCTGAATAGAGGATGGGAACCTTATGATGTTCTTCAAGATGCACTCGTTGAGGGTATGCGTATAGTTGGCATCGACTTTCGAGACGGCATCTTGTTTGTACCAGAAGTGCTGATGTCAGCCAATGCAATGAAAGGCGGCATGTCGATCCTACGGCCACTTTTGGCTGAAACTGGAGCGCCGACAATCGGAAAAATGGTCATTGGAACTGTCAAAGGTGATATTCATGACATTGGAAAGAACCTGGTGGCCATGATGCTGGAAGGTGCTGGATTTGAAGTGATCAATCTTGGTATCAATAACCCGGTTGAGAATTACATGGCGGCGCTGGAAGAGCATGAACCTGAGTTGTTGGGCATGTCAGCACTGTTGACTACAACTATGCCCTACATGAAGGTCGTAATCGACACACTAGTCGAACAGGGAATTCGAGACGACTACATTGTGGTTGTAGGTGGTGCACCGCTTAATGAAGAGTTTGGCTTGGCGATTGGTGCGAATGCCTACTGTCGCGATGCTGCGGTAGCAGTCGAAACCTGTAAGACACTGATTTCAGAACTTAGAGCTGGGGCATAACCGCCAAGTTTTTACGCCCAAAACATGGAACCTGAGTTGTTCGCTGGAGTGGTACCTTAATGACCGAAACAGTCGTATCATCACAAACAAAAACGGTCGTTATTGGTTATGAGAGACCGTTCTGTGTTATTGGAGAACGGATCAATCCCACTGGCCGGAAACTACTCGCTGCAGAGATGGCGATTGGGAACTACAGTCGCGTCGAATCTGATGCCTTAGCCCAGGTAGAGGCCGGCGCTCATATGCTTGATGTCAATGCTGGCATCCCCCTTGCCGACGAGCCGCGGATTCTTGCCGAATGTATTCAATTGGTGCAATCACTGACCGATGTGCCCCTGTCGATTGATTCTTCCATTGTTGAAGCGCTGGAAGCGGGACTGGAGGTTTACCAGGGACGACCACTGGTCAACTCTGTGACGGGTGAGGAAGAGCGTCTGGAGAGTGTTTTGCCGCTGGTAAAAAAGTATGACGCGGCAGTAGTCGCCATATCAAATGATGAGACTGGAATTTCCGAAGACCCCGATGTTCGGTATGAGGTCGCCAAGAAAATCGTCGAACGAGCGGAAGACTACGGAATCTCACGAAATGATGTTGTTGTTGACCCGTTGGTGATGCCGATTGGTGCAATTGGCTTGGCTGGGCGGCAGGTGTTTAGAATTGTTCAGCGCCTGCGTGAAGAACTCAAGGTCAACACAACATGCGGAGCATCAAACATCAGTTTTGGGCTCCCTAATCGAAACGGTTTAAACTCAGCTTTTCTGACGATGGCAATCGGTGCTGGTATGACATCCGCGATCACTAGTCCATTGCACACAGAAATCATGAATTCAATCATGGCAGCTGATGTAATGATGGGGACGGATCGGGAGTGTCGGCGCTGGATTTCAAAATTTCGACAACCCATCAGTGAAAACGCTGGCGGCGAACGGGCAGGGCGCCGAAACCGTAGCCGCAGAAGACATTCTGCCAATGCGTAAATCTTGTATTCAACAGCGATTACCAACTTGCCGCTCGGTAGCATCAAATCTGTTCTAATCATCCACTCAACTTGAGGCAATTCCTTGACTGAAGCCGCTGACGCAATGGTGGTCTTTACGCCTTCAGGGCGACGCGGGCGGTTTGCGATAGGTACGCCTGTATTACAGGCAGCGAGGGCACTTGGGGTGGATCTTGATTCGGTCTGTGGCGGTAGGGCCATGTGCGGTCGGTGTCAAATTGAATTGAGCACTGGATCTTTTGCCAAGCACGGTGTTGAATCGCGGGCTGAACATCTATCGTCATTCAGTCCGCTCGAAATCAACTACTCAAAAGCGCACGATCTGATTGAAGGGCGGCGTCTGAGCTGTTCTGTCAAGATTCTAGGTGATGTGATCATCGATGTGCCCCCTGAAAGTCAGGTGCATCGACAAGTTGTCAGGAAGCGTGCTGAAGTACACGACATCAATCTTGACCCTGTCATTCGCATGTACTATGTCGAAGTGCAGGAACCCAACATGTACGATCCATCCGGTGATCTGCAACGCATAAAGGACGCACTGGAATTTGAGTGGCGACTCGAAAATCTAACGTGTGACTTAAGACAAATTCAAAGAGTTCAGACTACTCTTCGCGATGGGGAGTGGAAAGTAACAGTCGCGGTACATGACGCTTCTCAAATTGTTGCAGTCTGGCCGGGATTCAAAGGTCACGCCTACGGTTTGGCCTTTGATGTCGGTTCAACCACAATTGCAGCACATCTTTGTGATCTATCAAGTGGTGAAGTTGTTGAATCTGCTGGCATCATGAATCCGCAAATTCGGTTTGGCGAAGATCTGATGAGCCGGGTATCTTATCTGATGATGAATCCGGGAAAGGAAGAGACCCTTACCAGGGAGGTACGCAAAGCGATTCAGAAACTCAGCGAAGACGTAGCAGTATCTGCAGGCATCGAAGTCACCGATATTCTGGATGTTGTTTTTGTTGGAAATCCAGTCATGCACCATCTGTTGCTTGGAATCAGTCCAATAGAACTAGGCGGGGCACCATTTGCTTTGGCGACTGATCAGGCGGTTAGTATTTGGGCGAATGAATTGGACCTTTCATTTCACTTCAATGCCCGAGCTTTTATGCTGCCGTGTATTGCCGGGCACGTCGGTGCTGATGCTGCCGGTATGGTGCTGTCAGAACAGCCCTATATGCGGGATGAAATGACCCTTTTGGTGGATATTGGTACCAATGCTGAAATAGTTCTTGGTAACCGCCATCGTATGCTTGCTGCGTCCAGTCCAACCGGTCCGGCTTTTGAGGGTGCCCAAATTTCAAGTGGACAACGGGCTGCACCAGGTGCCATAGAGCGGGTTCGAATTGATAAGGAAACGTTATCTCCAAAATTCAAAGTGATCGGATGTGATCTTTGGTCTACAGAAGAAGGGTTTGACGACACAGTTTCCAGCACCGGTGTTACCGGAATATGCGGGTCGGGAATTATCGAAGTTGTGGCAGAGATGTATCTCGCTGGAGTAATTGATTCAAATGGAGTGATTTTGGGAAGTAATTCAGAAAAAAGCGAGCGGATTGTTGCTGATGGCCGAACATTTGCTTATGTTCTGAACGATGCGGACCCAAAGATCATGATTACACAAAATGATATTCGGGCAATTCAGCTAGCCAAAGCGGCACTTTATGCTGGTGTCAAACTTCTGATGGAGCGAATGGATGTAGATGAGGTTGAAGCGATCCGATTGGCTGGTGCATTTGGCAGTCACGTTGATGTCAAGTATGCGATGATTCTGGGTCTGATTCCCGATTGTGAACTCAGTCAAGTAACTTCGGCAGGCAATGCTGCGGGTACTGGTGCAAGAATTGCTTTACTGGACAGACAGTCCAGATCTGAAATACAGCACATTGTCCGTAATATTGAGAAAGTTGAAACTGCGGTTGAACCCAGTTTTCAAAGTCATTTTGTTGATGCAATGGCCATCCCTCACAAAACAGCCAAGTACAAACACTTAAACACAATTGTAGATCTGCCGGCGCAAGCTTCAGAACCGTCTAGTGATTCAGAACGACGCAGACGGCGTCGAAGAAGGTAGCGAAATGTCTAAGTTGGATGCTGATTTAATCATTCGTGGCGGACAGGTGATTGATGGCAGCGGTGGAGATTCTTTCTTCGCAGACGTTGCAGTCAGGCAAGGAATAATTACTGCAGTTGGCGCACTTGGAGATTGGAGTTCCGATAGTTCGGTTAATGCTGATGGAAAATGTGTTGCACCTGGATTTATTGATGCGCACACACATGATGATCGAATCCTTCTGTCCAACCCTGATATGCTGCCTAAGATCAGCCAGGGGGTGACGACGGTTGTCACGGGCAATTGCGGAATCAGTCTCGCTCCGTTAGTTCATCGCGATCCGCCCCCACCACTGAATCTGCTAGGTGACAAAGACTGGTATCGATTTCCATCGGCTCGTGCTTATGTTGAAGAGCTTGAACAATCTCCTCCTGCGGTGAACAGCATTATGTTGGTTGGACATTCAACTCTCAGAGTAGCCACGATGGACCGTCTCGATCGACCTGCGACCGAAACGGAAATTCTTGACATGGAGCGTTTGGTCGATTCAGCCATGAAAGCCGGGTACGCAGGATTCAGTACTGGACTTGAGTATCCGCCTGCAATTGCCTCGTCGGAAATCGAAGTGACTCGACTGGCTACACGCGCAGCAGAAGCTAATGGTGTCTATACCACACACATGCGGAACGAAAGTGACCACATCGACATGTCGATCGACGAGACAATACGTGTCGCAAGGGATGCAGACATTCGAACCGTAATTTCCCATCACAAAACATGTGGCAAGAAAAATTGGGGCAGAACAAGGGATACACTGACACAGATTCAGGATGCACAACAAACTGTCAACTTAAATTTTGATGTCTATCCCTACATCGCAAGTTCAACTTCCCTGTTACCACAATATCTGCCGCATGCTGATCGAATTCTGGTGACATGGTCAGATGCTTACCCTGAATTGACAGGAACGGAACTCAGCGCAATCTGTGAAGACTGGGGTGTTTCCGCAGAGCATGCAATTGAAATGCTTTCGCCTGCCGGTGCAATCTATTTTCAGATGGATGAAGCGGATTTGCAGCGAGTGCTAAAGTTCCCTGGTGCAATGATCGGTTCAGATGGTCTGCCTAGCGATCGTTTTCCGCATCCGCGTTTATGGGGAACGTTTCCCAGGGTGATCGGTCACTATGCACGCGATTTGGAGCTATTTCCATTGGAAGAGGCTGTCGCTCGAATGACCGGAAACACCGCCACTACATTTGGAATTTCCGACCGCGGGTTCATTCGGAAGGATATGAGTGCAGATATTGTCATTTTCGACCCAGACACCATTTTGGACCGGGCGACATTTGAAAATCCGATCCAGCCTGCGGACGGCATTGAATCAGTTTACGTCAATGGTGAGCTGATTTATAGCGACAGCGGTTGGACGGGCAACAGGCCAGGACAGGTACTCAAGACGATCACATAGCTTGTGGTTGCTACTGGTGAGTGCCAATTGCTTCGCCATGGAATCTGCTGCACGTCCCATATTTCCACTATACGGGCTGTACCCTCAAATCAACATCCCCTTGCACCGTTACGGTGATTCTCGATTCAATGAAAATCGAGTGGCCGCCAAGTCCCTGGACAATAATGTCTGAGCGCTGTGCTGAGGTATCTATATTTGCAGCTTTTGATACCGCTGCGCGCTGACTTGCCAGATCTTCCAGCTCCCTGGTTGCCGCATCTACAGCATCATCAAGGTTGTCATAATCCTGAATGCCGCTTGGTGTATGCGCTCTATAAATACCCTCAGTTGGAGAAGTAATCAAACTTGATACGCGTTGCATTACAGTACCGATTGCAGCTCCGACTGCATTGCCGATTTCGTGGAATTCTGCGATATCCGCTTTGGTGTTCAGGCGTTTGGCGACCTCTGGATATATTGATCGTGCGGGAGCGCCAACAACTGCCAGTGCACCTGCAATGTGCAGTTGGACATCAAGCAACCTGGATCGTTCAGAACCAACCGCGCGATTCAACAGATATTCATTCAGGCCAGAATTTGGAACCTTGAATTCTTCGGAAACAGCAATCGCTTCGATTAGACTGGAACTTGATTTTTGAATCACTAGTTCAACTACCGTTTTTGCGAATTCAGTGGTATTGGTAAATGAGGCATCTTCCCAATCAGACAGGTGTCTTTGCCAGATTTCTGCACCAAGATTTGCCGAATCAACCGACCAGCGGTCCATATCTCCTAACACATGTAGCGCATCAGTCGGTGTAAACGCGGCCATGTGAACAAGGTCGAGTGTTCGCATTCGTCGAAAGGCCCTTAGCATGGCCGGTTCTTTGAAAAGTTTATCGCAGCGTAAGGGTCCGTGCTCGAGAAGATCCCATAATCTGCGGTCGCTTCTGGTTAGTGAATTTAAATCTTCTGATTCTTTACGACGAAGTAAAAAACAGCCTTGGTATTCCTGCCATTTCTCTGCCAGTTGTTCTTGTAATATTTTCAAAATTTCGGGATACTGCTGCCCAAGGCATGACAGAGGCAGCGCGCGATTCGGGCCAACAAGCAATGGAGAACTTATCGAGACTATACTGTCTCCGCCCAAACCGACGGTGTAGACATCCACCGCTTCAACGAAGGTTCGAAAACCTCCGATCATGGCACCATCCCGCGCAATTCTAGGATTACCATCTCTCAGAACGGCAATGTCGGTTGTTGTACCACCGATGTCAGAAACAACAGCAACTGGAGAATTTGCCAAGTGGACAGCACCAATTATGCTGGCAGCAGGTCCAGAAAGTATGGTTTCGACGGGTCTCACCATCGCCAGCTCAGCGCCCATCATGGAGCCATCACCTTTGACGACCATTAATGGAGAATTGACATTTTTGGCAGCGAGTTCCGATCGAACAGTCTTAATCAACTGTGAAATTGGCGCAATCAGTCTGGCATTCAGTACTGCAGTCATCGCCCGACGTGGCGCGTTTAGACTGGCAGTCAGTTCAAATGTGCATGTGACTGGTTTGTCTGTCAACTCAAGCACTAAATTTCGAACTGCGACTTCGTGCTCAGTGTTGCGGACTGAAAACAGGGCTGCGACGGTGAATGCAGTTACAGAGGGAGCATGACGCAGAATTGCCGCTTTCGCTGATCCCAGGTCGAGTGTCTGATACTCGTCGCCGGTCGCTTTGTGTCCGCCGCTTATGAACTCCACCGGGTCTGTTCGGATTGCCTTTCTCAGATCTGCACGATCCAATGCTTCAGGGCTGTAGCCGATAAGCAGTAGACAGACCGTACCA
This sequence comes from Arenicellales bacterium, assembly GCA_965206345.1. Taxonomy (GTDB): domain Bacteria; phylum Pseudomonadota; class Gammaproteobacteria; order Arenicellales; family JAJDZL01; genus JAJDZL01. The sequence continues at coordinate 120,000 of OZ242211.1, read as the reverse complement.
CCTCTTCCCTCAACGATGGCATTCGTTGCCAGCGTTGTTGAGATTGAGGTGACTTGAACAAGGTCGGACAGCGGCGTGTCAGGATCAGAATCGATCAGTTCGATTACATTTCGAATACCAACCGCGAGATCGTAGTGTGTGGTCAGTGATTTGGCGGTTCGAAGCAGTCCATTTTCACTGTCATAAAGAACAGCATCGGTAAACGTACCTCCTGTATCAATCCCAAGTCGCATAAGGTCAATCCGAAAAAACAGGATAATATAAATTAACAGCTTCAATCGATTTCACGATTGTTGAAACCTAAAAAAACGATTACTCCGAATTGGAACAGTTAATTATGTCAACATCCGCATGGAATTTGAACGATTCAGAAGCAATGTCACTTGCGATGCAAAGTGATGGATTATCGGATATTACTGATGCCGTAAATTTAGAAGGTGTTTGGGCGCCATGTTTAACCCCGATACACGCTGATTTATCGATTGATGATGCCCGCCTATTCGAACATATCGACTGGCTTTTATCCAATGGATGCAGTGGTATCGTTTTGTTCGGTACGACTGGTGAGGCTGCTTCCTTTTCTGCAGTCGAACGGATGCAAGCTTTGGAAACTTTGATGGCTCGCGGAATTTCTTCGTCCAAAATTATGGTTGGCAATGGATTTACAGCGATAAGTGATACTGTTCAGGTAACAAAGCATGCGGTTGCTCACGGTTGCAGGGCGGTGCTGATGATTCCGCCGTTTTACTTTAAAAATCCGACGGATTTTGGTCTGATATCAACTTACAGACATGTAATTGATGAAGCCAATTGCCCAAGCCTGAAGGTTTTTCTCTATCACTTTCCTCGAATGAGTACTGTTCCTATTTCATACCAGTTGATTGATGCACTGATTGAATCTCATGGTGATGTGATTGCAGGACTTAAAGATTCAACCGGTGACTGGAAGAGTGTAGAAGGCTATATCAACAGATATCCTGACTTGGCAATTTTTCCAGGCACTGACGCGTTGCTGCTGAAAGGACTTCGTGCTGGCGGTGCGGGTACGATTACTGCTACTGCCGACATCAACCCGCACGGCATTGGCCATGTTTTTGATTTGTGGCGCCAAGGAGAGTATGCCGAGGATGCGCAGACTCAAGTGGAAGCCATTCGCTCGATTGTCTTTGAATATCCTCTTGCGGCTGCACTGAAAGCAGTTCACGCTAATTACCGGTCTGATTCAAGCTGGAATAGACTGCGGCCACCCCTCGTTGCGCTCAGCGATGGTGATCAAGCCGCCCTGATGAGCTCACTTGATCAGGTCGGATTTCAATTTGCTTGAGAGAAGCTGCTAACTATCCAATTTTGACGACAACGCGACCGACAATTGAACCACTCATGAATTGATCAAATGCTTTGGGCAATTGGTCAAACTCAATGACTTGACGGACAATCAAGTCGAGGTTGTCGGGTTTTAGGTTGCTGCACATTCTCTCCCACGCTTTGTCGCGAACTTCAACCGGCATCTCAAGCGAATTGATTCCGAGCAACGATACGCCGCGCAGAATAAACGGCATGACGGTTGTATCCAACTTGATTCCTCCTGCGAGTCCGACTGAACCAATGTTGCCCCATGGTACGACGGTACGGGTCAGCCACGCCAGAGTATCTCCACCTACATTGTCAACTGCACCACCCCAGACGGCTTTTTCTAGCGGTTTGCTTCCCATTTCCAGGGAATTGCGATCAATCAGGTCAGACGCACCTAATTCCTTCAAATATTCTTCATGCTCTTTCTTTCCGGTAAATGCGATCACTTCATAACCTAGTTTGGCAAACATACTGATTGCAAAACTTCCAACCCCGCCGGTTGCCCCTGTTACGATTATCGGTCCGCGCGATGGGATTTGACCATTGTCTTCCATTCGGATCACAGCTATTGCAGCAGTAAATCCGGCTGTACCAAAAGCCATTGCTTCATACTCATTTAGCCCCGAAGGCATGGGAACAACGCAATTTCCAGGAATTCGGGCATACTCCGAGTATCCACCGTCCAGAACCTCGGATAGACCACAGCCCACGACCAGTACTGAATCGCCTTCCTTGTGTCGTGAGTCAGTAGACTGAACAACCGTACCCGCAAGATCAATTCCACCATTGAGCGGATATTTCCTCAGGATTCTGCCTTTACCGGTAGCGGCCAAAGCATCTTTGTAATTGATCGTTGAATGTGAGACTTTAATTATGACATCGCCTTCGGTCAGGTCGTCGACACTGAGTTCGGTAAACCCGGCCGAAATGCTCTTGTCATCATTCATATGAATACGGAAGCTGCGGAAATCTTGCATGAAACTCTCCAGTTGATATTGCTGAAAGATAGGAAATGCTGGCTAGCAGTCTAGGTGGCAGTACTGACTATCAAGTCGACTATTCACTAGTACATCTGGGTGGCAAAGTGCTTTCACCGATGTGATAACTATATCGCAAAATTGGGACTTATTTACTTAACTACACAACACGAATTTGACCGATGGGAAGGTGCCGTATTGCTTGCAACTTTTTTTGCTTGTGAATACATCCTTTTTTATTAAGGCGTTCCACTTCCATAGTTCTAATTCATCAATTTTGTTCAGATTCGTCGCATTCATCTATTGAGTATTTCGCATGAAATGGGAGACTTATAATTTTTGCCGTAATTGAGCCTTTCATCAACAATTCGGAGGCATCGTGGTAGAAGAGACAATTTTCAGCAAGATCATTCGAAAGGAAATACCGGCTGATATCGTTTATGAAGATGAGACTGTATTGGCGTTTAGAGATATTTCACCTCAGGCACCGGTACATTTATTGATTGTTCCAAAAAAGCTGATTCCGACAGTCAATGACGTCGATGCTGAAGATGAAATGACTTTGGGACATATGTTCGTAGTCGCAGCCCAGTTAGCTAAGGAACATGATGTCGACAAAAACGGTTATCGCTTAACTGTCAATTGCAACAGCGACGGTGGTCAGGAAGTGTTCCATCTGCATATGCACCTGATGGGTGGACGACGAATGCAAAGAATGGGGTGAGAAAGGGCAGCGAGTTATCGCAGAGGGTGCTCGCCACTCTTGAATAATCGGACTTAGTTGGAATCTTCGCTGGCTTCGTCTTTCTTCTTTTCTCGTTTGAAAAAATTTCCAACGGAAGAAAAACCGGATTTAATCCGGTTCATGACGCCTTTTGATTTCTTCTCTGGTGTTATGTGCACCGGTTCGGACTCTGGAGCCAGTTCTGTGTCAGTCTCAATACTAGCGACTGCACCGTCAGCGAAAAGTATGCTCACTCTTGAGTGGTTTGTTTTAACACGATCTCGATCGTAAGCGAAATAAATGTAATCCCATCGTTGATTGTTAAAGACATCATTGACCAACGGCGTACCGAGAATCTCGCGCACTTCACTCTCACTCATGCCAATAGTCACTTTATCAATATCTTCAGAATCTAATGTTTGACCCTGTTGTAATTCAGGACGATAAACTGAACATCCGGCGAGCAGGGCGATGCCTGTACTTGCACAAATGATTCGGGTTCGAATTGATTGCGTCGACATTGGGATTGGTGAAATTAACTTCAACTTCAAATTTATTCTAAATTGGCTGCAACTGCGATTTCATCGCAGTCGTTGAATTTGCAGCACTTTACGCAGACACTCCAAACCTTTTCGGGGAATAATTCTTTTCGAACTGTCTTGAACCCAAGTTTGTGGAAAAATTCGGGGACATACGTCAGTGCCATGATGCGTTTCAAACCAAGAGAACGCGCTTTTTCCATCAAACTTTCAACCAGAATCCGACCCAATCCGGTATTCTTCATATGACTTGCCACCACGAGACTTCGAACCTCACAAAGTTCGCTGGTAAAAATTTCCAATGCACCGCAGGCAATTGTCTCGTTGTTGTAGTCGATAACAGTAAATTTCAGCAGGTTGTCGCAAATGTCTGATCTGGACCGGGGAAGAAGAATTCCGCGGTCCGAATACGACTTCATCATCGAATAGATGGCGTCGATATCTTCCATGACTGCATCCCGAACCACTAGTTCAGGCTGGAGTTGTGTTAAGGGAAAATTCATATTGAGTTCTGTGCCAGCAATTCTTTGGCGTGTTCAGTCGTACGCTCCGTTATTTTAGCACCCGAAAGCATTCTAGCGACCTCCATCACCCGTTGCTGCTCGTCAAGTTGCTGAATATGAATACTGGACTGTGCGCCTTCAGTTTTTGTGACATTCAGCTGTTGATCACCTTTGGCGGCAACCTGCGGTAGATGTGTGATGCAGAATATCTGCACCGACTTCCCAAGCATACGAAGTAGGTGTCCAACACGTTCGGCCACTTTCCCACCAATACCGACATCGATCTCATCGAAAACGATGGCAGGCACCTGTGTCAGATTGGCGGCAACGACCTGAATTGACAGACTCAGTCTTGAAAGTTCGCCACCTGAGGCGACCGTAGATAGTGGTCCTGCTTCCTGCCCAGGGGCAGTGGAAACGACAAATCGAATATTCTCGTTTCCGAAACCAGCGAATGAATCTGGACTCTGTTGAACAAACTCCACACTGAATTGACCTCCGACCATGCCTAATTTCTGCATATTTCGGGTTACTGCCTCGCCCAGCTGAAGCGCGGCTTTTTTTCGAATCTTGGTTACATTTAGAGCAATTAACCTGTAGTCGGACTTAAGATCTTCCAGTTGTTTATCCGAATCCACAATTTCGCTTAGTTTTGCTTGAACTGTATTGATTTGCTGTTCAAGCTTTGTGCAAACTTCCAGAAGTTCATCAGCATTTACGCCATGAATTCTTGCTTGACGTTGCAGATCAGCCATGCGTTCTTCGAGTACAGTTATTCGGCCCGGGTCATACTCGGTTCGTTCAGCAATCGCGAAAATATCTCTGGCGGCGTCATCAATTCTCACCTGTGCTTCTGCCAGCAATTCTGAGAACTGCACTAGGGAGTCATCCACATCTGCCATTTTGTCGATGCGACGAATGCAATCCGCCAAAGCGGAACTCAAAGTGGTTTCATCGCCATAGAATAGTTCATGTGAAACCTGACCCAGAGTGGCCGCCAGTTCACTTGCGTGCGTCATTCTGATCAGTTCCTGCTTGAGGTCTGAAAATTCACCTTCTTGCGGCTTCAATTGGGTGAGTTCACTGTACTGATGTTCCAGCAGCTTTAACTCTTCGTTATACCTTTGTAGTCTTTCACTACGGTTTAGACGCTCGGATTCAGTATCCCGAATTTGAGCTGCCAGATCTGCAAGAGACTGAGTACTCGGCAAAATGTCAGCGAACCCGTCAAGAAGGTAACGTTGTGTTGCTGTCTTTTGCAAGGATTGATGTTCGCTCTGTCCGTGCACTACGATGACCCGCGATGCGAGGTCTTTCATCAAATTTAAGGAAACGGGCCTTCCGTTGATGTAGGCTCGAGATGGCCGTTCTTTGAATATTGTGCGTTGCAGAATGACTTCCGAACCGTCGTCCAGTTCGTGTTCTTGCAGCCAGTCTTTGATCTGGTGGAACTCAGCATCAAATGTAACAAAAATATCCGCCTTTTCGCTGCCAACGCGCACAAGTCCCGGGTCTGCGCGAGCTCCAAGCGCCAGTTCCAGGGAGTCGATGATGAGTGACTTTCCAGCGCCAGTTTCACCCGTGATGACTGTTAGACCAGATTCAAAGTCAAGTTCTACTTCTTCTATCAGCAGGTAATTTTTAATATGTAGGGTCTTGATCATGCAAGAAAAATTCGACCGACTAAACGCCCCAACTCAACTTATGTCGAAGTGCATTGAAGAATGTGTGACCATGTATCCGTACAAAGTCTATGGTCAGTTCTGATCTTCGCACGCTAATTTTCTCACCACCGGCTAGAGTTTTACGAATGTGCCCGTCAACAATCAGACTGGCATTACCGGGTTCATCACTTGTCAGTTCAATGTCGACTACACTGGAATCGCTGATCACAACAGGACGTTGGGTCAACGTGTGAGGAGCAATCGGTACCAGTTCAATCGCTGGCAAGCTGGGGTAGAGCACGGGTCCGCCTGTGGATAAGGCGTATGCGGTTGCGCCAGTTGGTGTTGCAACAATGACGCCATCGGCGCGAAGTGCCGTGACAAACTCATTGTCAATTGTGATGTTGAAATCCAGCAGCCGTCCGAAATTTGTTTTATGCACAACGATGTCGTTTAACGCTGTGGAGACGACAGGCTTTGACCCGGGTTCATTTGAGTTCATGACTGATTCGATCAGAATGCGGGTTTCAGTTCGAAATTTGCCGTCAAGCAAGAGTTCCATAGATTCACGGATTTCGCGCACTGCGACATCTGTCAGAAATCCCCGTCTGCCAAGGTTGACGCCAAGCAGTGGTGCATCATACCCGGCGCGAAGTCGCGCGATGTTCATGAAGGTTCCATCGCCACCTATGACAATGACCAGGTCGATGTTTGGGTCATCAATTCCGGCCGGTTTCACACCATCAGCAATTGGAGCCTGGTATTGCTGATAGGCAACACCGCGGTCAGAAAAAATTGCGGTAATCTTGTCGGTTACCGACACGACCGGTTCAGAATCAAAATTGCCGAAGAGACCGATGTTTTTGAATTTATTCACGATGTAGAGTCATTGAGAAAAGTTTTTCAGATTCGAACTTTAGTGTCAAACGCAGTTGTTCAATCTTGTCTGCTTTGTACGCTTGTTCAAAAAACATATGCTTTCCAAACCGCAAGCCTGAACTACTTGATGCAAAATTTAAGCGACACCAAAAATTTTATATGTTTGTCCTAATTTCATTTTGTTATTGAGTCTGATTCTGCGTCAAAATTAAAATTCTTTGACCGAAATCGTAAATTTTGATCTAAACCTGTAAAATTCTAACCAATGAGCTATCCCAGTTTTAGTCCGGAGCCCCGATTCAAACATTTTGTTTATACTTAAATTGCGTTTGAAATAAATGTGTCCAACTAAATGCGGTTATCTCATCTGTAAGCATACGATCATTCTGCGATGACAAACAAGAGCAGTAAGTTATCAGGTTTCAAGTTAGACGATCGGTCTGAAACTCTGTTGCGGCTGCTGATTGCGCGATTCATTGAACAGGGACAGCCTGTTGGGTCACGGACGCTCTCGCATGAGCCCAGTCTCACTTTGAGTGCAGCAACCATCAGAAACGTGATGGCGGATCTTGAAGAGATGGGTCTAATTCAAGCGCCACATACTTCGGCTGGGCGGGTCCCCACCGCATTGGGATATCGCCTGTTTATTGACTATCTTCTCACGGTTCAGCCGCTCAGATCCTCGAAAGAACAGGAGATCCAGTATCGGCTGAACGAAGAAACTGATGCCAAGGAGTTGATGACGGCCACATCCAATCTGCTTTCGGAGGTAACACAGTTTGCTGGCATCGTATTTTTGCCAGACTCATCTGCGTCAAAATTTCGACAGATTGAGTTTGTCAGCCTTTCCAGCAATCGAATACTGGTGATTCTTGTTACGGAGGATGGGACTGTTCAGAACAGGGTCATTCAAAACAATCAGGACTACTCCTCATCCGAGCTGACCGAAGCAGCAAATTACTTTAATGAAGTGTTTCGCGGCAGGCCATTGGCTACCGTGAAGGAAATTCTTGTTCGAGACATGAATCGTGACCGCGAGGAAATCGATGCGCTAATGCAAACCGCGATAAATCTCGCAGGACAGGTTTTCGATCGAAATGAACGCTCTGACGAAGAAATGGTGCTGAGCGGCGAAGCCAACCTGCTGAGTATTCCGGATTTCGCTGCAGTCGACAAGATAAAGAAAATATTCGATACCTTTAGGAAACGGCAATCGCTTTTGAATCTGCTTGATTTGAGCGTTCGCGCGCAAGGCGTATCCATTTTTATCGGTAGTGAATCAGGATATGACGGTTTAGATGACTGTAGTGTTGTAACAGCACCGTACGAAGTCGAAGGGCGCAGTCTTGGCGCTATTGGCGTTATTGGACCGAAGCGGATGCCATACGACCGCGTAATCCCGGTTGTTGATGTAACTGCAAAAATGCTGGGCAATGCATTGACGCAGTTGAGCCATAACTAAAATCTCTCCTTGTTCTTCTTGAATTCCTGAATCTGAGACTTATCTTGTCTCGCAAAATGTCGCGCGATTCAAACATCAAACTCTACGGGAATTCTGATGGCAAAAAAGAAAACCGAAACAGAAGAAATTAATTCTGAATCAATTGAGGTTATCGTCGACCCCGACGAGAACCAGTCTGCTGATTCTGACGAGGAACTGGACACGGCAGCAGAACAGAAAAGTAGCCTGGAAGACGCACTACGTGCAGAGATCGAACACCTCAATAAAGAACTGACTGAGGCAAATGAGTCACACTTGCGGGCGGTAGCCGAAATACAAAACGTTCGCAAACGGCATCAGGCAGAACTCGACAAATCTCGCAAATATGCTATTGACAGTTTTGCGAAATCACTATTGGAAGTCATGGAAAGCCTCGATCAGGCTTGCGAAATTGATGATGACAGTAACATTGGTGCGATGCGGGAAGGCGTTGAGTTAACTCGCAAACAATTGTTGAGCGTCTTTGAGAAAGCATCAATCCGTAAGATTGTTCCCAATCGTGGTGATGCCTTTGATGTTAATGAACAGCAGGCGATGACGTTGCTTCCAACAAACGAATTTCCGCCCAACCATGTGGTGGACGTGTTTCGCCCCGGTTATATGATTCATGATCGCCTGCTACGTCCGGCGATGGTTATCGTTTCTGCAGAGTTGCCTGAACCAGATGAGGCGCAAAATACCGAGTCAACTGACAGCGAAGCATCAGAAAATGCTTGACTTTCGGTTGCCAAGCCTTATTTATCCTTACAGAATTACTTTTTTAAAACTATTTGTTTTTGCATTTAAATTGGGGTGCGAAATATGAGCAAGATTATTGGTATTGACTTGGGAACCACCAACTCGTGTGTGGCGGTTTTCGAGGGAGGTGATGTCGCGAAAATCATCGAAAACCAGGAAGGTGATCGCACGACACCGTCCATTGTGGCTTATACCAGTGATGAAGTGTTGGTTGGACAGTCTGCCAAACGTCAGGCTGTAACCAATCCACATAACACCCTTTTTGCTGTAAAGCGTCTGATTGGTCGTAAATTCAGTGAAAAAGTCGTACAGCAGGATTTGGACCTGATGCCCTACAAAATCATCAAGGCGGCCAATGGCGATGCCTGGGTGAAAGTTAGTGACAAGGAGATGGCCCCGCCTGAAGTTGCTGCTCGAATTCTGATGAAACTTAAACAGGCCGCTGAAGACTATCTCGGTGGGACGGTTACGGGTGCAGTCATTACTGTGCCAGCTTATTTCAATGATTCGCAGCGGCAGGCAACCAAGGATGCAGGAAAAATTGCCGGTCTTGATGTCAAACGCATCATTAACGAACCGACAGCAGCTGCGCTGGCATACGGACTCGATAAACAGCAGGGCGACCGTAAGATTGCAGTCTATGACCTCGGTGGTGGTACGTTTGACATTTCCATCATTGAAATTGCCGAGGTGGATGGTGAGCACCAGTTCGAAGTGCTGTCGACAAACGGAGATACATTTCTGGGTGGTGAGGACTTTGACAGACGGTTGATTGACTATCTCGCAGATGAGTTCAAGAAGGATCAGGGTATGGACCTTCGTGGTGATCCACTCGCCATGCAGCGACTTAAGGAAGCCGCAGAGAAAGCGAAAATCGAACTGTCTTCAAGCTCTCAGACTGAAGTGAATCTGCCTTACATTACAGCCGACAGCAGTGGTCCCAAGCATTTGAATTACAAGGTGACACGTGCCAAGTTGGAATCGCTTGTCGACGAGTTGATCGCGCGAACGGAAAATCCGTGTAAGATCGCACTTAAGGATGCTGGATTTTCGGCAGCTGAAATTGATGATGTCATATTGGTTGGCGGACAGACCCGCATGCCCAAGGTTCAGCAGACAGTTGCCAGAATCTTCGGTCAGGAAGCCCGCAAAGATGTGAATCCGGACGAGGCGGTTGCCGCAGGTGCGGCGATTCAGGGCGGAGTGCTCGGTGGTGATGTCAAAGACGTGCTGCTGCTTGACGTTACGCCTCTGTCGCTCGGAATTGAAACTCTCGGCGGTGTGATGACCAAACTGATCAAGAAAAACACGACGATTCCAACCAAGGAATCACAGACGTTTTCGACCGCTGAAGACAACCAAAATGCCGTTACAGTTCATGTCCTACAAGGTGAGCGTGATATGGCACAGTTCAATAAGTCTCTAGGTAAATTTGACCTAACCGATATTCCAGCTGCACCACGCGGTGTGCCACAGATCGAAGTAACATTCGATATTGATGCCAATGGTATTATGCATGTCTCTGCAAAGGACAAGGCGACTGGTAAGGAAAATCGAATTGAGATCAAGTCGAGTTCAGGATTGGATGAGGCAGAGATTGAGCGTATGGTTCGAGAAGCCGAAGAGCATGCGGATGAAGACCGTGAAATGCGGGAAAAAGTTGATGCCAGAAATGCTGCTGAGAGTCTCATTCATTCGGTTCGCACGACTCTGAAAGATTTGGGCGACCAGGCGGAAGAGTCAGACAAGACCGCGATTGAATCTGCAATTACAGATCTTGAGTCTGCTCTTGAATCGGATGCTGGGGCGGATGAGATCAAAGCGAAAACTGAGGCATTGGCCGAAGCCAGCCACGGTCTCGCGATGAAAGCATACAGTCAGTCGCAGTCTGGTCCAGAGGAACCGGCTCCAGCTTCAGATTCCGGTGTAGAGGATGCTGATGTTGTCGATGCCGATTTTGAGGAAGTAAAGGACGACCACGAAAATCGATAAACAAGTCGGTAGTTTATCATCTTAGCGCTAAGCGACATCCATGGCCAAACGCGACTACTACCAGGTTTTAGGTGTTCAGAAGGATTCTTCTGAAGCGGACATTAAGCGCGCCTATCGTCGTTTGGCCATGAAATATCATCCGGACCGCAACCAGGAAAATCTTGAAGAAGCTGAAACGAAATTCAAAGAAGCAAAAGAAGCCTATGAAGTTTTGATGGACTCGGACGCCCGGTCTCGTTATGATCGATTTGGTCACGATGGTCTTGAAGGCTTTACAAGCAGCGGATTCTCCGGAGGGGCTGGTTTTGGCGATATCTTCGGCGACATTTTCAGTGACATATTTGGAGCGGGACGCCAAAGCAGCCGCCAAGCGCAGGGGGCAAACCTCAAATACACGCTGGAAATCGATCTGGAAGAAGCAGCGCATGGTACAGAGACTGAGATTGATGTTCCAAGGTTGGTGCCCTGTGATTCTTGTGAAGGGTCCGGGGCTCGTAGAGGCACAGAGCCGCGCACTTGCGGCACGTGTGGCGGTCATGGACAAGTTCGAATTCAGCAGATGGGATTTTCGCTGCAGCAAACTTGTCCAAAATGTCATGGGCAGGGTACCATCATCACTGATCCTTGTCCCAGCTGTGATGGACAAGGTCGGGTTCATAAGAGGACGCGGCTTGCGGTACAAATACCCGCTGGCATTGATTCTGGAAACCAGATTCGCATTCCAGGCAAGGGGGAGGCTGGTCGGGCTGGTACTGCGTCGGGTGATCTGTTTGTTCAGATTCGAATTCGTCCACATTCGATTTTTGAGCGAGACGGCAACAATATTTTCTGTGAAGTTCCCATCAGTATTTGTACCGCTGCAATTGGTGGAAGCGTTGAAGTCCCGACTCTGGAAGGTCGAGCTAACCTGAAAATTCGCCCAGAAACGCAATCTGGCAAGATTATGCGCTTGCGTGGAAAAGGCATTCAAAATGTCCGATCGTCCAGCGATGTCGGAGATCTGTATTGCAAACTCATTGTCGAGACTCCAGTAAACTTAACAGGCAAACAAAAGGCGCTGTTGAAAGAGTTCGATGATCTTGTCCAGCAGGGAGCCGCCCGGCATTCTCCCAATCAAAACAACTGGGCTCAACGAATCAGGTCCTTCTGGGATCGACTTGCCGCATAAGACTGCGCAACGCGGCTTGACTGCGCTTCACCAATCCAATTAGCGTCTATCGGCGCGGCCATGTCGGAAAGTCTGAAAGCGTTGGGGCCGCAAGGTCCATTCGCCAGACATCTAGACTGGTTTACGGTCCGCGACTGCCAGGGGCAAATGGCCGAAGCGGTCGAATCTGCAATACTCACGAATCAAGTGGCTCTGGTGGAATCAGGAACCGGAACCGGTAAAACTTTTGCCTATTTGGTTCCGCCTCTGCTGAATGGAAAAAAGACATTAATCTCCACACGTACCAAACACCTGCAGGAACAGCTGTTCCAGAAAGATATTCCAGTGGTATGTGAGGTTCTAAACCTGAATCCCACTGTAAGAATTCTTAAAGGCCGCTCAAATTACCTGTGTCTGCTCAAATACGAGCACGCACAAAAAAATCCTGATCTACTGGGGTTCAGCCGAAAATTCAGAGCTGTTTACAACTGGGTGGTGGAACGAGATGATGGTGACATTTCGGAATATGAGTTGCATGCTGATGAACGGCGGCAGATGACCACAACCGCTCGAACGTGTGTTGGTTCAAACTGCAAGCATTGGAATCCCTGCTATGCCAATCGCGCCCGAAACGCGGCACGACAGGCTGATGTACTGGTGGTGAATCACAATCTATTGAGTCTGGAGATGACTCACGGCGACGCCGAAGGCGAAGGGTCCGATGCATATGGAGTTGAAGTGGTCATAGTTGACGAGGCCCACCGCTTTCCGGATATCGCATGCGAATCGCTTAGCTTGACTGTTTCAAAGCAACGTCTCGATGAATTTTGTGAAAATTTGGAATATGCAGAAAAGACCGCTGATCTGGATTTCGATGTTACGCAATCCATCATAAAGTCAGTATCCGAAGCAACTGATCAGTTAGATAAGAAGATGGGTGTCGAATTGGCACAGTGGTCACTGGACCAGTTTCAGAATAGACAGGACCTTGTCGCTGGGTATTGGAATATCGTTAGTGCTTTGGATCAGGCGGTTCAAAATCTTGATCCTCACATTGATTCATCACCGGAAATCGAAAAATGTCGCGACCTCGCTTTTGGCATCTCTGAGGATGCGAAGACTATTCTGGAGAGGGACAATGTTGAAGTCGCCAGTTGGGTGGAAAAATCCAGGCACGGATTTTCATTCCACCGGTTACCCTTGGAACCTCGTAGTGCATTTGGACCGGCGATCTCAAATTTTGAAGGCAGCTGGATTTTTACTTCAGCATCAATGGCAGTTGGCGACGATTATTCACATTTTGAGCATAGTATGGGACTCAGTGAATCAATTAACCAGCGTTGGGACAGTCCATTTGATTTTGAAAATCAGGCACTTATCTATTTTCCACCTAATATGCCTCTACCGAATTATCAAAGTCGTGAGGAATTCGATAAGCGGGTTGTCGAGGTTGTTGAACAATTGGTACCAATTTCGAAGGGTAGGATGCTTGTACTATTTACCACTATTGCATCAATGAAAGTTGCGAAGGAATATCTTGCAGAACGCATTGACTACAAACTACTATGTCAGTACGATCGACCCAATACCCGTCTGTTGGAGGAGTTCAAGCGGGACGGCAACGCGGTTTTGTTGGGTACTATGGGATTTTGGGAGGGGATTGACATAAAAGGGGACGATTTGTCCTGCGTGATTATTGACAAGCTGCCATTCGCCCCATTTGACAATCCCAAGGCAAACGCCAGGCGTAATCTGATGGAGGAAAGCGGCAGGAGTTTTTTCAATGACTGGCAGGTGCCGAGTGCGGTGTTGACACTGAAGCAAGGCTCGGGCCGATTGATTCGAGATATCTCAGATCGTGGTGTACTTGTGCTGTGCGACCCACGCATTAATCAGAAGTCGTACGGCAAGGCATTTTTAGACAGCCTGCCCCCGATGCCTCGATCTGACTCGCTGGCGAGAGTTAATCAATTTTTTTCGTCATGAAAATTCTTGCCATCAACACATCTGACAATGTGCTTTCTGTTGCTCTGAAGCTGAATGATGAGAATCTGAGTAAACAGTTGCGGGCTGAGCGAAATCACAATCAATCGGTTTTGATCATGATCGACCAGATATTTACCAATGCTGGGATGGAACCCAAAGAAATTGATGCGGTAGCGTTTGGTGTCGGTCCAGGCTCGTTCACCGGGCTTAGAATTGCTGCTGGGGTAGCGCAAGGTATGGCATTTGGCATCGACGTGCCAGTTGTACCAGTTTCCTGTATGGCTGCAATCGCCCAGAAGCAAACTTGTGACAAAGTCATTGTTGCGATTGATGCCAAGCGTTCAAACCTCTATTGGGGCAGATATGTTCGTAATGCCAGTGGTTTGATGGAATTGTCAGGGGAGGAGAGATTGTCTCCGATAATGGATTTTGACCTTTCGGGTGAGGGCTGGTGTGGTGCCGGTAGTGGTTGGGATATGCATGGTGAAAAATTAATCCAGATGAGTCAGCAGCAGGTGGAATGGTCTAAAAACCAAACGCCTCATGCCTCAGAGATAGCTTTGCTGGGTGAAGGGGGGTTAAATCAAGGGGGCGGACGGGATGCCTGCCTTGCAGTCCCGAAATATCATTCTCCCTACTTCACGTAGAAGGATTGTAAATTTGAATTAACGGCTGTAAGCACCAATGTAAATTTCCCAAAAGCATCGACGACAAATCCCCACTTTCGGGCTGAACGGTGATCAGCAGTGTGGTTCGGGTGAAATAGCTGATTCCAACAGAACTATCAACTCCGGTAGTTCTTCTTGAGCGGTTTTCCAAACTATGTCGAGGTTGATGTCAAAATAATCGTGTACAAGTCGATGACGCATTCCGACAATCTGTTCCCACGGCAACTCCGGTAATCTTCGGCGCGTAGATTCGGTAATCTTGGTCGCTGCTTCCCCGACAATTTCGATATTCTTTACCAGTGCGAGGACCAATTTACGATCTATATTTAAATCGCTACGTGTGCTATCTCGTACAAAAATAGTCGCCTCGCGTGCAGCGTCTAACATGTGCCGTAAACGAATTTCATCATCCTTGTGCATACTGGACTTCCGCCGAATCGAGAACGTCTTGGCGAAAATAGTGGCTCAGATCCTCTGGGGTGCGCAGATCCACTTTTCGGCCACCGAATATCTTTGAGAGTTTGATTTCCATACTAGCGATACCCATCAGCCCCGGTGAGCAATTCGGCGCAAACTCAACTAGGACGTCAATATCGCTTTCTGGATCAAAATCCTCTCGTAACGCTGAACCATAAATTGAGAGACGCTGAATGCCTTGTGCTCGGCAAAAACTCGCCAGTTCGCTCTTCGGAATAGAGAACTGTATGTTCATGTTTGCATCTGATACGACAGTTTCCGATTGTGCTAAATGTGCTCCGATTTCTGGAATTTTAGTAGTTTGGTGACTACTTTTATGCAAGGAGACAATTTCGTACTTCAATTCCGCGTCCATAGCCAATAGCAGGTCACTGATAGTATCTAGCGTCCAATTATTAGGACCAGCAAACCATCTAGTAATTTGGGCAGGATCTTTATCTAGTAAATTCGCTATGTCTTTTTTTGTCAAATTCTTTTCTTTTGCCAAATCGACAAAGTAAGCCAGTGCTGACTGAAATATCTTGTTTTTGAATCTTTGCCTGAAATAAAAGATGTCTTTTGCTGGGAGCTTTTTTCTATTTAAAGTATTTTTCATCCAATGCTCCTGTAAACAATTGATGAGGATCGTAGGTTTTTTTTTCGAGTATAGGCAAGGAAAAAATCGCGCCAAATTCTCTTGGTGTGCTTGATTTCCAGTTTCCACTGATTACTATCTTTGCTACTGCCTAGATCGTCTCTTAGTTTGTAGTGAATGGCCAATATTAAGTTACCGTCATTGACATATGTAGATATCTTTTGTTCAATTGACATTAAAGTCAATTCATTGGAATTTTACAAGTGAAAATTTTCTATCCCACAATCTAAACGGACATTCAATATTAGTTTTGTGATCAAAGCAGCGCCAAGGAAATTTTGCTTGACGGTATGTTTCTCAAGTTCAGATGCAAACTCAAGTATGACTTGAAGATATTGAGTCATCCGATTCGAAATCTTCGTTTTCGATCGGGAAAACCCGTGCCACATCGACTGCAGTACCCCGGACACGGACGGTCTCAACTTTGTGTCCGTTCATGTCGAACAACATTCCAGGCTGCGGAATGTCTTCATACTGTTCGATAATCAAACCGTTCAAGGTATGCGGGCCTTCGGTTGGCAGATTCCACTTCATTAGTCGATTGAGATCTCTAACGCTCATATTGGCACTTACCAGGTAACTGCCTTGTTCTTCCGGCACGATGCCAGGTATCTTGTCTTGAATCGGACCACCAATAACGACCGCAAATTGGGCAAGCAACTCGTGTAGGGTAAAGATCCCCATCACTTCACCGTATTCATCAATAACAATGCCCATATTGCGATTTGCGTTTTGCATTCGATGAATTTGTTCGACCAGTCTCGCATCTTCAGGCAGGTAAATTGGCTCTTTCAGGGACTCCAGAATCTGATTTTTCGTGATGTTTTCAACAGCATTCATTTGCAGCAATTCGCGGATATCTAGTTCGCCTTTAATAAATTCGAATGACTTGTCGTACACTGGCACTCGGGAATACGGTTCATTGCGGATCTGTTCGATGATGTCACTGATTTCATCATCCAAATCAATGGCATGAATTTCGGAGCGCGGCACCATGGCACTCTGAACCGTCTGCGAGCCGAGCTCTAGAATGTTGAGCAACAATTCAAGGTGATCCTGTTCAAAATGCTGCTCAGACGCTTTCACTGCGTGTTTCAGTTCATCAGTATCCAGTGATTGCGAGCTTACATCCCTTTTGAATGCCGGGACTTTTCTGAGCAGAGTAACGACTGAACTCATCAGCCAGACAACAGGGTACAAGACTCTTTGCAGCAGATTCAGAAAAAAGGCCGCAAAAAATGCCATGCGCTCTGGATAAATCGCTGCCAGTGTTTTTGGCGGTATCTCAGCTAAAACAAGGATGACAATCGTAATTAGAGCTGTAGCGACTGCAACTCCTGATTCACCATAAAACTTCCATGCCAGCATGGTGGTAATCGCTACAGCAGCATTATTTACCAGATTATTGCCAAGTAAAATGGTTCCAAGTAACCGGTCTGGTTCCTGAATCATCTTCTGGAGCATGATGGCTCTGCGATTTTTCTTGCTCGCCTGGTCGGCAAGACGATATCGGTTCAGAGCCATGGTGGCTGTCTCGGATGCAGAGAAAAATGCTGACAGGCAGATCAGCACTGCAAGCGAGGCAAATAGTATGCCAACTGGAATGTCGTCCAATTGAGTATTCGGTTGGTCTGTCTAGTACTGTTAAGTGTATTGGAATTTGTCCAATAATTCCAATATGATTTACTGCAAATTTTAAGCGTGAAGGAATAAATTTTATGCTGGATACTCTTCGAGACCGAATTACCAGTGCACTGGGTTCACTACGAGGTAGCAAAAAACTCACTGAATCTGTCGTAAACGATTCGCTGCGGCAGGTTCGACGGGCTCTTTTGGAAGCTGATGTTGCGCTGCCCGTTGCACGTGAGTTTATCGAGCAGGTTAGGGTGCGTGCCGTCAACGCCGAAACATTGGCGAGTCTGACACCAGCACAGTCAATCATCAGTATCGTGCATGAAGAACTGACTGCACTTCTCGGCGACTCCAATGTTCCAATCAATCAGAGTGACAGCGGTCCAACGGTGATTCTGATCGCCGGTCTACAGGGTTCTGGAAAAACCACCACTGCTGCAAAACTGGCGCGTGTACTTAAGGAAAAAGACAAAAAAAGTGTTTTGCTGGCTAGCGTCGACATTTACCGCCCTGCGGCAATTGACCAGCTAAAGACACTGTCGGAAACAGTCGGCGCCGAGTTTTGGAATACTAATACCAGTAAGTCACCTCAAGATATCGCCACTGCAGCGGTATCACACGCCTGCAGATCATCCATAGACTACGTGATTGTTGACTCAGCCGGTCGGTTGCACGTCGATCAGGAGATGATGGATGAAATTCAACGCGTTCACCGTGCAATTTCACCACATGAAACGCTCTTTGTTCTCGATGCAATGATTGGACAGGATGCTGTCAACAGTGCTTCGGCGTTTAACGAAAAGCTGGACCTGACTGGTGTGGTAGTGACCAAGTTGGACAGTGACGCACGCGGTGGCGCACTGATGTCGGTAAGACAGATTACAGGAAAACCAGTCAAGTTTATTGGTGTTGGCGAGGGCATTGATGCGTTGGAGCACTTTCATCCGGATCGGATGGCCTCAAGAATCATCGGTATGGGTGATGTACTAACACTCATTGAATCGGTGCAGGAAAAAGCCGATCAGGACAAAGCCAAACAACTGGAACAGAAAGTAAGAAAAGGTCGTCGACTGGACCTCGCAGATTACCGTGACCAGATGCTAATGACGTTGGAAATGGGTGGAATCGGCAGTCTTGCGAAAATGATTCCTGGGCTGTCCTCAAGCAAACTTCCGGAATTGAGTGGAGCTGATGAAGTTGTGCGCCGGGAAATTGCCATCATCAATTCGATGACGCCGCATGAACGAGAACGACCAGCGATTATCCGGGCCAGTCGAAGAGTGAGAATAGCTACCGGTTCAGGCGTTGAAGTTCGCCATGTCAGTCAACTTCTACGAAAGTACGAAAAGATGCAAAAGACGATGAGAAAAATGGCACGGCAGCAAGGCAAAGGCAGGATGCAAATCCCTGGAATGGAACAGATCAAAGATCAATTTCCTATGTAGATGCAGATAGCTAAAATTGGCATGAACATCGTGAACGTACTGGACGGCATTTTCTCATCATTCAATAGATGCTTTAATTGACGTAACGGAGTCTCTGAAAATGAATGTATCTCGAAGCATTGATCTTGGTAAGTATCCGATTCATCAACTAGACAGTACCACAGGTATTGAGTTAGTTGATCGTTTTCGGTCTGAACTCAAGACGACCGGTGTTCTCACTTTATCGGGCTTTCTCAGACGGTCAGTCGTTGAGGAGTGTGTGGCGCAGCTCTCACCAATTATTGAGAAAGAATCCTTTGTTCACAATCGAGAACACAACATTTATTTTGACGATGATTTGGATAAAGTTGCAGCAGATGCCTCTGTAATGGCCCGAATGCATACCACCAGTTTGACAGTCTGTGGTGATCAAATAACGTCGTCAGTGCTTTGGGACCTTTACCAGTGGCAGCCTATGATTGATTTCATTGCGGCAATTGTCGGAAAAGATCGACTTTATCCGATGGATGACCCCCTGGCAGGACTCAATATCAAATCAATGCGCAACGGAGATGTGACGAACTGGCACTTCGACCGGTCTGAATTCACGATTACTCTCCTTTTACAGCAACCAACCTCTGGTGGAGTGTTTCAAGTCCGGCGAAATTTGAGGAGTGATGGAGAGCCAAACTATTCAGGCGTAGGGAAGCTTCTTGAGGGTGAAGACCGAGAGGTGCGTTCCTTTCATCCAGAGCCTGGAACTCTAACAGTTTTCCTAGGCAAACATTCAGCCCACAGAGTCTCACCAGTTGCGGGTAGCAGGAAGCGAATAGTAGCGGTGTTCTCTTACTTCGATTCTCCGGGCGTCCGATTTTCTGACGAAGACCGCATTCAGTTTTATGGGCGAAGTCAGGTCATTAACTGACGAGTTAGCAACCTGCAAAATATATGCTGTCAAAATGCGGTTGTTGCAGCTGGATTTGAAGCAATTGTTTCGAATCTGATCATCAGATTATCGTTGTTTAATATAATGCCCGCTTTTTACCAACATTCTACGGAGTCATTTGGCCAATGGTCGTAATTCGTTTAGCGCGTGGTGGGGCAAAGAAAAGACCCTTCTACTCCATTGTGGTAGCTGACAATCGGCGTGCATCAACCGGAAAGTTCATAGAACGGATTGGTTTCTTTAATCCCATTGCCCGGGAGCATGAAGAAAGTTTGAAAATTGATCTTGAGCGGGTGGATTATTGGGTGTCTCATGGTGCCAAAGTGTCTGACAGAGTCGGCACACTGATTAAATCTGCAAGAGCCGAAGCCAGTCTGAATCCTGCCTAAAAATAATTCAGCGAGTGAACCACCCGTTCGCTGCATTAACACCAGAACCTGTTTGAACGTTTTATTCTTCCGTAGTCTGCTGAAGTCGATATTCAAATAGATTGGCTCAAAAAGATCTCAACAACAGTGTAATTGTTGGCCGTGTTGCAGATGCGTTTGGTGTCAGGGGACATGTTAAAGTTCGGTCCTTTACAGACCAGCCCGAGAATCTTCTTGAATTTCAACGTTGGGAGTTGAGCAAAAAATCCGGAGAGTGCCAACTATATTCGGTATTCTCAAGCCAGATTCACGGGAAGTTCGTTACTGCTAAACTCGACGGGGTTGACACACGCGATCAGGCGCTTGAACTCAAGGGTTCAGACATACAGATTCCGATTGGCGACTTTCCAGAGTTACCAGAGGGTGATTACTATCACTTTCAACTGTTGGGTTTGAAGGCGATTGACATTGATGGAACTGTCTATGGTGAGGTCGACAGGGTGATGCAAACCGGAGCAAATGATGTCCTGGTTATCAAGGGTGAAAACAGTTGTCTTATCCCTTACATTCCAGATGTGATCAAGACAGTCGATATTGAGACGGGTGTCATTCGAGTTGAATGGCAGATTGAAATTTAACTCAGTAAACATGCAAGTTCGCGCAATCACAATTTTTCCATCCATGTTCGATGCCTTAACCGGATTCGGCATCACGCGGCGTGCGATAGAAAATGACCTGTTGGAGTTAGACGCAGTTGATCTGAGGGAGTACGGGCAGGGGACACATCGACAGTTGGATGACCGTCCTTTTGGCGGGGGACCTGGAATGGTCATGCTTGCAGAACCGGTAATCGACTGTGTCGCTGAACTGCGTCAGAAAATGCGGCAGGACACACCGGTGATTTACATGAGCCCTCAAGGGCGACGAATGACCCAAGATGACGTCTGTCGATTCGCTGAACTGCCGGACATGATTATTTTATGCGGACGTTACGAAGGCATTGACCAACGCGCATTGGATATAATTTGCGCTGAGGAATGGTCAATAGGCGACTATGTGCTAACTGGTGGAGAGTTGGCTGCTATGGTGCTGATTGATGCAATTGTGCGTCAGTTTCCAGGTGCACTGGGAAACGAGCAGTCTAGTAAATTCGATTCCTTTTCGAACGGATTGCTTGACTGTGTTCACTACACCCGACCGCGGACTGTTCAGGGACGGTCAGTTCCTTCAGTTTTGACTTCAGGTGATCACGAAGCAATCAACTTTTGGCGCATGAAGCAATCTGTAGGCCGAACTTGGCTGAGACGGCCAGATTTGCTGGATAGACTGAACCTTAACGACGAGCAACGCCAGGCTTTATCAGATTTTCAAACCGAGCATCAACATCAGAGGAAAACATGAGCGGGAAATTAATTCAGGAAATTGAATCCGAACAGATGAGAGATGATCTCCCGGATTTTTCACCGGGTGATACCGTTCGTGTTGTGATACTGGTTCGCGAAGGGGAGCGAGTACGGCAGCAGGCATTCGAAGGTGTGGTAATTGCAAAGCGTAATCGCGGTCTGAACTCGTCGTTTACGGTGCGGAAAATATCGTACGGTGAAGGAGTGGAACGAGTCTTTCAAACTCATAGTCCGCTCATTCGAAGCGTAGAAGTCAAACGGCGGGGTGCTGTTCGGCGTGCAAAACTGTACTACTTGCGCGACCGAACCGGTAAGTCTGCAAGAATTAAAGAAAAGATAAAATAGATTCATTCAATTACGTTTTTTTCTGCAGCACCTGTTTACCGGGTGCTGTGTGGATGCCTTCACTCTTGTGATGTAGGTGTCTAAACGGAATCTATCGACATTCAATGCTACCAACTATGCGTAGCTTAAGTCAAACTTCCCGACTCAAATATGCCCAGCGACGGTGGTGGACCGTAGCGATTTTTCTCTTCCTGTTTTCATTAGGATGCTCGGTCGCGCCACATTTGCTACATGCCCAAACCACCGACGATTCCACCGAAACCATAAATGAAGAGCAAGTCGAATCTGCTGATTCGACTGAAATTGACAGTCAGGATGAGTCATCCGCGGTTTCAGGGTACGAAATCGGAATTTCACTTGATCGTATTCGCGAATTAGTTGAATTAGGCACAGTGGAACTCGCCTATCGTCTGATTGCTGAAGCACGACCCGAATATGAGCAGACTTTTGACTGGCTGGAGTGGGAAACAATTTATCTGGAACTCGCCTGGCAGCTCGAAGCCTGGAATGATTTGATTGACCGCGCAAGACAACTTAGCGAAACTGAAATATCACACCTGGCACAAACGTATGCCATTCGGGCTGAGATTCATCTGAAGCAGTATTCCAATGCTTTACGGAACATTCGAGCATTGATACTGGATCAGTCAGGAGATCAGAATACGCTCATACAACTTCGCAGACTGATTGCACAGCTTTATATTGAAGAGGAAAACCTCGAAGATGCAGAAATAGCGCTTGCGCTTTATGATCGCGATTACCGCCCTAGTGCTCCAGAATGGGAGCATCGCTACACCCGGGTTTTGTTCAGAAACAACAAGTTGGACGAAGCCCAAATTCGATTATCACCGCTTCAGACACTTGAGGCACAGCTTCTAAATCTATATGCCAGATTTCAAACGCGAGCATTAACACCACCCGAGACGGTACTCAAAGGACTCGAGATTGAACCGCAGTTCAAGAGTGACCCTGAGTTACATGCAGAACTTTGGGCACTCATTGAAGTTGCAGCGCGTGCGTACAACGATTTTGAAATGCAGACCGAGGCAATTGAATCGGGACTTTCCATTGATTACCCACAACTTTCGAAGTGGGAACACTTACCAGTTGTACCGCTGAGCACTGAGAATCAGTTACTTGAGACTTACGACGAATTCGCTTTTTTTGTCGGGAACGACATCGGCTTGGTCATCGGAGATGATGAAAGCTGGTTTCAGTTGGCACAGGAATTTGAAATAACCTCGCCAATCACCGCACGAGCGGTTCATGCTTATCTGGCCAGAAATGCCTATGACAGTGAATACAAGGCACGAAGCACAAGGGCGTTGGCCAATTTATTACATGATGCAGGTTTACAGAATCTGATTGACAGGCTATTTGTTCGTAATAATCTGTTGGATGTTTCAATGGTGTCACATGAACTGCAGACTCGACTAGCCAATACCCTACTGAAGCAAAAGGACTATGAGAAAGCGCTGAGCATCATCAATGTGATGGCAGAGCCAGAAGAACCGGCTCAGTTGGAATCGTGGTATTTGACGCAGGCACGGATTGCCATATCAATTGGAGAGTATGACAGAAGCGGGTTTCTGCTTGACGAAGCGATTAGTAATTTACCGTTACAGGCGGAACAGTCAGCGATCGACCGAATAAAGCAGGTTGTTTATGATTTACAGGACCGTAACCAACACGACCTCGCAATTCAGTTTTTTGTAAAGCTTTACGACAAAGCGACAGAAATGCAAGACAGAAGAGAATTGCTGCGCTGGATTAGCGAATCGTATTCAGCGATGGAAGACTATGTCAACGCTTCCGAACATTTGTTAAGGTCAGCGCAGTTAGGAAATGACTGGAACGATGAATGGGGAATTGCGGCGCGGCTCAAAGCTGGCGATGAAATGGTTAATGCAGGGTTCATTAATGATGCCAGAGTCATCTACACGCAGTTGCACGATGACGCCCTTGATCCCCGGACTCGGGCGTTGATTTCCAACCGGCTGCATGGACTGCCAGTGCCTGATTCGATCAGCTCACAAAGATGAATCAGCCATCACCTGAAATTCCAATCGAAGATCTCCGACTGATTGATCAGTTTACTGATTCAATATGGTCCGAATCGGGATTGGCACAAAATACCTTGGATTCTTATCGACTGGATCTCATCTCCCTGTCGATATGGCTTAAACAACAGAAAAAGTTACTTCTCGAAGCTGAACGCGCAGACATCATGCGCTATCTGGCCAGCAAATCCGCATATGGTGCACGAACGATTGCTCGTCAATTGAGTACATTTCGACGCTTCTATCGGTATTGCGTCGCTGAATCGTTGCTGGTATCCTGCCCGACTGATGAAATTACTTCTCCCTTTATAGGCAGAAGTCTTCCAAATTCACTTTCAGAGTCCGAAATTGAAGCACTGTTGCACGCACCCAATGTTAACAAGGATATTGGTTTGCGCGATCGGTCCATGCTGGAAACGCTTTATGGCGCAGGGTTAAGGGTATCGGAACTGGTCAGCCTACCCCTCGGTGCGGTAAACCGCGCTGAAGGCTGGGTAAGACTGACAGGTAAGGGAGCCCGTGAAAGACTGGTTCCATTGGGTGAGCATGCAGTTCATTGGTTGAATGAATACATGGAACGAGCACGCCCAAATCTGTCAAAAAAAGGACTTAGCAACGATCTTTATATTACGACCCGCGGCACACAAATGACGCGGCAGACATTTTGGAATAACATTCGAAAATACGCAACTGCGGCCGGAATTTCGGGCGAAAAAATTACCCCGCATGCGTTGCGACATTCATTTGCAACACATCTTCTGGATCATGGTTCAGATTTGCGAACAATTCAGCAGCTTTTGGGACACAGCGATTTGTCTACAACCCAGATATACACCCATGTCTCCAGGCAGCGACTGTCGAAACTACTGAAAGATCATCATCCGCGGGGCTAGTGCAAGGTGCGAGCCAGCGAACTGCGATACTGTGACACCAGCGGATGGTCACTACCAACCATGTCAAAAGCCTTAATTAAACCTTTCCGTCCAGCATCGTCGTTAAAGCTTCGGTCATTTCTGACAATATTCAGCAGCAGTTCCATCGCCTCAGCAATGTCACCTGTAACCATGCAGATTGCAGCGAGTTCGTAGTGTGCTTCCCAGTTTGCCTCGTCTTGAGCGATGATTTCTCGCAGTTCACTTTCTGACTTGCCCGAGTAGGAGATTTCTGCAAAGTGCATTGCAGCTTCAACAAATCGATATTTGGGGCTTGTAGACTTATCTTTCAATTTGCCCAGTGTATCTCGAACTTCATCAAATTTGTTGAGGTTAAGATACAAGCGAGCAAGACGAAACAAACTTTCTTCGGAACCGTCTTTTTTCAGCGCTTCAATTGCCTCAGATTCTCGGCCCAGGTTGATCATGTCCTGAATCGGGTCAGATATGTTGGGTTTTTCCGGCGACTTTTCAGTTAGAGTGATATGTTTGGAAAGGAATTCCTTAACGACATTTTCTGGTTGAGCACCCATAAAACCATCAACGACTTCAGCGTCTTTGACAAGATACACGGTCGGTACGCTACGCACCTGAAATTGCATCGCAAGTTCCTGCTGTTCGTCGATGTTCACCTTGACAAGTCGAAACGCATCGCTATGTTTACCCGCAAGATTCTCAAGAATTGGAGTCAAATTCTTACAAGGCCCACACCATGGGGCCCAGAAGTCGACCAGAACGGGTACAGCTTTGGATTTTTCTATAACTTCTTCAAGAAAGTTATCGACACCGACATCTTTTATTTCCATATCTTCTTCATTGGTGTCGGGTGTAGTATTAATCAAATGAACCACAAAGCAACCTCATCAAACAAACAAAAAAATTGGCGCTCCCTAGGGGAATCGAACCCCTGTTGCCGGCTTGAGAGGCCGATGTCCTGACCGCTAGACGAAGGGAGCGGGTCATTCATTTCTATACAACAATTAAATAGTATCACACATTCACCTATTCAATAGCCCGGTCAATGAAGCGTGCGAACTCAACCCCAAGAATCATCTTGAGCTCAGAACACGGAATTGATCGCAGCCTGATCAGTCCGAAAGCCGTTGAGGTGGTTGATATCCTTAAATCCGCCGGATATTCGAGCGAGCTCGTTGGTGGCTGTGTCAGGGACTTGCTACTCGGTAGAAAGCCGAAAGATTTCGACGTCACAACCAATGCGCGACCTGAAGAGGTTCGTACCTTGTTTCGACGTTGTGAAGTTTTTGGAAGAAGATTTCAGATTGCGCAGGTGCGCATCAAGAATGAAGTGATTCAGGTTGCAACGTATCGAAGATCTCCAATAAAAAAGTCACGGCGTCGGAGTTCCAGATTTGTTTCACTCAATGGAAAGATCATCAAGGACAATCTCTTCGGTAATATCCAGGAAGACGCGTTTCGCAGAGATCTGACCATCAACTCACTCTACTTACACCCTTCTGATATGAAAATCGTCGATTACACAGGAGGGTATGAGGATGCCAGGAACGGTATTGTGCGAATCATTGGCAGTCCTGCAGAACGCTATCGGGAAGATCCCGTACGGATGTTGCGTGCAGTTCGTTTTGCATCGCTTCCGGAATTCACTTTTGATGCTGTGACAGAGAAAGAGCTCTCAGTTCACGCGCATTTATTGTCTGGTATATCAAACTATCGATTGAGCGATGAACTGCATAAACTGCTGTTCAACGGTCGCGCCTGTGCGACACTTGAGTTGTTGCATCAACACGACTTTCTGCGAATTCTGTTTCCACCCTACAAGTGGCTTAAATCGGGAATGAACGACAACCATGGTGTGATTGACTGGATGCGCCTGTTATTGGACGAAACGGATGAGCGAATACAAAGTGGTGAGCACACTAGCCTGGCTTTTACACTGGCAGCGTTACTCTGGCCAAGGTTCAACAATTCCCTGACAAAGCGATCGCGACGAAGACGGAATTATCCCTATCATGTCGCAAGGGATATACTCCATCAACAGAACATACGCACCTATATCGCTGGAAACATTGTGCAACGTATTGAAGCAATCTGGCTGTTTCAAAAGATCCTCGAATCTGAAGTTGCAACAAAAGGTACCAGGCTTGTTCAAAGTGAGAATTTTCGGCCAGCAGTGAGATTATTCGAGTTACGAAGCAAAGTAGGAGAGGTCGAACATCGAAAGTGTCGAGCGTGGGTTAAACTTCGAGACCAGGAGGTAAATAAACCGCCGCCCCGAATGAAAAGGTACAGAAATCGGCCAAGGTGGCGCTGATGACGGCGAACTGGAAAAATGCATATGTAGGCATAGGCAGCAATCTTGGAAATTCTGAGCAGCAGGTCTTGAATGCAATTGATCTTTTAGATCAGCATGATAAGTGTCGAGTCTGTGACCGTTCCTCTCTTTACTCCACCGCTCCAATTGGATTTGAAGACCAGCCAAACTTTGTGAATGCAGTCTGTAAACTTAGAACTGAAATGGGTCACTTCGAACTTTTAGAACTTTTGCTGAAAATCGAAGCTCAATTTGGCAGAGTCAGAACTGTGCAAATTAATGGACCGCGTTCGATCGATCTCGACTTACTGCTTTATGAAAATCAGACCTGCTACACAGAGAGACTCGTATTGCCACATCCACGAATGCACGAGCGCCGGTTTGTTCTGGAACCATTACTCGAAATTGATTCAGATATTTTCATTCCAGGTCGGGGCAGAGGGGTCGACCTTCTCACCGCCTGTGCTCATCAGAAAGTTGCGAAACTGAATGAAGTAAACGAAAATTTATAGCTAACTACATTTCAACTGAAGGAGAAGTTATCTCATGAACACACCTGGACAGCCTAGCCGCGTACTCTCAGGAATGCGGCCGACTGGACCTTTACATTTGGGACACTATCACGGTGTGATAAAGCCGTGGGTGGAAATGCAGCATGAGTACGATTGCTACTACTTTGTTGCGGATTGGCACGCCCTGACCACAAACTTTGATGTGGTATCGGAGCATGCCATGAGAGACAATGTTTTGGATATGGTTGTCGACTGGCTGGCCAGTGGAGTTGATCCGGAACTTGCGACGATTTTTATCCAGTCGAAAGTGCCAGAACACGCTGAACTTTATCTGTTGTTATCAATGATTAGTCCGCTTGGCTGGCTTGAACGGGTACCTAGTTTCAAGGATCAACAGGAAAAATTGAAAAACAAGGATTTGTCGACGCATGGATTCTTGGGTTATCCGGTACTGCAAAGTGCCGATATTTTGATGTATCGCGCATCACTCGTTCCGGTGGGTCAGGATCAGATTCCTCACGTTGAACTGACTCGGGAATTAGCCCGACGATTTAATTCGATATTTGGCAAAGAGGAAGGCTTTGAAGAGAAGGCCGAAAGGGCAATTGCAAAACTTGGTAAACGAAATGGGGCCAAATACCGTCGATTAAGAATTGCCTATACAGAGCGCGGAGACCCAGAAGCACTTCAAAGCGCCAAAGAGTTTCTTGCTTCAATGCCAAATCTCTCCCGAGGCGACAGAGAGCGACTCACGGGATACCTGGAAGGAAGTGGACGCCAGATTTTGGTCGAACCTGATCACTATGTAACAGAAGCATCAAAGGTACCGGGTACTGACGGGCAGAAAATGTCAAAGTCTTATGACAATGCGATCTTTTTGCGTGATGACCCGGACCGAATCACTAAATTGATCAGATCAATGCCTACTGATCCGGCGCGTGTGCGTCGAAACGATCCAGGGGACCCGGAAAAATGCCCGGTTTGGGATTTGCACAAGATTTATTCTGATGAAGAACAGAAAAAGTGGGTTTGCAATGGCTGTACAACCGCAGAAATTGGCTGTTTGGACTGCAAGGAGCCACTAATCGGACATGTTCTGGATGAACAGGCACAGCATATTGAACGTGCTCGCCCATATATCGAGGACAAGACCTACCTGACAAAAGTTATTGCGGACGGATGCGAACGAGCAGGTGCAGTGGCAGAGGAGACCATGAAAGATGTTCGACACTATGTGGGAACTGGGAGTTATCGTTAAACTTGGACAGCGAGATCCCTAAAATTCGGAAGATTCACGAAGGGAACATTGAATCCATCCCAATTCCCGGCGAGGTCTACATTCCAGCTAACGCCCTGGAAGTGATTACGCAGGCATTTGAAGGTCCACTTGATCTTCTTTTGTATCTGATTCGAAAGAACAAGTTCAATGTACTGGATATTCCAGTTGCCGAAGTCGCTGAACAGTATGCAAGATACATCGATCTCATGCAGATCATACACCTGGAGCTTGCGGGTGAATATCTGGCGATGGCAGCAACACTCGCGCATATTAAATCGAGATTGTTATTGCCACCGAGAGAGGAGGACAGCGATGACGAGGAGGAAGAAGACCCCCGTGCTGAACTGGCGAGGCGATTGGAAGAATATGATCGAATCCGACAGGTTGCCATGCTGCTTGAAGCCCGTCCTAGAGTTGGCAGGGATGTATTTGTGGCGAACGCGATGGGTCCGCCCAAACCGAAGCAAGTGGTTTTTGAATCAATTGAGGTAGTCGATTTAATCGAGGCCTTCAAGAATGTACTTCGTATTGTTGAATTTAGTGCACCAGTTCAGTTCAATAAAGCAACGTTTTCAGTGAAAGACCGTGTAGATGACATTAGAAAGAAATTGGAAGACACCGGGCCGCTTCGTTTCGATCAATTGTTTGACCGAACTGAGGGAAGGGCAGGTCTAGTGGTCACTTTTCTGGCTTTACTGGAACTCATTAACTCCAACATAGTCTATGCAGTACAAGCTACTTCAAAGTCTCCCATTCACATTCAGTTGAATCAGTGATGTCAATTAGTTTTCAAGAACTCAAAAATGTGGTTGAAGCTGCGATCCTCACCTCTGAAGTGCCAATCTCAATTAAGCAAATTCAGAGCATTTTCCCGGCTGACGATTGCCCAGATAATCTGACAGTTGAGCGGGTGCTTCTGGAGTTGAAAAGAGACTGCGATGAACGGGGAATTGAGCTCAAGAAGTTAGGTGATGGTTATCGATTTCAATCTCGCCCGGAATACGCTCAATGGCTCTGCAAGCTGTCTGAAATCCGGCCACGCCGATACTCCCGTGCACTAATGGAAACCTTGTCGATCATTGCCTTTCGGCAGCCGGTTACCCGCGGTGATATTGAAAATATTCGAGGTGTATCAGTTTCTACAGAAATAATGAGAACGTTGTTGAGCAATGAATGGATTGAGCAGGCCGGACACAAGGAAGTTCCGGGGCGCCCGGCGCTTTTTCGCACAACCCGCCAATTCTTGGAATATTTCAATATGGAATCGCTGGACGAACTGCCGTCGCTTGATCTACTGGAGCGGCAGGCCTCGCAGGAATCAGAGACAGTTGAAGAGCCAGACGCAGAGGACTAGCTTGGCATTCAGACATTAATTCTGTGCGATTCTTCAGTGAATGAACGCGTGCAAAAGTATCTAGCAAGAGCTGGATACGGTTCCAGACGAGAAATTGAAAAATGGCTTGAAGCAGGCCAGATTACCACAAGTCAGGGAGCCTTAAAACCTGGAGATCGAGTTGAAGCGGGTCAGGTGCTGTATGTCCACGGAAAACAGATTGTCATCAGCGAACTCAATAACCGAACTCGGATGCTGGCTTATCACAAGGCTGAGGGAGAGATTTCTACTCACAAGGACCCTGGCAAACGTCGTCGAGTACTTGACTCCCTGCCAAACATTGAAGGTGGTCGCTGGCTTTCAGTCGGTCGACTTGACATCAACACAACTGGATTGATGCTGTTTTCAAATGATGGCGAATTGGCCAATGCCCTTATGCATCCTTCAAGTGAAGTCGAAAGAGAATATCTTTGCCGCGTGTTTGGACCTGTATCTGACAACACTCTGAAGCTTTTGTGCGAAGGCGTACGGTCAGGTAAAGAATTACTGCGATTCAGGTCAATCGATCCAGAAGAGCGTACTGGAAGCAATCAATGGTTTCGGATAGTCCTTGCCGGTGGAAAAAATCGAGAAATCAGGCGTGCCTGGCAAGCTTTGGGTTGTGAGGTCAGTCGGTTGAAGAGAGTTCGATATGGACACTTTCACCTGCCGCGAAGTCTGAAATTAGGCCAGTGGATCGAATTGGATGAACAGCAGATTGAAAAATTCAGGACTCTTGTAATACAAAAATCGAGCAATACTGCTTGAAAGTAGCCGCCAATACTACCACAACGTTGGTAATTGGTCGTTGCCAGCGATGTCCATCAATTTTCCGCTTTTGATGATTGAATAGGCAGCCTCAAGGTCTGGTGAAAAATACCTGTCTTCTCCCAGTGCGGGAATATTGTCTCGGACCAACTGAATCACATTTTCCAGTGTTTCACTGGATTTGAGTGGACGTCTAAATTCAATTGCTTGGGTTGCTGCTAGCAATTCAATGGAAAGTATCCAGGTCAGATTTTCATTCATATCGAGCAGACGCCGCGCCGCATGACAAGACATCGAGACATGGTCTTCCTGATTGGCACTGGTTGGAAAGGAATCCACTGAACACGGCATGGCGTTGTGCTTGTTCTCAGCCTTCAGCGCAGCTGCGGTCACCTCAGCAGCCATAAATCCAGAATTGCGACCGGGATCGGGAGAAAGGAATGCAGGAAGTCCATAGTTCAGAGCAGGGTCTACCAGTGTTGCGAGACGTCGTTCTGCGATGGAACCTGCTTCAGTGATTGCCAAAGCACACTGATCAGCAGCAAATGCAACCGGTTCTGCGTGAAAGTTTCCACCAGACACCAACTCGTTTCCGTTAACCACCAGAGGGTTATCGGTAACTGCATTGGCCTCAATTTCCAAAGTTTTCGCAGCCTGACGCAACTGGTCCAGACAGGCACCCATGACCTGTGGCTGACATCTCAGACAATATGGGTCCTGTACTCGTTCATCATTTTCAAGGTGTGATTCTCGAATTGCTGACCCTGCCAACAAGGAGTGTAGTGCACGGGCAGCTTCGATTTGCCCATGTTGTCCCCGCAAATCATGAATCTCCTTTCGAAATGGACTGGTTGACGCCATCAATCCATCACAGGACAAGGCCCCCGTAATAATGGCAGTTTGGCACAATTCCCAAGTATCAAACAATGCCGTCAGACAGATTGCCGCTGATACCTGGGTACCATTGATCATTGCCAAACCTTCCTTTGGACCGAGCTGGATCGGACATAAGCCTTCATCTTGCAGGGCTTGCATAGTCGGTGTTCTCTTTCCACGGCGCATCACCTCATCTTCACCAATCATGGCGAGCGTCATATGTGCAAGCGGGGCCAGGTCCCCAGAGGCTCCAACTGAGCCTTTGGATGGAATGATTGGCAAAATGTCGACATTGAGCATGGCTTGCAGCAGTTCCAGTATCTGCCAGCGTACACCGGAAGCACCTCTCCCCAGAGAACATAGTTTCAGTAGCATCGTTAATCGAACTATGGGTGCTGGTAGAGCGGGCCCTACACCACAACAGTGGGACAAAATCAGGTTTTTTTGCAATACAGATCTCTGCTCCAGTTGAATCCGGGTATTAGCCAACTTACCAAACCCGGTATTTACTCCATAAATCGCATCTTCGCCAGCTGCAGCAGACCGAATCATTTCGGCAGCCTGTTCCACCTCTCTGCGGCAATTCTGATCTAATTCCAATTGGCAGTAACTTGACTGAAACGACTGCATTTGGTCAAGTGTCAACTGTCCCGGAACTAACCGAATGGTTTTGTCAGTTTTCATGATCAGTTCAACTCAAAATCTTTACAGGTGCGGCAATTTCAAACGAAATCATCATCAGTAACAATTTTGTTTCAAAAATTCATTCAAATTACGTAAATCGAAAAAATGCTTGAATTGTCAACCATTCATTTCGCCCACAAAATTTTCTCGACATCACTGATTGAGTCAATAATGAAATCAGCATTCCATTCATTGGGATCATCTTCAGGCGGAATATAGCCATAAGATGCACCGACAGTTATCAGCCCCGCTTCACGACCTGCTTCAACATCCCGCCAGGAATCACCAACAAATATAGCATTTTGCGGTTCGATGCCAGCTAGATCACAAGCATAAGTGACGGGCTCCGGGCGCGGTTTTCTGTATTTAAGAGTGTCGCCACCAACGATACAGGCAACACTGTCGGTAACTCCGAGTTGCTGAACGATCATTCGTGTCAGATGTTCTGGTTTGTTGGTAACAATGCCCCAGGAGATTCCGGTCTTTTGACACCTTTCGAGAATGAATTGCGTTCCTGGGTAAAGCACTGTCTGTACACATAAGTTCTCTTCGTAAATTCGCAAAAACTCCTTTCTCAGGACATCAAATTTTTCATCTTCCGGTGAACAGTTGAAACCATGCTTCAACAGAGCCGGTGTGCCATTGGAAACATATGCGCGCAGATCTTCAAATTCGACAGTCTGCATGGAATATTCGTGTAGCAACATATTCAATGCATTGATCATGTCGCGCGCGGTGTCGGCGATCGTCCCGTCAAAATCGAAAAGAACGAGTTGGAATTGATTCAGGTTTTCTGGCATCGAACGAAATAGTTGATGTCAACACCTAGTCCAAGGCGAAATGAATTTGAAAGAGGATTGTAATGAAGTCCAGTGATATCCTGCATGCTGAGATCTGATTGCTCGCACCAGTCAAATAACTCTGATGGGCGAACGAAATTTCGATACTGGTGCGTTCCTCGGGGCAGGAGGTTCAATAAGTGCTCGGCTGCGACTATTCCGATCAGCCAGCTTTTTGGGGTGCGATTTAGGGTGGATAGAAACAGGTGTCCGCCTTGCTTCAGCATTTTCGAACATGCTTGAATTAAAGAGATTGGATTCGGTACGTGTTCGATCAACTCCATACAGGCGACAATGTCGAACTGGTTCGAATTTTTCTCGGCAAACTGCTCTGCAGACGTACATAAATAGGTTATTGTTAACTCACTGATTTGCATATGACTCTTTGCCGCGTCAATTGCCTGCTCACCCATATCGATCCCGGTTACCAAGGCGCCTTCGCGGCAAAGCGCTTCAGATAGAATGCCTCCCCCACAGCCGACATCCAGCACCTTCTTATTGGCCACCGGTGAAGTTTTCTGAATGTAGTCGAGCCGAAGCGGATTGAGCCGGTGCAAAGTTCGAAAATCTCCATTCGTATCCCACCACTCATTTGCGGTCTTGGAGAATTTATTGATCTCTGCTTGATCGACGTTGGCTGTGTTCATGACTTCAATAGGTTGAGTTGAAATTCGTTTTCCTAATCAGTCGATAATCCTTTCGCCCCAGCGCTTCGCAATGTCCAAACACTCGGATTCATCAATGCTGGTGAGTTTTCGATTTTCCAAAACTCGCCGTCCGTCGATCCAAACGTCAGTTACCTGATTACGGGTTGCTGCATAAACAATTTGTGCGACTGGGTCATAAACTGGAGAACTGTTTAAGTCATCCAAGTCAATGGCGGTAATATCGGCAAGCTTGTCTTCCTCCAGTGATCCGATTTCAGATTCCAATCCCAGGCTTTGTGCGCCATTTATTGTAGCCATCCTGAGCGCTTCATTCACTGACACTTTGGACGCATCACCAGATGAGACTTTTGCGATGAGACCAGCGAAGCGCATTTCTTCGATCATATTGAGACTGTTATTGCTTGCAGCTCCATCGGTACCAATAGCGACGTTAACCTTTTTTTCCAAGAGTTGAGCAACCGGACAGATACCACTTGCGAGTTTTAGGTTGGATTTGGGGCAGTGAACCACTGATACTTGAGATTCAGCGAATAATGAGGTTTCATCGGAGGTTAGTTGTGTGGCGTGAACCGCCAGTAATTTAGAGTTGACCAGACCAAACTGCCTCAGTCGTTCGATTGGTCGCACTCCCTGCTGCTTCAATGAAATTTCGACTTCGTCTGCAGTCTCATGAACATGCATGTGGATTGGCAGCTCATATTCACCAGAAAGATTGGCAATGGTTTCGAAAGTTTCATCAGCAACCGTATAAGGTGAATGAGGTGCGAAGATCGTGCTGATCAATGGTTCATCAGAATATTCTTCGTAAAGCTTCATTCCCTTGTCCAAATATTCCGCCGCATTTTGCGCCCAGGCAGTCGGGAATTCAAGCACAATCATTCCAAGACTCGACCTCATGCCGACGGATTTTGCAACCTCGCCCACAACATCCGGAAACATGTACATATCGTTCATGCAGGTCGTACCGCTCCGAATCATTTCAGCGAAAGCGAGTCGCGTACCATCACGAACGAATTCCTCAGTAACCCATTTGCCTTCAAGTGGCCAAATCTTTTGTTGCAGCCAGTCTTGCAACGGCAGATCTTCTGCAGCACCACGAAAAAGAGACATTGCGGCATGTGTATGAGCGTTGACTAAGCCGGGGATTACTGCATGGGTCCTTAAGTTAACCTGTTCAGCGGTGGCGAACGTCTGTTCGGCAAGTTCGGTTGGCAAGATCGCGTGTATTCGGTTTTTTGAAATTGCGATGCTATGGTGATCAAGCACCTGGTTGGCAGCGTCAACGGTTACCACCCAGCGAGCATGAATGACTTTGTCGACATTACCCATTACGAAAACGTGATATTGTTCAGAGATGTTGACAGAAGTTCAAATTGGTGAAAGATACTGACTGAAAGTTCAAATTGAATGTTTTGGTTGATCAAATAACAAGTCTAGAAATAAATTTGATTCATTCAATAGGAACTTTACCTGCATTTCAGCAGGGTATTTAATTCAAACTTAAACGCTCTGAACCTACGAAGCGATCTTTAGTTCATTGCTTTGTTGTTGATCAGCTCTTCTGTCATTAATTACGGTTACGCGGTGTACAACGCGCCGGTGGGGTGCGTAGTCGTAAAGTGCGTTGTGCATGGTGCACCGGTTGTCCCAGATTGCAATCATGTTTTCCGTCCAGCGCAGACGTACCTGAAACTCTGGTTGCGTGATGTGACTGAAAAGGTAGGTCAGCAGTCTGGCTGAGTCGGTCGCTTTCAGTCCCTCGATGTGAACAGTAAACGCGGGATTGCAAAAAAGAAATTTCCTTCCGGTCACTGGGTGGTGTTTGACAAGAGGATGGATAGCGCTACCTATCTTGAGGTAGCCTTGATTCAGCTTATCCGCATTGCCATCCGGTTCACCGATGATGAAATTATTTCGAAAATCGCCCAAATCGTTGACCGCACGTAGATTTGCAATTTCAGTTTTGATGCCTTCAGGTAACGCGTCGTAAGCTGCACACAATGAAGCCCATAACGTATCTCCACCGACCGGAGGAATGATTCGACTGTAGAGAATGCTTGCAAATGGGCCATTTCCTTTGAAAGTGACATCGGTATGCCAAACATTGGTGTCTTGAGGATTTTTACCATCAAAATCCAAGACCATGACTCTTGGATGTTCAGGAACGTGAGGGTAAATTGGATGAGGCTGTTCAGGTTCGCCCAGGCTTTCGGCAAGTTCCAGTTGAGCAGCCGGCGTGATGTGCACATCACGAATAAAAATAACCTGATGTTCCATCAATAGCTGATAAACCAGGTCTGCAGTATCTTCAGGAATGGGTAGCGATAAATCAATACCAGAAAATTCGGCACCAATTACAGGGGTTAGCCTGTTTATTTCAGGTTGAATCATGAGACAAACTTGACTTGAATTTGGTGATTGATATGAGTGTGAGAAAGCTAGGATATCGAATGAAAATCATTATATACAAGCATGCTAAATTGACCAGATCGCTGCTCAATTCGAAGAGCTTAATTTGTCAGTTAGTTTGCAGTGGGGAATAATCCATGAGTATTCAACCTAACTAAATGATATTGCTTTGTTTTACGACGTAAACCAATACTATCCATCACCCCTTTTTGTTAACAAAAACCGCCAAAGATTAACCCACTTTGTTGTAAAATAGATAGTGTAAAAATATTCTCCCAAAGCGCCAGGGGTTGATTGATCATCTCAGCGCTTTTTCTATATTACATCCGCTCTAAATTTCAAACTTACCTGTGTCTCTAATAGCCAAAAGAACGCTTGTAGCAGACTTGGAAAAGGAGATGCGTCAATCCTACCTGGATTACGCGATGAGTGTCATTCTCGGAAGGGCTTTGCCCGATGTTCGAGATGGCTTAAAACCTGTCCATCGGCGTATCTTGTACGCCATGCTGAAGCTCGGAAACTCGTACGACAAACCATACAAAAAGTCTGCCAGGGTGACCGGTGACGTAATTGGTAAGTATCACCCGCACGGCGATACTGCGATTTACGATGCGATCGTTCGAATGGCACAGGAATTTTCGATGCGCTATCCGCTGGTTGATGGGCAAGGGAATTTTGGATCAGTAGACGGTGATAAGGCAGCAGCGATGCGCTACACCGAGGTGCGTCTGTCGAAAATTGCACACGAGCTGCTTGCGGATATTGATAAGGAAACAATTGACTTTGTTCCAAACTACGACGAGACCGAATTGCAGCCGGTGGTGTTGCCCACCCGACTCCCCAATTTGCTTTTGAATGGGTCAGAAGGCATTGCGGTAGGTATGTCGACTAAAGTTCCACCGCATAATCTGTCCGAAACGCTGAGTGCCTGCCTAGCGCTGATTGAGAACGAACACTTGACGGTGAAGGAACTGCTTGAGTATATCCCGGGCCCAGATTTTCCAACTTACGGAATTATCAATGGTCAGACAGGCATATTGAGAGCCTATAGCACCGGTACTGGATCAATTCGTCTTCGTGGTAGAGCTTCGATTGAATCGATGCAAAGATCAAACCGTGAGGCGATTGTAGTTACCGAACTGCCTTACCAGGTTAACAAGGCGGACTGGATTGAGAAAATTGCGCACCTGGTAAAAGACGGCGCGATTGAAGGCATCTCAACTGTCCGGGACGAAACTGATAAATCGGGTATGCGTGTTGTCATTGAACTGAAAGGCAATGCCAACGCAGAACTGATCGAAAACACTCTCTATAGTAAAACGAACCTTGAGATCAGTTACGGGATCAATTTTGTTGTCATCGAAAACAATAAACCTCGCCTATTTACGCTCAGGGAAATTCTCCTGTCCTTCCTGCAGCATCGCCGGGAAGTGGTTACCCGAAAACTTGAGTTTGAACTCAAGAAAGCACTGGCCAGAGCCGAGATTCTTGAAGGCCTCGCGGTAGCGCTTTCAAACATAGATCGAATAATTGCGTTGATTCGTTCCGCGCGCGACCGAAAGAGTGCCAAGGCAGGGTTGCTGGAAACTGGCTGGGATTCCGAAACCGTGTTGCAGTTGCTGAAGGAAAGTGGTGCTGAGAGTGTAACTCAACAGAATTTGTCAAACGAAACTAACACGCCCGCCAATGGCTACTGGCTGTCTGAAAAGCAGGCTGACGAAATCTTGAAGATGCCGCTACAAAATCTGGCGGGACTGGAGCAGGAAAAGGTATTTAGTGAATTCAGGGAGATTTTGGGAGAGATATCCCGTACGCAAACCATCTTGGCATCTCCTGAACTGTTGATGAAAGAGATTTCGGATGAGTTGAAAGAACTTCGCGAACAGTACGGTAAGAAAGACGAACGACGCACTCAGATTCTTGAAAGTGAGATGAACATCACTGATGAAGATTTGATCGAGCGTGAGGATGTCGTCGTTACAATCTCCCGTGAGGGGTACGCAAAACAGCAGGTCGTCAATGAATATCGCGCTCAAAATCGAGGCGGCAAAGGAAAAACCGCGACGACTCACAAGACTGATGACTTTGTCAGCCAGATGTTTTCAGCAAATACACACGATACACTTCTATGTTTCACCAATCTAGGCAAGGTCTACTGGACAAAAGTTTATTGCCTTGAGCGAGCAGGGCGAACGGCCCGCGGTAAACCGCTTGTCAATGTGATACCTTCACTGAGCAGCGACGAAAAGGTTACGGCAGTTTTACCAATGCAGAAAGAAGCAGGTAAATATCTGTTTATGGCGACTCGCAAAGGGTTGGTCAAAAAATGCGATGTAGAAAATTTCTCCCGTCCACGTTCGAATGGGCTGAAAGCGATTATTCTTCGTGATGGGGATGAACTAGTTAATGTCGGATTTACCAGTGGGCAGAGTGATATCGTTTTGGTCAGTAATTTTGGTCGGCTGGTTCGGTTTGATGAAACCAAAGTACGTGCATCAGGTCGGGCAGCCATGGGTGTCCGCGGGATTCGGCTCGGTGAAGATCAATGTGTCATTTCGATGATTCGATTAGAGCCCGAAAAAAATGAGAGTACCGCGCTGTTGGTAAGTGCTGATGGTTTCGGAAAACGAACTGATGTGTCGCAGTTTCCCCGAAAAGGTCGGGGTGTGCAAGGTGTTATGGTATTGCCAGCCAGCAAACGGGGACAGACAGAAATGATTAGTGCACTGTTGGTTGAAGACGGTGATGAGGTTATGCTGATTACCGATGCCGGGACGTTAATCAGAACGGAAGTCAGTGGAATTTCAAAACTCTCTAGAATGACCGGTGGAGTCAGACTGATTAAAATGCATGAAGATCAAACACTAGTAGGTGTCGCTACAGTTAGGGATGGCGATGCATCCTCCTCAGATGACGAGGATACCAATGAAGCAGATGAAGCGGCCGATTCCGTTGGAACTAGATAATATGAGCCTTCAGGACCTAAGAAATCGAATTGATGCGATAGACATTCAATTGCAGGAATTGATTGAACAGCGCACTGAAATTGGCAGGGAAGTTGGAGACTTCAAACGCAGAAAGCCTGAGCCAAAGTTTGTTCATTTGGACCGGGAAGCTCAGATACTGGAAAAGGTTCGTCAGCGCAACCAGAGTCCTATACCCGACAAAGCCATTGAAAGAGTTTTTCGGGAAATCATTTCCATTGCCCGTTCCCTTGAGGTTGATC
Source organism: Arenicellales bacterium (assembly GCA_965206345.1). Classification (GTDB taxonomy): domain Bacteria; phylum Pseudomonadota; class Gammaproteobacteria; order Arenicellales; family JAJDZL01; genus JAJDZL01. The sequence continues at coordinate 80,185 of OZ242211.1, read as the reverse complement.
TTACAATTTCAATACTTGGCCCTGAAGGGACCTTCACACATGCTGCGGCAATTCAGCAGTTCGGAGGGGAGTTTGAAGCCGATTTTCGGCCCACAATCGCTGAAGTCTTTTCGGCCGTCGAAAAGGACAGGGCCCAATATGGAGTCGTGCCGGTCGAGAATTCCAATCAGGGTGTGGTAGACAGCACATTGGATTGTCTGATGGATTCAGACCTTCGATTATGTGGCGAGATCGAACTGATTGTTCATCATGCTTTAATCAGTAACGCGAGTGAATTGTCGCTAATTAAATCCGTACTGGCACATGAGCAAGCACTGGCGCAATGTCGCAAGTGGTTGAACCGAAATCTTTCAAACGTTCATCTCGAGCCTGCGTATAGCAATGCCGATGCAATCGTCAAGGTCAAGGATGATCCTACCAAGGCTGCAATCGCGAGTGAAAACGCCGCAAAACTTTATGGCGTCAATGTACTACGGACTAACATTGAAGATTTTGTTGCGAATGCAACTCGGTTTCTTATTATTGGAAAAGATGTCGTTGGTCCCAGTGGGCAGGATAAGACCAGTATTTTGATGTCCAAGCAAAGTGTTCCCGGTTCTTTGCTGAAACTGCTTGAACCCTTTGCGCGTCATGGCATCAACATGACCAAAATCGAGTCACATCCCAGCCAGAAAGGCAACTGGGAGTACGTATTCTTTGTCGATTTTGATGGACACTGTGATGACGAAAATGTGATTGCCCTCTTTAACGAACTCAAGGAAGAAGCCCCTCTGTTCAAGTTGCTTGGATCTTATCCAAAAAACGCTGTTTGATGCCAGACAAATTTGACGCCTATCAGCTTGCTGCTCCTGGCATCAGGCAATTAGCTCCCTACGATCCCGGATTGCCGATTGAGGAAATTGAGCGGCGATTCAACATCCGGGATGCTGTTAAGGTTGCTTCGAACGAAAATCCGCTCGGTCCACCAGAAGGTGTGATTCAGCTGATTCAGTCTCGCGCTTCTGATATCCATCGATACCCTGACGGTTCAGGATACGAACTCAAGGCTGCTATCGCAGCACGTCACGGTGTTGAGATGAATCAAGTTTGCCTGGGCAACGGTTCAAATGACGTGTTGGATATGTTGGCTCGAGTCTTTGTGAGACCAGGTCAGAAGGGCGTCATTTCAAAACATGCGTTTATTGTCTACTATCTTTCACTGGTTTACGTTCACGCCAGGATTGAAGTGGTTGACGCTCCGGGTTATCGACATGATCTGGCTGCCATGTCAGATGCAGTTGATGAAGAGACTCGAATTGTGTATATCGCCAATCCTAACAATCCGACTGGTACTTGGTCGACTGATGTAGAATTGCGGGCGCTGCTGAATCGGGTGCCTGATTCATGCATCGTTGTTGTCGATGAAGCTTATGCTGAGTATGTTACTTGCCCTGAGTATCCAGATTGCACAACTTGGCTCAACGATTACCCGAATCTCGTTGTTACGCGGACATTTTCAAAAATTTATGGTTTAGCGGGTATGCGCGTCGGGTATTCCCTGTCAAGCCCCGAAATCTGTGAATTGATGAACCGTGCCCGGCAGCCTTTTAACTGTAGCAGTCTGGCGTTGGCGGCAGCTGTCGAGGCTTTGCGTGATGATAAACATTGTGAGCGTTCTCGTAAGTTAAATGACGAGCAGATGATTGTGCTGTGCAAGGGATTTGAAGCATTGGGACTCAACACAATCGAATCAGTTGGTAATTTTGTTGCAGTAGACATGGGTACAATGGCGATGCCAATTCATGAAATGCTGTTGCGATCGGGTGTAATTGCACGTCCGATTGGTGGGTACGGAATGCCGAATCACCTTCGTGTTTCAATCGGAACTGAGTCAGAAAATCAAAAAGTTCTGACTGAATTTCAAAAGCTTAAAGAACAGGGAGTTTTTTAGCAGTGTCGGAAGTTTACATTGATCGCCTGTTGGTTATTGGAGTTGGACTGATAGGTGGTTCGTTTGCCATGGCCTTGCGTAATGCTGGTGCAGTGGGTGAAATTGTTGGTGCGGGAAGATCCCAGGAGAGCCTGGAACGGGGTGTGGAATTAGGAGTCATTGACCGCTACACACTCGATTTCTCCAATGAGGTCGGAAAGAGCGATGTGATTTTCGTCTCCACTCCAGTGCTGGCAACAGATTTTGTTTTCCAGAAGATTTCACTTGCAAACTATCACAATTCTGTCATCACCGATGCTGGAAGTGTAAAAGGCAGTATTGTCCAGTCCGCAGAGCGACATTTCGATTGGGGTTTTCAGGGTTTTGTAGCGGCACATCCGATAGCTGGGCGCGAACATTCAGGTGTGAACGCTGCCACTGTTGACTTGTACGACGGTAAACGTACCATCATCACACCTAGTCGGCAAAGCGGTGAAGAAGCAACCGATCTGATTCGAAGTTTGTGGCTTGCAGCCGGTTCGGTTGTAACTGAAATGAATGCTGACACACATGATCAATTGGTATCTGCCAGCAGTCACCTGCCACATCTGGTTGCCTTCGGATTGGTAAACTACATTGCTAATCACTCAAGAGGTGCAGAATGTTTCGATCTTGCCGCCTCCGGATTCTATGACTTTACTCGAATCGCTTCCAGTGATCCCATCATGTGGCGAGATATCAGTCTTTTAAACTCGGAATCAATTGTTCGAGAGTTAATGGGATACATCGATAGACTTGAAATGCTTACATCCCAGATTTCACAGGGAGACGGTGCTGCAATCGAGGATTTCATGAAAGTCGCCAAAACATCGCGGGACCACCACCTGCGAAAGCGGTCGCAGTAGCCGTAGTTCAAATTAAATCAATTTATTTGACCCGATTTACAATCCGCCAAAGCGGTCCGTTATCCGGACGGTTGACACTGCCGGGCGACAAGTCCGTGTCGCATCGGTCTGTAATCATTGGTTCGATAGCCAATGGCACTACCCGTATCCGGGGAATATTGCAGGGTGAAGATGTCAAACGAACCATTCAGGCATTTCGAGATTGCGGTGTTAGCATTGAATCTCAGGGTGAATGGCTGGTTGTCGAAGGAGTTGGATTGGATGGGCTTAAAGCGCCGACGTCTGAAATTTACCTTGGCAATTCCGGTACCAGCATGCGGTTGCTGACCGGGCTTTTCTCTGCACAGAAATTCGAAACTGTGTTCACAGGAGATGAGTCCCTTTCCAGACGTCCTATGGAAAGGGTGGTTAAGCCGCTCAGATCGATGGGTGCGAACATATCGCTTGCTGAAGGCGGAACACCACCCGTACGAATTCACCCGATTGATGAAATAAAGGCGATTGAGTGGACTCTGACTGTTGCCAGTGCCCAAGTACAGTCTGCAATTTTGCTTGCCGGTTTGTATGCCAAGGGACAGACGGGCGTTTTAGAGCCAAAACCCATTCGCAATCATACTTCAATCATGCTTGCCCAGTTTGGTTGCAAAGTGCATCAGTCTGGTCTAGAAGTTTCGATTGAAGGCAGACCCGATCTTCAGGGACAGCAAGTAGAAATTCCTGCGGACTTTTCTTCGGCTGCTTTTTTTATTGTTGCAGGATTGCTGGTTCCAGGGTCAGAGTTGGTATTGCAAAAAATCGGGGTCAACGAGACCCGCACAGGTCTTATTTCCGCACTTAAATTGATGGGGGCTTCAATTCAGCTCGAAAATCTAGAACTTGTAGGCAAAGAGCCGGTTGCTGACATCCGAGTACGATCAGATTCACAATTGAATGGGATTGAATTACCTGCCGAACTGGTGCCGTTGATGATTGACGAGATTCCTATACTCGCAATCGCTGCAGCTAGATCAAAAGGCCGTACTGTTATATCTGGCTGCGAAGAATTGCGTGTTAAGGAAAGTGATCGAATTCGAACCGTGGTAAATGGTCTCAATGTATTGGGTGTCAATGTTGAGGAACGTCCAGATGGCATGATCATTGAAGGTGGTACATTTCATGGTGGACAGGTCGATAGTTTCGGCGATCATCGAATTGCGATGGCATTTTCAATTGCTGGCACAGTTTCCGAAGGTGATATTGAAATACTGAATTGCGATTGCGTTAATACATCTTTTCCTGAATTTACTGATGTAGCTCTTCAGTGCGGAATAGAATTGGTTGTCGAAGGAGAGCTGGTCGATGAGTGAGAGGGTGGTTACGATTGATGGCCCTGCTGGCTCCGGCAAAGGCACGGTCGGACAGCTGCTGGCGACCCGTTTGGATTGGCACTATTTGGATAGCGGTGCGCTCTACCGGGCCTGTGCGTATGTAGCATTACAAAACGGCATCACTGCAGAAAGAATTGAAGCACTACTCGATCGTCTTGAACGGGTGAAGTTCGAGACAGTACCTGTTGCGCAGGGAGGGGAGGCTCGCGTACTCCTGAACGGTGAGGACATCAGTGCAGCGGTTCGAACAGCTGAATGTGGGCAGATGGCTTCAAAGGTGGCGGTTAACCAGAATCTGCGTCGCGCGTTGCTAAATGTACAGAGACAATTTTGCCAGCCACCTGGGCTTGTAGCCGATGGGCGGGATATGGGCAGCGTTGTTTTTCCGAATGCAATGCTGAAAGTTTACCTGACTGCCAGTTTGAAAGTTCGTTCACAAAGAAAATTCAAACAATTGAAAGTAAAAGATATATCTTTGAAATATGATAAGATATACAAGGAAATTGAGAACCGTGACCTGCGGGATTCGACTCGCAGCCACGCCCCTTTGACAACTCCAGAAGGTGCGCTCGTTGTAGATACATCGTCCCTTAGCGTGGACGAGGTTTTGCAATCTGTACTTGATGGAGTTAATGTAAAGATGAATACTCTTGAATCGGAGGCTCAATAACTATGGTATTTACACATTAACTGGAACTTGGGAACAAGTATTAACTAATATGACTGAAACATTCACGGAACTGTTTGAGGAGAGCATCAAAAACACCGAAATGCGTGTTGGCGAGGTCGTTCTTGGCAGGGTCATGCACGTTGACAGCGAAATCGTCATCGTGAGTGCCGGCCTGAAATCTGAAGCTGAAATTCCTATTTGGCAATTCAAGGACATGAGAGGAAACTTCGACGTCAATGTTGGTGACGAAGTTGAAGTAGAGATAGAGACTGTCGAAGATGGATATGGCAGAACCAGGCTGTCCAGAGAAAAAGCATGCCGGGCTCGGGCCTGGGAAAAAATTGAAACAGCATTTGAAGAGCAGACTGCTATTGAAGGCGTAATTACCAGCCGGGTTAAAGGCGGTTTTTCCGTATCAATCGAAAATGTTCGGGCATTCTTACCCGGTTCGCTATACGGCGCTCGCGTCACGCAGTCTGATGAGAACTTTGAGTTTGAAAAAGATCCACTGGAATTTAAGATCATCAAGCTTGATCGCGCAAGAAATAACGTCGTAATTTCTCGCAAAGCAGTTCTGGAAAAAGAACTGTCTGAAGAACGCGAACAGTTAATCGCCAGCCTTGAAGTTGGTCAGGTTATTGAAGGGGTGGTTAAGAACCTTACTGATTATGGTGCGTTCATCAACTTGGGTGGAATTGATGGCCTGCTTCACATCACTGATTTGGCATGGCGACGAATCAAACATCCATCAGAAATTTTGCAGATCGGTGAAAAGGTTGCGGTCAAAGTTCTAAAGTGCGACAAGGAGCGCTCCAGAATTTCGCTAGGCCTGAAGCAGTTGACTGAAGATCCCTGGCAGAATGTCGAACGTCGACACAAGCGGGGTAATCGACTGTTCGGCAAGGTTGCAAGCATTACCGAATACGGTGCCTTTGTCGAAATCGAAGAAGGTATTAAAGGACTGGTTCATGTTTCGGAGATGGACTGGGTATCCAGGAACATTCATCCTTCGCAGATCTGTAACGTTGGAGACGAAATTGAGGTAATGATTCTGTCAGTCGATCTCGAACGTCATCGAATTTCGTTAGGCATCAAACAGTGTAAGCCTAACCCATGGATTGAATTTGCACTTAACCACAAGAAAGGCGAGCGGATTAAGGGACAGATCAAGTCGCTCACTGACTTCGGAATCTTTGTATCGCTGGAGAACGGCATTGACGGATTGGTGCACCTGAACGACATTACCTGGCAAGGCAATGGTGAGGAAGAGATCAAAAACTACACCAAAGGTGATGAAATTGAAGTTGAAATTCTGACGATTGATGCTGAAAGGGAACGAATATCTTTGGGGATTAAACAAATCTACGGAGATCCGTTTTTTGCGTTTATATCCAGTTCAGGGAAGGGATCAGTCGTTGACGGAATCGTTGAAGAGATGGATGACAAGGGGGTGAACGTAAAACTTGCTGACGGTGTCATTGGTGTGATTCGCAATACTGAGGTCGCCAAAAACAAGCCGAAGGAAGCCAAATCTGCACTATCGATCGGTGACGAACTAAAATCCAAGATTATTAGCATTGACAGGAAAAACAGAAAAATTTCACTGTCAATCAAGGCATTAGAAGTGGATGAAGAAGGGCAGGCAATTGAAGAGTTCGGTAGCGACAATTCGACTCCTGCGTTAACGCTTGGGCAAAAACTCAAGGAGAAAATCTTTTCTTCGACACAATAATCATTCAATTCAAATAATGTGAGGGACAATGACTAAGCAAGAACTAATCACAACACTGGTAGCCAAGAATCCCGAACTTTCTAAAGATGACGTACAGAAGTCTGTTGATATTATTTTGGAAACAATATCAAACGGATTGGCAGAAGGGAAGCGTATTGAGTTTCGAGGATTTGGAAGCTTGAGATTGCGGTATCGAAAACCTCGTCAGGGTCGAAATCCCCGTACTGGCTCCTCGGTGCCCGTAAAAGGCAAGTATTTTCCACACTTCAAGCCAGGTAGACAACTCCGACAACGCGTCGATGCAACACAGACCGTCTCAGACTAGGTCGTTTTTTGGCAGTTACGTTTAACACGTTAGGAAGTAGAAAAGCAATTTGTTAAAGAAAATCCTACTTGTAATTGTCTGTATCGCGGCACTATTGTTCGGGGTTACTTTTACAATAAAGAATGCGCAGGTTGTTGAACTCACATATTATTTTGGAATAAACTGGCAGGGACCTTTATCTTGGCTGATAATCATTGTTCTAATTTTGGGAATGCTCGCAGGTATTTTGCTATGTTTCATGTCCTCATTAGTGAGAAAACTCAAATTAAACAGCGAGCGAAGTAAAAGTCAGGCAGAATCGACATGATGGATCCACTCTGGCTTTTGATTTTGCTGCCAGTCGCGGCTCTATCCGGATGGCTTGCAGCAGCTGTTTCTCGTTTTCAATGGCGCTCACGGAATCGCGTTCCCAAGGCCTATATGCAGGGAATTAACTACTTGCTGAACGAACAACGAGAAAATGCGCTGGATAATTTTTATGAAAGCTTCGATGCCGATAACGAGAATTACGACCTGCTATTTCCTATTGGCAACCTCTATCGTCAGAAAGGTGAAATAGGAAAAGCAACGAGAATACATCAGCTCTTGGTTGAGCGAACCGACCTTACTGGCGAGCAGCGAAGTGAAGCATTCTATGAGTTGGGTTTCGATTACTATAGCGCTGGCATTTTGGATAAAGCGGAACAGGTTTTCAAAGAATTGCTACAAAATCCGCGATTTCGAAAAAAGTCTCATAATCTGTTGCGAGAGATTTATGAACAGGAAAGAGAGTGGGACCAGTGCATTAGCATTACTAAAAAACTCAATCGCTTTTCTTCGGAAAATTACTTGCCAGTTTTAGCACAGTACTATTGTGAGTTGGCAGAAGAGGCCATTCGGACTGGAAACTACAACAAAGCAGAAGTCTATGTGCAGACCGCTCTAGATACCGAAATCGATTGTGTTCGAGCAGTTTTGCAATCGGGTCGAATTAGGGCGATACGTGGCGAACATCAATCGGCGATCGAAATTTGGAAAACAATCGAAACGATCAACCCCAAATATATTTCAGAAACTGCCGGTCTGGTACTGGAGAGTTATAAAGCGTTAAACCAGTCTCACAAAGCTGCTGATTTTTTAAAGAAAGTTGCCGAAACCGAACAGAACAGTCAGTTTGCAATAATCTATGTAGACATCCTTCAATCGTTGAATAGAGAACAGGAAGCAGAAAAGTTCCTGTTGAATTGGATTCGTAAACACAAATCATTTGATTGCCTGAACAGACTTGTTTTGCTAAAGCTGAAATCTACAACCAGCATAAAACGTAGTGATATCGAACTGATTGAAGAAATGATCATCAATCAGACGAATCCTACTCGCCACTACAAATGCCAGCGTTGTGGCTACGATGTCAAAGTGCTACACTGGCAGTGTCCCAGTTGCCGAGCCTGGGATCAATTTGAAATTCATCAATCTCCCTAGCACTCCTTAGTCGATTAGACTGACTGGTCCTTTTATAACAGCCACTTACGCAGTGGCATTGTCCCCTCTATTTGGGGAATTTCACACACCAGCTAGATCGAGATACCTCGGGTATCTAAGCTCAGGGAACCAGAAAATTGTTTTAATTACCGCGAACCAAACAGTACGTGTATCTTTCAGAACCCCGGTAATTTGCTTACCCCGGAATATTAGGTACCAATCAGGATCTCCAGCCGTTCTTCTCGCTTATTGACTCAAAATTTGTCAAGTCACTCGGACGACAAGGGCATGTAGCGGTTGCCTATTGCCTTTGTCTTGATTTACCAGAAGGTCATGTGCCTGAAAACGATGTCGAAGACTTTCAGCCAGTGCGCGCAGACCGTGTTGTTTAAGTTGTTTCTGTCACCAGTGAATGTAGCTGGTCCTTAGATTTGAATATGGGGATTTTTGAATGACCATTGAACTACACTAAAAAACAAAATATTCGTTTTTTATGGCATTTTAATGTATTTTTTAGTAGTACTATATCAAATATCATAAAATACTCTATTATCGTTATTTATTTGTATTTTGATATAGTTAAATGATATGGCTGAAACACCATCTAAAAGACAGAAACGTTTAGCGGCTCTATTGCGTGCAACATCCAGCACGATTCGGGCTGCCGATGTGATACGCGTCCTTGAGATAGATCGACAACATGCGTCCAGACTATTGGCCGGGTGGCATAAGCAAGGGGTAGTCCGGCGTGTTGCGCATGGTCTGTATGTCCCTGTTCAACCATCGGCACTAGGGCTAACGCAGGTACTTGAAGACCCTTGGGTTCTTGTTCCGGAGATGTACTCGCCCGGCTACATAGGGGGGTGGAGTGCGCTGGAGTACTGGGAACTGACTGAGCAGTTATTCCGGTCAATCTGTGTGCTTACTAATAAGCGTGTCACCTATGGCGAAACGAATCACCAAGGAGTTAAATTCTTTATTAAGTATGTTCCTGAAAAGCAGTTGATTGGCACAAAGACCGTATGGAGAGGACATACGAAGATACTGGTTTCAGACCTCTATAAGACACTACTGGATTGTATTGATGATGTGCATCTAGGCGCAGGGTTACAACACATTACCGATTGTTTACTTGAGTTCACTAAAACGTCAAATAAACCAAGTGAATCTGATTTATTGCTGGACTATGCCGTTCAAATGAATAACGGCGCACTTTTTAAAAAACTGGGTTATTTGGCTGAACAGCTTGAGTTTAAACCTTCATTTGTAAATGAATGCAAGAAGCACCTGACTTCGGGTTATGCCACACTGGATAAATATGCAGTGAATAACCGGTTAGTTACAAGATGGAATTTGTGGGTTCCGGTAGAAAAAACTAAATGATCAGCAAAGACGAAATAATGGCTTTTGCTGATGAAACGGGCTTAACGCCCAATGTCGTCGAAAAAGATTATGTCCTTGGATGGCTACTTGCTGCTGTCAATAACAACTCTGTGTTATCTCAGTCGTGGGTGTTCAAGGGCGGCACTTGTTTGAAAAAATGCTACTTTGAAACATACCGGTTTTCAGAGGACTTGGATTTTACACTACAAGACAAGAACCACATTGATGCAGCTATTTTGGTTGATCAATTTTCCTTGATGGCAGAATGGTTATACGAGGAAACAGGGATAGAAATCCCGACCGAAAGACTCAAGTTTGATGTTTACACAAATCCGAGAGGCCATCAATCTTGTCAGGGGCGTGTTTATTACAAAAGCTATTTTTCTACGGGGAAACATAGCCTTCCCAGAATTAAGTTTGATTTAACAGCCGATGAAGTGTTAGTGATGCCACCATCACGGCAGGCTGTTTTTCATCCGTACACAGATTCGCCACAAGGCGGCATTTTTATAATGAGTTACGCTTATCCCGAAGTCTTTGGTGAAAAGGTCAGAGCACTTGGCGAAAGAGGGAGACCAAGGGATTTATACGATGTGATCAATCTTTTTCGCAATGATCACTTACCGGCATCAGCCGTCATTCAGGATATTCTTTCACAAAAATGTGCGTACAAAGAGATAAGAATTCCGGCTTTGGCTGATGTGAACGCTTACAGGGATGACATGCTGAGAAACTGGGAACCAATGTTGGCGCATCAACTTCCTATGCTGCCAGATTTAGCAGTTTATTGGGACAGTTTGCCAGAATTTTTTGATTGGCTAGAAGGACGTGATACACGGGAAAGAGTGAAACTTGCAGTGATTTCAGGACATGGACAAATTTATCAACCATCCTACGGAAATCTTAGATTGAGAACGCGGAGTGGTAAATCGCTGGAAATCATTCGTTTTGCCGCAGGCAACAGGTTATGTGTGGACTTAATTTATACCGATAATAATGGTCGCAGGAGTTCCAGAGTGATCGAACCGTATTCCCTACGACAGGCAAAAAATGGGAATGTCCTCTTATTTGCAGTGCGCGCAGATGACGGGGAAATTAGATCATATAAGGTAGACCAAATCAATAATGCATCTATTACGAATAGAGTATTTTCGCCCAGATATCAGGTTGAACTCAGCCCTTCAGGCATTTCAGTACCAGTAATGGAAAATGTGCCCTCAACACGGCTTGGTCTTCCATCTTCTTCTAGAAGTGCTGGTTTGAGAACGCAACGTAGTTCTTCAAGACCGCAAACATTCATACCTCGAAATAATGGGCCAACATATATTTTCCGTTGCCCAATGTGCGACAAAACATTCAGGCGCAAAACTCAAAATTCTAAGCTAAATCCTCATAAGACGAAAGATGGATGGCCGTGTTCCGGCAGAATTGGTTATTACGAAGATACTAAATATTAATAAACGGTTGTTTTGGAGGACTGCGGGATAAGTATCGGTTCCTAACCAATACCAAATTGATCTTCACCGTAAAGAAGCTTTCGCTGCGTTGCTGTTTCCACAATCAAGCGGCGCTTGGTAGTTGTACAGGCCCTGTAGTTCGCTTGCGTATATGTTCGTCTGGAATGAATTTCTCTACGATACTTTGGTCATGTGCGACTCAAATGTGGCGGCAATTCACGAATTTATTCGATAATTAGTGACACAGGTGCGGTGAACTCAACTGATTGAACTATCGCCTATCAAAGTATCTTGACATTGAAAAATTAGGATGGGAAACACCTGCATATGACTGAAGATTCACGACCGCTTGCTCTAATTTGTGGATCTGGTGCCTCCATACTGTTGCCAGACATGGAGCATGAGGAAAGTGTTGATGTTACTACCCCGTACGGAGAGACATCAGCCCCAATCTCTATATGTAGACTTCATGGACTTACCGTTTGTGTATTAAATCGGCATGGAGAGGGTCATACCATCCCGCCACATCGAATCAACTACCGGTCCAATATATGGGCACTAGCAGAGTTAGGATGTAAATCTGCCATTGCGTTGGCTACGGTCGGTGGTATTCGAGATGATTTGAAATCTGGAAGCCTGATGCTGCCAACGCAGATCATTGATTACACTTGGGGGCGAGAAGCGACATTCTTCGACGGGGGTTCCGAAAGTATAGTGGGGCACTTGGAAAATGCCAATCCATACTGCAATGCGCTTCGAGAATTGATTTTGCTTGCGGCAGAGGGTTCCGACATTCCATTGCACGATGGTGGTACATACGCCGCAACCCAAGGGCCGCGATTTGAAACAGCTGCCGAAATCGATAGGATTGAAAGAGATGGTGGCGATGTAGTCGGGATGACAGGCATGCCTGAAACAGCACTTGCGGCTGAAAAACAAATCTGCTATGCAAGCATTAACTTGATTGTTAATCCTGCTGCAGGTCGAGGGGATAAAGAAATTACGACAGATGAAATGCGGGAGGCTTGGGAAAGTGGTTGTGAAAACCTTAAACTGCTGATCAACAAATCAATTCTAGAGTTGGCCAATTGCGGAACCCGTTCTTTGCCCCTCAATTCTCACATCATGAAAATGTAGTTCAGCTACTGGGCAATAATTTCTGCTTGGTCGGGACGGATTATTGTAAAGACGACGCCAAATTTTGGATGGTCGAAGTAGTGAATGTCATTGATATGAATCTGTCGTTTTTCGGCCAAAACGTAGGATGTTTCGGGGATATAGAGTTTAACAGGGTCGGGTAGGTAAACAACAGCCTCTTCAGTATCAGCCAGGGGTTTATAAGTGACTTGGATGTCAAACTGCAATAGCTGTGCAACTTCGTAGACTGAAGTTTCGCCAGCTAGCAGTAACTCTGTTGACAGAAATGAATCAGTGAACGGGATATCCAAAGAGATGGATTTGGTTTGAGATTTAGGGACAGGCTCCTGAATCCAACTGACATAGTTCAGTATTTCGAAATCTGGATTTTCATCTATCGCGTTTGCAAATTCGGTAAGCACATACGCTTCGACGGGTCTTGGCCCTGTCGCTTCCAGATCCATTGACTGGTTATTTTCCAGTTCACTTGTATCATCTTCTGAAATCAGGGGAATGATTCCTTCATCGACAGCTTTTTCAACCCTGATGATTTCGTCAGGATTTGGAAACCACTCAGACTCGGTTCCAGCGGTGTTATTTGCAAAAATAATTACCTCAACATGAACCGGGTCACTAATCGCTGGAACAGCAAACAATTGAAGAATTAAGAAAACAAGAAATAATTTCAGGTGTCTCATGGAATTAGTGTGTAGAGTAGATGTTCGGGAACAGGATTAGCGACGCAGAAGCCACCGTTGAAGTTCAAGTGAATGTAATCAGTAGTTCCGTAAGCGAGTCGCTTAATTTGACGAACTCTCGAATTTAAAGCGGTAAATATTATTATAAAGACAGCAGCTTGAGACTTCATTAGCCATCAGAGTCGAAATAGAGGTAAGCGATACCTTTCAGTGTTGTGATTATTGAAAGGGAAACTGCTTCAATCTGACACGATGGTCGTAGTAATAGTGCTGCTAAATCAATGAAGAACAGTAAGATCATTTCGCCTGTCGGGAGTAAATATGAATATGCCATCAAATGAACAGATATTCGGAAGCTTTCAGTTTCTGTCGACACTGTTTATTTTTGTTGTCGGATCATTGTTCTTGGTCGCGGTTGTCATTTACATCATTGATATCCGTCAGACACATGATGCAGTTAGAAGAAACTATCCAGTTATTGGTCGATTTCGTTCTCTGTTCACAATGTTGGGAGAATTTTTTCGACAGTACTTCTTTGCAATGGATCGCGAAGAGATGCCATTCAATCGGGCCGAGAGAGACTGGATTGGGCGATCCTCCAATAAAATCGACAATACAGTCGCATTCGGTTCGACAAGAAGCCTGACACCTATAGGAACCCCAATATTTGTTAACTATCCCTTTCCAACTCTGACTGAAGATGCAGTCGAAATGCTTCCGATGCTTATTGGTCCGTACAGTCGAAATCCATACAACGCACCTTCATTTTTCAACATTTCAGGAATGAGTTATGGAGCACTCTCCACTCCCGCCGTGCGCGCTTTGTCGAATGGAGCCAGAATGGCAGGAATCTGGTACAACACGGGTGAGGGTGGATTATCCAGTTATCACCTCGAAGGTGGATGTGACCTTGTTTTTCAGATCGGAACAGCAAAATATGGCGTGCGTGATGAAAATGGCAAATTGAATCATGACAAGCTTCGGGAAGTCGCCAGCCACGAGCAGATCAAAATGTTTGAACTGAAGTTGAGTCAAGGAGCAAAGCCTGGAAAGGGTGGCATCTTGCCAGCAAATAAGGTCACTGCTGAAATTGCTGCAATTCGCGGAATTCCTGAAGGGCAGGCATCAATTTCACCCAATCGTCATCCAGAAATCAACAGCGTTACAGAACTACTCGACGTGATTGAGGAGATTCGAGAAGTATCTGGTAAACCTGTTGGTTTTAAATCTGTTTTTGGCAGTTTTGAATGGCTTGAAGAGCTGTGTGATGAAGTACATAAACGTGGAATTGAATCAGCGCCGGATTTTATTGTTGTGGATAGTGGTGATGGTGGTACTGGTGCAGCGCCGATGCCATTAATGGATAACGTTGGCTTACCCGTCAAGGAATCACTGCCACTGGCCTCCGACGTTTTGCATAAATATGGACTACGCCATCGGGTCCGATTGATTGCATCAGGTAAATTAGTCAATCCCTCGGAAGTGGGTTGGGCGATCGCTACTGGCGCCGATTTTGTAACCTCAGCGCGAGGATTTATGTTCGCACTCGGATGCATTCAGTCGTTGAAGTGTAACAAGAACACTTGTCCCACCGGGATTACCACTCACAACTTGCGGCTGCAAAAGGGACTAAACCCAGAAGACAAAGCTGTCAGAGTGTGCAACTATGCAAGACAGGTGATTTATGAAGTGCAGGTAATCTCACATTCATGCGGTGTTGTCAGACCTCGTTTAATGTCCAGAGACCATGTACGAGTTGTGCAGCAAAACGGGAAGTCAATGCCAATGAGTCAACTCTATCCGCATCCAATTATTTATCCCGAATATGAGCAATACGCTACACGCGAGTACGTTGTTTAGTAGCTCAATTGCTTCCTTTTGACGCCTTTTTGGCGAAAATTTTCAAAGATTGAAACTAAAACTTTACATAGATTGATCAGAGGAAAAGAGTTCAATGGCTGTTAGAGAAATTCTAAAGATGGGAAACCCTCAACTACTGCGGGTTTCTGAACCTGTTGCTGAATCAGAATTCTCGGAACTTGAGGATTTGATTACAGACCTAATTGACACAATGACAGCTGCTGAAGGTGCAGGCTTGGCTGCGCCTCAGATTGGCGTCATGAAACGGGTTGTAATCTTTGGATTTGAACACAACGAACGTTATCCGGATGCAGGCAGTGTGCCGTTTACAGTGTTGATCAATCCGGAGCTAGAAGTGTTGGACAATCAAGTTCAGTATGGATGGGAAGGGTGCTTGAGTGTGCCTGGTATGAGAGGCAAGGTACCACGGGCGCAAAATTTACGCTATCGTGGCGTCACACTTGATGGCTCTCCAATTGATCGCACTGTCGATGGGTTTCATGCTCGGGTTGTCCAGCATGAATGTGACCATCTGGATGGCATTTTGTATCCAATGCGGATGGAAGACATGAGCTACTTCGGCTTTGAGGATCAACTGCAAGACATGGCATCCAGTTGTCCCGCTCAAAGTACAACAGCTTAGGCTACTTCGATTTCTTGAGGGGTCAATTGATTCAGAATCTGGTAAGCTACGCGAATTCTGTCATCTTTGGAATTGAGTGAATGCGAAAGCTGCAAAGATGAATCCGTTCGGTTTAGCTTTGCTCTTCCTTCATATTCATTGACCAACAAATTTAAACCTGCGAGAGAAATTTCCGGATCATCACGAAAGAGGATTTTTCCGTATTTCGGACTGATTGTGAATTTGGAAATTCCGATTCTTTCACACAAGTGTTTGAGTGTGTGAACGTGGAAGAGATGATCAACTTGTTCAGGTAATTTCCCGAATCGATCAAGCATTTCGTATTTGATTCGGTTGAGTTCATGGTCCTTCTCTGCAGACGCTATTTGTCGATACAGCTTGAGTCGTAAATTTACATTAGGAATCCAAGACTCTGGTAGCAGCGCTGAAATGTTCAAGTTAATTTCCGCGCTGAAACGTCGCTTGAATGTGGTTGAACCATTGGTGGGCTTGCTTTGAGTTTTTTTGATGGTGTCTACGGCATCCTTAAGTATTTCAGAATACATGGAATATCCGATTTCGTTGATTACTCCGCTCTGTTCATCTCCAAGCAGTGCACCAGCCCCACGAATCTCCAGATCATGTGTGGCAATGACATATCCCATACCCAGTTGATCGAAAGTTGCAATTGCCTCCAGTCGGCGTCTGGCATCACTGTTCAGATACTCTGTACTCGGAACTAACAGATAAGCATAGGCTTGATGATGAGAGCGTCCTACTCGCCCTCTAAGTTGATGTAATTGAGCCAATCCAAATTTTGATGCCTTGTCGATAATGATGGTATTCGCGGTTGGAATGTCGATGCCGCTTTCGATGATAGTCGTGCACACCAACAAGTCGTATTTGTGCAGGTAGAAGCTCTGCATAACGCTTTGAAGTTGTAATTTTGACATTTGTCCATGTGCGACAACAATTCTGGCTTCTGGAACAATTTTTTCAATTTCCTTCGCCACGCTGTTTATCGACCTTACCTCATTGTGAACGTAAAAGATCTGACCGCCGCGCTTCAGCTCTCTAAGACAGGCTTCCCGCACAATATCTGCCTGCCAGTTTCGAACGAAAGTTCTGATACTGAGTCGGTTATTGGGAGGTGTCGCAATGATTGAAATGTCGCGCATTTCATTCAGAACCATGCTCAAGGTGCGCGGTATTGGTGTTGCAGTCATTGTCAAGATGTCTACTTCAGCGCGCTGTTTTTTGAGAAATTCTTTTTGCCGCACACCGAATCGATGTTCCTCATCAATAATGACAAGACCCAGATTTGAAAACTCAATTTCCGATTGCAGCAGTCGGTGAGTGCCAATTACGATGTCAACAATTCCGGATTTTAATTCGGCAATATTTTGTTTGGCGTGTTTGGTGTTGGCCATTCTTGTGTGAAGTCTTACAGCGATACCAAATCCAATCAAGCGTTCCTGAAAGACATTGAAGTGTTGACTGGCGAGTACAGTCGTTGGAACAACAATTGCGACCTGATATCTGTTTGCAACGGCGACAAGCGCAGCACGAATTGCCACTTCAGTTTTCCCAAATCCTACATCGCCACAGACAAGCCGGTCCATGGGTCGACTTGAATTTAAATCACCAAGTACAGCCTGAATGGCCTGTTTTTGATCTGGAGTTTCCTGATAAGGAAATTGTGATACAAGCTGTTGGTAGTCTGATTTGGGTACAGGCATTGAATTACCTTGTCGGGTTTCGCGCATGACCTTTACATTGAGCAGTTCAGCCGCAAGATCATAGGCCTGTTCTTTTGCCTTGGCTTTCGACTTATTCCATCTTGCGGAACCCAAGTCGTTAAGTGCAACTTCGCTCGGTTGGTTGCCAATATAGCGGCTCAGAGTATCAATAGCATAAACAGGCACATACAGAGTCTGTTCGTCTCGATATCTGATAGACAGAAACTCCTCGCTTGAACCTGAAACATCCAATGTGACCAAACCCTTATACAAGCCGACACCATAACTTTCGTGTACAACAAGATCGTCAATCTGAAGATCTTCCATTGAGGAAATTAGAGCTTCGGGATTTTGGGTTTTAAGTACTTTTCTTTCGGGTGTTGATCGACTGCCAAATAATTCTGGGCTAGCGAGTACTCTGAGACCTTCGTCGGGTAGGTGTAATCCCACTGGAAGGTTAGAAATACAAAGTGCAACTTTTTCTGAACTGTGCAGGAATTGATGCCACGATGCCACTTCAGAGACAGTGATGTCGGTCTCGCTGAGTAGACTTTGGATAATCTGTTCTTTGCCCTCACTATCTGCGCAAATCAGGGTTCGATTTGATGTTGAAGTTAGAATGTCTTTCAGTTGTGACAAACTTCTTTCTGAACGATCTTGAATGCCGAGTTCTATTGGTTCCGTAGTATTGAACTGTACTGAGTTAGCTTGTTTAGCGACCTCAATTTGAACAGTGGAATAGGTACTAAGAATGCCTTGCAGATTCTCAGGTGCGTAGTAGAGTAATTCGGGTGAGAGCGGGGGTCTTTCAGTCAGTTCACTCGCAAATTTATAGCGCTCGTTTACCTGTTGCCAGAACTGTTCTATGCCCTGGTTTATGTTTTCCGATAAGAATAGAACGCCTGGCTTTTTCAAATAATCGAGCAAAATGCTGGTTTGTGAAAAGAATAAAGGCAGATAGAATTCAGCCCCGTTTGGAATTTCATCAGAGTCAATGTCTCTGTAAATTACATTTCGTCGCGGGTCTCCGTCAATGTGCTGACGTATTCCCTTTCGAAACAATCGGATCGAATCATCGGTCAAGCAGATTTCACTTCCCGGCAATATCTCAAACTGACTGACTTTTTTTGTAGTCAATTGTGTATCCGGATCAAAGTAACGCAACGTTTCAATCTCGTTTCCGAATAACTCGATACGAATGGGGGCGTCAGAACCCATGGCGAATAAATCGATTACACCACCACGTACGACAAATTCACCTGGACTTTCGACCTGTTGCACATTTCTATAAGAAATTTGCGCCATCCTTTCTCGAAACTCTTTGATATGCAGTTCTGCCCCTATTTCAAACGAAAAACTGTTGGACTCTATGAAGTCAGTCGGTGGCAGGCGTTGCATCAAAGTATCGACTGCTACAACCAGTAGGCCGCGTGTTAGATTTGGTAGTATGCTTAGCAGGCGAATTCTCTGAGATAGAATTTCCTGGTACGGGCTGAAGGTATCGTAAGGCAGGCATTCCCAACCCGAAAACAGCATAACTGGAAAGTTGTTGGCTCCACCTGTGTAGAATTTTAGCGACTCCGCCATCATCTCAGCTTCCCAGGCGTTTGCAGTTAATACAGTTGTGATACTGTCCTGCTTTAGTGAATTTTTGGAAATTGCGAGGGCAGCTGCGCTTCCTGTGAGCCCACTCCAGTTCAGTTGGTGACAAGAATCAAGATCCGTGACGGAGTCTAAAGGAGAGCGAATAGTCACAGAATTGTGCTTGATTTCAGATTCAAAAGGTAGGAAGCAATCGAACTTAAGCGTTCGACAAATGAAAGATAGTTTCGCTGAGATTATATTTATCTCAGTTTATGCAATTCTTGATTCGACATTCTCGAAGTCGCCGATATTCAGACGGGTTCGGTATAGTTTCAATAAAATGAGTAGTGGTGCATTTAAGGTAAAGAATTCATAAACAGTATTGCTGATTTGAAAATTCACACCTTCAACGCAATTTGGTAGAAATTTGCTGCATAACAAGAAGGCCGTGAAACGCATCAATTAGTGAATTTTGAGGTTGCTTAGGGTTGTCATGCCAAAATATTGGGGAATTATTCCAGCGGCGGGAGTAGGGCGTCGAATGGGTGGTCCAGTTCCTAAACAGTTTCTCAAGATTAAGGACAAGACAATCATTGAATGGACGATACTTGCACTCGTACAGCATGAGCGAATTGACGGTCTGTATGTCGGTGTTGAAAATACTGTTCAATATGGAGACTGGATCAAGTCAATTCATCCCAAAGTTCTGGGTGTGTTTGAAGGTGGAGATACACGAACGGAAACTGTATTGAATGGAATCAGCTATCTGATAGGAAACGGCTGTTCAGAGGACGATTGGCTACTCGTGCATGATGCAAATCGACCACTATTGACGCTGGAAGAAATTACTCGCTTAATCGAAATGGTGGGGGAAGACGAAAATGGAGGAATTGTCAGTCTGCAGGTGTTTGACACACTAAAGTCTGGGACTGACGGCAAAATAAACTCCACAGTGAATCGGGAGCACTGCTTTAGAGCACTAACACCTCAAATGTTCAAACTAGGTCTCTTACATAAAGCTCTTCTTCAATGCGTAAGTCAGGGATTTATAACAACTGATGAATCTCAAGCAATGGAGCGTCTCGGACACCACCCCAAACTGATACCTGGGTCTGTGACGAATATAAAGATAACAGCGCCGTCGGACTTAAGGTTTGCTGAAGCAGTTATTGGTTTGGATCA
Source organism: Arenicellales bacterium (assembly GCA_965206345.1). Taxonomy (GTDB): domain Bacteria; phylum Pseudomonadota; class Gammaproteobacteria; order Arenicellales; family JAJDZL01; genus JAJDZL01. The sequence goes on along the minus strand of OZ242211.1, from coordinate 60,154 downwards.
ATCTGATGTCGATCAGATCAACTAAGCTGATTTGGAGGTGACGTGTTAACTCGGGTTGGATTTGGATTTGACGTCCATGAGTTCGAAGTTGGATGTCGACTCATATTGGGGGGTGTTGATATTCCTCACTCTGCAGGTTTGAAGGGACACTCGGATGCTGACGTTGTCATTCATGCCGTGGTTGACGCTTTACTTGGAGCTGCGGGCTTAGGTGATATCGGTCAACATTTTCCGGACTCTGATCCACAGTTTAAAGACATAAATAGCAGGAAACTTCTGAGACACATTGCAGGACTTCTGGAAGAGCAAGACTGGGACATTTCAAACATCGATATAACGGTCGTTGCCCAGGTGCCAAAAATTCAGCCACACTCTGCCATGATGCAACAAAACATTGCAGAAGACTTGAAGATTTCAGAGGGACTGGTCAATGTCAAAGCCACAACAACGGAGTCGCTGGGGTTTATCGGAAGGAAAGAAGGAATCGCTGCTTGGGCGATTACAGCTTTAGTTTCTAAAACCTAGAATTTCCACTTCTTCAATAGCACATATTTCGCACCTGTGCCACCGTCGTTGGGCAGCGCCCGACAATATCCCAATACATATCTGTTCAATGTCAAGTGGTGTTGGCATTCAAGTTTGATGTGAGAAATTCCATCCGGCGAATTCATGCCTTTACCATGAATAATCTTGACACAGCGGTGTCCAGATCTAGTTGACTCATGAATAAAGAGCTTCAGCTTCCTTACTGCATTTTCAACAGTATAGCCCCTAAGATACAGTTCATCTTCTCGGTAAATTTTTCCTTGCTTTAGTCGGGTAAAGTCCCGGGTCGCAAGTCCTGATTTTTTCAGCTCTTCACCTGATTCAGCTGCGTGATTCGCATGAGCCGGATTGGTCGACATTGATTCAACTAGAACCTGACGGTCGGCTTCAACGGAATTTTTGTTGTTGGGAGCAGGGCGCTCTTTTTCAGGTGTCGCCTTAGGGGATTGACCTAGCGGAGTTACCCCCAACGATTCCATCTCCTTTCTGAATTGTTCGTCGGCCGGCATTACATTGTTGGTATGAATCAGGATTCTAAAAATTTCTGTGCATCCAAGGCAGCCATACAGCCAGTGCCGGCTGAAGTGACCGCTTGCCTGTAGACATGGTCTGAAACATCACCAGCAGCAAATACACCAGGAATACTGGTGGCTGTTGCCCCGCCATTTAAACCGCTTGTGGTAACGATGTATCCGTCCTTCATGTTTAACTGATCCTCAAAAAGTTCAGTATTCGGAATATGTCCAATGGCGATGAATACGCCATGTACATCAATTTGTTTTTCTTCACCAGTTTGTACATTGGTCAACTGGAGCCCCGTAAGTCCCATGTCATCTCCCAGCATCTCTTTGACTACGTGGTCCCACAATACTGTTATATTGCCGTCATTTTCGGTACTTCGACTAAGTAGTCTATCGGCAAGAATAGCTTCTGCTCTGAGTTGGTCCCTGCGATGTACCAATGTCACTGAAGAGGCAATATTTGACAAATACAGGGCTTCTTCAACTGCAGTGTTCCCTCCTCCGATTACGGCAACACTCTGATATTTATAGAAAAAGCCATCGCAAGTAGCACATGCCGATACACCTCTGCCCTTGTATCTTTCTTCGGATTCAAGTTCCAAGTATTTTGCTGAGGCACCAGTTGAGATTATGAGAGCGTCACAGGTATATTCATCCTGGTCACCGAACAGTCTGAACGGTTGGGTATCCAATTTTGCAGTATGAATGTGATCATTGATAATTTCTGTGTTGAATCGTGTAGCGTGATGCCACATGCGATCCATTAAGTCTGGACCTTGAACACCTTCTGTGTCACCTGGCCAATTGTCTACGTCGGTAGTTTTGGATAATTGTCCACCCATTTCGACACCTGTAATCAGCACGGGTGAGAGGTTTGAACGAGCTGCGTAGACAGCAGCTGTATAGCCAGCGGGTCCTGACCCTAGAATAAGTAATTTACAGTGTTTTGGCATATGTGGAGGTTTTAGTCACCTAAATTCGTATTTTTTTGATGTTGGGTGCAATAATCACTATCAACCCTTAAATTCGATAGCGACGGAACTATCCTGAAAATCGAACAGACTACTAACGATGGGGTTTCTCAGGAATTTTTCAAATTATAAATTTGGAGCACCGATGAAGCATCTCTAATTGAAGCATAGGGTAGAAAAAGAGAGGCTTAATGCAACCAATGAGTGCTCAATTTGATTCTTTTACTTGCTTGTTTACGTGGTTGCGCAAGACTCGATTAATTTCGATTTGATAATCTCTGTTACCTCGCACTTGCGCTCTAAACCAATGGATGATGTCTGCATCCAGACGTATAGTGATCTGTTGTTTGACTGGTTTGTAAAACACACTTCGTTGAGCACCTGACCAATCCAACATTTCGGGAATTTCTCTCACATTAATTTTGTCGTCATCCATCTGTGATAGAAATTCCAATTCAGCCTTATCCTTGCTCGTGTGTTTTTCATTTTTCTTTTTCATAGATTCTTCTTACATGTTTGCTAGCATTTTGGACTCTGATGATTAGCCCCAATAATTGTCTACTTTCATCGTTTACCGGCATGTCTTCAAATGCTCGAGAAGCCGTTTCAAATCTGAATCCTTGGGAACGAATATTTAGTTGATTATTGTTTCTATCCCAACTTCGATTCATCTATCTTAGGCTTCTACTTGAAAGAGAAACTTCGGTGCCACAGGACTCTGACTAAACTTCGCTCGTCCCTACCATGGTTCCAACATATCCTGTAACTGATCGAGAATTGGACCAATGGGTTCTGCGGAAGTACATACCTGAGTCAAAATTTTCTGACTAGAGCAACTCTTTTGGGACGAGTAGTTTGTTGAGTGATGTTCCTCCGCGAAACCGTAGTTCATCTCTTAGCATGTTGTCTGAAAATACCTCAATTAGAACATGGCTGATGATAAGGTCCTAATTAATTCGTCGCAATTCAACCCAAGGATTTACATTGCTCTAAGTAACGATGGATTGATATGTACATCCTCATTCCAGTGCACGCTCAAGTAGAAATCGATCAGTCTCATCTTCGATACAGCGAGGATGACGCTCAAGAAAGACATCGCGCGCGATAGTCCATGGGTCTTGAGCCTCATGCTGCAAGCTGGCAGCCTCCTCCCACCAATTGAGACCTTGCTTAGACAACCGGAAGGCTAGATAGTTCGCGAGTGAGTCAACACTTACTTCCCGTTTCTCCGCTATTCGCCGAACCGCGTTTTTCAATCTCTCAACTCTGTTCTCTGCCTGCGCCACGCATTCGTCTGCGAGTTCTTCCGCCTTCCCATCAAGCATCACATCTCCCGCGAACTGGCTGGCCGCACTCTCTTCGGTCAATATCGCCTCCTCTTCGACCAGCTCAACCACATGTTTTTCAGGTCGTTGCGATGCGTGAAACAGCGTTTGAAGCAGATTAAATGTCCAACGTGCTTCATGCTTGGCCGTTTGCTTCAGTACGATCGCACTGCGACCCTCGAAGCGCCAATTCGCACTGTAGAATGTTCCCTTTCCTCTGAGCGGAAGCACAATCACACCATGATCCCACACAGTGTGCAGAACCGTGCGAAGACTATCCTTCTCTGAACCTCGTGCCAGTATTCTTTTCCGCAATTCGAAAGAGTCAGCAGGTATTGTCTCTGTCGGGTAGCCGATCATTCCACTGGTCGCCACCATGGCCAAGTAGTTTGCATATGTTGCGAACGGTCCCGCCACCTCCAAGTCACAACGCATGGGCACCTTAAAACGCGTAACTGCGACCGTCATACTAGGTACCGGCAAGGCCTGGGCACTCAAAACTTCATCACGATCCCAACTGAACACATATTCAAGTGCATTCACTAATTTTTCGGTCAATATCTGATCGTTAAACTGATCTTGTACTTCTTCACTAGCGATTGTAGTATCGGGCGAGGGCAGCAAGCGCTCGGTTACAAATTCCCTGCTGATTCCTACCTGACTGAGTTTGACGAGGAGTCGCTCGAAGCTGTCCGGCACGACAGGAAGCAAAATTTCATTCTCGATTCGAACCTGCAAGGCGCTTGCCACTTCGCACAGTCGCTGATAGCTGGCCGACGCGTAACCTTCCGCCTCATATCGTTGGATCTGCTGTTCTTTGAGCTTCAAACGCTGCGCTAGCGCACACTGGGTAAGGCCTCCTGCAATTCTGGCCTTGATCAAGCCGTCCGCGAGTTGTTCGAATGTGTCTACCCAAATCACTGGAAACTCGGCTGACTTTAATCGTTCGTATTCCTCCAGTTCTTCCTGCAAATCCGCCAGTTGGCTTTTCATAGCCTCTCGTTCGGCCTGTACCAGCCTCGGATGTACTTCCTTGCGGTGGTCCCGCTTGATATTGAATCCTTCAATCGCATGGGCAAATTTTCGGGCCTTTTTACGCGTAATTCGGTACTGTCTTTCGTTGGTAATCATGGCAAACTCCTCAAATTGATCAGCACGATGCCTTTTTCAATCCCGTTTCGGTCGGTCTTGAAAAAGTCTCGATAGAGCACGCCAGTCGCGTCAAGTGCTGATGCCGGAAATAGATCTCCTAGATACTTCGCTTTCATTGCAGCTCGGTTGTTGCTGAAATCAAGTAGTACGGGATCCAGCCTGTATGCATCTACCCCAGATGTTTCCCAGGCAGCGTCGTAGTCCCCGGGAAACGGTTTGTCCGACACGAAGCTGCCATTCAGTAGCAACTCCTCGCATCCGGCTGCCGACAAATCCCGGCATGCGGTTAGCAAACCCGCCATCAGTCGCGCACGGTGACTGTTGTTTGCGAAGCGGTTAGCGACATCGCGCAATCCCGCAACATGGATACCTGGTGGTAAATAACCTGTATTGGGATCTGTAACTAGCATTTGAACACAATTATATTGTTGTGTTTGAATGTAGTCAACTCTTTATTACTAGTGGGTGTGCGGCATAAATTTGGCAATTCAGCAGAATTTTGGTTGAACTTGTAGCAACTTAACGATCTTTGGAAAACTCTGAATACTGAAAATCGGAGGATTCGGATAGATAATGCAAAACCTGTAGTTGTCTATGCGGACATGATGCCTACAGAATAATCAGTTTGAAGAAATTTAATGAAGGGGCAATGACAATAGATTCACGGGAGATGAAATTGAGGTGTGGTTGGAGCAAGCAGACACACACTCTAAGCAGAGACTTCTGTTCAATCCATTACTAAATATCCGTTTTGTCACTGATCTTGAAACCAGGGAGAAATTCTCTCAAGGTTGTAGCACATGTTCGTATCGGTAGCCTACAGTCAGTTTCAAGGAGTGAGCGGGTGTGAATTTAACTTTCGTGTAGACTTTACCCAATTAATTGAATCAGCAACCCGGCCCAGAATAGAGTGTTAATCGCTTCTGAATCTCGACTTGAGGTAATCGACATCGAGGGTGGTTGGCAATTTTCCGCAGCCCCTTGTACAAGCGCTCTTTATCAATCAGATGATGTTCATGCAATTGATCAAGTAGCCAGAGCACACCATGACAATTCACATTTTCTTCAACGGCAAGTTCACGGAGAGCGGCATCACCTGACAATAGCATCCATGAATTTTCCTTTGCGAGAACATAAGCAAATACGTCTGGAAGAGAAAGTTTCGTTCTGTATTTCCGGTAATATTCAATAGCGATGGCAAGGGCAGCACTTTCGAGTTCTATTACATGAAGGCCAAACTCGATCAAGGCGCACCCGTTGTAGTTCTTCAATTCACGTTCGAACAATAAATCTGGAACTACGAATTCGAATGGCAAAATAAATATCGATTCCAGAAATGACCCACGTTCAAGATCGATAAGTACGGATGTGTCAGAGACGATTACCTTCAATTTTCAGAATTTTCCTCCGAATTCGGTGGTTTGTCCATCCGCTGGATAAGCTCATGAACAGAGAGTCCAAGCAATTCGGCGGTTTTTGCTTCTGAAATAAGATTTTCGGCTAAGGCACGGTAGCACAAACGCTGGAACCGAGTCGGTTCTTCTCCTTTCTCTATTGCGTATGGCTCTCTATAGGGGAAAGTACACCAGCCTCGTCGTTTAAATTCATCTAATAGATATTGAAAAAGAGATTTGTTGAATATTCCAATTTCCGTGCATCGATAAGTAAGAACCTGTACGCTCACGCCAAATAAACGCTTCAGTTCGAAAAGTTCACTCCAACCCATTGACTTTCGGAACTTTCCAATTTCTGCTCTCAGCGTTTCTGCCGGCATTAGAAATGCACCCGCAAATCGGTGTGAAGCCTTTTCCTCATCAATTCTGGATCCGACTTCCAATACCATATGGCCGAGTTCGTGTGCAATTGTGAAGCGTTGTCGTTCGCCCCACTGATTTCGATTTCGATTAACGACGATTACCGATGATGTAGCCTTCCTATTGTTCCTACTTACCTTTGCCGTAAGTCCATCTATGTTGTCGGAAAGAGGGATTGATAGAATTTTGATTCCTCGATCTTCCAATAACTCAACAAGGTTCGGAATTGGGTTCTTTCCGACCCTCCAGTAAAGGCGAAGATTAAGCGCTGCTTGTTCTACTTCAGCCAAATCTTTCAATATCGGCCATGGCGCTTCACGCGGCATGTCCCAATTTACCGTAGGCAAACCCAGAATGTCTTCCACCGTAAGGTAACGCTCAAGAAAATCAAGCACTCTTGCTTCTACCTGATTTTTTTCTTTCGCACCTGTGAAACTCTTTTTGCGGAAATCTACAGATTCCAAAACAATATCAGTGTCGCTAACAAGATAGTCTTCCGAAACACCCAACGCTACAGCGAGTGCAATTAACACACCAGAACTGGGTATCGACACATCACGTTCATACTTGCTGATTGCTTGCGCGCTGACTCGGTTGTCAATTTTGCTTGCAAGTTCTCGTAGAGAAAGACCCAAGGCCTGTCTAGATACTCTAATTCTTTGACCTAAAGACATTAAATTACTCCAAATATTGGTTGACAAATTAATTCGTAAATCATATACTGTCAACTGTCGATGATATCATAAGTTGTCGATATATGTACGAAAGCTGATGTGAGGTGACCATGAATTTGAATGTAATCACTGACGATCTGAAACATATTCAAGATTATCCTCAACCGCCAGTCAAGCGTGCTGCGTACAGCGACCGAGTTGCTTGGCTTATGGCAATCTTGGCAGAGCTTGCCTACACGCCTTTCGATCAAGAAGACAACAATTTGCTTCTTTCACTAGCTCAGGAACTCGCAGAGCTTACAGATCAGGACAAAATCGCTGAACGGTTAAAGAATTTGGCGAAACTAATGAATTTGACAGATAGAGACCCGGCAACAGAGGACAACGCAACGCTGCGCGGCGCACTTAATGCTGGCGGCTTTGAACTCAAGGGTGTCCTGTTTGATGATAGGACCGATACACAAGGGTATGTCGCTGTGAGACGCTCTGACGACGGACGCGGCATGGCAGTACTGGTGTTCCGCGGAACGAAACAGATTAAAGACTGGATGACGAACTTAGATGCCGCAACCGAGCCAATTTACAGTTCGGACGGGAAGGGGAAGATTCTAGGCAAAGTACATAGGGGGTTCAACAGTGCGTTTTTGTCCGTTAAGCCTAAGATTGACCGGTTACTGGAGGATGATAAGGACCTGCCACTTTTTATTACAGGGCATTCTTTGGGCGGTGCTTTGGCAACAGTCGCCACATGGTATCTGTCCGGCGACCGACTGGCCGCGTGCTATACGTTCGGTGCGCCGCGGGTGGGGGATTCTGGCCTAATGGATCGATTTCGAACGCCGATTTACCGATTAGTCAACGGCATTGATCCTGTTCCGTTCGTACCGCCCTCCGGAATGACTGTCACGTGCTTAAAACATATTTTTCGAGTTATCAGCATCTTCTTTAGTCCGACAGTGATGGTTGTGGATTTTCTCATTAAGCGCCAAGGGTATCGTCACTTCGGCTATCAACGCTACCTTACAATCTGTAAGGAGGGCTCGAACGGAGATTTCCCAAAACTACGCTTGGAATTTTCAGTATCACCAATAATGAGGTTGTCTCGCTTTGTCTTCCGGCTGTTTCGGGGGGAGTTTACACGCGGTCCGAGATTGGATAAATATCACAATATGGATCTTTACCGTGCCAAGTTGCGTGCATTTGCAAAAATGCGTCAGCAGAAACCTTAGCAAATTCCACCGAATTTCTAAATGGAATTACGCAAGCGTCGATACTCGCTTGTACAGATGACCGGTTTTCATAAAAGTTACGACAGACAAAATCATCCCGAGTTTGGAATCATAATTTTTTCGACAAACAAAAATTCGTACGTCAATATAGAACGATAAATATTAGCTAGTTGTAACCGTAATCCGAAAATAGAATCTCAAAAGCCGATGCCAACCGTGATTTTAGCTACCGACATGGATTGGGTCACATGGAATTGTGACTGACGGGGTAGAATCGGTACGACTGGACACGTGAGATACTGGTGTTTATGGTTCGTGTTCGAATCAATCCACTTCCGGCTTTATTCTAGATCAGTTGACACTATCAGAGTTCAACTATCTGAGTCAATTGGTTGAATCACAGGCCGCCAAAGGCGGTTTAATCAATGCAGTACACAGGTGCGAATCGATTAGAGTGCCTGGACGAACACCGCGTTGCAATTGGCATCCTGCTTCAGTATCCATTGGCGCGTATGATGAACGATTTGACCGACCATCGCATACAACCGGTAACGAATCATGGTTGCGCGACACCGCTTCCACCGAAGCGGTAAAACCATGCGTAGCACTGCCGGAAGATTGTAAGCCAGCGTACACAACTTGAAATACGCCGCATTGGCGCCAAAGTCAGTGCACAGCAGACAGGTGCCTGCAAAATCACTTCTGAGCTCTTTGATTCAATTTTTGGAGGTGTCGCCACGCTGGTTGTAAAAATGCACCACCTAGTGATCATCCAACCCGTCCTGATTCAGATACGTCGCAATCACCCGGTAAAGACTGCGTCCGCAACACACCGTGTCATTCTCCAAATTACCGAGCAGGTCGGGAAACAGATTCTGTGCGGGTCAGCTTCTTTGTCCTCGATCAGCCGTCGTTAAACCATGTAGTTAACGGTTTACTTTTCGGGACGAAAGCGCGGGATGACCTATCGGATCGGGAGATGATTGAAACGCCGCCAGAAGATTGAGCCGGTCATTGGTCATCTAAAACACTATGGCTGGTTGGGACGCAACTATCTCGAGGGCTCTCTGAAGGCGACCGTGTGTATGTGTTGCTGAGGTTATGCCAAGCACAACCTGCGGGCAATCCTGAAACGTTTGATGGACACCACTTTATTTTGCTCAGTTTTTTGCTGAATGATTCGCCACGAACCAGCACGGTCGGGCACAAATTCCAGTTTTAAAACGTTGAACACAGCACTAGGTGGTTTTAACTTCCAAAATCGACGCAAAATCGATTTACTCACTGTCGACAAATTTATTTAACTCCGCTGGAGACTTTCAGTTTGGTTCTACAAAGTCTATATTTAGACTAAGACTCTGTGCACTTACTTGGTAGGTCCGAGTAAGCCAGATTTCCGCCATGAATTTGTCGTCGATTCTCACAGATACGAGTTAGGAGTCTTTACAGAAAACCTTCGACAAACTATCCTACACTAAAATTGTCGTCTCTAGCTTTTCGGGGGAGAATCACATTATTTAGTAACTTCAAACTTGCAATTTGAGAGGACTCTGTATAAAAGTGTCATGATTGACCGATTGTTCAACAAGGGACAGAGCGTATGAAGTTACTGAAATCTATTTCGGTTTGAACGAGAAAAAATGCATGTTCTAGACTTGCAGTTAAGCGAAATTAAATTCAGAAATCTTCCAATTGTCACTCGCTGGAGTTATCTGCAATTTTAGGCATCGCAACTGAATTGAGTTGGAACGAGTTTAGCAACTCACCGTATGTGGAATGCGGTATCCAATAGGTATTTGACACTTTTTGACCAGGTATCGGTAGGTTTGAAGCGTAGTACGACGTTGTTCCTTTGGCTAAAGCCATTCCCTTCGCCTCAGATTTAAATTGCTGAATTGGCCAAGGTGTCCACATAGCTGTAGCTACGATACCAATTCCGTTCTTATTCAATTCTGCCGGGCCAATGAACCAACCAGACATCAATATTTCTAACTGGTCATGGTTAATTCCATTTAAGTTATTTGGATTGTCAATTTCATCTAACGCTTCCAAGAAATTTGAATCTGTGGCTTCGTAAAAGTAAACTAGGGATTTATCACTCAGACCTTGAGGGTCTGTGTATGCCTTTGCTGCGGTTTTTAGATACTCAAAGAAAGTGAATTTATTTAGCGGAACGGTATCGATTTTACTTTCAGTCTGATTGTTACTGTGACTAGTACTTTCTTCAATTTTAGGCTGTGCAAATGTCGAAAATTGCTTGTCTTGTGCTACTTGATGTAGACAGATCGCCACCAACATCAGCAACACAATATTTATTCGAACCTTATTTGTAATTTTCCTTCTAAACATTCTGGCTTCGCGATCTAGACTGCTACTGAGCGCGCTACGACTAATGTAAACGCGGGTAATATTAAACCCCCAATAAAGTAACGAATTGAACCATGTTTTGAATAGCCGTTGGCAACAACAAGTGCAAACATCAAAGCTAAGGTAAATAATACTATATTATTCCAATTTGGGAGCAATTGCAAAAACTCGATATTACGCAGTTGAAAGTAGAAATCTATGGATTCTGGTTGAGTGGGAGTCGAGATTGTTGTTGGTACGATAAGGTCTATCGAATCCGTAAAAATTAGAAATGAAACAGAACCTAGAAATGAATAAAACAACCGCATAATGAAATTCAACGGTTCAGTACGAGGTTCAACATAAATTTCGAAAAAAGTCCTGAGAATCAAGTTAACCGTATCATTTACCCCAGAGGAATTTTTTGTCGTGTTATTTGTCACGATTGATGCTAGTGGCACAGACTCGAAATTAGAGGATTAGAAAGATTTTACAATGCCTATTTTACCTTGCAAAATTTCTGAGAATTAGCACTTGTACCAACCGATGTTTTAAGAGCCTCATCCTCCGTGGTGAGCATAACATTTCTCAGCGACTTTCCCGCTTGAAGTAACTGTATATTTGTTAAATAAGTATAAGTTATTTGAATTCAACCCAAAAACATGCAGCATTTTCACATGAAAAGGCTGCATGCATAGTTTACACGTCTCTACCAAATCGGGGTAGGTTCATTAAGCGGGAATTATAAAATAATATGTATTATCAATATAATAAGTATGTATGGTTGCTTGGTGCTTTATAACAAAATGTTTGGTAGTTGGTGTACTTGTATCTATTGCCAATCCGACACTATCTCTAGCTCAGTCAAGTTGTAATGTTGATCAACTAAATCGCGAGGACATAGGGCGGTACAGGCTCGCAATTCTGGTTAACAGAAATTGGCAGTTCTTCGATTCAAACGATAAAGAAACAGAGCATATTCTCCACCTCCAGAAGGATGTGAATCAAGAATTGTGCATAGCTTGGGAGGCTCCGCCGTATAAGGGTAACAAGAGACAAATCGTTTACGCTAGTACTCAGTACAAAGACGACCAACCGTTGTGGCTGTTTCGTAACAATGTAGTAGCGCAGGTTCCTTTTGTCGGACGCTTGTTGGGTGATTGGAGTCGAGCGCCGGGTACATTCGGTACAGACCCAGATCAATTGTTCAGGGAGTTCCATAGTGGTCCTCCTAAGAATAGTAGCGAAGCTCCATGGATTAACCTCGTCCACTGGCATGACACATCTGCCTGGCGAACCAACAAGCCTAGCTATGAATTGGTTTCGGTCACCATATCGAATTCTACTTTTCTTCCCTACGGTACCGAGCGGCTTCTTGTACTCGCTAGTCGGCGGCCTCTCACGTCGTGGGTGTCATTTACTAGCTATACCCCATCTCCTAATAACAGACTTCGTGTTGCGGTGTCCTACAGCGGTAACCTTGATATGCTCGGACCAAAAGTCTACAGGTACGAGTTTGTAGTCAGGTAGAGAAATATGCTTAGGATTAAAAGTTTTCAAAGCATATTGAAAGCCTTTGTTAGCTTGTTCACTCAACCGTTCGACCAAGACTTGCAGTCTTCGGTAAAAGGAGCGGCAACATCAATCGGTTTGACAGTAATACTTACACACCAAGAAACATCTTTTTTAATGGGCGGCGAAGTAGAGTCAGCACTGGAAATTGGCGGCTTCAGTATGATGCTTATACTTGTCTGGGCGGGCATTTCAGCTGTTTTTCGGTCGGACGAAGACAGGAATCTGGTAATTGCGCGCAATCTTAGTGTTGTTTCCTTTTGGATTGCGGTCACGCTCGTTGTAGTATTGGCTGTCAAGTTTGTATTCACGGAGCCTTTTGATTTAGCCATCCGTCTGATAAGCACCTGCATAGCGTTGCTTGTCTTGGTTCCGATTCACATGTTTCGCAATTTGCCCTATTTCTCAGCGTTTGCTATGTCTATTGGTTTATTAATCAGTACTTGGGGATTGAGTTACACAATCATCTATTGAAGATCTGTCTAGTAAGTAGGAACAAATTTACTCGGTTTTAATCCCGAACTATATTGCCTAGTAAGGAAATTTAGTGTTGAGTTTTACGAGGTAAACACGATAGTGTGAATTTTAAGAATTTCAAGCCGGACTGACGGCAAAAAGTATTTTGGAGAAAAGCTGACAGATTGAGGCTTTGAAATAGAAGCCTTAACTTTTGCACTAAGCGTCGGTTAGACAACTAGGCTTCATTATGTTTACATCAATGCAATCGTATTTTCGCCAGTGAATTGTTAAGCGGAACTGATTCCTCAGTAACGTTGTCTGGTGTTTTTAGTTCTTGTAAACCGTACAACTTGAACCAGGATTCACCGGATTTCGGATCGACACTGATCAGGGCGTAGGAACTTTTCGTATACAGTGCTAAACGCCTGAAGAAGTATCCTTCATCTGTTTCACCGTCATCAGCTGCGCCCATTCTCAAAATCCATGACTGATGCAAAGAAAGGCCGTAAGTGATCGCGCTTGATGTAAGTTGGTATATTCGATTGCCACTTTCATTCTCAATTGAATAAACTGCGGAAACATGGACATCTCCACTCAGGACTGCGACGTTTATGCCATTTGCTGCGACTTCAAATAGTAATTTCATGAACGCTTCGCGCTCTGCTTGGTGCAGTTCGTGCTCCCAAGAATCGCGCAGGTCGTCCCCGAGTTTCCCTGCAAATTCGTCAATATTTACTATTGAAGCTCTCGTATGGAGCACAGGTACTGCCGAAACAACAAAAACAAATTTTGTTTTATTTGAATCTAAGGTATTCACCCAATCGGCAAATCGGTCAAACTGTTTGCGACCAAGGATGCGAAAATTTGCACTTTCAATATTTCGATGTCCGCGGCCATCTAAAACGTAAAACTCGCAACCGCCTCGACTGAAACTGTAGTCCCAAACATCTGGTATAGTTGGTGGATTGTGGCTATGTTGATATTCGAAATATACATCTTTAGCCGCTTGGAACATGCGATCTATTAATTCACGACCTTCATGGTATGTTAATTTTTTATGATCGAGATCTGGTAATAAACGATGCAAACCATCCTGACTATTGTTGGTCTGGAAATAGTGGGATCCCCAACCATCACCAATTTCATGATCGTCCCAAATCATGTAAGTTGGAAACCTTTCAAATACTCTCTGAACACTTTCAAATCCCCAGTAGCCACGATAAATGTCCCGATACCAACTACGCATTGCCTCCTTATCTGGTAGTAAATGATCACCTTCTTTGCGCATTGCCCGATTCAAAAAGTACCAAATATCCAATGTTTTGACGCCATCACTGTAGCACTGGTCACCACCAGCGATTACCAAGTCAATACTGTCTCTATGACGTTCAAGGGAAGCATTGAGAAAATCCCACATTTCGAGCTTTGCAACTTCTGTACGTTTCTTAAACAATCCATTAACCTTGTACGGCATATGGCATGAAAATAGAGCGAACTGGAATGGTTCGCATTTCTCCTCGTCTGGTGGCGTTCGAAATTGACGTAATCTATTATGTCCAAGCATGACTATTTGGCGTTCTTTATCATACAACGCGTAACCGTAGCGTGTATTCGCGTTGAGTTGATTTACGTCTGCAACAAATGTCGTGTCGCGATCGTAATCTTCAATTGGAACTTCAATCTCTTGAACTATATTTAATGAACCTTTCACTTCATTAAGCGTCAATGGTACAGTTGCTAATTTCGATTTGAGAAATTTTTCGCTACCCGTAGATTTAATCACAGTTTCAAAAGGATACAAGAGTAAGGAAAACTTCCCAAGTTGACCGGTACGAAGCCATAGTCTTACACTGCTTGATGTAGTATGGCCAACTATCGCTGCCACTTTTAAACGTGCGTTAGGCCAGGGACGGTCAGTTTTGAATACAAATGAATCTGATGTGTGTTCAGTATCAGCCATTACTGTGCTATTCAAATTTAATCACATTGCTATTGAACTAGACAAAATCCTTAAATCCGTCTATAAGTAAAGAAAATCATAAGTGTAGATCTCAGTTTAAAATCCAGGACGCGGTAGACGCACCCAGATCGGAAGATGGTCGCTAACTGAATGCTCGAATTTCTTACCAAGTCTAGATTTTTCGCTCCTGCTCAATCTAAGGTAGGACTTTTTTTTCAATGCCTGCGAGAACAACTGGGCAAAATCGAACACCCCGTATTCAAAGGCATCGGGATTCCAGTTTCTTTTTGTGGATGGAATCCGATTTCTCCACTGATCATTTGGTAAATTTTTCTCGTAAGCACCGTTAAAAAATCCGAAATGATCAAATGTTTGGCTAGCTCGGGCGTTTGTTCTTAAAACTTTTTCGAACCGGGGATGTTTGTCAAGGAAAGGAAAGTAAATGCGGCGGGTTGCAGAACTGCCAAATACTTTCTGATTAAGGTTGCGAATATTTCTGTCGATGCGTTTTCGATCCACCATAGGCTTGTCGAAGTTTAAGTTCAAGTCGCCCATAAGAATAAAGTTGGGTGTCAACAGGTACTCACTCGAATTTAACCGAGATGCAAGCCAATTGACAAGAGCATTGAATTCTTGTTCGCGCTCCCGCATTGTGCCATAAACCAAGTGTGCGTTTACAGCGGTGAACTTAAGCGATTCAGAATTGTTTGCTGCTGGCGCTTCAAACGCGACGACATAGGGTGTACGCAAAAAAGTAAGAAAAGTAGGCGGCACAAACTTTGGTTTTCTTTTTGAAGTACCACTACGAAATTCAGCAAGTTTCTGAGCGTACGCGTTGTAAGATTGAAACACTTCATGATCATCATCAAACAACCGATTCAATACAGCAGTGCGGTCAAACGTCAAATCAGTAGCAAGCTCAAGTCGCTTTATTCGACGATGGCGATATAAAAAGGCAAGTCGCTCAGCCATCCCGGACTCTCCAGGAACTTTACCTGTCGTGTCTGAAATTGCTAAGGCAAATTCGCCTCTACCTGCGATACGTGTTTCTGTGCAATCCTTTAGAAAACGCAATCCGCTGATGTCATCTTGTACCTCCTGGATAGCTACAAGGTCACAAGCGGCACAGAAACTAGCCATAAACTCCAGTTCTCTTTCTCGACCCTTAAGTTTGCCGAGTTTACGAATATTGAATGAACTCAGTACGAGTGACTTTTCTCGTCCGCCTTCAGGAAATCCATAGCGTTCAGGATTACTACTTAGTAACTCTGTGATCTTATTCCATTCATTGTTTGAAAACCCCATGCCATTTACAACCTTGCGTAATTTTCAGACATATTCAGTACGAAAAATCTAATGAACATACATTCTACAGATAGAAACTAAGTCAACCCTTTTCAACTGGCCTATATCTACTCCGAACGGTGCGCGAGTAAGCAAATTACCCCTCGTTTTCAGGTCTGCTTTGCATTTTTCCGGCTAGTTTTTAGAAATTCGTCGATTAGTGCCATCAATTCATGAATTGTCGCTGAACCGCCGGCAATCAGACCGGCGGTCACAACAATATCTGTAAACTGAAACAATGCTAGTTGGAACGACTCAGTGGCAACGGACTCAATTTCGAAAATCGGACCAAGAAGTCGAACACCCGACAAAGACACAAAAAGCCCTAGCGTCAAGCCAACGAGAAGTGCTCGCCTTTGGGTTCCAGCCCTGTAGTCTTCCAGTGCTCTTTTGGCCTCCTTTTTGTCATTGTCTTCTGTTGCGGATTCTACTATCTCCTCAAGACGAGATTTCCCTCCTTGACGCCATGCTTTAATAAACACTTCAAGTGAGCGTTCAACAAACAAAGCAACGATGTAAAGGATTCCCAACTGAGTAAGTGCGATCAGAAACGGTGCTTCACCATCCTTCGTGCCGATTGGCTTCAGAACATCGCCCAAGGAGAATACAATAATAACCAGCGAGACTAGAAGAATCACCACCCAAATTCGTCCGACATATTTTTCCATCCCTACATTCCCCTTTGCTTACACGTACTCTGATTTTCGTTTCGAATCGAAACAACTCGTTCGTTCAATTTTACACCTTCTGAAAGATAGTCTTTCATTCTAGAGTTAGTAATGCCCGCTTCTGCGGCATTTCTAAAGCTATTGAATTTACCGCTACAGACAAAGCGCGCTTTGTGGAAATGTAGCCGCGTGCGAAGATGAGAAAGCGAAAAGGGACGGCTGCGGGGGCTGAGCAACCAATGGAATTTGTTTAGTGAACGGGTTGCATGCGCTTAAAGATACGGTTTTCGGCTATAAAGCGGGCGGTTTGCCTGAATGTCATCATCGTTTACATCAGCCAACCTGGCTCTTCGATTGGCGTTTCTGAACCGGTCGTCCGGTCGCTTTCAGACCCGTATACAAAGTAGATGAGAAGCCTGGCGCTTCGTATCAGAGACGGGTAGATGTTTAGGCTCATCAAGCCATGGTTGGTGATGCTGGTGCAGGGGGACAATAGCAAGGATGGCAAGTGCCGCCCGTGTCATCAACGATTAACTTCCCCCACTTTCACCGATTAAAAATCCCTACACCTGAGAAGGCAAAGGGTTGCTGTAAATAACAGATTAAATTTTCCCAAAAGTTACGAAGTAAATTACCCACTCTTGGTTGAGTCGGTGGTCAGCCGGAATATAGACCGAGACCTTCCTTATTGCTTTTGGCGGACGGCCGCGTTATTTTTTTCGCAGTGGCATTGAAAGGTTGGACAGAGCTGCTGTCGGGCAGCAGGTCGGCATGCACTCTGAGCCGGTAGCTGGCGCCTTCGATCTGGACGACGATGGCGTGATGTAGTAGACTATCGAGCAGTTCGGTGGCGACGATCAAGTCGCCAAACACTCGATTGCCTGCGCAAAGCCTCACGATCGTTGCGATCGCATTGCAGGTACTTGCGTACCGTCTTGCGGTTGAGTCCGAGCCTGCGCGCAATCTCTCTGGTCGAAAGCTCTTCGTTCTTCAGTTCGTGAATCATGAAAAATTCCCTCCGTGTAATCATGGTCAAGCCCTATCAGGATCTGTGTGAAAATTCAAATCATAGGGCAATTTTCGGTTTTTGCCTTTCCGCCAGTTAACGGCGGAAAGGCAAAACCTTTGCCGTCTCTCAGTGGGAAAATTTCAATCGGTAGTGACAAGGTTCGTCAGGCGATTGATCTGCACATTCCCTTTGTGGGCGTCTTTGAGAATTGGTCGTTGATCACTACCAGTCTGGTCGAATTGGTTCGGAAGCGCCGACTGAAATGGAACTCTACTGGTTCAATCAATAGCCAAACAGATCATGTCGAATTGACTCGACCATTACAGGTTAACGCTTATGGGGCTAGCCCCAGCCAGGTCAAGTTTTTGTAATACGACCTCAAACTAATTGGGACTGACATTGCCCAGCGATGAATGCAATCGTTTGGCACTGTAAAAATCATCAAGTACAATCGAAACTCACCGCGCTGGTGGGTCTAGGCCTACGATCGCCGCAAAGCGGTCGAGCGGGTCTTCTTCCGCATGAACGGTGGTTAATGGTTGGATCATCATTTCATCCGCGGCATCATTCGGATGAAAGCCAGATTCGGATTGTCGATGACAATCATAGTGGCGGTAGCCATTGTACGCGATCACTCAGACCAGCCTGATTTGATCCGTTCCTTTGCCGAACCGGTGCGATTGTTCTATTCCAGCTGAGTACGGCAAAAACATGGTGGATAGACTGATCAGCCCAGTGTCAGAAGATTTAGCACGACCGGTAAAGTCAGCCGCGGAAAACGCTACAGCGCAATTGCCTTGTAAATTGCTCTTCTAATTGGGTTGTGTTTCAGAAATCCATTTACCAAGACTGGACCGGAGGCGAAGATGGGCTGCAGTTCAATTCTTGAAAGTTTGAAATTTCCGCTGAAAGCGACCGGGTAGAACAATCAACTCTCTCCCTCCTGTGAGTAGCTCATCAACATAGAACCCTCCTTCTAATCGACACAGAACTGCCGCCGCACGCGCTACCTTTATTTGTACCTATTCCGAGAATCTGAACGGAACTTGTAGCAATTCGAACTCTGGGAGTATTTAAATGCCTTCTCGAATGACTCTTCCTGTTCTACTTCAAACCCGTTTAGAGTACTTGCGAAAAAATACCTAGCATGTTTATTTCTTTCATTCTGGTATAGTTTATGCGTCTCTGGCATATCCTCGCCATCTGTAAAATCAACATAGACCATGCTTTTGCAATTAAGATGGTTTGCTGCACAGCCAAGTCGTCTAAAATCCAAGGGCATGTTATTTTCATCTACTTTGCAAAGGGAAGCTGCTGCTAAGAGTCCGTAGTCATTTTGATTGATCGTCACATATACGCGTTTACAGAAATTCAAATCGTCAACATCGTTTCCCCATTCAATATGAGTATCACGCTTGACATCCGCTTGGCACAATATGGCATTGTCAAACAAGGTCGAATAGGAATGCTTAGAATTTAGTTTATCTAATTCAATGGATTTCTGAAATAAATAATTGCCAAGGCTAAACGCTAGAAATGAAAACTTGTTCTCTGGAAAATCTACGCCTTCTTCTTTGACGTTTCTCGCAAGGTAGCTTTCAAGTTCCGCAAGATGGTAGCTTTCAAGTTCCGCAAGAATTAGATTCAAATCCTTAGCTGATCTCTCCGCGTTTGTTCTAGCCTCCCTATACTCAGGGCATGATTTGCCTAAATGTCTGTCTGATGGCCAAGAAAATGCAACTACTCCAACGCCATAATTTTCTTCTATATATAAACACTCCTCTAGATTATCTTTGAAAGATTGGTTGTAACCATGAACGTAAAAAACACAGTTCTTTTTATCCTTTTGTAAATTTTTTCGATAATCGCGGTAGTAGCCTTGAAAAGTCTCAAAATAAGCATCTTGGTTTTGCTCTGATTGATCGGCATCGGCACCCTGAATTAACTTGACCTCCCAACGACCATCTGCTCTTCCAACCTTCGAAAATCGCAGTACTCGCCCACCGCTTTTATCTTCAGCCAATTTGTCGCGAGTTATTGTCAAATCTAGTGCGTGACGGGGGTCAAAAAAAGAGCGGCGTATCTGGTTAAATGTAAGTTGAACAAATTTACAAACCAACCAGAGAGGTACGCCACTAATGGATAAGGATAACGTAATTTCATTTCAGACGCACGATTATTTTGAAGATCCGCTGACCGAAGCGATACGGGACGGGGCGAGGAAGCTGCTGGCCTGTGGATTGGAGGCTGAGGTGAGTGAGTTTCTGCGGCGCTATGAAGATCAGCGCGGCGAGAACGGGCTGCGGGCGGTGGTTCGCTCTGGTTACCAGCCCGAGCGACAGATTCAGACCGGGGTTGGACCGGTGACGGTGAAGGTTCCGAAGGTTCGCTCGAACACTGCGGAGCCGGTGTCGTTTCGTTCCAGTCTGATTCCGCCGTATGTGCGAAAGAGCCGGTCGGTGGAAGCTTTTGTGCCGTGGCTGTACCTGAAGGGTGTCAGCAGCGGCGAGATGGCTGAGGCGATGAAAGTGCTGCTGGGTGCACCGGCTGAGGGTTTTTCGGCCTCCACCGTCACTCGGCTGACGCACGAGTGGCAGGCACAGATGCGGGAGTGGAAGCGGCGCGACCTGAGTCAGGAACGGTTTGCATACATCTGGGCCGATGGGATTTACTGCGGATTGCGGGCTGAGGATGTGAAGCTTTGCGTGCTGGTGGTGATCGGGGTCAACGAACACGGGGAGAAGAAGTTTCTGGCGATTGAAGACGGGCAGCGGGAGTCGACCGAGAGTTGGCGCGAGGTGTTTCGGGATCTGAAACGGCGCGGCTTTGAGTCGCCCAGACTTGCAGTAGGCGATGGTGCACTGGGATTTTGGGGTGCACTCGATGAGCTGTATCCGGATACTGTGCATCAGCGCTGCTGGGTGCACAAGATGTCGAACATCCTGAATCGGCTGCCCAAATCGGTGCAGATGCGCGCCAAGCCGGCGCTGCAGGAAATCTGGATGGCCGAAACCCGGGCGGATGCCAATCAGGCGTTTGATCGATTTATCGACACTTACCAGGATCGATATCCGCAGGCGGCAGACAATCTGCTCAGGGATCGAGAGGAGCTGATGGCGTTTTATGATTTTCCGGCCAGACACTGGCAGAGCATTCGCACCACCAATCCGATTGAGTCGACCTTTGCCACGATCCGGCATCGGACCCGGCGCTCCAAGGGGTGTCTGAATCGAAACGGCATGCTGTGCATGATGTTCAAGCTGGCTCGGTGTGCGGAAACACGATGGCGCCGATTGCGCGGATTCAGGCAATTGGGACAGGTGATTGAAGGGGTAAAATTCAAAGACGGAATCGAGGTAAACCAGTTATGTGACCAGGTCGCCGCTTGATGGCCACAAAACCGTCACGCACTAGATTTACCAATAACTCATTTGTCGCCAAACGCATTTTCATTGCCTACATTGTTTTTTACTTTCTTCTCATTGATTTGCCTGTTTGTGATAAGTAACATAATTAATGACTCCTCGAAACTCTTATTCAAAATTCTCAAAAAATTTTTAACTATAAAAACTAATTTTCATTGTACAGGTTGGGTGCATCGTTGTAGCGGATCATGCAGCAAGAAAAATCGACCTGTGCCTATTCCCTCGATGGATCTCGAATCGAATCTTAATCTCATGCGACGCGGCAGGACGGACCTGACGCAGATAATCGCTTAGGATTTAAATGCCAACGGTATAGCTCTGCGCCCTGATCTCGCACAGACGACGGGTGGTGCAAAGCTGTGAATGATCGGTTACTTGTCTGAGCAGATGACCGCGGTACCGGTCGAGTTTGGTAGGCCTCGCCTTTCGCTGCACCCTGATCGTGTCGCCAGATTTACTGCTCAGATACCTACGGACCGTTTTGCAGTTCAGATTGAGCCGTCGGGCAATCTGTAAGTGATTCAGCCCATCGAATTTCAGTTGGTGAATCACGAAAAACTCCCTATGCAATCTCATGGATAGCGTCCTGATGAGTTGAATCTGGAAAAATCCAAATCATAAGACAAAACTTCATCCTCCGCAAAGTGGGGAAATTAAACCGTTGTTGACAGCCATTCACAGCCACTTTCACCAATGCGCTGGCGATAGCGCGGCAGCGAACTCGGATCAATCGGCCACACGGTCTGAAAGTGACTCTCGCCACAGAAATACTGCCAGTATGGATTTTCCAACCAGCCATGCACCAGCTGTTCATCGGACAGTTTGTGAAAGTGCTTAAGATACAGCAGTCCCACCATCAGCCGGTGGATTTTCCAGGACTGCCCCTGCCGGCATGATACAGGGGGCCGAAGCGGTCATCAAACACGCTCCAGTCGATCAGAGAGGACAGCCGAACCAGTTCATGGTTCATGTTGATCTGGCTGTCAAGGCGACTGCGGAACAGTTCGGACTGGTCTTTATTCCGAGGTGAATGAGGCTTCATTTTTGTTCTCGAAATTGCAGGGAAATGATAGCCAATTATACCGTTTCTGGCAATTTCAGAATAGGTGATATGACGACAATAGTCAATGGTAACAATGATATACTGACGATAATTGGTTTATTCAGGGCCGAATAATTACAAGCGAAACAAAAAATGCCATAGGTAAAAAACCACTGATACCCAAACGGTTGTTTGATGAACCGCTGATAAGTTTGGATACACAGATTGGATTTCTACAAATTACACAAACGTCAGAGGTTAGTAATTAGTATCTGATAGAACTATCGTGAGGAGATATCGTTGGGTCGAATGATTTAAATTTATTGCTTCCTAACCCGCGCCGTAAATCTTTCCAAAAATTATATTCGTAGTCAAAATCATACTCTATGTTTTGTCCAATTTCTGATGGAAGTGACCATGTTTCGGCGTTGAATTTATTGCCGATAATTCCGAATCTCGTTGCTCCATTCGGTATATCGAACGATTGAATATTACTATCCTCTATAAAATGTTCCTCACTCAGTAGTTTTTCGTCATTAGCATAAAACCGTAACGTGCATTTGAAACACTCTACACTAGGTTTTTTATATAGCTGCAGTTCCCAAATCTCGGTTGTGTTGGCAGTGGGAGGTTTTTCTGAATTTGCTTGGGTTGTCAGTTGGACATCTTGTGATTGCGCCTCGGCAGAAGGTATTGAGTCATCGAAAATTGTTACCCGTTCTGGTTGGTATATTTGGTACGGTTGTTCTTCTGCTTTAGATTGTCCAACAACTAATAGTGCAGGTATGCTTATACCGAGCATAAGCGCTTTTGCCAGGTTCCGTTCGTTGAAAAAAAATGCCACAAGGGCTCCTAGGAAAAAAAATATTGCAGCGCCAATAAAAAATCCAATTCCTGGTGGACTAAAACTCTGATTAGCAATGAGATCTTTAGCCAAGTTTATCAGTGTGCTGGATGCTCCGCCTATGCCGCCAGCAAAAGCAATGAGTAAGTGCGACCTAGTAAACAATCCGCCCGAATTACTTGACATGTGGTTAGGTACTATGTTTTCTTCGTTTGCTAGCTTAGAATTATTCATTCCTAAATTACCAATTATTTCTTGAGTTTCATTTTTACCCTTCTTTACTATATCACCCTAGTTGGAAAATAGAACTTGCGGAAAAGAATATAATAGTCCTGTATAATCAATAACATGTACAAACAATCTAAGTCGTGGATTGGGTGACAGAATTCTAGGTTAATACAAACTATGAATATTGTAACCTACAACACCTCCGACAACAAACACGTGTGCTGGTTCAGTACATATGAGACGAACTGACCTCGCGTGCCGGACTGATGGTGCTCAGCGAGTTTATCAAGCGTCTTGAGTTGAGCGAAATGGTCGATGAGTGTTATCTCAGATTCAGACTGGCAGACTCTGGTATCAAAAGATGGCACCCTGGCAATGTCTGAACAGTTGCGAGCTGTCTGCACACAATAATTCACACCAAACAGGCGTTCATGCTGGTTGTGAAGCATCGGCGGATTAGTGAGTCAAGCGCCGAACGGAATCCGTTTCTTTTTAGCACACTGATGAATCATGTAGATGGTGAAACGGTCCAGTGCAGACGCATCTATGCTGGGTCATTGCCACCAATCTGGATGGAGAGAGTTTTGATGAGCACGAGGTGGTGTATTTCTACAATCAGAGAGCAAACGCATCGGAGAACCGCAAAAATTGCATCGCAGTGATTATGCTGCGGCCCGTCTACCGTGCAGCGACTTTGGTGCGAATGCCGCTTATTTCAAGCTGTGTGCGATAGCCTATAATCTGTTTGCATATGATTCTGCCGCCGAAGTGGGAATGATGCCGCGTCACTAAGCTTCGCTACCGATTGTATGCTCTGGTCGGACAGATTGTTCATAATGCGCGTCAACGGAAAGCATTATGAACCTAGTTCGAAGAGGTGAGTTTCAAAAGGCAATCCAGTCAATCCACAGCTATGTGCTCAAATAGCTGAACTGTAATCGGTATCAACCCATCCAGTAAAACCCTTCCGTGGATTCGGAAAGCCGGTGCATGCCTTGAACAAGGCAGTACTCTGGTTACTACAGCCAGATGGATTACTGAAATCGTACATCAAATCGATTATTGACATCCTATTTACCATTTGTGGAGATTGCGAATTTTGAAATGAGAGCTTACATGGATGAAATAAAGACCTGTAAAATTATAGTTTTGCAATAAGGCATGTTTTCATCCGCCAATTTAAAAATCCTATGGTTACGCTGAACTTCAAGGCCTACACTGGGCATTTAAAATCAGGCATCCAACCAAAATTTTGACGTACCTGTTTAGCTTTTTATTCGTTACGGTCTAGCAAGGGGAATCTATGAAACCTGTGGCGATCATTCCAGCACGAGGAGGCAGCAAGCGTATTCCTAGAAAGAATATTCGTTTGTTTTGTGGTAAGCCGATCATTTCATACTCCATAAAAACAGCTCTGGAATCGATACTTTTCGATCAGGTGCTTGTATCGACAGACGACGAAGAAATTGCAACAATATCCAGACAATACGGTGCAACAGTTGATGAACTTCGCCCACCAGAATTCTCAGATGACGTCACTGGTGTACTTGATGTGGTGTCTCACGAAATAAGACAGTTAGCCAAAAAAATCATTACCCTTCAGATGTCTGTTTGATATACGCTACAGCACCTATGCTTCGTAGTGTTGATTTGAAACAAAGTTACAAAGATTTCAAGACGAGCGGTGTAGATTTTGTCTTCTCTGCAGCAGAATTTGGTTCTCCCATTTTTCGCGCCTTCACAATTCTTGATGATGGCCGGGCAAGAATGTTTCAACCGCAACACTATCACGCAAATTCGCAAGATTTACCCCGCGCTTTCCACGATGCTGCCCATTTTTGTTGTGGACGCCCAGAAGCAATAATGAATCCTGATGCAGTTGTATTTTCTGAAAGCTCAAAACCATTTGTGATTCCAACCAATCTTGTAGCCGACATTGACACTCCCGATGATTGGGTCTTGGCTGAATGGCTCTTTAAGGCACACAGATCTATTTCCACAGACAAATGAAGTGAATATTGCGATACGTACTGACGCATCGAGTGTGATCGGTAGTGGTCACTTGATGCGTTGTCTAGCAAATACCGATGAATTGAAGAATTGAGGGGCTAGTGTGCTCTTCATTACTGTTTGTGAGGAGTTCAAATCGGGCGGCATCATCATGTCGAATCCCTGATAGTCTCATGGTCCTTCTGGCGATCAGTGGGTCCAGTTGTAGATTCTGCATCAGGAAATCTTACATTTTCTGGTTGATAGCCTGCATCACGACAGGTTTTTGAGTGCCCAGCAACGATTGCACGCTGTCAACAGCCTGATGAACAATGACCCGAATCCCCTGCCACAACTGATAGCATGGTTTGTATATACGTCTCTACCAAATCGGGGTAAGTTCAATCAACTCGTCTATGTAATTGATGATATTTTTGAGTGATAACCGTAGTTGTAAAAAGTAGGTCTCTCTTTGCGAGAATTTACTATCTGAGAATTCTATACTGAAATTTTGTTGACGATTTTCTCAACTTTGAAGCATGTTCGTTCAATGTTTTCGTCAAGAATGCCATAGCGAGAAATGAGCAGATTCGACCCTTCCTGATTATCTCTTGCGTCGATTACAAAATTCTTGATGCTTCTCGCATCTGTGATTTGAGGAAGACTTTCAAATATAGCATGGTAGTTCAAGCATACAGCTACTGGTATCCCCATGTAAACTGCGTCTAGTATTGCTGTTGATGGAGTTGAAATCATTATGTCACTAATGGAGAGCGCGTCAGTTATTGACAGTCGTTTCAGTGGACCATGATGGTGGTACATGAAATGTACATTACTGCATTTATTTTTGAGTTTTCGATCATAAGTTTCGTAACGTTTTCTTCGTTTTCCTCGATGCGGACGCACAATAATCCCAATTTGCGGATTGTCAATTGCAAAATTCTCAATCATTGAGTAGAAAGGTTCGATTTCCTTCTTAGTGAAGTCACTGCTGCGCAGCGAATGACAGATCAGGAGTCTAACGTCATACTTTGACAGTTGAGCAACAACGGAAGATGGAGGTGATTTTGGGGCGAAGCAAGGCTTCTTGATAAATCCCGAAATTTCAATGCGTGCAAGTGCGGAATCTGTAAAGAATTGTTGTTGGGTATGAGCCGGATATTCCATCAGAAATGCTTTTATAGAATAGAAATCTGTTTTTTCTCTTTGAACACCCCAATTCAATGTATCGCCACGATTAAGTCCTGCTTGAACAACACCGTGTTGAAAGTAGATACTTGGTAAATTCAGTTTCACTATATAGCGATTGCGTCTTTTATGAGCGCGTCGATAGTCTATGAACGGGTCCGAAATTCCCAATACACCATCCAATCCTCGAAAGCAGCCCCAGTAGAAATATTTGATAACTTTACTAGGCAGAACCTTATACGGCAGTTGTGCTTCATTGAGCAATAGGGGAACGCGGGGTTCAATCCGACACAAGCTAGAGGGGAGAATTAGTTTTAAATCTAGTTCACCCCGTTCATTCAAGCGTTTGAGCAAATGAAATAGAGTTTCAAATTCCGGTACGCCAAATATGAAAACACCAAGTGTAAGTTTCCTTGTTGAACTAGCGGACATATTTATGACATCATGATGCTCGTAAAGAAACCGAATCTAAATGGCAAGACAATAAATTTGAATACCGATTTGAGCTCGCAATCAATCTTGACTTAGTTGTTATCTCATTCATTCAATTTAACTGCTTGATTGAAATCCAATTTGGGTCCTACAGCGTTTTGTAACAGTTTGCTGGTCCTTTCAGGCCCAATATTGGCAATAGCATCAACTATGGACAAATAGGGTTCAAACGCACCATGTAGTTGAGGATAGACCGGGTGCTCAAAGGAAAAGAACTTCAAACCTACACTACTTGAATCGAAAGGGTTGTTCTCCTTCAAGTAGGACAAAGCACCTAGTACAGATAGATATTCCGTTGCATTCAAATATTCGCAAAACTGTAGTAATCGCATGTGCTTATTGTTCGGCGGAATTCCAAGTTCGGATGATCTATACAATGGTGTGTTTATTCCGAGTGACGCGGCAATTTCGTAAATTAACGCGCAGTTCAGGTCAGCGAGCATGCGATGTTTTTCGACAAACACAAGATCCAATATTCGGATCACTTCGTCTCTAAACCGGGCTTTCGCGTATGATTGTGTAATGGAACGCTTTAATTTGTCGTAAACCGCTGGATTCACTACCTCCACTTCGCAAATTGGACGCTTTCCTCTTCTGCATGGAACCGTTAGTATTGAAGGTCCTTGAGAGGTTTTAATCTTGTTTCTATTGTGAAATGAGTGAGAAGAAAATTGCACATCATCTAGCAATACGAAAACGTCAACACTCTGAATTAACGCAAAGTAACCTAGCCAGGGCAAGAATGTGGGTTGCATGATTGCGAGAGTAACTGACATATTGGTTGGAACAGTCGCTGTTTAATTATTTGGTATTCGACTTTAGATTATGATGATCTGAAATTGTCTGTGAAAAGGCAACTAGTCACAAACTCATGAGGGTGCTCTCAAGTCAATAGTTTGTAAAAATCTATTTCAAATCTCAGTTGAGAAATACATCAAGAAATCTCTCCACTCCAAGTCCATCGACTTGATCAAACGCACCAAAATTCGGTTTGCTCATTCGAGAAAAACCGTCGACTGTACCAAGAGCCTTAACGATTGATTCGAAGTTTTTTCGCTCTGTTTGATTTTGAACAAAGAAAATCTTTCCCAGTCCTGACTTGTGAAAATTTCGCAAGTAGTTTTCAAAATTACTGTGATTCTGAATCAAGAAGCTGGGTTTACCGAGGCAAGCTGACTCGTATCGGATCAAACCAACCACCCCAATGAGTACTCCGCAATTGGAAATCAAATCGGCAATATTGTTCCTGTTGAAAACTAACGAAATGAATTTTTGGTTTCGATCTGCTATCTTCTTGAGTGATTCGATTCGGCTTTTTTCAAACAAATTTCCAACCACAATTTTCACGTTAACTTTTGGAACTTTGTTTTGAAGAAGAATGTGAAGGATGTATTCACTCATTTGGTTTGGATCGCTGCCGCCGCAACAAACCAGAATATAGTTTCCAGCAGTCACTGAGTCTCGGTTGAGTGTTTGACGAATGTTGAGATAGTTCGAATCCAAAATTGCATATTGAACCCCAGCAAACCATTTGTTACACGTGGGTGGTTCACGTAATTTTTCAGCGTCAAGGTAAGGACTCACTACAATTGACGGCACAGTACCTTTGTCTCCCTGAAAATGATTGGGCGGCATAGAATCAATGACGGCAACAGCCACTCGCTTTGATTGAAGAATTTCTTTAATTGCTGAACCTGAATTGAGACGCTCATGATGACAAAAATCAGTGATGACATGAGTTAGATTTGAAATTCGTTGAATCCAGTCTTTTTCACCCAATTCGGCGCTAAATCCGACCAAATTTCTCTTTTGAACACCAAGTTCAATTGCGGAAGTGATTGATTCATTTGGAGTTGCAAAATAGTAGGAAATTTGACGTTTTGCGAGTTCATCTCCCAAGGCAATTGCTCTTCGCAAATGACCGGTACCGATACTTGACGAAACATCAAATCGGATGACAACAGTACCAGTCATGTCAGGTTCTTGTTACTAGTGAATGAGTCAGTACGTTTATCTTGAACTGAAAGTCGAGTCAGTTAAGGCGATTCAACTGATTTGAAAACTTAAAGATTTAAGAGTTGGTTTGATTCGCTATGCTTCGACAATTGGTCGAGGTTCTTTACGTACAAAAAAGGTAACTTCATAAGGAAATCCATCTTGAGATGTAGTGTAATCGTGGTGCATTACGATATGACCTTGGAGTTCGCACTTCAAAAACGTAAACATTTTTTCTGGATTCACGTAAAAAAGTTGACTGTCAAAATACTCAACATGTGTTGAAAGAACATTGAACGCCATTCCCTTTCCGCAGACTTTCCATAGACTTTTCAAGGTGTCGTACATAAATTCTTCCGAATTTTCCCGCGCGTTATTGAATACGCCTGAGATAAAGCCGTAGTTGAATCCAGTGGGTAGTTCCTCTGAACTGATGTCGAATTGCCGCATTTCTGCTTTTTCGTCGTCTTTCATAATATTATTCGCGGATTCGACAAACTGCCGCACGAACTCAAGGCCCAAATACCTACCTTGAAAGCCATGTTCTCTTAAGTAGGTGTAGAAATGGCCCAACCCAGCCCCAAGATCTAGCACTGATCCTAACTCATGAGATATCTTCATAAGTAGTTGAAATCTAGCCAAATGGGAACTTTTATCGCGAAATTGCACAGCACTTGAACTGTACCCATAACGATCAAACAAATTTTCGTAGTGTGCAATGATTTGATCGTTCATGGTTATTCAGGCGCAGGTGATTATCGGATTTATTTAAAATTAGCAAATTCAAGGCCTAGTTCTCAGGCACTAGCATGGGGAATAAATGGTCAGCATATGTATTGCTAAATTGAGTATGAATTGTACTTTGAGCCAGCTTTATTTTGCCATTTCTAGCGTCTCGCATAGATTTGGTCATCGAACAAATGTGCAGGGTAGTTTGCTCGATTTCATCATATGGTCTTCTTCGTTGTAGTTCTCAAGCATTGGTGAAGCTGAGTAATCCAGAAAACGTAAAGGCGAGCATTCGAAGGAAATGAACACAATAGCAATAATACCTGCACGAGGTGGTAGCAAACGTATTCCGAATAAAAATATTCGTCTGTTTTGTGATCAACCAATTATCAGTTATTCGATAAAAGCAGCTCTCAAAACTGGCATCTTTGATGAAGTGATTGTTTCGACTGATAGTGAAGAAATTGCAAATGTTTCACGAGAATATGGTGCTTCTGTATTTGGGTTACGACCGCTTGAATTTTCCGACGATAAGACTGGAGTTCTCGCAGTGTTGGCATATGAACTATCCAGTTTAGCGGAGAAGGGGAAACAACCCGATGACATCTGTTTGATATATGCCACTGCCCCATTAATTAAAAGTCAGGACATTGTTAAAAGTTATGATTTGTTTAAGGATTCACAAAAGGACTTTGTATTTGCCGCAGCCGAATTTACAGCCCCGGTATTTCGAGCATTTACAATACTGAAAGATGGCACAGCAAAGATGCTTCAGCCCGAAAACTACCGCGTAAATTCTCAGGACTTGCCCACGGTTTATCACGATGCCGGACAATTCTGTTGGGGCCGCTCACAGGCAATTATGGAACCGGAATCAGTGGTATTTTCTGAAAGAGGGATACCCTTCCTACTGCCTTCCACCCGTGTAGCTGACATAGACACGAGTGAAGATTGGGACCGAGCAGAGTGGCTATATAAAGCCCATCAGGCTCTCTCCACTTGATAGTCAAATAGATTTACGGTTCTCTGAAAATTCCTTGAATTTGTAGATGAATGGCAAATGTACACCATCAGTATAGTCAGGTTGTGGCGAATAGTACCAAATTCATTGGTGTAGAGCACACGTTGTACGCGAGTAAATTAATTTTGTCATGAGTGCGACAACCGTTGTAGTTGGTGCTGGAATGGCAGGGATAACTGCCGCCTATTTTGAAAGCCAAAAAGGACGAAAAGTCATCTTGCTTGATTCGGACCGGAGAGCCGGTGGACTACTAAATAGCGATTTCAACTTCGGACATTACTTTGATTACGGCACTCACATATATGCAGACACAGGAGTTTCAGAATTAGATGATTTTGTCCATGCAGACTTGACCCCAGACAACTGCACAATTCACAAAATCATTCCCAACGGAAATTATTTCAAGGGCACTATGAATTCAAGGAATGGTTATGTTGACGCTTCCGTTCTGCCGCGTAGCGTTTACAACCAGGGTTGTTGTGAATTGTTGTCAATGCCGGAAGAATTCCACGCCGAAAATTTGGAAGACCATCTAATTGGTAAATTCGGAGACACCTTCTACAAATCCATATTCAAAGATGTCGTTCAAAAATATTCCGGGGTGAGTGCGAAGACTTTGGCAGTTAATGCCGTTGATCCATTTGAAGTAACTCGGATTCTCGCTTTTGACGATGCAACCACAAAACGGTTGGCGAAGATAGATATATATAACTCAAAACTGGGATTTCATATCAAAGGAGAAGCTACGCATAACAATTACTATCCGAAGCATGGTGGTGTTGGTTATCAGATATCCAAATTGATGCGCAGGCTTGACCAAATGAGTGTTGAGTTTCAACCATCAGCAATGATTACCAAAATTCGCGAAAAGAAAGGTAAGGTATACGAGGTTGTTACAAAGAGCGGATCAATTGAAATAGACAGATTAATATGGACATTGCCGAATAGCTTACTTGTTCGACTAACTGGAATCGAGGAAGTGCAAACAGCTCCACCAGTATTTCGCAATACAGGACTATTTGATTTTGTTTTTGACAAGGCGTTGAATTCAAACTCTCTCTATATCAATGTCTTTGACACTACACTCCTATCGGGCAGAGTGACGTTGTATCAAAATATGACACAATTGGAGACTTATAGCTGTACAGTAGAAGTCCTAACTGATCACGGTCTGGATTTGAAGTCGAAAATTTCTCTTGTTCTTGACGAGTTGGTAGAAATGGACTTGATCGACTCGGCGAGTTCGTGCAAATTCCAACAGTTCAGACCTGTAGGAGCCGGATTCCCTGTATTAACCACCGAAATCGTAGAAAAGCACAATCGTTTGATCAAATACTGCGATGACTACTTTAAAAATATTGTATTTTTAGGGCGAACACCAAGCACGTTCTTTTTGTCAGATGTCCTTGTTGACGCTTATCACAAAATTGCCAATCAAAATCGATGAATTTGAACTTGACAATTTTTACTGTCTTACTTTGTAATTTTCCGTAAAGCTAGTGAGCAGATAAACTTTTTTTGAAAATTCGACTCAATTAATTAGGACTCAGATGCTACAAAATTCTTCGATACTTGTAACTGGTGGAACTGGCTCATTTGGCAGTCGTTTTGTTCCAATGGTTTTGGACACATATGACCCAGTGCGACTCGTAATCTATTCACGCGACGAAATGAAACAGTGGGAAATGGCAAAATCTTATGCTGATGATTCTCGAGTTCGATTTTTCTTGGGTGATGTACGAGATAAAGAACGTTTGTACAGAGCCATGGATGGCATTGACTATGTTGTGCACGCCGCGGCGCTTAAAATTATTACGACTGCAGAGTACAACCCCTTTGAATACATTAAGACGAATATAAATGGCGCAATGAACGTCATAGATGCCTGTCTCGATACCGGTGTGAAGAAATGTATTGCACTTTCCACTGACAAAGCATCAAGTCCTGTCAATCTCTATGGGGCAACAAAATTAGCATCAGAAAAACTATTTGTCGCAGGGAATTCCTACTCTGGTGAATCAAAATGTCGATTTTCGATTGTTCGATATGGCAATGTCATGGGATCAAGAGGATCAGTAATTCCATATTTTCTTTCATTGGAAAATGGCACTGAATTGCCAATTACTGATACCAGGATGACGCGATTTATGATAAGACTGGAACAAGCCGTAGACCTCGTCTTCCATGCATTTTGTGATA
Source organism: Arenicellales bacterium (assembly GCA_965206345.1). Lineage (GTDB taxonomy): Bacteria > Pseudomonadota > Gammaproteobacteria > Arenicellales > JAJDZL01 > JAJDZL01. Next base: position 27,412 of record OZ242211.1, on the reverse strand, counting down.
TGTCAGGTGGTGAAATTTATATCAGGAAAGTTCCTTCGATGAATATTGTGGATATCGCTAATGCCTGTGTTCCAAAATCGAAACATAAGATTATTGGAATTCGCCCAGGTGAAAAATTGAATGAGCAACTTGTCGGCGAAGACGAATCCCCATTTACGTACGAATTTAAAGACTACTTTAAAATTTTGCCCTCAATCGATGCATTTGCATCCAATGTGGACAACTACGGTGAGATAGTACCAAATGGATTCAAATATACGTCGGATTTGAACGATTCTTGGATGGAAATTGATGAACTTTCCGAGTGGATTGAAAATAATCGCGACATTATTGGTTACTTCTAAGTGATCCAGTATGCTCGTCAAGATATCGCGCAAAGCGATATTGATGCAGTTGTTGAAGCCCTAAATTCAGATTTTTTGACTCAAGGGCCACTCGTCCCACAGTTTGAGCAAGCACTTGCGGAACGCGTTTTAGCTTCACACGCAATTGCTACAAATTCCGGTACTTCTGCTTTGCATATCGCTTGCATGGCGGTGGGGCTAGGTCTAGGAGATTTGTTATGGACGGTGCCCAATTCATTTGTTGCTTCCGCTAACTGTGCGCTTCTTTGTGGGGCTGATATCGATTTCGTGGATATTGAACCGACAAATTACTGTATGGATGTAGATGCACTGGCAAAAAAACTTTCAGCAGCAGCCAACGCAAATCGGTTACCCAAAGCGATTGTTCCAGTGCATTATTCCGGTCGAAGTGCAATGATGAAAGAAATACGTGCCTTGACGAATCAATTTGAGATTTTCGTAATAGAAGATGCTTGTCATTCGACTGGAGGTCAATACCTGGGAAAACCAGTTGGAAGTTGTCAGTTCAGTGATATTACGGTATTCAGTTTCCATCCGGTAAAGATCATGACAACGACTGAAGGTGGAATTGCACTTACCAACAATGCTGAGTTGGCTGGTCGAATGGCACGAATTCGTTCACACGGAGTTACTCGAAACCCCACCGAAATGCAAAACTCTCACCCTCATCCGTGGGAATATGAGCAAGTTGAACTTGGATTGAACTATCGAATGACCGATATTCAGGCAGCTCTTGGTTTTTCTCAATTGAACCGTTTGAACGAATTTGTCAATCGACGTCGACAACTCGCAAATCAATACGATGAACTTTTAAGTGAATTACCGCTGATTCTTCCTCAAATTGAGCCGACAGGGGAGTCGGCCTGGCATCTTTATCCCGTGTTAATCGATTCTGAGCATACGTCAACAAACCGTGAGCAGGTCTACTATTCTCTATTGGAACAGGGGATTAAACCCAATGTACATTTCATCCCGATTCACACTCAACCTTATTTCAAAAAAATGGGTTTTAAATGGGGAGACTTTCCGGTCTCTGAGTGGTTCTATTCGAATGAACTTAGCTTACCAATGTACTTTGGTTTGAGTGATGATCAGCAACTGTCGGTAGCCGACGCGTTAAACAAAGCGTTACGGAATTAGAGGGTAGTTTGGCGGAATTCAATTCTTTTTGAGTAGCATCTAGTTTCTGATACGAATCAATGGCACGTGTAATCGGAAGTGGTGGGACAATTTTTCCGAACCTTGTATTAGGTTGACTCAGTTTGAAATGTTGTTTTTTTTCGTCCCAGTAAGAGATCAAAAATCGTAGTCGCAACTCGTTTGGAATTCTCTAAATCTATCTCATCAACAGGATTACTTTCGTCATTCGAAGATAACCTACCAGTATAAGTTTGAGATAGTAAACAATTGATATGATGAAGAAACTCAGAACGATCGATTTCTGATTCTACAATTTTCAAATACTCAAGATCATCCTGATACTCATAAGCACCAGGTAATTTCCGATACCACGGTTTACCAAAAACAAGTACTCTACATCCTTTGGTAAGCGCTTCCCATCCTTCTTGGCTACTCACCGTCGCGACAAATTCGGAACTATCAATTAGCTGCTCCGAGTTGACATAACTCGGTAATCGAACAACATTGCAAATTCGTTTGGTGCGATGAAAAAACATTGGGGTGAGGTAATCTGAGTCTTGATTCGGGTCGTTTTTCACAAAAATATTGTAATTTTGTGGAAGCATACTCGCAAGCCTCTCAAGAGCTAGCAGCTGATCTCCGAATTGATTGTCGAGGATTTCGGAGTGCAATTCCGTCAGTGACTGTAGGGGGAAATAGACAAATTTCTGATTCAGATCAATTTTGTTTGCATGATAGTTTGTAAAGAACTCAAAGTATGCGACCGACTGGCAATAGAAGAACTTGGCAAAAGGATCTTTCCAATGAGCGATATTTTTTGGAGCATCTTGGAGGTGCTTTGCACGTCTAAGAATATAGACGGGATTCAGCAACTTCGGAGATTTAACCCTAAACAGAAATTTACAAACCTTCAAGATGTCGCTTACGTTGAAATTTTGGTGTTCTATCGGTGAATGTTGTTGATTTCGTCCGGCAGTCACATTTTCATCGGATTGCCAGATATCAGTACTAAATTCAACACTTTTGTCATAGTTTCCGCAATCAGAAATTGAACGAAATGAGAAAAATCGATCTGCAACAGGCGATTGACAGAGGATCAAAACATGTATTTTTAGTGCTTTTGATACCTGGTACAAGATTGAATCATTTAGTCCTTCAGGAACTTTCAAAAATAAAACTGTATCTATATCATTTTCAACAAGATATTCATGGAATGAATACCAAAGAATCTGATTTTGGTGTATGTTTTCGTGAAACGGTAAATTGATTGACTGACTTTCGAGGTGATGTCTATTTGAATGAAGATCAGTATCTTGGATCAGGGCTGTTTTTAGTTGTTCTCCGAGATCTACATTAAAAATAGGATTTTTGAGTTGACGCTTTGCATCGGGGGTTTCTAGATCGAAAGAATTACTCTTATCCTCAGGATCAAAATTTCTTTCACTATAGAAAATTGAACTGTCGAAAAGTTGAACTTGCACATCATTTTCCTGCGCTGTGTACTCCAACTGGCGCATCATTTCGGCGTCACAGTTTGAAGTTGCGGTAATCAGTATCCGACGCAGTTTTTTTTCCACGTGATAAGTGCGATTGTTGTGACTGAAGTCAGAAGCCCAAACGATGTGAGGGGTTGCGTACCGAAATTATAAAAATGCGCCAATTGTGTTATGTATTTAGCGCTTTCAAGACTACAAGAATGTAGTGTCAATGCGATTTTCAATTAGGTTAACAATTGCTTCTGCAACTGTGTTCGATTCTGAATTATCCCCTCGCGTGGTATGTGCGGTAGGTGGTTGAGCATCAACAGAATGTGATCGGGAAACAAGTCTACCAGTTTGCTGTTCTAATGTGGAATGTTCATTCTTACAGTTAAGTATCTTCTCATATGTGATCCCTTCACGGAATTGAACTACTCCCGGCAAATTCCGATACCAAGGCATTCCAAATACTAGTACATTTTTTCCTTTACAGATTGCTTCCCAACCGACAGTACCTGTAATGGCCGCCACAAATTCAGATTTATCGATCAATTCATAAGTATTCGCATATGAGGGGAGGAAAGTCAAATTGGGAATTCGGCCCAATCTATCAAAAAATTGCGGACCGCGCATTGCACCGTTTTGCTTGGGATTTTCTTTGACGTATATCCAACAGTCATCGGGCAAAATACTGAAAAGGTGCTCAATAACGAGCAATTGGTCCGAATAACAACCCCCTAGAGTCGATGTCGTCATTTCTGGTTGAAATTGCAAAGGGAAATATACAAATTTCCGGCTAAAGTCAATTTCCTTGTTTTCATATAACAAGAGCTTTTCGTAATAGTCAAGATGGCTCGTGTGCAAATACCGACGAAAAGGGTAGCGCCATTTTGGCAGTGTAGCCGCAATGATTCTCATTCGACCAATTGTTTTTGAAACAACTTTTGGTTTCAAGAGTTTCGTTCGTTCAACTGCTACAAGAGTCCAGAATAGTTGTAAGATTCCTCGCCAGTTTAGTTTACCGGGTTCTCCACGGAACTGCAAAACCCCCTCCATGTATTCCCATTCAGGATTCTCATCGGGATTGATGGGGTAACGTATCTTTGAGTTTTCGCTGCGTTCTAACGGAAAATTTCCTACATCTTCAATCGCGCTGAGTGAGAAGAACCGATTAGGAAATTGCGAACTTGTAACCACAAGCGTTTTGATGCCGTTGGATTTGGCAATTTGGTAGATCAGCGTGTCATAAAACAAGTGAGGAATTTCGAAAAAAAGAACCAGGTTAATTTGTTCCTTAGCAAGCAAGTTTGCCAAGAAATCTACTGCAATATGGTAATAATTCTTGGCGTCATAGGTGTTGTTAACGGTGTGATGTCTCCAAGCAAATTGTTCAGTTCGTCTTTGTAAATGATCTATCCCGACAAATGTTGATTCATTGAGTGTTTTGTCAGTTTGAGTTATATGGGACGCTCCCGAAAAACTATCTTCTTTGATTAGGTTTTTGATCCGACCGCGCTTTCTCTTTATGCGAATCAACCCGGTCATGACTATATCTGTATCTTTATTGCCGACCGAAATTATTTTCGAATTCTCGGGCAATTGCTTTTTGATTAGTTTGATAACGGAGTTGGTTTCGTTTCGGTTAGTACGTACGGCCAAAATACGCAATGAATCTTCAGATTGAATTTCATCGATTTTCATTCGTTCCTATACCTGAAGTTTGCGAATTGGTGGAGAATGGGAAGACGAACACGTGATTTAGTTCTTCATTTGAAATCAATTATATTTGACTGAAACTGAACGTAATACTACCGCTTACGGTCTTACGGTTGCATCGGTGAAACATCTAAACCCCACTTGAGTTGTGGGAAGAAATAAAGAGTGATGCAGTCTCTGAGAAACTCGTCAAATCAGACTTGCGAAAAGTATGCTGAAGAAAAAACTTCTCAACTTTCGCTCATTTAGCATAGGAGTTGATGCAGATTTCAAGGGAGAATCGAGACCATCGTCGATAATCCCCTTAGAATTGGTAATACTACCATCTAACCAGATACGCTTATTTGTTTCGCCCCTTCACGCACTGTTTTTGAGCAAAACTAAAATTGGCGACAATATTCTCTAGAATCTTTGAATTAGAACTATATAAAGGAGAAAGACAAGAATTTAACGCCAGACTTTTCTTACCATTGAGAGTAGATGTGCCTCAAGAAACCCTCGCCTGGAAAGTCTTTCACTAACAAAGTCATTCAAATTGACCTCAATCAGAACGCAGCGAAAGAAAAATGGTGTGCTAAGTCTCCCAAACTGAAGCTTGTTGTCTGATACTCTTGTGCCTTACAAGATTGATTCAGTGTAAATCAGCGGTTTTATTTGATGGTTTTTGTTGCGGTGCACATATTGAGTTTTCGCTTTATATTCTGAAATCAATCAACAAAATATAGGGGAAACTTTGAAATTGATTTAAAGGCGACAAAGGTGTGATTTTGCCTACTGATTTATAATTATTAGCATCAAATTCATACTAAATCTGCATTGACCTGCCTAACCCCAAATTAGATTTTTTGGGGAAAATCAGATGCCAAAAATTTTGAAATCATCCAGAATCAATCAGTCCAGCAAACTGGCACTGACTATCGGAATATTTGGAATATTGTTGATTTGGTTCGTGTCCGCCTGGCTCATGCTCGCGTTGGTCACTTACTCTCCTTCTGACCCAGGCATGAGTTGGAGTTCTACTTCTATAGAAATTATCATTTCAAATTCTGGTGGGCGTATTGGGGCTTTGGCAGCGGATGTTGGTAGGACTGTTTTTGGATTTACGATTTTTTTGTTGCCTGTCGTGATAGCTGTCGCTGGCTGGCTCTGGTTAAGAAAACTACTGAGGAACGAATCAACTCGAAACTATGCAATTGTTGTTTTTGCACTCGGAATCGTTTTTACCTTACTCAGTGGAAGTGGACTGGAGAATCTGCACGCTACGTACCAATCTCAAAATCACATTGGAGGCATCGCTGGGTATGAAGTATCGCGACTTCTTGAGAGATACTTAGACACTCAGTACGCTACTGCTTTACTAATTGTCATTTTCGTAGTTGGTTCTACATTCTGTAATCTTATCCCTTGGCTTAGAATCTTCAGTGCTACAGGAAAATCAATATTCGCATTCTCCGGTCTGTTTGTAGGGAGCGTAAGTCGACGCTCAAAACTTTCCAGAGAAAAAACTCAAGAAAAGCGGGCAGAAAAGGGCAAATCCCGATCTGTTTCCAAATCTACAGCAAGTTCATTATTGGGTAAAAACGTAGAAGTAGCAGGTTCACACAAGACAAATCAGGTATCAAAGGCGAAAGCTCCAACCAGACGAGCTAGTTCGAATCAAGGTCAACGGAAAGAACCGGTTATCGTACCAATTGATACTTCTGGTAGTAGACCACAACCAGCACAAAAACCTCGCAGTAAACCCAATCGAAAGGCATCTCAGAGAGTAGAACCGCAGGTGGAAGCTTCATTAGTCCCGCCAGGTGCTGACTTTCCCGATACCTCCATATTGGACCCAACAGAGACTTCAGCCTATGCCTATTCTCAAGAAGAGATCGTTGAAATGGGTGAAAAAATTGAATCAATGTTGAGTGAGTTCAATGTTGAAGTTACAGTACGCAACGCACAACCAGGTCCGGTTATTACTCAGTTTGAGATTGAACCTGCTGCTGGCGTGAAAGCTGTCCAAATTGTTAATCTCGCGAACGATCTTGCGCGAACCTTGGCGGTTCAGAGTGTACGTGTTGTCGACAAAGTGCCAGGAACTTCGTATGTCGGCTTGGAAGTCCCGAATAAGTTGCGTGAAACGGTTAGACTGGTCGATGGGCTGGAATCAGAGGCGTATAAAGAATCTGATCACCCACTGACCATTGTCTTGGGGAAGGATATACGCGGGCAAACTGTGGTTGCAAACCTTGCCGCAATGCCACACTTATTGATTGCAGGTACGACTGGTGCTGGTAAGTCTGTTTGTCTAAATGCCATATTGTTGAGTTTTCTCTTTAAGTCAAGCCCAGATCAACTGCGTCTGATCATGGTAGATCCGAAGATGCTTGAGTTTTCTGTTTATGAGGGTGTTCCTCATCTACTGGCGCCTGTCATTACCGATATGAATAAGACCAATAATGCACTCCATTGGTGTATTTCAGAGATGGAGAGAAGATTTGCATTAATGGCGGGACTCGGTGTACGGAGCATGGAAAACTACAATGACCACATTAAAAATTCCAGACTGCCAGTTTTGGACCCGACCGTTCTTGATCCGGAAAAGGCAGAGCCACTGAAGCTGTTTCCATATATTGTTCTAGTAATCGATGAGCTATCTGACCTGATTATGGTAATGGGAAAGAAGGCTGAGGAGCTAATCATTCGAATCGCACAAAGAGCACGTGCTGCAGGAATTCATTTGATTGTAGCAACTCAGAGACCGTCGACAGATGTGATACGCGGAGTTCTAAAGGCAAACATTCCAACCAGAATCGCTTTCAGAGTCGCGTCAAATGCGGATTCCAGAACTATATTGGACCAAACAGGTGCAGAGCACTTGCTCGGGAAGGGCGACATGTTGTTTATCCCACCAGGCAGTTCTACGCTAATGCGAGTCCATGGTGCCTTTGTGTCTGATGATGAAGTGAAAAGAGTGGTTGATCACCTTAAGCGAGATGGTGAACCAAGTTATGATGACAACGTAACTGAAGCTTTGGAGGGGGAAGCCAGTGCGCAAGGTATCTTTTCTAACGGAAGCGAGGCTGTAGATGAAATGTATGAGCAGGCGCTGGATATCGTCAGTCGATCAAAGACAACTTCAATTTCAAAGATACAACGTGAGTTACGAATTGGCTATAACCGGGCTGCGCGAATCATTGATTCAATGGAAAGCGAAGGTGTTGTCAGTTCTCCGCAAACCGGCGGTGTGCGAAACGTGTTGATTTCGAATCCGGATAATTGACTATGTTCAAATCTCGTAGAAAGTTAAGAAAAGTTGTTGTATTGTCTCTGCTGATGGTCCCACTTGGTGCAGCAGGTTCAACTGCACTGGAAAGAATGACTGACTTCTTCTCGAACCAAAGTACATACTTCGCTGAATTCAATCAAGTGATTCTGGATGAAGGGCTTAATCAAATCGAGGAAAGTACGGGTCTAATGTGGCTCTCTCGGCCTAATCAATTTCGCTGGGAGTATTTTGAACCGTTCGAACAAACCATCGTTAGTGATGGTACTGGTGTGTGGGTTTATGATGCTGAACTTGAGCAGGCGAGTGTCAGAAATTTATCCGATGTTATTGATCAGAGCGCAGCAGAAATAATCACCGGAGCAGGAAATATTGAAGACAGATATTTCGTTGATGATTTGGGCACCCAAGGAGCACTAGCATGGGTTTCCATTAGTCCCATTGACCAGGAAACCTCCCAGTTTGAATCGATGCGATTGGGATTCGATGAAATCACCTTGAGAACGATGGAAATATTAGATGCTCTGGGCGACACTACTCGAATTCAAATGTTTGATGTTGTACTTGGAAGCGAATTTCAAGACAAAGTGTTTCAGTTTGAACTTCCGGAAGGTGTGGATCTGATTGACTCGCGGGAGACTTCAAGCGAGTCTCAGTAAATTCTATTCTTGGATAATTCCAGTTCTCAAGAAAGTTTGGCGCTAACTCCATTAGCGGAGTTAATGAGACCAAAAATCCTCGACGATGTAAAAGGCCAAAACCATATATTGGCACCCGGCAAACCTCTCCGCGCAGCAGTCAAAAACAGAGTCCCTCATTCCATGGTATTTTGGGGACCTCCTGGTAGCGGCAAAACGACTCTAGCACGAATTATCTCGAACGAATTTGAAGCTCAACTTTTGACGCTATCCGCTGTTGAAAGCGGAATCAAAGACATTCGGCAAGCGATTACCGAAGGACAGCGGGCCAGGCGGGAGAGTAGGGCTACAGTACTGTTTGTCGATGAAGTCCATCGATTCAACAAATCACAGCAAGATGCATTTCTACCGCATATTGAGTGTGGAGATTTAATTTTTATTGGCGCGACAACAGAAAATCCAGGGTTTGAATTAAATAGTGCACTACTGTCTCGACTCAAAGTCTATGTACTCAAGAAACTGCAGTTGGATGATTTGCAAAAGATAATTGATCGTACTATCCAATTGGGTTCCAATTTTCTACCAACTGATTTTAATATCACAGATGAGTCACGGGAAATATTGGCTCAAAGTGCCGGCGGGGATGCGCGTAGAGTTCTGAACTTCATTGAAGTTGCTGCGAGCTTTGTTAGATCTCAAGGAGTGAACAAAGTTACTGCCGATCTGGCAGCAGAAATCGTAGGGCAGCCACTTTCACGCTTTGACAAGCGGGGCGATACTTACTTTGAGTTGATTTCTGCGTTGCACAAGTCGGTACGAGGTTCAGACCCAGATGCTTCACTCTACTGGCTGGCACGCATGTTTACTGGCGGGTGCGACCCGCTTTATGTCGCAAGAAGAGTCGTTCGAATTGCAAGTGAAGACATTGGCAATGCCGATCCGAACGCTCTCAATGTAGCATTGAATGCCTGGGATACATACCATAGGTTAGGAACACCCGAAGGTGAATTGGCGATCGCACAAGCCGTTGTATACCTAGCCTGCTGTCCTAAGAGCAATGCTGTTTACTCAGCCTTTAATCTAGCAATTGAAGATGCCAAATTTCACGGTAGTCTGGAGGTTCCAATACATCTGAGAAATGCTCCAACCCGCATGATGAAGGATTTGGGATATGGAGCTAACTATCGATATGCACATGATGAACAAGACGGCTATGCACATGGTGAGAACTATTTCCCATCTGGAATGGAGAGAAAACACTACTACAAGCCTGTTGAACGCGGAGTTGAGAAACGAATCAAGGAGTACATGGAAAAGCTGCGACGACAAGACAAATTAGCACCAAATTGATATCCCCTTTTTCTCACAAAAAATCATCAAGTATTGAAACAGAGAGTTCTTGATAATATGGCATTGAAATCTCAAGGGTAAGGTATCAATTTCATTCGTTGCTAAAACCTTACCTATTAACTGTGATCGATTTAGTTCAAAAAAAAGGACTGAGTTTAATGAGCCAAGAAAAATTCCGCAACCAAGTAATCTATGTGGTCGCTTTCTATTTATTGGTAATCGTCATTTATCGTTTAATCATGTTGGTGATGGATTTTAAATCTACGACAACTGAGAATAGATGGAGCATTGTGGGTAGAGTGTTTCGTGATCTCATTCCGCTCATAATTAATATGCCAGCCGCTTGGCTGGCATATTGCTTCCAGCGTCGACAGTCATATCTTAGTGATGTAAGAAATTTATACACGAAATTGGTTGTTTCAGTACAAGAGGCGATTCAGTACACAAATTTAGATTGTCCTAGTCAGGAGAGATTCGTGTCAGTAAAAATGTCGATTAGCACAATTATTGATGAAATGAGAGGGGTATTTATAAATGTCGGAGAGTCTGATAAAGAAACCGGGTTATATCCATTCGAAAGTTTGAAGGATATGTTTACGATCATAGATCAGCTTGGGTACGGTTCACAAGTAACTCAAGAAAGTGCTATATCTGCGCATAGTGAGTTAGTATTTAAGAGGAAAGAAGTTGATCGTACACATTTCTTATTGGAATGTCCTAGGGGTCATCCCATTCAACCAGATAGTCCATTTCTGGAATAGCGTCTGGAAGAAAGAACTAGCACTTTTTTAGTGTTTTCCCAAAGGTCCAAATGCCCTAGTTTCCTAGTCTATATTCATTTGATATGCAGTTAAGTTTTCATTTCCATGATTACGCACATCCACCGCGCCAATCGAATCAATCTGCTACCGCGCAATCGGAAATTGGGATTCTAACCCGCATATCTCACAAACAAGTTTGTAACTGGCAATTTTGTACGAATTGGGTTTTGAAGTACCGGATGATTCGACAGTTGAACTTATGACACTGAAAACGGAACGATTTTAGCAGGAAAATGCAACATTGCGCTTGCGGCGAGAAGTTGAGCCGATCAGGTTGTCGTTGTTGTACAAATTGCAAACGCGTGGGAACACTCGGTTTGGCCCTAACCGAGTATCAGTCGGACTGATCTGCCGCTCAGTGAGAGTTACCTTCCACCCCGGTGGTGAACGACACAGCAAGGTGCAAGGCCGTTACAGCGCAACGTCAAAGTCGTGTTGCCTCAGATTAAACTCTGACACTAACAGCCACACCCGCTTGAGCAGATGATCACGGTACCTATTAAGCCTGGAAGACCTCGCCCTGTGCGCCACCCTGGCCGTTTCGTCGGGTTCGCTGCTGAGATGAGATAACTGCGGACCGTTTTGCGATTCTGATTGAGCCGCCGGGCAATCTGTGAGTGGTTCATCCCATCGGCTTTTAGTTAGTGAATCATGAAAAATTCCCTTCGTATTATCATGGTCAAGCCCTATGAGGATCTGTGTGAAAATCCAAATCATAGGGCAATTTTTAGTATTTGCTTTTCCGCCCGTTAACGGACGGAAAAGCAAACCTATTCCATCTTTCAGTGGGGTAATTTCAATCGTTAGTGACACAGTCTGCTGCATCACGCCGTGGTGATCAACATCGAAGGAGCTAGCTATCGTCTCAGAGAACATCGGGATCCACTGCAGCAGGATGAAAGGAACTGATCAACGACGACCATCAGGAAAAAACGCGGCCGACCGCGTAAATAGAAAAAGGAGGCTTCGATCTATATCTATGGATACCCCCGTTAAGTCAACCTGTACTTACATAGAATCCCTCCTTGCAATCTTTTTCCTGTCTTGTTGTGCGATTGACAATGATTCACTGCTCAGAAACCACCTTGGAAAGGCATCACTGACGACAACAAACCCGGCTTGCGTATATCTATTCGACCTCGTGGTGCACTTGTTCACTTAATGTGCGGGTCCTGGTGAAATCCGCGCACTGGTGCCCAATTAATCTTGTGACTTTTTGCTGTCGTTATAGATCACGGGTTTGGCCAGTGCCGGTTTGCGCCTGTTCTGTCATCAATCATACTGTCCTGGCATTTGCGAGCCTTGCGTTCATTCCGTCAATCAGTCAGCAAAGCGACGGTGACAGACTGTTTGAATCCAATTCCACTTCAGGCGATTGTGCCACTGCATTGTGCACGCCGCGGGTGGAAACATGATTGGGCACGTATCGGTCGCCGTAATACAGCAGTCCCCAGACAATCCGGGCATTGGTGTTGGCCATTGCCACCACCGCGACATTGGTGGGTTTGTGCTACTCACATTGGTGTGTTACCATTAATGTTCACACCTTACAGTCGATGAAAGACAGGAGGAAGTGGGATGTCGAAGGTTTTTTCGGAGGAGTTGAAGGCTCAGATACTGGAGGAGTATCGAAACGGACGGTCGGTGCGCGAGCTGGCGGCGGATTACGAGCCGCAGGTTCGGACCATTCGGGAATGGATTCGCAAGGAGAAGGTGGAGCCGCGTCTGGGTGAGGAGAGCCAGGCTGAGGAGATTGATCGGCTCCGGCGTGAGAACCGGCGCCTGCAGGAGGATGTATCGATCTTAAAAAAAGCGGCGGCCTGGTTCGCCAGTCAGAGCAGCGGACGGTGACTGAAGTGAGAGCGGTCTATCGGTTCATTCAGGCGCACCAGGCCTCAGGACAGTTCAGCGTGAGTGCCATGTGCCGGGTGTTTGAAGTGCTGCGCGAGAGTTATTACGGCTGGAGCAGAAGACAGTTGCTTAGCGCGCATGATCGGTCTGGGGGTCCCACGGACCAGCAGGTGTTGCAGAAGATTCGGAGCATTCATGCTGAGAGCCGTTACACCTACGGTGTCAATCGCATGACGGTGAGTCTGAAGCGATGGGATTCGGGCATTTCCCGAAGACGCACGTATCGGCTGATGTGCGAGCATGGCATTCGGGGTGTGACCCGTCGTCGTCGCTGGAATTCGACGCGGCGGGATCATCGCTGGCACGGCATTGAAGATCTGGTGGAGCGCAACTTTGAGGCGTCCAGGCCGCGAAAGCTGGTGGCCAGTGATGCGAGCACGGTCCGGATGAAGGGTGGCAGAGCCCATCTGGCGGTGACACTGGATCTTTGTTCCCGCAAGGTTCTGGGCTGGGCGGTGTCGCGCAGCCAGGGAACGGAGCTGATGCTCAGCGCCCTTGAGAAAGCGGTTCGCCGCGGATCGTGTGAGGGCATGATTCACCATTCCGATCAGGGTTCCCAGTACACCAGCACCGCGTTCCAGAAGCTGTGCCGGGCCCATGGGATCCGCCAGTCGACCGGTTCGGTGGGCGACTGCTACGACAATGCGATGGTGGAATCGTTTTTTGCCACGCTCAAGAGTGAGTGGGTGCAGGAGCGGTGCTTTGAGACGATCGAAGAGCTGCGCGTTGAGCTTCGATCGTACATTGATGATTTTTACAATGCCAGACGGCTGCATTCATCGCTGGGCTATGTCAGTCCCAACGAGTATGAGGCCGGATTTCGAAAACCTGACCTGTCTGGGGCTAGCCCCAGACAGGTCAGTAGTCAAGATTTGGCGCAAACATATGTGTGAATGTTTTTGGTAATACCCTATTCGAGTCGCTGGGCGGGGTTCCCAGGCATCTGCTCTATGACCGTATGAAAACCGCGGTCGCCGGCACCGACGGGGACACCGGCGAGGTGATTTTCAACCGTTCGCTGCTCAGCTGTCTGCATCACTACGGCGCCTGGCCGAGAGCCTGTCAGCCGTACCGGCCCCAGACCAAGGGCAAGATCGAGCGCATCTTCGGTTATGTGAAAAAAGACTTCATTCTCGGCAGTTCATTCGACAGCCTGTCGCATCTGAATGTTTTGATCAATGGTGCAGTGAGGTGGCCAATGTGCGCTGTCACGGCACCACCGGGCGGGTTGTGAGCGACGCGTTCGATGAAGAGTGCCCGAAACTGATCCCGCTGCCGACGATCCGCTATCGGGCACTGGTGGCCACCGAGCGCAAAGTCAACAATGAGGGCATGGTGGCTTACCGGGGCAGTGTCTACTCGGTTCCGGACGGCACCACCGTCGCATCGTCGAGGTGCAGGCACAGGCCTGTGAGCTCTGCATCATCGATCACGGTGAGGTGATTGCCCGCCATCCGATCGCACCGGGCGGGGGCAGCCGGGTGATGGACCCCGGTCACCGAAAACCAAAAGTCGGCTCACCGGTACGCATCGATGATCATGCCAACGAAAAATCGGCCTCAATGCGCCGTCCGCTTTCATTTTACGAGGCCGTCGACAGACGGCTGGCGTCGTCATGAGTGCGGCACTCGTTGACACCATCCACCAGCGGCTGGTGACACTGGATCTTTGTTCCCGCAAGGTTCTGAGCTGGACGCTGTCGCGCAGCCAGGGAACGGAACTGATGCTCAGCGCCCTTGAGAAGACGGTTTCGCGCGGACCGTGTGAGGGCATGATTCATCATTCCGATCAGGGATCTCAGTACACCAGCACCGCGTTCCAGAAGCTGTGCCGGGCCCATGGGATCCGTCAGTCGACCGGTTCGGTGGGCGACTGCTATGGCAATGCGATGGTGGAGTCGTTTTTTGCCACACTCAAGAGTGAGTGGGTGCAGGACCGGTGTTTTGAGACGATCGAACAGCTGCGCGTTGAGCTTCGATCGTACATTGATGATTTTTACAATGCCAGACGGCTGCATTCAGCGCTGGGCTATGTCAGTCCCAACGAGTATGAGGCCGGATTTCAAAAAACTGACCTGGCTGGGGCTAGCCCCAGCCAGGTTAGAAGCCATGGTTTGGCGCATGCTTATGTGTGAACATTTTTGGTAATACCCTAATCCTCCCGCATTCTGACCATCTCGCAAATCTCGTACACATGGCGCACGCCCTGGAGATAGACCACGCCAAACTCGGCACAGTGCGAACGCATCGCATTGGCCGTCTGGGTGCGCTGCCTGATCAGCTGCGAACGAACCTGATGAGCCGGCAGCACGCTTTGCTGTTCGGTACTCTTGATCTTGACAAAGCGCATGTCAGGTCTGCCCATCGCTTCAACTATGGCCCGCGCATCGGCCGCATCGTTCTTGTTGGTCTTGACAAACGGCTTGACATACTGCGCCGGCATCATTTTCACCTGATGACCCATCAAAGTCAGCTCGCGGCCCCACTGATGCGCACCGCCGCACGCTTCAATGCCAATCTCACAACTGGGCAACGATTCAAAGAAACTCAGCGCACCAGTGGCGGTGAAACGTCGATTCATCAATTTCCTGCCGTCTTTGTCAACCGCATAGACCTGAATGACGTTCTTGGCCAGATCCACACCAATGCGGTGAATATCGTTTATATTAACTCTGTACTTTTTCATGATTTGGATACTCCGTTTGTTTACATTCGCTGGATCTTCCAGCTCGGCACTTATGATGCCTTGTTTTTTACAAAGGGGTATCCATTTCATTAATCCGGACTGATCATCCGACACCCGAAAGTGGGGATTTTTCATCAGTACTTTTGCGACTTTTTAAATCGGAATCTACATATGTTTCAAATACAGCAAACCCACCATCAATTGGGTGGGTTTGCCGGGACAGCCCTATTTGGTATGATACAAGGCCGCCGATACGATTATCGAATACGCTCTGGTCCACCAGAGCCCACAGCTGGACCAGTTCATGGATCATGTTGTTCTGGTTGTTAAGGCGACTGCGGATCAGCTCGGTCTGGGGTGGGTGAGGCTTTATAACTTGCCCCCGAACTCGCAAGGAAACAATAACCAATTATACAGTTTCTGGTTTTTTCAAACTAGGCAAAAACACAGCATTATCGAATAGTAACAACAAAATATCGGAGATAAATCGATTATTTAGAGTCGACTATCCAGAACCGACAAGTTAGCACCGGTTTTTCTCAATACAATTTGACGGAGTTAACGCTATTTGGTTTCAGCTGCGGTTTTTCAACTGTAAGTTTGAACAAGGAGGCGTTGAACATGAGCAGAAGGAGATTTGTGATGAAGTAACAAATTAAAATACAGTGCTTGAGCCACGATCGCGGTCTGACAGTCAGGGAGATTGCAGAAGCGCTAGGTGTCAGCGTTGATTTGGTGACGCAGTTGAACGATCAAGTCGCCGCTTAACCTCCCGAAACCGTGACGCACTATCAGCAATAACTCTCTATAACTACTGAGAAGTCGCAGGAAATTCTACACTTTTAGAAACCTTCAAAAACAACTCAATGCTAGTGTCATCCAATTCACGGTCAAGTCTTTGAATTGTCGACATAAATTTAATTTTCGTTTTGGGTTCAATATTTTTCAGGTTTGGACTAAAAAAATAGAAATTTGATATCCTAAGCTTAATGTATGATAGATCACTAACTTTCAGTTCTCCAATGGTGAATAAAGCGGTTAGTCCAACCAGATTACGAACCCTCTTTTTGGAATTCGTTTCGCTTAACTCACATATAACTCGTGCTAAATTTTTAAAAATTTTTACATCGCGATGTGTTTCAAGACTTTCAATCACTATATCATTCCAGTGTGATAGTGCATTTTCCAATTCTGCGCTGTCTTTGACGTTAGGGTAATTCAGTTTCGCTATAGCCAGTAGCTTACGGATCCAAATAAACAATGCTATCAATATTGCTACTACCAAGAGAGTGATCCCAAACGAATCTAAGAATTGAAAACTCGCCATTTCGTCTAATCTGAAATTCTTATGCAGTAAGTGTTCGGACGTTAACTGTCAAGTTAATTATTTTCTCAAGGAATTTTCTAAAATAGTGCTCATTGTTGTTCTTCTTCCCCAACATTTTGATTACTCGATCTTTATCCATTGCCAAGAGCACGAAGCAAGGTCCATTTGTACAAAGAAAATTTACGGCTTCAAAGATTTCTAAAATTTGATCAGTACTACAACGGTCTATATCGTCAATAATGATCACCAATCTACGGTTTCTAGAAATTAACGCGTCACATACCTCATTAAAAGAAACTGCGAATCTATATCTGAAACTAAGTTGTTCCGCAAATTGAAAAAAAGTCAACCACGGTGTTCGAGCAGATACCTGGCTCACGGGTGCGGCAGCAAAAGATTTCAGGGTATTGTAGGGGCTGTACCAAAAAAATATCCAAGATGTAAAACTTATCAACAATAGGGTGAAATACATATGAGAATTGTGTGAATTCAAATTATTCGAATCAAACAAATCAAAAATCTCAAACTTCAAATTGAAAAGATATGAAGTGCCTCCCAAAAACAAATACCAGAAACTTACGAAGGATACAAGCACAATGGAAACAAATAAAACAAATTGCACATGGGTACGAACGACTCGCTGTTTCCAAATGTATAAGTAGATCAATATCAAATCTAAGAGGCGTATTTGAAAATTAATACATCGTTCACGAAATGTCTTTTTTTCAATCGGTTCAATATCCGGGTAGGTCATTTTCGATCGTGGAATCCATGATTTTCGTATTTGATCTATTAGGGCAACATATAGGTGATGCTCGCTTTCATGATGCCACGCATTGAAGAAAACGCAAGTGCAGTTTTTCTCACGCAGATTTGGAATTGTAAGATTGATTAGGGTCGATTTGCCACTTCCCCATATACCATTTAGACATACCGATAGGTGACCTTTTGAGTCCATGTTATTAATGATCGAAACAATTGACTTAGACAATTCTTTTGTTGATCCGAAAATTTTGTTAGGATCAATTTCAGCCGTATCGGCTTCAACGCAAGCGACACCTGATACTCTTTCGTTATTACCATTGTTTGAAGAAGTTTTATTTTGATCAGTCAGTAGTTTAACTATCCTATAAATCAGTATTATCAATAATATAACTACAAATAAACCAATCCCAAACTGGACTATGAATTGAGTATTCGTCATAATGAACCTACCCCGATTTGGTAGAGACGAGTAAACTATGCAAGCAGCCATTTTCACGTGAAAATGGCTGCTTGGTTTTGGGTTGAGCCAGGTGCGTTTCAAACTCAACCGGACTCTGAAATCCCAAACGGGTATGAATCCGGCGGGTGTTGTACCACGATTCAATGTACTCAATCACCCGGTGCCTGAGCACTGTCGATGACACCAGCGGATCGGTTCTCAACACGCACTCTCGCTTCAGCGTCGCAAACCACGATTCCGCCTGGGCATTGTCATAACAGTCACCAATACTACCCATCGACTGCTCGATCCCATTCGCTTCACACACCTTCTGGTATTCATCAGAACCGTACTGCGAACCCTGGTCCGAATGATGAATCACACCGGCATGACTGCGATTCAACAGCGCCATCTTCAAGGCTTTCACCATCAGACTGGCCTGCTGGTTTTTCTGCATGGCCCAGCTCACGATGCGACGACTGCAGGCATCCTGGATCACCGCCAGATACAGAAATCCATCGAGACTACGCAGATACGTCATGTCTGACAGCCACAGCTGATCTAGCCCGCTGACGCTGATTTCACGTTTCACCAGATGCTGGATGCCATGGGCTCTGCCACCCCTCACCGTTGTTCTGACAAACGATTTCGAAACCAAAGCCCTTAATCCGGCCGCTTTCATCAGGCGCGCCACCCGATTCAGACTGACCGCATGACCATCCTGACGCAGCTTCGCAGTCACCCGCGGCACACCATAGGTCGAGCGGCTCTCCACCATGATGGTGCGGATCTTCTCCGTCAGTCGGGCATTGGCCAACGCGCGGGCACCGGGCTCACGTCTTCGCCACGCGTACCAGCCCGATTCTGAAATCTCCAGCACCCGACACATCAGTCGGACCGTGAAATTCTTACGCTCCGCTTCAATCAATGCGTACGCCTGGTCCCACTAGTGTCGGTCGCGCTGTCGCTCGCGAACCAGGCCGCCGCTTTTTTTAAGAACGCATTCTCCTGCTCCAGCTGCGCATTGCGACGCTCCAGCCGACGGATCCTGGCCGCATCATCCTCCGTGGATTGCGACTCGCTGAACTTCGCCTCGGCTGCCTGGCGCTTCCAATTGTGGATCGTCGCTGCACAGGGCTCATATTTTCTGGCCAGACTCGAAACGCCTGCTCCGGCTGCCAGCTCTGCCAGTATGTGAGCCTTTAGCTCTTCCGAATATTTTTGGTTACTCATCACAGAAAACCTCCGACAATCTATCTTACACTACTAAAATTGTCGTCTCTACTTTTTCGGGGGAGGACCATAAATGTTAACTGTCAAATTTAATTTCATACATCTGTAGGAGGAATATTCTATCAAGCCAAGTGATTGATCAAGGCATTTTTTCTTCACTCGGAGTCAACTCGACTACAGGCGCGGTTTAACACTGGACGCTAGGGGGAAATTGTTGCTGGCAGTTTTCCCTATGTGCCAGTGCCTCACTCCACGCCATATTACCTGTTTCCAGTAACCGCTCATCAAACCAGACATGCGGTTTTCCCGCATCCGGCTTATATTCGAAATCATGCGTTCGCCCACGGCAGGCTGGTTGTCCTGGATTTCAGGTGAATAAGACCGCAATGGTTGTACAGCCTGTCATAGGAAAATCGCACATAACCCCCACCGCTCACCTTGTGCTTGCGACAAAGCCACCGACGAAACCGCCTTTCGGTATGAGCATCAATCGCCGAATAAACCGGAGAGATCTGTCCCAGATGGAAGTAGTTCGCCCAACGGCTAACATCCAGTTCAAACGCCTTACCATCTCCTCTGAATCCAATAACCCATATCACCTTGCGGTCTGCTCACTGATTCTGCGGCATATACTCTGAACGATCGACCTGCTCGGGCGAGTGCCGATATAAGCACCTTCTCGTTCGGTCGATAGTTCGTTCCAATACGATAACCCAAGAACTCCAAAGCCTCATTCGGACATCTCAATCACCGGGACTTTTGCATATTCACTGGCAGTTTCAGCGTCTCCATCACCTGGGTGAACGCTGACAGCATTTGTGACACCGACGCTTTGCCCAGAATACAGATATCATCGGCGTGATTTACAATGTGGGATGGAAATGGCGAAGTCCGCGACCAGCCTGTCCGGCTCGGACTGAATTTAGGGATTCATTGGAGCAATTTTAATTTCATACCTCTGTAATCGCTTGTAATACTTGACATATTTGATAGCGCAACCAGCTCTTTATCTGGTTTCATTAAAGGAAGGTGTGGTTCGCCTTCCTTAGACGAAAGCATGAACATGGCTGAAAACTAAGTGCGGGAAAGCTACGGGCATGGGTCATAGCAACCTTTCTTTGTAAAACCTATAATTTGCTTTGATTCCATTTCAATTTCAAAACACTGGCAGTAAATTCAACAAACGTCGGTAAACTCGACAATACCTAGAGGGAAAAATGCTTGATCAACATTTTCTGCGAGCCGAGTACAAATCAATTGCGGAAAAACTGAAGCCTAGGGGATATCAATTTGATATCGCTTACTACGAAGATCTTGAGTCTCGAAGGAGGTCAGTTCAGTCTGAAACAGAGTCTGCTCGTAATCAGAAGAACGAACTGTCAAAGCAGATTGGGAAGTTGAAATCTAGAGGTGAAGACGCTTCAAATCTGATGATGGATGTCGAGGAGATTGGCAAGAATCTTGAAGGGTTGGAGCAGGAATTTTCAGCTATTCAGAGCGAATTCCAAGCTTTCATGTCTGGCATCCCGAATGTCGCACACGAAAGCGTGCCAATTGGAGGATCAGAAGAGGACAATTTAGAAATTCGTCGGGTAGGAGAGCTCAGACAGTTTGACTTTGAACCCAAGGATCACGTTGCTCTCGGAGAAGGATTGGGTATGCTGGACTTTGAGTTGGCCAGCAAACTATCAGGCGCTCGATTCGTGCTAATGAGGAATCAACTGGCTGCGCTACACAGAGCAATTTCACAGTTGATGATTGACACACATACAAGAGAACATGGCTATGAGGAGATAAATCTGCCTTTTATTGTCAATGCTGATATCTTGTATGGCACAGGCCAACTGCCAAAGTTTCAAGACGATCAGTTTCATATCGATGACGATTCGCGCGATTTCTACTTGATTCCGACAGCTGAGGTGCCACTGACGAATATTGTCAAGAATTGCATTATTGAAGAAGCCGATTTACCAATGAAGTTTGTTGCCCACACACCGTGCTTTAGAAAAGAAGCTGGGTCTTATGGCAAAGATACCCGTGGTATGATTCGTCAGCATCAATTCGAAAAGGTTGAATTGGTACACATTGTCAGACCAGAGGAGTCCTATCAAACCTTGGAAGAACTGACAACTAATGCCGAGAAAATACTGAAGTTATTGGATCTTCCGTATCGAGTGATCGTGCTATGCACTGGGGATATGGGATTTAGTGCAGCCAAGACCTACGATATTGAGGTTTGGTTACCTGGCCAACAGAAATATCGTGAAATTTCGTCTTGTAGTAATTGTGAGGGCTTTCAGGCTAGAAGAATGAAAGCAAGAGTACGTAATGCAAACACTAGAAAATTGGAACCCTTGCATACATTAAACGGTTCGGGTCTCGCAGTTGGCCGTACCTTTATCGCAGTTATGGAAAACTATCAGAGAGAAGACGGAAGTATTGCAGTTCCAGAGGTACTACAACCGTACATGAATGGAGTTTCATCCATCGGGTCTGCTTAGAGGGCTGATTGGCTAAATCGAACGGTTAACGCTTTGTGCGACCGGATTTCTTTGGCAGATACAAGTCTGTGATTGTGCCCTCATAAGCTTCTGCAGCGAAACAAATTGTTTCAGATAGGGTGGGGTGCGGATGGATTGTCAGTGCAAGGTCTGCAGCGTCAGAACCCATTTCAATTGCGAGTGCCGCTTCTGCAATTAATTCACCGGCATTCACGCCAACAATACCAGCACCAATCAGCCGCTTGGACTCTGGATCAAACATCAACTTTGTCATCCCCTCTGGTCGCGACATGGACAGCGCACGCCCGCTGGCACGCCATGGAAAGACACCTTTTTCGTAAGGAGTGCCGTTCCGCTTCGCTTCTTTCTCCGTCAAACCGACCCATGCAATTTCCGGGTCTGTATAAGCAACTGATGGAATTAGCGAGGTATCAAATCCAGATTTCATTCCAGCAATGACTTCCGCTGCAACTTTCCCTTGATGGGTTGCCTTATGAGCCAACATAGGCTGACCTGTAATGTCGCCAATTGCAAAAATCCCATCAACGTTAGTGCGTTGCTGTCGATCAACAGCAATAAAACCGTGGTTATCCACTTGAACTCCCGCCGAACTCGCATTGATCAGACTGCCATTTGGGGTACGCCCGACAGCAGAGAGAATCATGTCGAACTCTTCTGTCGATGAGCCTTTATCGCTACTAAACTCTACGGACAATCTGTCTTTATCTGTTCTGACTGATACAACTCGAGTCTTTGTTAGGATCTGTTCGTATTGGTTCTTTATTCGCTTTGTTAGTGGCTTCGTTAAATCTGTGTCCGCTTCTGCAATGAGGCTATCCAGCACTTCGACAACTGAGACCCTTGAACCGAGTTCGTGGTAAACCGTACCTAGTTCAAGCCCGATAATCCCTCCACCAATAATCAACAATCGATCAGGAATGTTACTTAGTGTGAGGGCGCCAGTAGAATCAACAATTCTGGGGTCGTCTGGAAGGAAAGGCAATGTAGCTGGTCGAGAGCCGGCTGCGATGATTGCATCTCGAAACGACACTTTAGTTTCTTTGTCGTCCTGAACGACACTCAGCGTTTCAGCATCGAGGAATTGGCCGTGTCCGTGGACGACCTGAACGCCCCTTTGTTTTGCTAAGGCGCTTAATCCACCGGTTAACTGTCCAACAACTTTCTCGACCCAAGTACGCAGTTGTTGGGAATTGATGTCGGGCTTTTCAAACTTAACGCCGCACTCCTCAACTTCATTCGCTTCACAAATCACTTTGGCAACATGGAGCAGTGCTTTGGAGGGGATGCAGCCGACGTTAAGGCATACGCCACCCAAGCTCGGGTAGCGCTCAATCAATACAGTCTTTTTCCCGAGGTCAGCGGCGCGAAATGCCGCTGTATAACCACCAGGTCCCGAGCCTAAGACGGCAACTTCCGCATCGATTTGCATAGCTTAATTTGATCTATTTGTTTGTCCGAATGATTAACTGTGACGAATAATTGTCACAACAAAATTCGTCTAGAGTCATAAAGCAGTTCGCAAACAAATTTCAAGAAACGAGCTGCTTCTGCACCATCGATCACTCGATGATCATAGGAGAGCGAAAGCGGCAGCATCGTCTTCCACACAGTTCCGCCTTCTCCTGGAAAAGGTTGCATTTTGTGTCGACTAACTCCCAAAATGGCAACTTCAGGAGGATTGATGATTGGGGTAAAGAAACGTCCGCCAATCCCTCCTAGACTTGAAACCGTAAAGCAGCCGCCTTGAAAATCTGTCGGCGACAATTTTCCCTCACGAGCAGCGGCACTCACTTGTTGTAATGACTTTGCAATTTCCACCACACCCAGATTCTGGATTTCTTTAATGACTGGAACCACTAGGCCGTTGGGCGTATCAACGGCAACGCCAATATTGATGTACTTCTTTAGAATCAGACTTTGTGTATCTGCAGACAGCGATGAATTGAAGGTTGGGTAGTGTTGCAATGCACTAACAATTGCTTTACATATGAACGAAAGAATGGTGACCCGTGTCCCAGATACCCTCTGTTCAGCATCAATTTCCTTTCGAAAGAGATCAAGTTCAGTGATGTCAGCCTCATCATGGTTTGTAACATGGGGAATGTCCAGCCAGGACCGATGCAGCCGATCTCCAGTAATCTTCTTGATTTTGCTTAATTTGACAGTTTCAAATTCACCAAATTTAGAAAAGTCAACCTCTGGAATTGGTGGTGGACCAAGTGATTGGCCAACTGCATGCGTTGGAAGATCTGTCAACGCACCTTTAATGTATTTCACAACGTCTTCTTTGAGAATCCGTGCCTTTGGACCCGTTCCGCGTATTTGCGATAAATCTGCTCCTAACTCTCGAGCAAAACGACGGACCGATGGACTGGCATGCGGAGTCTTACCCTTTGATCGCTCAACAGGTGGTGGTAACGAAGGTGGAAGCGGCGGCAGGTTTGTCATATCCGCCGTTGGGACAGAAGGTTCGGATTCCTCTTGTTCAGGAGTGGATTTGTCTGTATCCTTTGTTTCAATTTGTTGAGTTGGCGAATCTTGAGTACTGTTAGTGGAATCTGATGCACTAGTTTCGACTGTTAGCAGGTAGTCATCTTGTGAAACTTTGTCGCCAATTTTGACGCCCACCGCTGTGACTTTTCCAGCTACAGGGGAAGGCACTTCCATGGTCGCCTTGTCACTTTCCAGCGTCAGAATCGGATCTTCAGAAGCCAGCACATCACCTACATCGACATGCATCTCGATTATCTCAACATCTGAAAAATCGCCAATATCTGGCAAACGCACCTCTTGCGAACAGCTGCCGCTGGATTGACTGTCTGTTTGCTTTTCTGTTGATGAGGTAGACTGGTTATTTTCCTGTTCGTTTTCTACAGAATCTTCAACTGAGCTAGATGAAGTTTCGACTGAGACAAGGAAGTCGCCTTCAGAAATCTTGTCGCCTACTGCGACTGCTATTTCAGTTATCTTGCCAGCGGTTGGGGAGGGAACCTCCATAGTTGCCTTGTCGCTTTCCAATGTCAAAATTGGGTCTTCAATCTCTAGAACTGCTCCAACAGAGACGTGCATTTCAATAATTTCTACATCAGAGAAATCACCGATATCTGGAAGATGTACCTTTTCGATTTGACTCATCTTTGCTTCAGATTAAGAAATTAGTGTTTGTTTAGTTGACAAGTTAACAATGTGTACTCTACCAATTCACTGGTATTCAGAAACTGAGTGAAGCGTAAAGCAAATCTGCCGCCAGTAATCTGTGGGGGAACTAGAGTGTTATCGGGTCTGGTTTATCCGGATCGATCTCAAGTTTCTTCATTGCTTGCTCAACCTTTTTGGCGGTTATTTTCCCTTCCTCTTTGAGAGCATTCAATGCGGTTGCTACAACATGGTTTCTGTTTACTTCAAAAAATTTCCGTAAGTTCACTCGTGTATCCGAACGACCAAAGCCATCAGTACCCAGCACATGGTAGTTGCGAGGCACAAAACCGCGAATTTGATCGGCATAAACCTGCATATAGTCGGTCGCGGCGACAATGGGTCCATCCGAATCTTCCAGACAGGTTTCCACATAGCTCTTACGACGTTCTTCAACTGGATGCAAGCGGTTCCAGCGATTGGCAGAATGTCCATCTCTGGCGAGTTCATTGAAGCTTGTCACGCTCCAAACATCGGCAGCAACTGAGTGGTCTGATTCAAGAATTTCAGCGGCTGCAATCACTTCTCGCAAAATTGTGCCACTACCCAGAAGCTGAACTCGGTTCTTGCGTTTTGACTCAGACCGCTTGAACAAATACATTCCCTTGACGATTCCCTCTTCAACACCTTCTGGCATCGTAGGATGCTCGTAGTTTTCGTTCATGCAGGTGATGTAAAAATAAACCGACTCATCTTCCTGATACATGCGGCGTAAGCCGTCGTGAATGATGACTGCAAGTTCATAAACAAACGTTGGATCATAGGAGATACAGGTAGGAATGGTCGATGCCAGCACATGACTGTGTCCATCCTGATGCTGCAAACCCTCTCCAGCCAGTGTGGTTCGACCCGCTGTTCCGCCAATCAAAAAACCGCGTGCATGGCTGTCAGCAGCTGCCCATGCCAGATCTCCAACTCGTTGAAATCCAAACATCGAATAGAAAATGTAAAACGGAATCATTCGAATGCCATGGTTGCTTCCAGATGTACCTGCAGCAATCCACGAGCAAAGTGCGCCTGCTTCGTTGATTCCTTCTTGTAAAACCTGTCCTTCTTTAGATTCCCGATAGAACATCAACTGGTCTGAATCTTCAGGCTCATACAGCTGTCCTAAAGGCGAGTAAATGCCCAACTGTCGGAACATCCCTTCCATACCAAAAGTCCTGGACTCATCCGGCACGATCGGTACGATATTGCGTCCAATCTCCTTGTCTCGAATAATGCTTGTCAAAATTCTGACAAAACCCATCGTTGTCGATATTTCACGGCCGCCGGAACCTTTGAGTTGATTCGAAAAAATGTCAACGTCCGGGATTTTAAGTGAACCTGGAATAGGTTGGCGAACCGGTAAGGAGCCGCCAAGTTTCTTTCGCTGGTTCAGCATGTACTGAATTTCAGGGCTATCTTCAGGAGGTCGATAGAACGGTGCGGAAGCAACTTCTTCATCTGTTAGCGGAATTCGGAATCGATCCCTGAACGAAATCAGTGCATCTTCACCAACCTTTTTCTGCTGGTGGGTAATATTTTGACCTTCACCGGCTTCGCCCATCCCATAGCCTTTGACTGTCTTCGCCAAAATTACGGTTGGTTGGCCTTTGTGTTTCGTTGCTGCTGCGTACGCGGCGTAAACCTTATGTGGATCGTGGCCACCTCGATTGAGACGCCAAATGTCCTCATCGGTCATGTTTGATACCATTTCGCGAAGTTCATCATACTTGCCAAAGAAGTGTTCTCGAGTGTAGGCCCCGCCTTTCGCTTTAAATGCTTGGTATTCACCGTCTACAGCTTCTTCCATTCGCCTCTTTAATAGCCCCTTGGTATCCCGCATGAGTAGGGGATCCCAGTATGAGCCCCAAATTAGCTTGATCACATTCCAGCCAGAACCTCTGAAGTCACCTTCGAGTTCCTGAATGATTTTGGCATTACCACGAACTGGTCCATCCAGACGCTGCAAGTTGCAATTCACGACGAATATCAAGTTGTCTAACTGCTCTCGGCCAGCGAGCGATAAGGCTCCCATGGATTCGGGTTCGTCCATTTCACCATCGCCCACGAATACCCAGACCTTCCGATTAGAGGTATCGCAGAATCCACGATTGTGTAGGTACTTCATGAATCGGGCCTGGTAGATCGCCATAATTGGACCCAGGCCCATCGAAACGGTTGGAAATTGCCAAAAGTCCGGTTTCAGTCGCGGATGAGGGTAGGACGGCCAGCCCTTGCCATCAGCTTCGCGTCTGAAGCTGTCGAGGTCTTCTTCGCTAAGGCGTCCCTCAAGAAACGCACGGGCATAGATTCCAGGAGCTGAATGCCCCTGAATAAATACGAGGTCACCACCGTGATTCTCACTTGGTGCATGCCAAAAATGGTTAAAGCCGACATCATACAGGGTAGCCGATGATGCGAAACTGGCGATGTGTCCTCCGAGCTCAGTCGAAACTCGATTGGCCCGGACGACGATGGCTAAAGCGTTCCACCGAATTAGCGAACGAATTCGCCATTCGAGTGCATGGTCGCCATCGCTTCTCTCTTCCTGTGTTAGCCCTATGGTGTTGA